>NZ_FNEZ01000002.1 GCF_900100375.1 Flavobacterium noncentrifugens | reverse complement strand
CTTTTCCAAACTTTTTGAGCATTTAATTTGATAGTTTTTTGTTGAAATTATGTAACTCGCTGGAAGGTAGTTTTTTGAAGGCGAAAGTTTTTTTGAAGGTTTTTGCTTCGGTTTACCAAGATGCCCATTTTGAACACAATGCCCCTAGCCCCGATTGAAGCGGAAATCCTTTTTTATGGGTTTACTGTAGCGCAGCGGAAGGAAAATCTATAAAAAAGATTGCAGCGCAAAGCGGGAAATAGCTCCTGAAACAAAAAAAAACAGGCATTACACCTGTTTATTTCTTCAATTCATTTGCTTTCTTTTCCCAGAAATCTGAAAGTTCGTCATAATCGACCGGGTTTGCAGCTTCCTGCTTGACCAATCGGCCGCGATTGAAAGCGCGAACCAATATGGTTTCTATAAGATAATCTTCGTTGACTTCGTAAGGCGCATATTTCTCCTTTATATTAATGTCGAATAATTTGGCGGTGTTGTTTGACCAGAATGCCTTCCAGCCGCTTTTTAAATCCTTGATGAGCTGGAAAGTCGTTTGCCCGGTTTGGCGGTAAATCAGCTTTACTAAAATCTGGCCTTGTTTGCGGGAGAGTTTTTTGAGCTGGGCTTCAAATTCGTTTTCCATATAATTTTCGGCGATCTTGAAATACTTCTTTTTTTCCTTTCCGGTTTTGAGCGCATTCATGCCTTTGTTGAGCGCAGATAATTTTTCGGCGCCAATTTTAGCATACGGATAAACTTTATATACGCGGTTTTGCAGCAGCGTAAATTGTTTTCTCGCCTCAGGATCGAGATGCTCCTTATATACAATAATTTCTGGAAGCTCGATCGGTTCGTTTGAAAGCGTATCGGTATCTTTCAAAACATAACCCATTTTGGTCGTATCTTTTTCGGTGACCTGCGCATTGGCAACACACGATATCAATAAAGAGAATAAAACGAATCTGAAAATCTTCATAAGCCAAAATTATATGTCAAAATTATACATTATATGAACAACTGTACTATGCTTTTTTTAAATTAGCCAAAAATTTATTTATGAGTACACAATCAATACTGAAAGATTCCTCGATTGCCTTTTTGGAAAAATATTTAAACAACGCGTCGCCGACAGGTTTTGAAGCCGAAGGCCAGAAATTATGGATGGATTACCTGCGTCCGTATGTCGATACGTTTATTACAGATACGTATGGATCGGCCGTGGGTGTTATCAATCCTGATGCCAAATATAAAGTGGTCATTGAAGGCCACGCCGATGAAATTTCGTGGTATGTGAATTACATTACCGATAACGGACTGATTTACGTGATCAGAAATGGCGGTTCCGACCATCAGATCGCGCCGTCGAAGCGCGTCAACATTCATACGAAGAACGGAATCGTTAAAGGCGTTTTCGGCTGGCCGGCGATCCATACGAGAAATCGCGGTAAGGAAGAACCCACGAGAATTGACAATTTATTTATCGACATTGGCGCCAGCACAAAAGAAGAAGTCGAAAAGCTCGGCGTTCACGTGGGCTGCGTTATTACTTATCCTGACGAATTCATGATCCTGAACGAAAATAAATTCGTTTGCCGTGCGATTGACAACCGCATGGGCGGATTTATGATTGCCGAAGTCGCGCGTTTATTAAAAGAAAATAATAAAACATTGCCTTTCGGATTGTATATTACGAATTCTGTTCAGGAAGAAGTTGGCCTTCGCGGCGCCGAAATGATCACCAAAACGATCAATCCAAACGTCGCTATCGTGACCGATGTTTGCCACGACACTACAACTCCAATGATCGACAAAAAAATCGAAGGCGACCTGCAAATGGGCAAAGGTCCGGTGATTGCTTATGCACCGGCAGTTCAGAACAAACTGCGCGATCTGATCATTGATACGGCACAATCGAAGGAAATTCCGTTTCAACGTCATGCTTCTTCGCGCGTGACCGGAACAGATACTGATGCTTTTGCTTACAGCAATGGCGGCGTGGCTTCGGCGTTGATTTCACTTCCGTTGCGATACATGCACACAACGGTTGAAATGGTGCACCGCGACGATGTTGAAAATGTCATCAAACTCATTTATGAAACTTTATTAAATATCAAAAACGAAGAAACTTTTTCTTATTTTAAATAGGAGCTGGTTCCTGCTTTACGCTACAATCTTTTTACTCCGTTGCACTATGCAAAAAGGATTTCTGCTGCAATCGGGGCTAGGGCATTTCGTTACACAATGAAATTTTCGGCTTTTAAGGTTGAATCCAAATAAAAAAGCACCGCTCATAACGACGGTGCTTTTCATTTTATCGGGCTATAATTCTAACTCAAGTCCCCCGATAATTTATTAGTTCATTCCAACAATTTGTTTGTTTTTCGTTTGTTTCACCAAAACAGAATTCCGGTTGATCAGATCGAAATCCAAAGCCTGTGCTTCAGTTGGAACGTTGCTTTCTGTGATTGAATTGTCGGCTGCAATCTGGTCTTCAATGCTTTTTTCGATGAAAAGCAATTGTATTTCTTGAGCGCTACTGCTTTCAATGATTTGATTGTCGGCGGCTATGATTTCTTCAGTGGTTTTTTCTGAGAAGTAAAGAATGCCATCGTTTGTGATGTTGCTTTCGGTGATTTTGCGGTCTTCGGCGATGATTTCTTCTACCGTTTTTTGCGTAGATGATGCGATAACTGTTGAAGGATTTACGATTGCTGCATCTTCTACCGGAGCTTTTTTGTTATTTCCGACAACAATTTCTCCTAACAATGATTTTTGGTATTGGTCTGCTTTTACCGCAGCTGCAATGTTTGAATTGGTGCTTACGCCTTTTACCAAAGTAGTTTCTGCGTTTGCATTTTGAAACAGTGTTACTAATGCAAGTCCTAAATAAATGATTGAATTCTTCATGATGATTGATTTTTTGATGATGATTTTAATTTGATAATTTTGTTGTTATTATCCTATGCAAATATATGTCTTTAAAACAGTATCTTGTTTTACATAGTACTTAATTTTAACTTTAAATTAACAAATTGACTTTTTGAAGGATTGAATTGCGTTTGGTTGTAAAAGAAAGGGCATCAATTGTAATGATGCCCTGGAGATTTGGTTTTAAGCTTTTTTCAATAATGCTACGGTATCTTTGGCTCCGGAGAGTTCCGCATATTTGAGTGCGGTGTACCCTTTTTCATCTTTTTCATCAACATTGACGCCTTTTGCAATAAGGTACTGAAGGATTTCGGTGTTGTTGTAGCGGGCAGCGACCATGAGTGGTGTCATACCGTTTGATTTTTCGGTGTAGCTTGCACCGTACTCGATGATCTTTTTTGCGAAATCATTTTCACCTTTACTGATGGCAACACATAAGGGTGTGGTCTTGGTGTAGAAAGCAGTGATTTCGTTTTTAGTGATTGATGGGTTTACATTTGATGCGAATGACACGTTTGAAAATGCGATCAGGACGATTCCCAAACAGAAGATTGATTTTTTCATGATTAATGATTTTTGATTAAATGATGATTTATTAGATAGACGTTCTAAAAAGACAAAACGTTACGCCAATCAGGAATTTTAACATTTCTTTAATCTTTAAGTAATTGGCTTTAAATAAAAAAACCGCCTATTTACGGGCGGTTTGAATGAATTTATATATGAATTATTTTTTCAGGAAGTCGAGGACGTTTTGTTCGATGCGTGCCTGGATGTCTGAGATGTCGGCTTTAATGAAAGGTTCTCCGAGGATGTTTTCGTAAAGTTCGATGTATCTTTCTGATACCGAAGCAATATATTCTTCGGACATATCGGGGATTTGCTGGCCGTCTTTGCCCTGGAAATTGTTGGCAATAAGCCATTGGCGCACAAATTCTTTTGACAATTGCTTTTGTTCTTCTCCCCTGTCCTGGCTTTCCTGGTAACCGTCGGCATAAAAGTAGCGGGAAGAATCCGGGGTGTGGATCTCATCTATAAGCACGATCTTGCCTTCTTTGGTTTTACCGAATTCGTATTTGGTATCGACCAATATGAGTCCGCGGCTGGCGGCAATGTGCGTCCCTCTTTGAAATAATGCTCTGGTGTAGTTTTCCAGTACCAAATAATCTTCTTCACTCACGATGCCTTTTGCGAGGATGTCTTCGCGGGAAATGTCTTCATCGTGCGCGCCGTTGTCGGCTTTGGTTGATGGGGTGATGATCGGTTCCGGAAACGGGTCATTTTCATTGAGGCCTTCGGGCATAAATACGCCGCAAAGGCTTCTTTTACCCGATTTGTATTCTCTTGCTGCGTGTCCGGATAAGTATCCGCGGATGACCATTTCGACTTTGAATGGTTCGCATAAGTGGCCGACAGCGACGTTTGGATCTGGTGTGGCGATGAGCCAGTTTGGAACGATGTCCTGTGTAAGCTCCATGAAACGCGTGGCAATCTGATTCAGGATCTGGCCTTTGTATGGGATTCCTTTTGGCATAACGACATCGAATGCTGAAAGCCGATCGGTGGCCACCATGACCAGCAGCTCGTCGTTGATGTTATAGACTTCGCGCACTTTTCCGTGGTAAACGGATTGCTGTCCGGGAAAATTAAAATTGGTAGTGGTAATCGTGTTGCTCATTGTAGTGTGTTGTTTGCACAAAAGTAATGGGTTTCGAAGAGAATCGCAACGGTCGTGGAAAGTTTACAGTTGGAATTTGTGGTGTTTGGTTGGAAATGGGTTTTGTTTGGACAGAAATGACTTCTCTTAACTTTGTAAAGGCTTTACTTTGCTTCATAATGCCTTTACTTTCTTTCATAATGGCTCTACTTTATTTCATAATGCCTTTACTTTCCTTCATAATGGCTTTACTTTACTTCATAGTGGCTTTACTTTCTTTCATAATGCCTTTACTTTGCTTCATAGTGGCTTCACTTTGCTTCATAATGCCTTTACTTTCCTTCATAATGCCTTTACTTTCCTTCATAATGCCTTTACTTTCCTTCATAATGCCTTTACTTTCCTTCATAATGACTTTACTTTCCTTCATAATGACTTCTTTTTGAAACGCAGCCTTTAAACAGTTATTAGATACGCTCGCCTTACAAAATTTTATTTGAACCATACAGGGCATATCCATTTATTTAAGCCTGGCATTGTGTCCTTACATTTCTTATATGGTTCAAATAAAAACCGCAGCCGGAATGCTGCGGTTTAGAATGGTTTAATGGATGGTATTTTGTTTATTGTGCAATGACCCTAAAGATCTTAGTATATGACTCGCTTTTCAGCGTAACTATATAATTTCCGGCAGGATAATCGAATGGGAATTTATTTTCCCCGGCGGCAATATTTACATTAGACGTATTGATTTCTTTGCCATCAATGGCATGTACAATAAGGCTGTAGCGCCCAGGATGGTTGCCTTTTGACAAAACCTGAAACGTTTTTTGATTTACGGGATTGATGATTTGAAACTCCTGTGTGGCGACGGATTCATTTTCTTTTGTGGCTAAAGTGTATTGTAGTGCGACATGTGCATTAACGCGGCCGTGGCCCATATATTGGTCGAAACCGGCAACATCTTCGGCAGGTTTTCCTACCTGGTCCTGAGCGGAATTTTCGAGAACTGTCCTGACCTGTTCAGGCGTATATGACGGATGCTGTGCCCAGATCAATGATGCGATCGCAGCTACTAACGGCGTGGCCTGCGACGTTCCTCCCCAATAAGAAGCGGCGCTTGTATCGCTTTGATAGTCGAGTCCGTAAGTGTAATTACCAGGTGCTACAACGTTCAGGTGGCTGCCATAATTGCTTCCGCTTGTAGCGCTCCAAAAGAAGGGCGCTGTTCTCGAATCATCTGGATTGGTTGATCCGACTGCAATAACGTTTGGCAGTTCTGCCGAATATCCGGCCGGGTAATATGGCGTATCGTTGTTAAAATTCATCATGCAGGCGACGAAAATCATATTGTGGGTGTTTGCATAAGCAGCGGCGTCACCGATTACAATGGAAGCCGTTCCGCCGAGTGACATGCTGAGGATTTTCGCACCGTGATCGGCAGCGTAATAAATCGAATTTGCCATTGCCGAATAAGTGGCGCTGTTAGAAGCATTCAGGCTTTTGAGGATCATCAGTTTGCTGTTCCAGTTGGCCCCGGCAAATAGTATGTTATTGTTGGCAACCGCCCCGATAATTCCGGCGATGTTGGTACCGTGCCCCAGATCATCGGTAGGGTCGTTGTCGTTGAATACCCAGTCCCAGCCTTTGACGTCATCTATAAGTCCGTTGCCGTCGTCGTCTAAGCCATTCAATGTCTCAAGCGGATTTGTCCAGATGCGGGAAGCAATGTCGGGATGTGTGAGGCGCAGACCGCTGTCGGAAATGGCGATGATCATATCTGGGTCGCCGGTTTCAATGTCCCAGGCGAGTTCCATGTCTACATCGGCATCGGCGGTAACCGTACCGATGCCTGGTTGTGTGCCGGGATTGTAAAGTCCCCATTGTCGGTTGAACCTCAGGTCGTTTGGAATAATCTGGCTCTTGGGCATTTCCATTTTTTCGCCTCCGCCCTGAGCGATCATATCAGGTTCTGCGTAAGCGATCACGCCTGAGGTTTTATAAGATTTTGCTACTGAGACAGGATCGATATCATTTTGATAGACCAAAAGAAACGTTTTGGTGTTTTGATGCTGGCCGATTTGCTCAATGTGTCCTATCCCGAGCTGCATATTGAGGTTGTCGAGCTTTGTGATGCCGAGCTTATTTTGCTGCAGGTTGATGCGTGCCGATCGATAGCTTGCGTCTTTTATTTTAATAATGAGATGATTTTTGACAAATGAGGCTTCGGATTGTGCCACACCACAATAAGATACAGCTGCCGCTAAAAACGTAAAGATTGTTTTCATAGAAATTGGTTTATAAGATTAAATAACGTCTTGCTTTAATGATGCCGGAATGATTTGGAGGAAATTCGGCACAGGGCTAAATGCGTGTGGTAGTAGTGGTTGCATTTTGCTTTGATAAAAATAGCATTAATTTATTATGTTTGCAAAAAAACTTTTTCATGGTGTTCAGATTGTTGCGTTTGGTGTGCTGATAATTGCGGTTTGGGCTTTATGAGCCATAAAACGAAAAAGCGCCGACAAACTGCCTGCGCTTCTTTACATATAAAAAAATTGGATCTAATCGTGGTTTTCAATTTGCTTGTAGGCGTCAATGACTTTTTTAACGAGTCGGTGGCGCACGATGTCTTTGTCGTCGAGGTAAATGATCCCGATGCCTTCAACATCTTTCAGAACAAGAATCGCTTCTTTGAGTCCGGAAATCGTCCTCCTTGGCAAATCGACCTGTCCGGGATCGCCGGTAATCATGAATTTGGCATTTTTACCCATACGCGTTAAGAACATTTTCATCTGCGAATGCGTGGTATTTTGCGCTTCATCGAGGATTACGAAAGCATGGTCTAACGTTCTTCCGCGCATAAACGCCAAAGGTGCAATTTGAATGATCCCTTTTAAAATGTAATCTTCGAGTGATTGTGGCGGAAGCATGTCGCGCAAAGCGTCGTATAACGGCTGCATGTAAGGATCGAGTTTTTCCTTCATGTCTCCGGGAAGGAAACCCAGGTTCTCGCCTGCTTCAACGGCCGGGCGCGTTAAAATAATGCGCTTGACCTGCTTTTCCTTTAAGGCTTTTACCGCCAATGCGACTCCGGTGTAGGTTTTTCCTGTTCCTGCGGGACCTACTGCGAATACCATGTCATTCTTATAGACGGTATCGACGAGCAATTGCTGGTTTGGCGTCATCGCTTTGATGATCTTGCCTCCTATTCCGTGTACGAGGATTTTATCGTGGTCTGGCATGCGCTGTTCATCCTGTGCATTGCTTGAGATGACACGCTCGATCACGTTGTCGTCAATGCGCTGGTAGCGTGTAAAATGCTGCATGAGGCGGTTGAAACGCACTTCGAACTCGTCGAGGACTTCCTTTTCCCCGAAAGCCTTTATGGTCGTGCCGCGAGCGACGATCTTGAGCTTTGGGTAGTACTTTTTAATGGTTTCAAGATGGGTGTCCTGAGCGCCCCAGAAATCTTTTGGGGCAATATCGTTGAGTTCAATTATTCTTTCGTTCAAAAGGTGGCGTATTTAATTAGAAAATTTAGCTTTATAATTATTAGCTTTGCATTCAAATTTAAACAATTTTACTGTCGGGTTTCCTTTTATTTATAAACAATTTTATGTCAATAATTACGCTTACGACCGATTACGGCTTGAAAGACCATTTCGTTGGCGCTTTAAAAGGAAAAATCCTATCGGAATATGCAGAAGCGGTAATCGTTGACATTTCGCACGACATCGACAACTTTAATACGGCAGAAGCCAGTTACATCATTGACGCGGCTTATAAGAGCTTTCCGAAAGGAACGGTGCATTTAATTGGTGTAGATTCTGAACGCAACAAAGAAAACCAGCATATTGCCATTCAGTGGAACGACCATTATTTTGTGTGTGCCGATAATGGCATTTTAGGCATGCTGACGCAGAAAATCGTTCCGCAGAAAATGGTCGCGGTCAACATTCATGACCGATTGCCCGTGGATGCGACCGATTTAGACGTATTTGTGACCGTGGCGAGCCACATTGCAAAAGGCGGATTGCTGAATGTGATCGGGCGTGAAATCCAATCAATAAAGCAGGTCACGGAACTGAAGCCTGTGATTGCCGCCGATAAAAATTCGATCAAAGGATATGTCATTTATATCGATCATTTTGGGAATGTCGTGGTAAATATCACGAAGCAATTGTTCCTTGAAGTGGCAAAAGGGCGCGCATACGAAATTGCATTGAATGAAAAAATCAAACAGAATGACCGTTCGAACATTAAAAACATCTGGCCTAAATATTCGGACATTGCGGTTTCGGATAAATTTCCGATAAAGAATTACGAAGGGCAGAAACTGGCGATTTTCAATGAAGCGGGTTATCTTGAAATTGCGATTTTCAGGAGTAATCCGGCGAGTGTTGGCAGTGCATCGAGCCTTTTGGGGCTGAATTACAGAGATACTATTACGATTAGATTCCAATAATATAAATGAAACGATTATTTTTATTTGCTATGGTTCCGCTGCTGTCTTTTCAACAGGATTCCCCATTTAAGGGCGGAAAATATACGAATGCAACGAGCCTGATTTATGCCATTGAGATTTCAAATGACGGAGACAGGATCAAATTTTTCCTGAAGGAAAATGAAAATGATGCGCCCGGTGATGCGAAGTTTTGCGTCTATGGGGAGATCGTGCGAATCAAAAAGCATTATTTTGTGCAGCGCCTTAACGGAAATCACATTTCAAAAAGGCAGCAAAAAAAGCTTGAGATGAAACTCGAAGGCACTACCGTTATTTTTGCAGCAAACAACCTGCTAAACGATTTTTATGACGACTATACTTTGTATTCCGACGATATTAAATTTGAATACCAACCTTACTGATTATGTTTGTACGAATAGTAAAAATGAGCTTTCACGAAGAACACATTCCGGCTTTCCGCGAGAATTTTGATTTGATGAAAGAAAAAATACGATCTGCGCCCGGAAACCGTTTTCTGGAGTTGTATCAGGACAAGAATAATAAGAGTATTTTCTTCACGTACAGTTATTGGGAAACCGAACAAGACCTTGAAAACTACCGCCAGTCGGAGTTGTTCTATGATGTGTGGCAGTTTACAAAGAAGTTATTTAATGGCAAGCCGGAAGCGTGGAGCGTGGATAAGCTGGTGAGTTTGGAATAATTTCCGATTCAGATTCCCGATTAAACAATTAAACAAATCAACGATTACACAATAAATGAAAGCAATATTATTAAGAGAGATCAAATCGTTTTTCGGGTCGCCGGTGGGTTATCTGGTGATTGCGATTTTCCTTTTGCTCAACGGATTGTTCCTTTGGGTTTTTGAAGGCGATTACAACATTTTAAATTCGGGTTTCGCCGACCTGACGCCATTTTTCACAATTGCGCCGTGGATTTTGATCTTCCTGATTCCGGCCGTGACGATGCGGAGTTTTTCAGATGAAAGGAAACAAGGGACTTTGGAATTGCTGTTAACCAAACCTTTATCAGTATGGCAAATAGTGAACGGTAAATTCCTGGGTGCGATGCTGTTGATCATCATTGCAATCATTCCGACATTTATTTATGTTTGGGTGATTTCGGGATTGGGAATGCCGGTTGGAAACATCGATTTGGGCAGTACGATGGGATCGTATTTTGGATTGTTGTTTTTGATTGCGGCTTATTCTGCGATTGGTATTTTTACTTCGACCGTTTCAGAAAACCAGATCGTGGCGTTTATCCTTTCGGTGTTTTTATGCTTCGTATTTTACTTTGCTTTTGACGGTTTGGCGACTTATCTGCCAAGTGCCGAAAACTTTATTTCCTCACTCGGAATGGACAGTCATTTTAAAAGCATGAGCCGCGGCGTGATCGACACCAGAGACATTTTATACTTCGTCAGCCTGACGGTTTTATTCCTTTCGTTCACGGTTTACAAACTTAAATCCCTGAAATCGTAATGAAAGCAGCAACTAAAAACAACCTTCAGCATTTAGGATTTATCATTGCGGTTTTGGTCGTCGTAAATTTCGTCGGAAGCAAATATTTTGAGCGTTTTGATTTGACGGCTGACAAGCGTTATACGTTATCGAAAACATCGCTTCAAATTCTTGCAGAAGTCAAAGAACCGTTGATCATTGATGTGTTTTTGAAAGGACAATTTCCGGGTGAATTCAGGAAACTGCAAATTGAAACGCAGCAGATTTTAGAAGAATTTAAAGCCTATAATAAAAATATCACATTCCAATTTGTCAATCCATTGGAAAACGAAGACGAGCGCGACACAATTATGTCATCGTTTATACAGCGCGGCTTGACGCCAATTAATGTCACGATGGACGACAAAGGCAAGCAAACACAGGAAGTCGTTTTTCCGTGGGCGATTGCGACCTATCAGCAGCACAGTGTGAAGGTGCCGCTTTTGAAAAATTTAATGGGCGCGACAACAGCAGAAAAAGTTGTTACATCTGTGCAGCATCTCGAATATGCGTTTGCAAATGCGTTCAATACCATTGCAAAAGCGAAGGAAAAGAAAGTCGCTGTGATCAAAGGAAATGGCGAATTGCGCGACTTGCAGATGGCAGATTTTATCAAACAGGTTCGTGAAAATTATTATATCGGAACATTTACATTGGACTCTGTTGCTAAAAAACCGAATGAAAGCCTGGCTTATTTAAAGAAATATGACCTCGCAATTATTGCAAAACCTACCGAAAAATTCTCAGATGAAGAAAAATTAGTGCTTGATCAATTTGTGGCAAATGGCGGAAAAACATTGTGGCTCGTCGATCAGGTAAACATTGAAATGGACAGTTTGTACAACGAGAACGGCTCGACGCTTGCGTTTCCGTTTGACCTGAATTTGAACGATCTGTTCTTCAAATACGGTGTCCGCATCAATCCAACATTAATTAAAGATCTCATGGCTACGCCAATTGCACTTGCATCCGGCGACAAAGGCAGCGCGACACAATACACGCAATATCCGTGGTTTTATTCGCCAATGGTGTATCCGGCATCTAAAAACCCAATCGTGAGCAACGTAGACGGAATCAAATTCGAATTTGCCAACGGCATCGACACTTTGAAAAACGGCATCAAAAAGACCGTATTGCTTAAATCTTCGCCTTATTCGAAAACCGTTGGAACGCCTGTGGAAGTCAATCTAAATATGGTGACTGAACGTCCGGAACAATCGGAATTTACAGGAAAAGGAAACATTCCGGTGGCGGTTTTGCTCGAAGGAAAATTCCATTCGGTGTACCAAAACCGCGTACTGCCATTTCCTGAAAAAACGTTTATGGCGGAAGGAAAAAACAATAAAATGATCGTGATTTCCGATGGCGATGTCATCCGAAACCAGCTCGATAAAAATTACCAGCCGCTCGAGCTCGGTTATGACAAATGGACGAACAAATTTTACGGAAACAAGGAATTCCTGATGAATTGCGTGAATTACCTTTTGGATGACAACGGACTTATTAACATTCGATCGAAAGAAGTCAGCTTGCCAATCCTCGACAAAGAGAAAGTTTATGCCAATTATACGCGATCACAAGTCATAACTGTCGGACTTCCAATAGTCGTTCTGGCACTTTTCGGCATCGTATTCACATTCGCCAGAAAAAGGAAATATGCGCGCTAATGTTAATAAAATTCTTTTTGATATTTGACCGATTAGGATATATTTGTAGCTGGTATGCTATTTCAAATTAGTTTACACAAAAAATAAGACACAATGAAATTTATAGTATCGAGTTCGTACTTACTCAAACAATTACAGGTTCTTGGAAGCGTCATCAACAGCAGCAATACGTTGCCGATTTTGGACAATTTCCTATTCGAACTGGACAATAATGCTTTAACGGTTTCTTCTTCAGATCTCGAAACGACGATGTCTGCGACTTTGGAAATTGATTCTGAAAGTACCGGAAGTGTTGCCGTTCCAGCAAAATTGCTGTTGGAAATCCTTAAAACGTTTCCTGAGCAGCCGCTGACTTTTACCGTTGAGGAAAACAGTACGATCGAGATCAGCTCGAATTCTGGTAAATATGCTTTAGCGTACGCGCCGGGCGAAGAATTCCCGAAATCGGTGAATTTAGACGATCCGTCGACGACCTTGGTTCCTGCCGATGTATTGGCGACAGCCGTAAGCAAAACGATCTTCGCTGCCGGAAACGACGATTTGCGTCCGGTCATGTCGGGTGTTTTCTTCCAGTTTTCTCCTGAAGGCCTGACTTTCGTTGCCACGGATGCACACAAATTGGTAAAATATGCCCGTACAGATGTAAAAGCGTCGCAGGTGGCCGATTTTATCATGCCGAAGAAACCTTTGAACATTTTAAAAAGCATTTTAGGCGCTTCTGATGCAGAAGTGAAAATTGAATACAACGATTCGAATGCGACTTTTTCTTTCGACAATTATGTACTCATGTGCCGGTTGATCGATGGAAAATACCCAAATTATGAAGCGGTAATCCCAAAAGAAAACCCGAATAAATTAATGATCGACCGTTCGCAGTTCTTAAGCTCTGTGCGCCGTGTCGCGATTTTCTCAAATAAAACCACACACCAGATCCGTTTGAAAATTGCCGGGGCAGAATTGAATATTTCTGCTGAAGATATCGATTACTCAAACAAAGCCGAAGAGCGTTTGACCTGTGATTACCAGGGCGACGACATGCAGATTGGATTCAATTCGCGTTTCTTAACCGAAATGCTGACGAACCTGCAATCAGATATGATCATGCTTGAAATGTCTTTGCCAAACCGGGCTGGGATTTTAACGCCGGTGGACGGACTTGAAGACGGGGAAACTGTTACCATGCTGGTGATGCCGGTCATGCTAAACAATTAGACGATAACCTAACCAACCTTTTTACCAAAGCCGCAATGTCTTTATGATGCTGCGGCTTTTTTTTTGAAATTGATAATATTTAAAATAGTTATTCACAAAATTTTGAATTTGTCAGAATATTTTTAAAATTTGGACAGCAATAATTGCAACAATTTAATTAATTACGGAGCAACCGAAAATCCTTAAGAGTAGGAAAAACCTAACCAACAATTATGAAAAAAAATGTACTTGCAGGCTTACTATGCCTGGCTGTAGGAGCTGCAGCAAACGCACAAAAATTAGATAAATTTGGTGCCGACTTGGCGAAAAAATCAGTAATGGGAAAAGAGATCCGTGTTCCATACACTGACGTGACCAGTTATTTCGGTTATATTAAACCGGGCGCAGCTCCAGATGAAGTAAAAGCCGGCAAAAAAATGTATTATGTGTATGTATGGGTTCCGGTTGCTGCTCCTGAAATCGGGCTTCGCATGATCTCGCCAGCTCCAGACAGCGTAAAGCCAACGGATAAAGATTATGTATCTGCCGCATACAAAGACAATGCTACAGATACGAAAAGCTTCTTCGATACGTGGATCTCTTTCGAAAGAGCCGAAGGTATTTTCAAGCTTGAAGATGCTGCTGCCAAAGCAAAAACTGCTACGTGGACGAAAATCGATTCTAATGACGATTCTTCTGAAATGCCTGCACAGCCTTCAGGAAGCAAATACAATTCGTTGATGAGAATTACGAGCGAGACTTCAAACCCAACCAAAGCTTTGGTTATGGGATTGTACAGAATTGGCTTTACGACTTACAAAACAGGTGAAGTTCAGGGAAGTTTCCTTGCTCAAATTGGCGCTCCGGTAAAATTGCCTGGAGTGGCTGTTGCTGCGAATCCAGCTGATTTGGTTGCTGCTGCTAAAAAATAATTTTCTTTTTAAATATTAAAACCGCCGTGTTGTTACAACATGGTGGTTTTTTTTTGAATCATTAAGGAATTAAGTTTCATTAAGTTTAGCCTTCATGAAACTTAATTCCTTAATGGTTCATTTTTAAATAATTCAATTTTTAAATTTTAATCAGCAATCCGAATGAGCTTTTTATTCACAAATTCCTCAATCCCCAAAGCCGACAATTCGCGTCCATAACCCGAACGTTTGGTTCCGCCGAAAGGCAAATCCGGGCGTGAAGCCAATGATTCGTTGATAAAAACCATCCCGGTATCCATTTGATTGGCGACATTTATCGCGCGATTCGTGTCTTTGCTGAACACTGCGCCACCGAGTCCGAAACTTGTATCATTCGCCAATGCAATCGCCGCAGCTTCATCCTTAGCTTTGTAAAACGATGCAACCGGCCCGAATAATTCTTCTTTGTAAGCCGTCATTCCGGGTTTGAGATCTGTCAGAATTGTAAACTCGAAAAACGCTCCTTCGCGGTCGATGCGCTTGCCTCCGATTACAATTTTCGCACCTTCTTTAACGGTATCATTGACTTGTTTTTCTATAGTTTTTAACGCCTCTTCACTGACCATCGGGCCAATTTTTGTTTCCGGATCCATTGGATCGCCTACTTTTAAATTGGTGATTCTTGATTTGAATTTTTCTAGGAATTCATCTGCAATACTTTCAATAACAATAATTCTTTTTGCAGAAGTACAGGCTTGCCCGGTATTTCCAAATCGTCCAAGAACCGCTTTTTCAACTGCAAGTTCAATATCTGCATCTTCTAGAACAATAAAAGCATCACTTCCGCCGAGTTCCAAAACCGATTTTTTCAGGTTTTTCCCTGCTGCTTCGGCCATGCTTGAACCTGCTGCTTCGCTTCCAGTTAATGACATGCCGCAAATTCTTGGATCTTCAGCAAGTTTTGCGATGCGTTTTCCAGCCAGATATAAATTTGTAAAAATCCCCTCCGATGCACCGGCTTCTTCAAAGATTTTCTGGATCATTTGTGCGCATTGTGGCACATTTGAAGCGTGTTTGAGCATGACGACATTTCCCGCAATGATGTTTGGCGCGGTTAATCTTGCCACCTGATTAAACGGATAATTCCACGGTTCGATCGCGAGGATAATTCCAATTGGCGAATAGCGTACAAATGCTTTACCGCCGGTTGTTTCTATGGGTTTGTCTTTAAGGAAAGCTTCGCCGTTTTTGGCGTAATATTCATAAACGGACGCACACATTTCAATCTCGCTCTCGCTTTGGGCAATGAGTTTTCCCATTTCGAGCGTGATGAGTTCTGCAAGTTCGCGCTTTTTGCTTCGCATGATCTCAGCGACTTTAAACAGCAGTTTAGATCGGTCTTTGATATCAGAAATTTTCCAGGATTGATAGGCTTTGTGAGCGGTTGCAATTTTGCTTTCGAGCGTTTCATCTGAAATTTCATCAAATGTTTTTACGACTTTACTGTTGTATGGATTGACAGTCTGGATCGGCATAATGAAGTGATTTTTTGATTTTGAATACTTCTAAAATTACGAATTGCCGCTTCTTTTCCACGCCAATTAATCAAAGTTTAACTTTTAATTCTTTAAATAATCCCGGTTTTCGTCATCAGGAAAGTCGCGCTTTTATTCTGGCAGATTCCGTTGCGGAGTTTGTAATCAAAATGCAAGTCGTTGTTGATAATTTCGACTTCAAAGCATTTGTTTGCAAGCGATCCTGGAAATTCATTAGTCATTTGGCACACTTCAATATCGTGTGTCGCAATGGCGCCGATCGCTTGTTTTTCGATCATTTTTTTAACGACGCCGATCGTTCCGCTGCGCTTGTCATCGGAGTTTGTGCCGCGTAAGATTTCATCCAGCAATACAAATGCGCGTTTGTTTTCCAAACCGTCCATAATCTGCTTTAAGCGCTTGATCTCGGCATAAAAATAACTCTCGCTGTCGGCCAATGAATCCGACAAACGCATCGAAACCAAAACCGGCAACGGATGCACATTCGCTTCATCGGCACAGACCGCAGAACCGATTCCTGTTAAGACCATATTGATGCCGAGGCTGCGTAAAAACGTACTTTTCCCTGACATATTTGAGCCGGTTAAAATCATAAATTGCGGATTGAATTTGACATCATTCCCTGCACGTGTTTCTTTATTCAGCAACGGATGGCTCAGGTTTTTGAAGTCGATTGTATGTTGATCGTTGAGATTTGGAAAGGCAAAATCAGGGTTGTTGTAAGCCAGATTCGCGAGGCTCGAAAGCATTTCAAATTCACCAATTGTATCAAGCCATTTTTCCAATTGTGCAGAATGGTTTTTTCTCCAATGCAGCAATGCTTTTAAAACATGCACGTGAAACAGGAAGATTCCGTTGAACAATACCGTTGAGAATAAATTTGCAATACTATCCATGTTTGAGAAAAGTCCGGATAATTTTTTTAAATGTGCGCTTGCAGAATGATTTTCGACAAATAATTGCTGCTTTAAAACATTCGCTTTTTCAGATAAAAAGTTTTCGGTTTCGATATTTTTTACAATCTCGCTGTATTGGTTGATGATCTTGTCGATGCCTTCTGCGTGCTGGATTTCGGACTTGATTCTTTTCGTACACAATCCGAGCAGGAATAAGTTAAAAGCAAATAAGAATGAGGTGATTTTTATCAGGAAACTGTCATCTGTAATTAGATATCCGGCGAAAGATCCGATCAATAAAATCGGACTTAAAAATGACAAAAACACCTGAAATTTTGAAAGCGGTGAATTTCCAGACCGGCTCCAGCGTAGTAAATTTTCATATTGTTCTTTATTGTCATGGCTAATTTTTCCAAGTGCCATCAATTCGTGCCGCCATTCTAATTTTCCAGATAATTCTTGAATGGCAGCTTGGTTCTGCAGGATTTGCTCATTTGAAAGCAACGTCAGCAATTGATTCGCCAAAATTTTTTGTCCGATGAAAGTCGTAGTTCTGTTCAGATTCTGAAATAAGGAATGTTCGCCAAAAATATCGAGATCATAAGCGTACAAATGTGAAAAATCCTGATGCTGCGATCCATTTTCAAATGGCAGGCTTTTGCGTTCGAGGTAATCGATTTCATCAGAATTGATCTTTACCAGTGCTTGCTTCAACTTTTTCTGATACGATAATTCCGAATGCTTTCGCATCAGAAAAACAAAAACCACAAACAAAATCGCTGCTCCAACGAACCACAAATTTTCATTTCTTTTAATCCCGAAAAACAAAAATGCCAACAGCAGCAAAACGGTGATTAACCTTGCAATACTGATGGCATTGTAATTTTTGGTGATCGATTCGAGTTGGTCTGAAAAAGCTTCTTTTCGCTGTTGGTAAATGGTCATTTTGAAATTTTTATCCAACAAATATAAGCTTTACAGCTGCGTTTTTCTAATTTTCATGCAGCGCTAAAATTGGGATCTGCACATGATGCACGATTTTTTTCGTCAGGCTGAAATGGAACAGACCTTCGAGAAAACTTCTCTTATAATGCAGCATCGCGAGCAGATCGATGTTTTCAGTTTCGGTGAAATGCAGGATCGTTTCTTCAACATTTTCATTTTCGACGATGTGAAAATCAACATTTTCATTTTTAAACAGCAGTTGCCAGTCGGCCAGAACAACCTCTTTCAAATCGGAACTTGGCGTTTTCACATACAGGCAATGCACTTTGGCAGCGAAGCCATTTGCTAATTTCAGCAATTTCAGCAAGGCGGCCCTGTCTTTTTCTCTGAAACGCGACGTAAATGCAATATTTTTAATTTGGCTGTAATGGCTTTTTTCGGGAATGGCGAGCACGATAGCATCGGTATTTGAAAGGACATCTGAGGCGGTAGAACCCAGGAAAGTTTCCTTCAATCCGCTTGCGCCTTTGGTTCCGAGCACGATATAATCGATCTGTTCTTTTTTGGAAATTTCTTTAATATTTCCGACCAAATCGCCCATCAACAATTCGTGGCTCAGTTTAATGTGTCCCAGATTGTTCGCTTCAGCAATGTCGCGCAATAGCGGAATCTGGCCTTTGTAACTTTCAAACTGGCTCAGCTCGACCACATCGTAAATTTCGACGAGATAACTCGGAAAACCATCGGTATTGTTCACGACGGGAAGCTCGTAAACATGTAAGGTAATGATTTCAGCATCAATATTTTCAGCGAGTTTCAACGCATACACAAAGGCGTTTTTAGAAACTTCGGAAAAATCGGTAGGGAACAATATTTTTTTCATGTTGCGGTTCGTTTTGTTAGGTTGGCATTCTAAATTTACAAAATAATCCTGCGGGATTGCATTTCTTTTATCATTTTATTAGGGTTTGCAGTGATTGCTGCTTTTTGCTGCTGACGAACTTTAGCGTACTTTTGCAAAAAAATAACTGAATATGATCAATCAGGATTCTATTGTGGCATTGGCTACGCCTTCGGGCGCGGGCGCGATCGCCGTGATTCGGGTTTCGGGGGAAGATGCGATTGCGATTGGCGCCAAAGTTTTTCGTTCTGTAAAGGGAAAAGACCTTGAAAAGCAGAAGTCGCATACGTTGCATCTTGGACACATTGTCGACGGCCCGAAAATCCTCGATGAAGTCCTGTTCTCAATATTCAAAGGGCCAAATTCTTATACGGGAGAAAATACGGTTGAGATTTCATGCCACGGATCGACGTTCATCCAACAGCAAATCATCCAATTGTTGCTTAGAAACGGCTGCCGGATGGCAAATGCGGGCGAATTTACATTGCGCGCTTTTTTAAATGGAAAGCTCGATTTGTCGCAGGCTGAGGCTGTAGCCGATTTGATTTCGTCAGACAATGAAGCGTCGCACCAGATTGCAATGCAGCAAATGCGCGGCGGATTTTCGAATGAGATTGCGCAATTGCGTTCGGAATTATTGAATTTTGCTTCACTGATTGAACTCGAACTCGACTTTGCCGAAGAAGATGTGGAATTTGCCGATCGGACACAATTTCATGAATTGCTGAACCGGATCGAATTCGTTTTAAAACGCCTGATCGATTCGTTTGCCGTTGGAAATGTGATCAAAAACGGGATTCCTGTTGCGATTGTTGGCGAACCGAACGTTGGAAAATCGACTTTGCTGAATGCGCTGCTGAATGAAGAACGCGCCATAGTTTCGGAAATTGCAGGAACGACGCGCGACACGATTGAAGACGAACTGGTCATTGGCGGCATTGGTTTCCGGTTTATCGATACGGCCGGAATCCGCGAGACGGAAGATGTTGTCGAAAGTATCGGTATTAAAAAGACTTTTGAGAAAATCGCTCAGGCACAGGTGGTTGTTTATTTAATTGATAATGGACAATTGATAATGGATAATGGACGCATTTCGGAAATTAAGATTGAGATTGAGAAGATCAAAAACCAGTTTCCGCTGAAACCGTTAATTATTATCGGAAATAAAGTGGACAAGCTTGAAACTGCACAGATTGAAAACCTGAAATCTGAAATTCCGGATATTTTACTGATCTCTGCGAAGCAAAAAATTGGTGTGGAAGATTTGAAAACCACCTTGTTATCGTTCGTAAATACGGGTGCTTTACGGAATAATGAAACCATCGTGACCAATACACGGCATTATGATTCGCTGCTGAAAGCGCTTGAAGAAATACGAAAAGTGAAGTTTGGCCTTGAAAGCAATTTGTCTTCTGATTTGATGGCGATTGATATTAAGGAAGCGCTGTATCATTTTGGAATGATCACAGGTCAAGTGACAAATGATGAGTTGTTGGGGAATATTTTCGCGAACTTTTGCATCGGAAAATAACACAAAACAAACAACTATAAAAATTATTAAAATGCTAATCTACAAAAGGTTAGCATTTTTTTATTTGCTAAATCGCTAGGATATTTAGATTTAATGTGTTTAAATTTGCACCTCATTTGTACCTCGAAGACATCATCCATAAATGCGCAAGCAAACTGCGCTTTATTGCGTTGCTTTTTGCGCTCGCTTACCAATTGCCGGAGGTGCTCCATAATTAATCTTTAAAATTTAGAAATTATGGAAACTTCAATCAAAACAGCAAAATGGCAAACGGTTTCAGAGATCCAGCTTATCTATAAAACTTCCGTAAAGCCTTCTGAGCGGCCACAAATACAGTCCTCTGCCTCGGCATATGATATATTGATGCAGGCCTGGGATCAAAACAAAATCGAATTCATTGAGCAATTTAAAATCGTGCTGCTCAATAAGGGTAATAAGGTATTAGGGATTTACGAACTGTCGACCGGTGGCATAAGTGGCACTGTAGTGGACGTCCGGTTAATATTTGCTGCAGCACTAAAAGCCAATGCATCGGGCATTATCATGGCCCATAACCACCCATCGGATAATTTGAAAGCGAGCGACGCCGATAAAGAAATTACCAAAAAAATCGTCAGTGCGGGAAAACTCCTTGACATACCGGTGCTCGACCATTTAATTGTCACAACTGAAAATTATTATTCCTTTGCGGACAATGGTGTGCTGTGAGCACTCCATTTTTAATTTTTTTAAATTTTAGATAAATATCTTTACAACGATTCACCTGTAGAGACCAGAAATAAATTATTTATTTTTTGCTTTGTTATCGTCGATAATAATTTTTATCGTGAAATTTATGATAGCACCCGGAACGCTGCAGCGGACATAAAAAATATTATAAGCTACTTCAATAACTTATTGGTGAAAAGATAATCCGCCGTCTGGTACCATGAAATCGTCTCCTCAAGAAAAGCCTTTTCAACCGGTAACGGCCTCAGGCTATTGTCTTTTTTTTCCCAGCTATAAAATGCCTGTTTTTTCTGGTCGGATAAAATCATAACCTTGTCCCTTTTCATTAAAACAAGTTTCCTATAAGTTCCAATCAGCGATCGTTCCTCAAAATTATTGTCAAGTACATTTCTGCCAAAGAAATCTGACTCATAATTCCAGTGCATCAAGGAAAAAAGTGTCGGGAACAAATCGATCTGCGAGCATTGCTTCTCGATTTTCAGAACGCCTGCTTCAGGAAAATTCACTATAAAAGCCGGAATGTGGTAATTGGCTATATCAATTTCGTCTTTTCCGGCACTGCTTGCACAATGATCGGCGACAATCATGAAAACCGTATTGTTAAACCATGGTTTTTTGCTAGCTTTTTTAAAGAGTTCCCGCAGTGCAAAATCAGTGTATTTCACGGCTCCCTCACGGCTAGTACCCGATGGAATGTCAATCCTGCCTGCAGGATACGTAAACGGCCTGTGATTCGATGTGGTCATCACAAAATTGAAAAACGGCTTTTTGTTTTTGTGTTGCATGTCGGCAACTTTGAGCAATTTATTGAAAATATCTTCATCGCAGATTCCCCATGCATTTTCAAATGTGACTTCGCTGTCATCAATATTATTGCGGGTTGTCTTGATATCGTCTCCCAAAACACTTCCGCGACCGCGATCGTAAATATTAAAGCCATTCCCTCCGAAATAAGAGTTCATATTGTCAAAATAACCATCACCACCGTAAAAGAAATTGCAGTCATAATGCCTTTTCTTAAAGACACTGCAAACCGTATACAGATTATGGTTGTCTGGCCTTTTTACAACGCTTTGCCCTGGTGTTGGCGGAATGCACAAGGTCACGGCTTCCATACCACGTACAGTTCTGGTGCCGGTTGCGTAAAGGTTTTCGAAGAAAATGCTTTTCTGGGCGAGGCTGTCTAAAAATGGTGTGATATTTTGTTTGTTGCCAAATTCCTTCAGGAAACTCCCGCTCAGGCTTTCGACGAGAATAAAAACAACATTTTTCTTTAGTCCCGGGCCCAAACTGTCCGAAATTGTCCTGTGGATGGAGTAACCGCTTTCGGTGAATTTCGAGTCATTGCTTTTCAGTTTATCGCGGACAATGGCAAAAGCCCTATCCTTTTCTATTGAAGTGTAAAACTGGACATACTCCATCTGGTTGTTTCTGAAAGCGGCAAAAAAAGAATAGATTCCTGATTTTGAAATTTCCGAGTTGTATCTGTTTACTGACCATTCTGCCTGGTAATTCTTAATCAATGAAATGTAAAAAAGAGAAACAATTACAGCAGTTATCAAAACAGTCAAACGTTGTTTTAAAGAGGCTTTATGAGTAAAGGTGCTTGTAAAAGCTTTTCGTTTGAAGAACAAAAATAGCACTGTTGCAGTTATGAGCAATACACCTCCGATCAATAACGGCAAAGGATAAGATTCCTTAATATTTGCAACAACTTCATGGGTGTAAATCAAGTAATCAACTGCGATAAAATTAAACCTGGTCTTAAATTCATCCCAAAAAGTGATCTCAGCGAAAAAAGTAAAGACTAAAATGAATATTTCAAGTGCCGTAAAAAAATAAACCAAAGCCTTGTCAGCCCATGAGCCGATCCACCGGTTTGGCATGATGGCATAATAAAAGATTGCCATAAGGCTTAGAAAAGTTACGGTTCCTATGTCAAAAAATAATCCCGTCAATAGTGTCCGCAATACGTTGATTGCATTCCACGAAACCTGGTCGTATTCCCATACAAGAAAAACGGCTCTCAAAAATTGCGATGTCAAAAGGAACCACACGATAAAATAAAACAGCAACGAAAATCTGCCTTGAGGTACAATTCTTTTGAACATATATTTTGGATTTTAATTCGTTTGCAAATTTTCAAACGCAAACTGCAGCAATAGGGACAGTAGATATAATGGGATAAAATTGCTGTATAATTCGCCATCTACAAATGACGACCGACAGCGTAAAAAGTGATGCTGGTCACTTTTCCTTTTGATTTTGTTTCAACTGCTCAAATTGCGATTCTTAAAGTATCTGGACAAGTGTCGCGCATCACTTATCGAAGTGACGCATGTCATTCCACGCGTGATATCTCTTGTGCAAATTTGTATTATTATCATTAGCATGCTTTTCCATTTGAGGTGAAGCAATTCAATAACATTTAATTAAAAAAGATTATGAAAACAAAGTCTAAAAAAATGGCCGCAGAAATTACCTCTGCACTCACAGAAGCTACATTGGTTAAATCAAGTGGAAAAAAAATAATGAAACGGATCGATGAAACCGCAAAAAAAATGGCCAGGAAGATCAATAAAAGGATTGATGCAGCTACTGGAAAAACACAAAAAAATATTTTGAAAAAAGAAAAGAAAAATGCTAAGAAAACAGAGAAAAAATTAATTCCTGAAAATGCATCAAAGTAGTTTAGATAAAACTGCAAGGCGAGATAAACAGCAGTCTCAAAAAGCAAAGCAAAAAAGATCGAAAAGCGATTATTAAATTCTTTAACAGATTGAAATCATGTACTATACAAATTATTATTGGGGTATGAACTTTATCTGGTGGATCCTTTGGATCGTAATGATCCTTTGGGTATTTGCCGTACCTTATGACATACCCGGGCAGAGAAGCAAGAAAGACACCCCCGCTGGACATCCTGAAAAAACGGTATGCTTCCGGCCAGATCAACAAGGATGAATACAACGAAAAAAAAGCCAACATTGAGAAAGCCTGAAATTTAAAATCAGCAAGAAAAAAGAAACATCACAATACCAGGCCAGGCAACGAGGTTGTCATTTGCATGCATTTGGCGCAACAATTAAAAAACTGTTACAACGATGAAAAATATCTCAAAGCTCTTGGAATTACTCGGTGACCAAAGTGGAGATTTGCTAAGCCACCAGTGCAAAGCAATTCCCAAAGAGTCTCTCCAATTGCCCGGCGCGTCATATCTGGACGATATTTTTATCCCAAGTAACAGGAGTGCCCAAAGCATCCGTAGCCTGAACCAAATCTACCGGCATGGAGTACTCGGCGGAAGCGGATACCTTTCCATATTGCCTGTTGACCAAGGGGTCGAACATACCGCCGGGAGTTCTTTTTCCAGGAATCCTATCTATTTTGACCCTGAGAATATCATAAAGCTGGCAATTGCCTCCGGGTGTAATGCCGTTGCCTCTACTATGGGTGCAATGGCGATGGTATCTCGAAAATATGCCCATAAGATTCCGTTCATAGTAAAGATAAACCATAACGAGCTGCTCACCTATCCAAATAAGTACGACCAGATCATGTTTGCCAGCGTGCGCGATGCCTGGAACATCGGCGCAGTTGCTATTGGCGCTACCGTGTTTTTTGGCTCGCCAGAATCTGACAGGCAGATTATTGAGGTTGCCAATGCCTTCGAAGAGGCACACAATCTTGGGATGGCTACCGTTTTGTGGTGTTATTCAAGGAATCCAGCATTCATAAAAAATGGTGTTGACTATAACACTGCCGCAGATATTACCGGACAGGCGAACTACCTTGGGGTTACAATACAGGCAGATATCATCAAACAGAAACTCCCCGAATGCAATGGAGGTTTTACGGCCATAGCATTCGCAAAGAGCAATCCTGATATGTATTCCGAATTATGCACTGACCATCCAATAGACCGTTGCCGATACCAGGTGCTAAACTGTTTTTCAGGGCGCATCAATATGTTGAACTCCGGAGGAGAATCAAAAGGCGCGACCGATATGGCTCAAGCATTGAGGACTGCGATTATAAACAAACGTGCAGGCGGTGCAGGAATTATCATGGGCAGGAAGTCCTTTGAGCGTCCATTTAAAGAAGGTGTCGAACTGATTCAGGCCGTACAGGAAATCTACCTGTCGGAAGAAATCACAATCGCCTGAAGTCGACAGAAGATACAATACATAATTTTAAGCAAGATATTTTCAAAAATAATAAAGTGCTTTAAATCACTTCCCAACGTGCCATCTGTCATTTTCTAGTCCAAAGCACATCCACACCTTTGTCAGAGATTTCTTTTAAATAATCTTAAAAAAATAATCATTTAAAACAACTATTATGAAAAACACACTTCTCGCTCTTCTCATGGGCACCACAATCCTGCTTGGCAGTTGCAACAAATCCTCAAAAAAGGACTTGGATGATGCCAAAGTAAATATTACCGAAGCCAATCAGGATCTCAAGGAAGCTGCCAAGGATGCCAATGCTGAGGCAAAGCAAAAAACTGTGGCAGAATGGAAAACTTTTAAGGAAAACTCAGAAACCGCGATCAAAGACCTGGATGCTAAAGTAAAACAGCTTGAAGCAAAAATGGCAAAAGCGGATAAGAAAGAAAATGAGCGGTTGAAAAGCAATTTATCCGCATCAAGGGAACAGCTCGAAGACCTGAAAGGCAGGCTGCGTGAATCAGATATGGAATTTTCCAACAACATGGAAAAATCCGACCAGGCTTTCGTAGACCGAAACGAGTCTTTTAAAAGAGAGTTCAAACATGATATGGATGAACTGGGCAAAGCAATCGAGGACCTTTTCAAAAATAATGTAAAATAACAATAAAAAAAATACCATGTCTATAAGCACAACAGATCCAAACACAAATATTGTGATCAAAACCTTTGAAGAAATGAACGACGACGCACTCGAAACGGCTGTCGCCAATGCATCGGAAGCTTTTAACAGCTGGAGAAAAACACCCTTTTCCCAGCGTGCCGATTTAATGCACAAAGTAGCATCGCTGATGCGCGATAAGAAAGAAATGCTGGCCAAAATTATTACCCTGGAAATGGGTAAGCTCATCTCACAGGCTGAAGCAGAAATTGACCTCAGCGCAAGCATCATTGACTACTATGCCGACAATGGCGAAAAATTCCTCGCAGATAAACATCTCGATCCTGAATACGGGAAAGCCTTTATCCGTTACGCGCCACTGGGAGTGGTCTTTGCAGTAGAGCCATGGAATTTTCCGTTCTACCAAGTCGCCCGTTTTGCGGGTCCGAATATAATCGCAGGAAACACCGTCCTGATCAAGCATGCCTCGATCGTTCCCCAGTGTGCCATCGCTATTGCCGATTTATTTGAAGAAGCCGGAGCGCCAAAAGGATTGTATACCAACCTGCTGATTTCTGGAAAAAGAGCATCCGCATTGGTTTCCGATGTACGAATCAAAGGGGTTTCCCTGACCGGAAGTGAGGCCGCCGGGGCAAGCCTGGCTGCCGAAGCCGGAAGGAATCTCAAAAAATCTGTTCTTGAACTCGGCGGAAATGATGCCTTTATAGTATTGGAAGATGCCGACATTGATAAAACAGTCGATTGGGCCCTTGTAGGAAGGATCAATAACAATGGCCAATGCTGTGTTGCCTCAAAAAGATTTATTGTCGTTGAGGCTGTTGCCGATGAATTCCTTAAAAAATTCACCCAGAAAATGGAATCCCTGAAGGTTGGAGATCCAATGGATCGTACTACAGAATTGGGACCGCTTTGCAATGAGGAAGCCGCTGTACTAATAGCAGACCAAGTAATGCGCTCTGTCGATGCCGGAGCAAAATTGGTTCTGGGAGGCAGCCGACTCAAACGTCCGGGTGCCTTTATGGAACCCACGATACTCACCGACCTGAAACCGGGAATGGCCGCCTACCACGAAGAACTTTTTGGTCCGGTCGCATCATTTTACCGTGTTAAGGATGAACAGGCTGCAATCGATTTGGCCAACGACAGTCCATTTGGGCTCGGAGGTTCAGTATTTACAAGCGATATTGAAAGAGGTAAGCGCGTCGCAGACGAAATTGACACGGGAATGGTATTTATAAACCATCCGACGTGGACACAGGCCGACCTGCCCTTTGGCGGAACCAAAAGGTCTGGTTATGGACGCGAGCTTTCTGAACTTGGCATCAATGAATTCGTCAATAAGAAACTGATCCGTATCAGTGCACTCTCAGATCCATTCTAGGACCTGTAACAGCGATAGTAAAGCGCATGGAAAATAGAAAGCATATTATTGTTATAGGTGCCGGTTTCGCGGGATTAAAATTAGCACGCGAACTCAATAATCATCCCGCCTACCGGATCACGTTTATCGACAAAAATAATTTTCACCAGTTCCAACCTTTATTTTATCAGGTGGCAGTGGCCAATCTGGACGCCAGCAACATCTCGTTCCCCTTGCGTAACATCTTCGAAAAGAGTGATAACGTCAGGATAAGGGTACAAACGGTCACCCGGATTAATTGCTGCTCAAAAACTGTTGAAACCGTAGCCGGAAGCATTAGCTACGATTACCTGGTCGTTGCAACGGGCGCCGCGACCAACTATTTCGGAAATGATACCATGGAAAAGCTGACCTTTCCTATGAAATCAACCTGGGATGCGCTGCAGATCCGAAATACGCTGTTGCAGCGATTTGAGGACGCGGTACTATCTAAAACAACAGATGTGGAATCTTCACTTTCCATCATCATTGTCGGTGGCGGCGCGACAGGCGTGGAACTTAGTGGCGCACTGGCAGAGATGAAGCTGGATTCGCTTCCTGTTGAATATCCCGAACTCGACTTTCAAAAAATGCGCATTTACCTCATTGAGGGAAGTAAAAGCCTGCTGGCCAACATGAGTGCCGCGTCTTCAAAAATGGCAAGGATTTATTTGGAGTCAATGGGCGTTACAGTCCAAACCGAGATGCACGTTAAACAATACGATGGTAAACAGGTAATCCTGCAGGACGGAACAGCGATCGATTCTGAATTTGTAATATGGACTGCCGGGGTAAAGGGCAATATGCCCGAAGGAATCAGCGAGAACCTCATCACAAAATCCCACCAGATCATCACCGACCCGTGTAACCGCATAATGGAAAGCCAGGACATTTTTGCAATCGGTGATATTGCCTGTATGATCTCTGATGATTATCCAAGAGGATATCCACAATTGGCGAGCGTCGCGATCGATCAGGCAAAGCATCTGGCCGATAATTTTAAAAGGCTTGCCAAGGCAAAGCAATCGCGGCCATTCCTGTACAAGGCTAAGGGAAGCATGGCTACCGTAGGCAGAAACAAGGCTGTGGTTGATTTGCAACGGCCACGGTGGAGTTTCCAAGGGTTTTTCGCATGGCTTGTATGGATGACCCTGCACCTTTTCCTTCTTACCGGTTTTAAAAACAGGCTGGTCGTTTTTATCAATTGGGCTTACAAATACATGACACACCGGCAGTCACTTTCTCTTTTATTTGTTGGGATTGTTCGCAATGACAAACAAGAACCAGTATGAAAGCAAAAACCAATTATGCCATTTCCGATGAGGTAAAAATACATCTGGAAAAGCTGCACCTGATCGTGAAAAATTCCATCGAGGCAGAAGAACTTATCGTTCATAACCTGGCCCATCCCGATATCGAAAACCTCACCAAAGGCGAAAAGATCTCTGACCGGGTAGCACAGTTTGGCGGAAGCTGGAAATTTATTATTTCTTTTTTCGTCATATTGATTGTTTGGATCATTTTCAACGTCCTAGCAATGGGCACTTATAAATTTGACCCTTACCCATTTATCCTGATGAATTTAATCCTCTCGTGTCTTGCGGCGCTGCAGGCTCCGATTATCATGATGAGCCAGAACAGGCAGGAACAAAAGGACAGGATACGTAGTGAGAATGACTACCTGATCAACCTTAAAGCAGAAATGCAAATCCGCAGCCTGAACCAGAAAATAGACCTCTTGCTCGAGGAAGAAATCAAGACGCTGTTTGATGTCCAGCAAAAGCAATATGATCTTTTAAAGTCAATCAATTCAAAACTGACTGTCAAAAAATAAAAAAGACCAGCTATTGAAAAACAGCACATACTATCAAATGATAATCGCTCAAATAATTACGCAATGAAAACAGACCAAATATTACAGCAAGAGGTTCACGATGCCATCAGATGGGAACCGCTTTTGCAGAACGACCAGATTAATGTAGCTGTAAAAGACGGCATCGTAACCCTCAAGGGGACTGTTACGGATTATTATAAAAAGAGTGCCGCGGAAAATGCTGCCAGAGACGTTGCCGGAGTTACCGCCGTGCTGGAGCATATAGATGTTCGAGGTCTCAAGACGGCGCCATCGGACGATGAAATTGCAACGGCTGCTATAGAATTACTTCAGAGAAGCTGGTCAATGCCGGTAGACAGGGTAAAGATTAAGGTGGAAAATGGATGGTTAACACTCGAAGGGGAAATACCATGCCTCTACCAGAAAATGGATGCTAAAGCCCTGGTGAGTTATTTACCTGGAGTGAAAGGGATCACTAATGCCATTAAAGTCACCTCAGAAATGAACGATGGCATAGAGCAAAAGGAGGTTATGGCAGCACTGCAACGAAATTCTGAGGTGAATACCAAAGATATTACCGTAAAAGTCACCGGGACAGGTGTCCGGCTTTCAGGCTATGTTGCTTCCTTATACCAAAAGCAGGAAGCCGAACGCATCGCTTCAAAAACCAAGGGCATTTCATCGGTAAGCAACAGGTTGATCGTAATCCACGCCATTTCCTGATTATAGATTTTTTATAAAACCGCCAATGTAGACGGCAAACACCTCTGCAAGAAAACAATACAAATGAAAAAATGGATCATCATATCAGCTACAGCGGTATTTATAATAGCGATTGCGATATATGCTTTTAGTCATAAAAAGGCCGCTGTGATCACTTTTGAAACTGCCAGATCACATTATGGATCTATTTCAAAAAGCGTAACGGCTACCGGTACAATCCAGCCTATAGATACCGTTTCCGTGGGCGCGCAGGTTTCGGGAGTGGTCAGAAATATCTATGCCGATTATAACAGCATTGTCAAAAAGGGGCAATTGCTGGCTAAAATTGATCCCTCTATTATCCTCGAACAGGCCCAGGCAGCCCAGGCAAATGTGGCCAATGCGCAAAGCAACCTGTCATTCCAGCAAAGCAACTTTGCGATGCAGGAGAAACTTTACCGCTTGGATGTGATCAGCAAATCGGATTACGAGCTGGCACAGAACCAGTATAATGTAGCCAAGGCAAGCCTTCAAAATGCAACGGCGCAATTGCGCATTACCAAAAAGAATCTGTCCTATACCGATATCTATTCTCCGATAGACGGTATGGTACTCAACCGGAATGTAAGCGAAGGCCAAACCATCGCGTCCAGCTTCAACGCACCTACCCTATTTGTGATCGCAAAAGACTTAACCAAAATGCAGGTTCGCGCTGCCGTCGATGAAGCCGATATTGGTGAGGTGAGATCTGGTCAGAATGTTAGTTTTACTGTAGATGCATTCCCGGATGAAATATTTAAAGGCAGCGTCCAGCAAATTTTATTGCACGCCAAAGTCAGTGCCAATGTCGTTACTTATACCACACTGATCAATGTTGACAATAGCCTTTTGAAACTCAAACCCGGAATGACCGCCAGCATTAATATTTATACACAAGAAGACGACAGCGCATTACTGATTCCTTCCAAAGCATTAGTGTTTAAACCCGATAGTACAGTGGTAAAACAGTTTGTAATTGTCCCTTTTAAAAATGAAAAGGCAAAACAACCCGGAAATCCAGAAATGCAAAGTGCCCGGGTTTGGATCAAATCAGGTGACACGCTTTTTGAAAAAAGAATAGGCATTGACATGACCGATGACATCAATGTGAAAGTTATTTCAGGGTTAACCGAAGGCAGACAGGTCATTACAAACACAAAAAAAGCAAATGAAGAATCGGCGAAAACATCCACACAAACCAGTCCGTTTATGCCTAAAATGGGCAGTCGGAAAACTTCGAAATCCAATAAATAATGAGCGTAATTGTTGAAATAAAAAATCTAAAACGGGATTTTACAGTCGGAAACGAAATTGTAAAAGCACTTGATGACGTGAGCTTTACCATCAATTCTGGTGAATTCATTACCATTATGGGAAGCAGCGGTTCCGGAAAAACGACACTGCTCAATATCCTTGGGTGCCTTGAAAAGCCAACCCAAGGCACTTACCTGCTCGACGGGAACAATGTCAGCAACCTTTCTAAAAACGAACTGGCTGCTTTGCGAAATTCTAAATTGGGTTTTGTGTTTCAATCGTATAATCTTTTATCGCGAACTTCAGCAATCGAGAATGTAGAATTGCCTTTGCTTTACAACAATAAATTCACTCCAAGCCAACGCAGGGAAAAAAGCATCAAAGCACTCGAAGCCGTAAAATTGTCAGACCGGCTGGATCACCTGCCCAGCCAATTGTCCGGCGGCCAGCAACAAAGGGTTGCCATTGCAAGGGCGCTTGTAAATGACCCTGTGATGATCCTGGCCGATGAAGCGACAGGCAACCTTGATTCTCGGACTTCCTACGAAATCATGATGTTGATACAAGAATTAAACAGTCAGGGGAAAACCATTGTTTTTGTTACCCATGAACCCGATATAGCTACTTTTAGTAAAAGAACCATTACCCTGAAAGACGGCAAAATCCTCAAAGATGTAATCAATAAGAATGTGAGCAGCGCCAAAGAGGTTTTGGCAAAGCTACTGCCACTTAACGAAGAACCTGCACAATGAAAATTTCCAATATTTTAAATATTGCCTGGCGTTCCATAAGCCGGAACAAGCTACGGACATTTCTTACCATGTTGGGGATCATTATAGGCGTAGCGGCCGTGATCGCCATGATCGCCATTGGTGAAGGGTCCAAGCAAAGCATCGAAAGCCAGATCACCAGCATGGGAAGCAACATGGTAATGGTCAGACCTACAAGCAATGCCGAAGGCGGCGCCCGGATGGACAACAGCAGTGTGCAATCGCTCGATGAAGGCGACATTATTGCGCTAAAAAAAAATCCGCAATACATCAACGCGGTTTCACCGGTTGTGGCAATGAAAGGACAGGTCGTAAATGGATCTTACAACTGGAGCACCACCATCCAGGGCGTTTATCCTGATTTTTTATTCATCAGAAGCTGGCCACTTCAGGAAGGTGTTGCTTTTACAGAAAAAGATGTCAAGGCCGCTTCTAAAGTGTGTTTGGTAGGATTAACGGTAGTCTCCAATCTTTTTCCCGAGGGCGGTGATGTTATCGGAAAAAGCATCCGGTTTAAAAAAATTCCGTTTAAAATTATTGGCATCCTTGGTAAAAAGGGTGAAAATTCATTTGGCCAGGACCAGGATGACATCATCCTGACTCCAGTAACTACTGTACAGAAAAGAATTCTGGCAACGACTTACTACCAGTCCATTTATGCAGCGGCAATCAATGAAAAATCGTCTGACAGCGCAGCTGCCGAAGTAGAAAAAATACTGCGCAAAACCCACCGCCTCAAAGAAAGTGATGATAATGATTTTACAGTACGCACCCAAACCGAATTGGTCAATATGCTAACTTCAACGAGCAGCATCCTGACCATTTTACTGACTGTAATAGCCGGAATTTCATTGGTTGTTGGCGGAATCGGAATTATGAATATCATGTATGTGTCGGTTACAGAACGCACCAAAGAAATTGGTTTGCGTATGGCCATTGGCGCACGTGGGCTTGATATCTTGATCCAATTCCTGATTGAAGCGATTTTAATAAGCATTACAGGCGGAATCATCGGAGTGATTATAGGCATATCTGCAACAGCGGCCGTATCCTATTTTATGAATTGGCCTACGCTGATCTCGATGTCTTCTGTTTACGTCTCTTTTTTGGTGTGCTTTATTACCGGGGTATTTTTTGGTTATTATCCGGCACTGAAAGCTTCCAGGCTTGACCCGATTCAGGCATTGAGATATGAGTAAAATATTGGTACTTACTTTTTTGCCTGATGTAATCAACACCGCTAATTCTTCATCCTGCTTATTTTCAATTGATCCAGGATGGTTACGATACTTCCTTTTTTTTCAATCAGTCCTTCATTTCTAAATTCGGTCAGGGTACGGCTGACTGTTTCAGAGGCTGTCCCCGACATCGCCGCAAGGTCATCGCGGGTGATGCTGATGTGCGATCCGTCTATGGCGCCCTTTGGAAACAAGCGCAGCAGCGATTTGGCAATCCGCTTTCTCACCGATTGATAGGCCAACTCGAGTAAATGAGAATCTTTGATGCGGTTTTCATTGGACAGGATTTTTATGAATTTTCCCGCCACATCGGGGTAAAAACGCAGCAATTCTTCGAGCTGCTCTTTCGGAAAAAAACACAATTGGCTGTCCTCAATTGCAGTGGCAGTATCGGTAAAGGTCGCATCAGAAAGCAGGCAATTCACGCCTAGAAAGTCATCGGCCTCATAAATTCCGGTCATAAGCTCGCGGCCGTCTTCCGAGAGTTTTATTGTTTTGATCTTTCCTGAAATTACCAGATAAACGCCGCTGGCCCGGTCGCCTTCATAATGTACCACTTGGTTCTTCTGGAAACTTCTGGCTACACGCTCTTCAATAATTTTTTTAAATTCCGACAATCCTTCCTTCCCATTTACAATATCCCCAATATTTTCAAGGGAATGGCTGTAAAAGTCCTGTTGTGAATTTTTTCTTTTCAGCCTGCTTTCAATTGCATTGAGGAGCTCGATTGCATCAAACGGCTTGGTCAGGTAATCGTCTGCTCCCATTTCCATAGCCCTGCGCAAATCGAGCCGCTCCGATTTTGCAGTGATAAAAATAAAAGGGATGGTGCTTGTTTTTGGGTTTTTATGCAGCAGGTACAAAACCCCATACCCGTCAAGTTCGGGCATCATAATGTCACATAAGATAATATCCGGAATCTCCTTCAGGGCGATCTCCACTCCTATTTTCCCATTAGGTGCCTGATGTACCTCATATCCGGCCAGTCCCAGTATTTCGGCAATGCTCTCCCTGATGTCATTATTGTCTTCAATAATTAATGCTTTGGTCATGATATTGGAAATGTTAAAGTGAATAATGTACCTTGAGCCTGGCTGCTGGTAAAGTGCGCAGTACCCTTCATTAGGACAACATAGCGCGCTACAATGTTGAGTCCCAAACCTGTTCCCGGAATGTTGCCGGTGTTATTGGCCCTGTAGAAAGCCTCGAATAAATGCTCCTGGTTCTCTAACGGGATGCCGATGCCGTCATCGTGGACTGTAACGGTACAGCCCTGGTCATTGATTTGCGTTTTTAAATCGATACAGCAAGTATCTCCGGAATATTTTATGGCATTTGTGATCAGGTTTGTCACGCAATTCCTGAGCAGGTTTTTGTCAAGATATACCTTTGTCCGGATGCCAGAATGTGCGAAGATGATATTCTGGTTTCCTTTTGCCAACAGCTGCATTTCTTCGATGATCCCTTCTGCAAATTCCACCAGGTCGAAGTGGCTGTTGCTGGCGGAAACCTTTCCCGCTTCCAGATTATCCACATAGAGGAAATCGTTGAGTATTGCCGTAAGGCTGGTAACCGAGTTTTTAATTTTGAATAAATGCTTGCTCAGATTTATACCGTCACCCGATTCGAAATACTTTTCTATAAGTGAAACCGAAAGTTGGATGCTGCTCAGCGGTGTCCTGAATTCGTGCGAAGCCATAGCCAAAAAACGGTTCTTTAAACGGCTGAGCTCTACCTGCTTTTCCAGTGTATGGCTGACTTTTTCTTTTGCAGTTTGCAGCGCCTCGATCGTATCGTTTAGTGATTTTGTTCGCTCTTCCACTAGCTCTTCAAGGTGCGATGCATAATTTTTGAGTCTCTCCTCATCGAGTTTCTGCTGGGTCAGGTCATGGATAAAACCGGCAAAAATAGCCCTTCCTGCATATTGTACTTCACTTACGCCCAGTTTCATCGGAAATTGATAGCCGTCTTTACGCAAACCCACCAGTTCCCTGCCTACTCCAATGATGCTGGGTTTGCCTGTCGTTTTATAATTTTTTAGATACTGGTCATGCTTACCGGCATGAGGCGAAGGCATCAGCATGGCAATGTTTTTACCTACCACCTCTTCCGGAAAATAGTCAAACAGTTTACACGCAGCCGGATTGATACTCTCTATGGTTCCTAAGTCGTCAATGGTGATAATCCCATCAATAGCATTTTTTACTATTGCCGATAATAAGGCCGCATTTTCCATGATCCTATCCGATCAAATGGTAATGATCTTTATAAAGGTCGACAATTAAAAAACAGCAACCGTTACCAATACAACAAATCATAATATAATTCACACATAGTCAGTATTTTATGTATATCGCAACGTTATTCTAAGAATAAGCACGCGATAACACTTTTTTAGACAGCCATCCAAGTGACGCATATCACTTTTTTGTACACATACGCTCATTTCATAACTGGCAGTTATACGGCTTCTTTGTACTTCAAACCAACAACAAATACAAATGATCCCTACAGCACTAAAACTAAAAGCAATACTCATTGAAGACCATCGGGTAAACGACGATACGTTTCAAAAGGCGTTGGAAAATATTGGCAAAAGAAACTCGGTGAAGGTTTTTAAAGATGTTTTGCAATGCCTAAAGCATTTAAAGGAAGACACCACCTCAGACCATCAGGTATTGTTTATGGATTTTAGTGAAGCGGGCAACAAATGCCTCGACGCAATTAAACTATTACGCAATCACAAAAAGTACAGCGATTTGTCAATTGCCGTATATGACGCCGATGCTACGATGACTAACGAGGAAACATTTGTAGCTGGTGGCAATATCTACATACAAAAGGCAAACAATATCAGTGAACTCGGCAAAGTCCTACAGAAAGTTGTGAAAGCAGATTATCAATATACCTCGGGAAAATTAAACCGGCAAACTTATTTCCTGTCCGTTTGATTCATCCATTGCCTAATAAAATGAGGGAAAGTGCTACAGGTCACTTTAAGAAATGACAGCAGTCATTTTACAGACAAGAATGAAAATACACCTTTGTAAAATAATTTCAGCACCAAATAAGATATTCCATGAAAAGTAATGAAGACCTACAAAAGCAAGTACAGGATGCCATCAAATGGGAACCTTTATTGAGCGCCGCAGAAATTGGCGTCACTGCAAAAAATGGAATCATCACCCTTAGTGGTAACGTTGACAGGTACGGTAAAAAAAACCAGGCAGAACACGCGGCCAAACAGGTTGAAGGTGTGAAAGGAGTAATTGAAAATATCCTTGTTCAAAATAGTAATTGGAACAAAAACGGCGACAACGAAATCGCCGAAGCCATCCTTAATGCTTTCAAATGGAACTGGAATACACTCAACGATACGATTCGGGTTAATGTGGAAGATGGATGGGTCACATTATCGGGAACCCTCGAATGGCAATATCAAAAAGAGGCTGCCAGGCAGGCCGTCAGTAACCTGATGGGCGTAAAAGGCGTCAGCAACAATATTGCAATAGCACCATTATCAGAGATCAAGGTCAGTAAGACTGTAATCATGCGCGCCCTTAAAAGCCACGTTGCCCTGGATGTATCCAATATTTCTGTGGAAGTATCCAATAATAATATCCTATTAGACGGAACTGTTGACTCGTGGTTCCAGAAGGAACTCGCTGCAAAAATTGCGTGGAAGGCACCCGGAGTGCAGGGTGTGACCAACAATTTACTTGTCGATCCCGAAGTTTCCAAAGAACTTAAAGATGAATTTTCCAACAATTATTAGCATCCCAAAACCATGAAAAATAGCGAATCATTAGTTGCCTTTTACCAAACGCACCTCCAGGCTGAAAAGGCGGTCAAAAAACTCGAAAAGAGCGGATTTGATATGACGCAGCTTTCCATTGTAGGAATCGACTATCATACAGAAGAAACGGTAACCGGATATTATACCTTGGGCGACCGCATGAAAAAATGGGGCAGCCTTGGCGCATTATGGGGCGGCTTCTGGGGCATGCTGATCGGATCGGCATTCTTTTTCATTCCTGGGATTGGGCCATTACTCGTTGCCGGGCCATTGGTGTCGGCAATTGTTGGGGCACTAGAAGGCGCGGCACTACTTGGAGCGAGTAGTGTCATTGCAACTGCGCTGCTAAGCATAGGCATTCCGAAACATCAGGTTGTAAAATTCGAAACCGAGATCAAAGCGGGAAAATACATGCTTCATGCCAGTGGCAGTCAAGCCGATATTGAAAATGCAAGGAAAACGCTAAAGCTGCACATCCCGAAGGAAAACGATAGTGAAACGGATGAAAATCTTATCCTCAATGGCACAACTTTCATACAGCATTAACAATATTAAACGATTCGAAAGCAATGAAGACTACTAAAAAATTAGGCATTTACATGGACCATTCAACTGCTGAGTTGATCGAATTTTCGGATGCATCCAAAGAGACAAAAACCGTGTGTTCTGACTTCAACATTCAGGACAAACACGAAACCCTGCAGCGCAGTGAAAGCGAAATGCACAACAAGGAGCAACACAGCCAAAAAACTTACTTCAAGCAGCTGGCCACTTCTGTTTTGGAGTTTGATCAAGTCGTGCTATTTGGGCCAACCGAAGCAAAAACTGAACTAATCCACTTCTTGCGACAGGACCATAAATTCGAGAAAATAGGTATTGAACTGCTCACTACAGACAAGCTGACTCAAAACCAACAACATGCATTTGTCAGGGATTATTTTAAAAAATTTGACGTAAAGTTCCTGTAAATGGCCACCCTATTCTTTAAGATCAACTTTTGTATGGTCAAAAGCGGATTGTGGATGAAATCTATTGAAATATTTCTTGACATCCAGACTTATTTATAAATGCTGCCAACTGAAAATGTGTTTTAGATCATTAAACGAAATGTGATCTGTCATTTTCTGGATCTTACATATCACTAAGCTATGCTACAGCAAAAAAGCATTGCAAACATTGGTGATGCTAATGAGTCGAATTATAAATTTTTAAATATACATACAATGAAAACGAATGAAGAATTACAGAAAGATGTCCAGAACGCCATTAAATGGGAACCTTTACTGCATGCTGCCGAAATTGGCGTTTCCGTAAAAGACGGTGTAGTAACCCTTAGCGGGACTGTTGATGGCTATTTCAAGAAAACCGAGGCAGAAGATGCCGCTAAGAATGTCGCTGGGGTAAAGGCCGTTGTTGAGAAAATCGAAGTACACTATTCCAATGGCTTCAACAAGTCTGATAATGATATTGCTACCGAGGTTTTGAAAGGCCTGAGTGACAGTTGGTCAGTGCCCGATGATAAGGTAAAAGTGAAAGTTGAAAATGGCTGGGTCACCCTTGAAGGCGAAATGCCTTGGAATTACCAAAGAGAAGCCGCAAAAAGCGCCGTTAATTATCTCGCTGGTGTAAAAGGCGTAACCAATAACATCAAGATCAAGTCTGAAGTACACGATGCCATTGAGAAGAAAGATGTTGAAAAAGCACTGGCAAGAAGCTGGGCCCTAAATTCTAAAGACGTCAATGTAAAAGTAGATGGTACTAATGTTAGACTGACCGGGACAGTTTCTTCCCTTTACCAAAAAGAAGAAGCCGGGCGCCTCGCCTGGAAAACACCCGGAATATGGTCGATTGACAATGATCTGGTCGTCGAGTATGATTATGCCTTTATGGAATAAAGAAAATTGGGAGGAGTTAAATCCTCCTCTTTTTATATCAAGTAATAAAATGTCCGATGCCAAAAATAGTAACCGTTACATTCAGTCCTTCCATAGATAAAAGCACTACAGTAAAGATGCTCATCCCTGAAAAAAAGCTCAAATGCAGCACTCCTAAGTCAGAACCAGGTGGCGGCGGGATCAATGTCGCCAGGGTTTTGAAAAAACTTGGAACCGATGCAATTGCCGTTTTTCCATCAGGCGGCTACACCGGAAAATTTTTTAACCAGTTGCTCGAAAAAGAAAACGTGCCATCAGTCATCATACCGTCACAACAGGAAACACGTGAAAATTTTGTGATCCGTGATGAATCCACCGGCCAGCAATTCCGATTCGGGATGCCAGCAAACGAATTATCAGAAACAGAATGGAAAGCCTGTCTTGAAGCTGTTGAAAATATAGAAGGCATTGATTTTATAATTGCTAGCGGCAGCCTTCCTCCCGGAGTTCCTGTCTCGATCTTTGGAAAACTGGCAGAAATTTCCAAACGAAAGAAGGCAAAATTCATAGTCGATACCTCGGGCCCGGCGTTAAAAAAAGCAATGGCGCACGAGATATTTATGCTCAAGTCCAATCTTAGTGAATTGGCCTATTTGTCCGGAACGAAAAAAATGCCCGTTTCTGAAGCAGAACAGGCAGCCAGGAAAATTCTAACCACAGGGCATTGCCAGATTATCGTTGTTTCTCTTGGGGAACAGGGCGCAATATTGGTCACAAGGAATCAAGTGTTTAGGGCAAAAGCACCAAAAATCATAACTAAAAGTACCGTTGGTGCCGGTGACAGTATGCTTGCAGGTATTGTGCATGCATTGGCAAATGGTAAAAGCCTTAAGGCATCACTACAGTTTGGTATTTCCTGTGGCACCGCTGCGACGATGAATTACGGTACCGAATTATGCCATGTAGAAGATGCCGAATCACTTTTTAAAACAATCAGGGACAGCATTTAGTTGCCACTGTTTTTAAACCAAATAAATTAAGCCATTATGGTAACTGTAAAAAAGGAAGGTATCGTATTTGAAAAAACAGTTCTTGATTTTGAAAATGAGGGCGTGTTGAATCCAGCTGTGATAAGGGTCGGTAATGAGGTGCATCTGTTTTACCGTGCCGTACGTTCCGGAAATCACTCTACCATTGGGTATTGCAAATTAAGCGATCCTCTAACCATTAGCTACCGAAGCGAAGTACCTTTGCTTGTTCCCGAATTTGACTACGAAAGCCAGGGTTTAGAAGACCCGAGGATCGTCAAGATCGAGAACATCTTTTTTCTTACCTATACCGCTTTTGACGGAGTTAATGCGCTGGGCTGCCTCGCGGTTTCAAGAGACTTGGTCCATTTTGAAAAAAAAGGAATCATTGTTCCGCAAATTACTTACAAAGAATTTGATCGGCTGGCCAACATGAAAAATCCTGTCGATGTCAAATATTTTCGCTACAACCAGCACAATGTCACGCTTGAAAAAGATGGCGAAAGGGTGCTGGTTTGGGATAAGAATGTAATTTTCTTCCCAAGAAAAATAGGCGGTAAATTTTGTTTCATTCACCGCATCCGGCCAGAGATCCAGATCGTAGTAGCTATCGAATCGCTTGATGAACTTACCGAAACATTTTACTGCAATTATTTTACGGATTTTAGCAAACATGTATTGCTTTCGCCAAAATATCCCCATGAGTCCAGTTATATAGGCGGTGGCTGTCCACCAATAGAAACCAAACAAGGCTGGCTGCTGATTTATCACGGTGTCAGAGACAGTATAAACGGATATATCTATTCGGCATGCGCTGCATTGCTAGATCTTGAAGACCCACAGAAAGAGATCGCCCGGTTGCCTTATCCGCTGTTTAGCCCGAAACTTGACTGGGAAACCCAGGGAGAGGTGAACAATGTGTGTTTCCCTACCGGAGCCGTCATTTTTCATGAAACTTTATACATCTACTATGGAGCTGCTGACGAACGAATCGCTTGTGCTTCGCTGCAACTAACTGAACTGATCGACGAATTAATGCTTAATCCAAAAGAAAATGAGAACTAAAATTAATTTTCAAGATACCAATCCTGTGATGATAAAACGACACCTTAAATACGCTGTAAATAGCGAAGGCAATACCTCTTATGGAATATCGGCAATGCCTGAAATTTTATTTATCACATCCTACCCGCCTCGAGAATGTGGCATTGCAAGCTATTCGCAGGATTTGATTGCCGCGCTCACCGCTAAATTTAAAGATGCTTTCCGTATTAAAATTGCCGCTTTGGAAAATAGTACTGAAGAACATTTTTATAACAGGGCCGTGTCTGATATCCTGAAGACCGAAAACCCGGATTCTTACACAGCACTCTCGAAAAAATGCAACCAAAGCGATACGATACAATTAATTCTGGTGCAACATGAATTTGGCTTGTTTAAAAATAATGAGCAAGATCTCATACAATTCTTAACGGCCTCAGAAAAACCTGTTATCATTGCGCTTCATACGGTTTTACCAAATCCCGACCAATATATCAGGGAACAGATGCAGCAGATGGATGCTGTCGTGAGCGGATTTATTGTGATGACAAAATCTTCGGCGCAACTGCTAATGGACGATTATCGAATTGATCCGGAAAAAATCACAGTCATCCCACACGGAACGCATTTGGTTAAACACGGCGATAAAAAACTCCTGAAAGAAAAATATGGCGTTATGGGCAGGACAATCCTTGCTACTTTCGGATTGCTGAGTTCAGGAAAATCAATCGAAACCACATTGGAAGCGTTACCGGCCATAGCAGCTGAAAACCAGGATGTGCTATTCTTGGTCATCGGCAAAACACATCCCTCAGTGGTTAAAAATGATGGGGAAAATTACAGGGAATTTCTGCAGGATAAAGTCATCAGCCTGCAAATGCAAAACCATGTGAAATTTGTAAATGCCTATCTGCCACTTGCCGAATTACTTGATTATTTACAACTTACAGATATTTACCTTTTTACTTCCAATGATCCCAACCAGGCGGTGAGCGGGACCTTCTCATATGCCCTGAGTTGCGGCTGTCCGATCATCTCCACCCCGATTCCGCATGCCCGCGAAGTATTGCACGATGGGAGCGGAATTATTATCGGCTTTGGGGATTCTGCACAATTAACCAAAGAAGTACTGCTGCTTTTAAAAAATACGCAACTACGCAAAAACATCGCTGCTAACGGTATCCACCAGTTGGCACCGACAGCCTGGGAAAATTCGGCCATTGCGCACATGCAATTGTTTAAGAAAAACATTAGCGGCAGTGTGTCGCTGCAATACAGCGTTCCCGAAATCAACCTGCACCATTTTAAAAACATGACCACTGCATTTGGAATGATCCAGTTTGCCGTGATCAATCAACCCGACATAAAAACAGGTTATACCATTGACGATAATGCACGGGCATTGGTGGCCATTTGCATGCATTATCATCTAAAAAGGGAGTCGTCCGATTTGGAGTCGATTCAAAAATATTATGCATTTATCCAATTCTGCCAGCAAAAAAATGGAAGCTTCCTCAATTATGTAGATCAGCACAAACAATTCACCGCGCAAAATGATGAAAATCTGGAAGATTCCAACGGACGCGCCATCTGGGCCCTGGGATTTATGCTTTCCTTCAGCGAAATTCTACCCGATGCACTCACGATAGCTGCAACCTCAACAATGGAAAGAGCATTGGCACAAGCTAGTAAAATCTATTCTTCCAGAGCAATGGCTTTCATGATCAAGGGTATTTATTACAGCAATAAGAATGCAATGAATTTTGAAAACATCGCATTGATAAAATTACTCGCCAACAGGCTGGTACAGATGTACAGGCATGAGGCGACACCCAAATGGAAATGGTTCGAGAGTTACCTGACTTATGGCAATAGCATTTTGCCAGAAGCATTGCTTTGCGCCTATCTGGCGACAGGAGAGCTGGTTTACAAACAAATTGCCAAACAGTCTTTTGATTTCCTTTTGTCAAAAATCTTTACCCCTGGCGCAATTAAGGTCATTTCAAATAAGGGCTGGATGCAAAGCAACTCGGCTCCCAAAGAGGATGTACTGGGCGGAGAACAGCCCATAGACGTTGCGTATACTATTTTGGCTTTGGACAGGTTCAATGATCATTTTAGCGGCCTTGGATATGCTGAAAAAATGCCGTTGGCCTTGAGTTGGTTTTCAGGAAACAACCATCTGAACCAAATTGTTTACAATCCCTGCACTGGTGGCTGTTATGATGGTGTTGAAGACCATTACATCAACCTCAACCAGGGCGCAGAATCAACAGTGAGCTATCTAATGGCGCGATTGACCATGGAAAAATATGCTTCGCAAAAAGTCAAAATCCAGCCATTGCCTATACAGAAGAAAACTAATCGTCAATCCCTAGCCAGCTAAACCAATACCAATGACACTAAAAAAAACACGAACAGCATCAAAAAAAGAGCCGGCTAAAAAGAAAGCATCCATCAGGATACCCAAAAGCAAAGGCAACAATTCCCGGATATGCATCACAAAACGTTGGAACGAATCCGGCGACCCTGAAGCATCACAAATATTTTACGAAAGAGATCTGTAAATCACCATCGAACTGGTAAACCCGTGGCAGCCCGGTAGGAATGTTGACATTTACGATGTCCTTGGGAGTAATGTTTTCAAGATACATCATTAACGCCCTCAGGCTGTTGCCGTGGGCCACGACTAAAACATTGTGTCCTGATTGCAATTCTGGGGCAATTACACTTTTATAATACCGGATCACCCTGTTGTATGTATCTTGGAGGCTTTCGCCCCCGGGCGGACGAATGTCGTAACTCCTGCGCCAGATCTCCACCTGCGCTGCGCCATATCTCTGAGCTGTTTCGGCCTTATTAAGCCCCTGTAAATTGCCATACATCCGCTCATTTAATGCGCCGTTTTTTACAATGGGTATTTCCAAATGGATCTCTTTCAGGATTATCTCAAGGCTCTCCTGCGCCCTGACGAGCATCGAAGTATAAGCAATGTTAAACTCATAACCAATGAGTTTCATCCCCGCAAGTTTTGCCTCCTGTTGGCCCAGCGGCGTCAACGCAATGTCAAGGGTTCCGGTAAACCGGTTCTCGAAATTGTATACCGATTGTCCGTGTCGTACAAAAGTTAATATAGCCATTTTATCATTGTAAAAATACGGACAAAGCTAATGGCGATCATAACTTTAAAAAGTGTTCTAAATCATATATTGGTGTGCTTTTGGTCATTTCAATTTCGCTTTGATGATGCCAACTTTGTGCTTTTAGATGTAACTAAAAAGCAACAATCATTTTAATAAAGCAATTTATGAAAACAGCAATAGGAATTACCGATGCCCATCGGCAGGCAGTAGCCGATGTCTTGTCCAAGATTTTAGCCGATGAAACCGTACTGTACATCAAGACAAAAAATGCACACTGGAACATCGAAGGTGCCGATTTTTATGACAAGCATAAATTCTTTGAAGCACAGTTTGGACAACTGGATGAACTGATAGACAATGTCGCAGAGCGCATCCGGTCTATCGGCCATTATGCGCCGGCAACGATGAAATCCTATTTAAGTTTGACCCAGCTTACAGAGGTTACCGGACAACGCAATGATAGCAAAGGGTTTATTACGGAACTTTTAGAAGACCACCAAAGTATTATTACCGCTTTGCGCGAACATATAAAATCATTTGCCAATGATTTCCACGATGCCGGATCGAGTGATTTTGCAACGGGTTTGATGGAAACCCACGAAAAAATGGCCTGGTTTTTAAGAGCCCATTTAAAATAAAATATGGATGGCTATAATGACTATCCTGTAATAACATTTCGCATGCTGCCCATTCAACTTTCTAATATTTATTATGGAAGACGACCTTAGAAATTTAGAATTTCTTGCATTGAACTCTAAAGAGATTATTGAGAAACAGGTAGATTCTTATCGGCAGCAACATTCCTATGCCGGCACGATAATCGGTTTTACGGTACTTTTTATTCCATTTTTCTTAAACAGCCTTGATGGATCAAATGAAGTACTGCAACTCATTACCATTGTCCCAATAGCATCTTTTATCAGTTCAATACTTTTAATGCTGAGTATTTTCAGGGGCAAACCGCTCGACCAGGCATTGTCGGTCGCCAAATTCCAGTTGCTGATGAAAAAGTCTTACAGAGAAATATTGCTGTTTGAAATTAAAGCCAATAATGCTTCCTACACCAAGAATAGCGCAGCAACACGAAAAGGAAACAAGAGGTATTTACAGGGTGTTGGGCTTACGACTATTGCTATCATGATCTCAATTATACTCTTGCTGGCAAATTCATTTATAGCGATAGAAAAAGCACCTACAAAAGTACAGGTGATCAGTACGATCAAAAAATCTGAAACAAAAAACTAAAAGCCTTTTGCCGTTGCACTCAAATAATTTCCTGAAAGTGTCGAAGGACACATTTTACGGCATTGGGCATCATTTCATCTTTACCTGCATCATGGCACCTTTGTCTCAACGATTGAAAAACTAAAATCTGAAAAACAAATTTAAAATACGAAGCATGAAAACAAATGAGGAATTACAAAAAGAAGTTCAGGATGCCATCAAATGGGAACCACTGCTCCACGCTGCCGAAATCGGTGTGACCGTAAAAGACGGAATTGTCACCCTTAGCGGTACGGTCGACAACTATTATAAAAAAACCGAAGCAGATTATGCAGCTAAAAAAGTAGCGGGTGTCAGGGCTGTGGTAGAAAATATTAAAGTACAGTATGCCGATGCCTATTCGAAAAGCGATGCTAATATAGCATCAGACCTGCTGGTCTCATTCGAAAAAAGCCTTTTCCTGCCGAGCACGCTAAAATTTACCGTTGAGGATGGCTGGGTTACTTTAGACGGAGAAGTGGAATGGAACTACCAAAAGGAAATTGGCCGGATATCGGCAACAGAAATTTTAGGTGTCAAAGGCGTAACCAATCAGATCGTTGTAAAACCATCATCCCAAAGTGCTATTGAGAAAAAGCATGTCGAAAATGCACTTGCGCGCCACTGGGGGATAAATGCGAAAGACATTATCGTTTCGGTATCGGGCACTACAGTAACACTTTCAGGGAATGTCACCTCGCTGTACCAAAAAGAAGAAGCCGTACGAATTGCCTGGAACACACCCGGCGTGGCTTTCGTCAAAAATGAGCTCGTCGTCGACTACGATTATGCATTTTCCGATTAGGAAATGATGGGGCTTTGCCCTAACTTTAAATACTAAAAAAATAACACTATGAAAATATTAATGGTACTTACCTCCCATAGCGATTTGGGAAACACCGGTAAAAAAACCGGTTTCTGGATTGAAGAATTTGCAGCCCCTTATTACGTTTTTGCCGATGCAGGTGCGACAATCACGATCGCATCGCCTAAAGGCGGACAACCACCGGTAGATCCAAAAAGTGAAGCTCCAGATGCTCAGACCAAAGACACGCAGCGGTTCTACAAAGACGATGTAGCGATAGACAAAGTGGCGCATTCGCTGGTGCTGTCGCAAATAGATTACCATGATTATGATGCCGTTTTTTATCCGGGCGGGCACGGACCATTATGGGATCTGGCAAACGACCGCGATTCTATTGCACTCATCGAGCATTTTTACAACCATCAAAAACCTGTCGGCTTGGTTTGCCATGCGCCGGCCGCTTTAATTTATGCCAAAGCAATAAATGGTGACCCGCTTATCCATGGAAAATATGTAACGGGTTTCTCCAATGAAGAGGAAGCCGCTGTCGATCTGGTCGAAGTTGTGCCATTTTTGTTGGAAGATGTGCTGATCGAAACCGGCGCGCATTACAGCAAAGGCAAAATCTGGGAAAGCTACACCCAGCAAGACGGTTTACTGATTACAGGGCAAAATCCAGGTTCGTCAAAAGCGACAGCAGAATTGCTATTGCAAACCCTTGAAGGCCTGAAAAAAGAGCATAAATGAATATTTAAATAGTACAGGTTTTTCAAAAAATCAACCAAAATTGCTTCCCTTAAAGTCTAAATACTTTTAAGGGAAGTTTTTTTTTGTAGATCTTCAAATGTAATGAGGGTCACTTTTCGTAATGATTCGTGTCATTTTCTGAGGGATGATAATGGAGCACCTTTGCTTTAGTATTAAAAACAATACCTTAAAAAAAACAATCATGAAAAACCATTACATCTTAGTTGCCGTTGCCATTATTGCAACCGCATTTAGTACACAAGCGCAAATCCAAAAAGGAAATATCCTGATCGGTGGCAACCTGGCAAACATTAATCTCGGCCTGAATGACCCAAAGATCCTTAGCGCAGAAATTAGCCCAAAGGCAGCCTGGTTCATCAAAGATAATTTAGCCCTTGGTGGCTATGTCGATTTTGGCATCGAAACGGCGAAAAATTCGGGTACTACTACCAATTACGGCATCGGTGCACTCGGAAGATATTACAGCGGTAAAGAAGGCGAGATTGTAAAACACAGTCGGATTTTTGGTGAACTGACTGCCGGATTCGGAGGCGTAAATGTCAGCGACGCCGACAATACCAACGGATTGAATATTGGTGCAGGTCCGGGTTTCGCTTATTTTATCACACCAAACATCGGGCTTGAAGTCTTGCTTAAATACAACAGCCTTGTTGGACTGGGAAGTACGCCTTATCAAGGAAACCTAAATGCATCGTTTGGTTTTCAAATTTATCTGCCAGGTAAAAGTGCTGCCAATAAAGTAAAGAATGATGTAAAGGAAAGCAAACTATAAAATCGGATGAACAGTTAAATCATTTGGGTCAAGAGAAGAAAAAAATCACCAGGGAGCCACAAGCTTTCTGGTCCTAACCAAATATTTTTTTATAAAATCATATCCTAAAAAACGCTAAGCATGGTACCTTTTCTAAAAGAGCAGTTTACCCAAGCCGGAAAATTTTCGATGTTTATCGGAAGGTTTTTCAAGGAAATAGTGCTACCGCCGTTTCAGTTCAATGAATTTATCCGGCAATGTTTTGCCATCGGATACAAGTCGTTGCCATTGGTGAGCATCACCGGATTTATTATGGGTTTGGTACTTACGATTCAGTCCCGGCCTACGATGACGAAATTTGGTGCAGAATCATGGCTTCCCAGCATGGTTTCCCTTTCGCTGATCAGGGAAATTGCACCGGTGGTTACGGCTTTAATCTGCGCCGGAAAAATCGCTTCGGGGATTGGTGCCGAACTGGGATCGATGAAAGTAACTTCGCAAATAGATGCGATGGAAGTCTCTGCCATCAATCCGTATAAATACTTGGTCGTTACCCGAATATTGGCTGCAACATTAATGGTTCCGATATTGGTGATTTTTGCAGATGTCGTTGGCGTTTTCGGTGGCTATATCGGTTATAACGTACACGGAACTATCGGGTTGCAACGCTATTTTTCAGAAGTGATCGAGCATCTTGATTTTCTGGATTTGCTGCCGGCAACAATAAAAACATTCTTCTTCGGATTTTTTATAGGCACCATTGGCTGCTATAAAGGATTCAATGCCTCTGGCGGAACCGCAAGTGTTGGTCTTGCTGCCAACTCTGCAGTGGTTACCGCTTCGCTGTCCATTTTTATTGTCGATATGCTTGCGGTACAGATTACCGATTTATTTTTTTAAAATCATGGAAACGCAACCGATCATAGCCATCAAGAATCTGTGGAAATCCTTTGGCAAAAACAAAGTACTGCGCGGAATTAACCTTACTGTAGATAAAGGCGAAAGTCTGGTCATTCTTGGGCGATCCGGTTCAGGAAAGTCGGTGACTATAGAATGTTTGGTCGGCCTGCTCGAAGCCGACAAAGGAAAACTGGAAGTATTTGGTACAGACATTACAAAATTGGATTACAAAGCACTCAATAGAATCAGGCTCAGAATCGGTTTTTTGTTTCAGGGCGGTGCTTTATACGATTCGATGTCGGTTCGCGAAAATCTGGCTTTTACCCTAAAACACCATACCGCGCATTTGTCTGAGATCGAAATCGAAAAACAAATCCTCGAAGCATTGGACAGCGTTGGATTGCAAGAAGCAATAGACAAAATGCCATCGGAATTATCAGGCGGCATGGTCAAACGCATCGGGCTGGCGCGTACACTGATCATCAAACCCGAAATTATACTTTATGATGAGCCCACAGCGGGATTGGATACGATCACAGCAAAAGAAATCAGCGAACTGATCCTTTCGGTACAAAAAAAATACAAGACTACTTCGCTCATTATTACCCACGATATCAATTGTGCAAAAATGACCGGAAACCGGATCATGATCATAAAGGACGGTGTCATTCATGCCCAAGGCAGTTATGATGAACTCATGAACAGCCCCGACGATTGGGTACGTTCTTTTTTTGTTTAAAAGTTAAAAAATATGCGATGAAAAAGAAAGCAGATTACATATGGAAATTGGGGATGTTTGTCATCATCGGGCTGGCTGCCTTTTTGGTTGCGGTGTATTTCATTGGCAAAAGCCAAAATCTTTTTGGATCAACTTTTCACCTGCAGGCACAATTTAAAAATGTGAGCGGCCTTAAAACCGGAAATAACGTCGAACTCTCGGGAATTAATATCGGAACGATCAAAGACATCGCATTTGTTTCTGATTCTGCAGTTGTGGTCAATATGGTCATCCGCTCGGAAATTCAGCATTACATTAAAGCCGATGCTTTTGCAAGTATCGGTACCGATGGGCTCATGGGTGACAAAGTACTGACCATTTCTCCGGGGAGCAACTCTGACCAGATCGTAAAAGACCACGCGATGATCCGGTCCAATGAAGCCGTCGGGCTTGAAGATTTAATGGCGGGGCTTAAAAAAAGCGTCGATAATGCCGAAGTGATCACCAAACAACTGTCCGAATTCAGTTTTAAAATCAACAACGGCAAAGGCGTATTGTCTAAAGTACTTACCGACGAGCATTTTGCCGATAACATTGACCAGACCTTGTTAAACCTGAAAACAACCTCGGATGGCTTTGTGCTGTTTTCAAAAAACATGAATGACAAAAATGGCACAATATCAAAACTGATGACCGATCCATATTATGCCAACAGCATCAAAAAAATGCTTTCCGGTTTTGAAACCAGCGCATCGGACATCAATGTGTTTACCGCAAAATTAAACCAGGGAAAAGGCATCCTTCCTAAACTCATCAGCGACGAAAAACTGGCCAATTCATTCGATTCGACCATGACCAACCTTCAATCAGGCTCTAAAAAATTACTGGAGATCGAAGAAGCAGCAAAACATAATTTCCTTTTGAAAGGTTTTTTCAAGAAACAAAAAAAGGCCGAGGCCAAACAGAAAAAGAAATTGGAACAATCCGATAAGGTCAAATAGTAATTCATTGTGCGTGATCTGAATCATTTTTAGACATGATAAACATCATTTCACAACCTACCGACATTCATCAAATTTGCCCAATAAAGATAGTACATATGAAAACCAACGAGGAATTACAGAAAGACGTTCAGGATGCCATTAAATGGGAACCGCTGTTGCATGCTGCAGAAATTGGTGTCACCGCTCAAGACGGAATCGTCACATTGAGTGGTGATGTTGATGACTATTATAAAAAGACAGCTGCCGAGGATGCCGCAAAAAGAGTGAAGGGCGTCAAGGGAATTATAGAGAACATTGATATTACTTACGAAAAGTCATTTAAAAAAAGCAATAGGGATATCGTCCTGTCTGCCATCAACGCCTTGAAGGAATCACCAGTGATTCCCAAAGATAATATCGTCGTAAAACTTGAAAACGCCATTATCACACTCGAGGGGCAATTGCCGTGGCATTACCAGAAGCAGGCGGCCACAGCGGCTGTAATCAAACTGGCAGGTGTCGTTGCCGTTCGCAATAACATCCTGATAAAATCTGATAGAGATGATGGCATTGAAAAAATACACCTGGAGTCAGCATTGGCAAGAAACTCCATTTTTGGAAAAGATATCAAGGTATCGGTATATGGTTCGAAGATCACCCTGACCGGAAAAGTGGCTTCCGTTTTTGAAAAACAGGAAGTAGAAAGGGTTGCCTGGTGTACGCCTGGAGTCTGGGCCATTGTAAATGAGCTTGCCGTTGCATCGCCTTACTGCGAAACCACCACAAAGCTTTCAAATAGTATGAACCAACCCTATAAATCATGAAAACGCTATTTACCTGTATTTTCTTGACCGCGCTCACAGCAACCATACTGATGAACCGGTTTGGGAAGACCGCTAAAGAAATTTATAAAGCCAACCCTACCCTTTAATGTGTTTTTCGGCTACGGCGAGTTTTAGTGCTTGCATTGTTCTTTCGGTAATTGGGGTTACATCTATAAAAAAAGTACGACATCCGTCTCAGATTATGTTTGCTGCAATTCCTTTCATTTTTGCCATTCAGCAAGGCGCTGAGGGAATACTGTGGCTTTCACTGCCACGCGGCGAATTGCTGTACCTTCAAGAAAGCATCACCTATTTTTATCTTATAATTGCCCAGATCATTTGGCCCATTTGGGTTCCTGTTGCATTACTGCTACTCGAAAAAGAACAAAGCAGAAGGGAATTTCAAAGGATTCTTGTGGGCATTGGAATCCTGGTTTCAGCCTATCTTACCTATTGCCTTTTTCATTTCAAAGTGCAATCAGAAATTGATTGCTACCATATTGCTTACATCCAGACTTATCCCGAAACATTCCGTGTATTTGGCGGGATTCTTTATATCACTGCAACGATTCTTCCACCATTCTTCTCACATATCAGGCACATGTGGCTCCTTGGTGTCACCGTGCTGATTTCTTATCTGGTTACGACTGTTTTTTATGAAAATTACCTGGTATCGGTTTGGTGCTTTTTTGCGTCGGTCATAAGTATGTCGGTATACTGGATCATGTCAAATATCAGTATAAGCCATCGCCAATACCGCTACGAATTAGAATTAATTGCAAAGAACCAAAAATAAAACCAGTATGAAAATCGCCATATTCAGTACAAAATATTACGAAAAAGAATACCTCAATAAACACAATCCCAAAGGCCTGCACGAACTTACTTTCTTCGATGTTGCGCTAAATTCCCAAACTGCGAATTTAGCTTCAGGATTCGATGCGGTTTGCGTACAGCTTACCGATATTCTAGATGCAGCAACAATTGACTTATTATCGCAATACCAAATCAAACTCATTGATCTCAGAAGCGCCGGATTTGACAATGTTGATGTGAAAGCCGCAGCAAAAAATAACATCAAGGTCTTTCGGGTTCCCGCCTATTCTCCCCAAGCGATTGCCGAGCACGCAGTTGCCCTGATTTTGACACTTGACCGCAAAACCCATAAAGCCTATAACAGGGTCCGGGAAAATAATTTTTCGCTGCAAAACCTCATGGGTTTCAACCTTTACGGAAAAACCGTTGGTGTGGTTGGTACCGGGAAAATCGGATCGGCATTTTGCAACATCATGCTGGGCTTTGGATGCACGGTTTTGGCGCATGATATTGTCGAATCTAAAGTACTGATAACTAAAGGCGTTGCCTACACTTCACTTGATAAGTTATTTCAAACCTCAGATATCATTTCGATACATTGCCCACTTACACCAAATACGAGGCATTTGTTTGATAAAAAGGCTTTTGAAAAAATGAAAAAGGGCGTCATGCTCATCAACACCAGCCGGGGTGCCCTGATCAAAACCGCTGATGCCATCGATGCGCTTAAAAACGGCATGATTGGCTATCTTGGAATTGATGTGTATGAAGGCGAAGAAAAAATATTCTTTAGGGATTTGTCGTCAACTATTGTTCCCGACGATCTCATTGAAAGGCTGATGTCATTCAATAATGTACTCATTACACCGCATCAGGCATTTTTTACCAAAGAGGCTCTAGATGAAATTGCTCGGATCACGCTGTTGAATTTTACCGATTTTGAAAATGGAACCGCTTCTGAAAATGAAATCCGGTAGTTAGTCATTCCCGAATTTTTAAATAAGTAACGCCTATCACTTTTTTGTACGCGTACTATCATTTCCAGCCTTGGGCATTAAACGCAACTTTGACAACAAATCTTTAATACTTAAGAAATGAAAACCAACGAAGAGTTACAAAAGGAAGTGGTTGATGCCATTAACTGGGAACCATTACTCCAAGCAGCCGAAATTGGCGTGATGGTCAAAGATGGCATAGTTACACTAACGGGTTCGGTTAACAGCTACGCCAAAAAGGGTGAAGCCGAACAGGCGGCCAAAAATGTTTCCGGTGTAAAGGTAGTGGTAGAAAAAATCGAAGTCATACTCAACAGCCAAACCCAAAAAACAGACCAGGAGATTGCGGTCGAAATCGTAAATGCATTCAAATGGCACTGGGATATCCCCGATGGTAAAGTGCAGGTGAAGGTAGAAAACGGCTGGGTTTCCCTTACAGGTGAACTCGAATGGAACTACCAGAAAGAAGCGGCTGTCAAAGCCGTAAGCGTGCTTATTGGTGTAAAGGGAATTACCAATAATATCATGATCATCACTTTATCTAAAGACAATATCGAAAAAAAGGGCATTGAGGACGCCATTAAGCGTAACGGGCATATCGACGACTCGGGTATCGAAGTGGAAGTTCTCAATAATACCGTCACATTAAGGGGCATCGTCGATTCGTGGTACCAAAAGAGCGAGAGTGGCCGCATCGCCTGGAAAGCACCTGGCGTCACAAAAGTGGAAAATGATCTTGATGTCGATTTTGAAGAATAACAAAGAACAATCCGATGAAAACAACGATCAAACTTTCAGGTGCCGACCGCGAAAACGCAGCAAATGAACTGGCCAAAATCCTTGCAGATGAATATGTCTTGTTCACAAAAACGAAACATGCCCATTGCAATCAAAACAATGCGGAGTCTTACGACAAACATAAATTCTTTGAAACGCAGTCTGACGAACTCAACACCATGATCGATAGTGTCGCAGAACGCATCCGTAGCCTTGGCCATTATGTCGATGCGATGTTGAAGGCTTTTCTGAGCGTTACGCGGTGTACCGAACAAAACAGGAATAAAAACCAAAGCCACGGATTCATGAAAGAATTGCTATCCGACCACGAGAAGCTTATTGTGGCATTAAAAGGAAATGTCCCTGTTTTTGCAAATGATTATAAAGATGCAGAAACCAGTAATTTTCTTTCAGGTCTTGTCGAAAATCATGAAAAGATGGCCTGGTTCCTCAGGACACATCTCAATTAAAATAAGTAGTATGAAATATAAAAACACATCCGGGTTATTGATCGCTTCAATATTGTTCTTAAGCATTATCAATAACATCACTGCACAGGCAAATTTCAAAATTGAAGACTCGAGGGACAATGCCATGAAATTGTCGGGCACTTCGACATTTCACGACTGGACCATGCAAACGGGTACTTTTTCAGGTAATGCACAGTTTGGGCTCGAACCTGGTAATTATATCACAGCCCTGCGCTCACTTGAATTTTCGCTACCGGTGCTCACGCTGAAAAGTGGTGAAAAAAAACTGGACAAGAATGCCTACAAAGCATTGAAAACAAAACAGTTCAAAGACATCCTGTACAAGTTGACCTCAGCCAAGGTAACCGCTGAAAAGGACTATAAATACCAAATCAAAACCACAGGAAATCTTACAGTAGCCGGTGTGACCAAAGAAGTAGTTATTGATATATTTTGCATGGCCAATAAAAACGGGAGCATTACCTGTGAGGGAAATTATAAGATAAATATGGGAGATTACAATGTTCAGGCACCGAATTTCATGGGCGGGCTGATGACCACGGGTGAAGGAGTAACGCTCGATTTTTCCATGCGCTTTGAAAGATAAAGACAAAAAATTATGAAAAAAAAATTATATCTGCTGCTCACTATTTCAGCACTTACGGCACATGCGCAACAGACACCCATTCAATATTTTCGCAGCAATGATCAAACCGGCCTTAATGTTTTTGAAACAACAAAAAAAGACACCACAGCCTACACCGGTTTCAAACTCAAAATGGGTGGCAATTTCACGCTGGATTTTCAAGGCCTCAATCATCAAAACAGGGCAATACCTTTAGTTGTTGATGGCGTAAATACAAACCAGCTGGTCAATATAACCAACGGTTTTAACCTGGCGATGGCCAATTTAAACTTAGATACACAACTCGACGATGGCATACGCATGAACTTGACAATCTATCTGTCGTCAAGGCATCATGAAGAAACCTGGGTTAAGGGCGGCTACATCCAATTCGATAAACTGCCTTTTCTCAAAAACCAATTCATCGACGATGCGATGAAAAATATCACCATTAAAGTGGGCGCCTACGATGTGGATTATGGCGACCAGCATTACCGCAGGAGCGACGGCGGAAATGCGATTTACAATCCGTTTATTGAAAATTACATCCTTGATGAATTTGCCACTGAAATTGGCGGCGAGGTTTATTACCACCACAACTCAGGTTGGATGGCGATGGTCGGACTTACCAACGGCGCACTGAACCCAACGGTGGTAGTGTCGACAAAAATCGATGCAAAAACCGGCGAATTGAACAAACCCACGCCTGCCTTTCATGGCAAATTGGGCTATGACAAACAAATCATCAAAGACCTGCGAATCAGGCTTACTGGATCTGTGTATGCTGTAAAACGTGCCGCAAATAATACACTGTTTGCTGGCGACAGGACTGGGTCGCATTATTTCTATGTACTCGAAAACACGACCGCAACAGCGGTTGACAATTTTAAATCAGGAAGGTTCAATCCCGAATTCAGCCAGGAAGTCACTGCTTTTATGGTCAACCCTTTTGTGAAATTCAAGGGATTTGAATTATTCGGAACCTACGAAATCGCCGATGGGCGCAAAATAACCGAAAACGATACACACCAGATCAGGCAATCTGCAGTCGATTTGATTTACCGCTTCCCGGAAGGAAAGGAAAATTTCTGGATTGGCGGACGTTACAATACGCTAAAAGCTTCCCCTCTAAATCAAGCTCCTGTAACGATCAATCGCGCAGTGGCTTCAGCAGGATGGTTTTTGAACAAGAATATCCTGATGAAAGCAGAATATGTCAATCAGGAATATAAAAATTTTGCTCCTGACGACATTCGCTATGGCGGAAAATTCAACGGCTTCATGATCGAGGCCACGGTTGGATTCTAAAAATAAGCGGAGAAGAAAAACAAACGATAGCGAGCAATTCCATATTGATGAATCGGTTTTGTTTGTAACAAAAATTGTAGGACTTAATATAAAGATCATGGAAACAAATTGGCTCATTTTATCAATTGCAGGTATCGCAGTTTTAGGATTGATGGTTTACCTGATCCGGGAAAACAGAAAAGACGAGAAGACATTCGAGAAAGATTTAGACCACGCGCCGGAATACAATGAAGAAGATTCCGAATTAAACAATGAGGATTAACCAATAGAAAAAATGGAAAAAATTAATATGGACAGCCTGATCACGGTGCTTGATGCATTGGAAACAAAAGGCTTTACAACGCAATTTGAAGTCAGCCATTTAAAACTATTGTCACTAAAGACTGAGAAACGTTTCGCTCCGGATCAGGTAAAAATTATTCATTTTTATCGTTTTGAAGGCGAATCCAATCCTGATGACGGTGCCATCCTTTACGCGATTGAAACCAATACCTATGAAAAAGGAACATTGGTTGATGGCTACGGACCAACGTCTGATAGCACGAAAGCAGACTTTATGAAGCAAGTCGCAAACATTCAAAAATAACACAAACCATCATGAAACATATTGCCATCTATATCCTTTTTGCCATATCAACATCTTTGATCATGATGAATAGGTATTCACCCTTGTATATCAACAATTCAACGGTTCATTTTACTGTGCTCTTTATTGCTGTGGCCTCTTTCATTATTATGGTTGGGCATTTTTTCGGCAAATTAAAAAGTAACCGGTCTATTCTTTTTACTTATCTGATGGTTGGCGTGCTGTGCTATTTAAAATCGTTCCTAACCTGGGGCGGTGACTGGAAAACACAGACGGTCGTTTACCAAAACACAATAAATCCGAACCGTACAATCGAATTTCAAATGCGTGGGGATCGTTTTGCCTTTGGCTACAAAAAAAGAATCATTGAAAGGCTCAAGATTATCCCGGCATTCGACTGGACAACAGATATAGACACCACTGCCATAAATCCTTTGCAATGGGAGCGGCTGGATCTGGATGTCAATGAAATGAAATTTGCTCCAGAAAAATAAATTAGACCTATAACACTTTTATAAAAAAGCCATGAAAAAAATACTGGTTACAACCGATTTTTCAAACAATTCCAAAGCCGGGATCCGATTCGCCATTCAATTGGCATCACAATCTGCGTGTGAGCTCATTTTCTATCATGTTGACGACCGGTCTGATTTTGAAGTATGGACAGAAAGCACGTACAACCAGCCCGAGAGTTTCAGAAATGCCGGTCAGCAAAAAAAGCTCCGGGAATTCGTATCGGCAATCTACGAACAAGAAGAAAGGCCGCAGGAACACGTGGATTGGATCATTGACAACAAACCCTTGGCTGATGATGCGATTGTCCATTACGCCAAAAAAATCGAGGCCGATTGTATTTGCATGAGCACCAGAGGCGGCGGGACCATTGATAAATTTCTTGGAACAAATGCTTCGGCATTGATTGCCACTTCAAACATCCCGCTATTGATCATCCCACACGCCTACCGCAGCAAACCCATGGAAACTTTGCTGTATGCATCAGATTTTGAAAACCTGGAGGTTGAACTTAAAGCCATAGAAAAATTCACCAACCAACTCCACATTCCAATTCAGGTTTTCCACTATGATTACAATTTGGAAGATGAAAGTGTCAAAAAAAGATTGGACGAAATGGCGCTTAAAAATCAACGCCACGGCATTACTTTTCATTTCAAAAAGTTCCATGCCGAGCTTTCTTTGCTGAGCCATCTGCAAAAAGACATCCACAACTCACGACCATCAATAATTGCGATGTTTACCAAGCAAGACCGAAACTGGTTTGAGCAGTTATTTTTATCAAGCAAAACAGCCGAATTGGGCTTTGACACCAAAACGCCATTGCTGGTATTTAAAAAGTAAAAAGACTCCTAAAATGCCCGAAAATAAATTCCATACCAACGGTTTGTCAGATGCCCAAGTCCTTGAGGCAGCGAAAAAGTATGGACTGAATGTATTGGATTACAAAAAGCCCAACCGTTTCAAGATTTTCGTGCTGGGTTTTTTCAAAGAACCGATGATGATTTTGCTGTTGGTATCAGCAACCATCTATTTCATCAGCGGGAAAATTTCGGATGGTATTTTTTTAGCGGCGGCAATCATTTTGATTTCGGCTATTTCCTCGTTTCAAAATGCGAGAAGCCGCAATGCACTGGATAAATTAAAGGATTTTACAAAACCCAAATGCAAAGTCATACGCAACGGGATTGTTACTGAAATAAAAACTGAAGAAGTCGTTATTGGCGACAGCCTGCTCGTAGAAGAAGGCGTTTCAATTCCGGCAGATGCCACAATCATCCATTCCAACGATTTTTCGGTCAATGAATCGATCCTTACCGGGGAATCACTGGCAGTCAACAAAGACAAATCCTCAAAAGACAACATTATTTTTCAAGGCACAACTGTTTCAGGCGGGCTGGCTGTCGCGATTGTCATTGCTATTGGTAGCGGCACAAAATTGGGAAAAATTGGCACAAGCCTCGAATCGATTCTAGAGGAAAAAACACCTTTGGAGATGCAGATTGGCAATTTTGTAAAAAAAATGGCTGTTGCGGGCGCACTTGTTTTTCTGGTAGTTTGGGGCATCAATTATTATCATTCTTTAAATGTATCCGACAGTTTACTCAAAGCCCTGACACTCGCGATGAGCATTTTACCAGAGGAAATTCCGATCGCATTTACCACATTCATGGCAATTGGCGCCTGGCGCATGATCAAAGACGGAATCATTGTCAAGCAGATGAAAACCGTTGAAACACTCGGAAGTGCCACGGTAATTTGCATCGATAAAACCGGCACGATTACTGAAAATAAAATGAGCCTGGCAAAAATCTTTACCTTACCATCTGGAATAACCGACTTGGATAGGAAACTTTCTGCGGATGAAAACCGGCTTATCACGATGGCCATGTGGGCCAGCGAACCCGTTCCGTTTGACTTTATGGAAATTGCACTGCACGACGCTTATTCTAAAAATACTCCGGAGGACGCCCGACCTGATTATCAAATGATACACGAATATCCGTTATCGGGAAAGCCGCCGATGATGACCCACATTTACGAAAACAAATCGGGAAACAGGATTGTTGCGGCTAAAGGAGGAGTCGAAGCCTTCATCACAACTGCAGTACTTTCTCCATCTGAAAAAGAAGCCATTCTACAAGCCGTCAAAACCTTGTCTTTCGAAGGATATCGTTTGCTGGCGGTAGGCCAAGCGGAATTCGTCGGCGAAAATTATCCAAAAACCCAACAAGAATTCCCATTTGAATTTTTAGGACTTTTGGCTTTTTATGATCCTCCAAAAAAGAATATTGCCTCGGTGTTGCAGCATTTCGAAAAGGCCGGGATTAAAGTAAAAATCATCACCGGCGACAATGCCGGGACTACGGCTTCCATTGCAAAGAAAATCGGTTTTATTGGATATGATAAAAGTATTTCCGGTGACCAGCTGATGCAATTGCCAGAAAAGGAATTGCAGGAAACCGTTTCAAAAACAAACCTGTTCACACGGATGTTTCCTGAAGCAAAGCTAAAGATCATCAATGCGCTCAAAGGCAATAATGAAATTGTAGCCATGCTTGGCGATGGCGTAAACGATGGGCCGGCGCTCAAGGCGGCGCATATCGGGATAGCGATGGGCAAAAAAGGTACAGAAATAGCAAAGGAAGCCGCTTCTTTAATTTTGATAAATGATGATCTTTCAAAAATGGTCGACGCCATTGCAATGGGCAGGAAAATTTATGCCAACCTAAAAAAAGCGATTCGGTTTATCATTTCAATCCATATTCCGATTATTCTGACCGTATTCCTGCCGTTGGTGCTGGGCTGGAAATATCCCAACATCTTCTCGCCTGTTCACATCATCTTTTTAGAACTGATCATGGGACCAACGTGCTCGATCGTGTATGAAAACGAACCCATCGAGAAAAACACCATGGATCAGAAACCACGGCCATTTTCTGAGACTTTTTTCAATTGGAAAGAACTCTCAACGAGCATCATACAGGGATTGGCAATTACCGCCGCAAGTTTGATGGTTTTCCAATTTGCCGTTTCTAAAAACTACGATGAAGCCACCACCAGAACCATGGTTTTTTTGGTATTGGTAACGGCGAATGTATTTTTGACGTTGGTAAACCGCTCGTTCTACTATTCTATTTTTACGACATTGCGATATAAAAACAATTTGGTCTTTTTAATTACGGGCGTCACAATTTCCATTACTGCATTGATACTGTATGTCAAACCGATGAATGCCTTTTTTGATTTTAATTATCTGGAGTACAATCAGGTTTTGGTAGCAATTGGTGCAGGTGGCATTTCGGTGCTTTGGTACGAATTGGTAAAACTTTGGAAACGCCATTTTAAAACCGCATGACCATGGCAAAAGTAACCGCTGGAATGATCCATCTTTCGCTTCTGGCCTTTTTGGGCCTGAGTGCCATTGGCGGAGGCGGCGCTTTGATCCTGTCGCCCTCGGGTAAATTACTGGGCGGCTTGCCATTGCAAATCCTCAAACATTCGCCATTTTTTAACTTCCTGATTCCTGGAATCATCTTGTTTGTCATTTTGGGGATTTGGCCGATTGTGACGGTATGGGCATTGATTAAGAAACCCGCATGTCCATCTGCAAACCATCTCAATTTCTTTAAAGACATGCATTGGGCATGGGCCTTTAGTATCTATATCCCATTTGCGCTCATCATCTGGATACAGGTTGAAACTTTTATGATACAAGGCGTCGGGTGGCTTCAGACGTTTTACATGCTCTATTCCATTCCGATGCTTATTGCCGCATTGCTGCCGCAGATCAGGAATAAATATAGAATTACAACAGCACCTACCAAAAAATAGAAAATGAAAACTACCTTCTTATTGATAAGTATTCTGACAGGGCTTATTTTTTCCTTAAATAAGGATGTGATAAAAACACCATCAAGTGTATCGGATTCCGTTTGCCATATTGATAGTACGAAAATTGATACCTTTCTAAATACTTATCCTGCCTTTAAACCTTACAGATTAGAAGTAATTCGGTTGTACCAAAAACGTGATTGCTTTATCTGGTATGATTCCACCGGACTGATTCCGCTCGCGCAAGTTTTGTTTCAGCAGGCGAATAACATTGGTCTGGAAGGAGTGCTACGGGAAATGCCCTACAGGGAAATTTATGAAAACATGCTCAACACGCGGCTACAAAAAGCCCCACTGATTGAAGAAGAACTGATGATGAGTTGCCTGTATTTTTTCTATATTAAAAATGTATTCCAAGGCCTTGATGTAAAACAAATCAGGGAAAATAATTGGTATTTGCCGAGCGAAAAAACAGCCTATATTTCCTTGTTAGACACACTTGTAGTAAATCCCGAATTATTAGTGAAGGAAAACCCAAAAATCTTCCCCCAATATTACAACCTTCGAAAAGCCCTTTATAAATTTCGGGAAATCGAAAATAAGGGTGGATGGAAAAGGATTCATATGCCATCGAACATCAAAAGTTTAAAACCTGGCGATACTGCAGCTACTGTCGCCCAGATCAGAAGCAGGCTTTTTGCTGAAGGTTTTTTAACGAATGACACCAATGGAGGTAAGTTTGATAGCGAATTGCTCGATGGATTATTGAAATTCCAAACGAGATACAACCGAAACATCGACAGCCTGATCACACCTAAGCTGGTAGCCGATCTGAACATTCCAGTTCGCCAGCGAATTGAAACCATCGCAGTAAACATGGAACGTTGCCGCTGGATTACGCCAATGGTTTCTTCATCTGAAGAATACATAGCAGTTAATATTCCTTCCTACAGGTTGCACTATTTCAGGGATGGAAAGACCATCTTGTTGTCAAGGGTTGTTGTTGGAAAAGAACTTCACAAAACCATCGTGTTCAGCGGTATGTTAAGTTACATAGTTTTCAGGCCATATTGGAATGTGCCCAAAAGCATTCTTGATAAGGAAATCAAACCAGGTATACGTAAAAATGCAAACTATTTAAAAAACCATAATATGGAATGGGCTGACGGACAAGTAAGGCAAAAGCCCGGAAAAAATAATTCACTGGGTTTGGTAAAATTTATGTTTCCCAATACCAATAACATTTATTTGCACGACTCTCCAGCCAAATCCCTTTTCAGTAAAGAAGGCCGTGCGTTTAGCCATGGCTGCATCAGGGTAGAAAAAGCGAAAGAACTTGCAATCGCCATTACAGAAAAAGATTCCCAATGGTCTGCTCAAAAAGTAAGCAATGTAATGGAAGGAAATATTACTAAAACTTACACGCTCGGAAAAAAAATTCCGGTTTACATTGGCTATTTCACGGCATGGGCTGACGCGGAAGGAAATGTTGCCTTCTATACCGACATCTATAAACGTGACAATCAACTTTTGAAAGTGCTGCAACCTACCAATTAATTCAAAAATTCACTTTATGTACAAAGCCCTAAGCGATACAAATGATAAAAAAATCAAGGTTCCTGCTTTGGCTGTTTCTATTGTTGTATTTTTCCTTTTGCTATATTTCCCGGTTTTTGAAGATCCACAGCCTCAAAAAGCATTTGCATTATTGGTTATGGTTGCCATTTTGTGGATGACAGAAGCCATTCCGCTTGCATTAACCGGTTTAATGATCCCGGTGGTGGCTATAGTATTGCAAATCGTTAATACTGGCGAAGCTTTCCGTGGATTCTCCCATCCTATACTGTTTTTATTTATGGGAGGATTCGTGATTGCCGGTGCGTTGACCCGTTACGGCCTTGATAAATTACTGGCCCAGAAACTGATTGCCCTTGCCAAGGGAAATTTTTACAAATCGGCCATCCTGCTAATGTTTGCCACTTCCATAACAGCCTGCTGGGTTAGCAATACCGCTGCAACAGCCATGATGATTCCTTTAGGATTAGGGCTGCTGTCACTATTAAAAAAACACATTTTGACCGCTGAATCAAAATTTTTAATACTCGGCATCGCCTATGCGGCCAATATAGGCGGCGTGATAACGATGGTAGCCTCGCCACCAAACGCTATTGGGGCAGCCATTCTCGGACTGTCATTTTCGACATGGATTAGGTATGCAATTCCTGTCTTCCTGCTTACCTTTCCGGTAATGGTTGTACTGTTAACCCTATATTTTAAGCCTGATAGAAAGATGCGCATCGACGAAATGGTTGTTGTGATGGCTCAAAATGCGCCGATAAAGACCATTGGAAGCATATTTGCTTTTACAGTAACATTATGGGTGTTGGACAGTACCATTTCCCCATTACTGAAAATACCGGATGGCTTTAGCTCGTTGGTGGCAGTTATGGCTATTTTTTTGCTGTATATTACTCAGGTTCTAAAATGGAAAGAAATAATCAAAAGCATTCAATGGGATGTTTTATTGCTGTTTGGTGGCGGGCTCACACTTGGCATGATCATCGACCATAGTGGATTGGGTATCATACTGGTGAATAAGGCGGCGCATTTGATCACCGTTGTCCCGTTATTCCTTTTCCTATGGATTATTGTCATTTTTAGTATCGTCTTGACCGAATTTATGAGCAACACTGCGAGTGCCGCACTAATTCTGCCGCTGCTTTTTACCTTGGCAACCCATTTGCAAGTCAATCCGATGGTATTGGTTTTCCCGGCGACCATTGCTGCATCCTATGGTTTTATGCTGCCTGCAGGAACGCCGCCCAATGCGATGGCCTTTGCAACTGGGTTGGTTCCGCAAAAGGACATGATGAAAATCGGGTTAGTCCTGAATCTCGTTTTTTCAATAATACTGACATTGTTTTTCTATTTTATTTTCTAGTGCAATCAATTCCTGTACTTCCTGGTCAGCTTTAACATCCTGAGCTTGATGCTGTCATAGATCAGGCCCAACATCAAAGCGACGACGCCAAACAACAATACATGCAATCCCATCTGTGAATAAAAAATACCACCAACAACTCCGCCTGTAAAAAAGAAACCGATAATGGTAAACCTTAATTTTATAGAAGTAAAAAGTTTCTTCCTGAGTAAAATTTCCCTGATAAAGAATAATTGAGACAATTCAATCCCAAGATCTGTAAACAAGCCCGTAAGGTGCGTGGTCCTAACTGTTGCATTAGAGATTCTCGTGACCAGCGAATTTTGAAGCCCCATGGCAAAAAGCAGTGTAAAAGCAATCCCGTTGGGGTTTTCTAAAATCAAATCGGCTCCAAATACCGCCACCACTAATAAAATCATCCCCTCAATTGCTGTTGGAATGATATAGGTATAATTGCTGTTTCTTCTGGCAATATATTCAACAAGAAAACCCGACAAAAATGACCCTGAAAAAAAGAAAAAAATGTACAAAAAGTAAATTAAACCCTGCCAGAAGTCCAATCTAAAAACTTCATCTAAAAAGAATGCAAAATGTCCTGTGACATTTGTGGTAAGCTTATGTATTGCTAAAAAACCTGCGACATTCACAATCCCTGCGACAAATGAAAGCAATGAGGCAATTTGAAGATTGTGGCTTGTCGTTCTTTTCCTGCCTTGGTGCGTAAACATTTATGAAGTATTTTAACCTGTTAAATGATTTCAGAATCATGAAATCACAAGTTAAGGATTTTCCATCCCCATCAATTATTTAAAATCATCTATTTACTTTTTTATATTTAAAAGTTCAGACAAAAATTTAGACAGTATCGAATTTAAAAACTGCTAATTTTGACTAAGCGAAATGTACAATTGACTTTATGCCAGACATTCCGAGCAAAAAAAGAATTTGGAAGATTTGAAAATCAGCACCAAATTTAGAATCGTTCTTTGATCATTCCTAATACAGTAGAATAATTTTAAGCTTAACTTTATCTGAAATTTATTGTCAATAAAACTCGCTCCAAGAATGCTTGATGCACTTGATAAATTTCCTAAGATTAAAGAATTCGAAAATAATTTATCCAATGAAAACCGAAGACCATTACATCAACAGAAGCGGTTGGCTTCGTGCCGCAGTACTCGGCGCAAATGATGGTATTCTATCAACCACAAGTTTGGCCATTGGCATTGCAGCAGCAAGTACTACAAGAGATCCAATTGTCCTGGCAGCTGTAGCAGGTTTGGTGGCTGGTGCTTTGTCAATGGCTACTGGCGAATATGTTTCGGTAAGCTCGCAATCAGACGTTGAAACTTCAGATCTGGAAAGGGAAAAAAGAGAGTTGTCTACCATGCCCGGGGCAGAACTTCAGGAGTTGACCCAAATATACATTGATCGTGGCCTGAAGCCTGAAATCGCAAAAGAAGTAGCCATACAATTAACACAACACAATGCATTGGAAGCGCATGCACGCGATGAACTCGGAATCAACGATATGACACAAGCCAAACCTTTGCAGGCAGCTTTTGCTTCAGCCGCAGCCTTTATTGCTGGCGGTCTCCTGCCATTAGCCGTATCCATATTTGCACCTGTGGCAGAAATGATTTACTATCAATATGGGTTCTCCATCATTTTTCTCGCATTCTCAGGAACATTAGCAGCGAAGGCCGGTGGGTCAAACAGGAAAAAAGCGGTATTGAGAATATGCATCTGGGGAACGTTTGCCATGGCAGCTTCTGCATTGGTTGGCTATCTTTTTGATGTGAAAGGAATTTAGTTTTAAGCAGATTTTAAGAAAGCATCCTAATAAATTTTAACAACATTCGTTAATATTAACATCAACAAAATTTAAGCAACCTATGAAATTATTTGCCCTGCTGTTACTCTTTATTATCCCGATACAATGGGAGCCGAGTTTTGAAAATGCAAAAAAAACAGCAAAAGAAAAACACGAATTGATACTGCTCAATTTCTCTGGTTCCGACTGGTGCGGCCCTTGCATCGTTTTGCGGAAAGACTATCTCGAAAGCGACGTTTTTACCAATATGGCAAATGACCACTTGGTACTGGTAAATGCCGATTTTCCTCGGAAAAAGAAAAACATCCCAGCATCCGAAGTCGTGAAAAGAAATGAAGCGTTGGCCGAAATTTACAACAAAGAAGGCAGTTTCCCTTTCACGCTTTTGCTTGACGCCAATGGGAAAGTACTCAAAACCTGGCACGGAAAACCCGAAATTTCGCCCGAAGAATGGACAGCCCAAATCAAAGCCGTTTGCGAGGCCAACAAATAAATTGACAACGCCATGCAGAAATTTTCACAATCCCTGAAATTGATGGGCAACAATTTTACCATAACGGTCGTTGCCGAAAACAATAATATCGGGACTGAAAACATCAATCTGGCTGTAGCCGAAATCAAAAGGATCGAACAGCTTTTTACGACATTCAAGCCCGACAGCCAGACAAACCTGATCAATGAAAACGCCGGAATTACAGCTGTAAAAGTCGATTCTGAAGTCTTTAACCTAATCGAAAGAAGTATCGGGATTTCTAAAATTACGCAAGGCGCTTTTGATATTTCTTACGGAAGCATCGACAAAACGCTTTGGAATTTTGACAAATCAATGACCAAACTCCCCGATGCGGAAACCGCCCGAAAGATGGTTCACCTGATCGACTACAGAAATATTATTTTGGATAAACAAAACAGGACCGTTTTTTTAAAAGAAAAAGGCATGCGCATCGGGTTTGGCGGCATCGGAAAAGGCTACTCGGCTGAAATGGCTAAAAAGATTTTGGTCGATAATGGGATCAGCAGCGGCATCATCAATGCAAGCGGCGACCTTTCGGCCTGGGGATTACAGCCAAACGGCAAGCCATGGACGATCGGGATTGCAAACCCTGATTTTCCGCAGGCTGCTTTTTCGTATCTGGAAATTTCAAACAAAGCAGTGGCGACTTCCGGCAATTATGAAAAATACGTCAAAATCGGAGGCAAGAAATATTCGCATACGATCGATCCCAAAACAGGTTTGCCGATTACCGGGATCAAAAGTGTGACGATCATTAGTGAAAACGCCGAATTTGCCGATGCGATGGCCACGCCGATTGCGGTTATGGGCATCAGCGCGGGACTTTTCCTGATTGACCAAATTGCGGATTTGCATGCCATCATCATAGACGACAACAATAAAATTTACACTTCAAAAAACATTAACCTCAAATGAAAAAAACAAATCCCAAACAATTGATTTTGTATGGTTGCATGGCCGCTTTCGGACTTTCAATGGCTTCCTGCGAATCTGTAAAAGAATACCAGAAAGGAAAAATCAATGATTCCGAAATGGTCTTATCCAACAGGAAAATCGAGAAAACCGAACTCAGTTTCCAATCCTACCGCGAAGGCGCTTCCGGAGCAAATGCAGGAAAAAGCGGCGGCGGTTGCGGCTGTAATTAATTTCAGATACCAAACAAATGAAAAGAATCATCATTACCGGATTTGCCCTGCTCGGATTGTTGCGTTTGTCGGCACAAACCACCCCAACCGATTCGACGGGCTACAAAAGCACCAAGCTCAAAGTTGACGAAATCAACCTGGTTTCGAGCTATTACAAACAGGACGGAAACAATTCGGCCGTTACCGGCGGAATCGGATCTGAAAAATTAACCGATTTGTCCAATACGCTTGACGTAAAATTGTTAAAATACGGCAAAACCGGAATCAAGCATACTTTTGATATCGAAGCCGGAATCGATCATTATACTTCAGCTTCTTCGGATCAGATCGACCTTCAGGCCAATTCATCGGCTTCATCGGCAGACAACCGCTTTTATCCTTCGATTACTTACAGTCGCGAAAACGAGGAAAAAGGAAACACTTTAGGCATAGGATTGTCGTCTTCAACCGAATTTGATTACCAGTCTTTTGGTGGAAATGTGAGTTATTCCAAAAAGACCAAAGACAGAAACGGGGAATTCACAGCCAAGTTCCAGGCTTATCTCGATCAGGTAAAATTGGTTTTGCCGGTTGAACTCAGAACGTCTAACGGTTATGGAACCGAATCTAGGAACACTTTTGCAGGAACGCTAAGCTATTCGCAGATCGTCAACCAAAACCTTCAAATCATGTTTATGGCCGATGTGATTTCGCAAAGCGGTTACCTGAGCCTTCCCTTCCACCGCGTGTATTTCAATGACGGAACGGTCCATCAGGAAAATTTGCCGGACACCCGATTGAAGATTCCATTGGCAGTAAGAGCGAGTTATTTTCTTGGCGACAATGTGATTATTCGCGCGTATTACCGCTATTATTCGGATGACTGGAAACTAACTGCTCATACCGCTGATATTGAAGTGCCGGTAAAATTGTCTCCGTTTTTCTCCTTGAGCCCTTTTTACAGATACTATACGCAAAGTGCAGTCAAGTATTTTAACGCTTATGGCGCACATACCGCTGCTGAGGAATTTTACACCAGCAATTATGACTTGTCAAGGTTTAACAGCAGTTTCATGGGAATGGGCTTAAAGTTTACCCCAGCTAAAGGCGTTTTCGGGATTAAGCATTTCAATACCGTAGAATTGCGATATGGACATTATACGAAGACAACACAAATGACTTCGGATATTTTCAGCATCAACATCAAATATAAGTAATTCAAAACCAACACTTAGACAATCATTTTTGTCCAAATGGGTTTAAAACAAATCGCCAGACCATTTTTAAAAGTCCGGCGATTTTTTTATTTATTCTCTTTTAGCAATTGAAAAAATATGATTTTCGTTGTCATATTTATAAGTCAGAAACAATGCGTTTGTTTCTGCTATTTCCTTTGCAATCGCCAAACCAAGCCCGACAGAATCCTGAACTTGGGAATCTTTATTAAACCTTTCATACATGCCCGCAACTTTGAGCGAATCTGACTTGCCTGTATTTTGTATTATAAAACCTTGTTTATTTATGATGATAATGACACTTCCGCCTATATGATTATGCCTGATCGCATTTTGAATGAGATTATTGACCAGGATCTGGCACAAATCGGGGTTTGCATCTGTTAAAAAATCTTCGTCAAAATTTTTAAAAACATGAATGTTACCGTTCTTAATATGATCTTCAAAAAGACCCAGTGAATTGTTGACTTTCTTTTTAAAAGAAACCAACTCCTTTCCTGTAAATTGCCTGTTTTCAATTTTTGTGAGCAACAACAATGATCTGTTTATCTGAATTAATTTTGAACAAGCTTCATCGATTGCAACAATCAATTGGGCTTCGTTTTCTCCTAAATTCACAGATTGAATCAACAAATCTATTTTAGATTTTATGACAGCAAGCGGCGTGTGTATCTCATGTGAGGTGTTTTCGGTAAACCGCTTCTGACGCCCATAATCCGATATCATACTACCCATCATTGCCTTCAGGGATGTGTTGAGCACTTCAAACTCATTGATGCCTGTTTCGACAAAATTTGGAATCACTTTATCGCTTGCCTGAAATTTCTGAAGGTTATCTACGGCGGTGTAAAATGGCCTCCAAAGCCTTTTCGAAACATAAAAATTAATTACGATATAGATCAGCACCAAAAGAATGAGTACCGCCATCATCGATGTAAAAATACCTCCAATGAGCTGGTTTGATTCTAGTGTATTTCTCCAGATTTTTATCCTGTATTTTGTACCGCCCAGATTTATAATACTGGTAAGCATTCTGCCCTGCGAATATTCATTTTCTCTTTTATCCAAAAGAAGCGTATCTGAAAAAAGAGTCGATACCTGGGCATCTCCAGAAACTTCCCGAATGCTTACCTCGTTACTTTTTTTCAATAAATTCAGCGAGGCATTATCCCGAGTTTTTATCATTTGTACGACCTGTTGTTGCAAGTTTAACAAGACACCTTCATTGCTTTCCTCAATCTCCTCAGTGGCAATGCTAAAGCAGATGTAGCCCGATACAATCAATATCGGAATTCCAAAGGCAAAATAGAACAGGCTTGTTTTTGTAATGATTTTCATTCGCAGGTTTTAAAATTATATCCTATTCCGTAAATCGTATGAAGATAGTCTTCACAACCTTTTGACAGGAGTTTCTTCCTCAAATTCTTTACATGGGTGTAAATAAAATCATAATTATTAAACCCATCTGCATTATCACCCCATAAGTGTTCTGCCAGTGCGCTTTTGCTTACAACACGGTTTTTGTTGGCCATGAAATACAGCAACAGGTCATATTCTTTAATTGTGAGATTAACATAATCATTATTAACAAGAACACGTCTTTCATCTGGTAACACTTTGATCTCGTTGAAATTAATTTCAGTATCGCCATCGAAGTTTTTCCTTCGGACCAAAGCTTTGATCCGAGAGTTGAGTTCAGGCAAGTAGAAAGGTTTCGGCAGGTAGTCGTCGGCACCGAGATCAAGTCCATAAACTTTGTCGTCAAGAGAATTTTTGGCAGATATGATAATGATCCCTGCTTTCAAATGTTTCCTCTTGATTTGTTTGATCAAATCCAACCCGGAGCCTTTGGGGATGGTAATATCGATAAGCATGCAATCGTAATCGTACAAAGCAATCTTCTGTTCGGCCTGGACAAAGTCGCATGCTACTTCAACAATATTTCCTTCGGGTTCTAGGTATTGCTTGATGCTGTTCCGCAATTCGGGTTCATCTTCAATAAGTAAAATTTTCATATGACGATATTAAACTGTTGGCTTTAATAAATAAAGATTTCAAAGTAAACGAAAGATTCTATTGCAATTCTGTAGCAGCCATTTCCACACATCGAAAGGATAACTGGTGCTATTGCAATTTGGTCAATTTGCAATGAAGCATTCTTAAGAATAGATTAAGAATTACTTTTTACGGGTTTGCTTCAGATTTCAAATAGAATTCAGCTATAGGTTTGGTACAAATTCAGTCCTCATGAAAAAATACCTTCTTTTTTACTTCATCGTCTGCATTTCGATACAGGTGTTCGCGCAAAGTTCAGACGTGTTCGAGATAGCCAGAAATGGAACAGTCTTGCAAATGCAGGAATTCATCGGCAAACACAGCGAAAGTGTCAACAGCATTAATCCTGGTGGCTCATCCCCATTGATTCTGGCCGCTTATTACGGAAATGAAGGTACCGCTTTATTGCTATCGGATAAAGTTAAAGACATTAATTACAATTCTGGTAGAGGAACTGCGCTTATGGCTGCGGTGATGAACGGAAACCTTACCATCATAAAAAAACTGATCTCGGTAAACGCTGATTTGAATGCTTCAGACAATGAGGGCAAAACGGCGCTAATGTATGCGGTATATTTTAATAAAAATGAAATTGCAAAGGTCCTGATCGACAAAGGAGCCAATAAAAGTCTTAAAGACAAAGAAGGAAAAACGGCATTAGACGTCGCCCGATTCAATAAAAATACGACACTTAGCATACTGCTCGATCAATAATGCAAATACAAACCCAAAATCCAATACCATGAAAAAACTGCTATTGAGTGTCTTGACACTCCTGTCCCTAACCTGCTCTTTTGCCCAGCTTCGGTCTACCGGAGTGAAAACAATTGGAGCTATGACCATCAAAATTGATCTCGACCAAACGGCATCATTGGTAACCATGACTATGACCGGACCTTCGACAAAATGGTTAACTGTCGGGTTTAATGCCACAACAATGTCAAGCAATACGCCTATTGATTGTTTTACCTATACAACAATGATCTTAGACCAGCATCTTGCCGGAGGCCACAATCATGCCGTTACCGATGCGGTTGGTAACCTGACGCTGGTGAGTAATGCCGTTACAGGCACAACCCGAACAGTAGTAGCAACCAGACCGTTCAGTACCGGGGATGCCAATGACTTTGCATTTACCTATGCGCTAACCAACCTGAATATTATCTGGGCAGTTGGACCGTCAACAAATTTTAACTCAGAACACAATTCGCGCGGGGCGTCTTCGGTTGTCTTTAGTAACGTGTTGGGAACACAGGATTTTTCCCTTGCAGACCAGACCAATGTTTATCCAAATCCTTCCGATGGAAATTTCAACATCGAGAACAGTAAATTACTGCGTATCGAAACCGTTAGTCTTTATGATATACAGGCAAGATTAATCCGGGAAATAAAAGTGAATACTACCGAAGCTACAATTCCAATAGCAATGCCTGAACTGCCATCAGGAGTCTATTTTATTGAAATTGCAACTGCTGGTGACCGAAGCGTTAAAAAAATAAAAATCAATAAATGATAATCCCAATGAAAAAAACGTATAAAATAGTATCGGTTGCAGCGGTCATTTTAGCTTTTGGGCTATTCGGTGGCTATGCTTATGTAATGAAAGGTGGCTCACGGGACGTAAACACTGAAGAACCAGCGTATACACTAAATGCCGTTGATTTGATTGCCGATTTCAACAAGAATGCGGAAGATGCCAGCAAAAAATATTTGAACAAAACCATAGAAGTATCAGGAACCATTTCAGCCAGTGATGGCATAGACCTAACGCTGAACCAAAATATCATTTGCAATATGCAGCAAAAAAACGCATTAAAAAATGGTGTCCAAGCAAACATCAAAGGACGCTTACTCGGATTTGATGATCTCATGGGGGAAATCAAGCTCGACCAATGTTGCATCATTAAATAAAACCCGATATGAAAATTAAAAAAATTGCAACTTTTACATTCGCACTATTGACTTTTGGATACGTCCAGGCACAGGAAGACCTTTTAGGCCAACTCGATCAAAAGCCTGATAAAAAAGAAATTGAAACCACTGCTTTTAAAGGATTACAAGTGGTATCGATGCAGTCTACAAAGATGGCTGCAAAAGGCGAATTCTATTTCGTCATTTCGCACCGTTTTGGTGATTTGACCAACGGGCTCGACAATTTCTTCGGGCTGGACAATGCCTACACCAAACTCGGCGGGATTTACGGAGTGACCAACTGGTTTTCAGTCGGACTTTCCAGGCAAACCTATAATAAAGTATATGAGTTAACCGGAAAGTACAAACTGGCGGATCAGCAAATAGACGGATTTCCTGTAACCATTGTCGGGTACAATACAATGGATGTGAACACAAAATTAAGTACTGATGAATATCCCAACCTAAAAGGCAACAATCGTTTGGCATATACTACACAGTTGCCGATATCACACAAATTTTCGAATTCCTTTTCCCTTGAAGTCAACCCTGTATTCGTACACAAGAATCTTTATGATCCGTTAACCGAAAACAAAGACCAGTTTTTAATAGCATCTGGTGGCAGGTACAAGTTATCAAAAAGACTAAGCCTGAACTTGGAGTATGCTGCCCGGATTAATGCACCGGAACATGATGTATACCACAATCCGCTTTCCGTTGGGCTTGACATTGAAACAGGCGGCCACGTCTTTCAACTGCTTTTTTCAAACAGCCAGGCGATCAATGATGTGGCATTTTTCACCAATGCAACCGGAAAATGGAATGGTGGCGGGATTTATTTTGGTTTTAACATGTATAGAGTATTTTAATATGAAAGCAATAAAAATGATAACACTAGCATTTGTAGGTTTGCTTGTTGTGGCTTGTGAATCCAATACCTATGAAGAAGTATCAGTGGTTGTAGCGACACCTACATATACCAAGGATATTCAACCAATCATGAGTGCCAATTGCATCAGTTGCCACAGTACCGATGGCGGACAAGAGCCTTATCTGGAAAACTACGATCAGGTGAAAAATGCGATTATAAACAATGGTTTACTTGATGAAATTGCGGCACCTACCGGAGAAGGCATGCCCGAAGCGCAAAGAATGCCTCAAAGCAAGATTGATGCGGTGACAAGCTGGGCCAATAACGGATTCCCTAACCAATAACTACAAAAAATGAAAAAAACAGTCTTTTTGACATTCGCTTTAATTTTGGCCCATTCGGGCTTTTCACAGAAAGTGATCACGCGCTCTGGCGAGATCAAATTCGAGGCTTCCATGCCCGCGCTCGAGGAAATCGCAGCAGCAAATAATACCGTATCGTGCGTCTTTGATGAAACCACTGGCGAATTCGCCACACTTGCCCTGATGAAAGGGTTCCGCTTTAAAGTACCGTTGATGGAAGAACATTTCAACGAAAATTATGTCGAGTCGTCAACATACCCGAAGTCGACATTTAAAGGAAAGGTGCTCAATTTTGATGCTTCAAAGCTTGCTGCAGGAAAAAACACCTTCGATGTCGAAGGCGACCTTACGATGCATGGAGTAACCAAAAAAATAAAAAGCAAGATAACATTTATGGTTTCCGGGGATAATCTGAACGCTACAGGCAATTTTAGCATCAGGCCGACCGACTATAACATAGAAATTCCAAACCTTGTAAAAAGCAAGATCGCCGAAAATGTGAAAATTGCCTTCAATTTCATGCTTATGGGGAAATAACTTACCGATGATTTTTGAAAACAAAACTTCTGATGAAATAGTATCAATGTAAGCAGCTGAATGGCTGCTTTTTTTTTGGCACAATTTATCATGGATTTTATTAATTTGATAAATCAAGTGCTATTCATTTAGAAAACCTATCTTGGCAGCCAACAATCATCCATCTTCCAAATGACCAAAAGATTAAGCATAATCATGTCGCTGTTTTTTAGTTCCAGTTTCATGTTTGCTCAAATTCACACTGCCGACAGCATAGGAAAACCAAAGAACTTAAAATTTAAATATGAAGCTTTAATTATTCCAACTATACTGATCGGCTATGGAGCAATCGGACTGGAAAGCCATACGCTAAAAGATCTGAATTCCGGAACACGAAATGAATTGAAAGAGCATATTGATGAAAAGTTCACTATTGATGATATATCTCAATACACACCTTTCCTATCTGTTTATGCACTAAATACAGCCGGTATAAAAGGCAAGAACAACTTTAAAGACCGGTCAATTATTTTGGTTTCCGCTTATGTTATCATGGGTGCCACAGTAAATATTATCAAAACCACAGGGAATGAACTGCGCCCGGATGGAACATCCAACAATTCGTTTCCGTCAGGACATACCGCAACTGCTTTTATGGGTGCCGAATTTTTATATCAGGAATATAAAGATGTATCAATATGGTATGGAATTTCAGGTTATGTCGTGGCTGCAGGAACTGGATTTTTCAGGATGTATAATGACAGGCATTGGTTCAGCGACATCGCTGCCGGCGCAGGCATTGGTATATTGAGCACTAAAATCGCATACTGGATCCATCCACTACTGAAAAATTCGCTATTTAAGGATAGAGATAAACTTAACGGGATGATTGTGCCCATTTATAACGGAAAACAATATGGATTGGGAATCGTTATGGGTTTTTAAAAGTATTGCTGCAATTAAATCATCAAAGCAGATTATTGGTGATTCAGGCAAAGCAAGCATCATGGTCGTGGAAAACCTTCCCCAAGTAGGAGGCGTCAATCTTTACTTCACCAGCTTTTTTACAATCTCATTCACAATGCGCTCAAATTTTCAAAGCCTGATAATGCACCGTGGGTAATTATAGCCGCTTCAAAAAACACCATTTAAAATCTGGATCATGTTCGAGTCGCAGTCAAAGACAATGGTGTCAGCTTCGATGCAAAAAATGCGCTTAAAATATTTGATGCTTTTGAACGCTTGCACTCTAAAGACGAATTTGAAGGGGACGTGAATTGGGAAAAAGAAAGCTTAACCAGAGACCTTTCGCAATTTCACTTTCAGAACATCCACAAACTTTTAATGCTATCATTAAAGGAAAACGCGACCTCAATACTGCTATTGCCCTTAAAATTGAAAAGGCGCTGGACTTAGAAGAAGGAACCTTGGTAATGCTACAGGCTTTTTACGAAATCAAAAAAGAAAAGCAAAAAAATAATAATTTACGAAAACTTGACATTTCCGGTATCAGAAAGAATCTCTTCTGGGATACCGATATCTCGTCCATAGATTGGGACAGGCAATACAAAGCGGTTATACGTCGCGTATTTGAAAGAGGGAATTTTAGCGAGAAACGACAGGTAACACAATTTTACGGGGTTCCAAAGGTACGTTCGGTAATTGGTATATCTACTACCCGATCCAGTATTAAAAACAATATCTAAAAATCCTATGAGCTAATGTTTTGGAATACTGTAAACCCAACGCTGAAGCAATGCTTGGAAATACTAATGACGCTCTCAATTTGATGCGTTTAGACTAGTAGGTGGCACGGCATTGAGCCTTCACATCGGACATCGAATGTCCGTAGATATCGACTTATTTACGGATGCTGAATACGGATCACTAGACTTTGTCGTTTTGGAGGAAGTGCTAAAATCTACCTTTCCGTATGTGGATACAGGTTTTGGAGGAAATGTTGGTATGGGTAAATCGTATTTAATTGGAAAAGATAAAGAGAACAGCGTAAAACTAGACCTTTATTATAGTAACGATCCTTTTATACAAACAGCTACTATTATTGATGGCATCAGAATGGCAACCGTTGAAGAAATAATCGCGATGAAAGTTGATGTAGTCTTGCGCGAAGGGCGCAAAAAAGATTTTTGGCATTTACATGAATTATTGCCAGAGTATAATATCTCACAGATGTTAGCACTTCACAGAACAAGAAGTGAATTCACACATGACGAAACTGTTATTCTCCAGAATTTTAGAAATTTTGAAAGTAGTGACGATGATTTTGATCCAATATGCCTTAGAGGTAAAGAGTGGGAATTCATAAAAGAAGATATGATAAATGCGGTTTTAAATTTATAACCCTATTAAAACAGTCGGTTAAGCCAAAAATAGTTTTTTTTGGTAACTACATTATAGGTGTCAGCTGAAGCATTATATGTTTATCAATTAAGTTTCTTTATCACTACGTATTAAACTTCCCGCACTATTACACTTTTTGTATAATAACAAGTGCATATGAGAATATAAATCGTAATATTGCAATATAAATATACTACTATGGGAGCAACAAAAACAGACCATTTTACGGAACAGCAAAACGACCTTGCTGTAATAGCAAAAGCATTAGGACATCCAGCCAGAATTGCGATAATGGAATTCCTTTTGAAAGTAGACACCTGCATCTGTGGAGATATTGTAAATGAACTGCCGCTGGCACAGCCTACGGTAAGCCAACATCTGAAAGAACTCAAAAATGCAGGACTTATAAAAGGCAGCATCGAAGGAACTTCAATATGCTATTGCATTAATGAACCAGGCATCGAAAAAATAAAGGGCTTCTTTCAACACATTACTGAGCATTTAGAAAAGAAATGAGTGCTGCTAATTACGCGATTAACAATCTTCTAAAAATTTAAAAATGAAACTTTCTGAAATTAAAAATCATTTAGTCAATATGGAAGCGCTAACTTTTATGCTTCCAAACGGCACTTTTGTTCCACAAAATTTTCATGTAACTGAAGTTGGTTTGATTACCAAAAACTTCATCGACTGTGGCGGAACCGTTCGCAAGGAAACAGTAGTGAATTTCCAATTGTGGGAAGACTCTAATGATGAAGATCACAGGCTTAAACCAAACAAATTATTAAACATTATTTCATTATCTGAAAAAGTGCTTGGAATAAATGATTTCGAAATTGAAGTCGAATACCAGGAAAACACAATCGGTAAATATGAATTGGGTTTTAATGGCGAAAACTTCCTGCTCCTCAATAAACAAACCGCTTGCCTAGCTTCTGAACAATGTGGCATTCCTGCAGCAAAGCAAAAAGTAACCCTATCTGATAGGAATAATGAACCTTGCTGTACTCCGGATGGAAACTGCTGCTAATCGTTAACCACGTAGAACTAAAACAATGAATGCAACTGATCCCACTATTTTTCAGGAAATCGAAAAGGCAATCAGTACTTTTAATTTCGATACTATTTCCGAAAACCGCAAAATCACACTGCAACCTCTTATTGATTTTATTCGAGCCAAAGTAAACAACAAGAAAGAGATAAGATTAAATTTAATCTGCACCCACAATTCAAGGCGAAGCCACTTGTCTCAGGTTTGGGCGCAAACAGCGGCAGTGCATTACGGAATTGAAAATGTTTTTTGCTACTCTGGCGGGACTGAAGCAACCGCCATGTTTCCTATGGTAGCAGAAACATTAAAAAATTCAGGTTTTAAAATACAAACCCTTTCAGAAGGATCCAATCCGATTTACGCAATTAAATACGCTGAAAATGAACATCCTGTTATTTGCTTTTCCAAAACATATGACAATGATTTTAATCCAGAAAGCGAATTTGCAGCTATCATGACTTGCTCACAAGCCGACGGCGGCTGCCCTTTTATTCCCGGTGCGGAAAAACGCATACCGATAACTTTTGAAGACCCGAAAGCATTTGACAATACGCCGCAACAAAAGGAAATGTACCAAGAGAGAAGTTTGCAGATTGCAACTGAAATGTTTTATGTATTCTCACAAATTAAAAATTAAAGATGTCTGCAAATAATTGTGCTCCGGTAGCAGAACGCAAAAAATTAGGTTTTCTCGACCGCTTCCTTACCCTTTGGATATTCCTTGCAATGGCTATCGGTGTGGCTATCGGATATTTCATGCCCTCAAGTAGTGGCTTTATTAATTCGTTTTCAAGCGGAACGACTAATATTCCTTTGGCAATAGGATTAATCCTGATGATGTACCCGCCTTTGGCGAAAGTAAATTACAGCAAGATGGGCGAAGTGTTTTCAAATACGAAAGTGCTTGGTGCATCACTATTTCTGAATTGGGTTGTTGGACCAATATTAATGTTTGCTTTGGCGCTGCTTTTCCTCAAAGGCTATCCTGAATACATGATTGGCGTAATTCTGATCGGACTGGCCAGATGTATCGCAATGGTTGTTGTATGGAACGACCTTGCTGAGGGTAATCGTGAATATGCTGCCGGTTTGATTGCATTGAATAGTATTTTCCAAGTATTTCTTTACAGCGTTTACGCATATATCTTCATAACCATTTTACCTCCTTATTTTGGCTATCATGGCTTTAATGTCGAAATCAGTATCGGTCAAATCGCTGAAAGTGTGGGAATCTATTTAGGAATTCCGTTTGCATTGGGTTTTATCAGCCGAAACGGATTGATAAAAATGAAAGGTGAAGAATGGTTTCAGACCAAATATGTCCCATTCATTTCTCCCATAACGCTTATTGCGCTACTATTTACAATTGTGATCATGTTCAGCCTGAAAGGCGAACTGATTGTGCAGATTCCAATGGATGTGATTAGAATTGCAATTCCATTGGTTATTTATTTCACAATCATGTTTGTCGTAAGTTTTTTTACCGGAAAATATTTTGGTGCCGATTATTCTAAAAGTACATCTATTGCTTTTACCGCCACGGGCAATAATTTTGAATTGGCCATAGCAGTTGCAATTGGTGTTTTCGGAATTAACAGCGGTCAGGCGTTTGCGGGTGTAATTGGTCCGCTGGTTGAAGTTCCGGCATTAATTGCATTGGTCAACTTGGCATTTTGGTTCAGGAAAAGATATTATAACAATCAAAACGCAGCGTAGTAGAACAAAAAAGCTCCGATAATATAACATTACGTTAGAGTTCTTGATAAGAAAGTTAGTGAAGATATGCAGAACTTAAGAGCGAAATTTGTTACCAATACATCATTAATGCGAGTCAGCGGTTAATAAAATATAATTTAAACTCTTGAGTTATTAAAACCTCTCAGCGATAATTTCCAACATCTGGACATCAATAACCTCAAACACTCTTCCTTCATTTCTTATAATCCCCTGCTCTGCAAAAAAGCTAAGTACGCGAACAACAGTTTCTTCAGTTGTTTCTGTATATCTTGCAATATCTGATTTGGTCATTGTGATTTCCGATATACCTTCACTAGTTTTATACTTTTCATCTAAAATCAAAAGGATTAATGCGATTTTTTCTTTAGCTGATTTGTGCGACAGCGAAGACATTAAGTTTATCCAAACATTAAATTCGTAACTCAGGATTTCTATAAGGTTAAAAGACAACTGCGAAGATTTCCTGACAATACTTTTAAATCCTGTTCCTTCATAAATTTCCAACTCACTGTCTTCTAAAAAGCTTGCGCTGACAGGATTCATTTCATTACTTAGTAAAGGTCTAAATCCAAAATATTCTCCGTCTGTGTAGATATAGAAAATTCGCACTTTACCGTCAGGATTCAATTGCTCGATCTTTACTTTACCTTTTTTCAGGAAATAAACTGCCTTTGGATTTGTGTTTTCTTCATAAAGAATTTCACCTTTTGAAAATAGGGCAACTGTTTTAATTTTCTTTAGATCGACTTCTGTTTTCTGACTAATGCCATCAAAAATATGATCGCTTTTAAAATGGTATTTTGATATTGTAAAACTCATGATTTCGGTATTAAGGTTGACAGCGGTCAACTTCGAGCAGAAAATAGGAAAGTATCTTTGCACTACTTCAAGTGCATCGCAAAATTGTCAACCGTTTTGCATCTACAAAAATAGTGATTATGGATTTTAAAATACAAAAGATATGCGTTCCGATGAATTTTACGGAAACAGCAAGCAACGCGCTGCGCATGGCTGTCAGAATTGCAGTTGCTAATAAAGCGCAATTGAATATCATCCACGTAATTAAACCTATGAAGCTGGAACAATTCGCGAACGTTCACCAAAAAGTCGTTGCTATGTTAAAAAGTGTGGTAACACGAACCATAAGTGACATGACTAAAGAAAGTTCCGATAAAATCGAAATCGTTACAATGACGATTAACTTCGAAGTAGAAATGGGAGATGTTGGTGCAATTATAAACGAATTTGAAAAGTCATCTAAAATAGACCTTACCATCATTGGAACCCATGGGGTAAGGAGCTTACAAGAAATGTGGAGTGGCACTACAGCGATGGAAATTTTGAAACATACGTCCTGCCCTGCATTAACAATCCCGTGTGAATTCAAAAATACTACAATCGATTCGGTTCTTTACCCAATCCGGAATACTGATGGTTACGCCACAAAGCTCGATTACCTCATTCCGTTTTCTATCAGAAGCAAATTGAAGCTTCACCTGGTAGCTATTTACAAAGTCAGTGATGTCGATGAAGTTTACGGCCTGACAAACAAATTAAAAGAAGTCAGGGACAATATTAATTCGGAAGATGTGACCGTATCTTACGAAATCATTGCCAGCGAATCAATATCCCGATCGATACTTGAAGCGGCCAAAAAAATGAAGGTGGATCTTATCGTGATGAACGCAACAATGGATAGGAAATGGTACGACCTTTTTACCAGTCACAGCTTTACCAACAGGATGATCAACGATTCAACAATTCCGATACTGTGCATCAAACCTGAACTATTAAAGCCACTAATGGAACGCGCCGATAAAACAAACAGAAAAAATGAGGTCTACATTCCAATCATGTAATATATAGTTGGTTTATAGCACTACGCATCGGCAAACATTGATTAACTTTATAAAAAAGCAATTTAAATAGTGACACAAACAATACACAAAAAACTTAATGAACTTCAGGCTACAGCGATTTGCGGAAACGATATCAGCTCTTCATGCTTATATGTCTCCGCGCTAACAATCGGATATGCCGGTCAGTACGCATGGATTTCACTATTGGTCGTTGCATTTGTGTTGTTCTTATTCCGGAAAATTTATGGTGAAGTTGTAGGCGCTTTGCCCCTAAATGGGGGCGCATATAATGTGCTGCTAAATACATCGAGCAAAAAAGTCGCTTCGTTTGCCGCAGTTTTAACCGTTCTTTCCTATATGGCAACAGCCGTGATTTCTGCCACGGAAGCGATGCATTACCTTCATACTATTTTTTCAGGCATTAATGTGATGATTGTCACGGTTATAGTACTGATCCTTTTTACTGCATTGGCGATTATTGGTATCGGCGAATCTGCTGTAGTTGCTGTTGTTATTTTTCTAATCCACCTGCTTTCACTTTCGTTGCTTGTGATCGTTTCCGTTATTTTCCTGTTTTCAAACGGGTTGGAAACGTTTCACATCAATTGGGAAATCCCGATAACTGGACATAGTTTAGTTTACGTTTTGTTTCTGGGCTTTTCTGCGGCGATGCTTGGAATCTCAGGTTTTGAAAGTTCAGCAAACTTTGTCGAGGAACAAAAGCAAGGCGTATTTCCAAAAACGCTTCGGAATATGTGGGCGATTGTCAGTTTTTTTAATCCTGCAATTGCAATATTATTGATTGCAATCATTCCTATTGCTGAATTGAATGGACACAGGGAATCGTTGTTATCATTTCTTGGGCACACTACAGGCGGTGAATGGCTCGCATTTCTTATTTCGATTGATGCAGTATTAGTGCTTTGCGGCGCAGTGCTGACTTCATTCGTTGGTGTTTCAGGACTTTTAAAACGGATGACATTAGACAGGATTTTACCCAATTATTTCCTCAAAGAAAATAAGCGCGGTTCAAATTACCGTATCATCATTACTTTCCTGATATTATGCATTTCCGTATTATTGGTTACACAAGGACATCTTGAATCCCTCGCGGGCGTGTATACATTCTCTTTTCTTGCCGTAATGGCGCTTTTTGGAATTGGAAATCTATTATTAAAATTCAAGCGGCGCAAATTACCAAGGCCTGAAAAAGCACGTGGCTTGGCTGTTGTTTTGGCAATAGGTTTTATAGTAGCTGCTTTTGCCGGCAATATCATACTCAATGAAGCGGCTTTTGAAACATTCATTAAATATCTTATTCCTGCAATAATGTTTGTCGTCATTATGCTCAGTCGGTCAGTTATTATTCAGTTAGGACTTGATGGGCTGGAATATTTTTATAAACCGATCAGGAAATTCGCGATTATTGGAAACAGATATCTGAAGAAAATGCACGATAAAATCCATGCCCAGGAATTTGTGTTCTACACCAAAGGCGATGACGTAGCAATTCTAAACAAAGTCATGCAGTATGTGCAAAATAATGAAACCACGAAAAAACTCAAAATCGTAAACGTCAAAAAAGAAACCGAATCGAATGAGGCTTTAAAGATCGATCTTGAAGTGCTCGACAGGGCTTATCCTGAAATCCATATCGAATTCATAGAAATCGATGGTGTCTTCGGGCCAGATTTAATAGACGAACTTTCCAATAAATGGAACATCCCTAAAAATTTTATGTTTATCGGTTCTCCGGGAGACCGGTTTTCGTACAAGGTGTCTGAATTGGGTGGTGTCCGACTCATCATGTGACAAATGATAAAATTACCTAATATAAACCAACACGATTAACCCTTAATATACGAATGAAGCTAACAAAACTCTTTAAAGATTTCTTCCAAAATGAAAAGACCGCTGGTATCATTTTGATTCTCTGCACATTGGTATCATTGACGCTTACCAATTGCGGAATGGAAAGTTATGCCCATTTCTGGCACAGTCCGTTGTCAGGGCAAACAATCGAATATTGGATCAATGACGGCTTAATGACAATTTTCTTTTTACTGATTGGCCTGGAACTGGAACGTGAAATCTACCTCGGTGAGCTTTCAAATATAAAAGATGCCATGCTACCCATTTTTGGCGCAATTGGCGGAATGCTAGTTCCCGCCGCCTTATTCCTAGTTTTTAATTTCGGATTGGAAACGCAGTCCGGAGCCGGGATACCAATGGCTACCGATATCGCTTTCGCATTAGCAATATTGGCATTGCTCGGCAATCGGGTTCCAACCGCTTTGAAAATATTCTTGACTGCCTTAGCCGTAATCGACGATTTGGGCGCGATTTTGGTCATTGCCTTTTTCTACACTAAAACAATCGCATTCACCAATCTTTTCATTTCACTAGGGATATTTGGCATACTTTTGATTTTTAACCGACTCAAAATCAGGAACCTGTTTCCGTATTTAATTGGTGGAATTGCTATGTGGTACTTCATGCTGCACTCTGGAGTACATGCAACAATCACCGGGGTTTTATTGGCCTTCGCCATTCCGTTCGGAAATGGTGACGAAAAATCAACCTCCTATATTTTACAACATTTCCTTCACAAACCAGTTTCGTTCATTATCCTGCCTTTATTTGCACTTGCCAACACAGCGATCCTATTGAGTTCCGATATTGGCGCAGTACTTACAGAACATTACAGTATTGGCATTGCGTTAGGGCTGATTGTTGGAAAGCCATTGGGAATTTTCCTGCTTACCTACTTGGCTGCAGCTTGCGGATTCTGCAAATTACCGGAAGATTTAACATGGAAATCGATTTTCGGTGTTGGCCTTTTGGGTGGAATCGGATTCACCATGTCCATATTTATAACATTGCTCGCGTTTGACGACCAAACGATCATCAGCAATGCCAAATTCATTATCCTGCTGTCTTCGCTCGTTGCAGCATTGGCAGGATTCATTTTCCTCAAATTCATACTCACCAAAGAAATCGTAGAAACAGATGAATAAGATACTCAACTTTATAAATCTCCATAAAGGCGAAGATGATCGTGCGAAAGTTCTGGAAAACGTCGTATCGAATATTTCCTTCCGCGGCTCTAATCTTTGGATTTTAGCTTGCGCTATTGTAGTTGCTTCGGTTGGCCTCAATGTAAATTCAACAGCGGTAATTATTGGCGCGATGCTTATTTCACCATTGATGGGTCCGATTGTCGGAGCTGGTTTTGGGTTGGGGATTTTTGATTTTGCACTGTTGCGGAAATCATTAAAAAACCTACTTATAGCGACGGTTGTAAGTTTGGTTGTGTCCACAATCTATTTCTATTTAAGTCCGTTTAAAGAAACCCAAACAGAATTACTGGCGAGAACTGCTCCAAACATATACGACATACTTATTGCTTTTTTCGGTGGATTGGTCGGAGTTATCGCTATCACTCGCGTCGAAAAAGGCAATCCGATTCCAGGAGTGGCGATTGCAACGGCTTTAATGCCGCCGCTATGTACGGCTGGTTACGGGTTGGCCATTGGAAATTTCAAATTTTTCCTTGGCGCACTATTTCTTTACACAATCAACTGTGTCTTTATCTGCATCGCAACGTTCATTATCGTTAAATATCTCAAATACACTCCCGTAAAACAAGTCGACTTAAAACGGCAAAAACAGGTAAAATATGCGATGACGTTCTTGATTATAGCATTAATGATTCCGAGCATCTATTTTGCTTTTAAACTTTACGAAGAAAAGAAGTACAATGAAAAAGTGAATAATTTCATCGAAAATGAATTCACCAATAAAGGCTTAACAATCCTTTATAAGAAAACCAGATATGTTACGCTACCGCACAAAATTGAATTGGCATTTCTCTCAAAAAAGTTTTCACCAAAAGAAGTAGCCGAACTCAATCAAAAGCTAAAATTCTATAAAATTGAAAATACCAAACTTCAGATCAGGCAGGATACTACTGATTTGAAAAGAGATATTCTTAACGAAATCGGTTCAGAAAAAGCGACACTAAATGAAAAGGACATTCTTATCGCAAAACTTAAAAAGGAAATTGCCAATGCCCGGATCGAAAATGCAAAGATTCTTCCAGAGATAAAAATACTTTTTCCCGAGATCAGCAATATCTCTATAGCGAAACATACATTTAACGAATCTACAGACAGTGCCAGGACAGTCCCAGTGATGGTATACCAGGTTCACAAGAAACTTCCAGTTTCCTCAAAACGCAAATTAGCCGCGTGGCTGAAAGAAAAACTTCAATCAAAGGAGCTTGAAATTTATGAAGAACAAATGCTCTTTGAAAATTCAAAAAAGAAAAAGTAGAAAAAATCTACCACAAGATCTTCAGGCCCAAATTTTCACAAACTTAAATAATGTTTAAAAAACAATTGCTCAGGCTAAAATCACTTTTGATTTGGGGCCAGGAAAAACTCACCAAAAAACAGTTCATATTTCTTGCCAGCGTACTAGTCGGAATTCTTTCAGCGACGGCGGTAATTCTGTTAAAGGCTTTTGCACATGCTGTATTTACCTTTGCGACTTACATCAATGCTACATTAAAGCTTAGCTTCATTAACAGCATTTTACCGGTGATCGGGATTGTGTTGACCGTATTCGTGATTAGAAGGCTTCTAGGCGGTTCTATCGAAAAGGGAACGTCACAAATTCTATACACAGTAGCAAAAAAGGCGAGCATCATTCCAAAAAAACAAATGTATGCACAAATCCTGACAAGCTCGCTGACTGTAGGGCTCGGTGGTTCCGCGGGTTTGGAGAGTCCGATAGTTGTGACGGGCGCGGCTTTCGGTTCAAACTTCGCGCAACAGTTTAAACTAAGCTATCAGGATCGAACATTACTCATTGGTTGTGGCGTAGCTGCAGGTATTGCCGCAGCATTTAATGCCCCGATTGCCGGTGTATTGTTCGCCATTGAAGTGCTGTTGGTCGACGTCAGTATTGCAGCTTTTACACCTATAATGATTGCCGCGGCTACCGGCGCGTTGGTATCTGCGGTAGTATTGAATGAAAATATATTACTGACGTTCAAGGGAAAACAAACTTTCGACTACCACAACATTCCGTTTTATATTTTATTAGGATTGTTTACAGGTTTTGTTGCAGTGTTTTATTACCGGAATTTTCAAAAAACAGAACATTATTTTGCCAAATTGAAATTCGGCCCTTATCAAAACGCAATTATAGGTGCGTCAATTTTAGGATTGATGATTTTTATTTTCCCTACACTTTTTGGAGAAGGATATGAAAGTATCAAAACTTTGGCAGATGTTGATCCGGGAAAATTACTCGATAACACACTTTTCAGCGATTTCAGAAACAATCATTGGATGTTGCTAATTTTTGTAGGTGCCACGCTGTTACTCAAAGCTTTTGCTACAGGCATTACGCTGGGCAGCGGCGGGAACGGTGGTAATTTCGCACCTTCTCTTTTTCTTGGCTCGTACACTGGCTTCTTCTTTTCAAAATTTCTGAACCTTACAGGATTGACCCATTTGCCCGTAAGTAATTTTACAATGGTGGGTATGGCGGGAATCCTGAGCGGACTTTTCCATGCGCCGCTAACAGCTATCTTTTTGATTGCGGAAATTACCGGAGGTTACGACCTGATGATTCCCCTAATGATTGTTGCTTCAATAAGCTTTGCAATTTCCAAAAGGTTTGAAAAACATTCTCTGGATGTAAAAGGCCTTGCACAAAAGGGGCATGTGTTTACGACGAACAAAGACACCAATATCCTCTGGACGATGGATACGGAGAAAATCATACAAACTGATTTCCTTACAGTTTCACCCAACGAGAACCTTGAAAGGCTTGTCGACTTGATTTCACATTCTAACCAAGTCATATTTGCAGCGGTCAATTCAAATAACGAAGTAGCAGGAATTGTTTATTTTAATGATGTAAGGGAAATAATATTTAACAGCCATAAAGTAAAATATACGGCAATAAGGGAAGTCATGGCTGAACCTGTTGTAATTGTGAACAATTTCGACAGTATGGAAATTGTGATGGCCAAATTCGAGAAAAGCAAGACAGCTTTCCTGCCAGTGGTGAAAGATGGAAAATATTTTGGCTTTATCTCAAAATCCGACGCGCTGGAAGCATACCGCAATAAATTGAAATCGATGGTGTTTGAATAGTATAGTATGTTGTTATTAAGAAAAAAATAGTACTTGGTAACGTCGATATCGAAAACCAATTCTCCCATTCTCATGTCTGGTTTCCTGCATATCACAAGGATTTTTATTCTTTAGTGCTTTCACAGACTTGTACGAAGCTTTGTTGTTGTACTTTTTAAGATAATTGAGATCGATACGCAGCCGCCGCTTGGGTTCAATACTGATCAAAAATTACTTCTTAAGCCTTACTCCTTTTATGTAAAATGTTTTATCATCGAAGATCTTTCCGCAGGTAAAATGCACGCATTGCTGTTCCGAAAATGAAAAAATAATGTAAAGGGACGCGAATGGTATGATATTGAATGGTATATCAAAAAAGGAGTAAAACTCGATTTTGTACACTTTTCTAATGCGAGCCAAGGATAGTGGCGACTGGAATAAGGAAACGCTTTCTGAAGCAGAATTCAGGCAACTTCTCTCAGAAAAAATCAATATGGTTACTTGGACTACATTAAAACAGACGCCGTCAGGTTTATCGAAAATCCCACAATACTTCATATTTGGTCCCCAAAGTATTTCCATGATTTAACCAAGCATTTAAAGATAAACGGCTGGTTTGATGGATTGTATTTTTATTATTATTATTTATTTTTAACAAACAAATCATATTTGCTAGCTAAGCAAGCGTAAAGAAACTAAAGGGTCGGTTAGTAAAGTTTGTACTACAACTAAATTCAATGAATAAACTTCACAGTAATTTAAGTAAGAGGCCTGTGAATATTGATTTTATTTCTCATATGTAATACAACCAAATAAATCATTCTAAATTTATTAGCAATTTATCTTTAAACTCAACCAAGAATGTTAAATTTTACCCCTCCGGAAAGATTATACGCAAAATAACAAATGATGTTTTTTCCTACGAAAATCTGGCGATTTTTGTACCCCATCTGTACCTCGATGGTTTTAAAGCACTATTAATAAAGGAAAGTTACTTTCTGCATTGGAAAGTAATATAAATTACCCTTTCCGCTTAAAAACTTTCCTAAAACCCAAAACAAACCCAACAACTAGCAATCCGGCAACCAATCCAAGCACAAATTCTTTAATTATGGATGGTAATGCCGGTAAAAAAGGATGCAAATATTTAATGTTGTGAACAAATATGCCACCTGCAACCAATATCAAAGCGATCGTACCTACAACAGACAAAAATTTAATCACTATCGGAAGCAGCTTTACAAGCAGATTGCCAAACTGCGCTAAAAAACCTTTGTTATTCGAACGCCTGATCAGGCTAAATCCCGCATCATCCATTCTAACGATTAGCGCCACAATGCCATAAACGCCAACAGTAGCCAAAAGCGCGACAATGCACACCGTAATGATTTGTATCGGCAGGGTTTTATCCAATACCGATCCCAATGCAATGATTACAATTTCTACAGACAATATAAAATCAGTCGTTACAGCCGATTTAATTTTGCTTTTCTCAGCATCGGCTTGATCATCTTCAGCTTCTTCAGCATGAACTGTCTCCGGTTTGTGGAAGAAATATTCCACAATTTTTTCGACACCTTCGTAGGCGAGGTAAAATCCGCCAAGAATCAGGATGAATTTTATGGCTATCGGAAAGAAAACATTCAGCAGCAAGGCAATCGGAATGATGATCAGTTTATTGAGTAAAGAGCCTTTCGTAATCGCCCAAAGCACAGGCAATTCTCTTGAAGATACAAATCCCGTCGCTTTCTCGGCATTGACAGCTAAATCATCACCTAATATTCCTGCCGTTTTTTGTGTTGCTATTTTACTTGTAGCCGCAACATCATCCATCAAAGAAGCGATGTCGTCTAAAATTGCAAAAAATCCTGATGCCATGTTTATTTTTTTTGATGCCTAGCAAAAATATACATAAAATCTGACAACATCCTTTCCAGCTTCTTATTTAAGATTTTACTTTTTCAACAATCGGATGACTTCCTGGCGGTTTTCAAAGTAAACGATGGCCAGGTATTGACCGGCAGCATAAGCATCCATGGCAATTCGACCGCTTTTATTTCCAACAGATTGAATGGCGATCGTCCGCCCCAGCACATCCGTAATTTTAATGGCCTTTACGACAGCATCCGCTTCAAAATTAAGATCGTGAACTACCGGATTCGGACCATAGCTGAAAATCGGTTTTACAAATTCGGCTGCAGCCAATGGATCAGAAACACAGGTCACCGTTGCATAAAAGCGCTCCTCTTCCCGATCGCTTTCCTCCGTAAAATATTGCAGGCACAAGGCACCTGTAGCATGTGTAGATGTCAATGCTGGCGGATTTTGTATGCTGCCCATAAAAGTACCAATAACAGGACTGTCAATATCCGGGCCGTCATAAACAACCACGCCTTCCGCAGCAGATGGCGTAGTCACATGTAAAAACTGGAGTGAAACCTTGTCTGTGGTATTTGCCGGATACAATGAAGTCTGGAAACTGTAGTTATCAAAGGCATTGAAACTGTTGTGATCGGTAATGGCTTCGCCGCAATACACGCCCGAAGTAAAGATATTCCCGCCATAAAGATAATCGCCGGCAATAGGATCATTACAAATCTGGCGCACTTCAAACACAATATTGCTTTTTGGTGGCAATCCTGTAATGATATACGGATTGGACGTGATTGTAATAAAGTTATTCGGTGGAATGCGGAATTGCCACGAAATAACATTAGGATTGTCGTCTACAATGGTCAGTTTTGCAGATGTCTGGCCGACTTTTGTAACCAAAAGCTTCGCGATTGAAGGCGAACAGTTTTCGCTGCAATTCGTACCCAGGCAAGTGCCGCTTTCTATTTTATTGATGATCAAAGCCGATGGCTGTGGTCCAAAACCAGCCGACAAAGCATCGGTACAATAGCTCATGATCGAGCCCATGCCTACTTCGGGAATAATGCGGTGCTCCGGATCATAACAGCCTGCGCCCTCACCTGTCGCGGCCCCGCAATCGTCTATTTGTGTCCAGTTGCCATTCCAAACACATTTGTGCGTATGCTGTGAACCCAGCAAATGGCCGCATTCGTGTGCGACGCTTTTGACTGTTGGCGAATAAATTGGAAAATCATTGATCTGGCTCAAATCTCCTGTTTCCTCATATGGCCCTTTCATTGGCAAATGCTGCGCTTACATTGTTGTGGATGGCCATCGCCCAGTCAATCGATTGGGTCATGTCTGAATTGTGGTTTACATAACTGTGGTATGGAAGTTCATAATACATCCGGACGCATTTGTCGGTGCTTTGCGGCGAATGGGCAGCAGGCTGTCTGTAAGAATTTGCAGGATGCATTCCAGTATCTGCCGTATGGCATTTCAACAATACATCAACAAGCAGTTTTTGTGTGCTGTAGATAATGTACTGGTCTATGTTGCTTGTAAGGACCAGCTTTCCGATGTTGATATCGCCATGAGCAGCACTCGAAACCACACCAATGACCTGATTTTTGAAAAAACTGAAAGCCACCAGCGACGCATTGTCACCGGCAATGATCCCGCGGTAAAATACGCCTTTTTGATAATCTGAATAATACCCTTTATCTGTTTGAATCTTATAATCGGCTGTCGTGATATTTGTTTGATACAAATCGACCGCAATCCATTCGTTATTAAAAGGAAAACGGATCCTGATGGTTTGCGGCTTTTGTGTTGCTATTGCAGCAAGGCCTGGCAAGGATAGTTTTGCAGAAGTATATTCGGGCAAAATGCCGTCATATTTTTTCAGGTCTGACGAAGTTTTCTCGAATAAACCATACTCCGGAAAAACATCCTTCATCTCGTGAAACCGTTGAACCATTGCTGCAATCGGTTTCAGAGGTGCGCCAAAACAAATACTGCTGATGCAAAACAAACAAAGGAGTAGTAATTTTCTCATATCCAAATATTTGCCTCCAATATATATAAAAAAATCGCGCAAAATATTTTTCGCACTTTTTATACTTTAATTTCCGGAATTCGTTATTTCGGCTAAAACAAAATGCAATCCGGCTAAATGCCTTTTCAATTTATTGCCCAACTTTGTACCAATAAAAAACACCATTATGAAAGTATTTGTTACAGGCGCAACGGGCTTTATAGGCTCGGCCATTGTTACCGAATTAATTGCCAACGGGCATCAGGTTTTAGGATTGACCCGTTCAGAATCTGGGGCCGCAGCGCTCCTCGCAGCAGGTGCCGAAGTGCATTTCGGTGATCTGGAAGACATTGACAGCCTACGCGAAGGCGCCGCAAAATCCGATGGAATCATCCACACAGCATTCAACCATGATTTTTCAAAATTCAAGGACAGTACGGAAAACGACCGCAAAATCATCGAAGCCCTCGGCAATGAATTGCTTGGTTCTAATCGTCCACTGATTGTTACTTCAGGTATTGGTATTATCCGTACCGAAGGCAAACTGATTACCGAAGATGACAGGGCCAAAAATTCAGCAAATCCTCGGGTTGCTACCGAAGAAGCCGTAGATGCAGTAGCTGCTAAAGGTGTTCGCGTCGCTGTAGTACGCCTTCCGCCATCGGTGCATGACAATGGCGACCATGGTTTTATTCCGATGCTGATTAATATTGCCAAGGAAAAAGGGATTTCTGCCTATAAAAATGAAGGAAACAACCGTTGGCCTGCGGTACACCGCCTTGATGCTGCGCGTCTTTTCAGACTTGCACTTGAAAAAAATGCCGAACCGGGAACGAGATTCCATGCCGTCGGCGACGAAGGTGTTTTGTTTCGCGATATTGCTGCTGTCGTTGGAAAGCGCCTCAATATTCCCGTGGAATCGAAAACTGCTGAAGATGCCGATGCTTATTTTGGCTGGTTTGCACACTTCGCCGCTATGGATTGTCCTGCTTCTTATGAGCAAACCCGGAAAATGCTAGGATGGACGGCACAACATCCTGATTTGCTTGCAGACATTGACCGGGAAGGTTATTTCGATACCATCTTCAAAAAGCAATAATGAAGAAAACATTCGGGAAGTATGAAATTGAGCGTAAAAACTTAATTTGCATGCTTCCGATTGGTTTAAAATTAACGTTTCCCAAAAACCCAACCTGTATATTATTTGCTATATTTAACAAGCAAGACTATTAAAGACATGCCGAACAAAATCCAAAAGGTCAAGACCATATCGCAATACCATCAGTTAAGGGGTTTGCCCAAGCCTGAGCATCCGCTAATCAGTCTCATTGATTATAGTACGATTACTGCAGCTCCTGAAAACAATGACATCAGTTATATATTCGATTTTTATTCTATATCGCTGAAGCGGAATTTCGACGCAAAAATAAAATACGGCCAGCAGGAATACGATTTTGATGAAGGCATTATGTTTTTCATGGCGCCCGGACAGGTGTTCAGCATCGAAGTGCAAAGACCATCATCCGGAAAACGTACCGGCTGGATGCTGCTCGTGCATCCCGATTTTTTATGGAATATGCCGTTGTCCAAAACTATAAAAGACTATCATTATTTTGATTACGCTGCAAATGAAGCCCTTTTTCTATCTGAAAAAGAAGAAATTACTATTGTAAATGTGATGCAGAACATCCACCAGGAATATTGTTCGAATATCGATGTTTACAGCCAGGATATTATCATTGCGCAGCTCGAACTCCTGCTTTCGTATGCACAGCGTTTTTACAACAGGCAATTCATCACGCGGAAAATCGCCACAAACAATACCCTGATCCGGCTTCAGGAATTGCTTAATGCATATTTTGACAACGTCATTCTTGAAAAAGGCTTGCCAACCGTACAATACATTGCTGATGCGCTGCACCTGTCGCCCGGTTATCTTGGAAGCCTGCTCAAAAATTTAACAGGCCAAACCACGCAGCAGCACATTCATGACAAGCTGATTGAAAAAGCAAAGGAAAAACTATCGGCAAGCGAGCTTTCGATCAGTGAGATCGCTTATGAGCTGGGTTTTGAGCACCATCAGTCCTTTAGCAAGTTCTTTAAGGCGAAAACACAGCATTCCCCGCTCGCATTCAGGCAATCGTTTAATTGATTGATTTTATTGAACTGGATTTACTGAACATAGAGGATTTTATTTTTAAAAAATACCAATACCTTTGTTGTCACAAACCGATAAACCATGTTAGAGAATTTTCCGTTTTTCCTGGCGCTTGTCGTTATTATCGTATTGCTGATTATGCTTGCAGACAAAGCCAAAATCGCCTATCCGGTATTATTGATCCTTGCCGGCCTGGGTATCGGTTTTATCCCTGGCGTTCCTATACTGCACATCGAACCCGAACTTATTTTCCTGATTTTCCTGCCGCCTCTATTATATGAAGCAGCCTGGACGATTTCGTGGAAAGAACTCTGGAAATGGCGCCGCGTCATCTGCAGTTTTGCTTTCGTCATCGTATTCCTGACCGCTTTATCTGTCGCATTTGTTGCCAATTATTTCATCCCTGGCTTTAGTCTGGCTTTGGGTTTTTTGCTCGGTGGCATCGTATCGCCGCCGGATGCCGTAAGCGCGGGCGCGATCATGAAATTTGTCAGGCTTCCACGCACGATTGCATCGATTCTCGAAGGCGAAAGCCTGCTGAATGATGCCGCTTCGTTAATTATTTTACGCTTTGCACTGATTGCTGTTGCGACCGGCCAGTTTGTATGGTATGCTGCTGCCGGAAGTTTTGCATGGATGGTCATTGGCGGCATTGCCATCGGATTGATCGTTGGCTGGCTTTTTATGAAACTGCACAAATACCTGCCTACAGATGCCAATATGGACATTATTCTTTCTATCGTCGCGCCATACATCATGTACATTGCTGCTGAGAAAGCACATAGTTCTGGTGTTTTGGCCGTTGTCAGCGGTGGCTTGTACCTTTCCAACAACAGGCATCTTTTCCTGAGCAGCACCTCGCGCGTTCGCGGATTTAACGTTTGGCAAAGCCTGTGTTTTATTTTAAACGGATTGGTGTTTATCATGATCGGGCTGGCGTTGCCGGAAATTACGTCGGGGCTCGGCGAAGTAAGTATCAGTGCGGCCATCGGGTACAGCATACTGGTTACCGCCGTTTTGATCATCGGACGCATATTGTCGTCCTATGGCGTGGTGGCTTTTACATTGATCGCCAAACATTTCATCACGGTTGCAGATGGCAGAAACCCCGGAATTAAGGGACCATTAATCATCGGATGGACTGGAATGCGTGGCGTCGTATCATTGGCTGCAGCCTTATCGATTCCGTTGCAGCTCGAAGACGGTTCCCCGTTTCCGCAGCGAAACCTCATCCTGTTTATTACATTTGTAGTCATATTGCTGACTTTACTATTGCAGGGATTGACACTTCCTTATCTCATTCGGATGCTGAATTTGTCTGATCGCGACCAGACCCGTTCCGAAGATGAAATCGACAATGAAATCAAACAGCAACTGGCGCAGCATGCCTTGACGCATTTAAAGACCAATTATCCCGAGGAACTGAAAAGGCAGCCAATTTTGCAGCAGATTGCAGACAAATGGGAAAATAGCAGCGCATTGCCCGAAAATGCAATCATTTCTGAAGAAACAAAAACCGTTTACAGGGCCATTTTAAACCGGCAAAGGCTGTGGCTGATCCAAAAGAATAAAGAAGAACAGGCTTTAGACGAAGAAATCATCCGCAGGCATTTGCACCGCATTGATATGGAGGAAGAAAAATGGCGTTTGATTTAGGCTTAAACTCTAAAGCTTTCCTAAAAAATTGCACCGCTATTTTAGTTGTATTAAATTTAATACACAAAACTAAAAGAATAGCTATGAAAACAAAAATCACATTTGTCGCTATATTGCTTGGATTTGCAGTATCGACAAACGCACAAAAGAAAATTGAATCTTCAGAATTGCCAAAGCCTGCCACGGCATTCCTTGAGAAATACTTTAAAAAAGAAGCGATCGACCTTGTAAAAAAAGATGCCGAACATGGCGAAAAGGGCTATGAGATCAATCTGAAAAACGGCACTGAAATCGAATTTTTCAAAGACGGCAAAATACGTGAAGTCGATGGTGGCGACAAACCCATTCCAACTGGGTACATCGCGGCATCAATTACAGATTACGTAACGAAGCATTATCCGAATGAAAAAATCACCCACATTGATTATGGCCACAAAGATATTGATGTGGATTTGACCAACAAGATTGACCTTGAATTCAACAAAGACGGATCTTTCTTTAAAGTAGATTAAAAAACAAAAAGCTGCCTTTACAATTGGGCGGTTTTTTCATTTTAAATGTGCATGCGATTTTACCGGTTTTCCCGATATGGCTTTGCAGGAAACAGTTGCTTTAAAACCTGAAGGTCATTTGGTGATAATGGCTGTGTTTGAGCAGCTTTCAATCCCAGATCCAATTGCGATTCAGTACGGATTCCTGCAACAGCACTCGTTACTGCCGGATTAGCCAATGCGTAACCGATTGCAGCTCTTTGCCTTTCGCATTCGTCTTTGAAAATCCCCGAAAATTTTTCAAGCATTTGGCTGATTTCATCCTGAGAATGTTCAAGGTAATCCTTTGCAGGTTTGTTTACCAATAAGCCGCCTGCAATCGTTCCGCGCGCCAAAACACCGATATTATTCTGGTTCAGCAATTCCAGGGTTGCTTCTTCAGGGCGGCGGTCAAGCAAACTGTATTGCGTCATTACTGCTGAAATTTCTGACCGGTTTACATATTCACGGATCACATTCGGGCGGATGGACGAAATTCCGTAAGCCCTGATTTTCCCCTGTTCTTTCAAGCGTTCAAAAGCTTCAATACATTCGTCAACCGGATCTTCAATCGTTCCGCCGTGCAACAAATACAGATCAATGCAATCGGTTTGCAATCTTTTGAGACTTTCATCCGCAGCTTTTAAAATATAGGATTTACGCGGGCACCATTCCCAGCCGCTGCCATCATCTTTCCAGCGGTTGCCTACTTTCGTCGAAATCAAAACGCCATTCCGGATGCCTTTCAATGCTTTTCCAAGCAGGATTTCATTTTCACCTTTGCCGTATAAATCGGCCGTATCAAAAAGATTGATACCTGAATCAGCGGCTTTTCTGATAATATTTTCAGCATTGACATCGGCGTTTTTAAGCGACATACATCCTAAACTGACCGAACTGACTTCTAAGCCTGAATTTCCTAGTGAATTGTATTGCATCGTATATTATTTTTTTGGTATGAAACCGCCGCTTTTCCACAACAGCGCTTCGTTTTTGAACGCATCTGAAAAATGAAGTTGTTTTGTTTCGGTATTCAATAAGGCAAAAGCCAGTACCTGAATGCCGCCTTTGTTGTACTTCTTCCCTATTTCATCGTCGGCAGTCACGCCATTGAGATAACCCAGGACGCGGAGTTTTTTTCCAACAGTTACATCTGAATTGCTGACCATTGAAGAAATCCATAACGTTTCGCCATTGTCCATTTTTCCCTGAAAATACGGTTTGTCATTATAACCGAACGCTATTTTTAACACTTCAACATCAAACGCCACCGTATCGCCGTCGTGCTTTTTGATTTCTTTTTTGATTTTGGTGAAAGCTTTTCCATCGAAATTCCTCGGACAGCTTTGCATCGGTTTTTGGCTGTAACCGATGGCAATGCCTGTAAAAAATAACAATCCAATAAAAAGGGCCAATTTCAATTTGTTCATTTTGCGGATTTTCATCTGATAAATTATTCCAAAGATAGCGTTTCGACTGTAATTTTAATGGTTTGATACGGCTTCCGCCAGCTGTTTCTCATTGACCAGAAATACATAGTTTAGCATACAGAAAGCTGCAATCGCCCCGAAAGTATGCCACAAAAAATGGGTACCCGATGAAAGCCAGTTCCAGCCGTCGGCAATCCTGAAAGTCAGTGCAGCAACGAATGCCAACAATCCAAAACCAACCCATTTGCCATTTGTGAAATTGGTCTTAACCAAAAATGCAATGACCGGAAGCAATACAATCGAAGCCATGACCGCATAATTGATGTTGATGAACAATTGCATGTTGTCGCTGTTTCTAAACATCGTCCTGGTAAAATACACAAATCCAAAATACAAGGCTACAATCCCGACGGCAAAATACCAGCGCGTCAGTTTTGCGATAAACCACACGCCTGCTGAAAGGCAAAGCAGCATGATCGGAAGCCAGTCCATCATGAGAAATATCCGCCATTGCCTGAATCCGTGATAAATGCTGCCGCCGATTCCGCCAATATATAAAAGCAGCAAAGCAAAAACGAGGAACTGATGCTGCCTTATTTTTCCATAAATTTTAAACGTCCAATACATTGCAATTGCAAGGAAAAAAAGTGCCGTAACGGCGTTCAGCGGTTCCGGGAAATATTGCTGCAGATTGGTTTCTGCGTATAACATGCCGCCATCCGGCGGATTCTGAATAAAATTCATAAACTGTTCTTAAGGTTCCTAAATTTAGTCCAAACAAAACAATTTCCGTAAAAAACAATGCTAAAAATCGAAAGGGAAACGATTTTAAGGACAAACGACTTTAAAGCTTTACCTTTGCGGCGCAACACAACATTTGATACATGCCACAACCTACACATTCGGTTTACAACCTCCAATTTGGGTTGGTTTGCCTGAGTTCGCTGCTTTTTTCGGCGAGTTTCAACATGCTGATCCCTGAGCTTCCGGCGTATCTCAGCAGCATGGGCGGCGCCGAATACAAAGGATTGATCATCGCTTTATTTACGCTAACCGCAGGGTTTTCACGTCCTTTTAGCGGAAGATTAACCGATACTTTAGGGCGCGTTCCGGTCATGGCTGCGGGTTCGATCGTATGCTTTGTGTGTGGATTTTTATATCCGGTTTTAGGCACCGTTGCCGGATTTTTATTCCTGCGCCTCATCCACGGATTTTCTACCGGATTCAAACCCACAGCAACGGCTGCTTATGTCGCAGATATCGTTCCGCAAGCGCGCTGGGGCGAAGCGCTGGGCTTTCACGGATTGTGTTTCAGCACCGGAATGGCCATCGGCCCGGCCATCGGCAGTACAATCACGCTTTATTATTCAATTGATATTTTGTTTTATGTATCATCGCTTTTCGCTTTGCTTTCGATCGTGATTTTGATGAACATGAAAGAAACAATTCCGGTAAAGCAAAAATTTAGCTGGGCGATTTTAAAGCTTTCGCGGAAAGACATTATCGCGGTAGAAGTGCTTCCTGCTGCAATTGTAACCTTTCTTTCTTATGTCGCTTATGGTGCAATATTAACCTTAATTCCCGATTGGAGCCAGCATCTAGGCATTGCCAATAAAGGCCTCTTCTTTATGGTCTTTACAATCGCCTCACTTCTTATCCGATTCATTGCAGGAAAAGCATCCGACCGTTACGGGCGCATCCGTGTGATCAAAACAGGATTGGTTTTGCTTGCGGTTTCCTTATTTATTATTGCTTTTGGCGAAAGTTTCAGCGGTTTGATCCTTGGCGCAATCACATACGGAATCGCCGTGGGCGTACTTTCTCCGGCACTCAACGCCTGGACGGTCGATATGAGTTTGCCAGACCACCGCGGAAAAGCCATGGCAACAATGTACATTGCACTTGAAGCCGGAATCGGGCTGGGCGCTTTATTTGCGGGCTGGTATTATCAGGATGTGATTTCCAAAATCCCGCTTGTGATGTATGCCTCGGCGGTGATTACCTTTGCTGCCTTAGGCTACATGCTGCTGCGGAGCAACATCCGCGAAAGCGTTTAAAAGCCAAAAGGTGCAAACAATTCTGAAATTGTTGTAAGTGTAAATCAGTTTGTTAGCGGTAATTTTATGATTCAACTTAAAATAAAATCACCATGAAAAATATAAGCTTTTTGCTGGTATGTTTGTTTGCGTATGCGACAAGCCAGGCACAGATCAATCCGACGGTAAATCCGGTTACGCCGAATCAAAGTACAATCAATCAGCCACTTCCTTCAACTACCGGAAATAAAAATACGTATGACGCGAACAGCAACAGCAATTACAACTCACAGCGCGACATCCGGAATGTAAAAGTGCAGCCTACAAATGCAGGAAATAATGCTGATATTCCTACGAATACCAATACTGAGGCAGCAGGTTCTGCAGCTACTCCGGGAACGGGAAGCAACCGCTCGGCAGGAAATATATCCTCTCCGAACACGCCGGTAAGTGATCCTACGAAAACCAACAGCACGGTTCCTGAAAACCGCAACAACAGTCCGAGACCGTAAAAATTTCTGTTTTCAAAGTACAAAGCCCGCAATTGATTTGTGGGCTTTGTCGTTTTAAAAATATACGAACGACATTTTAAACAGACAGACAACGCACTCATTTTTAGACACATTCACTTTTTTGGTTTATTTTTACAAGATTGTAATTCAAATCAAAAAGGCTTTTTTATGAAAAATATTTATCTCGTTTTTTTAAGCTTCGCTCCTTTTTTAGCTGCCGCGCAGAATGCACTTCCAAAAGCGGCTGTTGCAAATGTTACTGATACGTATTTCGGAACTACAGTAACCGATCCGTACCGATGGATGGAAAACGTAAAGGACGACGAAACTGCAAAATGGATCAAATCGCAATCGGATTATGCACACAAATACTTACAAAAACTTCCGTATAGAGCTGATTTCATCAATCGGTTTCAGGAGCTTGGCGATGCCGGAGATATGATTTACGGATTGAAGAAACGCGGCAATTCCTATTTTTACCTCAAGATTGGCCGTGGCGACGACAATGCAAAGGTGTATATGCGTGAAGGAAAATCCGGTACCGAAAAGTTGCTGATCGATCCTGAAAAGTTTGTAGAAAACGGGAAACAGGCTTCTATAAACAATTTTTCTGTTTCTCCTGACGGAAAATACATTTCGTTTTTAGTAGCGATTGGCGGTGGCGAATATGGAAATATCCGGGTTATCGAAACCGCAACCGGAAAGATAACGGATGATTTAATTACCGATACGCGCTGGGAATCCGGAACGTGGCTGCCCGACAGCAAGTCCTTTTCATACAACAAATTGCAGCAGCTTGCCGCAGATGCGCCTCCAACGGAAAGAATCAAAAAAATCACTGCTTATCTGCACGTTTTAGGAACGGCCCATTCAACAGATAAACCTTTATTTGGTTACAATACCAATCCCGACATTACCGTTGATCCCAGAATGATCGCATTTGCGAATTTCCCTGAAGGCCAAAAATATGCATTGGGAACGCTCAACGACGGCGTTTCCCAAAGTTCTGAGTTTTACGTCGTGCCGATGGCCGATTTATCAAAAGCTAAAATTCCGTGGAAGAAAATGATCAATTTTGACGACAACGTAAAAGATGTCGCCATCATGGGTGATTATTTATACCTGCTGACTTACAAAGATGCACCGCGTTTTAAGGTCGTAAGAGTCAAAATTTCAGATGGAAATCTCAAAAATCAGGAAATGGTTTTCGCGGCTTCGGATGCGGTAGTTGAAAATATCAATACCGCAAAGGACGGTCTGTATGTTGGTGTGCTCGATGACATTGGCAGGCGGATCTATAAAATCGATTATCAGAATTTAAAAAAGACGGAAGTGAAATCATCGTTTCCAGGTTCGATATTCATACGCGAAGCGATGCCTTTGAGAGACGGTGTTATCATGGGGCTGAATTCCTGGACCATGTCGAATGCCGTGCTCGAATATGACCCGAAAACAAATGCAGTCACCGATACCAAAATCTTAAAACAAATTCCGGTTGACATGTTGGGCATTGAAGTGACAAATGCCTTTGCCAAATCGTATGATGGAACCATGGTTCCGCTGGTTATTTTACGAAAAAAAGGCGTTTTGCTTGATGGAAAAAACCCATTGCTGATGAACGGCTATGGCGCTTATGGTGTTGAAAATACTTCTCCGTTTTTTGATACTTACGATCTGCCATGGCTTGAAAAAGGCGGGATTTCGGTCTTTGCTGGCATTCGTGGCGGAGGCGAATATGGTGAAGAATGGCACATGGGCGGATTTCAAAAAACCAAACCCAATACCTGGAAAGATTTTATCGCCTGCGCGGAATATCTGATCGCAAATAAATATACTTCGGCCGAGCATCTGGGCATTCAGGGCGGTAGTGCCGGCGGGATCCTGATCTCGAACAGCATCGCAGAGCGCCCGGATCTTTTTGCGGCGGCCATTGACAATGTTGGGATCAACAATGCACTGCGTTATGAGACCACTCCAAACGGGCCGAGCAACATTGGGGAATTTGGCAGTTTTACAACAGAAGAAGGTTTTCGGAATTTGCTTGCGATGGACGGATATTTAAAAATAAAGAACGGAACGAAATATCCGGCAGTGCTGTTGACGCACGGCATCAATGATCCGCGTGTGGAACCTTGGCTTTCGGCGAAAATGGCAGCGCGGCTTCAGGCGGCTTCGACCAGCGGGAAACCGGTTTTGCTTCGGATTGATTATGATGCGGGACACGGATTGGGATCTTCGCGCAAGCAGTTCATTGAAGAACGCTCGGAAACTTTAGCATTTTTGTGGCAACAGCTTGGCGGAAAATAATCTTGCATTAACGATTGGGTTTGTTCGGATGCGGATTTACCCCGGATGGAAGCGGAAATCCTTTTGAGAAAAAAACCTGTTGTTGCCGGCGGAAGAAAGCGACCAACGGAAGCTTACTAACGGCGATGCAACGACGGTTTTTTTGAAAAAGATTGCAGCGGACAGCCGGATCAGGTTCTAAAAAAACAATAAAAAAGCGGCACTAAATAAGGCCGCTCTTGATTTTTATAGCTGGTTAATGTCCGGAAACATTGGGTGCGTGTTCGACAAATTTGAGTTTTCGCGAGCAGTAAATTCCGAAATACAAAATATACAAATAGCAGAAAACCGGAACGATGAATGAGTGCTGCAATCCTATTGATGAATCGGCTACCGCACCCTGAATGAGCGGCATGACTGCGCCTCCTAAAATTGCCATAACCAATAAAGACGAGCCCTGGCTGGTGTATTTGCCAAGTCCGGCGATGCCGAGCGTGTAGATGTTTGAGAACATGATCGAGTTGAAAATCCCGATTCCGAGGATGCTGTACATTGCCATTTCACCTGTGTTGAACATTGCAGAAAGCAGCAACAGTACGTTTACGCATGCAAAGATCGCAAGCGTTCTTGCCGGTGCAGATTTTCCAATGAAGAACGCGACAAAATTCAATCCGATGAAGACTAGGAAGAAAGATGCTTGGTCGAAAGTCAGGTCGACGATGCTGAAAATCACTCCGAAAACAGCGATGGCTGTAAGCAGCATGTAGATTGCTTTTTTGCCTTGCCCGATGCTGTGGTTTAATGAAATGGCTCCGAGAAAGCGCCCGATCATTGCGCCGCCCCAATAAAGTGACAGGTAATTTTTGCTAATCGATTCGGGCAATCCGGCGATGCTGTCGAGGTGTAAAAAACTGATAATAAAACTTCCTACCGCCACTTCGCCTCCAACATAGCAGAAAATCCCGAGCACGCCGAGTTTCAATTGTGGAAATTTTAGTGCGCCAAGTCCTTTGCTTTCGACTTCTCCGGTTTCAAATGACGGCAGTTTGACGTTGTAAATTAAAACTGCGACCAATAATAAGATGGCTGCGAAAATCAAGTATGGAATGCGCGTGGCTTCAGCGGTGAATTTGCCATCCGCACCAGCAAAGAATTCGAAGATCAAATGGCCTCCGAGTACAGGCGCAATTGTGGTTCCGAACGCGTTGAAGGCTTGCGTCATGTTGAGTCGGCTTGACGCGGAATCTTCAGAACCCAGCAGCGAAACATAGGCATTGGCGGTAATCTGTAAAATCGTAAATCCCAATCCGAGAACGAATAATGCCCCCAGGAACAATCCGTAAACTGAAAAAGTTGCAGCGGGATAAAACAATACGCAGCCGGTTGCTGACAATATAATTCCGGCAAGAATCCCATTTTTATATCCAACTTTATTGATCGGATCACCTTTGTAATACGACACTGTGAAATAAGCCAGCGATCCCAGGAAATAAGCCCCGAAAAAGCAAAACTGCACGAGCATCGACTCAAAGAAAGTGAGTTGGAACAGTTGTTTTAGATATGGAATCAGGATATCGTTCATGCAAGTGATAAATCCCCACATGAAAAATAAAAGCGTGATGGTAATTAAGGGGATTGTGTAGTTTTTGCGTGTGCCGGTTTCCGGAGTATTGTTCATGTTGAATTTGTTTTAGCCTGCAAAATAAGCATTCTGTTGCGGAAAGATGGAGTGAAGTTTCTTAAATTTTGTAGATTCCCATAATTAAAGTTGTGACTTATTTGGTTTTTTTGAAATGTCGAGTGGATTTGGAATTAAAATGCCGATGTAACAAAAATCGGAATTTCATACCAATTTGATTATTAACCATTAATAATTAACAAGATGGAAAACTCACAAACACAGAAAATCGGGATGATTTCAAACGCTTTTGCGATTATAACCGGCATCATCGTCATCGGCTGTGCTGGATATACATTTGGCAAATGGGTTCAAAGCATCTTGCATTAACGATTTCCAAATCCTGCAAAAATTCAAAAAAAAATTATAATGCTTTTCGTGGCTGAAAAATCCAACTTTGTATAATCTGAAACTGTAAAATCAGCATTATGAAAACTAAGGAATTTCCACGCCAGAAACAGGATGAGCAACCTGGGAAAGAAACCGAAATGTTTCCGCAACCCGAGTTTATCCGCAACAATTATAAAGGAAGCGACAAACTCAAAGGCAAAATCGCATTAATCACAGGTGGCGACAGCGGCATTGGGCGAAGCGTTGCGATTCATTTTGCACGCGAAGGCGCTAATATTGCAATTGTTTATTATGACGAAAAAGAAGACGCGAAGGAAACCAAGCATTTCATTGAAAAAGAAGGCCGTGAATGTTTGCTGTTACACGGCGATCTGAAGAAGGAATCTTTTTGTAAAAAAGTAGTTGCAGATACAATTGCGAAATTCGGCGGGCTCAATATTTTAGTAAATAATGCAGCGATGCAATTCCCGAAAGACGATCTCAAAAATATTACAAGTGACCAACTGAAACTCACATTTGAAACTAATATTTACCCGTTTTTCTATACAACTCAGGAAGCTTTGAAAACTTTGAAAAAAGGCGATTGCATTATTAACACAGCTTCAATCACCGCTTATCAGGGCAGCCCGCACCTAGTGGATTATTCGAGTACGAAAGGTGCGATCGTTGCGTTTACGCGTTCCATCGCCACACAATTGGTCGAGAAAGGGATTCGTGTAAATGGCGTCGCGCCGGGACCAATCTGGACACCGCTCATACCGGCTAGCTTTGATGAAGAAGAAACTGCGAAATTTGGAACCGATACGCCGATGAAACGTGCAGGGCAGCCATCTGAAGTCGGCCCGGCTTATGTGTTTTTAGCTTCGGAAGACAGTTCGTACATGACCGGACAGATGATTCACGTGAATGGCGGTGATTATGTAAGCGCCTGAATTCAGTCCACCACAAATAAAAAAGCCTAAGAATAAGTTCCTGCGGCTTTTTATTTGTTTTCAGAATATTATCTGATGATGATCTTTCGGGTAACCGATTTATTGTCTGAAGTGATTTTGGCAAGATAAATTCCCGGTGCCAGATTCAGGTTAAAAGTTGTTTCACCAAAAAATTGCGATTCGAAAAGCGCTGCTCCGGCGATACTGTAAATTTCGATTTTGCTGTTTTGCTCCAATCCGGTAATTGTAATTTTATCAGACGCCGGATTTGGATAAATTCCTACCTGCAATCCTGTAAATGAATCTGTTGCCAAAGGTGCGTGCCATGGTGTTGTTGTCCTGTTGCCATACACATAATCGGCAAGATCCGGATAATCCACAAACGGATTCCTGTTTAATTGCCATCTGTAAATTACATTGTTGTGGTTCATTTCGAAATCATCGCTCGGGTCGCTGTGGTTCCATTCGAGCAATGTGGTGAGATCGCCCATTTGGTACAATGTCGTATCTGCCGGATTTCCCGCAACAACATTCAATAAATTGTAACGGCACGCCATGTAAAACAAAGCACGTGACACATCACCATGCCAACTGCCCTGCGTTCCTGCTGCCGGGCCATTGTAATCGAGCGGACCGTAATCTTTATTGCTGCGACGGGTGTTTTCCGGACCGTCTTCTGAACGGATGTGGTGGCCGTCGGCGTGGCCGGCAGTAATATCATCGGCAGATGTTGGCAGCCACACATTGATTCCGTCAGGAGTCGAACTGGTCGCATCTGCAAAACCGCCGCGCGATTGCGGATAAATGTGCTCGCGGTTCCACGAACCTACATTACTTGCTGTTGTTTGATATTTGTATTTGGCCCTGCCCTGTTCTACATACATCAGCCAGACTTCATTGCTGTTTAGCGGATTTTGGTCGGCTTCCTTGAGCATGTATTCTACATCTCCATAATTTTGTGCGTGTACGACTGCGGGATTGGCGATGATGTCGCGAATGGCAATCCTTAAATTTTCCCCGGTTTGCCCTTCCAAAGCATCATAATATCCTGGCGGAATTTGTTTTTCAACCAAACCGTAAGTCGGATTTAAAGGTGTTCCATATGGCCTTACGACAAAATCATTATCGATGACCCGGATTTCGATGTTGTCGTTCATTCTTCTGAAACCTGTCGGCAGTGTTCCAAAACGTACTTTTACGAGTTCGTCGCCTTCATCCGATGCATCGTCAACGCTGGCAATTGTAGTAGTGTAAGACGTTGATCCTGTTGGAATTGATACGTTTAGGTTTCCGGTGTAATCTGCGGCGTTGAATCCGCTTAGCGAAAATGTAAAATTAAGTGTGGATGTGACCGCGGTTTGCGTGGTGAAAGTAACATTGAAACTAGTGCCTTCATTAATCGTTGTGGCAGAAACGGCGATCGTGATTCCATTAAATATAAATCCGCTGCCGTCATTGTTTGCACCGGGCGTTGGTGTTTTTACTTCATAAGTTCCGTCGTTTTTGCGCTGGATGGATTGTGTTGTTCCCAATCCGTTTATGGCTTCATTGATTTGTGCCGAAACGCCTAAAACTGACATTAAAGTTGTCGCATCGGGATTGTTGTTTCCGTAAACGATGGCATCGACGAGATTTGTTGCAGTAACTGGAGTCTGATCGGGAAAATCGGTGGCGTTTCCAACATAGAGCGCAATTCCGTCCTGTCCGTTTTGCATGGTACTAACTTGTAAATATTTATCCGGAACCGGGGAAACCAGGTCATTTCCAATGACAATCAATCCGTTGACATCTGTCACATATCCGTCAAGGTCGAGTGCGAAATAGCTTTTGTTTCCAGTACTTGATGTTGGCGAACCGTTGTAAAGTACGATCACATAACCGTCGAGCGCAAAATTTGGCGTAGCCGATTTCAATTCGATAAATTCCTTGTCATCCGTTCCGGGCGTATCGGTGTCAATTTCATTGATTACAACCTGTCCGTAATTTGCCAGGCCGCACAAAAGCAGCAGCCATATAAATGTATTTTTAATCATATTTGATTTTTTGAGAAATACAAATGTAACTATTTAAGTGTAACGGCAATGTGACGAAAAGTTAAAGCCTTTTGCCAATATTTGATTCGGGATTTGAAAAGATAAAAATAAGTGTACCTTTGCAAAAAATTTCAGAAACGGATTTTGATGATGAAATTCGCTGATAACACCCATTTTATTACATTTTATGAAAAAGATTGTTGAATACCGCTCGCTGCTGAATGTTGAAAGAAGCGTTACGCTAAAAGAATTGAAGACCATTTACCGCAACTCGATGAAAGAATCACACCCTGATAAATTTCACGATGATGCAAACGGATTGGCCGATGCAGAAGAAAAAAGCAAGCAGATCATCGAAGCCTACCACTTTTTGGTGAGCATCAATGCAGAGACGATCGAACAAGGAAAACCTGAATTCCAGGCGACGATCGCCGAGGCGACAATTACGGATTATAAGTATGAAAACATCAGGCTGCTGGTCACTTTTTCGAACGGCAGCAGTTATGAATTCATTAGTGTTCCAAAAGCAACTTACGTTAAAATGGTCAATGCTGATTCTCCTGGAAGGTTTGCAAAAAGACATATTTTTAATGCTTTTCCTTACCGTAAAGTGAGCAACCAGGAATAAAAAATTTCAAAAAATTTCAAAAGTGCCTTTTTCGGGCACTTTTTTGTTTTATATTGCAGTAAGAAAAAACGTGCGGCAAATGCTGTTGATGCGAAAAACATCTTTGTCGTATTTGTTATTTATACCAAACCAATATTCATCTAACTAAATGCCATGGAAAATTCTTGTGACAGATACGTGCTTCAGGTAAAAAAAGCCAAAGAAACTGTTGGAGTTTTAGAAGCCGAACTGCATCAAATCAGACTTAAATTAAGAAATGCCCCTACAGACGCTGCGTTTTTAAGGGAATTGAAAAGGATTACTTTAGACATGACCATAACGCTCAACGAACTCGAACATTCCCAATCGATGCTCGACGATTGCAAAATGCAATTCATGAAAGAAGAAGAAAGATACAATGATTAACACTTGTATCAATCAAAAAAAAGGGTTTAGACATTATCTAAACCCTTTTTTTTTTACAATTTGCTGATGTAGCTGCCATATAAATCTTTAAACTGGTAGCCGTTTTCAAAACGGTCTTTGTTTAATTTATCATATTCTGACAATCCCCAAAGCAGGAATTCTTTCATGAAATAGCGGTCTTCGGCGGCGAGGTTTGGCTGGTATTTGTCGATCAAAATATCCAGAGCCGGAACTTCGTCGAGTTGTTCTTTATACTCTTCGTCAGAAAAATCATCATATAGCGCGAAGCCGTTCTCGGTAAAAAACCAATCTAAAACTTCACGGTACGGATTTACATCTTCTTGTTTTTCAAGCTTTTCTATTTTTGGGAAAAGTCCCGGAAAAAAAGTATGCACTGCACTTCCGATTAACGTTTGCGCAACAAAATCGGCACCTTCCTGTTCGCCCTCATAAACAAGCTCGACTTTTCCGGTGATTGCGGGAATGATTCCCATGAAATCGGACAATCGAACCGTTGTTTGGTCTGCTCCTGAAATTAAGGCACGTCTTTCCGCAGTACTCAACAAATTTTCATACGCAGTAATGCTCATTCTAGCACTGACGCCGCTTTTCGGGTCGATATATTCTGAATCTCGTGCTTCGACAGAAATCTGTTCCAATAAATCTTTGGCCAAAGCCGGAACATACACACTGTCGCTTTGCGATTTATCAAACTTCGATTCCTGCTCCGTAATTTTTCTTGCAGTTTCAATATCTGCCGGATAATGCGTCAAGATCTGCGATCCAATCCTGTCTTTTAATGGTGTTACGATGCTTCCGCGATTCGTGTAATCTTCAGGATTTGCGGTAAATACAAATTGCATGTCGAGTGGCAAACGCAGTTTAAATCCGCGGATCTGAATGTCGCCTTCCTGCAAAATATTAAACAATGCCACCTGGATTCTTGCCTGTAAATCGGGCAATTCGTTGATTACGAAAATGCAACGGTTTGCTCTTGGGATCATTCCGAAATGGATCACGCGGTCATCTGCATACGACAATTTTAGATTTGCTGCCTTGATTGGATCGACATCGCCAATCAAATCGGCCACCGTCACATCGGGCGTAGCGAGTTTTTCTGAAAAACGTTCGCTTCGGTGCAGCCATGTAATCGGAGTTTCGTCACCTTTTTCTGCGATTAAATCGGATGCAAAACGCGAAATCGGTTTTAACGGATCGTCGTTGATCTCAGATCCGGCAACCACAGGAATCCATTCGTCCAGTAAGTTGACCATCAATCTCGCGAGGCGTGTTTTTGCTTGTCCGCGCAAGCCTAATAAATTGATGTTGTGACGTGAAAGAATGGCGCGCTCCAACTCGGGAATCACGCTATTTTCATAACCGTGAACGCCTTCGAAAGTCTTGGTTCCCGACTTGATTTTCTCCTTTAAATTATCACGCAATTCGTCTTTAATACTTTTGCTGATGTAACCGGCTTTTTTGAGTTCGCCTAATGTATTTATATTTTGTGTTTTCATATTTTTATTTTGATTCTAATGTACTTTCTTTCGACTTTTGACTTTCGACTTATTTCACTCTTTTCTTCCGATTTGTTTCATAATCCTCAAAGATCATTTCGCCTAAGCCTTTCAGTCCGGTATAAAACGCTTTCCCCTGATTGGCTTCGGTAAAATGATTCACGAATTGCTGCAAATATGGATCCTGCGCGATCATAAACGTCGTAATCGGAATGTGTAGTTTTCTCGCCTGTTGCGCCTGGCTGTAACATTTGTCAACGATGTATTCGTCAAGGCCGTTGCTGTTCATATAATAGGAACCGTCAGGTTCGCGCACACAGCTCGGCTTTCCGTCGGTGATCATGAAAATCTGCTTGTTGGTGTTGCGTTTTCTTCTCAGAATATCCATCGCAAGCTGCAATCCGGCAACGGTATTGGTATGGTAAGGACCAACTTTTAAATACGGTAAATCTTTAATTGCAATTGGCCACGCATCATTTCCAAAAACCAGAATATCAAGCGTATCTTTTGGATAGCGTGTCGTGATCAATTCGGCCAAAGCCATTGCGACTTTTTTCGCTGGCGTAATGCGGTCTTCGCCGTATAAGATCATGCTGTGGCTGATATCGATCATCAAAACAGTGCTCATTTGTGCTTTGAATTGCGTTTCCTCGACGACCAGATCGTTTTCAGTCAGGCTGAATTCGCCAATGCCGTTGTTGATTTGTGCATTTCGGATGCTTTCGGTCAATGAAATCCGCTCGAGCGCATCGCCAAAACGAAATTCGCGGAGTTCGCCCGTATGTTCATCGCCTGTTCCCGTGTATTTGCTTTTGTGGTTTCCGGCACCGCTGCGTTTTAGATTCCCAAAAATCTGGTCGAGTGCCTGCTGGCGGATCGCGCGTTCGGTTTTTGAAGTGATCGTTGCGCCTGAAGTTCCGTCGTCTTTAAGCTCTTCGCGGATGTAGCCTTTCTTTTTTAAATCTTCGATAAAATCGTCAATCGTGTAATCTTTATCGGTAAGCTTGTATTCTTTGTCGAGTTCCCGCATCCAATCGATCGCTTCATCGAAATCGCCCGAAGTATGCGTGATCAATTCCTTAAAAATCCCGAAAAGTTTGTCAAAAGGCGATTGATACGGCGCTTTGTATTCGCCAAAATAAAACCCTTTTTTATTGTCGTTTTCCATAGGTTTTAAAATTAATACTAAATCACGCGTGACGCTTTGAAACGAGTACTAATTTTTAGTTAAATGTCGGTTTTTAGTTTACTGTCACAATAAAATCTCCAGATTGTGATTTTATTAACGGCACAATGGCAGATTCTTCTTATTTTTACAGTCAAATTTTTTGAATATGAAAATCGAGCAAATATATACCGGATGCATCGCCCAGGCGGCATATTATCTGGAAAGCAATGGTGAGGCAGCCATCTTTGACCCGCTAAGGGAAGTGCAACCTTATATTGACAAAGCCGAAAAAGACGGTGCAACAATCAAATACATTTTTGAAACGCATTTTCATGCAGATTTTGTTTCGGGACATTTGGATTTGGCGAAGAAAACCGGTGGGAAAATTGTTTACGGCCCAACGGCTAACCCTGAATTTGAAGCCGTTATTGCCGAAGACAATCAGGAATTTAAAGTTGGCAATTATACCATAAAAGCATTGCATACGCCTGGACATACATTAGAAAGCACTTGTTATTTGCTGATTGACGAAAATGGAAAACAGCGCGCAATCATTACCGGCGATACTTTATTTATTGGAGATGTTGGCCGTCCGGATTTGGCACAGGAACTCGTTGGAGAATTGACACAGGAAAAACTCGCTTCTTATTTATTTGAATCTTTGCGCAATAAGATTATGCCTTTGGCCGATGATCTGATTGTATATCCAAGCCACGGTGCCGGAAGCGCCTGCGGAAAAAACATGAGCAAGGAAACGACCGACACTTTGGGCAACCAGAAAAAAGCGAATTATGCATTGCGTTCTGATATGACACGCGAAGAATTTATTGAAGAATTGCTCGACGGATTGGGCGCGCCTCCAGCATATTTTCCACAAAATGTGATGATGAATATTCAGGGTTATGAAAGTCTGGATGATGTCATCGTAAAATCATTCAAACCATTAAATCCAGCTGAATTTGAGGCTTTGGCCAATGCTTCGGAAGCCATAGTTCTCGATGTCAGACATGAAAACGATTATGTAAAAAGCCACATTCCGAATTCGATTTTCATCGGAATACAGGGCAATTTCGCCCCTTGGGTGGGCGCTTTAATTATGGATGTGAAACAACCGTTGCTAATAGTTGCGCCTGAAGGCCGGGAAAAAGAAACGATCACGCGTTTGTCAAGAGTAGGTTTTGACAATTCACTTGGTTACTTAAATGGCGGAATGGCGGCGTGGGAAGCGGCAGGTTTTGAAACCGATTCAATGGATTCTGTTTCGCCTGAGCAATTTGCTTCAGATTATTCTGAAAATACGATTGTTGTCGATGCGAGAAAACCAGGCGAATTTGAAGCAGAACATGTGGAAGCGGCTATCAATCTGCCATTGGATACGATCAACAACCACATAAGCGAAATTCCTGACGCACCGTTTTATTTGCATTGTGCGGGCGGTTACCGTTCGGTGATCATGGGATCGATCCTAAAATCGCGTGGCATCCACAATTTTATCAATGTCGAAAAAGGCATCAGTGGAATTCGGAATACAACTGTTGGGATGACCCATTTTATATGTCCGTCAACACCCGAGGCATAGGCGAACTGAGCGCAGCTAATTATATAAATCCATCAACAATAACAAAAAATTAAGTTAGAAAAAAGACAATAGAGTATAATTTTAAATACTTTTGCACCACTTAAATTAAAAATTTAAAAAATGAAGAAAATTCTTGTGTTCGTTTCTGCAGTTGCTATTTTGGTTTCATGCAACAAAGCCGGAAAAAATGAATATATCGTTACCGGAAATGTAAAAGGTATCGATGGTAAAAATGTGTTCCTTGAAAAACAGGATGAAGCCGGCCAGCTTAAACAAGTTGACACCGTAAAAATCGAAAATGGTAAATTTACATTCAAAGGATCTGCTAAAGAACCAGAAATGTACCTGATTCAAGTTGCAGATACGCAGGGAAAAGTTCCTTTTATCCTTGAAAATGGCGACATTGACATGACCATCAACAAAGACAGCATCAACATTACGAAAGTGACCGGAACATACAATAACGATGAATTGTCGGCATATAAAGAAGAAGGAATGAAGATTCAGAAAAAGATGATGAAATTCCAGGAAACCAATATGGTGAAAATGCAGGCAGCCCAACAAAAACAGGATACTGTGACGATGAACGGCCTTCGAAAAGAATACATGAAAATCCAGGAAGATTTCATGAAGCAATCAGATGCTTATGTTGGAACGCACCCCAAAGCGTATATTTCTGCCTTGATCGTTGACGGCATGTTCAACCAGATGAATCCTGATGTGGAGAAAATCAAAAAACATTACGCAGGTTTGGACAAAACTGTAAAAGATACGAAAGTTGGAAAAGGAATCCAGACAAAATTGGACAAAATCGGAAAACCGGTTGCAGAAGTAGCAGCTCCGGCTGAAGGCGGTGTTCAAGTTGGAAGCGTGGCTCCTGACTTTTCAGCGAATACGCCCGACGGAAAAACAGTTTCATTAAAACAATCTTTAGGAAAAGTAACGATCGTTGATTTCTGGGCTTCCTGGTGCAAACCTTGCCGTGAGGAAAATCCAAACGTCGTGGCGTTATACAACGAATTGCATGCAAAAGGACTAAACATTGTAGGTGTTTCTTTAGATAAAGAAGCGGCTCCATGGAAAGAAGCGATTGCAAAAGACAAATTGGCCTGGAACCAGGTTTCAAACCTAAAATGGTGGAAAGAACCGATTGCTGCAACTTACGGCGTACAGACAATCCCTGCTACTTTTATCCTTGATGCAAGCGGAAAAATCGTTGCGAAAGATTTGAGAGGTGCTGAATTAAAAGCCAAAGTAAACGAGCTTTTGGCAGCGAAATAATCTCAATCACATACCAAATAAAGAAATCTCCGCTATGGGGATTTTTTTATTTTATTCAATTCCAAAGGTTTAAAATTAAAGCAAAAATTAAGTTGGTTTTTAGTTTGCAAACACCAAAACAGTTTTTATATTTGCAACCGCTGAACGAAACAGTGTTGCTGTTTCAATCTCTGGGGAGATACTCAAGCGGCCAACGAGGGCAGACTGTAAATCTGCTGTGTGAACTTCGCAGGTTCGAATCCTGCTCTCCCCACGAAAATTAAAAAGCCTGTTAATCTTGAGATTGACAGGCTTTAATTTTTTAAGATAATTGAAAGATTATCCATCATACATTTCCATGGCAAGCCGCGTTTCTTCAAGGTCAAGCTCTTTTTCGATCTTGCGGAAAATCTCTTCATTAACGTTTCCCGATTTGTGCATTTGTTCTAATTTGGCGCGTTCTACATTCAGCAGATCAATCTGGATTTTCGTGAAATCATTGAAAATTTCGATTCCCATGACGTTTCCGTTTCCAAAGAAATTGGCAGGAAGTTCTGTCTTCTGAAGCCGGTTGAACTTGACTTCGTATTTGCTTTTGATGTTGTGCAGCAAGTTGTCATTCAGCAGTGAAAAGTGGTCTTCGATATGCGTAATCGTTTGTGAGACGATCTGGTTTCGCACCATGTATTCTTCTGCAACGATCGAATACGGATCGATTTTTAATTTTCGGATGAGCCACGGAAGCGTCGAACCCTGAATGACCAGGGTCGATAGGATTACACAAAAAACCAGGTATATGATCAGGCTGCGGAACGGAAATTCCTCTCCGTTGTTGATTGTCAGCGGAAGCGCCAAAGCAGCAGCCATAGAAACCACGCCACGCATGCCCGACCAGCCGAAAATGATCATGTTGCGGTAATCAAATTCTTCCTGCCGGATTCTTTTGCTGATAAATCTCGGAAGCATGGATGCCGGTATGACCCATAAAAACCGGACGACAATCACGACTCCGCTAATCGCTATCGCCCAAATCGCAAGCGAAATTCCGGAATAATTGTCAATTCCCAAGACAATCTGCCGAAGCTGCAAACCAATCAGGATAAAAATCAATCCGTTTAAAATGTTGGTCAGTACACTCCAGATTGTTCCCGTCATGATGCGGCTTTCATGTGTGAAAATTTCGCCCGAGCGCGCCGAGAGAAAAAGCCCTGTCGACACCACTGCCAATACGCCTGAACATTCAAAATGTTCCGCAATCAGATACGATGCAAACGGAGTCAGTAAAGTGAGCGTTACTTCTATAATGTCGTCACAGACAAATTTTTTATGGATGAAACTCATGATATAACCCACGCCCAATCCGATAAGCACGCCTATAACCGACATCACGACAAAATTCAGCCCAGCCTGCCACAATACAAAATTCCCGGCGATAATTGCTGTTAATGCATATTTATAAGCAACCAATCCGCTGGCGTCGTTCACAAGGCTTTCCCCTTCCAAAATCGCAATTAGTCTCGGATGCAAGCCCAATCCTTTCGTAATCGAAGTGGCAGAAACGGCATCAGGCGGAGAAACGATTGCACCCAGCAAAAATGCCAAAGGCCACGATATCCCGCCAATTAAATAATGCGCGGCAACTGCCACAGCTACTGTTGTAAAGAAAACCAATCCGATCGCTGCGAGGCTGATCGGGCGAACCGTTTGCTTAAAATCGCTCCAGCTGGTATACCAGGCCGCATGGTATAGAAGCGGTGGCAGGAAAATAATGAAAACCACATCGGGATTTAAAGCAATCACAGGCAATCCCGGAATGATGCTGACTGCAACACCGCAAAGCACCAAAACAATCGGGATCGGAAAATTGTATCTTTTGCTTAAAAGGCTTAGGAATGCGACGCCAAACAACAGCATGACAATGACAGTAATGTTTTCCATGGGAGAATTTATAAATAACGGATACACTCTTTAACCCGATTTCGATAACCGGACAAGAATGCTAATATAATATTTATAAAGATAAGATGTGTTTGGAAATGCGCTTGTCAGATCAACCGCAACAGCTGCAAAATGAAACTTCCTTGCGCCACGTTGATTTTTGCTAAGGCGATTTCTTCAGCAAACCAGCCGGCTTTATCGACTTCGGGGAATTTTTTAAGCAAACCGGATTTCGGAGGCCATTCGGTTTCAAATTCGTTGCTAATAATATTTTCGGGATTCATATTACCTTCCAATGCCCATGCGTAAATCACTTTCCCTGATTTGAGTTTCACAGGTTCCAATGAAATGAAATTCCCGATTAACAATGTGCCTGTTTCTTCCTCAAATTCCCTGACTGCAGCAGCCAGCGGATTTTCATCTGTAAATTCACCCTTCGGAATAGACCACGTTCCCAAATCTTTATTTTTCCAGAATGGGCCTCCGGGATGAACCAGCAAAAATTCAGGGAAACCGGCAATTTTCCGATACAGCAATATGCCAGCACTTTTTTTCATTTGCAGATGTTGATCAGGCGAAAGCCTGGAAATTTTCCCAATCGATATCAAGGACCCGTTCCACCGACGATTTGTAATCGGCCATCGAAGACGGTTTTTTCATCAGATAATTGGCACCAGCATCAAGATATTGGCGCACCAGCGATTTCGAATTGTAGCCCGAAATCATCACAACCGGAATGTCTTTGAACTGATCATCTTTTTTAATGATCTGCAAAATTTCCTCACCGTTAAAAACCGGCATCCGGATGTCCAGGAAAATAATATCGGGGCGGACTGATTTGCTGTTCAAAGACCGCAGCAATTCCTTGCCATTGATGTAAATGGAAACTTCATGGCCCAAACTTTCTACGACTTCCTTAAAGAAATATAGGTCATCTAAGTCGTCGTCGAGGTAGAATATTTTTTTGGGCAGTTCCATAAGCGCATTTTTTTACACAATATACCAATAACCTGTTGGGCAGATTTTATATTATAAACGCCTGACGTTACAATATTCCAATAATGAATTCTAAATTTAAGCGATAATCTGTTAATAATCAAATGATTTTTCTGAAAATCTACATCAGACGCAAAAAATCGTACCTTTAAGCAACAACCTTAAACCATCAGAAATGAAAATTGCAACTTATAATGTCAATGGTGTAAATGGCCGGCTTCCCATATTGCTGCGCTGGCTTGAAATGGCAAAACCCGACATTGTTTGCCTGCAGGAATTAAAGGCACCGCAGGAAAAATTTCCGATTGGAGCCATCAATAATGCAGGTTATAAGGCCGTCTGGCACGGACAAAAAAAATGGAACGGCGTGGCAATTCTTTCGCGAAATGCTGAAATTGAAGAAATCGGGCGCGCACTTCCAGGCGAAGAGGAAGATGTGCAAAGCCGTTATCTCGAAGCAATGGTGGGTGGGATTTTGATTTGCTGTTTGTATCTTCCGAATGGAAATCCGGCACCAGGGCCAAAATTTGATTATAAACTGCGTTGGTTTGACCGGTTGACCAAACGTGCTTCTACGCTTTTAGAATTCAACATTCCTGTAATTTTAATGGGCGATTTCAATGTGATGCCCACCGAACTCGACGTCTATAAACCTGAAAAGTGGGTCAATGACGCTTTATTTCGCCCGGAAGTGCGCACCGCTTTTCACACACTCGTTGCACAAGGCTGGACCGATGCGATCCGGACACTTTATAAAGACGAACGCATTTACACCTTTTTTGATTATTTTCGGAATGCTTACGAGCGAAATGCCGGATTGCGGATCGATCACTTTCTGCTAAGTCCGCAACTTGAAAAAAGATTGGTTTCGGGCGGCGTCGATCGTGAAGTGCGCGGTTGGGAAAAGACGAGCGATCATGCACCGGTTTGGATTGAAATATCTGAAAAGTAAAAATCTGAAAATAAAAAAAGCCCGAAGTCACATTCAGGCTTTTTAAAAATATATTTTTTGTTATTCTAGGATAAAACTCACCGAAACATTTGCAGTAATATTGATTTCTCCAATAGCAAGTGTTTCTCTTGGTGCGCCGCCAGCTGCCGCTTTGTCAGCCATTGCATACATCATAGGGCGTGGATAATCAACTTGTGTGTTGTCGTTGATCGTGAATGCTTTTCCAGCTTTTTGTCCAAGAACTGAAACATAATCTTCGGCTTTTGCCTTGGCATCTTTCATTGCAAGTTTCCTGGCTTCTGACTGAAGCGTTTCTAGTTTGGATGACCTGAATTCAACGGTATTAATCTGATTGATCCCGGAATCTACCAAACCTTCCATGACGCCGTCGTATAAATTCAAATCTTTCATCAGGATTTCAATGGTTTGTGTCGCCACATAATTGTATTTTTTTTTATCGTAATCGTATTGCGGATTCAGCGACACGCGTTTGGTTTGCACATCTTCTTTCGGCAATTTTGATTTTTTGATGAACTGGATGACTTTTTCCACGGCAATGTCGTTTTGTTTTTTGACATCGGTTGCGTTGTTTCCTTTGGTTTCCACCGATACTGAAATGAAAGCCTGATCAGGCGTTACTTTTACTTTTCCTTCGCCATTGACCGAAATCAGCGGCATTGGTTTTACAAATTCCTGCGCTTGTGACATCGTTGCCAGCGCGGTAAACAGGATGATGAATGTTTTTTTCATGAGATCGTTTTTTATTGATTATTGGTATAAATGATTTGCGCGCTGCCTTTCAAATGTTGTGCCATTATAGCTTGCCGAGGCGCTCCATGGCGAAAAGAATTACGATCGGGATGGCCAGAAGAATGACCATCAGCGTGTTATCTGTCAGCAAAGCGGGATCTTTTAATAATGTAATCACATAACCGCCAATCGCGCCACCAAAATGTGCCGTGTGCCCGATGTTGTCGTTCTTGGCCTTCATTCCGTAAATTGAATACAACAAATATCCGATGCCAAAAACATAGGCCGGAATTGGGATCGGGATAAAAAACAAATACAAACTCATATCCGGCTGCAGTAAAATCGCAGAGTATAAAATTCCGGTAACAGCTCCCGAAGCGCCAATTGCACGGTAACTGTAATCGTTTTTGTGCATGACCAACGTGAGCAAACTTCCAAAAGTCAAGCTGGCGATGTAAATCAGCAGGAAGGAAATATCACCTAAATATCCAATCACAACAGGCGCAAAAAAATACAATGTCAGCATGTTAAAAAATAAATGCCCAAGGTCTGCATGCAAAAATGCCGAAGAAAACATCCTGATTTGTTCGCCTGCGCGGATGCTTCCGATATGAAATTCATATTTTCTAAAAAAAGCAACGTCATTGAACCCTTTAAAACTGATGATGATATTTATTGCAATGATGACAATCAGTATAATATTCATGGATAAATTTTATAAGTCGTAAAAATAACCATTGTTTCTTTAGCTTTTGTTAAATTGGATATTCAAAAGTCAATTAAACGTATATTTGCCAAAAATAATCCCGAATGCAATTTTTACTTTTCCTTATTGTATATCCGCTGCTTTGGTGCATTTCAATTCTTCCATTCCGACTGTTGTATTTGCTTTCTGATGCTGTTTATGTACTTGTATATTATGTAGTTGGATACAGAAAATCGACTGTAAGGCAAAATCTAAAAATGGCTTTCCCTGAAAAAACCACAGTAGAACGATTGCGTATCGAAAAAGATTCTTACCATCATTTGTGCGATATGTTCCTTGAAATGATCAAAACACTCACCATTTCTGATAAAGAAATCAGCAAAAGATTTACGTTCAGCAATCTTGAAGTTTATACCGATCTGGAGAAAAAAGGAAAAAGCATTGCATTGATGCTCGCGCATTATGCAAGTTACGAATGGGTCATTTCGATGAACCATCATATCAAATTCAAAGGATTTGCCATTTACAAGCGCATTGCAAACCCACATTTCGACAAGCTTGTACGCGATATCCGCTCTAAATTCAAAGCGACACTGATCACGACGAAAGAAACGATTCCGGTCATTCAGGAAAACCAGCACAATCACGTGCTCGGCGTTTATGGATTTGCAAGCGACCAATCCCCGAAAGCCGCGAAAGCGCACCATTGGACGACTTTCATGGGCATTAAAACACCCGTGCATACAGGTGCCGAAATGCTAGCGAAAAGGTTCGACATGAATGTGATTTTCCTGCGGGTCAAAAAAGTAAAACGAGGCTATTATGAGGCTGGTTTTGAATTGCTTGCAGAAAATTCGACAGCAGTTCCGGATTATGAAATTACCGATCATTTCCTACGATTGGTAGAAGCGCAGATCCATGAATTCCCTGCCTATTATTTGTGGACGCACAAGCGTTGGAAACATACGGCTTAACTACAGGTCAAACCATTTCTTGACCAAAACCTTCTCAGATTCCAGGGCATTTTTATGCAGAAATTCATTTGTGCTTTTGTTGTAATTGTAGTCTTTTGCCCAAACGGTATGGTTTTCTGCCAATGATTTAATGCTTTCGCAGACGAATTTTATCTCCTCATTTGTCGTCGTAGGATGGATTGACATCCTGATCCAGCCCGGTTTCTGCATCAAATCGCCCAGCGTAATTTTCTCGGTAAGCGAATGCGACAATTCCTGGTCGACATGCAATAGATAATGACCGTAAGTCCCGGCACAACTGCATCCGCCGCGCGTTTGGATGCCAAATTTGTCATTCAGCAATTTCACACCAAGGTTAAAATGCAGCTCATTGATGTAAAACGAAATAACACCAAGCCTGTTTTTATGCTGGCCTGCGAGAATATTGATATTTCGAACCGATTCCAATTCGCCAAACACATAATCTACGATTTCTCGTTCCCGCTCCAGAATATTTTCAATGCCCATTTTTTCCTTCAGCTGAACAGCCAATGCAGTTTTGATTACCTGCAGAAATCCCGGAGTTCCGCCGTCTTCGCGGTCTTCAATATTGTCGACATATTTATGTTCGCCCCACGGATTTGTCCAGCTCACAGTTCCGCCACCAGGATGATCGGGAACCATATTTTTATATAATTTCTTATTGAAGATCAAAACGCCCGAAGTTCCTGGGCCGCCAAGGAATTTATGCGGGGACAGAAAAATTGCATCGAGGTAACTTTCAGGATCTTCCGGATGCATGTCGATCTTAACATACGGCCCGGAACACGCAAAATCTACAAAGCAAACGCCATTATGCTCGTGCATCAGTTTAGCGACTTCGTGATATGGCGTTTTGATTCCGGTGACATTGGAACAAGACGTGATAGAAGCGATCTTGAGCGTGCGGTCTTTGTATTTATCCAGCAATTGTTTGAAATTATCGAGACAGAATAATCCTTTTTCACAAGCTGGAACGACCTCCACATCGGCAATGGTTTCAAGCCAGGAAGTCTGGTTTGAATGGTGTTCCATGTGTGAAATGAAAACAATCGGCTTTTTTTCAGCAGGAATATTGGTGAATGGCTTTAAGTTTTCGGGAACTTTCAAACCTAAAATCCTTTGGAATTTATTGATTACACCCGTCATCCCGGTGCCATCGGTAATTAAAATATCATCAGAATTTGCATGCACATGATGTTTGATTATATGCCGCGCTTCATGATATGCCATCGTCATTGCCGTTCCTGAAACCGTGGTTTCGGTATGCGTATTGGCGACGAACGGCCCAAATTCATTCATTAGTTTTTCTTCAATCGGACGGTACAAGCGGCCACTCGCCGTCCAATCGGTATAGACGATTTTTTTTCTGCCGAAAGGCGAATCAAACTCCTGCCCGATTCCGATGATATGGTTTCGGAATTGCTGGAAATACTGCTCTAGTTCGGTTTTCAAAAACGGTGCTGTTGTAATCATCTGAATAAAATTGGAAATGCCAAAGATACCATTTTTTGGAAAATGCTGTATTTATTATCATCCAAATCAACTCTGTGATTATTACTAATTTGCATTGCGAACCCAAAAACCTCAAAGTTCACAATTCTTATGATCAGAACTATATCGTTTTCAAAAATGTTAATGCCAAAAATGCAAATCATACTTTGTTTTCTCTAATATCATTTTACCTAAAGCCGCTTTGACACCTTAAAATGCATCAATTTTATGACATTGCAACACTAAAATGATTTTTCGTTAAATGTTAAAAAAACGAAATAACTGTTAAAATTTCGATGTAATTTTGTAGTCTAAATTTTATTAAAATGACAACAATATTATCGTTTTGGTGGGTATTTCTTTTAGTGCTTTGTATTTTGATGTACAAATTTGTATTGCGTGTTTTCTTTGGAATGGTCATGGTCCCGGAAGACAAAATCGGAATGGTAACCAAGAAATTCGTCCTTTTCGGAGAAGGAAAATCCCTGCCCGATAGCAGGATTATCGCTACTAAAGGAGAAGCCGGCTTTCAGGCAAAAACTTTAGCGCCGGGATTGTATTGGGCGATGTGGATCTGGCAATACAGCGTAGATATGACGGCTTTTACCATTATTCCCGAAGGAAAAATCGGGTTGGTGCTCAGTAAAGACGGAAAAGAAACGCCAACAGGCCGCATTCTCGCCCGAAGAGTAGAAAGCGACAATTATCAGGACGCAACTGCATTCTTGGACAATGGCGGACAGAAAGGACGTCAAAGCGCATTCATCACAACAGGTTCTTACCGTATCAATACGTTTCTGTTTGAAATCGTAGTCGTAGAACAAATCAAGATCTACGAAAACATGCTCGGAATTGTAACAGCTTTGGATGGTGAGCCAATTCCGAACGGGCAAATCGCCGGAAAATCACTCGAAGGCCACAACAATTTCCAGGATTTCGACCAGTTTTTAGAACGCGGAGGCAATCGCGGACTCCAGCCACAAGTGATGCTCGCCGGAACATATTACATCAATACCTGGGGAATCCAGATCGAGCAAAATCCGATGACCGATGTGCCGATTGGTTATGTTGGTGTTGTGATTTCATACATTGGTGAAGACGGCCAGGACGTTACCGGAGAAACTTTCAAACACGGAAACATTGTTTCAAAAGGCCAGCGAGGTGTTTGGTCGGAGCCATTCGGACCCGGAAAATATGCGCTCAATAAATATACGACCAAACTCGAATCTGTACCAACGACGAATTTAGTTTTAAACTGGGCGAACGCAAGAAGCGAATCACACGACCTCGACAAAAATCTTTCTACGATTACCGTACGCTCCAAAGATGGCTTCCCGTTTAATCTGGACGTTGCTCAGATCATCCATGTTCCCGCCAATGAAGCCCCAAAAGTAATTGCGCGTTTTGGAAGCATGACCAATCTTGTATCGCAGGTTTTAGAACCAACAATTGGGAATTATTTCAGGAATTCAGCACAGGACAGTGATGTCATTTCGTTTTTAAGTACACGGAAAGAAAGACAGGAATCGGCCAAAAACCATATTAAAGCCGTTCTGGATGAATACAATGTAAATGCTGTCGATACTTTGATAGGAGACATTGTTCCGCCAGAATCGCTGATGAAAACATTAACCGACAGGAAAATTGCCGAAGAAGAGCAAAAAACCTATCAAACCCAACGTATGGCGCAGGAACAAAGGCAAGGTGTCGAAAAAGAAACCGCTATTGCAGATATGCAGAAAGAAATCGTCCGCGCCTCACAAAGTGTCGAAATCGCCCAACGCACTGCCGATGCCACGGTAAAAAAAGCCGAAGGTGATGCGAGCAGTTTAAAGCTCAATGTAAACGCTGAAGCGGAAGCGACAAAAATGCGTGCCAATGCTGAGGCCGAAGCCACTAAAGCGCGTGCCGGAGCACAAGCCGAAGCGACAAAACTCACCGCAAGCGCAGAAGCAGAAAGGATTTCAAAAACCGGTCTTGCCGAAGCCGAGAAAATTATGGCCGTTGGTAAATCGACTGCAGAAGCGTATCAATTGCAGGTTTCAGCGATGGGCGGCGATAATTTTACTAAATACAAAATCACCGAAGAAATCGGCAGGGGAAATATCAAAGTGATCCCGGATGTCCTGATTACCGGAAGCAACGGTACCGACGGCTCCATGAGCGGGCTGCTCGGACTGAAGCTTATGGAAATGATGGATGCCAATGGCGCTAAAGAAAATCCCAAAAGAGGAAAATAATTTCTCTCAATCAAACAAAAAACCGGCCAATAAGCCGGTTTTTTTATTTCAACAAACTGCAAATTATCAATATTAAATATTCGCAATCACTTTAATCTCGTCAATAATTCTCAAAGCCAATTCATCTGCAGCCTTTTGTGTCGAGGCTTCCGTATAAATCCTGATGATCGGTTCCGTATTTGATTTTCTTAAATGCACCCAATTTTCAGCGAAGTCGATTTTTACGCCATCAATGGTTTGAATGTCTTCATTTTTATATTTTTCGGTCATCGCTTCTAAAATCGCATCGACATCGATTTGCGGCGTGAGTTCAATTTTATTTTTGCTCATGAAATATTCCGAATACGTTTTGCGCAATTCTGAAACCTTCATTTTTTTGTTGGCCAGATGCGTTAAGAATAAGGCAACGCCAACTAAACTGTCGCGTCCGTAATGCAATTCCGGATAAATAATTCCGCCATTTCCTTCGCCTCCAATAACGGCATTGTTCTTTTTCATCAGTTCGACCACATTCACCTCACCTACTGCGCTGGCTTCGTAAGTACCGTTGTGCAGGTTGGTCACATCGCGCAACGCCCGTGAAGACGACATATTGGAAACGGTATTTCCCGGTGTTTTGCTCAACACATAATCGGCAACAGCTACTAAAGTATATTCTTCGCCAAACATTTCGCCGTCTTCGCTGATGAATGCCAAACGGTCTACATCGGGATCGACCACGATTCCAAGATCAGCTTTCTCCTTTACTACAAGTTCCGAAATATCAGTCAAATGTTCTTTCAAAGGTTCGGGATTGTGCGGAAAATGTCCGTTTGGCTCGCAGTACAATTTCACGACTTCAACGCCCAAACAATCCAGTAAATCCGGGATAATGATGCCGCCAGAAGAATTTACGCCGTCAACAACGACTTTAAATTTCGCTGCTTTGATTGCTTCCACATCAACTAAAGGCAAGCTTAAAACCTCCTGTATGTGAATGTCCATATAAGTGTCGTTTTTAACGATTTTACCCAGCGAATCCACATCTGAGAAATCAAAAGCTTCATTTTCGGCAATGTCAAGGATCTTTGCACCTTCGTCACCACTTAAAAACTCGCCTTTTTCATTCAGCAATTTAAGTGCGTTCCATTGCTTCGGATTGTGCGAAGCGGTTAAAATGATTCCGCCATCAGCTTTTTCCAATGGAACGGCAACTTCAACTGTTGGCGTTGTCGACAAACCCAAATCGATCACATCAATGCCCAATCCGATCAAAGTATTCACTACAAGATTGTGGATCATTGGCCCCGAAATCCTCGCATCACGCCCGATTATAACGGTTAGTTTTTCTTTATTAGAATAATTTTTCAGCCATGTTCCATAAGCCGAAGCAAATTTTACGGCATCAACCGGAGTTAAATTGTCGCCGGTTTTCCCGCCAATAGTTCCGCGGATTCCTGAAATGGATTTTATTAAAGTCATCTGTATGTACGATTTAATTATTGGTTAGGCAGCAAAGATAAAAAAGTTGTTGAGTAGCAAAGTGGCAAAGTAGCAAAGTTTTTTGTGCAGACGGAAAAAAGTAACTGTGAATCCACTTTGAAACTTTGTATCTTTGAAACTATGCAACTCTAAAAACGTATGAATTTCCTAGCGCATATTTACCTTTCAAACGACAATGATTTCATCAAAATCGGGAATTTCATGGCCGATGGAATCCGTGGAAAACACTACGAGCATTTGCCTGCCGACATACAGAAAGGCATTATTTTGCACCGCGCGATCGATACTTTTACCGATTCTCATCCCATTTTTCGCCAAAGCACCAAAAGATTGCATGACCGTTACCATCATTATGCGGGCGTGATCGTAGATGTGATTTACGACCATTTCCTTGCGAAGAACTGGAGTAAATATTCAGATGAAAACCTGGCGGATTTCGTAGAACATTTTTATCAGATTTTACGCGACAATACGCAACATCTCAATGAAAAAACCATCGGAATGATGCCGTATATGATCAAATACAATTGGCTTTTGAGCTACCAATATGTCGATGGCATTGCGCGGATTTTGTACCAAATGGACCAGCGCACCAAAAACAATTCAAAAATGCAGTTTTCGATTGAAGAACTCAAGGAATTTTACACCTATTTTGAAAACGAATTCACTATTTTCTTCGAAGATTTAAGGGCTTTCGCCAAAGAAAAACTGGAGACTTTATGACAAAAACAATCCTTTCACTCCTATTTATTACTACAATTTCGATGGCACAAACCGGACTCGTCACTCAAAAAGCCATGGTTGTTTCGGCGCGTGAAGAAGCATCAAAAATCGGTTCAGATATCATGTTGCACGGCGGAAATGCTTTCGATGCGATGGTGGCCACCGAACTCGCATTGGCTGTAGCCTATCCGTATGCCGGAAATCTCGGCGGCGGCGGATTTATGGTGTATCGAAAAGCAAATGGCAAAACCGGATCGCTCGATTACCGCGAAAAAGCGCCATTGGCCGCGACCAAAAATATGTACCTCGATGAAAACGGAAACGTGATTCCGGGAAAAAGTACCGAAAGCGCTTTTGCTGTCGGAATTCCGGGAACGATCGCAGGAATGTTTGAAGTTCACAAAAAATTCGGTTCCTTACCGATCGCAATCCTTTTAAAACCGGTTATTGCATTGGCTGAAAAAGGCGTTGTTGTAACTGAAAATCAATGGAAACAAATCAATGATCACAAAGCGGCAATTGTCCGCTTGAGTGGCGATCAGACTTTATTTGCAAAAGATTACAAAGTTGGCGACATCATTAAATATCCAGCGCTGGCCGAAACCCTAAAACGCATTTCCAAAAATGGCCGCGATGAATTTTACAAAGGCGAAACGGCGAAAAAACTGGTTGCTTATCTGCAGCAAAAAGGCGGAATTATTACTTTAAAAGATTTGTCAAAATATCAGGCCATCTGGCGCAAGCCCATTACTTTTAAATATCGCAATTTACAGATCGTTTCAATGGCGCCTCCCAGCAGCGGCGGGATTTGCCTGGCGCAGATTTTAAAAATGATCGAACCTTTTGAGGTTGCAAAACTCGGACACAATTCGCCAAAATACATTCAATTATTAACCGAAGCCGAACGCCGTTCGTATGCCGATCGGAATTTTTATCTCGGCGATCCCGATTTTGTCAAAATTCCGCAAACGCAATTGCTCGATCCGGAATACCTGAAACAGCGCATGTCGGATTTTACATTCGAAAAAGCAACTAAATCAGCCGACATTGCTAAAGGAAAAATCACTTTTTCTGAAAGCAATGAAACCACGCATTATTCGATTGTAGATTCAAAAGGAAATGCAGTAGCTGCAACGACCACTTTAAACGGCGCTTTCGGGTCGAAATTGTATTGCGACGAACTTGGATTTTTTCTAAACAACGAAATGGACGATTTCAGTTCAAAACCCGGAACCACAAATTCTTATGGTTTGGTTGGTGCTGAAGCGAATGCCATCGCGCCGCAAAAACGGATGCTGAGCTCAATGACGCCGACAATTGTTGAGAAAAATGGTAAATTATTAATGGTTTTAGGAACTCCGGGCGGTTCAACAATCATTACTTCGGTTTTGCAAACGATTTTAAATGTAACCGAATTCAACATGACAATGCAGAACGCCGTCGATGCCCCGCGTTTTCACCACCAATGGCTGCCTGACGACATTTCATTCGAACCCAAACGTTTTCCTGAAGAAACGACCGAAACTTTAATCCAGAAAGGCTACAAGATTAATGAAAAGAACTGGCCGATCATTGGAAAAGTTGATGCGATCCTGGTTTTGCCCGAAGGAAGACGCGAAGCCGGAGCTGACCATCGCGGCGATGACAAAGCTTGCGGATTTTAATGTTTTTAGTTGACAAAGCCGTTTCAAAACCCTAATTTTGCGGCACTTCACAATGAACTAAGATAGATGCTCAGGAAAACACTTCGCAATTTTGAAAAATGGCTGCTTTGGGGCCAGAATAAACTCACGAACAAACAGTTTATTTTCCTCTCAGCGGTATTGGTAGGAATTTCTTCCGCTTTTGCAGTAATTGTGCTAAAGACTTTTGCGCATTCGGTTTTTCGGTTTGCGACTTATATTAATGGCATTTTGAAACTCAGTTTCATCAATTCGGTGTTGCCAATCGTTGGGATTGTCCTGACCGTTTTTGTTGTAAAAAGAATCCTTGGCGGAACGATTGAAAAAGGAACTTCCCAGATTTTATACGCCGTAGCAAAAAAAGCCAGCATCATTCCGAAAAAGCAAATGTATGCCCAGATCATAACGAGTTCGTTAACCGTAGGGCTTGGAGGTTCTGCCGGATTAGAAAGCCCGATCGTTATTACCGGAGCGGCTTTCGGATCCAATTATGCACAGCAATACAGATTAAGCTATAAAGACCGTACTTTATTAATTGGCTGTGGTGTCGCAGCCGGAATTGCGGCAGCGTTCAACGCGCCGATTGCCGGGGTTTTGTTTGCGATTGAAGTTTTACTGGTCGATGTCAGCATTGCTGCTTTTACACCGATTATGATTGCAGCGGCAACTGGTGCTTTGGTTTCGGCAATTGTATTGGATGAAACTGTTTTGTTGTCGTTTAAGCAGCAAACGACTTTTGATTTCCACAATATCCCATTTTATATTTTACTGGGCGTTTTTACAGGATTGATCTCGATTTTTTATTCGCGTAATTTCCAAAAAACCGAGCATTTTTTCGCCCGGTTGAAACTTTCCCCTTATAAAAAAGCGATTTTCGGTGCTTCCTTTTTAGCGTTGATCATTTTTATTTTTCCGACGCTTTTTGGCGAAGGTTATGAAAGCATTAAGACATTGTCTGAAAGCGATCCGGGAAAATTACTTGAAAATACGTTGTTTAAAGATTTTCGTGACAACAACTGGATTTTGCTGATTTTTGTCGGTGCAACGATGATGCTCAAAGCATTTGCAACCGGAATTACGCTTGGCAGCGGAGGAAATGGCGGGAACTTTGCGCCTTCCCTGTTTTTAGGTTCGTATGCCGGATTTTTCTTTTCAAAACTGCTGAATTTAACCGGCTTGACGAAACTTCCGGTAAGCAATTTCACGATGGTCGGCATGGCTGGGATTTTGAGCGGATTGTTTCATGCGCCTTTGACGGCAATCTTTCTTATCGCTGAAATTACCGGCGGTTACGGACTGATGATCCCGCTGATGATGGTCGCCTCCATCAGTTTTGCCATATCGAAACGGTTTGAGAAACATTCGCTTGACGTAAAAGGATTGATCAAAAAAGGACATGTTTTTACCAGTAATAAAGACACGAATATCCTAAACGTGCTTGAAACCGAAAAGATCATCCAAACCGATTATTTAACGATCACGCCTGATGAAAATCTAGAAAAACTCGTCGATCTCATCTCACATTCAAACCAGGTGATTTTTGCAGTGGTAAATAAAGAAAAAGAATTGCTCGGAATTGTTTATTTCAATGACATCCGCGAAATCATTTTCAGTAATTTCAAGGTAAAATACACCCCGGTTCACGAAGTGATGACGCAGCCGGTTGAGATTGTTTCCTCGACTGACAGCATGGAAACGGTCATGAACAAATTTGAACGCGCCAAAATCGCTTTTCTTCCGGTAGTTAAACAAGGAAAATATTACGGGTTTATTTCAAAAGCAAGTGCGCTTGAGGCGTATCGTGACAAATTGAAATCGATGACTTTCGAATAAGACCTAAACTTTAAATATGTACAAAAAATTACTTGCCATCATTTTATTGGCTGCTACATTTACAATGAAAGCCCAGGAAACTGTTTCTGAATACACACAAGCCAGTGTTGAAAAATCGGTATTTAGCGTTCAAACCGGACTTGTTGGTGTTTGGGCGAATAATGAACTTAAGCTTTCAAACCAATTTGCCTTGCAGACAGAAATTGGCTTAGAACTATTGTCCTTTGAATATGCATATACCGATGAAACCAAATACGGCGCGGCACCCAGCGTTTCAGTAGAACCAAAATGGTATTACAATTTGGAAAAAAGAGTTCGAAAGGGCAGAAATATTAAAGGAAACAGTGGAAATGCATTTTCTGTGAGGATTAATTATATTTCGCCAAATGCCTTTCTGATTTCAGATATTGACAATTATAAAGGTGTCGATCAGATCAATATTATTCCGAAATGGAGCATCCGCCGGGTTTACGGAAAACATTTTATATTCGAAACCGGCTTTGGTTTGGGTCCGGTTATTCCTGTTGGAAAATATTCAAAATACGCTAATTCTGATGATGTTTATGTCGATCTTCACGCCAGAATTGGATACTGTTTTTAACAAAATCTTACTTAACTGCCTGATGGAAAGAACCACTGAATATGCTAACTTTGCATCCGACTTATTCGGAATTGCTAAAAAATATGCCTGAAACAGAAAACAATATAGAAGTATTGGGCGCTCGCGTCCACAATCTCAAAAACATAGATATTTCGATTCCGAGGGAAAAACTGGTGGTCATTACCGGGCTTTCTGGCTCTGGGAAATCGTCATTGGCATTTGATACGATTTATGCCGAAGGCCAGCGCCGTTATGTAGAAACTTTTTCTGCGTATGCGCGGCAATTCCTTGGCGGATTGGAACGACCTGACGTTGACAAAATCGACGGATTGTCTCCGGTCATCGCGATCGAACAGAAAACAACGAGTAAAAGTCCGCGCTCGACCGTTGGGACTATTACCGAAATTTACGATTTCCTGCGTTTGCTTTACGCCCGCGCCGCCGATGCTTACAGTTACAACACCGGCGAAAAAATGGTCAGTTACAGCGACGACCAGATCAAGCAACTCATAATCGAGAATTTCATTGGCAAACGCATCAACATTCTTGCACCGGTCATTCGTGCCCGAAAAGGACATTATGGCGAATTGTTCCAGCACATTGCCAAACAGGGATTTTTGCGCGTTCGCGTCAATGGTGAACTTAAGGAAATTACGGCCGGAATGAAGCTTGATCGTTACAAAACGCACGATATCGAAATTGTGATCGACCGAATGTTGGTCGAAGACACGCCCGAAAATGACACGCGTTTGTCCGACAGCATCAAAACCGCAATGTACCATGGCGAAGATATTCTAATGGTTTTGGATCAGGATACGAATGAAGTACGGTTTTTTAGCCGGAATTTAATGTGCCCGTCAACCGGGATTTCTTATCAGAATCCGGAGCCGAATTTGTTTTCGTTCAATTCGCCGAAAGGTGCGTGCGAACATTGCAACGGACTCGGAACGGTCAACGAGATCAATCTTAAAAAGATCATTCCAAATCCGAAATTATCGATCAAACACGGCGGTTTTGCGCCTTTGGGCGAATATAAAAATTCGTGGATTTTCAAGCAACTCGAAATTATCGGGGAAAAATTCGGATTTAAGATTACCGATCCGGTTGAGAAAATTTCTGAAGAAGCCATGGATGTAATTTTGAACGGCGGCAAGGAAAAATTTGCAGTCGAATCGAAAACGCTTGGCGTCACTAAGGAATACAAAATTGAGTTTGAAGGCATTTCTGCATTCATCAAAAACCAGTTCAACGACAGCGAATCGACTACGATCAAACGCTGGGCGAAGGAATTTATGGATGAGATCGAATGTCCGGTTTGCGAAGGCTCGCGGCTCAAAAAAGAATCCTTGTATTTCCGGATCGACAATATGAATATCGCCGATTTATCGGGAATGGATATTTCAGATCTGACGGTTTGGTTTGACAAATTAGACAAACATTTATCGGACAAACAAAAGTTAATTGCGACAGAAATCATCAAGGAAATCCGCGACCGATTGCACTTTTTAGTCAATGTTGGGCTCGAATATTTATCGATCAGCAGAAGTTCAAAATCGCTCTCGGGTGGTGAAGCGCAACGCATCAGGCTGGCGACGCAAATTGGTTCGCAGCTTGTTGGCGTACTGTATATTTTGGACGAACCAAGTATCGGTTTGCACCAGCGCGACAATGAAAAACTGATCAAATCGCTCGAGCAATTGCGCGACATCGGGAATTCGATCATTGTCGTCGAACACGACAAAGACATGATTGAACGTGCCGATTATGTGATTGACATTGGCCCGCGAGCCGGGAAATTCGGAGGCGAGATCATCAGCATCGGAACACCGGCCGAAACCTTGAAACACCATACTTTGACCGCGCAGTACATGAACGGCGAACTCAAGATCGAAGTACCAAAGAAACGACGCGAAGGCAACGGAAAAGTCATGAAACTAACCGGCGCAACCGGAAATAATTTAAAAAATGTCTCGATCGAATTGCCGCTAGGAAAACTGATTTGCGTGACCGGCGTTTCAGGAAGCGGAAAATCGACGTTGATTAATGAAACGTTGTATCCGATCCTGAACGAATTTTATTTCAACGGCGTCAAGAAACCGAAACCATATAAGAAAATTGAAGGTTTGGAACATATTGATAAAGTCATCGATATCGACCAAAGCCCGATTGGGAGAACGCCAAGATCAAATCCGGCAACGTATACCGAAGTTTTTTCGGAGATCCGGAATTTGTTTACAATGACTTCTGAAAGCATGATTCGCGGGTATAAAGCCGGAAGATTCAGTTTTAATGTCAAAGGCGGACGCTGTGAAACCTGTGAAGGTTCTGGGGTTCGCACGATTGAAATGAATTTCCTTCCGGATGTTTATGTCGAATGTGAAACCTGCCAGGGCAAACGTTTCAATCGCGAAACTTTGGAAATCCGTTTTAAAGGCAAATCGATTTCAGATGTTTTGGATATGACGGTTGATGAAGCGGTTCCGTTTTTCGAGAACATTCCGAAAATCCACAGAAAGATCAAGACGATCCAGGATGTTGGTCTTGGATATATTACGCTCGGGCAGCAAAGCACAACGCTTTCAGGAGGCGAAGCGCAACGGATTAAACTTGCGACCGAATTGTCGAAAAAAGACACCGGAAATACGTTTTACATTATGGACGAACCGACAACAGGTTTGCATTTTGAAGACATCCGCGTGTTGATGGAAGTCATCAACAAACTCGTCGATAAAGGCAATACGATCCTGATCATTGAACATAATATGGACGTGATTAAACTTGCTGATTACATTATCGACATTGGCCCAGAAGGCGGAAAAGGCGGCGGAAGCGTTGTTGCGAAAGGAACTCCGGAAGAAGTGGCGAAAAATAAAAAAAGTTATACTGCTGCATTTTTGAAAAAAGAACTGTTATAAGCGGTAAATAATCATGCATATAGGAAACTACATCGTTTTTGATTAATTTGGCGCAGAAAAATTCACTCAATAACAAAAAAATGAAAAAATTTTACACGTTTGCGTTACTACTAGTATTGGTTTTTGCAACACCTGTCCGTGCACAGGTCATTGAATTGACCTTTGGTTTGGACATCGACAATTATGACGAAGCGCGAAAGATCTATTTCCAACCAGACGGGAATGTCATCATTGGTGGTACAACGGAATTATCCTCAGGAGCAATCGGTTTCAAAAAAATGGCCGTAGCAAGGTTTAGCGCCGACGGATTGCTCGATACGTCGTTTGGCACAAATGGGGTTACTCAAATGTATCCCAATTCTACAAATTATGCGGTTACTGATATTGCAAATGATCCCTCAGGAAATTTGCTGGTACTTGGAAACTATTTTAACCATTGCATCGTGCGCATGACTGCCAATGGAATTGTCGATACCGGTTTTGGCAGCAACGGAATTTTATATTATGATGACTTCGGTTCCTCGGCAACAGCACAGAAACTGATCCCGCAAGCCGATGGAAAACTTCTTGTTTTTGGTTCCGGACAACCCGCCGGATCTTTAAAAACGGTCGTATTCGTTAAAAGACTTAACCCCAACGGCTCTATAGACGCAGGTTTTGGTACCAATGGCATGACAACCATCGATGCTGGATTTCTAAACAATAATGGAATGGGCTGTTTTCTTCAAAATGACGGAAAAATAATCGTAGCTGGAAATTATCAATATACTGAGGACGGTATTGCGAAAAAGAAACTGTTTTTAAGCAGGTTGACTTCATCCGGATCACTTGACCCTTTGTATGGCGTTGGTGGATTCCGTTTTCCAACCGACTTGGTGCATTCACTTCAATTTATCGACATGAGTTCAGACAATATTATTAGGGTGATTGGAAAACATTCAGAATTTTCGGGATCTGCTAATGATATGGTTTTTACAAAATTTGACAGCGCCGGAAATATTATTTCTGATGAGACCGTCATTTTCGGTTCTCCCGGTAGTGGTGCAGCTACGGCAATACAAGCCGATGGGAAAATGGTTTTTGCCGGAAGTTACATTAATGCGGTCGAAGGAAATGGGGTAAATTGCTATTTTAGAAGGCTTAATGCTGATGGCAGTAATGATTTGAGCTTTGGAAACAACGGCTATTTTACCGTTTCTTTTTCTAGTGGAAATGAAAACATCAACACCATGAAACTGGGACCGAACAATAAAATTTACTTTGCGGGATATGCGCGTGGTGCCAGTTTCAACTGGCTGATGGGACGATTGAATCCAGCGGCTACTACTCTGGAAACGGAAGCATTTGAATTTGATAAAATGACGATTCATCCAAATCCTGTAGGTGATCAATTGCAAATTGACACAAACAAACTTTTGCGTGAAAGCAAAATTTATGATTTTCAAGGCAGGCTTATTCAGACTTCAAATGGCTTGAAGACTATTGATGTATCGGGATTGCCTTGGGGAATATATCTCTTGTCAATAAAAGCAATGGACAATGCAACCATGAATGTAAAGTTTGTAAAAAGATAAACGGCTAGAGATAGGAGTAATCATTATAATGTGTTGAAACTTTAAAAAAAAGTTTGTCTTCGCGCGCTTTGTTTTGAAAAATGGAACGCAGATCACGCGGATAAACGCGGATTTCTTTATGGAATCGAAATCCCTAGCCCTGATTGCAATGGAAATCCTTTTTTGTAGCAAGGCGGAAAAAAAGATTGCAATGGAAAGCAGGAAATTGCTCCTAAAAAAATACACAAAACTGAATAATTATTAATTATTCATTATTAATTAAGATATGAGATTACAGGATTTTGACAATGACGAAGACAAAGTCATTCAGGACAAATTGAAGCAGAAACCGTGGAATGAGATTCGTACCAATGACAGTTGGGCAATTTTCAAGATCATGTCGGAATTTGTGAATGGTTATGAGAATATGGGAAGAATCGGGCCTTGTGTTTCGATTTTCGGATCGGCGCGCACGAAACCAGACGATCATTTTTATTTATTGGCCGAAAAAATCGCTTTTAAGATCAGTAAAGCCGGCTATGGCGTGATTACCGGCGGTGGTCCCGGAATTATGGAAGCCGGGAATAAAGGCGCGCATTTTGGCGGTGGAACATCTGTTGGACTAAACATTGAACTGCCGTTTGAACAGCATTTTAATCCGTATATCGATCATGATAAGAATTTAAATTTTGATTATTTCTTTGTCAGAAAGGTCATGTTTGTCAAATATTCGCAGGGATTTGTAGTCATGCCTGGCGGATTTGGGACTTTAGACGAAATGTTTGAAGCGATTACGCTGATCCAGACAAAGAAAATTGCGAAGTTTCCGATCATTTTAGTTGGCACCCAATTCTGGTCGGGATTGCTGGACTGGGTTAAAACAACGCTGATCGAAAATAAATACATCAATCCGGACGACTTAAACCTCATAAAAATCGTAGATACAGAAGAGGAAGTTGTTGATGTTCTGGATAAATTCTACAAGAAGTATGATTTGAGCCCGAATTTTTAATCAAAAAGCTGTTTCACGACAGCTTTTTTTTGTGGTTTATAAAGATTGTCTTAATTTGGAAGCTTCAGAATACTATCAAACATACATTATCGTTATGTTTACTAAAAATTGAAAAAGAATCATTGAAGTCATTTAAAAAAATTGCTGCTTTCGGCCTGGTGTTTTTGTGCGGATTGGTGGTGCAGGCGCAGCATGATTCAAAGCTCGATGTGACGCTGAACGCGGATGACAATACGCTGAAAGTATACCAGGAATTGACGTTTTTCAACCAATCGAACGATACGATCTCGACGGTTGTACTGAACGATTGGAACCATGCGTATTCAGAGAAAAATTCATTGCTCGGCAAGCGTTTTTCAGATGAATTCGTGCGGAGTTTTCATTTGGCCAGTGAAAAACAGCGCGGGAATACGAATGCAATTTCCATTTCCGACGGGCAAAATCCATTAATATGGAACCGCATAGAAAACCAAAATGACCTGATTGAAGTGTCGCTTCCAAACAAATTGCTTCCCAAACAAAAAATCCTTTTAAAATTTGATTATATCGTAAAAGTCCCTAGTGATTATTTCACCAAATACGGCTACGATTCAAAAGGCAACCTGAACCTTAAAAACTGGTTCCTCGCTCCTGCCCGATATGAAAACCACCAATTCATTAAATACAGCAATGCCAATTTAGATGACATTGTGAATGGCATTTCAGATTATAAACTGACGGTAAATCTGCCTGCGGGGATGTTTGTCAATTCTGATCTTGACCTGGTTTCTAAAGACACGAATATGGGCGCGTCGACTTATGTCTTTTCTGGAAAAAACCGCAATGATTTTAGTTTATTCGTCACACATAAAGACGAATTTTACAGCTTTAAAAACAGTTCTGTTGATGTGATGACCGATTTGAAAGGCAATAAATTAGACGACATCCAACGCGCGATTGTCATCGACCGGATCGTAAATTTTGTGCATCGGAACATTGGAGATTATCCATACGAAAAGATCACGATTTCCCAAACTGACTATGACCGGAACCCGTTTTATGGACTCAATCAGCTGCCGGCATTTATCAGTCCGTTTACAAACGAATTCATGTTTGAACTGAAATTCCTCAAGACCTACACGAACAATTTCATCAAAAACAGCCTACACATCGACGGACGCAAAGACAACTGGATTTATGACGCAATCCAGATGTATGTGATGATGAAATACATGGACGAGCAGCATCCCGACAGCAAGATGATGGGAAGTCTGGCGAAGTGGAAAATCCTCAAAAGCTACAACATCATCAACCTGCAGTTCAACGAGCAGTACAGTTATTATTACATGCTGATGGCGCGAAAAAACCTCGACCAGCCGCTGGGCGATTCGAAGGAAACACTAATCCGGTTTAATGAAAAGATTGCCTCAAAATACCGCGCCGGCTTGAGTTTAAAATATCTCGACAATTATTTGGAAAAAGATATTGTTCCAAAAACGGTTAAGGAATTTTATGCTTCAAATGCCAATAAAGAAACGTCGCGCGCCGATTTTGAAAACTTATTAAAGACAAATTCCGGCAAAAACATCGACTGGTTTTTTAATACGGTGATTGATTCGCGTGACATCGTGGATTATAAATTTGGAGATGTTACAAAAACGCCTGAAAGTATTACATTTCAGATTAAAAACAAAACAGGTACAACCGTTCCGATTCCGGTTTATGGACTCAAAGACAAGCAAATCGTTTTTAAAGACTGGTTTGAAAACGTTAAAACCGACAGCACTTTTACCGTGGAGAGAAAAGACGCTGATAAAATTGTACTAAATTACAAAAATGAAGTTCCGGAATACAATTTGCGCAACAACTGGCGCTCGTTAAAAGTATTTTTCGGCAACGACCGTCCGTATAAATTTGCGTTTATGAAAGATCTTGAAGATCCGAATTACAACCAGATTTTATATGTGCCTACGGTAAATTACAACTTATATGACGGACTTTCGCCCGGAATCCGCCTGCACAACAAAACGCTTTTGGACAAGCCATTTAATTTTGACGTGAATCCGATTTATTCCCCGAAAACACAATCGCTGACCGGAAATTTTTCATTCGGCATCAATCAATACAACCGCGACAGCGAACTCTACAACATTCGTTATGGCATGAGCGGTTCGTATTTTCATTATGCGCCCGATGCAACTTATTTGAAATTTAATCCGTCGGTGTCGTTTTTATTCCGTGAAAAGGATTTTCGGGACAATACAAAAAGCGGCATTACATTGAGATACAACATTGTAAACAAAGAAAATTCCCATTTTGTGATCGATACAACGACGCGAAACTATTCAGTTTTCAGCGCGCGCTATTTCCATTCTAAAACAGAAATCACAAACCATTTGAATTACAATACCGATTTGCAGTTTTCGGGGGAATTCGGGAAAGTTTCGGGTGAAATTCAGTACCGAAAATTGTTCGACAACAACCGCCAGGTCAACCTGCGCCTTTTTGCCGGAAGCTTTATTTTCAACAAAACCACCGATTCTGATTATTTTAATTTTGGCGTTTCAAACCCGAATGACTATTTGTTTGAATATAATTTCTTTGGAAGATCAGAAACGACAGGCTTATTCAGCCAACAGATCATTTTGGCAGAAGGCGCATTCAAATCGAAGCTCATCCCGAAAAACGTGAATCAATATATCGTAACCGCAAACGCAAGTTTTAACATCTGGAACTGGATTGAAGTGTATGGCGATCTAGGTTTGGTCAAAAATCATGGATCAGATGAAAAATTCATTTATGACAGCGGCATCAGGTTAAATCTCGTAACCGATTATTTCGAATTGTATTTTCCAGTGTATTCCAATAACGGCTGGGAGATAGCGCAGAATCGCTACAATGAAAAAATCCGGTTTATCGTGACTTTCAGTCCGAAAACTTTATTGAACCTTTTTACAAGGAAATGGTTTTAGTGCGTTAAAATTTTAATTTTGTGAGCTTTTTGCGAACAGTTGTCACGCGGATTTACGCAGATGACGCGGATTTTTTTTGAGACTTGTGTTAGAGGATGTACTGTAAAAAAAATCCGCGTCATCTGCGTAAATCCGCGTTTAATCATATAATATTTAATTTTATTTTTCAGAATTTACTCCTTCAATAGTTGATTATTTCCCACATAAAACACAAATTAGCTGCGTATCGTTCAAATTAAATCGGCTAAAGCCAAAATTATTTATCAAATCCTAATTATATATTTTTTTGCGGAATGATAGAAATCACATCTTTTTACTTAAATTTGTTTTTTCCAAAGCCAGACCTTATTTATGACACAAGCAGAAACTACTACGGCGCTCACTTTCGAGGATTTCAAAAAAGAAGTACTGAACGATTATAAAATTGCGATCACCAGCCGCGAATGCAGCCTGCTCGGGCGTCGCGAAGTATTGACCGGAAAAGCCAAATTCGGGATTTTCGGCGACGGTAAAGAAGTGCCACAACTGGCGATGGCAAAAGCATTCCGCAACGGCGATTTCCGTTCAGGCTATTACCGCGACCAGACTTTTATGATGGCCATCGGTGAAATGACCGTCCAGCAGTTTTTTGCAGGTTTGTATGGCCATACCGATATTGAACACGATCCGATGTCGGCCGGAAGGCAAATGGGCGGACACTTCGCCACGCACAGCTTAAATGAAGACGGTTCTTGGAAAGATTTGACGAAACAAAAAAATTCAAGTGCTGATATTTCCCCGACTGCCGGTCAAATGCCGCGTTTATTGGGATTGGCGCAAGCCTCAAAAATATACAGGAATGTTCCCGGAATTGATACCGATAAATTTTCGGTAAACGGAAATGAAGTCGCTTGGGGAACCATTGGAAATGCAAGTACATCTGAAGGCTTGTTCTTTGAAACCATCAATGCTGCAGGCGTTTTACAGGTGCCGATGGTGATGAGCGTCTGGGATGACGAATACGGAATTTCAGTCCACGCCAAGCACCAGACCACAAAAGAAAGCATTTCGGAGATCTTAAAAGGGTTCCAACGCGACGATAAAAAAGGCTTTGAAATTTTAAAAGTCAAAGGCTGGGATTATGCCGAATTGGTCAGCACTTACGAAAAAGCGTCGGAGATCGCACGTGAAGAACACGTTCCAGTTTTGATCCACGTGATCGAATTGACGCAGCCGCAAGGGCATTCAACTTCCGGTTCACACGAGCGTTACAAAAATGCCGAAAGACTGGAATGGGAAGGTGATTTTGATTGCGTGAAGCAAATGAAATCTTGGATGATCACTTACAATATTGCTACAGCTGAAGATATTGAATCTATTGACAATGAAGCAAGAAAAGAAGTGCTTGAAGGTAAAAAAGCAGCTTGGAATGCATTTGTTGAACCGATTAAAAACGAACAGAAAGAATTGACCGATTTGCTTGAAAACATTGCAGATTCAAGCATCAATAAGATTTTTATCCAAAAATACAGCAACGATCTGGCTTCAATAAAAGAACCGATCCGCAAAGATTTATTGGTTACAGCCAGAAAAATATTGCGCATGATCGTGAAAGAAAGCGGCCGTGAAAAACTAGCCAAATGGATTTCGGATTATACGAACAAAATCCAGCCTAAATTTAGCGGAAATTTATTTTCTGAATCGGATGAAAACGTATTTTCTGTAAAAGAAGTGCTGCCAACTTACGACGAATCTGCCGAAGATGTGGATGCAAGATTGGTTATTCGCGACAATTTCGATGCGATTTTCAATAAATATCCTGAAGCCCTGATTTTTGGCGAAGATGCCGGAAACATTGGCGACGTAAACCAGGGACTTGAAGGCATGCAGGAAAAATATGGTGAATTGCGTGTGGCCGATGTAGGCATCCGTGAAGCAACCATTCTCGGACAGGGAATCGGAATGGCATTGCGCGGCCTTCGCCCGATTGCTGAAATCCAGTATTTGGATTATTTGCTTTATGCGATCCAGATCATGAGCGACGATCTGGCAACTTTACAATACAGAACCAGAGGAAAACAAAAAGCGCCGCTAATCATCAGAACCCGCGGCCACAGGCTTGAAGGCATCTGGCATTCGGGATCGCCAATGGGAATGGTGATCAATGCCGTCCGCGGAATCCACGTTTTGGTTCCGAGAAATATGACAAAAGCCGCTGGTTTTTACAATACTTTATTGACTACTGACGAACCCGCCCTAGTTGTTGAATGCTTAAACGGTTACCGCTTAAAAGAAAAAATGCCGACAAACCTGGGCGAATTCAAAACACCAATCGGGATTGTAGAAACGATAAAAAAAGGAAGCGACATCACGATCGTTTCTTATGGATCAACGCTGCGCCTGGCAGAACAAGCGGCAAAAGAGCTTTTAGAAATCGGGATTGACTCTGAAATCATTGACATTCAGTCGCTATTGCCTTTCGACATCAGTCATGATATTTTAAAAAGTGTCATGAGAACAAACCGTTTGCTGGTGGTTGATGAAGATGTTCCGGGCGGCGCATCGGCATTTATTTTACAGCAAATCATTGACGAGCAAAATGCGTATGATTATTTGGATAGCAAACCGCAAACATTGACTGCGAAAGCGCACCGCCCGGCTTATGGAACTGATGGTGATTACTTTTCAAAACCTTCGACAGAAGACATTTACGAAAAAGTATATCAGATGATGAGCGAAGCCAATCCGGCGAAATTCCCGGCTTTGTACTAGAAAAATCAATTTTAATACGATAACCCTTGCAACCTGTAAGGGTTATTTTTTTGCTATCTGACAATAGTCTATTTTTAAATGAGTAACTTTAGGAATATTGATCTTCAAAATTAAAATCATGAAAAAAATAATCTTATTTGGTACAGTTCTATTGCTCTTTGGATTATCAGCCTGTAAAAATGACGTCCCGGTTGCTCCGGTTGCACCTGCTTCTCCTGCCCCGCCGCCGCCAAAACCTGATGTCCCAGCTCCCAAACCAGTTCCTGAAAAAATATGAAGACTCTATAAATTGTCATTTTATAAATTGAGGTTAAAGTATTTCCGAATCTGGATTGATTGGGTAATTTTTAATTAATTTAGGCAGCAAACAAAAATGATGGATGCGCTAAACAATTTATTCCGGTCATTTCCAGCGGTCAAAGTCATTGACAGCGGTATTGCCGACCAAAAATACGTGCATTTGGATTTGGCGAAAAATACGGGATTTCAGAATTTTAAAAATGCTTCCGAATTTGAATCTGCGATTGAAAAATACCTTTCCGAAAATGATGCTGATGTCGCTTTTGGCGGATACAATGAAGTCCGCAATTTATACAGCCGAAGCGCACTTTTCAAAAATCAGAATGATGAAGAACGCAACATTCACATCGCAATGGACTTATGGATTAAAGCCGAAACGCCAGTTTTAGCTGCTCTTGACGGAAAAATCCACAGCTTCAAAAACAACATCGGACTTGGAAATTACGGTCCGACAGTTATTTTAGAACATCATTTTGAAGGCTTCACTTTTTATACGCTTTACGGACATTTATCAATTGAAAGCCTGGAAAATCTTGAAATTGATGCTGTTTTTCATCAAGGCGATGCCATCGGATATTTAGGCGATGCTACTGAAAACGGTGACTATGCGCCTCATTTGCATTTTCAGATGATTAAAAATCTAGATGGAAATTTTGGCGATTATCCTGGTGTTTGCGGCAAAAGCAAACTGGAATATTACCTTGAAAACTGCCCTGATCCGAATCTTCTTTTAAAAATTAACAACACAACACCATGAAAAAAATAATCTTTATTTGCTGCCTTGTCGTCATGATTGGCTGTAAGTCCAAAAAACCAAAAGCAAATGTGCCCGAAGAAATTAAAACCACTAAAGTAGAAACTTCAGAAATCAACACGGTGCAAAAATTCAAAGCTTACGATTTGGGCAAACGCGTATTGATGACTTGCAACACATCCAAATTCAAACCATTTAATTCGAGTGAAGCAACACAAACCGTAATCCAAAATACAACGCAGGACAAACTCACAAAAACCTGCCTGAAATTCCGCCTCAAATATGGCGATTTTAAGGATTTACAATTTGTTGAAGTACAACAAAACAAAGCAGATAAAACAAACATTTACCGCTTTAAAGCGCTTTATGAAAAGAAAATTGCCAATAAAGAATTGCGCGTAACCATGACCGAAGACAATTTGGTTTCCTCCATAAAATCGTTGGATTGGATCGATAAATTTTAAACTTAAAATTCTAAAAATAAATGAACTTAACCCAATTCATTTGCATAATCACATTAATTTCTTCATTTGATATTTCGGCACAGGAAAACATGGTTTTAAAAGATGGAAAGCAAATTATGGCAACGAAATCATGGACATTTCTTTGTGAAAATTATGCTTTAACCGGAAAGTCGGACATCCAATTTGCGAAAACTCAAAGCGGCGGGATTTTAAAAATTTCCGTTGATACCGTTGATCCCGATTTTTTCATCGGCGGAACCACTTATATTTATTTATCAGATTTTACTGCCATTGCCTGTACAGATAAAAATCTGCGCGCAAATTCGGAAAATGGAACTGCCGCCTATTATTATCTGACAATCCCGGAAATGAACCGTTTAAAGAAGCTCGAAATTCAATCCATCAGATTCAACATACGCGGAAAAAGCAATACTTTTAGCAGCCAGACCGGAAATTTTACTGCCTTGAATAAGAAATCTTTTTTCGGTACTTTTGGAAAAGAAGAAAAAAATAGTTTTGAAACTGCCAAAGAAATTGCTTTACTTTATAAATAAAAAATGAATCCGAACCAACAGCTTATCGAAGAGTTTTATGCCGGTTTTGCCAGCGGTCACGCAGGTACGATGGCGAGTTGCTACCATGAAAACATCCGGTTTCAGGATCCGGCGTTTGGCGTTTTGCAAGGAAAAGACGTTTCGGATATGTGGCACATGCTGATCGAAAAAAGCAAGGGCAACCTTAAAATCGAATTTTCCGATGTGAAAGCTGAAGGAAATTCAGGTGCTGCAAAATGGATCGCGACTTACCATTTCAGCAAAACGAATCGCGAAGTGGTCAATAAAATCCAATCTACTTTTGAATTTAAAGACGGATTGATCATCAGGCACACCGATCATTTTGACATTTGGAAATGGAGCAGCCAGGCGCTTGGCCTTCCCGGAATGCTATTTGGCTGGACCGGATTTCTCCAGAAAAAAATCAGGCAGCAAGCTATACAATCGCTACGCATTTACCAGCAAAAGCTGGCAAAGAATTAAATTAACAAACATTTTAAAGGCTTTTAGACGCAATTGCTTAATTTTAAGAAAAAGCAATTTATGGACAATCCGAAAATCAATTTTTTCCTTCCCTTACTCTATCTCGCCTGGTCTGATGACTTACTGACCCAAAAAGAATTTACCGTTTTGCAGGCTTTTATCCATACGCAAAACTGGCTTTCGGAGGCTGAAAAAATCGATTTGCTTTCCAAAATAGATATTGCTTCACCGCCTTCGCGGATGGAACTTTCACAATGGAAATCGGCAATCGATCAAAAAGTTTTACGGGAACACAAATCAATTTTCGATATTTCTTCCGCTTTTTATAAAAATGATTCTGGAGATTTCGAACTGCAATTCCTAAAACTTGAAAACGATCTAGGAATTCTCGGCGCTGAAGCTTTCGGTATTTTCAGACCCAAAACAGACACTTTTACTTCAAAATACCAGACAGAAGTGCGCTTTGACGTTCAAAAATTAACCGCAATCCTCGACGGACAACAAGCTCCAATCATCAACAAAGTCAAAGCAATCATCAGCCGACAGGAATTTCAATACGAAACTTCAACCGACATTGACGTTTACAGGGGAAAAGTTTACGATTGGTGCAAAATCCTTGCCGATGAAAATCTCGGAAATATGGCTTATCCAAAAAAATATGGCGGCGGAGAAAACATTGCCGATTATTTTGCGGTCATGGAAACGCTGAGTTACCACGATTTGAGTTTGGTCATAAAATTCGGCGTGCAATTCGGGCTTTGGGGCATGAGTATTTTCTCGCTCGGAACAGAGAAACATTATGCAAAATACCTTAAAGACGTTGGCTCACTACAGCTTCCCGGCTGTTTTGCGATGACTGAAACGCATCACGGCTCCAATGTAAAAGGACTTGAAACAACGGCGACTTACAACCATTCCAACCAAACCTTTACGATTCACACACCAAATCCGGATGCGCAAAAAGAATATATTGGAAATGCCGCAATGCATGGCCAAATGGCAACCGTTTTCGCAAAACTCATCATTGATGGTACAGATTATGGTGTAAACGCATTTATCGTTCCGCTGCGCGATGAAAACATGAAAACTTTGAGAGGCATCACCATTGGCGATTGCGGACAAAAAACAGGCTTAAACGGCGTTGACAATGGTACAATCCGATTTGACAACGTTTCGATTCCGAAAGAAAATATGCTCGACCGTTTTGCTTCAGTAAATGACAACGGCGAATTTGAAAGCCTGATTCCGAGTGACAACCGAAGATTTTTTACGATGCTCGGCACCTTGGTTGGCGGCCGGATTGGAATTCCGAGATCGGCATTGGCTGCAGCCAAATCAGGATTGACAATTGCGATTAGATATGCAGATCAGAGAAGGCAATTTGGTCCTGAAGGCGGATCTGAAGTGCCTATTTTAAATTACAGAATGCACCAGCGCAGGCTGCTTCCATTATTGGCAAAATCGTTTGCCGTTCACTTTGGTCTACAATATCTTACGCAACGTTATATCAACAAAAAAGACAATGAAGCGCAGGAAATTGAAGCGCTTGCTGCAGGAATGAAATCGTATGCGACCTGGCACGTGCGCGACACTTTACAGGAATGCCGTGAAGCTTGTGGTGGAAAAGGATATTTATCAGAAAACCGCATTGGATCACTAAAAAATGACACTGAAATTTATACAACTTTTGAAGGCGACAATACCGTTTTAATGCAATTGGTTGCTAAGAACAGGCTGTCGGAATTCAGGAAGCAATTTGGAGAGATGAATGCACTTGGAATCATCAATTATGTATTTGAAAGCGCAAAGACTTCAATTTCAGAAAAAAACCCGATTGCCACGCGAAGAACCGATGAGATTCATTTGCTGAGCAGCGAATTTCACCACGAAGCTTTTGTTTACAGGGAAAAAACAATTTTGGCTTCGGCAGCTAAAAGGCTGAAATCGCTAATTGACAGCGGACTTGATTCTTATGATTCCTTTAATGTCGCGCAACATCAGATGCTTGATGTCGCCCAGGCTTATCTGGAACGCGTGGTTTTGGAGCAATTCCAACTCGAAGTTAAAAATACTGACGATTTGCAATGTAAAGCCGTTTTAGAAAAACTACACAACCTTTATGCGCTGACACAAATAGAAAAAAACAAAGGCTGGTTTTTGGAAGACGGTTACATGGAAGCTCCGAAAACTAAGGCAATCCGAAAACTCGTGAGCCAATTATGTTGGGATTTGCGGCCTGACGCTGTCGCTTTGACCGATGCATTTGCAATTCCTGAAAGTTGCCTTGCAGCCCCGATTGCAGTACGCCAATTATAAATCAAAAATCCAATTTTCATTTGGATCATACCATAATTCGCCATTTTTAACGTGCAGCGGACAAGTGAAATTGTTCGTATATAAAGATCCGGTTCCCAATCCTTGCGGCATCTTAATTTGTTGTAGAAATGTCCATTGTGCGATAGCATTTAATCCGACATTGCTTTCGAGCGCCGAAGTAATCCACCAGCCAATATTGTATTTTTCTGCTAATGAAATCCATTCTTTGGTTCCACGAAATCCGCCAATGAAACTTGGTTTAAAAATGAGGTATTTGGGGTTGATTTTTTGAAGCAATTGTTCTTTTTTTTCAGACGAAAACACGCCAATCAACTCTTCGTCCAAAGCAATTGGAATTGGACTGGTTTTACACAGTTCTGACATCCTGTCATGCTGATTTTTCTGAATAGGCTGCTCAATGCTATGAAGTTCAAATCCAGATAATTGTTTTAATTTATTTAAAGCATTTTCTGAATTAAAAGCTCCATTTGCATCGACACGTATTTCAATTTGTTCCGCGGTAAAATGTTGTCTGATAAAGTGTAGTAAACTAAGTTCTTTATCAAAATCTATCGCTCCGATCTTGAGTTTGATACAGTGAAAACCCTGAGCGATTTTATCTTCAATTTGCTCCTTCATAAAAACTTCATTCCCCATCCAGACGAGCCCGTTTATCGGGATAGATTTTTGTCCTTTTGTAAATTCTGACGGAAACAATTCAAACGGATTATCACTTTTCAGCGAACGGAAAGCCATTTCAATTCCGAATTGGATTGAAGGAAATTCTATTAAAGATTCCCACAATTTATCTTCGCCCAAATGAATATTTTCACAAGCCCATTTTAATTTTTCTTCATAATCCGGTCGGTCATCTGCGCTTAGTCCCCGAAGTATGCCGCATTCGCCTATTCCTTTTTTGCCATTTTGGTCGAGAATGATGAACCAGGTTTCTTTTTCGGTCATCACGCCGCGTGATGTTTCCGAAGGCCGTTTAAACTGCAGTGAATATTTATAATAAGTGGCTTTCATTGCAATCAATCTAGGATTCTGAGAATTTTTTTGAAGTCTTTATCTGGAAAGCCACGTTTTTTAAATTCGGCGAAGTCTTTTTCGGTTTGCTGTTTCCAGCTTAAGTTGCTCAAAACATTTTGAAATTTGTATTTTTTGTGGATTTCTTTCGCCTCATCAACACGGTCTGTAAACAGGTAAATATGCGCCAGGTTCAATTGAAAACTAAGTTCGGAATTGTCGAGTGTAAAACCTTTATTAAAGGTGTTTTCGGCTTTTGCAAATTGTTTTGACAGCAAGTAATAATTTCCCAATGTATCGTAATCTAAGGAAACCGCATAGCCTTTATCAAAAATTTCGTGCTGTAGCAGCTGAATGGCCTGTTCTGTTTTTCCAGCAATAAAATATTTGTTTGCCTCATCACGGATTGGATCTAGGAAAATGTATGTTTCGCCAGATTTTTTGAGGCATTGCACGGTGAAACTTTCGATCTCTGATGATTTTTCCACTGCGAGCAATTGCGAAAATTCCCGATAAGTGTACTTATCTACTATTGCATTGAGAAAGCAGTTGCAGAACTGGTCTTTTTTTCTGACCTTTTTAATCACTTTCAGGCTGTTGCAGATTTTAAGAATATCATTTTTACTGTCGGGATTCCAGCCGCGACCGAGTTTGTTGTTGACCCAAGGCACAATTTCGAGTACGATTTTCTGTTTCATGACCCAGTTCTGGCTTTCAAACCCGAACCAGATGCTTTCTGAATTGGATTGAAGACATGAAGATTTCCCTACAGTCAGTCGTTTTGCATCTTTGTTCAGTGGAGTTTCCTGGAAAAAGCAAGCCTTATCGGTTTTGCCAGATGTGAAATAGGCTGTAGCCAATGAAGCGGCGTTGAAAATTGCATACTTGCATTTGTCGTCGCCCGAAGCTTTTGACAACAGGAAAACGGCACCAGCCGAGCCTTGGCTGATTCCGGTTGGATCCGGGATTGCTTTGAGCAGCGAAACCAGGCTGTTTGCCATTTGCTGGTTTTCATCCAATAAGGTAATTCTGTAAACGACTTCTGTGGTTCCTACCGGCAGATCTTCCGATTTGACGGCAACGCGATTTCCGGCGCCGAGAATGATTTCTTTGGAAGTAGCGCGCTCTTTGTCCCAATAGCCATCGGGCTGGGCAATTGCCGATTGGAAAAGCACTGTTGAAAGTAAGGCGAAATAGATTTTTACTGTCATTTTAATTTTGGATGAAACTGCCCTAGCCCGGATGGAAGCGGCATCCTTTTGCGGCGAGCGCAGCAGAGCCTTAAAAGATATAGCGGACAGCCGGATTGGCTCCTGAAAAATTACAAATCGATGGAAGTTCCGATTTCAAGCAGCATTAAATCTTTTCCTGCATCGAAAAACTTCTTTTTGGCGTCGCTGTGGTCGATTTTGATGTATCCAAAAGTATCGAAATGATAGCCCAGCACTTTGTCGCACTGTACAAAATCAGAAGCGATGATCGCATCTTCAACGTCCATCGTGAAATTATTTCCGATTGGCAAAATCGCTAAATCCAGTTTGGTGCGCAGCGGAATGAGTTTCATATCGTAAGTCAGTGCCGTATCGCCAGCGATGTAAATATTTTTGTGTTCGCCTTCGATGACAAATCCACCCGGATTTCCGCCGTAAGTGCCGTCGGGAAAGACGCTTGAATGAATGGCGTTGACATATTTCACAGTTCCGAAATCGAATTTCCAGCTTCCACCGTGGTTCATAGGGTGCGAATTGAAACCTTTTCTAGCATAATAGCTCGCTACTTCTGCGTTTGAAACAATTGTTGCTCCGGTACGGCTCGCAATCGCTTCTGCATCGAGAATGTGGTCGCCGTGCGCATGCGTCAATAAAACATAATCGGCTTTGAGTTCGTCGATTTTGATGTGTGAAGCGAGTTCATTTGCGGTAATGTACGGATCGATAAGTATGTGCTTGCCGCTGACTTCAATTCCGAGTGAAGCATGTCCGTAAAATGTAATTTTCATAGCATTTATTTAAAGTGGTTGATTGTTGCGTTGACGATTTGCACGATAATGTCTGAAAAGAAGAAAATCAGCGACAAGGAAAGCAGAACAGACAGCAAAAATGTACTGATTGCTAGTTTTTTAAGTTCGGGGTCTAAAGCGCGCGGCTCGGTATTTTTTGAAACCCTGATCAAGTGGGCGATCATTGGAATGTAGGCCAATAAGAATATGTACTGGTCGAAATTGAAATCTTTGATGATGGCAAAAATCAATACCAAAACCATGGCTGTGATGACCAGGAAATAATGATACTTTTTAGCTTTTGCTCCTCCAATTTTGACCACGATGGTATTTTTTCCTGCTTTTTTATCAGATGCTTCGTCGCGCATGTTGTTTAGGTTTAAGACACCAACGCTTAAAAATCCGATTGAGGTTGCAGGAAGTAACAAGATGTAATCCATTTCTTTAGCGAACATAAAATAAATGCCAAGTGTGCTGACCAATCCGAAAAATATAAATACGAACAAATCGCCGTAACCTCTGTAGCCGTAAGCGGTATTTCCAACGGTATAACGAATTGCCGATGCGATGGCTAAAAATCCAAGCACTAAAAATGTCAGCGAATACAGCAAATACGATTCTTTAAATGAGCAATAAATCAATAAAATCGCCGAAATCATCGTTAAGACAGAAGTCAGGATCATTGCATTTTTCATTTGCTTTGGCGTAATCACGCCGCTTTGAATGGCGCGTTTTGGACCAATCCGGTCTTCATTGTCAGTTCCTTTAACGCCGTCGCCGTAATCATTTGCAAAGTTTGACAAAATCTGCAATCCTAGAGTCGTTGTCAGTGCAAAAAGCACGATTTTCCAGTTGAACATTGACTGGGACATCGCATAAAAACTTCCTAAAATTATTCCAGATACCGAAAGTGGTAAGGTGCGTACGCGTGCGGCTTCAATCCAGTGCTTCATAATTAATTGATAATTGATAATTGACAATGGAAAATGCAATTGATAATGGACAACTGATAATCGATAATGCCAATTTTATGGTTAAGTGTTGCGTTAATTTTATTTTTAATCGTGACGGTTCATTATCAATTATCCATTGCTAATTGTCCATTAAATTACATCCAATTGCTGTCTGAAGTTTCCATTTCATACAGCCATAAATTGGCGTAATTCCTGATTTTTTCAAAATTCCCGAGTTGGAAACCTACATTTCCCCCGGCGGTGTGCAAGGTGATCGATCCGATATTGAGGCTTTTATGCCAGAACAATTGTGATGTTGTAATGGCCTGAATCCTGTGCGGCTCAATGATTTCATTCGATATATCCCAGGCGCCGCTTTGCTTTATAATAAAGCGATCATTGATAAAAAGCCTGTTGTTCCTGAACGAAAAATACTGGATGATTCCCATGAAAACCACATAAACCGCAACGCCATAATGGTATTCGAGCAAATTTGGAGCACCATTCAGGGCAACCAAATAAAACAAAACTAAAGGTAATACTATTGTGAGGAAAACTGCAAATCCAAGCTTGCGAAAATTGGGTTTAAGCATGAATCCTTTTCCAGGCATTTCGCCAAACAGCAGTTTTAGGATCGCGATGTGTTCGTTTTTGTTGCAGCCGGGAATTTCGATCGCTTGCTTGCGGGCTTCTTTTTCGCCGCTGGTTGCTTGTTTGATCTTGAGTTCGAGAATGTCGAATTTCTTTTGGAAATAGTTTTGGGTTACTGATATGATCTGGACTTTTTCAGGCTTGATGATCGTACTTTTCGTAGCAAACAATCCGAAAGACAACAATAAAGAACCGCTTTGTTTCGTAATCTGGTAGTTGAAAAATTTGACGATTGTCCGAAAAATATTAATGATTAAAATCGCAGCCAGAAGCAGCACGATCAAAATTCCAACAAATCGCATCACAAAACCTTTGTCGAAATAATTTATAAACTGGTCTTCATTGATTATTCCGTGGTTTGAAAACCGGATAATATAATCGTAAGTGGTCACGAAAAATGCGAGTAAAAGCCCGAGGCTGCGGATGTAATTGGATGTAATTCCGACTTTTAGCAAGCTTAAGAAACTAATTGAGATGAATGGCTGTTCTGAAATTGCATTTTGAACATCGAAACTCTCTGATGCGACCGTTTCATTTTCAGAAACTTTACGGATGTTATCCAGTAACACCGATTTTAAATTAAGCGCCAGCTCATGGGAAACAGCCTTGATTGAAACTTCTTTATCATTTGTTCCGGCAGTATCCACGTCAAGCGCGTGAACACCAATGATTCGCTGCAAAAGCGATTGTTTAATGTTGACCTGTTGGATTTTATGGAGTTGGATCGTTGTACGGGTTTTATTGAAAACGCCTTCGGTGACTACAAATTCGCTGTTTTCATTGTCTATAAAAAAAGTAAAATTCCGGTATTTTAAATATGCAATGATTCCGATTGTAATAAAAATTATGGGAATACTGAGGAAAATATACAAGCGATTCGCATCATCAAATTTAAAAATCCCAATAACGATCAACGGCCACAGAGCGCGTCCATATTCCTGGATCGTATCAAAAAACATAATTAGGACACCGATAGATGATTGTCGTTGTGGCTGGCTGAAATCGACTTTCATTACAGTTGTTTTTGGATTTTTCCCATCAGCAATTGTTTGATATTCTTTGCCTGGATTTTCTCGATTCCGGGAATTTCAATATCGCTCGAACTTCCGCCGGCAGTGAAAATTTCGATTTTGGCCAACCCTAAATATCTCGAAATAAATCCTTCATGTAGCGCAACGTGTTGTACTCTGTTATAAGGAATTACGATTGTATTTGTTGCGATAATTCCGCTTCTGAACAGTACATCATGGTTTCTAAATGCAAATCCCTTTTTACGGAAGGCAATCCGTGAAAATATCAAAACCAATAGCATTAAAACTGCGGCTGCAACAATCAGGTTCCATTGGTACAGAATTAATTCGTCGTTGAAAACCAAGCCAAACCCCAGTGCCGTTGCCAAAATCAGAAACAGAACAAACAAATGAATTAAAGTCAGTTTCCAATAATTCGGATGCAAAGGCGTAAATGGCACTTCTTCAAATCTTGGAAGCTGCGTCGTATCGATCGTTTCGTTTGTGAAATTTTCCATTTGGGTGTTTGATTATAAGCTATTTCAGAAAATTACGGAATCCATTTGTTTTCACCGAAATTCGGTTTTCTCTTTTCAAGAAACGCATTCCGACCTTCTTTAGCTTCGTCAGTCATGTAAGCCAATCGCGTCGCTTCACCGGCAAAAACCTGCTGACCAACCATTCCGTCATCTGTTAAATTCATGGCAAATTTGAGCATTTTGATGGATGTTGGCGATTTCTCTAAAATTTCCTGTGCCCATTCAAAAGCCGTATCTTCAAGTTCGTCATGCGGAATTACGGCATTGACCATTCCCATTTCGAAAGCGTCCTGAGCTGAATAATTTCTGCCGAGGAAAAAAATCTCGCGGGCTTTTTTTTGCCCAACCATTTTTGCCAGATATGCTGATCCGTAACCACCGTCAAAACTTGTGACATCGGCATCGGTTTGTTTAAAAATCGCGTGTTCTTTGCTTGCTAATGTTAAATCACAAACGACATGTAAGCTATGCCCTCCACCAACTGCCCAGCCGGGAACGACTGCAATGACAACCTTTGGCATAAAACGGATCAATCTTTGAACTTCGAGAATGTTCAACCGGTGCATGCCATCTTCACCTACATAACCCTGATGGCCTCTCACCTTTTGGTCGCCGCCGCTGCAAAAAGAATATACGCCATCTTTAGACGACGGGCCTTCTGCGGAAAGCAAAACAACGCCTATGGAAGTATCTTCCTGTGCATCGTAAAAAGCCTGGTACAATTCGGCTGTGGTTTTTGGACGGAAAGCGTTGCGGACATTCGGGCGGTTGAATGCGATCCGGGCCACACCATCGCATTTTTTATAGGTAATGTCTTCGAATTCTCTGACTGTTTTCCAGTTGATCTCGCTCATATTTGCTGGTAATTTTAGGGTAAAAATAATACATTTTGCCCAGTTTTAAAGCATAATTTCATCTTTAAAATAAACGTGTTTTTAAACTCCGAATTCTTTAGCGGATCGGGATTGCCCTGTATTGTTTAAGGAATTTTGAATGTAATCTTCTTCTATTTATATTTTCCCCATTGCACTGAAGTCATCGTCAACGAACCGCCAACCGCTTTATCATTGAAAAAACTTGCATCGTCTTTTGAATCCTGCAATGCCATCGCATACAACAATGGGTAATAATGATCCGGCGTTGGAACTGCCAGTTTTGCTGCTGCGTTTAATTTTTCATAATTGATCAAAGCATTGAAATCATTGTTTCCGATTTTTTCCTTGAAAACCGAATTCATTTCAAGCGCCCAGTCAAAACCATATTCAGGTTCCTGCAATTTTTCCCAGGCCACCATGCGTAGATTGTGCACCATATTCCCGCTTCCGATAATCAAAACACCTTTTTTTCGAAGCGATTTCAATTGTTTGGCAAGCTCGTAATGGTATTGCGGCGGTTTGCTGTAATCAATGCTGAGCTGCAACACCGGAATATCGGCATTTGGATACATGTGTCGAACAACCGTCCAGGTTCCGTGGTCTAAACCCCAATCGTGGTCAAGCCCGACGTTTGTTGACGTAATTAATTTTGATGTCGCTTCAGCCAATTCCGGATTTCCCGGCGCCGGATATTGCACATCGAACAACGCTTGCGGAAATCCGCCAAAATCATGGATGGTTTTCGGGTTTGGCATCGCCGTAATATGCGTTCCATTGGTCAGCCAATGTGCTGAAATGACTAAAACTGCTTTTGGTTTTGGGATTTCTTTTCCGAATTTTGTCCACGTTCGGGAAAATTCATTGTCTTCAATTCCGTTCATCGGCGAACCATGCCCGATAAATAAAACCGGGTGCGTATGATCTTCTTCGCTGAGCGATTGTGACCAGTTGTAAAAAGGCTGTAGTGATGCCATCGTCATTCCTCCTATTAGTGTTTTTATAAAATCCTTGCGTTTCAAGTTATTAATATTTGTATATACAAATGTAGGCGGATATTTGTCTTAAGAAATGAAGTTTTATAAAAATTAACTTCTGGTAAATTAAAGCAGGTAAATTCCGTCGTCCTTAATATCGATGCGTTTTTCCTTGTATAAAGCACCAATGGCTTTTTTAAAGGTTTTTTTGCTCATTTTTAAAACAGTTTTGATGTCTTCGGGATGGCTGTTGTCATTTAACCGAAGAAAACCGCGGCTGGCGCGAAGTTCATCTAGGATTTTTTCAGCATTTGGTTCGACATTTTCATAACCTAATATCTGCAGCGACACATCGATCTTATTGTCGGGACGGATGTTTTTGATGTAGCCGCGCATTCTGTCACCGGTTCTGATGCTGTCATCATAAACCTCATCTTTATACAACAAGCCTTTGTGCTGCTCGTTGATAATAACGTTGATGCCGACTTCCGTAATGTGCGAAACGATCAAATCAACTTCTTCAAATTTATTGACTGTCAGATTTTCGTTGCTCAGGAATTGGTTGGTTTTACTCGACGCGACCAAGCGGTTCGTCTTTTCATCCATATACAAATACACGAGGTAACGCTTGCCTTTTTCCATCGGGCGCGCCTGTTCTTTAAACGGAACGAGGATATCTTTTTCCATTCCCCAATCCATAAAAGCGCCAATCTGATTGGTATAATTCACGCGAAGCAACGCAAATTCATTTAGTAAAATATAAGGTTCCAATGTTGTTGCGACTGGTCTTTCTTCGTGATCCAGATATACAAAAACGGCCATCTCATCGCCTATTTTAAAATCCTGCGGCACATATTTATTGGGTAAAAGTATGTCTTCGGCTTCGTTTCCGTTTCCTAAAAACAAGCCCACTTTGGTGTCGCGTAAAATTGTCAGCGTATTGTATTGTCCTATCTTAATCATATTCTGAGTTTCAAAGTGGCAAAGGTACAAAGTTGGATGCCGTTTCGAAGAATTATCAAAAGAAATCGTGCAACGGAATGTTTCAATGATGAAATTTTATCCAAAAATGGTTTAGTAATTTTAAAAAATCAAATTTCAGAAATCATGGCAACCAAGAAAAAAACCAAAGATGATCCGTGCTGGAAAGGCTTCGAGCGCATTGGAAGCAAAGAAAAAAACGGCAAGAAAGTTCCAAATTTTGTCCCCGAAAAGAAAAAATGATTAAACCAATGCTGCAAAATATTGGTTCAAAATGCCATTGTTTTCAAGCATCGGTGTAAAAATTTCGAGAATTACAGGCTTTTCATTTTGGGCATACATTATTTCGAGTCCGTTTTTTAGAGTCGGATTGTCATTCGCGGTAACATACTCAAATCCGTACATTTTTGCCAGATGCTCAGCCGTCAGATGATGCGCCGTTTCAAAATACGTATTGAAAACTTTATTTTCCTCATGGCCGGGCAAAATCCTGAAAATCCCGCCGCCGCCATTATTCACCAATATAATTTTAAAATTTTTCGGAATGTAATTGTTCCAAAGCGCATTGCTGTCGTATAAAAATCCGATGTCGCCGGTAATTAAAACCGTTGGCTTTTGCGATGCCAATGCAGCTCCGATTGCTGTGGACGTACTTCCATCAATGCCACTCGTACCGCGATTGCAATACACCGAAACGGATTGATCAATATCAAAAAGCTGCGCATAACGGATCGCCGCGCTGTTGCTGATCTGAAGCATCGAATCTTTTTGCAATGATGGGATAATCTGTTCAAATGCCTTAAAATCTGAAAACGGAATCTTATCCAGATATTCCCCATGCTTTTCGGCACGCAATTTTTCAATTTGCTGCGCCTTCGCCGCATAATCGCTTTTTACGATTTTTGTAAAAGGAAAAATCTGCTGGAAAAACGTGTTCGGATCGGCCTCAAAATAATACGTCAGTGCGTTAAAAGTATTGTAAGCCCGCAACGAATCAATATGCCAATGGTGATCTGGTTTGTATGTCCTTAAAAAAGCTTTCACGCGTTTTGAAACAATCATTCCGCCGAAAGTAATCAGGATTTCAGGTTTAAAAGCTTCAAAATCTTCTTCATTGAATGGTGTAATGATCGTATCGATATTGTTTAAAAACGACGGATGATGCAGGTTTGAAGTCGTTTCTGTCATGACTACAATCGATGGATCGGCAGCGAGTTTTTCGATAATTTCAGCCGCAATCGAATGTGGTTCGTTGACGCCAACAAGGATCATTTTTTTCTTCGCAGCATTCCAGATATTCGTAGATGCAAGAACATTTTCAACCGAAACGGTCTTATGCGTTTTTTCAAATTTCGAAATCGACGGATCAACCGATAACTTGTTAACTGTCTGATACAACGGCTCTTCAAATGGCGCGTTTATATGCGTCGGACCTTTTAAAGCTACAGCTTTATTGATCGCTTCATTGATTTTTAAATCGTTTTCTTCTGAAACTTCTTCCGATAAATTGGCGTTGTATAAAGAGTGGTTTTCGAATACATTTCGCTGGCGGATCGTTTGGCCGTCGCCAATGTCGATTTTGTCGGTTGGTCTGTCTGCAGAAATCACGATCAGCGGAATCTGGCTGTAAAATGCTTCGGCCACAGCCGGATAATAATTCAGCAACGCCGATCCTGAGGTACAAACTACTGCCACAGGTTTGTTCAGCTGCTGCGCCATTCCGAGTGCGAAAAAAGCCGCACAACGCTCGTCTGCAATGCTGTAACACTGAAATTCCGGATGGTTTGCAAACCCGATCGTTAACGGCGCATTCCTCGATCCCGGAGAAATTACAATATGGGTCACGCCTTTTGCGAGACAAATTTGCAGTATACTTTGAGCCAGCGGGATTTTCGGGTAAATCATAACGGATTGCGGATTTTTTGCCCTGCAAAGATGCTGAAAAATTTAGTTAACAACACCCTAAAACTGCTTAAATTGCTCCACTGCATAAACAAAAACACGGTATATTTGTGGCTGCCAATCTTTTGAATTTTGTTCGAATGAAACTAAAATCTGTCTTCTTATTATTGCTTTTTATTTCCAATTTGTCATTTTCGCAGCAATCGCTTTTTAGCGACGGCGGATTTGAAACTGCCATCCAAAAGTCCAAAAAGGAAAAAAAACCAGTGCTCTTATTTTTATATGCAACCTGGTGCAGCCATTGCAAAAAAATGAAAAAGGAAGTTTTTACAAATCCCGAAGTTTCCGGTTTCATTACTGAAAATTTCGTCGCTGTTGCTGTTGATGCCGAAAAACCCGAAGGCATCGAACTGAAAAAAAAATATCCGATAGATGCATTTCCGGCTTTCTTCTTTATCGATTCTGACGGAGCAGTCTTATACGGATTGCTGCGTGAATGTACTGCCGCAGATCTTATTTCAGAAGCAAAGACCGCATTAATACCGGAAAAGCAGATCCCATACCTCGAAAAGCAATTCAACGCCGATTATAAAAATGCCGACAATTGCTATGCTTACATTACGACATTAAAGAAAGCGCATTTGGACGTTTCTGTCCCGACAAAAAAATACCTCAGCACCCAATCAAACGAACAACTCATTACCGAAACCAACTGGCGGATTATTGCCAATGGCGTTTCGGATATTGAATCGCGAGAATTTCAATATGTGCTGAAAAACCAGCCAGCATTTGCGAAGGTTTCTTCGCCGGTTCGGGTTGAAAAGAAAATCGTGAATATTGTATCGGAATTGTTGCGCCCGTTTACCGAAAACCTTGATACGATCGGCTATTTTAAAAACCGCCCGATTGCGAAAAGTGTTGGGCTTCGAAAAACAGATTCACTGATCTTTACTTACGATCTTTTGCTTTCAGAACGTACGAAAAACTGGAAATCATATGGAAAATCAGCCATCGAATCGTCGCAGACCTACTATTGGAACAATCCTGAAAAACTCAAGGAAACAGCTTCAAACTTCCAGAAAAATATCGCCGATTCCGAAAGCCTCAAATATGCAGTAAAACTTTCCGAACGTGCGATAGAAATTAAGCCTTCAGCCGATGGTTATTTGCTAACTGCGCGATTGTACCAGAAAATGAACGACTTAAAAAAGTGTCGGGAATTCGCCGAAAAAAGCCGTAATTTCTCCAATTCGCTTGGCTTTAGTACCAAAGAAGCAAATGATCTTTTAACCGAAATCCAAATCAAATAAGATGTCAGTAAAAATCCGTCCTGCAACCGAAAATGATATTGAAAGCATCCTTGAAATTGTAAATTTTGCTATTTTGCATACGACTGCAAATTACAATTATGAACCGCAATCTTTTGAAGTCCAAATGGAATGGTTCCACCAAAAACAAGCACATGATTTTCCTGTAATCGTTGCCGAACTTGAAAATCAGGTTGTGGGTTTTGGCGCTTATGGCACTTTTCGGGAGAAAATCGGGTACCAGTTTACGGTCGAGCATTCGGTTTATGTTTCGGATGTTTTCATTGGAAAAGGCATCGGAAAACAGTTGCTGGCCGAATTGATTGCTATTGCTAAAAAGCAAAATCTCCGCACCATGATCGGTGCCATTGACGCTGAAAATTCCGACAGCATTGCTTTTCATGAAAAATTCGGGTTTACAAAATGCGGCGTGATCAAAGATGCTGCTTTCAAATTTGACCGTTGGCTCAATTTGCAATTGATGCAGTTGATTTTGAACTAGTTGCTACTCGTTTTATAAAATCAATTTTTCTTTTTTACAATTATTATATCCGCACGAATTTTCCTTAAAAAATAAATTGTATTTATAGTTTAGCCGTGTATTTTATCGATTTGTTAATATCTTTTTTTAAACCTTAAAAAAATCACAAAAAAGCGATTAATTTTATCGTCCTATTCTAAACTAATTCAAAATTTATGAAAATCAATTTACTCTCCGTTGCGTTATTGTCGATAACGAGCTTCGCTTTCGCGCAACAAAAACAGGACATGTGGAAACATGCGTCTGACAAAAATGTGGTTTTGCTTGACAGCAGAATGCAGCTTCCTGAGAAAAACCTTTTCAATCTTGATGTGGCATCACTACAGTCAAAAATTGCACATTCGCCCAAAAGAAATGCAGCTTCAAAAAATGCTGTAATCATTTCACTTCCAAATGCCGAGGGTCAGCTTGAGCGTTTCAGCGTTTACGAAAATTCAATCATGGATCCGGCTTTGGCAGCAAAATATCCCGAAATTCAATCTTATATCGGAATTGGGATTGACCGCCCGACAGCAACGGTTTACTTTAGCCTTTCGCCACTCGGATTGAAAGCCATGACTTTGGATGCTGATAAGCCTGCAGTGTTTATAGAGCCGTATTCCAAAGACTTAAAAACGTATTCCATTTATAAAAAAGACGACAAAACAGCTTCATTTTCAAAGTTTGAATGCCGTGTTGCCGATGACATCAAAGCAGTAGCGACGGCACCAAATGCACGCCCAAATGCTGATGATGCGACTTTGCGGACTTTTCGCCTCGCGATGTCGGTTACTGGCGAATATACAGCCTATTTTGGCGGAACAAAAGCATTGGCGCTGGCTGCGATCAATAATTCGATCACACGTGTCAATGGTGTTTTTGAGAAAGATTTCGCGGTGCGTATGGTTTTGATTGCCAATACGGATGCGGTGATTTACACCAGTGCTTCTTCAGATCCCTATTCAAATGCAGACATTGGTGTTGGCGATGCCAATACCGAAGGAACCTGGAACCAGGAACTGCAAACAACTTTAACGAACAACATTGGAAATTCGGCTTATGATATCGGGCATTTATTCGGAGCCAGCGGCGGCGGCGGAAATGCCGGCTGCATTGGTTGCGTTTGCACCAATCCGACAACATCCGTTCCTTACGGAAAAGGAAGCGGATTTACTTCACCTGGCGATGCCGTTCCGTCAGGAGATAATTTCGATATTGATTATGTGGCTCATGAAATGGGACACCAATTTGGGGCAAACCATACGTTTACTTTTAGTACTGAAACCGGAACCGGTGCACAAATGGAGCCGGGATCGGGATCAACGATCATGGGTTACGCCGGAATTACCGCTAAAGATGTGCAGCCGCATTCTGATGCCTATTTTCACGCGATCAGCATCCAGCAGATCACAAATAATATCAAGACAAAAACCTGCCAGACGAATACCGCTACCGGAAATTCGATCCCGACTGCGAATGCAGGTTTGGATTATACCGTTCCGAAAAGCACCCCGTTTATGCTGACAGGATTAGGAACAGATGGCAATGGTGATGTACTTTCCTACAATTGGGAACAGATGAATACCGGAACTTCATCCACGACAACGCCAACAGCCAGCAAAACATCAGGGCCGAATTTCAGGTCCTATAATTCTTCAACAACTCCAACCAGATATTTTCCTAAAATGTCATCGGTATTGACCGGCGCAACAACAACAGCAGGCACAGAACTGACTGTTGAGGCTTTGCCTTCTGTTGCCCGGACGTTAAATTTTAGATTGACCGTGCGCGACAACCGCGCAGGCGGATCTGGAAATAACAGTGACGATATGGTCGTTACCGTAAATGCAACTGCCGGGCCGTTTACCGTAAGCAGCCCGAATACGGCTGTTTCTTACGTTGGCGGAAGCACGCAAACCGTAACCTGGGCTGTTGCCGGAACAACTGCAAACGGCGTGAATTGTGCAAATGTTGACATTTTATTATCATCGGATGCCGGAAATACCTGGACGACTTTACTGGCTGCAACGCCAAATGACGGAACACAGGTCGTTACGGTTCCGAATACGCCAGGAACGACAAACAGGATCATGGTTAAAGGAACCAATCACATTTTCTTTGATGTTTCGAATACGAATTTTATGATTACGGCCGGTTCTTCTGATACGGTTGCTCCTGTCGCGCCAACATTGGCTGCAGCCGGAACCACACAAACATCAACGAATTTATCATGGCTTGGCGCAACAGATAACGTAGCCGTAACCGGATATGATGTTTACAGAGGCACGACTTTATTAGGATCGACAACTGCTACAACTTATGCCGTGACCGGATTGACTGCTTCAACGACGTATTCGTTTACCGTAAAAGCGAAAGATGCCGCCGGAAATATTTCTGTGGCAAGCAACGCAGTAAGCGTAATGACTTTGGCCCCAGCTGCCGATACAATTGCTCCTACCGCGCCAACATTGGGTGCAGCCGGAACGACACAAACAGCAACCAACTTATCCTGGTCTGGTGCAACAGACAATGTGGCCGTAACCGGATATGATGTGTATCAGGGTGCTACTTTACTAGGATCGACAGCATCGACAACTTATGCCGTAACCGGGTTGACCGCTGCGACAACTTATTCATTTACCGTAAAAGCGAAAGATGCGGCCGGAAATATATCGGTAGCAAGCAATGCCGTAAGCGTAACAACTTTGTCGGGTGCATTGACGTATTGCACTTCGCAGGGAAATAATACGGCTGACGAACGCATTGGAAAAGTTGTTTTTGGAACGATGAGCAATTCTTCGACAGGAACTGCGGGTTATGAGAATTTTACGGCACTTTCAACAAGTGTAAACAAAGGTTCGGCTTATACGATCACGATCACGCCAACATGGACGGGAACGGTTTACAGTGAAGGCTATGCGGTTTTTATAGATTACAACCAGGATGGCGATTTCTCGGATAGCGGTGAAATGGTTTGGACGAAAGCGGCTTCTAAAACGACTCCGGTTTCGGGAACATTTACTATTCCGGCGACCGCAACAGCTGGAACGACAAGAATGCGCGTTTCTTTGAAATACAATGGCATTCCGACGGCTTGTGAAGCGTTTTCTTATGGGCAGGTAGAAGATTATACGATCAATATTGCATCGACTGCGAAATTTGAAACTCCACAAACTGCGGCTGCTTCAATGATTGATTTTAGCTTGTATCCGAATCCGGTGAAAGGAAATACACTGAACATCGCGAATCTTTCAGCCGATTCTAATTTCAGGATCGTAAACATGATGGGCCAGGAAATCAGCAAAGGAAAAGTGGAGAATGAAAGTGTAAATGTAGCTTCGTTGGCAGCGGGAACTTACTTGATTGAGGTTTCAAATGCAAATGGATTTGCTGTAAAACGTTTCATCAAACAGTAAACAGCTTTGAGAGATTAGTCCCGAAACTTCGGGAAAGATTTTAAATTCATACATTAGTAAAAGAAAAAGGATTTGCGTTGCTGCAAATCCTTTTTTTATTTTTAAAAATTATTTAATGATATTGAAAGTAATCAGCATTGTTGTGACAAACAGGAAAACCAAACCGGAGAGAAACACAAAATCTGCGATTCTTTCATAAACCGCGCTGGGTTCGTTCTTGCTTCGCATCGACAGATACGATAAAATGCTGCTTGTCAAAAACATTATGATCGCTACTGCGGTGAATTCATCGATGATCGATCCATCTCTAAAATTGTTTAATCTTAACGAGGTCAGCACCACAAAACACAATCCGAGTAACGTAGATGAAGCCGTAAGAATATGCGGAAAATTGTTATTGTTCTCAGCCATTTTATGCTTTGATCCAGTTCACGATTTCAGGATCTGTCGGCAATGTTTTTGGAGAAATCACTCTTTCAAGTTCGCCTTTTTCATTCAGCAAATATTTCTGGAAATTCCATTCGACTTCAGAATCCTGCAAGCCGTTTTTGCTTTTTTGGGTCAGGAATTGGTAAATTTCGTTCTGATCGTCTCCTTTGACAGATATTTTAGACATCATTGGAAAAGTCACGCCGTAATTTTTCTGGCAGAATGCACCGATTTCAGCATTGGTTCCCGGTTCCTGTGATGCAAAATTATTGGCTGGAAAGCCTATGATTACAAAATTCTGGTCTTTGTACTTTTCGTACAATGTTTCGAGTTGTTCGTATTGCGGCGTTAATCCGCATTTTGAAGCCGTGTTTACAATCAATACTTTTTTTCCTTTTAAAGTGGAAAAATCGAATGCATTTCCGGATAAATCTTCTGCTTTGAACTGGTAAATTGATGGTTTCATTGTTGTTGATTTTGTGGTTGCCGCTGCTTTGGTTGCTTTGCCCTGCGCCTGATTCTGGCAACTGAACAAAAGCAATGCGCCACAGGCAACGAATACAAATTTTCTCATGGTTATTTTTTTATAAAATTAGCTAAAATTGGCTGGCATTCGCTATGGCGTTGCTGCGAAAGTTTTGTTAAAACAAAAAAGAAGCCCAGAAGCTTAAAGCTCCGGGCTCCCCTGACAACAGTGATGTCCTCTAACCAAAACCTACTGCCGCCAAATCCGGGTATTCCCAACTTTATTCTGGGGAAATCATTTGGAGAATACCGGAAACAAAAAGTTTAAGTGCTTAAAAACTTTTGTCTATGAAATTACGTAACTTCATGCAGTTTGGTTTACATTTAAACGATCCAATGTTACAGCTTTCACAATCAAACATTTAAAAAGATGTTTTTTATTCAAAGTGCTTTACATTATTATAAAAAATGTATAGATTTGTTTAAAAAGTATTCAAAAAAATGACACAAGAAGAACTACTGCCATTAATACAAACTAAAGACGACCGGGCATTTTCACACGTGTATGACATGTATTCGAAAAGCTTGTTCGCTGTAATTAACAACCTGGTAAAAGACCGTGAAGAAGCGGAAGACGTGCTTCAGGAAGTATTTGTTAAAATCTGGAAAAACATCGATTCATACAATGAAAGCAAAGGGCGCTTTTATACCTGGATTATCAATATTGCAAGAAATACGTCGATTGACAAACTGCGTTCGAAAGGATATAACAACAGCCAGAAAAACCTGTCTTCGGATAATTTCGTACATCTGCTAGACGACAGCAATAAGTTGATCCACAAGATTGACACCATTGGAATAAGGGAATTTGTCAACAAACTCAAACCCAAATGCATACAAATTATCGATCTGTTGTTTTTTAAAGGCTATACCCAACAGGAAGCTTCGGATGAATTGCAGATTCCGCTTGGAACCGTTAAAACACAAAACAGGAATTGTATTAACGACCTCAGAAAATTTTTACACGTATAATGGATACTCAAGACTATATCAATTCAGGGATACTCGAACTTTATGTTTACGGTTTGCTAAATGAAACCGAAAACAGCGAAGTGGCGAAAATGGCTAAGGAACATCGCGAAGTTGAGTCCGAAATCATTTCTATTGAAAAATCGATCCTCAATTTATCTACGAGCTTCTCCCCTTTTTTATCGGCCGATAACTTTGCGAAAATCAAAGCGAAACTGGAGCTAAAACATTCGAAAGTAGTTCAGATGCAACCAAAATCTAACATCTTAATGTATGTGGGTTGGGCGGCAGCGGTATTGCTCCTGATTGGTTTTGGATACCAATATAACAGATTAAGCCAAACCAGCCAGCAGGTTGTTTCTGCTGAAAATGAAAAATCAAAATTGCAGGAAGCTTTAGTGACCTCGGAAATAAGAAACAAGCAAACAGAAGACGCTTTAGCGGTTATCCGTGATACAAAAAATACGGTTGTAAACCTTGGCGGACAAGCCGTTTCCCCGCGATCATTTGCAAAAGTTTACTACAACAAGCAATCGGCTACCGTTTATGTTGATGCAGCCGGATTACCAGAACCGCCGGAAGGAAAAGTGTATCAGGTGTGGGCTTTGAAGCTGAATCCGCTTACGCCAACAAGCATCGGATTATTAGAAAATTTTACGGCTAATAATTATAAAATGTTTGCTGTTGACAACGCAACCGGAGCAGAAGGTTTCGGAATTACGCTTGAGCCAGCCGGCGGAAGCAAATCACCAACCATGGAGCAATTGTATACTTTAGGAAAAGTTTAAATTTTATTTTCATAAAACAAAAAGGTTCAGCTTTACAGTTGAACCTTTTTGTTTTAAAACCATTAAGGGTTTAAGAAACGTTAAGAACTTACTAACCTTAATTCCTTAATGGTTAATTTTATTTTTTGAATACTTTCTTGTATCTCCAGTAGGAAACTACTGCTAAAACAGCCACAATCGCAACCGAATAATATACAAATGTTGGCGTCACTACTTTATCTCCACTCGCATAAGAATGCAATCCGGTCAGGTAAAAATTCACTCCGAAATACGTCATCATAATCGAATAAAAAGCAATGATGCTCATCAGATTGAAAATCCATTTTCCGCGCAAAGCCGGAACAAAACGTGCATGAATTACAAACGCATAAATCATGATCGAGATCAACGCCCAAGTTTCTTTAGGATCCCAGCCCCAATACCTACCCCAACTTTCATTTGCCCATTGCCCACCAAGAAAATTTCCAATCGTAAGCATTACAAGCCCGATCGTAAGCGCCATTTCGTTAATGTAGGTGATTTCTTTGATATTTAAATCCATTTTGGTTTTGTTCTTTTCATTCGAGAACAATATCAAAATTAAAGATACCACACCAAGCACCATTCCGAGTGTTAACGGACCGTAACTCCCAACGATTACCGCAACGTGAATCATCAGCCAATACGAATTTAATACAGGCTGCAAATTTGCAATCGACGGATCCATCCAGTTCCAATGCGCGATCATCAGGATCATCGAAGCGACAAAAGTTCCCGAAGCAACTGTCAGTTTTGATTTTCGGTCGAAAGCCAATGTGAAAAACATCGTCGCCCAGGCTACATAAATCATCGATTCATAAGCGTCACTCCACGGCGCATGTCCGGAAATGTACCAGCGCGCGATCAATCCGGCAGTATGCAAGGCAAATAAAATCCCGATTAAAATATGGAAAGCGTTAATGACAATCCTGATCGCTTTCTTTTCAAAGAAAATATTTACGATGGTGAAGATCAACATCAAAACGCCTGAAAGCATGTACAAATAGTACAGTTTCTTGAAAATGTCGTATTTGTTGTACGTGATTTCCGAGTTGATTTTGTCTTCCGACGGACGCACGGCACTACCGAATTTCTTCTGGTAATTTTCCATGCTCTGCAGGTAAAAATCGGCATTGGTATAATTTTTACTCACCGAAGCACTGTCGAGCGAAGCCATATATAACGGCAAAATATTTTTTGTAAAAGTAGAGTCGATGCCTTTCATTCCTGATGAATGCAACTCTAAATACGAAATCCATTTGTTGTTTTTATCATCGGGAACCGGGAAGATTTTGAGAATGCTTCCGCTTAACGCCGAATTCAGCAAATTCACTTTTCGGTCAGTTTCGATGAAGTCTGTTTCAAATGCGTCCGGAACTGCATCTTTATAAGCTTTTTCAAGATAAGAAGACAATTTATAATTGCCGTTGTTGTCAAAAAATGCAATAAATGGCGCATATTTTTGCTTGCTGTCAATTCCGATAATCTTACGGATGCTGTCATTTCCTGGCTTTATATAAATCAGCGGCACTTCAAACCAAATCCGCGGAAATTGTGTCATTGAAAGAAAAACCTGATCCGAATTCATGTCTTTATATTTGTCGTTTTTGCTGACTTTCCGAAGCAATTCAGACGAAAAAGTATTCACAGGTTTCATTCGTCCACCTTCATCCTGAGTGATTAGCCTACCGAATTTCGCGGCATGCGCTTCAGTCACTTTGTATTTATTGATCAAAGAATCGATTTGCTCCTGGCTTGGCAGATGTGCTTTTTGCGGCGTGTGCTCGTGCTGTTGTGCAAATCCGTTAAAGCTTAAAAAGAGGATTAAGATCGAGAGCAATTTGGCTTTTTTATTTTTCACAACTTCCAGTTTTCGTTTGATGTCGGCAAATCGCGTATGCTTGTCAAAAAGAATTGCCATCATCGCAAAAAACAACATGAAATATCCCGAATACGTAATGCAGGTTCCCAAAAAATCATGGTTTACAGAAAGTACGGTTCCCTTTTCATCGGGATCAAATGACGCCTGAAAAAAGCGAAAACCTTTGTGATCCAAAACATTGTTCATAAATATCCGTGCATTAAATTTCTTATCGGGATCCAAAACAGTCACTTTGCTTTCAAACGCAGCATAGCTTTTTTCGGTTCCCGGATATTTGGTCGCGATAAAATCATTCAGCTGGATTTTAAACGGCAAAGTGTAGACTTTACTTCCAAAATTGATCGTAAAATCAAGGTTTCCGATCTTAACCATAACCGGCTCGCCTTGTTTTCCTTTTGAACCTAAAACGGTAATTTCACGCTCCTGTCCTTGCGATTTTACTGTTAGCGTCAGCGCATCATCGTGCTGTTTTGCATGTAAATCACTGCTTGATTTGTAAGCTTTTTCTCCTTTGATTGCAGGCTCAGGAAAGACAAACTGCGATCCGCCAACGTTATACAGAGAGCGCATCATCAACGGCTGCAACGAATCTTTAATTACAGTTCCCTGCATTTTGTCGGCCATTCTCATAAACTGCCCGTCAAATGGGGTTTTGATCGTGTATGCGCCGCCGGTTGTGTTGATGTTGACTGCGCCGGCCGTGTATTTATTCAGTACGAAAAGTGTGTTGTGGATGTTTTGGATTTCGCCTGATTTCAGGTAATGTTCGTGGCGCATTCCGCCTCCAGATTCTACCATTTTAAGGTAAGTCGTGCCGTTTTCTTTTGGGACAACCGTTTCAGTGGCTCCGAAAACATAGTTTTTATAAGAGACTTCAAATTTTGTATCGGCAAACTTCTCCGACATCGTAAAATTATTGTTCGTCGCCGGGGAAAGCAGCAATGGATCTTCGTAAATCCTGCGCCTCATCTGCCCTTTGTAATCGCCATCAACGGCAACATTTAAAAAAGTTTTATCTGAAAAAACCTGGTTTTCTGCAGCGCCTTCGCGGATGGGCATCATGCCTTCATAACTGATGTAACGGGTTACAAATGCTCCGATGAGGATAAAAATAAACGCTAAGTGCAGTAGTAAACTCGCCCATTTTTCTCTTTTGTGCAATTGGTAACGCTTGATATTTCCGAAAAAGTTGATCAGGAAAAACAGCATAATCGCTTCAAACCATTTGGTGTTATAAATCCAGATTCTTGCCGTATCGGTGTTGTATTCGTTTTCAATAAAGGTTCCGGCGGCCATCGCTGTAGCGAAAGTGAGAAACAAAACGGCCATCAATCGGGTGGAAAAAAGGAACGAGAATAATTTTTTATCCATTATAAAAGGATTGTAGTTTAAAAGTGCGACAAAAATACTTAAAAATGTTGATTGCCGCGGACGGATTTTTGTTAATTTAAGCCAAAATTGATCGCAGTTTCTGAATGAAATCGAAACCAAATTCCCTGATTTTTTTCGTACTTTTAAATCCCAAAAAACTTTCCATGTCAAATATCAAACTGATTATCGAAGAACGCCCGAACATTGTCGGGAATTTTATGGTTGGCCGGTTGTTGCCGTTTAAAGACAAACGCATGGTTGGGCCATTTGCATTCATCGACCACATGGGCCCGATTGCGCTGCATGATTATGAAAATTTTGACGTACCGCCGCATCCGCACATTGGATTATCGACATTGACTTATTTATTCGAAGGCAGCATTATGCACAAAGACAGCCTCGGCAGCGAAGTCGAGATCAAGCCCGGAGAAGTCAATTGGATGACGGCTGGAAATGGCATAGTCCATTCAGAAAGAACACCTGAATATTTGCGGCATTCTGAAAAATCATTGCACGGTTTACAAATTTGGGTTGCTTTGCCGAAAAATCTGGAACAAATGCCTCCGAATTTTTACCACGCTTCCGATCACGAAATTCCGCATTGGATCGAAAACGGGGTAGCTTTTAAACTCATCGCCGGGCAAGCTTTCGGAAGAAAATCGCCAGTTCCCGTTTACAGTCCGCTGTATTTGCTCGAATTAAAATCGGATAAAAAACAAACCATTTCAATTGGTAATGATTTATTTGGAGAAAGTGCTTTATATATTTTAGAAGGCTCGGTTGAAAGTGAAGGAAATGTATATGAACCGAAGCAAATTTTAATTGCGAATGACACGAAATTATGTGCATTCACCATGCATGAAAATACGACGGTTTACATTTTCGGTGGTGATGCTTTTGCAGAACCAAGAACGATTTACTGGAATTTTGTCGCGTCAACGCCTGAATTGATTGAAGATGCAAAAAAGCGCTGGCTGGAACAAACCTTTGAAAAAGTTCCTGGCGAAACCGAATTTGTCCCACTTCCGCCACAAACCAACCTAAACCTCAAAAAATGATCAGAGTCACCGCTGCAACCGGCAAAAGCCATTATAAAACCGACATCAAAACCGAAACAAATTCGATTATTTCAGACGAGCCAACATCAATAGGCGGACAGGATTTAGGATTTACCCCAAGCCAGCTTCTCGCTTCTTCGCTCGCTTCCTGCACCGGAATTACACTCAGAATGTATGCCGACCGCAAAAATTGGAACCTCGAAGAAACGATGATCGACGTCACATTCGACAACAAACCGGAAACAAAAGAACACAAAATGGTAATGAACATCCGGGTTTTTGGAACATTAGATGAAACCCAGAAAAACCGTTTGCTCGAGATTGCGCACAATTGCCCGATCCATAAACTTCTGGAAAAAGCAATTCACATTTCGGTAGTTTTAAAAGACTGATATGAGATATTATTTTTATACTTTTTTATTGGTTGTATGCAGTTTAAAAATGCATTCGCAAACGCTGAGCGGAATCGTGTTCGATGAAAATAAAGAAACCATAGCAGGTGCGTCGGTGTATCTTGACGGCACTTCGATTGGTACGATTACGGATGACCAGGGAAAATATGAACTGCATGCGGCGAATAAAATCAATACTACACTCGTGATTGGTTTTATCGGATATGAATCAAAAATCATTGCAAATCCTTTTGAAAATCCGAATCAAAAAATTTACCTGGTTCCGAAAGAAACGCATTTAAAAGAAGTTACCGTTATTGCCGACGGTTTTAGCAGAGCTGATAAACTGAAGATTTTTCGCGAAGAATTCCTGGGGAAAACGAAAGCCGGAAGATCGTGCAAAATTCTTAATGAAACTGATATTTCTTTCTCTTACGACACAAAAACCAACCAACTTGCTGCTTTTTCATCGGTTCCAATTCAAATTCAAAACAATTACCTGGGCTATGAAATCGCATTTTCTTTGGTAGATTTTTATGTGAATTTTAATCTGAAAAGCATTAAAAGTGCCGATGTTTACAGCAGTTATCTGGCGGGAACTACCTTTTACAAAGACAATATCAAGAAAAAGAAAGCTTATTTAGAAAAAAGAAAAAAAACGTATTACGGTTCGCAGATGCATTTTTTCAGAAATCTTTCCAAAAATATTTGGGACAAAAAAAGTTTTCAGTTGTTTGAAGGCAGCTATCTGGCCAATCCGAACGATCATTTTCAAATTCAGAAAAATGCAGGAATCTACACGATAACAATAAAAGATTCGACAAAGAAAAAACCAAAATCATTGAGCGACGACGGTTCTTTTTACAAATCTTTCAATTTGCTTTACGACAAATCTGAACAATCAAACGTGGTTTTCAAAAGCAATACTTTTCACGTAGATGAATATGGAAACAATGAAGATTTTGATGTCGTTTTGTTTGGCGGCGAGCTCGGAAAAAAACGCGCCGGTGATATGCTTCCGATGAACTTTACAGAATAAAAAGCTGATTTTTTTACTAATTTAGCCGCATGATAAAAATTGCCATTATCGGTTCGGGAAATGTCGCGCAGCATTTAATTTCGGCTTTTACTGAAAGTGATCGGACGGAAGTTGTCCAGGTATTTTCGCGCAGCAATTTTGAATCAGATACGATTCCGGTAGTTCATAATTTGAACGAATTGGCTGCAGCCGATCTTTATATTATTGCCGTTTCAGATGATGCGATTGCCGAAGTTTCGTCGCAGTTGCCTTTTGAAAACCGATTGGTCGCGCATACTTCGGGTAGTGTTTCTATAGATGCATTGAATGCAAAAAATAGTAAAGCTGTCTTTTATCCGTTGCAGACTTTTTCAAAAAACAAGGCAACCGATTTTAAAGTGATCCCGATTTGCATTGAAACGGAATCAGGATCCGATTTTGACTTGGTTCAAAAAACGGCAAAAAGCATTTCTGAAAAAGTATTTTCCATTTCCTCTGAACAACGGAAATCCATTCATGTCTCGGCAGTTTTCGTCAATAATTTCGTGAATCATTTGTATAAAATCGGGAACGACATCTGCAACGAACACGGCCTTCCGTTCGAAATCTTACAGCCTTTGATCCGCGAAACATCTGAAAAAATCATGACGCTTTCACCAAAAGACGCGCAAACCGGCCCGGCAAAACGCAACGACCTCCAAACCATAAACGCTCATCTGGACTTTTTATCTGATGAAAACCAGCGCAATATTTATAAAATCCTAACCCAATCCATACAAAATGGCAAAAACTTATAAGGAAATCATGAACGGCATCAAAGGGTTTATTTTTGATGTTGACGGCGTTTTAACCGACAGTTCGGTACACATTACACCAACAGGCGAAATGCTCAGAATCATGAACATCCGGGACGGTTATGCGATGAAAGCGGCTGTGGAAAGCGGGTATCATGTGTGCATTATTTCTGGCGGAAGTAATGAAGGCGTTCGAATCAGGCTCAGAAATCTTGGGATTACCGACATTCATTTGGCCACGCCAGACAAAGTAAAAACATTCAAAGAATACATCGAATTGTACCACATAAACGCCGAAGAAGTGCTGTATATGGGCGACGACATTCCCGATTATCACGTGATGAAACTCGTTGGTTTGCCCACATGCCCGCAGGATGCAAGCCCGGAAATCAAGGAAATCTCCAAATACATTTCGCATAAAAATGGCGGACGCGGCGCGGTTCGCGATGTCATAGAACAAGTCATGCGCGTGCAGGGAAAATGGATGCAGCATTTTGACGGAAAACACGATTGATTTAAAATTGAGAATTAGATTTTAGTCCCGAAACTTCGGGAGAACTGTCGGACAGAACCGTTCGACTTTTGACATTCGACTTTTGACTTACTATGAAACACTTTTTCAAGCTCATTCGCTACCAAAATTTATTAATGCTCGCACTGATGCAGCTTATTTTGCGTTACGGATTTTTGATCTGGCAGAAAATTCCGCTGGCACTGAACGATTTTCAATACATTTTATTGGTATTTTCGACGGTTTTGATCGCTGCGGCAGGTTATGTGATCAACAACATTTTCGACCAGGAAACTGACGGTGAAAACAAGCCGAAACATGTTATTGTCGGCAAGTATATTTCAGAAGCTATGGCATATAATATTTATGTCGGACTCAATATTTCTGGTGTTGCCATTGGATTTTATCTGGCGAACGTCATTGAAAAACCAGGCTTTGCAGCGATTTTCATCTTCATTGCAGCGACTTTATATTTATACGCGACAAGCTTAAAACAAATGCTGGTTGTTGGAAATGTGATCATCGCCTTACTGCTTGCTGTCAGCGTTTTGATCGTTCCTGTTTTTGACATGTTTCCGATGATCTATAATGGAAACCGCGAAGTGATGGCAACGGTTTTTTCGGTAATTTCCGACTATGCGGTGTTTGCTTTTATCCTCAACCTGATCCGCGAAATGGTCAAAGACCTTGAAGATGTTGATGGCGATTACAATCAGGGCATGAACACTTTGCCGATAGCTTTAGGGCGAAAGCGGACATCAAAACTAATTTTCGGATTGAGCATTGTTCCGGTTTTACTGGTTTTGTATTATACGAACAAATATTTTTTTTCGAACAATTTACTGCTGATCACGATTTATATTTTGCTGTTTGTTGCTGCTCCGCTGATCTATTTTACAGTCAAAATGTGGGACGCAAAATCGGTAAAAGATTTCAGGCATCTGAGCTTGGTTTTAAAACTTGTGATCCTGTTTGGCGTATTTTCAATCGCTTTGCTTACCTATAATATATTGCATCATGCTTAAATCAAACTACAAAATCATATTGGCTTCGGGTTCGCCAAGACGGCAGCAATTTTTCAAAGACATGGATCTCGATTTTGAGATTCGCTTGAAAGATGTGGAAGAAATTTATCCATCGGAATTGAAATCTTCTGAAATCACTGATTTTTTAGCCGAACTGAAAGCCAACGCTTTTGAAAGCGAATTGTCTGAAAATGAATTGTTAATTACGAGCGATACCATTGTTTGGCACAACGAACGCGCACTCGGAAAACCGAAAGATTATGACGATGCTTTCCAGATTTTAAAATCGTTGTCCAATTCAATGCATGAAGTCATTACGTCTGTATGTTTTAAAACATTGAGCACTTCGCACACTTTTAATGAAGTTACAAAAGTGACTTTTTGTGAATTGCCGGATGAATCCATCAAATATTACCTCGACCATTACAAACCGTTTGATAAAGCCGGCGCTTATGGCATCCAGGAATGGATTGGTTTAATTGGCATTACAAAAATCGAAGGTTCTTATACAAATGTTGTCGGATTGCCGACGCAAAAAGTGTATGATTACCTGAACAAACTTTAATATTATGATCCAGGAATTTTACATTGAAATCTTCGCCACGATTATACTGATCTGTATTACGATTTTGTTGCGGTTCACGTCTACGCGGCTCATTAAGCACTATGCAAAATCGAGCGAAATCCTGGAACACCGCACCAATTTGGTTGCCAAATACAATAGCATTTTCATTTCGATCTTATTCATCATTGCCGTATTTATCATTTGGGGCGTTCAGACGAAAGACATTTTCCTGACGATTTCTTCAGTGATTACAGTTGTTGGCGTCGCATTATTTGCACAATGGTCGATTTTGAGTAATATTACTTCGGGTATTATTTTGCTGTTTACGTTTCCGTTTAAAATTGGTGATACGATCAAAATCCACGATAAAGATTTCCCGATCGAAGCTGAAATCGAAGACATTCGCGCTTTTCATACGCTGCTGCGGACAAAAGAAGGCGAACTCATTACTTTTCCAAACAATCTTTTATTGCAAAAAGGAATTTCAATCATTACGGTTCCGTTTGAAGAAAAAGAATTTACAGATTAAATCATGATGTAATTTCGATGGTATCCGAATTTTGATTAGATCAAATTTGAAAGATTTTTCTGTAATAAAAATACAAATATTGCATTTAATCGATTTTTTAATGCTTTTTATCGGATATTTAAAAAATTTATTCTTACGTTTGTGATGTTCAAATACCGAATGCTAAAACATTTGGATAAAACACACAAAATGAAAAAAATTATACTTTCAACAGCCATACTTTTTTTATTTGCATTGAATGCCAATGCGCAGGCCGACCGTAAAAAAGCCGACAAAGCACCGCCGCTAATCGACCCAATAACGCAATGCAGCCTTCGTTACTACTATTATCCAAATATCGAAGCTTATTTTGACACCAAAAAGAGCATCTATTATTACCAGGAAGATGGCGAATGGAAAAATGCAGACGAAATTCCGAGTGGTTACAGAGGCTATTCGATGAACAACAAAGTCAGCGTTTACATTACAGATTATGACGATGACGATGTGATCCAATTCCAAAAAAAACATAAAAAAGAATATCCATATTCGCCAAATGGCCGATTTATGAGAAAAATGACCACGGCTTCTGCCGATTAATACCAAACCAAAACCATTGAACTAAAAAGCCGGATCGTCCCTAAGATTCGGCTTTTTTATTGTTAAAGAATTTCTAAAAAAAAGCCTGCCCATTCTATTTTAGTATATTTGGAAACTCAATTTCCGATTATGTTCAAACCCCTGATTTCATTTGTTTTCGCACTGGTTATTTGTCAGCATGCTTTCGCGCAGCAGCCGCCAAAACCAACATCGGCAGAAATTTTTAATAAAATCCAAAAGCTCAATTTCCTAGGTTCTGTTTTATATATTGCAGCACATCCTGATGATGAGAACACACGGCTGATCTCATATATGGCGAATGAGAAAAAAGCCCGCACCGGCTATTTATCGTTAACGCGGGGCGACGGCGGACAAAATTTAATCGGGCCGGAATTGCGCGAATTGCTCGGCGTCATCAGAACTCAGGAATTGCTTGAAGCCCGAAAAATAGATGGTGGTGAACAGTTTTTTTCACGTGCGAATGACTTCGGATATTCTAAAGTTCCGGATGAAACCCTTGAAATATGGAATAAGGATGAAGTTTTGGCAGATGTAGTTTATATGATCAGAAAATTCCAGCCAGACGTGATTATCAACCGATTTGATGCGCGTTCGCCGGGGACAACACACGGACATCACACTTCTTCAGCAATGTTAAGCCTCGAAGCTTTTGACAAATCCAACGATCCGAAAATCTATCCAAACCAATTAAATTTAGTTCAAACCTGGCAGCCAAAACGCGTATTTTTCAATACATCATGGTGGTTTTACGGTTCAAAAGAAAAGTTTGACAAAGCCGACAAATCGAATATGTACAGCATCGAAACCGGCGTTTTTTATAATAGCTTGGGAAAATCCAATCAGGAAATTGCCGCTTTAAGCCGCAGCCGACACCAATCGCAAGGTTTTGGAAGTACAGGTGCGCGTGGTGAAGACAACGAATATCTTGAATTTTTAAAAGGCGATACGCCAAAAGATAAATCGAATATTTTTGAAGGCATTGACACGTCATGGAACCGCGTCAAAGGCGGAAAATCCATCGGCGAACTGCTTTCAAAAATTGAAAAGAATTACGATTTCAAAAATCCGTCAGCGAGCATTTCCGATTTGGTCAAAGCATATGCAATGATCCAGTCATTGGATGAAAACCATTGGAAACCCATCAAATCCGAAGAAATTAAAAATACCATAGCAGCCTGCGCCGGATTGTATCTTGAAGCGGTCGCCGATCATCAGGAAACCACGCCCGGAAGTATTGTCAAAATCAAATTGGAAGCGATTAACAGAAGTATTGTTGCGATGCAATTGGCCAGCCTTAAAACGTTTCCCGAATCCATTACGACTTTTCAGGCAACAGATTTAAAAAACAACGCCGACCAGAATTTTGACATCGAAATCAAATTGCCAGCCGATTTTAATTATACGCAGCCGTATTGGTTAAAGGAAAAAGGAACTGTTGGCATGTACCGCGTTGACGACCAGAAAAACATCGGCATTCCGGATATCATTCGCGAAGTCAAAGTCACTTTTAATGTCATGATTAACGGAACGAATATTCCGTTTGAACGAAATGTGATCTACAAATACAACGATGATGTAAAAGGTGAAGTCTATCGCCCATTCGATATTGTGCCAGATGTGACGACTTCCCTACTCGATAAAGTCGTGATTTTTAATGACAATAAAACGCGGACTGTTGGCGTAAAAATTACCGCCGGAAAAGACAATATCAATGGCAATTTAGAATTGGATTTGCCGGAGAACTGGAAAGTTTCCCCAAAATCTGCAGCCTTTTCATTAACAAAAAAAGGCGAAGAAAAAGCGGTATATTTTGAAATTACCGCGCCAGCATCTGCCGATGAAATCACCGCAAAAAGCATAGCAACAGTTGACGGAAATCGCTTTGATAAAGAACTGATCGCAATCAAATACGACCACATTTCAAAACAGGAAGTTTTAAAACCGGCCGAAGCGCGTTTCATTAAGCTCGACATCAAAACCGCAAATGAAAAAATCGCATACATCATGGGAGTCGGTGATGAAGTTCCGAAGAGTTTGCGCCAAATGGGTTATGATGTCGCAATCTTAAAACCAGAAGAAATCACGAAAGATCGCCTTAAAGATTTTAACGTGGTAATGACAGGTATCCGCGCTTACAATACGGTAAATGCGCTGGCATTTGTCCAGAATATCCTATTCGAATTTGTAAAAGAAGGCCACAATATGATCGTACAATACAACACGGCCGGGGATTTGGTAACCAATGACCTTGCGCCGTTTCAGCTCAAACTTTCACGCGACCGTGTCACGGATGAAAATGCAACAGTCACTTTTTTAGAACCTAAAAATCCGGTTTTAAATTTCCCGAATATTATTACTTCTAAAGATTTTCAAGGCTGGAAACAGGAACAGGGATTGTATTATCCGAGCGAATGGGACAAAGCATTTACGCCGATAATTTCATCAGCAGATAAAAACGAAAGCGCTAAAAAAAGCGCGATCCTTGTCGCGAAATACGGAAAAGGAAACTATATTTATACCGGACTAAGCTTTTTCAGGGAATTGCCTGAAGGTGTTTCGGGTGCATTTCGCCTGATGGCCAACTTAATCTCTGTTCCAACCGATAAGTAAACCTATGAAAGCCGATAAATCGACAGTCTGGAAAAAAAGCTACACCTGGGTTCTGGTCGCTAACGCGATCTACATCATGGTTTTTTGTCTAATCATGGAAATGTTCTCATAATATGCAGCAAATCGACTGGATCGTACTTTCGGCAACCTTATTATTCATCGTCGTTTATGGCGTTTGGAAAACAAAAGGAAGCAAAAACGTTGAGGATTACATTCTTGGAAATAATGAAACGCCATGGTGGACAGTCGGGCTTTCGGTTATGGCGACACAAGCCAGTGCAATCACATTTTTATCGACGCCGGGACAGGCTTATCACGACGGAATGGGTTTCGTGCAGTTTTATTTCGGATTGCCGATCGCAATGGTCGTCATCTGCTACACATTCATCCCGATTTACCACAAGTTAAAAGTTTTTACGGCGTATGAATATCTCGAACAGCGCTTCGATTTAAAAACACGTTCGCTCGCTGCGGGTTTGTTTTTGTTTCAACGCGGATTGGGAACGGGTTTGACGATTTATGCACCGGCAATTATTTTATCGGCATTGCTCGGTTGGAATTTGACCTTAATGAATATTGCCATTGGCGTTTTGGTGATTATTTACACGTTTGCAGGCGGAACCAAAGCCGTAAACGTCACCCAAAAACAGCAAATGTTCGTGATCATGACCGGAATGTTTGTGACGTTTTTCCTGATTTTACATTTGCTTCCGAACGATATGACGTTTAGCAATGCGATGCATATTGCCGGTGCAAACCATAAAATGGATGTGGTCGATTTTTCATTCGACCCTGAAACACGTTATACGTTTTGGAGCGGGATTACGGGCGGGTTTTTTCTCGCACTTTCGTATTTTGGAACCGATCAATCGCAGGTTGGCCGTTATTTATCCGGAAAATCGGTCAAGGAAAGCCAGATGGGTTTGATCATGAACGGATTTTTAAAAGTGCCGATGCAGTTTTTTATCTTGCTGATCGGTGTGATGGTTTTTGTATTTTTCCAATTCAATCCGGTGCCGCTAAATTTCAATCCGAACAATAAAGTGGCCGTGGAGCATTCGAAATATAAAAACGAATACCACATTCTGGAACAAAAACTCGACAAATTATCTGAAGAAAAAAAAGAGATCAACCTGATTTACATTGACCACTTAAACCAGAATTACGACAATCCGATTTTACGGAAAGAACTCGTAGCATTATCCAGCAAAGAGAATGATTTGCGTGATGAAGCGCGCGAACTGATTTCAAAAGCCGATAATAAAGCGGAAACCAATGATAAAGATTATGTCTTTATACATTTCATTTTAAATTATTTACCAAAAGGTTTGATCGGACTTTTGCTAGCTGTAATTCTTTCCGCGGCCATGTCATCAACAGCTTCAGGAATCAATGCATTGGCTTCTACAACAGCCATCGACATCTACAAACGCAATATTAAAGGTGAAAAATCGGACAAGCATTTTGTAAATGCCACGAAATTTTTCACTTTGATCTGGGGAATTATTGCAATCCTTTTTGCGTGTGTCGGGACATTATTCGAAAATTTAATCCAGCTCGTCAACATCATCGGATCGATTTTTTACGGAACGGTTCTCGGGATTTTCCTTGTCGGATTTTACATCAAATACGTCAAAGCCAAAGCAATTTTTTGGGGCGCTGTCATGAGTCAATTGACGATTTTCTACATTTATTATCTTGATGTCGTAAGCTTTTTATGGCTGAATTTCATTGGTGCAATGTTAACGATTTTCCTATCTGTGACACTTCAAATCGTGATGAAAAACGATCGAATAAAAGCATAAAAAATCCCGCTTTCAACATAAGAGCGGGATTTTTTTTAAACAGATTTCAGGTTATTTCTTACTCCATTCTGCAATGCTGTCGTTATTCATTTTCACATAATCATTGTTTTTTGCAGCGGTTGCAGCAGCCAATGAAGCTTTCGCTGATTCAATTGCGCCTTTTTTATCTCCAGTTTTTGCCTGGATCAAAGATTTCAACCTATTGAACCAGAACGGTTTTTCTTTGTTCAATTCCAATGCTTTGTTTACGTAAGCCAATGCTTTGGTCAGATCTCCGTTTGACTGGTAGTAATATTGCGCCGATGAAAAATAATCGTTTGCGGTTGGCCCGGCCAAAGCTTTTTCAATGCTTGCCATGGCTGTTTTTTCTGTCGGAACTTCAAATTTCAAAGCAACCAAAGTCTTTTCCCATGAAATTTCAAGGAAGCCGAAATTGTTGTCCAAACCGTTAATTCCGATCGTTAAGCTTTCTACGCTTCTGTTCAGCATTTCTGCTTTAGCTGTCGCTTTCAAAGCCACTTTTGTATCGTCCCATTTTTCCGGCGTGCCCCAATTGTCTGAATCAGAATAGAAAATAATCTCCCAGTTGTCGGCTTTTGGTGTTGTGTATAACGCATACTTCCCTTTTTTCAAAGACTTTCCGTCGATCACGACATCTTCGCTGAATGAAATCGTTGTGTTTGCATTTGCACCAGTTCTCCACAGCTTTCCAAACGGAACCAGATCGCCAAAAATCGTTCTGCCTTTCATCCCCGGACGTGAATAATCTACTTCAACATCGGTTAAACCAACTACTTGCTTAACGCTTGCTGCCGGACTTGGAGCAGGCGTTTTTACTTGTGCTTCAACCGAAAACGAAGCTGCGATCACGGCCAGTACGAAAAATATTTTTTTCATGTGTAATAAATTAAGGTTATCCGCCAAAATTACAAATTCAAATTGAAAGAAATTAGAAAATGTGGCAATTAGAAAATGAGAAAGGAACGGAACAGTCAAATGCATATTCTCAACATTATTTTGTTTATTGTTTATCAATTTTCATTAAACAATTTATACCTTTACAAAAAGTGATTTCCATGAAATTATACACCAAAAAAAGCATTCAGAAACTACCGATTTCATTGCAGCAGGCTTGGGATTTTATTTCCGATCCTAAAAACCTCGAAGTCATTACGCCAAAAGAAATGGGCTTTCACACGATTTCAGGCGATGAACGAAAAATGTTCTCCGGACAGATCATCCATTATACGATTACGCCGCTTTTCGGACTCAAAATGCAATGGGTAACTGAAATCACACATGTGGAAGACAAGGAATTTTTCGTAGATGAACAGCGTTTCGGGCCTTACAATTTCTGGCACCACAAACACTTTTTGAAGGAAATTCCCGGTGGCGTTGAAATGGAAGATATTGTGCATTATAAAGTCCCAATGGGAATTTTAGGGCAATTGGCGCATCCGTTTTTGGTGAAGCCGGAACTGGATAAGATTTTCGAATACCGCACAAAAAAACTGACCGAACTTTTTGGTGAATTTAATCCGCAACAGCGATGAAAAACATCTTATTGATTGGCGGTTCATACGGAATTGGCTTGGCTTTAGCCAAGGAATTGCTATACGCAAATAACGTTTTCATTGCGTCGCGGACTTCCGAGAATTTATCCGGTTTGAAAGTCAATCACATTGTTTTTGATGCTGCCAATGATACCCTGGATGTCACAAAATTACCTGAAAACATTGACGGTTTTGTCTACTTGCCGGGAAGCATCAACCTTCGGCCGTTTAAAGGAATAAAACCCGAAACTTTTGCTGAAGATCTGCAAGTCAATTTTATCAATATGGTGAAAGTTTTACAGACCATTTTGCCACAGCTTTCTGCTTCCAAACAGGCCAGTATTTTACTTTTCAGCAGCGTCGCAGTGCAAACTGGAATGCCATTTCATACGAGTGTTGCAGCGGCAAAAGGTGCAGTTGAAGGTTTTGCAAAAGCACTGGCAGCAGAATATGCGCCGAAATTTCGTGTCAATGTCATTGCACCGTCGTTGACCAATACGCCGTTAGCAGACAAATTCTTAAACAACGAAAGCAAACAGGAAAAATCTTCAGAGCGCCATCCATTAAAGCGTTTTGGCGAGGCAGAGGACATTGCACAAATGGCCGCTTTTTTATTATCTGATAAAAGTTCATGGATTTCAGGGCTTGTCTACACTTTTAGTTAATTAATTTATTTTCTATGACGATTTTCTGGTTCAGGCGCGATTTAAGATTGGAAGACAATGCAGGTTTATTCAAAGCTTTGCAGGATTCTGAAGTTTTGCCGGTATTTATTTTCGATAAAAACATTCTTTCTGAACTGCCGAAAGACGATGCGCGCGTCACTTTCATTTCCGATTTATTGGTACAAATCAATACACAATTGCACAAATACAAAAAGTCGCTTGCCGTTTTTCATGGCGAACCCGAAACTGTTTTTGAGAAACTCATAAAGGAAAACGAAATCACTGCGGTTTATACGAATCACGATTATGAACCTTATGCGAAAAAACGCGATTCCGACATTGAGAAATTCCTGAAATCGAAAAATATAGAATTCAAAACTTTCAAAGATCAGGTCATTTTTGAGGGAAGTGAAGTCGTGAAGGACGATGAAAAACCTTATGTCGTTTATACGCCGTATTCCAGAAAATGGAAAGAAAAATTTTCGAAGTCAAAGCTTGTGCATTTCAAATCAGAAGATTTACTCAAAAATATTACAGCACATCATTATCCTTTTTTAGAATTATCGGACATCCATTTTGAAAGATCAAAAACTAAAATTCAAGAATTCGACATTTCAAAAACATTAATTGAACACTACGAAGCCACGCGCAATTTCCCGGATTTAAGAACCTCAAGATTGGGTGTGCATCTGCGTTTTGGATCAGTCAGCATTCGCACAATCGTAGCAAAAGCCTATCAGGAAAACAACGAAACATTCTTAAACGAATTGGTCTGGCGTGAATTCTTCATGCAGATCTTATGGCATTTTCCAGAAACCGTAACCAAAAGTTTCCGCCCGAAATACGACAACATCAAATGGCGCAACAACGAAAAAGAATTCAAAGCATGGTGTGAAGGGAAAACAGGCTATCCGATGGTCGATGCCGGAATGCGCGAACTCAACGAAACCGGGTTCATGCACAACCGCGTTAGAATGGTCACTTCAAGTTTTTTGTGCAAACATTTACTGATCGACTGGCGTTGGGGCGAAGCTTATTTTGCTTTGAAACTGCTCGATTACGAACAATCATCTAACATCGGAAACTGGCAATGGAATGCCGGAAGCGGCGTGGATGCTGCGCCCTATTTCAGGATTTTTAATCCAACAGAACAGGTCAAAAAGTTCGATAAAGATTTGAAATACATCCGGAAATGGGTTCCCGAATTGGAAGAATTATCCTATCCGGAACCGATTGTAGATCACAAAGAAGCGCGCGAAAGATGCCTGAAAATTTTTAAGGAAGCAGTTGGCTGAAGTTCGTCCTGAAACTATTTCAAATTCTTTATCTTCTCAAAATTCAATTCACTAAATTCCCGAATGACCACATCAGCTTCAGATAAATCCTGCATTTTCGAATGAACGCTGTCATAGCCAATGCAGAAAATCCCTGCGGCTTTTGCGGCTTTCACTCCATTTGAGCTGTCTTCAATTACGATGCAGTTATCTTTTGGCGCTTTTGATAATGCTGCCGCATGAAGAAAAATCTCAGGATCGGGTTTTGATTTTGGAAAATCTTCTCCGCTGACGACATCGGTAAAATATTGGTACAAATTGAAACGCTTAAAAACGCGGTCGATCGTTTGTTTTGAAGATGACGAGGCCACAATCAGCTGCATGCCTTTTGAATACAAATCTTTAATTAAATCTTCTACGCCGTCAATTAAAAATAAATCAGGTTTGTGGTCGAAAGCATCATTAAAAATGGCGCGCTTCTGATTAATTAAAGTCTGAATATCTGCATCAAGATGAAATTTTTCTTTCAAACTCTGGTAGACATTTTTCGTCGATTTGCCTAAAAGCGTCGCATATACAGCATCCGAAACATCGATTCCGAGGTTTTTAAAATGCTGGTGAAAAGCATAGGAATGCACGGGTTCGGTATCGACGATCACGCCATCCATATCGAAAATTACGGTTTTTATCATTTAATAGATGCTGATTTGCGAGTAGCTGGGTTTCTGTTTATTCCTGAATGGTTTCTTCCTTTTTCAGAATATGTCGAATGACAGTTTCTGCGGCATACAATCCAAAAAGCCCCGGCATGTAACTATTTGTTCCATAAAAAGATTTTTTGAAATTCTTCCCATCGGTTTTTTTAAGGCTGTTTTCATCCTGGATTTCTGATGAAAAAACCACTTTTACGCCTTTGTCTATCTTGACTTCTTTGAGCCTTTTTTTGATCGTTTTGGCAAGAAAGCAATTTTCGGTGTTGCTGATGTCTGCAACTTTTACTTTTGCCGCTTCCATCTTTCCGCCTGCGCCCATGCTGCTGATGATCTTGATCTTTTTGCGTTTGGCCGCGATGATCAGATTCAGTTTTGGCGTGACGCTGTCGATGCAATCCATGACAAAATCATATTCATCGGAGACAATTTCGAAAGCGCGTTCGGGTGATAAAAATTCGCGGATTTTCGTAAGGTGCAATTCCGGATTGATGTCCATCAAACGGTTTCCAACGATATCAATTTTGGGTTCGCCAACGGTCGAATGCAATGCCGGCAATTGCCTATTGATGTTAGTAATATCGACTACATCGCCATCGACAATCGTGATTTTACCGACTCCGGCGCGCGCGATGAATTCGGCTGCAAAGGAACCCACGCCACCGACGCCGACGATCAATATATTCGAATTTTTTAATTTTTCAAGTCCTTCTTTTTTGAAGAGCAGCTCTGCCCTTTCTGTCCATTCTGCCATTGCAATTATAGATTTTTGATTTAAGGTTTCGGATTTACTCCGACTCAAATACGGTTTTAAAATTTAATTTTATTTGTTGCTGCAAATCGGAAATCTGCAGGCTTTTATATTTTGCTGCCAATGCATAAAGGTCAGCGATATTTTCTTCAATGGTATCGGTTTCGAGAAAAAACCGGTCATTTGGAACGCTTTTAAAAACCGATTCAAGTTCGGGATTTCTCAATAAATATTTCCCAAAGGAAAGATAAAATCCGTTGTCGAGCAGCTGTTTTGCCGTGTGCTCATTTTTTGAAAATCCGTGAATAATCATTGGAATGGAAATATTGAGGCGTTTTTTTGTTTCAATCACTTCCTGAAAGGCCGCAACACAGTGAATGATTGCGGGTTTTTGATGTTTTTCGGCTAAAGCCAATTGTGATTCAAAAACTTGAGCCTGCAAATCCATCGGCTTTTCGATTCGTTTGTCGAGTCCGCATTCCCCAATTGCAAGACAGTTTTTTTGCTGTAATTTGCTTTCGATGATTTTCAAATCGTCGTCAATTCGGTTTTCATCGATGTACCAGGGATGAATTCCGATTGAAAAATTCGGAATGGACTCTGTAAATTCATTCGGATATTGGTTTACAATTTCCAGAATTTTTTCATCTGATGAAAAACGGTGTGTATGGATATTGATGAAATCCATCAGTCGTGAAACTTTTTAACACCGGCATTGATCTCGATATTCAGGTCATTTTCCAATGGAACAATCGGGCACGAATATTTATGATTGTACGCGCAATACGGATTGTAAGCCGTATTGAAATCAATCGCCACTTGATTTCCTTTCGGGATTTTCATGTCGATGTAACGTCCGCCGATATAGGTTTCTTTGCCTGAAGTCAGGTCGGAAAACGGCAGGAAAAGATAATCTTCAAATCCTTTTTTCTTCAGAAGCTCAATGTTCTGATACACATTTAGACGAAATAATTTTCCTTCAAGCGTGAAAGTCAGTTCCCCAAATTTTACATAAACCGGCGTTCTGTCTGTTGACGTTTTCATTTTAAACGGCTTTTCGGATTCGGTTCTTTTGAAATCGGCCACTACGAAATATTTAGCATTTGACGAAAAAAAATCGAGTGTTTTAAAATCTTTACGATTTTCTTCGGTCAATGGACTTTTATCTTTGGAAGCGAATTCAGTATTGAGTTCATCCTGAAACCTTTTGACTTTCGATTCTTCAAATTTTTCCTGGCCAAAGCCAACGATACCTACAAACAGCAATGCCAGCAAAAAGCGATTTTTCATTTTAAAAGATTTGTGCAAAAATACGGAAATGAAAATTTAAATCGCGCCATTTATCATTGCGGAGTTTGTAAATTTGGGGCACAAAAATTTAAGATTTCCATGCTAAAATCGGGTTTCGAGCGCTACATCAATAACTTCCGCGGCTTTTCTCGTGAGGTTTGGATCCTTGCAACCATTACTTTTATCAACCGCGCCGGAACGATGGTTTTGCCGTTTCTTTCAAAATATTTAAAGGAAGATCTAGGATTTTCGTATGGGGAAGTCGGTTGGGTCATGGTTTGTTTCGGTCTCGGATCAATGCTTGGATCGTGGCTTGGCGGAAAATTGTCTGATAAGATCGGGTTTTATAAAATCATGATTTTCAGCTTGTTTACCAGCGGATTGTTGTTTCTCGGATTGCAGTTTATTACTTCTTTTTGGGGATTGTGCATCGCGATGTTCGTCATAATGGCTGTTGCAGATATGTTTCGTCCGGCGATGTTCGTGTCGCTTGGCGCGTATGCTAAGCCTGAAAATAGAACGCGTGCTTTTACATTGGTTCGGCTCGCTGTAAACCTCGGATTCGCTGCCGGCCCGGCATTGGGCGGATTGATCATTATGGGAATTGGGTATCAGGGCTTGTTTTGGGCAGATGGAAGTTCGTGTATCATCGCCATTTTGATTTTCGCTTTATTGGTGAAAGAAAAGAAAAATCCGGTTCATGTTGACGGCCATTTTACCCAAGACACCAAAGTCGATTCGGTTTTTAAAGACCGGATTTTCTGGGTTTTCCTGTTTGTGAGTTTTGCGACGGCAATGATCTTTTTCCAGATTTTCTCGACGCTGCCGTTGTATCATCATGAAATGTACGGACTGACCGAATTTCAGACCGGACTGTTGATGACACTGAATGGCTTGCTGATCTTTTTCCTTGAAATGCCTATAGTGAGTATTTTTGACCGCAATAAAACCAACAAATTAAAGATCATGCTCTGGGGCTCGCTAATGATGACTTTTAGTTTTGCCGTATTGCTTTTTAAGGGTTGGGCAGGCGTTTTAGTCATCAGTATTATGTTTATGACTTTTGGCGAAATGTTCCTGTTTCCGTTTTCTAATTCGTTTGCTTTAAGCCGTGCACCGCGCGGGCATGAAGGCCGATACATGGCTTTATTTACGATGAGTTTCAGTTTAGCTCACATTATGAGTTCAAAAACCGGGATGGAAATGACAAGCCATTTTGGCTATCAGACGAACTGGATTTTTATGGGAAGCCTGGGAATTGTTGCTGCAGTTTGCTGTGTTTGGCTGATGAAAATGGTGCGGGAAGAAAACGTATAGGTCGAATGATGAACAACGAATGTCAAACGGATACTGATTGTGCACAGAATTTTCATTCGCCATTTGACATTTGTCATTCGTCAATTGACTTCAGCCTTAATTTCCTGAAGCGATTTTTCGGTTTGGATGAGTTTTGTGATAACTTCTTTCTTTAATGTTTCCCTGTCTTTTTGCGGATAATATTGCGTCCAGGAATGGTTGTCGAGCAGGTTTCTGATTTGCTTGATGCGTTTGGTCGTTTCGGAAGCGGTTCTTAAAATGGCTGCCGGACTTTTACTTTCGTTTGATTTGTGGTTGAATATGACGCTGTCGTTTTCAAAATCTACTTCTATAACATATAATTTTTCAGTGTCGTTGTCGGGATGGAATTGTTCCCACTTTGCGAAGCCGAGTTTCGTTCTTTCAGTACCTGAATTTCCCGATGGCTGAAGCCGCCATTTGCAATTTGCTGCGCGTCCCCAATGATTTGACAATCTGTAAACGCCGGTTTCAGTAAAGAAATAGCTGCTTCCCGATTTGCTTTTGTAGTTGGGTTTTTGGTTTTGAATCTCACTTAAACCAACTTGTTTGAAAATACAAAATGTGTATCTATGAAAATTTTTGCTGTTGTATTTTTTTTCGCTCATGCCCTATTTTATTAGACTGTAACAAATTTACAAAAAAGAAGTCTCTGCTTTTAACTTAAATTTTAGTTAAATAACTATTTATATAGTTGTATAACTAAAAAAATAGTTTAAATTTGAATTGTTGTTTTAAATTTCTTCTGCGTCGAAATGACAATTGAACGTATTTCTCCGCGTTAGATTTGAAATTAAAAGGAATTTGATATTAAGAGGAGAAAGTCTAGCAGACTTTCGGTTCTTGCCAGTGGCTGTCCGGATTTTTTCTCCGCGTTAGGGATTGAAGTGGAAATCCTTTTTTAATGTAACGCAGTGAAATTTAAAAAGATTGAAACGAAAATCCCGGCCGCAGGCAACGCCCTAATAAAATTTAAATTTAAGAATTATATATCATGCAAAAATTAACTAATAAAGAAGAAGAAATCATGCACGTTTTGTGGAAGCTGGAGAAAGCTTTTGTGAAGGAAGTGATGGCTGAAATGGCTGATGATGCGCATTACAACACGCTTTCGACGATCATTAGAAATCTAGAAGAAAAGGGTTTTGTGTCGCATCATGCGTTTGGGAATACGCATCAATATTTTCCGGTTGTGAGCAAGGAAGATTACAGGAAACGGTTTATGAATACGGCGATTGACACGTATTTCAACAGTTCTTATAAAAATATGGTATCGCATTTTGCGAAGGAAGAAAAGATTTCAGCGGCGGAATTGCGAGAGATTTTGGCTATGATTGAATCTAAAAAATAACGTTATGGAAACGATTTTCATTTACCTGCTGAAGTCGTCCGCATTGATTGCGACATTCCTGACGGCGTATTATTTCCTGCTTCGGAAAGAAACCTTTTTTAAAAGTAACCGGTGGTTTTTACTTCTTGGATTAGTTACATCGGTAATGTTGCCATGGGTTACTTTTAAGAAAGTGGTTTGGATTGAAGCTGCGCCGAAAGTGGATTGGGTGCATGTTCCGGTTTCTAAAATGGCTGTACAGCCGGAAACTTTTGAGATCAACTGGTTATTGGTTTTTGGAGGCATTTATGCAGTTGGAATTCTGATTTTCCTGTTTCGTTTTGCATTGGATTTTGGAAATCTGACGAAAGTCCTGCGCCATAAAAAAGTACTGCAGCAAGCCGATTTTAAGTTTGTGGATGTCAATGAAAACGTGTCGCCTTTCTCCTATTTTAATTATATCGTTTACAATTCATCACTGTATAGCGAAGCCGAACTGGCGAATATTTTAGAACATGAAAAAGTGCATTGCGAGCAAAATCATACCGCTGATGTTTTGATTGCGCGACTATTTTGCATCGTGTTTTGGTTCAATCCGTTTGTGTGGCTGTACAAAAAAGCCATTCTGCAGAACCTGGAATTCATCGCCGACAGTGAAGCCATTAAAAACACTTCCGACAAAACTGCCTATCAGTTTACCTTATTAAAAGTTACGACGCATGAAAACTGCGTGGAGATTACCAATCATTTTTTTCAATCATTAATCAAAAAACGAATCGTTATGTTAAACAAAAATCAATCGAAAAAGTGGAACTCGTGGAAATATTTCCTGATTGTTCCAGCGCTGGCAGCTTTTATGTTTTATTTTCAGGTGAAAGTTATCGCCCAGGAAAAACAAGTGCAAATTGCAAGAAATCCAGTTTCGGATGAAAGCCTGACCGTTGTCGTAGACAAAAACACTACGGATGAAGAATTAAAAGCCGAAACCAAACGCGCTAAAGAAATTGGAATTAATTTAAAGTTCTCTAAAATCAAACGAAATTTAAGCGGTGAGATTGTTGCGATCAAAGCGGAATACAAAGATAAAAAATCAGATAAAAAAGGCGTGTACCAATTGAGCGGTGATGAACCGATCAAGCCTTTGCGTTTCTTTAAAAATGACAATGGCGCGATTGGATTTGGAAATCCAGGCGGCATTCATATTTTTAAAAACAGGGATGCTGTGGCTGTAGCCGATGTAGAAGCACCGGAACCGCCTGACGCTCCTGACATGGAAGCGCCCGAAGCTCCGGAAGAACCCGATTTTAATGAGCATAGTGTTACTGTGAATTCCGGAAAAAACGGTAAAATCGTAATTTCGGTAAACGGTGAAGATATTGATATTGATAGGGATGCTGTTTTGGCCGATGTAGATAAGGCTTTCGCAGGGCTTGATGATATCGACATCCGGATTGATTCGAAAGAACTCAATAAAATTACACGTGATGCTTTAAGACAAGCCAGGGACGAAATGAGAAAAGCACGCCCGGAAATTCTAAAAGCAAGAATGGAGCTCAGGAAATCGCGTCCGGAGATTGAAAGGGCGCAACGTGAAATAGAATTGTCAAAACCAGAGCTGGAACAGGCAAAAAGAGAAATCGAACAGGCTCGCGAAGAAATAAAACAGGCAAAGGTTGAAATTGAACAGCAACGCGCTGAAATAGAAAAATCGAAATCTAAAAAATAAAAGCTGAAAGGCTGTCAGAAATGGCGGCCTTTTTTTATATTTACTTTTAAATGAATTTGTTATGTTTAAGATTTTAGCCAAACTCAATAAATGGTTGTTGCCAAGCTTTACAAAACAGCAGCTCGATTTGTCTAAAGCCAGCAAATGGCAGATGGCACTTATTGGCTGGAAATATTATGTAACCTCAAGGGCTTTAGAAGAATAGGTTTTTGATTGTATTTTTTTACATTTTTATTTCATTTTGAATTTGCAAATTTCACATTTATACTTATATTTGCACCCGCATTAGGCCTCGTGGCGCAACTGAATAGCGCACTTGATTACGGCTCAAGAGGTTACTGGTTTGAATCCAGTCGAGGTCACAACTAATGAAAGCACATGACTTTCTTTGATACTACAACCCCAGTCTTTCTGGGGTTTTTTGTTTTTATAAAGTATCAAAAAATAGCTTCTGATATCTTTTTTGTTACCCTTATACTTACCCCCTTTTAATTTGAAAAGATTTCAATTACAAATAACTGTTCAATTCGATGCATTTTGACAAAGCAGTTTAGACAAATTCCAACATGAAAAAAAGAGTTTGATTTGTTAAAAAGATGTACAGATTCTCAATATTTGTTAATTTGGTTAATAACTTTCTTTTTAAACACGCATTTCGTCGAATACACACGAACTATTCTTTATATATTAGCCATCCAATAAAATGAAGACGTATGGGGAGAATTGTCAAAAACTGTTGGAGAAAAAGGCGAAAAAGTAGTCGATTTTTTCTTCAAAGATCTACTCTGATATAACTCGGCAATATCAAATGAAACAATATCGTGTATAAAAGGAGTAAAACACAAATCAAAAGGTGCTAAGGGAAATAAAACGACGCATGGGATCGACGCGCATTGATTAGTATCAAAAGTCGGCTCGAACATCAACTACTCGATGTTATTATTATATCTTCTAAGTATACCGGAGATGAGTATACGAAAAATCCAAAGGCAAAATTTAAAGAACATTTTGAAGATTTGGCGCTTACGCTTGAATGCTTTAAAAATTCAAAACTTTATTCAGAAACCAACTTTAAATTCGGCGGGGTAAACGATTTTATCGTTCCCTGATTATAACGAATTGAATCATAAAAGTTCAAACGAAGGTGAATTAGCCAAATTCCCAAAATACGTGTTAAACCAAAACCTTATCCTGCGTAAATATCCGTCGGATTTTAGAAATAGCTAAGTCAGTTTGACGATAACACGCCACGCTAATTTCCTAAATATAATCGTGGAAGATGATGTATTGGATTCAAATCTGATGATGTTACCGGAATTGGTCTAAAGAATATTGCTGACCGTTTAAAGTCATTGAATGGCACTTTAAATATTGAATCAATTATTGGTAACGGAAGTTTTATTATAGTCGATATCCCCACATAAGCAATGATAACAATCGGAATAGTCGATGATCATAAATGTTTTTAGACGGGTTAATCTCCGTGCTGTCAAACGAGCCCGGCTTTGAAATAGCCTTCGCGAAAAACACAGCAAAAGACGCAATTTTAAAATTAAAGGTAAATTAACCCGACATTATTATTACCGACATTTCGATGCCTCAAATGAACGGTCTCGAACTTATAAAAATTCTTAATAAAGATTTTCCAGAGGTCAAAATTCTGGTTGTAAGCATGTTCAACAACATGCAATCGATAAAGGACATCGATGGTTTCCTGTTGAAAGAAACAGACAAACAGCATCTGATTTATGCGATTATAGGAATTGTGTTGAGGAACGAAAAACATTTTAATGGCATTTCCACAGACCGCAGTTTACTTGAGTTCAGTAAATCGATTTTGAGTAAAGGGAAAAAGAAATCATCGGGCTTGTTGCAAAGGAATCTACAACTGATGAGATTGCCATAAAATTAAATATCAGCAAAAACACCATTGAAACACACCGGAAAAATATTTTTTTAAAACTTCAAGTTAAAAACATTGCTGGGTTAATTTATAAGGCTGTTTACCTCGGTGTAATTAAATAATAGCCCAAGCTAGCGACCTTAAAACATATTGAAAATAAATTTTCTTACCTTTCTTACATTTATTTTAAGCATAACACGTAAGATTGCTTTATTAAAAGTATTTATCAAATAGTTGCATCCTTCTAAAGAATTCAGCCGGTTGAACTGTGATGTGTGTGAATAACTTCAAATAAATTAGCATAACACCGTTGACAAGCTGTCTCAACTCTGTTTGTTAGATTCAAACAATTATTATTGTCTTAAAATAATATTTATTTGATATGGATTTCTCTTAAGAAAATTCATTAAATTTAAGACTTAAAATCAATTAAATGAGTAAGTTATTTTCCGGCGCCATTGCTTCAATTTATGTATCATCTATGGATGATGCGATCGGATTTTATGTAAACACACTCCAACTGAAACTAATTAACCGGATCGATAATGAATGGGCGGAAATTGATGTTGGTAATGGGTTTATTATTGGATTGCATCCAGCGAACCCTGTAACAAACACTGCTCCCGGTATGACGGGTTCAATAAATATTGAGCTTCAAATTAATAAAGATTTGTCACTTGATGATGTAGTGGCAAATCTTAAAAATAAAGGTGTATTGTTTAAAGATGAAATTCAGAATTACGAACACGTAAGGCTCGTTTCCTTATATGATTACGATAAAAATGTAATAATAATTGGCCAAAACATTTAGGCATCAAAGCCATTCTAATAAAGACGAAAAATTTTTTCCGGATTTTCCAAAATTCCCATAGTTACTGACTGCTTTTAGCTCGAAATTATATGTTTCAAACGGATGAGCCCGATCGAGAAGATGTACGTTCGCACCCAACGCGTGTGGCATTGCAAGATCCATCTCCCAGATATCACCGCAAAATACGGTGCTTTTTAATTTTTGAAGATTGTTATTAAAAACTTTACATATCGCTTCAAAATAGGCGCCCCGTCTTATATATATAGGCCTAGTTACGCTTTCGTGATTGCCCCAAGCAACCGGTGCCAAACAATTAAATAAAATTCGATTATCTTTTGCTACCGTTTCGTTATCCCATGCTAACTCACAAATTTTAAACTTCGCAGCATCACTTTGCACATTTATTTTTTTTGGAACCCCTGCTACGCCTTCGAACAATTCCTGTAAACGGCCATTTATCATTTTAGTGCCCGAATTCGAAACAAAATGAATATCTATACCATTTTCAATTAACCTATTGATGGTCTCGTAAACATCATCTCGCCAAGGTGCAGGATTGGCAGCATAAGCCCTGGCATTAATATCAGCAGGTATGCTAACGTAAATTTCCTTTTTTCGGAGTAGAAATTTCGCGGATTCATCCGCAAGTATATAAGGATCGGCTGCAGCCGGAGCGGATGGACAACCTGCCAGCATCCAGCCTGCTGATGGCGAATGTTCGCGTATCTGTTGTTGCGCCGCCTGCCATTCATCGCTAGTTATCGAGACATCAGCGTAATTAACTTGAAGAAAATCTATTAGGTTTTGAAAATAATCATTCAGGTAGGCCTGATAAATAACCTGTATTTGGGTGCAGGTTCCGTCAAAATCAAGCACAACATCGCTAATTTTTGTTAAATTGGTGTTCATTTATTTGCATTTAAGAAGGGTCTAACAGATCACTCATTTTTACTTTTTTAAATCCCAGTGGCGCTGGTTCTCCAGGCACAGCAACTATGACACCGGCGGCTTCAGCTCGTACAAATTGCTTACTTAGCACTTCCCAATCAAATTTAAAAATTTGGGTGTAATAGGCTACTACCTCCTTATCCTTTAATAATAGACTTGCATCGCGATTAAACAATGCGCCCGCATTTGTAAGATTATGACTGCCAAACATTACCGCGCAATTGTCGGGATTTTCCGGATCAACTATAATCGCTTTCGTATGACAACCCGTTTGAACTTTAATATTATCTGTGTTGATACCAAAATCTTTAATTCGCTCTAAAAGGCGTTCTAACGAAATAGCATTTGCGCTACCAAATTCCCGTCCATCGCGAAAAATAATTTTTACTTCAACCCCCTGATCTTGTTTCTTCTTTAGTACGGCAAAAAAACGCTCAAAAGCTTCATTATTGCTATCTAATAAATTAAACGATTGATTTTCAACATAAATTACAGCTTTTGCATTATCTATCATTTTAGTGACGAAATCCATAAAAATCCTCGTACCTCGGTCATCCCAATCAGGAGTAAGAAATGGTTGAATTTCTAACTCCCGGTTTATAATTACTAGCGGCGAAAAGTATTTAGCTACAGCAGGGCTTTCAATTCCCGGTAAAAAGTCTTCATCTGGTATAAATATTTCAACATCAGCCATTTCTGGCGCTTCATCAGCGGGTACCCGCTGTGCCTCTTGAAAATCCCAATTTATGAAATCCTCAAATAAGCCAGCAAGCTTTTCATTTTTAATAATCGCATGCCATTCTCTATTATGCTCACGCAAAGGTGTCATTAATGTTGAATGTTCGACAGCCGGATTTATATCGGCCTGATTAGAATCTTTCCAATTACCGCTACTAAGCCAAAACTCTTTTCTATCTCGCGTTGCTACTTTTATATGATAAGCGCTGGGTACAATCTTACCTGCACCAACAGATGCCCAAACATGTTTAAATTTATTTCCAAGTCTTAATTGCATGTCCGCTACCGCCGCCTTGGTTCCCTTTTTCTGAGTTACCATAGTAAGCGTCCGACCATTAACATTAATTGCTTTAAAAATGGCATTGCTGATATGGTTTACCTCCCACTCGTACATAGTCGCAGTAAGTTTTTGCTCCACTCGTTCTAGGAATGCCTTTAAATTAGGGAAGCCAGAATCTGGGCTAACATGGAAAATAGCACTCATCACTTCTTTTACCGGATTCAACTTTAAAAATGGTGGTTCTCTATATACTCCGGCTCCTGAAGCAACTCGTGGCGCCTCAATCTGGATTCCGAGATTTTGTAATTGATCTATTAAGGGAGCAGTGCGCACATCTACACCAACGCCATAAAATTGTGCCGGAATGGGCGCTTGGCCGGACTTAAGCACATCCTCAATTCCTTTCTTTTCTGTTAACTCTACTACTATAACCCGCTCGTTGGTGATCCAGCCATTTTTGAAACGATACCCTTTTCTGACATTTAATACCTCTGGTTTGCCAATTAATGCTTCCCGCGCTGCATCGAGTGCGCTATCGGAATTATTTCTACTAACCGATTGACTAATAGCAAGAGGCGATACGCCTGTCGGATTCGAATTAATGCTAATACCTCCTATATCAACAGTGATTTTTATTGGAATCGTTGCCTCGAAAGTAAAGGTGTTATTAGATACTGGCAGCATATTTACAGGTTTGTTCACTTCGTCGTTGTTAGCTAACGATTCGGCGGTGGCCAGCCTAGTTAATGTCCCCGATTTTAATTTACTTAAAAGGCCTTTAATTATGGCAGCCGGCACAGCAAAATTAGCTTGCAAATATAATCCGGCAAAATGTAAGCCTACAGCTTTTCCCGTTGCCAAGCTAATTACTGCTGAGCCAGAGTTTCCACCTAACGTAGAACAGTCGTGTTGCAATTCATGTTCCTTAACTTTTAGAATAATACCCGGTGCAAGTCTTTTTTTATCATAAATATTTTTAAATACGCTTAAAACGAGTTCCTGATCTGGCACATCAGGATCACGTGCCGGATAGCCGATGGTTACTACTACTTCACCTTCCCCAACAGTATCTGCCAATGGAATTGGTTTAGGCAACACTGGTCCGTTTAACATACTTTTAACCTTTAAAAAAGCAACATCTGGCTGGCTATTATCATTCTCAGCCATCCATAAAACACGATCTATTGCAAATTCGAGCGTATTTGTACGTTGGTCTTCTTCAAGAAAATCCATTTGTGCTGATTGATAGCCGCTTGGATAACCCATTTTAAAAGCAAATCCTTCATTATTTTGACTGAAAAGACTTGCGACGTGACGATTTGTTACAATGATATTTGTATCAATTAACCAGCCTGTACCCACCCAGTTATATAGGATGTTATTCTTTACCTCAACTCTGCCAATAGAAGGAATTACCCCATTTAGAACCACATCTTTATCCATGATACGAGCTTTCCAAACCTCGACATCCGGCCCTTCGAATTCAGGCACAACTTTATTATCCCTGATTACGAGTACGGGTCTCAGTCTAGCTAATGCAATCGCCTCTTCTACTTTATTGTCAGCGAGTAGCGAGATATTGTTTAACTGAACTTTTTCAGAAATTATCTTGGTTGAGGCTTTTTCAATTAAAGTAGGTGATTCTTCGGTCCGCTGCGATGCAATATATTCATTGTATAATTCGGGATCATTGAGCTTTGTATGCTCAAGCAAAGCTGACAAGCTGCCGTTTCGGGGTTGAGTCATGTTTATATTGTGTTAAGGTTGAATTTTTAAACTAATGTTTGAATAAGGCCATACCAAGAAACGCATCTTTATCATTCATGAATGAGGGCGGACAGAAATAGTATCCTCCGGAAACATTTGATAAAACGCCGCTACCATACATAATATCAATACCAGTTCCCGGTTCAGGAAAATCAGGATTGGTTTGCCAGCTTTCAACCGGCCATTCAAATTGTTTTCTGAGGTTACGCGTAAACGCAAGAAATAATAAGCCACACGCTATTTTATCAGTACCGGTTTCCAGACCATCAAAATAAGGATAGCCACGCCTTAGAAAACGGCGTTCCAAATCTGCTACACCAAATAAATCTGTACCAGGCCTTCTTGGCTGCACCTTCCTAATATGTGCTGTCAATGGGCCATCTGCTTTGTCTTTTGGGTTAGGATATACGGGTGCCATTCCGCTGGGGCCTGATACCTCTCTTGAAAGCGGTACGCCTGAATCCTTTTTCCTGCCAATCATTTTTTCCTGTTCGTGATTTGCGAAAGCTTCCCAAAAAGGCAAATTCTCTCTTATTTTACGCCATGCAAGGTATGCTCCATTCGTTGCCCAGGCAGGTTCTCCATCGCTTTGTGTTACATATACAAATTTATCCAATTCGTCATCTTTGCTATTGGATAAATTGTCTATCCCGTCGTCAAACCTTAAAAATTCACGTCGGTCAGGTCTCGAAAATCCTTGATCAATCGTTTTAACAATTATACGCTTTTCCTTAATTCCCTGTTGCCCCCAATTTCCTTGACTTAAAGCCCTCGCAATAGAGATATTCACGTACGGGTGGTCGCTTGATATTAAAAAAATCAGGTCAGTCGCGGTTTTACTGGGATCAAATGTATCGCCTGTTACTTTGGGCATGGTTCGAAGCCACCTTGGTTTTAAATGTCTGATGCCAAATCTGTCATCGCCATCAGCAGTAATAAAAAGTAAACTACCCAAACCAACAGTTATAGTAACTCGCCAGGTTTTTGGTATTTCCTTTAATACTGGTATATGGTTATCATCTGGCAATCTGGTTATTTGTGCTTTGACAAAACTTGATAAGCTTTTAAACAAGCTGCAAAGCGATTCCTTTGTATCGACATTTACATTAGCTGTAACGACAGTTAAAAAATTCTGCGGGTCAATTCTGCCTGCCCGCTCGAAAGCATACTGTTCTTTTGCCGCTTCGTCATCCAAAATAATTTCAGGCGGAGAAACAGGCCATTGTGGATCTGTGATACCAGTTTGAAACGGACCATTTACTATTGGCTGCGGAAGTGGGAAGTTTATTATCATAATCGCTTAAGAGATGAATAGTGGACGGCGCCTGTGCTGTTCTTGGTGCTCTGGAAAAAGACATATAAAGAACTCCGTCCAACCGCCCATTCGCACACGTAAGAGATTGTAACTATCTGGGTCTTTTTGGGCATTGGCAAACGTAGCTGGATCAGCTACCGTATAGGTGGATATAGAACCCCCATTACCGTTAGCAAAGTCCCTAAGTCGCGCGACTAACTGATCTACCGGGTAATCTTCCGGCAAATTATAATCAGCAGGGGCTCCATCGCCTAATCTGTTCATGGAAGAATCAACATAACTTTCAAAACTTTTCTCAAGCGTGCCAACGCGAGCATGTCGACTCACACCATTAGCTGGTATTGCTGCAATATCGCGATGAACAGGCGCCGGGGAAAGATCAGATGCTATTGCGTCTCCAGAGCGACGACCATCAGCAGAGGCGCCCAAGAAAGACCCGCTGAACATATATTGCTCGAATGTTCCGACGCCGGGAATGAGTGAAATATCAAAAGTGTTTACGCTGTTATTATATCTATTTTGAAGTGCTTTATAAGCTTGCTGATGAACAGATGAAGAAAATGTATTATGCACGCAATCACAAAAAGTATTGATAAGATCCCAGGCCAATACGTCAACTTCCTTATTTCCGAAGCCGAATTTTGCTTGATCATTACATAGCGTTCTTATTTCATCAATACGTTTTGGTGATACAGCGATACCCAACGCAGGCAAAACATTTTCGTTCGAATGTATCAACCCTGCTCCCCAATTTGTAGAAAGCGCGGTCAATAGCTCGGTTAGGCTAAGTTCTTTTTCTTCGAAAACAAGTTTTTTTATTGCATAAAGGGAATCTGCTGCTGTACTAATACCAGTAAGTAAAGGCGAGAAAACATGGTATCTGGCTCCTCCGTCTGTTAAATCCCTGCCGCTTTCAATGCATCCGCCTATAAACGCTGATAAAAGTGGCGAAGGACAAACATTAACTTTATTGCCATAGTTAAGCATTAAAGTGTTGATATACCTGTGGCAACTCAAGACCATGTGTTCTTTTATCAATTTTAAAAACTTATCCCAAGATGTAATGTCTGGAGCAGCTTCCGTACGCCAGCTGTCTTTGGTCCCGATTAGGTGTATTGGTCCCGCGGCCGCAAGACCAGCACCGCGGTTCAATGCTTTTTCAATGAGTTCGGGAGCGGAAACAAAACCAAAGCTGAACTCGGATTCTCCGGCAATCATAGTTTCATAACAGCCATCGCAGGCATAATTGCGGGCGGCAGATAAAGAAATTTTTCCAGCCCCGCCTTCAATTAATCCTTTGATAATCTTATCATCATTTAAAAGAACTGGATGAGCACCGCCGCTTAATAAAGTTTGTGCTGCTAATTCCAGTATATCCTGTGGAGTATCAGTATGCACGCGTAGGTCAAGCGTTGGGCTATTGAGTGGTAATCTTCTTGAGCTTTGTATACACATGCGGGTAACCGCATTACTGGCATCTGTAACATATTGTTCATCATTAGGAAGTACTCCTCCAATTGTTATTTGTTGCATCCATTGATTTGCTAAACCACCCTGATCATAATTTGATGAACCAAAGAAGCCCGTTAACACGCCATCAGTTGCCGTACAACGGTTTTCAATATGACGTCTGTTTAGCATAGCCCGCTCCCCAAGCTTTATCCAGAAACAATCTAAAATCTCTTGCGCAGCTGTAGGCGTTAAAATTCCATTCCGGACGTCCCTTTCGTAAAATGGAAATAAAATTTGGTCCAGACGACCAATAGGAACAATTTCGGCCGTCCAATGGAATGCGCAGTGCAAAATATAGATACACTGAACTGCTTCGATAAAAGTATCCGGTTTTTGTGCAGGTATTTTAATCAGTCGTTGAGCGGCAGCAATCAATGAACTTATGCGAGCGTCACCATCAGGGAGCGTTGCAGCAACTCGCTTAGCCTCTTCAGCATACTGACTTGCGAAAAAGATAACGGCTTCGAGTGAGAGTTTTACCGAAGTGTAAAAATTTTCTTGATCAGGATTTTTTGCAGCGAGTTTTTCACAATCGTTTATAATGGCATTAAAACCAACAGTCACAGCTCGTTCATGGTTTGGCACAATGTGTCCCATTGGCGAACGTTCGCTCAAGTAACTAAGCATCGCTGTTAACCTTTCGTCTTCAGTTAAATACAATACAAATTCTTTTCCTTGACCAACCGAAAAAGGAGGCATTGTACCAAGTACCAACTCATCTGGATCGACACTAAAAGAACCAGCTTTTTCCGCGATAAATGGGTTTGTTATAACTTCAAACATTCTTTTAACCGCAAGTGATTTGCGAATGGAAACGGGAAGTTTAGCTAGTTCATCTCGTTCTTCTTCTGATAGGTCATTGCGATCCAAAAACAAGTGGCCAACATCATTTTCGTCAAGCCAAAGTGGTTTTTCTTTCCATCTCTGGAATATTCTTTCCAAAAGTCGGCAGACGCGAGGGGAAGGCAAGTCAATATGACCGGTATGAAGAGAAGTAAGGTATCTCCAATAATCAACATCGTTATGGTGCATCGCTTAGGTTTAGAGTGATTAATTCATTGATTTATAATGTTATAAAGTTAGTAAAATAAATATATATACCTCAAATTATTTTTTAATTACCATGAATTATTAAAATTTGAAATTTAGTTCAAGCTTGTTCGATACAGAGCGGAGAGAGTAGCAAATTAACGCCTGCGATTTATAAGATATACCTGCAAATAGACCGTTCTCCCAACACCTTTACTTCCGCATAAAGCTCCCCACATATTCCAACATCTTAACCTGCAAACTTTCCATCCACTGGTGGAACTGCAATAGTCTACTTAAGGTTAGAACGTATAGAACAATGGAAAATAATCCGATCGCTAAGAAGGCTGTATTTATAAATCAGATTAAAAAAATTTATGAGAATGTAAGTCGTCCGAAGGAAGAACATAATCTTGAAAAAACATCTTCTTATAAAAAAGTGGTTCTTGAATTGAACGAAAAGGGAGAATACACAATGACGCATGTCGATATAAGTAAAAGAAAAAAACAAACCAACTTTCGAACGTACCTAAATCGGGCAGTTTATATTATGGGTGACAAAAAAATCAAAAAACAAGCTAGGAAATCTCGAAAGATTGTTACAACTGAAATTCAGAAAAATTTACAAAAACCATAATTAGTTACCCCTATAATTACCCCTTCATAAAATTACCATTGCGGAAACACTGTAAATAAAGGGCTAACCAATTTAAGTTGTAATCCAGTCGAGGTCACGAATAAATCGCAAAAAAGAAAAAACGCCAAGTTTACTTGAGCGTTTTTTTTATTTTAGTGATTTTCAAAGCGGAGCTATTTTGGATCTTGGAACAAAATCCAGTCGAAGTCACGAAATAAAAAGTTCTAAATCAGATTTGGAACTTTTTATATTTAATCTTAAACCATAAGTCCAACTTACTTTTTCACATTCCAGAGTTGTATTTTCTGATATATTCTCTCGTTTTTAGCCCAGATTCTTTAAGATCTGAATCTTTCCAAAGCCCTTCTGACTTTGCAGTTTTTTTCAAAATAGAGCAGCTTTCGTCTTTATCAGATACCGACCATACGATCCAGCTGAGTTGCTTTGCTTCCATCCAGTTGATATATTCTTGCCAGGCCTTATAATTTAAGGCACCGTCACCTGTAGCTTCCATTCCGGCCGATTCTGAAATAAACACAGGAAGGCCGCTTTTAATCGCTTCGTCGGTGCGATCCCTGAGCCATTTTTCATGGGTCGCTGCATAAAAATGCATCGTATACATTAAATTTGAAAATCCTTTTATTGGATCTGCTGCAGGCAAATGAATGTCCTGATCCCAGTGCGGACAGCCAACAAGAATAATGTTATCAGGATCATTTTGCCTAATCTCAGCAATAACCTCTTCTGAATAGGCTTTTATTTCTGGCCAACTTTCCTCATCAGGCTCATTAAAAATCTCATAAATCACATTGGGATGCTTGCCGTATTTTTTAGACATTTCTGCAAAGAAAACTTTGGCTTCCTTAAGATTGATATTATGGCTGTGCCAATCAATTATGACGTAAATGCCTTCTTTTATGGCACCGTCGACAACGGCACAAATTTTTTGTTTTGCGAATTCAGGATCCTGAAGGTAATTGCGGTCGCCAACTTCTATTCCCATAGCAGCACGGACGACATTGCAATGAAAATCATCTTTGAGCCAGCCTACTGCTTTTTGATTGTAAAACCTGGGCCAGAAACTGTGCCACCCAAAACTCATTCCGCGAAGGGAAACTGGTTGGTTGTTCTGATCTGTAAGTTGCGTGCCGTTGACATGAAGTTGCCCGTGTTGTTTTACAAATTGCGCCTGATTTGCCATTGTAAAAAAGAACAGCAAAGCACTAAAAATGGATTTGTATTGCTTCATTATTTTGTAAGTCTTAGTACGATAACATCGTGTGCGGCCAGGTTTTCTTTGAAAGGTTTAGCGGTCGTACCGTTATTTTTATTTTTCCAGAGGTCTTTTATTTGATACGTTTTTTGGTTAAAATCGGCGGTAAAGCCAAAATCGGCATCTGATAAATTATTTTTCTTCCAGTCAAAAACGATATTTTTAGAACTTTCACTTCTGTTGATAAAGGCAATTGCCCAATTTCCATCAGACAAAGGTTTTACCCAGACATCAAGGTTTTTTTCGGGCGAATATTGAAATGCCTGAATGCCAAGTTTGTCCTGATTGATTGCAATCAATTCCTTGTTTGTCAGTATTTGTTTGGTTTCAGGAGACATTTTCCTCAAATCATTGCCCGCTATCAAAGGCGATGAAAGCATGCTCCAAAGTGAAAAATGGGTTTTGTCTTCGGTATCTGTCATGCCGTCACCTACTTCAAGCATGTCAAAATCGTTCCAATGGTCGGGTCCGGAAAACTTCCGAATGTCTTTGCGCATTTCTGCAATTTTCATGAATCCCCACGATGACCAATTGCCTTCATGCTTGTCTTCACAATCAAAGCAAGGAGAAATATCTCCAGAAATACGCCAGAGGTTTCCGATGGGTTTGCCCCATTCCCACGGTTTGGTATCGCCCCATTCGCAAAGGCTGAAAACAATTGGTTTTCCTGCTGTTTTAAGTGCATTGCTCATCGTTGCGTAAGCTTCTTTAGAATTGATTCCTTCGGTATTGCACCAGTCGTATTTCAGGAAATCAATGTTTAATCCGGCATAAAATCGCGCATCCTGATATTCATAACCGCGCGTTCCCGGATATCCGCCGCAGGTTTTTGTGCCTGCACAATTGTAAAGCCCGAATTTTAAACCTTTAGAATGTACATAATCGACAAGCGATTTCATTCCGCCGGGAAATTTCTTAGGATCCGGAACGAGGTTTCCATTGGCATCACGCTCCCTTGTCATCCAGCCATCATCGAGTACGATGTAATTGTATCCTGCGGCAGCCATTCCTGAAGAGACCATGATGTCGGCAGTTTCTTTTACGAGCTTTTCATCAATATTGGTTTCAAAAGTATTCCAGGAATTCCACCCCATTGGCGGAGTCATTGCAAGCCCTTCGAACTTTCCAACAGGCTGGCTATGCGTATTTCCCTGGCTAAAAACGGCAATTGTCGATGTTAAAGCAATCAGGGTTGTCCTTATTATTTTCATCTGTGTAAATTAAAAAATTATTAAAAAAACAATTCCCTGATAAAGCTACCAGGGAATATGTTCAACTAACTCAAACAAAACGTAAAATATTATCTTAGTATAAAACCAATATCGTCGAAGAATAATTTGTCGCCTCCAGCATTTGCAAATTCCTGAATCACAATTTCATTGAGGGAAGCTGGCGCGCCGCCTAGGTCGGCAAACGGAATAACGACTGAAGTCCAGTTGCTTGTGAATTCAATTTCTTTACCTGCACCATTATTTCCGTTCACGTAAATTTTTACTTTGCCAGCTGGTTTGGTGCTTTTTAACGAAATCCTGATCCCAGAATATGGGGCAGTTGAAACAGGTGATGCAAACATTGGGATTTTAAATCCGGTATATGCGGTATAATTGGCTTCGATTGAACTTTCTCCCTGTATTTTAATGCTCGTATTAACGGTAAAGCCGGAACCGTCCCATGGACCCAGCCAATTTTCAACAAAGCTGGCACGTGCGTCATCGTAAATTGCAGTGCCTATGGCTTGAGGTGCCGTATTTGAGCCTGAAATTGTTGTCACTTCAACATAGTCGTAATTGGAATCGGCAGGCATTACAAACTGGATTTCTGTCATTGTAGAAGAAATGACCGTGGCGGCCGTTGTCCCAACAGTAACAACAGGATCAAGGAAAAAATCACCATAAACCGTAACCGTTTCACCTGCAGCGGCATTGATCGGATTAAAACTATTTACAAGCGGTGCTGGCGGTGCAATCACAAAATGATATACTGCAGTTCCATTTGCGGTAACGACCTTCAACTCATCCGACGCATCGGCATAAGGCGTATCAATGTCGATATTGACAATAATCGTATTATCAGTCACAAATGCCGGATTAAAATAAGTATCGGTTTCGTTAAAATATACTTTTTGGACAGACGTAAATCCTGATCCGGAGATGATGTAATAATTATTGGCATACCCTAAATTAACCGGCGTCAGCGCAGTCGGATTTCCATTATCATCCACTGTAGATGCGCTGACACTCGAGATTACTGGAGGCGCACCAACATTTGTTTTGCTGTCGTCGTCACTACACGAGTTTAAGGATAAGAACGACAATAGCAATAAAAGAATGCCAATGCCTGAAATTTTTAGACTTTTCATAATACTGTTTTTTTAATTGAAGTTATAAGGTACAGGCGGCTGGGTCAACAGCGGATTTTTAGCAAGATCGTCTTCCGGGAACGGAATCAGGAAATCGCCTGGCTCAGGTGTAAAATATTCGGCTGTAATACGGTTTCCACGGTTTTGAGCCGCCATGATTGTCGTTGCCTGGCTTCTTGAAATGCGCCCAAGATCAAACCAATAATCCCCTTCGAAACACAATTCTTTCCTTCTTTCTTTGAAGATATCATCAAATGTGATCGATGCCAGATTTGACAATCCTGCCCTGGCCCTAACCGCATTGAAAGAAGCAAGTGCACCTGCATCGGAAGTACTTCCGGCATTGCCTAAAGTGGCTTCGGCGTGAATCAAAAGCAATTCTGCATATCGCATGATGTAGGTATTGTTGTCCATCATTCCCCACTGGTCTGCCGGGCCTGCCGCGTCCCCTTTGATTCCGAGGCAATACTTTTTGATTGCAGCGCCTGCATTTTGCCCGCCAATTTCATCTGCCGAGGGAACTGTTAAAAATCCGCCCTGCACCACTTTTACATCCGGATAGGAATCTCCCGGTAACATGATCGTTTCTTTTCTTCTAAGGTCACCCGCAGTAAAAGCAGTCAATACATCCTGAGATGGGGCAAATACGCCACCGTAAGAAACATTTGAAGTAGATACGGCGCTGGTCTGGATGCCGAATTGCGTATTGCAGTTGTTTGCCGAGCCATAATTTCCGTCACCTTTCCATTGCAGCGCAAATATGGATTCTTCGTTGTTATTTCCAGCATATTTAAATAAGTCACCAAAGTTTTTACCCGGCAACATGCTACCACCCAATAATTTGAATTCCCCGCTATTGATCACTTCTTCTGCCGTGGCTTTAGCTTTAGCATAATCTTTCATGTACAAATAAGCTTTGGCAAGCATGGCTTTCGCCGATCCTTTAGAAACCCTTCCGTTTTCGGCATAATTTGATCCTCTGGTCTTGGCATTCAGCTTTTCTGCTGCCATCAGGTAATCCCTTTCGATCAGAGTATAAATGTCTTCAGTTCTGTTCACCGGAATTTTTGGTGTTGACTGATAGTTCAGGTTGTTTTCAATAATTGGAACCGGCCCCCACATTCTTACCAAGTAAAAATAAGCCGTCGCTCTCATGAAATAAGCCTCGCCGATGGTATTTTGCAATACGCTGTCGGAAACGTCCGGGCCAACACGGGCGGCAAGAAAATTAATGATCGAATTGGCCTGAGCCACATTTGCCCAGAGCGAGCTCCATCCTCTTTTTAATTCGGGATCGGTACCTGTAAGCGAAAAGGTACGCAAGGCATTCACATCCGACGAATTGGTATACATATTTCCCGAGCCTACTTCTGTAACTGCCCAGAAAAATTTGTTTTCAAGCTGAAACCAGGTTCTGCTGTAAAGTCCGTTTGTTGCAGATTCGACCTGCTCGTTTGTGCTGTAATAAGCATCAAGGCTGATGGCATCTTCAGGTGGCCTGTTCGTGAAATCTTCCGTACAGGAAGCCATTGCAAACAGAGCCAACATTGCAGTAAAAAATTTATAACCGTTTATTTTTTTCGTTTTCATTTCGATTTTTAATTAAAATTCTACATTAACGCCTACAGAATATGTCCTTGGTGTTGGATATCTTCCGTTGTCTACACCTGTCAAAAGCGGATCTTGGTTGAATGACCCGATTTCAGGATCATAACCATCATATTTCGTGAACGTGTACAGATTCTGTGCGCTGGCGTAAAGTCTTACTCTTGACATCTTTAGTTTTGAGATCAGGTCGGCCGGAAGCGAAAACCCAAGAGTCACGTTTTGGATGCGCAGGTAAGATCCGTCTTCGATATATCTGTCTGAAATATTGATGTTTGGCGTACTTGTGCTGTTTACCGGCCTTGGATTTGCTGCATTGGTATTGGTCGGCGTCCAGAAATCGGCAGCGGAAACCAATTGGTTCGTATACAATTGTGAATTCGAAGTTCCATTTCTTTTGGTTAGGTTAAGGACATCATTGCCTTGCGAGCCTTGCAAAAATACCGATAAGTCGAAATTGCCATACTTGAAATTATTCGTGAAACCATACGTAAAATCAGGATGCGGGTTTCCGATAAAAGTTTTGTCATTCGCATCAATCACGTTGTCGCCATTGACATCTTTATATCTGATGTCTCCAAGATAAGTCTGCCCTGGAGCAGTTCCTATGGTTTGGCCGAATTGCAATGGTGCCGCATTAAGTTCTGCTAAATTGTTGAAAATTCCCTGCGTTACATAACCGTAAAACATCCCGATTGGGTTCCCTACTCTTGTATTGGTAACATCTACCGGCTGGTATCCATTGGTATTCACAGCAGAAGTCAATGGAAGTCCGTCCTGGATAGACAACAATTCATTTTTGTAATGTGAAACGACCAACGTTGAATTCCATGAAAATTTCCCGGTGCCTTTCGTACTGTAGTTGAATGTCAGGTCATACCCTTCGTTTTGCATTTCACCAAGGTTTGAATACGGTGCTGCGATTCCGCCATATTGCCCGCCTTCATTCGGTAAATCTCCTGTGAGGTACACTGCCAATGGCACCTGGTAAAGGAATCCTTTTGATTTTTTATTATAGACATCAATGTTTACAGCAAGTCTTGAATTAAATAATGTAAAATCCATTCCAAGGTTTTTTTGTTCTAATGATTCCCAGGTCAAATCCGGATTTGGGAAATTTGAAGGCAAAAAGCCCACACCCAAACCTGAGTTTTGCTGTCTTAAGATCGCACTATAGCGGTTGTTCGGGATTTGCTGGTTTCCGGTTTCCCCGTAACCAAACCTGAATTTGATGTTGTCGATGTATTTGCGTGTCGATTCCATAAAACTTTCAGCCGATAATTTCCATGACACTGTAAATGCTGCAAAATCCCCTTTTTGTTTTTGTCCTTCCGCTGCGGGATCAAATTTAGATGAAACGTCCTGGCGAATTGAGCCCGAAATGCCATATCTGCCTGCATAATCATAGATGATACGCCCAAAAAGCGATGCTATCGATGCGCTTCCTTTGTAATAATCTACTTTTCTGTTTGCAGGATCTGCAAGGTTTAAAGTGTAGATATCATTGGTCTGCAATCCCTCGGCTGTAGCCAACATGCCTTCCCAGTGGCTGTCAAGCGCTTCCTGACCGGCAAGAATTGTAAATTTATGGTTGTTAATGCCAAAATCGTAAGTCAATAAATTTTTGATGTTTGTAGAGTACCAGTTTTGCCTTCTTTCCGCAAGATCCGATGTCAGGTTGTATTGTGAACCCCGGTCGAATGACGGTGCAAATTCTGTATTCTCATTAAATTCTGTATTTGCAGATACTTCTATCCTGTATTTCAGACCTTTAAAAAGATTGGCTTCTGCATAAATATTTCCGAGGAAGTTTTTACGTACGAGTTTGTTTTCTTTCGTCAAAGCTTCTGCAACCGGATTGAAGTAATTGACATTCTGGCCTGCCGGCGGTGCAGCAAAGCTACCGTCAGGATTGCGGATCGCCATATCCGGAGCCTGTAGCAAAGTATTGCTGATCAAACCCTGGTAACTTTGGTTGATCGTAACGGTTTCATTTGAAATCCCTGCATTAAGGTTTGCACCTACACGAAGCCACGGCTTTACTTTCGTATCCAGGTTTAGCCTTGTCGTATAACGTTTGTAACCTGATCCGATAATAATCCCTTCCTGGTCTAAAAATCCTGCAGACAGGTAATAACTGGTATTTTCTTTTGCTCCTGAAAATGAGATCTGGTGGCTTTTTGCCATCGCAGTCCTGTAAATTTCCTTTTGCCAGTTTGTCCCATTTCCAAGGAGTTCAGGATGTGCAAATTCCGGACGGATGACATCGCTTGGCAATGCCGATGGGTTGTATAAAACGGCCAACTGGTTCTGGTATCTTGCATATTGCTGAAGGTTCAGCACATCGAGTTCTTTGTAAATCGTTTGGGTCGAAGTATAGCCTTCATAGGTGATTTTACCATTGCCGCTTTTCCCTGATTTGGTTGTGATGATGATGACGCCATTCGCTCCGCGTGATCCATAAATCGCTGTCGCAGATGCATCTTTAAGGATGTCAATCGACTGAATGTCATTCGGGTTGATCATCGACAACGGACTCACTGCATTGCTTCCGCTTCCGCCGTTAGATGAAAAATCGTTCCCTGCAACAGGTCGACCGCTAGTGGAACGTCCGGTCGCATCACCCGAAACCGGAACACCATCAATAATATATAGTGGCTCGTTTGTACCTGTAATAGATGTCGTTCCGCGCACCCTAATCGATACTGCACTTCCCGGCTGGCCACTGTTATTTGTCACCGAAACTCCAGCCGCTTTTCCTTGAAGCATCTGATCAACAGAAACCTGCTTCAAATTCTCTAAGTCTTTTGTTTTTATCGAAGAAATGGCACTGTTGACATCATTCCGCTTTTGCGTTCCGTAGCCAATTACAACCACTTCGTTAAGATCTTCACTGCTTTGTTTAAGTTTGATGTTTATGGTTGTTTTGCCATTTACACTTACCGTTTGGCTGGTAAATCCAACAAAACTAAAAGTAAGGGATGCATCGGCAGGGACATTGATTTCAAATTTTCCGTCAAAATCTGTAGAAACGCCTTTAGTGCTGCCTTTTAAGGTAACTGAAACACCCGGCAAAGTGAGTCCTTTATCATCAGAAACCACACCTTTAACGAGTGATTGTGCCTGAGCAGCGCTGCCCGCGAGTAATAATAACAACAGCAGTGGAATTCGTCTGAAAACGAAATCCCAATGGCTTAAATAAGACAAATGTTTTTTCATAATGAAGTGAAAGTTTAAGTTAGTTTGTTAATTGCTGAATGGTGAGAAACAGTAATCTTTTAGGTCATTGTAAATATTCGATTATAATTAACAAATCTATAACACACCTTAACATCAAATTAATATTATTATATCATTTGATGATAATATTTTTGCTTTATAACGATTGCGGAAATGAATTCTGTAAATAATCTACCTTATAATTATATTATCAGTAAATTACAGGCTTAATATATGATATTATAGAAATTTCATAATTATTATAAGATCCTTCTGAGTCCTGAAAAATCTTCCCGATACTGGCTCGGCGTACACTTTTTTATCACCTTAAAGTTTCGGTTAAAATTGGCTATATTATTAAATCCCGATTTGAAGGCAATTTCAGAAATGCTCAAATCTTTTTCAACCAGCCAACGCGCGGCATAACCCACACGGATGTTATTTACGTAATCTACAAAAGTCTTTCCGGTGCGCTTTTTAATAAAACGGTTGAACGAAATCGTGCTCATGCTTGCCACATCTGAAACCATTTCAAGAGTGAGTTTTTCAGAAAAATTCTTTTGTACAAATTCATAAATCAATTTCATTTTATCATACTCTTCAAACGTATCGGCATCTACTGTAAAAGTTGACAAAAGCCTTTGATTCCTTGAGTTTGCAAGGTCATACAACACCGAAATGATCTCAAGGAAATAATCCATTCCGTCCAATCTTGAAATTTTAAGCAATCTTGGCGTAAGCGCTTCTGCTGTTTCTTTTGAAAAAAGGATGCCGTGAATCGAACGGTGAAACATGTCTCGGATTGGCGTCATGATTTTCCTGGAAAGCAAAGATTCATGCAGCAGGTCGTTGTGAAACTGTATCGTAATTTCGTGTATTTGCTTGTTCCTGCATTTGTGCAATTCCCAGCCGTGGTATAGATTTGGACCAACGAGGACGAGCTCAATTTCTTCAATTTCTTCAATATTATCGCCCACAACCCGTTTAACACCTTTACCGTTAAGGATAAAATTGATCTCAAATTCCGGATGGTAATGCACCGGAAAATCAAAATTGTCCTTGATCCGGTCAAAAACCAGAAAACTGTCGCCTGAAGAAAGTGGAGCGATTTCCCTGTAGAAATTTTTTTGGCTGTTCATAATTGATAATTTTACTGCAATAATATGATATATAATTGATAAAATACTATTAATTAAAAGATGCCCGCCCAATTATCTTTGAAAAATACATTTAGCGTATTCCTAAAATATGATGGCAATTCAGAAGCGCAATGTTTTTTTAAGCCATTAAATTTATATTTTTAGTAAATACTGCCGAATTTTACACCTAAAAAACCGACGATGACCAAAACCTTATATTATTTTTTTCTTACCGCACTGATAGCTTCATGTTCCGGCTACGCGCAGGTAAAAAAATCGTCCTCTGCCCTTTCCGATCCGAATGCGACGCCAGAAACAGTCGTGCTCTACAACAACCTTAAAAAGTTTGCACAAAAAGGCATCATGTTCGGTCATCAGGATGATCTTGCTTATGGTGTGAACTGGAAATACGAACCCGGAAGAAGTGATGTCAAAGATGTGACTGGCGATTATCCTGCAGTTTACGGCTGGGATCTTGGCGGACTCGAAAAAAAATCAGATAAAAATATTGACGGAATCCCATTCGACAAAATGCGCGAATTCATCAAAGATGCGCGAAAACGAGGCGGAATCGTAACGATAAGCTGGCATACCGACAATCCGTTAACCGCAAAAAATGCCTGGGATACTACTCCAAAAACATTAGTTTCAATACTTCCCGGAGGCCAAATGCATGAAAAATTCAAAGGCTGGCTCGATGAAGCGGCAAAATACCTGAATTCTTTAAAAGATGCCAATGGAAAACCGATTCCCGTGCTTTACAGGCCGTATCACGAACTCACCGGAAACTGGTTTTGGTGGTGTAAAAACAACGCTTCGCCAGAAGATTTTAAATCATTATGGAAATTCACCCTCGGCTATTTGCAGTCCAGAGGCGTACACAACCTGATTTATGTGTACAACACCTCTGATTTTAAAACACGGGAAGAATTCCTTGAATATTATCCCGGAGCCGGTTGGGCCGACGTATTGAGCTTCGACAATTACCAATACAAAGATCCGGCTACCGACAATTCTTTTATCGAAAATTGCCAGCGGCAATTTGGTACTATGGATGCGGTCGCCAAAGAGCAAAACAAACTGACTGCTTTCGCGGAAACTGGCTATGAGCAAATTCCTTACAACAAATGGTGGACGCAAACACTTCTGCAAGCCATCGGCAATTATAAGATTTCATACGTTTTGGTCTGGAGAAATCACGGCTGGAACGAATACATGAATCCGCCACGCATGCATTATTACGCGCCATACAAAGGGCAATCGAGTGAAAAGGATTTTGTTGATTTTTACAATCTGAGCAATATTTTTTTTGAAAAAGACGCCGCAGCTGCCAAATTATACACCAAATAAATCCAAGACATGAAATTATCCACTATAGACCTTATTATTATTGGCGCTTATTTTTTACTGATGATCGTAATTGGCCTCATCATGAAAAACCGTGCAAAGAAAAGTAAGGACAATTACCTCATGGCCGGAAAAAAACTGCCTTGGTATATGCTCGGGCTTAGCGATGCCAGCGACATGTTTGATATTTCAGGAACGATGCTGCTGGTAAGCATGGCATTCCTTTACGGATTTAAAAGCGTCTGGATCCCGTGGATGTGGCCGGTTTTTAACCAGGTTTTCCTAATGGTATTCCTGAGCAAATGGCTACGCCGAAGCAATGCCACGACCGGAGCTGAATGGCTGGGAACGCGTTTCGGGTTGACAGACAAAGGCGTTCGGCAAAGCCATGCGATCGTAGTCGTTTTCGCTTTAATGCTTTGCATCGGATACATGGCTTATGCATTTGTTGGCGTAGGCGAATTCCTCGAAATATTTATTCCATACGAATCCATAAAAGAATATGTTCCATTTCTTGACAAGCATCTTGAATTATTTTTACCGGGAACTACTGATTATGAAACGGCGCTTTTTGCAGCCAAAAACACCACAGCACAATTCTACGGCATCAGCATTTGCATCGTAGCCACGTTTTACAGCATAGTTGGCGGAATGCATGGTATTGTCCTGGCCGATTTCATCAAATACATGATCATGATCTTCTGCTCTATTTTTGTTGGGATTATTGCAATGACGCATCTGGCCAATTCCGGAATTGTCATTACGGATCGCATGCCGCTGGGCTGGGACAATCCGCTTTTCGGAAAAGAACTCGGCCTCGACTGGAGCCAGATTCTTGGTGACGCACAGGTTAAATTGCAAAAAGACGGTTACAAATTATTCTCGGCCATCGTAAGCATGATGTTTTTCTCGGGCGTATTGAAAAGCCTTGCTGGGCCTGCGCCGAATTACGACTGCCAGAAAATCTTAAGTACGAAATCACCTGAAGAAGCTAGTAAAATGAGCGGATTCATTTCAATCATCCTGCTCCCGATCCGGTATTTCATGACGATGGGGCTTTGCATTTTGGGCGTGCTTTATTTCAAAGACCTAAACCTGCACCGCACAGCCGACGGCGTGAATTTTGAAAACATCATGCCTGCTGTCATCAACAATTACTTGCCTGTTGGCCTTGTCGGATTGGTGCTTGCCGGATTTCTCGGTGCGTTTATGAGCAACTTCTCCGGAACGCTGAATGCCGGCCAGGCGTATATCGTAAACGACATTTACCTCAAGTTCTTCAACCCCGATGCGCCACGCAAAAAAGTGATCAACGTGGGTTACATTTCCGGTATTGTCATGGTTTGCCTCGGCGTCGGGCTTGGCTTATTGATTAAAGATGTCAATATGATCTTCAACATTATTACGGCCGGACTTTACGGTGGTTTTGTTTGTGCCAATGTTCTAAAATGGTACTGGTGGCGCTTTAATGCCAACGGCTATTTTTACGGAATGCTTGCCGGGATCATTGCCAGTGCCATTCCGCCAGCCTTGTCCGTTTCGGGCGTAACAACTTTTTTTGACGGTACGCGCATGTTGTATTTTTTCCCGGTATTCATCATCATCCAACTGATTGCCTGCATTATCGGTTCGTATGCCGCGCCTGCAACCAATACCGAAACCCTAATCGAATTTTACAAAACCGTCAGGCCGTGGGGATTCTGGAAACCGATACACGAAATCGCATTGGCTGAAAATCCTGGACTCGAACGCAACAAGAACTTCAAGGTCAACATGCTCAATATCGTACTCGGAATTGCCGGGCAAATTTTATTAACGCTGCTGCCGATGTACCTGATCCTGTCCAAATGGAATGCGCTGGGCGTGGTCATCGCGCTGCTTTCGGTCATTGTGTTTACCATGCGTAAAACCTGGTGGCAATGCCTTTCCGATTATTAGAACCTGAATACATTTAAGAATATAAACTTACCCACATGTCTAAAACAGAAACAATTGCAAAAATCCACAATTACGACAGCCTAAACAAGTCGCACCAGGAATTGATCGCAATGCCAAACCTGCCGCTTCAAAATTCGAACGGAATATATGATCGTTATGAAAATCCGATACTCACGGCTGCTCATGCGCCTTTGGAATGGCGGTATGACCTGAATGCGAAAACAAACCCATTCGGGATGGAACGCATCGGGATCAATGCCACATTCAATGCCGGGGCGATGAAATTCAATGGCAAATATGTGCTGGCTGTTCGCGTGGAAGGTGCCGACCGCAAATCATTCATTGCAATTGCCGAAAGCCCGAATGGTGTGGACAATTTCAAATTCTGGGAAAAACCATGTGTCATTCCACAAACATCAGAACCAGATACGAATATCTACGACATGCGCTTAACGCAACACGAAGACGGCTGGATCTACGGGATTTTCTGTACAGAAAGAAAAGACCCGAAAGCGCTAAAAAGCGATACGAGTTCGGCTATAGCCAATGCGGGAATTGTGCGTACCAAAGATTTGATCAACTGGGAAAGATTGCCTGATTTGATTTCGAACACCGGCCAGCAAAGAAATGTCGTCCTGCATGCCGAATTTGTCAATGGAAAATATGCATTGTATACGCGTCCGCAGGATGGTTTTATCGATGTAGGCAACGGTGGCGGCATCGGATTGGGATTTGTAACCGACATGAAAAATCCTGTTGTAGAAAACGAAACGATCATCTTCGGAAAAGTGTACCATACGATTTACGAACTCAAAAACGGTCTTGGCCCAGCACCGATTAAAACAGAAAATGGCTGGCTTCATCTCGCCCACGGCGTAAGAAATACCGCTGCCGGATTGCGCTACACCTGTTATTTATTCATGACTTCGCTTGAAGATATTTCGAAAGTAACGCATGTTCCTGCAGGTCATTTCCTGGCTCCGGAAGGTATTGAACGAGTTGGCGATGTTTCCAACGTCTTGTTTTCAAACGGCTGGATCGCCGATGATAACGGAACGGTTTATATATATTATGCTTCATCCGATACGCGCATGCACGTCGCGGTTTCTTCAGTAGAAAAATTGGTTGATTATGTGTTGCATTCGCCGCAGGACACTTTTACTTCAGCAGGTTCGGTACAAACGATTATTAAACAAGTAGATCACAACAAAGAAATTTTATAGCGATGACTTACGAAATCGAACAGCTCCGCAAAGAAATGACTGCCGAACTCGATGCGATTTTATTGTATTGGGAAAAGCAGGCTGTTGACAATGTAAATGGCGGGTTTCTGGGGCAAATCGATTGCAATGAAATCAAGATTACCGATTCCGAAAAAGGTTCGGTTTTAAATGCGCGGATTTTATGGACGTTTGCGGCGGCTTATCAAAATACTAAAAACAAAGTTCATCAAGCGCTTGCTGAAAGGGCTTTTCATTATCTGGCCAATACTTTTTACGATCCGGAATTTGGAGGTATTTTTTGGAGCGTTGATCATCTCGGCCATCCAAAAGATACCAAAAACCAGATCTATGCGATCGCTTTTGCTATTTACGGACTTTCGGAATATTATGCGATTTCAGATGATCCAAAAACACTCGAAATGGCGATCTGCTTGTATGAAAAAATACAAAAATACAGCTACGATCCTATAAACAAAGGCTATCTCGAAGCATTCACGCGCGATTGGAAACCGCTGGACGACCTTCGCCTCAGCGATAAAGATGCCAACGAAAAGAAAACGATGAATACACATTTGCACATCATTGAGGCGTATGCGAATCTTTATAAAATCTGGCCAGATGCCGATTTGAAAAATATCATTACTGAATTGCTCGAAACCATCGAAACCCATTTTATCAATACCAAAACCGGACACTTAAAGTTATTTTTTGACGAACAATGGAAAGAACGCCCGGATGTGATTTCATACGGACACGACATCGAAGCCGCCTGGCTGCTGCTGCAATGTGCAGAAGTAACTCAGGACGAAAAATTGATTTCCAGGTTTCGCGATTATGCCATTTTAATGACCGATGCGACAAAAGAAGGCATTGATTCTGATGGCGGGCTCTGGTATGAATTTGATCCCGAAACAAAAACGTTCGTAGCCGAAAAACACTGGTGGCCGCAGGCGGAATTGCTGATCGGGTTTTACAATGCCTGGCAGCTCACGCGCAATAAAAGCTATCTTGATGTGGTTTTTACAAACTGGGCATTCATCAAAAATCATATTATCGACAGCAAAAACAGCGAATGGATCTGGGGCGTTTACGAAGATTATTCCCCTATTTTGAAAGACAAAGCAGGATTCTGGAAATGCCCGTATCATAACGGCAGGGCCTGCCTTGAACTAATTCACCGCATTGAAAATCCATAAATTGTATGAAAAATAAATTAGCTTATTTTCTTGTTTTACTTCCGATGTTTTGCCTGGCGCAGGCCAATCTGGTCAAAAACGGCGGATTTGAATCGGAGTTGAACTTTTGGCGCGGAGAAAACGGAACGCTGTCTGCTTACGTCAAAAAATCCGGAAAAAACGCGCTGAACATCAGTCAGTTTTCCGGGAAACAATGGAAAGGTTATGACCAGATTTTGGTGCTCCCGGAAACCAGTTATGCTGTTGAAATCAGTGCCTGGATAAAAACCGATGCCGTTGAAGGCGGAAAAGAAACTTATAACGCTGCGGTTGTGACGGCAGAATTTGCTACATCATCTGAAAAAAACATCCGTTATGAAAATCTAGCGACCGTTTTAGGTACGACCGATTGGACACTTTACAAAAAAACAGTTAAGGTTCCCGAAGATGCCAAAAAACTCCGCCTGATGCTCGCATTGGCAGAAACAAATGGCTCTGTGTTTTTTGATGACATCAAAGTCATTGCGGTTTCCGAAGAAAATTACAAATTGATCCAATCCAATACCAAATAAAATTAAAGATTATCCGGATGAAAAAGCTTTCCTATTTTGTTTTGCTGGTTTTATTTTATGGAAGCGGCTGCTCTTCAGAAGATCAAAAACCTGAAGAAAACCCAACAATTGCGCCTGAAGAGGAAAGTGTATTGACTCCGCAAAACGTCCGTACTTATATTTCCGATCCCAATGCCACTGATGAAACCGTCGCATTGTTTTACAATCTGATCAAACTGTCGAAAACTGGTTTTGCTGTTGGCCAACAGGATGCTTTTAATGCTTTTTACCAAAACAACAGCGGCGATTCAGATATCAAAAAAACGACCGGAAATGATCCTGCTTTGTTGGGTTCCGATTTTATGTTTATCACCGATAAAAACAATACCGGAGAAGCATCAAACTGGTTCCATCAACAGGAAATCATCATTACAAATGATGTGAAAGAAGCTTACAGCAAAGGCATGATCAACATTTTCTGCTGGCATTTGCGCGAGCCAAACCATGAAGAAAGTTTCTATGCATCGGATATGACCGACACAGAAAAAGCAACTGCTTTTAGAAGCCTATTACCCGGCGGCGCGAATCACGATTGGTTTAAATTGAAACTTGATAAAGTAGCTTTAGTACTGAATGCGCTTAAAGATGCAAACAACAAATCGATCCCAGTCATTTTCAGGCCTTTTCACGAGTTTGACGGAAGCTGGTTTTGGTGGGGCGCCAATTATTGCACGCCTGAAGAATACAAAACAGCCTACCGGTTTACCGTGGATTATCTGAAAAACACTAAAAACGTTCACAACGTACTCTATGCTTTTTCTCCCGACAATTCGTATGCAACCGAAGCAAATTACCTAAGCCGCTATCCCGGCGATAGATATGTAGATGTTTTGGGAATGGACAATTACGGCGACCTGAACAATCAGGGATCGGCTGGTGCCGGGCGCGCCAATGCCAAGCTCAAGATACTTTCGGATCTTGCCAATGCCCGGATTAAAATTGCCGCACTAACCGAAACAGGTTACCAGGTTACAGTTTCAAACCCTGTGATTCCGAATTGGTTTTCCGATTATTTGTACACCACAATGACCGGAAACAATATCAACCTGGCTTTTGTAATGTTTTGGAACAACAGCAACAACGGTTATTATGTTCCAACACCATCATCATCTAACGCTGCAGATTTCATTCAGTTTGCAAACAAGCAAAAATCATTGCTTCAAAACGAATTGCCTGATCTTTACCACATCGGAAACTAAAAACTTACTATTATGAAAATACCTCTGCTAAGTATTGCGGTAGCAGCCGTTATACTGAACGTTGCCGACGGTTATGCCCAAAAGAAAACCTATATCAAAGTAGAAGGAACGCATTTTGTAAAAGATGGCAAACCGTATACTTACATCGGTACAAATTATTGGTACGGTGCGTTATTGGCCTCCAAAAAATACGGAGACAGGGAACGGTTGTTGCGCGAACTCGACCTGATGAAAAGCAACGGAATCGACAACCTCAGAATTCTCGCCGGGGCCGATGGCGGCACTTACGATTACACCGTTTCCCCGGCTTTGCAAACTGCCCAGGGAAAATATGATGTGGAATTGTTTGACGGACTAGATTTCCTACTTTCACAAATGGAAAAACGCAACATGTATGCGGTTTTATACCTGACGAACAATTGGGAATGGTCGGGCGGCATGTCGCAATATTTAGAATGGAACGGTTACGGAAAAATCCCGAACCCAAACATCAAGCCCAACACCTGGCCGCAATTCATGGATTTTACTAAACAATTTTACAGTTGCGATCCGTGCAAAACCGGATTTGAAAACCACATTCGTTATGTTTTAGGCCGTACAAATGCCTACACCAAAAAGAAATATACCGAAGACCCTGCAATTATGGCGTGGCAGCTTGCCAACGAACCGCGCATATTTTCCGTTGATAATGAGGCTGCATTTACCGAATGGCTCAACAAAACAGTAGTGTTTATTCACAAACTTGATAAAAACCACTTGGTTTCTACCGGATCTGAAGGCAAAGCAGGTTCGAATGACGATCTGGAAACTTTTGCCCGAACGCACAACAACCCCGGAATCGATTATTTAACGATGCACATTTGGCCAAAAAACTGGGGCTGGTTCAAAGCAGAAGATGCTGAAAACACCTTGCCGATCGCCGAAAGCAAAGCGCTTGAGTACATTAATGGACACGTTGCCGTCGCCAAAAAATTAGGAAAACCAATCGTGATCGAAGAATTTGGATTGCCGCGGGCAAATGAAAGTCTGCTACCCGGAACTTCTACAGCAAGCCGCGATGCATTTTACGAAGTGTTCTTTAAAAGATTGGCCGAAAGCAAAAAGGCTGGCGAAACATTGGCCGGAATTAATTTTTGGGGATTTGGAGGCGAAGGAAAAGCGGTCAATCCAACAGGAAAATGGAACAAAGGCGATGCGCCGACTACCGATCCGCCGCAGGAACCGCAAGGCTTGAATAGTGTTTTTTCAACTGATGCTTCCACGCTGAAACTAATTAAGCAATACAACAACCAACTGCAATAAACCGAAAAAGGCTGCCCATAATCCGGCAGCCTTTTTTCACAAATAAACAAACTTCTCTTTCTTGCTTTTTTGAGTCTTCCAACTCTGAGTCGATCGACAATTAGTTAAGTTGGAAACTACTTTCAAGCCCTTTATCAGAACTTCCTCCAACCATGATTTTAAACATGCCCGGCTCAACTAAATAATTCCCTTCGTTGTCATAAAAGCCCAGTTCTTTATCGGTCAGCGTGAATGTGATGGTCTTACTTTCTCCTTTTTTAAGGCTTGCCAATTCAAAACCTTTGAGTTCTTTTACCGGACGTGCAAGACTTGCGGATTGGTCGTGAATGTACAATTGCACCACTTCTTTTCCGTCAAAATTTCCTGAATTGGTCACTACAACTGATACTTTTATCGCTTCGCCTTTTGCATAAATTGCCTTGGATACTTCAAGATTTTTATATTCGAAAGTGGTGTAACTTAATCCAAATCCGAACGGAAATAATGGCGTTTTTTCTACGTCTGAATAATGCGACCAAAATACATTTTTATCGCTGTCAACCGGGCGGCCTGTGCTGTAATTGTTGTAATAGATCGGCACCTGCCCGACATTTCTCGGAAACGAAACCGGTAACTTTCCTGACGGATTGTAATCGCCATAAAGTACTTCTGCGACTGCATTTCCCGTTTGGGTTCCCAAATGCCACGCTTCAACGATCGCCGGAATATTGGCTGCAGCCCAAGGCAATGCCAAAGGACGGCCATTGTTAAGTACCAAAACTATGTTTTTATTCACTTTATAAACTGCCTCAAGCAATTCCTGCTGGTTTCCCGGAAGGTCAAGATTCGTACGGCTGCGCCCTTCGCCGCTTTGAAAGCCGTTTTCGCCGAGCACCATTACAACCACATCTGCTGTTGCAGCTGCTTTTTTTGCCGCTTCAAATCCGCTTTCATCCGTTGTATTGAAAACCAATTCTTCGGTAAATGACGTTTTTCCAATCGTAAGATCGGTTCCTTTTTCGTATGCCAATGCAGGATCATATTTTTGCATGCCTTCGAGAACGGAAACTGCGGTATTGTCATCGGAAGCGATGCGCCAGCTTCCGAGTGGGCTGTTTTTATCTGCAGCCAATGCGCCGATAAGCACTACTTTTTGTCCTTTCTTTTTCAACGGCAACAATCCGCCATCATTTTTGAGCAGGACAATTGATTTTTTCGCCATATCCAGAACCGCATCGTTATTGGCTTTGCTGCCAATGGTTTTTTCATGTGCTTCATCGCAATATTTGTATGGATTGTCGAAAAGGCCCAGTTCAAATTTGACCCTTAAAATCCGGCGGACTGCATCATCAACCAAAGATTCTTTTACTTTGCCTTCTTTGACCAATTTAGCAAGTTCTGCGACATACAAATGCGATTCCATATCCATGTCCGAACCTGCGTTTACTGCTTTCATCGTAGCTTCTGCCCCATTTGCGGCATAGCCGTGTGCGATCATTTCGCGCACCGAAGCCCAATCAGAAACGACAAATCCGTCAAATCTCCATTTTCCTTTTAAAATGTCCCGTTGCAGGAAGGCATTGCCCGTTGCCGGGATTCCGTTTAGGATGTTGAACGAATTCATCAGCGTTTTTACACCTGCATCGACTGCTGCTTTAAACGGTGGCAAAACGACGTTGAACAAAGTCGAATTGCTGATGTCTACCGTATTGTAATCGCGCCCGGATTCGGCAAAACCATAAGCGGCAAAATGCTTCGCACAGGCTGCAATTTTGTTATTTCCTGAAAAATTATCGCCTTGAAAACCTTTAATTCTTGCTGTGGCGATTTTACTGCCGAGATATGGATCTTCACCTGCGCCTTCCATCATCCGGCCCCAGCGCGCATCCCTTGAAATGTCTACGTTTGGCCCGAAAGTCCAGTTGATCCCTGCGGCAGAGGCTTCATCCGCTGCAACGGACGCTGAATTTTTAATCGCGTCCATATCCCAGCTCGCGGCTTCTGCGAGCGGAATCGGACTTAAAGTTTTATAACCGTGGATGACGTCAAAACCAATAATTAGCGGAATGCCCAAACGTGTTTCCTCAACGGCGATTTTCTGTACGGCGCGCACTTCTTTAACACCGCGAACCGTAAGCATCGAACCTACCCAGCCTTTTCGAAGGTTTTCATATTTAAGTTCGGCATTTCCGCCTTTTGGCGCCGGCCCGGTTACATCCCAGAATCCGTTGTATTGATTCATTTGCCCGACTTTTTCCTCGAGCGTCATTTCCTTCATCAACAGGCTGATGCGTTCCTCAATTGGTTTTTTCGCATCGAGATGTTGTTTTTTCTGTGCATTCATATTGGCAAGGCTTAGTACGGTAAAAATTCCCGTAATCAGGTATTTATGGTTCATGGTTTGGTTTAATTTAAGTCAAAAATAGAAAGTCGAAAGACTTTGCAGTTATTCGGAGACGAAAGTCGAAGCCGGCAATTGTGCCGCATTAAATAAATCCGGCTGCGCATCGTTTTTCCAGGCGTAACGCACTTTTACGGGTTTTTTGACCTTATCGGATTTTACGATTATCGTATTGTTTTTGATTTCGGCTTTGGCGGGAAAATAGCCATTGTCTGCTCCGGCGATTTCGAAAAAGTTTGACGTTTTATTTTTAAAATGAAGGCCATCGGCGTAAGCAAAGTGAATGATAATGTTGTCTTTTTTTATACTTATTTTTTCATAGACCGGACCGAAAGCTTCCCCTGTTTTTATTCCGTATGTCTTGTCCAATGCCAGGTTTGCGAGCCTGACGCCAACCGATTTTTTATCTTTCGGATGGATGTCATCGGTTGTAGAAATATCTCCGGTAACCACCATTGCCGTATTTTTTACATCCATCGAAACCTTTCGCTGCGCGTTCCGGATTACTGCTCCGCCATCATGTTGATAACCGTCGTTAAAAGGAGCGATCTGTACGAAATAAAATGGAAAATCATCATTCCACAATGCCCTCCAGGAATTGATCAGGCTTGAAAATGTGAGTTCATAAACAGTCGAACCCACATTAGATTCGCCCTGATACCAGATTGTTCCTGCAATGCGGAATTGTACCAATGGATAGATCATCGCATTAAATGCACGCCCAGGCTGTTTCGGGCCCCAAATGTCTTCTTTTTGTTTTGTGGCAGCAGCAAGCAGGATCGGGTCATTTTGTACCAATGCTTCGGGCATCCAGATTTCAGCAGGTGATCCGCCCCAGCTTGACGATAGCAATCCAACAGGAATTCCGTTTAATTTTTCCTGGAGTTGCAGCGCAAAAAAATATCCGACAGCACTGAAATTTTTCATACTTTCTGGCGTACATGCTTCCCAGTTTCCTTTGAGATCGTTTTGCGGCGTGGTAGCGGTAAGTTTTGGAACCGTAAAAAAACGGATGTTTGGATGGTTGGCCCGTTTGGCTTCTTTCTCCCCATTTTTGATGCCCCAGTTGGGTGTCATTTCCATATTAGACTGTCCGGAACACAGCCAGACTTCACCAATTAGAATGTCTTTTAAAATGACTTCGTTGTATCCTTTAAACGAAATTGCAAATGGACCGCCGGCATCAGGCGTTTCTACGACCACTTCCCATATTGCCTGGCTGTTTGTTTTTATTACATATTCCTTTTGGTTCCAGCCGATGGTGATCTTAATTTCTTCATTTGGATTGGCCCAGCCCCAAAGTTTTACGCCTGTGTTGCGTTGCAGCACCATGTGGTCTGATAATACAGAGGGAAGCGTAATGTTTGCAAAGCCTTTTATCGAAAGTAAAAATGCAAATAAAAATCCTAATTTATTTTTCATCAAGCAGTTTTTTTAGGTAAGGGTGGAGTTGGTCGGCCATGATTTTATCATCTGCAATATCGGGATGAAAACCGCAACCATTGGGCTGCATCGGTTTGAATTCGAATATCGAGATGGGTTTGTGCTGCGTATCATTCGCAAAAGCGGCGGCAACTTCCTTGAGGCATTTTACCAGCAAGGTGTTGCGATCACCAGAAACCATTGGGCTATTCATCAATACAATCCTTGTTTGTGGCGATTGTTTGTAAACGGTATGGATAAAAGCAATGTATGCTTTGGTAAATTTAGCGGCATCAAAAGGCAGTCTCGGTTTGATTTTATCGCCTTCAGAAAGGTCATTTGTTCCCAGGCAAATGGTTACAATATCCGGATTGAAAGTAGAATTATATTTTTTGGATGCATCAAGATTTAGGTACAAATTGTCATAAACATCGGGAAGTACCGGCTGTTCGGTGTGCTCATCATTCCAGTTTCGGTAAATTCCGTATCCCGAAACTGAACTCAGTAACATCCTGGCCTGAAGACCGCGTGCTGTAACCGGCCCGTAAGAGAAATAGGCATTGTGCTGGTCAAACCATTGCCCGGTATTGCATGGAATTTCAAGATCATTGCCCATGCCGCAGGTGATTGAATCTCCTATAAATTCAATTTTCTTACTGGTAACTAAATCCATCGGAAGTAATTTTTCTGCGGTTGCGCTAGAAAATGCTACATTTCCGTTGGCTGCTTCAGTAGCCTTAAATATTTTTAAAGTATGGATGCCGGCAGTAGCTGTGACAATATAGTTTGCCGCAATACTCTCAATTCGTTGCCTGCGCAGGTATTTTCCGTCGAGTTCGAAAACTATAAAGTTATAATGATCCCAGGTGTCGATTGCCTGCAAAGACAAGCTACATGAATTCCCATTAAATTTAAATCCAACCCACGATGCAGAACCGATGAGAATTATTTGGTCGTTTGTTATTTCAGTACGCCCTTCAATCGTATATATACCGGTTTTCGATGCGCTTGCAATTGCACACACAAAAGAAAACAGCATCAACGGCAGGTATTTGTGCTTGCCCATTCTTTAATTTTTAAGGTAAAGATAGTCAAGCCTTTTAAAAACAATAGATACAAAATCATCAAATAACGCTACAAATCCTTCATAACTTTTAGGTCTTTAATGAAATTTGCGGTATTTTTTATGAATAAATGCAAGATGGGAAGTTTTGCTAGATGGTAAATTTCTTTAAATGTTGCCTAAAATGATTTGAGAATTTCAAACAAAAAAGCCCTTACAAACGTGTAAAGGCTTTTTCGCTTTATCCATTCCCCAACGAATAAATATCTTTATTTTTTATCCATGGTTAAGATATAATTTCCAGTTGCTGCTCATTTCAATGATGCGCTGTTTTTTTCCTTTTCCGACAAGTGTGGAATCGATTTCTAAATGGCGATGGGTCTTATTTTCAAATACCTCAACAAAGGTTTTGATAATGTCTTCTTTTGATTCTTCTTCCATCGGGTTTAAATGTTTTCCTCTTACATTCAGGCTTACATAAACACAATCTTCATACGCAGTTGTTTGATCATCTTCTAGCGGCAAACCTGCCAGGCCCGGATTGTAGCCAATATATTCAATACTCACATCTTGAGTGAGCAGAATGTGAAGAACCGTATCTATGACACTTTGTTTAAACTGCTCCCTGCTGTTTTCTGGAGGCGATTCAATTGAGCCGCAAATCTTTACTTTAAGTGTTGTTGTATCGTTAGTTTCCATAGCTGTAGTTTCTTCCAAATTGACGAATTTTACAGCTATTTTACATTATACGATTTGCAAAAATGGTTGTATGATATGCATAGTTTCCAAAAAAAAACCTCCAGATCTGGAGGTTTTAAATATGAACTATGATACTTGTCTTTTTCTAAGTTTCAGTATTGCAATGCAGGCGCCTGCAATTAAACCTGTATATAAATACCCATCAATTGGTGCAGCCGGCTGATCGTCAACATCAGGATCAAATCCTTCTTGAGCCATTACTGGCTGAATCCCCAATACCATCAGTAAAAAAGCCAGCATGAATAGGTTCTTTTTCATATGATTTTTTCTCTTTTTCATGCAATCTTTATTTTATAATTAATTTTTCAATCGTTGTGTTTCTACCATTTGAAATATGTACCATATAAATACCGCTTTGCAAAGTATTTTTCGGTTGTACTTTCAAAATTCCGTTTTCAGAAGCTCCTGTTGTGCTATAAACGGTTTGTCCCAATGTATTGACTAATTTCACATTTACTGCTCCATCGGTACCTGTTGGAAGTTTTACAAAGAATTTATCTGAAGCTGGGTTCGGATATATTTTCAATGCATTTGCAAAAGCGTTCTCAGAAGTGGCAAGCAAGTTTTCAAATACAATGTCAAAACGATTGGCAGCAATACTTTCTGCAACTGCATTGTCAACAGTAAACGGAACCGTTGTTTCTGAATCATTTGTCAATGCTGTTCTGGTATTGGTCAATTTGTCCAATAAATAAGCATTAACATTTGAAATCCCGTTAACGGCAACCTTATAAACGTAACTTGTCGTTCTGTATTGTGTTTGTGAAATCGGGATGATATCTAATGCAACCGGCAAAGCCCTGCTTTCATAACTTAATATTTTCCCACTATTCATCAATCCGATATTCTCATCCTGATTGGTTGGTTTGATCGCATCGAAAGCATCAACCTCATTCGTGTAATTTTCATCAAAACGAACTACAAAAGCATCTGCAGCCACTCCATTTGCTGCAAGAACAGTACTGTCATATAATGTAAACACCATATTAGCCGGATTTTCTTCAGCTTTGAATATTGTTGCTGTAGCTATTGCCGTATGCTTGTGCGACTCTTTGAATGTCAATGTCGGCGCACCGGCAGTAGCAGTCTGAATAAAGCAAGCTTGTCCTGGCTGAAGGTATTTATCTGCTACAGATCCAGAGAAATTGTTGCTTCCGGCAGGTAAAGTGACTGTAACATAAGCTCCTTTTGTATTTCTTGTCGGATCCCAAACGTAATAGAAATTTTTATTCAGTAATGATGAAGCATCAGTCATTACGGCAGCCATGTCAACAGGCGCCTGATATGGATTTCCAATAAGGCTGAAACCGCTTGCATTTTGGTTTAAATCAGTCACCACAACATCACCCGTTTTAATTGTACCTGTCGTACGCAAAGTCGTTACCGATGAAGGCGAATTGTTTAATGCTTGATTTACTGTACGGTCACCACGTACCAAAATACGGTAAGGAACACCAGCAACCATTGGTACATTTGTACTTGTTGATGCGAACCAACTTGTGCCTGCCGCAGGGTTTTGATTCAAAAAGGTGTATAATGACGGATTGTTACTGCCTGAAACGTCAAATCCATTCGTTGCACCACCAGCACCAGTAATATCAGTACCAAGCCCTACAGGATCGATAGTCGGCGCGCCTTCTTGCCAGTTTGAGCGAATTGTTTCTCCTGTAGTTGGAGAAGACAAGAAGCGGAAAGCCCTTCTTGAAGGAATAAATCTCTCAATAGTCAAATTACCGCTAATAGTACCAGTTACGGGAGCAATCATTGCTGTTGTATTGATATTACTTTTTAAAGTAAGGTGATTTCCTGTTGCAAATGTTCCAGCTGTAAGAGTAAGAACACCTGTTAGATCGTTATTACCTAACATCGTCACTCCTGCCGTGTTGTTTATAATAAGATTCTTAATTGTATTGCCCTGGAAGGCATTTGAAGGAATCGTCTGTGCAGATGTGCCCAAAAATGCAATTGTTCCGTTTACCGTATTTATCACCCCTGAATTATTGATAGCTCCTGCAATATCCAAAACACCGGTATCATTAACAGTAACACTAGCACCACTTGCTACAATAAGGTCTTTACAAATACCAGTAACAGACGAAAGCAATGGATAAACTGTACCTACAACCGGAATATTTGCACTGATTGTAGTACTTGGAACTACACTGCAAGTCCAGTTGCTCGCCGTATTCCAGTCAGAATTTGTAGCTCCAGTCCAGGTTGTAGATGTTGCTGTAATTGATGTCAGACTTGCAGTATTGCTTGTTACATTACCACCAACATTGCTTACAACTGCAGTATAGTCTGCAAGATCAGACAAAGCTACATTTGTAATTGTATAGGAAGTTGAAGTTGCTCCCGGAATATTTGTTCCGTTTTTCTTCCATTGGTAAGACAATCCGTCTCCCGTTGCAGCCACTGTGAAAGTCACATTCGTCCCTGCATTGGTACAAACCGCCTGAGAGACAGGATGTGTGGTAATTACCGGAATGATTGTAATAGCATTAGCATTGTAAGAATAGAAGGGAACATCATTGTCTCCGCCTGAATACACTTTAAATTTTGTAACAAAACTTGCATTTGCAGTGGTAATACCAAAGTCTGAAAGATTTAAACCTATCATACGGATGTCACGCGTAGCAGCACCTGCAGCACCATTCCCGCTCGGAGGAACTGTTGCATAAGACTGTCCGGAAGCCAGGGTAAATAAATCTACTTTATAGGTTCCAATGGCTGCGATGGTTTTAAATCCTGTATTGACTACATTTCCAACAACGTTCCCGCTGGCATCTGTAAACATATAATAATCGACTGTAGTTGCTGTCGAAGGATCTGCAATTTGTGCCAAAACGATATCCGGTTCGGTGTCAGCTATTTTAGAAGTAACGATTCCATTAATACTAAACTCAAAATTAGCGCCTGTAGACACATTTGTAAGTCCGGTTCCAATATCAAGGCCTTTAATTCCATCTGTGAGCACATCTTTTACCCTAAGGTTAATAATGGTGCTCGCAAGATAATTTGTTGTACCCGCGCTGCCGTCAATAGTGTTTGCCATAGCTAAAAAGCTGCTTGCTGAAGTTGATCCGGGAACGGTTGTAAAAGGAAAAGCGCGAAAATCTCCGGCGGTATAAGTGACGCGTGTATTTAAATTAGCATCTGCAGCACCTGTCGAATAAACGGTAGTAACGCTACCGGCAAGAACACCAAAAGCGAGAAGGTTATGCCTTGTATCAGGCTGATTTGCTGGGGTAGCACTTGTAGTTGTTGATGACCAGTAACCCGAAGCTCCATAGTCTGTGATAATCCGGTTCAGCGCTGATGCATTTGCTACGGCAGTATTTGTTGCCATTGTAATGGCAGGGCCTGTGGCCGTTCCAGTTGCCCTTGTAACCGTTACAGCTCCCGATGTCGTAGCAAAAGCAGTAATCGTTGTATTGTTTACTATAGTAAAACTGGCTGCCGCAGTACCTCCAAATTTCACAGAAGTAGTCGTCAAGAAGTTTGTACCTGTTATAGTGATGGTAGTACGTGTACTCACGTTCGTTGGAGAGACAGCTGTAATTGTCGGAACCTGCGCAAAAGCATCAGCCGAAAACAGCAATGCAAAAAAGACGATACACAACATATTGCCCGCCAACTTTTTACGCAAAAAAAGTAAATTTGTTATCATAGGATTAAATTGGTTTTAAGATTAAACATTCTTGTAGGTTTAAATTTATTTTAGGTGTTATAGATTTGGATAAAAATTGTAGTTCGTCGCTTAAATATTTATAAAGCGGTGATACCCAACTCCATTTTTCCATGCAAATAAAGTAATTATTTCTTGAAAAAACTAATGATTCCCGATGAATAACCTGCAAATCCGTCCTACAATCAACTTCCTCAATGTTTTTTAAATATTTGTAGGAATTGTTGATAAAGTCAAACTCAATCAAAATAAACTATTCGCCTTCAAAAAAATATAAACATATAACCATACGCATTTATAGCATTTTTAGTTTGATTATTTGTGATTTGTTTAAATGCTCAAAGTTATCTTACTAATAACTGATTCAAAAATAGTTGTACCATCAACATATCTAATAGAATTTTAACTAAATCAATCCAAAAAAATAAACCTAAAAGCGTACATTTGTTTTTCCCTAAATCAACTCTCACAATGAAAAATTTCCCTTACAAAGGCAATCCAGAAATGGTGTTGTCTTCTGACAATCCTTTTACATCAAACCTATTCCCTACTTCATTTCAGGAACAATTGCTCCAGGTTTATTGGGTTAAAAAAGATCTTGAGAACATTTTGCATCTCAATACCGAAAATATAAGTGACGATTTAACCGATGTTTCCCAATTGCTTGCTATCGTCGAAGCACAAATTATCCGCATCTTAAAATTGGCAGCAAAAAACGATGCTGAACTTCTTGAATATTGGGGATTTCGTTAACCTTCGTTTTTCTTTTCGTCTTCGTCAAACGTAAAATTTCGCAATTGTGGCGCCCTGAAATAAGTTGTCACGACCACACCAAGGGTAATGCAGCCTCCGGCAACAACGGCTTTTACAGTTCCAAGCCAGTGCGCCATCAACCCGCTTTCGAAATCGCCAAGCTCGTTTGATGAACTCACGAACATCGTATTGACTGCCGATACACGTCCGCGCATGTGATCCGGGGTAACCAATTGCAAAATCGTACTTCTGATGACAACGCTTACGGCATCAAACATTCCTGATAAAAGCAGCATGAAAAACGACAGGTAAAAATTTGTCGAAATCCCGAAAATAATGATCGTCAAAGCAAAACATCCGACAGAAATAAATAATTTCCTTCCGGGTCTGGTTTTCAAGGGTAAAAAAGCCAGCAATCCCAGAGTCAGCAGCGCGCCAATTCCAGGCGCCGACCTCAAAATCCCAAAGCCCATTTCATTAACGTGCAGGATTTCTTTCTGATACACCGGCAGCAATGCGACCGCACCGCCAAACAATACCGAAAACATATCAAGGCTTAGCGCCGATAAAAGTGCAGGCGTTTTCCATACGAATTTTAATCCTTCGGTAACGCTCTGCAAAACGGGTTCCTTTTCTTTTTTCATGATCGGCTTTACGCCAATGGACAAAATCGGGATCAATAACAACAGTTCAATCCCCAAAACAGCACCCAATCCCGCAGGAATGCCGTGCCAGGCAATCAGGAAACCAGCAACTAGCGGCCCAACGACAGATCCTGCCTGCCACGCCATGCTGCTCCAGCTGGTAGCATTTGGATACAGCGGTCTCGGCACGACCAATCCGAATAATGAAAACATCGAAGGCGCATAAAACGAGCGTAAAATCCCGCCAAGAAAAACAAAGAAATACACCAAATGCACGATATCATAAACATCGAGATGCGATTCGGTTACCGGCAAGGCCAGAAAAAGCAGGCCTCCGCCAATAAAAATATAGGCCAACACACAAAGCAATACCATTTTCCGCTTTTCGTTCTGATCGACGACATGTCCGGAAAAAAAGGAGCAGCAAATCGCCGGAATCACTTCAGAAAGCCCAACCAAACCCAGCGCCAGCTTGTCATTCGTAATATGGTATACCCAATAATAGATGATTGTAGATTGCATGTTGAGCGCAAAGATCAGCCCGAAACGCAGCGACAGATAAGTCTGGAATTCCCTGATTTTTAAAGATGGATTTTTCCCGAAGAAGCCTGTCGGTGGCGGAAGAGGATTTTCTGTATCCATAGATAGAACGGTATTTTTAGAAGTCGGCCTGGAAAAATTCCGAGTGTAAATTTAACGGTTTGGTTTTATTTTTCCGACTTAAAATGCAGCTTTAAATCAACATTAACAAGCTGCGAAAAGTTGGCATTTCCCAGCCCGAAATTTTGTTACTTTGTAAAACCCATGAGAACAGTCCCCGAATATTTCGCAGAAACCATTTACGATGCCATTATTTATGGTGAATCCGACGCCAATTTTAAGGAATTTGAAGGCTGCACATTCAACGGTTGCGATTTTAGCGCCTGCACTTTTTTAGCCGTGACTTTTATCGATTGCATTTTTAATGACTGCAATTTCAGCGGAGCTAAAATCAATTTTGTCGCTTTCAGGACGGTGACTTTTAACTATTGTCAGATTCGGGAAGTGAATTTTGCCATGTGCGACAAACTCATTTTCGAAATTCATTTCAACAACTGCAATCTCGATTTGTCAAAATTTTATACGCTAAAAATTAAAGGAACTACTTTTAAAGATTGCAGCATGGTCGCAGTCGATTTCATGAGCACCGATTTGACCGGAGTTTTATTCGACAATTGCGATCTGTACCGAAGTGAATTTGGAAAAGCAATCGCCAACAAAGCCGATTTCTTCACGAGCCGCAATTATACGATCGACCCTGAAAAAACAAAAATTAAAAAGGCCGTTTTTTCAAAAGCAGAAGTCAAAGGTTTGCTTTTCAAACACGATTTAGTACTTTCCCAGTAGCGGTTTTTCCATGATGTAATCTTCCATAAGGTAACCGTGATCAAGCTTCACATCTTCTTCGGCAACAATTTCAAAACCCAGTTTTTTGTAAAAAAATTGCGCGTTATTGTATCGGTTTACGTTTAATGAAAGCTTTTCAGATTTTGTTTCATTGGCCAAAGCTTCTACACAATCGATCAGCAATTTCCCAATTCCTTTTCCTTGCGTTTCAGGAAGAATGTAAATTTTATGGATGCGTGTAATCGGTCTTTCCTGGTATTGATGTTCGTATGAAAGGAACGCCAATGCTTCTTTATTTTCTTTTACCAGCAGGAAATGATGGTTTTTTTCGTTAGCATTTATCTGAAGGGCTTCCGCCGAATAAAACAATTCCAGCATGTAATTGAGCTGGGCCTTTGAAAGTATTGATCCGTAAGTCAGCGGCCAGGTTTTATGCGCAATGTCTCGGATGGTTTCGTAATCGTTTGTTTCAGCAATGACAATCATTTTTAACTATTTTTCGGAAGGTAAATAAAGAATTTCGTGCCTTCACCAGGAGCTGATTTTGCTTTGATGAAACCGTTGTGGTTTTCAATGATCTTTTTGCAGATGGCAAGCCCGAGCCCGGTTCCGGTATATTTCGAATCGGTTTCGAGGCGCTGGAAGAGCATGAAAATCCTTTCGGCATATTCCTGTTTGAATCCGATTCCGTTATCTGAAACTACAATTTTATAGCATTTTTTATCCGATATGGAAATGTCTTCATACTGATCGCTGCCATTGATTTTTTCTCCTGTAATGCTGATTTTCGGAACAACATTTTCCTTACTGTATTTCAATGAATTGCTGATCAGATTGATGAAAAGCTGCTCCATCTGAAACGGGATAGCCTGGATTACCGGAAGATTTTTAACCGTAATCTTCGCTTGTTTCTCCTCAATATTCTGGGATAAATCGGCCTGAACCTGATCGAGGATTTTTTCAAGGCTGGTTTTCACAAACACTTTATCGCCTTTGATCGTTCGCGTATAATTTACCAAGTCGATCATCAAAGTCTGCATTCTGTTTGCCGCAAGGTTGATCTTCGAGAAATATTCTTTCCCCTGATCCGAAAGCACATGGGCTTCTTTTTCATGCAACCTTGAAATAAACATCTGGATCTTGCGCATCGGTTCCTGCAAATCGTGGCTTACGATATTATTGAACGATTCGAGTTCGCTGTTGATCGCTTTGAGGTGTTTGTTGCTTTCTTCGAGTTCGAGCGTTTTCTGGTATTGTTCGGTAATGTCATAATTCACGCCAACTTTAACCAAATTACCAAGGCTGTTTCGCATAAAACTTCCAACCGACCTAATGTATCTGATCTCGCCACTTTTCAAAACGTAACGCAACATGATATTGGTGGATTGATGGTCAATCAGCGATTGTTTGTGTGTTTTCAGTACATATTCTGCATCATCGGGATGGATAAAATTCATTGCATTTTCGAGATTGGACTGAAATTCCTGCGGTTCCACGCCCATCAACCTGTAGTAATTATCTGAAAACGTATATTTCTGGGTATCCAAATTGTATTTCCAATGCCCGAAACCTGCAATTTTCTCGGCATTGTTGAAAGAATGGTTCAGGAATTTGAGTTCGTCGTTGGTTTTTTTAAGTTCATGGATGTCAACGCGCATTTTGTTGAAGGACAACAGCAAAATCAGCAGCGATAAAAGAACGAGCAAAAAGGCGCTTACGATCGAATCTTCGAGTTCAAACTGGTGGTTGTCGTTGAGTTTCTTGAGCTTTTGGGATTCGGTATTGATGCGTTTATAAACGAAAGCGCGCATCTGATTCGTGAAATTCGTGCTTTTGAGCAGCGCTTCATTAAGTTCGTTCCTATCGAAATTGTTACTTTTTGCAATGGTCAGGGTTTCACGAAAAAGCTTAAACCGGTGATCAAACATACGCTGCAAGCTGTCCAAATCTTTATTTACGATTGGATTATCAGAAGTAAGCAATTTTAATTTTTTGATATTAAGCGCAATTTCTCCGCGGCTTAGGAAACGGTCTTTAAGATAAACATCGTCTTTTGTGATGATGTAACTGCGAAGGCTTGTCTCGTAATTGCTGATGATCGACAGCAGTTTTTCGAGTTCAAGCTGCGTTTGGTTTGAAGTGGCGATCAGTTCTACCGAAGCATCGAGGCTTTTCATCTTCGAACAAAACACCGAAGCAATGTAGCCAATCACGACAATCGCGATGACCAATGCTATTTTGAAGATTTGGGTGCTTTTATAAAGCTTCGGAAATTTCATTATTTTCAACCATTAAATACTAAAGAAAAAAGTTTCTTTATTAAGTCCGGAAGAATGGAATTGCCAGTTAATGTTAACGACATCTTTTATCACTTTCTTCAGTTTTGAAAAGTCGTTTGGTTTTTTAATGTAAATGTTTGCACCGCCAACAAAAGTTTCCTCAATGTCTTTTTCAGACGAAGAAGTCGAATAAATCGCAATCGAAATATCCTTAAACCTGCTGTTTGCCCTGATTTCCTTTAAACAGTCGAACCCTGTTTTGCAAGGCATATTCAAATCGAGGAAAAGAATGTGCGGCAGCCTGGAATCTGGTTTTTCGAGATAATCCATCAGGTCTTTTCCGTCTTTGAACGTTGTGACCCGGTTTTCCATCTTAAGCTCAGTAATGGCTTCAGAGAAAAAGTTGCGGTCATCTTCATCATCATCCGCGAGGAATATTTGAATCGGATCTTTGTGTGTAATCATGGGTGGGGTTATTTTTGTCTTTTTTATTCAACCTGGTTTACGAGCAAACGGCGCTTGTCGATGATCCTCTTGAACATGGAGGGTGTCAGTCCGGTTACTTTTTTGAACTGGCTCGATAAGTGGGCAACGCTGCTGTAATTGAGTTTGTATGAGATTTCTGTTAATGTTAATTCTTCTTCAACAATGAGTTTCTTGGCACGCTCGATCTTCTGGATGATAATAAAATTCTCAATGGAAGTAAACGTGTATTCCGAGAAAATATTCGCAATGTATCCATAACTAAAATTCAGTTTTTCAGATAAATAATGCGAAATTGTCGTTGTTGGCAATTTGTCTTTTTCATAAACCATTTCCACGATTGCATCTTTAATGCGCTGGATCAGTTGGCTTTTCTGGTTGTTGAGGATGAAAATCCCGTATTTGTTAAGTGATTCTTGAAGCTCGGCAAAAGTTTCTTCCGTAACTTCTTCACTAATCTCGATTTCTCCAAGATCCAAAAGCTGGTATTTTACTTCCAGCCGTTCCAATTGTTCCTGCAAAATGACCCTGCAGGCTACAATACCGTCATATTTTATGTAAAGCTTCATTAAAAGGCAAATTATAAATGTTCTACAATAATTGTATAAATATACTCGAAAATTTATATATGCGTAAAAATATTTGACGATTATTCAACAAAAATAAACGGTCAGTAGATGTAATTCAGCGTAAAAAGCTGATTTTTAACCAATATCATTGCTTTCATAAATGATTTTATGAATCTTAAAATTTGCTTAAATTATCCATGGATGGTTTCGCTCTTGCCATAATTCTCGATGATCGATGCTTCAAAATCGAGCCATTCGCGCCAACGTTTTTCCACGTCAATTCCGTGTCCGTATTTGCGTGCATACGTAATAAAAGTAGTATAATGCCCGGCTTCACTTTCCATGAGTTCGCGGTAAAATGCTGATAATTCTTCGTCCTGAATGTTTTCTGAAAGCACTTTAAAACGTTCACAGCTTCTTGCTTCAATCATCGCAGAGAACAGCAGTCTTTCTACGAATCCCGACACACGGCTTCCGGTGTTGCTGCGTTTCATGTATTGGGCGAGTTCACCAACATATTCGTCTTTGCGCTCGCGGCCGAGTTTCAATCCGCGTTTTTTGATAATCTCGTGAACCATTTCAAAATGCTCGATTTCTTCTTTGGCCAAAGCCAGCATATCGGTTACCAGATCCGGGTATTCCGAATTAATCGTAATGATCGTGATCGCATTCGAAGCTGCTTTTTGTTCGCACCAGGCATGATCCGTCAGGATTTCTTCAATGTTTTTTTCAACGATATTGACCCAGCGCGGATCGGTTGGCAATTGCAGGCGTAATACTGACATAAGATTTGAATTTTGAAATGAAAAAACCGATTGCAAATTTACACTTTTTTAAAAGGCATACGGCTCAAATTATTCAGTGCCAAAATATTTTTTTATTGTGAGGTAGTTGTAAATTTTCTTATTCAATATATTTTGCAACAATAATGTATTCGCATTAACCTTAAATGATTTCGATGTAGGTTATAAATAAATAAACCCTTAAAAAAAATCAAACCATTAAGGGATTAAGAAAATTAAGCAAGGCGCAACGCTTAATTTTCTTAATCCCTTAATGGTAAAATTTCAAAAAAAATTTAGTTTAATTTTTCACTCGGTTCTGTTCGCTTTCCGCACCGCTTCGTTCCTGGCTGTTTTTCGATTCAAAACTTTTACCGAAACTGTACGTAAAAGTCAGTGCGCCAAAACGTGTATCGCCGCGGTTGTCATAATCGGCATATGTGTTTTTAAGGTTGTTGATCACGCCGCTGTTGATATTCGTATAAAAAATATCATTTATGCCAAGCCTGAGACTTCCCTGACCTTTTAAGATTTTCTTCTGGATCGTAAAATTCACCGTGCCTTTCGGGTCTGTCGTCACCTGACCAGATTCGACGCTTGAAATGTACCTGCCAAACAATTCTGCCGACCAATCTTTCCCAAATTTAAACTTGTTGTTGACCAATACAAAAAAGAAAGTACCGTTTGTATTGAGTTCTTCCGTATACAATTTGCTTTTGTAACTCAGGTTCGTAACTTCTGAATATACGTTTGCCGAATACCATTTTGTAATTTCAAATTCTGATTCGGCATTAATGCTCCAGGTTTGGCTTTTGCCAATGTTTCCCGGACGGCTGTAATAAATGCCGTTGTTGATCTCGATGGTTTCGTCAATATTGTCTTTTGTATGTCCGTAAGTCAGCGTCGTACTGAACAAACTTTTATATCGGTATGACAATTCGAAGTTATTCGAAAAAGACGGATTCAAATACGGGTTTCCCGCATAAAATGTGAATTTATCAAGTGGACTCAAAAAAGGATTCAAATCCTGGTAATATGGCCGGTCAATCCTTCTTCCAAAAGAAAAAACAACCTGTTTATTAGCTAATGAGTCGAGTTTGTACATCGCATAAAATGTCGGAAACAAATTCGTATAATCTTTCTTAAAAACCGAAGCTTCCTTCATGATATTCCCAAGCTGGTTGCCTTTTGAAACTGTATTTTCCAAACGCAAACCCGACTGAAATGAAAACCTTCCAAAGCTTTTACTGAAATTCACATACACCGCATTGATCATTTCATCATACTTAAAATGGTTGCTGCTGTCGTAATTCGGAATCGAAACATCGCCAAAAACATTAGCGTAACCAGCAACATTATCAGTTTTGGAATAACTGATTTTATAACCCGCGTCAATCGTACCTTCCTTTTTCAACGGATTGCTGTAATCCATTTTAAAGGCATAAATATTGATTTTTGACGGCAGTTTTCCGGTCGATTCATCGCTGCTGCTGAGCGAATTATCGGGCTGATAAATGTAATTTCTGTAACGTTGATCGGTATTGTCAGAATACGTCAGGAAATCCAGATCTGCTGAAAATTTTCGCCCAATCGTGTCAAAATCATGGCTGAAATTCAGATTTACTCCGCCATTTTTGAATTTCTTTTTTTCCTTATTATCCGCAATAATTGTCGAATCTAAAATCGCAGCAGCATTCGTCAACCGGCTGCTTCCATCAGATTTGTCCGTTCCATTTTTCGCCAATCCCGTAAAACTGATGCCCCAAGTGGTTTTCTCCGAAGCATAATAATCCAGCCCGATTTTTCCATTTGCCGTATTCACCGTATTGTCCATGTGCGTGTTTTGGTGAAACAGCGCTTTCGTACTTTGATCTTCGTTTTTATAATTCCGGAAAATGTACAAATCGGTTAAAAATTGCTGGGTCGCATAATTTGCATTTCCATAAATCCTGATCTTATCATTCTTGTAATTCAGGTTCAGTCCGTTGCGCGTATGCGTTGCTTTTCCCTGTGAAAGCCGCGACGAATAACTGCCGTTAAAACCTTTCGATTTGCTTTTTTTGGTTTTGATGTTGATGACTCCGGCATTTCCTGCAGCTTCATATTTCGCAGGCGGATTGGTCATGAATTCGATCTGCGAAATCGTGCTTGCAGGCAACGATTTCAGATAGGCTTCCAGTTCAGAACCTGATAAATAGGTAGGTTTGTCATCAATGAAAACCACCACGCCGGTTTTGCCTTTAAACGTAATCGTACCGTTTTGGTCGACTGTAATTCCGGGAGATTTTTCAAGGACATCCATCGCATCCGAACCTGCATTTGAAATCATCGCATCTACATTCACAACGGTCTTATCGAGTTTCCGTTCTACAAAAGGTTTCTTTTTGGTCACCGTTACTTCATCAAGCTTGTAGATTTCCGAAGCAATTAGAACAACCTCAGCCAATTTGATTTCAGGCTTTCCAGCAGAAATGGAAATGGTTTGCGATTGAAAAGTTTTGTAACCCGGATTTTCAACAACGATCAGATACTCATTTGCCCCGAGCGATTCAAACGAAAAACTGCCGTTGGCTTCAGATATTTCGGTTTTGATAAGCGAATTGTCATTTGCCCTGAGCAAGGAAACCAAAACCGATTCCAGTGGCTTTTTATCTGAAGAAGTTAACTTTCCTGTGATTTTTCCGGTCTGCGCCGATAAGATTCCCGATTGCAAAATTAGCAGCAGGAAAATGGCTTTTAAGATTTTTTTCATGTGATTGATGTTCGTTTTTGATTGATGATTGAAAGCACAACAATTCCTGTTCGCTGATTGGGCGAATAAAATTTTACTGAAATCTTTGTGGATTATTTAGCCGACGTTTTTGTGTTGTATTCGTAATTGTAAGCAATCGAAATGTCTTTCGATTTTACATATTTCGTGCTGAGTTTGCTTTGCAGATTTTGCGGTTGTTTGACTCCGTTCACGATCAAAGCATCGTGTGAAAGCAGGTACGAAAGGTTGTTATTTGTGTTGATGATCTTTTCAGAAATCAGATCAGATATGATGTTATTTGTCAACTGATCGACATCGATATTTGATGGCAAATCGTTGCCCGTAATTCCGGTTATTACATGAACGACTGAACGTTGGACTTTTTCAGGTTGATCGCCGGTAACTGTTGTCGTGGTTGATGTGGTTGTTCTGATTTTTTCTGCTTTTTGCGGTTTTGCTGCCGCTTCTACCCTTTTCAATTGTGCATTGGCTTGTTTTGCTTGAACATCGGTTTGTTTCGCAATAAAATCAGCTTGTGCTGCAATCGCATCTGCTTTTGCTGTTTCGAAATCCGCTTGTGCAACTTCAGCGTCGGCTTGTGCGGCAACGGCATCGGCTTCCTCAGGTTTGCAAACTGCTGCCGCTGCCTGGATATCGGCTTGTTGGGCAAACAAATCTGCTTTGGCTGCAGCCTGATCTGCTTCAAAAATTTGCTTTTCGTAGGCTACATTTGTACGCGAACTGATTGGGCTTTCAAATGGAATTTCCATCATTTTCCTGTTGGAACAAGCCACTAAAATTACTGCAATGGCAACCAAACTTACAGAAAGCAACGTTTTTTCAATCGAATTCAGCGTTTTATTGTTGTCGTAAATAATGCGTTTGGCACGATTAAGCAAATGGTTTTTACTTTTACCAAATCCCATCGCAAGTGAATTATTTTTGAGATTGTATTCTTCAAAAGAAACCAAAGCATGCACAAAACCAGATTTATTTTCTGTAGCCGAAATCGCAATATCATCACAGCAATTCTCGCGTTCGTCACGCAAAATCGACGACACCCAAAGCAAGCCCGGATTGAAGAAAAACAAGATTTCGGCGAAACTTTGCAAAATATTGATGGCGTAATCTTTTCTGCGGATGTGTGCAAGTTCATGCAATAAAATGGCTTCAATCTGGTCTTGTGGCAGATTGGCTAATAATCCGGCCGGAATCAAGATCATTGGCTTCATAAATCCGGTTACCGACGGCACTTTGACCAATCTCGATTCGAGCAATACAATGGTTTTGTGAAGTTTGATGCGCGTCGCCAATTCGGCTATTTTATCCTGCCAAAATTGCGATGGTGCCTGGGTTTTGTAATTTCGGATCCTGTAAATATAACTGAGGTTTCCAAAAATTCCGAAGCAACGGATGCTGAAAATAAGGAACCAAATTAGTACGATGAAGTTGGCATTGTGGTTTAAAAAGTCGATGATGATTTGGGAATAATCGCTATAAATAATCGTTGCTCCGGTTTGCCCGAATTGAAGCTGCAAATCCTGGACTGGCAAATTTAGCCGCGTGATCGTCTCTGCATTTTGATTTTGGAATTCATAGTTGAACGTCAATCCGCTCACAACCAAAAATCCGACAAACAAACCTGCAAGAATATTGTAACGCAGCGCCGAAGTTGATTTCTTCGTCAGTAAAATGACCAATCCGGCAAAAAATGCCAGTAAAAATCCCTGCCAAACCGAGTGAACCAATGTCCATGAAATCGCTTTTAATAACATATCATTTACCATAATCGCTGTATTTAATGGTTATTTGTTTTCGAGTTTGTCGAGCAGGTTTCTAATCTCGTCAATTTCGTGCTGTGATGTTTTTTTATTTCCAAGCAATTGCATCATTAAACTGCTGCTGGAACCATTGTACATCGCATCGACGAATTTATCAAGTAAAAATCCTTTCGTTTTTTTCTCTTCGATCGCCGCGCTGTAAATGTGTTTCATGCTCGACTTATCTGTGGTCAGCATTTCTTTCTCTGCCATGATCTGCATCAGTTTTAAAGTCGATGTGTATTGCACTGCCCTTTTCTGCTCGTTTAATTTGTCGTTTACCAATCTTACGGTCGACGGGCCAAATTGCCAAAGCACCTGTAAAATTTCGAGTTCTGATTTTGTCGGTTCCGATTGCATATTCTTTTCCATGGTCATTTTGTTTGAACATTTCAAAGGTAGGAAATTTTTCGTACGAACAAATTATTATACCGATTATTTTCAAAAAAATTTCGTTCAATAAAAAACCCGCAGGATTGGTGCGGGTTTCAATGTATTTGTTACAGGGGAATTTTAGAAAACAAAAATCGCGCGTTCGCTCATCATTTCATTGACTTCGTCGCCTACTTCAGCAATAATGTCTTCATTGGTATGGTTCATCAGTACGCGGTCGATCATGTCAACGATCTTTTCCATGTCCGATTCGACCAAACCTCTGGTTGTAATTGCAGGTGTTCCAATACGGATTCCCGATGTTACAAAAGGCGATTTGTCGTCAAACGGAACCATGTTTTTATTGACCGTAATTTCGGCTTTTACCAAAGCATTTTCAGCTTCTTTACCTGTGATGTTTTTATTTCTGAGATCGATTAGCATCATGTGGTTGTCAGTTCCGCCCGAAATTAAATCATAGCCTCTTTTCATAAATGCTTCGGCCATGGCTTTTGCATTTTTCTGAACCTGCATCGAATAATGGAAAAACTCATCAGTCAACGCTTCCCCAAATGCCACCGCTTTCGCCGCAATGATGTGCATCAATGGCCCGCCCTGGTTTCCTGGAAAAACAGCAAGATCCAATAACGCCGACATCATCCTGACTTCTCCTTTTGGCGTCGTCAAACCCCATGGATTTTCAAAATCTTTACCCATTAAGATCATTCCGCCTCTTGGTCCGCGCAATGTTTTGTGTGTTGTTGTCGTTACGATATGGCAATACGGAATCGGGTCGTTCATCAAACCTTTGGCGATCAATCCTGCCGGATGCGAAATATCGGCCAATAAAAGCGCGCCCACACTGTCTGCAATTTTTCTGAAACGCTCAAAATCCATGTCGCGGCAATAGGCCGATGCGCCTGCAATGATCATTTTAGGCTGCTCTCTTGTCGCAATTTCCTGAATTTTATCGTAATCGAATTGGCCTGTTTCTTTTTCAACACCGTAGAAAGACGGCGTGTATAATTTCCCAGAGAAATTCACCGGGGAACCGTGTGTCAAATGTCCGCCATGCGACAAATCAAAACCTAAAATTTTATCTCCGGGTTTTAAGCAAGCCGAATATACTGCGGTATTGGCCTGAGAGCCAGAATGCGGTTGCACGTTGGCATATTCCGCTCCGAAAAGCGCTTTGGCACGATCGATTGCGATTTGCTCAACAACGTCAACAACCTCGCATCCACCATAATATCTTTTGCCCGGATAGCCTTCTGCATATTTGTTTGTCAGGCAGGAGCCGGCAGCTTCCATCACTGCGTCACTGACAAAGTTTTCTGAAGCGATCAGTTCCAATCCGTGAATTTGTCTTTCCTGTTCTTCAAGAATTAAGTCAAAAATTTGTTCGTCGTGTTGCATTTTATAATTTTAAGTTAAAACTTTCCAAAAGTACGAAAATCGTTTTTTAAATACATCAATAATGATATATTTGATAACTGAAATTTTTTAACAAATACAAACCCAAAAATGCCAATAACTGCAAATAATCCGAATCGTAAATCCTGGTTAGACGTGCCGCAGGACAGTGATTTTCCCATACAAAATATTCCATTTGGGGTATTCATCACCAAAGACGACGTTGTGACCATTGGAACCAGAATCGGAGATTATGCTATTGATCTGGGCGCTTTGCAGCAGTTGAATTATTTTGAAGGCATTGAACTGACTGATGACATGTTCATGCAGGACACGCTGAACGATTTTATTTCTGACGGAAAAAAAACCTGGCGTTTGGTGCGCAACCGCATTGCAGATATTTTTGGCTCTGAAAACTCTGAATTGCGCGACAACAAAGACCACCGCACCATTATCGTTTGCCATATTGAAGATGTAGAAATGCAGCTTCCTGTGCTCATTGGTGATTATACCGATTTTTATTCAAGCAAAGAACATGCAACGAATGTCGGGATGATGTTTCGCGATCCTGAAAACGCATTGTTGCCAAACTGGCTGCACATTCCTGTAGGATATCACGGACGCAGTTCTTCGATTGTGCCATCGGGAATTCCGGTGCACAGGCCAATGGGACAATCTTTGCCTTTGGGCGAAACAACACCCGTTTTCGGGCCGTCGAGGTCGATTGATTTTGAACTTGAAATGGGTTTCATTACAACAGATGCCAATATTATGGGCGAGAACATTCCGGTTCATGAAGCCGAAGATTATATTTTCGGAATGGTGTTGCTGAACGACTGGAGCGCGCGCGACATCCAGAAATGGGAATATGTACCGCTTGGCCCATTTCTGGCAAAAAACTTTGCAACGTCAATTTCTCCGTGGATTGTAACGATGGATGCTTTGGAACCTTTCAGAATCAAAGGGCCGAAACAAAATCCAACGCCGCTTCCGTATTTGCAGCAAAAAGGAAAACATGCTTACGACATTAGCTTGGAAGTTTCGATTGAGCCTGAAAATGGCGAAGCGGTCGTGGTTTCCAATTCAAATTTTAAATACATGTACTGGTCGATGTGCCAACAATTGGCGCACCATACGTCTAATGGTTGCCGAGTGAATTCGGGCGATATGATGGGTTCGGGAACGATTTCCGGGCCGACATCAGACAGCTTTGGATCGATGCTTGAAATTACGTGGAACGGTAAAAATCCGATTAAAATGAAAGATGGAACTGATCGTAAATTTATTAATGATAATGATTCGGTAACCATCAAAGGATTCTGCAAGAACAATGAAGTAAGGATTGGCTTTGGTGAAGTTTGTACGAAATTATTGCCGCCGTTTGTAAGAAAATAAGATTTTCTAATATAGATGTATTTAAAACTCCGGTGTTACAACTGGAGTTTTTTATTGGTTAAACTGGAAATATCCGAAAAAAAATTGTCCTTCTCAAAACGATTGCAAATTGTCTAAAAACCTACCCATACTTACACTATCTTTGGGATCTAAGTGCATCAGATGAAAAAAAAATTAAATGCTACCGGTAAAACAAATATCAACGAGGAACACGATACATTAAATAACGCCGCAGCATTAATTACTGCCAATAAAAATCTCGCTTTTCAAATAGCCGACAAAGAAAAACGTGCCGCTGAATTGGTAATCGCCAACGCTGAACTTGCTTTTCAAAACCAGGAAAAAGAAAACCGGGCTGCGGAACTTATAATTGCCAACGCTGAACTTGCCTTTCAAAACCAGGAAAAAGAAAACCGGGCCGCGGAACTTATAATTGCCAACGCTGAACTTGCCTTTCAAAACCACGAAAAAGAAAATCGTGCCGCAGAACTTATTGTAGCAAACGCCGAACTGCTTTTCCAAAACCAGGAAAAGGAAAAGCGCGCTGCTGAACTTGTAATCGCAAATGCCGAGTTGCTGTTCCAAAACCAGGAAAAGGAAAAGCGCGCTGCTGAACTTGTAACCGCAAATGCCGAGTTGCTGTTCCAAAACCAGGAAAAGGAAAAGCGCGCTGCTGAACTTGTAACCGCAAATGCCGAGTTGCTGTTCCAAAACCAGGAAAAAGAAAAGCGCGCTGCTGAACTTCTTATTATCAATAAAGAACTTGAATCATTTACTTTTATTTCCAGTCACGACCTTCAGGAACCTTTGCGAAAAATCCAAGCATTTTCAAACAGGATTTTGACCGAAGAATATTCAAATTTATCCGAGAAAGGAAAATATTATTTCGAACGTTCACAGCATTCAGCGCTCCATATGCAAAACCTGATCAATGATTTGCTTGCTTATTCAAGAACTACCGAAACAGAGCGAAAATTTGAATATGCCGATCTAAATAAGATTGTCAAGGAAGTCATGGCTGCTTTAAAAGAAGAACTGCAGCAAAAAAATGCGACTATTGAAATGCCTGAACTCGGAAAAGCATACATCATCCCGTTTCAATTCAAGCAATTGCTGCAAAATCTGATTGGCAATTCACTTAAATTTACCAAGCCAGAATTGCCGCCGCACATTTATATCGAAAGCAATTATATCAAAAATGAAAATGACAATATGCTGAAATTTCCGATGCCGGTCGATTATTGCCATATCAGCGTAAGCGACAACGGAATCGGGTTTGATTTACAATATAAAGATAAAATTTTTGAGATTTTTCAAAAGCTGCTCGATAAGAAAGATTACGAAGGAACCGGAATCGGGCTTACGATTGTAAGAAAAATTGTAGAAAACCACAATGGTTTTATCACCGCGACGAGCGAATTAAATAAGGGCGCAACATTCGATATTTATATTCCTGCCGTACCGGTTTAATTTCAGCTGATTTTACTTTTCAAAACTTCTGCATCAATCCGGTCATGCGAAGTATCATAAACCGATTTTCCGTCTTTAATTAATAAAATTTGCGGCGATTGATGCACAACCTGAAAACGGTTTGCGATTTCATTTGAAACATCACGATGTTCGATCAAATTTAAAAAATACGGCTTCACTTCTCCATGCAGGTCAAATTCATTTTCAAATTGCTTCAAAGCCATACGGCTGATACTGCAACGCGTGCTGTGCTTGAAAATCACAACCGGCTTTTCGTTTGATTCTTCCTGAATTTCATTTAACTGTTGCAAATCTGTTAAATTGTTCCAACCTATTTTTGAAGATTCCGTACCTTTATTATTGCTGTTTCCGAAATTGAATATTCCCATTTTGTCTTGGTTTAGGACATTTTGTCTGCTAAAAAATTGATCGTGCAGACATTTTGTCGGTTTTTTCCTATTGGACTGTAATTTGAAAGCAGCCCAATCAAATTTAGAAAACTCAAATGGTTTATCTGTTAAACTTAAAATAAAATATATGAATATAAATATCTTAACCATTAAATCCCAGGAAGCTTTGCAGCAAGCACAGGTAATCGCTCAGAGTTATGGCCAGCAACAAGTCGAGAATGAGCATATTTTCAAGGCTATTTTTGAAGTCGATGAAAATGTAGCGCCATTTATCCTTAAAAAATTGAATGTGAATGTGCCGCTGTTCCAGCAAATCTTAGACAGCACGATTCAAAGCTTCCCAAAAGTTTCAGGCGGAAGCCTTTCGCTTTCGCGTGATGCCAATTCGGCGCTGAATGAAGCTGAAATCATCGCCAAGAAAATGAACGATGAATATGTTTCGATCGAACATCTGATCCTCGCCATTTTCAAATCAAGAAGCAAAGTCGCACAAATATTAAAAGACCAGGGTGTTACCGAAAAAGGCTTGCAATCAGCAATTGACGAACTCCGAAAAGGCGAACGCGTCACTTCTGCATCTGCCGAAGAAAATTACAACGCTTTAAATAAATATGCAAAAAACCTTAACGAACTCGCTAAAAACGGCAAGCTCGATCCTGTAATTGGCCGCGATGAAGAAATCCGCCGCGTCTTGCAGATTTTAACCCGAAGAACAAAGAACAATCCGATGCTCGTAGGCGAACCCGGAGTTGGTAAAACCGCAATCGCGGAAGGTTTGGCGCACAGGATTGTCGATGGCGACGTGCCGGAGAACCTCAAAGACAAAGTCGTTTTTTCCCTCGATATGGGCGCATTGATCGCAGGCGCAAAATTCAAAGGCGAATTCGAAGAACGATTGAAATCGGTTGTAAAAGAAGTTACATCTGCTGAAGGCGATATCGTTTTGTTTATTGATGAAATCCACACGCTCGTTGGAGCTGGCGGCGGTGATGGCGCGATGGACGCTGCAAACATCCTGAAACCTGCGTTGGCGAGAGGCGAACTGCGTGCCATTGGCGCTACGACGCTCGATGAATACCAAAAATATTTCGAAAAAGACAAAGCGCTCGAAAGGCGTTTCCAGAAGGTGATGGTCGACGAACCGGATACCGAAAGTGCGATTTCAATCTTGCGCGGCATCAAGGAAAAATACGAAACCCATCATAAAGTCCAAATTAAAGACGATGCGATCATTGCGGCGGTTGAATTATCGCAGCGTTACATTACGAACCGATTTCTTCCTGACAAAGCGATCGATTTGATGGATGAAGCAGCGTCAAAACTGCGCATGGAAATCAATTCAAAACCTGAGGAACTCGATGTTTTAGACCGCAAAATCATGCAGCTTGAAATCGAGATCGAAGCGATCAAACGTGAAAATGACGAAAGCAAGCTTAAAGGCCTCGGAATGGAACTCGGAAATCTTAAAGAAGATCGCAATGAAATTTTTGCCAAATGGAAATCAGAAAAAGACGTTGTTGATGCCATCCAAACCGTAAAAACAGAAATAGAGGATTTTAAATACGAAGCAGAACGTGCAGAACGCGACGGCGATTATGGAAAAGTGGCCGAAATCCGTTACGGAAAAATCAAAGATTCACAAATTCGACTGGAAGATCTGCAAAAGCAATTGGCAGAAAACCAATCAGGTGGCACTTCACTGATCAAAGAAGAAGTGACGCGCGAAGACATTGCCGAAGTCGTTGCCAAATGGACCGGAATCCCGATAACTAAAATGCTTCAGGGCGAACGCGAAAAATTGCTGAAACTTGAAGATGAATTGCATAGACGCGTTGTCGGGCAGGAAGAAGCAATCCAGGCAGTAAGTGATGCCGTACGCAGAAGCCGCGCAGGTTTGCAGGATTTAAAAAAGCCAGTAGGAACTTTTTTATTCCTTGGAACAACCGGCGTCGGAAAAACCGAATTAGCGAAAGCATTGGCCGAATATTTATTCGATGATGAAAACGCCATGACCAGGATCGACATGAGCGAATACCAGGAAAGACATAGCGTGAGCCGTTTGATTGGCGCGCCTCCGGGCTATGTAGGCTATGATGAAGGCGGACAATTGACCGAAGCCGTACGAAGAAAACCATACTCTGTGATTTTGTTAGATGAAATTGAAAAAGCACATCCGGACACGTTCAATATCCTGTTGCAGGTTTTGGATGAAGGGCGTTTGACCGACAACAAAGGACGTTTGGCAGATTTCAAAAATACGATCATCATCATGACATCGAACATGGGAAGCGGGATCATCCAGGAGAAATTCGAAAACCTTAAAGGCAGCGTTGAAGCAGCGACTGAAGCGGCAAAAATCGAAGTTTTAGGGTTGCTGAAACAAACCGTCCGCCCGGAATTCATCAACAGGATTGACGAGATCGTAATGTTTACACCGTTAACATCGGCGAACATCCAGCAAATTGTTGGATTGCAGTTGAAGTCAATTACGAAAATGCTCGCACAACAAGGGATTGCCATGGATGCCACTCCGGAAGCGATCGCGTACTTATCAGAAAAAGGTTACGATCCGCAATTTGGCGCAAGGCCTGTAAAACGCGTCATTCAAAGGGACATTTTGAACCAGCTTTCAAAGGAAATCCTTTCGGGAGCGATTGCAACCGACAGCATTATTCTGATCGATGCATTTGACGGCCAATTGGTTTTTCGCAATCAAACGAAAGAAATAGAGTAAATTCTGATGGCCGATTTTCAGATAACCGATAAATAGTTACATCATTACCCAAAAACAGAAGATTTTCATTAAATGTTAAATCTTCCGTGATTTTTTATCCGTAAATTGAAGCATACTTGATTTGGCTTTGCTATGCACAAACTCAAAAATCAATGTATGGATAAAACAAATGTGATCATTAAAATTCCCGGTTTACTTTATGAAAACGACCATTTCATAAACATAGAGGAGGAAAAATTGATCGAAAAGACGATCGAATTGTTGCGCAGCAGAAAAAGCATTATCAATGTGCTTTTCAATTCAGACCACAAGCCAGCAACCAAAAAAGTAGATACGCTGACAAAGGTCGAAATTCTGCTGTCAGACGAAACGGGAAATTTCAATTATTACGAAGATTAAATGTGAAAGGCCGGATGTAAAATCCGGCTTTTTATTTGTATGAATTTGAAATGCTTAGCGCTTGAAAACAGAAAATTTCTATATATTTGAAAAAAATACGATATGAAAAAGTGGCTGTTTATGATTCTTCCTTTTATGTCTGTCGCGGCATCGGCACAAAATAATGTGGCGACAAATATGACGGCTGCCGCTTCTGAAAAGGTTTTCCGCACGCCGGATGTCGATTCGAAACCGCAGTTAAAAAACGGCATCAACGAATTGTCGGTTTTCATCGGGAGCAATTTTAAATTTCCGCAGATCAAGAACAAGCAGATCAAAATATTTGTCAGTTTTATCGTAGAACCAAACGGAACCACCAGTGATGTGAAGGCTTTTTATGTCAATGTGAAAGACCTGGTTTCAAATGGCGATGATCAGGTGAAAATCGAAACGGAAGCCCAGAAAGAACTTCACGCCGAACAATCCAGTTCACTCAAAAAAGAAGCTGTTCGGGTGATTACCGCATTTAATGAAAAGTGGATTCCGGCTAAGAAAGACGGCCAAACCGTGCGCTGCCTTTACAATTATCCGATTAACTTCAATATAGAATAAAAGTACCTCAAATGGGTGCTTTTTATTAAAAATCCAACCTAGATTATTTCTCTTTTAAAAATTCATACGTCACATTATCGTAAACATACGCTACCATTGATTTATCGGCATTGAACTGGAATACCATATTTTGTGGGGCGCGGTTTTCAAATTTATCGGGTCCGATCGGATATAACATTTGTTCTCTTCTTCCAAAACTAAACATCAAAAATCCGTTTTTCTCTGTAAAGATTATTTTTGCTTTTGGTTGTTTTTTATTGGCGTAAGTTCCGATATATTGTTCTGCAATTACATCTTTTTCCAAAGTGTTTTTCCCAGAAACCCAACTATTGTTTGTTGCATTGCTGTCTGGAAACACATGATTCGGATCGATTGTGACACTTTCAATTTCTTCTGTGGACGGATATTTGAAGGTCCAAGTTTTGTTGCGCTGCCAGATCTCCACCGGAAGGTTTTCGTTTAATATTTTTCCGCTTTTGGTTTTGATCGAAAGTACCACAGGCATCGCCATTTTTTCAAGATTTTCAACAGTTACCACCAAACCTTTTGCCGGATCATTTTTAAGGTATTTCACACCAGTGATCGCCTGGTCAAGTTTCCAGTTATTGATGAAAAATCCCCTCCAGAACCAGCCTAAATCTTCTCCTGAAACATTTTCCATCGTCCTGAAAAAATCGTCTGGCGACGGATGCTTAAACGCCCATCGGGAAATATAGGTCTGAAAAGCAAGATCAAAACGCGCTTCTCCCAAAACCTGTTCCCGCAAAATTGTCAAGGCTGCGCTTGGTTTAAAATACAATAAAACGCCGATATTTTTTTCCTGCATGTTATCTGCAGAACTCATCACGCTTTCCAGTTGCGGATTGGTGAGGTATGATGCAGATTGATTCATATCAGCCGCCGGGCTTTTGTATTCGCCATGGTTGAAATCGGTTTCGCTGAGCGAATTGATAAACGTATTGAAACCTTCGTCCATCCATCCGAAGAGCCTCTCATTTGAACCCACAATCATCGGAAACCACGAATGCCCGAATTCGTGATCGGTCACACCCCAAAGATCAAGGCCTTTTGCATCCCAACCGCAAAAAACAATTCCCGGATATTCCATTCCGCTCGCATTTGTAGCGACATTTGTAGCCGCGGGATAAGGATATTGAAACCATCTTTTTGAATAATTCTCTATTGATGTTTTTGTATATTCTGTTGCCCTGCCCCAGGCATCGTTGCCGCCAACTTCAGCTGGATACGCCGAAATCGCCATTGATTTTTTTCCGTCAGGAAGATTGATCTTCGCTGCATCGATCACAAATGCCGCCGATGAAGCCCAGGAAACATCACGAGCATTTTTCATTTTGAAATGCCAGTTGAGTGTCGCTTTTCCTAACGGGCGTGAACCCGGATTCATTACTTCATCCGCAGAACGGATCGCAACCGTTTTATCGCTTTGTGCTGCAGCAGCCCAGCGTTTTTGCTGTTCTGAGGTATACACTTCACTCGCATTCACAAGCTCACCCGAACAAACTACAATATGGTTTGCCGGTGCTATAATGTTGATGTCAAAATCGCCATATTCGAGATAAAATTCACTTGCGCCAAGGTATGGATTCGTGTTCCACCCACGAATGTCGTCATACACGCACATTCTCGGATACCATTGGGCAACACTGAATATCTGACCGTTTTTCGTATCTTGGATCCCCATTCTGTCCGATCCGTAAATCGGGGAAATGAACGAAAATTCGATTTTGATTTTGACTACGCCGCCGTTTGCTGCAAGTTCCTGCGGAAGTACAATCTGCATGCGCGTGTCGTAAATATTAAATTTAAGTTCGGTTTCTGAAGATCCAGTTTTGGATGTGGTAATCGCTTTAACCGATTTGATTTTATGGCCGCCGTCGAAAACTTCTCCGTTTGCACCATTTCGGCTGCCTTCAAGCGGGATCAGTGCAAGCCCGCGCGAATCTTTATCGAATAAATTCTGGTCGACATTCATCCATAGAAAAGACAATTTATCCGGACTGTTGTTCGTGTAAGTCAGTATTTCTGAGCCTGAAATTTCTCGTGCCTGTTCGTTTAGTTTTGCAGTCAGTGCATAATCAGCGTGATTCTGCCAATATTTCCGTCCGGGCTGTCCGCTTGCCGAACGAAATTCATTGCCGTTTCTACTGTAAAAGTTATTCGCAAAAGTTTCGGAATAATTGTATTTTGAAATGGGGTTTTCCTGTGCGTTTACTACTGAAACCGCACATAAAAATGCCATCGAAAGCATTTTACTGAAGATATTTTTCATGTATTTAAAATCAGAATGATGCCGTAAAATTACTTCAATTAATTGCAATATTGAAATTGGCAAGCAAAAAAAAACACCAACCGAGGCTGATGTTTTTCATTGGAGTATTTTATAACGATTTGTAAATCCTGTTGATGGGTATCGAAAATCCTTTTTTGAGGATGACCATTTGGTCAGTGACGCCCCAAACTGTGGTTTCAACAACTTTTTTAGACTGGCTGTCTTCAAAGAAAATCTTAATTTTTGAGTGTTCCAGATTGCCTAATGACAAGGCGCGGTTGAGTTCGCTTTCGCGCTGGTATTTTTCGTCGCGGTCATTTAAAACATCACTTTTAGGGAACTGAAGGGAATCGATATGTTCCTTCTCGATGGTTTCGAAATTGGTTTGCATAGGGTTACAATTTAATTATTAGTAGATTAATTGGGATTATAAATTTAATGAAATATATTTACCAGCCAAGAAAAACTATTAAAATTTAAAATATTTTGCATACAATCATTTCAAAATCAGGAATAATCGCAAGGTTTTTAGAAAATGGCGCCGAATTAATCTCTCTAAAAAACCATTCCGGTAAAGAATACATCTGGGAAGGAAATCCGAAGTTCTGGGGCAAGCATTCGCCCGTGCTTTTCCCGATTGTTGGAACATTAAAAAATGATTCCTATTTGTACAACAATCAGCAGTATCATTTGTCAAGGCACGGATTTGCACGTGATCGTGAGTTTTCGGTTCTGTCAAAATCTGAAAATAGTATCGTTTTTTCATTAACTGATTCAGATGAAACCCTGAACGTTTATCCATTTCATTTTGAGCTTCAGGTTGAGTATACTTTAAATGAAAATTCGCTTAAAACACGTTACAGAGTCATCAATAAAAACGATTTTGAAATGCCGTTTTCACTCGGAGCGCATCCGGCTTTTGCTTTGTCAGAAAATTTTGAAGATTACAGCCTGAAATTTGAAACCAATCAAGAATTAGCGTATCATTTGCTTGACAAAGATTTAATTTCCGATCAGACTTCAACGCTGCACTTAACGGATAAAACACTTACACTTGGTTACAAATTATTTGAAAATGACGCATTGGTCTTCAAATCAGTTCCGGCAAAAAAAATTACCATTCTTGAGAACGGGAAACCGCGGATAAAAGTTGGTTTTTCAGATTTTCCCGATCTTGGGATCTGGACAAAAGTGGGCGCGCCGTTTTTGTGCATCGAACCTTGGTTTGGTTATTCTGACAGCGCTGCATCGAATGGAAACCTCATCGAAAAAGGCGGCATTCAAATATTAAACCCGAAAAAAACATTTGAAGCGGCTTTCAGCATTGAAATATTTTAAGCACTTTTTAATATTTTTAAACATAGAGTATTTGTAACATATATTGTGATAGATATTAGAAACGTTTTTTTGTAACATCCTAATTTTGTTGCGGACATTTTACGCTGTCCGTTTTACAAATACCACAAAAAGCCGATGCGCCATTTTTTATTACTTTCCTTACTGCTGATTGTTTCCAGTTGCGCCGTTACGAGAACTTCAAATGATTTTATTTTTCCAACAAAAGAAGGCAAGGCAAAATATGTTGCTGCTTATGACGACACCCTAAAATCGTTGTGGAATGTCCCTTTTAAAGAAGATGACGTGCCCACGACTTTTGGCTTGGCACACGTGATCATCAGCGGGCCGGAACACGGCGAACCTGTCGTTTTATTTCACGGGACCGATGCGAGTTCTACAATGTGGTTTCCAAATATCAAAGCAATCAGTAAAGAGTACCGCGTGTATGCAATTGATTATCCCGTTGAAGCTGGAAAGTCGCTGATGAACCTGCCCGACCTCAGCAACAAGCAAATGATTAAGTTTTTTACTGAAATTTTCGATTGGTATGCTTTGGAGCATATCAATTTCGTAGCCGCTTCTCGTGGCGGCTGGATTGCGACTTATCTGGCGCTACAGCCTGAAAATCGGGTAAAAAAACTCATCCTTGTAAGCCCGGCACAAACTTTTGGCGGTGTCGACAAAAAGGGAAAAGCACTTACAGCTTTGGTCCTGAAAATGTTTCCCGACCGCGCCAAGCTGGCCATCTTTTTTGACCGTTTTTCATTTTATCCTGAAAAAATTGATGCGAAATACAAAGAACAATTCTATCTTGCCAATAAATATGGAAAAAGCAAACCCGGACTCACGAAGATGCTGCAGTTTCGGGAAAAGGACATTTCGTCATTGAAAATTCCTGTGCTGGTCATGGTTGGCGATCATGACGTGATCAACAATGTAAAGGTTTTGGAGAAAGCCAAAGCATTGCTTCCGGATTGTGAAACGGCGATTATCGAAAATGCAGGTCATTTCATTTCGATCGACCAATCTGAAATCGTAAATAAAAAAATAGTGGATTTTTTAAATAAAAATAGTGATGCTCGAGATTAATTTTTCTCCTTTTCCGAATTTGGAAACACACAGGCTGTTGCTGAGGCGCGTAGAATCGAATGACGTAAATGAGATTTTTGCCATTCGTTCAGACGCCGAAACCATGAAATACATTCCGCGCCCATTGGTAGAAAATATTCAAGAAGCCCAATCGCACATTGACATGATCAATGATAAAATCGAAAATAACGAAGGCATCAATTGGGCAATCACTGTAAAGAGCAATCCAAAACTCATTGGCATCATTGGTCATTATCGCATAAAACCCGAGCACTACCGCGCCGAGATCGGTTACATGCTGCATCCGGATTTTCATGGAAAAGGTTACATCACAGAAGCCATTGAAAAAGTCGTCGCTTTTGGTTTTAATGAAATGAAACTGCATTCGATCGAAGCGATTATCGATCCCGAAAATTGCGCATCGGCAAAAGTCTTAGAGAAGAATGGTTTCGTAAAAGAAGCGCATTTAAGGGAAAATGAATATTACAACGGGAAGTTTTTGGATACGGTGATTTATTCGATCCTTGAAAGCGATTTTAAAAAATAGGCTAACCTTTATTTGTTTTGCAGAATGAATCAGTCGCGATTTAATTTCGGCAAAGTTTTAACATACAATTCTTCTACTTTTTTCCTTGCCCAATTGGTTTTCCGAAGAAAAGTCAGGCTTGATTTAACGCTCGGATTTTCAGTAAAGCATTTGATCCTGATCAATTCGCCCAAAGTATCAAAACCATAAAATACTTCGAGCTGTTCGAGGATTTTCTGAAGCGTGATTCCGTGAAGCGGATCGGGCGATTTCTTTTCGTGCATGCTGCAAAAGTATTTAATCCAGACCAACATCCATAAAAAAACCGCCAATAGTTTCCTGTGGCGGTTTCATTTTTAGTTTTTTTATTGAACAGCTTGCAAGGCGTTGATGTTTCCATAACCAAATTCAGGATTTTTCGTCGGATAAAAACGCGCTGACTGCTTCATTTTATTCAACACCTGATCGCGCGTCCAGGTTGGATTTTTCGCCCAGACCAAAGCCGCAATCCCGGCAGTTGTTGCTGTTGCCACAGATGATCCGCCCACATAATCCGACTGGTTGTCATAATAACTCACAACCGGTGTGGTATTTCCTGTTGCCGTGCGCTGCATTACAACTGTAAAATCAATTTTGCTTCCGCTATGGCAATCGTCGCATTTTTCATAAGTTGCGCCTTCTTTAATTCCGGTAACAGCAACTGCTTCGGCCATAGATGCAGGAAAAATCACGCCTACGAAAGTCGTAAAACTCGTAGAAGTTCCGCCTGCACAGAAGATCAGCTTGCCTTTACTGTATGCATATTTGATTCCGTCCTCAATTTTTCCGACAGAGAAAATATGGCCCATCGACATTGAGATGATTTTCACATTGGTATTATTTCCCAAAGCAGTCAGCGCATTTTTGACGCCCGATTGCTCCTGAAATCCGTCAAGAACTACATTTGAAGCGGCGCGGTACGTGACTAAATTCGCATTGTAAGCCACGCCAACCGGCAAACCATTGTCGTTTCGTGGCGCAGCTGCAGCCGAAGCCATGCTCGTTCCGTGTCCGCATTGGTCGTTCGGGCCATCGGTTGTTGTTGACCACGGCCAGACTGAATCCACGTAAGTGCCATATTTCTGGATCGTTCTTCCTGTCGAAAGTCCATCATTGAAATTGCTTCCCAACAAAGTCTGGTTTGGAGAAACGCCCGTATCTACAATCCCTATCGTAATGCCGCGGCCGGTGCTGTAATTCCACGCCGCCGGAATGTTGTGCTGGTAAAGCGTCCATGCGGCTTTTGCATTTGGCGTCACGACTGTATAATCGGCACTGCTGAGTACAGAAGAATCAAATCCGCAGCCAGATCCAGAACTTGAATTTGTAGATTGCTGGCCTTTTAGCATGCTTCGAACCGCAAAATATTTGTAATCGCCGGGTTCTATATAGCGGATGTATTTTGATTTTCGCAAGGCTGCAATCGTTTGTGGTTTGGTAACGATAACATCAATAGAATTCAGGAATTCGTCCTGGCTGATGAGTGTTTTATCCAAAGTTGTCGCTTCATTATCCAAAATGATTTTTAAAATGGCTTCCTGGATTTTTTGATTGCTTGCCGATTTGCTGCGGTCGAAATCATTTTTGCCGTTTCCAAAACCGATCGAAACAATATAATTGCCATTTTTAGTGGCACTCCATAAAATATAAGTAGAAGCTTCACTCCAGTTGAAAGATCCCTTTGATTGAATGCTTCGGTCGATTTCTGAATTGATTTGTTGTGGCGTCATCGGATCAGATTTAAACGTTTCGACGGCGACTTGATTTTCAATGCTGATGCTGTTGTCGTCTTTCGAACAGGAAACAATTAAAAACAAAAACAACAGCAGTTTTAAGTTGGATTTTATCATATTGGAATTATTGTGAGATTCGAAAACCAATTTAGGTAATTTTTTAACATATTTAAATCTAAATTTATTATTTTATTAACACTTTAAATTCGGTTGCTGCATTTTGGTTTTGATCCAAATCGCTTATCTTTGCTGCGCTATGCTAAAAACTATAAACATCCTGAACAAACGCGCCCGCTTCGATTATGAGATCATCGAAACTTTTACGGCCGGAATTGTGCTGACAGGAACCGAAATCAAATCGATCCGCCTTGGGAAAGCCCAGATCACCGAAAGCTTTTGTGAATTTAACGACGATGACGAGCTTTTCGCAATCAATACTTCGATTGAGGAATATGCTTTTGGAAACCAATTCAACCACAAAGCGCGTACGGAAAGGAAACTGCTTTTAAACAGGCGTGAACTCAAAAGCCTGCGCAAAAGCGTCGAAACGAAAGGCTTGACGATCGTTCCGTTGAAGTTGTTTACCAATGAGAAAGGCATGGCCAAACTGGACATCGGGCTTTGCCGCGGAAAAAAAACGTATGACAAACGCGAATCTTTGAAAGAACAGGACACCAAGCGCGACCTTGCCCGCATTAAAAAAGAATTCAAATAATTTTTTCGGACGAATGAAAATGCTGAAGCAAGCCCGCGAGAAAAAAGGATTTACGACGCGCCAGGTTTCGGAGATGCTCAAAATCGACCAGGCTTTGATCAGTAAATTCGAGAATGGATTGCGCCGGCCGACGGAGAAACAGCTGTTGGGATTGGCAGATTTGCTTGAGATTGATTTTGAAACATTGGCCACCGAATGGCTCAAAGGCAAAATCATCGAACTTGCCAATTCACACAAATTCGGGCTGAAAGCATTTAAAGTTGCTGAAAAAGAATTGTTTGCACAAGCAAAATCCGAATCTCCATCCGATAAGTTTCAGAAGCTTTTTGATGAAATGGAATCTTTAAGATCGATATTGGTACAAAAGGATAAAGAATAATTACTTCTTCAAAAGTTTTTTTACCGATGTCTTTCCGTTGGTTTCGATTTTCGCAACATACAAACCTTTAGCGAAAGCTGTGGTGTTGATTGTTGTTCGAACAGACAGATTAGCAGTATAAACCATTCTTCCTTGTATATCAAAAATGCTGATGTTCGCCCTATCGGAAACATTTACCTGAAGCTCATTTTCAAAAGGATTTGGAAGCAGGTCGACCTTTGAGCTATTGAAATTTTCAGTTTTCAATAAACATTGTGGCGCTGAACCGGCAATTGCAGTAAACACGCCGTTGTTTGCCGACCAATTTTCCCAGTTTCCGCCTGAACCTCTTGCATCTTTCCAGTTGTTGATATCGAAATAATTAGCGCCATTCATGGTTCCGGGAACTTTGTATACTTTGAGTGCGTGTCCGTCAAAATTCCACGTTAGCGGCGTATTTGGCGTGCAAGTTTCGACGGCATTTTCAGAAGAACAATCCGGTTGGATAAAATAAGCAAATTCCTGATAGTTTGGATAATCGCCATAAACGTGGGCGATGCCATCAGATCCGATGCAAACGGCGACATATTCATTGCAGGCAATTCCGTTGACATCGATTCCGAGATCGGTTTTGAAACGCGCCAGAAATGCGGTTTGCCTGCCGCGGCGGTCGGGATTGTCATAATGCGTATCGGTAATCACATTTTCCATAAACGGAATGTGTAGGAAATCATCAACACCTAAAGTCATATTTGCGCGGTACGGATTTGCAAGTGCTTGTGCAGAAGTCACCGAACCGTTTTGTGCAGAGAAATATTTGCCGCCGAGAATCGCCATTCCGGCGCTGGTTCCGCCTATCGGGCCGTGCTTGACATTGATGAAATCGTTGAGCAGGTCACCAAGTGCGCTGTCGCGGAAATACGACACATAATCAAATTGGTCGCCGCCTGCAAACCAGATCATTTCGGCATGGGCGACTTTGTCGAGTACGTAAGGATTTTCGGCACCGGCGACTGACGTGATCACCAGCGTTTCGACAGAATTTACTTCTACACCAAGTTCACTATATAAATAATCGTTATAACCGTCGCTTCCGGAACTTCTTAAAACCACGACATCGCCACCATTTGCTTTTTGCAGCAGCCACTTCATCGCGCTGTCGTGCTCTGTTGCGCCGCCCATCATGCAAATCCCAAATCGCGGTGTTGGATCGATGTTGACGGAATTTCCGGTGAAATAACTCGTATAACCCTGTGAAAATGCAACAATCGGGAATAATAAAGCGAGTAGAGATTTTGTCATAGTTTAGTTTTTGTTTTCCAATAAAGGTACGAAACGAAATTCTCCAAATTCATGTTTTTCAAACTGCGTTTCATTTTTACGGATCAGCATCGTCATGATCTGGTGTTCTTCGCCCAGCGGGATCACGAGCCTGCCTCCTATTTTTAGTTGTGCCATTAATGGTTTTGGGATGATCGGCGCGCCAGCCGTTACAATAATACTATCGAAAGGTGCGTGGTTTGGCAGCCCTTTGTAGCCATCGCCAAACGATAAATGCTTAGGCCTGATGCCGAGTTTTGGAAGCAATACGGATGTGGTTTTAAACAATTCATTCTGCCTTTCGACGCTGTATACTTTTGCGCCCATCATAAATAAAACAGCAGTCTGGTAACCCGATCCGGTACCGATCTCGAGTATCTTGTGGTCTTTTTGGATTTCGAGCAGCTGGCTTTGGAAGGCAACGGTGTAAGGCTGGGAAATGGTTTGGCCTGCACCGATCGGGAAAGCTTTGTCCTGATAAGCATAATCTTCAAAAGAAGAGTTCAGGAACAAATGGCGCGGGATTTTCTTAATGGCTTCGAGCACATTTTTATCGGTAATTCCTTTTTGCGCCAGAATCGCGGCAAGCTGGTTTCTAAGTCCTTGGTGTTTGGCAGTATCTTTCAAAATCGGGGTGAATTTTAGTTGCAATAATACGGAAAAATTAGGTTTTTTTAGGAGCTATTTCCTGCTGTTCGTTACAATCTTTTTTCTCGTGCCTTGTAAAAAGGATTTTCACTGCCATCAGGGCTAGGGCATTTCCTTCCAAATCAAAATTATCCCCAAAATAAACTTCAAATGTGATTCATCCATTATCATTAATTCTTATTTTTGTTCAAAATTTATCAATATGCTAAAAGTCGGGGTTTTAGGTGCCGGTCACTTAGGAAAAATTCATTTGCGCTTGCTGCAACAATCCGAAAAATACGAACTGGTTGGCTTTTATGATGAAAATCAGGAAAACGCCCAGAAGATCTCAAAAGAATTCGGCTACACACACTTCACTACCATTGCTTCCTTAATTCATGCTGTTGATGTTATTGACATCGTAACACCGACGCTTTCGCATTACAAATGTGCAAAAGTTTCGATCAAATCTGGCAAGCATGTTTTTATAGAAAAGCCCATTTCAAATACGGTTGAAGAAGCCGAAGAGATCATTGCTCTTGCAAAAGAATATGATGTAAAAGGACAAGTTGGCCATGTGGAAAGGTTTAATCCTGCTTTCATCGCCACCAAGCACATGATCGAGAATCCGATGTTTATTGAAACGCACCGTTTGGCCGAATTTAATCCGCGCGGCACAGATGTTCCTGTGGTTTTGGATTTAATGATTCATGACATTGATGCGATTTTAAGCGTGGTAAAATCGCCTGTAAAACATATTAACGCGAGTGGTGTTTCGGTAATTTCAGATACTCCGGATATTGCGAATGCAAGGATCGAATTTGAGAGCGGCTGCGTGGCCAATTTAACGGCGAGCCGCATTTCGCTTAAAAACATGCGCAAGTCGCGTTTCTTTCAGAAAGACGCTTACATTTCGGTTGATTTCCTTGAAAAGAAGTGTGAAGTGGTAAAAATGAAAGATGCGCCTGAAACCCCCGGAGATTTCGACATGATCCTGCAAAATGCCGAAGGCGTCAAAAAGCAGATTTATTTCGCCAATCCCGATGTGGAGCAAAACAATGCGATCCTTGACGAACTGGAATCGTTTGCCGATGCGATTAAAAATGACACTACACCAGTCGTTACGCTAGAAGACGGAACCGAAGCGCTGCGCGTGGCGTATCGGATCATTGACTGCTTTAAAAAATAATTTTAATCCTATAAGAAATTGAAGGAATTTAGTTTTTGCGGCGCGGAATCTTTTAATCTTTCAATCGTTAAATCGTTCAATTAAATATGAAAAACATTGCCGTAATCGGAGCCGGAACTATGGGCAACGGAATCGCCCACACTTTCGCGCAAAGCGGATTTACCGTAAAATTAATCGATCTTTCTGAAAAGTCACTCGATAAAGGCATGGCGACCATTGCTGGAAATCTAGACCGGATGGTTGCAAAAGGAGCAATTTCTGAAGAAGACAAATTAAAAACCATCGGAAACATTATCACTTATACCGATATTAAAGACGGTGTTGTTGGCGTGGATTTGGTCATTGAAGCAGCAACAGAAAATGTCGATCTGAAGCTGAATATTTTCAGGCAGTTGAATGAGGCGTGTTCGCACGATACAATTTTAGCGACAAATACTTCTTCGATTTCGATTACACAAATCGGAGCTGTAGTTTCACATCCGGAGCGTGTTATCGGAATGCATTTTATGAACCCGGTGCCCATTATGAAACTCGTTGAGATCATCCGCGGTTACAATACAGCTGACGACGTCACGAAAACCATTATGGACTTGTCTGAAAAACTCGGAAAAGTACCGGTTGAAGTCAACGATTACCCTGGATTTGTAGCCAACAGGATTTTAATGCCGATGATCAACGAATCGATCGAAACCTTATACAATGGCGTGGCCGGTGTTTACGAAATCGACACGGTCATGAAACTTGGAATGGCGCATCCGATGGGACCATTGCAATTGGCAGATTTCATCGGGCTTGATGTTTGCCTTGCCATTTTAAACGTGATGTCTGACGGTTTTAAAAACCCTAAATATGCACCTTGCCCATTATTGGTAAACATGGTTCGCGCAGGAAAACTGGGTGTGAAAACCGGAGAAGGATTTTATGATTATTCGGAAAGCAAAAAAGCGGAAAAAGTTTCAAAACAATTTAAATAAATGGATAATTGACCATGCTTTTTACGCGCAGTTCATTATCAATTATCAATTAAAAAAGTGGCTCAAATCATCCCTTTCAAAGCAGTGCTTCCTTCACGGGATAAAGTCAGTCTGGTAACTTCGCGGTCTTATGACGAGTATTCGGCAGCAGAACTGGCGGCGCAGCTTGATTTTAACCCGTTTTCATTTTTGCATGTGCTGAATCCGGCTTATGTGAACCAGCAGAAAATCGGACTTGAAAAACGGTTTAAGCTTGTGGCGCAGAAATACAAAGATTTTAAAAACGAGGAGGTTTTGGCAAATGAGGAAAATCCTGTGTTGTTTTTGTATGAGATCCAGAGCAAAAACCAGGTTTTCAACGGAATTATCGGGGCGACTTCAATTGCAGATTATCAGAACAATGTGATTAAAAAACATGAGGATACGCTGCAATACCGGGTAGAAATTTTCAAGGATTATTTGCATCAGACCCGATTTAATACAGAACCGGTTTTGATTACATATCCTGATGATGCCGATTTGGAATCCTGGATCCAGAAGAAAAAAGGAACCGATTCGTTATATGAATTTTCAACGAAGAAGAAAGAAAAGCACACGCTCTGGAAGATTTCCGATGCAGATGAGATTCATTGGCTGCAGCAAAAATTTGAAAAAATCGGGGATGTTTATATTGCTGATGGCCACCACCGCTCAGCTTCTGCCGAATTATTATACGAACAGGACAAAACTTCGGGCAACAAAAACCTTGATTATTTCATGAGTTTTTTAATCGCTGAAAGTAACGTCAAAATATATGAATACAACCGCATCATCCGCGACTTGAACGGGCATTCGAAAGAAGGTTTTATCCAAGAATTGTCGAAGCTGTTCTGGATCAAAAACAAAGAGCAGGAATTGTGGAAGCCTTTGAAGAAATTCCAGTTCGGAATGTACCTGGACGGTGAATTTTACAGTTTGGAACTGAAGGATACGAATGATTTTAAAACGGTTCTTGACAGTTTGGATGCACAGATCTTATATGAAAAAGTGCTGCTGCCAATTTTAGGGATTTCCGATTTGAGAAACGACGAACGGATTGATTATATTCCAGGAAACCAATCGATTACGACGATTAAAGAAGTGATTGACGAAGGCGAATTTGAAATCGGGTTTATGTTGTTTCCGACAGAAATTTCGGAAATTAAAGCATTGGCAGACAATGATTTGATCATGCCTCCGAAAAGTACTTATATTGAACCAAAATTCAGAAGCGGATTGGTCGTTTATGAAATATAATTGAACCATTTAATTATTTAAAGATTAAAAATTCGAGATGTCGATAGAAAAAAATTTGCTGGAAATTAAATCGGAGTTGCCCGAAAACGTGACGCTTGTTGCGGTTTCTAAAACCAAGCCGGTTTCTGAACTGATGGAAGCTTATAACGCCGGTCAGCGCATTTTCGGGGAAAACAAAATCCAGGAAATGGCCGATAAATTTGAGCAAATGCCGAAAGACATCGAATGGCACATGATTGGGCATGTCCAGACGAATAAAGTAAAATTCATGGCGCCGTTTGTGAGTTTGGTTCATGGTGTGGACAGTTTGAAATTGCTTGAAGAAATCGACAAACAAGCCCAGAAAAACAATCGGATCATTGATTGCCTGCTTCAAATCCATATTGCCGAGGAAGAGACAAAATTTGGTTTGGACGAAATAGAATTGTTCGAAATTTTACAATCCGAAACATTCAAAAGCCTAAAAAACATACAAGTCAAAGGCTTAATGGGCATGGCGACTTTCACCGAAAACGAACAGCAGATCAAAAAAGAGTTCACGATTTTAAAGCAGCTTTTCGACAAAGTGAATGCATTATCCATTATCAATTATCCACTATCCATTATCTCCATGGGCATGTCTGGCGATTACAAAATTGCTATTGACTGCGGAAGTACGATGGTTCGGATTGGAAGCAGTATCTTTGGCAACAGAAATTACAATTAACGCATTTTGTACGCAATACTCGACATAGAAACCACCGGCGGGCAATTCAACGAAGAAGGAATTACCGAAATCGCGATTTATAAATTCGACGGGCACGAAGTGGTCGATCAGTTTATCAGTCTGGTAAATCCTGAAATTCCGATCCAGCCGTTTGTGATCAAGCTTACAGGCATTAACAATGCGATGTTGCGGTCGGCACCAAAATTTTACGAAGTTGCCAAAAGGATTATTGAAATCACCAAAGATTGTATAATTGTGGCGCACAACGCTTCATTTGATTACCGGATCTTACGCACGGAATTCCGACGTTTGGGTTATGATTTTGAGGCGCAGACCTTGTGTACCGTAGAATTGACAAAAGTGCTGATTCCGGAACAGCCTTCTTACAGCTTGGGAAAACTCGTACGCGCACTTGGCATTCCAATGGCCGATAGGCACCGCGCTTCGGGTGATGCGATGGCAACAGTGAAATTGTTCAAGATGTTGTTGGATAAAGACCTTGAAAAAACCATCGTCAAACAACTGATTCAGACAGAAATCATAAAAGGATTGGCGCCTAAATTACTTGATATCGTAGAACATCTGCCATCAAAAACCGGGATTTATTACATCCACCGCGAAGACGGAAAGATCATTTACATTGGCAAAAGCCGGAACATCAAAAAACGCGTCAACCAGCATTTTACGGGTACTTCTCATAAATGCAAGAAAATCCAGCTCGAAGTTTTTACGGTGACTTATGAAATTACGGGCAGCGAATTGATCGCATTTTTAAAAGAAAGCGAAGAAGTCAAGATCAACAAGCCGGTTTACAATAAAGCGCAGAGCAAAACGGTTTTGCCATGGTCGCTGTATTGTGAAAAAGACGCCAATGGTTACCTGAATTTAATGTTGGCTAAAACCGATGGACGGAAAAAGGAAATTACGTCTTATGCATCATTAGCAGAAGCGAAAAATGCGCTTTTCAGAATTACATCCGATTTTAAATTGTGCCAAAAATTAACAGGATTGTATCAAGCTGAAGCCGAATGTTTCCAGTATAAAATTAAAGAATGCGACGGCGCCTGCATTGGAAAAACTGAAGCAGCCGAATACAATTTACGTGTTCAGGAATTTATCGACAAGCACACTTTCGAAAATAAAAGCCTGATGATCATTGACCGTGGAAGAACAATCAATGAAAGAAGTGCGGTGCTGATTGAAAACGGCATTTATCAGGGTTATACTTTTTACGATTTAAACCATCAGATCAATACGATGCCGGTGCTTAAAAACATCATTATTCCAATGCCGCACAACCGCGATACGAAATCGATCCTGCAAACGGCACTCCGAAAAAATAAGGGAATTAAGGTGATTTCCTTTTAGGAATTGCCTATTTTTGGAAGACTACAAAACCAAAAGCCTTGCAAGTCAAAACGCCTGTAACGATCCGCCGTAAATTTCATGAAGTCATTTATGAAGCCGATACTTTTGCGGGAAAACTGTTTGATATTGTCTTATTATTCCTGATTATCATCAGCATTGCTGCGGTCATGTTTGAAAGCGTTGCTTCGATCAAAGCCAAATACGGATTTGAATTGATGGTTATTGAATGGATCATAACCATCTTTTTTACATTTGAATACATTGGCCGGATTTTGTCTGTAGGCAAACCTTTAAAATACATTTTCAGCTTTTACGGAATTATTGATTTGCTGGCGACTTTGCCTGCTTATATCGATTTGATCTTTCCCGGATTGCATTTTTTGCTTTCACTCCGCGCCTTGCGTTTGCTGCGGGTTTTCAGGATTTTGAAGCTCGGCCATTTTGTTGGCGCCGGAAACTCACTGATCGAAGCTTTGAAAAAAAGCAAGGATAAAATAGCGGTTTTCCTATTTGCGGTTGTGGTGATGTGTATCATTCTGGGAACGATTATGTATATGGTTGAAGGCCCGGAAAGCGGGTTTACAAGCATTCCGGTGAGCGTATATTGGACGATTGTTACCCTGACAACTGTTGGTTTTGGCGATATTACTCCGCAAACGCCGCTCGGACAATTTATATCTGTAATCATTATGATTCTGGGTTACGGAATTATCGCTGTTCCGACAGGATTGGTCACCGCGCAATTCATGTCTAAAAAAGAAGAAGAGCAAAGTGACAATAATACACAATCCTGCCCGAATTGCGCGGCAGAACACCATAGAAATGACGCCGTATATTGCTACCATTGCGGATCTTTGCTCAACGAATAATATTGATGGAAAACCAAAAAAAGAAATTTTTAATTGTCATCATCGGGCCAACAGCGATCGGAAAAACAGTGCTGAGCATTAAGATTGCACAGCATTTTAATTGTGAGATCATTTCATGTGATTCGAGGCAATTTTTTAAGGAAATGACCATCGGAACTGCTGTTCCATCGGAAGAAGAACTTGCTGCTGCGCCGCATCATTTCATTCACAACAAATCGATTTTTGAGAATTATACTGTGGGTGATTTTGAAAAAGAAGCAATTTTAAAACTCGATTTTTTATTTGAAACCAATGATTATGCGGTATTGGTTGGCGGTTCTGGTTTGTATGTTGATGCGGTTTTAAAAGGCTTTGATGATTTTCCTGAAATTGATCATGTTGTCCGGAATCTCGTTGCTAAGAATTACGAACAACAGGGTATTTCGTATTTGCAGGACGAATTGGGAAAACGAGATCCCGATTATTTTTCGGTCGTAGCCAAAGAGAATCCACAGCGTTTAATGCGCGCGCTTGAAGTGTGCATCGGAACCGGGAAACCGTATTCTTCATTCCTAAACCAGAAAAAAAGCCATCGGAATTTTACTCCGATCCTCATCGGGCTTGAAGCCGAAAGGCAAATCATTTATGACCGGATCAACCTTCGCGTCGACATGATGATGAACACCGGATTGTTGGCCGAAGCCGAAAAATTATATCCACACAGAAACTTAAATGCTTTGCAAACTGTTGGCTATCGTGAATTATTCGAATATTTCGACGGCAATTTTACATTGGATTTTGCTATTGAAGAAATCAAAAAGAATACGCGCCGTTTTGCAAAAAGGCAACTGACGTGGTTTAAACGAACCGAAAATGCAAAATGGTTTGATTATCTTTCGCCGGTTGGGGAAATTTTGAGTTGCATCAAAAATAAATAAAAAGCCACGCAACTTTTATCGAAATACTTGTCTATCAATAAAAATCTTATGAAAAAAATCCTGTTGTTTTTTATTTTGCTGGCCGCCGTTTCGTGTGAAACGATTGAATACGATGGCCAAACCAGGTTGGTTATAGAAGGAAAAGTAGTTGATAAAAACCAGAATCCGATACCGGAAACCACTGTCAGAATTGTGGCTTACAATAGTGCAATTTATGAGAAGACAGAAGATTTAATTTCATTTGGAACTACGGATGCATCGGGAAATTTTCAGCTCATTATTCCGGCGCCCAAAGAAAACGGGCAATTTCTGAGTGTGCAAATCAATACACCGGAAAATCAGAACCAGCAGAAATTTTACAATTCGATACTCCGAAAAAACTTTACCGATTATAAACTCAGGCTCGATCCTGTTGTGTTGTATCCGTATGGGGAACTGACGCGTCTTACTGTACTGACAAACCAGTTAAATAGCAGCAAGGCCATTTCTGATATCCGGATAACTGCCGGAATCCAGTCGGAAGATTATTTCGAATTCAATCCTTCCCCAGAAGATTTTATTTCCAATGAATTTTATTTCAGGGTATTGAAAAACCAGATGATCAGCGTCAATTATAAAGTAACGGATTACAGCAGCGGCAATGCCCCAGTCGTCAATGAATATGTCGATTCCTTTATGGTAAACAGCGACGATATTGTAAACCACACTATCAATTACTAATGAGAGCACTTACTTTTATCATCGTGTTACTGGGTTTTCAAATGGTTTTAAGCCAGGAAATGAAAAAAGAAAAAGCATTTTTTCTAGAGCCTCTTTTTAGGGTTTACGGAATTGTTCCGATTTCTTTTGGAGACAATTATCTGGCGAAGGCCAATGATGCCAAAATTTCTGCAGGAGTCAGCATGAGCATGTTTGAATACCACGATTTTAGGTTAACCGCAGGATTTGACCACATTTATTATGATGTGAACGATGTGAAACTTGCAGGAACTGTCGATCATTCCAGGTCGAATGCGGTGTACGGAATTGTTTCGTATGAGATTCCGGTCGTAAAATCACTGACTTTGCAGCCTTATCTGGGTGGCGGCTGGTCTGAGATCAATTTTATGCGTCAGGACAATATTCCGCTGAACAGCAACAACAGCAGCGTCGATCATCAGCAGGGCGGGCATTTCAGGATTGGCTTTTATACCGATTACAGAATTGACAAGATCTTTTCGTTTTTTGCCGGTGTCAATTATGTGAAATCAAAATATGCGATCGATACGGCTCCGGAATTTGTATCTTTTTTTGATCATGCGCAAACGGTTCAGGTTAATTTTGGGATTAAAGTTGGTTATTCGAAAAAAGAAAAATATAAAGAAAAAATGGACAATTAGCTTCGCTCCGTTCGGCTGCGCCTCGGGTGTGAATGGACAATTGATAATGAACAATTAATAATTTGCGGAGCTTTGTAAATTAAGATGCTTAGCCACCCGGTAACTTAAAAAAAATGCCTGTTTCTCCAGATTTTACTTCAGTGTATTCCCATGAATGGGAAATTAATTTTACGCAGTGCGCGCCGAATGGTTTTTTGAAATATGTCGATTTGTGCAATTTGCTGCAACTCACAGCTGCTGAACATTCTATTTTGGGTGGGTTGAGCTTTAATGACATGCAGGCATTCGATCAGGCGTGGGTTTTAAGCAGGATTCGGATTGAAGTGGATCGTTTACCCAAATGGCAGGACAAAGTCGTTGTAAAAACGTGGATTGAGAGTTTGCAGGGTTCGAGTTCGATACGGAATATTGAAATGTACCTTGACGGAAAGAAGATTGCCGGAGCGACGAGCTTTTGGGTGGTTTTTAATACGAAGATTCGAAAGGCCGAAGCTCTGGCATTACCACATGAACATTATGAGAAATTTCCGGATGTGCATTCGACTGAAATTCCGTTTTCTAGAATTAATGTCCTGAAAGAAACTTATGAAATCGGGCAGCGAAAAGTCGTATTATCCGATCTGGATATTGTGAATCATGTGAACAACACGAAATACCTGGAATGGTGCCTGGATGCTTTAGATGTGAAATTGGTGTTGCAGAAAGAGATCAAAACTTTTGAGATGAATTTTCTTCGGGAACTCAATCTCGATGATGAAGTGCAGTTGAATGTGGATTTGGTGGAAAGACCTGAATATTTCTCGGTGACGAAAAACGGGAAGGTAATTTTCGCGCTTGTTTTGGAACGAAATTCTTAACAGTAAATATCATAAATTACATTCATTGGTAATGACATTCGATATCGGTTCCCTATGAAAAAATCGAATTTTAAACCATTAAGGCATTAAGTTTCATTAAGCCTTAATTATCTTAATTCCTTAATGGTTAATTTTAGTAGAAAATAACCGGGAACTAAAATGCCTAACCCCGATTGCAGCGGAAAGCATTTTGAAATAAAAAAATTACATTTCCTGAAATAAAAAAGCGACCGCAAGGAAGCTCTTTTTGTTTTATTGGAAATGTTTTTTTATAAGAAATCCTGAAGCGAAAAGCGGGAACATGTTTCTAATAAAAAAGCCCCGATTTCTCAGGGCTTGCATTTTCATTTATTCGGTAGCGGCAGGTTTGTTTTTTACAACCAGCCTGAAACCTTCTCCGTGGATGTTGAGGATTTCTACTTCTTCGTCCAATTTCAAATATTTTCTGAGTTTGGCGATATACACGTCCATACTTCTTGAGGTAAAATAATTATCGTCTCTCCAGATTTTTGTGAGCGCCAATTCTCTTGGCATCAGGTCGTTTTCGTAAACGGCAAGCATTTTAAGCAATTCGTTTTCTTTTGGCGACAATTTGATTGGTTCGTCGTTTTTGAACGTTAAGAATCGCAATTTTGAATTGAGGTGGAAATTTCCGATCTGGAACTCAAATTTCACATGGTCATTTTTCACGTCTGCGGCTTTTCTCTGAATGATCGCTTTGATTTTCATCAGCAATACTTCAGAATCGAACGGTTTGTTCAGGTAATCGTCTGCGCCAACTTTGTAACCTTTGAGTACATCTTCTTTCATCGATTTTGCCGTGAGGAAGATGATGGGCACATCCTTGTTTTTTTCCCTGATCTCTTTTGCCAGCGTGTAACCGTCTTTGTACGGCATCATTACGTCGAGGATGCAAAGGTCGAAAGTGTCTTTTTTGAACTTTTCAAAACCTTCCATTCCGTTTTTGGCTAGGGTTACGTCAAAATCATTTAGGGTTAAATAATCTTTTAGTATCGCTCCGAAGTTCTGATCGTCCTCTACTAAAAGGATTTTTTTATTTTCTGTTTCCATAATTATTAATTAATGAGTGGTATTTTAATTATAAATGTACTTCCTTTTCCTTTTTCGCTTTCAACGAATATCTGGCCATTGTGGTCATCTATAATCCGTTTTACATAAGCTAAACCAAGTCCGTGTCCTTTGACGTTGTGCAAATCACCGGTGTGTTCGCGGTAGAATTTTTCAAAAATCCGCTTTAATGCCACCTTGCTCATTCCGGCGCCCTGGTCTTTAATTTTAATGATGACGAAATCTTTTACATTTTCAGTATAGATATCGATTTTTGGTTCGTTTGGCGAATATTTGATTGCGTTGTCCAATACATTTACGATTACATTTGTAAAATGGACGTCGTTTAATAAAACGGTGGTCCGGTTTGCACTGAAATGCGTGGTAATGGTTCCCTGACGGTCTTCAATAATTAAATTGACATGCTCAATGGCTTCTTCGATAATTTCCTGTACGTTGTTGGATTCTTTGCTGATCTCGAGCTCCTTCTTCTCTAATTTAGAAATCCTGAGTACATTTTCTACCTGTGCGTGCATGCGTTTGTTTTCATCGCGGATCATTTGCAGGTAACGCGTTACTTTTTCCCTGTCGTCGATGATCTTCGGATTTTTGATTGCGTCTAAAGCCAGGTTGATCGTGGCGATTGGCGTTTTGAACTCGTGCGTCATATTGTTGATGAAATCGGTTTTGATCTCTGAAATATGGCGCTGGCGGATCAATTGGTTCAATGCGCTGGAATAGGCAATGATAATGATCAGTGTAAATACAATTGACAGAATCGTAATTCCTACAAGTTCTGAAAAAAGAAATTTTTCTTTATGCGGAAAACCTACGAGCAACTGGTATTTATTATTTCCTTCATTGTCGGTGAAAATCGGGATCGTATACGTATCGTTTTTTGAATAACGAAACTTATCAGATTGGATCTTCGTAGCCAGGCCGTTGCTGTAAATTCCGAATTCAAATGGCGTTTTTACACCGTATTGATTGAGTTCAGCGGCAAGCAACTTTTGCAATCTTTCTTTTGAAACCCTTTCCTGCAACGGCTTTGCAGAAGCAATGTCTTTAAAGAAAATTTCAAATTGTGCATTGTCGAGAATGTCGAGCTTTCCTGTTTTCTGGATTTTGATGTCCGGGGTTACTTTTTTGAGGCTCGTATTGTCGATGCCGTTGTTATAAACTTCGGTTACCCTTTTTGAAGAAAAATTTTTTAATTTTAAACTGTCAATTTTTTTATCAAAGAACGATGATGAAATGTTGTAATCTTCGGAAATAATATTGTTTGAATAAATGATGGTTTCATTCGTACGGGAATTTCTCTGATAATATCCAAACTCTAAAAAATCGCTTTTCTGGGGTTCTTTTCCGATACTGTCTTTGAGTTTTTTGTACTTATCTATGAAGCTATATGCTTCTTCTTTTTGCAATTTATCGGCGACATTTCCAATCACCTGCTTTACATGAAAGCGAAATTGCTCCTCATTATTCTTAAAAGATGTGTTGAACCAATATACCTGAACCAGAATAATCCCTATCAATGACAGGCTCATAAGCAAAACAAGCAATCGGAAAAACAATTTATTCATCTTAACAAAGTTAGGATTTTAACATTTGTGGTATTAATACATTAACCAAAGATTAACATTTAATCCTAATTTTGTTGAATTGTTAGTTTTTTTAATAAATCTATTGCTTGATTTTTAGTTTTAGTAAGGTCCGTATTGTCAATTGTATAGTCGCTTTTAGAGATGCGTCTTTCGTCCGTCCATTGATTATTGATCCTGTTAAGAATATTTTCTCTGGTCGTTTTATCCCGCTTTAATACGCGTTCAATCCTGAGTTCTAACGGAGCGGTTACCGTGATGATGACATCGCAATCAAGGTAACTTCCACTTTCGAATAAGATAGCCGTTTCTTTAATCACAAATCGGGCATTTGAGTGATTTTTTAGCCAGTTGTCAAAGTGTTGTTTCACAAGTGGATGAATGATCGCATTGAGCTGTTTGAGTTTTTCAGGATCATTGAATACAACGGCAGCTAATTTTTCGCGGACTAATGAATTTTCATTGAATGCTTCGCTTCCGATTTTGTTTCGAATCTGAGCAAGCGTTTCGGGAAGTTCTGTTAATTTCCGGGCTTCGTCATCGGCGATGTAAACCGGGATTCCAAATTCTGAAAAATAGCTGGCAACTGTCGTTTTGCCGCTTCCGATTCCGCCTGTCAAACCGATGATCTTTGTCATTTCTTAAAAAATAATTCAGGGAATGCCTGTTGTGGATTTTTTTTCAGAACCTGAATCAGAATAAATGATTTTAAAAATCCGGTGCCATAACCATAGAATTGTTTCCAAACGGCAATAACCGATAAATATCCAATTTTGAAATTTTTGTTCTGATAGGAAGATACGAAAAATACCGCGAAAAAATAAACGGCAAAGGAAAAAATACCGATTATTTGTCCAAATGCCAACAATACGATCGCTGCAAAAAACATCAGAATAAAACCTGTTGGAACAAAATAGGTCAGCTTGCTGAATTTTGGATACCAACTGTTTAATATCGGACGCGCTTTGCCAAATTTGTTGACCTGTATCGAAAACTTATTCCAGTCGATCCTTCTTTTATGATACACGTAAGCTTTATGAAAAAGAGCAGTTTCAAAACCGAGATTCCACAAACGCATCGATAAATCTGGATCTTCTCCAGGATGGATATTTCCAAAACCTCCGGAAGCGTCAAATGCTTTTTTTGAAATGCCCATGTTGAAACTTCGTGGCTGGAACTTGTCTATTTTTTCAGATCCGCCCCGAATGCCGCCTGTCGTAATGAAAGAAGTCATTGCAAAATTGATTGCTTTCTGGACATCTGAAAAAGAATCAAGCGCCTGATCCGGACCGCCAAAGCAATCTACAAATCTTGACCGTAAAGCCTGGTCAACTTCATTAAGGTATTTTTTTGGAATGATGCAATCTGAATCAAAAATTAAGAAATAATCGCCTTTGGCTTTTTTCATCCCGAAATTCCGCGAATCACCAGGGCCTGAATTTTCTTTATAATAATAGGAAATCTTGAGATTGCTGTTGTGCTTTTCTATAATATGATCACAACGCTCAAATGAACCATCTTCAACAATAACCACTTCAAAGCCATCCGAAAACTCTAATTCAGAAAGGCTTTCCAGAAGTTCATCTACTTCATTTGGACGGTTGTAAACCGGGATTATTAAAGAATAACGCATGCGGGAATTTTGAACAAATATACCTTTTATAAAATAAAAAAGCCGTCAGAATCTGACGGCTTAATCAATTTATTTGCAATTGTAAATTACATTTTTATAATCTTAATTGTTTTAGTTTCGTTTCCAGAAGCTACTTTAACAATGTAAGTTCCGCCATTCAAAGAAGAAACGTCAATTTTTCCAGTTGTCGCATTAACCGACTTAGAAAGTACTTGCTGCCCTAACATATTAAATACTGCTACGTTAGTAATGTTTTTTGTATAAGACACGTTTAAAACATCAGCAACAGGGTTTGGATATGACTTAAATTCAGAATTTGTGAAAGATGTCGCAGCCAAAGCTGAAGAAACTGAAAGTGAAAATGGCCCTTCTGGGTTATCTGTAGATCCACTAAATTGAGCAACGTTTACAAAATAAGTAGTCCCAACTTCAGTAGCAGCTACCGTAACAGTTTCACCACCATCAGTTCCACCATCATCTGCGCTTCCAGCACACGTAAATTCGCCACATGTTCCAGTGTAAACGCTAAGTTCAGGATCCCATCCAACTATTTCACTAATTGCAACTGTAATATCTGCTCCATCACCAGTGAATGTATACCAAACTCCGTCGTTTGCCCCAAAAGCACATGCCGCAACGAATCCGTCATTATTTGTAGCAGCAGTTGCGTCCTGTGCATTTGTATATGGTAAAGATTCGATCGCTGTAGCTGTTGCACAACTATCATTTTCAGGAAGTTCAGCAGGAACATACGTATCTAATGAAATTGTAAAAGGCCCTTCTGGATTATCAGTAGTACCGTTATAATGTCCTACATTTACGTAATAAACAACTCCAACTTCTGAAGTGAAACCAAAAGTTTCATCATCAGAATTGCCTCCATTATCTTTGAAACCTACACAAGTAAAATCTCCACATGTTCCAGTATACACACCAATTTCAGGATCCCAACCTTCAACATTAGTAAGGTTTACAGAAATACCTGTACCGTCTCCTGTAAAAGTATACCACACACCATCATTCATTCCAGTACCGCAAGTTGTAATTGTACCATCATTATTTGACGCAGTAGTCGCATCTTGTGTATTGGTGTAAGGCAAACCATCCACTACAATTGCATCAGCACACGCATCATTTGCAGGCGGAAGCGCTCTGGTTGTAAAAGTTAATGTGTTCCATGGCCCGTAAATACCACCACAGTCTGTTCTTACATGGAAATAATAAACGGTCTCCGGAGTTAAATCCGTTGCAGAAAAAGTAGCTTCAGTAATTGGAGTTCCGTCAGCTGGCGCAGCTTCCATTTCATCAAGTGCATATTGGTAACCTGCAACACCCGATACAGCTGTCCATGTTAAATTAGCACTATCTTCAAGTATGTCTGCAACAGCCAGGTTTGTTATTCCAGAACATGCTACTGACATCAATGTTGGTGAATCAAAGCAAAATCCATAATTCCAGGCTGCTCCATCCGGATCATCATCGTAAAAAATCCTGTATTTAAAACCTGATAATTGTGTGGAAGTAAAATTCGAAATGTCCAATCCCGCAGTTACGTGCGTAGTTTTTGTAGCTGAACAAAAATTATCTGTTGCTGATCCATTGTCAGGAACATTATCACCTGTCCAAGCAACCCAGGCAGATGCGTCTGCGTCCCAGTATTGAAACTGCAATACATCATTTGCATACTTGTTAAAAGCATAAGAAACAGAAATTTCCAATGATTTTTCATTGGCACTAAAAGCCGCGTTTAAATCAATGATGGGTGATTCAGCAGCAATATGATCTTCATTTGCTAAAGTAGAGCTACCCGAATCGTCATCGTCAAAAGCAAAATTTGCAGTTGTTGTAGGATCTGCTTCAAAAGCCAAAGGATCTGGATTGTATTCACCTGTAATAGTCCAGTTTGCATTAGGCCAGCCTGCAGGTTCGTTTAAGACCTGCGCATCAACCTGGCTGCATAGCGCCATGATAAATGCGAAAGAGTAGATTTTTTTCATGTTGTTATTGTTAAAGTTTATATAAAGGCTAAGATACTAAAACTTTTAGAAGCTTTTTAAATTTTAACGCAGAAATAAACACAAAAAAACCGTTCTGTTAAAAACGGTTTGAAATGTATTAATTTTAGATCTACTTATAGGAAATCTTTCAGATTACTCAGGGATACTATCAACTTTGACCATTTCATTGGCTTCCTTTTTATAATCGACAGCTGCGAAATCAAAGCCGAAAAGTTGGTAAAAATCTTTTCGGTAACCTTCCAAATCACCTATTTCCGCCAGATTTTCTGTCGTTGCATTTTTCCACAGTTCAGCTACTTTTTCCTGAATGTCATCACGCATTTCCCAATCATCTATTCTGATCCGGCCTTTTTCATCTGTAGGAACTTCTTTTCCGGCATACAATCTTTGGGAATACAAACGCTGGATTTGCTCAATGGTTCCTTCATGTACGCCTTCGGCTTTCATGATTTTATACAACAACGAAATGTATAATGGAATCACCGGAATTGCAGAACTGGCTTGCGTGACCAATGCCTTATTCACCGAAACATAAGCTTTTCCGTGAATGTCTTTTAAACTATCCGTGATTGAAAACGCAGTAGCTTCCAAATCATCTTTCGCACGACCAATCGTTCCTTTTCTGTAAACCGGCTCTGTAACTGCCGGCCCAATGTAAGAATAAGCAATCGTTAAAGCGCCGTCGGCAAGCAAGTTTGCATCTTTCAATGCCTTCATCCACATCGTCCAATCTTCACCGCCCATGACGGCAACCGTATTTTCTATGTCTTCGTCTTTAGCGGGTTCTATTGAAACTTCCGATACTTTACCTGAATGGAAATCAACCGTTTTATTCGTATAAGTCGTTCCGATTGGTTTCAAAACCGACCTATGCGTAATTCCCGTGACCGGATTTGTTCTCACCGGTGAAGCCAGGCTATAAATAACAAGATCAACCTGTCCCAAATCTTTTTTGATCAATGCAAGTGTTTCGTCTTTAATTTCGTTTGAAAACGCATCCCCATTGATGCTTTTTGCATACAAACCTGCTTCTTGAGCGAATTTTTCAAATGCGGCAGAATTGTACCAGCCCGGCGATGCTGTTTTTCCTACAACAGGAGGTTTTTCAAAAAATACACCGATCGTTGCAGCATCAGATCCAAAGGCACTTGTAATTCTTGATGCAAGGCCAAAACCTGTTGACGCACCAATGACTAGCACTTTTTTTGCGCCTTCAATCGCGCCTTTTGACTTCACATAATCGATTTGATTTTTCACATTTGCTTCTGCTCCGTCAGGATGTGCAGTCAGGCAAATAAAGCCTCTCATTCTTGGTTCTATAATCATAAAAGTGGAATTATATTTTCTTTGAAAAAGTTGTAATTGGTGTTAATCCGAAAACAAATATACCTTGTTTTTATCAGTTCAGCAAAGCTTTCGCGTGATTTATGGCCGAATCAGAAACGGCGCTGCCCGAAAGCATTTGGGCTATTTCTGTAATCCTTTCGTCTTTGGAAAGCAGTTTTAAAGCCGTAGTGGTCTGATTGTCTGCGGTTGTTTTGAACACTTTAAAATGGTCGTTTCCTTTGGCAGCGATCTGAGGCAAATGCGTGATGGCCAAAACCTGCATCTGCAGACTCATATCCTTCATGATCTCACCCATTTTATCTGCAATTTCGCCCGAAACCCCGGTGTCAATTTCATCAAAAATAATGGTGGGAAGCTTTGAATATTGTGCGAGAATTGCTTTTGTAGCCAACATGATCCTCGACATTTCACCGCCGGAAGCTACTTTTTTGAGAAGTCCAAAATCGGAACCTGCATTTGCAGAAAATAAAAACTGCAGTTCGTCCTTTCCATTATTCAGGTAGGATTCGGTCGGGCTGACTTCAATTTTGAAACGCACATTCGGCATGCCGAGCAACAATAAGATTTCTGCCCATTTTTTAGTCAGCACCGGAATCGCAGTTTCCCTGTTTTTATAGATCGAAACGGCAATTGCATCTAAATCTGAAGCGGTTTTTGCCAATGATTCTTCGAGTTTTTTGATATCGGTTTCCAGTGTCGATGCAGACAAGGCTTTATTGTCTAAATCGTTTTGGATTTCCAGTAATTCCGAAACAGTCGAAACCTGGTGTTTTTTCTGAAGGTTGTAAATCATTTGCAGTTTCTGATTTACGAGTTCGAGTTGCTGCGGATCGTGAACTAGGTTTTCACTGAATTTATTAATCTCATCCGAAATATCATCAAATTCAATGGCCACACTGTTCAAACGCTCAAAAATCGATTGGTATTCTTTTGAAAACCCCGAAATTTTCTGCAATGCCGTTTTGATTTCTTTTAGATTCTGGATCACGCCAAACTGTTCCTCACTGGCTACAGCCAGCGATTTATAAAGATTTTCCTTGATAAATTCTACATTATTCAATTGCTCGAATAAAGACTCCAATTCGGTTTGATCTTCGGATTTTAATTGTGCTGCGAGCAATTCTTCCAATAAAAAAGCATTGTAATCCTGTTCTTTCAAGATGGCTTTTAATGATTCGTTTAGATTCGCTAAAGCAGATTTGTCTTTTTTATAGGCTTTTAAAAGTTTTGAATAATTGGATAGAAATGCCTGGTTTGAACCCACGGCATCGATGATCCTGAACTGGAAATCATCTTCAGACAATTCCTGTGTCTGGTGCTGCGAATGAATATCAATTAAATAGGCACTCAAATCCTGCAATTCAGCAAGGTTTACAGGCGTGTCATTGATGAAAGCGCGCGATTTTCCCGATGGCAAAATTTCACGCCTGATGATCGTATCGGATTCATAATCCAGGTCATTGGCTTCAAAAAAAGATTTTAAATCGTAAGCAGCAATATTAAAATGCGCTTCAACCACACATTTTTCTTCTTTATTTTTCAACGACGATAAATCGGCGCGTTTGCCCATAATCAATCCGAGCGCCCCGAGCAAAATCGATTTTCCCGCCCCGGTTTCCCCTGTAATAATGGAAAAACCTTCAGAAAAATCAATACCCAGCTTTTCTATCAATGCAAAATTGCTGATCGAAAGTGATGTGATCATGAATGGTAATGTTTATTATTGAAAAACTATTGTTTGATCCCGGCCCATTTAGCCGAATTCAGTGGAGAAATCCTGTTCAACGTATCGGCAAGATCAGTAACGGTCACTTGTGGGCCACCTGAAAAAATCGATACCAGCTCATCTGATTTTGCATCAAAAAAGACCCGCATCAAAAACGAGTTTGGCCTTACTTTATAAATATCGGAAAGCGTCGCAATCGCGGCTTTAATTTTTTCTTTCGCGCCTTTCTGATCGCGGTTCATGTTGTCAATGCCTTCAAAACTGTATTGGTACATGGCGTCGCGATACGGCTGGTATGTTGGCGAGAGCATGTCATTCACCAAAAAGAAACGGTTTGAATTGCCTTCGCTTCCACTCCATCCTTTGTAACCTCCGGCTTGCGCAACAGTAGCAATTTGCTGGGCCGTTTCAAGATATGGCGTTCCACCTTCGGGAGCAAATGTATCTGCATCCATGCCAATGATCATCAGACAGTAATAGGACACGACTGAAACCAGGTTTGAATCGAATGAATTTGGGTTGTAATTTAGATTCTGAAACTCCGTATAGTCAAAGTTGAATTCTTTATCGTTGAAGTTGAAAACCGGCGTCGAATAAGTCGAATTGAATCCCGGCCTTGACGATTGTACCTGTAAAGTGGCGGTAAAAGTGGATCCTGTCACAGCCGATACATTAATGAACATCGAACAATTGATGCGTTCATTATTCTTAAAACCCTGATTTGTCCAATCGGTTTTATTGATGAAATCGGTCAATGATTTTTGAAGTGTTTTGTAGACTTGCGTATTCGTTCCGCCAACCTGGTCGGCATTTACGGTAACGGTGCAATTCAGTTCCTGCGCATACGAGAAACCAACAAAAAAGATCAGTAATAAACTCAGGATTTTACGCATAATGTGCTATGATTTTATTTAGGATATCGGTTGCCACGGCTTCTTTAGATTTGAGCGCCATCGGCTCGATATTAAAATTTTTATCGATAAAGGTAACTTTATTTGTCAATTTTCCAAAACCTGCGCCTTCATCCTGTAACGAATTCAGCACGATCAGATCGAGGTTTTTCTTAATGATCTTTTGCTTGGCATGTTCGATTTCATTTTCGGTTTCCAATGCAAATCCGATCAGGAATTGGTTTTTCTTGATTTCGCCAAGCGATGCCAGAATGTCTTTTGTCTTTTCGAGCGCAATCGTAAAGTTGGCTTCCGTTTTTTTAATTTTTTGATCAGCAATATTTTTCGGACGGTAATCTGCGACAGCGGCGGCAGCAATGGCAACATCAACATTGTTAAAATATTGATGGCAGGCATCATACATTTGTTGTGCAGAAACCACCGGAACCAATTTAATCCTGGAACCCTGAACTTTTAAATGTGTAGGCCCCGAAATCAGAATGACTTCTGCACCTAAATCTGCGGCAGCATTTGCAATGTCAAAACCCATTTTGCCAGATGAATGATTGCTGATAAAACGCACCGGATCGATCGCTTCGTATGTTGGCCCGGCAGTAATTAAGATTTTTTTTCCTTTGAGCGGCATTTTGCTTTCGAGATCTGCTTCGATGAATGCCACGATATTTTCAGGTTCCGCCATTCGGCCTTCGCCGGACAATCCGCTGGCGAGCTCGCCATTTTCTGCAGGAATCATGATGTTTCCAAACTGTTGCAAGGCTTTAAAACTCTGCAAAGTCGATTCGTGCCTGTACATATCAAGATCCATTGCCGGAGCAAAATACACCGGGGATTTGGCCGACAAATACGTCGCAATCAATAAATTATCAGAATTTCCCGTTGCCATTTTTGAAAGCGTGTTGGCGGTTGCGGGTGCAATAAGCATCAAATCGGCCCAAAGGCCAAGTTCAACATGATTATTCCATTGGGCATTCTCGTCCTTTTCATCAAAGAAACTCGAATGAACGGGATTTTTGGAAAGTGTGGATAAAGTCAGCGGTGTGACAAAATCCTTAGAAGCAGGCGTCATGATCACTCTGACCTCGGCGCCTGCTTTTATGAATAACCTGACCAGTGGTGCAGTTTTATAAGCGGCAATTCCACCAGAAATGCCCAGTACTATTTTTTTACCGCTTAATGCTGACATGCTTGTCTTATTTTGTAGTATCTCTATGGTAAATTTTACCGTCAAGCCATTCCTGAACTGCTAATGCATGCGGTTTTGGCAATTTTTCGTAGAATTTAGACACTTCGATTTGTTCTTTATTTTCAAAAACCTCTTCCAAAGAATCGTTGTAAGTAGCAAATTCTTCCAGTTTCTCAGTCAGTTCTTTTTTGATCTCAGAGTTGATCTGATTTGCTCTTTTAGCCATAATTGTTATCGCTTCATACACATTTCCGGTTGGTTCCTCAATGACACTTTTGTTGTAAGTGATCGTATTTACCGGAGCATTCGTCTTTTTTAAATCCATGACTTTGTTTATTTAGAAAATTGTTGTAAATCCTTGTCTATTCTGGCCAGCATGTCGTCGGCTTTTGCTTTATGGGAAGTTGATGGATTGAATTTCACCAAATTTCCATGAGCGATTTTTGCATTGTTGAGCCTTTCTTCCATTTTGGCAGGCACACTATTGATGGCAAGTTTGTAGGCCGAATCGAACTTGTAAAATAAGGCTTCTTCCTTGAATTGTGTACCGGGATAATCGGCAATGAAATTATCCAGTGCTACGATCGCCGATTTGAAATCGGAAATTGTATTGTATTGCTTCGCATTTTCAAAAACCTTTTTTTCAATTTTATCAGTCAGGGTTTTTAATGTAGTATTTGCTTCTGCAAAGTAAGGTGAATTCGGATACGTATCGATAAAATTCTGCAATTTGCCGATCGCTTTATTTGTATCTGTCTGATCCAAACTATAAACCGGCGACAGCATTGAGTAGCTTTTGGCGCCTAAATATGCCGCTTCTTCTACTTTTTCGCTTTTCGGATAACCTGAAACAAAACTTTCGAACTGATAGCCGGAAAGGTAATATTGTTCGGTCTTGTAATACGATTGTGCGAATAGGTAAAACATTTTTTCTGCCTGTGGCTTTCCGCGATATGCTGGCGCTATTTGTTCGAAAAGACGAATCGCTTTGTTGTATTTTCCTTTGTCATATTGCTTGATCGCGACGTCAAACTTCTTGGCCGGATCTTCAGATTTCAATGCTTTTTGGTATTCGCTGCAAGAGCTGAACAAGATGCAAATGAACAATACAGATAAAAATTTCTTCATTATTTGTTTTTAGTTTTCTTGATTTATAAGGCTTTACCGCCTCAAAAACCTCCCGAAACGTCGGGAGCAAATTTAGTTATTAATTAGAGACTACAAAATATTTTTTTGCCAATTAAAATACAAGAGATTTTAGTCGATCAGCCGTTGATTTTCTTAATAAAAGTTGCTATTCTGGAGGCCAGGTTTTCGTCGGCAGAAACCAATGGCAAACGCACGGTATTTTCAGACAATCCGAGCAGTTTGAATATTTCCTTGATTCCGGCGGGATTTCCCTGTTCGAAAATCAGGTCAATAACATCGGCGATCTGGTAATGCAATTCGTATGCTTCATCTGCTTTTCGCTGAAGCCCAAGTCGTACCATTTGTGAAAACTGTTTTGGAAAACCTTCACCAATGACTGAAATTACGCCGCTTCCGCCAGCCAAAACCATTGGAAGCGTAATCATATCGTCGCCTGAAATCACAAGGAAATCTTTAGGTTTGTTCTGGATCAGCCTCATAGCCTGGACAATATCACCGGCCGCTTCTTTGATCGCCACTACATTTTTAAAATCTTTTGCCAGGCGAATCACCGTTGAAGGCAGCATATTACTGGCTGTTCTTCCCGGAACATTGTATAAAATCACCGGAATTGGCGACGCTTCAGCAATTGCTTTAAAATGCTGGTAAATGCCCTCCTGGGTTGGTTTATTGTAATATGGAGAAACTGAAAGCACCGCAGTAAATTTTGAGAAGTCACGCGATTTAAGTTCTGCAACCACTTCAGCGGTGTTGTTTCCGCCGACACCTAGCACCAACGGCAATTTCCCGTTGTTGGCTTCGATGACCGTTTCGATGACAAGCTCTTTTTCGTCAGAGGTCAACGTTGCAGCTTCTGCCGTCGTACCCAAAACCACTAGGTAATTGATGCCGTTTTCAATCTGGAAAGCAACAATTTTTTTTAACGCGTCAACGTCAACTGAAAAATCTTTTTTGAATGGGGTAACCAGCGCAACTCCGGTTCCAATGAGTGATTGCATATCTTATATTTTGTTTAGTATTTTGAGGTATTTGAACAATTCGTCAACAAAAACCTTGTAATTTTCTGCATTTGTGTTGATCATGAAATGGTTCAGTTTTTTATCTATCGATGAAAAACCGACTTTAAATTTTGCTTTCGACTGGTTTGTTACCAACAACAATGCGGCTTTTTCGGTATCGTAATAATTGATTAATAAATCGAATTTTTTGGCGATGAAATCCTTTACTTCAGATTTGTCGAATGTTGCCGCCCAGCTTAAATCTTTATGGCTAAAAACCGGATAATCAAACGATTCGTTTTTCGGGATCTTATTTTTAAAAACCAGAATACTGATTTGGCTTTCGTAGATTCCGTTGCTTATTAATTCCTGAACCAGCGCATCTTTTTCATAAAAATAACTTTCATCGAAAATGATCCCAACGGTTTTTATCTTGGCTTCAGTATCACTATGCTTGACATTTGATAAACTTTTCTTAACTGTTTTTTGGGTAAAAAAATTCTTTATGTAATTTAAAAACATACTACTTTTACATGGTTTACAAATTTAATCAAATAAGCAGATTTTCGGATGGTAAATCTAAAAAACTATAACGTTGGAATAAAGTTTTTTGTTTTATTCTTAACATTTAATTTAACCCTTTCCTGCAGCCAGCAAAAACTATATGTTACTAAGGTTGAAGGCAGGGAAATTGGGATCACCGATAAAAATACGGGCGTTGCATCTATTGAGAATTTCATCAAGCCGTACCGTGAAAATATTGACAAAGATTTAAATGCGCCGCTGGCTTATGCACCGCAAACTTTAGATAAAAACGGCCAATGGCAATCGACGATCGGAAACCTGATGTCTGATGTGACTTTAGCAAAATGCAACCCGATTTTCTTGTCGAGAGAGAAAAAACCCATTGACATTTGTTTGTTAAATCATGGCGGAATCCGTTCGATCATAGGGCTGGGCGTTGTCACTGCAAGAACCGCTTACGAGATCATGCCGTTTGAAAACACCGCTTACGTTGTGGCTTTAAAAGGCGAACAAATTCTTGAAATGGTCAATTACATTATTTCAGAGAAAAAGCCGCATCCGTTGTCGGGAATGACTTTTACGATTGGAAAAGACAATGTGGCGAAGAGCATCATGATCCAGAAAAAACCATTTGATATCAACGCTACTTATTATGTCGTGACTTCGGATTATTTGATCAATGGCGGTGACAATATGAATTTCTTTAAGAAAGCGACGGCAAAATACGATTTGGATTACAAACTTAGAAACGTGCTGATCGATTACTTTAAAGAAACCGATACGATTCCGCTTATCAACGATAAAAGGATTAATGTTGAATAATTTACAACTGGCCTAGCCCCGATTGAGACGGCATCCTTTGTGAGGCACGAACAAAGATAGAGGCGAAAGCGGGAAATAGCTCCTGAACAAAAATGGAAAGAAGAGAATTCATACAAAAAACGGCTGCCGGAACTGCATTGGTGGGTTTGGGGTTGTCATTGAGCAGTTTTAAAACGGTTGCCACAAAACATCTGACGATTTTGCATACGAATGATGTGCACAGTTATATTGATCCGTTTCCGCCGACGCACCCAAAAAACCCGAATATGGGCGGCGTGGCGCGGCGTGCAGCTTTGATTGAAAGCATTAAAAAGGAAAACCCGAATGTGCTTTTGCTCGATGCTGGCGACGTTTTTCAGGGCACGCCTTACTTTAATTATTATGGCGGCGAACTCGAATTTAAGCTGATGAGCATGATGCAATATGACTTGGCGACAATGGGAAACCACGATTTTGACAATGGCATCGACGGGTTTTATGCGCAATTGCCGAATGCGAAATTTGACTTTGTTTCGGCGAATTATGATTTTAAGAATACGGTGCTGAACGGCGTTGTAAAACCGTATAAAATCTTCGATAAAGACGGGATAAAAGTCGGTGTTTTCGGACTAGGTGTAGAACTTGAAGGTTTGGTCGATAAGAAAAATTACAAAGAAACGGTTTACCATGATCCTGTTTCGGTTTCCCAGGACATGGTTCGGATTTTAAAGTATGAACAAAAATGCGACCTGGTAATTTGCCTGTCGCACATTGGGTATCAGTATAAAAATGAGCCTGATAAAATATGTGATTTGAAACTGGCTGCTTTGACGAAAGATATTGATCTGATCATTGGCGGACATACGCATACTTTCCTAGACAAGCCTACGGTTGTGAAAAATGCTGACGGAAAAGATGTGCTTGTGAACCAAGTGGGCTGTTACGGCATTAACCTTGGGCGCATTGATTTTTATATGGATTCGGATAAAAGCAAATCGGCTGCAGGAAGATCTATAGTAGTCTGATTTCTTTTTCTGCAGGTTTCTCGGATTCGATGACAAATTTGTAGAAAGCATAATGTCCGAAAGTGAAAATCAATGCCGAAATCGGCTGGAATACGATGTTCGTAATGTAATATTTCTGAAACATAAACAGAAATATCAAAACGATGAACAACAATGTACTGATTGCGAGCCATGAATTGGTCTTATTGTCTTCCATCACATAATTTGACAGGGCCAAACCTGATAATGCAGAAATCAAGACTGCATTGATCGCAGCAGGATAAAACGCTGTAGCCTCCGGATTAAGCGTTAAATTCAGCAAACACGAAAAGATAAAAAGGAACGGCAATGTGGCTACAATAAACGGCAGCAGGAAAAAAATTTTGATCAGCTTGATTACGATATAGATACAGATCATCCGATGGATCATAAACGATAGAAATCCGTAAAGCACCATATTTTCTGCAGTAAACATAAAGGAGATGTTTGAGAGCAATGCAAACAAAAGGCTCAGGACATAAATGGGATTTCTGACTTTTGAAGTGTACAAATACAATACGATCAATGCCGGGATGAGTGTTGGCTTAAAAATATAAATCACAGATTTTGCTTCGAGCAATTCGGCAATTGCCAGGATTGATGCAATGGTAAAATAAATCCTGGTTATGGTAGTTTGATATTGATATGTCGCTGTCTCTTTCAAAATCCATCCTATTTATCGTTCAAATTTAATATAATATTTGAATTGCCTTGAAGAACTTGCTTTTAAACAAGATTTTTTCCTGAAAATTACAGCATTTGTACGATTTCCTATACAGTATAAATTGTTTTAGCCTGCAGAATGGCTTTCTGCAACTGATAAATTTTCCTGGGCGACCATGAATTTGCACAACAAAAACTGGGCGCCTACAAACAATATGATCGATAACGGCTGAAAAACATCCACTGACAAATAAAATAATTTGATCAGGAACAGGAATTGGGTAAATGCAAAAAACATCGCGCTTGTTACCAGATACATACTGGCTTTATCTGGTTTGAAGATATAGCTTCCCAATGCAATTCCGCTAAAAATGACCGACAATATACCTTGTATCGAAAAGGTGTAAAACCTTGTGCCCAGTTCGTCATACGTCAGGTTGATGGCAAAAAGATAAAGAAATAAAAATGGCAAACAGCCTAAAATAATCGGCAATGCTCCGGGCATTCTTATCATTTTAACCAACAGGTAAATCATAATGGCCCGAAAAACCGAGAATAATATCGAGCCGATCGTAATAAAAGGAAATGTCTTGTAAATGAAGAAGATGTTCCCAACCCATACAATCATCAATGAAAAAACAAACAACTTATTTTTTTTGCCTGATGCCCGCCAATAAATGAACATCAAAATCGGCATCAGTAAAGGTTTTGTCAAAAAAATGACCGTCTGGTCCTGAAAATATTCTGCGATTACTTCAACAAAAGCAACTAAAAAATACGCTGCAATTGCCACTGTAGAAAATTGGGCATTTTTTGAAACGGCTATCATCGTCCAATTGCTGTTGCTTGTTTCATCTTGATATGTATTTTACGATTGATCATGTATTTTACAAAGAAATAATACGACGTTAATTGCATGGCCGCATTGATGTAATTCAGTACCGGAATATGAAAATGCTGGTTGTATAAAATGTAAAATACATCTGAAATAATCGAGCAGCCACAGGCTACGAGCAGGTAAAATCCTGAAATGGTTTTTAGCGCCATAAAATTATAAATGGAAAGACAGACCAATGCCGCGAGTACAATTCCGTAAGCGATTATAGGATAAATCAGATTTTGCCTGTCTTCGGTGTGAATGTCTGTCAGCAAGGATAAAATAAACATCAAAAGCGTAAATAAAACCATCGAAAAAGCAAGCGCTGAAAAATGGATATGGGCTTTCACGGCATCTTTAAAAACAAATTTAATCATCAAAAGATAGGAGATCAGGTAAGGAACCATTGTAAATATCAGGTTATCCAATTTTAACAATACAACCGCATCCCCAATAAAAGTAAAGACAAAAAATAATGTAAACAGCAAATTTGGCCTGCGCGCAATGATCAGGTAGTAAAAATAGATAGACGGAATAATGATCGGTTTGGTGACCAGCAATAGAAATTCATTGTCTGCGACTAAGCCAACGATCGCGATGACGCTAGAGATCGTGTATAAGTATAATGCGGTCTCTTTAATTTTCATTCAATAGCTTGATAAAATCGTCTTCAGAAAGGATCTGGATTTTCAACTGGTTGGCTTTTTCTAATTTTGCCGGACCCATATTTTCGCCGGCAATGACAAAATCGGTTTTGGACGAAATCGAACTTCCTACTTTTCCACCGTTGTCTTCGATGGCTTTTTTGAGGTCGTCACGCGAATATTTCTCAAATACGCCCGACACGACAAAGGTTTTTCCAATGAGTTTTTCAGTAGCATCCGGATTGGTTTTTGAAACGGCTTCCATTTGTACCCCATAACTTTTGAGTCTGTCGATAATAAACTTATTTTCCTGATTTTCAAAGAATTCGACCACACTATTTGCGATGCGCTCCCCAATTTCGTCTACAAGTACTAAATCCATGACGCTTGCCAATTCTAAAGCGTCTATTGTTTTATAATGGCGTGCCAGTTTCTTGGCTACGGTTTCCCCGACAAAACGGATTCCAAGCGCAAACAACACGCGCTCAAACGGAATTTCTTTCGATTTTTCGATGCCGTTTACCAAATTCTCTGCCGATTTTTGCGCCATTCTTTCAAGCGGCAAAATCTGTTCGACTTTCAATTCATATAAATCGGCATAATTTTGAACGAGGCCATTGTTGAATAATAAAGCCACGGTTTCTCCGCCCAAACCTTCAATATCCATGGCTTTACGTGAAATGAAATGCTGCATTCTTCCAATGATCTGTGGCGGGCAGCCGTAAAAATTCGGACAGTAATGCTGGGCTTCACCGAGCGTTCTAACCAATGCTGTCTGGCATTCGGGACAATGCGTGATGTATTTCGTTGGTTCAGAATGTTCGGGACGTTTGCTTAAATCGACTGCAATGATTTTCGGAATGATCTCGCCGCCTTTTTCTACGAATACCGTATCGTGAACGCGGATGTCGAGTTTTTCAATCTGGTCGGCGTTGTGCAACGAAGCGCGCTTGACGATCGTTCCTGCGAGTTGCACCGGCTCTAAATTGGCTACTGGCGTGATGGCTCCCGTTCTTCCAACCTGATAGGAAATCGAATTTAATCTTGTAAAAACCTGTTCTGCTTTAAATTTATAGGCGATGGCCCAGCGCGGCGCTTTTGCGGTATAACCCAATTCGTCCTGATAGTGCAGGCTGTTGACTTTTATCACAACACCGTCAGTTTCATAAGGCAAATTGTGGCGGTGCGTGTCCCAATAGTCAATAAATTGGAAAACTTCATCGAGGCTTGTGGCGAGTTGCGCTTCTTTTGGGACTTTAAAACCCCAATTTCTGGCGTGCTGCAATCCGTCGAAATGGGTTTTGAAAGGCAATTTATTTCCAACAATTGAATACAGCAAGCAATCGAGCGGACGTTTAGCAACTTCGGCACTGTCCTGTAATTTCAAACTTCCCGAAGCGGTATTTCTCGGATTGGAATAAGGCGTTTCACCAATTTCAATCAGTTCCTGGTTCATTTTTTCAAATCCGGCAAACGGCAGGATAATTTCACCGCGAATGTCGAATTTCTCTGGAAAATCACCTTTTAAATGCAACGGAACCGATTTGATGGTTTTGATGTTATTCGTCACGTTGTCGCCCTGAAAACCGTCACCTCGCGTAATGGCACGAACGAGTTTTCCGTTTTCATAAGTCATGCTGATCGATGCGCCGTCATATTTTAACTCGCACGTATATTCGATATTGACATTTCCCAAAACCCGTTGTACACGGTTTTCCCATTCAACTAAATCTTCTTTGGAATACGAATTGTCGAGCGAATACATGCGGCTGTCATGAATAACGGTTTCAAAATTTTTAGTAATCATTCCGCCCACACGCTGCGTTGGCGAATGTTCATCAAAGAATTCGGGATGGTCTTTTTCGAGTTGCTGCAACGCTTTAAGCTTTACGTCAAAATCAAAATCGGAAATCGTCGGGTTGTCCAGAACATAATAATTGTAGTTGTGCTGGTTGAGTTCGTCGCGAAGTGCCTGAATTTTTTGTTGGATGTCCATAAATTCCTGAAAAGAATAAACGATTTTTATTGTGGTATATTTTCCCTAAAAATAATAATTCTAAATGAGAATATGCACAAATATTTAAAAACCATTTTTCTGGCTTGCCGATGAAAATTTTATGGTGGCATGTTGATTTTAAACAAATTAATATATATTTGCCCACCCGATAATTCAATACCACTGTGCAAACAGGATTTTTCGGACTATAGAAGCCCATTCTACATATATTTAACGTTCAGAGGTGTGAGAAAGCCTCAATTTTGTGATGGAAAATATTCATCAACTTATTGATTGCCGCCTATTTTATAGGCTGATATTTTATTGCAAAAAATGAACAAAGAAAATCCCGTTGACACCAATATCGTTTTGAGAAAGCTGAAGATTTCTTTAAACGCAAATACTGACATCCAATTGGCCGAGCTTTTAAACGTAAAACCCAATACAATTTCCACCTGGAAAAAGCGCAATTCATTAGATTTTAATGCGGTCATTTCGATATGCCATACGCACGGCATCGACCTGAATGAATTGTTTTATAATGATGGGAATCATCTAACTTCAAACCACTCTTAAAGCAAAAAACTTATGAGTCCATTACGTTGTGGATTTGCTTGTAAAGCTGTCCATCGCTTAAGAATGCACCTTGTTTGATGAGTTCGAAAATGGAAATGTTGCGGTCTTCGGTGAATTCTTTTTTACCGATTTTCATTTCGATGTTATCCGTAAACATATTGTCGCCGAGCCATTGCAGGCCTTCTTTTGAAAGGAAATTGGCTTCAGTAACGAGCGATTTCAGGACGATTGAATGCACGTGGGTTTCACCGCATTGAAATAGGAAAATATGGTTTGGAGAAAAGTGCTCCAAGTAGTCGGCGCGTGTTAAAACGCCTTCCCAAATAAGATCGGAGAATACGTCGAGTTCCTGCTCTGCGATTTGTGGTTGTTCGAGTTTGATTTTGTCCCATTCGGCTTTATCGATCGATTGAGTGGCGAGGAAATTGATGAATTCGGCGTGGAGTTCTTCGAATTGTTCTTTGGTGAGTCTGCTGTATTTCATAATAAGTTACTGAGTTATTGAGTGCCTAGGTTGCTGAGTTTTTTTTTCTAAATTCGTTGATCAACACCCATTGTTCAAAATTCAATTTTTAAATTTGATTAACGAATCTTGAATTTTGAAGTGTGCTGCCCTAGCCCGGATTGCAGCGGCATCCTTTTGCGGAATGCAATGCAGCAAAAGATAGAGCGGAAAGCCGGAAACAGCTCTTAAATAAAAAAATCCCGAAATACATCGGGATTTTCTATTTCAAAACTGAAAAATATTATTTCTCAGCTACGATTTCGTAAGGCAATTCAACGATTACATCACGGTGCAATCTCACGTTAGCAGCGTATTTCCCGGTACGTTTTACGATCCCTGAAGTGATGAATTTTCTGTCGATTGGTTGTCCTGCTTTTTCTAAAGCTTCAGCGATATCAATATTGGTGATCGAACCGAAAAGTTTTTCACCACCTGCTTTTGCAGAAATTTTGATTTCAAGCGCTTTTAGTAATTCAGCTTGTTTTTTAGCGTCATCAACTACTTTTGCTTCTTTGTGTGCTTTTTGCTTTAGGTTTTCAGCTAAGATTTTTTTAGCAGAAGACGTTGCCATTTGAGCGTGGCCTTGTGGAATTAAGAAGTTGCGTCCGTAACCTGCTTTCACAGTTACTACATCGTCTTTAAAACCTAAATTCTGTACATCTTTCTTTAAGATAATTTCCATGTTGTTGTCCTTTTATTTGGAGAAGTTAGGTTTCATATGTTTTGATGTTACTTTTTATAGGTAACATATGTTATCGCTTATTTAATTTGTATTTGTTTACAACAAATTATTTATTTGAAGCGATTTCATGTTTCAGAAAACCAACAACTGTTAATTTTTATTATTTAAGTAAATCCGCCACGTATGGCATTAATGCTAAATGTCTTGCTCTTTTTACAGCTACAGACACTTTTCTTTGAAATTTCAATGAAGTTCCGGTTAAACGTCTTGGTAAAATTTTACCTTGCTCGTTAACGAATTTCAATAAAAAGTCAGCATCTTTATAATCTACATATTTGATACCTGACTTTTTGAAACGACAATACTTTTTAGTTTTGTTTGTTTCTATATTTAAAGGTGTAAGATATCTGATATCCCCATCTTTTTTGCCTGAAGCCGATTGTTGTAAAGTTGCCATAATAATTACGCTTTTGTTGCTTTTAATTTAGTTCTTCTTCTTTCAGCCCAAGAAATCGCATGTTTATCAAGACTTACAGTCAGGAAACGCATGATTCTTTCGTCACGTCTGAATTCCGTTTCAAAAGCGATTAAAACTTCGCCAGATACTTTAAATTCGAATAAATGGTAAAAACCACTTTTTTTGTTTTGGATTTCGTAAGCCATTTTTTTCAGGCCCCAATCCTCTTTAGATACCATTTCTGCTCCTCTGGTTGTAAGAAAATCTTCGAATTTGCTTACTGTTTCCTTTACCTGAACTTCAGATAAAACGGGATTTAAAATGAAAACAGTTTCATAATGATTCATAAACTATGTTTTAAATTGTTAAAATGGCTGCAAAAGTAGTAATTAAAATTGAATAACCAAGAGAAAAGCAATTTTATTCGTTGTACGGCAAAAAAAGCCGATAAACATTAGGTTTGTTAGAAAAAACTTTTTACTTTCGTCCTACCAAATCTATAATAAAGAATAATTATGAAACTAAATTGTGTAGTTGTCGATGACAGTTCCATTCAAAGGATGATCATCGCAAAGTTAGTGAATAATCACCCCAATCTGCATTTGATCGGTGATTTTTCTAATGCAATTGAAGCAAAAAATTGCATGTCGGTTCACTCCGTTGACCTGATTTTCCTCGATATCGAGATGCCGGTCATCAGCGGATTTGATTTTCTTGACGGACTAAAAGTGAAACCCCAAATCATTTTTATCACGTCAAAGGCTGAGTATGCTATGAAAGCGTTCGACTATGATGCAACGGACTACCTACAGAAACCGATTGCTCTTGACCGCTTCAACGCTTCAGTAAAACGTGCGATGGATTTCCATTTGCTGAAAAAAGAAAATCAGGAAGAAGATGGAGAACACATTTTTATTAAGAGTAATCTTAAGAAACTGAAAGTGTTCACTGCCAAGATCAAATGGATCGAAGCTTTTGGCGATTATGTAAAAGTGGTGACCGAAGACGACAGCAACCTCGTGTTGTCTACCATGAAATCTTTCGAGAAAGACTTATCCAAAGACAAATTTATCCGTGTGCATAAATCCTACATTATAAACATTGATAAAGTAGAACGCTTCAACAGCAAATTCGCAGAAATCGGAGTTACAAAAATACCTTTGAGCCGAAACAAGAAAGAAGATCTTGTCCGCGCGCTTGCAATCGCTTAAAAATCAACATTCACAGCGGTTTTAATCGCTCTGTATTGTGACACCATATCAAAACTGTCCAGAATCTTTTGGACAGTTTTTTTTGTGCCTGTTAGTGGCAAGTTTTGCGGAATCTTAATCATGATCGTTCTGATGTATTCGTTTCGTATCCGGCTCACCGGCGGCTCTTCCGGACCTAAAACAGGCAACGCCAGATTTTGCTGCAACACCTGATACAACCACATCGATCCTTCTTTAAGCTTTTCATAATCGCGGTGCTTCAATGTGACTTTGATCAAACGGAAATATGGCGGATATTTATAGATCTGCCGATCGTACAATTGCTCTTTATACATCGCACTATAGTCGTTCTGCGTTACTTGTTGGATTGTATTGTGATTCGGATTATAGGTTTGGATAATGACTTTTCCACGTTTCTCAGAACGTCCTGATCTTCCCGAAACTTGCGTCATCATCTGGAAACTTCTTTCAAACGCCCGAAAATCGGGATGGTACAGCATGTTATCTGCGTTCATGATTCCGACTAAACTCACATTATCGAAATCCAAACCTTTGGCCAGCATTTGCGTGCCAACCAAAATATCAATTTCACGATTCTTAAAACTGTCAATGATCTTTTCAAATCCGAATTTTCCGCGCGTCGTGTCCTGGTCCATTCTTCCGATTTTGGAATTTGGAAACAACGCAATCAATTCCTGCTGGATTTGCTCGGTTCCGAAACCCTTTGTGGTTAAATCAACACTGCTGCACACGTGGCAATTCGTAGGATTTGCCATCGAATACCCGCAGTAATGGCAGCGCAGCTGGTTTTTGTGTTTGTGATAAGTCAGGCTGACATCGCATTGCGCGCATTGCGGAACATGGCCGCAAGTCATGCATTCGACCACAGGAGAATAACCACGGCGGTTTTGAAATAAAATAATTTGTTCGCCCAAAGACAACGCTTCCCTAATCGATTCGATCAGCTCATCACTAAAATGCCCTGACATTTTCTTGCGGAAATATTTATCCTTTAAATCAACCAGATGAATTTCGGGCATTTGCACTTTACCGAAACGCTCAAAAATTTCAACCAAACCGTATTTTCCGGATTGGGTATTATAATAGGTTTCAATACTTGGCGTTGCCGAACCCAACAGCACTTTTGCTTTATGCGAATTGGCAAGAACAATCGCCGCATCGCGCGCATGATATCTTGGCGCCGGATCAACTTGCTTGAAAGTCTGTTCGTGTTCTTCGTCAACGATGACCAAACCGAGGTTTGAAAATGGTAAAAACAGCGCCGACCTCGCTCCTATCACAATTTGCGCTTTTGGCGAATTTTCCAATAATTGCTTCCAAACTTCCACACGTTCGTTGTTGCTGTATTTCGAATGAAAAACCGCGACTTTATTTCCGAAATAAGCCGTTAATCGCGAAACGAGTTGTGTCGTCAAGGCGATTTCCGGAAGCAAATACAAAACCTGTTTGCCTTTTTCCAAAATCGTTTCGATGAGTTTGATGTAAATTTCAGTTTTTCCGCTGGAAGTTACGCCATGCAATAAGTTCACGTCTTTGACCTCGAAATTGTAATTGATCTCGTCGAATGCCAATTGCTGCGCATTGCTGAGTTCAAGTGTCATTTCCTGCAGATTTTCATCAAAATTGACGCGATCATGCTGTATGTGATATTCTTCGAAAATGCCTTTTTCAATTAATGCTTTTACAACAGTTGCAGACGAATTTGCGGTTTCAATCAGTTGTTTGACTGTAATCGGTTTTCTTGCGGAGTTTAATTGGAAATAAGCCAACACCAAATCCTTCTGCTTCGCCGCGCTTTTTAAAATCTCAAGCAATGCATTTAAATTGTCCGGATTTTGGAATTCTGCATGCAGGCGAACATACCGAATGAGTTTGGGTTTATAGGTTTCATTCATTTCTTCCTGCAATTGCAAAATGCCTTTTTGAAGCAATTGCTGAATGACTGGAAAAACGTTTTTTTTATTTAAGATTGAAATGATGTTTTCAATTTTGAGCGAACTGGTTTGCTGCAACGCCTGATAGATCAAAAACTCATCGTCTGACAATTGGCTTTCGTCTATAAAAATGTCCTGCTTTTGAGAAATGATGGTTTCGTTTTCCAATATCAACGCACTTGGCATCGCACTTCGATACACATCGCCGATCGCACACATATAATAGGAAGCGATCCATTGCCAATGTGCGATTTGGAATTCATTTACAATTGGTGCTTCATCAAGGATTTGATGGATCTCTTTGGCGTCATACAACTGTGGTTCGTTTTGATGCAATTCAATGGCGAGTGCCGTGTAGATTTTGCTTTTGCCAAACGGAACTGCAACGCGCATTCCGGGTTTGATGTAATCGTATTCTGTTTTAGAAACGCTGTAGGTAAACGTTTTTGCAAGTGAAAGCGGCAGGATGACTTCGACGAAATGTGGCATGTATTGACTGAATGGCTGAGTTACAAAGCAGCAAAGTTACAAAGTTTGGCGCGGTATTAAAATGTTATTTTACGCGTTCCCAATATTGCGTCCTGCCTAATAATGAAATCCCGATGTAGCCGCGGACTTTGAGTTTGTCTGCACTTTCGAGCGTAATGTAGCATTTGTAAAGTTTGCCGTGTTTGGGATCTAGGATTTTTCCGTTGGAATATTCGGTGCCGTCTTTTGTGAGGCCTTTGATCACGATTAAGCCGAGAATTGGTTTGTTATGGTCGTCGCCGCTGCAATTTTCACACAAGCGCTTGCGGCTTTTTGGATTGAAGATTTCGATTACCTTTCCGTAAATCCTGCCTTTGCTTTCGAAAATTTCGACAACTGAAATGGCTTTTCCGGTTTCGTCGTCGATGGTTTTCCATTTTCCGATGACGGAATGCTGGGCGAATGTGACGATGCTGAAAAACAAAAAGGCGAAGGCAAATGCTGATTTCATACGGTTGTGTTTTAGCCCGGATAATAGTGAAAAGCCCGGAGCGGAAAAAACCTGTCTTTTGCCGGCATAAAAAAGCGACTGCAGGAAGCTTATTTTATGGCGTGCAAAAACTGTTTTTTTGCGAGGACTTGAAACGGATAGCCGGAATAGCTACTGGATATTTTTCTGTGCTTTTTTCTTTAACTTATTGATGGTGCCGTTGAGTTCGAACCCGAGCAGCAAGATCATGCAGTTGATCCAAATATAAAACATCATGATCAATAATGTACCAATCGAGCCGTATAATTCGTTGTATTTTGAAAATTTGACGACCCAGATTCCGAAAAAATAAGACGAAATGATGACCAAAATGGTGGTAAAAACTGATCCGATGGAGATGAATGAACGGTTTTTGTCGCGCTTGGTTCCGAATTTAAATAAGATGGAAACTCCGATCAAGATCATTAAAATGACAAAAGCATAACGGCCCATAATGATCAACGGAATTTGGTCGCTGAGCACGTCCTGGATTTTGGTTTTCTGAATGAAGACTTCGAAAACAACGATGGAGGCAATCGTAATGATTAAGATGAACGACAGCAACAATGACATACCGACAGAAACGAAATACTGCCGGAAAAAACCGCGTTTCATAATGACGTGTTTTGAATTTTCGAATCCGCCAAGGATGGCGTTGAGTCCGTTTGCCATCAACAAAACCGCCAAAACGATACCCCAGGAAAGCAATCCGGAGTGGCTGTTGTTTAAAATGTCGTTGATGATGTTTGCAATTGCGTCGTAGGTGTTTGGCGGCACGCTTTCTTCAACAAATTGCAGGAAATCCTGTTGGAAATTCTGGATCGGAATGTACGGAATCAGGTTTAAAATGAACAATGCAAATGGAAAAAGCGCCATGAAAAAGCTCCACGCCACCGACGCCGCGCGGTATGAAATGGCACCTTGGGCAATCCCTATAATGTACAATTCGAGCAAATCATAAAGTGAAAATCCGTTGAGCCACGGCAGCGAAATTCCTTTCGTAAAACTTACAAGGTTTCGGATTACGGGGATTTTTTCAAATTTGGCTTCGAGGATTCGGGTCATTTGTATTTTAGAATTGAGATGTTTGAACTGAGAGCAAGAAACAAGATTTTTGGCTTTCGGCTTTCACGTATGCCTTGCTAATCAATCGCTTTTAAACTCAAATCCATATTGTAAATCGAATGTGTCAATGCGCCTGAGGAAATGTAATCAACGCCGCATTCTGCATAATAACGAATTGTTTTTTCGTTGATGTTTCCCGATGATTCGGTTTCGCAAATGTCGCCGATTAAATCTACCGCTTGTTTGGTTGTTTCGTAATCGAAATTGTCTAACAATATTCTGTAAATGCCGTTGCTTTGCAGGATTTCGCGGACTTCATCGAGACTTCTAGCTTCGACGATGATCTTTAAATCGAGATGGTTGTCTTTTAAATATTGCTGGGTTTTTGAAATTGCCAATGTGATGCCGCCCGCAAAATCGATATGGTTGTCTTTAAGCATCACCATGTCGTATAATGCAAAACGGTGATTGACGCCGCCGCCTATTTTGACTGCCCATTTTTCGGCAGCTCTGAAACCCGGAGTGGTTTTTCTAGTGTCTAATACGCGCGTATTTGTGCCTTCTAATAGTTTTACATATTGCTGTGTTTTGGTTGCGATGGCCGACATGCGCTGCATCGAATTTAAAACCAGTCTTTCTGCTTTTAGGATGGATTGCGAACTTCCGGAAACATGAAAAACAACATCGCCATATTTTACAGCGGTTCCGTCATCAATAAAGGTTTGGACCTGAAGATCGGGATCGACATATTTAAAGATCATTTTTGCAAATTCGACTCCGGCAATAATGCCTTGGTCTTTAACGAGCAGTTTCGCCTTTCCATTGGCGGAAGCCGGAATGCAGGCGAGCGAACTGTAATCGCCTGCGCCGATGTCTTCGCGGATGGCATTGGCAATGATCAATTGTAATTCGGTTTGGAATTGTGCTTCGCTAATCATTTTTAATGGTTTTAACTGTCGGCTAAAATAGGAAAAAGCTTTTGATAATTGGCATTCGCAGCTTTCAATTGGGATTTTTTTATTACACTTGCATTTGAGAAAAAACCGATGATATGCTTCGAATAGAAAGGACAAATTCTGAAAACCCCAATTTTGAAAAATTAGTCGTTTTGCTCGATTCTTATCTTGCAGTTCTTGACGGTGAAGACCATGCTTTTTATGCGCAGTTCAACAAAACGAATTTTATTACAGAAGTCATCGTAGCGTATGAAAATGAAGAAGCCGTGGGTTGTGGGGCGTTTAAAAAGTATGACGAACAAACGGTTGAGATCAAAAGAATGTATGTGCTGCCGGATTTCCGCGGAAAAAAAATCGCCCAAAGTCTTTTATCCGAACTTGAAAAATGGGCAGCTCAACTCGGTTTTTTAGCCTGTATACTCGAAACCGGCTACAAACAGGAAGCTGCAATCAAACTTTATCACAATTGTGGCTACCATGACATTGAAAATTATGGCCAATATATCGGCATTGAAAACAGTGTTTGCATGAAAAAAAACTTATAATTTTTGTACCTTTATAAACTTTAAATTTAAAAAATGGATCCGAAAAAAAGACTTCTTTTTGCTGCTGTAATGTTAATCATTTGTATTGCAAATTACATGCGTTTGCCGGACAGCGTAACGATCAGGGGCGTGGCATTTTTACAGATTTTTGCCATTGGGGCGCTTTTCACAGTAGTGATCCGTGAAGTTCTTGGCAGGATCAACAACAAATAAGATCATGAAAAAAAGCCAGATTTTTATTTTATTTCTTATCGGAACAGCGTTAATTCTGACTGGTGTTTACTTCAAACGCCAGGATGAGAAAATTGCAAGTTTATTGCTGATTGTCGGGATTACTTTTGAAACCGTCGCCATTCTTGCGATGCTCGTCAAGCGGATGACAAAAAACAATAAAGACCATTCTTCAGAAAGCTAATTTTTCAACATGAATCTTAAGCTTATCGCCATTGGCAAAACCGACAACAAAGCCTTACAGACTTTAATCGATGATTATACGAAGCGTTTGTCGTTTTACATCAAATTCGAACTTGAAATCATTCCGGATATCAAGAACGTCAAGAATTTATCCGAAAGCCAGCAAAAGGAAAAAGAAGGCGAATTGATTTTATCAAAAATCACCGCAACCGACCATTTAATTTTACTCGATGAAAACGGAAAGCACTTTTCAAGCATCGGTTTTTCAGAAGAATTGCAGAAGAAAATGAATTCCGGAATCAAAACTTTAGTGTTTGCAATCGGCGGCCCGTATGGCTTTTCAGAAACGGTGTACCAGAAATCACAAGGCAAAATTTCGCTTTCGCAGATGACCTTCTCCCACCAAATGGTGCGCTTATTTTTCATCGAGCAATTGTACCGTGGATTTACGATCTTAAAGAACGAACCCTATCACCACCAATAACAATGGATGATGACCGCAATCCAAAATTATCAATTATACATTAATCTAAAGAGTTTGACGCTTTCGACGGCTTCTTTCACGTCGTGGACACGCAGGATTTTTGCGCCTTTGGTTAACGCGATCGTGTTTAAGACTGTGGTTCCGTTTAACGCTTCTCTGGCAGAAGTTCCAAGTGTTTTGTAGATCATAGACTTTCTTGAAATCCCAATTAAAATCGGCAAATCCAGCAATTGAAACAATTGTGCTTTTTGCATGACTTCAAAATTTTGTTCCAATGTTTTGGCAAATCCGAACCCCGGATCGACAATCATGTCATTGATTCCGAAACTTCTTGCGATTGCGATTTTTTCGGAAAAATAAAACAGCATTTCCTTTATAATATCATCATAATTTATCAGTGATTGCATCGTTTTTGGCGTGCCACGCATGTGCATCATGATGTATGGCACTTTAAGGTTTGCAACGGTTTCGATCATTTTATCATCTAAATTTCCAGCGGAAATGTCGTTGATGATCGCCGCGCCGTTTTCAATGCAAATCTTAGCCACTTCACTCCTGAAAGTATCAATGGAAATTATGGCTTCGGGGAAATGTTTTACAATTAATTGTACCACAGGAAGTATTCTTTCAATTTCTTCTTTTTCAGAAACAAATTCGGCAGAAGGTTTTGACGAATACGCGCCAATATCAATAAAATCAGCGCCTTCAGCAAGCATTTTTTCAACGCGGTTCAGGATTTCCGATTCATCAGCATACTTTCCGCCATCAAAAAAAGAATTCGGCGTTACATTTAAAATGCCCATGACTTTCGGGGTTTCAAGATCGATGAGCCGTCCGTTGCAATTGATCGTCATTGGCAAAAAGCATTTAATATTTATTAACAATTTAAATTGAAACATTAGCGCGTTGGCGTAAGCATTCAAAAAAATAATTCCTATTTTTGACGCGAAGCCATGAGGCTGACAGCATGCAAGTTAAAAATTCGATACAAATATACAGCAATTCATGAAGAATACTTCTGAAGAATACGACAAGATCATTGCCATTTGCCGGAATCTTTTCATCAATAAAATGACCGATTACGGAAGCGCCTGGCGCATTTTAAGACTGCCATCGCTAACCGACCAGATTTTCATCAAAGCACAGAGAATCCGCAGTTTGCAGGAAAATGAAGTTCGCAAAGTGGATGAAGATGAAACCGGCGAATTCATAGCGATCATTAACTATTCGATTATGGCACTGATCCAACTGGATCTTGGCGTGGTCGACCAGCCTGATCTTGACACGGTAAAAGCAACCGAATTGTACGATGCCAAAATCACACTCACAAAAAACCTCATGGAAGCCAAAAACCATGATTATGGCGAGGCGTGGCGCGACATGCGCGTAAGTTCACTAACGGATTTGATTTTACAGAAATTGCTTCGCGTGAAGCAAATCGAGGACAACAAAGGAAAAACGTTGGTCTCCGAAGGCATCGATGCCAATTACCAGGATATGCTTAATTATGCGGTGTTCGCTTTAATTCTGATGGATTTCCATCATTCATAAAATATTAAAAATGAAAAATATACTTACGCAGTTTTCACGGATTTTTGTCGGAATTTTATTCATCATTTCCGGTCTTATCAAACTCAACGATCCGGTTGGATTTTCATACAAACTCGCCGAATATTTCGGGGAAACCGTTTTAAACCTGCCGTTTTTTATCCCGTATGCACTCGCTATTGCGGTACTTATCGTAATTTTCGAAACCGTGTTGGGTGTCATGCTACTGATTGGTTTTAAACGAAAATTCACCGTGTGGAGTTTGCTGCTGATGATCGTATTTTTTACGTTCCTGACATTTTATTCGGCTTATTTCAACAAAGTCACCGATTGTGGCTGTTTTGGCGATGCGCTGAAATTAACGCCTTGGCAATCATTTACAAAAGACGTGGTTTTATTGGTATTCATCCTGATTTTGTTCTTAAACCAAAAATTGATCAAGCCTTTATTTTCGAATAAAATCCAGAATATCATTGCTTTAATTGCTGTCGGATTGTGCGCTTTCATGGGTTATTGGGTCTTAAACCATTTGCCATTGAAAGATTTCCGTGCTTATAAAGTGGGGACAAACATCCAGAAAGGCATGGAAATTCCGGATGGCGCACCAAAATCGGTAGTAGAAATGGTATTCATCTATAAAGTAAATGGCGTCGACAAGCAGTTTAAAGAAGCCGATTTGATGAACATTCCTCAAGGCGCAACCTTTGTTGACCGAATTGACAAAGTGATCACCGAAGGCTACAAACCGCCCATTCACGATTTTTCAATGGAAAAAGACGGAGCCGACCATAAAGATGAATTTTTACAGGAACCAAAATTGCTTGTTTTCGTATCTTACGACCTTGCAATCTCCGATCCCAAAGGAATGGCGCAACTTGAAAAACTGAATAATGAAGCGAAAGCAAAAGGCTATAAAGTCATCGGAATGACTGCTTCGCTTGAGGATGAAATTGCAAAAGCGAAAAAAACTTTCGGGTTAACATTTGATTATTATTTTTGTGACGCAACAACTTTGAAAACCATTGAAAGGGCAAATCCGAGCGTTGTTGTTTTAGAAAATGGGACAATTAAACAAAAGGTGCATTTCAATGACATTTCAAAATTGAATTTGCAATAAACGACTACAGTATGAGCAGCAGCAGAAAGACAAAAAAAGCATACAAGACCCTGAAAATATCCGCTATTTGCATCATCGCATTTGCATTGGGTTATTTTTCTTTGAACCATATTTCAACCTGGGAAAGGCCGCGATTTGGAAATACACTATACATTGTTGGCGGATGCGTACTTATGGCGGTTTCATCGATAGTATTGCTGATTACGCTTAAGAACCAATTCGCCCCAAAGAAAAGACGGTCCAGCAGGCATGTTTTTCTTGAAGACAAATCAAGAAAAAGCAGGTCTTCCAGATCAGCTCCAAAAGAGTAAAATTCATTTTCACCAATTCAAATGGAGCCAAAAATAGAAAATGCATCTGCCAAAATTTTTATTGGATTTCGAATGAAAATGTCTTTGACAAACAACCAGACTTTCACACTTTGGAATGCGTTTATGAAACGCCAGAAAGAAATCAAAAACCGCATTAGCAGCGATCTGTTTTCATTACAATGCTACCAGGAAGGTTATTTTAATCATTTTAATCCGGCAAATGAATTTGAAAAATGGGCTGCTGTAGAAGTGGATGCCGTTGCATCGGTTCCAGAAAATATGGAAACATTGAGGTTGGCAGCCGGAAATTATGCCGTTTTCACACACATTGGCGGAGCAGAAACCGCAGCCAAAACATTTCAGTACATTTTTCAGCAATGGCTTCCACAATCTGAGTATGATTTGGATAACCGGCCACATTTTGAAATCCTTGGAGACAAATACAAAAAAGGATCACCGGATTCTGAAGAGGAAATATGGATTCCAATTCAACCTAAGCTTAAAAATTAATAAATGTTTGTGAATCTTTGCAATGAAGCTGTTTAACTTTGTGAGGGTTAAAAAAATAGAAAATCATGAAAAAATTTAGTCTTTTATTTGTTATTGCCTTTGCTGTCATCTCATGTGCACAGGCTCAAAAAACACAATTTTCTGATGCTGCTTTATCAGAGAAATTAAATACCCTGAATCACGAACGCGTTCCGTTTGCAGATATTTTGAAAAATCATATCGGAAAAGTTACAGTAATCGAAATCTGGGCTTCCTGGTGTAGTGATTGCGTGAAAGCGATGCCGAAATTAAAAGACATGCAGAAGAAAAACCCGGATGTAGATTTCGTTTTTATTTCAATGGATAAAACTGAAGACAAATGGAATGCCGGAATTGAAAGACATGACTTAAAAGGCGACAATTACTGGTCGGCAGAAACCATGAAAGGCGCTTTCGGGCAAGCCATCGACCTGGATTGGATCCCGAGATATATTATCCTTGACAAAACCGGAAAAATCGTAACCTACAGAGCCGTGGAAACCGACTTTGATAAAATGAATGCTACTTTAAAAACCCTTAAATAATGAGACAAAAGATTGTTGCCGGAAACTGGAAAATGCATAAAAATGCTGAAGAAACTGAAGATTTATTGAATGACCTGATCGACAAATTGCCAACTGATAAAGAAGCAAGAATCATTGTCGCTCCAACATTTGTAAATTTATCTTCTGCGGTTTCCCATCTTGAGTTTACCAATATCGATGTGGCTGCACAAAATGTTCACCAGGCAGAAAGCGGGGCTTTTACAGGCGAAATTTCTGCAGACATGCTCAAAAGCATTGGCGTAAATACCGTAATCATCGGGCATTCTGAACGCCGCGCTTACTTTAATGAAAGTGATGCTTTGCTGGCTTCAAAAACCGATACGGCACTGAAACACGACATGACGGTCATTTTTTGTTTCGGTGAAGAATTGAAAGACAGGCAATCGGGCAATCACTTCAATATTGTTGAAAACCAGTTGCGTGACGGATTGTTTCACCTTGAAGAAAAATCCTGGGAACAAATTGTATTGGCTTATGAGCCGGTTTGGGCCATCGGGACAGGCGAAACCGCTTCTCCGGAACAAGCGCAGGAAATGCACGAATTCATCCGCGAAACGGTTAGAAAACAATTCGGGAGCGATGTTGCCGAAGAGGTGTCGATCCTTTACGGCGGAAGCGTAAAACCTGAAAATGCCAAGGAAATTTTCGGAAAACCTGATGTTGACGGCGGCTTAATTGGCGGCGCAGCTTTAAAAGCGGTAGATTTTGCTGCGATCGTGGAAGCAATCTGAATTAATGTATAATGAATAATTAACAATTGATAATTAAAAAACAGCGGTGATTCATTACCGCTGTTTTATTTTAGAGTATCATCAATCGGAAATTTAATGTTTCTATCTTTTTTATCGACAAGCAAATCATTATCAATTGTCAATTATCAATTATCAATTGATTTAAATTCCGATCTCAATCTGAAAACGAACATACCAATTTTCTTTCGACGTGCCGTTGTAAGGATCAAGGTTTTCATAAGTAAACTCCGATTGCAGTTTTAAAGCGTGCTCCCAAATGTATTTGTTGACACCAATGCTGTATTGATCGGTATCAGGCGCATACATTTTGATTTCGTCTTTGACTTTTTGCTGGGAAAAACGCCCGACGATCTCATATTTCGAACGGAAGATGTAACTAAGCTGATAATCGTGCCCGTAACCTGTAAAAACCGGATGGATCATTGTTGGATCAACTGGATTTATAGTAATCGGATCTTTCGCATTTCTGTTCATATAATCGGCTGTAAAAGCCCAACCATTATACTTCGCAATAAAATCGAGCAATACAGACGACAAGTTTTTGGCTGCATATAAAAAATCCCCGGTTTGCCCGAATGTTTTGCGCGCTTTATCATTAAAATTATACGCGCCTGAAACCATGAATTTTACTTTTTCCTCGCGCAGAATATCGCCTTCAAAATAATGTCCGTCCTTTTTAAAAGTTCCGAGTGGCAGCAATTCGATTTTTCCGGTATATGACAATCCGTTGTTGTCTTTAAGGTTGCTGTTGGTGCTGTTCGTCGTCCAGTTCCTGCCCTCGCCCATCGTAACGGCGCCTTTGAAATTATACGAAAACTTATCTTTAAATTCATTCAAATTGGCGATATGCAACCCGAAATCACGGTCGATGCCGAATTTAAAATGATTGATATTCCGATCGGTAAACTGCAATGCTCCGGATGAATTCACCGTTTGCCTCGCTCCAGGCAATTTCGTTACTCCAAATCCCCATTGCCAATGCTTTCCGGGTTTGTAATACAGCATCGCATCGCGGATCACATTTAAATTTTCTCCGGGTTTTTCTGTACCAACATCGCCCGCGCCAAAAGAAAGCTGCATCACATATAAAAATTTCGGGTTTCCGATGAATCCATCAAAACGCAAACGCAGTCGTCTAACCTGGCCTTCAAAAAAAGCATCCTGGCCTTCATTTTCAAAATAAGTCAACCGGTTTTGCATCCGGAAACGGATATTGAACTGGAACAAACTGTCGGGCGTCGTGATGCCCAAACCTTTTCCGTAGTTGTAATATGGCAAAGATGACAGCTTTAAATCATTGTCTTTCGGATTCTTAATAATTTGCTGCGACTGAGCGGAAATCGCCGAAAACAGCAAAATCAGGAACGTAATTTTCTTCATATTGTGTTGTTGTATGTTAAGCAAATGTAAAATAAAATTGTTTTGCAAAAATAGAATCGATGATGATTGTTACCTTTGCGGAAACTTTCAAAAAAAGACCATGTCAAATATTTATTTAGGATATCATTTTACGGTCGAGCCAAAAGAACTGGGCTCGGAAATCTTAGTGGCTGAACTCGGCGAAAAACCGTTTGAAAGTTTTGTCGAAAGTGAATTTGGCGTTACAGCATACATCCAAAAGCAATTCTGGACTGAAGATATCCTTGAAGATATGTTCATTTTGAATTCGCCCCAATTTTTCATTACGTATACTATTGAAGAAATCGAGCAGGTGAACTGGAATGAAGAATGGGAAAAGAATTTTGAGCCGATTGATGTGGATGGAAAATGCCACGTTCGCGCGCCATTTCATCCAAAAACCGATGCCGAATACGACATTGTCATCGAACCGAAAATGAGTTTCGGAACCGGACACCACGAAACGACCCACATGATGATCCAGCATTTGCTCGAAACAAATGCCGAAGGTTTAAAAACATTGGACATGGGCTGCGGAACTGCCATTTTAGCGATTTTAGCAGAAATGAAAGGCGCGCAACCAATCGACGCAATCGACATTGACAATTGGTGTTATTTAAACTCCATTGAAAATGCCGAACGCAACAATTGCAAGCATATTACCGTTTATGAAGGTGACGCCGCTTTGCTTGAAGGGAAAAAATACGATCTGATTATCGCCAACATCAACCGCAATATTTTACTGAATGACATGCAGGCTTACGTAAATTGCCTGAACGAAAAAGGAATTCTGCTGCTCAGCGGTTTTTATGAAGAAGACATTCCGGTAATCGATGCTTCATGTGTTGAAAAAGGGCTCACCTATGTTAAAAAAATCCAGAGAAACAACTGGGTATCTTTAAAATATGAGTTGCAAAGTCGCTAAGTACCAAAGTGATAAAGTTTTATTAACGTTATGTTTTGTAACTTTGCTGCTTTGCCTCCAAAAATAAAATTATGAGTACAAGAGAAAAAGTTTTAGAGGAAGTTTTGGTTGAAGAGGCCGTTGGCGTCAACAATGAGATCGTTCTTTACAATGATGATGTGAATACTTTTGACCATGTGATCGATACATTGATCGCGGTTTGCAGCCATACTTCGGAACAAGCCGAGCAATGTGCTTTATTGGTACACTATAAAGGAAAATGCACGGTGAAAACCGGGGCTTATGACGAACTCAAACCACAGTGTACACAGTTGCTTCAGGCTGGTTTGAGCGCTGAAATTATTTAGTTTTAAATTTCGTCTAAGAAAGCTTTCAATTACTTCGAATCATTACTATTAAAAAAGCCCCGCAATTAAAACGGGGCTTTTTTTAAAAATTATGATAGTATTAATTGTACAAATGGGTGTGTAAATTTTCAGTTTGTAAAATCCCTTTTGCTTTGCTTACTTCTTCCTGATTGCCACGAACTACTAAGATGAATTTCCCTTCTTCCAGATGTTCCGTAAATTTAGTAACATCTTCTTCTGAAGAAAACATTTTAGCAATTACAGAAACAAGCCCGCCGGTAACAATTCCAAGATCCAAGCCGGCAATTGCACCAACTAAAGCACCTGCTCCGTATAAAACACCAAATCCCGGTATTGCAAAAATTCCGATACCTGAAAGAAGTCCGACCAGCGTTCCTGCACCAACGCCTACGTAAGCAGGAATATTGGTGGCTTTATCAACTTCTTCGGTATGCACATGGTCATCAATGATTCCTGCTTTCCCGATTAAGGAAATGTGCCCCATTGGAAAACCCTGTTCATTTAATGTTTTTAATGCGCTTACAGCTTTTTTGTGCGAATCGAATACTGCTACCTGTTGTTCCATGATATCTTTTTTTTAATAAATGAATGTTTTATTTCTTTTAAAGGTACTACAAAGCAGTCGAAAGCCGCGTGAAGATTATGTTAATAACTGAAGTTGAATTCAGAAAGAATTGCGGAATGGGAATTTTTTAGTTTGGAAGTTTATCCTTGAGCAATCCGTAGATGAAAGTTCCGATCATCGCTCCGATCAGGATTAGAATCACGCTCCAGAATCCGGCTCCGATGAGGATAAAAATGGGTCCCGGACAAGCGCCAACCAAAGCCCAGCCCAATCCGAAAATCAATCCGCCAACCCAATATCTAAAAGAGCCTTTTTCTTTATCTGCAATCACGATCGATTGTCCATCAATGTCTTTGATATTGTTTCTTTTGATGATCTGAAGCCCGATCAATCCCGTTGCAATGGCCACCGAAATGATGCCGTACATGTGAAACGACTGAAACTGGAACATTTCATAAATGCGGTACCACGAAACGGCTTCCGACTTAGTAAGTACAATTCCGAACAAAAATCCGACGAGCAAATATTTGATATAATTCATCATTAAAAGATTAAAGGTAAAAGGAAATGTGCCATGATCAATCCGCCGACAAAGAATCCGATGACGGCTTTGAGCGACGGAATCTGCAGGTTGCTCAATCCTGAAATAGCGTGACCTGATGTACAGCCACCGGCGTAACGCGATCCGAATCCGATTAAAATTCCGCCAATTAGTAAAATCAAAATCATTTTAGGTGACTCAAAAATTTGATTTCCGAATAAAGCCTGGGGCGCGAGTTTTCCATTTGGCGCATCGATTCCCAAAGCCGCGAGTTGTTCGATTGTTTTCGGATTGATGTCGACATTCGACGGATTGTTCATATAATGAACGGCAACAAATCCGCCAAGCATCGCCCCGGCCAAAACTGCGAGGTTCCAGCGCTGCGCTTTCCAGTCAAACTTGAAAAAATCGGCAAATTTATCAGCACCGGCAATGGTGCAAAGCGTTCTCAAATTCGAGGACATTCCGAAAACTTTTCCGAAATAATTCAGCAAAAGCATCACAATGCCAATTAAAAAGCCGGAAACATACCACGGCCAGGTTTGGGTTACAATATCCATTGGAAATAATTTTTCACAAAAGTAACAATTCCTGTGATTTTTATGGCTTGTTGTGCAGAACAGTCAAAAAACTATTAATTTTGGATGGTAAAACAAATTGTATGAAAAAATTCTCCATTGAGTTTAAATGGGCCGTCAATTTCAGCATCGCTTCGCTGATTTGGATGATCGTTGAAAAAAGCACCGGATTGCACGATGTTCACATTGACAAATATTTTATCTATTCGAATATTTTTGCGCTCGTTGCCGTTGCAGTTTATTTTTTTGCTTTGCTCGATAAAAAGAAAAATTTCTACAACAATGCCATCGACTGGAAACAGGGATTTATTTCGGGGATTATTTTGTCGTTTTTCATCGCGTTGCTGAGTCCGCTTGTGCAATATGTTTCTTTTGTTTACATCAGCCCGAAGTATTTTGAAAATTTCATCCAGCACGCTGTAGCGAATAAATCGCTGACTTTAGAACAGGCGAAAGCCTATTACAGCGTCAACAGTTACATCTTGCAAGGCGTTTCAAATGCTTTGTCGATGGGTGTAATAACATCAGCCATTGTCGCGTTAGTCATTAAAACCAAAAAATAAAACCATGAAAAAATATACTGCTTTGCTCCTGTTATTTGTGCTTTCGATTTCCTGCGTCAGTACAAAATCGACCATTAAAAATATCGATGAGAACGCGCCGATTCCGAAACTAACGGCCAACAATACTTTCGTATTAACAGAATATGCCAAAGACAAAAAATACGGCTACGATCAAGATTATCCGATCAATGTCTTTTTCAGGAATGTAAAAGACGAAAGTATCAACCAACAGCGGTTCCTGAATGCGCTGACCGGCCCGAAAGGCGAAAAATTAACCTATTCCAAACTCGAAAGCTGCTGCCCGTTTCCGACAAAAAGAAACGATATTGGCGCCGGATTGCTCGATGTTTATGAAATTACGTGGGAAGGCAACAAAACACCGGTCAAATTGTATTTTAATATTTTTGAAAAAGGCGCCTTGTTGTGTCCAATCGGATTCAAAATCAAATAGATAACTTCGCTTCATCGAAAAGTTAAATATTTTCAAACATCATCTTAAAAAATCCGTAAACCATTTACCTTTGCCGGGTCAAATACAACATTATGAACTTACAACATATTCCGCAAATCAAGAATACTGATAGCGGCAACTTTTTTGTCCTTGCCGGACCTTGTGCCATCGAGGGCGAAGAAATGGCAATGAGAATCGCTGAGACTTTAGTCGGCATCACTGACAAACTACAAATCCCTTACGTTTTCAAAGGTTCCTTTAAAAAAGCCAACCGATCGAGAATCGACAGTTTCTCTGGAATCGGTGATGAAAAAGCGTTGAAAATCCTTAGAAAAGTCTCTGAAACTTTTCACATCCCAACAGTCACTGACATCCATACCAATGAAGATGCAGAAATGGCGGCGCAATATGTTGATGTGTTGCAAATTCCTGCATTTTTAGTACGCCAAACCGATTTGGTGATCGCTGCTGCCAATACCGGACGCACCGTAAACCTCAAAAAAGGACAATTTATGAGTCCGGAAAGCATGAAGCACGCCGTTCAGAAAGTGCTCGACTGCAACAACGAAAACGTCATGGTTACTGATCGCGGAAGTATGTTTGGCTACCAGGATATGATCGTTGATTTTCGCGGGATTCCAACGATGCAAAATTACGCAACGACAGTTTTAGACGTCACGCATTCGCTTCAGCAACCCAACCAGACTGCAGGTGTTACTGGCGGAAGACCAGACATGATCGAAACGATTGCCAAGGCCGGAATTGCTGTTGGCGTTGACGGAATTTTCATAGAAACCCACTTTGATCCGGCACATGCGAAAAGCGACGGCGCGAACATGCTGCATCTTGATTATTTTGAAGGATTAATGACCAGGCTGGTTGCGATCCGCAAGACGATCAACACTTTTTAATCCGTATTCATTTAATCTCCCATATTTTGAAATATCCATTTTTATTGGCTGTACTTACTTTTTGTGTGTTTTCACAGTACGCTTTTTCTCAGGACGAAGCGAAGATTCCGGAAAAATACACAGCCCACAACAAAGGTAAATTTTACATTTCCTGGGGTGGAAACCGTGAAAGTTATTCGCGTTCAGACGTAAATTTCAAAGGCGACAATTATGATTTTACCGTTGAAGACATGCAGGCGCACGACAAGCCGAAAGGGTACAGCATCGACTACATCAATCCGGCAAGGATGACAATTCCGCAAACGAATTTCAGGCTGGGTTATTACGTTTCAGATCATTACAGTGCTTCTGTGGGTTGGGACCACATGAAATATGTCATGTCACAGGACCAAATCGCAAATGTTTCTGGTTACATCAACACGCACGAAACATCGGCTACGACCGGACAAAGTTTTGACCAGACTTTCAATCATACGCCTACGCAGATGACTGAGGATTTTCTGACGTACGAACACACAGACGGACTGAACTATGTGAATGCCGAATTTGCACGCCACGACGACATTTCTAAATTGTTTACCATTGGCAACACCGATAAGATCCAGATCAATATCTCTGAAGGATTGGGCGCCGGGGTTTTGTATCCAAAGACCAATACAAAATTGATGGGCCGTGAACGACATGATGAATTTCATGTTTCGGGTTACGGATTGTCTGCGAAAGCGGCTTTGAACATTACATTCCTGAAATACTTTTACGTTCAGGGCGAAATCAAAGGCGGTTACATCAACATGAATGACATCAAGACCACTTATATGAATGCCGATAGTGCTTCACAGCATTTTTACTATTTACAGCGCATTCTTTCTGTAGGCGGGATTTTCAGGGTTTAAAAATTACATTTCATAAAAAAAGGCTTTCCGTTTTGAGATGGAAAGTCTTTTTTATTTGAAAGATCTTATTGTATTTCGCGAACGGTAATGTGGTTTTCTGTATCTGCTTTCCAGGAATCGCCTGATACTTTTAATGTTTCGCCCACTTTCACACTTTTATATTGTGTATGGTCTTTTAAATTTGAATGGCTGATCGTAACGAAGTAAATTTCTTTATCAGCGGTTTCTATTTTAGCCGTGTACCCATCTTTGCCATTTTGAATTTCCTGGACTTTTCCTTCAACCGATTTTGTTTCTGCTTTTGGCTCTTCGGTTATGGCTGTTGCCGTGTCGGTTTCGGAAACTGTTGTTTCGGTTTGTATTTCAGGTTTGGCATCGGTTTTTGCCGTATTGCAGCTTGCAAATGCAATGACGGCCGACATCATGGCTAAATTCTGGATGTGTGATTTCATTTTAAATTTGGGTTTTCATTTTGGTTAAAGATACTATCCGATGGGCGCAAATCCAAAACTTAAATGTTAACTCTTAATGAAATAATTAAGCATTTTTTAAGCATCCGAATTTAACATAATAACCTAATTTTTGTACATTAGTATTCTAATCAGAAAAACCATTTGTCATGAAAAATTTAATTTTATCACTGATTGCCGTTTTGGGATTCTCCATGATGGTTTCAGCACAAGAAGTTGCAACTAAAACGGTTAAGAAAACGGAAACTAAAACCAAAGTAAAAGCCGAAGGCAAAGCAGCCGATGCCAAAACAAAAACGACTACAGAATCAAAAGTAGTCCTCAAAAAAGACGGCACGCCAGACAAGCGCTACAAAACCAAAAAAACCGTAGTCACCAAAAAAGACGGAACTCCGGACATGCGCTACAAAGAAAATAAAGAAGCAGCAAAAAAGTAATCAGAAAATAGAATCAAGACACAAGATCTAAAAAAAAGGCTTACGTAAGTAAGCCTTTTTCATTATCAAATATTAATTGTCCATTATCAATTAATCTTCAATTCCCTTCTGATCAACCAAATACATCAGTGAAGCCATCGTTGCCGCACCAAGTTCCAATTCCCTTTTATTGATCGCGTCAAAACGGTCATTTGCCGCATGATGGTAATCAAAATACCGTTGTGAATCGGGTTTTAATCCGGCTTTGATCATGTTTTTCGATTGGAGCGGGCTGATGTCTGAACCGCCATGCCCTTTCACAAAACTGTGGATCAGATACGGTTCGAATAAAGCTGTAAAGCTTTGCATTTTCTTCAAATTCGCGTCGTTGCATTCAAAACTAAAACCCCTTGGGCTGAATCCGCCAGAATCACTTTCCAAAGCAAAAATATGGTTTTCATTATTGGTTTGTGCCAGTTCATTGTATTTGTCTCCGCCGCGCCCGCCATTTTCCTCATTCATGAAAAGCACCACGCGCAGGGTATTTTTCGGACGGTAATTCAATTGCCTGAGAATGTGCATCACTTCCATTCCCTGCACCACTCCGGCACCATCATCATGCGAACCGTCGGCCAAGTCCCAGGAATCAAGATGTCCGCCAACAGTCATAATGCGTTCTGGATGTTCGCTGCCTTCAATTTGTCCAACTACATTGTACGAAACGACATCTTCAAATTGCTCACAGGATTGCTTCAGGAAAAATTTGGTGTCGGGATTTTTAGCCAATGTTTTACTCAACAGTTCCGCGCCGTTTGTACTGATTGCAGCTGCCGGAATGTATTCCCCTTTCGGCAGATCACCATAAGACATCGTTCCCGTATGCGGCAAATCGTCAAGTCGAAGATTCATTGATCGAACAATGACACCAACGGCTCCAAACTTAGCCGCTTCTTTCGCACCTGCAAATCTTTGGTCGACACAGCCTCCGTAAGATCTGAAAGTTTCAATGTTTTCCGGATCCATCGGGCGGTTGTAAAAAACGATCTTGCCTTTAATTTTATCTTCTCCGAGTTCAGCCAGTTCCTTGATGCCATGCACTTCGATCACATTGGCGGTAAGCCCTTTTTTAGAAGTGGCTATTGACATTCCGAGTGCGCATACAGGCACATTGGTTTTGGTTTTTCCATCCTGGATGGATGCGGTTTCTTTTTCGCCACGCACCCATTTTGGAACCATCAATTCCTGTAAGTAGACTTTGTCCAATCCTAAAGTTTCAAGTTGTTTTTTGGTGTATTCAACAGCTTTCTGGGCATTTTCGGATCCTGATAAACGCGGGCCAATTTTGTTTGACAAATCGTCTAGCCATGAATAGCACTTTGCATTGGTTAACGATAATTTGTAGATGTCTTTTAAAACCTGCTCGTCATTTGACTGTGCAGAAAGCGAAAATGCTGAAAGTAGAAACAACAGCGGAAGTTTTTTCATAGCGGATTTGATTGGGTTTAGCCCGTAAATTTAAAGGATATATTTTGATTAAAAAACACAAAAAACCCGACTTGTGAAATCGGGTTTTGAATTATTTATTTGGTTTCGGATTAATGTCCGCCGCCCACTTGCTTGTCGAATGAGATGCCCTGGCTTTTTAAAATTCCGCTGACTTTCCATGCATAGAATGCCAAATACGCGAAACAAACCACACCAACGATATAACTGAAATGGATCGAAGTCGCATCGGCAACCATACCCTGAAGCCAGCTTACGATTCCACCGCCCATAATCATCATGATCAATAGATTGCTGCCTTGGTTCGTGCTTTTTCCAAGTCCGCTGATTGCAAGCGTAAAGATGCAAGGCCATAGCGTACTGCAAAACAAACCGACACTGGTAAATGCATACACGCTAACCATGCCTTCAGTTGACATTCCGATAATCAGAGCTAAAATTCCCAATCCTGAGAAAAGCAGTAACATTTTTGCAGGATTTCCTTTGCTCAATAAATCGGCTGCAATCAACACTAAAATGATTAATGCATATACATAAAATGGTGCAAGATCGTGTTGAGCCAATGCATTTACTCCGAGAAAAACAGCAAATGCCAAATATGGCAAAATGAATTTCAGGATTCTTTGCTTGGATACATTATCTGTGAAAACTTCAACAGCTCCTGTCCAACGCCCGATCATCAAACTCGCCCAATACAACGAAACATAAGGCGCAACATCTTTGGTCAGGAAACCTAAATTTTTCTCTAAATAAGCTGGTAAATTACTCGCAGTTGATACTTCCACACCAACGTAAACGAAAATAGCAATCATTCCCAAAACCAATTGCGGATAATGCAAAGCCGATTTTGTTTTAACAGTAACGTCTTCCACAACAATGTCATCACTTACTACACGATCTTCAATAGATGACATTTTCAATAAAACGGCAACAGCAAGAAATGCACAGCCTAAGATCAAATATGGAATTTTTACGCTTTCAATGCTGGCATCCGTATTTGCAGAAGATGCCGATCCGAAGATGGCATAACTCACGATCAGCGGCCCGATCGTAGTTCCGAAATTGTTGATTCCACCCGCCATGATTAAACGCTGCGAACCAGTAGAAATTGGCCCAAGTGCAATTGCCAATGGATTCGCAACGGTTTGCTGCAATGAAAACCCAAGTCCGACTATAAACAATCCAGACAACATCAATGGAAATGAAGCGTTGTTTGCCGCAGGATAAAACAATAAAGTTCCGAGTGCAGAAATTGACAATCCAAGTGCAAGGCTGTTTTTGTATCCGATCCTGTTGATGATGTCGCCTTTCGTCAAATGCGAAACCAGCATGTACAATAACGACCCGACAGTGTAAGCGACATAAAATGCCACCGAAACCAACTGGCTCTGCCCTTGCGATAAATCAAATGCTTTTTTGAAAACGGGAATCAGGATGTCGTTGCTCGCTGCGACAAATCCCCAAAAGAAGAACACCGTGACTAATGGGATAAACTGTGCCCATTTGGTTTGTAAATTTTCTGAACTCATGAATTTAGTTTTAGTTTGGTTAATTGTTGTTTATTTTGATGCTAAAAATCAACAGTTTGCAAAAAACTGCTAAAAATTTTGATAAATATACATTTATATGCATTTATCCTGTTGTTGTAACTGACTTACTTATTAACGAAAACGATTTCATAAACCGAATTTTACGAAAATTACATCGTTTGCGTATTGTTTTTATTCCGACTTTTTGATTTCAGATTTTGGTCCGATACCATTGTTGTTAAACGCTTCAATCTGGAAATAATACGTGTCCGAACGATCCAATCCGTTGAAATAATATTCATTCTTTCCATAAACCATGATCGATCCGTACATTTTATCAGGAAATTTACCGAAGTAGATCACATATCCATCGGCTGCCGGATTCTGCGCCCATTTGAACCAGACATTCCTGCGCTCGCCTTTTTTCTTTTTCTCGGTTCGCAATGGAACAAAATTCTGAACGGCTTCGGGTTTATTTCCTGAGCCTTTCCCAAAAACCCGAAAACCTGAAATTGCAAATTTCCCTGTTGGCATCGCAATGTTCTCAATTTTCACAAAACGTCCCGAAGCCGGTTTTTCAAATTCAATGTAATCATGCGGAACATCTTTGGTATTTTTGGATTTGTCTGTCAACATTTTCCAGTTTTTACTGTCATCGGAAATGTATAAGATGTATTTATGCCCAGTAGTCGAATCTGGCTTTCCCATGATTTCTGCATCCTGATCGGCATAATTAATCTGAATGGCGTTGATCGTACTTTTTTCGCCAAGATCCGAAACCAGAAATTCGCCTTTGTTTGAAGTTTTCGCCGACCAATAGGTTTTAATGTCTTCATTGACTGCAAAATTTGCATGGAATCCACCAAGCGTTGACGAAACCTGAACCGGTTTGTTGTAATTCAGCAACATCCAACCAGAAAAACTCGGAGCAAGATGCCCTTTTTTCTGCGAAGGCAAAAACGTTGGATAATCGCCGTAAGCGGTGTTGGAGTATAAAATTCCGTCTTTGTCAAATCCGGCCGGCCAGATGCCGATCCTTCGTTCGAAATTGTTCTTCACGCAAATCCCGATTGTCGAAACATGCCAGTAATCGTTATCGTTGTCCTGATAAGTCGCACCATGCCCCGCACCTCTTGCAAATCCGCCAGGCTTATACGAAAACGGATTGAAAGATTGGTATTCAAATGGCCCGACTGCGCTGTCTCCCACATAAACACCATCGGCATAACCGCTGAACTCAGTCCCCGGCGCGCCATATTGCAGGTAATATTTGTTGTTGTATTTGGTCATGAACGAACCTTCGGTAAACGGCTGCAAAAACGTATTGTCGTTGTTTTCGCCAAAACGTTCCCAGCCATGCTCTTCGTCATTCAATGATAAAATATCAAACACTTCGCCTTCGGGCTGGAAAGTTTTGCGGTTTAATTTCACAACATGCAACGGATACGTATTGCTCGAACCATAATATTCATACACTTCGTCCTTTTCCTTATCCCAGAAAATTTGCGGATCCCAGGCACCAGCTTCGGATTTGTGGACGAGTTCCTTCCAGCTGTCTTTCGACGGATCGGTACTCATCCAGATCGGGAATTCTTTGGTGTGCGTAGAGCCAACAACAAGCATCGTGTCATTCACAAATGATAAGGATGGCGCACACAATTCATCATAAACTTTATGCTCTGGACGCAGGAATTTACGCGGGATGAACTTCCAGTCGAGCATGTCCTTGCTGTGCCAGTAACCCCATTGATTCGTAGAAAAAAGATAGTATTCGCCTTTGAAAAAAGCAATAACCGGATCGGCTGTCGCGCGGTGTTTTCCCTGATCGACAAAATTTGGGATCGGGCAATAGCCGTAATCGATATTGATCGGGTTGCAATAGGTTTTTTGTTGGGCAGTAGCGCCCGTCTGTATAACCAAAAGCAGCAGGAGTAAGAGTATTCGTTTCATATTGTTGTGTTGTTGTTTGAATTTTGATTTGGAAATCGGAAATTATTTAACCGGTTCAAAACTGATCGCTGTTCCGCCGCCTGGTGCAAGTGTTAATTTAATTGCTGATTTCGAAGTCACTTCAACCGTTTTGATTTTGTAAGCTATTGGATTCTTTTGCCAATGGGCATTTTTCGCGTCTTCGTAAATGATGGCTTTGTATTTTTTTCCTTTCGGAAGAAAATCAAGTTTGATCTCAGAATTTCTCGCATTTTCATCGGTAATTGCGCCTAAAAACCATTTACCTGAATTTTTCGCCTTCCGAACAACAGTCAGGTAATCGCCCGGCTCGGCTTCGAGGTATTTGCTTTCGTCCCAATCGACTGCGACATCTTTAATGAACTGAAAAGCATCCGGATATTTTTCATAATTCTCAGGCAGATCGGCGGCCATTTGAAGCGGCGAATACATCGTGACATAAAGTGCCAGTTGTTTCGCCAAAGTCGTATGCACCTGCTCTGTTTTCTTCGGGTCGTAATGGTTCATTTTAATTTCGAAAATTCCCGGCGTGTAATCCATTGGTCCACCCAATAATCTCGTAAACGGCAGTATGGTTTCGTGATCTGGCGGATTTCCGGTACTCCAGGCGTTGAATTCGTTTCCGCGTGCGGCTTCGGCAGCGATGTAATTCGGATACGTTCGGCTGTAGCCTGTAGGACGTGAAGATTCGTGTGAATTCAGCATCAGTTTGTAATCGGCGGCACGCCTTGCAGCATAGTTGAAATGGTTGACCATCGTTTGCCCGTCGTGAAATTCGCCACGCGGAATGATCCGGCCAACGTAACCGCTTTTGACCGCAGGATAACCATATTTGACCATGTTTTCAAAAGCGCGGTCCATGTGCCTTTCATAATTTGCAACCGATCCCGAAGTTTCATGGTGCATAATCATTTTTACATTTTTGGATTTTGCATATTCCGAAATTGCCTTGATATCGAAATCCGGATAAGGCGTTACAAAGTCAAAAACTTCTTCTTTCCAGTTTCCGGCCCAATCTTCCCAGCCGGTATTCCAGCCTTCGACGAGTACACCATCGAAACCGTTTTTCGCTGCGAAGTCAATGTATCGTTTGGTATTTTCAGTAGTTGCGCCGTGTTTGCCTGTAGGCTTTAGCGATTGATCGAGCACATTAGATGCATTCTGCGAACCTGCATAATCCCAGGTTGATTCCCCAACATGCATTTCCCACCAGATCCCGACATATTTCATTGGTTTAATCCAGGAAGTATCGTCAAGTTTTGAAGGTTCGTTCAGGTTTAAGATCATTTTTGAACTTACGATATCACGGGCATCGTCGCTAACCATGATCGTACGCCAAGGCGAAACACAAGGCGCTTGCAAATATGCTTTATCTCCGATTGCATTGGACACGAGAAAAGAAGTCAGTTCGAAATTTTTCGTATTGACGTTCAGATGCATTACCGGATAATTGACGACTGCAGCCTCAAAAATATTGAGGTATATTTTGTCATCTGATTTCATCATCAATGGCGATTGCACTACGGTTTTTCCGCCGATGGTTTTGAGTGCGATGCCGTTATTGAGGTTCAGTTTGTCGTTGTCGATTTCAGATAATCGGGTCTCGTTGAACACATATTCCTGACTGTCAAAATCTCCCGGAATCCAGAATGTCTTGTGGTTTCCTGCTAAATTGAACTGCGTGATTTCATCGGTAATGATAAAATAATTGAGCTTTGGCTGTTTTGGAAAATCGTAGCGGAAAGCCACACCTTCGTCAAAAACCCTGAAAATGATATTGATTTTTCTCTGAGTAGCTTTCTGGCTTAAGGAAACCGTCAGCTCATTGTAATGGTTTTGTATTGAAGATTGTTCGCCTAAAACGGGTTTCCACGATTCGTTAAATGAAGTATTTTTTACATTATCTATTGTCAATCCCGAAACCAAATCGCCGCCTTCTTTGAGTTTGATTCCGAGTTTGCTTTCGAGAACAACCAGCTTATTTTTATACGAAACAGCATATTGCGGCGTTCCATCAGCGTTAAGATTAAAATCGACACGGATATTTTTTGAAGGCGACTGAATATTCTGGGCATTGGTTATACCGATCAGAAAAAAGCAAAGCATCAAAAGGGATTTTTTCATTTTATTTTTATTGGATATGATGAAAATATTTATGGATATTTTTTAAAAAACCCTCCGATAATGAAATCGAAGGGTCACTTAAACAAAACATGAAACTCAATTTATTTAACTAACTCAAAACTTTGTTTCAAATCCGCATCAGAACTTCCGCCGACAAAAACTTCAAAATCGCCGGCTTCGGCTGTATTAATCATATCGATGTTGTAAAACTTCAGATCGTCAGAAGAGATCTCGAATGTTACGCTCTTTTTTTCTCCTTTTTTCAATGCCACTCGCTCAAAACCTTTAAGTTCACGAACCGGGCGCGTCACGGAGCCTACAAGATCTCGGACATACAATTGCACGACTTCGGTCCCGTCATAATTTCCAGTATTGGCAACATCAACGGTAACTTTTAGCTTTTCGTTGAATTTAACCTGTGGCGCAGAAATTTTGAGGTTTGAATAAGCAAAAGTCGTGTAGCTCAATCCGTATCCGAAAGGAAATAGCGGACTGTTGTCGACGTCGATGTATTTCGATTTGTATTTCTGTTCCGGATCTGTTGGCCCTAAATACGGACGGCCGGTATTTTTATGGTTGTAATAAATCGGGATCTGGCCCACATTTCTCGGAAACGTGATTGGAAGTTTCGCACTTGGATTGTTCATCCCGAAAAGCGTTTGTGCAATCGCATCGCCTCCGCGGGTTCCAGGCCACCAAGCTTCGAGGATCGCGTCCATATTTTCATTTTCCCAGCCGATTGTAAGTGGACGTCCATTCAACAAAACAAGAACGATCGGCTTGCCTAATTTTTTAAGTTCACCCAGAAATTCTTTCTGAAGTCCAGGCAAATCGATGTTCGTACGTGAAGCCGCTTCTCCGGTCATATTTTCGCGCTCGCCCATTACGGCAACGATCACATCGGCATTTTTAGCATTTGCAATGGCAGCAGCCATCAGATCTCTTTTGGTGCTTTCGATTTCAACGCCCTGGTCGAAAGTCGTTTTTGCAGACGCTCCAAGTACATTAGCAACCCCTTCTTTCACGCTTACTGCAAATCCGTTTCTGTCGCCGATTGCGGCCCATGAACCGATGATGTGGAATTCATCTATAACCAATGGCCCGACAAAAGCAATTTTCTGGTCTTTTTTTAGCGGAAGGATATTGTTTTTATTTTTAAGAAGCACTAATGATTTATTAGCTACATCAAGCGCGTCATTTAAAAATTGCGGTTTGTTGAGCGTTTCTTTTTCGCGTTTTTCGTCGCTGTAACGGTATGGATCTTCGAAAAGCCCGAGGTCGTATTTTACGTCAAGGATCCTCTTGCAGGCATCGTTAATAACGGCAATGGAAACTTTCCCTTCGTCATACGATTTTTTAAGCGTATTCATGTAAATCGCACCAACCATATCCATGTCAAGACCAGCATTCAATGCCAATTGACCTGCATCCTGTTCGTCTTTTGCAAAACCGTGTGCTATCATTTCGTTAATTCCGGTGTAATCTGAAACAACCATTCCGTCGAATTTCCATTCGCCTTTCAGGATATCACGCATGAGAAATTTGCTTGCTGTTGAAGGAACGCCTGAAATCTCATTGAACGAAGCCATGAACGTTTTTACGCCTGCGTCAACAGTGGCTTTAAACGGCGGAAGATACATGTCGCGCAAGACGCGTTCAGACATGTCGACTGTATTGTAATCACGGCCTGCTTCTGCGGCTCCGTAAGCAGCAAAGTGTTTGGTACAGGCAAGGATCGTGTTGTATTTTGACAGATCGGTGCCTTGAAAACCATGCACACTGGCAATTCCGTATTGCATTCCGAGGTATGGGTCTTCGCCGCTTCCTTCAGAAACACGGCTCCAGCGTGGATCGCGGGCAATATCAACCATTGGTGCAAATGTCCAGTGTACGCCGCTTGAAGACGCTTCTTCGGCTGCATCACGGGCGGCAAGTTCGACTGATTTCGGATCAAATGAAGACGCCATTCCGAGATTGATCGGGAAAATCGTTTTGAATCCGTGAATCACGTCATGTCCGAACAACAACGGAATTTTAAGCCTAGAGCTTTCAAGATTGATCCTTTGAACTTCTCTTGTCGCTTTTGCGCCAGTCGCATTCAAAATCGAACCTACTTTTCCCTGTTTGATTCTTGTAATGTAGTTGTCTCCGGTCTTTGGCCCGGTTACGGTACCATCTGAAGTGAATTGAACCGTTTGGTATATTTTTTCGTCCACAGTCATTTTCGCCATTAATTCGGCAACAAATTCTGCTTTAGGCTTGATCTTTTTTGGCGCGCTTTTCTGGCTGTATGCAGATGCAGATAAGATCAGAAGCGCGATTGTAATTTTGGTAGCTTTCATTATTATTGGCTTTTACTTTGTTTCATCATCCATTCATAAATTTCGGGATTGTCGTAAACCCTGGTCCAGCTGTCGTGGTTTGCGTCATCAAAAATGGTCAGTTTGATATCAGCGTTACAGGCTTTGAGTTTTCGATAAATCGTAATGGCATAATCGACATCTACGACATCATCGAGCAATCCGTGGAAAATTCTGATTGGAACGTTTTTAATTTTACAGTCTTCAATCATGGGTACGCGGTCGACAAATCCGCAAATCGGAACCAAGGCCGCGAACATATCAGGATATGCAAACGCTAGGTTCCATGCGCCCCAACCGCCCATACTAAGGCCGGTGAGGTAAATCCGGTTTGGATCTATATTGTTTTCTTTTTGAATTTTCAATATCAATTGGTGCAATACTTCGGCATCCCAATATTCATTTTCGGGACATTGCGGCGCGAGCACATAAGCGTCAAGTTCGTGGGTTTTCAGGTATTTGAAAGGCCCGTGGACTTTGACTTTTTCTACATCTGTTCCTTTTTCCCCTGATCCGTGCAGAAAAACGATCAGCGGTTTTTTATTTTTTTTATCCTTTGGCGTGTGAAGCGCGTAAACGAGTGCTTTTTTCTGAATGATTTCAGTAGCAAAGCTGCCTTTTCCGTCTGTTTGTGAAAAACACGTTAAACTGCAAAAAACTGAAACTATGAACAAAATATACCTCATCATCCTAAAAATTGTATTTGCCAGACTGGAATCCGAGTTTTATCAAACCCTGCTTCACTTCAGGAGCATTCATAAATAATTTCCAAAGCAACCCGCTGCGGTAATTCTCAAGCATTACGACTTGCGGTCCCTGATCGATTGCCAGGTATTGTCTTGCAGACCAATTGTAATTGGCGCTATGTGCATCATAAAATCCGGCCGGTCCCCAAATTTGGGAATTGTAATTTTCATAAAAATTGCGCATTGCTGCGATGGATTCTTGTGGCAGGTATACAATTGATGAAATGGCTGCGGTTGGTGAAATAACGCCTTTGTCATTGCTTGGCATGTGCGCATCATAACCAATGGACCCGTTGTCATTTCTGGAATAAGAAGCCGTCAGTCCCCAGTAATTCGAGCCATATCCTTTATATTGATGTGGGTTTTGTACGCAATATTCATAATTGATTTTCGTATGGTTCACATTCAAATCCCAGTAATTGGCATATTGATCGGTCAATTGGTTTGGGTCGAGTCCGAGATAAGAATAATGTGCCCAGAAAAGTGGTCCGCTTGTAAATTCGGCACCATTGTGTTTTAAAATTAACGGAATGTTAAAGCTTGTTGCAGCAGTTACGATCCCGCCATTCCTGGCCCATCCCTGATGGTATGGAGCAGAAGTAATAGAATGCGTAGGTGAAGCAGCAGCCATGACATAAGTAATCAGGCATTCGTTGTAGCCTTCGAGCGGGAAGTTCATTTCCCATGCGTAATTTGGCGACCAGTGCCAGTACAGGACATTTCTTCCATTTCTGTACCAATCCCAATCGACGCCTTTCCATAAAAGGTCGTATTTTTCGGCCAATGCTTTTTCTTCGACAGTACCATTTTTAAAATATTCCCTTACGGTAATCATTCCGGCAGTTAAAAAAGATGTTTCTACGAGATCGCCGCCGTTGTCTTTGGTCCCGAATGGTTTTACTCTTCCAGTTTCGCCATTGATCCAATGTGGCCATGCGCCGTGAAATCTATCGGCAGTATTTAAGAAATCTGCAATTTTATTGAGTCGTTGAACGCCTTCTTCGCGTGAAACATACCCTCTGGAAATTCCGGAGATGATTGACATCAATCCGAATCCTGATCCGCCAGTCGTAACAATATTAGCATCGTTTTCTGGATAATTGCCGTCCGGATGGTAGCGTTCCCTGCCCATTCCTGAATTTGGCTCAGCAAAATCCCAGAAATATTTAAAAGTTTGCTTTTGAACCAGATCGATTAATTGCTCGTCGCTTAATGTTGGCCCTTTTACCGGCACAGCAACAGCAACAGCAGCACTGGATTTGTCATTTGAATTGCACGAAACAAATGCAAGAAAAAATATGACAATAAATTTATTCATGTTGAATTTCTTAGTTAAAAAAAAAGCCTTATCCAGAAATTAGGATAAGGCTTTCTGAAAATTTTATTTAGTATCCTGGGTTCTGAGTTAGGACGTTGTTACTTAAACTAACGGCATCAAACGGAATTGGAAAAATTTCATTTTTACCGGCTGTAAATCCAAGTGGGCCAAAAACTTCAGCACCACGACCTTGACGGACTACGTCCCAAAAACGGTCGCCTTCCATTGCCATTTCTGATCTTCTTTCTTTCCAGATAGCAGTCCTGATTGTCGCTTGGTCGTTAGCAGTTGTGTTTGCCAGACCGGCACGCGTTCTCACTTTGTTAAGCGATTGCTGCGCTAGAGTTGTGTTTCCCGATTCATTTGCAGCTTCGGCATTGATTAACAATACTTCGGCAAAACGCATCAATCTTACATTTTGTTCAGAACCTTCAGAACATCCAGGGCCAATTTGTGCCAATGGAACATAAGATTTTTGGTTGTACATTGGATTTGCTCCAGTAGCATTGATCAAATCACCTTCAGGAGTGGTTTCACCTCTGAAGAGAATTGTAGCATCACGGCGAACGTCACCCGTTTCGTAAGAAGCAGCAAGATCATTTGATGGCACATTGAATCCCCAACCAAACTGTCCTGCAACACCTTGCGTTTGCGAATACTGGCTGTTTGAAACGGTACAGTTTCCTGCTACGAAATTGGCTTGGGCCTCAAAAATTGATTCCACACTGTTTTCATTTGCAATCCGGAAAACACTGTTGTAATTTGGCAATAAATCATATCCACCACCAATTACTTCATTGCTGTACTGCAATGCAAGAGCCCAATCTTTTTTGTATAAGTATACTTTTGAAAGATATGCATTTGCCGCGCCTTTAGTAGCCCTACCTACTTCTACCGCAGAATAAGATGTTGGTAAAATCTCTCTGGCCGCTGCTAAATCTGCTATAATAAACGCATAAACTTCGTCACTTGTATTTCTTGGAATATTATAATTTCCGTCCGCTGGTAAGCCATTGTAAATTGGAACGCCACCATACGTGCGTACCAAATTAAAATAATGGTATCCTCTTACAAAACGTGCTTCGGCAATAAGACGTGCTTTTAAAGTTTCATCCATAGCGATTCCAGGTAAGTTTGAAATTACTTGGTTGCATAGGTTGATTCCGCGGTATTGTCCTTTCCAATAATCATTGATTTGTCCTTCTGTAGGGCTGAATGTATAATTATTATAAGCATTGAAAAATGAAGCATCACCTGGAGTACTCCCTTTTTCAGCGTCATCACTCGCAATTGAAATTGTAAAAGTTGCAAAGGAATTCAATTCCCAAGTTCTTAAGTTTGCATAAATTGCTGCAGTAGCTTGTTGTGCATCTTCTGATGTTTGAAAAAAGTTTACTGCCTGAATTTGATCTTCACGATTGATATCGAGATAATCATCGTTACAGGACGCAAGCATTAATGCGAACCCTGCCATTAAAAATATATTCTTTTTCATTTTTTAAAAAGTTAAATTAACACCAAAACTGTAAATAGAAGACAGTGGATATACGTTATTATCCACACCAGCGTTTTCAACATTTCCACCTATTTCAGGTGAAAAGCCATTGTATTTGAATGAAGTAAAAGGGTTTTGTGCACTAGCATACAATCTTATTTTATCCATCCCGATATTATCTAAGAAAGTTTTTGGCAAACTGTAACCCAGCTGAATGTTACGGATTCTAAAATAATCTCCTTTTTCAACATAGAAGGAACTTGGTCTTGAAGAAGTCTGGTCTGAGTTTGGAGCCGGATAAGTATTTGATCCATTTGCAGCAGTCCAGTGGTTGTCAACAAAATCCTGATCATAGTTTTCATTACTGAATCTCGAATTTCTGTTGAAGTTGTAAATTTCATTTCCTGCAACACCTTGAAATTCTATTCCAAAATCTACATTGCTGTAAGCCAAGCTCACACCAAAGCCATAAGTTAATTCAGGAATTGGGCTTCCAAGAAATGTTTTATCATTGTTATCAATTTTTCCATCTCCATTGAGATCTTTAAATTTGAAAGATCCTATTGGCGCGTTATTGTTTGCAGCAGACTCGGCAGCATTTTGGATCACACCGTTAGTCTCAAAGCCATAATATGCACCTACTTCTTCCCCGGCTTGGAATCTTTTTACTGTATCCCCAAACAACGATGGTCCTGTATTTAAGTAAGAACCATTTACCACTTTTGTAACCTGATTGTCAATTGTAGTTAAATTTCCGTAGATTGAATAACTGAATTTTTCTCCAATCTTATCATCCCATTTCAATTCAAATTCGAAACCTTTATTTTCAAAATCTCCAGCATTAGTAAACAGTTTGTCTCCTAATCCAGCTTGGTTTGGGATATAGATATTGAATGCTGCGTCTGTGGTTTTTCTATTGTAATAGCCTGCTTCTAAAGACAATCTGTTTTTGAAAGCACGCAATTCAAAACCAAAATCATATTCTTCTACCACTTCCCAAGGAATGTCAGTATCGTACAATTGTGTGATTGAAGCTGATGGGTAATATACACCTCCGAAATAAACCCCAGCGCCTACAGTCGCAACATTATCAAATTGACGTGGTACAGACGAATTGCCTAATTTACCCCAGCTTCCTTTAAGTTTTAAGAAATCAATCCCAGAATTTTGCATAAAGCCCTCTTTACTTACAACCCATCCTAGACCGAAAGATGGAAAAGTAGCACTTTGTTGGTCGTTGCCAAATCTATATACAGATGAACCATCGCGACGTATCGTTGCGTTAACAAGATATTTATCGGCATAAGCGTATTGCAAACGTCCAAAATAAGATTGAAGTCGTCTTTTTGAACCTTCATCACCTTGAGGAAGTGCCTCATTTACATTTGTAGTTGTACCAAGGTTTAAGAAAAGGGTAGAATCATCACCATTAAATGGAACGCCCAATGATTGTGCCCGAAGTGCCCTCATGTTGTCTTGTTGTCTACTGAATCCACCAAGCAGAACGATTCTGTGCTTATTGAACTCTTTGGTCCAAGTCAACGTATTTTCCCATAGTGTGCTTTCATAATTGGTGCTTTTATTTACGAGTTTACTTTCTATAAGTGCTCCGCCTTCAGGAGTTGCCCCAAGCGGATTGTTTTCAGCATTATATATGTAAGAAGCCTCGTTTCTAAAATCTCTTGAAAGATTTGATTTGAAAGTCAATCCTTTGATAAGGTCAAGTTCAGCATAACCAGAAGCGATTGTTCTGCTGTTCTTGGTTTTTCCTCTATAAAGATCTAATGTTCTTCTAGGATTGGCATTGCCTACTTGTCCAAGATCAATTTCTCCTAAAGAGGTGTAGTAGTGCCCGTAACTTCCATCTGCATTACGTACAGGTATAATCGGCGGCGCAAAATATGCTTCAGCAAATGGACTTGCCGCGTCATTTGAATCAGATTCTGAATATGCCATTGTAGCTCCAATCCTAAATCTGTCGGTCACGTTGTAAATTCCATTAAATCTTGCTGTAATCCTTTTGTAGTCATCTCCAGAACTTATGCCTTGCCCTGCATTTAAAACACCCTCTTGAGTCAAGTAACCAAATGCAGCTGAATATTGTGTTTTTTCTGAAGCTCCGGATAATCCCACATTTTGAGATTGAGTAAACGACGATTTTTTTAATATTTCTTTGAACCAATCCGTATCAGCACCATTAAAATCATTTACACCAACTTGCCCTACAGGGTTCGGTGTTTGCTGCTGATAAGCCAACTTCTCATTGTAAAGTCTTACATAATCAGCAGAATTTGCCATTTCTAAAACATTAGAAGGATTTGAAAAACCTACATTTGAATCATAAGTGAATTTAATATTCTCTTCACCTGTCTTTTTTCCGATTTTTGTAGTGATTACAACAACTCCGTTTGCAGCCCTAATCCCATAAATTGCAGAGCTTGAGGCATCTTTCAATACATTTACACTAGCGATATCGTTTGGATTGATGTAATCAATATTGTCAGTAAGTACCCCATCAACAACATACAATATGTTGCCTCCACTGATACTTCCAGTTCCTCTAATGGAAACTGTTGGCGCAGATCCAGGTTTACCTGCATTGACAATTTGCACCCCTGCTACTTTACCTTGCAAATTGCTTAATACATTAGAATTTGGCCTGTCGCGCAGATCCTTTTCAGCGACTACCGCAATAGATCCAGTAATATCTGCTTTACGCTGCGTACCATAACCTACAACAACAACTTCAGTAAGATTTGTCGCAGAAACCTGCATGCTTACTTTCATAGCTGCAGCAGCCGCAACTGTTTGGTCTTTATAACCAACGTATGAAAATTTTAAAGACGCTCCGGCAGTTGATTCAATTGCGAAGTTGCCTTCGAAATCGGTTACTGTTGAAGTACCTTTTAAAGCGTCAGAAATACTGACACCGGGAAGCGGAAGTGAATTCTCATCTACCACAGTTCCTTTAATGGCTTGTCCAGACATGATGGCGGTGCCCGCAATCAGCCATACAAAGCTTAAGATAAAGTTTCTCATTTGTAATATTTTGTTAAAGTTAGTGACACCAAATTAAAGAATTACATCGTTATCGTAGCTGTTTTTAAAATGCTACACGAATACATCATTATTTTGAACACTACTCAAACCTAATAAAATAAGGGTTTTATTGAGATGAAAACGTTTTCGTGACATAATATGATGTAGTGATGATGTAGTAAACGCTTCTAAAAGCATCGTTAAAGTGTTAACATAAATTTTGATAAACTTTCTTCTTGTGTAAGATTTAGCTTCTTTCTTAACCTATACCGGTGAAGTTCGACACCACGGAATGAAATATTCATCAATGGCGCAATTTCTTTTGAAGACATGTTCATTCGCAAATAGACACATAGTTTAATATCTTTTTGTGTAAGAACAGGGTACATTTTTGAGAGTTTGGTAATGAACTCGTTGTTGATCTGATTCAGATTTGATTCAAATGTTTCCCATTCGTGTTTATTAACCGCATTGACGCGTATGGCTTTTTTCACCTCATTCTTTAACTTGTCGATATCCTGTTCAGAATCCAATATGGTTTGGATATTATCTATCATTTCACTTTGCTTCGCGATAGATAATGATTTTCCTGCCACTTCCGATGATTTGGTCTGGATTTCCAATTCGAGTATGTGCTTTTCATATTCCTGTACATTGAGTTCATTTTCTGCTTTTAATTCAATCTCAAGGATTTTCTTCTGGTGCTTTAATTCCTCTTCGTGCAGTTTGAGCTTTTCACTATAACGGACTTGGTTCCACTTATAATAAAGGAAGAAACTTCCCGCAATGGCAAGAACGTAAACCAGGATCATCCAGATTGAAAAATACCAGGGATTCCCAACATGAAATTCATAGGTGCCAATATTGATTAACGATCGCCCATTATTATAGTAGACAGCAAGGTTTTGCGTGCCACTTTCAAGGTTGTTAAGCGAAAGATGGCCACTTTTTACCCTGATATAATTTTCCGATGCATTTAATTTATAGAAAAGTTCGGGACGGTTGTACCCATAAAAATTCGGGATCAGGTTGATATCTACCGATTGGTTGTATTTTATTTTGGTATCGGAAGTAATGAGTTTGCCCTGATAAAAACCTTCAATGTTAATTTCTTGTTGTTGTTTCTTGGTTTTATTCAACTGAAAACCCATAAATCCGTCATCAAGATTGATGAGCAAGGAATTTCCTGCCTTGTAAACTTTAGTGTTTTCTATGATTAGTTTGCCATCATAATATTTTTGCGGAATCAAATGCCATAAAAAATGATTGCCTTCCTGCTGGATCAAATACAAAAGGCCGCTTTTCACAACCATAAAGCTGTTGTCGTCAATTGGTATGATATCTGAAATCTTATTGAAAACTTTTTCGAAAATCGGATCTTTTTCAAGCTTGTCCGTAATCGAATTATAAGAATACCAACTGTTATCAATCAAAAAAAGTATTTCGTTCTTATAACTGAAAATCTTTACGCCATAATCGTTTGCAATACCGTTCAATGCAGAAATATTCTCAATTTTCTTAGTGTTGAAATTCTTATCGTATAAAATCCTGTACAGACTTCGGTAATTGTCTGCAGCCCAAATTTCACCAGGCTTATTCTGGGCGATATTGCGGATCGGCTTCGTAAGTCCCGATAAAAATCTTGCCTTTGTAAGATCATTCCTGTCACTGTAGACCGCAATTCCGGAATAATTTCCCTGAAAATATGCATTATCAAAATCACTGTTCAGGAATTTCCATCCGCCATTGACGGTATTGACTTTTTTTAAGGCAGTACCGTCATAAGTAAATGTTCCGTCGTTGTGTCCAATGATAAACTGATTGCCATTTTTATAAATGTCCCACACCTGCCCTTTCGAATTTGGGATTACCTGCAATTTTTGATCTTTACAAGTAAATACACCGTGATTGGTTACAAAAAGATAGCCGCCGGGAATGGTTGAAAGGGAATAAACTGAACCTAACAATCCCGAATTATCAGAAAAAACACTAATCGGCGAATTGATTTCCACATGGCAGATTCCGTTGTCAAGTCCTAGCCACAAGTCATTTTCCCTGTCAATTCCAATAGATAAAATCGCATTGTTTTTTAATGCATTTTGCCTGTTGATGTTTTTAACAGAATTGTCTTTAAGATTGCAGATGTACAAACCCTGAAGCCCGCTTCCTATTGCCAGTGTGTGATCGTCTACAAACTTCGCGGTAACAATGACCTGGCTTTTAAGGATGTCGTTTAGAGGATGTTTCCACAGAATGAGGTTTCCGTTTTCCTCAACAAAAACACCGTTGTTTTTAGTAAAAACATAAATTTTGCCCTGATTGCTTTCAATGTTGTGAATGACATTGAACTCCAGCCCTTTCCAGGAATCTTTTTTAACGAAAGTGTTCCCTTTCATGACATAAACACCATTTCGGACAGAAGCGGCATAAATTTCGCCATTTACCAAATAACAATACGAAATCTGTGAAGGAAAACTGATTTTTTCAGTCTGCTGCTCATTATATATGTAAAGTTCGTTGAACGACTGAAAATAAATGTTGTTTTTATATTTGAAAACTTTCCAGATTTCTTCGTTGTCTGAAGTTCCTTTGAACAAATTCTTGTCTCTAGATAAAGAATAATATCTCATTTTCCCGTCAAGGCGTTTCCAATAACCGAATTCTTTATAAGAACCACAGTAAATACGGTCGCCGTCAATAAAGATCGATCGGATGATGGTTTTGTTCGGAAGCGTGTATTTTTCCCATTTTACGCCGTTGTAACGCAGGAAATAATGGTTGTTTGCAAAATACATTGCATTGTCATTTCCCTGAGCGACATTCCAGTTTTGGTTGTCCCCGTTGTAATCGGATTTTGTGAAATTTTCGACAAATGGAAGTTCTTCCTGAGCAAAAAGGAAATTCGAAAAAAGGCAAAGCAATAAGATTTTAAAAGTGTTGGCAGCCAAAATATGGGATTTGCCACCAAATATAATCAGATTTTATAAAAAACCACGCAAAACAAAAAACGTCCCTTTCATCGGGACGTTTGTAAAATCTATTTGCCTTTGGCATAATCTTTTAAATATTGGAATCTTTCAGTTAAATGCCCATCTTCAGTGACTTTGGCGCGCTTGAGGATTCCGTCCTTATCGCCGTTGAAAAACGCTGGGATAACATGTTCCATAAACATTTCTCCAAAACCTTCGCTGGCATCTTTCGGGAGTTCGCACGGCAGGTTATCGACCGACATGACTACAATTGCTGCCGGATGAAACACATCAACTTCTTTATTTTCCATCGGATGAAAGCCAAAAAGCGGCTCTGCAATCGTCGACGCTTTAATCGTACAGGCAATCGGGCCATCGACATCGCAGGAAATATCAGCAACGACTTTGATCTTATTGTCATTTGCGCGAAGCATGTCTAACGACAAGATTACCGGTGCGTCATTGGCATAAAAATGCCCGGCCATATAAATATCGGAAACTTTTGTAAAACGCTCAAAATCGGAAACATATTTTGTCGGATTCTTATAAAAATCTTCTTTTGCCGAAGGTTTTCCGTCTTGCCTTTTGTTGTAATCTAAAATATCAAGCTGGGTGTAAACCGGTTCACTATAGACTTTAGTCAGGTAGTTTTCAACCGTTACTTCTTTGATTTTCATCGCATCAAGGATTTCCTTGGCACCATTTCCCACTTTTCCGTGTCCAGTAAGTACAATTTTGATGGGCGGAAGAATTTGTCTTTTGAGTTTTTGTACCAAAGCATCTTTTCCTGAAAGCGTTTCTGCTTTTGGCAGATTGAACAACTCGAATTTGATCCCGAAAGCACGGATTCCGTTGTAAGCGCCCACGATCCCGGCATATCTTCCAAAACCGATCAGGCGTTTGAAATGCGCATCCACAATCGTTTCATGATCATACAAATCAATTTTTTTATCCAGGATTGCCTGAAGCAACTTGCGGTTGTGCGGCTGTTTTTTAATCGTATGGGAAAAGAAAAAGTATTTTTTGTTCGGAATTAATGCTTCTAATGGTACTTCTTTCACGCCGAAAAGCACATCGCAATCGGTCATGTCTGTAGCGATCTCGATACCCAGATCGGCATATTGCTGGTCTGTAAATATCCGGATATCAGAACTTTCAACTTTGATCTGCGCTTCAGGATGTTCTTTGGTAAGGCGCTGCAATTCTTCGGGCGTAAAAACAACCCTTCTGTCGGGCGGATTTTTTCTTTCTTTGATGATTCCGAATTTCATTTTATGAGGCTAATTTTTTAATTGCGCCAAATGTACTTTTTACGATAACGTTTTCAAAACTTTTTATACTAAAAAAATCGAATGTTCTGAAGCCTGAAAACCAAATATTTGTCAACAAAAGTTAATAAATTTTATACAATCATTAACTAAAGTGGGTTATAAAGCAATATTTCTTTAGTTATATTTGCTTTTTACACCTTATCAAATGACATTCCGTAAAGCAATACTATACACCAAAATATTACTGATTGGCGCAGTATTTACCGCTTGCTCCAAGCAGGAAAAATCTGACGGTTCAGCATCTGAAATAGCCCAAAGCGAGTTCCCTCAAATGCAGCCTTCCCGTGTTAAATATGCGAAATTATCAGAAGCATACATTAATCCGAAAAAAGAAGCTGTAGAACGTTTTTGCAACAAATATTTCAGGAATGAGCAAAACAGCATCAGCCTGCTTGTGGCAAAAAACGGACAGATTATTTATGAGCGTTATCAGGGCGATGCCAACCGCAATAAAGGGATCAAAATTGAAAAAGACACGCCGCTGCACATTGCTTCAGTAAGCAAAGTTTTTACTGCAACAGCCGTTTTATTGCTTGCCGACAGAGGTAAAATCGAGCTTGACCAAAAAGTAAACAGTATTTTACCGGAGTTTCCGTTTCCGGATATTTCAATCAGAAACCTTTTAAGCCACCGCAGCGGATTGCGAAATTACGCTTATTTTGTAGAAGAAAAAGGCGTTTGGGATTTGCATAAAACCCTGACGAACCAGGATGTTTTAAATTTGTTTACCGAAAAAGAGATCAAATGCGACTGTCCTGCCGATACGCGTTTTTGCTATTGCAATACCAATTACGCCATGCTGGCACTGATTATCGAAAAAGTAACCGGGCTAACTTATCCTGAGGCTATGAAAACGATGATTTTCAAGCCACTTGGAATGGATCATACTTACGTTTTCGAATATCAAAAAGACAAAGAAACCGCCACGCCTTCTTATAAAGGCAACATGGAAATCGCTTTAGACCATCTTGATGCGGTTTACGGGGATAAAAATATTTATTCTACGCCAAGGGACATCCTGAAATTTGACCTGGCCAGAAACGCCCCGACTTTCCTGAACGACAAACTCCGGAAAGAAATTTACCAAGGTTACAGCAACGAGCATAAAGGCGAGAAAAATTACGGCCTTGGGATCAGGATGATCGAATGGGAAAACGGCCAGAAATTTTACTTCCACAACGGCTGGTGGCACGGAAATACCTCATCTTACATTACCATGGCAAAGGAAAATGTTACGATTATCGCCTTGTCTAACAGGTTTACAAAAAACACTTATGCCGTTCGGAAATTGGTTCCATTGTTTGGAGATTATCCGTTTAAAACGGATGATGACGAATAATTAATGGATAATTTATAATGCATGTAATATTCAATCTAGAAATATCAGTCTACGGTTTAATTTACATTAAAATTAACAATTGCCCTTTTACCATAATTCCCTCTTAATTGCTATATTTGCATCCGCTTAACGACAATCAAAATAATTATTAATTATCCAATGTCAATTATCCATTAAAAACTGGGGTCGACTGGTTTTGACAGCAAGTCGAATTGAACAGTAAGCACGCCGAGAACTGGGGCAGTTCTCGTAAATCAAAAGTCCCAACACTTTTAAACGGCGAAAATAACTACGCTTTAGCTGCATAATCCGAATTACAGTAAGATAATGCCACGTTCCTGTTAGACAGGAAAGCTGGATTCTCCTTGAAAGCCTTGGTTTGTGGCGTTCAGAAAAGGGGAACCGTAAAAATAAACCTAGGTTTGGTCCTGCTTCGAAGCCATTCTGACAACTAAGAAGCTAAGTGTTGTGTGGCTGTTCCCGGCCTTGCGCAACAACGAAAAACCAATCGGGAAATAAGCGTGTAGAAAGCTCTTTAATTGCTTGTTTGGACCCGGGTTCGATTCCCGGCGACTCCACTAAATAATCCGTAAATCGTTGTAAAATAATGATTTACGGATTTTTTTATGCCTCACAAAATAATATCTGGCAAAACTTTCTGTGCTATTTCAACGCTTGTACTGTTGTTGGTCTGGCTGACATCTTTACGGCCAATCCTGATGTTTCAACGATATCATTCCTGATGTCGCCATTGTCTTCGATAATCAATGTTTTCGCCATAAGAAGTGTTGGTGTGAATGTGGTTCCTTTGTTATACCGCTTTTAAAATCAATCCTGCCATTCATCAGCCAGACATAACTAATATTCTTAATCCAAGGACCGTTCCCGGAATGATACGCTATACATGAATTGTAAAATCAATTGCAAACTGGTGGCCCCAATTCATAAAATATTTCTATAATATCTGAAAAAAAATACCCAATCATTTTTCTTTGAAATTTATTATCGTAATATTGCAATATAAAAATATTAAAAATGGGCGCAACGAAAACAGAGCATTTTACCGAAAAACAAAATCAGATTGCCATTTTAGCAAAAGCACTCGGCCATCCGGCCAGAGTGGCCATTATAGAATACCTGATGAGCGTCGATACCTGCATTTGTGGCGACATCGTAAATGTATTGCCCCTTGCCCAGCCTACAGTTTCCCAACATTTGAAAGAACTCAAAAATGCCGGCTTGATAAAAGGAAATATTGAAGGAAACGCGATTTGCTATTGTATCGATGAAAAAGCTTTAAAAACGCTCCAGAGCTATTTTGCCGCTATATCGTCCCATCTTGAGAAAAAGAAAAACAATTGTTGCTAATTAAAAAGTCTTCATCATGAAATTATCTGAAATTAAACAAATCCTGGAAACTGCCGAAACTGTAAATTTTAAACTGGAAAATGGCACTTTTGTTCCTGAGCATTTTCATGTTACCGAAGTTGGCATGGTTTCAAAACACTTTATTGACTGCGGTGGAAAGGTGCGAAAAGAAAAAGTGGCAAATTTTCAGCTTTGGGATGCTACTGATTTTGAACATCGGCTTAAACCAGGAAAACTCCAGAAAATTATAGCACTTTCAGAAAAAGTTTTGGAGATTGAAGATTTAGAAATCGAAGTGGAATATCAATTTGGGACAATCGGAAAGTACGATTTGGGATTTGACGGTTACAATTTCATTCTCCTTACAAAACAAACGGCTTGCCTTGCAAAAGAAAGTTGCGGAACACCTAGACAGAAATTCCAATTGTCAGCCTTAGAAACTTCATATTGTGCTCCGGATGGCAACTGTTGATAACTTTTTCATAAGGCACAAAAAGCCTCTTGTGATAACGGTTTCGATTGTAGTTTTGCAATTGATTTTTGGCTGGGATCCAAAATTCTGCATTATAAACCTGATTTGGCTATGTGTTTAACCGCTATTCAAGACAGCTTACGATACCAAAAAATATAAAAGCATGAGTAAAAAAATCTTAGTTCTTTGTACGGGAAATAGTTGCCGAAGCCAAATCGCAGAAGGTTATCTTCGGCACTTTTCCCGAGATAAAGCGACAGTTTATAGCGCAGGGATCGAAACCCATGGTGTAAATCCGAAAGCCACTGCTATCATGGATGAAGACGGAATTGACATTTCAAATCATACATCAAATCATGTTGAGGAGTATTGTGACATAGACTTCGATTTTGTAATTACTGTTTGTGACAACGCAAAAGAAAATTGCCTTTTTTTTCCAACGATGGCTAAAAAATTCCATCAAAATTTTCCTGATCCGGCAAAAGCAAAAGGAACTCAAAATGACATTTTAGAAGAATTCAGGCATGTCCGGGAAATGATTAAAAAGTATTGCAAAACCTTTGTTGCACAAAATTTATAACACCAAAAGTCTTTCAAACCGATTGTGATCAAGAGAATAATTCAATCTCCTGAATCCATAATGCTATAAATATTTATGGATATCTTATAACCAGCCTGTGAGTTATATCGCATAAATTCACCATCGCAAATACCGCTAATCTTGTGATGCTGTGAACAAACCACCCATTAACGAAAACACCGCACTTTTAACCGGAATTATAAATGCCGCTCCTTTTCCAATGGGCGTTTATAGTGGCCCAGAACTTAGGATCGAATTGGCAAATCAATGCATGCTCGACACTTGGGGAAAGGGAAGCGATGTAATCGGGAAAACCTACACTGAAGTACTTCCGGAATTGGGCAATCAGAAAATATTCGAACAGGCAAGAAACGTATTTACAACAGGAACTCCGTTTCATGCAAAAAACAAGCGCGTCGATATTGTGATTGAAAATATTTTAAAGCCGCATTACTTCAATTACAGTTTTACCCCTTTACGTGATAGTGACGGGAAAATTTACGGCGTGATGAATACCGGTGCCGATGTGACCGATTTGAATACTGCACGCCAGCAGGTAGAAGAAACCGAAGAAAGGCTCAGGCTTGCCATCGACGCTGCCGGATTGGGCACTTATGAAACCGATTTAGCGACAAATGAAATTCTCACTTCGGGCAACTTTCACACAATATGGGGAACCAATGAAAGCGTAACAAAGGACGATCTTGTTCAGAAAATTCATCCCGATGACCTGCAAATAAGGGATCAAGCGCTCAAAGATTCAGAAGTTACCGGTACCATGTCTTACGAAGTAAGGATTAAAGCCGATAACGGATTGTGGCGTTGGGTTCGTATCAACGGCAGGATGAGTAAAGATCCTAAAGGAAAACCTGTAACATTGATTGGCATTGTCCAGGACATTACCGAACAAAAAAAGAATGCAGAAGACTTGAAAAAGGTTGTCGACGAGCAAACCTCGGCATTAAAGCGCTCCAACGAAGACCTGCTCCAATTCGCTAACGTGGTAAGCCACGACCTAAAAGAACCGGTTCGGAAAATAGGTATTTTTAACACCATCCTAAAAAGCAACCTGGGTGATAAACTTGACCAAAAAGACCTTGCATACTTCGAGAAAGTTCAGAATTCAACAAAGCGCATGTCGTCAATTATTGACGGTGTTTTGAATTATTCTACCTTAAACAAATCCGGGCATCCTGTAGAAAAAGCAAACCTTGACGCCATAATCGATAATATTAAAACCGACCTCGAATTGGTAATTCAGGAAAAAAAAGCCATCTTGGTCGTAGACAACCTTCCCGAAGTCGACGGCGCGTCAATTTTGCTTCACCAGCTTTTTTACAACCTCATCCACAATGCACTCAAATTTTCAAGGCCCGATAATCCACCTCGCGTGATTATATCTGGTTCAAAGATCACCATCGAAAACCTGGATTATGTCCGGATTGTGATCAAAGACAATGGCGTCGGCTTCGATTCAAAACATGCACTTAAAATATTTAATGCTTTTGAACGCCTGCACTCTAAAGACGAATTTGAAGGTACGGGGTTGGGATTGGCTTTGTGTAAAAAAATTGCTGAAAGGCATCATGGCACAATAGAAGCCTCAGGCAATCAAAATAATGGTGCCGAATTCATCGTATGCCTGCCAATTGAGCAGGAAAACGATACGTTATAACTTCCTATTACTGTATTCCGACAGCTTTCTGTAAATTCCAAATTTAGAATCGTTCTTTACTCATTTCTAAATCCACAGCAATTTTAGGCTTACTTTTATCTGAAAATAATTGTCTTGATTGTCAATAAAAACCGACTTCAAAAATGCTTGATGCTATCGATAAGTTCTTAAGATTAAAAGAAAAAATATATATTTTATCCGATAAAAACCAAATACCATCACATCAACAGAAACCGGTTGCCTTCGCGGCGTAGTTTTGGGCGCAGATGACGGAATTTTATCACCCAAAAGTTGGCTATCGGCATTGCAGCCGCAAGTATTAGAGATCCGCTATCAATAAACAGATTATAGACTTTTGCCTTTTAGCTTATCGTTTTTCAAATACGAGCGAATCGATTTCTTTTCCAGAATCGCTCACTTTATTCAACACCATTTTTGATTCGCTCCTTTCCACAATCTGCCACGATGCAGCCAATTCTGAAAGCTTGTCGTTGGGCTGAAACGCCATTGAAAAATCAACATCAGCTTTTGGCGAATCGTCTTCATTTTCACTGGTTTCAATTTGCCAGCGCCCGGAATAATTATTGCTTCCTTCCTTCACAGCAATTTGATTGTTTGAAGAGAAATAGAAAATATAATAGGTGTAATACTGTTGCTGCGATATGCCTTCTTTTTTAAATTTCGTGATCTTCCATGTTGCGGTACTGAATGTCTCCCAAATGTCATTTTCAGTTTGTATGCCAACATGATTTGAACGGCCAAAACCACAGGAGAAAATCGTGAATACAATCAAAATAATACACATGGCGCTCCCGAAATTCTTTTTCCCATTCATCATTCTCGCTATTTAAAGCAACGAAAATAAATGCCGATTTTGAATTTTTCCTGAATTCCAAAAAAATAAAGCGTAGAAAAATTTGCTTTTTTTTCTAGAAAATACAGAATTAATTCAACATTGCATTTGAAATTTGTCCAAGAAATGATTCGCAATACAATAACGCTTTCAGCATTAATCCTTAAAAACCAATACATCTATGAACTACAATTACACTTGCCTGAAAGTCGGGCTTTTAATTTCAAATTCATAAGATGCCTAAAATCATTTTCTTTTTGTTGTTTGGCTTTGCCATGAACGCTCAAATCGCCGATTCTTTAAAAACTGCAAATCCGATAGCCAAAACCGACAGCATTCATTTCTTAAAACCAACATTTGCAACCGATAGTGTCGCACCTTGCAAATTCAAATACAAACAGCTGATCATTCCGGCTGCTTTGATTGGTTACGGCGTCATTGGCATGGAAAGCGACTGGCTTAAAGGCTTCAATTCTCAAATTCGCGAAGAAGTTACCGAAGATATTGACGAAAAAATATCGATTGACGACTTTTCTCAGTATGCGCCAATGGCATCGGTTTATGCCTTGAATGCTTTCGGGGTACAAGGCAAACACAACCTGCGAGACCGATCCATGATTATGGCAAGTTCCTATTTGATGATGTCGGCAACCGTATTCGGATTAAAATCGCTCACGCACATCGAACGTCCGGACGGCACTTCAAAAAATTCATTTCCGTCCGGACATACCGCAACTGCATTTGCCGGTGCCGAATTTCTCTGGCAGGAATACAAAGACCAATCCATCTGGTACGGAATCGCGGGTTATGCCGTAGCTTCGGGAACCGGAATATTTAGAATGGTAAACAACAGGCATTGGCTTACAGATGTTGCAGCTGGAGCAGGAATCGGGATCTTAAGCACCAAACTGGCGTATTGGATGTATCCGTATGTGAAAGACAAGCTGTTTCCATCCGAAAACAAAAAAGTATCGTCGATGATTGCGCCTTTTTACAACGGAAAACAAATGGGTTGCGGTGTTGTAGTTGGTTTTTAAATGCGGTTGTAAACCAAAAGTACCGTTTGACTTTTGTAGCAAAAAAATTAAAAAAAATAATTTGCTACAGAAGTTGTAGCAAAATTTTAAAATAAAAAAAATTGCTACAAGAATGGAGAATAAATTTTTGATAGAATAAGTTTGCTAAAAATCATTGTTCCATTACGACATTCAATCCTTTCTGAATGATTGAAACCTCGATGATATTGGTTTTCAGATTGTGGTGTTCGCCATCAATCTGGGCATCGGTAAAAATTTTATCGGGCATTTCGATCTTTAGGTTTTGAATTAAATCATGCTGCGCTTTATTGAAATATTCGATTTTATTCCGCAAAACTGCATAACCCAATTTTAACTTGTCAATCGTAGAAATTTCGGTTACAACGACTAGGTCAAGCCAACCGTCGCTGAGGCTCGCTTTTGGCGTTAAAGTCATATTATAGCCCATTTCGTTTGAGTTTGAAACAAAAAGCATAAACGGATTCACATTCAAAACTTTATCGTTAAAAACCATTTTCGTGTTCGTACTTTTAAAATTAAAACCTGACGCCAAAGCTGCTTTTACATAAGCAGAAAGTGTGCGTTTGCCCGATTGCTCATATTTTTTGATGATCATCGCATCAACGCCGATTCCCATATTGCTGAAGAAATATTTGTCGTTGATTTGCCCAACATCAATAGGATTTGAATGCCCTTTGCGGATGATTTTCAGCGCTTTGTCAAGATTCTTCGGGATGTTCAGGTTTGAAGCGAGTCCGTTTCCTGATCCAACGGGAACAATTCCGAGCTTAATCGATGTTCCCACGAGGCTTGAAGCCACTTCGTTAATGGTTCCGTCGCCGCCACAGGCCACAATAATATCGGGGCCTTTATTTGCTGCATATTTTGTTAGCGCTATTGCGTGCTGCTTGTATTTCGTATAATCAACGGCGATGGTAAATTCGCTTCTGGGGAAAAAATTCCGCAACAAAGATGCGGTAAGGTTGTGTTTGCCGTTGCCCGAAATCGGATTGATTATAAAATGAATGTAAATCATTATCTCAGTAATTTATTCGTAAAAAGATAGTCTGCCGTTTGGTACCACGAAATCGTCTCGTCAAGAAACCTTTTTTCAATAGGCAGCGGTTTCAGGCTGTTGTCTTTTTGATTCCAGGTGTAAAAAGCCTGTTTTTTCTGGTCGGATAAGATCAGGACTTTTTCCTTTTTCATCAGCACTAATTTTCTGTAAGTTCCCATCAGCGAACGTTGTTCAAAAGCCGGATCGAGTACGTTTTTTCCGAAGAAATCAGAATCGTAATTCCAGTGAAATAATGAAAAAAGCGTCGGGAATAAATCGATTTGCGAACATTGTTTTTCGATTTTCTGATTGTCGGCTTCCCCAAAATTTACGATGAAAGCCGGAATGTGGTAATTGGCCACATCAATTTCATCTTTCCCGGCGCTGCTCGCACAATGGTCGGCAATAATGACGAAAACCGTATTCTTAAACCATGCCTTTTTGCTGGCTTTTTTAAACATTTCACGCAAAGCAAAATCGGTGTATTTGACCGCGCCTTCGCGACTATTTCCTGATGGAATGTCGATTTTTCCTGACGGATACGTGAACGGCCTGTGGTTCGAGGTGGTCATTACAAAATTGAAGAACGGCTGGTTGTTTTGGAATTGTTTGTCGGCGACTTTAAGCATTTTATTAAAAATATCTTCATCGCAAATTCCCCACGCATTTTCAAAAGTCACTTCACTGTCATCGATATTGTTTCGCGTCGTTTTGATGTCATCGCTGAGTACGCTTCCACGGCCGCGGTCGTAAATATTAAAGCCGTTCCCACCGAAATAAGAATTCATATTGTCAAAATAACCATCGCCTCCATAAAAGAAATTGCAATCGTATCTCCTGCTTTTAAACACACTGTTAATGGTGAATAAATTATGGTTGTCCGGACGTTTAACAATGCTTTGCCCCGGTGTTGGCGGAATGCACAGCGTCACCGCTTCCATCCCGCGAACCGTTCTGGTTCCTGTTGCATAAAGGTTTTCAAAGAAGATGCTTTTTTGTGCGAGGCTGTCTAAAAAAGGCGTGATGTTTTGTTGGTTTCCGAATTCCTTCAAAAAACTTCCGCTGAGGCTTTCAACGAGAATGAAAACGACATTTTTCTTTGTTTCAGAAGGCAGGCTGTCTGTAATTTTCCTGTGGATCGAATAGCCGTTTTTAGTGAATTTGGAATCGGGACTTTTTAATTTATTCCGAACGATCGCAAAAGCTTTTTCATTATTGATCGAAGTATAAAATTCATCATATTTCATTTGGTTATTTCGGAACGCAGCAAAAAACGAATAAATTCCCGATTTTGAAATCTCTGAATTGTAGCGGTTCCCCGACCATTCTGCCTGATAATTGCTGATGAAAAAAGTATAAAACAACGATACGATTAAAACCGTTCCCAAAACGGACAGCCGAACTTTCGGGGAGATTGTATGCGAAAAAGTATCGGCAAAAGCTTTTCTTCTGAAGAACAAAAACAGCACCGAAGCCGTAATCAGCAGCACGCCGCCAATCAATAGCGGCAACGGATAAGATTCCTTTATGTTCGCAACGACTTCGTGGGTGTAAATCAGGTAATCGACTGCGATAAAATTAAACCTGGTCTTGAATTCGTCCCAAAAAGTAATCTCGGCAAAAAAAGTAAAGACTAAAATAAATATGGTAAGTGCTGTAAAAAACCAGACCAAAACCTTATCGGCCCATGAGCCAATCCAGCGGTTTGGCATGATGGTGTAATAAATGATCGCGGTCAAACTGACGAAAGTGACTGTTCCAATATCGAAAAACAATCCGGTCAGCAGTGTTCGCAATACATTAACAATATTCCACGAAACCTGGTCGCATTGCCAGATAAAAAACACGATCCGGAGCATTTGTGAAAGGGTGAGAAACCAAATGATAAAATGGATCAGCAGGGAAAATCTGCCTGGAGCTAAAATTCTTTTGAGCATAGCGGAGTATCGATTTAAAATACCTGCAAATGTTCAAACTGAATTCTGAATTAATTCTGAATTTTAAAATAGCGTCAGAATTTATAAGTATATCCAAACCTTACCGCCTGAGTCTCGTAATAATCAGAAGATTTGTACCTGAAATTTGTACCCTGAATTTCTTTCCTGATCGTCAGCGTGTTCAAAACATCTGTCGCATTGAGGAAAATTTCGCCTTTGCCTTTCTGGATCGATTTTTTGATCCCGAGATCAACTGAAAACCGCGAATTGATTTTTCCCTGTGGAATGACATCGGGCGCAAGCCAAACCGCCGACATTTGTCCGCTAAACGTTTTTGTAACATGAAACGTGTTATTGCTTTTCACATTTCCCGAAACCAGTTGCTGCTTTTCTACCCTGAAATTGTTTTCGACAGGATAAAGGATTCTTACATTGAATGGATCAATCGTATTTTGGTAAACAGTTCCGCTCAGATTCATCGCATACCACGACGCCAGTTCTTTTGAAAAGACAGTTTCAACTCCAATGCTGTAGCTTTCATCTGCATTTTGAAAAACGGCATAAATCAGGTTGCTTCCCGGCGCAGTGGCTGCAATGCGGCCAATTGTATTGTCTACCGATTTGTCATAAAACGACACAAACAAATAGCCTTTTTCGATATTGCGCTTGAAGCCAAGTTCGAACGAATTGGTAAACTGCGGCCGCAAAGCAGGATTTCCAACTTTAATGATTTCGGCATCATCATATTTTGGAAAAATGCGGATGTCGACTTCATTCGGCCTGTCGACACGCCGGTTGTAAAATATCGAAAGCTTGTTTTTATCATTAAATTTATATGCAAACCTGACATTTGGAAACGGTTCCGAGTAATCATAACCGTCGCTTTTATAAGTCGGATGGTTCGGATTGACATCATATTGAAGCCTGACATATTCCATTCGCAATCCAAGTTCGGCTTCAATTTTAGGGCTTTCGTAAACATAATTTCCGTAAACCGCCGGAATGATTTCTTTGTAAGTGGCTTTTCCGCCCGCATTGGCATCCAAAGGCGAATTCAATCCCGGAAAAAACTTCATATTTGTTGGAATTTCCCGGTTTCTAAATTTGATTCCGCTCTCGATCCTGCCATATTTAAAAGGCTTCACATAATCAATATTGACATCAATCACTTTTTCATCCGATAGTAATTTAAAGGAATCGTTTCCTGAAAAAGCGGGCAAAATATTGTTAAAAGCATATCTTTCATCTTCACGGTGAAACGTATAATTGATCCCGGCGTTCAGCAAATGTCCTGGATCTTCAAACTTGTGCTGCCAGGAAACCGAAGCCATTGCTGTGGTTTTGAGTTCATTTTCGACGAATTGCCACAAACGCATTCGCTGCGAATAATCGCCATTGAAAAACGGTTCGTCGCCATGATCTATGATTTTCTCGCTGCCGAAAAGTCCGGAAACGGTCACGGCATTCTGATCGTTCAGCGTCCAGTCGAAACCTGATTTCAATGTCGTAAAATGCGTGTTGCGGTTTCTTTTGGTTTGCTGGTGAACGATCGTTCCATCGTCGTAAGTGCGTGTTGCAAATTCGTTTTTATTAAGCGTTTCGGTGTACAAATAATCCCCTTGAAAGAAAAGATTGATCTTGCTTTTTCTGTAAGTCAGCGACAGTGACGGATTGATCTTTGGCGTCATCTGATATTGCGGCCTAATCGTTGGCAGATTGCTTTTTCGTTCCCAAAGCGCGCCATATCCGGAGCCAATACTAACTTTTCCGTTCAAGCCTTGCTGTTTGCTTTTTTTATAAATGATATTGACCACACCCGCATTTCCGTTTGCGTCAAATTTAGCCGACGGATTGTTGATGATCTCGATCTTATCAATTGCCGATGCCGGAATATTATCCAGCCCCGACTGGTTCCCAAAACCTGCGAGCGCCGTTTGTTTGCCGTCGATCAGCACCATGACTTTATCGTTCCCGCGCAATTGCAGTTTGCCATCCTGAACAGTTATACCGGGGAGATTTTCCATGCTTTGTAAAACCGAACCGCCGCTTTGGGTGATATTATCGGATACTGAAAATACTTTTTTATCCATTTTGGCATTGATCATTTGCTGTTTGGAAGATACAGTAACTTCATTTAACGCAGTCGTTGCTTGTTCCATTTGAATGGTGCCAACGTTCAGGAATTCGCTCAATTCGCCAATATATAAAGGAATGGTTTGGGATTTGTATCCAACAACTGTCAGTTCCAGAGTGTAATTTCCATTTAACAGATTTGATAATTCAAACCGGCCGTTTTCAGCGGTAATTGTACCTGCGATAAATTGATTCCCGGATGCCGTTTTTACGATTACATTCAAAAAAGGAAGTGCCAATTGTGTTGTTCCATCTTTGATAATTCCCGAAACTGTAGTCTTTTTACTCTGCGCAGAAACACCGTAAGATCCGATAAGGAAAAAAGAAAGGATTGCTAAAAATTTAGTCCGCATTTTTTTGTCTTTAAAATATTAAGGCAAATTTGCGGTGTGAATTGGGAGGAAATTTGAATTTCTTAAAACTTTACAGAAAATGTATGAAGATCATTTTCATAAGCGTAATTGATTTCCCAATGGTTCAGCTCTGTAATTTTTTTGACGATCGCCAATCCGAGTCCGTTTCCTTTTCCAGATGGATTTAATTTGGCAAAGCGGTTGAATAATTTTTCGCTGACAAGTGCGTTTTCGCTACCCGAATTTGCAAACGTAATGGCATTGTTGGCAATCGCAATGACAATTTTCCCATTTTCTTCATTGTGCCTGATGGCATTGAGGAATAGGTTATTGATCAGCACTTCTGCAAGTCCGGGATTGGCTTCAATTTCTAAATTTTCAGTAAATTCGGTAATGATCGTGAGGCTTTTGGATTTGGCCTGTTCTGCAAAAAAATTCAGGTTTTTTTTAATATAATCGTTAATAACGATCGGTTGTTTTTCGAAGGTATTTGTATTTTCTATTTTGGACAACATCAACAGGTTTTTGTTGAGTCGGTTGAGCCTCGAAACGTCGTTATTCAGCGAATCCAACAACCTTGATTGTTCTTCTGAAATATCTGGAAACTGTATCAAGGAATCTATTTTATTCTGGAAAAGTGCCAGCGGCGTTTGGAGTTCATGTGCTGCATTTTCGATAAATTCGCGTTGGTTTTGGTAAATCGCGGTATTCTTTTCGATCAATCGGCCGATGCTTTTATTGAGTGTTTCAAATTCAACAATATTCGTCGGGATAAACTGCGGCTGCCTGTTTTTGTCAATTTCAAAGTTGCGGATCTGCCCGAGCGTATCATAAAAAGGCGCCCATAGTTTTTCAGCCGAACGCTTCGAAAGCCAGATAATCCCAATCATCAACACCGCAATAACCAGCAAAAAAAATACTGCGATACTAACGACCATTCCTTCCATGATGACCAGATTGCTCTGCTCGATGTAAGTATATTTTTTTCCATTGATTTCGATTGGCGACCATAAAACACGAAGCGGTTCGTTTTCATTCGAAGTGCTGTCATAATACTCAGAACTAAAGATCGAGTCTTTCGTCATGCCTTTATCGGCTACGATGTCAACATTGCGGTTGTATTGATTCCATGTTGCAATATCGGCTTCGGTAAAATTCTTTTTGCTCTCTTTTAAAAAAGCTTCCTTATGGAAAACAAGTACTTCATCGGCTTCATAAATGTACAGGAAATGGCTTACCATATAAAATACAGGGGCTGAAACCAGTAAAATGATCACAGCAAGAATGAGGAAGCTTCGCGTCGTCTTATTGAGTAATTTTTTATTCATTTTGCCATTTGTATCCGAGTCCGTAAACCGTTTGAATGTAATCTTCGCTGCCCGCTTTGGTAAGTTTCTTCTTCAGGTTTTTGATGTGCGCGTACACAAAATCGTGATTGTCGAGCATATCGGCCATATCGCCTGAAAGGTGTTCTGCAATCGCCGCTTTAGACAATACTTTGTTGTCATTCCCAATCAGGAACAACAGCAAATCTATTTCTTTTTTTGTAATGTCAAGCTTGATTCCGTTGACAGTTACCGATTTGGAAAACACATCAATCGTGATTTCGTTGAACGTTACTGTGTTACTGCCTTTAAAGTTTTTCCTGCGGATCAAAGCCTGCATCCTAACGAGCAATTCCGATAGATGGAAAGGTTTGGTCAGGTAATCATCTGCGCCAAGATTAAAGCCTTCGATGCGCGTTTCGAGATTTTCCCTTGCAGAAATAATAATGACTCCTTCTGTTTTATTTGCAGCTTTAAGCGCTTTTAGGATATCAAAGCCGTCGCCATCTGGCAGCATTAAATCAAGTAAAATGCAATCATAATCATACATACCGATCTTTGAAACGGCTTCTTTATAATTTGAGGCTGTTTCGCAATGCACGCCGTTTGGCTTAAAATAATCTTTAATGCTTCTGGCAATTTCGGGTTCGTCTTCTATAATCAGGATTTTCATGCTGCAATTTAATCATTCAATTCTGAATGAAATCTGAATTTTTTACGAATTGAATACTTCGCTGCCCACATTGTAAAAAAAAGAAACTCTATATGACAATGTGAAAAAAATCTTAAGATTTGATTCTAATCCCAAAAGCAATTGTTTAAATTGTAACTTTAAGAATCTATATCAAAAAAAGGTTTTTCCCTAATAATAACCTAATATGTTTTGTTTTTATGCTTGCAAACTTCAAGAAGTACATGATTACTATTTTTCTGACCGAAGACGATAAGGACGATCAGACGATTTTTAAAGAAGCACTCGATGAAATTGAAATCAGTTTCCACATCGCCAATTTCCATAATGGCGAAGAGTTGCTAGAACACCTTGAAAACAATCAGGATTTATTGCCAGATATCATTTTTCTGGATCTGAACATGCCAAAAATGAACGGTATGGATTGCCTCAAAATCCTTCGTGCCACGCCAAAATACAAAGATTTATTTGTGGCCATTTATTCTACTTCGGGATCACAGGAAAATATTGAAAATGCTTTTATGGCTGGTGCCAATGCGTATATCAGGAAGCCAAACGATTTTGAGGAACTTAAAGATATCCTGCGCGAATTGCTCAGGGATTCGTGGGGCGATCATTTTGCAGCTTCAAACCTGAAGACTTTTTAACCAATGAAAGTGATTGTCGTTGGCGCCGGGGCGGCCGGATTGATGGCTGCGCATGATTTGGTTGCAAACGGTGCCGAAGTTTTGCTGCTCGAATCTTTAAACCGGACCGGTGGCCGCATTCATACCCAAAACCTGCCGGGTTTTACAAATCATGTGGAAGCCGGAGCCGAATTTATCCATGGGAATTTACCGCTGACTTTAAAACTGATGAAACAATCGGGGCTGACTTACACGCCAACTTCCGGAAAAATGTATCAATCGGTCAACGGCAAACTGCAATGCGGTTTTGGCGAAAACAAATCGTGGGAAGATTTTTATGAAGCGATGTCTGATTTAAAAAACGATCGTACCGTTTCTGAACTTTTGGATTTCCAATTCAAAGCTAAAAAATATGAAAAATTGCGGCGCGAAGTTTCAGACCGGGCGCAGGGTTTGGATTTAGCCGATATTTCGCGGCTGAGTGTTTTCGGGATTCGCGGGGAATGGGCGAATGAAGAAACACAATTTCGCCCCGATTCTGGTTATTCCGAATTATTGCAATGGCTTTACAACCAGACGGTTTCTCCAAAATTCAAATTGATCCTGAACCAGAAAGTAGAGAGAATTGACTGGGCAAATGACGAGGTGACAGTTTTCACGAATACCGAAAGTTTTCATGCCGATGCCGTTTTGCTGACTTTACCGCCGGTATTTTACAAAGACATTGCTTTTTTGCCTCAAATTCAGGATACAATTTCCCTTTTCGAAACGATCGGTTTTGGCGAAGTCACCAAACTGGCACTCGAATTTGAATGGCCGTTTTGGGAAAATGATTATCCCGATCTCGGATTTTTATTTGCCGCTGAAGGCTTTACATTCTGGACACAATATCCAAAAAGAAGTCCGTTGCTCATTGGCTGGCTCGGAAACGATTATGCCGGAAACTACGACAAATTTTCCGACGAGGAACTTCTGAAAAAGGCACTTTTAAATCTGGAAAAAGCATTTCATTCGAAATTTCCTGTCAAAGAATTGTATAGAACCGGCACTGTTTTCCGGCATACAAAAAATTCTGTTTCCCGCGGAGGCTATTCGTGGCCGACTCCACAAACACGAAAATCTGTCAAAACTTTACAGAAAGGAATTGAAAATACCATTTGGTTTGCAGGCGAAGCATTATATCTTGAAAAAGGTGCCGCAACAGTGGAAGCAGCCTTGCAAAGCGGTAAAAAAGCTGCTTCTGAAATTATAAAATCTTTGAAAAAATAGTCTTCGGCTTTCATTTTAAGGCTTTCAAAACTTTAACTAAAATACTGTTGCAGATGAATTTGCATTCACTTCCTTTGACGAAATTATAAAAATTTACTATGAAAAAGATGAAAATGTTCTGTGCAGCAGCATTGCTGGTTTTGATTGCTCCGGTGTTTGCACAGAAAAAAGTGGCAGTGGTTACTTTCTATGCCGACAAACAAGTCGACCTTAAAGATGTTGGTCTTGGTGGTGCTACGATCATTACTGATCTGGCAAACGATCCAACATTTAACCTACAACCGATATTGCAGCAATATCACGACAAATTCTTTAAAGATTTTGCTTCAAAATTCCCATTCGAATTGCTTCCGGAAACTACAGTGACCGAAAATGCTGCGTATCAGGCTTTCACTCCTGAATTTCAGCCCGGCTACGCGGCCAATAGTTTCACGACTATTGCAGGTTACAAACCAGCAACGCCAAATTATGGCAAAGACAACGTCAAAAATTTGGTTTCTACATTCAGCGATGCCGACGGAATCATGTTTGTTTATGTGACTTTTGCCCTAAACAAAGGCTTTGGCGTGGGTGGAACTGCAACTACAAAAATGCAGGCTTACACGAATATCGTATTGTACAATAAAAAAGGCGAGAAAGTTTTCACGATCAACGAACACGCAAATTCTTCTAAAACCGGAATGATGGTTGGCGGGGTTCCTGTGATGAAATCGGATAAAATCCTTCCAATGTGCGAAAGTGCTTTGACCGAATTGATGAAAGACCTTGACAAAAGGCTGCAGAAAATCGTTGACAAAAGCGGAAAGAAATTGTAACTATTTCTCCATACAAATTAAAGCCTGTACTCTTATGAATACAGGCTTTTTTATTTTAATTATTCTTTGATTTCCAATTGTGATTTCCGAAGCTTGCTGTGTTTTTTTCCGTATCCAAAATAAATCACAAATCCGATCGCAAGCCAGACGAACAAACGGATCCAGGTGTCAAGTGGCAGTGAAAACATCATGACAAGACAAGTTACAATTCCCAATATTGGGACCAAAGGTACGAATGGCGTTCTGAACGGACGCTCGGCGTCGGGCTGTTGCTTGCGCAAAATCAAAATTCCGAGGCAAACCATCACAAATGCCAATAGTGTACCGATGCTCGTCATTTCACCCACAATGCTTATCGGAACCAAACCTGCAAAAAGACTGATGAACACACACAAAACCAGATTCGATTTTGATGGTGTCTGAAATTTTGGATGCAATTTCGAAAATACCTGTGGCAGCAAGCCATCTTTGCTCATCGAATAAAAAACGCGCGATTGCCCAAGCAGATCGACTAAAATCACAGATGTATATCCGATGAGGATCGCTAGAATAATCGCAATTCCGAGCCATTCATACGGAGTATTCGCAATCGCAACTGCTACCGGAGCTGCACTATTTTTGAATTCGGTATAATTAGCCAAACCAGTCATCACATATCCGAAAAGAATAAATAAAACGGTACATATAAGCAAAGAACCCAATATACCGATCGGCATATTTCTTTGTGGATTTTTCGTTTCCTGAGCCATTGTCGCTACAATATCAAATCCGATGAATACAAAGAAAACCACGCCCGCGCCACGTAAAACGCCACTCCAGCCAAATTCCCCGAACGTTCCAGTATTGTTGGGAATGTAGGGCTGATAATTCGCCGGATCGATGTATTGCCAACCCAAAGCAATAAATACGATCACGACACCCACTTTTAAAGCCACGACAATCACGTTGAAAATTGCCGAGCCTTTTGTTCCGCGAATGATAATTGAAGTGATCAAGGCAATGATTAGGACAGCTGGCAAATTGATGATTCCGCTCACAACCGAGCCGTCCTGCATCGTCACGCTTTCAAAAGGTGATTGTACCAGTTGCGGTGGAATATGAATGTTGAATTTCTCTAAAAATTTGACCAGGTATTGCGACCAGCTGATGCCGACCGTCGCCGCGCCAACGGAATATTCGAGTACCAGATCCCAACCGATGATCCAGGCAAACAATTCGCCCAAAGTCGCATAAGCATAAGTATAAGCACTTCCGGAAACCGGAACCATCGAAGCGAATTCGGCATAACAAAGCGCACTGAATGCACAACCAACAGCGGCAATGATAAATGATAAAGTAACGGCCGGGCCGGCGTTGTTTGCAGCGGCAATTCCGGTGAGCGAAAACAATCCTGCACCGATGATGACGCCCACTCCGATTGCTACCAAATTAATCGCTCCGAGGCTTCTTTTTAAAGTTCCGGCTCCGCTTTGCGCGGCTTCCTGTTTTAATAATTCTAATGATTTTTTAAGCATGTTTTATGGGATTTTGGATGTTGTATGGATTAACGATTCGGGCAAAAACCTGGTTGAATTTCCTGATCCTGACCTGTGTCCTTTTTTCGAGTTTGTATTTGGATGCATTGGTCAACACGACTCCAGAAAGGATGATTCCGAGGCCGAGAAACTGGATTCCGGAGATGAATTCACCGGTGACGATCCATCCGGCAAAGACCGCAACAATCGGATTGATGTAGGTGTGCGTACTGACCAAAACCGGATCCTGTGTCGACAACAACCAAATGTATGAAATGTAAGCTGCGATCGATCCGAAGAAAATCAGGAACAGCAAACCGAGCCACGAAGCCAGCGGAACAACAGTTAATGAAAATCCGATCCATTCGCCTCTTACCCCTGCAATCAAAAAACTTGCGATCCCGGCGATAATCAATTGCTGGGAAATGTTCATGAAAGTCGATTGTTTTCCGGGATTGTTTTTGGAATACAGCGAACCCAAAACCCACGAAACAGAACTGATTGCCAAAACGATAAATGCCAATATTTTCAGGCCTTCATCCGTTGCATGAACAGATTTGGAAACGCTGCCTTTTAAGAATAAAATCAATCCGGCAAAACCAATGATCAATCCCGAAACGATCGCTTTATTTGAGAAATAATTGTTCCAGTTCTTTTTGTCGAGCGCGATAAACCAGAACGGACCGCTGGCGATGGCGATGGCCGCTTCGGTGGAGGAAACGTATTGTTCTCCCCAGGCGACTAAACCTGTTCCGCCTGTTAATATTAAAATTCCGGTGATGGCGTTTTTCTTCCAATCGAAAAGGGTTCCGGATTTTTCGTTTTTGGATTTCCTCCATACGAATAAAATCAGCCCGGCGGCAAAAAACCTTAAACCGGACAAAATAAATGGCGGAAAACCTTCGAGCCCAAAAGAAATGGCGAGAAAAGTCGATCCCCAAATGAGGTAAATGCTGGCAAACGCAAGCAAAGTGGCGATGGATATTTTATTTTTAGTGAATGACATAACGATTGATTTTTAAAAATTCGGATATAAAAAAAGGCCTTTCTTCAATTGTTGAGGAAAGGCCTGGATAATTTTTTGGATATTAATTAAGCAAATACATTCCTGCAGCGATGGACACGCATCATCTGATGACAACGATTCATACACATACACTTTTTAGCAGAAGATTTCATAATTAAAGATTTGATATTAAACAAAAAAAAAGAGCCTTTCAAACGGATGAAAGGCTCTGATAAATTTTATAAAAAATTATTTTATATACTGGCCAATTCATACAACGGGATTAGTTTGCAACACATATTGCAAGCTGAATTCATCATATTATGGCGGTGGTTTCTCATTACGTCGGCAAATGTATTACCTTATTTTCAATAAAAAAGCATCAATTAGCATTTTTTTTGAATATTCTTCAAAGCATTAATTTTCAGGTTCTACGACTTTTCCTTTCCATTGCATCATTCCGCCGAGCAAATTGTAAGTGTTTTCAAAACCCAATTGGTTCATGATGTTGCAGGCTTGTTCGCTGCGTCCGCCGGCTTTGCAATAGACGTAATAATTTTTGGATTTGTCGAGTTCTTCAACAGCGTAAATAAATCCCTGGCCTTTGTAAATGTCGATATTAATGGCATTTGGGATGATTCCGTCATTCCATTCGTCTTCTGTACGCACGTCTAAAATGACGGCATTGGTATCGGCTTCAAGCTGTGAAACCCAGTCTTCTTGTTGTAAGTTCATAATTGATTAAGCTTTGATGGAACATCCGATCGCTTTGGTTTCCTTAACAGCGATTTCCTTTTTTTCAAGCAGCGAATTTACGGCATTTTCGACATATTTCTGTTTTACAGCTGCTTCATCTTCGTAATTGTCATCAATTGCTCCTACGTATTTGACTTCATTTCCTTTGGCCGTTTTCTGTAAAAGATACACATGCGGCGTTTTAGTCGCGCCATATTGCGGATAGATTTTCTGGCCTTCGTCAAACAAATATGGGAATGTAAAACCTTTTTCTTTGGCGCGTTCCTGCATTAAGGCAAAGCTGTCCTCTTTTTGTTTTTCAGGATTGTTTGGGTTGATCGCAATTACAGGATAGCCAAGTTTTGCATATTTTTTATCGAGTGCGATGATACGGTCTTCATACGCTTTTGCGAACGGGCAATGGTTGCAGGTAAAAACGACGATGAACCCTTTGGCATCTTTGTAATCCTTGAGTGAAACCATTTTGTTGTTGACATTTTTGAGGCTAAAATCGGTAGCGATGTCGCCCACTTTATAACCTGTTGCTGTTGGAATTGTAAAAGCGCTAACAATTGTGAGCACAACAGCCGCGGCGAAAATCTGGAATTTTTTCATGTTTATTGGATTATGGATTGGACTTCTTTTTCTAATGCTTCGAACGTGAAACTTTGTTCGTAAAACTTGCGTTGGCTTTTATTGTAAATGACCGTTGCCGGAATGGCGCCAGACCAGGATTTGTCGACTTTTTCTATCCAGGAATTGGCATCGGGATCGTTTAGGAAAATCACTTTGGACTGCAGATTTTTGCGTTTGATGAAAGGCAATAAACTGGTTTCAACCTGCTTCGACATGTCCATGCTGACTAAGATCACTTTGACTTTTTTGCTTTTGTATTCGGCATTTAATTTTTCAAAATTAGGCAATTCTTCAACGCAGGGCTTGCACCAGGTTGCCCAGAAATTGACTACGTAAGTCGTGTCGTTTTTCTGGTTTAAGAAATATTCGAAAGTTTTATAATCGTATGATTTTACCGAAATTCCGTCTTTAGAATATACTTTTAGCGGCTTCGGATCAGTTTGTGCTGTTAAAGACACGCAGTTCATCAGGAACAAAATCAATAAGGAAAATAATAGTTTCATACTCTTTTTTTGAAGGCGAATAAAATTAGGCAATCTAAACAGCGACTATTTTTATTTAACAAAAAATTAATAAACACTTGTACATACAAATGAAAAATACCATTACATTTGTACCTACAAATTTTGTAAAAGCAAATATGACAATTGAAGAAATCATAAAATCAAGTACGGCAATCACACTCCCTAAAAAGACGGTCCTGAACATTTTATACACACAAAATGTCATCAACGACAAGTTTAATGAAGTGTTGAAGCCGTTTGATATTTCTCCCGAGCAATTTAATGTGCTGAGAATATTAAGAGGACAAAAAGGCGCACCGGCAAACATGAGCCTGTTGCAGGAACGCATGCTGGCTAAAACGAGCAACACCACAAGATTGGTCGACAAATTGCTCTTAAAAGAACTCGTCACCCGAAAAGTATGTCCGGGAAACCGCAGGAAAGTGGAAGTTTTAATTACGTCAAAAGGACTCGATCTGCTTTTAGAAGTCGATCCGCAAGTCGATGAGCACGAAAAACTTTTCAGTGCAAACCTCACTGCCGGCGAACTTGAGACACTCAATAATTTATTAGAAAAATTCAGAAATTAAATACCAAAAAAATGTCAAACCATATTGAAAACCTTAACTGGCGTTATGCCGTTAAAAAGTATGATGCTTCGAAAAAAGTATCGGCTGAAGACTTGCAAACTTTAAAAGAAGCAATCCGTTTGAGTCCATCGGCTTATGGGTTACAACCTTATAAAGTCTTGTTCATTGAAAATACGGAATTGCGTGAAAAACTCAAAGCTGCGGCTTACGGACAAACACAAATCACCGACGCCTCGCAACTTGTCGTTTTTGCAAGCATCACCGATTTTGGAAATCCGGAAATCGATTCTTACATCAACAACATTGCAAACACCCGCTCACTTGCTGTAGAAAATCTTGAAGGCTACAGCAACATGATGAAATCGAGCATTTCGCCACTGCCATTGGAGGCAAGGGATAATTGGTCGGCGAAACAAACCTATTTGGCACTTGGAAATTTACTCAATGCAGCGGCAACATTACACATTGACGCAACGCCAATGGAAGGTTTCAATCCAGGGCAATTCGATGAAATCTTAGGTCTGACAGAACAAGGCTTGCATGCCACAGTAATCGCAGTAATCGGTTACCGCCATGACGAAGACGCTATACAGCACCACAAAAAAGTCAGAAAATCCAACGAGGAATTATTTATCAATTTATAATCTTAACTAAATCAATTTAATACAATGAAGAATTTAAAAACAATCGCAATCGCATTATTAGTAGCAGCATCAACAACAGTTGCAACAGCTCAGACCAAAAAAGTAGACGTAGCAAAAAGCAAAATCTCATGGGTAGGTAAAAAAGTAACCGGACAACATACGGGAACTGTAAACCTAAAAGACGGTGCTTTGGTATTCGACGGAAAAAAACTAAAAGGCGGATCTTTTACAGTAGATATGAACTCGATTGCAGTAACAGATTTAACAGCTGACCAAGGAAAAGAAAAATTAGAAGGCCACTTAAAAGCAGATGATTTCTTCGGAACTGCAAAATATGCCACGTCTAAATTGGTTTTCAAAACGATCGCTGCCGGTAAAACTGCAGGAACTTACACGGTGACTGCCGATTTAACGATCAAGGAAAAAACAAATCCTGTCACTTTTGACATCACTGTAAAAGGAAATACTGCAACTACGACTTTCTCTGTTGACAGAACAAAATACGACATCAAATACGGATCAGGAAGCTTTTTTGAAGGCCTTGGAGACAAAACCATCAACGACAACTTCGATTTAACGGTTAGCTTGCAATTCTAAATCTCAAAAAATTGCTATGCAAGCAAAAGCCCGGTAAGCAATTACCGGGCTTTTTTTATTTTATAAAATCCGCAGTTAAAACATTAATTATCAGACATTAAATAAAATCTGACGCTTTTTTTCGTAACTTTATTACACCATCACAGTTTTCCACGCACTTTCATTTCCAGTATTTTCAAAAGATGGCCACTGAATCCTAATTTAAAATAGCAACAAATGAAAAAAATCACCTTTGTCTTATTGGCATTCCTCGCCACTCTGACGTTTTCCGCACAAACAAAAGCAATTGATCTCAAAAAAAGCAGCATCACCTGGACTGGTAAAAAAGTTACGGGCGAACACAGCGGAACAATCAATTTTAAAGACGGCGCGCTCGTATTCAAAAACAAAAAAATCGTGGGCGGAAGTTTTACTGCCGATATGACCACACTCACAAACACCGACCAGTCCGATGGCGGAAAAACCAAACTCGAAACCCATCTCAAATCAGGCGATTTTTTTAATACCGATGAATATAAAACAGCAAAACTCGTCTTTAAAACCATAGGCGAAAAATCACCAAACGTCTATACTGTTACCGCTGATATGACCGTCAAAGGCAAAACCAATCCAGTCAAATTCGAGCTTATCGTAAAAGGTAAAATGGCAGCAACTGAGTTTTCTGTCGACCGCACCAAATTCGGCATTCAATATGGTTCGGGCAGCTTTTTCGACGATCTTGGCGACCGCACGATCTATGACGAATTTGACCTTAAAGTACAATTGTATTTTTAATTTTGGCGAGTCCCGTTGGGTCAGGCTGTACGTTTCAATCTTTTTAAATTCCGCTGCACTGCATTTTAAAAAGGATTTCCACTTCCATCCTTCTCGCAATTGATTGTGAAATTAAAGAGTTTGGAAATTTGCAAAATCATGAAAAATACCTAACAGCCACTGGCTGTCCTCCTTTTAATTTTAAATACTTCCATCCTTCTCGCAACGTCGATTCAACCGGAAGATTTTTCGCAGCGTATATGACAAGTTAGCCGTCTAAATGACAACAAGAGGTAAAAAAAATAAAAATAAAATTCCAACTTTCAATTTAATTCCTACATTTGTAAAACACAAAAAGATCATGAACACAATTTTAAACAATAGCTGGTGGTGGAACAATTTACGTCAAATGTCGTGAACAGTCTGCTATAAGTATATTTTAAAATCTAAATATCCGAAAAGGCTTGTCAATCACGACAAGCCTTTTTTTATTGCCCAAACTTAAAATCACTCACATTGGAAAAATATCATTTACATACGCAATTCAAGCAAATCCTCGCTGATACGATCACACCGGTCAGTGTTTATTTGAAGATCCGGGATAAATTTCCAAACAGCTTATTGCTAGAAAGCAGCGATTACCATGCAAGCGACAACAGTTTCTCGTACATCTGCTGCAACCCGGTTGCGTCGATCAAAATCGAAAACGAAACGATTTACAAAACCTTTCCTAACGGCGTTTCGGAAGTGAGAAATATTAGCAGCGAAACAAATATCCCACACGAAATCCAGCAATTTGCCTCCGAATTCGAATCAGACAAAAGCGATTTCAAATTCATCAACAATGGCTTATTCGGTTACATTGCTTACGATGCTGTTCGTTATTTCGAAAAAATAAACATCGCAAAAAAACACCAGAACCTGAATATTCCCGATGTGTATTATGCCGTTTACCAAAACATCATCGCAATCAACCATTTCAAAAACGAAGCGTATATTTTCTGCCACAGCATTGACAAATCCAACAACATTTCTGAAATCGAGCAACTCTTACAAACGCGGAATCTTCCATCGTACCAATTCCGCAAAGACGGAAATGCAACCTCAAATTTAACCGATACCAAATTCCTCGAAAATGTCGTCCTCGCAAAAAAACACTGCCACCGCGGCGACGTATTTCAACTGGTGCTTTCCAGACGTTTCTCCCAAGGTTTCAAAGGTGACGAATTCAATGTGTATCGTGCTTTGCGAAGCATTAATCCGTCGCCATACTTATTCTTTTTTGATTATGGTGATTTCAAGATTTTCGGTTCTTCGCCAGAAGCGCAACTGATCGTCAAAAACCGCATTGCCGAAATCCACCCAATTGCCGGAACTTTCAAACGCACCGGAAACGATGAACAAGATGCTGTTCTCGCCAAACAATTATCCGAAGATCAAAAAGAAAATGCCGAACATGTCATGCTCGTTGATCTCGCCCGAAATGACCTGAGCCGGAATGCGCATCATGTAACAGTCAACAAATACCGCGAAGTGCAATATTTTTCACATGTGATTCATCTGGTTTCAAAAGTCAGCGGACAATTGCACGAAGGCGCCAACACGATGCAGGTTGTTGCCAATACATTTCCTGCCGGGACTTTATCAGGCGCTCCAAAACACAAAGCGATGCAATTGATTGAAAATATTGAAAAAACGAACCGAGATTTCTATGGCGGCGCAATCGGTTTTATGGACTTTGAAGGAAATTTCAACCATGCAATCATGATCCGGACATTTCTGAGCAAAAACCACGAATTGCATTATCAGGCCGGTGCCGGAATTGTGGCAAATTCAAACGAACAAAACGAATTACAGGAAGTTTATAATAAATTAGGCGCGCTTAATAAAGCGTTGGATTTGGCAGAGAATATTTAGAAAAAGTAGCAAAGTAGCAAAGTAGCAAAGCTCAAACTAGTGCCTTCACAGCAAAAAATAAAAACATGAAAAAAATAGCAGTCATCGACAATTACGACAGTTTTACATATAATCTCGTTCATTATCTCGAAGATTTGAATGGTGAAGTAACGGTTTTTAGAAACGACGAATTTGAGCTCGACGAACTCGAAGATTTTGACAAGATCGTACTTTCTCCAGGTCCGGGAATTCCTGACGAGGCCGGCTTGCTCAAAGAGGTCGTCAAAACATTTGCAAAAACCAAAAGCATTTTAGGTGTTTGCCTTGGGCAACAGGCGATTGGGGAAGTTTTTGGCGGAAGTTTGTCCAATCTTGAAAAAGTCTACCATGGCATCGCAACCAAAATCAAAATTACCGTGTCAGACGAATTGCTTTTTTCGGGGTTGGAAAGTGAAATCGAAGTCGGACGTTACCATTCCTGGGTGGTCAATACCGAAGATTTTCCAGAATCCTTAGAAGTTACGTCAATTGACGAAAACGGTCAGATCATGTCATTGCGGCACAAAACACTGGACATTCGCGGCGTACAGTTTCATCCTGAAAGCGTGTTGACACCAAATGGAAAAAAGATTTTAGAAAACTGGCTGAATTCCTAAATTGAAAATCCAAAAAACTTCAGCCAATCAGTGCCTTACCGGCTAATAAAATTCCAATGAAAACAATTCTCAACAGGTTAATCAATCACGAAATATTATCGAAATCCGAAGCCAAAGAAGTTCTGGTCAACATGTCAAACGGACAATACAATCACAGCCAAATCGCCAGTTTCCTAACGGTTTACATGATGCGAAACATCACAATTGACGAGCTTTCGGGATTTCGCGAAGCGCTGCTCGAACTCTGCGTTCCCATTGATCTATCCGATTACAATACCATCGATCTTTGCGGAACCGGCGGCGACGGAAAAGACACGTTCAACATTTCGACATTGGCGTCATTTATCACGGCCGGCAGCGGAATTAAGGTTGCCAAACACGGCAATTACGGCGTTTCATCAATTTCCGGATCGAGCAACGTCATGGAAACTTTGGGCGTAAAGTTTAGCAATGACGAAAATTTCTTAAAAAGGTGCATTGAAGAAGCAAATATCTGCATTTTACATGCGCCGCTGTTTCATCCGGCGATGAAAAATGTTGCGCCAATCAGGAAAGAACTGGCTGTAAAAACATTTTTCAATTTACTCGGGCCCATGGTCAATCCGTCGTTTCCGAAGAATCAATTGGTTGGCGTTTTCAATCTCGAATTGGCAAGAATGTATGCCTATTTGTATCAGAATACCGACAGAAATTTTTCGATTTTACACAGCCTTGACGGTTATGACGAAATCTCGCTGACCGGAAACACAAAGATTATTTCAAACAAAACTGAAGCGATGCTCAAACCAGAAGATTTCGGAGTCAGCAAATTGCAGCAAAGGGAAATTGAAGGCGGAAAAACCATCGAAGAATCGGCTAAAATGTTTATGGAAATCCTTTCCGGAAATGGCACGAAAGCACAACGAAACGTAGTTTGTGCCAATGCTGCGATGGCCATTTCAATGATGAAAAACTGCAGCATTACAGAAGGATTTGAAACCGCTAAAGAAACATTATCATCTGGAAAAGCATTGCAAAACCTCAAAAAATTACAACAACTCAGCGCATAATTATGGACATTTTAAGCAACATCATCGCCGATAAAAAACGGGAAATCATCCTCAAAAAATCGATCATTCCGGTTTCCCAGCTTGAAAATTCGGTTTTATTTGGAGGACGAACGGTCTCTATGAGCAAGAATTTAAGAAGCAGCCCGTGCGGAATAATAGCTGAATTCAAACGCCGTTCGCCGTCGAAAGGTGAAATCAATTATAGTATTTCAGTTGAAGAAGTTACGCAAGGTTATGAACGCGCTGGTGCTGGCGGAATTTCAGTTTTAACTGATGGTAAATATTTTGGCGGTTCGCTCGACGATTTGTTGTTGGCGAAAGCCGCAGTGAATGTGCCTTTGCTCCGAAAAGAATTCATTGTTGACGAATACCAGATTTTAGAAGCAAAAGCTTTTGGCGCCGATGTCATTTTGTTGATCGCCGCTGTTTTGACTCGTGATGAAATCAAGAATTTATCTGAGTTTGCACAATCGCTCGCATTGGAAGTTTTATTGGAAGTGCACAGTGAAGAAGAACTTGAAAAAACAATCATGTCAAGCCTTGACATGATTGGCGTGAACAATAGAAACCTCAAGAATTTCGAAGTCGGCCTTGACATCAGCAAAGCACTTTCCTATAAAATCCCTTCCGATTTTGTCAAAGTTTCCGAAAGCGGAATCAGTAGTATTGAAGCGATTAAAGATTTAAAAAACTACGGTTTTGAAGGTTTTTTAATCGGTGAAAACTTTATGAAAACTGAAAATCCGGGTGAAAGTTTAAAAAAATTCATGGAACCATTAAGGCATTAAGGTTCATTAAGATTGGACTTAATGCCTTAATTGTTTAAAAAAAAGAAAATGAAATGCAAAATTTGCACTTAATGAACCTTAATGCCTTAATGGTTAAAAAAAATGGTAATGAAACTCAAAATATGCGGCATGAAATATCCTGAAAATATTGCTGAAGCAAGTGAATTGCTTCCCGATTTCATGGGTTTTATCTTCTGGGAAAAGTCGGTCAGATATTTTGATGGCGACATTCCAAAATTGCCTGAAAGCATTCAAAAAGTAGGTGTTTTCGTAAATGAAAGAATCGAAATTGTCATCGATAAGATCCAGAAGTACCAATTGCAAATTGTACAGTTACATGGAAACGAATCTACCGAATATTGTTCCGAATTGCAAAAGCAAAATATCAAAATCATCAAAGTTTTTTCCATTGAAAATGATTTTAATTTTGAGGATTTAAAACCTTTTGAAGCTGTCGCCAATTATTTTTTATTCGATACCAAAGGCAAATTGCCCGGTGGAAACGGCAGCAAATTCAACTGGCAAATCCTAAAAAATTACAACTCCGAAAAACCGTTTTTCCTCAGCGGCGGCATCGGAGTGAATGAAATTGAAGAAATCAAAAATCTTAACCTGCCCATTTATGCGATCGACATCAACAGCAAATTCGAAACAGAACCAGGATTAAAAAACATTGGATCAATCAAACAATTCAAAGCAAAATTATGACCTACAATATTGATAAAAACGGATTCTACGGTGAGTTTGGCGGTGCCTTCATTCCCGAAATGCTTTATGCCAATGTCGAGGAATTGCGTCAAAACTACCTTAAAATCAGCAACGAAACTTCGTTTAAAACCGAATTTGAAAATTTGCTGCGCGATTTTGCAGGCCGCCCCACTCCGCTCTATTTTGCCGAACGCTTATCCAAAAAGTACAACACCAAAATTTACCTGAAACGCGAAGATCTATGCCATACCGGCGCACATAAAATCAACAATACGATCGGGCAGATTTTAATGGCAAAACACCTTGGAAAAACACGGATTATCGCTGAAACCGGAGCCGGGCAACACGGCGTGGCAACTGCAACCGTGTGCGCTTTGATGGGTTTGCAATGCATCGTTTACATGGGTGAAATCGACATCAAAAGACAGTCGCCAAATGTTGCTAGGATGAAAATGCTTGGCGCGGAAGTCCGCCCAGCAACTTCAGGTTCGAAAACCTTAAAAGACGCGACGAATGAAGCGATCCGCGACTGGATCAACAATCCGATTGACACGTATTACATCATCGGATCGGTCGTTGGGCCGCATCCATATCCTGATATGGTCGCCAAATTCCAGTCGGTCATTTCTGACGAGATCCAAAAACAATTGCTCGAAAAAGAAGGCCGTGAAAATCCCGATTATGTAATCGCCTGCGTAGGCGGCGGAAGCAATGCTGCCGGGGCTTTTTATCATTTTTTAGACAATGAAAACGTCAAATTAATTGCGGTTGAAGCTGCCGGAAAAGGCATACATTCGGGTGAAAGCGCTGCAACTTCGGTACTTGGAAAAGTCGGGATTATCCACGGAAGTAAAACCTTATTGATGCAAAGTCCCGACGGCCAGATCACAGAACCGTATTCAATTTCTGCCGGGCTCGATTATCCTGGCGTTGGGCCGATGCATGCGAATTTATACCAAACCAAACGCGCTGAATTCCTTGCGATCACTGACGATGAAGCAATGCAATCCGGACTCGAACTCGCAAAAACCGAAGGCATTATTCCGGCCATTGAAAGCGCGCATGCGTTCGCTGTTTTAGATAAAAAACCGTTTAAGCCTGACGATGTTGTCGTGATCAGTTTGTCTGGCCGCGGCGACAAGGATCTGAATACGTATATTGATTATTTTAAATTATAATTGGGCGTTACCTAAAGGTCGGGCTATGCGTTTCAATCTTTTTGTTTGAAAGATGGTTCTAAATAGATTGTAATTTCAAAAACAAAAAGGATTTCCACTACTATCCCTAACGCACACAAACACGCAATAATATGAATCGCATTCAAAATAAATTATCCCAAAATAAAAAACTGCTTTCCATCTACTTCACCGCAGGTTATCCAAAAATTAATGATACGGTTTCGATTATTCAGGAACTCGAAAAAAGCGGCGTCGACATGATCGAAATCGGATTGCCATTCAGCGATCCATTGGCCGATGGCCCAACAATTCAGGCAAGTTCGACTGCAGCATTGCAAAACGGCATGACAACAAAATTGCTTTTTGAGCAACTGCGTACCATTCGCGAAAGCATTCAGATTCCGTTGCTGATCATGGGTTATTTTAATCCGATACTGCAATTTGGCGTGGCCGAATTTTGCAGGAAATGTTCAGAAACCGGAATTGACGGACTGATTATACCCGATCTTCCGGTCGATATCTACGAAAAAGAATACAAATCCACTTTTGAAAAATTTGGTTTGACCAATGTTTTCCTGATTACGCCGCAAACTTCTGACGAACGCATACGTTTTATCGACAGCATTTCTAACGGATTTATTTACATGGTTTCGTCTTCGAGCGTGACTGGAAGTTCGGATGGTTTTAGTGAAATCCAGACGAATTATTTTAAGCGCATTTCTGAAATGAATCTCAAAAACCCGCTGATCGTTGGCTTTGGGATCAACAACAAAAAAACATTTGAACAGGCGACGAAAGCAACTTCAGGAGCAATTATCGGAAGCGCTTTTGTGAAGCATTTGACTAAAAACGGGATTTCTAAAATCGATTCTTTTATTTCCGGGATTCGTTTATTTTAAATTGGAATGCAGATGAATGAAGATTTCTTTTGTTTGCGATAATTATAAGGCGCGTTTTTTTCAATTATTATTTAGCGCAAACTTGTAAAATCTTGGTCATCTGCGTTCAATAAAAATCCGCCCAAAACACTCGAAAACGTTTTATGTTAATATTACGTTAAAGGAAAATTAAACAAACGTTTGAATTAAACAATCGTTTAACTTTGTGTCCGATTTAAAATCATACCATGACGTTAGACTTAAATGACAAACAAATCCGGATTCTGCTCGTAGCTGAAAAGCTTTTTGCAGAGAAAGGCTTTGACGGAACATCGATACGGAACATTTCAAAAGACGCGAAAATTAACATTGCAATGGTTTCGTATTATTTCGGATCGAAGGAAAAAATGCTTGAATCCCTGATTTATTTCCGTACTTCCGACCTTAAAATGCAGCTTGAAAACCTGTATCAGGAAGCCATTGAGCCGATGGAAAAAATCAACAAACTCATCGATTTATACATTACCCGCATCAACAAAAACAAATGCATTTATCAAATCCTGCATTTCGAACTGTCGAATAAAAAACGTGCCGTTGACATCAAATCTTTTACAGAAGTCAAACGCCAGAATTTGATCTCACTCGAAAAAATCATTACCGAAGGCCAGGAAAAAGGCATTTTCAAAAAAGACATCAACGTGATTTTGCTTCCGCCAACGATACTTGGAACGTTTTTCCATTTTCAGATGAACCGCCCGTATTTTGAAGAACTTCTCGATTTGAGAACCGATGAAGCCTTCGACAATTACATCAAAACCGACTTAACAAAACACATTAAACAAACCATCAAAGCCCTTTTAATAAATGAAATTTAGTAAACTCTTGCTGTTCGGAATTTTCCTTATCGGAATTTCATCCGTCCACGCACAACAGAAAACCAATCTGTCGCTTAAAGATGCTGTCGAAATCGCGCTTTCCAAGAGTGATGAAGTCGGCCTTGCTACGACAAAATCGGTGACGAGAAGCTACGAACTCTCGTCGGTCAAAAACAACCAGTATCCCGATGTCAAAATTTCAGGACAATATTTGCGCCTGACAAATGCCGACATCAAACTGAAATCTTCAGGCGAAGCGTCGTCTGATCCGGATGCAGAACCAGCGGCGACCCCGAAAGTCAACCAATTGATGTTTGGGCAAGCCAGCGTTTCAATGCCCTTATTTTCGGGCTTCAAACTCAGGAACAGCATCAAAGCATCTGAAAGTCAGTACAAAGCCGAACTTGCAAACGCCAGTTATACGAAAGAGGAAACGGCAATGAAAGTTGTAAGCTATTATGCCGATTTATATAAAGCGCAAAAATCTGTCGAATTGTTCAAGGAAAGCCTCAAAAGCGGGCAACAGCGTGTGACCGATTTTACCGCCATGGAGCAAAATGGAATTATTGCGAGAAACGATTTATTAAAAGCGCAACTGCAGGTTTCAAAATACCAATTGTCATTGGATGATGCCGAGAAAAACGTGCGACTTATTAATTATTATCTGGTCACTTTATTAAAACTTTCGCCTGAAACACAAATTTCTGTAAGTCCGGAAAGCATCCAGAACGATTTATTTTCGTTTAATGTACAAACCGAAGCAGAAGCATTACAAAGCCGAAAAGATATGGAAGCTTTAAGCCATCTCGAAAATGCAAGCAAGTCGGAAATTAAAGTCGCGCAAAGCGGATATTATCCCGCACTTTCATTGACTGGCGGTTATGTCGCGATGGACATTCAGAACGTTGTTCGTGTAGAAAATGCGATGAATGTTGGCGTTGGGTTGTCCTACAATTTATCTTCAATCTTTAAAAACGGCAAAGAGGTCAAAGCTGCCAAAAGCCGCGCCCAGGAAGTAGAACAGCAAAAAGCCATTTTAACCGACCGCATCAAAGAACAGATCATGGAAGCCAAAGAAAGCTATGATTTGTCGATGAAACAGGATAAAGTATATACCGAAGCTGTTGGCCAGGCAGATGAGAATTTCCGCATCGTAAAAGACAAATACGACAACGGGCTTTCAGATACCAACGATTTGCTTGAAGCCGATGTTGAGGATCTCAGCGCCAAGATCAACCTTGCTTATGCCAAAGCAAACGTTGTGTTAAAATATTACGAATTGCTCGACGCCTCGGGCCAACTGACCCAATCATTCAACCTTACAACAAAATAATATTTACCCATCATGGAAGAAAAGAAAAAAACCAACAAGAAATTTATACTGATTTTCGGAGTATTGATCGTTTTAGGATTGACTTACGGAATTTACAAATACGTGCACTCGCTTGCCCACGAAGGTACCGATGATGCGCAGATCGAGAAAAACATGAACCCGATTATCCCAAGAGTAACCGGATATGTGACCAAAGTGTATGTAAAAGACAATGATTATGTCAAAAAAGGAGATACTTTATTTACAATCGATGACAAAGATTATGTAGTCAAACTGGCTGATGCCGAAGCCGCGCTGGTTGCAGCACAAGGCAATCTTGCAGTTTCAAAAGCTGATGTTGGAAGTGCTCAGGCAAACGTTTCGGTATCTGAAGCGAATGTGCAATCGGCTGGTGGAAACATTGAAACAGCTAAAATCCGTTTGAAACTGGCTTCGAATGATTTCGAGCGTTACAACAACCTTTACAAAAACCATTCAATCACGAAACAACAATTTGAACAGGCAGAAGCTGCAAAATTAGAAGCACAAAGCCAGTTGAAAATTTTACAGGATCAACAGCGTGCGAGCAACTTCCAGAAATCGGTGATCCAGGCCAAATCAAATGTTTCGAGCAAACAAACCGATGTGGCTGCAGCCAATATCAACCGTGCAAAAGCCGCGCTTGATGCCGCAAACCTGAATTTATCTTACACTGTGGTTACGGCTTCGGCTGACGGACAGGTTTCTAAAATCGCCATCCAAACCGGACAATTGGTACAACCTGGACAATCATTATTCTACATCATTAACAGCAGCAACGTGTGGGTAATTGCGAATTTTAAGGAAACACAACTGAACAAAATGGTCATCGGGCAAAAAGCGACAATCAAAGTCGATGCTTACCCTGATACCGATTTCGAAGGAACAATTACCTCTTTTTCTCCAGCTACAGGCTCAAGATTTTCTTTATTGCCACCTGATAATGCTACCGGAAACTTCGTGAAAACGATCCAGAGATTGCCTGTAAAAATCAGCCTTGACAAAAACAATGATGCTGAAAAAATGAAACTGCTCAGACCGGGAATGAACGTTGATGTTGACGTGCATTTGAAATAATTGTTTTTTCAGAAGCTATTTCCTGCTGTCCGCTGTATCTTTTTCCCTTAAAGAATCGGGAAAAAGGATGCCGCTTCCATCAGGGCTAGGGTTTCCGTTTCCAAAACAATTAGTCATTATTAATTACAAATTCAAAAAACATGGCAGCAGTAGCTACAGCAGGAGATGACGATTTGGTAGAATACGGCTTTAGGCGCGTGATCATTACGATTACGGCTGTACTTTGTGCCCTACTCGAGATCGTCGATACCACGATTGTCAATGTCGCATTGACCGATATGCGCGGAAGCCTTGGCGCGACTTTAACCGATGTCGCCTGGGTGATTACAGCTTATGCGATTGCAAACGTGATCGTGATCCCGATGACTTCATGGCTTTCACAGCAATTTGGACGGCGTAATTATTTTGCGGTGTCGATCATCATATTTACAGTATCGTCTTTTCTTTGCGGAAATGCCTCGAATATCTGGGAACTCGTCGCCTTTCGTTTCGTACAAGGGCTTGGCGGTGGCGCATTGCTCGTGACCGCACAAACGATCATCACCGAAAGTTACCCGATTGCCAAACGCGGAATGGCGCAAGCGATTTACGGAATGGGTGTGATCGTTGGGCCAACATTAGGACCGCCGCTCGGAGGTTATCTTGTCGATAATTTCTCGTGGCCTTATATCTTTTACATCAACATTCCACTTGGGATTATCGCGGTATTTTTGACGATGACGTTTGTGAAAAGTCCGAAATATGGGGAAAAGCTCAAAGCCAATCAGGTCGATTGGTGGGGAATTGTCTTTCTTGCTTCGTTCATCGGATCTTTGCAATTCGTACTCGAGCACGGACAGCAGGACGATTGGTTCAACGATGAATTAATTGTGATTTTAAGTGTTGTAAGCGTCCTTGGTTTTCTCGCTTTTTTATGGCGCGAACTCACCTACCAGCATCCGATCGTGAATTTAAAAGTACTCAAAGACGGAAATTTGCGGGTTGGAACCGTAATGTGTTTCATTCTTGGTTTCGGCCTTTACGGATCGACATTGGTCATCCCAATTTATACGCAGTCGATTTTGGGTTGGACGGCGACTGATGCCGGATTGTTGTTGATTCCCGGGTCGATTACTACTGCTTTTATGATGCCGATCATTGGAAATTTAATTCAGAAAGGCGTTCCGCAGGCTTATATGGTTGCAGTTGGATTCTTGGTTTTCTTTGTTTTTACGTTTTGGATGCACAACATTATCACACCCGATACTGGTGTAGAACATATGTACTGGCCGCTAATTATGAGAGGAATTGGCCTCGGATTGTTATTCGTACCAATCACGACGATGGCGCTTTCGACCTTAAAAGGAAAACACATTGGTGAAGGCGCGGCTTTTACCGGAATGATGCGCCAATTGGGCGGTTCTTTCGGGATTGCGATCATTACGACCTTTATTACGCGTTTCAGCCAGGAGCACCGCGTAAATTTGGTTTCAAACCTTGACATGAGCAAACTTGAAGTGCAAAACCGCGTACACCAATTGCAGCAAAGTTTTATGTCGAAAGGTTTTACTCCGAATGAAGCACTTGGAAAAGCGTATCAATTATTGGATATGTCGGTCAACAAACAAAGTACCGTGATGTCGTATATGGATATTTTCCTGTACCTCGGAATCTTATTCCTGTGTTGCATTCCAATCATATTGCTGGTTAAACGAGGAAAAAACAAAGTCGATCTTTCTGAAGCCATGCACTAAACAAAAACTCCGGATTCACCTTCGGAGTTTTTTTATGCTTTGATCGAAATCTTATTGTTAAGTTAATATTTGTACACACAAAAGTCACTACTTTCGGGGTGTTACAAACAAACAACAAAATAATTTAAAAAAAATTAAAACTGTTTTTATATATTCATTATATTTGATTGAATATAAAACAGTTACGTAATTAATTGCTATTACTATGGGATTATTCGGAAACAACGTAAAGAAGATCATTAAGGAGTTCAGGATGAAAAGCGAATACTATTCGAATGACCTGAGCAAAGAAATCAAAGAATCGTTTGAGGATTTAAAGTCTGATTATGATGAAAACAGCAACGTGCTTCCTGAATTTATGGATTTTGTAAATGAACTCAAGCAAAAGCTCGACAGCACAGATGCCAAGAAATTGGAAACGTTTTCTTCGCGTTTGTCAAAAATCAACCGCAGTGCAAAAAAAGGTGTAGAAGCCATGCGTGAACTGTCGGTGAACCAACGAAAACTGACCGCCGAAACCCTGCGGGAATATGAAGAGTTTGAATATTAAACTATAGAGCGTTAGTTAAAAAAAATCCCGTTACGGTTTTGTAACGGGATTTTTTATTTAAGCGTGAAGCTTGCTTTTAATATTCTTTGGAAGTCCGCCTTTGTTCAGCAAAATCCCAGTCGATTTCAATTGTACAAATGCTTTGGTCACATACAAATAGCCTTTGTAATCATTTGATGCGCCCCAAGAGTTTTTGACTTTATAGTATTCTTTTCCGTTTTGGTCTTTCACCAAACCTACGATCTGCATCGCGTGGTCATCAGTTGTATATAAACTGTACAATCCTTCGAGCCTTAAATCTTCGGTGACGTCTTTTTCTTTGATCGGGCCGTCGAAAATCGTTTTTTTCTGCTCGTCTGTAATGTTATACAAATCATCCAAGTTTGGCACTTGCGCGACACCATTTCTCCAGCTGAAATAAGGTTCGGAAACATCCGAAGACCAGGCGACTGTAAATCCTTTAGCTAATGCATTGTCGATAATATCTGTCAATTCTTTCATCGGAACATTGTACAATTGGTCGTAACTCCAGTTGTCTGGCACAGGCAAAACCATTTTTTGATAGTACGGACTGTCTTTATAAGATGAAAATTCCACATAATCATCAGGATTGATGCCAATGACTTCTTTAGCGAAAGTGTGCGGATTGTAATCTTTACCGTTGTATTTGAATGTTGCAGGCAATTTTCCCAGCTTTTCATCCATGTAATTGTTGATGTCAGAAACCCAAGAAACGCCTTTTTTCGGATCCGGATTTTTAATGTAAGCATCTAAGATCGCTTTGAATTTGTCCTGAAAATCCCCAGCTTTTAAAGTGCCTTTTCCATAATCTTCATACGTGTAAGCCACTTGCGGCATCGCGCCGTATTTGCGAAGCATATTCATAACATCGTGTGTTTCACCGCCGTCGCCTAACCCCATATTTCCATTAAAAAGGATGTAATTTCTCGCTTTTGACAGATAAACCTGCCTGGCTGAATAGACTTCGGCTAAATCAACCGGTTGTTTCCCCATGCGGATCATTTCGGATTCAAGGAATGAATTTCCCGAATAACTCCAACAAGTCCCGGCAGAACCTTGATTTTTAACCGAAGTGGTCTCAAGATCGATCACATTCTTAAATTCGAATTTTGAACTTAAAGAAGCATTGTTGATTACTTTTTTGATGAGTTCATCCTGGGCAAAAAGGCTCAGCGAGCAAAACATACCCGTTAGCAGTAAACTTTTTCTAATCATTGGTTTTTATTTTAAAGTCGTAAATGTAATAATTTGAAGCAAACGCACTTGCGATTTAACGTTTTCTAAACGCATCTGTGTGTTAAAAAAAATGTTTATTACAATTATCGTGTGAAAACAAGTGTATTTCCTTTCGACAGATTGGCGTCAAAACGATAGCCTTCATAATCAAATCCTTTGAGGCCTTCGATGGTTTTTACCTTCGTATCAACGATATAGCGCACCATCATCCCGCGCGCTTTCTTTGCAAAGAAGCTGATGATCTTGAGTTTGCCATCTTTATAGTCTTTGAATTCCGGCGTAATGACAGGAACTTTCAAGGCTTTTACATCGATTGCCGAAAAATATTCCTGGCTCGCCAAATTGATGAAAAGCTCGCCTTTTTTGAGTTCTTTATTCAGGGATTTGGTAAGTTTTTGTTTCCAGTAATCGTATAAATTATGGCTTTCGCCGATGGGCAGATGCGTACCCATTTCGAGTCGGTAGGGCTGAATTAAATCAAGCGGCTTCAACAATCCGTACAAGCCTGAAAGGATTCGCAGGCTGTTTTGCAGTTCGTCTAATTTTTCCAACGGAATCGAATAAGCATCCAAACCCTGATACACATCACCATTAAAAGCATAAATCGCCGGCCTTGCATTCTCTGCGGTAAAAGGTGTTTTCCATTTTTTATTGCGTTGCCAATTTAAATCGGCAAGCTTATCGGAAATATCCATTAATTCAGACAATTCTTTTGGTTTCTTTTGCTTGATAACTTTATTGATCGCTCGGCTGTCAGCCATAAAAGCACTTTTTGTGAATTTTTCAGTAGGCAAGACCGATTCAAAATCGAGTGATTTGGCAGGAGAAATAACAATTTTCATTGAGGTAAATTTATTTCCAAAAGTACGCAATTCACTGTTGACTCGGCTTACAATTTCAATCGAAATTATTTATCCGAGCCAGCTTTCGCGATCCAGGCTGCGGTATTGTATCGCTTCGGCAATATGATTCGACAACACATTTTCAGATGAATCTAAATCAGCAATCGTCCTGGAAACCTTTAATATCCGGTCATAAGCGCGTGCCGATAAATTGAGCCGTTCCATTGCTTTTTTTAACAATTGTAAAGATTGCTCATCGAGTTTACAATATTCCCTGATTTGCTTCGTATTCATTTGTGCATTGTAATTGACCGTTTGGTTTTCGGCAAAACGCAAACTCTGTATTTCTCTTGCTCTAGTCACGCGTTCGCGGATGTCATGGCTGTTTTCCGATCTTCGTTCATCGGATAACTTTTCAAAAGGCACCGGTGTCACTTCGATATGAATGTCGATCCGATCCAATAACGGCCCTGAAATTTTGCTTAAATACCGTTGCATTTCATTTGGCGAAGAAGATACCGGCGCATCTGGATCGTTAAAATACCCACCCGGACTTGGGTTCATACTCGCCACAAGCATAAAAGATGAAGGGTATGTAATGGTAAATTTCGCGCGGGAAATTGTGACTTCACGATCTTCCAAAGGCTGGCGCATGACCTCTAAAACATCACGCTTAAATTCGGGCAATTCATCTAAAAAAAGTACGCCATTATGAGCCATTGAAATTTCACCCGGTTGTGGATAACTTCCACCACCAACAAGCGCAACATTTGAGATCGTGTGGTGCGGACTTCTAAACGGCCTTTGATGCATCAATCCGGTTTCCTTTAATTTCCCGGCGACACTGTGGATTTTGGTGGTTTCCAAGGCTTCGCGAATGGTCATTGGCGGCAAAATGCTCGGGAGTCGTTTGGCGAGCATTGTTTTACCGGAACCTGGCGGCCCAATTAAAATAATATTGTGCCCGCCTGCCGCAGCAATTTCCATACAACGTTTAATGCTCTCTTGCCCTTTTACATCGCTGAAATCAAATTCAGGAAAGTGCAGCGCCCGGTTGAAAGCTTCGCGCGTATTGAAAATTGTCGGCTCCAATGTGCCGTTTCCTTCAAAAAAATCAATAATTTCCTGTACGTTTTCAATTCCGTATACATCCAAATCGGAAACAATCGCAGCTTCTTTTGCATTTTGCTTTGGCAGGAAAAAACCTTTAAAGCCTTCTTCTTTGGCTTTTATCGCAATGGGCAATGCGCCTTTTATGGGCTGCAATCCGCCATCGAGTGACAATTCGCCCATGATGATGTAGCGGTCGGTTTCTTCAGATTTAATTTGGCCCGAAGCCACTAAAATTCCTACAGCAAGTGTCAAATCATAGGCTGAACCTTCCTTTCGCAGATCGGCCGGAGCCATATTGATCGTGATTTTTTTGCCCGGCAGCGAATAGCCGTTATTTTTAAGTGCGGCGGCAATCCGGTAACTGCTTTCTTTGATGGCATTGTCGGGTAAACCTACCAAATGATACCCGATTCCCTTGTCGATATTGACCTCGACGGTAATGGTCGTAGCTTCTACGCCAAAGACGGCGCTTCCAAAAACTTTTACTAACATGGCTGATATTTGATTAAAAGGCGTTTACATTACGAATGTAATAAAATTTTGTTAGAGTTAAATTTTCATGAAACTATTTGTAATTAAAAATCGTTACTATATTTGCACCCCCAAATACCACCTTAAATGATTGCTCCACAAATACCTAAGAATGAAAAGGCGCGCCTTGATGCGCTGATGAGCTATAAAATTCTTGACACGCTTCCTGAAAAGGATTTTGACGACATTACGCGGCTTGCCGCTGAAATCTGCAATGTCCCTATTTCCTTAATCACGCTTGTAGACGAAAACCGCCAATGGTTTAAGTCGAAAGTAGGGCTTGACGGTGTAAATGAAACTTCGCGAATTGATTCTTTTTGTGCACATGCCATCAACAATCCCGACGAACTTTTTGTAATTGAAGATGCGGCTAAAGACAAGCGTTTTTTTGACAATCCTTTGGTTGTTGGCGCTCCAGCAATTAGTTGCTATGCCGGCGTTCCGTTATTGGATGCCAATGGTTTTGCCCTGGGTTCCCTTTGCGTAATTGACGATCGCCCGAGAAAACTTGATGAACATCAGTTGCAATCCCTTAAAAAACTCGGCAATCAGGTTTCAAAATTGCTGGAATTGCGTAAAAACAATGACAAACTCGTCGAAAGCCACAATACATTATTATCGCGTTACAAAGATTTGGAGCAATTTTCATCGGTGGTTTCTCACGACATCAAATCGCCTTTAAATAACATCATGCAACTTACGCAACTGTTTAAGGAAGAATACGGCAGTACCATTGATGCCAACGGAAACCAGATGCTCGATTACATTTCGCAATCTTCTGAAGAGCTTAAAAAACTTGTCGATGGCATTTTAAATTACTACAAATATGAAAATCTGGATGTCGACCAAAAAGAAGAAATCCAGTTTCGTGATTTCACAAAATACATCATCGGATTGCTGAAGATCAAGAACGATTTTAAGTTTGTGCTTCCTGAAAAGAACATTGTATTTTATTCCAATACCATTGCGTTGGGTCAGATCATGTACAACCTTATCAGCAACAGCATCAAATACAACGACAAGGAAAAAGGGCTGATCACCATTGGTTTCAACCAAACAGAAACGCAAAATATCATTAGCGTTTCAGATAATGGTTGTGGCATCGATCCTAAACATTTTGATAAGATATTTGAAGTTTTCCAGACGCTTGGGCAAAACGACCGTTTTAATACAAAAGGCACTGGTCTCGGACTTTCGACAGTCAGGAAAATGGCCGACAAATTGCACGGCAGCATCGAGGTCGAATCTATAAAAGGCGAAGGCACGACTTTTAAAGTGATTCTAAGGAAGTAATTTAAATGTACGATGTAGTCCCGGAGCTTCGGAACTATTTAGGCTGATGTGCATCATAATTATAAATTTAATGGTTTGTTGGGAAGGCAAAACCGCAATTAATGTTAAATTTGGACATTAATCCAAACAAAAACTACCATGGGAATATTTAATGCCATACTTGGAAATGCTTCAGAAGTCAATCTTGACAACGTTGCTAAAGAATTCGAACCAATGCTGATTGACGGCGAGTCGATTGAAAAAGCCTACAAAGTCATTCGTGACATGTTCATTTTTACAAATAAAAGATTGATCCTTGTTGAAAAGCAACTCGTTGGTACGAAAGTAGATTATATGTCGATTCCGTATACAAATGTGATTAAGTTTTCTAAAGAAAGTGCCGGGATTTTAGATTTGGATGCCGAACTCAAGATCTGGATCAAAGACCAGGAATTGCCTATCAAAAAACAATTCGGCAAAGGCGGCGACAACATCAATGAAGTATACCGCATCCTGAGCCAGCACATTTTAAAATAAAGTTTGAGCCTTTCATTTGAGAGGCTTTTTTTTTTGCAAATGCCAAAATATTCCGAAATTATACCGTCATTTTAGCACAACCCGCAAATTTTTCGTAATTTCTAAATAAAAAAAAATTGCGGCCTATGGATTTTGCGGAACTCCTGAAATTTGACGAATACAATTTCCACCTGATCATCATCGGGATTGTGACGCTTATGGCTGCAACGGTTCCCAATCTGCTAAACAATAAAAACATTACCGCGCCGATCATTTACCTGCTGATCGGGGTCGTCATTTATATTTTTACGAACAATTATTCGTCTATAGCAGTACTCAACAATGTGGAGGTTATCCGCAAAATCTCTGAATTCGTTGCCATCATTGCGCTGACGAATGCCGGACTCAAAATTAAACGTCCTTTTAAGTGGAAAACCTGGAAGTATTCGTTTTGGCTTTTGGCGGTTACGATGCCGTTAACAATTATCGCAACAGCATGGCTGAGTTGGTGGTTCATTGGCCTCGCTCCTGCCGCAGCAATTTTGTTCGGGTCGTTGATTGCACCTACCGATCCGGTGCTTGCGGCTGATCTGCAAACGACAAAACCAAGCGAAAAAGACATTTCCAAAACCCGTTTGGCACTGACTTCAGAAGCTGGGATCAATGATGGACTGGCATTTCCATTTACCTATTTTGCCATATTTCTCGCTACAAAAGGAATGGATTACCACAACTGGATCTCAGAATGGATCTTAACGGATATCATCTATAAAATTGTCGTAGGAGTTGCGATCGGTTTGTTCTCAGGCTGGATTTTATACAAGCTCATTTTTTCGATGACCAATAAAAACCAGCAGGCAAAAATCAGTCGTGGCATTTTATCGGTAACATTGACATTATTGCCTTACGCCATTACCGAAATGTGCGGCGGTTACGGATTTATCGCGGTTTTCATTGCCGCATGTAGTTTCAGCAACAGCGACAAAGACATTCACCACATGGACAATCTGCATGATTTTACCGAAGAGATCGAGCGCATTTTTGTAGCATTCCTGTTTGTGATCATGGGAATTTACATGGCATCAAACAGAGAATCTTTATTGGATTGGCATTTGATTTTTATTGCGCTGGCAATCATTTTAGTTATTCGCCCAATCAGCGGCTGGATTGCGCTTTCGCAGACAGATTTAAGCCGGTTTGAGAAGTTTGTGCTTTCGTTTTACGGAATCCGTGGCATCGGATCGATATTTTACTTAATGTATGCTTTGGGCAAAGCCGATTTTAGCGACAACGGGAAATTGACCGAATTGACTGCAGTCACGATCATTCTTTCCGTATTCATCCACGGGATTTCAGCCGCCACGATCCAGAAAAAGCTGGATAAATATGACGGTACTTAATTATTTTTTAAATTTGGAGATTCCTCTTTTAAGCCAGTTCAGGTATTCTTCAACACCAACATAACTCACCGTTTCGCTAAGGCTGTTGCCGTCTAAATCGGTTAAAACATACAACGGCTGCGTATTGGTTTTGTATTTTGAAAGCATTAAATCTGTCCATTTATCGCCAACGGTTATAATTTTTTCTCCTGTAAGTTTTGAAACAAATTGGTCTTTCAGGGGCAAGTCGATATCTTCATCAACATATAACGAAATCAACACAATTTGGGTATTTAAAATCGGCAATATGCTTTTATCAGACCAGACATTAATTTCCATCTTCCTGCAATTTACGCATGCATGACCCGTAAAATCCAGCATAACCGGTTTGTTGACCGATTTTGCGTAGGCCATTCCTTTATCATAATCGTGGAATGTTACAATGTCGTGTGGGCCATATTCTGCGCCTTCTGGCAAAACTCCAATTGCCTGGTTTGTTTTTCCAATTCCGCGTGGATTTTCACTGTACTCAATTGGAGGTGGAAAAGCGCTAATCACCTTCAAAGGTGCGCCCCAAAGTCCGGGAATCAAATACACGGTAAAAGACAAAACCAGCAATCCTAAAAACAACCTTCCAACCGAAATAAATGGCAGCGGACTGTCATGCGGCATGGTAATTTTTCCAAAAAGATACAAAGCCAAAACTCCGAAAATCGCAATCCAAATGGCTAAGAAAACCTCTCTTTCAAGCAAATGCATCTGCAAAACCAAATCGGCATTCGATAAGAATTTAAACGCCAAAGCCAATTCTAAAAATCCTAAAAATACTTTTACGGTATTGAGCCATCCGCCCGATTTCGGCAGGGAATTTAGCCAGCCCGGAAACATCGCAAACAGCATAAACGGCAAGGCTAAAGCCAATGAAAATCCGAACATGCCCACAATTGGCCCAACAACACCTTTTGAAGCCGCTTCAAACAACAACGTCCCGACAATTGGCCCGGTGCATGAAAACGATACGATCGCCAATGCCAATGCCATGAATAAAATCCCGAAAATTCCGCCGCGATCGGCTTGTTTGTCAACTTTATTTGCCCACGAATTTGGGAGCATGATTTCAAAAGCGCCTAAGAACGACGCAGCGAAAATTACCAGTAGAATGAAGAAAATAATATTGAAATACACGTTTGTAGCCAGTGAATTCAATGCATCTGCACCAAAAGCCCATGAAACGAAAAAGCCAAGCGCCACATAAATCACGATAATCGAAATGCCGTAAATGATCGCATTTTTCTTGCCTTCTCTTTTATTTTTACTTTGCTTAGTAAAAAAGCTCACAGTCATCGGGATCAATGGAAATACGCAGGGTGTCAGCAATGCAGCGAATCCAGATAGGAACGCGATGATAAAAATAGACAACAATCCTTTTTGCTGTTCGGGTTGCTTTGGCGGTATTTTGGTTTCCGAAACTACGGATTTTTTTTCCGTTGCAGTTGCTTTTTGTGCAGCTGCAGTATCAGGAACTATTGAAATAGTATCTTTTAAAACAGTATTTTTTTCTGGTGCAGCAGGAATTATTGCCGCTGCCGTGATTTTCGGGATGTCAAAAGTGAAGTTCTTCTTGTCATTAATGCAACTACTTTTGCATACCTGGTAATCAACATTGGCATCGATCTTAAAACCATTCTGATTGGTGATTTTTACCTTTTGTTTGATCAATAATTTCTTCGCGAAGAAAAGCTCGTCAACCCCAAAAACGTCATTAAATTCTTTTTTCGTTCCGGTTTCAGTCGCTTTTCCGATTAAATCGAAATTGCCTTTGGCGTTTTTAAATTTAATTTCCATCGGAAGCGGGCCGCCATCCGGAGTAAACTGCGAATACACATGCCATTCGTCTTCAATAATTCCTTCGAAAACCAGGTTGAATTCGGTAGCTGAGATTTTTTCGGTTCGCGTCGACCATTTTACAGGATTTAAAATTTGGGCATTCATCTGGAGCAATCCAAAAAAAGCGAGCAGTAAAAAGTATATTTTCTTCATTATGACAATGCGATTTGTAGTATGTTTTTAGTAGTTTCTGAAACTTTAAAGCGTTCGTCCGCGCGCTTTCCAACGATCCAGATAATTTTATTTCCAGAACAAAGCAGCCAGGTTTTTTCTTTTTCGGCCAATGAAAATTTCTCGTCCTTGAAAAATTTACTGACTTTTTTCGACTTTCCGTCCATTCCAAACGGCTCGAAAACGTCGCCTTCATTCCAGCGCCTCAAAATTAATGGAAACTTCAGTTTATCAACGTCCGTAAAGATAGTTTTATTTGATGTTTCGATAACCGAATCTACTTTCGAAAATGACAGTTTTATAGGAAAATTAACGTCTGTAGTATTTTCGTTAATCAAAAACTCGGAAGTTTCTTTTAGATTTTTCAATGGTGATAAAATCAGGAAATCGCGGTTTTTGACCAGGCGAAATTCCGGTGAAAAGACCTGCTTTCCGCTCTGGCTGTCGGCCAATGCATAAATGTCTTTCCATGCAGAAAAGCCAAATTCGCTGAGCCATTGGTACAAATACGAATGGTAATTCGACAGCTTTTTGAGCTTTTTCAGGTTGAAATGAATTTCATCATTTGCTTCCTGCGCCACTTGTTGGTAAACCATAATCGCCGCATCTTCAGCCATTCCTTGCGTTTGCTGCAGATAATCCTGCGTTTTTTGAAATGCTGATAAAAATCCGGGATTTAAATCTTTCAACAACGGAACAATGTGGTGGCGTACTTTATTCCGCAAATATTTATCCGATGCATTGCTACTGTCTTCGCGCCATTCGATCTGATTTTCATTGGCGTAAGCTTCGATTTCATTTCGGCTGAACGCCAATAATGGCCGGATAATTTTTTCATTTTGCTGCGGAATACCGGTTAGTCCTTCAATTCCGGTGCCACGTGATAAATTGATCAGGAACGTTTCGAGGTTGTCATCGGCGTGGTGAGCGGTTAAAATGTAATCAAAATTTTCGGTTTCCAGCAGTTCGTAAAACCAATTGTATCTTAATTCACGCGCCGCAACCTGGGTAGACAGTTTATAATCTTCGGCAAAAGCCTTGGTATCAAATTGGGTAATGAAAACCGGAATGTTGTTTTTTTGGGCGAAGTTTTCTATGAATTTCTGGTCTTCAAAACTCTCGATCCCGCGAAGCTGGAAATTGCAGTGTGCGATGGCGATTTCGAAGTTTTCCTTCAGCAATAAATCAACCAAAACCATGCTGTCGATGCCGCCGCTCGTTGCGAGAAGGAGTTTTTTTCCTTTAAGAAAATCTAGTTTTGGGTAGAGTAAGTTTTGGAAAGCAGTTTTCATGCTGTCAAAAATAAGCAATTTACGACAATCAAACGCTCTTATGTCTTATGCCTAACTCAAAACTTCAAACATCGCTTTCGCTTTCAGCAAACATTCCTCGTATTCCATTTCAGGATCGGATAAAGACGTAATCGCACTTCCAACAGAAAACGACAAATATTGATTTTGATGGTTGTATAAAATGCTTCGGATCACGACGTTGAAATCGAAATCGCCATTTGGCGTAAAATATCCAACAGCACCGCTGTACAATCCGCGTTTGGTTTCTTCGAGGTTTTCGATGATTTTCATCGCTGAAACTTTGGGCGCGCCGGTCATGCTTCCCATTGGAAAAGTCGTTTTCAACACATCGGCTGCAGCATATTGCGGATCGAGTTCAGAAATAACTGTAGAAATCAAATGGTGCACTTGCTTAAAAGAATACACGCCGCACAATTCCTCAACTGCTACAGAACCTTTTGTTGCCGTGTGCGACAAATCATTTCGGACAAGATCGACGATCATGATATTTTCAGAACGTTCTTTTGCATTGGAAAATAGTTCGTTTTTGAGTCGTTCGTCTTCAATTGCATCGGAACTTCGCTTTGCTGTGCCTTTAATTGGCTGGGAAATGATTTTATTTCCTTCTTTTTTCAAGTACCTTTCGGGTGACGCAGAAATAAGGAATTGCTTGTGGTTTTTAAAAAAAACAGCAAACGGCGGTTCTGAAATTGCATTAAGTTTCTGATACTTTTCGAATGGATTGATCGTCGCGTTTTCAGCATAAAATTCCATACAGAAATTGGCTTCATAAATATCTCCGCGGTGAATGTGATTAAGCATTTTTGACACTTTTTTCAGATAATCATCTTTGGAAATCCGCTGCTTGATTTTCAGAAGACTTTCGACTTTCGGCTTTTGACTTTCGACTTGCTCTATTTCGTTCCAATCCGACTCCAATTCATCATCACACATCTTCAGATAACAAATCTCCAGCTGGTTTCCTTTCAGAAAAAACAATTTCTTCGGTTGGAAAAAATAAAGATCTGGAAAATGCAAACCGTCGAAATTCCTGGATTTTAAATCTTCAGTATCGTTTTTCAGGTCGTATGACAAATAGCCGAAAAGCCAGTCTTTTGTCGTTTGCTGGTATTGTTTTAAATCTTCAAAAGCGTTTGGATAATCTGTTTTTATGGAAGTTAGCGCATCAACAGCCAGTATGCAATCCACATTTGAATAGTGCTGCGGATAATTGTTGCTGTCCAGAAAAGTGATTTCCCGAAATTGCTGCGCCCATAAAAGCAGTTGCGCTTTAATTTTTTGAGGATCGGAAATGTCTTTAAATACGGATGTTCTCAATGAAATATTGGTTTCGGATTTCAAAATTACAATAAAATTTTCGTCGGATGGCTTTTGGATATTTTTTTGGCACAGTTATTAGTGCGCTGCGATTCTGTTAAAAATCTTAAAAACCATCACTTTTGATTTAAAATGACGCGAATCCATTAATAATTAGTAATCTTTAAAATCAATCTTTATGAAAACAACGTTCTTGTTTGGTGTTGCGGCATTGTTTGCTATTTTGGTAATTTCTTGTAAACAGGGAGAATCTCCGCAGGAAGAAGCCGCCTTATCTGAAAAAACTTCCGCTGATGAATCGATGAAAAATGTGCTGAGTTCCAATGCAGCCGTGCAGAATCCCGATGACAAACGAAAATTCATCCAAAAGGCCGACATCAAATTTAAAGTCAAAAACGTCGCGCAATCGACTTATAAAATTGAAAATGCCGTTAATAAATTTGGTGGAATTGTAACCAATACCGATCTGCAAAGCCATCTTACAGGTAAAAAGCAAACAAAAATCAGCGCCGACAGCACGTTGCAAACGATTAAATATTCGGTTGAAAACAACATTATACTCCGCATTCCAAATACGAAACTCGACACCGTAATCAAATCCATTGCAAAAGAAATCGATTACCTGGATTTCCGAGTTATCAAAGCCGATGACGTTTCCCTGCAATTGCTTGCCGCCGATTTGTCGCAGCAGCGCCTTTCAGACCATACGAAAAGACTGCAGAACGACATCGATCAAAAAGGAAAAAAACTTAATGATATTGCCGATGCCGAAAATGATGTCCTGAACAAAAAACAACAAAGCGAGAATGCAAAAATCCAGAACCTGGCGATGCGGGACCAAATTGCTTATAGCACGATTACCTTGGCGATTTACCAGAATGAAACGATCAAACAGGAATTGGTTGCCATCGAAAAAGACAATCAGGCTTATGGAAATTTCGGATTGGAAATTCTTGACGGATTAAAAACCGGCTGGTCTATTTTAGCTTCTATCATTGCATTTGTTGTGCAATTGTGGTCGATTATTTTACTGGCATTACTCGGTATTTTCATTTACCGGAAATTCCTTAAGAGCGTAAAACCGGTTTGAGACTTCAATTGTCATATCAACCAGACTTTTGTCATTTAGACCGCAGAGAAAAATCCCGATTATAAAACACATTTCTCCCCGCAGTCGAAATGACAGATAACAATAAAAAAGCCCGCTCAATCGAACGGGCTTTTTACATTATTATTCTGAAATTACATGTGAATTGAACGTTTTTCAGTCGCGTCTAAAGCTGCTTCTTTCACCGCTTCCGCGTATGTTGGATGTGCGTGCGACATTCTTGCGATGTCTTCAGCAGACGCTTTGAACTCCATTGCAGTCACGGCTTCGGCAATCAAATCGGCAACCCTTGCGCCAATCATGTGAACACCTAAAACTTCGTCTGTTTTGGCGTCGGCCAATATCTTTACGAAACCATCGGTGTCGCCGCTCGCGCGTGATCTACCGAGCGCTTTCATTGGGAAACTTCCTGTTTTGTATTCGATTCCGGCTGCTTTCAATTGCTCTTCGGTTTTTCCGACAGCCGCCACTTCGGGCCACGTATATACTACGCCTGGAATTAAATTGTAGTCGATGTGCGGTTTTTGTCCCGCTAACGTTTCAGCAACGAAAACGCCTTCTTCTTCGGCTTTATGAGCAAGCATAGCGCCTTTAATGACATCGCCGATCGCGTAGATATTCGGAACATTTGTTTGCAGATGATCGTTAACTTCCACCAAACCTCGGTCTGAGATCTTTACTCCGGCTTTATCGGCAGCCAAACCTTCAGTATATGCTTTTCTTCCGACAGAAACCAACGCATAATCGCCTTCGAGCGTAATCGTTTCGCCTTTGGCATTTTCAGCCTGAACAACAACGCCGCCGTTTCTTTCCACCGATTTCACTTTGTGAGACGTGTAGAATTTCATGCCTTGCTTTTTGAGGACTTTCGTCAGTTCTTTTGACAAACCGGCATCCATTCCCGGAATAATTCGGTCTAAATATTCAACAACAGAAACCTGTGCACCGAGTCTTAAATAAACCTGTCCGAGTTCCAATCCGATGACGCCGCCGCCAATAACGATTAGGTGTTTCGGCACTTCAGTCAGTTTCAACGCTTCAGTTGAAGTGATGATTCTTTGCTTGTCGATTTTGATGAATGGTAATGTTGATGGTTTTGAACCTGTTGCAATGATCGTATTTTTAGCTTCAAGAATTTCAGATGAACCGTCGGCTTTTGAAACTTTGATGTGTGTCGCGTCTTCAAAAGAACCCAATCCTTCGAAAACGGTGATTTTATTTTTGTCCATCAGGTATTTGATTCCGCTGACGTTTTGATCTACAACTGATGCTTTTCTGGCGATCATTTGCTCGATGTTGACTTTGATCTCACCACTGATATCAATTCCATGCTCCTTGAAATGCGAAACCGCATCATAATAATGGTGTGAAGAATCGAGCAATGCTTTTGACGGAATGCAGCCCACATTGAGGCATGTTCCGCCCAAAGTGGAGTATTTTTCAATAATGGCTGTTTTGAAACCCAATTGGGCACAACGGATCGCAGCCACATAACCGCCTGGACCTGAACCGATAACGACAACGTCAAATGCACTCATAATATGTATGTTTTGTGTGTTTTTATTTTTGCTGCACAAAATTACGGTTTTTTGTTGAAAAGTGTGTCCTTGAATTGTCATTTCGACCGCCGGGAGAAATTCCAACCGATAGAAGATTTCTCCCTACAGTCGAAATGACAAGGAACTGTAAAAATAATTGGGAAAAAGTTTTGCCGGAAAAAAGATTTACATTTACTTTGCAATTCAAAGTACTTTAAATATGGTAGAAAGAAATTATTTAAAAGACATCCAGGACATCAAAAGCATGATGGACAAATCTTCGCAGTTTATTTCGCTGAGCGGATTATCTGGGATTCTGGCCGGAATTTATGCACTCGTTGGCGCATACATCGCAAAAATGCTGCTGGCTTCAAACCGCGGCTACGAAGTGACTTTGGAAAGTGACACTTTTAAATGGATCCTAACAACGGCATTTTCGGTTTTGGTGCTTTCACTTGCGACGGCTTTTATCATGACGTATTTTAAAGCCAAAAAAGAAAATGAAAAAATCTGGAACAGCACTTCTAAAAGAATGACAGTCAATTTTTTAATTCCGCTGGTTACCGGAGGAATTTTTTCACTCATTCTGCTTGACAGGAAATATTATGAATTAATTGGCCCGGCCACGCTAATTTTTTACGGGCTTTCTTGCATCAATGCGAGCAAATATACTTTACGGGATGTGCGCTATCTCGGAATAACTGTTGTAATTTTGGGTCTTTTGTCAGCGGCGGTTTACGGTTATACACTCGAATTCTGGGCGCTTGGTTTCGGCCTTTGCCACATTATTTACGGCAGCATCATGCATTTTAAATACGACAGGAAATAATTTTGATTTACGATTTAGGGTTTTTGATTTACGCTGCACTTCACGTAAATCGTACATCTGAAAATCGTATCTAATATATGATCATTTGAAAAACATCATCCAAAATATCAACAAGGCTTTTGATCACCGCATCCGGCTCGGCATTATGTCGGTGCTGATGGTCAATGATTCCGCCGATTTTAATACACTGAAGGAACTGCTCGGCGTGACCGACGGAAATCTTGCCAGCCATACCAAGGCACTCGAATTAGAAAATTACATTGCCATCGAAAAACAGTTCATCGGAAAAAAACCAAACACCAGTTACAGCGCCACCAAAGAAGGAAAAAAAGCATTTCGTGATCATATTGAAGCCCTTGAAAAATTAATCCAGAAAAGTTAAACTATTTTTTTACTTATTCACTTTGAAAAACAAAGTACTTTTAAAATTAAATTATGAATATTTCAATCTTAACCAACAACCGCACAGCAACCACGCTTTTCATACTCGCTGCTTTTAATTTCGGACTGCTCGCGATCCGGATTTTTACGACTGAATCGTTATTTTACGGATTTCTGATCTGGAATCTGATTCTCGCCGGCGTGCCTATGATTGTTAGCAACTGGCTGGTCGAAAATCCGAACTTCTGTCAAAATAAAAAGCTTTTTATCTTCACTGCAATCTGGCTGTTGTTTCTGCCAAACGCGCCTTACATCATCACCGATTTTCTTCATTTTAAAAATTCGGACGGAATGCCGGACTGGTTTGACTTGCTTTTGCTGATGTCGTTTTCGTGGAGCGGAATCGCATTCGGATTCATATCGATAGCAGACATGCATCACATCTGGCAAACACGATTTGGAAATAAAACCGGGTGGATATTTATTGTTTTATGCTGTTTGCTTTCAGGATTCGGGATTTACCTTGGACGGTTTCTGCGCTACAACAGCTGGGACATTATCAGCAATCCGCTTGAACTCCTGACCGATATTCCGTTGCTTTTATTGCAGCTCCGAACGATCGGATTTTCACTCGGCTACGGCATGTTCCTGCTGCTCGCCTACTTTTTTTTTAAATTTAATTCGGCTAAATAAACCACATTATGAAAACACTGAGTGTACCCGGATTTTATGAATCCGAGAATTTTTATGCGAATTTACGAACGGTTCAAACCGATTTCAGGATTGCAGACCTGATCAATTTTTCCGAGGAAAGCCTGGGGTTCGCTCTTGCGGAATTTCTGCAGCAGCATCATTTCAGCAAAGATCCAATTTTAGAGAAACGAGACATTTTTCACGTGCTCACCAATACCGGAATATCGGCGCGGGCGCAAATCGGGCTGCAGTTTTACCTCATCGGAAACGGAAAAAAAAGCATCACAACATGTCTTGCTGCAATTTTAGGCTCGATGTTTTATCTGCACAGTTTGCCTTTCTTTTTCAAAAAATATAAAAAAGGCAAAAATGCATTGCTCTTCCATTCATTGGAATTTACAAAAATGCTAAACCAGCCACTCTCAAAAATCCGTGAAACCTTTTTAATCCGATAAATATGTCACCAATGTACTACCTCAGAAAAGCCGGCGAATTCTCTACGCACATGGCGATTGGTTCGTTTACAATCGGCACATTAATTCTGCTCCTTTATAAAATGATTCCCTATAATTTCGACATGCTCCTGATTGGATTGGCTTACATCGTCATTGCATTTGTCCTGAACAGCCTCGTCTTTTTTCACCTGCTGTATTATTTCATCACACAAAAAAATTACCGCGAATATTTTGCTGTCAAAATGCTGATTTTATTGGTCAACATTCCGATAGCAGCACTTTACGCCTATTTCGTATTCGAACCTTTTAATCTTTAAATCCTTATAATTTTTTAATCTTTAAATCTAAAATCATGGAAACTCCACAAGAAGAAAACACCTCGTTTTTACAGTCGAACACGGCAAAAATGATCATGGTCGGGCTTTTAACGCTCGTATTATTAATCCCGCTGCAATTTGTTAAAAGCCTCATTGAAGAACGCGCTTTGCGGCAGAAAGAAGTCATCTCAGAAACTGGTGAAAAATGGGGCGAAAGCGTTTATTTCTATGGCCCGATCGTCAAAGTTCCGTATAAAACGTATACCGAAACCATTTCTGTAAACGAGAAAACGAAAGAGCGCACTACTGAAAAAACGGCATCAACCGAATATGCTTATTTTTTTCCGGACGAGCTTAAAAACAGCTCCAATGTAAAGACCAAAGTCCTGAAACGCAGCAATTATGAATCGGTTGTTTTTACTTCAGACATGAAATTTGACGGGAAATATTCAAAGCCCGATTTCAGTTCGAAAAATATTCCCGATGCCGATATTCTCTGGGATGAAGCGACGATCTTGATCCAAACCACGAATTTAAAAAGCATTCGCGACGAAGTCAAGATCAACCTTGGCAATGCAGCTTACACTTTTGAGCCGGTTTACAGCACTAAAAAAGATTCGGTTGAGGCGCTTGAAACCGGATTTATAAATTCCGCAGCTTTTCAGAGTGGCGGGCAAACGCCGTTTCATTTTGACCTGGTGTACAACGGAAGCCAGCAAATCCGGATGGTTCCGATTGGAAAAACGACTACTGCCAAAATTACTTCGAACTGGCATTCACCAAAGTTTGACGGGAATTTCCTTCCGGATGACAAAACGAAAACGGTTTCAGATAAAGGCTTTCGCGCCGACTGGAAAATCCTGCACATCAACCGCGCTTTTTCGCAACAATCCTTTGAATTTCTTCCCGATTTGGCAAAGTATGCTTTCGGCGTCGATTTTATCATTCCGGTGAACCAATACCAGCAAAATGAGCGTGCGGCAAAATATGGTTTCCTCGTCATTGGATTGACGTTTTTAATCTTTTTTCTGATCCAGAGCATCAGCAAAATTAAAATCCATATTTTCCAGTATTCGATGATTGGCCTCGCGCTGATTATGTTTTATACGTTACTGATTTCAATTACCGAACATTCGAGCTTTCTAAAAGCGTATTTGATCTCGGGCATTTCAGTCGTGCTGATGATTGCATTGTATTCTATTTCGATCCTGAAAAACAGGAAATTCCCGGCTTTTATCGGAACATCGCTGGCGGTTTTGTACTCCTTTATCTATGTCATCATCCAGCTTGAAAATTATGCGCTGCTTTTTGGAAGCATCGGATTGTTCCTGATTTTGGGTGCTGTGATGTATTTCTCGAGAAAGATTGACTGGAATTAATAAGCAATCATAATTTTTAGGCCATGAATTCACGAATGATTTTTAAAAATTTGTGAATTCGTGGCTCATTTTTTTAAAGTTTACAACGAATAAGCTGTCGTGTTTTTCACTTCCGAAATCATAAAAGTGCTGTGCGTGCTGCCGATGTGCTGTAAAGTCGTGAGTTTGGTCACCATGAATTCGCGGTATGCTTCCATGTTCTCCACGCAAACTTTAAGTATGTAATCATAATCGCCGCTCACGTGAAAACATTCGAGTACTTCGGAAAGCTTTACGACTTCGCTTTCGAAAGTAGTCAGGAAATCTTTAGAATGCTGAATGAGTTTGATGTGGCAAAAAACAACAAAGCCTTTCTGGATTTTGTTGCGGTTAATCAATACCACATATTTATCGATAATGCCTTCGCGCTCAAGCTTTTTAATGCGTTCGTAAACGGCAGTTACTGACAAATTGAGCTTTAAGGACAATTCTTTTGTTGTTCGCTTGCTGTCGGATTGCAGGAATTGCAGCAGTTTCTTATCGGTGGCATCTAAGGTCATGTGAGATTTTCGGTTTGAAAGATTGAAATTCAAAAATGAAAGCAAATATATCTGATAAAAATCAATTTAATAGATTAAAAGTCTGAATATTTATACATCTGTTGATTTTATAACTGGAATTGTTTTGTTTTGGATGGTAATTTAATGCTTCTTCTGTAATCAAATGCCTAGCCCTGATAGAGCCGATATCCTCGCAACGCAGTGAAGAGATAAAGGCGAAAGCAGGAATATGCTCCTAAAAATAAAACAATGGAATTCAACCCCGCAGACAACATTCAGGACTTGCAATATTTTGGTGAATTTGGAGGTGTAAATCCTTCTATTTCAGATTCTTCGACTTACACTTTCCTATCAGCAAAAACGATGTTCGACACTTTTGAAGGCAACGCCGAAGGCTGTTATTTGTATTCGCGGCATTCGTCGCCGAGCAATTTATACCTTGACAAGGCGATGGCTGCGATGGAAGGCACCGAAACTGCAAATGTTTCGGCTTCGGGCATGGGCGCAATTACGCCAACGCTTTTGCAATTGTGCGGAAGTGGCGATCATATCGTTTCGAGCCGCACGATTTATGGCGGAACGTATGCGTTTTTAAAGAATTTTACACCGCGCTTCGGGATTAAAACCAGCTTTGTTGACATTACGAAACTTGACTTGGTTGAAGCTGCAATAACGCCAGAAACAAAGGTTTTGTATTGTGAAACCGTCAGCAATCCGTTGCTTGAAGTGGCAGATATTGCCGGTTTGGCGAAGATTGCAAAAAAGCACAACTTAAAACTGGTGGTCGATAATACGTTTTCACCGCTGTCTGTTGCTCCTGCGAAAATGGGCGCCGATGTTGTGATCCACAGCCTTACGAAATACATCAACGGAAGCAGCGATACGGTTGGCGGGGTGACTTGTGCGTCCCGCGAATTTATCGATGCGTTAAAAAATGTGAATTCGGGTGCTTCGATGCTGCTTGGGCCGACGATGGATAGTTTGCGTTCGGCGAGTGTGATGAAGAATTTGAGAACGCTTCATATTCGGATGAAACAACACAGTTACAACGCTTTATTTTTGGCTGAACGATTTGAAAAGGATGGTTTGAAAACGGTTTATCCCGGACTCAAAAGTCATCCGAGCCATGAATTGTATAAAAACATGATCAATCCAGAATATGGATTTGGCGGCATGATGACAATTGATGCGGGAAGTGCCGATAAAGCGAATGAGCTGATGGAACTGATGCAGCAAAAAAACCTCGGATATTTAGCGGTAAGCCTCGGATTTTACAAAACATTGTTTAGCGCTCCGGGCAGTTCGACTTCGTCGGAAATCCCGATGGACGAGCAAATCGAAATGGGACTGACAGAAGGACTGATCCGTTTTTCGATCGGGCTTGACAATGATATTGAACGCACATATCAAATGATGAAAAAGTGCATGGTAGAAACCGGTGTTTTAAAAATGTCGGCAGAAATGGTATAGTTTTAATTTTTTTTGTGATGAAATCCGTTTGAAGCGCCATCTTCAGACGGATTTTTATTTTGGCTAAACCGTTTCTTTTGGAAGGTTCAATTTGCTGTTTTTCCGGCTGAAGCCAAAGTAAATCAGCAATCCGATCAACAGCCAGCAAGTAAAATAAATCCAGTTCCAAACGCTGAGTTCGGCCATCATATACAGGCAGCAAACCAATCCGAGCAGCGGAATCAACGATAAATTCTGCCTGATCGACCAAACTGTCAAACCTGCAAGTACGATCAGAAAAATCCACATTGGAATTTTATGCTTGAACAAACTGAAACCCGATTCATATTTCAATGCATTGTCAATCGGCAACGATGCGACCACATTTGCGTAAGCGTTATCCTCATAATGGCTTAGGATGTGCTCTAAATCAGGGTTTGCGATTTTTCCGTTTGCTGCATCTCGGCTTAATAAATATTCATAAACGAGTTGGCTTTGTTCTTTGTTTAATGACATGACAATCGTTTCGGGTGTATTGATCTGCTTTTCATTTGTGATGAAATCCATCGTTGCTTTTTGGTTGTAACCGAAAGCAAAAACGAGTCCGATGACCAATAAAACCGGAAATACGAATTTCGAATTGATGTAAGGCGTTTTGAATTTTCCCCTTGGAATATCGGGTTTGTTCTGTAGCACTAAAACGCCGGCGCACACGAGCACGAATGCAAATAACGTCCCGATGCTGCACAAATCGGTCACCATCGTCAGGTTTAAAAACAAGGCTGGGATCGCGACTACAAATCCGGTGACGATCGTGGCATAAGAAGGTGTTTTGAATTTCGGGTGCACTTTTGAAAAGCGTTTTGGCAGCAAACCGTCGCGGCTCATACTCATCCAGATTCTCGGCTGTCCCATTTGGAAAACCAATAAAACACTCGCCATCGCAACGACTGCGCTAACGGCGATAATTCCCGACATCCATTTTAAATTCAGTTTATCGAATACAAATGCCAACGGATCGCCAACATTGAGCTCACTGTAATTGACCATTCCGGTTAAAACCAATGCAATGATGACGTATAAAACCGTACAAATGATAATCGCCCACATCATGCCGCGCGGCAAATCGCGTTGCGGATTCTTACATTCTTCTGCCGTGGTTGAAATCGCGTCAAAACCGATATACGCAAAGAACACCGCCGACACGCCTTTCAAAACACCGCTGACACCATTTGGCGCAAAAGGCTGCCAATTGTTTGTATCGACATAAAAAACACCGACTGCGATCACCAGAAGTATGATGCACAATTTCACGACAACCATCATATTGCTGGCATTTCGCGATTCTTTCATGCCGCGGTAAACCAAAGCCGTAATCAAAATAATGATAAATAAAGCGGGCAAATCGGCAACACAATGAAAGGAACCGATTGTTGGCGAAGTCGTCCAGGCCGTGTAAGCAGCCTGCAATCCGGAACTTAAATTCTCGTATGATTTTCCGCCCTGCATTAAAGCCGTGGCATCTTTAAATCCGTTGGAAGCGGTTAAATAGTCCATTTGCACCCATTGCGGCAAGTGGATTCCGCCACTTTCGAGCAATCCGGTAAAGTAATCGCTCCATGAAATGGCGACGGTAATGTTCCCGATTGCATACTCCATAATCAAAGCCCAGCCAATGATCCAGGCTATGATTTCTCCAAAAGCGACATAAGAATAGGTATATGCGCTTCCTGAAACCGGAACCATTGAAGCAAATTCCGCATAAGCGAAAGCAGCAAATCCGCACGCCAAAGCGGTAAAGAGGAAGAGAAAAATCACTGCCGGGCCGCCATCGGAACTTGCTTTTCCGATTGTACTGAAAATTCCTGCTCCTACAATGGCTGCAATTCCGAAAGCAGTCAAATCGCGTGTGGTTAAATGTTTGCCCAAAGCATTATGTCCATCGGCTTCATTTTTTGCCACCTGTTTTAAAATATCCTGGACTGTTTTTTTTCTGAATAAACTGGAAAAACTCATATGTACTTTGCTGTTTGATTGTTGGCAATCCAGGCAAAAAGCCAGAAAATTTTAACGCCAAACAAATATATAAAAGCAAACGTAAAAATAGGATTCATCGAATAAAAAATTGCATTTGTTGCGATATCAATAATTTTATTTAAATGGAATTATGAGATTCTCAGCACATATTAAAGTATAACCCAAAGCTATTTTAAAATCAGATTATATAATGATAATTGATTGTTGCCATATGACTTCATACCCTATTTTTGCCAAACAAAATTGATAACATTAAAAACCATATAATTATGTCTTTAGTAGGTAAAAAATTTCCAAGCATTGTAGTTGACGCCATTTCTGAAATGGGTGACAATTTGAAAATCAACATTTTCGAAGAAGCCGTAAACAACAACAAAAAAGTGCTTTTGTTCTGGTATCCAAAAGATTTTACTTTCGTTTGCCCAACCGAATTGCACGCGTTCCAGGCTGCTTTGCCAGAATTTGAAAAAAGAAATACCATTGTAATCGGCGCTTCTTGCGACACCAACGAAGTACACTTTGCCTGGTTGAACACCCCAAAAAATAACGGCGGAATCGAAGGTGTAACCTATCCAATCCTAGCCGATACGAACAGAAACCTGTCAAACATCCTCGGAATCCTTGACATCGAATCTACAGGTTATAGCGAAGAAACCGATTCAATTATCATCGAAGGCTCAAATGTTACTTACAGAGCGACTTATTTGATCGACGAAACCGGAAAAATCTTCCACGAAAGCGTAAACGACATGCCACTAGGAAGAAACGTTGCCGAATACATTCGTTTGGTTGATGCTTACACGCATGTCCAAACCAAAGGCGAAGTTTGTCCTGCAAACTGGGAAGAAGGAAAAGAAGCGATGTTTGCAACAAGAGAAGGCGTCGCTTCTTATTTAAACAACTAATAAATATCAAATATGTTAATCGAATTAACTGAAGATACTTTAAAAGATATTGTCGCCAGCAACGAAAAAGTGGTCGTGCAATATTCGGCTTCCTGGTGCGGAAACTGCCGCATTATGAAACCAAAATTCAAGAAACTGGCGTCTGAAAATGAAGGAACGGCTTTCGTGATTGTGGATGCCGAATTGTATCCTGAATCCAGAAAACTGGCGAATGTTTCAAACCTGCCGACTTTCGCAACTTTCGTGGGTGGAATTCTCAAAAATGAAACGCAAACCAACAAAACCGAAGTGTTGAATGAACTCGTAGCCGAAATCCTATGAAACTACCCGTAATCAAACAACTCACGCAGTTCATTGAAGCAAACGACCAGGATTACCTGATTGAAACCATTGAAGTGCTCGAAGCGTTAACCGAGGTTCCGTCGCTTAAAGACGAAGAACTCGACGTCATCGGCGAACTCATTTCAAATATGTACGGCGCGCTCGAAGTCCACAAAATGATCCAGACCGGAACCGATAAAAAAGAAGCCTTAAACGCGTTCATGCAGCGTGTTTTGGGTTCTATCGATAAATAGTTTCCAATATTTTTACCCGAAAACGCTTTCAGCAATGGAAGCGTTTTTTTTTATTTGGGCGTTGCCTGCGGCCGGGCTGTCCGCTGCAATCTTTTTAAATTTGTAAAAGTCTTTTCGCCCCAGATGCCTAAACCTCTGCCGGATATTCTTCTTTTAATTTCAAATGCTAGGATTACAAATTTAAAAAGGATTTTCGCTTCCATCCCTAACGCGGGCGCAAAACCAACGACAAAATTCCTTTTCCAACCGCAGCAAACAACTGCCTGCTATTCCAAATATATTTTATACTTTTGAACCTTAATAAAAAAACCACAAATGGCGACCATCACTTTAGGAGGAAATCCGGTACATACCAACGGCGAACTGCCGAAAACACACACCAAAGCAATCGATTTTAAACTCGTAAAAAACGATTTATCAGTAGCGACTTTAGCCGATTTTGCAGGCAAAAAGTTAGTCCTGAACATTTTTCCGAGTGTCGACACCGGAACTTGTGCGGCATCGGTTAGAAAATTCAATGAAAAAGCAAGTGGGCTTCAAAATACGACTGTTTTGTGCATTTCTCGCGATTTGCCTTTTGCCCAAAAACGTTTTTGCGGTGCTGAAGGACTTGAAAACGTCGTGAACTTGTCCGATTTCCAGGACGGAAAATTCGGAAAGGATTACGGACTTGAAATCACCGACGGCCCATTGGCAGGTTTAAATTCAAGAGTTGTGATTGTCATCGACGAAAAAGGTGACATTGTTTATACGGAGCAAGTCGCTGAAATCGCCGACGAGCCAAATTACGAAGCAGCGCTCGCAGCCCTTTAAATACCGCGTATGGAATTCGAAAAAGACAATACCTTTTTTACCGGGCGTTTTAAAAGCGTTGGCTTTGCCGTCAAAGGCGCGATCAAGCTCATCACGACCGAACACAGCGTCATGGTGCAGTTTTCACTCGCCGTTTTACTCGTCATTGCCGGATTTTATTTCAAGATCACCGCAACCGAATGGATGTTCCAGACACTCGCAATCGGTTTTGTACTCGCGATTGAGGGATTGAACACTGCTGTGGAGAAAATTGCCGATTTCATCCATCCAAATTACCACGAACGCATCGGGTTCATCAAAGACATTGCCGCCGGAGCTGTATTTTTCGCAGCACTGACAGCTATCACAATCGGCCTTATCATTTATGTCCCGAAATTTTTATAATTTGTACCGCATTAAATTTTATTCCAATTCCAATTAAAAAATGGCAAAAACGGTCAAGAAAGAAACAACAGCAAAAGCAGACGGAACCGAAAAACCAAAAAGGTCGTGGAAAGTAACCCGCCAGCAGAAAATGCTTTTGGGCAGCCTTTTGGTCTTATTTTCCATTGCGCTGCTCGTGGCTTTTATCTCGTTTTTTGTTTACGGAACACAGGATCAAAGTGCTGTAAATGCCCTGGCCGACCGCAATGAAAAAGTGGGCAACTGGCTCGGGAAATTTGGCGCTGTTTTAGCCGATTTCTTCATTTACCGGGGATTTGGCGCTGCTTCATTCTTGTTCGTAAAATTATTTTTCCTCACCGGATCTTTTTTAGCACTCGACATTTCACTTAGAAAATTAAAAAGCATCTGGTTTTGGGATTTATTCGCAATTGTAATCATTTCAATCCTTTTCGGATTTTTTGCGACTTCGCTTCCTGAACTTGGCGGAACGATCGGTTATGAAATGAACCAGTTTTCTCAGGATTACATCGGAAAAACCGGAACTTTATTGGTGCTGATTTTCGGGATTGTGATTTACCTGATCTTCAAAGTCAAAGTGTCTCCTGACGCTGTAAAATCATTCTTTGAAAAAAGCAAAAAAGACATCGATGAAGATTTGGCCTCGATAAAACCAATTAATTCAGACAATGCCGCTTACAATCTCGAAGAATTTGCTGTGAGTGACGATGAGGAATTTATTCCGGAACAAGAAGATGAAGAAGAGATTCCGGAGCCTGTTTTAAAGCCTGCCCCGAAATTTGAAATTGACCGCGAAGCTCTAAAACCAACGATTTCTCACGCGTCTGAAATCCAGAAAGAGCCTGTTTTAAAAAGCATGCCGCTGACCGTTACACCGCAAATTGTAGTAGAACCGCATCCGATTGTTAGCGCGCAGGCGAAGGAAATTATCCATACCAGTGATGAAGCTTTTGTCATCGAAAAAGCAGCTGAAGAACCAACCATCGAAGAAAATTTAGCATCGCGACTGGTGGCTGATTTTGGATTGTTTGACCCGACTTTAGATTTATCAAACTTTAAATTTCCAACTTTAGATTTGCTGAAAGAATATTCAACCGGCGGCATTACAATCAATCAGGAAGAATTAGAAGAAAACAAAAACCGGATCGTAGAAACGCTTCGGAATTATAAAATAGAAATTGCACAAATTAAAGCAACCGTTGGTCCATCGGTAACGTTATACGAAATTGTACCCGAAGCCGGAATCCGGATCTCAAAAATCAAAAGCCTGGAGGACGACATTGCGTTGTCATTGTCGGCTTTAGGAATCCGGATCATCGCTCCTATTCCCGGAAAAGGAACCATTGGTATTGAGGTTCCGAACAAAAACCCAACAATGGTTTCGATGAAAAGTGTCATCGGCTCAGCCAAATTCCAGGAAGCCGAAATGGAACTTCCGATTGCTTTGGGGAAAACTATTTCGAATGAAACGTTCGTAGTCGATTTGGCTAAAATGCCGCACTTGCTGATGGCTGGTGCAACAGGACAAGGAAAATCCGTTGGTTTGAATGCGGTATTGACATCGTTGTTGTACAAGAAACATCCGGCGGAAGTCAAATTTGTATTGGTTGACCCGAAAAAAGTAGAGCTGACCTTATTCAATAAAATCGAAAGGCATTACCTCGCGAAACTGCCCGATGCCGGAGATGCGATTATTACAGATAACACCAAAGTAATCAATACTTTAAATTCGCTTTGCGTCGAAATGGACAACCGCTACACGTTGCTCAAAGATGCGATGGTTCGGAACATTAAAGAATACAATGACAAATTTAAAAATCGGAAATTAAATCCTGAAAATGGCCACCGGTTTCTACCTTATATCGTTTTGGTGGTCGATGAGTTTGCCGATTTGATCATGACCGCAGGAAAAGAAGTGGAAACCCCGATTGCAAGGCTGGCACAATTGGCACGTGCGATCGGAATTCATTTAATTATCGCTACACAACGTCCATCCGTAAACGTCATTACCGGTATCATTAAAGCGAATTTCCCGGCGAGGATTGCTTTCCGCGTAACTTCCAAGATCGATTCGAGAACCATTTTGGATACACAGGGTGCAGACCAATTGATCGGACGCGGAGATATGTTGTATACCAATGGAAACGACATCGTGCGTGTGCAATGCGCCTTCGTCGACACGCCCGAAGTCGAAAAAATCACGGAATTCATTGGTTCGCAAAAAGCCTATCCAGATGCGTATCTGCTGCCTGAATTCGTTGGAGACAATGAAAGTGGCATCAATCTTGATATGGACATTTCTGACAGAGATGCCTTATTCAGGGAAGCAGCAGAAATAATTGTGACTGCACAGCAAGGCTCGGCTTCTTTGCTCCAGCGAAAACTCAAACTCGGTTACAACCGCGCCGGAAGGCTGATTGATCAGCTCGAAGCAGCCGGGATCGTTGGCCCATTTGAAGGAAGCAAAGCCCGGGGTGTAAATATTACCGATTTAAGTGCTCTTGATCAGTTTTTTAATAATGAACAAAACAATTTTTAAAATGAGCAAGTTCCTTCAAATTACCTTATTACTTCTTTTCGGTTTTACGATCCAGGCACAGGATAAAAAGGCAAAAGAGCTTTTAGACCAGGTAACTGCGAAAGTCAAAAGTTATGATAATATTGTCATCGACTTTAAATACACACTCAACAACGCTAAGGAAAATATCAATCAGGAAAGCAAAGGAAACGTGACGCTGCAAGGCAATATGTATGTTTTGAACCTGATGGGCGTGACCAAGATCTTCGACGGAAAAAAGACGTATACGATCAATCCTGAGGATGAAGAAGTTTCGGTGACGAAATTTAATGAGAAAGACGAAAATGCGATCACGCCATCGAAAATGCTGACATTCTTCAATTCAGGCTATAAATTTGCGTGGGACATTGTACAGAATGTAAAAGGCCGCAAAATCCAATACATTAAATTGATCCCGATCAGTTCGAAAGACCAGCGAAAAGAAATCCTCTTAGGCATTGACAGCCAGACTAAAAACATCTACAATTTGATTGAAATTGGCAAAAACGGTACAAAAACCACGCTCACTGTTAATTCTTTTAAAACCAATCAGCCATTATCCAAAAATCAATTTACCTTTACCGAAAGTAAATATCCAAATTACATCATCAATAAGTTAGATTAATTTGTAGTGAAAATCCTCGACAAGTACCTTTTAAAAACTTTTATATCGACATTTGCATCGGTATTTGTAATCCTGTTTTTTATCTTCATTTTACAGACGGTTTGGCTTTTCATTTCGGAACTTGCCGGAAAAGACCTTGACCTGATTTTGGTCCTTAAATTTTTATTATTTGCCATGCCACGGATCATTCCGCTGGTTTTGCCGCTTTCGATCTTGCTCGCTTCGATCATGACTTTTGGGAATTTAGCCGAGAATTATGAATTTGCCGCAATGAAATCTTCAGGAATTTCGCTGCAGCGCGCGATGCGAAGCCTCACCTATTTCATTCTGATCTTAAGCGTTTGCGCTTTCTTTTTTGCGAATAATGTGATTCCGTTTGCCGAATACAAATTCATTAATTTCAGGAAAGACATCGCCCAGATGAAACCTGCGATGGCGATTGCCGAAGGACAATTCAGCGATGTGGGCATTTACAATATTAAGGTGAATAAAAAGTCTGGTGAAAACGGAAATTTCCTTACCGGCGTCACGATCCATAAAAAAACGAATCTCTACGACGGTACTAAAAACGTCATCAAAGCCAAGACTGGCGAACTCTTAAGCAACGAAAAATCGAACATCTTAAAATTAGTATTGAACGACGGTTATTACTATGAAGATGTCGTGCCTAAAAAATATGAAGAACGCAACAAGCTTCCTTTTGCGAAAAGTTCTTTCAAACACTACACGATCAATCTTGATCTGTCTAAATTAAATAATGTTGAAGGTGCCGACCAGGAAATTTCAAACACCAACAACATGCTGAATGTCAGAGAACTAAAATACACTTTAGATTCCCTGAATAAAAGCTATCGCAAAGATGTGGTTTCGTTTGCAGACAATATTTACCAACGCACCGGCATCAATAATATCAGGTCTAAAAGCGAAGGAAATGTAAAGCTGGATCCAAAAAAAGAATTGCTTTCCGATGTTGCGCCTGAAGAAAAAGCGCAGATCCTGAAGATGGCTTCTGCCAATATTTCGAGTTCTAATTTTTCAATCGACGGATCAAAATTCGAATTGGAAAACAAACAAAAAACCATCAACAGCCACTGGATCGCGCTGTATGAAAAATTTGTGATCGCGTATGCCTGCGTACTGATGTTTTTTATCGGCGCACCGCTCGGGGCGATCATCCGAAAAGGCGGACTTGGGCTTCCCATCGTATTTGCAATATTGATCTTTATCATCTACCACTTTATCAATACATTTGGAAGAAAAGTAGCACAGGAAAACGGAATTCCGCCATTTCTTGGTGCCTGGATGTCATCTTTCATACTGACACCACTTGCGCTGCTGCTTACGTATCGTGCTACAAATGATATCGGATTGATAAATATGGATGTGGTTTTACTGCCCTTCCAAAAATTATTTCAGAAAATTTTTCCTCCCAAAAAAACAAAACAATGATTACTGACAACATACAACTCAACACCATAGAGGAAGCCATAGAAGACATCCGCCAGGGAAAAATCATTATAGTCGTAGATGACGAAGACCGTGAAAACGAAGGTGATTTTATCGCTGCTGCGGAAAAAGTGACACCTGAAATGATCAACTTTATGGCAACCAACGGCCGCGGACTCATTTGTGCGCCGTTAACGGAAAGCCGATGCAAAGAGCTTGAACTCAACTTAATGGTGACTAACAATACCGTGTTGCACCAAACCCAATTTACAGTTTCAGTTGATTTGATCGGACACGGTTGTACGACCGGGATTTCTGTCCACGACCGTGCTAAAACCATCCAATTTTTAACCGACGAGAATACCAAGCCTGAAGATCTTGGGCGGCCTGGGCATATCTTTCCGCTGCAAGCCAAACAGGGCGGTGTTTTAAGACGTACCGGCCACACAGAAGCATCGATTGACCTGGCGCGACTTGCAGGTTTTAAACCGGCCGGAATCCTTGTTGAAATCCTGAATGAAGACGGTTCGATGGCCAGATTGCCGGAACTGATGGTTGTCGCTAAAAAATTCGACCTCAAGATTGTATCCATTGAAGATTTGGTGGCTTACAGAATGCAGCACGACAGCCTGATCGTAAAAAAAGAAGATTTTGACATAGAAACGCGTTTCGGTACTTTCCGCCTGCGCGCTTACTTACAGACTACGAACAAACAGGTTCACGTTGCTTTAACAAAAGGAAGCTGGAGTGCAGGTGAACCAGTCCTGACAAGGGTCAACTCGACACAGGTGAACAATGACATCCTCGGCACGCTGACCAACAATCCCGATAAAAAATTGGAGCAGATGTTTCAAAGGATCAACGAAGAAGGCAAAGGCGCTATTTTGTTTATCAACCAGGAAGAAGCTTCAAGCAATTTGCTGAACAGACTATCTGAACTTAAATCATTGCAGGCACAAGGCCAACACAAAGCGCCGGAAATTAAAATGGATGCAAAAGATTTCGGTATTGGCGCACAGATCCTGCACGACATCGACATTTCAAAGATCAGGCTCGTTTCGAATTCAGAGCATACCAAAAGGGTCGGGATGATTGGATACGGTTTGGAGATCACGGAATACGTGAATTACTAAATTTTACAGGATAAACCGGCATAGCGTCCGGTTTTTTTTATGCTGGCCGCACGCCATTTTCAGGTAGCCTGTTCATGGCTCTTCATAAAGTATAAGGGCGTATCTATGGCTTATCCAGGGAACACTCGTAAAGCTCAAATGCCAATCCTTTTTGGCCGGAACCGGTTTACAACCCGGAACATGAATAAATAGTTTGCTTTAATTTGAGTTTCGTATCCGTATTAAATATTTATGGGTTCAGATTTATAAGATTCAGAACGTATTTCATTGATGTGCTTTTTTACAACCTCCTGGTTTTGTCATTTTCAATCATTTGTCTTTTAGTCCTAAACGAATTCCGGTTTAATTAATTAGATTTATCGGAATGAAAAACAATTTGAATATACCGTAAAATCATGTTTGAACAATTTAGAAAGAAATTCCAGATTGGAGACGAGAAATGGAACGACTATAAAAGTTGCTTCATCCGTGTTGCCGTGCCAGCTAAAACCGTGCTTTTGGAAGAAGGCAAAATTTCAAAAAAGATGTTCCTGATTGAAAAAGGATGCATCCGGGTATGGTTCAACAACAACGGAAAAGAAGCCACTTCGCAGTTTTTCTTCGAGAACGAAATGGTCGGTTCTATTGAAAGTTTCAGGAAAGACATTCCAAGCCAAACTACCATTGAGACTATTGAACCCAGCATATTGTGGTGGATCCATAAAAACGATCTCGACAGGATCATTGAGGAAATCAACGAAATTCCACAACTCCGGAATGTGTTCATTGACAAAATTTTTGAGCGGACATTCGATTATATGAAATATTTCTTTTCGTCGATCAAAGACAGTCCGCAACAGCGCTATATTAATTTAATGTCCGAAAGGCCGGAAATTGTAAAGCGGGTTCCGCAACATTACATTGCTTCTTATCTCGGAATTTCTACTGTGCACCTCAGCAGGATAAAAAGCAAACTTGCAAAACAAAGCGGTAAGCCAATTTGATAACAAATGTTATTGCAAGCCCGCTCTGCTGCACCGTAGCTTTGTATAAAATTTAAACCATGAAAGCAGCAGTAGTATTCCATCCCGGTGACATGCCAAAATATGCAGATTTTGCAGCACCACAGGTGCAAAACGAAAACGAATTACAGATTTCAGTAAAAGCGTCGGCCGTAAAAAACCTAGACAAAATGCGCGCGAGCGGCAAACATTATTCGACCCAAAATGAAGCATGGACGGCAAAAGTTGTTGGCGGTGACGGTGTTGGCCTGCTCGAAGACGGGACGCGGGTTTACGGAATCGGTATCAGCGGCATGATTGCCGAGAAAGCAATTGTTGGGAAAGACCGGATCGTAAGGCTGCCTGAACATCTCGACAATGCAACTGCGGCAGCCCTGCCCAATGCAGTAATGGGTTCGGCTATGGCGTTGCGGTTCAGGGGAAACCTGCAAAAAGGAGAAACTGTTTTGATAAATGGCGCCACAGGCGTTACCGGAAAAATTGCCGTACAGCTTGCCAGGCATTATGGTGCGAAAAAGATCATTGTGACGGGCAGAAACCAACAAGCATTGGAAGCTTTATTGCCCTTGGGCGCGGATGACATTATTTCGCTGAGTCAAGAGGATGCTGCTTTCGTTTCACAGATCAAAACCGTTCACAAACAAAATCCGATTGCCGTTGTAGTCGATTACCTTTGGGGACATAGTGCAGAACTGATCCTGTCAGCATTAAAAGGAAACGGCGGATTTTCAAACCGGACGCGGTATGTTACCGTTGGCGGAATTACGGGTGATACGATTACTTTATCATCTTCTATTTTGCGTGGGACCGACATCCAAATCTCAGGTTCGGGGTTGGGAAGCTGGACACCGGAAGAAATGAAGCTGCTGATCTCCGAAATACTTCCCGAAGCCTTCCAGCTCGCCGCCGACAGGAAATTAAAAATTGAAACGGTGACTGTTGGCCTGGCGGAAATTGAAAACGCCTGGGAAGCAGATATTGACAGTGGAAAGCGTTTGGTTGTTTTGATCTGATCAATCATCAATTGACCGGAATCCTATGCCCTGCCCTACATTTCCAGCCGATCTTATGTAAGCAAAACCGCAGTAATTTCACAAGGATGGAAATCCCTGCTGTTTTGCCCGATCATGCCTGCAAGCTTGTTTTTCCTGAAATAGAATATGGCAGAGGCAATGACCAGCAGCTGGTTTTCAGGCAGCGGTCCTGTAAGCCATGCAACTGCCTCCGTTGAAACCGCTGTGAAAGACAATGGCAGCTCAAACATTTCAGCATGCGTTTCCGCCAAGGTTTCAGGATTGATGGCAACGACCAGGTAGCACAATGTGGCATGTGTGGCGTTCGGCAACTGCACCAGCTGCTGTTTGATGTCGAATGCCGGAAGCGAAAGCGACATGCGGTGGTTTTCGATTCCGCCGTGCACCTCAACAAGGCAGTAGCGTGAAAAAGGGCTGCTATTGTTGCAATCGGTATTCGCCAACAAAGATAAATCCCCATCCTTCAAAATTCTTCGTCCTGAAATCCCGCTGTTTGCTGCAAGCGTTGCCTTCGTAACCAATCCTGTAAACCGCCTGTAAAAAGCCGAATCCTCAAAATCACGCAGCACCGGAAACAAGGCGGTACGGATTGCTTTTGAGGTGCGGCTGGCACGGCCAAAGTCAAAACCACTGGCTTTTGTCGCTTTGGATTGTTTAATGGTGCCGGGCCTGCTTTGCACGATTGCCTGTCCGTTTATGGAACGGTATGAAACCGGACCTACGGTTCCTTTGATTTGTCCTGAAGAAGTAATTTTAGCCATAATGCTTTGATTTACAGACTAAAATTATAAATAATTTTCTAAATAAAAAACACTTTAACCAAAAAAAATGAATATAAAATACATATTACATACATAAAAAATTTGTTTTTAATGCATTTACTATGCTTGGACTATGCACTCACTATGCACTCACTTAAGTTATCGTACCATTTCTAAGGTTGTTTATTCACGAATACCCAATGCCAAATTTGCTGTGCGGCTTTCCAAATGCTAAAGCATAGAATATGAAACAGTTAAATTTCTTTCAAAAAATAAAATGATTTTTTAGACAAATAGTTTTTGCAGAATGGAAAAGGTTGCTATATTTGCAACCGCTAAGAACAATTAGCGCGACCTTATTGGAGAAATGGCAGAGTGGTCGATTGCGGCAGTCTTGAAAACTGTTGACTGTAACAGGTCCGGGGGTTCGAATCCCTCTTTCTCCGCAAAGAAAAACCGAAACGTGAGTTTCGGTTTTTTTGTTTTATGACTGCGTCGAAAGCTCGCTTTCGTAAGCGGACAGAAAACAAAAAAACGTAAGCGCCGACAGGCGGTTGGTTTTTCTTTGCAGGACTCCCCTCATTGGGATCAATGAAAATAATCCCTTTTTCTCCGCTGAATAAAAAGCCCCTGTAGATACAGGAATTTTTCTTGTTTTATACGGATCCAAAAACTCCTGAATCTACTTTAAGTTTAATATATTGAACTTCGGATTTCAGGGCAATTACTGTGTTTTTTTATGATTATAAATATGAACTATTTACTATTAAAATAACATTTCAATTTGGTTTCTGTCATGTCAACAACCGTTGAATATACAGAACTTAAGAAATCCGTCATCTCATCGTTTAATTGTTTAATATTTACACCTGGTTGCGCTACTGCAAATTCAAACTTTACCTCGCTATATCGAAGCGCCTTTCTAATATTCTCAATATCATCTTTAGTTCCATAATAAAATCTTCTTCCTTTTAAAACGCCTGTATTATCACGCCTTTCCATATGTTTTAACAATTCTTCTGGTTTCCATTTATACCGTAAGGACACAATAGCCTGTCCGCAGACTTCATATAAATCTGAAAGCCTGGAACCGGCAGTATTTTTTGAATATTTACAATGCACCATTTCAAATCTGATGGTATCTGCATCATGAAATATTGCAACTACATCAGCTGACTCCCCTGAATTATCATCATTAAAAACTACTTTTGCTCCTTGGCTAACTAATCTTTTCATCATATACTCCTGCACAGAATTTTTACGCTGTAAGCTTCCTTTGTACATCGACTCAGTACTGTATTGGACTTCTTCCCATCTTAGGGATTCAATTCTGTCATCAGGAATCCTGACAGCAGAAACTTGGGTATATTGAGTCCAAATACATCCCGCGATAGTGTCGCCATTTAATAGGAACATCGTGGGCGGATACTTTTCAAAGAATTCTTTTAACTCCATTGGCTCGCTTCTTAATCCTTCAACAAAAAAACGGCTCTTATCCAATCCCTCAATACTATGCCCTCTTTCACCTCCTAGCCTGATGCTAAATTCTATCTTCTCATTCTGAAGATAAAAAACAAAATGTGCCTTATCATCCTTAGCACTTAAAAGCTTAATATATGCCTCGCTAAGCAGATAAGAAACTGAACCTGAACTGACTGTAATTTTATGTATTTTATCATAAAGTTCCTCTGACCAATCACAAGCCATTACAATTAGGTTGTCAGGATAAAGCTTCAACTCAGTCTTTTCAGCAGAATCTTCCAGTAACTTATTCGAATCTATCGAATCATCAGTAATAAGTTTACCTATCTGAATACACCATGATTTCCATTGCTTTAAATCACCAACTCTTGCCGGGCTCCAAATTTTCCCTTTAACCGAGGCGCCAACACTTACAGGAAAACCATCTCTAAACCCCACTCCTACAAAATCGGATTTCTGGCATCTTGTTCCGCTTTTCCACCTGCTTAGTTCTGTGGTAACATCTGAACCGCTTAATCTTGAATAACGATGCAAATGACTAGCTGGCTTAAAAATCCCTGCATGCACTATACTTAGTCGATTTATCGAGTCAAATGCTCTGAAAACAGGATCTCCCGACACGCGATCTGGCTTGGATCCGGTGAGGCATTCTACTAATTTATCTATTTCCAGCGTTTTTTCTGAAAATCCGATATAAAGCAATTGCGACACAGCATCAAAATGTATTACTACTAAATTCCAAGTCTGATCACGCAGCTTATCTGTTCTGGCCCATTTTACCTTCTCTCTTTTCTGAGTGGTAAAATAAAAAACGTTTTCATCAGGGTTATAATATGGCTGAGCAATAGCGTATTTAGAAAGATTGAATGCAAATTTAAAATTATTCCAATCAACCTTCGCTGCTCTGTAGCACATACAACTTAAGGCAGGATAAACAAGCTTCGGGTTTAACTTTGTATCAGGAGAATCAAAACCTGAAAAAGGTTTGCAACCCTGTAAAAAAGATAACAAAGATTCCGCGTCTGCCTTTCTGGCATCTGCTATTTCACTGATAACTTCTTCCCATCCAGAACCTTCCTGCAATAAATTCTCCAATTCCACAGATAAGTTTTCATCTGCAAAATTTACAACAAATGAGGCATCTCCCAAACCTTCCTGCGTCCTGGTAAATCGCCCAATAAACTGGAGCAGGACAGCCAAAGATTTATGAAGCTTGTGTACAGCTGCAATTTTAAAATCAGGATAGTCAAAACCCTCTTTAAGCATATCAACACATATGACAATATCATATAGGCCTCTTTTTATTTCTTCAACAATCTTTGCCTGCGCTTTCGTTTCATTGTGAACTACAACAATTCTCTCATCAGGAAACCATTCTTTATAGCTCTTATATAGTTCTTCCGCATGTTTGCTCTTTTCAGTCCTGACCATAACCTTATGCCTGGTCCATCCATTTGACCTGTCTTCTCTAAGTTTTTGTATCGCAGCGTCAGCGATTGCTTTATCTTTTCTTTTAGGATGTCTTTCATCAACCGATATCAAAGAAATTTTTGAAAAACAATTGTCCTTTAATGCTCTTGCTAGAGAATAATTATAGAGAATTTTGCCTTCTATTGGCTTCTTGTCATTTCTAAATGGAGTTGCCGTAAATTGCACAATTTTTGAATCTCCAAATTGTGTCTTTATTCTTTCCCAGCCCGTCGCTGCAACATGATGTGCCTCATCAAAGAAAATATGGGAAAAAGTACCTTTCAATGCTTCCAGTAGTGAGAAACTTGCCCTCGCAATTAAGCCCGGAGTAGTGACAATTATTTCTGCTGATTGTATATCTAATATATCCCTAGGACTGGAAATAATTTTATCCAATATAAGCACTTTGGGGTTTGAAGTAGCGCCGCTTATTACTCCTAGTTGTCGCAGCATACCCCAAGTTTCAAATTTTTGAGACAACTGCCTTTTTAAATCCTTTGTCGGAACGACTACCAATACCCTTTGCGCATTATCCGCTAATACCGCTACCAACATGGTTTCCGTCTTTCCAGTCCCAGTTGGAAGTACGATAGTGCATGCATCATAACTTAAAGACCAATGGGACAATAGAGAATACAAAGCTCCAGACTGAGCAGGTCTTAAAGAATAACCATTTGTTCCATTCCTATATAAATTAAAATCTTGTTTCGAATATTCAATAGAATGCTCGGCTAAGCCACTAAATTTATAAATCCCTTGTTTAAAAGTAACCGAAGCTGTAAAGGAATTTCCTTCAACATCAAGTACCAGATAAACAGAATCTTTCTTATGTGTTAATGTTAAATTATGCGATCCAGCTTTAAGGGCTACTTGGCGAAAGCTGCCGCAATCTTTAGAATCTTTAAAATAATAAAGCGGTTCGTCTAATTTAAAACTTGCCTCAAATGGTATTTCGAGGCTAAACTGTTGCGGTTGGTTCATTTTTAGAAAGTTAATTGATCCTGCTAAATTAAAAATTTACATACACTATTGCTAATTAATATATTAACCATAAAACCACATAAAAAGTCAATAAATTCATTGGGCTTTTTTGACGGAAATTTATACTTTTACAGAAAATTTGAGATTTAAATTTGCACTGCACCTATGGCTGTACCAAGTTTAAAAAAATGCTAAAATTACCAGTAATAGCTGGGGTCAAAATAAGGTCAGTGCAGCCTCTTTCTACGCGGAAAAAAAACCGAAACTCACGTTTCGGTTTTTTTTTACGAAGACGTCGATAGCGCACTTTCCTAAGCGGCCGAAAAAAAAAACACAAGCGCTGCCAAAGGGTTGGTTTTTCTTTGCAGAACTCCCTTTTTGGGATCATGTAATAATCCCTTTTTCTACGCGAAGAAAAACCGGAACATGAGTTTGCTGAGGATTTGATTTATCTCCAGATCTTATTATTAGTCCTTCTAATGCTTTCCAAATAATTAGTAACTGGTTTGATTGGCATATCTATTTCCGTCAAGGCACGCTCTATAATTTTTAACGGGGCATCGATTTTATTCAAAAACACTTCAATCCCTGTAATTGTCTGTTCGTTTGAGTATAGAGTTTTGCGAAAGCTTAATTTAAAACCGCCTGAAAGTACTATGCCTAGAATTTGTGCAATTAAATGTCTGAAGTCCTGCTGCGAAGAAAATGTAAGATCATCAACATAACGCGTATAAGTAATTCCGTGCTTTTTGCAAAAGTCGATTAAAAGCAGATCTGTTTTTAGAAATACAACATTTGAAACATGCGTACTTGTCGGCGCACCTTGTGGAACTTTATGCCTATAGGTAACTAACTTAGTAATTTGACTTGCAACGTGACTGTTATTTCCAAGCGACAAAAGACAATCGTAAACCATTTTTGAAGAAATCGAAGGGTAAAACTCTTGTAGGTCGGTAGCCAAAATATATTTATTGCCTTGGTGAGTTTTAGAATTTGTTATATTGCTTTTTTTTCGTATACCTCCATGAACATTATGCGGCAATGGAATTCCCGCAAAAAATCGGTTTTTTAACCTTTGCTGTGCCAGTTTCAATTCACCTTGTGACGGGTGGATGGTGCGTATTTTTAGTGTACCGTCTTTATAACATTTAAAATCACCGGTTTTTTTATCGATCTTTTTTTCACTTTTTTCACGGTAAAAATCTTCAATATTTCCTATGATGAATGCAACCCGATCAACGGACATATTTATGAGAGCTGCAACCCTTTTGAATTGATTTTTCTTATAATCCGAAGACGTCACCGATCAAATTTTTAAGTGGTGAATTTATTAAATTGAACGCTTCTCTTTTCTCGGGAGAAACGTCTTGTTCATTTATCGACATGTAAAACATCACCGGCAACGGGATATTCAACTGTCTACTGATCTCCTTCAAGGTAGAGAGATTGGGTTCTTTTTTGTTAGATTCGATCTGTGATAAATAAGTTTGAGTTATATCGCATAGAGCAGCGAGCTCAGATTGAGTATGCTGCCGATCTTTTCTAATGTTTTTTATGACTGTGCCTAAATCCATGATATAAAAAATAAATAAGGTGTGTCGGAATCTAAATGGAACTTTGGTTTCGCGTGGGTAGAAAATAAACTAGAATTACTTCGACAATTTTTTCAACCTCTTGTTTGAGATGTTTGTCTGTTAACCCCTTCCTACTTTTCAGCGGCCGCAGCCTTGCTATAGCATCATTTAAAACTGTTAAGTCTTGTTCCGAAAGAGAACACTGGCACTTTGATTTGACGGCCTCGATCGCGTTCACGAGGTCATCAATGTTTCGATTTCTTTTTAATCTCGACATAATTGTATTTTTTTTTGAGTTATCAGAACGGACTATTCCGTTCCTGCTCATGCCGGAAAAACGCCTGATACTCTGTGCGTAGACAATGTTCTCTATTCACAACCTTAAAAATTCTGCTCCTATTAAAAACTTTGGAACAATGACTTAAACTTTAATGCGATTTGGTCAAATTGAAATACTTCAAAATGCGGCTTAAATGTAAATCGCTTTATAACAGATCATCAGCCTTGCTTCATTGTAGGCATTTCGGCATCGGAAAGCGTTTAATCGCTTATTTCCGGCTACTTCACTACTTGCTCAAATGCAGGCTTCTCCTCAGACGTTCGCACGAGGCGTCCTTCTGAATCGATGGCGGTTCACGCTTTGAGGGCGGTCGCGCGGTGATACTGTACAGCTGTTGTCGTTACTTCACCCATACGGGTTGCTTAAAAAAATTAAGCTATAAGGATACTTCACTCATATCAGACTCGAAACAATTTCAAAGAACTGGTACAAATATATAAAAAAAATTACTCTGAGTTACTAAAAGTGGAAAATAATTAAATTTTATTAACTTAGAGTAATGACTGACGCCAAAAAATTTATGTTGTTATTGATATTAAATTGATTTGTTTTGTTTTAGCCCAATAGGATTATTGACGATTGTTTACAAAAAAGGCGGGTTTTATTTAACCGGCGAATTTATCCAGTTTCATGCCACGCAAATTCTATTGATTGCTATTGACAATCTGATTCTTTAGTCTTTTTCTCCGCCTCAAGCTTCAAATACAATTCATGGCAGCCATCCAGCATTTCAAATTCACTTAGCGGCAACAACTGATCGATAACTTCCAGCAAGCTTGCAACATGGCTGCTCGGATCTATTACTTCACCTGAATTCTGTGAGCCATCATTATAAATCGTGTGCATGGCAATTTTCATAAGGTCGCCGATTACATAGCCCAAATTAGAATAGCTGTAAAATTCCAGTCTCGCCTGAAAAATTCCCGGCTTCCAATTGTGTGGCATCAGGGTTCTGAAATATGCAATTCTTGTCAAATCATCAGCGAATTTTTGGACGTCGGGATTAAGGTCAATACGATCGGGCTCATCTGTTGTCGTTTCCGCATTGCTGTCTGGCGCATCCAATATCACTTTAGCTTCGTCATTGCCTTTTGCCTTACACTTCGCAATAATTTCCTTAAACAATTTATAAGCCTCCTTTCTCATCAGTTCAGTTTTTTCTGTTGCAAGTACAATTGCTTCCACCGTAAACTCATGCGTGTGGTCATAACGGACCACTTTACACGAATTGTCCAGCTGTATCAACGCCTCCCATTCTTCCGCATTTTCAGGATCAAACAGTTTTCCAAAGTACGGTGCAAAATCCGCGACGTGCCGCTGTTGTTCCATCAGACTTTCATTTGTAAAAGTATCACCGGTCGTCAGCCATGACACGATAAAATATGTAGCCTGCAATGTTTGGTGCAGATGGAACGCAGCTTCGGCAAGCTTTCCGTAACGGCTGTAAAAGGTGACATGCCGTAAAAACCCGGAGGCTTCCACATGTTGGTTGTCGTAAAATACGGTGGCTTTCCTGAGCCGCTTTTTGATGTCGGGATCTTTAGTACTAAAAATCCTGTTGTCAGGATCCGAACAATACACAAGTTCGTCCGCTGTAGCGTGGCGCATAAAAAACGGACTGCCTTCTTTCCAAAGACATTCTGCCCACCAATATTCAAAAAGCGTAAACGAAAAGTTTGGCAGGGGTTCGAACACTCTCGCAACCAAAGGAGAAATGGTATTGGACTCCTCTTCACAGTATTCCGAAAGAAACAGGGTAACAATAGTTTTATCTGTTAAATCACTGTTTGTCGAAACGTAAACCGAATGCAATGGAAGAAATTCCAGTAAGGTAGTTACCGTTTTTAATAAAAGTGCATGCTCCGGATGGTTTTCAGGTATTTTGATTGTATGTTCCATGGCTATGATAATTGAGTAAGTTGAATATTTGTTGATTCTAAAAGTTTGATTGCTGTGTTGCCAATTCGCCTGGCATCTTCAAGAAAAGTCTGGCATTGGACGAAAAGCACATTGCTGTCGGCGATATGGTAAAGCTTCAGGTCGTAGTGGCGCAATGCACCAACATGCGCGGTAAGCAGTTGGTAAAGCCGTTGCTCCTGCTCGGTCGTATTACCAAACGGAATTTCAATTTCCTGCGTAAATGCAACAAGCGATAACAAACAAGCAAGGGAATGTGTTGCGGGATGGTAGCCCAAAAACAATTCAATAATCCCTAACGCAACCTGCTCCGTGGCCTGGTGTAATAAAGTGTTCTTTAAAAGTGCCTGGTCATTTGTGGTTAATTCAGCAGCGGAATCCAACAGTTGCGTCGCCGCCATGATACGATTCTGCCAAAAAGTTTTGGAATGGTCATGATCCTTGGTCAATCCTTCAGGTATGAAATTTACCGGTAGCTGCGTGTCGTTGTAAACAAGCAAGCCTCTGTTTACTACATTTTCAAAGAAATACATTTGGTTATGGCTTTGCTTCCGAATATTTTTTATCCGGTGGATAAGGATAGTCACCCGATGTTTGCCTTCAAATCGGTCTCTTACCGCAGCCTGGATTAAAGCCGTTATATCTTCGCGGTTTTCCCTGGAGTGTACCAATACATAAAAATGATAGCCCGGAAAGTCTTTCGTGAATCCGCTTTTTTTGCCCTCTTCATTTATAGGGCAAGTAGTATATCCAAAACAGTAAATGGCACGCGTTGGTAGCAATTCGGCAATGATGCCGCATATTTCTGCCAGCACCTGCGCCATGATATAATTGAGTTGCAGGTGGCCTGCTGTAAATGCTTTGCCAAGGAACAATTGGTTGTTCATGTAATCAGCTTTCGCCTTGATTGTCTTTGAATAATTTTTGATAATCTTGCTAGCTTCCCACTTAATGGATCGGATTTTGCTTTTCGCTTTTTCAAGAAGGGAGACCGGAATAGCAGCCATATTATAATTTCCTTTGGAGCAACGCTCGGCTGTGCATAATGTTTCGAGGATTTGATTATCATCCGGATCTTGCTTATCAAGGAATGCCTTGAGTGATGGAGCAACACCAACTGCTAGTTCATAATGTTGCAACAAACTTTCCTGGCCTTCCCCTTCAGGCAATGTCATTTCGCAGACACACGAATACAAATACCATAACGCACTATGGAGATAATTGGCGGCGGCAAGATTATCGTCCATAGTGATATAGACATCAGCTTTTATGACGTAGTCTTTAGCAATGCTTTTATCTCCGGTATACTCAAAAGCCTTCTTAATCACCTTATTTGCATTGAAAAAAGTAGGATAATACACTTTACTGCCAGGCTCGTGATATACCAACTCTAACAAAGTACAATGCCGGTAAAAATACGGCCTGCCCTCTTTAAATTCTTGCGAAGCTACCGTAGCATTAAAGAAATGAAAGGTAAAATCAGGATAAGCCCGCGTTACTTTCTGTGAAAGTCGCGCTACCGCATCGCCGCTTTGTCCGCAATTCTTTTTCAGTATAAAGGTGACCATGATAGGGATACCGTTCTCATGGCCACGGGAAACGTAAACCGATCCTACATCAACATAAGTCAGTAAAATCTTAATGGCCTGCTCCAACGTCTGCCGCTGCGGCAAGTCATTTGGAATTCTCAAAGTAAAATCCATAATTTGTAATTTTAAAGTAAAACATATTTGAAAAATTGTATTTTTGTTAAAGGCTGCAAGTAAAAAAGACCGGTTCATGTACCGAATCATTTCCATCTGTATCCTACATTTTCATTTATGTTTTTTACATTTACTGCGTTTCAACCACAATTAATACTTTTGAATTATGAACACTCCATCCAAAAACCATATAGGCCGAAAAATCAGTCGCATTCGCGAATTAAAAGATATGAAACAGGAAGCTTTGGCAGTAGCGCTGGGCACAAATCAACAGGCAATTTCTATGATGGAAAACAGTGAGACAATTGATGAAGAAAAACTAGAGGAGGTGGCAAAAGCACTTGGTGTTAGCGTTGAGGCAATAAAAAACTTCTCAGAAGAAGGAGTGATAAATTATTTTAATAGTTTTAATGATACGAAAAACAGTCAGGTAAATTTCGGACACCATTGCACATTCAACCCTTTAGACAAACTAGTTGATGCTTACGAAGAAAATAAAAAACTTTATGAGCGATTACTTGAAGCCGAAAAAAACAAAAAATAACCAACCAATATTACCTTTGCCCATTTTTAAAGACTGCGTTGCGGTCTTTTTTTGTTTTCTGAAGCGGTTGCTAGTTGAATATAGTGGTTTGTAAATATTGTCTGCGAATAGATGTGTATATTCGTGTAAGCGATATTGTGTTCGCTTATAAATAGTTCCCTGCAAGCGTAATTAAATTGCGCATAAACCTTGTTATTATGGAAATTGAAGATCTTTTCAAAAAGAAATTTTATGCTTACTATATGGAAAAACTCAATAGAGAAAAGCCTTTAGATTATATTTTTTTTGATTGGAAAGTTTTTTTTCTCTTAATTTTTGTATTTGTTATTGGTTTAGCATTGTTTTTACCACAAGAATTCATATTAGTAATCCCTGTTTTAAAAAGCCAAAGTTTTATACTTGAATCTATTTTAAGAACAGTAAGTATCTTTATAGGTATTTCATTTTCGTTTATAATATTATCTTTTAATATCTTTTATAAATATTTTGGGCGTTATGCTTTTTTGGATTTTTTCAAAAGTAGAAGCGCTAAAATTTGTTTCACGCTATTAACTTCAACGGTAGCTTTGCTAATATATTCAGTTTCTTTCATCAATGAGGTTAGAGTTGGTAATAGTTACACTAACTTTTTATTTATTTTCTCAATTACGCTTTCTATAACAAGTTCATTTTCGATTTTTCCATGTCTAATTTATTTACTGCGAAGTTCTCAAAATAGAAAACATATTTTAAGATTATTTGAAAAATTGAATGAAGATTGGGTAATTAATGAATTTGTCGCGAAGATGGAAAATCAGGTTCAAACTTTTTATCAAAAAGATCCTATTAATATTTTAAATGAAATCGGGTTAGCCGCAATCAAAGATTATGACAATTATACTTTAGAATTAATCACAGACAATATCAACAGTTTTTTTGAAACTAATATTAAGAATAAAACTAAAAAAAAAGGTTACATCGATTTTCAAAGAATTTATAACAAATTTGACGACCTCCTTTCCAATTACTATCACTTATCAGTTAAAGAAAAAAATGAAAACTTAGCGACATCAATTGTGTACGCGCAGTTGAAACTTGAATATATCGTTATTAATAATATTGAAGATGAAGATTTTAATTTTCTGTTAATTGGAAAAAAATATAAATTTTGGAATTTAAATTTCACACTAGAAAAATTTTTTAAAAAAGCTATACAGTTTAACGAAGATGAAGTGGCAAAGGAAATTCTTTCAGGTTACAATTCATTTATCACAAATGCAATTGTAAAGCTTTATCCTGAAAATATAAATTATATAACATCAAACCGGATTGACGTCATTACAAAATCAGAAATAGTTACAGAGCCACTTGGTGTTCTGAGTAAATTCGCAGAAATTCTAATTTCTAGCAAAAAAGTGCATCTTTTTACTGAAATTTTTAATACTTATTATTGTGTAGAATTGAAAATATTAGAACTGAATACAACAAATAGTACAAAATGCTTGTTGCTGAATATTGTTCATAATTACAAAGAAAATACGTTTCAGGATTATATTGAGTTATCCGAGGTAAAGCGAATTACTTATCTCAACTTTCCTTTTAAACATTCAGCGACTTACTATCAAAAAATTGATTGTAAGATTCCATTTTTAGGATCATTAAATATTTTAGATTTATTATTTGCAGTTAATAAACTTAATGCAATAGCTATCAATCAAATATGCATAGAGATAGCAATGATTCTTCAAGAGAAAAAGAATTATGAACTAGTTGAAAAAGGCATCGAAAAATTAATAGACATTTCTAAAAAAATCAAAGATAGTGACGGCGAAGAAAAAAAGGACATTTATTTAAAACTACTGGATAATTTAAAAAAACTTTATCAAGATGCAATTGACTATCAAGTTGTTGATACTATGAAAGAAAAATTAAAAAATGCAGTCGAATCTTTTGAATCTGAAGCAAAATTTAAACAGGAGTTAAAGGATAATGGTTATATAAGAGATGAAAGATTTAGATAAAGTGCCAGCAGGTAACAGCGGGTTTATAAAATCGAAGCCTACTTCAAATGAAGCGGGCTTCTTTTATATAATCCGAAAAGGTTTCCAATCAAAAACGGACTATTTATTTTTAACTTTAATAAGCACCTTTAAAAGCAAAGTAGCAGTAAGCTTACAATTGCTCCGAAAACCGCCAGTATGATTGTCTTAGCAAACCCTCCGAATGCAAATTCGGCAAGATGCTCAACAAAGTTTCGCCAGTAGTTCCCGCCTTCAGAGAAATATTAGTTTCCATTACGCGCATTAATTTTCGGTTCCTGGAATAATTTGCCATATCTTCCACAATAACTTGGCTTACTGTTTTTGCATAACTTAGCAATTATTATATTAAGATCCGCGACATTATGCAAAAATATATTACCATCCTTTTATTGCTGGCCACTTTAACAGTTTCAGCCCAGAATTTAATGCTTGATAACGAAATCAGCATTTTTAGCTTTACAACTAAAAAGGGTAAAATTGTCTCCCTGTCAAAAGATAAAGATGACGAATATATAGTTTACAGATACGGTACAAAGGAAAAAATTGAATTAGAGTTTCCAAAAAAAGATAAAGAAAGTTGGGAAAAGTTTAAATTTAACGGCGTTGAGCGCCATGGCGGCAAAGAAAACAACGGCATGGCTATCTGCAATGTAATGTTTGAAAATAAAAATTACAGATATATACTTTACACATCATATTTGGCGGAAGCGGATCCTAGTGGTAATGACATTACTGAAATTGGATTGTATGTAAAAGACTTAATTACAAAAAAAGGCTTTGACATTGAAGGGGAAATTAATAGTCAAAAAGGAAATTTATATGATTTTCGATCTAATGGTTTATTGAAGTTTGAGGATTTTGATTTGTATTAGGCTTTGGTTGTTAAACAGAAGATTGCTAAGTTGAAGCAATATGATCGTTACAGTAATAGCAAGCACTCGAATTTATTTACCAGTTTTGTTAATAAAGAATTACACATAAGAGATTTGTAACTACAAAACATGACATGAAAATAAACATTATTATAAATTCGATAATATTTGGATTGATTTATTTCCTGATTATTTTAAGTAGGAATTATACACATCAATATAGACATATGTATGTTCTGATGATGATGATATTGCCAGGATTAACATTTCCACTTTCAACTACGAAATACGGAAAAGTTGGAACGAATATGGGAAAGATTTTTTTACATATACTATGCTCGATGGTAACGTACTACGCATGTGTATTAATCTATGTTTCCGGAAGTAAATTTATCGGAATGGCTATTGCTGGCGGTGTTGGTTCTTTTGCTTATCTAATACCTACGAAGTATCTTTTAAAATTGGACATACACTATAAAAATGTTTTTTTGATAAGTGTAATCAGTGGATTCAGTTTTTTGCCAATGTTGGTTTTACATGGAAGTGGATTTGAATTAGCTTTTTCTGTACTTCTATGGACGTTAATTAATGGAATTTTTATGGATAAAGTTCAAAAGTCTGTTATTATATAGCAAATATTTTCCAAATAAATACTTGATTGTTTTTAAAATCCATAGGCTATAGATATCCCTAAAAATCTATTTAATATTTTATCGGATTAGTAAGTGATTTTGGAAACGACCTAAAATAAGAAAGCCTGCTATAAAAGCGGGCTTTCTTCGCTTAATCCGGTAAGGTTACCAATCAAAGCCGGATTATTTCTTTTTAACTTTCGTAAACATTTTTAAAAACAAAGTTGCAGTAAAACTTACAATTGCTCCCAAAATGGCCAATATGATTGTCTTGGCAAAATCCTCCGAATGCAAATTCGGCAAAATGCTTAACAGTGTTCCGGCAGCGGTTCCCGCTTTCAGGGAAATGTTAGTTTCCATCGCGCGCATTATTTTCAGTTTCCTGAAACGATTTTGTAGCATCTTCCACAGTAACCTGGCTTACTGCCGATAAAACGCCTCCGGCAACTGCAACATATCCGGCCACACTAATCACAGCGGCAGGCAATGCAACTGGTGCCGTAAGTACGCTGCCACTAATGGCCAGCATTACAATTCCGATGGTACGAAGAACTTTAAAAAATTTTGGTGTTGGCGCTTGCGCCCTGTTTATGATATTCATAACGATAAATTTAAGATTGGATAATTAAAACTACTTTTTCATTTTGTGTCAAAGCTTTATAAACCAAAGTTTTCAAAGCCGCACAAGCCTTTCTCGACATAAGCCCCAAACCCGCACCTGAAATCTTTGTTACAGGAGCAATGCAGCCATTCAATTCCGCCAGCGCGTTGTTCGCCGGATGAAATAAAATGCCGCTTCGGCCTTTCACGTTCAAAATTTCAATATGCCATTGGTACTTCTTCGTATAAAGTTTCCGTAAAAAATATTTCCCTTCAGGAACTTATCAAACTAATTTCGGGAAATACAAAATTTGTAAAGCTTGTATCTATGTAACAAGTTGTTCGATATCAACATTTCTGTATTGGAGAAGATGTTACAGACAACAATAAAACATTTAAATCAAAATAATGAGTGCGTGTAGAGGCAGCTACATTGAAGAAACTGTTTCAATATGTCTTAAAACGAATTTGTACTTCAGACCACCGATTATAGTATAAACTCCAACGAATATACATCGCGTAAAATTGGCATTTTATTTTATATTATTATTGTAGGGTGATTCCGGCAATATTGTTAATAAAATAATAGTCAAACACATAAAGAAACTAAATATAATTTTATGTTTGCATCCCTGCTTTCGGATCATTTACTATTAAAAACAATTATTTTAACCAATTTCCGGTGCTAACAAACGGAACATTTAGAAAAAACATGAAAAAAATTTACACTTTATTACTAACTTTAATTTCTGTGATTGCCTCAGCGCAATACAACTTTACAGTTTATAATACCTCCAATTCAGGGATTGTAAGCAATACGATTAATGATATTAAGGTCGATTCAAATGGATCACTCTGGATCGCTACTCCTGCGGGTGTTTCTACCTACAATGGAACCGCTTTTACCAATTATACTACGGGCAATTCGGGTATTGCATCCAATGCTGTAACAGAAATAGAAATTGATGGCTTGGGAAGAAAATGGATGGCTACCCAGAATAATGGAATTGTAATGTTTAACGGAACAACCTGGACTAACTATACGACCTCCAATTCTGATCTTCCGGGCAATGCTATCAGAAATATCGCTGTAGACAGTGCCAATAATTTATGGGTGACTACAATCGGCGCACTTCTAAAATTTAATGGAACCACTTGGACAACTTATGACGCACTTCCAAATATAAATTCACTCGAGATTGATGGTAGTAATGGTGTTTGGGTTACCAATAATGGCGTATTGTACAAATTTAATGGCACAGACTTTACTTTCATTGGGCAAAATGCAGAAAAATTGTTAGACACTTCTGCGGGTACAATTTATGTTGACGGGAATGGTGGTGAAATGTATACTTACGCTACTTCAGGTACCTTGCTCAGCACTTATGACCAAAGTAATTCCTGCCTTGCCGGAAGTCAGCCGAATGCGCTTGACGTGGACAGTGATGGTGCAGCATGGATTGCATTTAATGGAAGCGGATTGCAAAACTTTAGTGATTGCGCTACCTATACCACAACAAATTCTGGTCTTCCAAGCAACACTTTAAACGCGATAAGAACCCAAAATTCAGGTACTGTCTGGCTAGGTCATTTATCGCTGGGACTGATCAAGTCAACACCACAAAATGCTACTGGCTGCTGGCAGGAGATCAGTGCAGGATTTGAATATTCGGTTGGAATAAAAGCAGACGGCACTTTATGGGCCTGGGGCAGGGATAGCGACAGCCAGTTGGGAGATGGAGCAGTTGTCGCAAGAAACGCCGCAGTCCAGATAGGAACAGCCACAAATTGGAAAACGGTAAGTGCCGGAGGTAATCATACATTAGCCATCAAAACAGACGGAACGTTATGGGCCTGGGGCAATAATTCAGACAGCCAATTAGGCGATAATACTACGACGGCCAGGCTTACTCCAATACAAATTGGAACAGCCACAAACTGGAAAAGCATAAGTGCCGGACATTCTCACTCATTGGCAATCAGAACAGATGGAAGCCTATATGGTTGGGGCGATAATACTGATGGCCAGTTAGGAGATGGATCTACAGTCCAAAGAAGTACGCCATTCAGAATAGGAACAGCCACGAATTGGGTGAAAATAGCTGCCGGAAACGCTCATTCAGTCGGCATTAAAGCAGACGGAACCCTTTGGACCTGGGGTAATAATACCAGGGGAGAATTAGGAAACGGAACCAATACTGCAACTATATATGATGTTTCTCCAAGACAGGTAGGAACTGCTACGAACTGGCTGAAGATAGCTGCGGGAAGTTTTCATACATTAGCTATAAAATCGAACGGAACCCTTTGGGGATGGGCTTATAATGAATATGGGCAATTAGGGAATGGAACTACGACAAATAGCTATGCTCCGGTACAAATTGGGACAGCTTCCAATTGGAGCAGTATTGATGCAGCATCGACGCATTCGTTAGGAATAAAAACAAACGGAACACTTTGGTCATGGGGTGCCAATTCTGAAGGACAACTCGGAAATGGTACAAGTGGCGTTACAAACACCACGGCACCTGTGCAAGTGGGTACCACTACAAACAGTATGCTGGTTGCCGCAGGACAGTATCATAGTCTTGAAGTAAATTTTAGCGGTTCGCTGAGCGCTTCAGGATATAACAGCAATGGCCAGTTAGGGGATAATACCAATACTCAAAAAAACAGTTTCACCGCAGTAGTTTGCCCTTCAAATTGCAGTACTCCGACGCAACCTTCCGCGTCTAACGTAACTGCATCAACGGCGACCCTTAGCTGGACAGCAGCAACACCGGCACCCGCTAGTGGTTATATGTATGCCTACAGCACCAATCCAATTATCGGAGGTAACAATGGAACGACGCTTTCTACTACAATCAATCTGACCAATTTATCACCAGGTACTACTTACTATTACTGGGTAGCATCCCATTGCGGGTTTAGCCAAAGCAACTGGATTGGGGGAGGAACATTTACTACACCCGCTGCTGCCGGCTGTTGGACTGCTGTGAGTGGCGGATCGGATTATGTGGTAGCGACAAAAGCAGATGGAACAACATGGGCATGGGGGAATAATGAATTTGGTCAATTAGGAGATGGAACTACAAACAACAAGGCGGTTCCAACGCAAATCGCAATCACTAACGTCTGGAAGATGGCTGCCGGAGCTAACCATGCATTAGCCATCAAATTAGATGGAACGTTATGGGCGTGGGGAAGTAACCAATTCGGACAATTAGGAAATGGGACTACAACCAATAGGACTGCTCCGGTAAGGATAGGAACTGCAACCGACTGGCAAAGTATAGCCGTTGGAGACTATTTTACATTAGCGGTAAAAGCCAATGGAACTTTATGGGCGTGGGGTCATAATACCTATGGTCAATTCGGAAACGGGAGCACTTCCGACAGCACTACTCCAATACAGATCGGAACGCTTACGACCTGGAAAAGTGTTGCCGCAGGAGGTTATCATTCTTTGGCAATAAGAACTGATGGAACGCTTTGGGGCTGGGGTCAGAATTATAGCGGACAAGTTGGGGATCAATCTACGACCAATCGGACTACTCCTGTACAAGTAGCATTCGGCACAACCTGGAAGACTATTGATGCGGGGGGAACTCACTCTTTAGGAATAAAAACTGATAATACGCTTTGGGCTTGGGGTACTAACTTCAGCGGGGAACTGGGAACCGGAGGTGGTTCCAGAACTTATCCTGGCCAGGTGGGAACAGCCACAAACTGGCGAAGTGCCGAAATTGGTGATTTTCATTCTGCCGGAATAAAATCTGACGGCACGCTATGGACCTGGGGTGCTAATTCCGACGGAGAATTGGGAGACGGTACATTGGTCAATAGAAATGTACCGACACTTATCGGTACAGCTACTGACAGGCAAAGTATAGCAGTAGGCCGAAAAAACACACATATTATCTCTACCAATGGAAATTTATTTGGTGCCGGCGATAACTCGGCAGGACAAATAGGAGACGGTACATTAGTGGATAGAAATACGCTGACATTTGTCTCTTGTACTGCGGTTGCTGCTTTATCTGCAAGTTCCAGTCAAACAAATGTGTCTTGCTTTGCAGGTTCTAATGGAACAGCTACTGTAAATCCTTCTGGAGGGGTCTCTCCTTATAGCTATGTATGGAGTCCGGCTGGGGGAACTGGTGCAACGGCAATTGGATTAACTTCTGGATCTTATACTTGCACGATAACAGATAGCGCATCTACACAAATTTCCAAAAACTTTACAATCACACAACCAACAGCTTTAGTGACAACAGCTGCTTCGCAAACAAACATTTCTTGTTTTGGAGGATCTAATGGAGCTGCTGCTGTGAATGCTGCAACTGGTGGTGCTGGCGGATATACTTATAACTGGACTCCCGGAACACCAACAGGTGACGGAACGACTTCGGTTTCCGGATTAACTGCCGGAACCTGGATCTGTACAGTGACCGATGCCAATTCATGTACGGCTTCTCAAAGCTTTACGGTAACGCAGCCAACTACCATTTCAATGACAGCTGCTTCGCAAACCAATATTTCCTGTAACGGTGGTTCTAATGGAGCCGCTGCTGTGAATGCTGCAACTGGTGGTGTCGGCGGATATACTTATAACTGGACTCCTGGTAATCCATCAGGTGACGGAACGACTTCGGTTTCCGGACTTACTGCTGGAACCTGGACCTGTACGGTGACCGATGCCAATTCGTGTACGGCTTCTCAAAGCTTTACAGTAACGCAACCAACAGCCATTTCAATGACACCTGCTTCGCAAACCAATATTTCTTGTAATGGGGGTTCTAATGGTGCTGCTGCTGTGAATACTGCAACTGGTGGTGCTGGCGGATATACATACAACTGGACTCCTGGTAATCCATCAGGTGACGGAACAACTTCGGTTACTGGACTTACTGCTGGAACCTGGACCTGTACGGTAACCGATGCTAACTCATGTACGGCTTCTCAAAGCTTTACAGTAACGCAACCAACAGCCATTTCAATGACACCTGCTTCGCAAACCAATATTTCTTGTAATGGGGGTTCTAATGGTGCTGCTGCTGTGAATACTGCAACTGGTGGTGCTGGCGGATATACATACAACTGGACTCCTGGTAATCCAACAGGTGACGGAACGGCTTCTGTTTCCGGATTAACTGCCGGAACCTGGACCTGTACGGTGACCGATACCAATTCTTGTACGGCTTCCCAAAGCTTTACGGTAACGCAGCCAACAGCTATCGATAATACCATAGCAGAAGTAACTACTGGTACTTTAACTGCCAATGAAGTGGGCGCTACTTTCCAATGGTATGAATGTCCAAACACTTTATTAACTGGTGAAACAAATCAGAATTTTACACCAACAAGTCCAGGTGATTATAAAGTTAAGATAACCTTTGGAGCATGTACAGTTGAATCGGCTTGTTATACCGTTAGTACTTTAGACACACCTGCTTTCGTCAAAACACAATTTATGATATATCCAAATCCAACAAGCGGACTGCTATATATCAATACTAATTTTGATGGTGAGTTTTTAATTGTTAATCAATTGGGGCAAACTATTAAAACATTTAAAGTATCTGCTAACTTAGAAAATAATATCAATGTTGAAAATTTTGCTGATGGTATTTATTATATCAAAGGAACAAATGGAACAAAAATAAGTTGTCAAAAGCTAATAATAAAAAAGTAACACATAAGAGGGTTGTTATGCCAGCGCATAGCAACCCTTTTTTTATAGATTAAATTAATATATCCGTTACTAAAAGAAGAGTATTCTCGAATAAGCTCGATAATTCTTCTGGTTTCTAATTTAGTGAATATCTAACTAAAATTCAGTAATTAAAAAAGAGGTCTCAATAAAATGAGGCCTCTTCTATTTTATAATAAACTCTGGGTAATAATTTGCCTTTTCAGTATTTCCTAATTCTTGGTAAGAATGGCTAGAAACTTTAATGATTTTTTTGACTTGGGTCTAATTTATAGGATTGCTCAGCTTCCAAAACAAAATTCCATGACGCGCTTGGGTTTTACTATCGTTTGCGGAATACGAATTCATACCTTGATTTATTCCTTACGAATAGAACGCTGTTATTAAATGCGGGAATTCGTCTTGCTGGTGTTTTGGACAATTATCTGAAGATTATAATCCATCACTTTAAACGAATATAAATTATATTATCTGGTCTTTTTAAAAGATTTTGAAATCAGGCTTTGGCAAAATTGCATTTTTTTGCTAAGGCTTAATGGTTTTAAAGACTCTTACTTAATAAAGTCTTGCATCTTAAATTTTTTAATTTCACGCAAAATGTGCTCATCGCCCAAACGGTCCTGCTCGAGGAAGCGGAGATAGTCAAGTTTAGTTTCCCGACGAAAAGAAAAAACACAATAAATAAAGAGGGCAATGCCCGGAAGTAATGATAGCATATGAGATATTGTATGAGGTAAAGGTAGTCTTTCCAATGTACCTGCCTTAAAAGTTCACTATGCAATTCGGGAATTTAACTATTCCATTCGGGAATCCACAAACACACCATTTGGTACAATACAAGCAGTCCGATAGATTTGTCATGCATTCAGTCAAATTTTGAAATTTGTAGGCCATGATGAAATTTTCAGCATCCCTCACATCTGAACTCGAACGCAGCTTCAGCAAATTTATTCAGAAAATACCGTTCCCATCCAATACGCTGAAGAAGCGATTAAAGTTTTAATTCCGGCGCTGGGTAAACTGAAGGCATATTTTATGAAATACAAATTTGGCAGCAAGGTCAAAGAAATTTTCTTCTTTAGGGAGATAAAGCCAAAATTTGCAGCGAAACTGATGTATTACAATGACGTTTACAACATCGCGGCCAATAAGCCTGTTACGTCAAAAAAAGCGATTAAGAAATATCATGCCGCCGAAGGGAAGAGATTGCAGGCATATGAAATCTTTGAAAGTGATAAAGGTGATTCGCAAGTACCTACCTTCAACTTTGCTCCGGGATTATAGAACTTGGTTTTAAAAACGGACAAAGGAAATTGGTTTTGGAAAATTTTTAAAAGAATAATTTACCGTCAACTGATTGAAAAATTTATTCAGGAAAGCTTGCCAAATATCGACGATACGGATACTATCTCAGAGGAGTTCGAAAAATTTTGGAATCTCGAACAGGAAAAGGCACTAAAAGATTTGATAAAAACCGAAAGCTTGTCAGAGGAAAAAAACAGAAAGAATAATAGAAAACTATCTTTTTACCGAGCGGGAGCCTTTAAGAAGAGAAATTTTGGATCTCCGGATTGAAGGACCACATAACCTCCTTTAACCGCAATCGCGGAGATTTCGGTAAAATGAAATTCTTTTTTCACGAAGAAAATCTATCTTAGCTGAGAGAACTCAGTCCGCTTCGATCCGCGACTGCGGTTACAGGCCAAACGTTATACTAATACAAAAACTGACGGGACAATTCAATAACTTAATGCATCTAAAACAATATTTATGAATCCTTCATTTTTCCACACAATTTTTTTTACGTCATTTTTTATTATATTATTTGGTTGTTCAAAATCCCAAGAGCCTACCACAATAAAAATAGGCAACCAGGAATGGACTACCAAAAACCTAGATGTAGTCACGTTTAGAAATGGCGATACCATACCCGAATCGAAAAGTGATTCAGACTGGAAAAATTCTTGGGAGGAAAGCAAGCCAGCTTGGTGTTATTATGATAATGACCCTAAAAATGGCCAAAAATATGGTAAACTATACAATTGGTATGCATTGAATGACCCCAGAGGGATAGCTCCAAAGGGGTATCATTTGCCAAGTAAAGCAGAATGGGATAGCTTAATATCTTATCTGGGAGGCGATAAAATTGCAGGTAAGAAAATAAAAATCACAGTAGATGGCAATGGTACTAACGAAAGTGGTTTCTTAGGTCTTCTGGGCGGCCTTCGTTATGCAAATAGTGGTTTTACTAATGTTGGCAAAGGTGGAGGTTGGTGGAGGCATACCGAAGGTGATACTTATAACGCTTGGTTCTACTACATCAGTTACAGTAGTGATTACTTACTCAGTCACAACTTCGATAAAGGTATGGGCATTTCTATTCGTTGCCTAAGGGATTAGACTATGTAAACCATTAAAGCACCAGGTATAACAGATCAGATCGTATACAAAAAAAGCCTGCTTCAAATGAAACTGGCTTTCTGTATTAATCCGGAAAAGGTTACCAGTCAAAACCGGATTATTGCTTTCTCATTTTCGTGAACATTTTTAAAATAAGTGTTGCTGCGAAGCTTACGACAGCACCGGTCCAAACTTTAGATTTGATCTAAACAAAAAAATTTATATGAATAATATTGTTAAAGTACAACCGATAAAGTTTTGACGCACTTGCATTGATTTTCATATGAACTTTTTAACTTAAGCATTTAGCATTTAAGTCATTTTCGATATAATAGCAAAACGCTTAATAAATTAAATCTTGGTATGGAAAAAATATTAAATATAGTTTCAAGCTTTGAAAAGAATGCTGAACCTGATGAAATACTTTTCGAAAAGTTTACAAATTTTATCGATTTTAATGTCGATAAAAATTTTATTAGTCTATTAAAATCTTCTAATGGTGTCCAAGGTGAATTAAATTCAGGAGAGTTCTTAATAATTTGGACTCTTTCAGATATTATAGAATTGAATCCATATTATCCCGAAATTGAAGAGTGTAAGAATATGATGTTTTTCGGCAGTAATGGATCAAATATTGGATATGCCTTTTTAAAAACCGGCAGTAGCATTATAAGTATTGATTTTTTTGATTTAGGCTATGAATCACCAAAATATATTTCGTATTCTTTTCCAGAATTTTTAGAAAGTTTATAGGATAGAAATTACGTATAAACAACTTTAATTAGAACTTCTATAGAGACTATAAACCAAAATATTTTCGGATGCTATTCCTCAGGGCCGTCTGCACTTACAGATGGTGCTCCTGCTATTAGAGAAGCGGCAAGTTATAAAGGAGAATTATTTAGATCCTCCATTTGGGGTAAAAATGGAATTTGTGAGCCTTTAAAAAAGCTTCAAGACAGTAAATATGGAGAAGATCTTAAATTAATATTGTTACAATTTTATGTAAATCCAATCCCTTACTTGCTAAATAATCTAAAGGAGATTGAAAACTATAGAAAAAATGAAAAACCGATTGGAATCCCTATTATAGTAAATGATGACAACTTTTTCAGCAAGAGCGAATCTGAGCGTTACGATTTTTTTAGAGAAACAATCCTTCAAAAACTTGATTTGTTAAGCTCCGTTGTCACTAAGAAAAAACTTGACACAAATATGTCTTTGTTGAAAAAGGAACTAAAAATGGTGTTGATCCGATTCATGTAATTTTGTAGTAGATTTTTATTACTAGTGTTTTTTATAATACTTAATATTTGCAGTCTTTTTTATGCAATTTTAAAGTAAGAATTTAATTTTACAAAATCGTCTAATAAAAATCCTAGCTATAATTGTATTTTAAAAAATTGCGGTAAAATGGATATTCTTTTAGTAAAATTGATATTTTAAAAACATAAAGCAGTAAAACGAATAAATTGTTAATCTAACGACACATTACTTTCGTATAGTTAAGCCGGCTGTTTTACATTCCAATTGCCAGTCCTTGCAAACGCTCCTAAAAAATTACCGTCACGGTTATTGGTAAAATAACACGTTATTATTTAAACATGTAAATATTAAGACAGATAATCTAATAAAAACCGATTGTAGCTGCTGGAATTTACACCAGGGCTATTGGCAACAACAAGACAATCAAATTTAATTTCAGGTGCCTTAATTTGCTCAACCGCAGTTCTGATACTTTCAACACTACTGATATCGCCTTTAATAGTGCGTTTTGGATGTGAAGAATCGGCAATTTCAGCCACAATTGCATGAGCCGTACAGGCAAATTATTTGAGCCGTGGAAACAACTGTAATTTACTTTGAAGTTTGATCTTTGTCCTATGAAAAACACCAAACAAATTCAGTTAGGCCATAATGGCCCATTCGTTTCCAAACTTGGCTTGGGCTGTATGCGCATGTCGTCCGTCTGGGGCGGCGCCACACCAGACGAAACAGAAAGTATTGCGACCATTCACCAGGCTTTGGACAGCGGTATTAATTTCCTGAATACCGGGGACTTTTATGGCGCCGGCCATAACGAAATGCTGATCGGGAAAGCCATTAGAGGGCGACGCGACGATGCGTTTATCAGTGTAAAATTCGGCGCTATTTTCCACAACGGCCAATGGCTGGGCATGGACTTGCGCCCCATTGCCATCAAAAATTTCATCAACTATTCGTTAACCCGTTTGGGTATTGAAACCATCGATCTTTACCAGCCGAGCCGTATGGACGGCAGCGTGCCGGTAGAAGATATTATCGGAACAGTTGCAGACCTGGTTAAAGAAGGAAAAGTGCGCCACATTGGCGTATCCGAAATTACGGCAGATCAACTCCGCAAAGCCAACAACGTTCATCCTGTAAGTGCTCTTGAAATTGGTTATTCTTTAGCCGAACGCCAGATTGAGAACGAACTGCTGCCAACCGCAAGGGAACTTGGTATTCCTGTTGTAGCGTTTGCTAATACCGCCGAAGGTCTGTTAACAGGTGACCTGAAAGCACCTCTTGCAGCAAATGACTACCGGAACCATTTTTCTCGTTTCCAGGGTGAAGACTTAATTCACAACCTTGAAAAAGTCAAAGTCCTGAAGCAACTGGCAAGCGATAAAGGCGTTACACCAACACAGGTTGCAATTGCCTGGGTGAACCGTCAGGGCGATCACATCATGCCATTGGTGAGCATGAGCCGCAGGTCACGCCTGCCGGAAAACATTGCAGCGATGGATATTGCATTTACGCCTGAAGAAATGAATGCTTTAAACACTACATTTGCAGTAGGCGCCATCACAGGCGGCACTTATTTGCAACGCTAAATGACCAGTCCAGCAGAAATTGTACCGGGAGTGATCTTCTATTCTTACCTCTCTGCTGAGCGCAGGGAAAAAGTTTGTTTCTGGAAAAACCATACGCTCGTGTTGCAGGTTTCAGGACAGTTTATCTTAGAAACCTCCGACCAGCGTATTTCCATGACCGGAGGAGAAATGCTGCTGATTGGAAAAAACCAGGTGGGTACGCTAACCAAAACCCCGTTGCCCGGAGCGAACTATGAGACAATCGTCATCTCGTTACAGGAAGATTTGTTGCGCCAGATCGTGTTAGAGGAAAAGATCGAAATGAATCGGAAATATAACGGATTGCCAAATGTATTGATTCCGTCAAACGAATTCCTGCAAGGGTATTTCCAATCTATTGTTCCGTACGCCAGAAGTTCAGGAGCCGATATGACAGATGAACTGGGAATGCTTAAAGTGAAAGAAGCCGTGAAATTATTGCTGCTTGCCTTACCCGAACTTCGCAATTTTTTATTTGACTTTTCAGAACCTTTTAAGATTGACCTTGAAAGGTTCATGCTCAGCAATTTTCATTTTAACATTCCTATAGAAAGATTTGCACAATTAACCGGCAGAAGCCTGGCAGGATTCAAACGTGATTTCCAGAAAGTATTCGGTTTACCGCCGCGACAATGGCTGCAGGACAAACGGCTTCAGGCAGCGAAATACCTCATCGAAACCAAACACCAAAAGCCTTCGGCAATCTATCTCGACCTGGGTTTTGAAAGCCTGTCGCACTTCTCGCGTTCTTTTAAGAAAAAGTTTGGCGTGGCACCGACTGCGCTGGCGTAATTTTTTTAAAGATTGCGAATCTAAAAGCACTTCTGCCTTTTACCTCCCAGTACGTATAACGTATAATCTTTCAACGCATGTTTCTATTTTTTGAAGAACTGATTTGTGGATGCTGGTTTTTGGGCATCGCATCAAAAACCGAAAAATCTTAAACCAATAAAAACAGTGGTAAAGTCGATCAACCGTTAAAACCTTTTAGTATCCAGAGCCATCCGGAGAATTGCTAAAAATCACTTTTCTGAATCAAGCGTCAATTAAACGACTGCCTAAACTCTAATGGCGACAAACTGGTCTTCGTCCGGAATAATTTACTGAACGACTGTGGATGCTCAAAACCCAGCGAATGTGCGATTTCACCAACAGACAAATTTGTCGTTGACAGTTTTTCCTTCGCTTTTCCAATCAGCTTTTCATGGATGTGCTGCTGCGTATTTTGCCCGGTGTGCACGCGCAGCAAATCGCTGAGGTAGTTTGGCGACAGGTTCATTCTGCCTGCGATGTAATGTACTGTCAGCAATCCTTTTTCGGCAGTATCGCCAGCCTCGAAATACTGGTCCACAAGCTGCTCAAATTTGGTCAGCAACTGGTGGTTGTTGTTTTTCCGTGTGAAAAACTGCCGTTCATAAAACCGATTCGAATAATTCAGCAGCAGTTCAATCTGCGACAGCACAATTTCCTGTGTATGCCTGTCGATATGGACGCATTCTTTGTCTATTTTATACAGAATTTCGATCAGGTCATCTTCTTCATCGGCAGACAAATGCAAGGCTTCATTTACTGCATAAGAAAAAAATCCATAGGCATGAATGGTATTCGCCAACGGATGTTTCAATAGGAAATCCGGATGAAAGATCAGCAAATAGCCCGAACCGCATTCCATGTTTTGTACATCGAGATATTGCACCTGGTTTGGCGCCGTAAAGCTTAACACGCCTTTGTCATAATCGTAATGCTGCTGACCGTATTTGATCTTGCCCGTGGCTTCCCTTTTCAGGGCGACGCAGTAAAACCGGTTTACAAAACCTTTCCAGACTTCATCTTCGAGGAAAATGCTTTCGGCAAGATTGATCACACTAACCAGCGGGTGACGCGGCTCGGGCAGAGACAACAATCGGTGGAATTCAGAAATGGAATTAATGGCGTTCATGAGGCGAATTTAAGCATTAGTTTAAGTGAAAAAACAGCTGCACAATAAATGCAGCTGCTAAATTTGTTAATCGATCAGCCCCATGCTGAATTCATCATACGGTTTCCCGGTATCTGTTCCTAACGGCACGATGCTTTCAAGCCTGGAAAGATCGGCTTCGCTGAGGTGAATCGCTGTAGCGGCAATATTCTGTTCGAGGTATTTCCTGCGCTTGGTTCCCGGTATCGGAAGAATGCCTTTGCTGATGATCCAGGCTAATGCCAATTGGGATGCGGAAATATTTTTAGCTTCGGCCAATGTTTCGATGGCTTTGACCAATTCGATATTTTTACTGAAATAGTCGCCCTGGAAACGCGGAATGTTGCGTCGGAAATCGTTTTCCGGCAAATCGTCGATGCTTTTGATCTGTCCCGATAAAAATCCGCGCCCTAGCGGTGAATAGGCTACAAAACCAATTCCGAGTTCATTTAATGTTTTCAGGACGCCGCGTTCTTCTACGGTGCGCTCAAACAACGAATATTCACTTTGTACGGCGGTAACCGGATGTACGGCATGTGCTCTTCTAACTGTTTCTGAAGACACTTCCGATAAGCCGATGTATCCTACTTTCCCTTCTTTGACCAACTCGCCCATTGCTTCGACAGTTTCTTCAATTGGCGTGTTTTTGTCGAGTCGGTGCATGTAAAACAGATCAATATAATCGGTATTCAGATTTTTCAGTGAACGTTCTACCGATTTTTTGACATATTCCTTTTTGCCATTGATCGCCCAGGTCACTTTGTTTTCGTCATTGATTTCCCATCCGAATTTGGTTGCGAGAATGTATTTGTCCCGTTTGCCGCGGATGGCTTTTGCGATCAACTGCTCATTTTTAAACGGTCCGTACAAATCGGCGGTATCTAAAAAATTTCCACCCAGCTCGAGCGAGCGGTGAATCGTTGCGATGGCTTCCTGTTCATCCGCAGGGCCATACATATTGGCATCTTCAAAACCCGTCATGCCCATACAGCCCAATCCAATTGCCGGAACAATTAATCCCTGGCTTCCCAATGTTTTTTTTTCAATTTCCATAATGTTGATTTTATGGAGCAAAGTTCGTTGTGATGCCGCGACAAAATGTATGCAAATGCAGAAAGTTTGTGTGCGAATCAAGGTTGTTTGAAATGCAGGAACCCATTTGCCTGTTTAAAATAACCTGCTGAAAACCGGCGAATTTCCTGATGACAATTGAATTCAAATGAATTCAATATGACTAGGCGATTTGGTAATAAAGCGAAACGATCAGCTTTTTGATGCCATCGCCATCGTCGTAAGTGATTTTCTCAGGCCTGAAAATTCCCTCGGCATTGAATACGTTGATATCAAAATGCTGCAGCTTTAAATTTTGTGCCATAGGATTTTGAGTTCCGTCATCAAATTCGGCGTCGCCTGTCGGAATACTGAGCTGAATCACAAGGTGCTCAAATTCGTGCCGTGGCAATTCGTCAGGCAAATCCGGTTCGAAATCTGTTGTGTGTTTCGACTTTTCGTAAAGCACAGTGTCCGGATTGTTCAGTGCTTCGAGGCAAAGCCGAACGATTTCATTCTTATAGGTATGATGCAACGCCGGAATTCCGAAATCACCTTTAGCAACAAAAGTATAAGCTTCGTAATGGTTCGGTTCCTTTTTTTCTTCGATGGCGTAATGCACTTCACCGGTATATTCGAATTTGATCTTTAAAATATTGGCCTTGCGTTCGATGGATTTCAAATCGGTATTGTAAGATTCCAATACGATGGCGGTGGCTTTCTTAGGATTTCCGTCACTGCCTTTGATATTGTCGGGATGCGCCGGCAGGACAATGCTTATAAATGTGCCATCAGTCTGGTCCATTTCTGTTTTTAACTGTACCTCATCAGAAACTTTACCCAATGCAACAAACGCTGTTTCTCCCGATTTCAGCATTTTAAGGATTTGATGTTTCAGGTGCTTGCTTTGCGCAGCATTCACTTCATTATTTTCAATATGCAAATCGGCGTTAAGTTTAAAGGTATAAATATATTTTTCCATGGTAGTTGCTTTTTTACAAAACTACCAAATGATTGTTGGCATCTTCTTATACTTTTCACGGTAAAATTGCTACGATTTGCAGCGCTGTAAATTAAAAATGCTGGCAACGTGCTGACTTTTATACAAATACTCCAGAAAATTGTGCAAGCTTTACGCCAACATCTTGTAATTTTTTCTTTAGCCACTGGGCTAATTTTGGTTGTATACTAAAAAATTTAATTATGAAAACCACAAGTTCTAAAGACAGCAAAACTGCTGCTAAGCCTGCTGCAAAAGCAGATGAAAAAAAATCGGACAAAGCAGCGACCGAAAAAAGCAGCGATAAAAAATCAACATCGAAAAGCGAAAGCGATTCTAAAAAAACAAAAAAATAAGATGGAAAATCCAAACAGTGGTTTCGGCAGCCAGGAAGGCAATGCCAACCAAAATGAGCAGCAGTCAGAAGGCAGACTTCAAAACAATACTACCGGAAACGCAAACAGCGGATCTGGCAATTTCAGCCGTGATGGCCAGGAAGATTCTCAGCCGGATTACAACACTGAGGAAGCCGGAAACGATTTCACTCAGGAAAACGAAACCGACTACGAAAGTGATGATGAGGATGATGAAGATGGTGATGATTTAGACACAGGCCGTGAAGACCGCGATGCTGCCGGATTGCGTTCCGGAATATTGTAAGACATTAAAGCCGGCAGCAATGACCGGCTTTTTTTTACTTGTATTTGTCGTGTTATTAACAATAAATGATTCCAAATTACACCCGTTTGTATATCAAATCTGAAATGTTTAGATTTGTTCACCATGATACCGCCAAAAATTATAACCATCCCAAAAGTTGAAGATGCCTTCGGCAATTATGCCATCATACAGGAAGATGCAATCCCGTTTGCCGTAAAAAGGGTGTATTACCTTTATGACATTCCAAGCGGCGCAGAACGCGGCGGCCACAGCCATATCCACCAAAGCGAGTTTCTGATTGCCGCATCGGGAAGTTTTGATGTGATCCTGAAAAATGGTTCTGAAGAGCAAACTTTTACCCTGAATAAACCCGACAAAGGCTTGTTCATCGGCACGGGAATCTGGCGCGAGCTCAACAATTTTTCCTCGGGCGCCGTGTGTTTGGTGATGTCTTCTGATGTATTTGAGGAAAGCGATTACATCCGCGATTATGACGATTATCTTAAAAGCGTCTGATTATTCGATCGCTTTGTAGATTTTTTGCTCATCTGAAATTGTGCTGTTGTTGTAACTGATATCGGGTTGCAGGCTGTTCAGGTATTTTTTATCCCCGCTCATATGCGAAAACAATACCCGGAATAAATTGACCGAAGTTTTCAAATGGCTGCCATATTCGCTTGCTTTCGCACTGTTCCATCTTATCGCCATTTGTGCACCAAAAATCGACTGCAATTGCTGTGGATCGGTGATATTCGCATACGTTTTGCTCGTACTGCTATACCCAACAATTCCGCCATGGTCTGCACCAAGGATAATAATCGCCGTTGGTTCATTTGAAATAATAAAAGACAACACATCATCAAGCCAAACATTGGTTTCCCTAACTCTTTTCAGATAAGCATTGCGCTCTTCCTCAACCCCTTTGCTGTTGTTCTCATTCCATTCGATATGTGATGGCGTAAGTTTCTCAACAAACATAAAATTCCGGGTTTGTTTGTTTTTTAAAATCTGACGTTTCAGTTCGGGTGCAATTTCCTTAAAAGAATCCCAACCGTCTTTAAAATACGGAAGTTCGGCTTGTGTGAAATTGGCATAATCGTATTTTACATCCGGACGGTTCATGATCAGATAAGGCCGTTCGGTAATAAAAAAAGTTTTATAGCCGTTGCTTTTAAAAATCTCTAGTACCGGATTCTCGCCTACAATGTAATCGCGTGCCGTTTTAAAACCCGCATTTTGCCTTGAGTAATGATGCTTCATATTAAAGCACGAAGCGTTGGACATCAGCGTACTTTTATAGTTGCTCCTGAAATCTTCATAAAGCGTGAAACCTTTTTCGCTAAGCTTGTGTTCAAAGGCACTGTTATCGAAATGGTAATATTTGTTTTTAAATGCAGAAACGCTCGCATAACCATCAACCTGCAGGTAATATACGTTTGGTTTTTGTATGAATTTAGCATTCAAAATCGCATCAGGCTGCTTGTTCCATTCGGGGGAATTTTGAAAATTCGTGTAGATTTGGTTTCCGATTGCTGCCATCGGAAAAAAAGCCATAAAAAAAATCAGTACAAATCCTGCCTTATAATTGTTGAATTTAAAGGATATCAGGACAATCAAAAACAAAGCAAGAAAAAATATTTTTACGTACGAATGCTTTAAAATAAGGTTCTGAAGCACAAAAAATGTAAAGAATGCCGCCGCCAATACAAAGATCACTTGCCTTACATATTTTTTAAATCGGCCTTTTTTTAGAAAATACCAGGCTGCAGTAATAACAAACGTTGGAAAAACCACATAATATCCGATAAAAAACAAAAATTGCTGCCACGAAAATAATTCAAGGTTGTGCGAATAATAAAATGCCATCAGGTAAAACCCGATAACGAAACCCGCAAGCACCGGATATTCTTTTTCGCTGCCTATAAAACCGAGTATTTTTTTTCTGAGTTCGAAAGCCATAATTATTTTCGGATTTTCATGCGGTATAAAATTCGGTGTGCGCCGGGTATGGTTTCCTTACTGATAATTTCAAAATAAGAAGCGTATTCTTTTTCGAAATTTTCTTCGTTGTAAAAATCGAAATGGTCTTTAAAATCGCGCTTGCTTTGCAATAAAAACTGCACCCATGAATCCTCTCTTGTTGGAAATTCAATCAGCAGGTTGTCAGACATTTTCGAAAAAAACTTCGCCGAAAAAGCAAAAGGAATATTTCCAGAAAGCGTAATGTGATGAATGACTGCTAATGCCAGGCAGCCTGAGAGCTGCAACGCTTCTACCCTGTCGATAAACGAAAAACGCTCTTCATTGTTGAAACCGTAATTTGCTGCGGGATTCAAAACATCGGCCACCAGCGGATAAATATTCTTTTCGCCCTGTTTCAGGACTTTTTTATAATTCTGCTCTACAGCATTCGGATCAATATCGGCAACAATTGCCAGAGTGGCTTTACCGCTGATTTCCCGTGTAAAAGTACCGTCATTTCCGCCAATGTCAATCAGCGAGGAACCGTTAATGCCGTCAAACCAGTTTTTTGTAAACGCTTTTTTGAACAGGTAGGCCGCGTCGTTATAATTGGTCTGGTTGTAATAATCATCCCATTCGGTATTTTCAAATGCTTTTAGTTCGCGGATGTAATCGTATAAAGATTCGAGCAGTTTGATTTGTGCCGATTTAGTAAGCGTATTCGTTTTTGCTTCCGATTTGGATTCCGAATATTTGCCTTCATATTTTGCCAGCAAATGGATATTTGTGAACAATGTTGGGCTAAGCCAACTCTTTGCAGGCAGTAATTTTGAAAGTTTTTTTAAGGAAATTCCATCAATGTCTGCCGCCAGTGTTTTTAAAAAATCCAAACCATGATAATGCGAAAGCACCAAAGGCGCGAGAAAATGCATGATGAATTGTTTGTAAGCTTTCCACGGTTCGTTTTGCTGGTAAAAATCAAACGACAGCGTGTCGATGAAAACTGCCTTGCCTTCGTGAAAAGTAATGTTGAACGCTGAAGCATCTTTAAGCGTAAAATCGTGCTCGAGGCAATATTTTTGGATTTTTAAAGTCAGCAACGCCGCATGTTTGTATTGCAGGAAACTCCATTCGTAAGGATAGGTGATGAATGGGATTTTTTCGGCTTCAAGGACAATTTGATCTGTCGATTGTGACAATTCCAAATGCCTGACTAAAAATTGGTTGTCAAATAATTTCGTGTAAAATCCACTGTCGGACAACGCATTGTATTGTTTAAAATACGACGGAAAAACAACTCTTTTGATTGCCGTTCCATCTGAAAAAACATAACCCGAAGGATCACGAAACGACGAAGTATTTCTTACCGGATTCATTTATCGTCGCTATCTTTGGTATCAATATCGTCAAGATAATCCTCTTCATTTTTGTTTTTTATACCAAAAACCGACTTGATTTTTGCGATTGCCGTTTTATAAAAAAGAACAAATCCTGCAACTGCGGCAGCTAAAAACTGAACGATCAGTGCACCAGTACCGGGATCAAAATATAATGAAATCATTTTCAAAGAGTTTTCCCAAAGTTACTTAAATAATTGAAAACACATAACAGCAGGCCAAAATTAAGACTTATCGCGTTGGTTTTCTCAAATCGTACGTCTTAAAATCGTATGCCGGAACATAAACGCCATGACCACAAATAAAAACATATTGGCAAAAAAATAGGCCTGCAGCGCACCTTCGGAAGCCATGGTTCTGATCATCAGCAACGCCAGTAAAAAATACGAAACATTAAACAATATCTCAATGAAAAAATATTTGCGAACCATGGTTTTTATGACGATCTGATAACCGAAAGCCAAGGTCATAATCCTGAAAAAATCGCCTCCCAATTGCCAGAACAACAAGTCTTTGATCTTTAAAAACGCATCGGTAAAGGCAATTTTTACAATGATGTCGCGGCCAATATAAATGCAGCATAACATCAGTAGGAACAAGGGCACAAAAAGCTTGAAATAGGACTTGAGCTCCGTTCTGAATTCGGCATCTGTATTCAGTGACGCAAGCTTTGGCATATAATACAGCGACAAGCCCGAATTAAACAGCAGCATATAAAAACCCGAAAGCCGGGTCACCGCGTCCCAAACCCCGGCTTCCTGCATTGAAAAAGCCGTGACGATTTCCTTGCGGATCAGAATCAGCGTCATCGGCCCGATGACTGCGCTGAGCAATGCCATCGATGAAAACCTTAAAATCACCGAGACATATTTCCTTTGTATGATTTTATGCAGATCGAATGCAAAATAAGCGCCATCAGCACGGATAAAAATAAAGGTAACCACGACCATCCCCAGCTCTCCAAAAGCAAACGACAGCAAGGCACCGGAAATATTTTCCTTGATAATCAATAGAGCGGTAATGGCAAAAACTGCAATATTTGAAACAAGCTGTATGATGATGATCTTTTTAAACATCTCAAGTCCGTTATACACTGCTGTCCAAAACGTATTGAGCACCATCAGCGGCAGAAAAAGCGCAAAAAAGCAAATCGGGTAATAGTAAGCGTCAGTAAAAAACAAAAAGGACGAAATGGTTTTCGAAAACAATACTGTAATACTTCCCAGCAACACTGATATCACAAGAAAAAACCAAAAAAAAGTAGAATAAATTACCGACAGTTCCTTCTTGTCATCGCGATTTTCAACATACAATTTTACTACAGAATTGCTGATGCCTACTGTCGCGACCGAACGCAGCATCGAAGAAAAATTCTTAAAACTCCCAAGCATGGCCATACCCGGTGCGCCCAGGAAAACAGAAATAAGTTTGGTTGAAAAAATGCCCGTCGCAAAACTTACTGCCACCGAAACCGCGTTCATAGACAATACTTTGAGCAGTACGTTTTGTTTTAAGGTTTTGAGCATTATAAATTTCGGATTACGCGTGCGGGATTTCCGGCAGCTACAACATTTTCGGGAATTGATTTAGTGACCACAGATCCAATTCCAATGACTGAATTGTCGCCGATGGTAACACCTTTTAAAATGGTTACATTATCTCCTAAGAAAACATTTTTGCCTATATAAACTGCAACGCTTTCAGAGCCTTCCGCACTTCTTTTTGCAGGGTCGAGATGATGCCCGTCTGAATCCATAATCGAGCAATTGATGCCTATGACTGTGAAATCGGAAATGGTTATTTTTGAAAATGCGACTGCCGAAAAATTGTTGTTTATGGCAACATGATCTCCGATTTTTATTTCGCTGTTTTCTTCACGTGCTTCGATAAAAGAATAATTTGAATAGTAATTTGGTGAATAAATGACTCCCATTTGTACTTGCTGGCCAAAAACAATGCGGCCTTTACCTGCCAGCAAACAAGGGTGGTGATAGTTTGGTTTTCCCGACACTTTTTTGCAGTCGGAAAGCCATTGGTATTTCCTGATTCGCAGCGTTACAAAAAGAAATTGCTTTATTTTAGTTCCCAATCCCATTTAATAGCGGTTTAAAGTCTGAATTACAAATGCAGTTTCTTCGTCATTCATCACCGGGCTTATCGGAATACTCAGTACTTCACGGTGTATTTTTTCCGTAATCGGAAATGAAAAACTTTTCCAACCATCCATGGCTTTCTGATGGTGCGGCGCCACCGGATAATGAATTTGTGTTTCGATGCCATTTTCATAAAGAAATTGCTTCAGTTGCTCCCGGTCTTCGGTCATGATGACAAACAAATGAAAAACATGGTGGCTGCCGCCGTTGTATTCCGGCAGTGTGATTTTCGAATTTTGAATGGCCGATAAATACTGGTTTGCTATGATCTTTCGCTGGAGATTTTCAGCATCAAGATTTGGTAATTTGATGTTTAAAAAAGCAGCCTGAAGCTCGTCCAATCGACTATTGCAACCAATGTAGTCGTTGTAATATCTTTTTTCTGAACCATAATTCCGAAGTGAAGCAACCATTTTCGCCAGCTCGGGATCGTTTGTCGTAACGGCTCCGGCATCGCCCAAAGCGCCAAGGTTTTTACTCGGGTAAAAGCTAAATCCGGCCGCATCCGATAAATTTCCGGCTTTGAAACCTTCGGTATTTTCTGCGCCGTGAGCCTGGGCTGCATCTTCAATGACGAGCAATCCGTTTTGTTTTGCAATGTTGTTGATCGCATCCATATCGGCAAGTTGCCCGTATAAATGTACGGCAAGGATTGCCGCGGTTTTACTGGTGATCTTTTCGGAAATCAGATCTGGGTCGATGTTAAGTGTCCCTATTTTCGGCTCGACCGGAACCGGAACCAAATCGGCCTGAAGCACCGCAAGTATGCTCGCAATGTAAGTGTTTGCCGGCACGATGACCTCATCGCCTTTTTTGAGTTTCCCTAATGTAATATACGCTTTGAAAATGAGCACCAATGCATCGAGTCCGTTGGCTGTTCCGATACAGTAGTTTGTTCCGCAATACTCCGCAAAATCCCTTTCAAATATTTTGACCTCATCGCCAAGAATGTACCAGCCTTTGTCTAAAAAGCTTTTGGTTTTGTGCAGAAACGCCTCGTTGTAAGGCAGGTTAACTTTATGGAGGTCGAGAAATGGGATCATATTAGAATGTTGTCAAGCGTTGAAAACCGGCTGGTGTTGATTTCATAAAAATCCTGAACGGTGATTTTCGCTCCAAAACTTTCTTTCCAGAATAAAATGCCGTTGTTGATTTTTTTTCCGTTTTGCTCGTGCGAAGGCCCGAAGTCAAAATAATTTTTCCCTTTGGAAATTTCACTTATCAGATAATCATATAAATAATCGAGGCTTTCAAGCTCGTTCTTCTGCGCATCAGCAGAAATATATTGTGGATGCACGACATTTTCGGTAATAAACAACGTCGTTCCGGCTACGATATTTCCTTTATGATAGACATTAAAATGTCTGATGTTTTGAGGAAAAAGTTGTTGTAGTTTCTTGATTTCTTCCAAAGTATGAACCGGTTTTGATTGGTGCTTTTTATGCAGGTTCGGAATCAGGACGTCATTCCAGAAAAAATCAAATTCGGCTTCCTCGCGAATTTCCAGTCCGTTTGCAGCTCCATGGCGGATGCTTTGCCTTCGTGATTTGGTTGCAGAAAACGGCTTTGAAAGATCGATCACCGCTAGGCAATCGCGTCGAATCAGCTTGGAATCCGTTAGAAAAAATGCATATTTGATGTCTTCTGAAAGCATACTGTTGTACATTTCGGGAATCATTTTAATCTGCAACAAGCTAATTTTATTCTGATCCAAAAAGAAAAGAACCGCACGGCAAACTTCCAGCACCTTACCCAGTTTGATATTTTCGTCAAATACAAAACCGCCATAAGTGAGTCCCTGATGTGAAAAAACAGCATCTTCCGACCTATTTGCCGGAAGGATCGAAATGAGTTTTTCCCCTTCAAAAACAAGCATCGAAAAATCGGAAAAACGATCTGAATGGTATTCCATAAAATCCCTGTAAAACAAGAAAGTAGCATTTTTAGCTTTGCTTACAAAAGCATTCCATTGCGTATGATCTGAGGGTTCGTATGTTCTGACGGTGTAATTTTTCACTCCTGCTTTTAAATATTGCGAAAATTAAACATTTTATTGCTAACAAATCGGTAATCTCCAAAATTAGCGATTTAAAATATATTGCCTAACTTTAGCAGGTTTAATGCTAAAAGCCGTGAGATTAAAACTACAATATTGTTTATTTATTTTGTTCGGTTTGTTTTCCCTGAAAATTTCGGCCCAGGATGTTTCTTTGTATGAACAATTCAATGGCCGTTACGATTTTATTTTCGTCGGGAACACCATGAATCCGGCAGAAAACAACCAGGTTAATTTTTGTACAGTCCCAACGATTTCAAGTGCTGATTTAAATCTTCCGCCAGGTAACGAAGTCCAAAGTGCATTTTTATACTGGGCAGGTTCCGGCACGGGCGATTTTAATGTCAGGCTCAATGGATTAGATATTACGCCACAGCGGACTTTCAGCAAAACCCAGATTAGTACCGACAACCGTCCACGTCCTTTTTTTTGTGCTTTTACAGATGTGACTTCGATTGTCTCGGCTACAGGAAACGGCACTTACACTTTATCCGACCTCGATGTAAACGCCAACATCACATTGTATTGCAGCAACCGGACGAATTTTGCAGGCTGGGCGATTGTGATTGTTTATAAAAATGACCTGCTTCCTGTAAACCAACTCAATATTTATGACGGATTGCAAAGCATTCCTGAAAACATCATTATTTCTTTATCCGACCTAAATGTTATTAATACGACCGGAGCACAAATTGGTTTTGTGGCCTGGGAAGGCGATCAGGGCCTGAGTGATGGGGAAACGCTAAGCGTAAACGACCACATTCTTAGCAATTTGCCCTTAAATCCCGAAACGAATGCGTTTAACGGAACCAATACTTTTACGCAATCGGATAGTTTGTACAATATGGATCTTGATGTATATGATATTGCTGATTATGTGCATCCCGGAGATCAGAGTGCCACGATAAAACTGTCGTCAAGCGCCGATTATGTGATGATCAGTACGATTGTGACCAAGCTGAACAACAACTTGCCCGATGCGACAATTGTTATCAGTAATGTAGTCTCCAGTTGCGGCAGCAGGCAGATCGTGGTTGATTATACGGTATCCAATTTAAATTCGACCAAAGAACTTCCTGCACATGTTCCGGTTTCATTTTTTGCCGACGGGCGTTTTATCCAAACCACTTTTACATTAATTCCGATCCCGATTGGTGGCCACGAAAACGGACAAATCATATTAACGCTTCCTGATGATCTCCCTGATGATTTTATGCTTAAAGCAGTTGCAGATGACAATGGTTCCGGAAATGGGACTGTTACTGAAATTAATGAAACCAATAATGGTTTTGAACTTCCCGCTACCCTTTTGCCATTGCCTGAATTTAATATCGTACAAGGCCCGAATGCCTGCAATGAAGGTTTTACAAAAGGAACATTCGACTTTTCAGGGTATGCAGATTTGATCAGGATTGATCCGGCCGACAGGATTTCTTTCTATCCAACGCGCGAAGATGCAGAAAACCAGACAAATGCAATTGCCAATACCAGTCACTACAATGCCGCAAGCTCACAGGAAATTTTTGTGCGGATTGACAAAGGAGTTTGCCATACGGTTACCTCATTTGCATTGGTTGTAAAAAATTGTCCACCAACCGTTTACAATTACATTTCTGCCAACAACGACGGCCTTAATGACTATTTCTACATTAAAGGGCTTCGGGATATTTTTGTCAATTTCAAGCTTTCAGTGTACAACCGCTGGGGAAAATTGCTTTGGACCGGCAATAACAATTCGCCGGATTGGGATGGAGATGCTGTAAAAGGCCTGGTCGTTTCAGGTGGCAGAGTTCCCGACGGCACGTATTTTTACATACTGGAACTCAACGATCCGGATTATCCGCAGCCTTTAAACGGCTACCTGTATTTCGATAAATAATTATTTTTCAAGTGGTGCCAATGACCAGCGGTATTTCACGGCCAGCAACCTGATTGCTATAATGACTACCGAAGTGACGAGATACAAAATATCATCTTCAAGACGGAGTTGCCTGAGCGTAAAAAATACGATCCCTCCAAAAATACAAATTGTCGCATAAATCTGCCTTCTGAAAATCACAGGGATTTCGTTGCACAATATATCTCGGATGACGCCGCCAAAACAGGCCGTCATGGTTCCGATGGCAATGCAGATTATTGGATGAAGTCCGGTGTTAATGCCTTTCTCAAGCCCGATTAAAGTAAAAACACCCAAACCGATGGTGTCAAAAAGAAACAGCGATTTCCTAAGTGCGTCAAGGCGTTTCCTGAAAACGACGGCCAATAAAAAACCCGTGCAGATGCAATACACATAATTCAGGTCGAGCATCCATCCTACTGGCGTTCTGCCAATGAGCGTATCCCTGAGCGTGCCTCCACCCACAGCGGTCACAAATGCAATAATGAATACGCCAAAGGGATCGAGCTTTTTGTCCATTGCCGTTAATGCGCCCGACATGGCAAAAGCCATCGTTCCGATAATGTCCAAAAGATAAAATACCTGCATCTTTTTATTTGCAAAATTACATGGATTCTGCCGGATATCGATCGCTTTTCTGAATACAACATGGTTTTTTCTGATTTTTCTCCAAATTAATTTAACATTCTGATGAACATCAAAGCATTGTATTTTTGAAAAATTATGCTTTTTTTGGATTACATTAGCCGGGATTTAAAAAAAATGCCCCCAAATGAAAAATAAAATTACACTTTTTTTACTGCTTTTTCTCAGCATCTCAGGCTATGCACAAACCGAAGCCGACAGAAAAAAAATCATAGCTGCTACCAATGTTGAAGAACTCAGCAAAATGGCAGTCTATTATGAAGCCCTTTTTAAAACACAAAAAGCCGAGGCATTCCTTGTAGCCAAACAAAAAGGCTGGAAAACAAGTACGCTTTCTAAGACCGGAAAAATGACCGAACTCATTCGCATCGAGAATGGTTTTCCTGTTTATTATACTACCGACAATGCCGGGGCAGCAGTCACAACACGTGCAAACAAATTAAATTCCGGCGGAAGCCTAGGACTTAGCCTTGATGGTCAAAATATGCAAATTGGAATTTGGGATGGCGGGCGTGTTCGCGAAACGCATGCGCTTTTATCAGGCAGGGTTACGATTTCCGATTCTGCTGCCGATTTTGCCGCGCATGCCACGCACGTTGCAGGAACGATGATCGGTGGAACTGCCAGCCTTGGGGCGAAGGGAATGGCTTCACAAGCTACTTTGCTTGGCTACGACTGGAACAATGATGTGAGCGAAGTGTCGCGCGCAGCGGCTCAGGGCTTGCTTTTATCCAACCATTCGTATGGAAGCGATCCTGATTTTGTACAGCTTTCGCAATGGGGAAGATATGACGGCGATGCTCGCGCTTTTGACAACGTAATGTTCAATGCACCGTATTATCTGTTTGTAAACTCGGCAGGAAATTCCAGAAACGGCGGTTACAACACTGGTAAAGATGGGTATGATCTGCTGGCAAGCAAAAGCACTTCCAAGAATTCAATTGTGGTGGCAGCGGTTCAGCAAGTTACAAACTATACCGGACCTGCGAGTGTCGTGATGTCTGGATTCAGCAGCTGGGGTCCAACAGATGATGGCCGCATTAAACCCGATATCTGTGGAAAAGGCGTTAATTTACTCTCATCGACTGCAAATACAGATAACAGTTACGGCAGAATGAGCGGAACTTCAATGGCTTCACCTAATGTTGCCGGAACTTTATTGCTTTTGCAGCAGCATTATAAAAATGTAAAAGGAAGTTTCATGCGATCGGCCACACTCAGAGGGCTCGCCATTCATACTGCTGATGAGGCAGGAACAACACCAGGCCCGGATTATAGTTTTGGATGGGGTTTGCTGAATGCCGAAAAAGCGGCCATTGCCATCAATAATGAAGGTGTTCAATCCTACATCCATGAAAATACTTTGCTACAGGGAAAGAATTTTTCATTCAATATCAAACCGCTTAGCGCAACACAACCTATTGTTGCGACCATTTGCTGGACAGATCCCGCCGGGCAAATTGTAACCGGAGCGGTTGATCTCGCCACACCAAATCTTGTCAACGATCTCGACATCAGGATTACCAAAGCAGGTGAAACAAATTATCCGTGGAGGTTAAACCCCGCAATTCCTGACGACGCGGCAACTAAAGGGGACAATGTCGTTGACAATGTCGAAAAAATTGAAATTCCAAATCCTTCGGGAGAATATACCATCACGATCACCCATAAAGGAACCCTGACAAACGGTTCCCAGAATTATTCCCTGATCATTACCGGAATTGCTTCAAATGCATTAATGCTTTCTTCTGCAGATCCTGTAACCAATCGTGTATGCCAGGGAACTCCTGAAACTTCGTATGCTTTCGATTTAACAACGGCTGCCGGATTTTCCGAAACGGCAGCACTAACGGTAACAGGTTTGCCTGCCGGGGCAAATGCCTCCATATCACCCGAAAACATGAGCACTTCAGGAAGCGGCGTTTTAACCATTACAAATCTGGCCGCGACAACTGCCGGAACATATCCTTTGGTTTTGCATGCACAATCGCCCAACGCCAGCACCGACCTCAGCCTGAATCTGATCGTTCAGAATGCGCTTGCAAATGCACCAACTTTAAATGAGCCTGCCAACAATGCCAATCTGGTAGCAGTAAATCCGACCCTAATCTGGCAAAACATTGGCAACAATGTCCGGGATTATATCGTTGAAATCAGCAAAGACAATACTTTTACAACAGGCGTACAATCTTTTACAACAACAGAAAACCAAAAAGAATTGTCGGCTTTGGATTTTGGAAGCAATTATTTCTGGCGCGTGAAAGCAAATAATGTTTGCGGTTCTTCGCTGTTCTCCGATTCATTCGAATTCACAACGCCTTGCAGCAGCAACATTGCTGTTGCGATTTCAGATCAGACCTATTCTTCTTTAACGGCAACCTGGACGAACCCAAATGGCGCTGCATCATTTGAAGTAGCTATCGTTCGTCGTGGCGTTTTGCCTACAAGTGCGGATTTTATTCCTGTAACAGGCACCACATTTACATTCGGCACGCTGAATTCTTATACCAATTACGACGTTTATGTTAAATCGGCCTGTGCTAACAATATATGGTCTGATGCAGTCAAAAAAGAAACTGAAACACTCATCAACCACTGTGTTGACGGCGTTTTCTTTGATTCAGGCGGCGCAAACGGCAATTATTCAAACGGAGAATACAAAACAACGGTCATGACGCCAATCAATCCAGGTGAAAAAGTGAGCGTAACCTTTACTTCGTTTGCACTTGAAGACCAGTCAGACCGACTGTATATTTACAACGGACCGGATGCCACATATCCTTTTATTGGGCCGGATCAATACGGATTTACAGGAAATAACAATCCTGGAACGGTCACTTCAACAGATCCATCGGGAACTTTGACTTTTATATTTTATTCTGATGGATTGAATACGGCGGCAGGATGGAATGCTACTGTTTCATGTGCCGTACTTTCAGCCTCAGATTTCAACAGAAATATTTTTACATATTATCCGAATCCTGCCAATTCTGAAGTGCATTTTTCGGCTTCCGAAGTTATAAAATCAATTGCCGTTTACAATATGCTTGGGCAAATGGTGAAGAATTTCAATGCAAATTCAACCCAGCAAACGGTCAATATTTCTGATTTGACAACAGGCCAGTACTTGTTTAAAGTGCAAACCGAAAAAACAGTAAACACAGTAAAAATCCTCAAAAGGAATTGATTCCGTAAGATAAAAAACATCAAACTGCCCGTTATTTACAACGGGCAGTTTTTTTTTTGCACAAATCGTTTAACTTTGTTGGGCTAATCTATTTGACTGATCTTTTGAAACAAATTACTTCCGTCCAGAATCCGTTTATAAAATCCCTGCTCCTGCTGCAGGAAAAATCAAAAGCCCGGAAACAATCCGGTACGTTTCTTATAGAAGGAAAGCGCGAAATTGAACTGGCTTTACGCGGAAATTACGAACTTGAAACAGTACTTTTTCTTCGGGAGTTTATTTCAGAAAAACAAATCGGGCAATTTCTTGCAGATGGCATTCAGCCAATAGAAATCAACAAAGAAGTCTACCAGAAACTCGCTTATCGCGACACCACCGAAGGCATTATCGCCATAGCAAAAGTCAAAAGCCTTTCTTTATCCGATTTAAAATTACCCGAAAATCCATTGATTTTAATTGCCGAATCACCAGAAAAACCGGGAAACATCGGGGCCATTTTGCGCACCGCCGATGCTGCCGGAATTGACGCCGTAATTATCGCCGATCCAAAATCGGATCTTTACAACCCAAATGTCGTGCGCTCCAGCGTAGGCTGTTTATTCACCAATCAGATTGCCACCGGAAGCACAGCTGAAACCATTGCTTTTCTGAAAGAAAAAAACATCCGCTTTTACAGTGCTACTTTGCAAAATTCGACTTCTTACCATACGCAGGATTACACTTTGCCAACAGCTTTGGTCGTAGGAACCGAAGCGACCGGATTGAGCAAACCCTGGCGTGACGAAGCCACACAAAATATCATCATTCCGATGCACGGACAAATCGATTCGATGAATGTTTCAGTTGCCGCTGCCATTTTAATTTTCGAAGCCAAACGACAGCGCGGATTTTCGATGTAAATACAGATTCCCCAATCTGCCAGTCTTACAACCTGCTTCAGTTAAAACCCTAACAAAACTAATATGAAGCAAGCATTCTCTTTATTTTTACTGGTATTGACCAGCAGCGCATTTGCCCAGATTTCTGAAAAACAGATCGACGAACTCGTTCAAAAAACCCTGACCGCTTTTGATGTCCCGGGAATTGCGGTCGCAGTTGTAAAAGACGGAAAAGTCGTGCATTCGAAAGGCTATGGAATCCGGTCGGTCATTACAAAAGAAAAAGTAAACGAAAATACGTTGTTCGGAATTGCTTCAAACAGCAAGGCTTTTACATCGGCAGCATTAGGAATTTTGGTCGATGAAGGCAAATTAAACTGGGATGACAAAGTCGTCAAATTCATTCCCGAATTCAAAATGTACAACGATTATGTAACCCATGAATTCACGATCCGAGACTTGTTGACACACCGAAGCGGCCTCGGATTGGGCGCAGGCGATTTGATGATCTGGCCCGATGGGAATAATTTTACGACTGAAGATATTATCCGCAACCTGCAGTTTTTAAAACCGGTTTCTGCTTTTCGAACGAAATACGATTACGACAACCTGCTTTATATCGTGGCCGGTGAAATTGTTACGCGCGTCAGCGGAAAATCCTGGTGTGACTTTATTGAATCGCGCATCTTAAAACCACTAGAAATGACCCACACCGCCGCGGCTTTTTCACGTTTGAAAGACACTTCAAATGTGATTGCGCCGCATGTGCCAACCGATGGAAAACTAAAAGTGATCAAACGCTATCAAGGACAGGTTTTTGATCCCGCAGCCGGAATTTATTCCAGTGTAAATGATTTAAGCAAATGGGTTATTATGCAGCTTAACGATGGGAAATACGGTGCCAACAACCAAAACCAATTGTTTAGCAAAACAGTTCACAACGAAATGTGGACGTCGCAAACCATCCTTCCTAACCGAAAAGCAACGCCTTACACGAGCAATTTCAGGAGTTATGGATTGGGCTGGCAGTTAACCGACATCAACGGGCATTTGCAGGTTTCGCACACTGGCGGGCTAGATGGCATTGTGACACAGGTTCTAATGATTCCTGATTTAAATCTTGGGATCATTGTATTGACCAACCAGCAATCGGGCGCGGCATTTACAGCGATTTCGAATACGATCAAAGACAGTTACCTGAAGCTTCCTGCATTTGACCACGTGGCAAACCTCAGCAAAGATTCCCAGCAAAAAGAAGACGATGCCGATAAGATTACGACTGAAGTCTGGGCGCAGATTGTTAAAAACCAAAAGGATAAAATTAAAACCGATCTTAAAAAATATACAGGAACTTTTAAAGACAATTGGTTTGGAAATATTGAACTGACCGAAAAAAATGGAAAATTTTATTTTCAATCCGAACGTTCCAAACAATTAAAAGGCGAGATTTTCTTTTATAAAGACCAGACTTTCGTAGTAAAATGGGACAACCGCAGTTTTCTTGCCGATGCATTTCTAAGCTTTTCATCAGAAAACAACAATATCAAAATGAAGCCGGTTTCCCCATTGACGGATTTTAGTTATGATTTTCAGGATCTTGATTTTTATCGGATGAAAAGCCCGAAATAAGCTGCCATTATTAACAAAAACCGTTAAAAATTGGCCTTGCACATCTCGAATGTATTGTTTATTTTTAGAAATTAACTCCGGACATTATGGTTGAGATTGATATCGAAAAAGAAAACAAAGCAATTGCTCAGGAATACAAAGAACTGCTGCGCATCAGTTACCAGACACTGAGTCCGGACGACAAGAAACTGATCCGCAAGGCTTTTGACGTCGCTGTTGACGCGCACCAGGACCAGCGCAGGAAATCTGGCGAAGCGTATATCTTTCATCCGATCGCTGTAGCGAAAATCGTGGCCTCGGAAATCGGACTTGGAGCAACTTCAATTGCCGCGGCATTGATGCACGATGTCGTTGAAGATACGGATGTCACAGTCGAAGACATCGAAAAAATGTTCAACCCGAAAGTAGCGCAGCTTGTGGAAGGTTTAACCAAGATCGCGCAGGTTCAAAAAGACCTGAACGTTTCGATGCAGGCCGAAAACTTCCGGAAAATGCTGCTGACACTCAATGACGATGTTCGCGTGATCTTAATCAAACTTGCAGACCGTTTGCACAATATGCAGACGATGGATTCGATGGTCGAACACAAGCAGATTAAAATCGCCTCCGAAACTTTATACATTTATGCGCCACTCGCCCACCGTTTGGGGCTTTACAACATCAAAACCAAGCTTGAGGATTTGGGCTTAAAATATACCGAACCTGCCGTTTACAATGAAATTGTCAGCAAAATCAAGGAAACTAAGGAAGAACAGGACGCTTATATTAAAGATATTTCTGATGTTTTAAAAACGTCGCTTGACCTTGAAGGCGTAGAATATACGATCAAAGGCCGCCCAAAATCCATTTACTCGATTAGGAGGAAAATGCTCGCGCAGGGCGTTTCATTTGATGAAGTGTATGACAAATTTGCACTTCGGATCGTTTACAAATCGAATCCGCATGATGAAAAATTCCTCGCCTGGAAAATTTATTCGATTGTAACCGACCATTACCGGCCAAGCCCGAGCCGCTTGCGCGACTGGATTTCATCACCAAAATCGAGTGGTTACGAAGCGTTGCACATTACCGTTATGGGACCGAAAGGCCGCTGGGTCGAAATCCAGGTGCGCAGTGAACGCATGGATGAAATCGCTGAAAAAGGCTACGCGGCACATTACAAATACAAACAGGGCGCAACTGAAGAAAGCGGACTTGACGTGTGGCTGAATTTGCTAAAAGAAGCTCTGGAAAACCCGGAAACGAATGCGGTAGATTTTGTCGAAGATTTCAAAATGAATCTATACTCAAAGGAAATTTTCGTTTTTACGCCGAAAGGTGAAATCAAATCGCTGCCGAAAGGCGCAACTTCACTCGATTTCGCATTCAGTATCCACTCGGAAATTGGTGTCAAAACCCGCGGGACCAGAGTTAACGGCCGATTGGTTCCGTTAAATACCGAACTCAAAAGTGGCGACCAGATTGAAATCATTACCTCGACAAACCAAAAACCAACATTAAACTGGCTTGATTACGTAACAACTTCAAGGGCAAAGAATAAGATCAAAAATGTCCTGAATGAAAATACGAAAAAAATTGGCGAAGAAGGAAAAGAACTGCTTACGAGAAAACTCAAACACCTGAAAGTAACGGTGAATGAGCAAACGATCAACGAGCTTGTCAATTTCTTTAAATTAAAAACCAGTCTTGATTTGTTTTACCGCGTTGGAATTGGCGCGATTGAAAACCAGCAATTAAAGGATTACGCCGCGCAGAAAAGCAATACGCTGATGAATTTCTTTAAGAATAAAATCAAGCGTTCGCCGAGTACAGCCGATGAAGACATTCACAAGCAAGTCATCAGCAGCAATTATGACATGCTGGTTTTTGGGCCGGAACAGGACAAGCTAGACTACAAATTATCGACGTGCTGCAATCCGATCCCGGGCGACGAAGTATTTGGTTTTGTGACGATTAATGAAGGTATAAAAGTCCACAAAAAAGACTGCCCGAATGCAATTAGCCTGCAATCAAATTATGCTTACCGAATTATCCAGGCGAAATGGATCGATTCTTCGCAACAGGAATTCAAAGCGGTTTTGAACATTACAGGAATGGATACTTTAGGCTTGACAAATCAATTGACGAAAGTGATTTCAAACAACATGCACGTAAACATCCAGAGCATTTCGCTGAGCGGTGATGCCGGGATTTTTAATGGCCAGGTCACTGTTGTCGTTCAGAATAATGTCATTTTGAAGAAACTCATTGAAAACATTAAGAAAATTGACGGCATTGATAAAGTCATACGGGTGAATAAGAATTAAAAGGCATCAGGAAAAGAAATGCTGGTCATTGTTTCAGATTTACGGTTCGCGTGAGGGATGGAAGCGGCATCCTTTTTTGCGAGGCACGAGCGAAAAAGATAAAGCGGACAGCCCGACAGCGGCAGAGGAACGAAGCCGGTGGCACGCCCAAATAAAACAAACAACATTGGAAAAACCGATTTTTGACGGCGAATGCACCCTGAAAAAATTTACAGGTAAAGGCGCGTGGACGTTTATTATGATGCCGACGATTCTGACACTTCCAAAGAAAAAAAACAATACGATTCGCGTTCGCGGATTTATTGACGAATATGAATTGAAAGATTTCAACATGTGGGCGATGAAAGAAGGCAATTTTATCGCTGTAAAAGCCGAAATCCGGAAGAAAATTCAAAAAGAAGAAGGCGATGTTGTTAAAGTCCTATTATTTCTCGATGAAGCCCAACAAGTCATTCCCGAAGATTTTTTAATCTGCCTGCGCGAAGAGCCAAAACTGCTCCTGCTTTTTGAAAGTTACCCTAAAAAACGTCAAAAAGAAACCACCGACTGGATTTTCTCGGCCAAAACCGAGGATGAAAAAATCACCAGAATCGCGCAAACACTCGAAAAATTAGAACAGGAACTCGATTTGTGATCCAAGCATTTTCAGCACAATCTGAGCCGTTCTACATTTGACTTTCTACATTCGACTTTTTATATCTTTTGACTTTTGACTTTTCCCGAAATAACTTACCTTTGCGCTTATGACATTAGTATCCGTAGACAACAGTAAAAATCAGGAGATTGTAAAAAATGTTTTTACGATGTACCTGGAAAATAAAGGCCACCGCAAAACGCCTGAGCGCTATGCGATCCTACAGGAAATTTACGACAGCGAGGAGCATTTTGATATTGAGAACCTGTATCTCAAGATGAAAAATAAAAACTACCGCGTGAGCCGTGCGACGCTTTACAATACGATCGAGCTTTTGCTTGATTGCGCTTTGGTTCGAAAGCACCAGTTTGGACAAAATCAGGCGCACTATGAAAAGTCATACTTCGACAAGAACCACGACCATATTATTATGACCGATACGGGCGAAGTGATCGAATTCTGCGACCCGCGGATCCAGTCGATCAAGAAGACAATTGAAGAGATTTTCGACATTGAAATCCACAACCATTCTTTGTATTTATACGGAAACAAGAAGACAATTAATAATGACCCGAGCCCGCAGGGTGAATTGAGCGGAGCTAATAATTAATAATTGGGCGTTGCCTGCGGCCAGGCTTTCCGTTTCAATCTTTTGCGCATTTGCAATGCCACAAAAGGATTTTCACTGCACCCGAGGCGCAGCCGAACTGAGCGAAGCTAATCCCTAACGCGACAAAAAACTTCAGCATTTACCATTATCAACATGTGATATTAAAGAATTTGAATTTTGGATTAGAACAACGAATATTGAATTTTAAACAACACTTAATAAACACAACAACTAACTACTAACAACAAATTAATAACAGGCAATGAATTCTGAATTTCACACACAGCAATTCATTATTAATTGTTCATTATTAATTATTAATTAAAAAAAATGGCCGTAGATTTATTACTAGGATTGCAATGGGGAGACGAAGGAAAAGGGAAAATCGTCGATGTATTAACTTCAAAATATGACATCATCGCACGTTTCCAGGGCGGGCCAAATGCCGGGCACACGCTGGAATTTGACGGAATCAAGCACGTTTTAAGAACCATTCCATCAGGGATTTTCCATCCGAATTCCATCAATATCATTGGAAACGGCGTCGTGATCGATCCTGTAGTTTTTCAAAAAGAAATAGAAGGCCTCGCGAAATTCAACCTCGACATTAAAAACAAACTGATCATTTCGCGTAAAGCGCATTTGATTTTGCCAACACACCGCTTGCTAGATGCGGCTTCTGAAGCTTCAAAAGGCAAAGCAAAAATCGGCTCGACCTTAAAAGGAATCGGCCCGACTTACATGGACAAAACCGGAAGAAACGGTTTGCGTGTCGGCGATCTCGAACTCGAAGATTTCAAGGAAAGATACAGGCATTTGGCCGACAAGCATGAAGCGATGATCGCATTTTATGACGTCGCCATCCAATACAATCTGGCTGAGCTTGAAAAAGAATTCTTCGATGCGATTGAAGATCTGAAAAAACTGACTTTTATTGACAGTGAAGAATATTTACACCAGGCGCAAAAAGATGGCAAATCGATTTTGTGTGAAGGCGCACAAGGTTCGCTTTTGGATGTTGATTTCGGAACGTATCCGTTTGTAACTTCTTCAAATACGACTGCTGCCGGCGCTTGTACCGGACTCGGGATTGCCCCAAACAAAATCAAAGACGTTTTCGGAATTTTCAAAGCGTATACAACTAGGGTAGGAAGCGGCCCGTTTCCTACCGAAGATTTCGAGGAAGCCGGAGATATTATGGCGAAAGTCGGAAATGAATTTGGTTCGGTTACCGGAAGGAAAAGACGCTGCGGCTGGCTTGATCTTGTGGCGCTGAAATATGCAGTCCAAATCAACGGTGTAACCCAATTAATGATGATGAAAGGCGATGTGCTTTCGGGTTTTGAAACCTTGAAAGTATGTACGGCTTATCAATATAAAGGCGAAGAAATTTCACATTTTCCATACAACATAGAACCAGAAAATGTTACGCCTGTGTATTCTGAATTTAAAGGCTGGAAAGCTGATTTAACAGGAATGTCGACTTATGATGAATTGCCTGTTGAATTGAAGGAATACATCGAATTTATCGAAAAAGAGGTTGAAGTTCCGATTAAAATTGTATCGGTTGGCCCGGATCGGAAACAAACGATTTTAAAATAATTAAAGATTAAAGGATTTAGAGATTTAAAAATTCTTTACGCATAAAAAAGCCCTGAAATTTCAGGGCTTTTTTATGGCTTATTTTAAATTATTATTGAATGGCAAAAATCAAAGATTCCGAAGGTTCAATCGAAACTTGTGCTTTTCCTTCACCATTTATTACAACCAGTTCAGTCGTTTTCTTTCCGTAAAGCGCATCGGTCAAATTGTATTTGCCGTCTTTCAAATTCCATTGCTTAATAACATCAGCAGGAACTTTTAACTCAAATTTGCTTGTCGACATCCATGAAAAATTCGCTACAACAATGAGTTTTTGATGCTCAGACCAACGTACATAAGAATAAATCCCGGGATCGTAACCTTGCGTAATATGGCTGTTTGCTTTTTGGATTTCCTGGAATTTGCCCATCAATGCCGGACTTGAAATCGTAAAATTCAACAGTCGTTTGTAAAAATCACGCAAATCGTTTTCAGATTGTGACAATTGTCCACCATCAAATTTTCCGCCATTCATCCAGCGCTGATGTGCCGGAACGCCAATGTAATCGAAGATTGAAGTCCGCGAATGAGTGCCAAAACCAGCGTTTTCATTTCCGGCCTCGCCTACTTCCTGCCCGAAATAAACCATCGTTGGCGACGTGCTGATGGTTGCAGAAATAACCATCATCGGTTTTCCTTTTTCTGGTGTTCCGGCAAATTCCGAGCTTGCAAGCCGCTGTTCGTCATGGTTATCGAGGAAATGTAGCATATGATGCTCGATATCTGCCAATCCGTTTTGAATATCCGAAATCGGATCTGGCGCACTTTTTCCCTGAATTACTTCTTTTAATTTGTCATACAATTCGACTTTGTCATACAAATAATCCATTTTCCCCAAATGAATGTAATTGCGGTATTCTTTCGGATTGTACACTTCAGCAATTAAAAAAGCATCAGGATTTTTCATTTTGATCGCCGAATTCATATAACTCCAAAATTCATACGGAACCATTTCGGCCATATCAAAACGGAAACCGTCGACGCCTTTCGCCGTCCAGTACAAAGCAATGTCACGGAATTTTTTCCAGGAATCCGGCACATCTTTATCCTTCCAGAAGTCGAAATGTTCCTTTACCGATTTGTCGCCAAAACCGTCAGGCAATAAAGGAAAATCCTTGCTCCCATCGGGCTTGATGCCGTAATTGATTTTCACGGTTTCATACCAATCGTTAATATCAGGCTTGGCCAAACGCGATCCGTTTCCAGTCCATTTTGCCGGATTTTCATCGAATTTTCCGTCAATCAGTGGGTTTTTCTCGCCATTCAAAGGTTTGTACGAATCTGATGTTGGCACCTGAAAATGCTGTCCCGGAATGTAATAAAAGTTATTGTTGCGTTTGTATTCGACCGAAGTATCATCATCTGCACCAAAATCGCGAACGCCTTTCGGATTGGTCTTGCCTTCGTATTTTCTGGCGATGTGGTTCGGGACAATATCGATGATGACTTTGAGTCTGTTTTTATGCGTTCGGGCAATTAAAGCTTCAAATTCTTCGAGCCTTTTTGCGGGATCAACCGCTAAGTCCGGATTCACATTGTAATAATCTTTGACGGCATACGGCGAACCGGCACGGCCTTTTACCACTTCGGGATCATCATTTGAAATACCATACTTTGTATAGTCATTGACCAACGCGTGATGTGGAACGCCAGTGTACCAAATGTGCGTTACGCCGAGTTTTTTGATTTCGGCCAAAGCCTGATCTGTAAAGTCATTGAACTTTCCAACGCCGTTTTCCTCGATCGTTCCCCAAGGTTTGTTGGTCGTATTTTTATTTCCGAATAACCGCGTGAAAACCTGGTAAACGACCGCTTTTTTCTCCTGCGGCGTTTCTGTATTATTTTTATCCATCGATTTTTGTTTGTTTTGGGCATTCGCCGACAGTGACAGCAGCACCATCGCCGTGATGATTGTTTTTTTCATGGTTCGAAATTTATCGCAGGGTTACAAATATAAAAATTTGGGCGTAGCTTTTTGGTTGGTATAAATAATTCTTAATAAACATTATCATTGCAGGCTTTTTCATAAATTTGGCAAAAAAAATAACCTTTGAAGAAATTTCTTTTTCTCCTATATATATTGCTATTGCCGATTGGTTTTGCCGCATTTGCTCAAGCGCCGAAAAAGCCTGCAAAAGCGCCAAAAAAAACCGCCCAGCAAGCGCCCCAGAAAATTATTATTGAATTTTCTGATTTTGCCGACCGCAACGAAACCGAGCTTCCCGGCGCTGCCTTGCTCACTGGAAATGTCCGCCTTCGCCATGATGGCGTCGTTATGACCTGCAACAAAGCGTATTTTTTTGCAGATGAAAATTACATCAAAGCCTTCGGAAACGTGAAAATGGTTCAAGGCGATACGTTGTTTATGGACAGCAAATATGCCGAATACAATGGCAATGTGAAGCAGGCTTATGCTACCGGAAGTGTCGTGATGCGATCTCCTGATATGACTTTACTGACTGATACGCTCAATTTTGACCGCGTCAAACAGGAAGCCTGGTACAATACGAACGGAACGATTACGAATAAAGACAACATCCTGAGAAGCAAATCGGGACGTTATTATACGGCTCAGAAAAAGTTCCAGTTTTTGACTGCGGTAACGATTACGAACCCGAAATATGTCGTGAAATCGAATCATCTGGATTATTACAACAATTCGGGGCATTCGTATTTATTCGGGCCATCGACGATCACAAGCGAACAGAATTTTATTTATACCGAAAAAGGATTTTACGACAGCAAGAAAAATGTTGGGCATTTTCTTCGGAAGTCCTATATTAAATATAAGGACCGATTGATCGAAGGCGACAGTTTGTTTTATAACAGGAATGCCGAATTTGCATCGGCAACAAACAATGTAAAGATTACCGATACAATCAATCGGGGAATTATTCGAGGCCATTATGCCGAGGTTTTCAAGCAGAAGGATTCGATGTATGTGACCAAACACGCCGTTGCTGTGAATTTTGTTGACAACGACTCGGTTTACATTCACGGAAAAGTGCTAATGATTACTGGAAAGCCCGAAACCCGAGTTATCCGCGCTTTTAACAACGCCAGATTTTATAAAACTGATTTGGCAGGAAAATGCGATTCGATCCATTCGTCCCAAAAAACAAACATCACGCAGCTCATTGGCAAACCGATTTTATGGAATTTTGAAAATCAGATGACCGGCGATGTGATGCATTTGATTGGCAACGACAAAACCCAGAAACTTGATTCGCTTAAAGTGCTGAACAACGCATTTATCATTTCAAAAGACACGATTGGAACCGGATTCAATCAGGTCAAAGGGCTGAATTTATACGGCAAATTCCGCGACAACAAACTCTACGAAGCCGACATTGTCAAGAACACCGAAGTCGTTTATTACATGCGTAACGATAAAAATGAACTCATCGGAATCAACAAAAATGTCAGTTCCAAGATCAACATGACGCTGAACGGCAATACGATCGATACGATGACGTTTTTTACAAATGTCGACGGCGACATTTATCCAGAGAAAGATTTGCCGGAAAATGCGCGCAAATTAAGAGGCTTCATTTGGCGCGGCGACGAACGCATCCGAACGAAAGACGATATTTTCCCGGCTGAGGAAAACGAACTCAACGACAAGATCATTAAAGAAAGCAAAGCCGAAATGGCAAAGGAAAACGTACCGATGGAAATTAGGAAGGAAACCTTGGATTACGACAAAAACAACCCGCAAGCAAAGCCAAAACCGAATCCAAATCCGGAAAAACAAACGCCGCAGTAGTTTTGCAGATGCCTGCGTTAAGGATTAAAGCGTAAATCCTTTTTTAAGGATTGCCCTGAGCTTGCGATGGGAAATTCAATCCTTAAAAAAGATTGCAGCGGAAAGCCTGGCGATGGCTTAACAAAATGCCCTCATTTCAAAAAAACTTTCCAGCCAGCGCAACGCCCAACTATAAATTATTAATTGAGAAAATGAACCCCGATTTTATAAAATACCAGGCGCAAACTTCCCACCATCCGCTTGGAATGGAAGTTTCCCATGCCGAAGGTTCCTACATTTACGACACCAACAATAAAAAATACCTCGATTTTGTCGCTGGCGTTTCGGCCTGTACGCTCGGGCATAAAAACGAGCGCGTGAACAATGCGATCAAAAACCAATTGGACAAATATTCGCACGTCATGGTTTATGGCGAATATTCGCAAAGCCCAGCGGTGGAATATTGCAAATTACTGGCTTCGCTCCTGCCCGATTCGCTGAACAAAACATATCTCGTGAATTCGGGAACCGAAGCAACGGAAGGTGCTTTAAAACTCGCCCGGCGCGTGACCGGAAGAAGCCAGCTGATCTCGTGTTTCAACGCCTACCACGGCAATACGATGGGTTCGATGAGCGTCATGGGATTTGAAGAACGCAAGCAACCTTTTCGCCCGCTCGTTCCTGATGTGGATTTTATTACGTTCAACAACGAAGAAGATTTACAGAAAATTACGACAAAAACTGCCGGAATTATACTTGAAAGCATTCAGGGCGGCGCAGGTTTCATCGAACCGAAAAATGGGTTTCTTAGAAAAGTGCGAGAACGCTGTACCGAAGTTGGCGCGATGATGATCGTTGACGAAATCCAGCCTGGTTTTGGGCGTACCGGAAAACTGTTTGGTTTCGAAAACTACGATGCCGTTCCCGACATAATTATCATGGGAAAAGGCATGGGCGGTGGCATGCCCGTTGGCGCTTTTACCGCTTCGGCTGAAATGATGGATTTGCTGAGCGACAATCCGAAACTCGGGCACATTACCACTTTTGGCGGACATCCTGTCATTGCGGCAGCCTGCCTCGCGACTTTGCAGGAAATTTGTGAGACAAACCTCATGGGACAGGCATTGGAAAAAGAAAAACTCTTCAGGTCGCTTTTGGTACATCCTTTGATAAGCGAGGTGCGCGGCAAAGGGCTGATGCTCGCCGCGATGACGGCAGATCCCGAAATCACGAATCAGGTGATTTTGAGATGCCAGGACAAAGGGCTGATCTTATTTTGGCTGCTTTTCGAAGGTCACGCGATCAGGATCACGCCGCCACTGACGATTTCCGAAAACGAAATCCGCGAAGGCTGCGCGATAATCCTGCAAACGATGGATGAAATATTACAACAGACTTCTGTGAATCATTTGTAAATTTATTAGGAGCTATTCCGGCTTTGCGCTACAATCTTTTACCGGTTGAAAAAACCGGCAAAAGGATTTCCACTTCAATCCGGGCTAAAAGCCTAAGAATCAAAACAAAGATCATCGAAAACCCTGATTTTTTGTTAATTAAATTGTTCACAACAATAAAAAATCTTCCCATTACAGGAACCCTGTTTGCCTAATTTTATTTAGGATAATTTTAAAGAAAAATAGTATGCAACTAAGCAACGAAGAAGAAGACTATAACTTATCCTTATCAAAATTTGAGTCGATGTTGAAAACCAACAAAGTACTCTTCTTTGATTCCGAGGAATTCGAAGAAATCATTCTTCACTACCTCGACATGGGTAAGGCATCTTTAGCTAAGAAAGCCTTAAAATTAGCACTCGAGCAGCATCCCAAATCCACCGGACTCAAACTGGTGCAGGTAGAAATGCTGGTCTATGACGACAAGCTCGACCAGGCAGAAAAGCTCCTCAATGAGCTTTATGCGATTGAACCTACAAACGAAGAAATTTACATCCAGAAAGCCAGCATTTATTCCAAACGCGACAACCATGAAAAAGCGGTTGAGCTTTTAAATACCGCCTTGAAATACACCGATGATTATGCCGATGTGTACAATTTGATCGGTATGGAGTATTTGTTCATGGATAACCTCGAACTCGCGAAGGAAAACTTCATCAAATGCCTTGAAGAAGATACCGAAGACCAGGCTGCATTGTATAACGTCGTGTACTGCTTTGAATTCCTTGACCAGAACGAAGAAGCGATTAAATTCCTTGAAGATTACATTGATAAAAATCCGTACAGCGAAATCGCGTGGCACCAATGCGGCCGATTGAACTACGGACTCAAAAAATACGAAGAAGCGTTGCGCGCTTTTGATTATGCGACTTTGATCGACGACGAATTTATGGGTGCTTTCATGGAAAAAGCCAAATCGCTCGAAAGACTGAAACGCTACGAAGATGCAATTGAAAGCTACAACCGCACTATTGAACTCGACGACCCAACATCTTATGCTTTATTGCGAATCGGGAAATGTTATGAAAAACTCGGCAACAAAGTGATGGCACTGAAGTTTTTTAACAAAACGGTGCACGAAGATCCGCTTTTAGACAAGGGCTGGATAGCGATCACGGATTTTTATTTCCGGATGAAAAACTACCAGAAAGCATTGTTTTATGTCAATAAAGCATTGCACATCGACAACCAGAACCGCATGTACTGGAAACGGTATGCAACGATCAACAAGGAAATGAATTTCTTTGAAGAAGCAGAATTCGGTTACAGGAAAGCGGTGGAATTCGGGGATTCAGAATTAGACACCTGGTTGTTTTGGGTTGATATTTTACAATTTTTAGGCGAATTCGACACCGCAGTTCAAACTTTATTGCAATCGTCTGAATATTTCCCGGAAGCCTACGAAGTCGAATACCGATTGGCTGGATTGTATTACATCACGGGTGAAATCGAAAAAGGAAAATTCCATTTGAGCAATGCGTTACGACTGAGCTTTAACAATGTAAACATCCTTGAAGAACTGTTCCCAATTGTTTATGAGATCAAATCAGTGCAATCGATGATCACGAAATACAGAAGAAAACAATAATAGTTTTTCAGATTCAATATACAGCCGGAATTTCCGGCTGTTTTTATTTAGCAAATATATTTTAACCACGAATTTACACGAATAGATTTGTGTAAATTCGTGCAATTCGTGGCTGATTTACGACTACACTTTTATTAAATTTGCTTCATGGAACACAACGACAATCCCAAAAAATTATTCGGGCTTTTAGGACGAAACATCGATTATTCTTTTTCACGAAAATACTTTACCGAACGCTTTGAAAAAGACGAACAGCACGATTTTTCGTATGTGAATTTTGACCTTGCCGATATTTCCGAATTTCCATCCATCATTAAAAACAACCGAAATTTAAAAGGCCTGAATGTTACGATTCCGTACAAGGAAAGTGTAATTCCGTTTTTGGATAAAATGTCGGTGAATGCAGAGAAAATCGGCGCGGTAAACACGATTAAATTTACCAAAAAAGGCTATCTAAAAGGCTACAATACTGATTTTTACGGATTTAAAAAAGCGTTAAAACCATTACTTCAACCGCATCACCAAAAAGCATTGATACTTGGAACTGGCGGTGCTTCAAAAGGCGTGGCATTTGCGCTCGAGCAGCTTGGAATTTTGTATGCTTTCGTTTCCAGACAAGCCACGGAAAACACGATAGATTACAACCGGATCAACGCGACGACTTTCGACAATTACCAGATCATCGTCAATTGCACGCCAATTGGAACGAGCCCGGATATTGAGAAATTTCCCGATTTGCCATATCAATTCTTTACCGACAAGCACATCGCTTTTGACTTAATTTACAATCCGGAAGAAACGGCGTTTTTGAAGAAAGCGAAAGCCAATGGCGCAACAATTAAAAATGGTTATGACATGCTGGTATTTCAGGCAGAAAAATCCTGGAAGATCTGGAATGAATAATTGCATACTTACTCTTTGAGATCAGAATACTGCCTAGCCCGGATAGAAGCGAAAATCCTTTTTATTTTAGCGAGGCACGAGCAAAGTAAAAAGATTGCAGCGGATAGCCGGAACAGCTCCTAAAAATCCCCAACAAATCAATAATGGCTTTAAATTAAGCGTTTTGTTTTGAATTTTGGTGCGCCTTTACTAACTTACGCCCTCTTAATTTATAAACCTTACACATTTTACAAAATGTTAGAAGAAAAGAATGATAACCTGCATGATGCAGACGGAAATTTAAAGGAAACATCTCAGGAAGCTTCAAGCACTGATAACGAAACTGTTGCAGCGGAAACCACGCAATCTGAAAATGAGGAAACCACCGAATTTGTTGGTGAGATCATTGCTGAAGATGAAGCACAAAGCGAAGTGGCCGAAAATGCGGAAACCGCTGATTTTGTATCCAATTTAATTGCTGAAGATGAAGCAAAACAGGATGCTGTAGAGAATATTGACCCGAGCGATAGCGAAAAGTCGAAGCAAACCGCTGAATTCGTATCGGATGTGATTGAAGAAGATGAAGCAGAGGAAAATACTGCAGGCGGAAAAGCTGCGGCACTTGCAAAAGCAGAAGCTGCCGATGATGACAATATAATCGAGCTGACTCCAGAACAGGTTGCCGATGATTCTTTAGTCGTGGAGGATGACAGCATTTTTGCGATAAAAGCGATTTCTGATGCCAATGCGGAGGAAAGTGAAGACGAAACCGTGCGCCAAGAAATTCCGATGCTCGATTATGAAGCGCTTTCGATGGATGAACTCGTTGATGCGCTTGAAAAGCTGGTTTCGAACGAAAAAGTAATGGCTGTAAAAGACCACGTGGAAGAAGTCAAAAAATTTTTCCTGGCGAAATACCATCATTTTATCGAGGAGAAAAAAGACGAATGGCACGCTGAAAACCCAGATACTACCGAAGATTTCCATTATCATTTGCCGCTGAAGGTAAAATTTGACCAATTGTATTCGCAATACCGCGATATAAAAAATACGCATTTTAAAAGCCTGCAATCCAACCTTGACGAGAATTTAAAAACAAGATTGGCGATTGTTGAAGCGCTTAAAAACCTCATCAATCCGCAGGAAAATATTAAAGATACTTTAAAACATTTCAACGAATTGCGCGACCGCTGGAAAAATGCGGGCTCGATTCCGAAAGACAAATACAACCACGTTTGGAACAATTACCATTTCCATGTGGAGAATTTTTACGATTACTTACACTTAGACCGTGAAGCGCGCGACATCGACTTTAAGCACAACTTAGAGCTGAAGCAGAAAATCGTAGCACGTGTTGAGGAATTGGTCAACGAACCGGACATTAACAAAGCCTTCCGCGAATTGCAGGATTTGCACAAAATCTGGAAAGAAGACATTGGGCCGGTATCCCGCGAACACCGCGAGGAAATCTGGAACCGCTTTAGCGAACTGACCAAACAAATGCACGACAAACGCGAATCGCTGTTTGAAAAACTGCGCGCCGGGGAAACCGAAAACCTCGAAAAGAAAAAAGACATCATTGCAAAAATAGAGGTGTTGGCAACAGAAAAAGTCAATTCGCATGCGCTTTGGCTGGCCCAGATTGAAAAAGTCGAAGCGTTGAGAAATGAATTTTTCACGACTGGAAAAGTTCCGCCTGAAGTCAATGAAGAAACCTGGACAGCATTTAAAAACGGCGTTCGCAACTTCAATGCCTTAAAAAATTCGTTTTACAAAGACATTAAAAAAGACCAGAACGACAATTTAAACAGAAAACAGGCTTTGGTCGCGAAGGCAAAAGAATTGCAGGAAAGTACTGATTTTGCCGTCACGACGCCAATCATGAAACAAATCCAGGAAGAATGGAAACAGATCGGGCATGTGCCGAGAAAGTTTTCAGACAAACTTTGGGCAGAATTCAAATCGGCCTGCAACAGTTATTTTGAAAAACTGAAAGAATCGAAAAGCGAGGAAAATGCGGAAGAAGTCGAAGCGTTTGACAAGAAGAAAGAATACCTTGAATCGTTACGCGAATTTCAATTGACTGGCGAGCACAGAGCCGATCTTGATGCGATCAAAGCGCACATTGAAAACTGGAAAGGTTTTGGAAAAGTGCCTTTCGGCAGAAGACATATTGAAGGAAAATTCAACAAAATCCTCGATGCGCTTTTCGAAAAATTAAGCCTGAGCAAGAAAGAAACCGAAATGATGCGTTTCTCAAACCGTGTCGAGCAATTGGCAGGATCTGACGACAGCCGCAAGCTGGAAAACGAAAAAGTGTTTTTACAGCGCAAAATTGATGAAGTTCAGGGCGAAATTTTCCAACTGGAAAACAACATCCAGTTTTTCTCCAGTTCGAAAAATTCGAAAAAAGAAAATCCGATGATTGTGGAAGTGCGCAAAAGCATTGAAAGACATAAGGAAGAATTGGATACACTGAAGCAGAAATTAAAGCAGCTTAGGAATATCAACCAATAAATTTAAAGTCCCGGATTTCGGGGCTTTTTTTATACTGCACCTGAAACTTTAACTTTCAATTATAAAAAACCGTTCGGTTTAGGCGCTTTGAAAAGTTATATTTGCATCGATGGCATTTTTTAAAAAGATACTTGTTTTTTCAGCAATCGTTGCGGCGTTGTTTTTCATTTCGTATGAGAAGCAGATTTTAGTAATTGAGGTTACTTCTGAAAAACCGCAATCTTTTTATGGTGATGAAGGTTTGCATAGCCTGGCTTTCATCCAACCGCAGGCCGAACATCACGTGGTTTCTGAAAACAAAACCGGAAATGTTTTTTATGCCAAATGGTTTTCGAATCACATTGGTTTTAAACCCATTTTCAAGGTTTTAAATCCGTTTAAAACGTTCTTCTTGCAAGACGCGAACCGTTGTGAAAGCGTGTCGTTGCTCATTTTTCCTTTTCATTTTTTTTGGTGATTTTAGAATAAATTTTAGTTGGAGATTTTCTCTTTTTCCGGATTGACATGCTGTCGTTTCCGGAGTAAACTTTTATTCTTAACATCAAAAAAAATACAAATGGATACTTCAGTAACTATAATCGGACTCGTCATTATGGCTTTAATCGGCATTCCGTTATTCTATATGCTGCGCGCCAATGCGGCAAACAATGCAAAAATGAAAGCGATTTTCGCAAGGTTCAACAATTATCATTTCAGTCTCAGCGATACGCAAAATAAGAAGGCCCTTGCGGCAGACGAGAAAAACAAAGGCTTTATATTTGTTGATTTCAATGTCACTCCGGAAGAAGTACATTTCGTTGATCTCAGGGAAATCAGTACCGTAAAATTAATACAAACAACTGAAGGCAATTCGAATACCGTCGTTAAAATCGAATTTGAATTTCTGCACAAACAAAATCAGAAAAAACAACATATCCCGTTCTATAAAATAGAAAACGACCAGATTGGGCAGGTTTACCTGTATGAAGACCAGCAGCTGGCGAAAAAATGGGAACAATTGATTACCAATACGCTTTTATCTTAATTATTTAATTCAGGGAAAGAGGTTCGAAAGAGCCTCTTTTTTTTGCAAAAAAAAGCCATCCCAAATGGAATGGCCTTTTCTCTCAAAAATATAAAAACTACTTTATAATAATCTTCCGGCTTGCGCCGTTGTTGGCTTTGATCAGATAAATTCCTTTTGAAAGGCCTGAAACATTCAGGAAAGAAGCATTTGCTTTTTCAGCGATAAATCTTCCCGACAAGTCGTATAATTTGGCATCAATCGGTTTGCTGAAATACACAATTCCGTTATTTACTGGATTTGGATAAACTGCAAATGCCTCTTTTGAATCAAAATTATTGGCATTTAAAACATCATTGTTGATTTGGTACACACTAATCGTCGCGCTGACTTCATTGGCCATAACCACCAAACCTTTATCCACCGGGCTGTCGGCTGGCTTTACATAAATAATTCCTTCCGGGCCAAGGTCGCCGCCAACGCTTCCAATAGTTCTATTGTTGTTGTACGAAACAAAAACAGGAGCGACCGGATTTGTAACGTCATAAGTCATGACACCGCCAACGCGTTCCAAAGTAATGAAAGCATACGTTTTTCCGTTGATTTCACCAACCGTAATTCCTTCCGGTTCCGGGCCTTTATTGTCGCTGCGGTTTTTAAAATTGCTGTTGTCGTTGCTGGCATTAAATAAAGCACCAAATACCGGATCGGCTGCCGTGATTCTTTCAAAATCGTCTCCGCTGTCATAAACTAAAGTTCCTGTTGTTCCGTTCCAGATGCTGAAAGAACGTGCACCAAAAGTGTGGATTTCATCAAAATCGCCATCACCATCTAAATCTCCCGATTGGTTTGTAACTGCTAATCTTCCAAGATTGGTGTTCTTTTTCAGTAATGCTGCATTTGGGAAAACGGTCGGATCAAGAACATAATCGGCATCGCCAACTTTTACTTCTTCTTCCATATTGTCATATTCGCGCGCGTCGCCCTCATTTGCAGTTACCAAATAATTTGTTCCGCCAACGCTATAATTTGCAATCGCATCGGGCATGTACATTCCTTTTATTGGCCAGGCCGACATGAATATTTGTCCGTTCTGATCGGATGCATCCAATGCATTTCTGGCAATACTATGGTCTTTTGTTCCCAATGGAATAATCGAAGTCACCTGATTCGTTGCCAGATTTACGACTGCAAGTGCATTGTTTTCCTGAAGTGTCACCCAAGCCGTTTGATTGTCGGCAGCAATCGTAATATATTCTGGCTCGAAATCCTGTGAAACACTTGCATTTGGGCCAAAAATCCTAACTCCTGCTGCTTTTAACGCTGCTTTTTGCGAATCGTATGCATTAAAATTAATCGTAGTCACATTCGCCTGGGTAATGTTTGCCAAACCTGCAGACACGTCAATGACGGAAATGCTTCCTTCGGGATCGATTGAATAATCTGAATTCGGCTGGCCTTCATTGGCAGTCAGCACTTTAGTTCCGTCATGCGTAAATGTTATCATATCGGGCAAAACGCCGGCATTTACGACTCTTACATTTTCACCGTTTATGTCCATGAAAATGACTTTTCCATTTTCGAAATTGGCGCCTTCAACCGTTGCGGCAACGATGCCATTTTTGTAAGAAACACTGGTCGCTCCTATTCCGTAAGCTGACATATCCAAAGTATTGATTTGTGTAATGGCTGACGGATTTGAGAAATCAAGAATGTTGATCTTAGTTGCAGTCGAGTTCAATACAAACAATCGTTGAGAAACCGGATCATGGGCTACGATTTCTGCCGATCCATTGGCGTCGACTACATAACTGCTTAAAAAATTAATATCAAGTGCGCCGGAAGCCGTTGGAGCCGATTCTTCATCGTCCAAAATATAAATGACTTTCGATTTGATTCCGCCCAAAGTCGCGCCTGTCGGATTTGACAATTCCAAAACAAAGAATTTATCTTTTCCGGCAATAGTATTATTGATAACAGGAATGTTTACAATTACAGCCGTAGTTGAATTTGCAGGAAAAGTGATTGTCTGTAAGGTAAAATCATAATCTGTTCCTGAAACTGCAGTTCCGGATCCTGAAACCGCTGAAACTGTCGCGGTAACAGCTGTTGAAGCTGCATTTGAAATCGTTACATTCACTGCAATTGTACCTGAATTTTCATTTGCGAAAGCATATTCGGTATCAAATGAAATTGATGAAGCGACGTTTGGTGCGTAAATTCCCGGAGAGGCAAACACATCCACACCTAACGATTGCCCGACCAAATGTATCGCCGGTGCCCAGTTGTTTCCGTCGTTTAAATTTCCGTTGGGGTTTAAAAGTTCCAATGATGGGCCGTTTCCATCCGGGCTTAAAGGCCATGGCGCGGCATCGTCATAAGCAATCTGTGAAATAATAGCATCTTGTGAATTCAGGATTTGCAGCATTTCGCCGCCATTTCCCAAAGCGTTGATGATTCCCTGTGGCATGTCTAAAAAGGAAACGCCGTAAAATGCATCAGCTGATGTTTTGTCATTTGCCAATAAAACGGTTGCATTTGCAGCTAAATTCATTTCTGGAAATTCAAAAGTAAAATTGCCTTCGTCCTTGACTTTGATTCCGCCAATCGCTAAAGCAGCTGTTGTATTGTTGTAAATTTCCAGGAATTCAAGCTGATTTGAATTTGCCGAAGGCGCATTGTACATGATTTCTGTAATGACCAAACCCGATGTCAATCCGTTAAAATACAAAAACGGACTTTGATATGCTTCCATCACATTTTCGGCAAGGTCAGAAACATTCGCAACATCTAAATTATAGCCAATTCCCGAAGCAAATCCTGCATGTGTAATCGTAACTTTATGCAAAGCAGCATCGTAAACGGCATTTGTAATATCCAAACCTGGAGAAATTTCATAGCTTGATATCGCATTTGCAGAAGCAACCGTTACATCTTCGGAAAAAATAATTTCAATCGTATTTGCAGAAGTTACTTTCACAGAAGCTACCGACGGTGCGGTTGCATCACCCGAAGAAATCACGAATGAATCCAAATTAAATGGAAGATCGGGATTTGTACCATTGTTATGATCATCGGCAACAGTATCTTCCAATTGCCATTGCGCCATCGAGCCGAGTTGCGCCAGATAACCATTTCTGTCCAATCCTGATCTTGGGCCGTTGTATTTGGCCATATCTGTACCTTCAGTAAGTAAAACTGCAGTCGTTCCTGCGGCAAGTCCAGAATTTGTTAAAGTTCCGAAACCGGAAGATGAATTTGAAATCGCAGCCAACATCGTTGTGACTGTTCGCGGCGCAGTTCCTAAAAAGGCAAACATCGCATCGCCTGAAGCCGACAATCCGCCTGCATTGTTTAATGAAATGGTTCCCAATGATGGCGCAATCGCAGCGCTTAAATTGTTGATAGAAATGACGGTTCCGGCTGGAATGACAGCACTTCCTGATGTCCAGGTAAAATCGCCTTCATCGGTTCCGAAAGCCGTTCCATTCCATTCGGAATCGCAAAAATAAATGCTGGTGTTTGCTGGAATGTCCTTGAAAGTGACAAACGCGACATCATCGTCGCCATCGGCATTAAACCCGACAAACGCAATATCGCCGGGATTCGTGAGCTGTGCGTGGCTGATTCCCATGGCACACAGCGAAAAGAGCATTGTAATTTTGAATTTCATAATAAATTGTTGTGTTGTTGAATAAGCACGCAATTTATTACTACACTTTCTGAGAACGATTAACGCAAGTTTACCGTTCGTTTACCAAAACTAATTTTAAAGTTTAATTTAATGTTAGGATGTGAATTTTAGGGAAATTACAGTTTTTTGGCTTCGTTCCAAAAGACATCCATTTCGGCTAAAGACATATCCGATAAGGGTTTTCCGAGTTCACCTGCTTTGCTTTCGAGGTATTGAAAGCGTTTGATGAATTTTTTGTTCGTGCGTTCAAGCGCATCTTCCGGGTTTACATTCAGGAATCTGGCGTAATTGATCATTGAAAATAAGACGTCTCCGAATTCACTTTCAATTTTATCTTGGTCTTTAGCTTCGACTTCGACCTGCAATTCATTTAATTCTTCCTGCACTTTATCCCAAACCTGCTGCGGTTCTTCCCAGTCAAATCCGACACCTTTGACTTTATCCTGGATTCGGGAAGCCTTTACAAGTGCTGGCAGACTTTTCGGGACGCCTTCCAAAACGGATTTTTTGCCTTCTTTGAGTTTGAGTTTTTCCCAGTTTTGCTTCACTTCTTCTTCATCTTTGACTTCGACGTCGCCATAAATGTGCGGATGGCGGTAAATGAGTTTTTCGCAGATTTCGTTGCACACATCGGCAATATCGAAATCATTGGTTTCACTTCCGATCTTCGCGTAGAAAACAATGTGAAGCAATAAATCACCGAGTTCCTTTTTGACTTCGGTTAAATCATTATCCAAAATTGCATCGCCCAGTTCATAGGTTTCTTCAATCGTTAAATGGCGTAAAGTCTGCAAGGTTTGCTTTTTGTCCCACGGGCATTTTTCGCGCAGGTCGTCCATGATGTTTAACAAACGTTCGAAAGCCTGGAGTTGGAGTGTTCTTGAATTCATCGAAATTGATTTTAGGTAAAAATAAGAAATCCTGCCGCGAAAAACCATCGGGCAGGATTAAATCTATAATTGAAAAAATTATTTTTTCGCTTCGATCACTTCTTCGGTTACTTCTTCTGTTGCAGCTTCATTTTTAACAGGTGCTTCTTTCGAAACCAAGCCTTTAGCCTGAAGAATGTTGTACCAGTTCAGCACTTTTTTAATGTCTGATGGGTATACGCGGTCTTCGTCATAATCAGGTAAAATCTCTTTAAAATAAGCGATCAACGTTGCATTGTCTTCTTTATGCGAAATCGCCGGCCCATTGTCTTCTTTGATTGCGATGTTGCGCATGACTTCTGCTAAGGGTTTTTCTTCAGAATTGGTGTACATCGAAATTTCCGATAGCAAACTCACGTTGCTTCGCAATCCAACCGTTACTTTTTTTCCGTCAGCCAATGATTCTGCTACAAAACCTGTACGCGTTTGAACTTTTAGTGCATATAAACCCGGTTTTCCGGAAATCGCTAAAATCTTTTCTAAATTCATTTTTTTAAATTTATTGAGTATGTTTTTTTTTATCTTCCTTTTTTTGCAGCAAACTTCATCTTATAATCCGGGCGCGCTTTGCCTTCCATGATGTTCTGAAGTTTCTTTTTGATGAGTTGTTTTTTGAGTGACGAAATTTTATCGGTAAACAAAATTCCTTCGATATGGTCGTATTCGTGCTGGATGACGCGGGCAATCAACCCGTCGAAAACTTCCGTTTTTTTGTTGAAATCCTCGTCGAAATATTCAATCGTGATTTTTTCATTTCGGTAAACGTCTTCGCGGACTTCCGGAATGCTTAAACAGCCTTCGTTGAAACCCCATTCCTCGCCTTCTTCTTTCAGCATTTTTGCGTTGATGAATGTACGCTTGAAGCTTTTGAGTTCGTCCTGTTCGGTTTTTTCCAGATCTTCATCGTCACTAAATGGCGTTGTATCAATCACGAAAAGACGGATCGAGAGGCCAACCTGCGGCGCTGCAAGTCCGACTCCGTATGCATTGTACATGGTTTCATACATGTTTGCAATCGTTTCTTTCAGGTTTGGATATTCGGGTGAAACTTCAACTCCGACCTTTCTTAGCACCGGGTCGCCATATCCTACAATTGGTAAAATCATCTTTAAATATATTAAGATCCCGCGGTCAAAATCCGAAAAATATCGAACACAGGTTGGCAAAAATAACGAAAAAATAATCAAAGCATTATGCGAAGTTAAGATTTGGCAAATTTTTACAATTTTATCATAAAACGACAAATTTTGCTGTGGATTAAACAGGCACAATGTGTAACTTTGTTAACAACGCCTCCCGAATGATAGACCAGGTTAGAAAATTTACCGACAGTACGAATTTCAACAACGCGCTTAAAGTTACCCTTGCTTCAGTTATCCCTGTTTTTATAGCTTCCTACCTGGGTCATTTTGAGATCGGGTTTACGGTTGCCATTGGCGCATTTCTTACCTATCCGAGTGATATTCCGAGCAATTTGAAACACAAAGTCAACGGAGTTTTAGTCGCTGCATTGATCGTTTCAGGCTGCAATTTGCTAGTCAATGTGCTGCATCCTTTTCCTTATATATTGTATCCGGTGATTTCGGTGGTGATTTTTTTTCTGTCGATGATTTCAGTTTACGGGCATCGGGCGAATATGGTTTCGTTCTCCGGATTATTGGCGACAGCGCTGGCTTTCGGGCATGTTCATACCGGCTGGGAAATGTTTCAGAACTCTGGTTTGATCCTTCTTGGCGGATTGTTTTATTTGTTGATTTCACTGTTGTTTCACTTCGTCAGGCCGCACCGTTATGTCGAATTGCAGATGGCCGAATGCATTAAGCTGACTTCAAAATACCTGAAATTACGCGGTGATTTGTGGAATATTGATGCAGATCGCCCGAAAATCATTGAAAAACAATTGCATTTGCAGGTCGAACTCAATACGATCCAGGAAAACATTCGCGAAGTATTGATCAGAAACCGCCCGGATACTGGAAGTTCGAACCAAAACAGGAAAATGCTGCTCGTTTTTATTTCATTGGTCGAAATCATGGAACTCGCATTATCGACTTCCTTCGACCACAGCAAATTGCAGGAAAAATTCAGTGGCCATCCAAAAGTTCTGGCGACTTACCAGCACTTAGCATACAATCTTGCAGCAACCTTAAAACAATTGTCCAAAAGCATCGAAAACAAAAACCAATACATTTCAAAACATTCATTGATCAAAGACCTGGAAAACCTTGAGAATGTTATTTTGGAATATGCGAAAGCGACCGGAGAAACCGAAAATTCTGAAGGCGTTTGGATGCTGACAAACATGGTGCATTATGCAGAAAAGCAAATTGAAAAAATTAAAGTCGTAGAACGTGCTTTTATTTCGGCTGTGAGTTTACAGGATTTGAAAGGACGCGATAAAGATCTGGATAAATTGTTGGCGCCGCAATATTATCCGTGGAGTACTTTCAGGGAAAATTTAAGTTTTTCGTCAACAAATTTCAGGCATTCACTGCGGTTGACGATTACGATTTTAATCGGATTTTTGATCGGAGCGCTATTTCCTTTACAAAATATCTATTGGATTTTACTCACGATTGTCGTGATCATGCGGCCGGGCTACGGATTGACGAAAGAACGTTCATACCATAGAATTTTCGGAACCATTGTCGGCGGATTGATTGCGTTTGCGATTCTGAGCGTCGTTCACAATCACATTGCCATTGGGACTTTTGCGATTATTGCCATGATTCTGGGCTTTACTTTTACCGCTGTAAATTATAAAATCGGGGCAACTTTCGTAACGATTTATGTCGTTTTTGTGTATGGATTGCTGACGCCCGATATTACGAATGTGATCCAGTTCCGGATTCTCGATACCGTTGTTGGCGGTGGCTTGGCCTTTATCGCGAACTACTTTTTCTGGCCGTCCTGGGAATTTTTGAACATGCGCGTGCATCTGAAAAAATCAATTGAAGCCAACAGAAATTATGTCGAGCAGATTTCAATTTTCTACAATAAAAAAGGCGAAGTCACTATAGCTTACCGAAGTGCGCGAAAAAATGCTTTTATCGAAGTTTCGAATTTAATGGCATCATTCCAACGCATGTCGCAGGAACCAAAATCCAAGCAGAAACAGTTGCCGCAACTTTATAAACTGGTTGTTTTAAACCACAGCATGCTATCCTCATCGGCTTCATTAGGAACGTATATCCAATCACACAAAACCACGAATGCTTCCGAAGCTTTTAATGTCGTAATCAAAACCGTGGTTAGAAATTTAAACGATGCAATTGCCGTTTTGGAAGCCAAAGCGAATCACAGCGAACTCATTCCAGAAGTCAAAGAAGATGTTGCGTTGCGTTTTACCGAACTAAAAAACATCCGTGCCAAAGAGTTAAAAGAAAGCCATTTATACGATCCTGAAGAATTTCAGCAGAAAATGCAGGAGGCGCAATTGGTCATCGAACAACTCGTTTGGCTAACGAATTTATCTGAAAATATCTTTAAAAGCTCGATGAAATTGCAGGACAATTAAACCGGCAAAACCTCAGGACAACAAAGGTATTTGATGGTTTTTGTAACGCCCGATTCGTTGTTGCTGAATTGAGTTACAAATGAAGCGGCTTCTAAAATTTCAGGATGTGAATTTTTCATCGCATAACTGAATTTTGCAGTTTCCATCATTTCGAGATCGTTCAAAAAATCCCCGAAAACCAGCGTTTCATCAAATGAGATATTAAAATCTTTCTGGAGTTGTTTAATTGCTGTTCCTTTATTCGCAGACAAATTGGTAATGTCAAGCCAGATTTTTCCCGAAATCGCTACTTTAAAATCCTTTTCGAAATCGCTATAATACGTATAGCTGTTTTTTTCAGAATCTCCAAAATCGCATAAGGTTACTTTGAGGATTTCATCTTCGACTTGCGTTAAATCGCCAACGATTTCAAGTCTTTTGTAATATTTCCTGACTTCATCCAGAAAAGCGACATCTGTATTTTCAACATACGCGCTATCTTTACAGCACAGAACCAGAAATGCATTTTTGATTTTTCGGCCCACTTTAATCAGTTGAATTGCATCCGACTTTTTCATCGTGTCGAGATGAATCACATCATTTTTATAAACAACATACGTTCCGTTTTCGGCACAAAAAACAATCGAATCACGGATATCGAAAAACTCCTCGAGCAATGTATAATATTGGCGTCCGCTGGCTACGCAAAACAATATGCCTTTTTGCTGCAACCGTTCGAGCACTTCAAAAAAATCGGCAGGCAATTTTTTCTGGTCGTCTAGCAAGGTGCCATCCATATCGGCAACTACTAATTTGATCATTAATTGACGAGTTTTAAAACTTCGGCGGTATGCTGCCTGATTTCAGATAAAAATTCAGGTTTGTCGTTCAGCGTTTGTCCGTACGACGGAATCATCGCTTTTAATTTTTGCTGCCATTCGGGAGAATTGACTTGTTCGCCGAAACATTTCTTCAGCAAATCGAGCATGATCGCAGCCGCAGTTGAAGCGCCCGGGGAAGCGCCGAGTAAAACAGCCAATGAACCGTCGGCTTTGGTGACAACTTCTGTCCCAAATTCGAGAATTCCTTTTCCGTTTTCATCTTTTTTGATGACCTGAACGCGTTGTCCGGCCGTTTCTAATTCCCAGTCTTCCATTTTCGCTTCGGGAACGTATTCGCGTAATGCTTCGAGTCGGTCTTCGGAAGATTGACGCACCTGGTCGATTAAATATTTGGTCAACGGCAAGTTGTGGAATCCTGCTGAAAGCATCGGAATTACATTATTGGCTTTGATCGAAAGCGGCAAATCGAGATACGAACCGTTCTTTAAAAATTTGGTTGAAAAACCGGCGTAAGGTCCGAACAACAATGCTTTTTGTCCGTCGATCATGCGGCTGTCAATATGCGGAACCGACATCGGAGGCGCACCAACCGATGCTTTTCCATACACTTTTGCAAAGTGCTTTTCGATGACTTCGGGATTCGTGCATTTAAGCCATTGTCCACTTACCGGAAATCCGCCGAAACCGCTGCCTTCCGGAATATCGGCTTTTTCGAGTAAAGGCAATGAACCGCCGCCTGCACCGATAAATACAAATTTGGTGCGTACTTTTTTTATTTCTCCATTTGATAAATCTTTGATCTTGATTTTCCATTCGGTTGTCGTAGTGGCTTGTTTAAGTTTTTCGACTTCGTGGTGAAAATGCATCGTCACGCCGTCAAGCTGTTGCAGATGCGCAAACATGCTTCTGGTGAGTTCGCCGAAATTGACGTCGGTGCCAATTGGCATATAGCTTGCCGCGAGTTTTTCATCTGCCTGACGGCCTTCCATAACCAACGGCATCCAGGAAACCAATTGCTTGAATTCGGTGCTGAATTCCATTTTTTTGAACAGGTTTTCCTTTTGAAGTGCTTCGAAACGTTTGGTTAAATAGTCGACATTTTCTTCGCCCCAGACAAAACTCATGTGCGGAATGCTGCGGATGAAATTTTCGGGAGAAGAAACGAGGCCGTTTTGCACGAGAAAACTCCAGAACTGGCGTGAGATTTCGAATGATTCGGCAATTTTGACGGCTTTTTCGGTCTGGATCGAGCCATCGGCATTTTCGGGTGTGTAGTTGAGTTCGCAGAAAGCTGAATGTCCGGTTCCTGCATTATTCCAGGCGTCTGAGCTTTCTGCCGCAGCAGAATCGAGCCTTTCAAAAATTTCAATGTTGATGTTGGGTTGCAGTTCTTTGAGAAGTACGCCGAGCGTTGCGCTCATAATTCCGGCGCCTATCAGGACTACGTCGGTGTTGTAGCGAGTCGTGTCAGTCATGGCAGTAGTTTAATGCCGCAAAGATACTGAGAATCTGTGTTACCGTTTTATTAAATCTGAATAAAAACAGGACAAATTACGATAACGTTTTAGAAGTTAAATCTTACTAAATCATATACCGCGTGAGATAATCGCGCAGCATAATCGTGGCCGAAATTTCGTCGATCAACGCTTTATTTTTGCGTTGGTTTTTCTTCAATCCGCTGTCGATCATGGTTTGGAAAGCCATTTTGGAAGTAAATCTTTCGTCTACGCGAACGACTTTCATATCGGGAAAAGTTTTTTTGAATTTTTCTACGAATGCTTCGATGACCGGCGTGCTTTCTGAAGGTTCGTTGTTCATTTGCTTGGGTTCGCCGATGAGGACTTTTTCGACATTTTCTTTCGAAAAATAATCTTTTAAAAAAGCAATTGCGGTTTCAGACGGAACGGTTGTCAATCCTGAAGCGATGATTTTAAGTTCATCTGTAATGGCAATTCCGGTGCGCTTTTGCCCGTAATCGATGGCGAGGATTCTTGGCATTTTTTATTTCAAAGGTAACTGCTTTGCCAGAATTTTATTTGATGATAACTACTTTTTTGCTGATAAATATTCCGTAGTCTTCTGCGACAGCGGCAAATTTTTGAAACTCCGATTTGTTGACTTTATCAATAAATGACAGTTGAATGTGCACTTCATCTTTCTTCACGGTGCGCTGCCACGCTCCTTTTACAAATCCGTTCTGGATCATTAGCGGTTTGAAAATCCCGTAACCGGCGATTACTTTTTTATAATGCGAAGTGTCCATTGATGCGCTTCGGTCTTTGTAGGCGATCAGGAATTCGTCAAAAGCCGGAAGAAAATGGATGGTGTCATCAGGTTTCGATTCTTTGAAATTGCCGGTGAAATAGTACGTTTGGTTTTCTTTGGTAAACTGATTGAATTTGTTGGAATTCAACTCCACTCCTTTTCGTGCTTTCGTTAATGTCAAACCCGACCACCAGCAAAAATCAGGAATTGTGGCCGGCCCGCGGCTGTTGAAGTATCTGAAAGTTAATTCTGCTAAAGCTCCATCACCTGAAAATGATGCATGTTTCTTAATGGTTTCATCGATCAGCGAATACGTAAATTGCTTTCCTTTATTGATGCCGCTGCAAACCAGGCCTGAAAGTTCGGCGTCGAACATAATATGCGTGGAGCGCCATTCGTCGGTCCTGATGCCGTTTTCGGATAAAATGAGCATGATTTCCTTTCTGGTCAGATGGTTGTTTCCCGACAATGATTTTTCGATAATCTTTCGTGCTTTCGCCAACAATTCATCGGTCAATTCGAGTTTTTGGTTGTAACTGTTGACGATTCTTTTGACATGCGGCGCCGTTAGATCAAGCATCCACCGCAAATCCTCGGCGGCAACAAAATGCCAGGTTGGACGTAAAATATGGGTTCTGAGGATGGTGCCTTTTTCGAGTGCCTGATCTACATCGGCTTCGGCTAAACCCGGAATACGCGCACCGATTGCCCATTTCGCCATAGCAAAATCCTGTGCCTGGATGGCGCCAAGATATGAAAGCAACTTTTCGAGATATTTGAATTTTGAATCTGTAATTTGCTGATTGACTAACCGTTGTGTTGCAATCTGATTGTTTGAAAGTGCTTCCATAATTACTTGTTTTACTGTTTTTTTCTCTTTTTAAATTCAAAATCATATAACATCTTGCCAAGTTGCTTCGCCTCTTCTTCTGTAATTCTTTTTTCTTGCTCAGCAGGAACAATTACATCAGTAACATATTCAAATTCGATTCTTCCCCTAATTTTCCCGCGATCCAGTATCTTCCTCAATTTATCTTCTCTTTGATAATCAAGTTTTTGCCTTTCAAGTTCTTTCCAAAAATATTCAACTTCTTTTCCTGCACCTTCCTGGAAATAAGTAAATACATGTTCTATATCATATTTTAAAGAAGCCATTTTCTTAAAAAAATCATCGCGGTCAAACAGGCGGCGCTGCCATTCTTTGTAGCATTGAATAATCCAATCTTTATCTTTCAAATCGCTTTTATCAAAAGCTCTGACAGCAATATCTATGGCTTTTGACAGCTTTATTACTTCATCATTGTAATTTTTTCTAATTTTCATTTTTTACGGTAGATGTGATGCAGTGATTACGCAAATATCCACAAATTATGCGATACTGGAAATCCTGCAAATGATAGTCAAAGTCCTGTAACGCAAAACGTCTGTTTTGAACTGAAATTTGTATGAGAAGTTTCAAACGAAACCCAACCTAAAACAACACGATCATGGACACGAATAAAAACAACACAAGCGACGAATCTGATAATGATTTTCCGGGTTATCCGCATTATCCTGCCAGCGAAGACATTTACAGACAGGGCAAAGAGGAAACCGAAATCGATCCCGAAGACCCCACACAGCTCAAAAAAAATGATCCCGCGGGAACAAAAAACGAAAAAGATTTTGAAGAAGACGTTTCAGGAAATGACCTTGACATTCCGGGCGCCGAATTAGATGACGAACAAGAAGAAATAGGAAGCGAAGATGAAGAAAATAATAGCTATAGCATTGGTGGTGACAATCACAATGATCTGGAAGAAGACGATCCTGATAAGTTATGATTTCAGGAGATTGCTGACGATGCTGGGTTATTAAATCGGGCTGTTTTTTAGTCAGAAAAATTGTAAGAAATTTTGGATTCAATATTGCCAAATTGGTAATTTGAATCCTTTTTTTTGACTATTTGTTAAATTTTTCATGCGGATTTAAAAGTATTTGCGTTATTGCGGCGTCAAACAACAAACGAAGTACATGAAATTTAAACTGCCGCTATTCTTTTTTACCTTACTTTTTTCAACTGTCATTTTTGCTCAGGATAAGATTTACACTTTTAATGAAATCCAATCGAGAAACAGTTTGCAACAATGGGAAAAAGGAGAAATTATCGGCGACCGCATCGTGCATTTTTCACCAAGTGAAATCAGTGTGAACATCGATAAAGACTACCGTTTGAGCATTATTTCAAAAACATCGCTTCCCGATAATGGCGTGATTTATCTCTGTAAAGATGAAAAGTCAAATCCCGTAACCGTGATGTTATTTGACAACATCAAAATGTACCTTTACAACAAAACGAAGCGGTATTTGATCAATTTTAATCCCGCCAGCATCTTGGCTTCTGCGAATTAATTTTCATTTTTGCCTCTCTTTTTTCCGAACAGTTTTTGCTTCCCGTTGACAGTTTCATAAATTGCGGTTATATTTGCTAAAATTCTTAACCGATGAACCACTTACGCCCAATTATAGAAGCCGCATGGGAAAACCGCGCTTTATTATCTGAAAACGAAACCATTACCGCGATCCGAAAAGTCGTAGACTTACTCGACGAAGGCATTTTTCGCGTGGCCGAACCTACACTTGACGGCTGGCAGGTAAACGAATGGATCAAAAAAGCAGTCGTGCTTTACTTCCCGATCCAGAAAATGGAAACATTTGAAGTCGGCATTTTCGAGTACCACGATAAAATCCCGTTGAAACGCGGCTATGCCGAAAAAGGAATCCGTGTCGTGCCAAATGCTGTGGCCCGACATGGCGCATACATTTCTAAAGGTGTCATTTTAATGCCGAGTTACGTAAATATCGGTTCTTATATCGGCGAAGGAACAATGGTCGATACCTGGGCTACCGTTGGAAGCTGTGCCCAAATTGGGAAAAATGTGCATTTGAGCGGCGGTGTTGGCATTGGCGGCGTGCTTGAACCACTGCAAGCTGCTCCTGTGATTATTGAAGACGGCGCTTTTATCGGATCGCGATGCATCGTTGTGGAAGGCGTTCGCGTAGAAACCGAAGCCGTGCTTGGCGCGAATGTTTGCCTGACTGCATCTACAAAAATCATCGATGTGACCGGGGAAACGCCAGTTGAGATGAAAGGCATTGTTCCGGCGCGCTCTGTCGTAATTCCGGGAAGTTATACCAAAAAATTTGCAGCGGGTGAATTCCAGGTTCCGTGTGCGCTGATCATTGGCAAACGCAAACCATCAACCGATCTTAAAACATCGCTAAATGATGCTTTGAGGGAATATGATGTGGCTGTTTAGTATCCAAAATTAAATCCGATAGATGTTCAATTTCTACAGTTTACTTAAACTTCTTGCGAAAAGAATTGCTTTAATTTTTATTTGTTACCAATTTTGCCGCATCTTTTTTTTGTGGTACAACTGGAAGAATTTTACAAATGTCGACTTCAAGGCATTTGCAGGCGGAATGTTATTCGACTTGTCTGCGATTGGATTCATCAATATAATTTTTATCATCCTGCATCTTTTTCCAGGCGGTTTTAAGTACAAACCGAAATACCAGAAAGGACTGAAAATTGCTTTTTATGGCGTGAATCTTTTCTTTCTGGCTTCCAATTTTGTCGATTTTGAATATTACAAATTTACGGGCAGAAGAAGCTCTTTCGGGTTGATCACAGCGCGCGGGATGGAGCACGAAATCCTCGGGCTTTTGCCGTCGTTCCTGAGGGAGTTCTGGTATTTGCCAATTGGTTTCATCGCTTTTTCGATGATTTTATGGGGTGCCATGTCGAATGCATTAATTGTATTTCCGACAGAAAAACTCACGAAGAAAGAAAAAACCAAACAAATCGGGATTTTAGTGCTAGCCCTTGTGTGTGGACTAATCATGCTTCGCGGCGGATTCGGAAAAAAACCTTTGCGGATTGTAGACGCGATCAATTATGCAACGCTTGGGAATTCTGCCATCGTTCTGAATACGCCATTTACAATCATCCGGACCATGGGAAAGCACGAAGGAATTGTGGATCCCAAATTTTATCCAAAAGAAGCACTTGATAAAATTTTCAATCCTGAAATTCGAACCAATCCAGCAATTCCCCCAATTAAAAAGAATGTAGTCATTTTGATCCTTGAAAGTTTTGGTTATGAAAACATTCATTTGGGTTACACGCCATTTTTGGATTCGCTGATTACAAGATCGCTGTATTTTAAAAACGGGTTTGCGAATGGAAAAGTATCGATCGATGCCGTGCCTTCTACCCTTTCGAGCGTTCCGAGTTTGATGAACAATCCGTTGATCTCATCGGGATATTCCTTAAATGAAGTGTACGGACTTCCGAAAATATTCAAAAAACAAGGCTATTCCACCTCCTTTTTCCACGGTGCTTTCAATGGAAGCCAGAATTTTGACCAATATTGTAAAGTCGCAGGATTTGAGCAATATTATGGCAAAAGCGAATATCCGTACCACAATCCTGAAGCTTTTGATGGCCGCTGGGGCGTATTTGACGAAGAATTTTTACAGTTTTTCTGCGACAAACTCACATCATTCAAAAAACCGTTTTTCTCGACTTTATTTACCATTTCTTCGCATACTCCTTTCATCATGCCTGAAAAATACAAAGGAAAATTTCCGAAAGGCACGACTAAAATCCATGAAACCATTGGTTATACCGATGCTTCGCTACGAAAATTCTTTGCCAAAGCGAAAAAACAGGATTGGTACAACAACACTTTATTTGTGCTTACCGCCGATCATACCTCGCCTTTCGGGGAAGGAAAATACCAGAATAATGTAGGGAAATTCCGCATTCCGATTTTGTTTTTCGATCCGTCAAACCCTGATTTGAAAGGCGTTAGCGAGAAGAATTTCCAGCAAATCGACATTTTACCGAGTATATTGGATTATCTGAAAATCAAAGACAATGTGGTAAGTTTCGGAAAGCCTTACAGCTCAGATAAAAACTTCGTCGTCACTTATATTGACAACATTTACAACTACATCAATGACGATTATTACCTTGCTTTTGATGGAAATAAATCGGTTGGGCTTTACAATTTCAAGAAAGATCCGTTCCTGAAAAACAACTTACTCGATTCTGAAAAAGCAGTTGCGGCAAACATGGAAGCCTTCATCAAAGCCTACATCCAGTCTTTCAACGAGCGATTGATCAACAACCAGTTAACGATAAAATCAAAGTAAGTTTCATGAAGATTCTGGTAATCCAACAAAAAATGATCGGCGACGTCCTGGTGAGCAGCATTATCTGCAACAACCTCAGGCGTGCTTATCCCGATGCCCGGATCGATTACCTCGTTTATGAATCGACAACCCCGGTTTTAAACTGCAACCCGAATATCGATAACATTATCTTATTCCAGGAAAAGCACAAAAACAGCAAACGCGCCTTTTTAAAACTGGCTTTACAGATCAGAAAAGAAAAATACGATTTGGTCATTGATGCCTATTCAAAACTTGAAAGCTGGGCAATCGTACTATTCAGCGGTGCTAAGCGAAAAATATCCTATAAAAAACCTGGGCGGAATTTTTTGTATACCGATAATGTTCCGTTTGCAATGTTCCCCAAAACGAATATGGGACTTGCGATTGAAAGGCGTTTGTCCTTATTGAAACCGCTGCATTTAGACATTGAAATCGATCCGCTTCCAAAGCTTTTTGTCACCGATGAAGAAAATCGCAAGGCGCTTGAGTTGTTTGAAAATCACGGTGTAAAAAAAGACCGGAAAACAGTGATGGTGAGCCTTTTGGGAAGCGAGCCGCTTAAAACCTATCCGCCGGAATTCATGGCGGCTGTTGTTGACCAAATCGCTAAAAATGACGTCAATATCTTTTTCAACTATTTCCCGTCGCAACTCAATGAAGCCAAAAATATTTATGATGCCTGCCAGCAAAAAACGCAGCAAAAAGTTTATTTCGATTTGCTTGGAAATGACCTTCGATCGTTTATCGCAATCATGAACAATTGCGATTTGATTGTTGGTAATGACGGCGGCGCGATCAATATGGCGAAAGCATTGGGCAAACCTTCATTTATCATTTTTTCACCTTGGATCGAAAAGAAAATCTGGGCGACTTTTGAAGACGGCATCCATCATATTTCGGTACACTTGCAGGAATTCAGGCCCGAATTGTTCGAGAAGTTATCCGAAAAAGAAATCAAATACAAAACCCCGGAATTGTATCGGGAATTCAAACCCGGATTGTTTTCAGACAAACTAAATGGCTTTTTGCAACTCAATTTAAGCTTATCCGAATCAACAATTTTATTAAAAGCTGTTGATGTTAAATTGCCGTTGAGTGCGCTGATCATCACATATAATGAGGAAAAACACATCAACGACATCATGCACGACCTCGATTTTACCGATGAGATTATCGTTGTCGATTCGTTTAGTTCAGACAAAACTGTAGCGCTTGTAAATGGTTTTGAAAAGGCAAAACTCATCCAGAACAAATTTGTCGATTATACGTCCCAGCGGAATTTTGCCATACAACATGCCGCCAACCCATGGATTTTATTCATTGATGCCGATGAACGCCTGACCGATGCACTCAAAGAAGAAATCATCGAAACGATCCAGAAAAGAGACGCGAACAGTGCATATTTATTTTACCGGACGTTCATTTTTGAAGACAAAAGGCTTCGTTTTAGCGGCTGGCAGACGGATAAAATTTTCAGGCTTTTCCAGAAAGACAAAGCGCATTATACGATCGAAAGGCTCGTTCACGAAAAATTAGCAGTCGACGGAACCATCGGAAAACTCAAAAACAGGCTCGTCCATTTTTCATATACCGATTATGAATCTTATAAGGGAAAAATGGTCAGTTATGGAAAATTCAAGGCTAAAGAGGAATTTCTCAAAGGCGTGAAACCCAATTTTTACCATTTTTACCTGCATCCGGCATACAAATTTTCGTACCAGTATTTTGTAAGGCTTGGGATTCTTGACGGAAAAAAAGGAGTTATCATTTGCTACCTGAATGCGCTGAGTGTTGTGGTCAGGTATCGGGAACTTAAGAAAATGCGGACTCAAAAATAATTATTTCCAGAACTTCAGCATTTTTTTCATCTTGATTTTGTTGTGGAATTTTACCTGAAAGTCATTGGTGTAAAACCACATTTTCTCAAAAATTTCAGCTTCGCTCCAGTCGCTTAGTTTCGCATATTCATTGGCCATTACCTTTACCATTTCTTTCTTCGGGGTAAGCCTCGAGAGGTTTTTCATGCGCTGGTCAAAATCAAGCGTGTGAAATTCCATCCGGTTTAAATCTACCAGAAAAAAAGCATATTGGCTTTCAGAAACTTTTTTGATCAAAGTATTTCCCGGCGAATGGTCTAAAAATTCGATGCCTTTTTCATGCAGTTCGAAACAAAAACGAACAAACTGCCTTAAAATGTTGTCGTGATCGGGAAAATTCGGGATTTCTACGAGTTCGCGAAAAGTAAGCTCGGCATCCAAATGTTCACTGATGTAATAACTGTGCTGAAGCCCGATTGGTGAAAAATGCTCTTCAAATGCGATGGGTTGCGGTGTCCCGATTCCGTTTTGCAGTAAAATATTGGCATATTCATAGGAACGACGTGCCTTTGATTTCCTGAAAAACTTATAGGCGATCTGGTTGACCAGGTTTGGAACTTTGAACGATTTGATGTTTATTGGCCTTCCGCCAAGTTCAAAAAGCTTGATCTTATTGCGCTTTCCATCACCGAAAAGTATACCCGAAGTATCGAAATTTTCAATAAACCCTGACAAATCAGATTGGTATTTCGTGAACTCGGGATGTATGGTGATAGGCATCAAATAGATTTATGTATCAGCAAAAGTAGGTATTGGTTTTTATTTTTCCAATTTAAGCCCTACTTTTACTCAAATTTTCAACCTATGGGTTTTCACAAATGTTCGTTAGTCGCCTCCACTTACAATTGGCCGCAGGCTTTGGAACTGTTACTTTTAAGTGTTTTAAAGCAAACCCATTTGCCGGATGAAGTGATCATTGCTGATGACGGCTCAGCTGAAGACACTAAAATATTGATTAAAAAATTCCAGGAAACATTCCCCGTGCCATTAATCCACATCTGGCAGGAGGACGACGGAAACCGCAAGTCGGTGATCATGAACAAAGCCATTGCACAAGCGAAATACGATTACATCATTGAGATTGACGGCGACATTATCATAGCCGAAAATTTTATTGAAGACCATTTAAGATTTGCCGAAAAAGGACAATATTTGTATGGTTCAAGGGTTACGATCAAAGCATCGTTCCTATCGGAATTGTGGCAAAAAAAACAAATCCGATTTAACTTATTTTCAAACGGAATCAGCAAAAGAGGCCGAACGCTGCACTTTCCGTTCCTGACAAAATTCATCAAACCAATCAGCCACAGGTCTTCAAAATTCCGCGGCTGCAATGTATCGTTCTGGCGTGCCGATTTTATCAAGATCAACGGTTACAATGAGAATTTTAAAGGCTGGGGCATGGAAGATTCTGAGATGATCCAGCGTTTGCACAATATCGGAATCCTGGCCAAGCGCCTCAAATTCGCCGGAATCGCATTTCACATTTACCACAAAGAGCAGTCGAAAGACCGCGTTCCCGTAAATGTGGAGATCGAAAAGGAAACCACCGAAAAGAAAATCACTTTCACCGAAAAAGGCATCAGCCAATATCTATGAGCGAAGGTAAAAAACATGAAGTTGCGGTTATACTGATCAACTACAATTCGGGTGCGTATACGAAAAGCTGTATTGAGAGCATTCTTGTACATACGTCAAAAACGCTTGATTTTCAGATTGTTGTTATTGACAATGCTTCTGAAGATTCCGATTATCAGGCATTAAAAAGTTATTGTGGGCAACAAGATTTTGCAAACCTGAAACTAATCCGCAACGACATCAATGTAGGCTTTGGTGGAGGAAATATGCTGGGCGTTCATTATACCAATGCCAATTATTTGGCATTTATCAACAACGATTCTTTTTTTACGACCGATTGCCTCAGCATCATCTTAAACGCGATGAAAAGCGATCCGAAATTTGGCATCTGCGGACCATTGGCACACAATGAACACGGAAAATTATTGCCAACGCTCGATCATTTTGCGTCACCGGTCAAAGAAATCTTCGGAAGAAATTTTCTCGAAACCATTAATCCTGTTGTTTATCCAAAACGGAAAAAGCTTTATACAGCCCCGAAACGCGCGCAATTCATCTCCGGAAGCTTCATGATTGTTGCTGCTGCAGACTTCAACGCTGTGGGCGGATTTGACACCAATATTTTTTTATACTATGAAGAGACAGATTTATGCAAGCGATTGGCAAAAATTGATAAATTTGCCTATCTGATTCCGGATGCGAAATTCATTCATTATCACGGAATCAGTACCCCAAAATCGACTGACATTAAAATCGAGCTCAAAATATCGCTATTGTATGTAATCCGGAAGCATTATGGTTTTCTGGCTTATAAATTCATGGTCGTTTATCTTTCAGTACGCTATTTTTTCAGCAGCATTTTCAAGCCGAAATATTGGAAATTATTTTATATCTTGTTACTTGGCGCGCCATTGTCTAAATCACTCAAAACCCGCCAAAGAATTAAAGCGTAACCATTTTAATGAAAATTTTGTTCCTCTGTCCTGATTATTTCGGGATTTACCAGATTATTGAAGAAGGCATCCGAAAAAACACGGGTTGCGAGCTTACGTCGTTAATCTTCAAAGAATACAGGTATAAAAATATTTTTGGGAAAGTCATCAATTTTTTATCGAAGACTTTGCTCAATAAAAACCTCAAGAAAATCTGGGCGAGCAGGGAACGGATGGAACTGATGAAAGGACAAGACGGCCATTTTGATTACATTTTCGTGATTTGCCCCGATTTCATGCAAATCGACGACCTCAAAATCTTAATTGCCAAAGCCGATAAATCGATCGTATATTACTGGGACAGTTTTGCAATCATTCCGAGATACAAAGAAAGTTTTTCGCTTTTTGACAAACATTTTACGTTTGAGCCGAAAGATGCGATCGACTACAATATGAAATTCCTTCCAAACTTTTATTCCCAGACCATCAAAAATTCTGATCTGGACAATGATGTTTTTTACATCGGAACGCTTGATAAAAGATACCCGCTTTTGCTGAAGATTTTAAAAGCTGTTGAAGACCACAACCGATCGGCAAAAGTGTTTCTGCTGACGAAGAAAAAAATGGAAAGCAAATTCCCGGATAAGATCTCGTTTATCAGGGAAGCGATTCCGTTCAGTGAAAGTGAAAAAATTTATGCGAAATCACGGGTTTTGCTCGATGTGCAGAAAACCATTCAGGACGGACTCACTTTCAGGGTTTTTGAAGCGCTCGGACAGCATAAAAAACTCATCACAACCAATGCTGATGTGGTGAATTATGATTTTTATGATCCGCAAAACATCTTTATCTGGAAACCAAATACTACAGAAATTCCGGCTTCTTTCTTCGAATTGCCCTATAAAGAGCTGCCCGAAAATATTTACCAAAAATACAGCCTTGATTCTTGGGTAAATACTATTTTTGACTCCAAGTAAACGATAAAACAAAGATTCAGATGATTAAGAAGATTTCGGTCGCGATGTGCACGTATAACGGAGAACGTTTTCTTGCCGAGCAGATCGACAGCATACTTTCGCAAACTCACGCCGTTGATGAAATCATAGTTTGTGATGACGGTTCAACAGACCGTACGATAGCGATGCTGCGCGAATACGACCAAAAACATCCTGGGTTATTTTTCATCCATCAGAATGAAACGAATTTAAGAAGCGTCAAAAACTTCGAAAAAGCCATTGGTTTATGCACGGGAGATCTTATTTTCCTAGCAGATCAGGATGACAAATGGGCTGTGAATAAAGTAGCAGATTTTACCGAATTTCTTAGTAAAAATCCTGAAATTCAGGTTGTTGTATCAAATGGCTATTGCATGAACGACCAATCGGAAATCATGGAAAAACATACGATTTGGGATGGCCCGAAATTTTTAAGGGAAAAAAACATCGCTTTCAGCTACTACAAACTCATTTCTTACGTATCTAATATTGCGACGGGCGCGACGATGGCCATTAGAAGGGAAATTCTTCCGGAAATCCTCCCTTTTCCGGTTGTTAAAGATTTTCATCATGATGAATGGATTGCAATTGTTTCGTCACGCAAAAATGTTTTTGAAATGCTTGATGACAAATATTTATATTATCGGATCCATGAAAACCAACAGGTAGGCGGCATTTCATTCGACAAAACCGATCGCGTGAAGAATAAGATCCGGAACGTTTTCGATTTTGAAAACCGGGATTTGGGCTATAAATCGTATAAACGAAGGCTGGCTAATCTTGCCGATTCCTATAAAAAGAATAAAAAACTATACGAGAAAGCAGACCGCTACAATGAATATTTTAAAGAAAACCTTGAAAATATAGAAGCGGTTTACAATGAAACTAGGAAACTGATGAAAAAGCAATATTTTTTCACCTCGATTGTCCTGAACATTTCTGATCGGATTTTAGGCAAACGACAACTTCATGGGTAGCAAATGAACTAAAAAACCTTTAATTATGCTTACAAATCTTGTACGTTTCAAATTATTGAAAAAGCATTTTAAGTTCAGGGACGCCTATGCGCTTTTTGCAGGCCTAAAAAACAAAAAGGAAACCATTGTGCTTCCAAAACTAAACCGCAAGATTTACCTGCGTCCAAACAGCAAAGACGCAGAAACGTTTGAAGAAATATTCCTTAGCCATTTATATGACATCCGCTTGCCGATCATTCCGGAAACCATTGTTGATGCAGGTGCCAATGTTGGATTTGCGACTTTATTTTTTAAGATCAAATATCCCGACGCGTCGATTGTAGCGATCGAAATCGAAACCAAAAATGCCGATGCTTTTCGAAAAAACACTACAGGATTCGACAACGTCACACTTCACCAACAGGCGCTTTACAACAAAAAATCATACTTCAGTATTGCCGATCCCTATAAAGCCACGAACAGCTTCCAGATCAGGAAAGCAGATTCGCCTGAAAATTCAGATATCGATTCTGTAACGCTCGATGAAATTATTTCCGAAAAAAAATGGGATACGATCGACATTTTGAAGATTGACATAGAAGGCGCTGAAAAGCAGCTTTTTGAGAAAAATTACGAAAACTGGCTTCCGAAAATAAAAATCATCATGATTGAAACACACGACCGTATGGTTTCTGGCTGTTCATTTACTGTAATGCATACGATCAGCAAATACAATTTCATTTTGTATACAACTACTGAAGGCACCTTAATTTACTACAACTTAGACCTTATTGCCCTGCCTTCATTGTAAATCTTTAAAAAATACGGTTACTTCATTTCTATTTTTATAATTTTACGGCACCAATAAAAAAACTATGCCGACATTTTCTATCGTTGTACCTTGCTACAATCAGGAAGAATACCTGCAGGAATGCCTTGAATCGGTCATTTCGCAATCTTTTTCAGACTGGGAATGCCTTGTTGTAGATGATGGTTCTACCGATCTTTCTGTAGAGATTGCTGCAAAATATTCCGCTAAAGATTCAAGGATCATATATTTCCACCAGCAAAATGCCGGGCTTTCTGCCGCAAGAAACGCCGGAATTCGCAGGGCTTCAGGCACGTATATTTTGCCACTCGATGGTGATGATAAAATCGGAGCCGAATACCTGGAATTGGCACTAAAAGTATTTCAATCAAATCCTGAAACAAAACTGGTGTATTGCAAAGCTTGGTTATTTGGGGAAGTCGATCAATATTGGGCTTTACCCGAATATGATTACCTGAAATTGCTGTTTCAAAACTGTATTTTTTGTTCTTCTATTTACCGAAAAGAGGATTTTATAAAGACAAAAGGTTATGATGAAAATATGAAAATCGGCTACGAAGACTGGGATTTCCTGATACAGCTTTTGAATAAAGAAGACCGCGTTTTTCAAATCGACAGCATCCAGTTTTTCTACAGACAACGCCCAAAATCGATGATCACATTCATTTCTGATGAAGAGAAACACCAGAATGTCATCGGTTACATTTATAAAAAACACCAGCAAAAATATTTTGACGCGATCGGATTTGACAATTCGCTGGAAGGCGTAAAAGCGTTTCACCTCAAGACCGAAAATGTCAATAAATTCGCCCACACTTTCACTTATAAGACTTTTTTCAAAATTGAAAGAGAATGGGATCGCCTGATAAAAAAATTCAAATGAGGCTCAAGAAAATTTTCAGGCTTTTTACGGATGTCCTTCCGAAACTCAATAAAAAAGAGGTTTATTTCATATTCCCGTTTTACCATCTTGGCGGCGCTGAAACCGTACACCGTGATATCATGGAAGTTTTTTTCGACAGGAAAACAGCCTGCATCATTACAAACCAATCGGAGAACGAACTAAATAAGCCTGCCTTTTCGAAAATCACAAAGCTCGTGGAAATCGAAAACATCATTGTCCGCAAAAAGGAGAAAGATGTTGCACTGAAACTAATTGCACGAAAAATCAACCGAAATAAAAATGCCGTGGTTTTTGGCTGCAACTCGCATTTTTTTTATGATTTGATTCCGTTTTTAAATGCCGACATTAAAATCATAGATTTGATTCACGCTTTTTCTTATGAAGAGCTTTATGCCGCTGAAAAATACAGCCTGAATTATGTCAGCCGAATCCAAAACCGGATCATTTTAGGCGAAAATACCTATGCTGATTTTGCAAAATTGTATGAATCCAATGCGATTGACGAGCAATTTTTAAACCGATTGAAAATCATCCGGAATAAAGTAGAAATTCCGTCGGTTTATCCCGAAAAGCCAGCCAATCAGAAATTAAAAATACTTTTTGTTGGCCGAAACGGCTATGAAAAACGACCGGAATTATTCTTTGAAATTGCCCAAAAAACATTCGAACTTGGTTTATCCTGCGAATTTTTTGTCATCGGATTTTCAACAGACCGCACGCTTCCGGCCAATACAACAATTGTCGGTGCGCTTACCAAAACCGAACTCGATCAATATTACCTTCAGAGCGATTTACTTTTGATTACGTCGTCGCGAGAAGGATTTCCAATGGTCGTGCTTGAAGGCATGGGCTTTGGCGTTGTTCCGGTTTGTACTGCTGTAGGCGAAATTCCGTCGTTTATTAACGGGCAGCATTCCAATGGATTCACCATCCCAAATACAGAACCCGAGGCAATCGCAGCTGATTTTATTTCGCAGATCAAAATACTCGAAAGCAACCGGAAACTTCTCGAAGAAACCAGCAAAAATGCTTACAAATCAGTCAAAGAAACTTTTGGAAGCGAAACTTTTAACGAAAAATACCGGGAAACGTTCGGCCGGAAAAACCTAAAAAAGCAATTATGAATCAAGATATCAATACCGAAATCCACAATGCCTTTGAAGTGATTTCAAAAGGCGGAATCATCCTTTATCCAACTGATACCGTTTGGGGAATTGGCTGCGATGCCACAAATCCCGAGGCCGTAGCCAAAATTTACAAGCTGAAGCAACGCGCCGAAACTCAAAGCATGATCGTTTTGATGAATGCCGAAAAAATGATGTACAACGTTTTTAAAGACATTCCAGAAGTCGCGTGGCAGATCCTTGATGTTTCAGAAAAACCGACAACTTTGATCCTTGACAATCCCCGAAATGTAGCACCCAATATCATCGCTCCCGACAAATCTCTAGGAATCAGGCTTGTAAAAGAACCGTTTTGCTTTAAGTTGCTGGAGCGTATGAAAAAGCCGCTAGTTTCAACATCGGCAAATATTTCCGGACAGCCTACGCCAAAAAGTTTTAAAGAAATTAGCCCTGAAATTGTAAAAGGCGTTGACTATGTTGTAAATTTGCAGCACGATAAAATCGCCGGAAAACCTTCGACAATCATAAAGCTTACAAGCGATTCGCAGGTAAAAGTCATCCGGAAATAGTATAAAAAATCTGTTTATCCGTGGCCAAAACCAATTACAAAGAATCGCTCAGCAATAAAATCTTCGAAGTCATTTCACAGGCTTCAGCAGCTATAAATACCGAAAGTTATGTCATTGGCGGCTTCGTCCGTGATTTGCTTTTAAAACGCGATTTCAAGAAAGACATTGATATTGTTGCCGTCGGAAGCGGAATTGAGCTTGCCTTGAAAGTTTCGGAATTGCTTCCAAAAAAGCCAAAAGTACAGGTTTTCAAAAATTACGGCACCGCAATGCTGCGTTTTCAGGACATCGACATCGAATTTGTCGGTGCCCGAAAGGAATCTTACGAATTTACCAGCCGCAATCCGATTGTTGAAAACGGAACACTCGAAGACGACCAGAACCGCCGCGATTTTACGATCAACGCGTTGGCGCTTTCCCTGAATGAAGCCAATTTCGGGGATTTATCCGATCCTTTTAACGGATTGGCAGATCTGGAAAGCAAAACCATCAAAACACCTTTGAATCCTGACATTACCTATTCTGACGATCCTTTGCGGATGATGCGCGGAATCCGTTTTGCAGCGCAATTGGATTTTGAAATAGAAGAACATTCGCTAGGTTCGATCAAACGCAACGCCGAGAGAATCAAGATCATTTCAGGCGAACGAATCGTCGAAGAACTCAATAAAATTTTATCGACCGACAAACCTTCAACCGGATTTTTGTTGTTGTATAAAACCGGATTGCTCGACATCATTTTGCCCGAATTGACTGCGTTAAACAACGTCGAGGAAATTGAAGGCCATACACACAAAAATAATTTCTACCATACATTAGAAGTCGTTGACAACATTTGCCCAAATACAGACGACGTTTGGCTGCGCTGGTCGGCATTGCTGCATGACATTGGAAAAGCGCCAACGAAGCGATTTTATAAAAAACAAGGCTGGACATTTCACGGCCATGAATTCCTTGGCGGAAAAATGGTTAAGAAAATCTTCGAGCGTTTGCACATGCCGCTGAACCAGAAAATGAAATTCGTCCAGAAAATGGTGATGATGAGTTCGCGCCCAATCGTTCTCGCTGAAGATACCGTTACCGATTCTGCAGTACGCCGTTTGGTTTTTGATGCCGGCGAAGATGTCGAAAACCTGATGACGCTTTGCGAAGCCGATATTACCACGAAAAACCCGAACAAATTCAGGAAATACCACGATAACTTTAAAGTCGTAAGACAGAAGATCGTTGAAGTCGAAGAACGCGACCATGTGCGCAATTTCCAGCCACCGATTACCGGCGAGGAAATTATGGAAATCTTTAATTTGCAGCCTTCACGCGAAATTGGGATTTTGAAGGAAGCGATTAAGGAAGCGATTCTTGAAGGCGACATTCCAAACGAGTATCAGGCAGCTTATGATTTTATGATGCTTCGGGCTGGAAAACTTGGACTGATCGTAGCTAAATAGTTGCTCAGTGCCTGAGTCTCGAGTGCCTGAGTTTAGACAAATTGTCGTTATTGCCGAGTTGCCCCTAGCCCCGATTGCAGCGGAAATCCTTTTTGAGTTTGCTGCAGCGCAGCGGAAGCGAACTTGAAAAGATTGCAGCGAAAAGCGGGAAAAAGCTCCTAAAAAATAGTGTAAACAACTACTTGACATGAAAAAATATTTTACTACAATTGCTAAAACCGCCCTGGTTTTAGTCTATTTTGTTATTGTTGCCGGCGCATTGGTGCGAATGACAGGCTCCGGAATGGGATGTCCGGACTGGCCGAAATGCTTTGGTTATTACATTCCGCCAACTGACATTAAAGAACTGACTTGGGCGCCGAACCGCGCATTTGAATCGGGACAGGTGATCATTAAAGAGGAAGCACTTTTGGTTGCAGAAGATGATTTTACGACATCTGAAACGTTCGACCCGAGTCATTGGCGGCCATATACCAAGCACGATTACGCCATTTTTAACCCAACGCACACCTGGATTGAATATATCAACCGTTTGTGCGGCGCATTGGCCGGGGTTGTGGTTTTTGCGATGGCGGTTGCTTCTTTTGGATTTTGGAAGCAGCATAAAAGCATTACAGTTTTGTCGTGGCTGACAGTTTTTTTGATGGGATTTCAGGCGTGGCTTGGTGCGACAGTCGTTTATTCGGTATTGAACCCGATCAAGATTACGCTGCACATGATCGTAGCTTTGGTGATTGTTGGCGTGATTTTGTACATCATCCGAAAATCTGAAGTGAAAGTAGCGGTTTTTCAGAAAGACAGTTTGTTTAGGAACATATTGATCGGCGCTTTGGGATTAACATTAATACAAGTTGCTTTAGGAACGCAAGTGCGGCAATTTGTAGACATGCAGGTGAAAGTTGTTGGATATGACCAAATGCATTTGGTTTTGCAAAATCCGACGGTTGATTTTTACGTTCACCGTTCCCTGTCGGTTTTGATTTTTTTGGCAAATGTCTTTTTATTTTGGAGAAACAGGAAGCTGGATCTTGGATTTTCAAAGATGTACTGGGTGTTATTTTTAATCGGAATTGAGATCGCTTCGGGCATCGCGATGTATTATTTTGACTTTCCGTTTGGATCACAGACGACGCATTTGGTAATCGCTTCTTTATTGTTTGGAACACAGTTTTATCTGATCCTTGAGAGTTACAATTTAAATAGAAAAGTTCGAATTTCATCAGTAAATTCGTTATAGACTAAATCTATATGATATATTTAATCTTTTGTATTCTAATAACTTAAGATTCTTTATATAAACTAATTTATAATTGTTGAATTTAGCCAGATTAAAAACTATACGGATAAATCATACAAGCAAAACAAAAAATCCTGTAAGGCATTTAAGATTAAATGAACGAACTTGCATCTATAAATTTAAATATAGAGCCATGCCAAATTCAAAAGAAATTAAAGGAAACTGGAATGAGTTGAAAGGAAAACTCAAACAAAAATTTGCAGAATTAACTGATGACGATTTGTTATACGAAGAAGGAAAGGACGACGAGCTTTGGGGAAAATTGCAGCAGAAATTAGGAAAGACTGAAAAAGAAATAAAGTCCTTGCTGGATTAAGTTTGGTTACATCTAACCAGAAAATCCGCTTCTAACCGAAGCGGATTTTTATTTTAGCCGATCCACGTTTTGAAATCAGAAACTTTTTCGCGGCTTACAATGACATCATCGTCTTTGAATGTTGGTAAAATCACTTTTAAGCGCGAATTGCTGTATAAAACAATTTCTTTGATGGCGCGCATCGGAATGATAAATTTTCGGCTTACGCGAAAGAAATCTGAAGGATCGAGTTCGTTTTCGAGTAGCTCCAATGTGGATTCAATTAAATAATTGCGGTTGTCTGTTGTATGAATGTACGTGCCTTTATTCTCACTGAAAAAGCATTCGATTTCTTCGACCGCAATCACTTTCAAATGCTGCCCGATTTTAACCGTAAAACGTTTTTTAAAACTCTTTTCAAACGGATTGCTCAGCATTCTTTTGATCTGGTCGAAGTCGAGCTGGATGTTCTCTTGTTTTGGCATCCTTAATCTGAATTTACCGATCGCTAGTTCCAAATCATCTTCATCAATCGGTTTCAGTAAATAATCAATACTGTTTAATTTAAAGGCCTTTAACGCATATTCATCATAGGCAGTCGTAAAGATAATCGCGCTTTTGATATTGACTTTTTCAAAGATTTCGAATGACAATCCATCAGACAATTGAATGTCGAGAAAAATCAAATCAGGATGTTCGTTTTTAGAAAACCAGGCAATAGATTCTTCGACAGAATGCAGCATGATTTCAGCAGTAACATTTAATTTTTCGAGCTTTCTTTGAAGTAGGCGCGCTGCGGGCTTTTCATCTTCAATAATGATGGTTTTCATAAATTGGATTGTGATTGGCAATATGCGGTTAAATTATTCCCATTTGGTTTGCTGGTCGCGGTTCATATATTCCTTGATTTTCTTTTCTTCCCAGTCGTGTCCTAAAAACACATTCGGGCCAAATACACTAAGTGCATGAAACAGCAATCCGATGCCCCAGAAAAATGCCGTTGAAAATGTGCTGAATTCCCAGAATTTTTCACCCGGTTCGAGATTGAAATAGTTTGTTGCGATTAAAAACAAATTTACAATAATATAAATCGCAAAATGCCTGTAGAAACCTGCAATGGTTTTGACTCTTTTCTTGGCTCTTTCGAATTTTAATTGCTCCGGGTCGTTTATGATCTCCATGTTTTTTTTTATTTTATTGATTAGTGAATTGATTGCTTTTACTACTTTCTTTATCAAGTATTTGCTGTATTTTGTTTTTCTCCCATTCGCGCCCTAAAAACGGACTATAATTGAATGCTGCCAGTCCGTGAAAAGTCAATCCGATTCCCCAGCCCAAAGCCGAATATACAAACCAGATATGTTCCGGAGAATAGGTTAAATTGACATAGATCAAAATCGGTATCACGATTAAATAGCACGTCAAATTGATGTAAAAAGCTCTAATATTATGCGCTTGTTTTTTTGCCCTGCGATACAACATCGCTTCTGAAAGTTTTGAATTTTCCATGGTTGCTGTTATTTCCATTTGTTAGATTTGTATTGTTCCATGAGTCTGCTGATCTTTTTTTCTTCCCAGTCGCGCCCTAAAAACGGCACGAAATTAAAGACGTTCAATCCGTGAAAAAGCACCCCGATTCCCCAGCCGCCAGCCGGGAATAAAAACCATAAATATTGTGAGTAAGTCACCAGGTTTAAAATCGCCAAGCCGCCGATAACCACAATGTAGGAAGCCAGATTGCCATAAAAACCCTTGATGTCTTCTACCCTTTTCTGCGCTTTCCGGTAAGTATTTTGCTGATCGTTGTATGTGGCTTCCATGATTACCGAAACTTGTTTGGTCAGGATCGGGATCTTTACCGAAAATATTTTAGCAGTTTGCTCTACCAAAACCTTCCGCCTGGTGATAATTCCGTATCTGCTGACAATATTTTGCAAGCCAACACCCTGCCTGTCCTGGATCACCTCTTTTTTCTGAAGGTCGTTTTCAATGACCAGATAATCGTTTTCAACAAAAATCCTGATGTACAACGGACGCTGTTCACTTACCACATTGTGCTTTACCGTGTTTTCCAAGAGCAATTGCAATGACAGCGGAACCACCTTTGCTTCGGGATTTAAGACCGTTTGCGGAAGCTCATAAAACAAGCTGTTTTCGAAGCGCATCTTCAGCAAATTCATGTAGGTTTTCGCAAATGAAAGCTCTTCTTCTATTCCTATAAGTTCTTTATCTTTTTGTTCAAGTACATAACGGTAAACTTTTGAAAGTGAAGTTGTAAATCTTTGGGCATTTTCTGGATTTTCCTCGATAAGCGAACTGAGCACATTGAGGCTGTTGAATAAAAAATGTGGATCGATTTGATTCTTTAAACTCTCAAATTTTGCCGATGCTGTGCCCGCAATGATCTTTTGTTGCTGTACTTTATTTTCCTGATATGCTTTGTAAAAATTGAACGCATACAACGAAAGCGTGACGAAAAAAGTAATCACAATGGCAAACACATAATTCGCCGGATTCTCTTTTGAAAGGAATTCGGTAAATGAACGCCCTTCCATAATTACATCCTCAAAAATCCGAAGCAGGAAAATTACAAGCAATGACACTACAAACGAGGCAATAAATCCGATAACGACACGCTTCGCAGAAAACCTATCGGATTCAAAATACTTATCCAGCAGGTGAAAGATTCCGTAATTTGCGGCTCCAAGGCAAAATGTATACAAAATCGTATACATCAACATAAACAGCATATTATTATCAAAAATGATCTTGCTCCCAAAAATCCAATTCAGCAACTGAATCAGCAAAAAAATGCCAATTCCCATGATTAAGGTGTTCGATATGAGCTTTTTGAATTTCATTTTGCGTATTTATCTAATTTGGTGTAATTTTATATATAAACCTTATTTCTTACCGCATTCCTTCTGGATATCCAAAGCGCGATCCAATCCCCATTTTGGACTGAAAGGTGTTTCAGGTTTGAACTTTGCAAACAATGTTATTGCCCTGTCGATTTCCGCGCACATCGGTTTGGTGTCTGTTCCGAAAAATTTTGCGCCGCCAATCTCGAATTCGGCTTTTCCGTAAACTACTCTTGGGTTTTCAGGGGCGATCGCTTCGGCTTTTCCGTATAGCTCCATTACTTTTGGCGAATATTTCATACCATTTGTCATCGGATCAAAAGCAATCCAGCCCGTATAGGTCAATGCCTGCAATACTAACAATTCCGGATTGTTCGGGTCTTTTGCCATTTCAATGTCAAGCACATTCTGAGCCTTTGTAAGCAATGCATTTACTTTTTCCTTATCCTTTGTTTCGAAAGATGAAATCGTACTAATAAACGCCACGTAATAGTTCGGAAGCCAACTGTTTTTCTCCGCACCAGCGATTCTTTCAAATAAAGCAGTCGCTTCAGCCGGCTTACCTTCTTTCCACAAGCCGAAAGCCTGTCCCATTCCCTGTTCAAATTTGGTTTGTGCCTGAGACATACCTGTTACAAATATTGCGAAAACTAAAAGTAATTTTTTCATGATCTTAATTGTTAAGTGTGATTTTTATTTTTGAATTGGTATTGATCGTAAATTTTGCATCGGCATATTTTGGCGGGCCCATCACGCCTTTTGCATTGTTTGACGCGGCGTAGTCTTCACTTGGAATACCAAACATATTCTTGTCCATTACACCGTTTGTATTTTCATCATGGTAAACGCTGACCGCATATTCACCTTTCGGAAGATCTGTAAAAGTAACGGTTGCGGTTTCGTTTTTAATATCCGAAGCCAGGCTTTTGTATACCGTTTTCAGAAATGTGGATTCCGAATTGTACAAACCTACTTTCAATTTTCCATCATTGTTTTTAAAACCCGAAACTTTCACTTCAAGGCTCACTGTTTGCGCCTGCATCATGCCTGCAAATAAAATTACTAAAACTAAGATTGATTTTTTCATAATTGTTTTTGTTGGTATTGAATTACTGGACAAATCTACGTTTGCGATATTGCTTTTAAAATTTATTGTAACTGAACTGTTGAATTTTGAGGATGAGTTGTGTTTTAAGTCGAAAGTCTGAAAGTCTAAAGTCAAAAACCCTTGAAACCGGTAACAGTTCCTTTAAAAATTTCTTGTACTTTTTTACCTCGCCCAACTTCCGACTTTAGACCAATCAAAGATTATCCAGCTGATTGCTCTTTTTATCCTGGCTGATCGTCCAGAAGAAGCCTACGAAAAAGAACCTGTCGGCTGTTGGCGTAATGGCTTGTCGGGCATAAATACCATTGCTGTTTTTCTGGTTTGCATATTCATAACCATAAACATTTTGGCTTCCGAGTACGTTTGAAACTGAAAAATACAAGATTTTTTGCGCCGTTAACAAATAAGCCCAATTAAACGCAAGGTTGTTATAGCTTTTGGTTTTTCCGTTCATAAACTTGATTTCGTTCGGGTTGTTGTATGGACGGCCGCTGCTGAAGCTGTTTGTAAAGCCGATTTGCGACTTCCAATCCGGAATCCAGTATTTGGTTACCAATGACAAATTATGATCGGCAACAAAGCTCGGGGTGACTTTTTCAGGAAAGTTCTGATACATTCTTTTGGTATCAATGTACGAATATGAAACCCAGTATTCAAGGTTTTTTACCGATTTTCCGTCTCTCCAAAACACATCCAAACCTGCGGCATAACCGTTTCCGTTGTTGTTGAAATTCGAATTGTAAGCTACAGTTGGCGTATCGTAGCCAACCAAATTGCGGTAATCTTTGTAATAGGCTTCGAGTCTCAAAGTCTGGCGTTCTTTCGCATATTGGAAATTCAGGATGTAATGCGATGCCTTTTCGCTTTCAAAGAATTTGGAATATTTCAGGTATTCCTGTCTCGGTGCCTGTGTAAAATCGCCATAAGCGAATGAAAACTGGCTGTATTTTGCGATTTTGTAGGCCAATGAAATCCTCGGCGCCACATTCGTTTCGTTCAGCAAATCGTTGTTTGAAGCGCGGATGCCGACTTTTGCAGCGAATTTTTTCGAAAAGAAAACATCTGCTTCCGAATAAACTGCTGCAATATTGGCATTGTACCCAATTTGCGGAAATCCTGTATATTGTTCATCAAAATCCGTAATGAAATAATCGCCTCCAAAAGACAATTTTACCCGGTCTGAAAAGCTTTTTCGGAATTTTAGTTTCAGATGTGCCGCATTTTCGGCATTTTCGACTTCATCTTCATCCAAACCGATTTTATTGGCGCCATAGCCGTAGCTTACGCCCGATGTGATTTGCCAGTTTCCACTAAAATTTCCTTTATACGAAGCATTCAAATACAGATTATTATTCGATAGATCCACGCGCATTTTATGATCCAGATTGATATTCGATTGGTTTAGGTCGTATCTCGAAGCGTCGAAAGCCCCATAAACCTTGAGCAAACCGTTGTTGAATCCGTATCGGTAAACCGCTTCTCCAGACAACGACTGAAACGGCCTGTTCCAATCGATATTTTGCGGAATTGCTTTTTGGTATGGCGCCAGATCAATGTAAGCTGCATTGACACTTAACGAACTTTTTGCCCATTTCTGCGTATTTCCAATGCCGAGGCCAACGGTCATTAATGAAATATCGGTTTTATTCTGATCTGGTTCGTCCTGCGTATTCAAAAGAAGCACGCTCGAAAGCGCTTCGCCATATTCTGCTGAATATCCGCCTGTGGAAAATGAAATTCCGCTGAATAAAAATGGGGAAAAACGGCCGCGTGTCGGTAAATTCTGGGTTGTCGATCCGTAAGGTTGTGCCACGCGAATCCCATCCACGTAAGTCTGTGTTTCATCGGCTTCGCCACCGCGAACAAACAATCTGCCGCTTTCGCCAACGGTTTGTGTTCCGGGCAGCGTCTGCAAAGCTGCAACTATATCCCCGGCTGATCCGGCTGTTGTTACGATATCCAATGGCTTTAAGACCGAAACCCTGGCTTTATCGCCCGATTCCATGGTTCCGGCAGACACCACAACCGCGTCGAGCGAATTGACATTTTCGCGAAGTTTGATGGTTTTATCTTTAAAATTGGAAACATCAATCGTCGTCCTTGAAGTTTCATAAATCAGGAAACTCGCAACCAGCACCTGATTTCCGGTCGTATCAGTCGTAAAAGAAAAGTTTCCGTTTTCATCACTTGAGGTGCCGTCATAAGTCCCGTCGATAAAGAGATTTGCCCCCGGAACGCCTTTGCCTTTTTCATCGACCACTTTTCCTGAAACGATATTTTGGGAAAAAGCGGCTGTCGTGCATAAAAAGATTAAAAATGTAAAGATTGATTTCATGTTGTTCTATTTTGGTAAGGCAAATATCAGTCGGCTCACAAAACTATAAAACATTTAATTACCGAATTGTAGAATTTTCGGGATGAGTTGTGGATTTGTTAAAAAAGATTACTTTAGGGCCAGCAAACAAATACAAAATGAAAAGACTTTTTATGCTCCTGGTATTGTCTATGAACTTACAGGCATTCGCCCAGATTAATTTTGAACCCGGATATTTCATCAGCAACAACGGCGTTAAAACCAATTGCCTCATCCGCAACGTCGACTGGAAAAACAACCCCACGTCGATTGATTACAAAGCAGACGCAGCATCCGAAATCAAAAAAAAGGATATCGGTGCCATTAAAGAATTCGGAATTGAAAATGCGTCGAAATATGTGCGCTTTTCTGTAAAAATAGACCGCTCGCCAAGCGATATCAATAGACTGACCTCGAACCGCAATCCTGATTTTGAAAATGCAATTTTATTTTTGAAAGTACTTGCAGAAGGCCGTGCCAATTTATACAAATATGAAGATGGAAACCTCGTACGCTATTTCTTCAGCCGTGAAAACCAAGGAAATCCAGAACAGCTGGTGTACAAACAATACATATCTTCTCCGGGAAACCTTGGAGCAAATAATTACTTCAGACAGCAGCTTACGGTGTTAAAATCTGAAGCTGTAAACCAGAAAACACTTGAAAAACTGGAATACAAACAAAAAGACCTGACTTCCATTTTCTTAAAATACAATGGCGGTAATTCAGAAAACACCGCAGTTGGCCCGGCAAAACAATCGACAGCAAGCTTGAACCTAAAAGTAATTGCCGGCGCAGGATTTGCCAGCCTAAAAGTAGTAGATTCGTATCAAACTCGGGATTTTGGGCAAGATCCTTTATATAATGCAGGACTTGAAGTGGAATACATTTTCCCGTTTAACAAAAACAAATGGGCGATGTTTGCAGCTCCGGTTTATCAATCGTATAAAACCAATAATGCAAAAATCGGTACGGTTTCGGCCAACAACGCAAGCCTGAATACGATTGAAATCCCAGTTGGCGCGCGCCATTATATGTTTTTAGGCAAAACACCGAAAATTTTTCTGGAAGCCGGATACAATGCTTCTATTAATTTAGGTTCTAATTACATTCAGAAAAGCGGATTTTACGCACAAAGCGAAGGCCGGTTAGACACATCGACCTGCGGGAATTTTTTCATAGGAACCGGTTTCGACTACAAACGGTACAGCATTGGTTTCCGTTACAATTTCAAACGCAATCCATTAAAACATTACCAATACCAAGGTGCAGATCTTTCCACTTACGGAATTACGTTGGGCTTCAAAGTGCTGTAACCTAAAACCATTTCTTCTTTTTAAAATAACTGACCATTACCAAAACGAGCAAAAGCATCACAAATAGCACGGCAAAATAACCGTATTTGAAGCGCAATTCCGGCATGAAATCAAAGTTCATCCCGTAAACGCCAACGATAAACGTCAGCGGCATAAAGATCACAGAAACCGCCGTCAGGATTTTCATGACTTCATTCATCCTGTGGCCTTGCGCAGCAAAATAAAAGCTGGAAGCGCTGTCGAGCGCATTGTTGTCATATTCGATCTGCTCGAGCAATTCAAGTGTTTTCTGGTGAAGGCGCGCGAAAAAAGTATAATTGTTCTTTTCAATGCCGTCGTAATCGTCATCCTCGTGAACCGATTTTAAATTGAAAAGCGCATCGCGCAACGGCGAAATCGACCGTTTCAGGAAATTCAGGTTTTCGCCGGTTTTTTCAATGCGTTCCAAAACGTCAGGCTTGTCGCTGGTTTTGGCTTCGATCATTAAATCTTCGATGCAATTTTCGTAATATTCGATCGTAATGTAGAAATTTTCCATTACGGCTTCAAGCAGCAAATACAGCAAATAATCGTTTTTCTTTTTCCGGACGATGCCGCTATGGGTTTTAATGCGTTCGCGGATGTGCGTAAAAAAATCGCTTTTCTTTTCCTGGAACGACACCAATATATTGTCTTTCAAAATAAAACTGATCTGCTCCACACGCAAATGATCGTAATCCTTCTCTGGCAAAATCGATTTGATGCTAAAGTACAGCACCTGATCGAGTTCTTCCATCTTGCTGCGGCGGTTCGTATTCAGGATGTCTCCCACGATGAACGGTTCAATCGAAAGCATCTCGCCTATTTTTTTGATCAAATCGGTATCGTACAAACCGTGTACGTTCAGCCACTTTACATCATCGGCCTGCAGCGGGTCTTCGAGCTCTTTCTGAACCCTTTGCAACGACACTTTTTTATATTCTTCATAACCGGCATCGTCATATACAAACAATTGCATTTCGATCGGATCGGTATTGTGGATGCCCGTATATTCGTAAAAATTGGGCTGCACTTTCCTGACTTTTTTATATTTGACTCTTCTCACCACGCATTAATTTGGCTTAAAGATAGGCGTTTTTAAAATTCCATTTTTACCTTTACAGAAAAATCAGACATGCAAACGCTGCTCATCAATATCAAAGAACTGTTACAGGTTCGGAAAATTCCGGTTGACAAGCTTTCGGGCAAAGAAATGGCCGAACTTCCAACAATCAAAAATGCTTTTTTATTAATTGAAGATGATTTGATTGCAGATTTTGGCCCGATGGAAATTTGTCCGCCCACCGAAAATCTCCATCTGCTTGATGCCAATGGGAAAATGGTGCTTCCAGCCTGGTGCGACAGCCATACGCACATCGTTTACGCTGGAAACCGCGAGCAGGAATTTGTCGACCGCATCAACGGACTGACTTATGAAGAAATTGCCAACCGCGGCGGAGGCATTTTAAACTCTGCCAAAAAACTACATGAAACATCTGAAGAAGAAATTTACAACCAATCGAAATTGCGCCTTGAAGAAGTGATGAACCTCGGAACCGGCGCAGTCGAAATCAAATCAGGTTACGGACTTTCGGTTGCAGACGAACTCAAAATGCTGCGTGTCATCAAACGCTTAAAAGAAAATTATCCGATTGCGATTAAAGCGACTTTTCTCGGTGCGCACGCTTTTCCAACTGAATATAAAGACAATCACAAAGGGTATATCGATTTGATCATTAATGAAATGATCCCGGCTGTAGCCAATGAAAATCTGGCCGAATACATTGATGCTTTTTGTGAAACCGGCTACTTCTCGGTTGAAGAAACCCAAAAAATTATGGAAGCCGGACAAAAATCCGGATTGATCCCGAAAATCCACGTGAACCAATTCAACGCCATCGGCGGAATCGAAGCAGCTGTCAAATGCAACGCCCTTTCCGTTGACCATCTAGAAGTTATGAATCCCGAAGACATTGAAGCGTTGAAAAATTCGAACACGATGCCGGTCGCTTTGCCTTCGTGCTCCTATTTTCTGAGCATTCCGTACACGCCGGCAAGGGAAATGCTGAACGCCGGCCTGCCATTGGCTTTAGCCACCGATTTTAACCCGGGATCGACGCCATCGGGAAACATGAATTTTGTAGTCGCAACCGCTTGCATCAAAATGAAAATGACGCCTGAAGAAGCGATCAATGCCGCAACGATCAATGGCGCTTATGCAATGGGATTGTCTGAAACGCACGGCAGCATTACCATTGGCAAAAAAGCAAACCTGATTATTACCAAACCAATTGCTTCATTTTACCAATTGCCGTATGCTTTCGGAAGCAATTTGATCGACACTGTAATTCTTGAAGGAAAAATGATTTAAAACCAAGTCTTAATTTATCTTTATTCCTTAATGGTTTAAAAATTCAACATTAAGAAATTAAGGTTCATTAAGTGCTAAAATGGTACATAAAAAAACTCCCGACGCAAATCGGGAGTTTTTAATTTATAATACCATTCGGTTATCTTAAGCTGAAGCTTGATTTTGAAACCAATTCGCCTTTGTCAAAAACATTTACGAAATAAGTTCCTTTTTCAAAATCTTTACCTGGTAAATCCTGAGAAACCTGAACCGGTTTTCCTTCATAATTTACATTGCTCACAAAGCTGTAAGTCAAAGTCTGGTCGCCAAAAGTTTCTGTTTTTTTCTCGCCCAAAACATTGTTCTTAGCATCGATCACCTGAACATAATAAGATCTTTCTCCTGGTTTTGCAACCGCATTTTCAGAGATCGTAAAGCTGATTTTCAAGATGTCTGCTTTTCTTGCTTTCTCTGTAGAGATTTGTTTTCCCGAACTTCTTAATTTATAAGCTGCAGTCTGCAAGTTAGAAATCGTCAATTTTGAAGCTTTTTCAACTGTTTTTGATAATTCTTCGTTTTGTCCAACCAATACTTCATTGTATTTTTTAGCTTCCCCAAGAACCATTACCGTACTGTCGCGTTGCACTGTCAGGTTTGCATTGTCTTTTTTCAAAGTCTCATTTTCTGCAACCAAAGTTTTCATTTTAGATTGCAATGCAAAAAACTGGCTTTTGTATTTTGCCATCGAAGATGCATCGCCTTTTGATTTTTTCAAATCGGCCATTAAGTTGACTACTTTTTCCCTTTCAGCGATCAATTCGTCTGACATTGAAGTATTTTCAGCAATTGCTGCGTCGTAAGTGGCTTTCAGTTCTTCCAAATCTTTCATTACCGAAGCTTTGTCAGATTTTGTAGTGACCAATTCGGTTTCAACTGCCTTAGCATCTGAAGTTACTTTAAAAATATACACCAAACTTCCTACAAGAAGCACGGCTAATATGGCAATTATCGCTTTAAGATTCGAATTACTTTTTTGATTTTCCATAAAGAATAAGTTTTTATATGTTTTAACAAATTTAAATTATTAATATTTTACAACACTCAAATTAACGTAAATTTATCCGAAAAATTATAATTTTGGGACTTAAAATATTTTTATGGAAAAGTTAGTGCCGTTTTACATCAGCGATCTTGCGAAGATTACAAACCACAGAAGCGGCGAGATCAAATTCGGCGAAAAAATGCTTACAGTCCCGAAAAATACCGATATACTAACGTTCGTAAAAGAATGTGATGCGCAATATATTTTATTCGGAATTCCGGAAGACATAGGAATTCGCGCGAATTTTGGCCGCCCAGGAGCAGCTTCGGCCTGGGACAGCGCGATTAAAAGCATTGCCAATATCCAGCACAACCGTTTTTGCAAAGGCAGCCAGATCCTGGTCTTGGGCCAGCTAGATGTTGCCGCTGAAATGGAAGCTGCGAAAAACCTCGATTTTTACAACATCAACCACCGCCAGGAGTTCAGCAAGCTTGTAGAAAGTGTCGATAAAGAAGTCGCGCACATCATTTCGAATATCATCCTGGCAGGAAAAACGCCGATTGTCATTGGCGGCGGCCACAACAATGCTTACGGAAATATCAAAGGAACGGCCTTGGCCAAAGGCAAACCGATCAACGCTGTGAATTTTGACGCGCATTCCGATTTCAGGATTCTCGAAGGCAGGCACAGTGGAAATGGATTTTCGTATGCGTATGAAGAAGGTTTCCTCAAAAAATATTTCATCTTCGGATTGCACGAAAATTATACTTCAAAAAACGTACTCGACATCATCAAAAAAATCGAAGACCGTGTGCGTTTCAATACGTATGACGAGATTTCGATCCGAAAGGAAAAGAATTTTGAAAACGAACTTTCGGAAGCTTTCCACTTTATCAAAAACGACGCTTACGGCATTGAAATCGACCTTGATGCCATTCCGAATATCGCCAGCAGTGCGATGACTATGAGCGGATTTTCTATTGAGCAACTGCGCCAGTTTGTGCATCATTTCGGGAAAAATGAAAATGCGGCCTACATTCACATTTGCGAAGGCGCACCCGATTTGGGCGAAGAAAAAAACAACCATTTAATAGGGAAACTCATTGGATATTTAGTAACCGATTTTATCAAAGCGCAGGCTGAACTCTAAGTTTTTAAGCGAATTTTTTTCGCATTCCAACATCTGAATTAATAAACCTATCTTTGCAAAAAATTTTTGCCGACGATGGCAACTATTAATGCACTTATTTTATGTTATTTGAAGATTTATCGCTTTCTAAAAGCATCCAAAAAGCCGTATTTGAATTAGGCTATACCGAACCAACTCCAATCCAGGAACAAGCCATTCCGATTGTATTGGCAGGCCGCGACATGATTGGCTGCGCACAAACCGGGACCGGAAAAACGGCGGCTTTTGCCATTCCTATCATTCACCAATTGCACAGAATTGTTGGCTCGACAAAAAAAGCCAAGCAAATCCGCGCGCTTGTAGTTACGCCTACTCGTGAACTTGCTGTTCAAATCGGGCAGAATTTTGACGAATACGGAAAATATACAAATTTAACGCAACTGACTATTTTTGGCGGCGTTTCACAGGTTTCGCAGGTAGACCAACTCCGAAAAGGCGTTGATATCCTGATCGCAACTCCGGGACGTTTGCTCGACTTGAATAAACAAGGTTACATCGATCTTGATCATTTGCACGTTTTGGTTTTGGACGAAGCCGACCAGATGCTTGACATGGGTTTTGTAAATGATGTCAAAAAAATTGTAAAATTGACGCCAAACAACCGCCAGACTTTATTATTTTCTGCAACCATGCCGATTGCCATCCGCGAACTGGCTGAAATGTTTTTGAAAGATCCGGCAACGGTAACGGTTTCTCCGGTTTCATCAACAGCTGAAAAAGTAGAGCAACGCGTTTATTTTGTCGAAAAAGGCGAAAAAAGGAATTTGCTGTATCATTTGATCCGCAATGAAAAACTATCTGATCTTTTGGTATTTTCACGTACTAAACACGGTGCAGACAATATTGTAAAAGCGCTCCGCAAAAAAGGCGTTCCCGCTGAAGCGATTCATGGCGACAAATCACAGGCTGCGAGGCAGCGCGTTCTTGATGCTTTTAAAGCAAAGGAAGTTGGCGTTTTGGTTGCCACCGATATTGCCGCGCGCGGAATCGATATTGACCAATTGCCGTTTGTAGTAAATTTTGATTTGCCGAATATTCCCGAAACTTATGTGCATAGAATCGGAAGAACCGGACGTGCAGGAAATGGTGGAATCGCGATTTCTTTCTGCGGAAAAGACGAACATCCATATTGGAAAGACATACAGAAACTGATTAAAGTTGATGTGGAAACGATCACGGATCATCCTTATCCCTGGCATGCCGGAAGTCCGGAAGATGCTGTCGTTGTTTCTGCTCCTGAAAAAAATTCAAACCAAAGCGGTGGCGCACACAAATCGCGCAAATCTGCCCAGTCAAAACAGAATAAAAAACGCTGGTATTAAGAAATAAGTTTTATAAAAAGTTAGCCACAAATTCACGAATTGATTTACAAAAATTCATGAATTTGTGGCTTCTCTTTTTTAGACTGAATTTTTTAATTTAGATTTTTGCTTTTATGAATCTGGCTGTGGATGATCTGAAACATTTTGACCGGTTCGAACGGCTTGATAATGATGTCGTTTATTCCGGATGAAATCGATTCTTCGGTGATTTCTTCTTTATCAAATGCTGTTAATGCAATCACCGGAGTCGTAATTCCTTTCGCACGAAGCCTGCGCGTGGTTTCAAATCCGTTGATGATCGGCATATTGATATCCATCAAAATGGCATCATACGATTTTTTATCGAGCATGTCAAGCGCCAACAATCCGTCCTCGACCACATCACATTTAAAGTTGTTTTTCTCAAGGATTTTCTTGGTCACCATCTGGTTGATCTTATTGTCTTCTACAACCAAAATCGTAAAGATCTGGCTTGACGTTAAATCGACCTCTATGTTATTGATGATCTCGCGGCGCTTTTGTTCATCGGCTTCAAAGCCAATGGTAAACGAAAATGTAGTGCCTTCATTAAGCTTGCTTTCCAGATGGATTTCGCTTTTGAAGAGTTCGATAAGGCGTTTTACAATGGACAACCCAAGCCCGGTTCCCTGATAATCGTCGTCTCGGCGGCCAATTTGTACAAATTTTTCAAATATTTTTTCTTGGTCTTTCGGAGCAATTCCCAAACCGTTGTCGCTGATCTTGAATTCGATGTAATGACAAGTAACATCAATCCGAACCTGGTTTGCCGAAATTTTCACTTCCCCATTTTTGGTAAATTTCAAGGCATTGCTTGCCAAATTCATCAAAATCTGTGAAAGTCTGAGTTTGTCACCAATCAGAAATTCGGGAATCTGATCATCAGTATCAATCGTAACTTTATTGTGGTTTTTATTGGCAATAAACTGAAGCGAGCTCGTTACGATATTGATTTCATCCGAAATATTAAATGCCAAAGTTTCCAAAACAATTCTTTTCTCTTCAATTTTGTTGATCTGCAGAATGTCATTTACCAGCGACAACAAATAACGCGCAGAAAATTTAAGCGAATTCAGGTGCGGACTTTCGGCCAATTCTTTGTGTTCGTCCAGAATCATGTTCGTAATTCCGACCACACCATACAAAGGCGTTCGCAGCTCATGGCTGATCGTGGAAACAAACTGCGTTTTGAGGCGCGAGGCTTCTTCTGCCCTTTCATTGGCAACGACCAATTCTTCGTTGGCCAGCATCAATTCAGCGTTTGCTTTTTTCTTAAAATTGTTGTTCTTATACAAAGTGTAAAGCAGCAGCAGCAATACAAAAACAGCCACCACAAAGAGAAAAACAATGATTCTTGATTTTTTAAGGCTTAACGATTGAGCAGTTTTTTCATTCTCGATCTTGTCTAGGGCGCGTTTGTATTCGTCAATTTCGAGGTTTACGCCTTCCACATCTGCTTTCTTGAGTTTTTCAGAATCGTAAATCTCATCTTTAAGTTCGTCGTAAAGTGCGAGGTAACGATAAGCACGTTTGTAATCCCCGATTTTAAGTAAAAACTTTGAATATTCCTGATAAGTATAAGCGAGATCGGCTTTTTCATTGTTCTTTTTGGCAATGCCTATGGCTTTTGCAAAGAAAAATTCGGCCTTTTCATTCTGTCCTTTATATCCAAAATAGGAACCGTTGAGCATGTTTAAAAAAACAACGGTATCCTTATCGCCATGCTTAGAATGGTGCGTATTAATGTATTGCAAGTGCGGATAACCCTGCTCGAATTTCCCGATTTCAAAATAACCGAGCGCGATATTTAAATTTGTAAGTACGAGTTTGGATGTATCTTTTGTTTTTTCGGCGTATTCTATCGCTTTGCGGTAATAATCGATGCCTTTCTCATAGTCCTTTTTTTCAAAGAAATACATATTGCCAAGGTTGTTGTTGAGCCAGCCTTTTATCGAATCATTATCGGTTCGCGAAGCATAATACAACGCTTTTTGATAATTGAAGATCGCTTTATCCGATTCAGACAATTCGTCAAAATTTCCTGCAATGGTATTGTAAGCTGTTGCAATCAGGTAATCATCTTTAATATAAATCGCCTGTTTGAGTGCTTCACGCGAATACAATAACGATTCTTTGAATTTATATTCATTAAGGTAATCGTTGGCTTTTGTGGCCAATGCAGCGATGTCTTTTTTATTGTATTCTGTTGACTGTGCCACACCATCATGCGCACAATAAAAAGCAATCAGTAGTAAGATTATTCTGATTTGGGACATAGAAATCTTATTGATTTGGTCAAATATACAGTTATTACTAAAACAAAATCCCGACAGCAGCCGGGATTTGTAGTTTTTTTTAGTTTCGTATGAGTTTTCTGTATTTTATTCGTTTAGGTGTCAAATCTCCTCCGAGGCGTTTCTTTTTGTTTTCTTCGTAATCAGAAAAACCGCCTTCAAAATAATACACTTCCGAGTTCCCCTCGAATGCAAGAATGTGCGTACAAATCCTGTCCAGAAACCAACGGTCATGCGAAATCACAACAGCACAGCCTGCAAAATTTTCCAAACCTTCTTCAAGCGCACGAAGCGTATTGATGTCGAGATCATTTGTTGGCTCATCCAGTAAAAGCACGTTTCCTTCTTCTTTTAAGGTCATCGCCAAGTGCAATCTGTTGCGCTCTCCACCCGAAAGCGTGGCTACCTTTTTATTCTGGTCGCTTCCGCCGAAGTTGAAACGGCTTAAATAAGCGCGTGAATTGACTTGTCGTCCGCCCATCATGATCAGTTCCTGTCCGTCGCAGAAATTTTCCCAGATCGATTTATCGGGATTGATGTTCGAATGCGCCTGGTCTACATAAGCGATTTTTACCGTTTCACCTATTGTAAATTCCCCGGCATCAGGCTTTTCTTCGCCCATGATCATCCTGAAAATGGTTGATTTACCGGCACCATTCGGCCCGATGATGCCAACGATTCCGGCTTGCGGCAATGTAAAATTCAGGTTGTCGTATAATAATTTTTCTCCGAAAGCTTTTGATACTCCTTTTGCCTCGATTACATTCGTACCCAAACGCGGCCCGTTCGGAATGTAAATCTCAAGGTTTTCGTCAAGCTGTTTCTGGTCTTCATTTAACAATTTGTCATAATTCTGCAAACGCGCTTTTTGTTTAGTCTGGCGTCCTTTTGCGCCCTGGCGAACCCAGTCCAGCTCGCGTTCTAAAGTCTTTCTCCTTTTGGAAGCCACCTTTTCCTCAAGCGCCATCCTGCTCGATTTTTGATCCAGCCACGAAGAATAGTTTCCTTTCCACGGAATGCCTTCGCCCCTGTCGAGTTCCAAAATCCATCCGGCAACATTGTCAAGGAAATAACGGTCGTGCGTGACGGCAATTACAGTTCCGGCATATTGCGATAAATGCTGCTCCAACCAAAGTACGCTTTCCGCATCAAGGTGGTTCGTTGGCTCATCCAATAACAATACGTCAGGTTGCTGCAATAGCAAACGGCACAAAGCCACACGTCTTTTTTCTCCGCCAGACAGCACTTTGATTGGCGTATCGCCTTCGGGAGTGCGCAATGCATCCATCGCGATTTCGAGTTTGGTGTCGAGTTCCCACGCGCCTGAAGCGTCGATTTTATCCTGTAAATCTGCTTGTCTGTCCATGAGTTGCTGCATTTTATCTGCATCTTCATACACTTCCGGCAAACCGAACATGTCGTTGATTTTATTGAATTCGTCGAGAATTGCAACCGTTTCAGCTACACCTTCGCGAACAACTTCAATGACCGTTTTGTTTTCGTCTAATTTTGGCTCCTGTTCTAAATAGCCAACAGTGTAACCGGGCGCAAAAACCACGTCGCCCTGGTAATTTTTATCTTCCCCGGCGATGATTTTCAAAAGCGATGATTTTCCAGAACCGTTCAATCCGAGGATTCCGATTTTGGCGCCGTAAAAAAAGCTCAGGTAAATGTCTTTCAAAACCTGTTTGTTCGTACTCGAATAGGTTTTGCTGACGCGTGACATCGAAAAAATAACCTTTTTATCGTCTGACATATATTTTTAAAATTTGGTTGTTTTGGTGAAATTTTTCTTGATTGTGACAAATATATTACAAATTCCCTATCGAATAAAATCAAGCTTCATAAACATCTGATGAAAATCTTCAAATGGGGCGTTTTGGCTTCAACATTTGCCGTTTTGGCTTTCCCTTAAATAGGTTATTGACGGAATTTTGCCTTGTAAAATTTAACACTATTTATATGAAAACTATTTTTATTACAGGCGCATCATCAGGTTTGGGAAAAAGCACGGCGAAATTATTTCTTTCAAAAGGCTGGCATGTCATTGCGACGATGCGAAATCCGGAAAAGGAAACCGAATTATCCGAATTCAAAAACGTCACTTTACTACCATTGGATATTACCAATCCGAAACAAATAGAAGAAACCGTTTTAAAAGCGATGGCACTTCATGATATAGATGTTGTTTTTAACAATGCCGGTTACGGATTGATCGGTGCATTGGAATCTTATTCAGACGTACAAATCACCGATCAGATCGCTACGAATTTCACAGGCGTACTGCGCGTCACCAAAGCATTCATTCCGTATTTTAAAAAACAGAAAAAAGGACTTTTCATAACAACGACTTCGGTTTGCGGCTTTTCTTCAAATCCGCTTTCAAGCGTGTACAATGCAACAAAATGGGCGTTAGAAGGCTGGAGCGAAAGCATTTATTATGATCTTGCACAGTTCAATATTGGCATCAAAACCGTTGCACCGGGCGGAATCAAAAGCAATTTCATGAATGTGATGCAGGTTTCCATGGGAAGTGAATATGACGTATTGAACAAACGCTTGTCCGAATTGTTTTCAGATGGAACTTTGATGGATTTTACCGAAGCTGAAAACATTGCTGAAGTCGTTTTCGAAGCTGCAACCGACGGAAAAGACCAATTGCGTTACCTTGCCGGAAATGATGCCAAAAGAATCGCGGCGCAGCGCATTGAAATGGGTTCAGAAAATTTCCGAATCCACTTAAATAACTTATTAAATAAGCGGGCGTAACTACAGATATTGCTAAATTTACAGCTTATGAAAAATTCAGCAAAACTGCCGTCAACGTTCCATTCCATTTCGGAACTGCACCGCGCTTTGGGCTTGCCGAAACCATTTCATCCTTTGGTAAGCCTTGTGAATTATGGAGATATTTCGGTTGCGCCTTCAGCATTGCCAACATCGTTGATCCTGGATTTTTATAAGATTTCATACAAGATCAACCTGCACGGAAAAATTAAATACGGACAGCATCATTATGATTTTGATGAAGGCGGATTGTCGTTTATTTCGCCAAATCAAATCATTGCTGCAAGCGAAGACGAGAAAGATTATTCAGGTTACACCTTGCTTTTTCATCCTGATTTTATCCGAAGCTATGCGCTTGGAAAAAGCATCAAGAATTTTGGGTTTTTCTCGTATTCAGCGAACGAAGCTTTGCATTTGTCTGAATCTGAAAAAACGATCATTGTTGGAATTTTTGAAAATATCATCAGGGAACTTTCGGCATCGATCGATCATTTTAGCCAGGACCTGATCGCTTCACAAATCGAGTTGCTTTTAAAATACAGCGACCGTTTTTACAACCGGCAGTTTATCACGCGTAAAATAGGAAACCACGACCTGCTTTCAAATCTTGAACAAGTGCTTTTGGATTATTTTGCGGATGAAAAACCTTTGACTTCCGGATTGCCGACGGTGCAGTATTTGTCTGACGAATTGCGCGTTTCCCCGAGATATTTGAGCGACATGCTGCGTTCGTTGACCGGACAAAATGCCCAGCAGCACATTCACAGCAAAGTCATTGAAAAAGCCAAAGACTATTTAAGCACCGGGAATTTATCGGTTTCAGAAATTGCATACCAACTCGGGTTTGAGCATCCGCAGTCCTTCAGTAAGATCTTTAAACGAAAAACCAGCCTGACTCCTGTCGAATTCAAACAATCCTTTAATTAAAATATATGTCTTACTGCACCGCCATTGAAAACATGCCAGAACCCAGAAAATCATTGCACAAGGCTTATCACGACAAGCTTTACGGTTTCCCGATCCACGATGATAATGAACTGTTCTGCCGACTCGTACTCGAAATCAACCAGGCCGGATTGAGCTGGGAAACGATCTTGAAAAAAGAAGAATTCTTCCGCAAAGCGTACAGCAATTTCGACATCAAAAAAGTTGCAGCTTATACTGAAACCGAACGTGAAAGATTGATGAATGATGCCGGAATTATCCGAAATCGCCTCAAAATTAACGCTGCGATCGAAAACGCAAAAACCATTCTCGCGATGCAAAAGGAATTAGGCTCATTCGAAAAATGGCTCGAAAGCCAGCATCCGAAAACAAAAGAAGAATGGGTAAAATTATTTAAGAAAACCTTCAAATTCACGGGCGGCGAAATCGTCAACGAATTTTTAATGAGCATCGGATATTTGCCCGGAGCACACGATTCCAATTGTAAAATCCACACGGAAATATTGAAAACAAAACCGATGTGGCAAACTGTTTAGCAAGCAAAATAAAAACCCATAAAAAAAGGCAAACCATTACAGTTTGCCTTTTTCATTTTAGTTGAAATTCTTATTTCCAGCCGCCGCCCAAAGCGCGGTACAATTCTACGTCGGCGTCAAGCCTGGCCTTTTTAATGTAAGCCAATTCGAGTTCGCTTTGCAGCAAATTTCCCTGTGCTGTAATGACTTCAAGGTAATTGGCCATGCCGTTTTTAAACAACATATCGGCATTTTTGACTGCGGTTTTTAAGATTGAAACGCGAGTGTTTACAATCGTTTGCTGTTCTTTGAGTTTTTCGGTGCTTACCAAGGCATTCGAAACTTCGCCCACCGCAACCAAAACCGATTGCCTGAAATTGATCACCGCTTTCTCGCGTTCGATCTTTGAGATTTCATACTGCGATTTCAGTTTCCTGCTATTCAATAATGGTTGTGTCAGACTTCCGGCAACGGTTCCAAAAAGCGAAGCCGGCATCGTGAACCAATTGCTGATCTCGAACGAATTGAGTCCGCCAGCAGCCGTGATGTTCAACGCCGGATACAACGATGCTTTTGCAATTCCGGTTCGTGCATTTGCGGCTTTTAAACCAAGTTCTGCACTTTGCACATCGGGCCTTCTTGCGATCAATGACGACGGAATTCCGGCAACTGCGTCTTCGTGCAAAGCCATCGAATTGATTGTTGCCGCACGTTTTTTTGATCCGGGAAAATTTCCGGCGAGTATGCTCAGTGCATTTTCCTGGATCGTGATTTCCTGTTCGATTTGCGGAACCAGTTGTGCTGCGACCGAACGTTGTGCTTCAGCTTGTTGTGTTGCCAATGATGTCACTTGCCCCGAATCAAACTGGAGTTTAATGACAAATAATGTACTGTCGTTCAATGTCAGGTTTCGTTTGGCGATTCCGAGTTGTGCATCCAACATTAATAAGTTGTAATAACCGTTTGACACGGACGAAACGATGGCGGTTTGCAGCACTTTTTTAGCCTCTTCAGTTTGTAAATATTCTGCCAAAGCTTCTTTTTTCCGGCTTCGGATTTTTCCCCAGATGTCAGCTTCCCATGAAAGCGATAACGCAGCATTGTAATCGTCAATGTGTTTCTGGCCTGAAAGTGCCGCTAAGTTTTGTCCGTTAAAGCTGTTGTCTGATGGATTGCTTGACGACGCGGCAACCTGTAAATTCAGTTGCGGTACATTATTCCATTTGGATTGTCTTAATTGCCACTGCGCTGCTTCGATATTTTTTTGTGCAATTTGCAGATTATTGTTTCTGGTAACTGCACTGTCAATCAGTTGTACCAAGGTTTCTTCGGTAAAGAATTTCTTCCATTCAAGATCACCGATGCTGGTGGTATCTGTTGCAGAAACATTTCTGAACCCAACAGGAACCGCATCTTTTGGCGCTTCGATATCTTTTGAAACTTTACAGGCTGCAAAAAATGCCAGCAAAACCATTAAAGCGATAAATTTATGTAGTGTTTTCATTTTGAATTTTAAATTAAGCTGCGATTTTTTCAGGAATGACCTCGAGTGATTTCCTGCTCACTTTTTCATGCAGGAACTGGAAGATGATGAACAACACCGGAATGATAAACAATCCGAGGATGACACCAGAAACCATTCCGCCTGCCGCGCCAATACTGATCGAATGGTTTCCCATAGCCGATGGTCCTTTGGCGTTCATCATTGGCACAAGCCCAACAATAAATGCGAGTGAAGTCATGATAATTGGGCGCAATCGCAGTTTTGCAGCTTCCATTGCGGCAGCGAGAATTGTTTTTCCGGCGCGTCGTCGCTGAGAAGCGTATTCTACAATCAGGATCGCATTTTTCGCGAGCAATCCGATGAGCATGATCAGGGCAACCTGAACGTAAATGTTGTTTTCAATTCCGGTCAGGCCGATGGCAAGAAATACCCCGAAAACTCCAGTTGGAATTGATAAAATGACCGCCCATGGAAGAATGTAACTTTCGTATTGTGCCGATAATAAGAAGTAAATGAACAGTAATGAAAGGATGAAAATCACCGTCGATTGTCCACCAGACGACAATTCTTCCCTGGTCATTCCTGAGAATTCATACGCAAATCCTGATGGCAAATGTTGCGCTGCGACTTCTTCCACTGCTCGGATCGCATCTCCAGAACTGTAGCCTGGTTTTGCCATTGCCGTAACGCTCATCGAATTAAATAAGTTATATCTCGATGCGGTTTCCGGACCGTAAACGCGTTTGAGTTTAACCAATGTATTGATCGGAACCATTTCGCCAAGGCGGTTTTTGACGAAAATCCCGTCCATGGAAGCGGCATTCGTTCTTGAAGATTGCTCTGCCTGAACCATAACACGGTAATATTTCCCGAAACGGTTAAAATCCGAAGCCTGCGCGCTGCCGAAGTATGCTTGCATCGTTTGCAAAACATCTTTAACATTGACGCTCAATTGTTCGGCTTTGACATCGTCGACTTCCATATCATATTGTGGATAATCGGCTTTGAAAGGTGTGAACGCAAATGCAATTTCGGGACGTTTCATCAATTCTCCGATGAATTTATTTCCAACTTCACTAAACTTGCCGAGGTTTCCACCGGTTTTGTCCTGAAGCACGATGTCGAGCCCGTCGACGTTGCTGAATCCGGGAACGGTCGGGAACGTAAATACGAAGAAATTAGCGCCTTTGATTGCCGATAGTTTTCCGCGAACCTCATCCATAATGGCATTGATGTCTTTGATCTTTCCGCGTTCTTTTGCAGGTTTCAATAAGATGAATGTCACTCCGGATGACGGACTTGACGATTGGGTAAGCAGGTTAAATCCGGATAATCCCATCAACGTTTTTTTAGATTCCATTCCGGACAACGCCGTTTCTGCTTCTTTAATCACTTGTGTTGTTCTTTGCAATGAAGCACCAGCTGGCATTGATAAGGAAATTGCGATAAACCCCTGGTCTTCAGACGGAATAAATCCTGTCGGCGTGGTTTTTACCATATAAATGGTAGCAACAACAACGACTGCCAATCCGCTCAGGCCAACCCATTTGTGGCGTACGAGGAAACGCAAACTTCCCATATATTGGTTTGTCATTTTATCAAAACCTTTGTTGAAGCCGACGAAGAATTTTTGTTTGAAAGTCTGTTTTTCGGCTTCAGCCAAAGGATGGGTATGGTTTTCCTTGAGGAATAATGCAGCAAGCGCCGGACTCAATGTCAATGCATTCACTGCCGAAATTACGATTGCAATCGCCAGTGTGAAAGCAAATTGTCTGTAGAAAACACCAGTCGATCCGTCCATAAATCCGACCGGTAAAAATACCGCTGCCATGACCAATGTAATCGAAATAATGGCTCCGGTGATCTCGCTCATGGCAGATGTTGTGGCCGCTTTTGGCGAAAGCCCGCGGTGTTCCATCTTGGAATGCACGGCCTCAACGACGACAATCGCATCATCTACGACAATTCCGATCGCAAGTACGAGTGCAAATAATGTTAAAAGATTGATCGAAAATCCGAACAAGGACATAAAAAAGAACGTTCCTAAAATCGCCACTGGAACTGCGATGGCCGGAATTAAAGTCGAACGGAAATCCTGCAAGAATAAAAATACGACGATAAAAACCAGGATAAATGCTTCGATTAAGGTCGAAACGACTTGTTCAATCGATTGGTCGAGCGAATCTTTCGTATTGTAAAGGATCAGGTATTTTACGCCTTTAGGGAAATCTTTTGAGGCTTTTGCCATTAGTTTTGCAACAGCGATCTGGATTTCATTTGCATTCGAACCTGCCAACTGCATCGTGGCAATGTTGACTCCGGGCTTGCCGTTTGTACGCGTGTAATTTCCATAAGTATAAGCACCGAATTCAATTTTAGCGACATCTTTCAGGCGTAGAACCGAACCGTCATTGTTAGAACGGATCACGATATTCTCATATTCTGAAGGCTTGTTCAGTTTCCCTTTATATTTGATCACATATTCGAAAGATTCCTGGCTGCTTTCCCCGAATTTTCCCGGAGCTGCTTCAAGATTTTTATCCTGGATCGCGGCCATGACTTCTTTCGGTGTCAGATTGTAGGAAGCCATTTGCGACGGATTGAGCCAGACGCGCATCGAATAATCTTTATTTCCACCGAAAATTAATGATTGTCCAACACCCTGAATCCTTTTGATTTCGGGGATGATGTTGATCTGGGCATAATTGGCGAGAAAAGTCTGGTCGTATGCTTTTTCATCTTCTGAATACATATCGACAACCATCAATAAACTATTTTGTTGTTTGGCTGTTGTGATTCCGGCCTGAACAACTTCGGCAGGCAACTGGCTGGTTGCTTGAGAAACGCGGTTTTGGACGTTTACGGCAGCTTGGTCCGGATCTGTTCCTAGTTTGAAATAAACAGTGATTACGAGTGAACCATCATTACTTGCAGTCGAGCTCATGTAGCTCATATTTTCGACTCCGTTGATCGATTCTTCGAGTGAAGGCGCGACAGAACGCAGCACGGTTTCGGCATTTGCGCCCGGATACATCGCCATGACCTGAACGGCTGGCGGTGCAATATCGGGAAACATCTGCAAAGGCAATTTGTACAATCCGAGGATTCCGACGATGACCAGTAAAATCGAGATTACCGTGGCCAGAACCGGCCGGTCAATAAATTTTTTAAACATTTCTTTGTATCTTAAATTCTGAATTAATTTTTAGCCAGGGCTTTCGGGCTTTCTTTTTCAGGAACGATCACTGTACCTTCCTGTAGGTTTTCGAAACCTTTGAATACGATGCGGTCGCCGGTTTTTAATCCGTCCTGAACGAGATAATCTGTACCACTTTTTCCTGAAATAATGATGGGTTGTTTGGTCACTTTGTTGTCTTTACCGACTGTGAATACGAAAATCTTATCCTGGATTTCTACAGTGGCTTCCTGTGGTACGACAACAGCATTTGCGTGTGATAAGCTCAATTTGATGCGGCCTGTATTTCCGGAACGCAACAATCCTTTTGCATTTGGAAACGTGGCGCGCAATGTGATCGCTCCGGTATTTTTGTCGAATTGGCCGTCGACCATATCAATGCGGCCTTTTTGGGTGTAAATGTTGTTGTCGGCGAGTTCAAGGGAAACCGGCGGCAGGTTTTTGATCTTGTCGTTGATGCTGTTTCCTGCGTATTGATTTTTGAAGTTGATAAAATCGGTTTCACTTAAAGAAAAATACGTATATACTTCATGTACGTCGGATAAAGTGGTCAAAGCTTCAGGATCGGTTGCGCTGATGAGGCTTCCTTGTTTTTTTGGCAGACGGCCGATATATCCGCTGACAGGCGCAGTGATCAAAGTATATCCGACGTTGATTTTTGCTGACGCTGCCATGGCTTTCGCCTGATCAAGATTGGCTGCAGCCACTTTATATGCTGCTTTTGCCGACTTCAACTGGAAATCGGAAACCACTTTATTTTGCACTAGCGGCGTAAGTTTGTCAATTTCTAGTTGAGCGTTAATGAGCACTGCTTCGGCCGAATGCTGGCTTGCGAGTGCATTATTGAGCTGCTCGCGGTACGGATTTTCATTGATCTTGAAAAGCGGTGTGCCTTTGCTGACATACGCACCTTCATCGACATAAATCTTTTCGAGATTCCCGTTGACTTGCGGACGGATTTCAATATCAACAGTTCCCTGGATCGAAACCGGATAGGATGCATCAGTAGCAACGGTACCGCCAGAGATCGTAAGTACTGGCAATTGCGGTGCTGCAGCAGCCATTGGCGCATTTTGTGGATTTGAGCACGAATACAACGTGATCAGAAGGAAACTCAGGAGAATTAATCTCTTCATGGAATTGGATTTAAAAATATTTGACATTATTGCTGGTTTAAATGATTGTTATTTAATCGTGTTATTTTTTCTAACATTGTTAAGTAATTTCGCGAAAAATCGCTATTAAAACTTGTCTTAAGAAATATTGATTTTTAGATAATTATTGATATTAAACTACTTAACAGCGTTAAGTGAATTGTTTTAAAAAAAAGGCTTACGCCTCATATAAAACTTGTATGATCTAAACTGGAACCTGTATCGAGCGGATAATGCCTCCGATGGCGTCTTTAAGAATCTGGTTGTTGATACTTGCCGAAAGTCCGTTGTTGATAATATTAATCGAAATTAATCCATGAATGACCGAAAAAAAAGTAAAATATTTTTGCTTTACGATCTCTTCTGTCGGGTTGCTTTCTGCCATAATTTCTGAAATTACAGATATAAACAATTTAAAAGGCCCTTCTGCTTCGTTGCATTTTTGCGTACAACAGGTCATTTCTACCCCGAACATTACCTGGTACATTTCTTTATCCTGAAATGCAAAAGTCCAATATGCCATCCACATGGCTTCTAATTGTTCAGCTGGATCGTTAAATTGCGCTTTTGCTTTTTCGAGTTCTTTGGTTAAAGTCAGAAAACCAATTTTTGTCATTTCCTGGATAATGGCTTCTTTGTTGGCAAAGTATTCATAAATGATTGGCGCCGTATATTCGATTTTATCAGCAATTTTTCTCATGCTCAGGCCTTGCCAGCCTTCTTCTTTGACAATGGCACAGGCAGCATCCAGAATATTTTTTCTGGTTTCTTCTTTCTGTCTTAAAATCCTGTCTTTGCTTGCCATAATTTTTAAGCATTAAATAACTTAACACCGTTAGGCAAATGTAAGCCTAAAAAATATATTGATGGAAATTTTTTGAATTGTTTTTCTCTATTGAGGTATAGCCTATTAAACCCTTCCCTTTAACGAACTGAAAACCCAGGCATTAGCAAAAAAACCTACACCTACTGCACCAAAACCCCAGCCCGCTACATCGTTATACCGAAAAGCGCCTAGTCCGATTAACAGCAATCCCATCACAATCATTATAAAGGTTGCCCATCCAAGGACTGTATTTTTATTCATCATCTTCATCGAGTTATGTTGTGGCAAATATCGCTTTTTTAATGATACTTTTTATAGTTCTTCAGTTAAAGGCATAAAAAAATGCCCGCTTCCGGGCATCTTTATTCAATAAATCCAATGCTATTATTGTTTTATAACTTTAATTGTTTTTACCATATCGCCTGAATAAACTTTTACCATATAACTTCCGGCAGAAAGTGCAGACATATCGATTTGTTTTTGATTTGCATTTGCATTTTCAGAAACCACTTTTTGTCCCAACATATTGTAAACTTCCACTGAACTCATTGGCTGGCTGTAGGACAAATTCAATACGTCTTTGACAGGATTTGGAAAGAAATCAAATTGTGAAGCATTAAATTGTTTGGTGCCCAAAGCAACATCAAGAGTGATGTCATCAACAAACAGGTAGAAACGGTCTGCGATCGAATATGCATTAAATCCGATATTGTATGCTCCAGTTGTATCCGGGGTAAACGTCACAGAATTTGTGTTTGGCGTGCTATTGTTAACCGTTGGATGGTCTACTAATGGCGTTACATTCATTGCAGCTGCATTTGCGCCCATACCCATGCTAACTTTCAGACTCTCTACAAAGGTTGTTCCTGTACCACCGTATTTGTAAGTTAATGTGTAAGATTGTCCTGCAGTTAAATTTACCGATTTCGTAAAAAACCAAGTATCCGCAGCACTGGTTGAATTCCATCTGTAGCGTAAAGCCTTCGTTGTAAATCCATATCCATTGGTTGCTGAAACCGTCCAATCATTACCTGTCCCAACATTTTGTGTACTGCTACATGCGGGAAGTGCCGGAGCAACAGCCGATTCAAAATCTTCTGTCATTGGTACTTCAGCAGCGCCTTCACAAACGGTCGTAAAGGCAATCGGCCCCAACCATTCGCTTTGAGAATTCTCTGAACAAATACTTCTTACATAATACTGATAAGCTGTTGAAGGCTCTAAGTTTGAAAATTCATATCCACCTGAAGTTAACGGCACTACTGTTCCAGAACCTTGTGTAAATCCAGAAACCCCATACTCTAATTCATAATTAGCGCTGGTACCAGCCCATGTAACGCTTGCAGAAGTTGAAGTGGTTGCTACCAATGTCGGACTTGTTGGCGAGAGACAAGTAACGATGCTAACATTGTCAATTACCCAATCCGCGCCATCATTTCCTACATAGTGAAAAGCAATTTTTACATCTGGATTTCCTGCATAAGCTGAAAGATCAACTGCTACAGGGATGGCTACAAAACTTGTAAAAACACCAAGATCGATTTCAGACCATACCTGATTCCAAGTAAAACCACCGTCTGTAGAAACTTCTACAAACGTGTCGTAATTGTTATTTGGAGTTATAGACCAATAATAACTTTCTGAAGTTGTAAATTTCAAGGAAACTGTCGTAAAGCCTGTTAAGTCAATCGATGGGGTCATCAATCGTTCATTCTGATCTGCTAAGGCAGGATCATAACTTACAGTTGCTGATCCGGCTCCGGTAAGTGGTGTTAGAGCAGGCTTCCAGGTTTCGTCGGCGTTTGTTTGTTCAAACGACCAACCATCCGGTGGTACAACGCCATCGTCGAAATTTGCGCTTAAGGATTGTCCAAAATTGGCTAATGGCATTAACAATGCTAAATAAAGTAGTTTTTTCATCATATAATTTGTTTGATTTATATAGTGGCAATTTATTCAATTCCAAACAACAACACAACATTTTAAGCAAAAAAAAGATAAAAACCCTTATCCTTTTAACAAATTAGATGATTTTTTACTGATACAAAAAAGTTTTTTGAATAAAGAATTTAATTAAAGAAAAATCCTGACCAGCATTTCTTTCAGCAAATCATGTTGCGATAAAGCATTGGCACCAACGCCTTTGCTTTTCACGTCAATTTCACGAAGCGTCGCCACGATCTGGCTGACTTTTTTCATCGGATAATTGCGTAAAGCCACATCATAATCTTTAAGAAAATAGGGGTTGACTTTTAAAACTGATGCAACATTTTTAGGGTTTTTATCTTTCAATCCGTGGTATTGCAGCAATTGCAGAAAAAACCCAAAAACAAGGCTTGTCGTTACCACCATTGGATTGTCTTTCGGATTTTCAGCAAAATATTGCGCGATCTGATATGCTTTCAATTGGTTTCGCTCGCCAAGTGCTTTCCGAAGTTCAAACACATTGTAATCTTTGCTAAAGCCAATGTTTTCTTCAATATGCTTCGCAGAAATCGTACTGCCTTTTGGCAAAACAATCTGCAATTTCTCGAGTTCGTTATTGATCTTGCTCAAATCTGTACCTAAAAACTCTACCAGCATTGCCGAAGCTTTCGGTTCGATCGTAAAGCCTTTCCCAGACAAAACCCGCTTGATCCACTCGCCTACCTGATTGTCGTAAAGCTTTTTGCTTTCATAGACCAATCCGTTTTTTTCAAGAAGTTTGCTGACTTTTTTACGTTTGTCGAGCGTTTTGTATTTGTAACAGATGACCAAAACGGTAGTCGGCATAGGATTTTCGGCATAACTTTCGATTTTATCGATGGTTTTCGACAAATCCTGTGCTTCGCGAACAATCACGACCTGCCTTTCGGCCATCATCGGATAGCGTTTGCATGTAGAAATTACTTCTTCAATCGAGACATCACGACCATACAAAATCGTTTGGTTGAACCCTTTTTCTTCTTCCGAAAGCAAATTCTGATCGATATAATCAGACAGCCGGTCAATATAATAAGGTTCTTCGCCCATCAGGAAATAAATGGGTTTGATGTTGCCGTTCTTGATGTCGTTTACAATTTTTAGTACTTCGTCCACAGTTTCGGAATTCGGGTTTAAGGATTCCAAAAATAAGACATTAATCCCACAATTTTTAAAATAAAAAAGCCCCGGACTACCACGACCGGAGCTTTTTCTCACTCAAAAAAAATAAAACACTATAAACTTAATTATCGTTGCTCTTGTTCAGGCAAATGTGCACATAATCTGCTTGCCGGAAAACCTTCAATATACCAAAGGCGTTTTAAATCGACCAATGCCTTTAAAGTTGTGTGTATTGATATTCGGTGACCTGATTTTCGCCAAATAAAACTTCTGTTCCTGAAACAATAAAGCCGTCTGCATCAAAAACATTGGCATACGCACTTGTACTCATCGTATTCATTTGGGTTTCCATGTATTTATTTGTTTTGATGGCTTTCTTCGACAGAAACGCTGCAAGACCGGTATCATTTTGCGGGTAAGCAATCGCCAGTGCAGTACTGATCCTATTGGCATTCAACATACAGCCTTTTCCGCTTTCATGAGTAAAAGTTTGCTCTATCGTGACCTGATTGTTGTTGTAAAAAGTCGCTTTCGTAATGTCGTCATCACTGTCGAGGTACAGTCGATATTTTAAATTCGTCCCTACATCTGTAATATAATACGAATTGTCTCCGGCAGTGTAAACTACATTTTTCTGCAAATTGTCAACCACGACTTTGTTGATTTTCCCGTTGCCGTCATACGAAAATGTAAAAAGCTTGGGCGCAATCGGATTAAACTCTGAATTGGAGGTAAACAACAAAGTTGCAATCTGTTCGCCGTCATACGTAAAAACGTAACTTCCATCCGATAAAAAAGTCATATTCCGTACTTTTTTCCCGGCATCGTATTCGACCGAACCATAAGCGTCGCCGTTGTATGTGATGGTTTGTACCAATTTTACTTTTTGCGGTTCCTGCGTATTGTTATCGTCATCAGAGCACGAAAGGACTGAAAATGCGATCGCCAGGATAAAGAATAATTTTTTCATGAGTGTTGTTTTTAAATTGTTTACCAAATTTACGCAGCGATTCCCATGGCCTTTTACAGGATTATACCAACGGCCGGATTTGCTAAACGAACTGCAGGAACAAAAAAAATCCCAAACCAAACAGCCTGGGATTTCTCACTTATCTAACAAAAATTAACCTTATTTTTTGAGCAGTTTTTGCGAAAGCACGCGGTTTCCATTCATTTGAATCTGGACGATGTAACTGCCGCTCTTGAGGAAAGCCACATCGATGGTTTCAAAATTCGAAGTCACGCTTTTTAACAACCTCCCGGATATATCGAAAATCTTCGCGCTTTCTATTTCGCTTCCGCGGATGGAAATGTGGTTCGCCGCCGGATTTGGGGAAATCGTTAATTTGCTGTCTGCCTTAAATCCGCTTGACGCCAATAAGGAAGCGCCACAGCCACCAGCTGATTTGAGTCCGTAAACGCTGTTGTTCACAAGATCGTTTCCGTAAGTTGTAAGTGAATTGAACTCGCCGTTGGTCGTCATTTCACGTGGCGAACTGCAATCCAAAGTATACGTCCAGCCCAGCCAGCCGATATTTCGAGAACAGGCTTCATTTAAAACGATCGGATACAAAGCCGCCAGCGAATATTGCCCGCAATCTGCCGGGGTTTCGCCGTCCTGCGTACTTGCCACTTCCCCTAAAACATAACACACATTCATATTCTGTGCTTCATTAAGTTTTGCCTGCACCAAAGCCTGGTTTTGTGCATAACCGATCCAGTACGCATGCGAAGAAAAGATCAGGTTGTGCTGCGGATCGCTGGTCACCATACTTTCAGCCACCGATAGCATTTCTGTAGAAGACTGTGCACAATCCGGCGCATCGATCATAATCGGCACATTGACATTCAAAGTACGCAATTGGGAAATCGCAGCATTGTAATTCGTTTTAAAAACGTTCATTCCGGCAGTAGTATTTCCCGTCCAGCGCGCTTGTCCGAATTCATTTGCCAGATTGATTACCAAATAGGCTTTGTGCGTTTCAATCAGGTTTAGGATCACCGGCGATTTCCACCACGGCATGACCACAGTATTAAAAGCATTCCAGTCGTTCGAACAAGTAACATTGTGGATTTCGAGGATCGGGATCATGCCTTTGCTTCGGATGTATCCGATTAAATTGCTCAGATGGCCGTTGTTGACATAGCCCATGACCGTTCCCGGCGTGCCGAAAGATGGCGATCCCGGAATGTCGCGCCAATGTGCGCCGTCGGTGTACCACGGAATCCGGATGGCATTCGCACCGGTTTTGGCCGCTTCATCGATTTTATGCTGGTATTGCGCCGCATTCGTCAGGCTGATGCTTCCGTCATCAATGATCGGGTAATTGATGCCGCGAAGCACGACCGTTTGTCCCGATGTTGTGGTTAGGTTTTTCCCAACAACTTTTAGTGTTTGCTGCTGCTGTTGCGAATTACAGGCAAAGACCGTTAATAAGGCTAAAAGATAAATATTTTTCATAATATTGATTTTTAATTTTTAGTTGTGTTGTGAAAATTACAATCGGAAAGAAACACCGATCCTGAAAATGCTGTATGAACCTTCGCCTACTTCGGCCATTGCACTGAAAGCTTCGGTAAAATAATAACGTGCGCCTACCAGTCCGGCCGGATTGATCTCAAGATCAGAAGTATCGGAATTGTTGTAGTACGGATCGTCATACGAATAATTGCTAAGATCGATCGACGCGCCAACAGCGGCATACACATCGAGTTTGGTTATCGGAATCAGCTTATTAAAATGGTAAAACCCGAGCGGGCTGATGGAAATTCCGGTGATCTTTGTCGTGTAACCTCCATAATAATCCCACTTTTTGGTCGCTCCGGAAACGCTTAATCCAACTCCGGCTTCCTCCCGGATCGGAAATTCATACCTAACAGTTACCGGCCCGATCCCGGATTCGTTTGCCGAATAAAAATAGCCGTTGTAATCGAGCGTATTCGGAAAACCGTAAGTCAGGCTGATCAGGTGGGTCGATTTGTCGAAACTTCCGCTGTTTCTCGTGGCATACGGCGTTTTGTAAAAAGCGGATCTCGTTGTAGGCTTTGTCGTTGCCGCCTCTTTTGTTGTTGTTGTTGTCGTTTCTATTTTTGTTGCCACTGTTGCTGATTTTGGTGCAATTACCATATTTTTTGCTGTCGTTTTTGTTGCTGTCGTTTTTGTCGTTGCTTGCTTTTTCGGAGCCGGTTTTTTCTTTTGGGCAAAAGCCACACAGCCAATCATCAAAAGAAATACGATTAAAATGGATCTTGTTTTCATAAGATATGATTTGATTATTTCAGGTCGAATGTTTTTACCCGATCGGTATCAAGATTTGCCGTCAGCAGTACATTTGGCATTACAAATGCAGTTCCCAAAACTTTTCCGGTATACGTATTTTTGCTTGCATCCGAAAAATTGCAGTTGGAAAATACCGTAACCGAATTGTTTTCATACGACGTAATCACAACCGTATTTCCATTTACACTCACATCAGTCGCTTTCGGAATATTAACCGCAGCATCGATTGTATCTAAAGTACCGTCGGCTTTGAGAATGTTGCGGCCAACAGAATTCGTGTTGTAATTCGTCACATACATAATATTCCCGTTGATCGCCAAACCTTTTATTCCGGCATCCCAATTCCCGATGGTTGTATGTGCATCATTATTGAACGGATCGTTAAAACGGATGATTCTCCCGGTTCCGTCATCAGCAAGATACAACCTGTTTTGCCCGTCAAATGCCAATCCGCGCGGATTGTTAAAATCGTCCTGGATCACTTTTTTATACGCATAAGCGCCGTCGCCAATATGGTCATATACTTTAATTCCGGCCACCTGTTCCGTTTCAGAAATGTATAAATTATTGTCTTTGTCGAAAGCCATGGCTTCCGGTGCAATTGCCGTCAGCTCCTGTTTTACAGTTCCGTTTTTGAAATTGTCATACGAAATGTAAATCCTGATTTTTGCCGATGTGCCGTAACCGCCATTGAATTCGCTTACCGCAATATATCCGGCCGGGGAAACCGCAATCGCGCATGGATTGTTTTGTACGGTCGCTGTGTTTTCTGTCATCCCTAAAAGTGCGCAGGCATCTGCAACGGGGCTGCTGTCGTCGTCATCGGAACACGAAACCGTAAATGCGCCCAGGATCAAAAAGTAAATGAGATTTTTCATAATCGTTGTTTTTGTCGGTTAATAATGTTTAACGGGACAATATTAGGACATGATGCTGCATCCTTTTTATTGCGATATATGAAACGCCGGTTTTGGTAAACCAACTGCAATCTTATACTTTATTGAACAATCCGAGAAATTCCTGTTTTTTGTTTCTGCTTAGCGTAATGCTCGAATTGTTCTGCATGATGAGCTCGCCACCTTCACCACGAATGTATTGCTTGATGCATTTTAAATTGATGATATGCGATTTGTGCGGACGGAAATAAATCGGGTTGTCTTTAAGCACTTCTTCGAAAATCGCAAGGTTTTTACTGACCAGGTGTTTGGTGTTGTTGTTCATGAAAATGTAGGTATAACAGCCGCTGGCTTCAAGATACATGATGTCATCGGTTTTAACGAAATGCAAACCTTCCTGAGTTGAAAGTGCCAAAGTATCAGTGATTTTTCCCGAATTAAAACGGCTCAATTGCTGGATTTGCTCGCTGCTGCTGGCCATTTCATTGTTCACAAACATGTCGAGCGCGGCGCGCAATTCATCCGAATCAATCGGTTTTAAAAGGTAATCAAGCGCATTCATCCGGATCGCTTTGATCGCATATTGGTTGTAAGCGGTCGTAAAAACGACTTTGAAATCGATGTTTTCAAATTGTTCGAGTACTTCAAATCCGTTCATGAACGGCATTTCAATATCGATGAAAATCAGGTCTGGTTTGTGCTGCTCGATCAGCGCTTTTGCGTCCTGGCTTTTTTGGGTCGTTGCGAGCACCTGCACATCAGCAAACTTCTCGAGTTCGTGCTGCAAGGTGACAATCGCATGTTTTTCGTCGTCAATAATAATAACTTTTATCATGTCTTAAAGTGTTAGGATTATTTCTACGGCAGTGCCCAAACTGTTGCCCTGCGCGTTTGTTAAATCAATGATTTGTACCGAATTTTTCGGATCGAGCATTTCCAAACGTTGGATTGTAATGTCAATTCCGTAAGATTTATGGTGCGTTTGGTTTTTCTTCATTTCGCCTGCAGCTTTGCGCCCGATGCCGTCGTCTTCAATCCTGATCTTCAAATATTGATCGGATATTTTACTGAAATGCACAAACAAATTGCCTTGCTCCTGCTTGTGCCGCAAGCCGTGCCAGATCGAATTTTCAACGAACGGCTGCAAAATCAATGGCGGAATCCGGATAATCTCATCTTTCAGGTCTTTATCGACTTTAATGGTATAATCGAACGAATGCTCGAGGCGAACGGCTTCGAGTTCGAGGTACAAACCCAAAGTCTTGATCTCATCGTCAAGTGAAATGAATTCTTCTTTTGAAAAATCGAGTATGCTGCGCATCAGCTTTGAAAACGTCGTTAAATACCCGCTGGCGGCTTCGCGTTTGTTTTCGATAATAAAACTATTGATCGAATTCAGCGTGTTGAACATGAAATGCGGGTTCATCTGCGTGCGCAGCGTTAGCATTTCGGCTTCTTTGAGTTTTTGCTGGTAATCGGCTTCTTTTCGTTGGCGCAAAAGCAAATACCTGTTGATCAGAATTACGATTGCAATCAGTAAAATACCAATCAGTATATAAAACCAGTTCGATTTGTAAAACGGCGGATGGGCGACGATATTAAATTCCAAAGGTTTTGAGTGCCATTGCCCGAGATGGTTTCCGGCCTGGACAATCAAGTCGTAATTTCCTGGTGCAATGTGATTTAAAGACAGCTCGGGATTGTTGCCGAGATTGTTCCAATGGTTGTCGCCTTTGAATTGGTAGCGGTAAAAAATCTTCTGCTTATCGGTAAACGACAAAGTCGAAAAATTCAGTACCAGATCGTTTTCATCTTCTGACAATTCGATATTTTTTCCGTGGATATTCCTGAGGTTTCCATCGATTTTTATACTGCACAATTCAAGTTTATGGCCGCCTTTAGGATCGAGCAGTTTTTTGATGTCGACGATCGTAAAACCGTTGTCGGTTCCGATGGCAAAAGTACCGTCGGCAAGTTTTTTAAATCCGTAAATCAAATCGTCCGAAGGCAAACCGTCGATCTGTGAAATGCGAATGATCTTGTCGTTTGCAGTCGAATAAATATGCAAACCGTCGGCTGTAGCAAAAACGACGTTTCCCGAATGGTCCTGCGCGATTCCTTCGATCCTGCCGTTTGCGATCGGGTAATTGTTGATGTCGATTTTCTTTGAAATGTTGCCGTTTCCTTCGACGCGATTGAATCCGCCATAGCCTGAAAAAAGCAAACCGTTGTGCCCGGCAAGCGCAATGCGGTTGTTGTAGTCTCCAAAGAATTTATCACGCTCTTTGTTGAACGCCAAATCAGCAATATCAATGAATTTATCTTTTGCTGCATCGTGGTATTGCATGCCGTAATTTTTTGGCGCCCAGCCGGCAATCCAGATTTTTCCATCGGTATTTTCAATGATATCGTTCCATGAATTTGCGGTCCAATACAAAGGATCATTGGCAAACGTCCGATCGATTTTTGCCAGATCCGGCCAATGAAATCTTTGTATCGGGATTCCGGCACAAAGCAGCCAAAGTTCATCTTTCGAAGTCAAAATGCATTTCCTGATAGTCGCAGTTTCGGGCAGTTTCAATTTAATTTTAGAAACCGATTCCTTCTGAATATCAAAAAGGCCTTTATCCGAAGCGACGAAAATATGTGTTTTAAAAGCGGTAACTGTATTAATAGCGACCGGAATTTTGAACTGCTTCCATCTCTTATCTGAATCATAACGCCAAACCGAATTGTTCTTATCCGAAATCCAGATTGCTTTTTCAGCATCCTGTGCAATTGAAACCGCCGGATTGTGCATTTCCGATTTTTGCGGAAATTCTACATTCGTGATCGCATCAATCGGTGACAGCTTGATCAGGCCTTTTGTCGACGCAATCCACAACATGCGGGAAAGCGAATCAGTGTGAACTTCGTTGATCTGCGATTTTTCAATTTTATACAAAATACGCCACGAAGTTTTGGAGTCATTTGCTGTGAAAATTTTCTGGTTGCTGTACACAAAAAAGACCGGTTTTTTCCCATCGTAATATTTTCCGGCACCGATGATCGGTTCGTTTTCGGGAATTTCCGCCCATGCTGAAAATTGGTTTTCACCGATGTTGAACTGCCCAATTTTCCCGCTCGAAGTCACCATCAAAACATTGGATGCATCCAATTGGAAAGCCGTTTGATACGATTCACGCCCGATCAGATCATTCGGATGCGGTTTTAGTTGCTTCGTTTTTTCATCCCAGACAAACAAGCCTTTTTTCGTAAATGCCCAGATTTGCCCGGGAATTGGTTCCATGAAAACAATCTGCTCGCTTTCGGATTTATTGTTGGAGTGAATCCGGAACTTCTGCGTTGGCACCGAATCTTCAGAAAAATATTTAATGCAATTGAAATCGGAACACCAGACTCGATTTTTATGATCCACAAAAAGATTGTTGAAATGATCGTTATCGGGATCAATATCCTGGTAATTGTTCCTGGCGATAATCTTGATCTGATGATCAAATCCGTTCATTACAAAAAGTCCTGTCGCCGCGTCGTGAATGTAAAATTTATCTTTTCTGATAAAAAAACTATACACCGGAGACTGTATTTTTGGATGGTTGATGATGTGGTAACCGTCGTAACGCGAAAGCCCTTTTTGGGTCGAAATGTATAAAAACCCTTTGCTGTCGGTATCGGTTTTAATGATGATATCCGATGGCAATCCGTCATAAAATTTAATCGTTTCATCCTGCCACGCTTTTTGGGAAAATCCCGGAAAAGCACAGAAAACCAAAAAGGCAATCGTAAAACAAAGGCGCGAAAAAATTTTCATATTGCTTTTAAAAGGTTAAACCTACGGTTTGCTGACGGAAATTTACGAATTAAATAAATGAATTGTGGGTATGGGCAATTGAAATGCGGCAATCTGAATGTTGCAACCTAAAACAGAAATGCTGTAATGCTAAGAAGCTTGCAAAAGCAGAATTTTACAGCCTAAAACCAACTGTCATGAACATCAAAAGAATCTTTGGCGCATTGCTGACTGTGCTCGGAATCATCGGGCTGATTTACACTGCTTATGTTTTTTCAAATACCGGCGGCGCAAACCGCGATCTTAAAGCGATAGCGATTTACGGAATTTTGGGATTGATCTTTTTTATATCTGGAATCGGATTGATCAAAGCGACTAAAGACGAAGCATAAAAAAACCTGCATCGGTATGATGCAGGCAATCCTAACTCATTCTAAAATTAAAATCTACTAACTATTTATTGGTGTAATCGTATGTCACGTCAAAAAAAGCGGCCGCATTGTTGTTGTCCCTTAATTTGAAAGTTTTGGCGTAACCTGCATCATCATAAGTATTGGTCAATGTATAATCCAATCCTGTGTAATTTAACCCGGAAACCGGTTTTTTTGAACATACATACATAAAAAGTGGATCGGCTACAGCCATAAATGCCTGATAATGCGCATTTACGTTTGCGAAGGCGCCTGATTTTGAGTCATCATACGTAAAGAAAATGCCATTGTAAAGATTGATGTCGTTTGCACTGTTGAATGAGAATTTATTGTCTCCGTAAGTGTAAATCTGTGTTCCACTGTCATAAGTAACCGGACCTGGCGTTCCGTTTTTAGAAATGCCCGTTAATTTCCCCGTACTGTCATAAGTCATTGAAAATGTAGCGGCATCAGTTCCTGTAGTGACAAGGCCGATCATTTTTCCCTGCTCGTTGTAAGTAAACAAATACGCTTTTGAAATGTCTCCGGTACAAACCATCTGGCTTACCCTTTTGTTGCTGTCATATTCTAATGTATAAACCCTGTTCGCCGAAACATCTGTTCCTGTCATCGTAATTTTTGTAACAAACGGAACTGTCGCAACTGGTACCGCAGGAGCTTCGCTATCATCATCTGAGCAGGAAAAAACCAACAATGAAAAGGTGATGATTGTGAGTATTCTTGAAATAGTTTTAAAAGTTTTCATCAGTAAATTATCGAAATTAAAGTGTTTGATATTCGTATGAAATCGTGAAACTTTTTAACGGATTGTTATTGTCTGAAACATCAAAAAGCTTGATATGGCCGTCCTCCGTATACGTATTTTCAATATCCACATTTTGACCCGTAACCGAAATTGTGTTAATCGGCTTGGTTGGCATAATGTAAATCAAAGTCGCATCTGCAATGATTGACAACACATAATAATTGATATTCGTACTTGTAAAAGCGCCTTGTTTAGAATTGTCATAACCAATAAATGAAGGCCCGAGAACATCTATATCGCCAGCGGCATTTAGTGAAAACGGATTTGCAGCGCCTTCATACATTTGTGTTGCCGAATTGTAGGTAACAATCGTTGCACTGCCATTATTTGTAAATGAGGTTAATTTTCCATCTGAATTGTAAGTTGCCGTGACTGTTTTTGCATCGTCACCTGTAATCGCGATGGCTGAAACCTGGTTTTTCGTATTGTAAGTCATGGTATAAACCCGGTTTAATTTTCCTGTAGAAACAATTTTTCCAATGCGTTTTTCAGAGTCATAAATGATATTGTACACTTCGTCATAGGAATCGTCCTGCGTATCTATCGTAATTTTATTCGCAAATGTCGGCAAAGCTTCCGGTATTGGTGTTGGCGAGCTGTCATCATCAGAGCAGGAAACTGCAAGTGAAGTGACCATTAAAAGCAACAGCATTTTTTTTAAATTTGTTTTCATGATTTTGAGTGTTTAAGTTTTATGCTGCAAATGTGTTGCAATCACAAACGCTAAAAAACCGCCAATAGACCAACGCCGGTTTAAATAGACAGACAACATATTTTACGGCATTCTTAAACAAATTTTGTTTCTTTGCGTATGCAGAAACTGAATTTTAGCGGTTATGATTTCCGGTTTCGAAATTCCGATGAACGGATTTCGGTATTTGATGAAATTAGGAAGAAATTTGTGGTTTTGACGCCCGAAGAATGGGTTCGCCAGCATGTCGTGCAGTTTTTGATGCAGGAAAAAAAATATCCGAAATCACTGATTAATGTCGAGAAATTGCTGACAATCAACGGTTTGACCAAAAGATATGATGTCGTGGTTTTCAACAATGATGGTTCGATTTTCATCCTGGTCGAATGCAAAGCACCGCAAATCAAGATCTCACAGATGGTTTTCGACCAAATCGCGCGTTACAACATGACGATGCAATCTGAATTTTTGATGGTGACCAACGGATTGAACCATTTTTTCTGCCAGATGGATTACCAAAACGAAAAATACCAGTTCCTGCGCGACTTGCCAGATTATCAAATACCAGTCAAATGAAAATTGCCGTTGTCATATTAAACTGGAATGGCGCGGCGCTGCTGCAAAAATTCCTGCATTCAGTTGTTGAATTTTCGGCTGAAGCGGATATTTATGTAGCCGATAATGCTTCGACAGATGATTCTATTTCCCTTATAAAATCTAAATTCCCATCAGTAAAAATCATTGAAAATAAAGCCAATTTCGGCTTTGCCCAAGGTTACAATGAAGCGTTGAAATTTGTCGATGCCGAAGTTTTTGCTTTGGTCAATTCAGATATTGAAGTGACGCAAAACTGGCTGCAGCCGATCATCGAAACCTTCAAAAACGAACCAGAAACAGCAATCATCCAACCGAAAATCCTCGATTATAAAAACAAAGCATATTTTGAATACGCCGGAGCTGCCGGAGGTTTTATAGACAAATATGGTTATCCGTTTTGCCGTGGGCGCATTTTTGACACGCTTGAAAAAGATCTCGGGCAATACGATGACAATCGCGAAATATTCTGGGCTTCTGGCGCCTGCTTTTTCATCCGCAGCAGCGTTTTTAAAAATTTAAATGGCTTTGATGCCGATTTTTTTGCACATCAGGAAGAGATCGATTTGTGCTGGCGTGCATTCAATAAAGGACATCAAATAAAATATATTTCGGCTTCGAAAGTTTATCATGTTGGCGGTGCGACTTTACAGCAGGGAAATCCGCAAAAAACTTTTTTAAATTTCCGGAATTCATTGTTGATGCTCGTTAAAAATCTTCCGAAAAAGCGATTATTTCCAGTGCTTTTTACAAGAATGATCCTTGATGGAGTCGCTGCTTTCCAATTTTTATTTAAAGGAAAGGTTTCGCACTTTGCTGCCATTGCCAAAGCACATTTGTTATTTTACATTTTGCTATTTGCCAACTTTAAGAAGCGTGACAGTCTGCAGAAAAATGATTATTTTACCATTAAAAGTATTGTTTACAGTCATTTTATTCAACGAAAAAATAAGTTTACAGACTTATTTTAACAATAGTTTAAGGCTTCTACACAGTCGTTAAAACTTATAAATGTTAAATTTGTATTCAACCAAAATATTAGATTTATGAAAAAATTCATTTTAGCACTTTCGGCTGTCGCCATGTTATCGGCTTCGTGCGGAACGAAAAAGAAACTCGCCGAATGCGAATCAAAAAATAAGGAAATACAGGATTTGCTGAATTCAGCAACCGTAAAATTAAATTCTTGCCTTTCAGATAAAGAAACCTTGGCAGCTCAGATTGAATACCTCAAAAAGAACAATTCTGACCTGATCAACAATATGGGAAATATGACGACTTTGTCTACAAAAGGCGCGCAAAACATCGAAAAAGCATTGGAGTCAATGAAAGAAAAAGATGTTAAAATCAACCGTTTGCAAGATGCTTTGACCAAAAAAGACAGTGTCACTTTTGCATTGGTTTCGAGCCTGAAAAAAGAAGTTGGAATTACCGATCCTGACATTCAGGTGAATGTTGAAAAAGGAGTCGTTTTCATCTCCATTGCTGATAAGTTGCTTTTCAAAAGCGGAAGTTACGTTGTAAGCGACCGTGCTAAAGAAGTTTTGGCTAAAGTTGCAAAAGTGGTAAACAGCAAACCCGATTTCGAATGCATGGTTGAAGGACACACCGATAACGTTCCGTACAAATCTAACGGCGTGTTGCTTGACAACTGGGATTTAAGTGTCAAACGTTCAACATCAATTGTTCGCGTTTTAACCGAATTGGGCGTACAGCCAAAACAATTAATTGCAGCCGGACGCAGCGAATATGTGCCGTTAGTTGACAACAACACCTCTGAAAACCGTGCAATCAACAGAAGAACGCGAATTGTAGTCCTTCCTAAAATCGACCAGTTTTACGACATGATCGAAAAAGAAATGAAAAACCTGAGTGCGAAATAATCGTTTCAGCAATGATAAAAAAATCCCGATCGGAAATTCTGATCGGGATTTTTTATTGTTCTTATTTTTGATTCGGATTAATCAATAATCGAAATATCACCTTTTCCTTCACGGATCAAAACCGGCTCATGGCCTGAAAGATCGATGATCGTTGACGGTTGGTTGTCGCCGTATCCGCCATCAATGACAACATCCACAAGGTTTTGCCATTTCTCGAAAATCAATTCCGGATCGGTAGAATATTCCAAAACGGCATCTTCATCATAAATCGATGTCGATACGATCGGATTGCCGAGCATTTTTACCAGGCAAAGCGCGATATTGTTATCGGGAACCCGGATTCCGACCGTCGTTTTCTTTTTAAATTCTTTCGGAAGATTATTATTTCCAGGCAAAATAAAAGTGTAAGCGCCCGGCAAAGCACGTTTGAGCAATTTAAAAGTCGACGTGTCAATTTGTTTCACATAATCTGAAAGGTTGCTCAAATCGGAACAAACAAACGAAAAATTTGCTTTTTCAAGCTTTATTCCTTTGATTTTTGCAATCCGTTCCAATGCTTTGGTATTCGTAATGTCGCAGCCCAAACCATAAACGGTATCGGTCGGATAAATGACAAGCCCGCCGTCGCGAAGCACTTTTACCACTTTTGCAAGTGCAGCTTCTGATGGTTTGTCTTCGTATATTTTGATGAATTCGGCCATGTTTTTTAATTGATAATGGATAATTGACAATGAACAATGAACAATGTAAGTTACGGATTTCTTAAGATAATTATCTATTCTCTAATGTCCATTAATTAATGATGTCTAATTTGGCAAACCGCAACAACAATTTTTTAATGCCGCCCACTTCAAATTTAATCTCGGCTTTTCGGTCTGCGCCGACGCCTTCAAGGCTTACGATCTGCCCTTTTCCGAAACGCTCGTGCATGACAGTGCTTCCGGCAGTCAAGTTTCCGTCAAATAAATTCGCTCCTGCAGCTGCCGGCGCGTTGCCCATCGGTTTAAGCTTTCTGACGCTTAGGTTCGACTTCGGCTCGTTGTCGGTTACATATTTTGGTGGTGCACCTCCAACAGGTTTTGACAAGCGTAATTTCGATTTATCGACATCGCCAAAAATATCGGCATCGATCATCGGCTTGTAACGGTAATTGGTTTCTTCACCTGATAAATATTCGATGTACTGGCTGTCAATCTCGTTGATGAAACGCGAAGGCTCGCTGTCGGTTAATTTCCCCCAGCGGTAGCGCGATTGTGCATACGTTAGATAGGCCTGATGTTCGGCGCGCGTTAAGGCGACGTAAAACAAACGGCGCTCTTCTTCGAGTTCGCTTCTCGTACTCATACTCATTGCACTCGGAAATAAATCTTCTTCCATACCAACGATAAAAACGTATGGAAATTCAAGTCCTTTTGCAAGGTGGATCGTCATCAACGCCACACGGTCGTCGTCGCCGGTATCTTTATCCAAATCGGTTGCAAGTGCGACATCTTCGAGAAATTCAGACAAAGCACCGCGCGCGCCGTCGACTTCTTTTTGGCCTTCGGTAAAATCCTTGATCCCGTTTAGCAATTCTTCGATATTTTCGATGCGCTGAATGCCTTCGGGCGTTGCATCTTTTTTAAGTTCCTGAACCAATCCTGTTTTTTTAGCGACATGATCGGCCATAATAAACGCATCCTGATTTTCATTGATGACCTGAAAACTCTGGATCATCGTGACGAAATCCTGCAAACGCTGTTTCGTTGGGCCATTGAGTTTGAGGTCGATCTTGTCGATATTCTGCATGACTTCAAAGATCGAACGCTTGTAATGGTTCGCGGCAACGGTCAGTTTTTCAACAGTCGTATCGCCGATGCCACGCGCCGGATAATTGATCACGCGGATTAGTGCTTCTTCGTCTTTCGGATTGATCACCAACCTTAAATAACACAAAACATCTTTAATTTCTTTTCTTTGGTAGAATGACAAGCCGCCGTAAATCCGATACGGAATGTCGCGTTTGCGAAGCGCATCTTCCATTGCACGCGACTGTGCATTCGTTCTGTACAAAATGGCAAACTGCCCGTTAATCATTTGCTTGTTCATCTTTTCGTCCCAGATCGTACTGGCAACAAAACGGCCTTCTTCGGCATCAGTCATGCTGCGGTGCACTTTAATTTTCGGGCCGAAATCATTTGCTGTCCATACGATTTTATCGAGTTTGGTTTTGTTCTTGTCAATGATCGTATTGGCTGCTTCTACGATATTTTTGGTCGAACGGTAATTCTGCTCCAGGCGGAAGGTTTTTACATTGTCGTAATCTTTCTGGAAATTTAAAATGTTGTTGATATTCGCGCCGCGGAAAGCGTAAATACTCTGTGCATCGTCGCCAACGACACAGATATTCTGAAAACGGTCGGATAAAGCGCGAACAATTAGGTATTGCGAGTGGTTTGTATCCTGGTACTCATCGACTAAAATATATCTGAAACGATCCTGGTATTTTGCCAGAACATCGGGAAAACGATTCAGCAATTCATTGGTTTTCAACAGCAAATCGTCAAAATCCATGGCTCCGGCTTTGAAACAACGCTCGACGTAATTTTGGTAAATTTCACCCAGACGCGGTTTTTTTGACATGGCGTCGGCTTCCTGCAGTTCGGGGTTGTTGAAATAGGCTTTTACAGTAATTAAACTGTTTTTATAAGATGAAATCCGGCCCAAGACCTGTTTCGGTTTGTATACGTCGCGGTCGAGCTGCATTTCTTTGATGATCGCTGAAATGAGCCGCACGGAATCCTGTGTATCGTAAATGGTAAAGTTTGATGGATATCCTAATTTATCCGCCTCCGAGCGTAAAATCCGTGCAAAAACCGAGTGAAATGTTCCCATCCAGAGGTTTTTGGCTTCGCTGCTCCCGACAATGTCGGAAATCCGTTTTTTCATTTCCTTTGCCGCTTTGTTTGTGAACGTCAAAGCCAGGATGTTAAAAGCATCTACGCCCTGCGCCATCAGATAAGCGATGCGAATGGTTAATACGCGTGTTTTTCCGGAACCAGCACCGGCAATAATGATCATTGGCCCGTCTTTCTGCAACACCGGTTCGCGCTGGGCTTCATTAAGCTGGTCTATATATTTTTGCATAGTATTTTTGAAAGGACAAAAATAAGCATTTCAAGTTGAAAATAATTGTGCACCAATTGTTAATGATTGGCTTTTATATCAACTTTATTTTGATCCGGCAGTAGCGGCTTTTTCAAGCTCGTTGATGATTTGTTGTTCCCCAGTTGTTAAAACCAGTGAATTGTTTTCGAGCCAGAATTTATCGGTATATTTATTTCCTCTGGCGTATAAATCTTTTTCCTTGTAGATTTCTTTTTTATTGTAAGTCAGGTCGTCAACGTGCAGATCGGTTACAATAATATCGCTTTTGGATTCGATCGTTTTATCATATTTGCGTTTCTTCATGGTAATCCGAAGCTTGTTAAAACGGCTGCTGTATGACAAAATATAATTATTTCCGACCAATTTATAGCCCGCTTTAATAGTATTTCCCATAAAAGTGACGCGTGCTACAAGAATATTGCGCTCCTTAAATTTGAGATTTTCGGAAATAAGGTCAATATCGATATCAAAAATCAGTTTGGCTTCTGGATCGAAAACAATTGACCCTTTGTAAATTGCGCCAGAATCGGTTTTTGGTTCAAAATTAATTGCGAACAATTCCTTTCCATCTTTGCTTTTTTTAGACTTGAGTTCGAGGTCATAATTTTCATAGCGGTCTCCGTCAAGCAATATTTTCTTTATAAAAGTAAAATCATAATTGTAAGTCACGCCATGCTGCACATTCACGAAAGAATCAAAATCGATCATTTCATCTTCTTTCAATTCGTCATTGGTGAACAGTTGCGCGGTCCGGCTTTGTTTTACAATCAGATCGGATTTATTTCTTTTGACAGATCCGCTGATGTGGTAATCGAGCAAACCATCCGAAAATTTAGAATATTTGCCGTTGATCTTTACAAATTCACGGTAATAAGTATTTAGGATAATAGGCTTATTAAAACGCGCCATCGAAGTTACAATGAGGTTTTCGAGCATTTTTTCGATCGGGATTTTCGAAATCACGACTTCTTCTAAGATTTGCTCATCGATTTGAAGTGCGATTGTTTTGACATCCAATCCAAAATCAGCTGCCGGAATTGCGATAGGTTTATATCCGAGAAAAGAAATCACAACCTCAGCATTTTCCGGCAAAGACAATTGAAAATTTCCTTCTTCATTTGAAATGGTCCCGATCGCCGAATTTTTGACACCAACCGAAGCGCTGATTACAGGTTGATTGGTTGTGGCATCTTTCAAAAAACCTCTAACAGTAACGGTTTGGGCAGGTGCGGCAAAACTTAAAAAAACAAAGAGCAGGCAGATTTTTTTCATCGGTATGGATTTTATTTCCCGAATATAGCCAACCTGACGATAGTTTTCAAAAAAAGTTACCAAAACAAATTCTTTTTGTTGGAACAACTCAACTAAATTCTATTTTTGCTTTCAAAATCAAAAAACATGGATACCAATAAAATCATCGAACTCTTATTTTATACGTTACCGGCTTTAATTACTGGCGGCGTCGCTTATTATTTCTTTCAGATGTTTGTTCAGAACGAAGACAAAAAACGCCATTTTTTACTGATGCGCCAAAACCAAAAAGGTTCGCTTCCGCTGAAATTACAGGCTTATGAGCGCATGACTTTGTTTATGGAACGCATCGATCCGTCGAAATTGCTGATCAGGATTACGCCGGTTTCAACTGATAAAAATGACTATTCAAATTTTGTGATCGCTCAGGTCGAACAGGAATTCGAACACAATTTAACGCAGCAGATTTACATTTCGGATGAATGCTGGGCGATTATTCAAACTGCAAAAAATTCTACCATACAAATGCTCCGCAAAGCAGCCTCAAACCCTGAAGTTGCCGATGCCGATAAACTTCGCGAACTGATTTTAAGCACTTTGCTTGATAAGAATACACCGAGTAGCGCGGCTCTTTCGTATATCAGGAATGAAGTGAGGGAATTGATTTAAAAAAAGCCTCCGGATTGGAGGCTTTTTTTATTTTACAAATTAAGGCTCCTTTACCTCACTCATAATCTCACTTTTATTCTGTGCATATTCATAACCCTGATGCCACCATTGTTTCATCTGGGTTTTATTAAAGATCAATGCATTGTTCGTAAGCTGCACCGGAGTATAATACATATTAAGTTTTACATTCTTATTGTTTGCCGCAAGTTTGCCAATGGTAATGTCGTGTTTTTCGACCTGGTCTAAAAGCGTCGCAAACAGATCGACCATCAGTGAAAACGGATTTTTCCCGATGACACGTGGCGCGGTTTGCACTTCCGTTTCCAAAATCACCACATCAATTTCTGTGGCACCGCGCTGGATGGCTTCACGAATTGGCACGAGGCTCGAAAATCCGCCGTCGCCATATTCGCTGCCATTCTTTTCGACCAAACTCATAAACGGAATGTAGTTGCACGAGATCCAGATCCAGTCGCAAAATTCATCATACTCAAAATCGCGGATGCATTTGTATTCGACTTCATTTTTAGACAAATTTGTTACCGTCACTACAATGTTGCATTTCGAAGATTTAAGCTGGTTAAATTCCGACAACGAAAAATTATCGCGAATGTATTTTCTAAGTCTTTGGCTTTCACCGAAAGTACGTTTTTTCTTCAAAAACTGCCGGATCACATTGTAATGATTGATCGAAACCGTTTCAATTCCGTTTTTATTTTTGATGACAAACGGATTGACATTGAAGATTTTATCCATGTCGACGCTCGTATAAATGCCGTAAATTTTCTCGACATTTCCCAACGCCAGATGCGGAATCAGCAAGCTCCCGGTCGAAGTCCCAAGCAGCAAATCATATTCGTGCTTGTTCTCCTGAATCAGGTATTGCGCCACCCCGCCGGCAAATGCGCCCTTGCTGCCGCCGCCGGAAATCACCAGCGCTCTCATATTTTTCTCATACATTTATTCTTCAAGCAGTCGTTGCAATTGGGTTTTCTCGCGAATCGGAAGATCGGTGCGTATTTTAATGAAAATCTCGCGGTATTTTTTATCTTTCAGCAATTTCCTGATGTTGTCTTTTGAAAATTTGACGAACTGCCAACGGTGGCTTCCAAGTCCGTATGTCAGACTGCGCAATACATCTTCGGTGTAAATCTCAAGGTTTAGCAGTTTTTGCAAAGCATTTTGCTGCAAAGTCGAATCGTAATTCGTTCCGGTGTATGAAAGCAATTCCTGATAGATTTTCGCTTTTGCGGGTTGTTCCTTTAGCGTGATAAACGCCAAAGACAAATGCAGCAACCTCAGATTTTTGTCCTGAAAACCTTCCCAGTCTTTTGAAATGGTAAGGTATCGATTTTGTTCTGCCGGAAATTGGTTCCACAAATTAAAAAGCGCAATTTCCTGCGTTTCATAAGATCTGTCATTTAAAAGCGTTTCATAATCGGCGCGGAAATTTTCTGGAATTTCTTTTAAAGAAGTCGCAACTGCCTGCCGAACCTGCAGGTCATTCGTTTTTAAAGCTGCGAGCAGAACGTCCTTTTTAAGTTCCATCGGATGCGATGCCGATTGATACACGAGCAATTCTTTTACCGGATAATACACGTCGCTTTGCATCATCCTGATGATTTCGGCTTTGTCTTTTGTCAGGAATAACGGTTGGTCACGCAGTTTGATATATTGTTTCATTAACTCGTTTTTCTGTAATAAAACAGTGGCTTCTGCTGTTGGAAACCCAGCCGATTCGAGCCAGGTTTTCTTAAATTTTACAATATCAAAATCAGAAACGGCTCTGATTTCATTCAAAAAATCATCCGTAGTCACATTCGCATAAGCGTATTTCTCCAGATAATTTTTAACCGCCAGGTTGAATTTTTCTTTTCCTACGCTTTCACGAATGGCATGCAACGCCCACGCGCCTTTCTGGTAAAACGTAAGCGAACTCGCCTTTGGATTCAGCACCGGAATCGTATCGGTTTTTGCCGCATCTTCAAGCTGGCGCGAAGTATTGTATAATTTATTGTAAAAATAATCCTCCCCGAAAATTTCGCGTTCAGCCAACAGCGCATAATACGTCGCAAAACCTTCCTGGAGCCAATGGTCTTTACCCGATTTTGCAGTCACCAGATCGCCAAACCACTGGTGTGCCAACTCATGCGCGTTGACATTCACATAACTTCGGTCGTTGTAACCTACGCTGTCTACAACGAAATCACGCGAGAAAACCGTGGCCGAAGTATTTTCCATTCCGGCATACAAAAAGTCATGCACCGGAATTTGCTTGTAAATTTCCCATGGATATTGCACACCGATTTCGCGTACTAAAAAATCGAAAATAGCCACGCTGTAACGATACGTTGGTTCGACTTTATCATCATCGCCTTTTTCATAATATTCGTCAAGCGGAATTCCCGAAAGCGACTTCTCAGTACGTTTTTGAAAATGCCCGATCGCAACCATTGCCAGATAACTGCTCATGGGTTTTTGCATGCGGTATTGCCAGGTAATTTCTTCTGCGTTTGGGATTTTTTTGAGCAATGTCCCATTTGAAATGACTTCGAAACTTTTCTCAAACGTAATGTCGAGATTGAAAACGGTTTTCTCATTTACATCGTCAAAACTCGGAAGCCAATGGCTGGTGTTTTTCCCTTGGCCTTGTGTCCAGATTTGTCCGTTGATATTTTCGGGTTTTGTATCTTCTTTGGTAAAATCCCAATTTACAAAATACATGGTTTGGGTTGGAAACGCTTCGTATTCGAACGTCAATTTATTCTCGCCTTTTCGAAATCCGTTAAATAAAAGCAGTTGTTTGTTGCTGTTCTTGAATTTAACGTTGCTGTTGTTGATCTTGACATTTGTGAATTCCATCTTTTGTGCGTCGATGCGGATCGTATCGATCTTTTTGTCCTTGACTTCAAACGTATAAGTGCCTTTTCCGACAACATTCCGCTTTACCGGATTGATGGCTATTGAGGCAGAAATAGTTTTAAAATCGACTTGTTCCGATTGTTGGCAAAAAGCCATCTGAAAAAAAAACAATAACAACAGACTTGGGAATTTCATGCAAAGTTTTTTTGAATATTCCAAAGTTATTGAATTCGTCAGAAAAATAATAATGTTTAAGGAAAATTGATATTGGATAATTGACAAAGGATAATGAGTGTTAAATCCTGATTGTCCATTTCCCAATTAAAAACTATCTTCGCTCCTTAGTATAACTGTCTAATTGGCTGATTGTCTAATTTGCCCATTCGCTAATTTCAATGAATAACCTCCTGCAAACACCGATCGAATACCTCAAAGGCGTTGGCCCTGCCCGCGGCGAATTGCTGCGCAAGGAACTCGGGATTTTCAAATACCAGGATTTAATCAATTTCTATCCAAGCCGCTACATTGACCGCACGCGTTACTACAAGATCAACGAATTGCAGAACAGCAATACCGAAGTGCAGGTCGTTGGAAAAATCATCAATATCAAAACCGTCGAGCAGAAAAATGGCAAGCGTCTGGTGGCCACTTTCGCGGATGACACGGGCCAGATGGAACTCGTTTGGTTTCAGGGACAAAAATGGATCCGCGAGAATTTAAAGCTCAACTTGCCGTATGTCATTTTCGGAAAAACAACATCTTTCGGCGGCATTTTCAATATGGCGCATCCCGAATTGGAACCGCTCACCGAACACGAGCAAAGCCTGAGATCAGCCATGCAGCCCGTTTATCCATCAACCGAAAAACTTACGCAGCGCGGCGTTTCAAACCGTGTCATCAATAAAATGATGCAGCAATTGTTTATGGAAACACAGGCATTGTTCGTCGAAACTTTGCCACAATATTTGATCGAAGAATTAAAATTGATTCCGAAAAACGCGGCGTTGTTCAACATCCATTTCCCGAAAAGCAGCGACATTTTGGCGAAAGCGCAATTCCGGTTAAAATTCGAGGAATTGTTTTTCATCCAATTGCAATTGATTACCAAAAACCTCGTTCACAAACACAAAATCAAAGGCCATGTTTTTGATAAAGTTGGAGAAAATTTCACGAACTTTTACAACCATCATTTGCCTTTTGATTTGACGAATGCACAAAAAAGAGTGTTGAAAGAAATTCGGAACGATATGGGAAATCCGGCGCAAATGAACCGCATGTTGCAAGGCGATGTCGGTTCGGGAAAAACAATCGTCGCATTAATGAGCATGCTTTTGGCGAAAGACAATGGCTTTCAAAGTTGTTTAATGGCGCCAACGGAAATCCTCGCAAACCAGCATTTCATCGGCCTGACCGAACTCGCAAAAGACCTCAACATTACGATAAAAATCCTGACCGGATCGGTAAAAACCGCCGAAAGGAAAATCATTCACGAAGCGCTTGAAAATGGCTCACTCGACATTTTAATTGGCACACATGCGTTGCTTGAAGACAAAGTGCAATTTCAAAATTTAGGTCTTGCGATCATTGACGAGCAACACCGTTTTGGTGTAGAACAACGCTCGAAATTGTGGAAGAAAAACGACATTCCGCCGCACGTTTTGGTCATGACCGCAACACCAATTCCAAGAACTTTGGCAATGAGTTTGTACGGCGATCTTGATATTTCTGTCATTGACGAATTGCCGCCCGGCAGAAAACCGATCCAAACTGTGCACCGGTTCGACAGCAACCGTTTGAAAGTATGGAAATTCATCGCAGACGAAATTGCAAAAGGCCGCCAGATTTATATCGTTTATCCATTGATCCAGGAATCTGAAAAAATGGATTATAAAGATCTGATGGATGGATACGAAAGCCTTTCGCGCGATTTTCCGTTGCCGAAATATGCAATTTCCATCGTTCACGGAAAAATGAAACCTGCCGATAAAGATGCCGAAATGAAACGATTTTCTCAAGGCAAAACCAACATTATGGTCGCAACAACTGTGATTGAAGTCGGCGTGAATATTCCGAATGCCAGCGTCATGATCATCGAAAGCGCCGAACGTTTCGGATTGTCACAGCTGCATCAATTGCGCGGGCGCGTGGGCCGAGGCGCCGAACAGAGTTATTGCATATTAATGACTTCCCAGAAATTATCTGCCGACAGCAAAATCCGGATGGAAACAATGGTGCGCACCAATGACGGATTCGAAATTGCCGAAGTCGACCTAAAATTACGCGGTCCGGGCGACATCATGGGAACGCAACAAAGCGGTGTCCTGAATCTTCAAATTGCCGATATCGTCCGCGATAAAGACATTTTATTATTGGCCAGAAATTACGCCGTTCGCCTACTCAAAGACGATGCGCAAATGATCAAACCAGAACATCAGGCGATGCGAAATGTATTCATTGAAATGACCAAAAAGAAAAACATCTGGAATTACATTAGTTAAATTTTCGGTTATGTTGTTAAATAAAAATTAACAGCAAAAAAATTTCAACTTTTAACGGTTAGATTTGTTTAAAGGCGAAAACGACTTCGCAAATAGCGACTTACCTGAACTTTATGAAAATAAAATACATTGTCTACACTTTATTAATTGTCGGAATCGGCGCGTTGATCTTCCACCGGATTTCCGAAAATAAAGCTGCAAAAGAAGATCCGAAAGAAAAAAGCGGCAAAAAAAAACCAGTCAACGTCACCGGAATCATTCTGAAACCAGAAGTTTTCGCCGATAATTTATCGCTTTCTGGTTCGCTTGAAGCCAATGAGCAAATCGAGATCCGCAGTGAAGTTTCCGGCGTTGTCGAAAGCATTAATTTTACAGAAGGCAGTTCGGTAACCAAAGGACAAGTTTTGTTTAAAGTTAATGATATCGAGCTTCGGGCACAACTTGGAAAAGTCAAAAGCGCACAAAGCCTGGCGTCTGAAAACGAACGCCGCGCCAAATTGCTCTTGCAAAAACAAGCGATCAGCCTGGAAGAATACGACATTGCGAGTGCCGACTTCCAATCTGCGAAAGCAGAAACGCAATTGATCCAGGCGCAATTGGGAAAAACAACGGTCCGCGCGCCATTTTCTGGAAAAATCGGGCTTCGTTACATTTCAAAAGGCACTTACGTCACTCCGGAAACGGTGATCGCAAATCTTGTCAATACGAGCCAGCTCAAAATCACGTTTTCCATTCCTGAAAAATATGCGGCTCAGATGAAAATCAACAGTTCGCTGAGTTTTACCACTTCTGATTCTAAAGAAAAATATACGGCCAAAATTTACGCTTTCGAACCCGGCGTTGATGTGGCTTCAAGAACGTTAAAAATGCGCGCCATTGCACAAAATCCGGGTGGAAAATTATTACCTGGAACTTTTGCAAAAGTCGCATTGCCGTTGGAAAAAGTCAACGATGCCTTATTGGTGCCAACCGAAGCTTTAATTCCGATCCAGAACGGAAAGAAAATATTTATTGCCAACGGCGGAAAAGCAAAAGACATCGTAGTTGAAACCGGCGCCAGAACGGCAAAAAGCATCTTGATCTTAAGCGGTTTAAAAGCCGGAGACACGATTTTGACCAGCGGTGTCATGTCGCTAAAAGACGGCAGCCCGGTAAAAGTAAAACTTCAAAAAAATTAGATTTGAATCGTAAAATAAACATCTGATTTCCATGAGTTTATCCACTTTAAGCATCAAACGCCCCGTATTTACGATTGTAATGAACCTTGCGATCATCCTTTTTGGAATTATTGGTTACACCTATCTTGGCGTCAGGGAATTTCCATCGATTGATCCTGCGCAGATTTCTGTTCGTACGAATTATTCGGGCGCGAATTCCGATATTATCGAATCCCAAATCACCGAACCGCTCGAAAAAGCGATCAACTCGATTGACGGAATCAGAAACATTACGTCTTCAAGCGCGCAAGGTTCCAGTACGATTACGATCGAATTCAACCTCGACAAAAATTTAGAAGAAGCCGCAAATGACGTGCGTGACAAAGTGTCGCAGGCAATCCGGAGTTTGCCTCAGGATATCGATGCGCCGCCGGTAGTTTCTAAGGCTGATGCCGATTCAGAACCCATCATTACGATGACCGTTCAGAGCGATACGAAAAATGTGCTCGAGCTTTCCGATTATGCTGAAAATGTCATTGCTGAAAGGCTGCAGACGATTCCGGGCGTGAGTTCGGTTCAGATTTATGGCCAGCGCCGATATGCGATGCGTTTGTGGCTTGATCCGGTGCGAATGGCTTCTTATGGCTTAACTGTTTCCGATGTCCGAACAGCACTCGAAGCACAAAATGTCGAACTGCCTTCTGGAAAACTGACTGGTGCAAATACCGAATTGACCGTAAAAACCCTCGGAAATCTTTCTACCGAAGAAGAATTTGAAAACATCATTTTAAGCGCAGATGGTGAAAAAACGATCAAATTAAGCGATGTTGGAAATGCGTCACTCGAAGCCGAAAACCTTGAAACCAAACTCAGCGATTCCGGGCAGGTTATGGTTGGTTTGGCGATAATTCCGCAGCCGGGAACGAATTACCTCGACATTGCAAAAGCGTTCCATACACAATACGACCAGCTCAAAAAAGACCTTCCAAAAGGGTTTAAGCTCAACATTGCGATCGACAATACGCTGTTTGTAAAAAAAGCGGTTGTGGAAGTTGCAGAAACGCTCGGAATCGCGATTGTTCTCGTAATTTTAATTATTTATTTATTCTTCCGGGATTGGGCGATTGCATTTCGTCCGCTGATTGACATTCCGGTTTCATTGATCGCGACGTTTTTTATTATGTGGCTTTTCGGATTTTCTGTAAACGTACTGACGTTGCTTGCCATCGTACTGGCAACCGGACTTGTAGTTGATGACGGAATTGTAGTCACCGAAAATATTTTTAAGAAAGTCGAAGAAGGCATGTCGCCAATTGAAGCGGCAATTAAAGGTTCAAACGAGATTTTCTTTGCCGTGATTTCGATTTCGATTACACTTGCTGCGGTATTTCTTCCGGTGATTTTCCTCGAAGGTTTTGTCGGGCGGTTGTTCCGGGAATTCGGCGTTGTCATTGGCGCAGCCGTATTGATCTCGGCCTTTGTCTCGCTTTCGCTGACACCGATGCTGAACGCATATTTAATGAAAGGTGGCGAACAGAAAAAATCAAAATTCTACAATTTCACCGAACCGTATTTTGTCAAATTAAACAAAGGTTACGCCGAATCTCTGGGCAATTTCATGAAACGAAAATGGATCAGTTTTCCAATATTGATCGGCTGTCTTGGATTGATCTGGCTGTTCTTTAGCATTATCCAAAAAGAAACCGCTCCTTATGACGACCGAAGCCTCATTTCTGTAAATGTCACGACACCCGAAGGTTCGTCTTATGATTACACCGACCGGTTCATGACTGAACTCAGCAACCTGATCAACGATTCGATTCCGGAAAAAAAAGTCAGTTTGGTGATTACCGCGCCAGGATCTGGAACATCAGTAAACAGCGGCCGCGTCAGGCTTTCGCTGGTAAATCCCGAAGATCGCGAACGCTCCCAAAAGGAAATAGCCGAAAAACTCACCAAATGGACTAAAAGATTTGCCGAAGCGAAAACAAGTGTTTCAGAAACGCCAACCATTGCCGTTAACAAACGTGGCGGTTTGCCGATTCAATATGTGATCCAGAATCAGGATTTCGAGAAATTGCGGGAAAAAATTCCGGTTTTTATGGATGCGGTTTCACAAGATCCGACCTTTTCAAATTCAGATGTCAATCTGAAATTTAACAAACCTGAAATCTATGTAACCATTGATCGTGAAAAAGCGCAAAGTTTGGGCATTTCTGTCATGGATGTTGCACAAACACTGCAATTGTCGCTTAGCGGACAACGTTTTGGTTATTACATGATGAACGGAAGGCAATACCAGGTCATGGGCCAGTTTGACAAAAAAGACCGCGATACACCGATGGATTTGACGTCGATGTTTGTCAAAAATAACAAAGGCGAATTGATCCAGTTAGACAACGTCGTGACCACTGAAGAGCAAAGCAGCCCCCCGCAATTATACCACAACAATAGGTTGATGTCGGCAACGGTTTCTGCAGGTTTATCTCCGGGAAAAAGCATCAGCGACGGCATTGACGCGATGGAGCGCATTAAAGAGAAAGTGCTCGATCCGACTTTTACAACCGATTTACAAGGAGAATCCCGCGATTATGTGGAAAGCAGTTCGAATACGGCATTTGCATTCGGACTCGCATTATTGCTGATTTTCTTAATTTTAGCAGCACAGTTTGAAAGTTTTATCGATCCATTCATTATCATCCTGACAGTTCCAATGGCTGTTGCCGGAGCGTTATTTTCATTGTGGCTTTTCGGGCAGACGTGGAATATTTTCAGCCAGATTGGAACAATTATGCTGATTGGGCTCGTAACGAAAAACGGAATTTTAATCGTAGAATTTGCAAACCAACTCCGCGAACAGGGAAAAACAAAAATGGAAGCGATTATGGAATCTGCCGAATCGCGTTTGCGGCCGATCTTGATGACTTCGCTCGCAATCGGTTTTGGTGCTTTGCCAATTGCGTTGTCGCTCGGAGCTGCATCAACGAGCCGGATCGGAATGGGCGTCGTAATCGTTGGCGGAACCTTATTTTCATTGGTTTTAACCTTATTCGTTATTCCCGCGATTTATTTTATGTGGTCAAGGGAACGCAAACACCGTCCAGAATTTGACCATATCGAAGAATATGAAAAAGACATTAAACAACATTCGTAAATGAGATTTCTTTATTATATCAGCTTGCTTTTATTGGCTTTGCCTATTTCTGCGCAGCAACTTTTAACGGTTGAAGATGCGATAAAAATCGCGTTGGAAAACAATTATGAAATTAAGATTTCGAAAAATGACCTTCGGATCGACCAGACAAATGTAACAGTAGGAAACGCCGGATTGTTGCCGACTGTTGCTGCGAATATCGTTGACAACAACGGCATCCAGAATACTTCACAAACCCGAAGCGATGGAACGGTCAACAATCTCGACAATGCCAAAAACAACAGTCTGAATTATGGCGTGGGTTTAAACTGGACTATTTTTGACGGTTTTGGGATGTTTGCGCGTTACGACCAGTTGAAGGAATTGCAAAAACTCGGCGAGAGCGAACTAAAATTGACTGTTTTGAGTAAAGTCAGCGATGTGATGACGACATATTTTGACCTGGTTCAGCAACAGCAGCAGCTCAAAGCGCTAGATACGACGATTTTAATTTCTCAGGAAAGAGTCACATTGGCACAAAACCGTTTTACCATTGGAAAGGCTGCAAAATTGGAAGTGCTGAATGCGAAAGTCGATCTGAATACAGATGAAACGGCTTTGTTGCGTCAGAAAGAAACGTATGCGAATACTAAAATCGCCTTGAATCAAATCCTTGCCCGCGATACAACAGCCGACTTTTTCGTTGCCGATACAATCATAGTCGATTCGAAATTACAACTTCCGGAATTGACCACATTGGCACAAAAACAAAACCCGGAATTGCTGCAGCAAATCATCAACAAACGCATCGCCGAATTGCAACTGAAGCAGGTCAGAGCCATTCGATATCCAACAATTGCGGTGAATACCGGCTATAATTTTGTCGATACACAATCGAGTCTGGGATTTACAACACAAACCAATTCACGCGGACTGACATATGGTTTTACGGCTTCGGTGAATTTATTTGACGGATTGAACCAGCATCGGAACGAGCGTGTCGCAAAAATCCAGATTGAGAATTCCGATTTGTTGATCCAACAGCAAAACCAGACGTTGATGTCGCAACTTGCAACGGCTTATCAAACGTATCTGACGAATATCAAACTGATTGAACTCGAGCAAAAAAACGAGGAAATCGCGAAGGAAAATTTACAGATTACGCTCGACAAATTCAAGATCGGAAACATTACGACGATTGAAGTCAGGACTGCACAGTTGAATTACGTGAATGCAAAAGTCCGCAACAGCGATGCCCAATATCAGGCCAAATTATCCGAAATCACTTTAAAAGAACTTGCCGGAAACCTGAGTTTCTAAGATCATAATTTGCTTATATTTGTGGAAATCCACTCTGAAAAATGATTTCATACAATACCAAAGACTGGTTTACTTTTATTTTTAAGTTTCACAAGGCCGATACATTCCGGACGCTTGCTCCTATTATGGCCGCCATTGGATTGTACTCCGGAATTGTGGGTTACATGGAAGTCGAATTCTGGAAATTATCTGATACGAGCTACATTAAAAACATCACGATCATGCACAGCATGCTGGGATTTGTAATCTCGCTGCTGCTTGTTTTCAGGACAAATACAGCATACGAACGCTGGTGGGAAGGCAGAAAATTGTGGGGCGCTTTGGTCAATAACAGCCGGAATCTGGCAATTAAATTATCGGCGATTTTAAAGTCGGATGACGATAAGAAATTTTTCAGGGAAATGATTGCAAATTATGCTTCGGTGCTGCACATTCATTTGAAAGACAGCGACGTCAGCAAGGAGCTTTTTGACAATTTGGATTTGGAGATCGATCATCACAAACACCGCCCGAACCAGATTGCACAGATGATGTTTGAACGCATTAATATTTTATACGAACAGCAAAAAATCACAGGCGACCAATTGATCATTTTAAATTCAGAGTTGCAGTCTTTTACTGATATCTGCGGCGCTTGCGAGCGGATTAAAAACACGCCAATCCCTTATTCTTATAGCGCTTTCATCAAGAAATTTATTTTCTTTTATGTGATGACTTTGCCTTTTGGGTATGCGTTCAGTATTGGATATTATGTTGTTCCTGTGGTCGTTTTTATCTTTTATGTATTGGCCAGTTTGGAATTGATCGCGGAGGAAATTGAAGATCCGTTTGGCGATGATGAAAATGATTTGCCAACGAGAAAAATCTCTGAAAACATTAAAAAGCACGTCGAAGAACTCATCTGATTTTCATTCGAAAACAAAAATTTAGCATTTCCTTGAAAACGTTTTCGCAAATTATTCCTTACTTTTAAGGCTTACTCCTTTTTGGTATGAATGCACAGAAAACGCTTCTTCACACACCGGTTTTATCGAATGAAAAATCCCTCAAGACTTTGGTCGAAAACCGCACCGTTTACTCTTTAAACAATTGCGAACTCAATCTTTTTGAAACCTATGAAGCATCGCAATTGGTGCCTCTGAAGTTCAATGATCTTGTGGTGACGAGCATGTTGCGCGGAAAGAAAGTCATGCATCTTTTTGACGACCCGGGTTTTGATTACCTGCCGGGAGAAACTGTTGTGATTCCGTCCAATGTCGAAATGAAAATTGATTTTCCTGAAGCGGCAAAGAATAATCCTACGCAGTGTCTGGCATTGGCGATCGATCAGAGTAAAATTACCGACACCTTGAATTTCCTGAACGAGCGTTATCCGAAAGAAGGCAGCGACCAATTCTGGCAGCTTAATTACCAGAATTATTTCTTTTACAATAATGTAGATTTGGCCGCGACCATTAATAAACTGATCAAAGAATGCATGAGTACGTCGATCACGAAAGATGCGCTGGCCGATTTGACTTTGCAGGAATTATTGATCAGAATTATCCAGACGCAAACCGCAAAATCGATAGACGACGGATTTTTCAATGATCCGAACAATCCGATCAGCGCTGTTGTTGAATACATCCGAAAAAACTTAAAAGAAAACATTTCGCTCAAAAACCTCAGCGACAAAGCGTGTATGAGCACGACTTCGTTTTATCGTTTTTTCAAGCGTGAAATTGGCATGAGCCCGATTGAATTTGTATTGAACGAAAAAATCCGCTGTGCCAAAAAACTGCTCAAAAATCCCGGAATGCAAATTAATGAAGTGTGTTATTTATCAGGATTTGAAGATTGCAATTACTTTATCAGATTGTTTAAAAAACATGAAGGCATTACGCCCAAACAGTATCAATTGCTGTATGTGAATTAGGACAATTAGAAAATTTGCTACCCGAGGCTTTAGCCGAACTGGCGAAGCAATTAGAAAATTAGATAATTTCTGCTACTCTATATATTTTACGGGTTCTAATTTTAATTCTTCTTCGGGCGTAAAAATGCGGTATTCAATTTTAAATGTTTTTTTTAAAGGCGTTTCCAATGAAAATCCGCCAACCCCAAAAGCATCGATCACATCTAACGTGAAATGTGCGTGTTTCCAGTATTCGTATAAATCTTTGTCGACCCAGAATTCGGTATCTTCAATTGTTCCGATGCAAACGTCGCCCATTCGTTGGTAATAACCGCCTTTTTCAAAACACTGCGGCTGCGTGCCTTCGCAACATCCTCCGGCCTGGTAAAACATTAAATCGCCGTGTTTTTCTTTTAAAACTGCAATTAAATCTTTGGCTTTTTTTGTGGCGTCGATCCTGGTTTTCATAGTCTGGATTTTATTAAAGGTACAATATTGGCAAAATTAAAACGATATAAAATAAAAAACACCGCACCAAAAATCAGGTACGGCGTTTTCAACAAATCAATTTTTAAAAGAATCCGAGTTTCTTTTTGTCGTAAGAAATCAGCATATTTTTAGTTTGTCGGTAATGTCCGAGCATCATTTTGTGGTTTTCACGCCCGATTCCGGATTGTTTGTAACCTCCGAAAGGCGCGCCAGCAGGATAAGAATGGTATTGGTTGATCCAAACACGCCCGGCCTGAATCGCTCTCGGAACCTGATAAATTTCATGTGCATCGCGTGTCCAGACTCCGGCTCCGAGTCCGTACATCGTATCATTTGCAATTTCAATCGCTTCTTCAGTGGTTTTGAAAGTCGTTACGGCAAGCACCGGCCCAAAAATTTCTTCCTGGAAAATACGCATTTTGTTGTGGCCTTTGAACAAGGTTGGCTTAATGTAATAGCCGCCTTCGAGGTCGCCGCCAAGATGATTTTCATCGCCGCCGGTCAAAACCTCTGCGCCTTCTTCTTTTCCGAGTTTGATATACGAAAGGATTTTTTCTTTTTGTACGAGTGAAGCCTGAGCACCAATCATTGTTGATTTATCCAAAGGATTTCCTGCGATAATCGCTTCGGTTCTTTCGATTACTTTTGCAATGAATTTGTCGTAAATGTCTTCGTGGATTAACAGTCTTGACGGACAAGTACAAATTTCGCCTTGATTCAATGCAAACATTACCGCGCCTTCAATGGCTTTGTCAAAGAAATCATCATCGTGGTCTGCGACTGAAGGAAAGAAAATATTTGGGGATTTTCCACCGAGTTCCAAAGTCACCGGAATGATATTTTCAGTCGCATATTGCATCACCAAACGGCCTGTTGTAGTCGATCCGGTGAATGCCGCTTTTGACACTTTTTTGTTCGTTACCAAGGCGCGTCCAAGTTCAGCTCCAAATCCGTTTACGATATTAACCACGCCCGCCGGCAATAAATCCCCGATCAGTTCCATCAAAACCAAAATGGAAATTGGCGTACTTTCAGCCGGTTTTAAAAGCACTGTATTTCCTGCTGCCAAAGCCGGAGCAAGTTTCCACACAGCCATCAAAATCGGGAAATTCCACGGAATGATTTGGGCAATCACGCCTAAAGGTTCGCTTAACGCGATGGAAACCGTATTTTGATCGAGTTCGGCAATGGAACTTTCTTCTGCACGGATCACACTTGCAAAATACCTGAAATGGTCGATAGCAAGCGGAATATCTGCTGCCAAAGTCTCACGAATTGGCTTTCCGTTATCAATCGTTTCCACTGTCGCGATATATTCGAGATTGTCTTCAATTACCTGAGCAATTTTATTCAGCAAATTGCTGCGCTCCGTTGAAGAAGTTTTTCCCCAGGTTTTGAAAGCTTCGTGTGCGGCATTGACTGCCAATTCTAAGTCGGCTTTGTCAGAATGCGCCGCTTGTGTAAAAACTTTTCCGTCAATTGGAGAAAGCACGTCAAAATATTGGCCGTTGACCGGAGCCGTAAATTTTCCGTTGATATAATTGTCATACTTTGCCTTAAATTCAGGTCTTTGTGCGATATTGCTCATAATGCTAAATTTTTGATTCACTCAAAATTAGCTTTCGAAGCACAATTAAAGTAGCATAAATCGGTCAGGTTGTAGCATTAAAATTTCAGATGTGTTGTTTTAACTATCATTTATTAAAGCATTAACAAAAAGGAAATTAAAATAATACATTATTCTCAGAAGAATTTTTAACTGATAACACAAATCAATGGCTATTTTTCTGAATCTGATTCGTTCGCATGATTCATTTTCGAAACCGTCTCTACAAAATCTTTCTTTGTACTGTCTGAATACGCTTTATCATTGATATTGAATTCTTTGCCCGGAATGTCGCCTGGCTTTTTATCGTCAAGCGAATTTGGATTCGTTTCAAAGCTGTGGTTTCCCGGTTTTGGCGGATCGTTTGGCGGAAGGCCGTCGCCAGGAACTTTATAACCATCTTTATTCGGGTCTTTTTTGGGATTGTAGATATGCTCTTCCATGATTTTAGTGTTTTGAATTTTGATAAATTTACATTTGGATGGACGAAAATCCATTACAGAATTATTCAATTATCTTACATCAATCTAAATCGGTTTTTTTGTTGATATTGTTAAGATTCATTGTCCATTATCCATTGTCAATTGTCCATTGTTAATTATCTTTGCAGCCGTACAAAAAAATGATCTATGAAAATTTCATACAACTGGTTAAAGCAATTCATTAAAATCGACTGGAAATCTGAAGAAACCGCTGCGTTGCTGACGGATCTCGGCCTCGAAGTGGAAGTGGTTGAAAAATACCAATCGGTAAAAGGCGGATTGGAAGGAATTGTCGTTGGCCAGGTTTTGACTTGCGTACAACATCCTAATGCCGACCGTTTAAAAGTAACGACTGTCGATTTAGGCGATGGAACTCCGGTGCAGATTGTTTGCGGCGCTGCGAATGTTGCGGCCGGACAAAAAGTACCTGTTGCAACGATTGGAACGGTTTTGTATGATAAAGACGGGCAGCCGTTCACGATCAAAAAAGGAAAAATCCGCGATCAGGAAAGCCACGGCATGATTTGCGCCGAAGACGAACTCGGACTTGGAACCAGTCACGATGGCATTACGGTTTTGAGCGAGGATTTAAAACCCGGAACTTCTGTTGCGAAAGTATTCAAAATTGAAAATGATGAGATTTTCGAAATCGGGTTAACGCCAAACCGCGCCGATGCGATGAGTCATTTGGGAACTGCGCGTGATTTGCGTGCCGGTTTGCTCCAAAAAGGTGTTAGTGTTGAATTGATCACGCCATCGGTAAGTAATTTCCGAATTGATAAAAGGACTTTAAAAATCGATGTGGATGTAAAAGACATCAAATTGGCCCCGAGATATTGCGGCGTAACGATTTCCGGAATAAAAGTCAAAACTTCTCCGGAATGGTTGCAAAACCGTCTGAAATCAATTGGGATCAATCCAAAAAATAATGTAGTCGATGTTACGAATTATGTGCTGCACGAACTTGGGCAGCCGCTTCATGCATTCGACGCATCTAAAATCACCGGGAAAATTTCGGTAAAAACATTGCCTGAAGGGACAAAATTCACAACTTTAGATGATATTGAAAGAACGCTTCACGCGGAAGATTTAATGATCTGCGACGAAAAAGGACCGTTGGCCATTGCAGGTGTTTTCGGTGGAAAAAATTCAGGAGTTTCTGAAAACACGAATGCCATTTTCCTCGAAAGCGCTTATTTCAATCCAGTGAGCATTCGCAAAACGGCGAAAAGACACACTTTAAGCACCGATGCTTCTTTCCGTTTTGAAAGAGGAATTGATTCGACCATTACCGAATATGCGCTGAAACGTGCGGCTTTGCTGATTCAGGAAGTTGCAGGCGGGGAAATTACGTCAGATGTCATCGACATTTATCAAAAGAAAATCGAGGATTTCCCGGTGTTTTTAAATTATGCGAAAGCAGCGAAACTAATTGGGCAGGATTTGCCAAAGGAAACGATTAAGAAAATCCTGGCTTCGCTTGATATTAAAGTCAATAGCGTGACCGATGCCGGTTTGGGACTGATTATTCCGTCGTATCGTGTCGATGTGAACCGTGAAATTGACGTGATTGAGGAAATCCTTCGCGTTTACGGTTACAACAACATCAACTTCACGAAAAAATTGAACGCGACCGTATCCAATTCGCCACGAACAGAAGATTACAAAGTGCAGAATATCGTTGGAAATCAATTGAATTCGTTGGGCTTTCACGAAATGATGGCGAATTCACTGACTTCTCCGGAATACATTCAGCTGACAGAAATGTTGAAAGAAGAACACAACGTTACGATGCTAAATCCATTAAGCAGCGAACTTTCGGTCATGCGCCAATCGTTATTATTTTCAGGTCTGGAAGCGGTTTCATACAACATCAACAGGAGAAATTCGGATTTAAAATTGTTCGAATTCGGGAAATCATACCACAAATTTGAATCGGGTTACGAAGAGCAAAAACACCTCACTTTATTCGTTTCGGGGAACCGTGGCGGGGAAAGCTGGGCGACCACGCAAAAAACTTCCGATTTCTTTTTGTTTAAAAGTTATGTGAATGCAATCCTGTCAAGGCTTGGCATCGAAAAAACACAAACCCAGCCGTTGGAATCTGATTATTTTGCGGAAGGCATTGCGATTGCTGCAGCGAATGAAATTTTGGTCGAATTCGGGACCGTGAAAAAATCGGTCTTGAAACATTTCGACATCAAACAGGAAGTTTTGTTTGCTGATTTCAACTGGAATTTGATTCTGAAACTGATTTCAAACAAGATCAAATTTGCCGACATCCCGAAATATCCTGAAGTGCGGCGCGATTTATCCTTATTGGTAAACAACGAAGTATCATTCGAATCGGTTTATAAAATTGCGCGCCAAAGCGAAAAATCATTATTGAAAGAAATCAATTTATTCGACGTTTACGAAGGCAACAATCTGCCGGAAGGCAAAAAATCATACGCCGTAAGCTTTGTCATCCAGGACAATTCGAAAACGCTTACCGATGCCCAGGTAGATAAAATCATGGGCAAGTTGCAATCCAATCTCGAAAGTGAATTGGGCGCTACTTTGAGGTAATCTCAGCGATAAAAATCATCAAACGCATTTCTGCTTTAAAACGGAAATGCGTTTTTTGTTGTTAAAATTTTCGTGAAAAAAGCGGCTACATTTTAAAAAATGATTAGCTTTAAATATCGTTAATCGATTAAACAACCATCAGATGAAAATTCCAGAACAATACCTTCCGGTCGTTCCGTACCTCGTTTTAAATGATTCCAAGCGGTTTTCAGAATTTGCCAAAACCATTTTCGAAGCGACAGAACAACACATGAGCCTGCACGAAAACGGCGATGTGATGCATGGCGAACTCCGGATTGGCGACGCGGTAATTATGTTTACCCAGGCATCTGAAACTTTCCCGAACAAACCCGCAGGCATGTTCATTTATGTTGAAGATGTTGGTAAAGTTTATGATCTGGGCTTGCGCCAAAAATGCCTGAGCCTGATGCCGCCCGAAAAGAAAGATTACGGCTACACGGCTGGATTTGAAGATCTTTTTGGGAATCAATGGTGGCTGGTGCAGGGCGAATAGAAAAATAATTTATATTTGGATAACAACAACTTAAATAAACAACAATGAAAATCAAAATTTTAGCAATCGTCGCTTTTTTATTTGTGGCTAGCTCGATCAAAGCACAATCTGCGGCAGACAAATGGCCGGCACTTAAAGAATTTCATGGCGTCATTTCGCAGACTTTCCATCCGGCGGAAACCGGCGACCTGAATCCGATCAAAGCACGTTCGGAAGAACTTTACAACAAAGCAGCGGCTTTATTAAAATCGGATATTCCTGCAGAATACAGGACGAATGCGATCTTGGCATCGGCAGAAAAATTGCAGATGAAAGCAAAAGCACTTGACAAGTTGGTCAAAGCCAAAGCGCCTGATGCGGATATTACGAAATCATTGACGGAAGTCCACAATATTTTTCATGACATTGCCGGACTTTGTTCCGAAGAAAAGAAATAACCTGAAGCCCGATCTAAAAATCGGGTTTTTTTATTGGAATCTTATAATTTTTGAGTCAAGTCCTGTAAGCAAAATATTACTCAAAAACTGCAATTTTGAATATCCGCTTAAACGAATGAAATGCATCTCAAAAAGATCAAAAACATTTGTTAGTTATATAAAAAAATTGGGAAAAATTGCTATTTGAAAAAGGTGTTCTGTGCAGAACGCCTTTTTTATTTTGGTTTTAACGTTGTATGCCGAGACGTTTCAAGATGCATTGCTTACTTTTGTAAAACACACTTTTTTTATGAAAACAATTGCAGCAATCAGGAAAAATTACAATTTTATCATCTTCCAAAAATTAATTGTCGGTTCTGTTCTAATAGGTTTTCTGGCAGCTTTCCTTGGAATGTCTTTAAAGAAAATAACCGAACATTATGAATCGGTTTTTTTCAACCAGGCTTCAGAAAATAAATTCTTATTTGTGGTTTTTCCAGCTATCGGATTGTTTGTGATTTACTTTTTGAGACAATACCTTTTTAAGAAAAAAGAAAACAAAGGCATTAAAGAAATTTTTGAAAGCACGAATTCTAAAACCAAAAACCTTCCAGTCTATAAAATTACGTCACACTTTTTCAACGGATTTCTCACCGTGATTTTCGGCGGATCGACCGGAATTGAAGTTTCGACAGTAGTTGCTTCGGCCACCATCGGATCAGTTGCCCAACAAAAGGAAAATGTCTTTCGCAAATACAAATCGGAGTTGATCTGCGCTGGGGTTTCAGCCGGGATTACAGCACTTTTCTGCAGTCCGCTTGCCGGGATTTTATTCGCTTATGAAGTCATTTACAAAAAAGTATCGCGGGTATTTTTATTCACAAACGGGATTGCGATTTTAGTGGCGTTTGGTGTGGTCACGATTTCAAAAGAAGCACCGCTTTTCGCGATCGACATTGCAACCTGGCATTTCAGGGCAATTCCGTACTTTATCCTTTTGGGGATTTTAGCCGGAATGCATTCGGTTTACCTGACGAAATGTGTGCTGTTTTTTAAATCGAATTTCTTCAAATCGAAAACGCAAATGACAAGAATTGCTTTCGGAGCGGCGATCATCAGTATGTTGTTATTGATTTTGCCACAATTGTATGGCGACGGTTACCACGCGATCCATCAGGTTATTGAAAATCCGAATCTCGTCCTGACATTGACATTGGCACTGACCTTTATGTCATTAATTTTCATCAAACCAATTATCACTTCTGCGACTTTGGCATCCGGCGGAGATGGTGGTGTTTTCGCGCCAAGTTTATTTATTGGTGCTTTTTTGGGATTGCTGACGGCTTTGGTCCTGAATACTTTTTTTGATGCGCATTTGATTCCGCTGAATTTTCTCGTGATCGGAATGGCAGCAATGCTGAGCGCGAGCATTCACGCGCCCTTTACGGCTTTGTTCCTCGTGTGCGGACTGACTGGCGATTATACCTTGTTCTTCCCGATTCTATTGGTTTGCCTCGTTTCAAAATACACCGCAAAAATGATTTATCCGTTTACGGTATATACGATTCCGGTCCCTTTATCCAAATAAATCATGCCGATCAAAAAAATCAAACGCGGTTATAGAACGACAAAGTACATTTTATATAAGGAAACTTTAGTCGATTTTAAGGAACATTTTTGGGCGTTTCTGGGTTCGTTCATCGGAATCGGGATTATCGCTTATCTGCAATCGCGGCAGCTTCCAAATTCAGATGTTGTTTTCCTGATCGGGTCGTTTGGCGCATCGAGCGTTTTGGTTTATGGCGTGATCCAAAGTCCGTTGGCGCAACCGAGAAATTTAATCGGCGGGCATTTGGTTTCGGCCATTATCGGTGTAACTGTTTTAAAAATATTCCCGGATGTTTTATGGATTACCGCCCCAATGTCCGTTTCGCTTTCGATTGTCATGATGCAAATTACAAAAACGCTGCATCCGCCGGGTGGCGCAACTGCTTTAATTGCCGTTACAGGTTCGTCAGCGATTAAAAACATGGGCTATTGGTATGTGATTTCACCGGTTTTGAGCGGCGCTTTAATATTATTGATTGTTGCTTTGATCTTCAACAACATGACTTCAAACAGGCATTATCCGAGTCATAAAAAGTACCACAAACTTCGAACTCGAATTCGGGAAAAATTTCTAAAAAGATAATTGTAGCTGCATTTTGTTAATTACTTTTTCGGGGATTACTGAATATAAATTTTACCTTTGCCCTTTCAAAAATAATAGAATTATGGTTTATAAATTCAGAGTAATTCTCGACTCGGAAGAAGATATTTTCCGCGATATTGCGATACTGGAAGACGACACGCTCGAAGATTTTCACAATGCGATCGTCAATGCTTTTGATTTTGACGGAACAGAACTTGCGTCGTTTTATACCTGCGACGACCAATGGAACCAAGAAGATGAAATTTCGCTTTTTGACACCGGCGATGTTCCGGGCGAACAGAAAATCATGAGCGATTATTCCCTTTCGGAGATATTAAATACAAACAATACGAAAATTATTTATGTATATGATTTCTTAAATATGTGGACATTTTTAGTGGAACTGGCTGCGATTGAAGATGTTGCTGCAGCAGAAATTTATCCAAATACTTTATTCAGCCACGGAATCATGCCGCTTGACGCCGGAGATAAATCGTTCGAAGCCGATGACATGCACAATGACATTTACGGCGAATTTGAAGACGATTTAGACGAAGACGACCTGGATATGTTTGATGACAATGAGAATTTTGAGGATTTCGGGTTTGAGGAAAACTGGAATTAAGTTCAATTAATAATTAACAAGTAATAATTAACAACTCCAAACCGGATTTTAATTAGGACACTTTCAATCGCGACAATTTTCAATTATCCATTATTAATTGTCCATTAAATTTATGATCAATCTTTACAACACCAACATTGACACGCTTTCGATTCACCGTGTGGGAAACAAAAGCCGCAACGAAGCGATTTTCTTATCTGAACAGCCGTTTGGGATGAACGATGAAGTCGCGCCGCTGATCAAGGAATTTTTCTTTAAGCCGTTTCGTGACAAGGAAGAAAATTATTATCAGTTTGCACATGAGATCGATCTGGAATACAACGACATGTACAAATTTGCGACAGAAATGTTTGAAAATCCATCGAATGCACATGACATTTCGAAGAAAATCACGAAGCATTTATTTGAACAATCGAATCATCCGCACATTAAGAATGGTGAAGTTTATGTGACTTATCTGACGAATTTAACGATTGACAACAATCCTGTGGATGCTATCGGGATTTTTAAAAGCGAGTTGCAGGCCGACTTTTTACAGTTTGAAGAAAAAGGAACGACGCTCGAAATGATTTTGCAACACGGCATCAACCTGAACAAACTTGACAAAGGCTGTATCATTTTCAATTATAAAAAAGAAGAAGGCTATAAAATCCTGACTGTAGACAGCAACCGTTATGACGCGCGTTACTGGCTTGAGCATTTCCTTTCTGTGGATGCTTTTGAAGATGAAAATTTCATCACCAAAAAATACCTGAAATTTTGTCAGAATTTTGCTAAAGATGTCGTGCTTCCTGCTGAAGATAAAAAAGAAGAAGTAATGTTCATGAACCGGTCGGTGAATTATTTTGCCAAAAACGACCAGTTTGAAGAAACGAATTTTTTAAATGAGGTTTTGGACAATCCTGACCTGATCCCGGAATTCAAAAACTATAAAGTAGACAAAGGCGAAAAATACAGCATCGAGGATATTACTTCGTTTCCAATTGCAAATGCTGCGGTTTCAGACGCGAGGAAATCGATTAAAAACGTCATCAATCTTGACACGCACATTCAAATCAAATTGGATTTTATCAATCCCGAAAGCGCTGAAAAATATGTGGAAAAAGGCTGGGACGAAGAAAAACAAATGTACTATTACCTGGTTTATTTTAACAAAGAGCAGAAAAGCTAATTTACTTTTCTAATAGTCAGATACTTAAAACCGGATTGTTATTTGCAGCCGGGTTTTTTTTGTACCTGAAAATAAATTTCATCGATAAAGTGTTGTTTTATTTGTAAGTATTGTATTTCAAATAAAATAAATACATGTAGTTCATCGGATTTTTAGACATGAACAACTGATTTTTTAGTAAGTTTATTACTCCAAAATCTACAGCGAATGAAATCGATTACTTACAAAAAACACTCCTTGAAAGGCAGATTGCTGTGTGCTATTTTTGGGCATAAATTCAAGACGATAAAATTTATCACCGATCATTTTAAAGAATTTGAATGCCGCATTTGCTACCTTCAGGTTACGAACGAAATTACGGATAAGAAAGTTTCGCTTACGCAGGAACACCGTGAAATTAACCGCACTTTGATCAGGCTTTATAAAAAGAAAGACTACCAATTTTAATTTGTGCTAATTTAATTTTAGCAGTAACAAATTCTTACCTTGTTCGTCCAATAGCCAACTTAAAAAACGAACAATTTGGAAACCATACTCTCCATAAAAAATCTGAGCAAAAACTACGGTTTGGTTCAGGCTGTTAAAAATGTTTCCCTCGAGATCCAAAAAGGCAATGTTTACGGCATACTCGGCCCGAACGGTTCCGGAAAATCCACCACTTTAGGAATTGTTTTAAATGTCGTCAACAAAACTTCGGGCGAATACAGTTGGTTTGGCGGCACGATGCAAACCCACGACGCACTCAAAAAAGTCGGTGCCATTATCGAAAGACCAAACTTTTATCCCTACATGACTGCACAGGAAAACCTGGAGTTGGTCTGTAAAATCAAAAACATCAATTATTCAAAAGTGACTGAAAAGCTCACGCTCGTTGGGCTAATCGACAGGAAAGACAGCAAGTTCAGGACTTTTTCTCTTGGTATGAAACAGCGGTTGGCAATTGCTTCTGCTTTATTGAACGATCCCGAAATCTTAATTCTGGACGAACCAACCAACGGATTGGATCCGCAGGGCATTCACCAGATCCGGGATATTATCAAGCATATTGCTTCTCAGGGAACGACGATTTTGCTTGCTTCGCATTTGCTTGATGAAGTCGAAAAAGTGTGTTCTCATGTTTTGATTTTGCGAAAGGGCGAAATATTGTATTCGGGTTCTGTAGACAGCGTGTCGGCAAACCAGGGATTTTTTGAACTTCAGGCCGAAGATAATACTGCTTTAAAAGCTTCGCTTCAGCGGCATTCAGCCATAGAAAAAATTACCGAAGACAACGGAAAATTACTCGTTTATCTTAAAGAACCTTTAGAAGCTGTAACATTGAACCGTTATTTATTCGAGCGAAATATTGCACTTTGCCATTTGGTGAAACGAAAAGTGAGCCTTGAAGAGCAGTTTTTAGAACTGACAAACAGCCAATCATCAATCATCAATCATCAATCAAAAATAATTAAGGAATGAAACGATTAATCGCTATCGAACTCCAAAAAATATGGAAAAACAAAGCAAGCCGTGTGCTGATGCTGAGTTATTTCATCCTGCTTTCCTTTATTGCGCTGATCGCATCGATCAAATTCAACATCGGGAATTTCCAGCTTCACATTGCCGAACAGGGTATTTTTAATTTTCCGTACATCTGGCATTTCAACACTTATATTGCTTCCATTTTAAAATTTTTCCTGGCCATTGTAATTGTATCGATGATGGCAAACGAATACAGCTATGGCACATTGAAGCAAAATTTGATTGACGGGATGAGCAAACGGGAATTTATCGAATCGAAGTTCCTGACGGTTGTCCTTTTTGCATTGGCATCAACCGTTTTCGTATTTCTGATGTCGCTGATTTTAGGCTTCAGCTTTTCATCTTATACAGAAGTGGGAATCGTTTTTTCAGACATGGAATATCTGATCGCATATTTTGTAAAACTTACCGGATTTTTCTCTTTTTGTTTATTTCTTGGAATTTTGGTCAAACGTTCGGCATTTGCACTTGGATTTCTTTTGGTCTGGAACATTCTTGAAGGCATTGCAAGCGGCATACTTCATTTCAAAATTTTTCCTAACGGCAGCACCGCATCTTACATTACACAGTTTTTTCCTCTGGAAGCCATGTCTAATTTGATTGTGGAGCCATTTACGCGTTTGTCAATCATCAAAACCATCGGGACACAAATCGGAATGGAGAATACAAAAGATTATGGTGTGCACTGGTATGGTATTTTAATCGTTTTGGCATGGGTGGTTATATTTATGTTAATGTCTTATAAATTATTAAAAAAACGGGATTTATAGTATCTTTGGCGAAGTTATGACTCTCTCCAGATATTTCATTTTTTGCCTGTTATTCTGTTTGTTTCCGATACTTTCGAAGGCACAATATATTGCTATAGATGATACTTTTACGGCCGAACAACTTGTCAGGAATGTTTTGATCAACAGTCCGTGTGCGACCGTTTCGAATTTTAGCGTGAGCGGCGATGATTATACGCCTGGAAAGCAAAGTTTTGGAAAATTTGATTCGAACGGCAGTATTTTTCCCTTTGCGAATGGAGTGGTGCTGGCTACTTCAACGGCACGATTGGTGGAAGGCCCAAATACTTCTGTTGTCAGCAATGGCTTGGACAATTGGGGAGGCGATTCCGATCTTGCAGCGGCACTTCCGGGGGTTTCTCCAATCAATGCAACGGTATTGGAATTTGATTTTCTTCCGTTTACAACCCAAATGAGCTTTACCTATATTTTTGCTTCTGAAGAGTATCATGAAGATGCGCCATGCCGTTATTCCGATGCATTCGCCTTCCTGCTAAAGAAAGCAAACACCACCGATTCCTATCAAAACCTCGCCTTTGTCCCGAATACTACCGATGTGGTTTCTACGATAAATGTCCATGACTATTACAGCAATTCTGACGGGACAAAAGTTTGCGCTGCGGCAAATGCACAATATTATGCAGGGAACAATCCGTCGAATTATGCGACAAACATGAATGGGCAGACGGTTCCGCTAACAATCAAGGCGACCGTCGTTCCGGGAACTTTATACCATATCAAATTGGTAATTGCCGATGATCAAAACTACCAATATGACTCGGCCATATTCCTTGAAGGTGGAAGTTTTACTATTGGAACCGATATTGGCCCAGATCGTTTGATCAGTTCATCAAACCCGGTGTGCCAGGGATCGCATTATGAACTCGATGCTACAGAACCCGCTGCGGTATCTTACCAATGGTATTTAAATAGCCTTCCAATTCCAGCACCTGCAGGGAATTTGCCAAAAATCGACGTTTTCAATTACGGTGCCGGAGATTATCATGTAGACGTAGCGATTGGCGCTTTGGGCTGCATTGCTACCGGCGATGCCAAAATAGAACTTGCAGCACTTCCCGCGCTTGCTCCTGCCACATTGGTGCAATGCGATCTTGACCATGATGGCAGTGCTGTTTTTAATCTGACAACCGCCGACGCCATTGTAAAAAATGGGGATAATACACTCGCAAATGTTATTTATTATGTCGATTTGCCAAATGCCCAGGCAGGAACAAATCCGATCACAAATCCACAGGCATACACCAGCGTGCCTAAAATTATTTTTGCCACAGCAGCAAACCGTTATGGATGTTCCGGAATTTCGCAGGTACAATTGTCGCTTTCGAACAATACGCTGGTTGATACAAGCCTCGAAGTTTGCGACGATGATGCTGCAGCTCTACAGGACGGAATTTATGAATTTTTACTGCACAATGCCGATGCTGCTATCTTAAGCGGACTTCCGTCAGGGCTCAATATCCAATATTTCAAATCAGACAGTGATGCTTTGCTGCATCCCGAAAATGCGCTGTCAGACACTGCTGCCTATCGAAACGAAATTCCTTTTTCACAGGTTGTTTTCGCAAAAGTGACCAATGGTTCCGATTGTTTCGGAATCGCAAAAGTGACATTAATCGTTGACACGTTCAATCCACCAAATTTCGAAGAGGAGACCAGATACATTTGCTTAGGAGAAACCATCACACTCGATGTCCAATCTGGTTTTGATAATTATTCCTGGTCGCATGATGCAACAAACAACACCCATTTAGCACAGGTTGCAGCCGCTCAGGATTATTTGGTCACCGCTTTTGAAAAGAAATGCAGCAAAACGAAGAAATTTTCAGTAGTCGTTCCTGAAGTTCCGGTAATTACAAGCATCGACATTACCGATTTATCAGGTTCTGAAAATAGCGTCTTGATTCATTACACCGGAAATGCGATTTATGAATTTTCGCTTGACGGTAAGATTTTCCAGGACTCGCCTAATTTCACAAATGTACCTGCAGGAAGCTATACTGCAATTGTCAGAAGCAGGTGTGATGAAGACCACAGGGACATTTTTGTACTTGATTATCCAAGGTTTTTCACGCCAAACAATGATGGCTATAACGATTTGTGGAACATCAACAGCTTAAAACAGGAAAATCAGTCTGCTATCGTTTTTATTTATGACCAATACGGGAAATTGCTGAAACAATTAAGCACACTCGGAAAAGGATGGGATGGGAAATTTAACGGAAAAGATTTGCCTGCAGCCGACTATTGGTTTATTTTAACACTCGAAAACGGAAGAATCGTTAAAGGACATTTTTCGTTAAAAAGATAAATTTGCTTTTACAGTACAATATGATGAAAAAAACGATTTTTTGGTGTTTACTCTTATTCCCTTTTTTCATCCATGCGCAATTCAGCAAAACCCACTATATTCCGCCCCTTTCAAGTACAGATAATCCTTCAGGAATAGCTGAAGATCAATATCTTTATGTATCAACACCCAGCATAAACCCCGTAAATTTTAGAGTGATCGCTTTGGGAGGTGATACTATAAATGCAACCGTTTCACGGGATGCGCCATACATCCAGAGAATTGGTACAGGTGAAAATACCCAGCTGATCGTGCGCGAAGACTTGGTAAACCGGGTACTTTCAAACAAGGGCTACATTATCGAAGCCGAGGACATGGTCTACGTGTCTGCCAGGGTTATGGCCGGAGGGCAAAATCAGGCTGGTGCCTTAGTTTCAAAAGGACTGGCTGCATTGGGTAAAGAATTCAGAATCGGCTCTATGCTGAATACCAATACGACTGCCAGTGCATACGGCTCGGCATTATACACTTTTGTAGCAGTCATGGCGACAGAAAACAATACAACCATTACATTTAGCGATATCAAACCGGGCGCGGTATTGCTTCGTAATGCCGCCGCAGGAAACCACCCTGCCCCTATTGTCTTGAACAGCGGACAAAGTTTTGTCATGGCGGTTTCAGGAGAAGACGGAGAGCCCAACAGGGATGCACTTATTGGCGCATTAGTTGCATCTGATAAACCGATAGCCGTGAACTGCGGATCATTTTCGGGAACGAATGCCAGCCAGAACCTTGACCTTGGTTTCGACCAGATTGTGGATGCAGAGCGCACGGGGAAAAACTATGTTTTCATCAGGGGCGACGGAGCCGATATCGTCGAACGTGTATTGCTTGTGGCACACCATCCAAACACTACAATATCCATTAATGGCGTATTGTCTCCCATTGTGCTTAACGCCGGGGAATATGCTTCTCTCGACGGAAATTATTACGACGCCAATGGAAATTTATTCATTACTTCTTCCGAAAATATTTTTGCCTATCAAAGCGTAGGAAAAATAAATACCGGACCCAGCCTTTACGCCAATCAGGAATTATTTTTTGTGCCGCCATTGAGCTGTCAAACACCGCACAGCATTGACAATATTCCGCAGATCGACAAAATCGGCACCAAGCTTTTCCCTGGGCGCATTACGCTGATTACCAAAACCGGATCGGTGCTGAGTTTTAGGATCAATGGCATTTCTTATGCGTATAATGATTTGACTACCATTCCCGGATTGGTCAAAACCGGACCTCTAACTGTCACAGGAAATCCTGATTATGTTACCTATAACATTAAAGGCCTCTCTGGAAATGTGGCCGCTTTTTCTAACAGTGAATTGTATCTGGCTTCCTATGGAACAAACAATGCCGCGACTTTCGGAGGGTTTTATTCGGGCTTTACTTTCAACCCCGAGATCAGTTTTGATGCTGTAAATGCAGCTGTAACCAATTGCCTTCCAAATACCAGGCTTACCGTAAATTCACTAAGCCCTTTTGATGCGTTTCAGTGGTTCTTTAATGATGCGCCAATTGCCGCACCGGATGGCATTCGCAATTATTACATTCCGCTGCAACCCGGTTATTACCATGTAAAAGCTTCGATTATAGGTTGTGGCATACCATTGTTATCGAATAAAATCCCGGCAAGTTATTGCCCGGCAGATTCTGATAATGACGGAAGCGTCAACAACATCGATCAGGACAATGATGCCGATGGGATCTCAAATTGTACAGAATCACTGGGCAGCAGCAACATCAACCTCGCTTTAGTAAACAGTCTGAATATCGGCCAGATTACCAAAGGTAATTATTCAAATTCTTATCGAAATACGGTAGTGACAAACCTTCCGGGAAATACTTTGGTAAACCGCAACAATGACTTTCTTTCATCTGTAACAGCAGGTAAAGGCAATTCGTTAAACATGCAATTGAATTTTGACCAACCAAGTTCCAAACCAATTTCATTAAAAATTAAATATCCTGATGCTACTGATCCCGGATATTTGTTGGATTCCAATTCTGAATTCAGGATCAGCAGTGGCGTAAATGAAAACATTACGGTACTGAATCCTAACAATCAGTTGCTCATTGATACCAATTATGACGGAATTTTCGAGAGCGGAATCACCAGCTATTCGTCATTTGAAATCCATTTCAGGATCAATGGTAACGTTCCGCTTGCAGCCGGAAGCGGTACTTTTAGTTTTAATGCCAACCTGATCCGTGAATTGAAATTTGAGCACATCAACCTTTCCAACACTACAACCTCAAAAGCTACTTTTTCGATTATAGCCACCTGCATTCCAAAAGATACCGATGGGGATGGAATTACAGATGACAATGATCTCGATAGTGACAATGACGGAATTACTGATGCTATCGAGGCGCAACGAAATATTTTTATCCCGAGGTTGAATGCAGATGCAAATCATGACGGAATTGACGACGCCTACGGAACCGGAATTATTCCTTTTGACAACGACAATGACGGCGTTCCTGATTATCTGGATCTTGATAGCGATAATGACGGGATTTATGATCTAATAGAATCTGGAAACACCAGCTCAAACGATGCTGATTTGAACGGTCGAATTGATGGAAGTGCCACCAGTTTTGCAAACCAGGGCCTATCCGTCAGCATCCAAACCACGCCCACATCAGGTATTTTAAACTATACTGTTGCCGACACGGATTTTGACGGAATTGCCAATTATCGCGATAAAGACAGTGACAATGATGGCTGTACCGATGTGAATGAAGCTGGTTTCTCAGATCCAAATAATGATGGAATTCTAGGAGGTGTTCCTGTTACAACCGACGCCAATGGACGCGTGACAACAGCTGGAGGTTACACCATATTGCCAAATAATGAGTACATCACTTTGATACCAATTACCATTACTGCCCAACCACAAAATTTAAATACCTGCTTGTTGCAGCAGGCTTTTTTTACGATTAACGCAACTCCGGTAAGCGCTTACCAATGGCAGGTTTTTACTTCCGGAAACTGGGCAGACATTACGAATAACACACAATATTCAGGAGCGACAACTGCAAATTTGACGATTGCGGCCGTTACGCAAAACATGCATAATTTCAGATACCGCGTCGTTATGTCCATCACTGGGAAAATCTGTACCCTGAATTCGGCTGAAGCCTTGCTTAAAGTGTTGCCACTCCCGGCAGTGGTTACGCCGGTAAAATTCTTTGAATGTGATGAAGATGCCGTTATTGACGGCCGGACCAAAATAGACCTTACTAGTACGAAATCAGCTATTTTACCCGGACATACTACTGAAATCTTTGAATACTACAAGTCATTCCCAGGTGCTCAAAATCAAACGGCAACTGAGTTGATTGTAACGCCAAATGACTTTTATACCGGAAACAATATTATTTGGGTGCGCGTCACAAACAGCAACTCCTGTTTTAACATTACAGAAATGAACATTACAATATCTGCAACCCAGATTCCGGCAACATTCTTAGACACTTACCAGAATTGCGATGACTTTTTAGACGCCAACGGAAACAACAATGCCAATAATAACGACCGTGACGGAATTTCGTTTTTTGATTTTAGTGCGACGACTGCGAGAATTCAGGCACTAATTCCGATATCGACACCGTTTACGATCAAATATTATAAAAACCGCGCAGATGCTGTAGTTCAAAGAAACCCCATCACTGATATCGTAAACTACAGGAATATCGGTTACCTGAATTCTCAGGACATTTGGGTACGGATCCAGAGCGATGTTGATCCAAACTGTTTTCATTTCGGGCCTTATGTAAAATTAATTGTAGACCCATTGCCTGCAATCACTAAAACTGAAGAAGTGCTGCTTTGCCAAGACGGGCCGATCATTATAGAAACTCTCGATCCCGGCCTACCAGCCAATGCCATACTTTCAGATTATACTTTTGAATGGACACACAACGGCAACATTGTTGGCACAAACGCAACGCTTCCCATTTCAGAAACCGGAACATTTTACGTCAAAGTGACAAGCCGGCAATTGTGTGAAGAAACCAAGGAAATTACGGTTGTATTGTCAAATAAAGCCCATATCAAAGACATTCGGGTAAATGATTTATCCGACGAAAATACGATTGCCATTACCGCAACAGGATACGGCAATTATGTTTATAGCCTCGATTATCCGAATGCCTATCAGGCTTCAAACATTTTCTACAATGTGGAGCCTGGCGTTCATAGCGTTTATGTTAAGGATTTAAATGGCTGTGGCACGGTTGGGCCTATTGGTGTTTCGGTGCTGGGCATGCCAAAATTCTTTACCCCGAATGGCGATGGTTACAATGACACCTGGAACTTTAAAGGCACAACTTCGACTTATTATCAAAATGCAGTCATCCGCATTTTCGACCGTTTTGGAAGATTGGTCAAACAGATTTCCGGTTTGGGTGAAGGCTGGGACGGAACGATCAATTCGGTTCCGTTGCCCGCAGACGATTATTGGTACGCGATTGATCTTGAAGACCGAAAAACCATCCGCGGCCACTTTTCTTTAAAACGTTAATTATTCCTTCTTTTATATGTATAAATTTATTCTTTTGTGCTTCACTTTTGCACAGGTATTACAAGCCCAGCAAATGAAACCTTCGGCCGGAACCATTAAACATTATGAAAATTTTCCGTCGAAGCTGGTCAAACCCAGAAACATTGATGTCTGGCTCCCGGAAGGTTATTCCAAAAACGAGAAATATTCGGTGTTGTACATGCACGACGGGCAAATGCTTTTTGATGCGAATACGACCTGGAACAAACAGGAATGGAGGGCAGATGAAACCGCTTCTAGATTGATGGCAGAAAAGAAAACGAAAAAGTTCATTATCGTTGGGATTTCGAGCATTGCCGAGACCAGGCGCAGCGATTATTTTCCTGAAAAGCCGTTTGACGAACTCTCTAAAAGTGAACAGGATTCTTTATACAATATTAAAAAAGAGGGCGAATTGTTATTTTCCGAAAAGATCAATTCGGATAATTATTTGAAATTTATCGTAAATGAACTCAAACCGTTTATCGACAACATCTATTCGGTTTATTCCGATTCGAAGCATACATTTATTGCGGGTTCGAGCATGGGCGGATTGATATCGATGTATGCGATTTGCCAGTATCCGAACGTATTTGGTGGTGCAGCCTGTATTTCGACACATTGGCCCGGAGTTTCCAAACTCGAAAACAACCCGGTTCCGGCTGCTTTTATGAATTATATGGCAGCACATTTGCCGTCTGCTGAAAACCATAAAATTTATTTTGATTTTGGAACGGCAACGCTTGATGCGGCATATGAACCTTTTCAGCTTCAGGCTGATAAAGTCATGAAAGCCAAAGGGTACAAAGCAGGCAAAAACTGGATGACGAAAAAATTTGAAGGCGCCGATCATTCGGAGCAATCATGGGCGGAACGGTTTGATGTTCCTTTGGTGTTTTTGCTGGGAAGGTAATTTGATTTACGATTTTTGATTTAAGAATTAAGAATTTCGGAGCGTTGATGAGATGCTTTTAGACGGCGAATGTTTGCGTTAGGGATAGCAGCGGAAATCCTTTTAAGATTTCCTGTAGCGCAGCGAAAGAAAATTTAAAAGATTAACTCACGAAATATTTATTTTGTATGTGTTCGTTCAGTTCGCTTCGCTCGGGTGTAGCGAATAGCCCGGCCGCAGGTAACGCCCAAATAAAAATTTTATTGGATATTGAAATAAAAAAAGCCACTCTTTTCAGAATGGCTTTTCATGTATATAAACTTTCAGATTAGAATTTGAATCTTTTTCTGTCGGTTTCTGTCAAATAGATTTTTCTCAGACGAATCGATTTTGGCGTTACCTCAACATATTCATCTTTTTGGATGTATTCCAACGCTTCTTCCAGTGAGAAAATGATCGGCGGGATGATCCTTGCTTTTTCATCATTTCCGGATGAACGAACGTTCGATTGTTTTTTCTCTTTAGTTACGTTGACACACATATCATCGCCACGGGAGTTCTCACCAATCACCTGACCTTCGTAAATTTCGGCATTTGGTTCAACAAAGAACTTACCGCGATCCTGCAATTTATCGATAGAATAAGGAATGGCTTTTCCTTTTTCCATAGAGATCAACGAACCTTTATTGCGTCCAGAAATTTCTCCTTTGTAAGGCTCATATCCTATAAAACGGTGTGCCATAATAGCCTCACCAGCTGTTGCAGTAAGCAATTGGTTACGCAATCCAATAATTCCACGTGATGGAATATTAAATTTCACGATCATACGGTCCCCTTTGGTTTCCATACTCAGCATTTCACCTTTACGCATAGTCACGAATTCAACCGCTCTACCTGAAAGTGTTTCTGGCAAATCGATTGTCAATTCCTCAATTGGCTCACATTTTTTACCGTCAATTTCTTTGATGATTACTTGTGGCTGCCCGATTTGAAGTTCATAACCTTCTCTTCTCATCGTTTCGATAAGGACAGACAAGTGCAGTACACCGCGTCCGAAAACCATGAATTTATCAGCAGAATCGGTCTCACCCAATTTCATCGCAAGGTTTTTCTCAAGCTCTTTTGTCAAACGGTCACGGATGTGGCGTGAGGTTACAAATTTACCTTCTTTACCAAAGAATGGCGAATCGTTGATCGTGAACAACATGCTCATCGTAGGCTCGTCGATTGCAATGGTTTGCAAACCTTCAGGGTTTTCAAAATCAGCGATGGTATCTCCAATTTCAAAACCTTCAACACCAATGATCGCACAAATATCTCCAGCAATTACTTGTGCCACTTTTTTACGACCAAGTCCTTCGAAAGTGTGCAATTCTTTGATACGTGATTTCACTATGGTTCCGTCTCTTTTTACAAGAGAGATTGGCATGCCTTCTTTAAGAATTCCTCTTTCAAGACGACCGATTGCGATACGACCTGTAAAGGCAGAAAAATCTAAAGAGGTAATCAACATTTGTGGTGTTCCTTCTCCAACATTTGGTGGTGGCACATTTTTGATTACCATATCCAATAATGGTTCAATACTGTCAGTTTGGTTTCTCCAGTCATCAGACATCCAGTTATTTTTTGCAGAACCGTAAACTGTTGGGAAATCCAATTGCTCTTCTGTTGCTCCAAGTTCAAACATCAGATCAAAAACTTTTTCATGTACTTCTTCCGGAGTACAGTTTTCTTTATCAACTTTATTGATCACGACGCAAGGTTTCAAGCCAAGATCCAAAGCTTTTTGCAATACGAAACGCGTTTGTGGCATTGGACCTTCAAAAGCATCGACCAAAAGGCAAACACCATCAGCCATGTTCAATACACGCTCTACTTCACCACCAAAATCGGCGTGGCCCGGCGTGTCGATAATGTTGATTTTCGTACCCTTGTAAACAACAGAAACGTTTTTAGAAGTAATCGTAATTCCTCTTTCGCGCTCTAAGTCGTTGTTGTCTAAGATAAGGTCTCCCGTGTTTTCGTTGTCACGGAAAAGTTGACAATGGTACATGATTTTATCAACCAAAGTAGTTTTACCGTGATCGACGTGGGCAATAATTGCAATGTTTCTGATAGATTCCATCTGTGATTTTTAATGGGCGCAAAGGTACACTTTTTTTTCGTATAAAAAATCTTTCATTGATAGTTTACTGTTTGTTAACGCTTTTGCAACAAATTTCGGCTGCAAAAAACAAGTTTGTACCTACAATTGTAAAGTGAACAATAATTTATATATATTTGGTGTAATGAAAAACAAAGTCAACAAAATATCTTTAATTTTTGTTATTTTTTTAATGTTTTTGGCTATTCTGAGTCATAAACTATTAATCCACTTTTTCACCGGCAATAACTACCAGACTTACAGCCTTTCGGCCAATTTGACGATTATTTTAATCTCGGGGATCATCTTCAATTACATCATTTCAAAAAACAACATCCGCAGCAATAAAATCTTTGAAAAGCTGCGCCAGAATAACGAAGAAATCAAGGCTTCGAACGAGCGCTATGATATTGTTGCCAAAGCGACCAGCGATACCATTTGGGACTGGCAGATTTTAAACGACGATTTCATTTGGAATAAGGGAATCCAGGGTGTTTTCGGATATAAAAAAGAAGATGTCGGGGAAACCTCAAAATGGTGGTTTGACCGGATCCATCCTGAAGACAGCATCAAGATGTCGATCAAGCTCTATTCATTTATCGAACAGAAAACGGAAAAATGGCAGGATGAATACCGTTTCAAATGTGCCGACGGCAGTTACAAATATGTTTTTGACAGGGGTTTTTTAGTCAAGGATGATTACGGAAACGCGATCCGGATGATCGGGGCGATCCAGGACATCACGAAGCAAAAAGAAGAAGAGCAGCGTTTAAAATTGCTTGAAACCGTAATTACACAAACCAAGGATTCGGTTATCATTACTGAAGCAGAACGATCGAACAGGGCGATTCCTAAAATCGTATTCGTGAACCCGGCATTTTCAGAGATGACCGGTTTTGAAGCAAGTGAAGTCATTGGAAAATCCCCTACGATCTTCATGGGCAGAAGATCGGTAAAAAATGAGATTTCCAAATTATCCAAAGCATTGAGGCGAAAAGAAGAATTCAAGTTTGAAACCTTAAACCACCGAAAGGACGGCGGCGAATACTGGGTCAATTTTTCAATGATCCCGATTACCAATAAAGAAGGCGAGCATTCCCATTGGATTTCAATCCAGCGTGATATTTCTGAAGAAAAAAAACAGGAAAAAGAAAAAGAACAACTCATCCGGGAGCTGACGCAGAACAATAAGGATTTAAAGCAGTTCTCGTACATTACCTCGCACAACCTTCGGGCACCGCTTTCGAATCTTACCGGATTGCTTAATTTAATGCAGGACATTCCGGTTGAAAGCCCGGAGCTTAAAGAAATTCTGAACGGTTTTTCTACTTCCACACATTTGCTCAACGAAACCATCAACGACTTGGTCAAGGTTGTGATCATCAAAGACAATCCTTCAATACAAAAAGAAGAAGTACTGATTAAGGACGTATTTGAAAACGTTTTCAACCAGCTTACGTTCCTGATCAGCCTTCACAAACCGATCCTTAAAATCGAACTTGAAAAGGTTACAATCTTAAACATCAACAAAGCCTATCTCGAAAGCATTTTGTTAAATCTTTTTACAAATGCGATAAAATACCGCTCTCCTAAAAGAACACTCCGTATTTTTGTGTCCTCGAAAGAGGCTGGCGAAAACATTGTTCTGACGTTTAAAGATAATGGAATCGGGATTGATCTGGAGCGAAACAAAGACAAGATTTTTGGCTTGTACCAACGTTTTCACAATTATCCCGACAGCAAAGGCCTTGGTTTATACCTGGTAAAATCACAGGTAGAAACGATGGGCGGATCAATTTCGGTAGAGAGCGAAGTAGATAAAGGAACAACATTTACGATAACATTCAAAAAATAATCAATGTTAGATTTAATACTGTGTGTAGACGACGACCCGATTACGCTGATGCTTTGCAAGATGGTTATTGCAAAATCGGCTTTTGCCAAGGAAATCGTTACGGCACAAAATGGAGAGGAAGCGATTAATTATTTTGACGAACTCAAACTGAACAATCTTGGCGCAGATATCACAAAGTACCCCGCTTTGATCTTCTTGGATTTAAACATGCCCGTAATGGGCGGTTGGGAATTTTTAGACCATTTTTCGCAAGTGAGCTATGCACCGTTATTTCCAAAAACAAAAGTACTGGTACTTTCTTCTACAATCGATCCGAAGGACATTGAGAAGTCTAAAACATATCCTATGGTCATTGATTTCTTATCAAAACCAATTACTAAGGAAATGCTGAATGATTTAAGGAGTATGTTTTAAAAGGTAAATATAAGCATAAAAAAAGCTCCCAGAAACTGAGAGCTTTTTTTATATCGTGAATTGTATTGATTACAATTTAGAAACGTGTTTCGTTAATTTCGATTTCAAATTAGAAGCTTTGTTATCATGGATGATATTTTTCTTAGCTAATTTATCGATCATAGAAATTACAGCAGACAATTTTGACGAAGCATCAGATTTATCTGTAGCCAATCTTAATGCTTTAATGGCATTACGAGTCGTTTTGTGCTGGTATCTGTTTAATACTCTTTTCTTTTCGTTGCTTCTGATTCTCTTTAGAGCTGACTTATGATTTGCCATTTTTTCTTAAATAATTTTTATAACTTATTGTAGTCCGTAGGGGAATCGAACCCCTGTTACCAGGATGAAAACCTGGCGTCCTAACCCCTAGACGAACGGACCATTATTCATCTAGTTTGTTTAAATTCTCTTCAATGTAATATGAACTTATTTGTAGCCCGTAGGGGAATCGAACCCCTCTTACCAGGATGAAAACCTGGCGTCCTAACCGATAGACGAACGGGCCTTACTTCTCTAATGCGGATGCAAAAATACAACTATTTTTTATTCGCACAATAGCTGACGTAATTATTTTTGATTTTTTTTAGTATGCCTTTGCAAACAGTACCCTTCCAACAGATGGTTTTCCAGTAAGCACGCAGCTTCCCGACTCTTCTACTCTATCCAAGGGAATGCAGCGGATTGTTGCTTTTGTAAGGTCTTTGATCTTTTCTTCCGTTTCAGCAGTTCCGTCCCAATGTGCAGAAATAAAGCCTGTTTTGTGTTCTAAAATATCTTTAAATTCTTCAAAATTAGAAACTTCGGTGATGTGCGTATTTCTGTAATCAAGCGCTTTGTTGAATAAATCGGTCTGGATTTGCTCGAGCAGCTCATTCACATAATTTACGATTCCGTCTTTCAAAATGACTTCTTTTGTGAGCGTATCGCGTCTTGCCACTTCGAAAGTGCCGTTTTCGAGATCTTTCGGGCCGATAGCAATACGAACAGGAACACCTTTCAATTCCCATTCGGCAAATTTAAATCCTGGCTTCTGGGTTGTCCTGTCGTCAAATTTAACGGACAGTTTCAGTTTTTTGAACTGGGCAACCAAGGTATGCGCCGCATCTGAAATTGCAGCAAATTCTTCTTCTGTTTTATAAATTGGAACAATGACGATTTGGATCGGCGCTAAATTCGGCGGTAAAACCAATCCTTTATCATCTGAATGCGTCATGACCAAAGCGCCCATCAAACGTGTCGAAACACCCCAGGATGTTCCCCAAACGTGCTCCTGCTTGCCTTCTGCATTGGCGAATTTGACATCAAAGGCTTTGGCAAAATTCTGACCTAAAAAGTGAGACGTTCCAGCCTGAAGCGCTTTTCCATCCTGCATCAATGCTTCGATACAATAGGTTTCATCTGCACCAGCAAAACGCTCGGTTTCGGTTTTTAATCCTTTGATTACCGGAATGGCCATGAAATTTTCGGCAAAATCAGCATACACGTGCATCATTTGTTCAGATTCTTGGATGGCTTCAGCTTTGGTCGCATGTGCCGTATGGCCTTCCTGCCATAAAAATTCGGCAGTACGCAAGAAAAACCGTGTTCTCATTTCCCAACGCACGACATTCGCCCATTGGTTGATCAATAATGGCAAATCTCGGTACGACTGCACCCAGCCTTTGTATGTTGACCAGATAATGGCTTCACTCGTGGGACGAACGATCAGTTCTTCTTCAAGCTTGGCATTTGGATCTACCATTAATTTTCCCGGCCTGTCAGGATCGTTTTTCAATCGGTAATGCGTTACGATCGCACATTCTTTTGCGAAACCTTCGGCATTCTTCTCTTCGGCCTCAAACATGCTCTTTGGAACGAACAACGGAAAATAGGCATTCTGGTGCCCGGTTTCCTTAAACATCCTGTCAAGTTCTGCCTGCATTTTTTCCCAAATCGCATAGCCGTAAGGCTTGATCACCATACAACCGCGAACACCTGAATTTTCGGCAAGATCTGCCTTAACAACCAGCTCGTTATACCATTTCGAATAATCTTCTTCTCTTGTCGTCAGGTTCTTGCTCATATTGAATATTTTGGCACAAAAATTGTTTAACTTTATTTAACTAAATAGTTCGGCAAAACTAGTTATTTTTGTATTGCCCAACAATAAAAAAACTGCAGATTATGAAAACTAATTATTTTTCACCAACAAAAATTTCCGTCTGTTTGCTCGTTGGATTGATGGCCACAATCATTACTTCATGCGGCTCCACTCAAAATACTTCTTACGCAGACAATGATGGGATTTACGGAAATTCAGGCAGACGAAATCCTGGAAATTCGAATAGAAATAACGATCCGTCAAACCAATACAAAGACTACTTCGGATCGTTACAGCAAAACAATGAACCCGACCAGATTTTTACCGATGTGGACAATTACAGTTCCAACAGTTACGATAATGCATCTGACAACAACAATAGCAACGCTCAAAATTATGATTCCGGTTATGCCGGCTGGGGAAACAATCCCGACAATGTTACCGTTAATGTTTATGACAACAACTCCGGTTGGGGCGGTTATTACGGCGGCGGCTGGGGGTGGAATCTAGGCTGGGGATGGAATTCATGGTATGGGCCGAGCTACTATGGCTGGGGTTACAATCCATGGTCTTCTCCTTATTACGGTTACGGATACAACGGTTACGGATGGAATAATTACTATGCCAACAACTGGTACAACCACGGTTATTACTACAGAAACAATTACACAAATGGCCGTAGGACAACTGCTTACCGCGATGGATACGGACGCAACTCCAACACCTATTCACAAGGCGCAAGAAACGGAAATACTAGGAATTCTGCCTACTCTACCGGAAGAAGAAACGATTATTCAAACGGTGGCAGAAATTACAACAATTCCCAAAACCAGGGAACACGACAATATAATAACGGAGGAAGAAATTACAATTACCCAACACGGGCAAACAACGGCAATTATACAAACTCTCCAACGAGATCGCAGCAGAGTGCTCCCGCCAGGAACAGCGGTTTCAACCCGAATAGTCAGCCAACCCGAAGCAGCAGCAACAATACGTATTCGGCACCAACAAGATCATCTGCTCCATCATCAGGCTCATACAGCGGTGGTGGAAGAAGCAGCGGCGGAAGTGGCGGTGGCGGTGGTAGAAGCGGAAGCGGAGGAAGAAGATAAATTCACTAATTATAAAATTACCTATGTTTTGACTTTCAGTTATTTACATAGGTATTTTTTTGAACAAAATTAATTACTATGAAAAAATATTTATTGATTACCATATCCATATTGTCGTTTGGCATGGTACAATCCCAAGAAGTCAGGGATGGCGTGCGTTATGCGCAGGGGCAATTAAGCGGAACGTCGCGTTTCCGATCCATGAGCGGTGCATTTGGCGCTTTGGGCGGAGATTTCTCTGCCATAAATGTCAATCCTGCCGGATCAGGGGTTTTTGCCACAAGCCAGGTTGGAATTACGTTAGCCAATTACAACGTTAAAAATAAATCTTCATATTACGGAAGCAAAAGCGATGAATCCGAAAACACTTTCGATCTTTTGAACCAGGCCGGAGCTGCGTTTGTATTTCATCCTGATAATGACAAAACCAACTGGAAAAAATTCGTGCTTTCGGTCAATTACGAAAACACTAATAATTTTGACAATTCAAAGTTTTCTTTCGGAACCAATCCAACAAATTCTGTAGGTGCCTATTTCACCAATCGCGCCAATAATATCGGCGTTCCGGTTGGCGATCTTGACAATTATTATTACGACGCGTTCACTTTAAGGGAACAAACGGCTTATTTGGGTTATCACGCTTACGTAATCAATCCGACAGATCCGTTAAATCCAGACAATACTACTTATGTATCCAATGTCGCTCCCGGCGGAAATTACTATCAGGAAAACACCTTCAATTCAAAAGGTTACAATGGAAAACTGGCCTTTAACGCCTCAACAGAATACCGCGATAAATTTTACTTCGGAATAAATTTAAACACGCATTTTGTAGATTACAGGCAGTCAACGAGTTTTTATGAAGACAATAGCAACAGCACCACTTCGGGTTTGACAAGCTTGAGATTCGATCAGGATTTGCAGACTTACGGAAACGGATTTTCATTCCAGCTTGGTGCCATTGCCAAAGTAACTAAAGAATTACGCCTAGGATTGGCTTATGAATCGCCAACATGGTATGAATTTACAGATGAAATGCGGCAGGTGGTTCACAGTTCAGGATACAATTTTGGAAATGCAGGCTTCGGCACGGCGGCAACCGATTCTGATGTTTACATTACTTATGATCCTTACCGATTGCATACTCCGGGAAAATGGACGGCAAGCGGCGCGTATGTTTTTGGAAAATCAGCGTTGATCAGCGTGGATTATTCGGTGAAAGATTATGGAAATACGAAATTTCGTCCCAACAGCGATTATTTTGATCCGGTGAATGCCGAATTTAAAGACCAGCTTGATGTTGCTAGTGAAATTCGCGTGGGCGGAGAATATAGGATCAAGCAATTCAGCCTTCGCGGCGGATACCGTTTTGAAGGAAGTCCGTATAAAGATGGTAGAACCATTGGCGATCTGAACAGCTTTTCAGGAGGTTTGGGCTACAATTTCGGATACATCAAATTAGATGTTTCTTATGCCTACACCCAAAGAAAATCAGATGAAGGATTTTTCTCTTACGGATTTACCGGAGGTGCAAATGGCGCGGAGATCAAATCGGTTTACAACACCGTTTCAGCGAGTTTGGTGTTTCAATTGTAAAAAGACAGGCTTTCAATTTAAATCCGTTTCATTCTTTTGGAACGGATTTTTTTTAGCCCTGATGGAGCCGATATCCTTTGAGAGGAACGAACAAAGATAAAGGCGAGAGCGGGAATAGCTTCATAAAATTTCCATAACCGTCACGTTCTAACAAAGAAAAAGTGTAATTTTGCAGCCGCTCCCGAATAATAGCGATACAAACCCATGAGAACCAAGACTTTAAAAAAGAACAAAATCAACGTCATTACTTTAGGCTGCTCGAAAAACGTTTACGACAGCGAGGTTTTGATGGGCCAGCTGCGTGCCAGCGGAAAAGACGTGCAGCACGAAGCACCGGCGGCTGAAGAAGGCAACATCATTGTGATCAATACCTGTGGTTTTATTGACAATGCGAAAGCCGAATCGGTGAATATGATTTTGGAATACGCCGATAAAAAAGAACGCGGACTTGTGGATAAAGTGTTTGTTACGGGCTGTTTGTCTGAACGTTACAAACCGGATCTTGAAAAAGAAATCCCGAATGTCGACCAGTTTTTCGGGACGACCGAATTGCCTTTGTTGTTAAAAGCGCTTGGAGCGGATTATAAGCACGAATTGCTTGGCGAGCGTTTGACGACAACCCCGAAGAATTACGCGTATTTGAAAATTGCCGAAGGCTGCGACCGTCCTTGCAGTTTTTGCGCAATTCCGCTGATGCGTGGCAAACACGTGTCACAATCGATTGAAAAACTGGTTAAAGAAGCTGAAGGTTTGGCCCGGGATGGCGTCAAAGAATTGATATTAATTGCCCAGGATTTGACTTATTACGGACTTGATTTATACAAAAAAAGAAATTTAGCCGAATTGCTCGAAGCACTAGCTGCAATTGAAGGCATCGAATGGATTCGTTTGCATTACGCCTTCCCTACTGGTTTCCCAATGGATGTTTTGGATTTGATGAAGCGCGAGCCAAAGATTTGTAATTACCTTGACATTCCGTTGCAGCACATTTCGGATTCAGTTTTGAAATCGATGCGCCGCGGAACAACTCAGGCGAAAACGACGAAATTATTAAAAGAATTCCGCGAAGCAGTTCCGGGAATGACGATCAGAACAACTTTAATCGTTGGTTACCCTGGCGAAACGGAAGAAGATTTCCAGATCTTGAAAAATTGGGTCGAGGAAATGCGTTTCGAAAGATTGGGCTGTTTTGCCTATTCGCACGAAGAAAATACGCATGCTTATTTGCTTGAAGATGATGTTCCTGCCGATGTAAAGCAACAACGCGCGAATGAGATCATGGAAATTCAGTCTCAGATTTCATGGGAATTGAACCAGGAAAAAATTGGGCAGACATTCAGATGCATCATCGACCGAAAAGAAGGCCAGCATTTTGTTGGAAGAACCGAATTTGACAGTCCTGATGTTGATAATGAAGTGCTTATCGACGCTTCAAAATACTATTTAAAAACCGGTGAATTTGCAATGATTAAAATTACCGATGCAACAGAATTTGATTTGTATGGCGAAGTGGTAATTAATGGATAATTGGCAATAGATAATTGATAATCATTACTTTATAAATAAAAACTCCGGACTTGCGTTCGGAGTTTTCTTTTTAACCAACCTTTTATTCAAATTAAATCACAGTTCCTTTAAAGGACAAAACTTTGGGAGCAGTTTCGGCATTTGTGGTTACTGTTACTGTTTTGGTGAAAGCGCCTTTGTTTGCAGCATTATAAGTTGCGGTAACTTTTGCAGTTTCTCCAGGTTTTACTGGCGTTTTGGTATAATCTGTAGCGGTACAGCCGCAGGAAGCTTTGACTTCTGAAATGACAACTGCGGTTTTTCCGGTGTTTTTGAATTCGAATTCGATGGCTTTCGGTTTGTTTTGTGGAATTTCACCCAAATCGATCGATTCGCTTTTCCAGGTCACTGCCGAAGCGGCGGTTTCAATGATTTTCGCAACAGATTTTGCAGGCAATACTGTAAATGACATTAGTCCTAAAACTGCAGCACATAAGGTAATTTTGATCGTTTTCATAAAAGTAAATTTTAAAATTGATAATAGTTTATGGTTGTCCGGTTTGAACATTTCAAAAGTAGTTGGTTAAACTACAGACCTTTGTTAAGCGGTTTCAAATGTTTGTTAACGACTTGTTAAGCGGCAAATCACAGTGTAATTTTGCCTAATATTGCAGTACTGAACTCATTTCAGACTACGAATGAAATTCAACAAACTCAACATCATTATCGTTCTCGGACTGGTCGCGATCATCGGGATTTTAGTCGCACAATTGCTTTGGACGAAACAGGCTTACAATTTAGAAGAGAAAAAATTCAGCCAGAAAGCGCACATTGCATTGCTTGAAGTCGCGAAGAAATTATATGAAGGTACGAATCACGAATTGCCGTCTGAAAATCCCGTGCAGAAAGTGTCGAATGATTATTATATCGTCAACATCGACAATGATTTTGAACCTGAAATCCTGGAATTTTACCTGAAGTCGGAATTTGAAAAAGCCAACATCAATACCGATTTTGAATATGCGATGTACAATTGCCACAGCGACGAAATGGTTTACGGCAATTATGTTTCACTCGATAAAACCAAAAAACAGAGTTCAGTATATTTTCCAAAACACAAAAACCTCGTCTATTATTTTGCGATCCGTTTCCCGAATGAAGCGACCTATTTGTTCAGTTCGCTGAAATTTTGGTTTGTGTTGTCGTTTGCACTGATTGTAATTTTGCTGGTGTATGTTTACTCGATCTTGACGATTTTACAGCAGAAAAAATACTCTGAACTGCAGCGCGATTTCATCAATAATATGACGCACGAATTTAAAACGCCATTGTCATCAATTTTGATCGCTTCAAATTATCTGATGAAACAGGACAAGATCAAACAGGATGAAAAGCTTGAAAAATATACCGAAATCATCATCAATCAAAGCAACAAACTCAACAGCCACATCGAGAAAATCCTGAATATCGCAAAGTCGGATAATGCGCCGATGGATTTGGACAAACAAGAAATTGAAGTGGTGCCGATTTTAAAAGATGTCATCGAAAACATCCGCCTCAAACATGAAAATATTGTTGCAAACATAGAAGCTGAAAAGGATTTCACAATTGCAGCCGATCCTTTTCATTTTACCAATATCGTTTACAACCTCATCGACAATTCGATCAAATACTGCGAATTAAAGCCCGAAATCAATATCCGCTTGACGGAAGAAAACCGGCAAATCAAATTAGAATTCGCCGACAATGGCATCGGAATTCCATCAAAAAAACTGCCTGAAATCTTCGATAAATTTTACCGGATTCCGAGTCCGAAAAGCAACGAAGTCAACGGTTTCGGATTAGGTTTGTATTATGTGAAGAAAATCTGCAACTTGCACCATTGGAAAATCAAGGCCGCCAACAATCCTGAAAACGGCATCACGATTACCATTTTAATTCCGATTTCATGAAACCAGTCACGATTTTATATGCCGAAGACGACGAAACGCTTGCTTTTTTAACCAAAGACAATCTCGAGCAAAGCGGTTATGAAGTCGTTCATTGCGCCGACGGGAATTTATGCATGCAAACTTTCCGCGAAAGCGCATTCGACCTTTGCATTTTAGACATCATGCTTCCGAAAAAAGATGGTTTTGAAATTGCAGCTGAAATCAGGGCACTGAATACTGAAATTCCAATCATTTTCCTATCGGCAAAAACCCTGAAAGAAGACCGCATCAAAGGCTTGAAGCTTGGCGCAGATGATTATCTGGTAAAACCTTTTAGCATTGAGGAACTGATCCTAAAGATCGAGATTTTTCTGAAACGCTCCCAGAAAACTTCGGCCGTTGAAAAATCAATATACACGATTGGGAAATACCAATTCGACAGCAATAATTTCCTGGTTTTTAACGAAAAAGAAAAAACAACGCTCACGCAGCGCGAATCTGAACTGCTCAAATTGTTCCTCGACAATAAGAATAAAGTGCTGAAAAGAGAAGAAATCCTCAAAGCGCTCTGGGGCGACGACGATTATTTTATGGGTCGAAGCCTTGATGTATTTATTTCGAGACTGCGGAAAATCCTCGCGGATGAGAAAAGCATTTCAATCGAAAACCTGCACGGTATCGGGTTTAAATTTGCCGTTTTAAGCTGAGATCTCATCAAATTCTAATTCAAAACCGTCAAATTCTCATTCACCCGTTCATTTGCTGAAACTTCAATTATATTTGTGTGGTTAACTAAAATCACAGCATTTTGAAAAACAGTTTCCGTTTCCACATATTTTTTGTATTGTTTGTACTTGCCGGACATTTTTCTTTTGCCCAGGGCCAGGTTATCGACAGTTTGAAACGCGTAATCGCTGCTTCCAAAATCGATACTGCCAAAGCGAATTCCTTTAATAAACTGGCGAATGAATTCCGCGAAATCGATCCCGATTCTGTTTTGTTTTACGCTAAAACAGCCCTCGCATTATCACAGAAAAACCGTTATGCATTTGGCGAAGCTTCGGCGCTGATGAACTTTGGAAATGCCAATATCATTCTGAGCGATTACCCGAAAGCCTTGCAGTACTTTAGTCAGGCTCAGGCCAAATTTGAAAAATTGCTTTCTGATTCAGATCTTCCACAGCTAAAAAACGGACTGGCGCGTGCTTATGCGAGTTCGGGAGTGGTTTTTAGTGAAGAAAACAATTATCCGAGAGCGCTTGAACATTATTTCAAAGCCCTGAAACTGTATCAGGAAACCAACCAAAAACAAAGCATTTCAAAGCTGTACAACAATATTGGAATTGTTTACAAATCACAGAAAAACCTTCAAAAAGCACTTGAATATTTGCTCAAAGCACTGAAACAGCAGGAACAAAATGGCGAGCAGACCATTGCGGTGACGCTGACGAATATCGGTGCGATTTATTTTGAACGACAAAACGACCTGAAAGCTTTCGAATATTATGGCAAAGCTGAAAAAGCCTTTGAAAAAACCGAAAACATTCGTGGTTTTGCCTTATTGCAGAATTACCTAGGTGATTATTACATGAAGAACAACGCCAATGAGAAGGCCATTTCCTATTACAACGAATCGCAGCGTTTGTATGCAGAGATGGACAATAAATTTGGCGTTTCTTTGGTGTTATACAGCTTGGGCGAACTTTACAGCCGTGAGAAAAAGTATCCAGAAGCACTGCGATCTGTACAAAAATCACTGGATCTGGCGAAAGAAATCGGAACACTCGACCAGATTAAGGAATCGGAAAAAATGCTAAGTGACATTTACAGCCATCTTGGAAACGAAAAAGAAGCTTTTCTGCATTTCCGGTCTTATGTAAAAATCAAGGACAGCCTTGAAAACGATGAAAATACGCAGAAATTCATACGCGCAGAAATGAACTTTGAATACGAAAAGAAAGAAGCTTTGCTGCATGAAAAGAACAAACGCCAACAGCAATTCTCTTTATTCCTGATCATTGGCGGATTAATGGCGCTGGTGCTGATTTTCGTTTTGTATAACCGAATGCAGATCAAGCGCAGGCTGACCTTGCAGAAAGAAGTCGCCGAATATGAGCAGAAAGCGCTGCATTTGCAGATGAATCCGCATTTCGTTTTCAATTGCCTGGGTTCGATTTCGAGTTTTATCGTACAGAACGGAACCGATTCTGCGATTAAATATTTGTCGAAATTCTCCAAACTCATGCGCTTGACGCTGGAATATTCGAAAGGTTCGCTAATTCCGATCGATAAAGAAATAGAAGGCTTGCAGAATTATCTCGAACTCGAGCAACTGCGTTTCAATAAAAAATTTGAATTTCAGATCACGTCCAGCCCCGAAATTGAAGATGATATGGCGCTTCCGCCGCTGTTGATCCAGCCATTTGTAGAAAATGCAATTTTGCACGGTATGGTTCCCAAAGAAGGCGACGGCAATATTTCGGTGCGTTTCGATCTTGAAAATGAAAAACTCATCTGCACAATTACCGACGACGGCATCGGGTTTAACCAATCTAAAATATTAAAGGAAAATTCAGTCAAGGCGCACCAATCCATGGCATTGGAAATTACAAAAAAACGACTTGAAATGATGCAGGCCGAAACGGCACAATCTGCGCATGTTTCGATCGAAGAAATACTCGAAAACGGTAAATCATCGGGAACGAAAGTCGTGATTTCACTGCCAATACAATATACATCAGATACAAAAATCAGGATATGATTACAGCATTACTTATAGACGACGACAAACATTTGCGCAAGGGAATGAAAAGCCTTCTGGAGCGCTACGCCTCGGAAATCATCATCATTGGCGAAGCCGAAAGCGTGAAAACCGGCATCATCGCCTTGGAAAAATACAAGCCACAGGTGGTTTTTCTCGACATTCATTTGTCTGACGGAACCGGATTTGACATACTCGAGGAATTTGCAAAGACCAACGGAAAAATGGCGTCGCATATCGTGTTCATTACGGCGCATGAGCAATATGCGCTGAAAGCGTTTAAATTCAGTGCCCTCGATTTTTTGCTGAAGCCTGTTGACCCTGAAGAATTGCAGAAAACGATCACAAAGATCAAGCAGACTTTAGAGAAGAACAATTCATTTGAGCACATCGATTTGCTGTTGGAAAACATCCGGAAAAAAGTCGATAATTTTAAACGGATCGCGCTTTCTACATCCGAAGGCATCCATTTATTTGAGATCAGCGACATCATCCGTTGCGAATCGCAGGACAATTACACGAAGTTTTATATCAAGAACCACAAGCCGTTATTGATTTCGAAAACGCTTAAAGAATACGAGGAATTGCTGAGCGAACACGGTTTTGAGCGCATTCATCAATCGCACCTGATCAACCTGGCTTTTTTAAAATCTTACATTAAAACCGATGGCGGTTATGTGGTGATGGCTGATAATGCAAACCTTCCGATCTCGCAGCGAAAGAAAGAACGCTTGCAGGAACTAATCAAAGCTTTCTAAAAATTAAAGTTGTTTTTATGAAAAAAATTACATTTCTGCTGTTGTTTTTTGCGACGGCAGCACAAGCTCAAACCATTGTAAATATTCCGGATGCAGGTTTTAAAAGCTATTTGCTGGCAGCAGGTTTTGATACGAATGGTGACAACCAAATTGACACAAATGAAGCTTTAGCAGTGACTTCTATGGATGTAATCTCCTCTGAATTCATATTTGACCTTACCGGACTTAGTGCTTTTACAAATCTGACTTCTCTTAAATGTGGCGGCTATTATTTTGATTCCATCGACATGACTGCCTTGACGCACTTGGTTACAATTGAATTTAGAAGTGCGCAATCGGTTAATGTTTCCGGATTGGCAGACCTGAAATCTTTAATCCTCGCCAATAATTCGCTTTCCATTTTGGATTTGACAGGATTGGCAAGCCTTGAATACCTCGATGTTTCATCCAATTCTTCATTATCAAGCCTTGATTTAACGCAGACACCCAACCTTAAACAACTGATTTGCAATGACACCTTTTTAAGCAGTTTAAATGTGAGCAACTTAACGGCATTGACTTTGTTAAAATGCAATGATTCAGAATTGAATTCTTTAATTTTTGGTGGAAATAACAATCTCATAGAAATTGACTGCTCTAACAATAATCTGACTTCTCTAAATGTTCCAACCACAACTACGCTGACAAAATTGAACTGCAACAACAACCAACTCACATCTTTAAATGTCGCATCATTGACAGGGCTGACTTTTTTGCAATGCGCCGTAAATTCGATTGCTGATCTAAATGTATTGCCTTTGACAAATCTTATAAATTTTGGCTGTGATTCAAATCAATTGCAAGCGCTCGATGTACACACGTTAATAAATCTGACTGATTTCACTTGCGGTGAAAACATGCTTACCGAACTAAATGTTGCTCCATTGGTCAATTTAGAGTGGTTTTCTTGTGAAGATAACCAACTTACCGAATTGGATATCGCCTCAATGACAAACTTAATAGCCTTTTTTTGTAGAAACAATCATCTTAACGCCTTAACATTTGGAAACGCAACATCGATTGGAGGATTGTATTGCGAGAATAACAATATTTCTGCACTGGAATTGCTCCCGTTGCACGGTCTTTCAAGCCTTACATGCCAAAATAACCCGATCGTTTCACTCGACATTTCCTCAATAGAAACTGGATATGTAAATTGTGGCAGCCCGGAATTAAGTGAAATCAAGGCCGATGTACCCAGCAATTTGAATATGCTAACGATCTCTGCATCGCAACTGCCTCAACTTAACCTAAACAATCTTTCGCAATTGTCAGAATTAACAATCGGCAGTTCACTATTGACTTCATTGGATCTATCAAAGACTGCAGTTAATGATTTATATTTGACCAATTCGCCAAACTTAACCTATCTGAATTACAAAAATGGTTTACTACAGTTTTCCAATTCTGGAAATATTGATACCCCAAACCTTGCGTTTGTTTGTGCAGATGACTTTAACGCTGTATCTATTCGCAACAAAATAATTTCGTTGCCTACAAACAATCAAAATGTGCAGGTAAACTCCTATTGTTCATTTGTGCCTGGCGGAAATTACAATACGATTTCAGGCGAACTAACCTTTGATGCAAACAACAATGGCTGTAATGCTGCCGATTTAAAGCATCCGCTGATGAAGATCACAATCAACGACGGATTTGAATCCGGAGCTACTTTTACTTCTGAAACCGGAAAATATTCTTTTTTTACTCCTGTCGGAAGTTTTACTGTCAAACCGCAAATTGAAAACCCGCTGTGGTTCAATGTATCTCCGGCGCAGGCAGTTGTGAATTTTGACGCAGCCAACAGCTCTATTTCCACTCAAAACTTTTGCCTTACGGCCAATGGCATCCATCCCGATGTTGAAATTTTGATTTTACCAGTTGGGATTGCGCGCCCGGGATTTGATGCCGATTATGAAATTATCTGTAAGAACAAGGGCAACCAGATTTTGTCAGGAACGATTGCAATGACTTTTGATGATGGGCATACCGATTTTGTTTCGGCGACACCAAATCCTGATTTCCAAAACGGAAACACCATAAGTTGGCTGTATAATAATTTTGCGCTATTTGATTCAAAAAGCTATTTTTTCAGATTGAACTTAAATTCGCCGGTTGAGGATTTGCCGGTAAATGACGGCGACATTCTAAATTCTTCGGTAAATATAACGGCCGCCCAGGGTGATGATATTGGATATGACAATACGTTCAATCTTGCGCAAACTGTCGTAAATTCACACGATCCGAATGATAAAACCTGTCTCGAAGGTGCAAATCTTTCTGCGGAAAACATTGGAAAATACCTGCATTACAACATTAATTTTGAGAATACTGGAAGTGCCGATGCAGTGAATATCGTTGTAAAAGACACGATCAATGCTGCAAAATTCGACATCAATTCCCTTCAAGTGTTAAATAGTTCGCACCCGGTAAAAATAAGTGTTAAAGAAAATATTGTTGAATTCATTTTCGAAAACATCAACCTCCCGCCATCAATCAGAAACCCCATTGGCGGGCACGGAAATGTACTATTTAAGATCAAAACAAATTCGAATCTCCCTATAGACAGCAGCGTTGAAAACACCGCAAACATCTATTTTGATTACAATGCACCGATTGTGACCAATGAAGCCAAGACGACTTTCAGGTTGTTAAACAATCAGGTGTTTGAGCGTGACTACAGCATTAGGATTCATCCAAACCCGGCAAAGGATTTTGTAAAGATCCAGTCGAAAAATACGATCAAAACGATTGATTTATTTGATGTTCAGGGACGCATTTTGCAAACATCGGTAGAAAACAAAAAGGAAACTTCGATCGATTTGTCACAACAATCAAACGGCATTTACTTTTTGAAAATCACCAGTGAAAAAGGAGGCAAAATTGAAAAAATCATTAAGAATAACTAACATATTATTATGAAAAAGATAGCCTTTTTATTGATGTTTTTTGCAATGACCACAAATGCGCAGGTAATTAATTTTCCAGATGCAAATTTTAAGGCATTGCTACTGCAAGCTGATGTAACCAATTCAATTGCTAAAAACCGTAGCAACGCTTATTTTAAAATCGACAGCAATAACGATGGTGAAATCCAATTCGCGGAAGCGCTTGAAGTTTCTGAACTGAACTCGGTCAATCGAAATATTTCTGATTTGACAGGAATTCTATCATTTTCGAACCTGGCGTATTTGTCGTTAGAGTCTGATCCTATGACCAACTTAAATGTCAGCAATATGGTATTTTTAAAAAAATTGTTTGCGAATGACGTACCATTGGAAACATTAAATATTTCAGGCACTGCACTCCAAAACTTAACCGTTGTTGGCGCAAATTTGCCTGCTTTAGATTTGCGCCCGATGACAAGCCTGGTCAATGTGAATTGTTCACGGAATATGCGTGTAATGACCAATTTTAATATTTCCGGTTTGACAAATCTTCAGGTGCTTTCTTTGACTTTAACATCAATACAAAATTTTGAAGCCCTTGGCATGACGGAATTAACATATATCGACGGGCCAGTACCTGACAACAACATGGTATCTTTTAGTATCTCTGATTTCAGTTCGGCGGCAATTGATTCTTATCCCTTCACTATGGGTTTTGGAAACAACACTAATCTTACAACAGTCAACATTTCCAATTGCCTTGGTATGACAATGGTGGGTTTTACAGGCTGTACGAATCTCGAAAATGTCAACATTGTAAACTGCCCTGATCTGAATTCATTTAGCAGCAACAACTCCAAATTTACGACTGTTAATCTTACAGGAACTACGAATATTACCCTGATGACGTTTTATAATGGTTTTTTGACGTCGCTAGATCTTTCGGCAATGCACAGGCTCGAAGCTTTATCTATCGTTAACAATCCGATTGCCAATCTCAGTATTAAAAACGGAAGCCGTGAAACATTGGTTCTAACCAATTTGCCCCTACTGGGTTACATTTGTGCCGATGCGGAAGAAATTTCTTATGTTAGACAAACCATCGGAGGCGCACCGGCAGTCAACGATTATTGCACTTTTACGCCTGGTGGCGGATACAATACCATTACCGGAACACTGCGGTTCGATAACGACAACAACGGTTGCAATACAGATCCGGTGTTGCCGCTTATGAAGGTAAAACTGACTGAAAGCAATGGAATCAGCCGCGAGGTTTTTACAAGAAATTCAGGGAATTATACATTTTACACCCAAGCTGGAGATTATACCATACAAACCGATTTCGAAAATCCTGCATACTTTATCACAACGCCACAAAACGCACTGATTCATTTTCCTGCAGCCGAAGGTTTGCTACAAACACAGGATTTCTGCATTACCGCAAATGGGAACCATCCCGATATAGAGATTGTGATGGCCGAATTGAGCGCAGCTGCACCGGGCTTTGAAATACTTTATAAAATTTCATTCAAAAACAAAGGAAATAAAACATCAAACGGAACAGTTACACTTGATTTTGAGAGTAGCGTCATCGATTTCATTTCAACATCACATCCCGTATTTAGCATCATTCCAAACCGCTTAATTTTTAATTATACCAACCTGATCCCTTTTGAAAACAGGGAAATTACAATCCGGATGCGCATTCATTCGCCTGTAGAAATAAACCCTGTAAATATTGGAGATATCCTGCATTTTACCGCAACAATTGATCCAATTGATGCTGATGACACGCTGGCCGACAATGTATTTATTTTTAATCAAAAGGTTACCGGCGCATTCGACCCTAATAATAAAATTTGCCTTGAAGGTGACAATGTCACTCCTGAAAAAATTGGAAAATACCTGCATTACAATATCAATTTTGAAAATACCGGCAATGCCAATGCTGAAAATATCGTGATCAGCGATACCATCGATCCTAATAAATTTGACATCAAATCATTGCAGGTTTTAAATAGTTCGCATCCCGTATATGTCAAAACCGAAGGCAATACAATTGAATTTATTTACGAAGGCATCAACTTGCCACCGTCTCACATGCATCCGATTGGCGGCCATGGAAATGTGCTTTTCAAAATTAAAACCAACTCAAATCTTTATGCTGGCGATACGGTAGAAAACACCGCAAACATCTATTTTGACTACAATGCTCCGATTGTGACCAATGAAGCCAAGACGACTTTCAGGTTGTTAAACAATCAGGCGTTTGAGCGTGACTACAGCATCAGGATTCATCCAAACCCGGCAAAGGATTTTGTAAAGATCCAATCGAAAAATATGATCAAAACGATTGATTTATTTGATGTTCAGGGACGCATTTTGCAAACATCGGTAGAAAACAAAAAGGAAACTTCGATCGATTTGTCACAACAATCAAACGGCATTTACTTTTTAAAAATCACCAGTGAAAAAGGAAGCAAAATTGAAAAAATCATCAAAGAATAAATGATCGTTGACCATCATAAAAGTTTTATCATGAAAAAAATATTCTCTTGCTTATTATTGATTGGCACCATGGCACATGCCCAGGACATCATCGAGTTTTCAGATCCAAATTTTAAAACCGCGCTTTTAAACCATCCGACACTGGTGGATACAAATGGTGACGGCGAAATTCAGTTTACCGAAGCCGAAACCGTTTTAGATCTGGAAGTGAGCGCCTCCAATATTTCGGCTATGCCAGAAATACAATATTTTATCAATTTAAGGAATCTTGCATGCAATGGTAACAACCTGGCAACATTGGATATAAGCATGTTGCCACAGCTTGGCATTGTGTTTTGCGACAACAACGCATTAACATCGTTGCTGTTAAACCATGCTCCACACGCTATGTCGCTTTTTTGCAATGACAATCAACTCGTTACATTAGACCTGAGCAATCTGGGGATTGAAACTTTATATTGCCAAAATAATGCCTTAACTGCTGTAAACTTATCCGGGATTACACAGTTGTATGAAAGTAATTTTTCTAATAACCAACTGACGGCTTTGGAATTTCCTGAATATTCCATTTCATCCGGAGACATTCTTACGATTTCTAACAATCCGCTTACTTCCTTTACGCTAAGGCATAGCAGTCTGGTTAATTTTGTCTGTACGAATACTGCAATAACAACATTGGATGTTTCGCATTGCTCGTTTTACCGTACCGGCGTAAACCTCAGCAACAACCCAAACCTGCAATACATCAATCTGAAGAATGGCGTTGGTGATTCCTGCGATCCTGCGATTGATTCGAGCTGCAACCGCGGATGGCAAATCGACAATTGCCCGGCCTTAAAATATATTTGTGTGGATAGTTTTGAAGAAGGTACTTTTTTTAGTGAGCATGTTACCAATGTACCTGTATATTCCCCGTATTGTTCATTTGTACCTGGCGGAAATTACAATACCATTACAGGAAATGTACGCTTTGACGCAAACAACAATGGCTGTGATGAAAATGATCTTGCCATGCCGTATATTAAAATCAGGGCAAATGACACAACAGACGAAAATGCAGCGGTTACTGATCACAATGGAAATTATTCGATTTACACCACTTCGGGCAACTTTACAGTAGCGCCCATTATTGAAAGACCTGAACTTTTTAATATCAGCCCTTTATCAGCAGTGGCGACATTTCCTTTCGATAATGCCAGCCATGAGATCACACAGGACTTTTGCATCACACCCGAAGGAATGCATCCTGACGTAGAAGTGGTCGTTGTGCCACTCACTACAGCGCGCCCAGGATTTGATGCGGTTTATAAAATCGTCTATAAAAATAAAGGAAATCAAATACTTTCAGGAAGCGTTGTTTTTAATTATGACGATAGTTTTTCTGATTTTGTTAATGCTGTTCCTGATCCTTCCGCCGGGCAAATTGGATTGCGCGCCTTTCTCTATAATAATTTACTGCCTTTTGAAAGCAGGCAAATCATTGTAACGCTCAATATTAATTCGTCTGTTGAAACCCCGCCGGTACATAGCGGTGATGTTTTGAGTTTCTTGGCCTCGGTATCGCCAATTGCAACTGATGAAACGCCGCTTGACAACAATTTTACATTCAACCAAACAGCCGTTAATGCAATTGACCCGAATAGTAAAATTTGCCTTGAAGGAGAAATATTAGATTCAGCGCAAATTGGCAAATATGTGCATTACAATATTAATTTCGAAAATCTGGGAACTGCTAATGCAACAAACATCGTGGTCAGGGATGTGATCGACAGCAACAAATTCAGCATGGAGTCACTTCAGGTCTTAAACAGCTCACATCCTTTAAGCACGAAAGTCAAAGGGAATGTCGTTGAGTTCATTTTTGAAAACATCAATTTGCCACCTTCCTCCATAAGCCCGATTGGCGGACACGGAAACGTGCTGTTTAAAATCAAAACCAAATCCGATATTCCAATAGACGGCACCATAGAAAACACCGCAAATATCTATTTCGATTACAATGCGCCAATTGAAACCAATGAAGCAAAAACGACTTTCAGGCTGTTGAAGAACCAGCAATTTGAGCGCGACAGCAGTATCAGTATACATCCAAACCCGGCGAAAGATGTGGTGAAGATCCAATCGAAAAACACGATTAAATCGATTGCGCTATTTGATGTTCAGGGCCGAATTCTTCAGTCATCGGCAGAAAACAAAAAGGAAACTTCAATCGATCTGTCACAACAATCCAAAGGCATTTACTTTTTGAAGATCAGTACAGAAAAAGGAAGCAAGATCGAAAAAATCATCAAAGAATAAGAAAAAGAATTATTGGTTATGTGAAGTAAAATCGCGATCTGTAAAAAGGTCGCTTTCTTATAGTACCAATAAGCCGAAATCGCGTAAAACCTGAATCGTTTTTGAATGCCAGAAGAGTTCAAAATCTTCAAGCCCGGCATTTTCAAAGCTGGTTTTAAATTCGCCCAACGTCGTTGTTTTTGAATTCGAAACACTGATTTTTGGCAGCATTTCCTGAAACCAACCGCCTTCTCCAGCATTTGCAGTGACCGTAAAACTTTCCTTTTTGTCGTGAAATTTCAGCGAAATCATGTTCCAGCTTCGGCCTTTTTTGGTTTTTGTGAAACGTTCCATACTTGGCTTTCCGCCGAGCCAAATGACTTTTGCCGAATTTTTAATCGAAAGATCGGTGTCTTCATTTAGTGCATTAAAAATAAAATCATCAGGGATTTTGGTACGCGGAATCTTAAATTCGAACCAATCCTGCAACGGATAATCGAAACAAATGCCGTGCATATAATTGAACAGCGATTTCTTTAATCCGAAACTGAATTTATCGTGATCGATTCCGGTTTGATCTGTGTAATTGATGTCGTTATTGGCAAACGAACCCACAATATCCGATTCCTTCACCACGCCAAATTGCTCCGGATACAAACCCACCGGACTGTGCGCCGTCATTGCAAACTGGTGCCAGAAACCCGATTGCAAAATTCCCGCTTCAAACAATTGGCGCACCATTTCAAGGCTGTCAACAGTTTCCTGGATGGTTTGCGTGGGATAGCCGTACATCAAATACGCGTGTACCATAATTCCGGCTTCAGTAAAATTCCGGGTTACTTTTGCGACTTGTTCGACCGTTACGCCTTTATCGATGAGTTCCAGCAAACGGTCGGAAGCCACTTCCAATCCGCCCGAAACGGCAATGCAGCCTGAAGCTTTTAATAAAAGGCATAAATCTTTAGTGAAGCTTTTTTCAAAACGGATGTTCGTCCACCAGGTGACTGCAATTTTCCGTCGGATGATTTCCAATGCCAACGCACGCATCAATGCTGGTGGTGCGGCTTCATCGACAAAATGAAAACCATTCTGCCCGGTTTGCGCGATCAGTTCTTCGACGCGGTCGCAAAGCAGGTTCGCCGCGACAGGCTCGTAGACCTTAATATAATCGAGCGAAATGTCGCAAAATGTGCATTTACCCCAATAACAGCCGTGCGCCATGGTGAGTTTGTTCCATCGGCCGTCGCTCCACATGCGGTGCATCGGGTTGACGATTTCGATCACCGAGATGTATTTGTCCAACAGCAAATCGGAATAATCAGGCGTTCCGGTTTCGCTTTGCTTGTAATCGCGGCAGGTCGAATTGTTGATATACTGCACTTTTCCATCGACTAAGGCAAAAGTCCGCTTTAAATCGCATAAATTACGTTTACCTTCTAAATGTTCAATCAGATTTTCAACCGGCATTTCGCCGTCGTCAAGCGTAATAAAATCCAGGAATTCGAAGACGCGCGCATCCGAAAGCGAACGCAATTCGGTATTCGGGAAACCGCCGCCCATAGAAATCTTAATATTCGGATAATGCTTTTTGATCCATTGCGCTGAGCGGAAAGCCGCATATAAATTTCCGGGAAACGGCACCGAGATCAAAACAAAATCGGGCTGTATGCTTTCGATTTTTTTTCGGAGGATTTCAATCAGGATCTCATCGATATAAGTATGGCCGAGTTGCAGCGCAGCATAGAGTTCGTCGAACGAATTCGCGCTTCGGCCCAAACGTTCGGCATATCGGCTAAAGCCAAAATTCTCATCTACGGCTTCGACGATAAAATCGGAAATATCCTCAAGATACAATGTAGATAAATGCTTGGCTTTGTCCTGAGTTCCCATAGTCCCAAAAGCCCAGTCGAGTTCTTCAAGTTGTGCAAACCGCGATGCTTCAGGCAGGAAATCTTCCTGGCAGATTTGTAATGATAAGGTTGGATTTTTTCCCTGTAGAAACAAAATCACGGCATCGATCGTTTTGAGGTATTCGTCCTGCAGCGCTAAAATCCGCCCAGCATTTGCCGAAAGCTGCAAGGTTTTATTTTCAGCATCTTTAAAAATCCGCTCAAGCCCTTTTTTGGAAAACAATTCGAGGATGACTTCAATTCCGAGGTCAGCCTGCGTGGAAGGAATATTTTTAGTATTCAGGAAGCCTTTAATATAAGCCGTCGCCGGATAGGGCGTGTTGAGTTGCGTGAAGGGCGGCGTAAAAAGGAATATTTTGGTTTCCATAACTAAAAAGGCAAATTTACAGCATATTTTGGTTGCTGCCGATGATTTGCATGAATTTGTCTGAACTAATTCAGATCAAAGCCAATGGTGGATCAATGTTGGATTCCCAACCCTTTGTTAAAGCAAATTTAGCACACTTTATTTTTGTAATTTTACCGACTCGAAGGCTGAAAAGCCTATTGGAACAAAGTAAAATTTTAAGCAAAAAACTATGCCAACCGACTGTATAAGCTACCAGGATTCCGGATATTTCACGCCCATCATGAATGATTACCTGAATCAGAAAACGCAGCTACAGCCATTGTACAACCGATTTCCGACACTTGAGAATTTCGGGGCACAGATTTTAGAAAAGCAGCTAAATTTCAATCCTGAAAACAGGAAAGTGCTGTCGCAAACGCTGCAAAAGCAATATAAAAAAGTCCCTGCTTCTGACCTGACGCTTAAAAACATCGAACTGCTGCAGCACGAAAATACCTTTACGATCACGACCGGGCATCAGTTGAATTTGTTTACCGGGCCGTTGTATTTTTTATATAAGATCATCAGTACGATCAACCTGGTGAAGCAATTGAAAGCCGAATACCCGCAGCACCATTTCGTACCTATATATTGGATGGCAACCGAAGACCATGATTTTGAAGAAATCAATTATTTCACTTTTAAAGGCAAAAAGTTTCGTTGGAACAAAGAAAGTTCGGGGCCGGTTGGGCGTTTGTCAACAGCAGGTTTAGACGAAGTTTTTAAACTATTTGCACTTGACCTTGGGCCGGGAAGCAATGCTGAAACAATTAAAACGCTTTTCAGCAAAGCATACCTGAAACATGAAAATCTTGCTGATGCTACACGTTGGCTGGCAAATGCGCTGTTTAAAGATTTTGGCCTGGTGATCATTGAACCTGATGATAAAGCGCTCAAAACATTACTTGCTCCGTATGTGAAACGGGAATTGCTGGAGCAGGTTTCTTCTAAAATGGTTTCAGAAACGACTAAAAAGCTAGAAGACTACAACATTCAGGTGAACCCGCGGGAGATCAATCTCTTTTACATCGAAGATGGTTTGCGCGAACGCATTATTTTTCAGGACGGTTTGTATTATGTCAACCATACCAAAATAAAATTTACGGAACCTGAAATCCTCGAAACACTAGAAAACCATCCGGAGAAATTCAGCCCGAACGTCATCATGCGCCCCTTGTACCAGGAAGCCATCCTACCAAACCTTTGTTACATCGGCGGCGGCGGCGAATTGGCCTATTGGCTTGAGCTTAAAGCCTATTTTAATGCGGTAAATGTTACATTTCCTATATTATTACTGCGAAATTCTGTAATGCTCGCTACTGAAAAACAAGCTAAAAAAGCCGATCGTTTGTTTTTATCGTGGTCAGATTTATTTATGAAACAACAGGAATTGGTAAACCGCAAAACCAGGGAAATATCAGAATTCCCGGTGAATTTCGAAAAGCAAAAAATATTGCTCAAGCAACAATTTGAAGATTTGATGCAGGTTGCCCTGAAAACCGACAAATCTTTCACAGGCGCTGTCGAAGCACAGCAAGCCAAGCAAATAAAAGGTTTGGAAAATCTTGAGAAACGTTTGCTAAAAGCACAAAAAAGAAAATACAGCGAGCAACTCCAGCGCATCACCGATTTGCAAAATGAATTGTTTCCAAATAAAAGCCTTCAAGAACGGCAAGCGAATTTTGCAGAATTTTATTTGGAAAGCGGAAAAGCCTTGATTCAGAAATTGTTATTTTCTTTGCATCCACTGGAAAACGATTTTGACATTATTGTGCTTTAAGGATTATGCTATTGTCAAAAAGTAACTCTTTAATTTAAGTATCGAAAAAAAAAGGATATTTCTAAAATTAATATCACGATTCAACTGTTAAAAAAATAATCTTATCAACACGATAACGTTTTCGTAACACTAATTCTTTACGCAATCGATTTTGCTATGGAAATTTGATTATTTTTATTGAAATTTAAACTTAAATCATTTATTATGAAAACAAAATTACTATCCTTATTGTTGTTTTTTGTACTTTCAATGGGATACTCACAAACAAGTATTGCAATTGTAGGTGCTGATGTAGGCGGATGGCCAGATGCGGCAAATCCAGTACCAGATACTCATGTAATGACAACTACTGACGGGATTCACTGGACATTGGATGCTATCGAAATTATTCCAGTTGCTGTTGATGGCGGATTGAAATTCCGTGCAGACAATGCCTGGACGCTCAACTGGGGTAGCGATGCTTTCCCTACTGGAATTGCTGTTCTAAACGGTCCAAATATTCATGGTGTTGGCGCAATTTACAGCGTTACTTTTAACAGTGTTACAGGGGAATTTCACTTCGAAGGCCCACCGGTACCGGTAGTTAAAATCATTGGTGCTGCCGTTGAATCAGCTGACGGTATCGCAATGACGACTTCAGATGCTGTTAACTATACGGCTTCAAACGTAACGCTTCTTACAGGTGGCGCTCAGTTTAACATTGCAGTTGACGCAGAAAATGTAAGCTACGGTGGAACTACTTTCCCTGAAGGTGAAGCTACAGACGAGGGTGTAACAATTCCTGTAGTAGCAGGAACTTATACTACTGTAACCTACAACATTAATGACGGTGTGTATGTATTTACTGCTGCTCCTGTTTATCCATCGATTGCGCTTGTAGGAAGTGGCGCAGGCGGATGGCCGGTTGATCCACAGATCGATGCTAATGTGTTGACAACTGCTGACGGTGAAACTTATACTGGAGTTGTAACGCTTACTGCTGTTGACCCTGCAATTGATGGTTCAGGCGAAATCAAATTCCGCTCAAACAATGACTGGAACCAGCCAAACTGGGGTGGTGGTTCATTCCCTGCGGGCCCAACAGTTCCTGCTGACAATATTTTCGTTACAACTGCCGGCACTTATGACGTAGTGTTCACAAGATCTACAGGTGCTTACACATTCTCTATGGCTTCTTTCGCAATCGTAGGAGACGGTGCTGGTGGATGGCCAAATGACCCACAAATCGATGCAAACCAAATGACCACTACTGATGGCGCTAACTACACATTGGCTTCAGTTACTTTGACAGATGGTCCAATCAAATTCCGCGCTAACAATGCCTGGACAATGAATTTTGGCGGTACTGCATTTCCTTCTGGAACTGGAGTTGCAAATAGCAATGATAACATACCAGCAACAGCTGGAACTTACAGCGTATCTTTGAACAGATTGACTGGTGCTTACAGCTTCGCAACTTTAGCAACTGCTAACTTTGACAAAGCAGCTTTCAAAGCATATCCTAACCCAACGCACAACAACTGGAACTTTGATTCTGCTAAAGAAAACATCGAAACCATCCAAATCGTTGATGTATTAGGAAAAACTGTTTTGAACATCGCTCCAAACGCAGCTTCTGCTTCGGTTGACGCTTCAGCTTTAAACAATGGTGTGTACTTCGCAAGAATTGCAACAGCTACAGGTTCTAAAACTGTAAAAGTGGTTAAAAACTAAATTTTTATCTTAAATATTAAAAATCCCTTGCTACTAAATGGCAAGGGATTTTTTATGCAAAAAAGTAAAACTTGACTTTTAAAAATCAATTAATAAACCTTACTTTTGCAGCAAATTAAAAAAAACAAAATGGCAACGAACAGAACATTTACAATGATCAAACCAGATGCGGTAGAAAACGGCCACATCGGAGGAATTTTAAATATGATTGCAGAAGCAGGTTTTAAAATTGTTTCTTTAAAATTAACGCAATTGACTACTGCAGATGCCCAGGCATTTTATGCAGTGCACGCAGCACGTCCATTCTATGGCGAATTGGTTGAATTCATGTCAAGAGGCCCAATCGTAGCGGCAATCCTTGAAAAAGAAAATGCCATCGAAGAATTCCGTACCTTGATCGGGGCTACAAACCCGGCTGATGCTGCTGAAGGAACCATCCGTAAAAAATATGCCACTTCAATCGGTGAAAATGCAGTTCACGGTTCAGACAGCGATGAAAATGCAGCTATTGAAGGTGCTTTCCATTTCGCAGGAAGAGAGCAGTTTTAATCAAATGAGTCATTAGATAATTGTTCAGTGAAGATAAAAAAGCCAGTTGTAAAACAACTGGCTTTTTAATTCGCATATCCGCTAATTTCTAATTGACTCATTTTGTAATCATTACCGCAGCACCACATCTTTCACCACTTCACGTCGCAATTCTTCATTGATCATTTTAATGATTTTCGCCTTTCCATAACTCAATTCCTCACGCAAAACTGCTGAAGTCAGCTCAACATAAAGCGTACTGCCTTTTAAAATGACGTTTCTGGTATACGTATTCACGCCGTTCCCCATCAGGTTTTTCCATGCATCCTTCACAGAAACATCATCGATTCCGGGCTGCAGCTTGTTGACCTGGATAATCTGCTTCAGCACATCGCCTATCGAACTGTCGTTATTGAGCCTTTTTGCCATTTCCGGTGATGTTTATGGGAGTGGTTTTCTTATAATGGTATTCTTTATTTTCTGCATTCAGCAAAACCAGTTCTTTTTCTGAAACTGATTTTAATTCCTCACGCCATTTCGCATAAGGCGTTTCATATTTCAGGTAGGTTTTGCCCTTATCATAAACCACGGCCACTTTTTCCTGCAGTTCATTAGTTTCAAAACTGCCGTCAAGCCGCGGCATTACTTTCTGCCGAAAGCCTTTATTTCCTTTGATCTCAAAAAAATCGTACGTCTCATTAATCGTATAATCTTTCACTTTCCCATCGGGAAGCAACACTTTTTCAATCTCCCAATAGCCGTTGAGCTTTGCCACATCCTCAGGCTTTACCTGATGCTGGCAAGCCGACAGAAACAACGATATGGCTACAATCCTGAATGCATTTTTCATTTGGTAAAAATAGGATTTTTAAATGGAATTTTCTTTTTCGGGAGCAATTTCCGGCTGTACGCTTGTATCTTTTTATTGCACATACCTTTCCGTGAACCGGAGCAGCATCCAGGCAATAAAAAGGATACCGCTGCCATCCGGGCTAGGCACTTCAATTAAAATGAAAAATTGTTTAAACTATTGTGTATTTTTAAGGTCATAAGCCCGACTTAAAAACCAAACCATGAAAAAATCATCCTTTCTTTTCATCGCAGCAGTTGCTTTCCTAGGTTGCAGTTCTTCAGATGATACCGTTGCAACAGCAAGCACACCAATTGTAGTTCCGCCAGTAATCGTTCCCGAAGAACATTCTGAATCCATGTATTTTCCGCCAATGGCCGGAACCGATTGGGAAACAAAATCCATAACCGATTTAAGCTGGAACCAAACTGCCGTTCAGCCACTACTCGACTATCTCGAACTCAAACATTCAAAAAGCTTCATGATCCTTGTAAACGGAAGAATCGTCATGGAAAATTATTTCAACGACCACAGCGCCACAACGCCATGGTATTGGGCCAGTGCCGGAAAAACTTTAACGTCAGCCGTAACCGGGATCGCTGAACAGGAAGGTTTGCTCAATATCAATAACAAAGTTTCAAATTACATCGGAACCGGCTGGACTTCAGAAACCTTGGCAAAAGAAAATTTAATCACGTGCAAAAACCTGCTTACCATGACTTCCGGAATTGATGATTCCATGGGCGACGGCGTTTCTCCATCTGAACTGCAATACAAATCCGACGCCGGAACCCGCTGGGCGTATCACAATGTTTACGTAAAGCTTCAGGATGTTGTCGCAGCTGCATCCGGGCAAACCTGGAGCAATTATTTCAATACCAAACTCCGCGATAAAATCGGCATGACCGGAGCCTGGCTCCAAGTAGACAATAATGTGGTATATTACAGCACCACCAGAAGCATGGCGCGCTTTGGCCTGATGATGCTCAACAAAGGAAAATGGAATTCAGATCAAATCCTGAACGAGAATTATTTTAATGCGGCTACGACCACTTCACAAAACATCAACCTTTCTTACGGTTATTTATGGTGGCTCAACGGAAAGTTGAGTTACCACATGCCACAAACGCAATTTCAGTTTCCTGGCAGCATCATTCCGGCAGGTCCAAATGACATGTTTATGGCATTGGGCAAAAACGATCAGAAAATCTATGTCATTCCAAGCAAGAAAATGGTTGTCATCAGGATGGGCGATGCTGCCGATGACGTGAATTTGGCCTTGTCTGGTTTTGACAATGAATTGTGGGTAAAGATCAATGCGTTGTATCAGTAGCTGAATAGCTGAGTTAAATTTAAAAAAATTAAAATGCGCCCGATTTGGGCGTATTTTTTATATGTAATCTTTAAAACCTAGGCAATCAGCTACTTAGCAACTATTTAAAAAAAGAATCTACAAATTCATATTTATTGAACACCTGTAAATCATTGATGCCTTCGCCTACTCCGATGTACTTTACGGGTATCTGGAACTGGTCAGAAATCCCGATGACGACGCCACCTTTTGCAGTTCCGTCGAGTTTTGTGACAGCTAATGAAGTGACTTCAGTTGCAGCAGTGAATTGTTTGGCTTGCTCGAAAGCATTTTGTCCTGTTGATCCGTCTAGAACCAACAATACATCGTGTGGCGCATCTTCAACGACTTTTTGCATGACGCGTTTGACTTTCGTAAGTTCGTTCATTAAACCTACTTTGTTGTGCAAACGGCCAGCGGTATCGATAATCACAACATCGGCATTTTGGGAAACGGCAGATTGCAGGGTATCGAAAGCTACGGAAGCCGGATCGCTACCCATTTGTTGTTTTACGATGGGAACGCCCACGCGGTCTGCCCAGATTTGCAACTGGTCGATCGCTGCAGCGCGAAAGGTATCGCCAGCACCCAGAACTACTGAATATCCGGCACTTTTAAATTGGTGCGCGAGTTTTCCGATGGTGGTTGTTTTTCCAACACCGTTAACTCCGACAACCATGATGACGTAAGGTTTTTTGTCGTTTGGGATCACAAATTCGGTTGCTTCGCCTGAGTTGGTTTCAGACAATAAAGAAGCGATTTCTTCGCGAAGGATTTTGTTGAGTTCGTCTGTTCCTAGGTATTTGTCGTCGGCGACGCGCTTTTCGATGCGCTTGATGATTTTAAGCGTGGTGTTGACGCCAACGTCTGAAGCGACGAGAATTTCTTCAAGGTTGTCTAAAACCTCATCGTCGACTTTGGATTTGCCGGCAACGGCTTTGGTGAGTTTGGAAAAGAAGCTGGTTTTGGATTGTTCCAGCCCTTTGTCGAGGGTTTCCTTTTTTTCGGAAGAGAATATTCTTTTGAAGAAGCTCATTTTTTTGGTGTGCGAATTAGCGAATATGATTATTAGCGAATATTTCAGAACCCGCTAATTCGCTCGTTGTTCCATCCGCTCATTTTAGCCCGGAACGCAGCGGAAAGCCCGGAGTTTTGAAGGCTTGGTTTTTGAAAATTGACGTGGCGACCAAAGGAAGCCGGCGTGAATTTATAAAAAACCGCCTGAAAAGCGAGGACTTGCAGCGGAGAGCCGGAATTGCTGCGTAAAAGTATAAAATAAAAAAGCTACTTCCGAATGAAAGTAGCTTTTCTATAAATGTTTTGTTTGATTATTTCTTTTTCAAGAATTCGTCAACAAGTTCAGGAGCCATAATGCTTTCTACGAAAGTATATGCACCGGTTTTAGGAGATTTCACCATTTTGATGGCTTTTGATAATCTCTTAGAAGCGGTTTGTAAGGTTGCTACGGTTTTCTTTGCCATGATTTAATGTTATTTGAAATTTAAATAATGATCTTATTGAGACCTTATTAAATCCCTGTTATTATTTAATTTCTTTGTGAACAGTTACTCTTTTAAGGATCGGGTTGAATTTTTTAATTTCCAAACGGTCCGGAGTATTTTTTTTGTTCTTAGTCGTGATGTATCTTGAAGTACCTGGTTGACCACTGGTTTTGTGCTCTGTACATTCTAAAATTACCTGGATTCTATTGCCTTTCTTTGCCATCTTGCTGTATAATTTTTAGCCCGGGAACGGGATATTATTTAATAAAACCTTCTTTCTGCGCTTTTTTCAAAACTGCAGCGATTCCGTTTTTATTGATTGTTTTAATTGTTGAAGCAGCGACTCTTAACACAATCCATCTGTCTTCTTCAGGAAGATAGAAACGCTTTTTCACTAAGTTCACAGAGAATTTTCTCTTAGTTTTATTCATCGCGTGGGAAACATTATTTCCTACCATCGCTCTTTTACCTGTAAGGTCACAAACTCTTGACATTATGCTTATCTTTTATCGTTATTCAAAATCAGGGTGCAAAGAAAAGAAAAATAAACGTTTCTGCAAAATAATTAAAGTACAATTTTTTATTTTTTATAATTTAACTTCTAAAGGCAGAAAAAGAGCAGGCTGGTATTTGTCGCTTTGGTTAAGATTTGAGTTTTTTTTGACCAATGATGAACGACGAATGACTAAATGCTGCTCGTTAAACATTCGTCATTAGACATTCGTCGCAGCGTTTTTTAAAATTTCTTTTTGCAGCATTTCCATGCTTTTATTTATGGCGCGGTCAATGACTTTTTCGCGTGGCTGGCCGAAGTTAAATTTGTCCGATAATGTGCCATTTGGTGTTGCCAATGCTATGAAAACCACGCCAACTTCTTCATTGGTATCATCGGTTGTCGGACCTGCATTTCCGGTGATTCCGATGCCGTAATCAGTGTTCATTATTTTTCGAATTTGCGTCGCCATTTCGATTGCTACTTCTTCACTGACGACTGAATATTTATTAATCGTTTCTTCGGAAACGCCCAGGATTTTTATTTTGATTTCTTTCGAATAACTAACGATGCTGCCTTTGAAATATTGTGACGAACCCGGAATGGACGTAATGAGTTGTGCCAATTTTCCGCCGGTGCAGCTTTCAGCAGTCGCCATCGTTTTTTTATTTTGTGTCAATAATTTTCCCAAAACCATTTCAAGCGTTTCGCTGTCGTCAAATCCGGTGATGATATCGCCGATGATTTTGGTTAGGCTTTCGATGTTTTGGTTGAGCGCTTTGTCGAGGATTTCTTTGTCGGTGCCGCGGGCAGACAATCGCAAGCGAACGCGTCCCGGACTTGGCAAATAGGCCAGCTTTATAAATTCTGGAAGGTTGTTTTCCCAGTCTTCGATTTTTTCAGCAAGCATGCTTTCGCCCATTCCGTACGTTAAAATGGTTTTGTGGATGATGTATGGACGCTCATATTCTTTGACGATCTTTGGAATGATCTCATTTTCTATAATGCCTTTCATTTCAAACGGAACACCGGGCAATGAAATAAAAACGGTGCTTTCTTTTTTCATCCACATTCCCGGCGCGGTGCCGTTGTCGTTTTTAAGCACAATCGCAGTTGACGGAACCAAAGCCTGGTCTTTATTGATTTGCGTGATTGGACGCTTGAAATAACCTTCAATGAGTTTGGTGACGTGTGCCAATACTTCTTCGTTGGTAACAAGTTCGTCATTAAAGTATTCGCAGAATGTTTTCTTGGTGATGTCGTCTTTGGTTGGGCCGAGGCCGCCGGTGATCACAACCAGATCGACCTGGTTTTGCAGGTTGGCAAACGTGTCTAAAATGTGTTGCTTGTTGTCGGAAATGGAGATCATCTCTGAAATCTCGATACCGATTTTATCCAAGGATTTGGCGATGAAACCCGAATTCGTATCGACAATCTGCCCAATTAAAATTTCGTCACCAATGGTGACTATGGTTGCTTTCATTCGGCTTTATTTTTTTTAGCGGACTCATGATGTCGCTTCGCTCATGTCCTTTTTTTGAGTTGCAAAGTTACAGAGTTTTCTGGGATTGTGGAAATTGTCGATCAGTAGCTTGCCCTAGCCCTGATTGAACGGAAAGCCCCGAAAAACAAAAGCTCTTTTTTCCCGCAGAAAAGTGCGACCGGAGGAAGCACCTTTGATGCGTTTTGAAAAAATAGCTTTTATTTGAGGGCTTGCAGTGAAAGCAGGAACAGCTCCTAAAAAACTTTGACCCGAACCTGAAAGGCGAACGGATGAGATAAACCCTGCAACTTTAAAATTTTGAAACTTCTAAATATCAAAATCCTTCTTAATCTCCTTAATTGCTTTCTCCACCTGGTCTTCAATACTGTCGAAAGTATCGTTGATCTCGCGGCGTTTGCCTTCGTTTTTCGTCCAGGCTTCTACCAGTAAAATTTCTTCAAATGCCTGGTTCATGCCCAATAGATCAAGTGTTGGCTTGATTTTATGTGCGTAGCTGTAAGCAAGTTTATAGTCTTTTACTTTGATTCCGGCTTTGATTTGCTCCATGTCCTGCGGCACTTCGGTTACGAAAAGGGAAATAATCTGCATCACGAACTCGGGATCGTTGTCTGAAAGCGCGTACACTTTTGCTAAGTTATAGTTTAAGGCCATTATTTTACGTGTATTCTAAATAGTTTTTGTTGTTCTAAAAATCCTTCCAAAACGTCTTCGGGCTTTACCGCAGCCACACCTTCAGGCGTTCCTGTAAAAATAATATCGCCAATCTTGAGCGTAAAGTATTGAGAAACATAGGATATGATTTCGTCAATTTTCCACAACATCAATGCAGAATCGCCTATTTGGACGGATTTTCCGTTATTGGTCAGTTCAAATTTAAGGTTTTCTACCGAATTAAAAACTTTTTTATCGATAAAGTCGCCAATAACTGCCGAACCGTCGAAAGCCTTCGCCTTTTCCCACGGCAGGCCTTTGTCTTTTAATTTTTGCTGTACGTCGCGTGCGGTAAAATCGATGCCAACGCTGATTTCGTCGTAATATTTGTGGGCGAATTTGGGTTCGATGTACTTCCCTACTTTCGAAATCTTAACAATGATCTCAATTTCATGGTGTACGTCATTTGTAAATTCCGGGATTACAAACGGGAATTTTTTGAGCACAATCGCCGTATCAGGCTTCATGAAAATGACCGGCTCGTCAGGTTTTTCGTTTTGTAATTCCTGGATGTGTTTGGCGTAATTGCGCCCGATGCAGATGATTTTCATTTTTTAAGTGGCAAAGTTTCAAAGTTGTAAAATTTTTTATCAGGAGCTATTCCGGCCGTCCGCTTTATCTTTTGCATTTAAAATGATGCTTTTGTTAACCAAAATACCTAACAGCCACCAGCTGTTCTCCTTTTAATTTCAAATGCAAAAGGATGCCGCTTCCATCCGGGCTAGGACAAACTACAAACCGGTGATTTCCGCAATAGAAGGAAACTTTCCTGCTCTGTCACTTTGCTCCTTCAACTTCTTACAATTTATTATTCAGTTTCCTAAGCTTAATCGCCGTTAAAACCTTTTTCGTATACAACGGAAAATCGGCATTCTGGATCCAGCCGAAATATCCAGGTTCGTTATCGAAAACCGTTTCTACTTTGGCGCCTTTGTGCTTTCCGAAAGTAAAGATCTCATTTTCATCTTTGTCATAACCGATAAAGCCTGCGAAATCGGCAGAGCGTTTTCTGGTTGTGAATTCCGATAAGGATTTCATGTCGTTTTCCAGATCCGGATAACGGTCGAGCTGCGCTTTCAGGATTTCATAAGTCGCCATCGTATCGGCTTCGGCAGAATGTGCATTTTCAAGCGGTTTTCCACAGTAAAATTTCAGGGCAGCGCCTAATGTACGCTCTTCCATCTTATGGAAAATCGTTTGTACATCAACTGAAACACGGCTTTTCATATCAAAGTCAACTCCGGCACGAAGCAATTCCTCTGCCAGAAGCGGAATATCAAAACGATCCGAGTTGAATCCGCCCAGATCGCTGTCTTTGATCATATTGTAAACCTGTTGCGCAAGTTCTTTGAAAGTGGGTTCGTTGGCTACTTTTTCATTTGTGATTCCGTGAACTGCAGTCGTTACGGCTGGAATCGGCATTTCGGGATTGACAAGCCAAGTTTTGCTTTCCTTATTTCCGTTTGGAAAGACCTTGAAGATCGAAATTTCGACAATGCGGTCTTTCGCCACTTCAATTCCGGTGGTTTCTAAATCGAAAAAGCAGATTGGTTTGTTGAGTTTGAGTTCCATTTTTTGTATTTTGGATTACAAAGATAGGTTTTGAGGTTAATTAATAATGTATAATTAATAATTAATAATGGACAATTGATAATGGACAATTGATAATGGACAATTGGCATCTTTCGATCGTAAATCAATCTGCTATTTGATAATCTTAATGGTTTTAGACATTTGCTTGCCTGAAATATTAAGGAAATAAGCACCTTTTGGCAATTGCGGCATTTGAAGTTGTTTTGAATTTTGTCCGATGCTGAAATGTCCAGAAAACAATTGCTGGATCTTTCTGCCGGTTTGGTCAATCAATTCGAATGATAGAAATTCCTCCTGATCCATTTTAAAATCAACATTTACTATATTTTCAAATGGATTTGGCGACACTGTGAATGCTGTTTTAGAGAAGTCTTGTTGGACTAACGTTTGTTGAATAAAACGCCACAATACAAATTGCTCTCCGGTTGGCCCATCAGAAGTTACAGTTACACCGCCAAGAGTGATTTTTCCATCGTTTGTAATAATGATATCTTTGGCAGCAGCCATTTCTTGGGGATCAATCCAGTAAAATCCGTTATTTCCAAATGCTGCATCTTGGCTTCCGTCAGCGTTTATCTGCAACAGAAATGCATTAAGAATACCGTTGTTAAACCCACCTCCAACGATCAGGAATTTTCCATCTCCAGTAAGGTGCGAACCAAAAGCATAATTTTCAGGCGTTTGGTTGTTGGTTTCGGTAATTAATTTTCCGCCGTTTGCAAAAGTTGCATCAAGCGTTCCGTTTGCATTGTATTTTGCGACGACTATTTTTTCATTATCGTCATTGTTATAATACATCGTGCCACAGGCAATGATTTTACCGTTTGGAAGCAATTGTATACTTTCTGCAATTTCATCATCGGCAGTAAAATTGGTGTATGCTTTTCCATTTACTCCAAAATTGGCATCTAAAGTTCCGTCTGCATTAAGTCTTGCCAACGCAAACTTAGCCCTTTCAGGACCCATGCCATCCGACGTATATCCTGCAATAATGATTTTCCCATCAGGCTGTATTTTCAAAGCATTTGCATCTTCGTACGTCCGGGTCGCACTGTTTGTTGAAGTTCCAAAGTTGATCCTTACAATGCCGTTCACTCCAAAGATAAGATCTTTCGATCCATCGGAATTGTATCTCGATACAGCGAAATCGGTGTCATTCGAATCATAAGTGAAACTTGTTCCTGCTATAACAATTTTACCATCGGATTGCAATTCCATATCCCGGCCAAAATCGGAACGGTCAAAATCTGCCACTGCCATTCCGTTGGTTCCAAAACCGCCATCAGGTGTTCCATCAGCATTAAACCGAAGCAAAACATAATCAGTATTTTGTTGGTTTGGCGCAGCATTAACTGTCCGATTTGTCATGACCAGGATTTTGCCGTTGCTGAGTATCTTTACATCATTGTGCTCATTGCTGTCGTCACTTCCAATTGGAAGAATTATTTTTCCGTTTGTTCCAAATGACAAATCAATTGTTCCATTAATATTGTATCGCGTGAGCGCCAATTGGTTTACTGTATATGGAGCCGTGTCAATTTCTTTGTTGTACGTGCCGCAGGCAACAATTTTACCGTCAGGCTGTACTGCGATTCTCGACAAAATACTGTTGTCTGCACCAAAGGAAGTTTGTACTTTTCCATTATTTCCAAAGGACAAATCAGGAATTAAATTTTGAGAAAATGCCGAAGCAGATAACAGTAATGCTGAAATGAGTAATTTTTTATTCATAGCGAATCATTTATTTCCTATATATATAAAAAGCCTCTTCATTGGAAAAGGCTTTCAGTGTTCATTATTTAATTAAACAGATCGGTTTTCATCAAACGCTTCCATATAATCAGCGACGCGTTTTACAAAACTTCCGCCAAGTGCGCCGTCAACAACCCTGTGGTCGTAACTGTGCGACAGGAACATTTTTTTGCGGATTCCGATGAAATCACCTTCCGGGGTTTCAATGACTGCCGGCACTTTTCTGATCGCACCTAAAGCTAAAATCCCGACTTGCGGCTGGTTGATGATCGGTGTTCCAAAAACGCTACCAAAAGTCCCAACGTTTGTCACCGTATAGGTTCCGCCCTGCGTATCGTCTGGTTTTAATTTTCCGGCTTTCGCGCGGTTTCCAAGATCGTTTACGGCTTTTGCCATTCCGAGTAAATTGAGCTGGTCGGCATTTTTGATTACCGGAACAATGAGATTTCCGTTTGGCAAAGCTGCCGCCATTCCGAGGTTGATGTTTTTCTTTTTGATGATGTAATCGCCTTCTACAGAAATGTTCATCATTGGGAAATCTTTCAACGCTTTCGCTACGATTTCCATGAATATTGGTGTAAAAGTGAGCTTCTCGCCTTCTCTTTTTTCGAATGCATTTTTGTTTTTCTCCCTCCAGTCCCAAATTGCGGTCACGTCTACTTCGATAAACGATTGTACGTGTGCCGAGGTTTGCACCGATTGCACCATATAACCTGAGATGAGTTTTCGCATCCGGTTCATTTCGATGATCTCATCCTGGCCGTTTACAGAAACCGGAATCGATTTTGGTTGTTGGTTGCCGGTTGCCGGTTGCTGGGCTGCGGGTTTCGGTACTTCAGATGTTCCGTTTGATTGCGCTGCTTGTGGTTGTGCCGCAACCGTTTGCGCTTGAGGTGCTGGTTCTGAAACCGGAGCAGCCTGAGGCGCTTTGCTTTTATTCTCTACATAAGCGAGAATGTCGTTTTTCGTCACGCGGCCTTCGCTTCCTGTTCCTGAAATGCTTTCGAGTTCGGCAATTGAAATGCCTTCTTCTTTGGCAATATTTTTGACCAGTGGCGAGAAAAATTTCTCAGAATTGGAAAAATCCTGTGAAGTGGCAGCCGGAGCAGCTACATATTGTTGTGCGGTTTCAACCGATTTTGTGATCGATTCCACTGCGGCAGGAATTGCTTCTTTTGCAGGTTCGGCAGCAACTGGTGCTGTGGCAACGCTTCCGCCTTCGGTTTCAATGATGGCGATGGTTTGGCCAACCTGTACAAGATCGTCTTTCTGGAATAATTTTTCAACGAGCACGCCCGAAACTTCGGATGGCACTTCGCTGTCGACTTTATCCGTGGCGATTTCGAGTACGGTTTCGTCGGTTTCGATTTTGTCGCCAACTTCTTTGAGCCAATTCGTGATCGTCGCTTCTGCTACGCTTTCTCCCATTTTTGGAAGTTTCAATTCAAATCTTGCCATATTGTGAACCTAAAGGTTGTTTTCGATTTTCTGTTTGCGAAATTAATTAAATTTTTCTGCTTTTAACAGGAATTGCATAATTTATAACTTAGTTTTTATCCAAATGTATAATTTCACCGCGGTCATTGCTATTGTCGCTTCCGATGAAAAAATCGCTTTCGCGCGGTAAAATCCTGAATGTGAAACGGGATTTTGAGAATTTTTCCATTTGGGAAATGATGCTTTTGAAACTTAAATGGTTGTTGTCAAATATGATTTCGATGCATTTTTCATTTTCCGCTTGTAGCGAATTTAGATTATTTTCAGATGTATTATCAAGCAGTTGCACTTTTTTTCCTAACAACTTTTCAACTTTTACGCGCATGTTTTCGTTGTTGGAAATCAATGTATAGTGATCAATTTCAGGCCTTGAAAGCACGGCTTGTTTTTTCTTAACAATGGAAAAAAAGAATGCGCCGGTTTTCATAAAAACATCAAATAGGAATGAGCTTCGGAAATGTTTTTTGTAAAAGAAATCCATTGCCTGCCGAAAGCGCTGCATGTATTTTTCATCGCGAACCGTACTTTCTCCTTTATAATGTACCACCGTGGTTTCGTGGAAATAATAATTGGATCTTCCGGTTTTTAAAACCATATACGATAAATCGATGTCATCGGAATACATAAAGCAGTTTTCATCAAAACCGCCGACTTCAATATAGGTTTCTTTTTTCATGGCCATAAATGCACCGACGAGGATTTCGACTTTCCCGGTTTGGTTTGGATTTAGATGTGACGCGTAATATTTTCCGAAAACATCGGACAATTTATACAATCCGGTCACTTTTGTAAATGCGGTAAACGGCGTCGGGATGCCACGTTTGGATTCGGGTAGAAAATTTCCCGCGCCGTCGATGAGTTTGCATCCGACGATTCCGAGCTTTTTCTGCTTATCGGCGAAAGCCAGCACTTTGTCAAAAGTATCTTCGGCGACGACCGTATCGGGATTTAAAATGCAGATGTATTCGCCTTTGGCTTCAGCAACTCCGATATTGTTGCCTTTTGGAAAACCTGAATTTTCTTTGTTTTCGATGAGTCTGACATTTGGAAAACGCTTTTTCATCATGTCGCAGCTGTCGTCGGGAGAATTATTATCAATTACAATAATTTCAGCGTCAATGTTTAGGAGTGCGCTCTGAACGCTTAAAACACAAAGCTCAAGAAAATTCCGAACGTTGTAATTAAGAATGATGACAGACAATTTCATATCGCAAATATAAACGAAAATCCCATAATTCGTTAGGCGTTTACAAGACTCGCAATGACATGCTGGCGGCTTTTGTGTATTTTTGCTTTGAGTTCATCGGGAACAAATGGTTTTGTCATGTAATCATTCATTCCGGCATTTCTTATTTCATTTTCCATTTCCGGGGAAACTTCTGCTGTAAGCGCAATAATATGGATTTTGGACTGTGAGCCTTGTATTTTCCTAATGTGTTTTGTTGCTTCGAGTCCGTCCATAACGGGCATATTGACATCCATCAAAATGACATCGTATTGATTTTCAATTAACATATCAATTGCTATTTTTCCGTTGCTGGCGACTGCAATTTCCAGATTCCATTTGGCAAACAATTTCTTCATGAACAGCACATTAATTGCGTTGTCTTCGGCTAGAAGAATCCTGATATTTTCGATATTGACAGTTTCCACATTTATTTTATCTGAATCATCAATCACATTAAAACTGATGGTTTCAAAATCAATTTCGAAGTAAAAATTGGTTCCGATTCCATCTGTACTTTCCATGTAAATTTCGCTATCAAAATGCTTTAAAAGTTGTTTGACAATTGGCAATCCTAGGCCTGTTCCTCCAAAGTAGCGCGTCGTACTTTCTGAAGCCTGAACAAACGGATCAAAGATCAGTTCTCTTTTATCCGGACTGATGCCGATGCCCGAATCTTTTACACAGAAGCGCACGCGGGCAATTTTATTTTCATGCCGAAGCAAACTTGTGCTGACTTCAACAAATCCGCTTTCTGTAAATTTGATTGCATTTCCGAGCAGGTTTGAAAAAATCTGCAGCAGCCTTGTAGAATCGCTGACAATGTTGAAATTATTGATTTCCGGATCGTGAAAAACAATGAAATCGAGTTTTTTCTGATGCGCTTTTAACCTAAATCCTGAATGCGCATTCTGAATCAGATTGTAAAGATTGAATTCCCTTTTTTCGAGCCTGACAGAATCTGAATCTATTTTATTGAAGTCGAGCACATTATTGATCAGACCCAAAAGGCTTTCTGCAGAAAATTTTAAAATATCAAGATTTTCCTTTTGGTCGGGATCGGTTTTTTCGCTCATTAGCAAATTGGTCATCCCAATTACCGAGTTAAGGGGCGTTCGCAATTCGTGCGACATTGTCGACAAAAAATCACTCTTGCCTTTTGCCGTTTTATGCAGGATTTGGTTGAGTTGTTTTTTCTCATCAATTGTATCCACAAAAGCACTGTAAAACAAATAATGCGACATCCCGATACTGACAAAATTTAGTACAATGACGACAATGTAAGTGACGTTCGTAAAAATATCCGGAACGATATTCAACACGGCATGCTGCTGATTAACAACAAGCGCGATTACGACCGGAATGACTGCTATCGCTGAATAAAACATTCCGCCTTTTCGGCCCAAACCGTAAAAACTAAAGGTCATTATCATAAAAACCTGTTGTAAAACGGCTATGTCAACGGTATAATTTCCGTAGAGTATGATGCGTCCAAAGACCAGAAAAATAGTCGCCAGAACAGAAATATGAATCAGAAAATTGATCCATTTTGGTCTTGAAAGCAACAGTTTTATAATTAGGAGTGAAATTATAATTCCGAAAATACTTCGAAGGAACATTTGCTGTTGCGCATCTTCGACATACTTTGGCAAAGCGATGCATACTTTTATAATATTCAGCAGAAAAATGACAATGAATATCTTTATTTTAGCCTGATCCAGCGAATCGGGAACAAATTCAAACGTCTTGCGGAGCGAGCAATTGAGCAAAGTAGGTTGCTTCATTTTTATAATATAATAGCTACAAATATATACAATTTGGAAATTGTCCTGACACGCGAAACGCTTTTAGCCAAACTTCACTTTGATGTCGCTTAAACACAAGGATTTAATAATTAGCGCGAAAACTCTGCGACAAAAGATTACTTTTGCAAAAAAATTATTCCTGTGAATTACCTATCAGTAGAAAATATCTCGAAATCGTTTGGCGACCGCACGTTGTTTGACAACATTTCGTTTGGCATCAATAAAGACCAGAAAATTGCTTTTATCGCGAAAAACGGTTCGGGCAAAACGACCATTATGAATATTATCAATGGTTTCGATACGCCAGACACCGGAAAGGTCGTGATCCGCAAGGAAATCAAAATGGCATTTCTATCTCAAGTCCCGAATTTACAGGACGAATTAACGGTTGAAGAGAGCATTTTCGCATCTGATAATGAAGTGCTAAAAGTGATTGAAGCGTATGAAAAAGCGCTTGAAAATCCGGAAGATGAAGAAGCTTACCAATTGGCTTTCGACCGGATGGACCAACATGAAGCCTGGGATTTTGAAAACCAGTTTAAGCAGATTTTGTTCAAGCTGAAACTTGAAGACCTGAAAATGAAGGTTAAAAATATGTCTGGCGGACAGAAAAAACGTTTGTCATTGGCGATTATTTTAATCAGCCGCCCGGATCTTTTGATTTTGGATGAACCAACGAATCACCTGGATTTAGAGATGATCGAATGGCTCGAAAGTTATTTTGCGAAAGAAAATATTACCTTATTTATGGTGACGCACGACCGTTTCTTTTTGGAGCGCGTTTGCAATGAAATCATCGAACTCGACAATGGGAAGTTGTACCAATATAAAGGAAATTACTCTTATTATTTAGAGAAAAAGGAAATGCGGATCGCTTCTGAAAACGCTTCGGTCGACAAAGCGCAGAATCTTTTTGTGAAAGAACTCGCGTGGATGCGCCGACAGCCAAAAGCGCGTACGACCAAATCGAAATCACGCCAGGATGATTTTTACGTGATTAAGGAAAAAGCCGAAAGCCGACGCAGGGAAAATCAGGTCGAGCTTGAAATTAATATGGAACGCATGGGCAGCAAAATCATTGAGCTGCACAAACTGTATAAAAAATTCAACGACAAAGTCATTTTAGAGAATTTTAGTTTTGATTTTCAGCGTGGCGAACGCATCGGAATCATCGGGAAAAACGGAACCGGAAAATCAACTTTTCTCAATATTTTAACCGGAGTTACACCGCCAGATGCAGGCAAAGTTGTTGTTGGCGATACGATCAAGATCGGTTATTATACACAAAGCGGCATTAATCCAAAACCGCAGCAAAAGGTGATTGATATTGTTAAGGAATATGGCGAATTTATTCCGCTGACGAAAGGAAAAATCATTTCGGCTTCGCAATTGCTTGAAAGATTTTTGTTCGACAATAAAAAACAGTATGATTTTGTAGAGAAATTAAGCGGTGGCGAACTCAAACGTTTGTATTTGTGTACGGTTTTGATCCAGAATCCGAACTTTTTGATTCTTGATGAGCCGACAAATGATCTCGATATTGTGACTTTGAACGTTCTTGAAAGTTTCCTTTTAGATTATCCCGGCTGTTTATTAGTAGTTTCTCACGACAGATATTTCATGGATAAAATCGTCGATCACTTGTTCGTGTTCCGCGGACAGGGCGAGATTGAGGATTTTCCGGGCAATTATTCCGATTTTCGTGCGTATGAAGATTCGGCCGATGTGCAGCAGAAAGAAGACAACAAAACCGAAAAGAAAGCCTGGAAACAAAACAATCCGACCGGAAATTTAACGTTTAACGAGGAAAAAGAATTCAAGAAAATCGAAAAGGAAATTAAAGATTTAGAATTTGATAAAGCGAAAATCGAACAATTGTTTTCGGATGGAAAAGTTTCCGATTCTGATATTGAAAGTAAAGCATTGGAATTGCAAACAGTTATTAAAAAGATCGAAAGCAAGGAAGAACGCTGGTTTGAGTTGAGCGCGAAGTTTGAGGGATAATTGCTATATGTCATTTCGACGAAGGAGAAATCTGCATCATTTTAAAGATTTCTCCTTCGTCGAAATGACAAACTGATCGAATAAGAAATTACATTGATGCTGTTCCAAATAAAATCATATCTCAAATTCCTTTGGAAATCTAAAAATGCACACGGCATTCATTCGCCGTTTGTGTTTGATTTGGTGACAAAATGCTTTTATGACAAAACTAATTTTCCGGAATATTCATTTTTGAAAAATTACAGAAATTCACTTCTGCAAAATACAAAAACTATCGAAGTTACTGATTTTGGTGCTGGTTCAAAAGTTTTTAAATCAAATAGAAGAGAAATATTCAAAATAGCCGAAACTGCAGGAATTACGCCTAAAAATGCGGAATTGCTATTTCGGATTTGTAAATATTTCGAGCCGGAAAAAGTTTTGGAAATTGGAACTTCATTGGGATTAGCCACTGCTGCGCTTGCTCTCGGAAATAAAAAATCAGAAATTACAACTTTAGAAGGTTGTTCCGAAACTTTAAATGTTGCTCAAAATCAATTTGAAAAATTCGGCTTAACCAACATCAACAGTAAAATCGGCGAATTTCTCGAATCGTTTGCCGCATTCGACATTCGACATTCAACATTCGACCTGATCTACATCGACGGTAACCACCAAAAAGAAGCGACTTTGCAATATTTTGATTTGCTTTTACCAACAATTACAAACGATTCCGTGTGGATTTTCGATGACATTCATTGGTCAGAAGATATGGAAAAAGCCTGGGAAATCATAAAGCAAAACCCCAAAGTCACGGTCACGATCGACACATATCAATGGGGATTTGTTTTCTTCCGCAAAGAACAAAAAAAGGAAGATTTTGTCATTCGAACATCGAATTCGAAAATTTTAAGTGCCATTCTTGGATTAAAAAATGGTTACGGACTAATTGACTAAACTTTTCAACTTTCTCACAAAAAAAAATGGCCGCCAATTTCTCGACAGCCATTTTCCTGAATTAATAATCTAACCCTTTATTTTTTTGCGTCAGCATTTTCGCTGGCTTTTGCAGTGCCTCTTTCCCATTTGAAAACAGGTCCGAATTTGGTTTTAATTGCTGCAATTTTTAAGTTGTCACCAGTTGACAAACCTTCTTTTTCAACGGTATTTTTTCTAGCATCCAATGCTTCATACATTTGTTTGATCTTGTCAAAATCTTCTCTTGAATATGATTTCTCATTATCATAGAAAGTTTTGGTGAAATTCTGGTAAACAGACAAGATGTTGTCTTTATTTACCCAATTGAAGTTCATGTCCTGTCCTAATTTTCCTTCTCCGAAGAATGCATTTCTCAATATTGTTGGTCTGTCTCCTGCTGCTGGCATTGCTGCTGCTTTTTCAGCTGCCACTTCTGCTTCCACTTTAGTTTTCCAGTCGTTGTATTTCGTTTCTGCCGCAGTCACTTTTTCTTCGGCAGCTGTTTTATCTTTTAAATTGGCCAATGCCGCTTTGGCTTCCGCCAATTGTTGCTCTGAACGTGCTGCGATCGCTTCCCAATTTGCTTTTACATCTGCAGAAGCGACTGTACTCACCGAATCCACATAAGTTGAATAATGATCAACGGTTACTTTTGCTTTTTCTTCTTGCTCATTTTTGCAGCTTGTTAAATTTAAAGCCATAACAGCTGCTCCTAATAATACGATTCCTTTTTTCATGATTCTTGATTTATTGTTTAGATTATAATACGCCGTAAAAATATAAAATTATTTGATTTAAATCTTTAATTAACTTAATATTTTATGAATTATTTAATATTATTGTCTTTTTTTAATTAAAATTATAATAATCATATAAATGCAGATTGAAATTGTGTAACATCATCGCAGCAAAATGTGACTAATATTTATGTCAAAATTGTGTACTTTTATCACAAATTCAAAATATGCCAACGCCGCTCATCCAGATTACCAACATCAAACGTGATTTTATTCTTGGAAATGAAATCGTTTATGTATTAAAAGGTATCAACCTCGAAATCAAGAAAGGCGAATATGTTGCATTAATGGGTCCGTCAGGATCTGGAAAATCAACGTTGATGAATCTTTTAGGTTGCTTGGATACGCCTACATCAGGAACTTATATTCTAAATGGAAAAGATGTCAGCAAAATGCACGATGACGAACTTGCAGAAATCCGCAACAAAGAAATTGGTTTCGTTTTCCAGACATTTAATTTATTGCCAAGAACTACGGCTTTGGCCAATGTAGCACTGCCGATGATCTACGCCGGATATTCCAAATCCGAAAGAACTGAACGCGCCACCGAAGTCCTTAAACAAGTCAACCTCGCCGACCGGATGGACCACCAACCCAACCAGCTTTCGGGCGGACAGCGTCAAAGGGTTGCGATCGCACGCGCGTTGGTAAATAAACCGTCAATTATTCTCGCCGATGAGCCCACAGGAAACCTCGACAGCAAAACATCTATCGAAATCATGAACCTTTTCGGAGAAATCCACAAAAACGGAAATACGGTGATTCTGGTTACGCATGAAGAAGAAATCGCCGCTTATGCGCACCGGATTATTCGTTTGCGCGACGGCATTATTGAAAGCGATACTAAAAACTCAGCGACTTAGTTACTCAGTCACTCAGCAACTCAAAATATGAAAGTATATACCAAAACCGGAGACAAAGGAACCACCGCACTTTTCGGAGGAACGCGAGTTCCGAAAGACCACATTCGCATTGAAAGTTATGGAACCGTTGACGAACTCAATTCACACATCGGGCTCATCCGCGACCAGGAAATCAACCCGCATTACAAAGAAATCCTGATCGAAATCCAGGACCGACTGTTTACCGCAGGTGCCATTTTAGCCACACCACCTGACAAAGAGATTTTAAAAAACGGAAAACCGCGGCTTAATATTCCGAAAATTTCCGAAAACGATATCGAATTGCTTGAAAATGAAATCGATGCGATGGAAAGTGAATTGCCACAAATGACGCATTTCGTCCTTCCGGGTGGTCATACAACCGTGTCATATTGTCACATCGCACGTTGCGTTTGCCGCCGTGCCGAACGTTTATCGGTGCATTTGGCACACAATGAACCCATAGATGAACTCGTTTTGAAGTACCTGAACCGACTTTCTGACTACCTTTTTGTGCTGGCACGGAAGTTGTCCTCCGATCTGCATGCTGATGAAGTGAAATGGATCCCAAGAAAAGATTGATTTTCAGCAGCTATTTGCTTCGCCTGTTCGCTCCTTATTTTTTTTATATGGAGCTTGAGTCCCGCTTTCGCCTTTATCTCTCCGCTGCGCTGCGAGGATACCGGCTTAATCGGGGCTAGGGCAGCCGTTTTCATTAGAAGATTAAATTTTAAATCATTGAATTTCAGTTATTTAAAACTACGTTCTTAACTTTTTTTAAAATAAATGAAATTTTACTTGACTTTTTCAGTAGAAAATTTATTTTTGCATAAACTAAAATCGACAGAAGATGTATTGGACATTAGAATTGGCCTCCTATTTAAGTGACGCGCCGTGGCCTGCAACCAAAGATGAACTTATTGACTATGCGATCAGAGCCGGAGCGCCTCTTGAAGTAGTTGAAAACCTGCAGTCTATCGAAGACGAAGGGGAAATTTATGAGTCAATGGAAGAGATTTGGCCTGATTATCCAACAGACGAAGATTATCTTTGGAACGAGGACGAATACTAAAAAATAAAACTATCTTAAAAGTCTCATCGGAGGCTTTTTTTTTGCATAAATTTGCACACTTTATTAAAATAGAAATACAACAGCATTATGAGTTTCATAAACAGCATACTTAAGGTTTTTGTTGGGGACAAATCCGAGAAAGATGTCAAAGCCTTACAGGGAAATATTATTAAGATCAAAGCGCTTGAGAGCATGCTGACGTCCTTAACGCATGATGAACTCAGGGCCAAAACCACCGAGTTCAAAGACCGCATCACCAAAGCGCGTTCTGAAAAGGACAGCAAGATCGCTGCCTTGAAACTCGAAGTGGAAGCTATTGAAGACATCGACAAAAGAGAAGATATTTATGTCGCTATCGACGCCCTTGAAAAAGAAGCTTACGAAATCTCAGAAAAAACACTCAACGAAATCCTTCCTGAAGCATTCGCTGTTGTAAAAGAAACTGCAAAACGTTTCAAGGAAAACACTCAAATTACCGTAAAAGCTACTGCAAAAGACCGCGAACTTTCTGCTGAAAAAACATATATTACTCTTGACGGCGATAATTCCATTTGGGCCAATTCCTGGAGCGCTGCCGGAAAAGAAATTACCTGGGACATGATCCATTATGACGTGCAGCTGATTGGCGGAATGGTGTTGCACGAAGGTAAAATTGCCGAAATGCAAACGGGTGAAGGTAAAACATTGGTGGCAACCCTGCCATTGTACTTAAATGCATTGACCGGAAATGGCGTGCATTTAGTAACCGTGAATGACTATCTCGCCAAACGTGACAGCACCTGGAAAGCGCCTTTGTTCGAATTCCACGGACTGACTGTTGAATGTATAGACAATTACCAGCCGAACTCTGAAGGCCGTAAAAAAGCGTATGATGCTGATATTACTTATGGAACAAATAACGAATTCGGTTTCGATTATTTAAGGGACAACATGGCACATTCTCCGGCCGAATTGGTGCAAAGAAAACACAATTACGCCATTGTCGATGAGGTCGATTCGGTTTTGATCGATGATGCGAGAACGCCGTTGATCATTTCAGGCCCGGTTCCGCAAGGCGACCGACATGAATTTAATGAGCTTAAACCAAAAATCGACAACCTCGTAAACCTCCAGAGACAATTGTCGAACGGATTTTTATCTGAAGCCAAAAAACTGATCAAAGAAGGAAACAACAAAGAAGGCGGATTTAATTTATTGCGTGCTTACCGCGCACTTCCAAAAAACAAAGCGCTGATCAAATTCTTAAGTGAAGAAGGTGTCAAACAGTTGCTTCAGAAAACGGAAAACACCTACATGCAGGACAACAACCGCGACATGCATTTGATTGATGAAGCGTTGTATTTTGTAATCGAAGAGAAAAATAACCAGGTAGAACTGACAGATAACGGAATCAAATTCCTTTCATCTGATACCGACAATAATTTCTTCGTACTTCCAGACATCGGAACTGAAATAGCAAGGATTGAAAAACAAAACCTCGATAAAGATTCTGAAGCCGAGGAAAAAGAAAAATTATTCCAGGATTTCAATATCAAAAGCGAAAGAATCCATACTTTAACGCAATTGCTTAAAGCGTATACGTTGTTTGAAAAAGACGTCGAATATGTGATTATGGACAACAAGATCATGATCGTAGACGAGCAAACCGGCCGTATTATGGACGGACGCCGTTATTCTGACGGATTGCACCAGGCGATCGAAGCAAAAGAGAACGTAAAAATCGAAGCTGCAACGCAAACATTCGCAACTGTAACTTTACAGAATTATTTCAGGATGTACAGCAAACTTGGCGGTATGACCGGAACGGCTGTTACTGAAGCTGGCGAATTGTGGCAAATTTATAAATTGGATGTAGTCGAAATTCCAACCAACAGGCCAATGGCAAGAAAAGACCGTGAAGATCTGATCTACAAAACGACACGTGAAAAATTCAACGCCGTTATCGAAGATGTTACTGAATTGTCGAAAGCAGGACGGCCGGTTTTGATCGGAACAACTTCCGTAGAGATTTCAGAATTGCTAAGCCGAATGCTGAAAATGCGCGGCGTAGCACACAATGTCCTAAATGCGAAAATGCACAAACAGGAAGCGCAAATTGTTGAAGAAGCCGGTAAAGCCGGAGTCGTAACAATCGCAACCAACATGGCTGGACGTGGAACGGATATCAAATTGACAAAAGAAGTCAAAGAAGCTGGTGGTTTAGCCATCATCGGCACAGAACGCCATGATTCGCGCCGTGTAGACCGCCAGTTGCGTGGTCGTGCCGGACGTCAGGGAGATCCGGGAAGTTCGCAGTTTTACGTTTCTTTGGAAGACAATTTGATGCGTTTGTTCGGTTCTGAAAGGGTGGCGAAAGTCATGGACAGAATGGGACTTAAAGAAGGTGAAGTCATCCAGCATTCGATGATGACCAAATCGATCGAGCGCGCACAGAAAAAAGTCGAAGAAAACAACTTTGGTGTCCGTAAAAGATTATTGGAATATGATGATGTCATGAACGCACAACGTGAAGTCGTTTACAAACGAAGAAGACACGCTTTACACGGCGAACGTTTGAAACTCGACATCGCAAATATGATGTATGATACTTGCGAACTCATCGTAAGCCAAAATAAAGCTGCAAATGATTTCAAGAATTTCGAATTTGAGCTGATCCGTTATTTCTCGATCACTTCTCCGGTGACCGAAAGCGAATTCAGCAGCATTAACGAAATAGATCTGACCGGAAAAGTATATAAAGCGTCGATGCAGTATTATACGGAAAAAACGGAACGCAGTGCACGCGAAGCTTTCCCGATCATCAAAAATGTATACGAAGAGCAAAACAACCAGTTTGAAAGAATTGTAGTTCCTTTTACAGATGGTGTAAAAACATTGAATGTCGTTACCGATCTGCAAAAAGCATACGATTCTGAAGGAAAACAATTGGTTGCCGATTTTGAGAAAAACATCACTTTAGCCATTGTTGACGAAGCCTGGAAAAAACACCTTCGCAAAATGGACGAATTGAAACAATCGGTGCAACTTGCCGTTCATGAGCAAAAAGATCCGTTGCTGATTTACAAATTTGAAGCATTTAACCTGTTCAGCACCATGTTAAACGGTGTGAATAAAGAAGTAATTTCGTTCTTATTCAAAGGCGATCTGCCACAGCAAAATGCACCTGCAATCCAGGAAGCAAAAGAAGTGCGCCAGAAAGAAGATTATCAGACTTCAAAAGACGAAATCTTGAACAGCGACGAAGCGGCAGCTATAAACCGCGAGGCCGGGCAAACGCAACAACGCCAGGTTACTGAAACCATCGTTCGCGATATGCCGAAAATCAACCGAAACGACAATGTTACAATCAAACATGTCATGAGTGGAAAAACAGAAACGATGAAATACAAAAAAGCCGAAAGCATGTTAAGCACCGGCGAATGGGTCATCGTTAACGAATAATTTGCATAAGTTTAGAATATAAAATCCCCGGTTAGCCAATAGCCGGGGATTTTTTTATATTTGGAATCTAATCCCGCCAAATGAAACTAAAATTATTGTTCGTTCTATTAATGAATTGTGCCAATATGCTTCAGGCGCAAACTTTAGAAACCTTAAAACCCGAAGCTTTAAAATTCTACGAAGGCCATTATTATATGGATTTTAACGAAATTGCAGGATTGACTTATCCAAAAATCATTGAAACAGCTAATAAAGAAAATTTCATCAAAAAGCTCGATTCCGATTATCAAAATACAGTTTACAGAAAGCGGCTTCAACTCGTTCATCCAGTTTTCGGGTATTCAGCAATAAAAAAAATCGACGGAATTTCTTTTTGCATCATCACGTATAAAAATCCGACGCGCTATTCTTTCGAACAAAAGCTTGACACCGAAACCGCCTCCCAAAAAACCGCCGAACTCAAACAAAGCACAAAAGCAACCGAAGTGATTTTCGAACCAATCCGCAACAGCATTAATGTCAAGTACACTTCAAAGATCATCGCTGTCGCAGATTCTTCTACCGGAAACAATTGGAAATTCTTCAATTTTGATGATCCGGCGCAAGAAGAAATTTTCCGAAACATATTTAATGAAAACATAAAAAAGACGCTCGGGCTTTAAAAGTCAGGCAAAATTATTTTATATTTACTTAAGTTATCAATCGAATACTAACTTTAAAAAATACGACCATGGCCAAAAGTCAGGATGCTAAAAAAACAGTAAAAAAAGAACCTTTAAAAACTGCGAAGGAGAAAAAGGAAGAAAAAAGAGACAAGAAAAATGCTCCTAAAAGAGATTAAAAAAAGCACCGTTTTGGTGCTTTTTTGTTTTATAAATAATCTGGTAATACTTTTCCGGGATTTAAAATTCCGTTTGGATCAAAAGTGTTTTTGATGCCTTTCATTAGTTGCAATTGCACTTCGCCAAATGCAATATCCATATAATTTTTCTGGACGTATCCAATCCCGTGCTCGCCTGAAAGCGTTCCTTTTAAACCAACTGTCAGCTCGAAAATCTCACGAATGCCTTTTGGCACCTCAGTTTTCCAGGCTTCATCGCTCATGTCGCCTTTTACGATATTGACGTGCAGATTTCCGTCGCCTGCATGTCCGTAACAAACCGATTTAAATCCGTATTTCTCGCCGATCGTTTTAATTCCTTTGAGTAATGTGGGCAATTCATAACGCGGCACAACCGTGTCCTCTTCCTTATAAACCGAATTTGATTTTACGGCCTCGCCTACTGCCCTGCGCAGTTTCCACAACGCATTTTTCTGGTCTTCCGAATCGGCGAACAAAATTTCATCGATTTCAAATTGCTCTAAAACTTCGGTAATTTTTTCCGCTTCAGCGAATAAGACTTCGGGATAATTGCCGTCGACTTCAATCAGCAAATGTGCCTGAACCGCTTCTTTGATCTCGATATTGACACCGTCCACATATTTTAGGGTCCAGTCGATCGCATCGCGTTCCATAAATTCGAGTGCGCTTGGGATAATTCCTGCTTTAAAGATTTTCGCAACGGCTTCACAAGCTTGTCCGGCATTGAAAAACGGAACCAGCATTAAGATGTTGTGCGAATTTTGCGGCACCAATTTCATGACGATTTTAGTAATGACGCCGAGCGTGCCTTCGCTTCCCACCATCAGTTGCGTCAAATTGTAGCCTGTAGAATTTTTCAAAGTATTCGCGCCTGTCCAGATGATTTCACCATTTGGCAAAACAACCTCGAGGTTCAGTACATAATCTTTGGTCACACCATATTTAACTGCACGTGCGCCACCGGCATTTTCAGCAACGTTTCCGCCAATGAAACAACTGCCCTGACTACTCGGATCTGGCGGATAAAACAAGCCTTTCTCAGCGACAGCTTCGCGTAAAACCTGCGTAATAACAGCAGGCTCTACCAAAACCTGTAAATTCTGCTCATCAATATGGATGATTTTATTGAACCGTTCCATAGACAGGCCGATTCCTTGATGAATTGAAAGTGCACCACCGCTCAAACCGGTTCGTCCGCCGATTGGCGTGACCGGAATCCCGTTTGCGTTTGCGAATTTCATGATCGACGAGATTTCCTCAGGCGTTCCGGGTTTTAAGACCACTGCGGGCGGAAACACATAATCTTCGGTTTCATCGTGGCCGTAATCGTTTCGGGTTTGCGTATCTGTAAAAAGAAATGATTCACCAACTATCAATTGAAGCTGGTGAATCATTTGTGGAGTCAATGCAGTATTTTGGATCATTTTGAGAATCATTTTCGATCTCCAAAAATACTATTTATTTGGTTGCGGCGTCATTCTTAAATACTGTTTAACGCGCTCGTAGCCTTTTGGGAATTTGGCTGCGATGTCTTCGTCTTTTACCGCTGGCGTGATGACGACATTTTCGCCGTCTTTCCAGTTGGCCGGAGTGGCTACTGAATAATTTGCGGTTAGTTGCAGGCTGTCGATGACGCGCAACAATTCGTCAAAATTTCTTCCGGTTGATGCCGGATAAGTCAGCGTTAATTTTATTTTTTTATCTGGGCCGATTACGAAAACCGACCGTACGGTTGATTTTTCGCTTGCGTTTGGATGCATCATGTCATATAGCAAAGCAATTTCTTTGGATTCGTCTGCTATAATCGGAAAATTGACTGTTGTATTTTGCGTTTCGTTGATGTCTTTGATCCATTCGTGGTGCGAATCAAGGCCGTCGACACTCAGGGCGATTACCTTGGTGTTGCGCTTTTGGAATTCAGGAAAATAATTGGCGACGGTTCCAAGTTCTGTGGTACAAACCGGGGTAAAATCGGCGGGATGCGAGAACAGCACGCCCCAGGAATTGCCGAGCCATTCGTGAAAATTCAGAGTTCCTTGTGTGGTTTGCGCCTCAAAATCGGGTGCGATATCGCCTAAACGTAATGTTGCCATAACTGTAATCATTTAAATTTTTGTAGCTTTAAATTTATTGAATTATTTGCAACGAATTTTACATGAAAAGTTAAATCTAAAATGATCTTTCAGCGAAAACGATTTAGTTGTGGTTTTTTTATAATATTCTGATGAATAACACTTCCCTAGCCCCGATTGCGGCGGTATCCTCGTAGCGCAGCGGAGAGATAAAGCCAAAAGTGGGATCAAGCTCCTTGTAAAAAAACAAGAAACAAACAGTCGAAGCAAACAGCTCCTAAAAAAATAAAATGAAAGTTATACCAAACAGAAATTTTACCCCATTAAGAAATGAAGCATCATTAAGATCGATAACTTTATCCTTCTTAATGCCTTAATGGTTAACTTTTTTTAATTCTTTTTTTTAGATTTGGAAGAAAGAATGCGATGATGCCGATGAGCGGCAGATAGGCGCAAATTTGATAGACATATTCGATTCCGGTGTGATCTGCGATGTAACCTAAAACTGCTGAACCTAATCCGCCCATCCCGAACGCAAATCCGTAGAAAAGCCCCGAAACCATTCCGAGTTTCTTTGGCAATAATTCCTGTGCGTAAACGAGAATCGCCGGGAAAGCTGATGAAATAATAATTCCGATAATAACTGATAACACGCCTGTCCAGAACAAATCGGCATAAGGCAATAAAAGTGCAAATGGCGCGACACCGAGCACGGAAAACCAGATGACGTATTTTCGTCCGAATTTGTCTCCGAGTGGCCCGCCGAGCAATGTACCGACCGCACACGAAGCCAGGAATAAAAACAAATGGTATTGCGCATCCTGTACCGAAAGCTGGAATTTCTGCATCAAATAAAACGTGAAATAACTTGACATACTCGCCATGTAGAAGAATTTTGAAAAGATCAGGACAAGCAAAATAATTACGGAAATCGCGATTTGTGTTTGAGACAAATCAGGCAAAACGATCACGGCTTTTTTCTTCGCGCGCAGGCTCAAATGGTTTTGATACCAAATGGCGATTCGGCTTAAAACGATCAATGCCAATATGGCGATTGCGACAAACCCGATGATGTAAAACTGGCCTTTCGGAACCACGAATAACGCGACTAATAATGGCCCGATTGCAGTTCCTGCGTTTCCGCCGAGCTGGAAAATAGATTGGGCAAGTCCGCGTTTTCCGCCTGATGCAAGAAATGAAATCCGGGATGCTTCGGGATGAAAAATCGATGATCCGATTCCGACTAAAATGACTGAAATAATGATCATGTAGAAATGTGCAGCCATTGATAATGAAATGATTCCGGCAGTTGTAAACAGCATTCCGAAAATCTGGGAATACGGTTTTGGGTATTTATCGGTGTACATTCCGACAAGCGGCTGCAGGATCGACGCTGCCATTTGGTACGAAAACGTGATCAGACCGATTTGCGTGAAAGTCAGGTTGTATTTTTCTTTTAAAATCGGGTATACCGACGGGATGACTGCCTGTAATAAATCGTTGAACAAATGTGCAAAGGCGATTGCAAATAATATGGAGAAAACCGTTTTTTGTGCGATTTCTTTGGTGTCGGGAATGGGTGTTGTTTGTTCCATAAAAATCAAAAAGTTATTAAAATCCAGTACCAGAAAGCCAACGTTACAAACGATAGCGGAATTCCGATTCCGATCATCATCGTGCTTAATTTCGGCTTTAAGCCATAAGTTGTTGCTAAAACCGAAGCCGTGATCATGGGTGCCATTGCGGCTTCCATGATTGAAACGTCGATTTGGAGGTTGTGCTGGTTGAAAAACAATTTATATAAAAGGTAAAAAAATGCCGGTGTGATCATCAATTTAAAAAATAATCCAAGCGCAAGGAAGTTGTAATGCTTGCTGCGCCGGTCGAATTTTAATTGCAATCCGACGGCGACTAAAGCGATTGGCGTTACCGTATTTCCGAGTTTCTGAAATACCGATTGCAGATTTGAAATGAAATCGACTTTTAAGACATTCATCGCAATGGCAATAAAAAAAGCAATGAATGGTGGAAATGTGATGATTTTAAAAAGAATTGTTTTTGGATTTGGCGTTCCGCGGGAGAATTGCGCCGCAACGATAATTCCGAGCGTCGCCATAACCATAAAGGAACCGGGCTGATCGACGACAATTGCGGTTTGCAAACCCGGTTTTCCGTACAAAGCTTCGATTACCGGAAAACCTACGAATGACGTATTTCCAAGTCCGCTCATTAAAATCAGGCAGCCGATGAGCTTTCGCGACCAGCCGAATATTTTTCCGAAAATTGTAAAAAATAAATACGACAGCACAAATCCGATCCATGCTATTCCGAGCGGAAAAAGCAATTGTGAGTTGATTTCGATTTTCGGAATATAATATAAAGCAAGCGCCGGAAGTGAAATGTGTATTACAAACTGGTTCAGTGTTACATAACTATTGGCTGGAAATGCTTTGGAATATTGCAAAGCAACACCGGTGATCATACACAAAAACAATAAAATAATGCTGTCCATACCTTTGAATCGAGTACAAAAGTAAGCCTAAAAATCTGGACGGAAACCCGCTTGGATGTTTTAACGATTATTTAAGATTAAAAAAACGTACCTTCGGAATAATACATTTAAATTTGTAATCTATTTTATTACAGTATGATTTCAGGGAAATTCGCCATTACACTCCACATTTTGACTTTGCTGTCGAAAGCGCCTGAAGATTTTTTATCTTCGGATTACATTGCGGGCAGCATGAATATGAATCCGGTGCTTGTCCGAAAGGAAATCGCCAACCTGAAAAAAAATCATATTGTTGAAAGCAAGGAAGGAAAAAACGGCGGAACGCGATTGCTGAAGCCTGCTGCTGAAATCACTTTAAATGACATTTTTAAAATGACTTTTGAAACGGTAACTTTTGGCTATTCGAAAAACGAACCCAATCCGGAATGTCTGGTCGGAAAACAAATCAATCAAAACCTAGGGAATTTATACGACGACATCAACCAGAAAATCAGCAAGCAGCTCAGTGAAATTTCGCTGTTGAATTTTGCAGATACTTTCTGATTTTTTTTAACCAAAACTGTAACATTTTTTATCACATTAAATAAATATATTATGAAAATCGCACTTATCGGAGCCACTGGATTTGTTGGTTCGGCATTATTGAATGAACTGGCAAACCGCGGAAATGACGTAACGGCAATCGCCAGAAATACGGGAGAAAATGACAAAGTAAACTGGGTTAAAGCCGATGTTACAAAATCAGAAGAGCTTTCAAGAGTTTTAGAAAATCACGATGTTGTGATCAGCGCTTACAATCCGGGTTGGGAAAATCCAAATATTTATGAAGATTTTATTGCAGGTTCTAGAGACATTCAGGAAGCAGTGAAAAAATCAGGTGTCAAACGCTACATTACGATTGGCGGTGGCGGAAGCTTATTTGTGGCGCCAGGCGTTCAAGCGGTGGACACTCCGGATTTTCCGAAAGAATATTATCCCGGAGCATCGGCCGCACGAGATTATCTGAACATCATCCGCGAAGAAAAAGATTTGGATTGGGTATTTTTTAGCCCGGCATTCGAAATGCACCAGGGAATTACTACGGGAAGAACCGGAAAATACCGTTTGGGCCTCGAAAACCCGGTTTTTGATGCAGACAACAGAAGCATTTTATCTGTAGAGGATTTAGCTGTCGTGATCGCTGATGAAGCTGAAAACCCGAAACACCACCAACAGCGTTTTACGGCAGCGTATTAATTCAGATTATATCTTTTCAGATTTACGGAACAGTTTCAGAAGGCGATTTGCTTTTTGAAACTGTTTTTGTTTTGCTTACTTTTACCTGAGAAATTCAAATCGTGGATCAGGAAAAACCAAAATCTTCCGCATTGAGCGAAAAATCGGGCGTTGAGCAACCGGAGATTGTCAGCAAAATTGCTGCCGGTCATATTGTTGCGCTGCGGAATAAAAATGTGGCTGCGGCCGATTTGATTTCGGGGATTTTATCGGGTAATATTACGGCACTCAGCCGCGCAATTACATTGGTTGAAAGCACGAATCCCGAACATCTGGCAAAAGCCAATGAAGTGATTAACGGCTGTCTGCCGCATGCAAATCAATCGATACGCATCGGGATTACAGGCGTTCCAGGCGTTGGAAAAAGTACGTTTATCGAAGCTTTTGGAAAACATCTAACCGGAATTGGGAAGAAAGTCGCTGTTTTGGCAGTTGATCCAAGCAGTACCATTTCGCATGGAAGCATTTTGGGCGATAAAACCAGAATGGAAGAATTGGTGAAAGATCAAAATGCATTCATCCGACCTTCGCCATCAGGCGAAACTTTGGGTGGCGTGGCGCGAAAAACCCGCGAAACCATTACACTTTGTGAAGCTTTCGGATTTGATACGATTGTGATTGAAACCGTTGGCGTAGGCCAAAGTGAAACTGCCGTTCACAGCATGGTCGATTTCTTTTTGCTTTTGAAGATTTCAGGCGCAGGCGACGAATTGCAAGGCATCAAACGCGGCATCATGGAAATGGCCGATGCGATCGTCATCAACAAAGCCGATGGTGACAACATTAAAAAAGCACGTTTGGCGAAAACCGAATTTAATCGCGCGTTGCATTTATTTCCAGCAAAAAAATCGGGCTGGACGCCAAAGGTCAGCACGTGCAGCGCCATTACAAAAGACGGAATCGATGAAGTCTGGGAAATGATTTCGGAGTTTCTGGAACTCACAAAATCCAATCATTATTTCGGGGAAAAACGACGCGAGCAAAATCAATACTGGATGCTTGAAACGATTGATGAGCGTTTGAAAAATCATTTTTACAATGATAAAAATACCATCGCTTTATTGGAACAAAATAAAAAAGCGGTGCAAAACAATGAAATTTCACCGTTTGCCGCCGCTCAGATTTTGCTGGAAAACTATTTTAAATTTAACCATTAAGGAATTAAGAGTCATTAAGGCTTAATGTACCTTAATTTCTTAATGGTGGATGACTTCATTTATTCCTCGTAACGTTGCACTTCCCGATCGTAAAAATCATTCGCTTCAGCAATCAAACCTTCCATGACTTCGTTGAGTTCGGCTTCGTCTAAATCTTCGGCTTCTTCCATAAATTCGACTTCATCGTCTTTAAGGTTGATGATAAATCTTGGATAATCCATGTGGATGATGAAAATATCTTCAGGAAAATCGGTATTGTCGCCTAGTAAAAATTTTGGTAATTCCATATTATAATTCTTTTTCTGCTGTTGTTAAATCGCGGTTTTCCGCAACCATTTTCTGTGTGAGTTTGTTGAAGCGAAGATACAAAAATATTGCAGCCGCGGTCAATCCGGCTAAAAGCCCGATCCAGACGCCGACTGCTTTGAGCTGGGTATATTTCCCGAGGTAAAAAGACACCGGAAAGCCGATGATCCAATAAGCGACAAACGTGATGTACATTGGAATTTTAACATCCTGCAATCCGCGTAAAGCGCCTAAAACCACAACCTGAATTCCGTCAGAAATCTGGAAAACGGCTGCTACCAAAAGCAATTTTGCAGCGATGATGATGACTTCGGCATTGTCGAGCAATTGCATTTCGTTGTCCATATTTAGGAAAAAATGCGGCAGCCATCGGTGGAAAACGATAAACATTAAAGCGAAAACCACTTCTAAAATGATCGCTAATAAAAAGATCGAACGCGCCACGACGATCAGGTTTTTGTAATCATTTAAACCTTTTTGATTGCTGACGCGAATCATTGCCGTAACGCTCAAACCCATCGCAAACATGAACGTTAATGTGGCCAGACTCAGTGCAATTTCGTTTGCCGCCTGGCTGGTTTTTCCGATGCTTCCGCAGAGCCAGACCGCTGATGTGAACAAGGCGACTTCAAAAAGCATCTGCATTGATGACGGCAATCCGAGATTGATGATTTTCTTCAGCATTGATTTTTTGATTTCATCGAAGCTAAAACCTTTAAAATAGGTTTTCAATTGTTCATTTTTAGATAAGATAATGTGCATGAAAATCACCATTGCCATCCTGGAAATTACGGTTCCCATGGCAGCACCGACGATTCCCATTTTCGGAAAAATCCAGATGCCATAAATCAGCACATAATTGATCGGAACGTGGATGATGTTCGACAGGACGATCGCATACATCGAATATTTTGTCATCGAAAGCCCGTCGGCAAATTGCTTGTAACCCTGGTAAACCACAACCGGGATCAATGAAAACGCGACCCAATCCAGATAAGGCAAAGCCAATTGAATGACTTCATCTGATTGTCCCATCGCATACATCAACGGTTTTGAGAAATACACCATTGTGAAGAGCGACAAGCCTAAAATCGTACACAGAAACAAGCCGTGGTGAAACGCAGAGCGCACTTTTAAAACGTCTTTCTCTGCATCGGCTTCAGCGACAATTGGTGTAATCGCAGTAGAAAATCCGATCCCGATCGAAACCGCAATAAAAATAAAACTGTTGCCCAAGGAAACTGCTGCGAGTTCGGCTGAACCCAATTTTCCAACCATTAATTTATCTACAATTCCGATTAAAGTATGACCAAGCATTCCCAGGATTACCGGATAAGCCAGTTTTAAATTGTATGAAAACTCTTTAGTGTAAGTCGAAAAATTCACGGCGTTTATTTTAGGGCAAAGATAGCATTTCGGTTTTGGTTACTTGTCCTGAAAAAAGTCAATTCCGTCAAAAATTAAACGCTTTTTCTTAAAATATGTTAAAAATCCGGATGCAATCTACTGAAAACTGGCAAATCGATAAAATCAGAAGGTTCAGATAACCAACCGCCTAATGTCTTATAAAACAATAAATTATAATCATATTTTAAGCTTTTTTATTGACAAAAATTCAACTAGAAATTAAATTATGAAACATTGCCTGCAAATTATGTAACCTTTTCAAAAATATCCAACAATACATTTACACCGTTATACTGAAGCATTCAGCCGATGGATAACCCTCAAAAATCACTAATAAAAATTGACACTTATGAACACTACAGCAAAAATTAAAGGGCTGTTTGCATTTGGAATTTTGCTTTTGGCAGGAACTCATGTGAACGCACAGGAAACGACTACAACCACGACAACTTCAGTAATTGGAGATACGCAGAATTACGACCAGGGATTTCGCCTTGGATTTGGATTGAACGCAGGTTATGTTTTAGACGATGATTATTTTGACGGACTGGCTTTAGGTGCCGATGTCAGGCTGCAATATGACTTGTCGAAAAGAACATCGATCACTTTAACAACAGGTTATGATCACTTTTTTGTAGATGACAATTTACAGGAATATTACAACGCGAAAGACATTGGGATGATTCCGGTAAAAGCAGGTTTTAAAGCATTTTTCTGGGGCGACAGCTTTTATGCATTGGGTGAAGCCGGTGCCGGATTTGTTGTAAGCAAACAAAATCCATACGCTGAAAACACCACAGTGATTTTGTCTCCCGGAATTGGTTATGCCAACAAATGGATCGACATCAGCGCACGATACGAACACTATACCGAATTTGAAACCGGGCAAGTTGCCCTGCGCATCGCCTACGGCTTTAAACTTTAACTACAATAAAACAACAACACACAACTAACTCAAAACCCTTGAAAAGCCCGGATTTATTCGGGCTTTTCTTCTTTTTCCAAAGCGTCTTTGTATTCTGAAATGTGCGTTTTAATTTCAATATCAAGCGGCGGTTCCTGTATGTCAACATATTGTTCAAGGCGATCAAGAATGATTTTCGCTACGATTAATCGTGCGGTCTCTTTATCGTCGGCAGGAATCACAAACCACGGAGCCGTTTCCCTTGAAGTGGCATTAATGGCTTCTTCGTAATACTTTTGATAATCTTCCCAATATTCCCGTTCTTTCAAATCGCCAGGCGAAAATTTCCAGTTGTGCTTTGCTTCTTCAAGCCGGCGCAACAGCCGCTGCCTTTGCTCCTCTTTTCCCAAATGGAGGAAAAATTTTAGAACGATCGTGCCATTATCAACAATATGCTTTTCAAAATTAACGATCTGTTCCATCCGTTTTTCCCAGAATTCTTCTGTTATATCATCTACTGATGTAATTTCCGGCAGATTTTCATTCATAATATACTGCTTGTGAACGCGCGTTACCAGTACATTTTCATAATATGTGCGGTTAAAAACACCAAATTTCCCACGCTCGGGCAACGCTATATAATGCCGCCACAAATAATCGTGCTCCAATTCATTCGTGTTCGGGGTTTTAAAACTGCTGACCACAACGCCACGTGGATTAAATTCCTTAAAAACTTCCCTTATCAGGCTGTCTTTTCCCGAAGTATCCATGCCCTGAAGGCAAATCAGGACGCTGTATTTATTTTGCGCGTACATCACATCCTGAATATCGCTGATTTTTCTACGTGTTTTTTTGAGTTTGTCTTTGATGTCATCTTCATCCATGTGCAAATTGAGCAACGTTTGCATATCAATAAGGGAAACTGGATCGCGAACTTCAAAATCGGCTGTGTGAATTGTCTTCATAATTGTGTTTTATAAGTAAATATAAGTAATTTTAGGAGCTATTTCCGGCTGTGCGCTGTATCTTTTTTGTTTGGAAATTTCTATCCGAAATCAGATTTCGTCTCAAACAAAAAAGGATGCCGCTTCCATCCGGGCTAAAACGAACCTCATGCAAAAATTCACACTTGAGTTATTATTCCAGATTATCGGGATCGGATCGGCTTCCGGCTTATTCTATAAAGACGATTCGGTTTCCGTAATTGGCGACAACAGCGGATTTTTATACGATTACCAAATCGGAACCAAAGACTTGAGAAGTTATTCCCTGATTCCAAACGCAGCAGCAAACATTCCCAAAAAACAAAAGCCTGATTTTGAAGCCATGGCTTCAGACAATGATAATTTCTACATTTTCGGATCCGGCTCTACCGAAAACCGGAACAAAATGGTACAGTTTGACAAAATATCCAAAACTGCTGTCAAAACAACTGATTTAACCGATTTGTATTTATCTATGCAAAGCTTTGGAAACATCAAACCTGAAGATTTCAATATCGAAGGCGTGGCATTATCAGGCGAAACCTGGTATTTCCTGCAACGCGGAAACGGTTCAAAAGGAAAAAATATCTTATTTACCGTTGATGGAAAAACGCTCGAAAACGGTTTTACGATTTTATCAAATGATTTCAAATTGCCCCAAATTAAAGGCGTCCGAACCTCATTCACTGATGCATTATTGATCGACAACCATTTGTATTTTCTCGCTGCAGCCGAAGATTCCAAATCCACTTATGAAGATGGCGAAGTGCTTGGAAGTGTCATTGGAAGCATTAATATTGAAACCATGAAAATCCAATTCACACAACAAATTTCAGACAAACACAAATTTGAAGGTTTGGCACTGTACTCAAAAACCGATACAGAAATCACATTTTTACTCTGCGAAGACAACGATACCGATATGCAGCAATCTGATTTTTACAAATTAACGCTAAAAAAATAATCTTGCGAGCATCAGCATTTACTGGGTTTTAAAAAATATTTCAAAAAAAATCAAATAGCGTCCCAACCTTTTGCCCTCTTTTTTACTCTTAGTATAAACGGAAACTTGTGATCAACGAAAATCTCATATCAGCTTGTAGGAAAATGCAACGGGACGCACAGCGGCAGCTTTATGAGTTTATGTCGCCGAAACTTTATCATACGTGCAAACGCTACCTCAAAAAAGAAGAAGAAATCGAAGATGTCCTTGCCGATTCGTTTTACACCATTTTCACAAAAATCGACAAACTCAAAGAAGCCGACGCTTTTGAAGGCTGGGCACGAAAAATCACAGTCAACCAATGTTTGATGATGATTAGGCAAAAAGTAAATTTCAATATGTATCTGGATGATATCGAATTGGCTTCACAGCCAATTACCGCAGAAATCACCGATCTTGAAGAAGAAGATTTGCTCAATTTGCTGAATTTAATTCCCGAAGGCTGTAGCACGATTTTCAATCTCTTTGTCATAGAAGGTTACACACATAAAGAAATCGCCGAAATGCTACAAATTTCAGAAGGCACATCCAAATCGCAGCTCAACGTTTCCAAAACAAAGCTCAAAGATTTAGTCAACAAAATGTATTACCAAAAAGCACGATAGTCATGGACAATCACGATAAATTATTCAACCAGATTAAAGATGCTGCGCAAAAGCAGGAAGAGAAGGACTTTGCGGCATTTGATAAAGTCTGGTCGCGCGTTGAAGACAAACTTGACCATAAAGTACTTCAGAAAGAAAACCATCTTTGGAAAAAAATTGCCGTTGCCGCTTCATTTTTATTGCTATTTACTGTTGGTTACCAATTGTTCAAACCGAAAGAAAACATAGTTGCTCGGGCAAATGAAATCACGGTGAATGATACGATCAACAAAGGAAATCCGACAATAGAATCTGTTCAAAAACAAGAAATCGCAACCCAGGATAAAGCCAATCCGGTTATAAAACCAGAAGCATCAGAAATTTTAAAAGAACAAATCAATACAAGAACTGAAGTTGCTGTTGGAAATGCTTTAAAAACCGCAAAACCTAATGCAATGGCAATTCCGAAAGCAAAATCGGAACAATTTCCGGAAAGCAAAGTCGCATACGAAGTTGGAAACAATGAATCTGATTTTATCAAACGCAGGAAAAATGCTGCATTAAGTGTTTCCCGTAAAGAAGAAATTTCTAAAACCCCAATGCCACAGGCAGACAAAAAAAATGATCCGCTGGTGGTCATCGATGGAAATGTCAGCAAAAACGGACTCGCCGACAAGGAAAAATTAAAAAACGACGATATCGACGATATTGTTGTTTTAAAAGAACCATTATACATTATCAACGGTCATTATTATTTAGAAGAAGAACTTTTCGGACCAAACCCAACAAGTCCTTATGCACCGTTGAACAAACAGGAAATCGAGAGCGTTTCAATCCTGCAGGGCGAAAAGGCAATCGAAGCTTACGGAAAAAAAGGCAGCAAAGGCGTTGTCATCATTTCCACCAAAAACCAGAAACCTGTGAACCAGGCCGCCGACAAAGGCAAATAATCCAATACTAACATCTTAAATTCAACATCATGAAAAATTTGAAAATCTTTTCATCAGGCATCGCCATGCTTTTACTTTTCGGTTCATTCGATGTAAAAACAAGCACATTGCAAACTACAGAAACAGAAAAAACCATTACCGGAACGGTTAGTGACACGCAAAAAACTCCTGTTCCGGGGGCGTTTGTTTCCATTAAAGGGACAAATATCGGTGTGCAAGCCGACTTCAACGGAAAATACACGATCAAGGTTAAAGAAAATCAGGTCTTGGTTTTTAGCTTTCTCGGAATGAAAAGCAAAGAAGTGAAAATTGCTAAAACGAGTGTCATCATCAATGTGACTTTAGAAGACGATAATCAATCGCTTCAGGAAGTTGTCGTTACCGCAACCGGCGTGAGAAGAGAGAAAAAATCTTTGGGATATGCAACCCAAAAAATCAGTGCTGACAAAGCTTATAAAGGGCAATTATCAGGGAAGGTTGCCGGAGTTCAGGTTTCGAATGCCAAAGCAAACCAAAATATCATTTTACGCGGCTACACGAGTGTCCAAAAGTCTGAATCTGAAATTAAAAACCGTCATTACGACACGATGGTTCCGGTTCCGGTTCCGGTTGCCAATGAAGATTATGATTCGTTCGTCGAAAATCCGTTTGAAACGCCTAAAAACGCTCCACTTTCGACATTTTCGATTGATGTTGACAACGCTTCTTATACCAACGTTCGCCGTTTCATCAACAACGGGCAAACTGTTCCGGCAGATGCGGTTCGCGTGGAAGAAATGATCAACTTTTTCAAATATACGTATCCGCAGCCTTTGAACAGCAATCCGTTTTCGATCAATACCGAATACAGCGAATCGCCATGGAATCCGAAACACAAATTACTGAGAATCGGATTGCAGGGAAAAAACATTCCGACTGACAATCTTCCGGCTTCAAATCTGGTTTTCCTGATCGACGTTTCGGGTTCGATGAGCGACGCCAACAAACTGCCTTTACTGAAACAATCGCTTAAAATATTGGTTCAGGAACTTCGCAAAGAGGACAAAGTCGCTATTGTAGTTTATGCAGGAGCAGCCGGCTTGGTTTTGCCTCCAACATCGGGATCGGAGAAAAAAACGATCGTTGATGCACTCGAAAACCTTCAGGCTGGCGGAAGTACGGCTGGCGGCGCCGGTATCGAATTGGCATACAAAACAGCTCAGGAAAATTTTATCAAAGGCGGAAACAACCGCGTCATTCTTGCGACTGACGGCGATTTTAATGTTGGCAGTTCTTCAAATAAAGACATGGAAACTTTAATTACAGAAAAAAGAAAATCAGGCGTTTTCCTGACCTGCCTCGGTTATGGAATGGGAAATTACAAAGACAGCAAAATGGAAATTTTATCCGATAAGGGAAACGGAAATTATGCGTACATCGACAACATTCAGGAAGCAAACCGCTTTCTTGGAAAAGAATTTAAAGGTTCGATGTTTGCCATTGCGAAAGATGTGAAGATCCAAATCGAATTTAATCCGAAACAAGTTCAGGCATACCGGTTGATTGGTTACGAAAACCGAAAATTGCGCCCTGAAGATTTTACAGATGACAAAATCGATGCTGGTGAACTCGGAAGCGGCCATACGGTTACCGCTTTATATGAAATCGTGCCTGTTGGCGTTGAAAGTGATTTTACCGGAAATATTCCGAATTTGAAATATACAAAGACCGAAGCAACGTTAAATAACAATTATAATGATGAGCTCGCCACAGTAAAATTCAGGTATAAAAAACCCGATGGCGATAAAAGCATTGAAATGGTACATGTCATCAAAAACACACCGTCGTTGCTTCAAAATGCGACGGAAGATTTTAAATTCAGCGCAGCAGTAGCCTGGTTCGGATTGAAATTGCGTGATTCGAAATTCATCGGAAACAAAAATTCAGGTGACATCGAAAAACTAGCCAGGCAAGGTTTTTCAAACGATCTGGACGGCTACAAAGCAGAATTCATCAGGCTTGTAGAAAGCGAAATGAAGATTTAGTTAAGTTGATTTGTTGGGTTGAAAAAAGGGCAACAGTTGGTTACTGTTGCCCTTTTGAATGACTATAAATTTTGGATTTATTTTTCGATCTCGCGAAGGTTTTCCATTTTCTTATGAGCCAGGAAACCTTTGATATCTTCGAAATGTTCTTTGACGCGTTTGTTTCCGAATTCGAAAACTTTTTCAGCCAATCCGTCAAGGAAATCACGGTCATGCGAAACGAGAATTAAAGTACCGTCGAAATCTTTCAAAGCATCTTTAATAATGTCTTTGGTTTTCATGTCAAGGTGGTTTGAAGGCTCATCTAAAATCAGCAAATTTACTGGTTCCAATAGCAATTTGATCATCGCCAGACGCGTTTTTTCCCCACCTGAAAGCACTTTTACTTTCTTGGTCACATCGTCACCATGAAACATAAAAGCGCCAAGCAGATCTTTAATTTTTGAACGGATGTCGCCCACGGCAATATCATCGATCGTTTCAAAAATCGTGGCATTTTCATCCAAAAGGGAAGCCTGGTTTTGTGCAAAATAGCCGATTTGCGCATTGTGCCCAATTTCAACCGTTCCGCCTTCAGGCGAAATTTCTTTCATGATCGCTTTGATCATCGTCGATTTTCCTTCCCCGTTTTTTCCAACGAATGCGACTTTCTGTCCGCGTTCAATTACAAGATTCGCTTCTTTAAATACAACGTGATCGCCATACGATTTATCGAGCTCTTTTACGATAACCGGATATTGACCCGCACGTACTGACGGCGGAAATTTCAATTTTAATGCTGATGTATCGACTTCATCTACCTGAACAAGCACGAGTTTTTCGAGCATTTTTACTCTGGATTGCACGGCATCAGTTTTAGAAAAAGTTCCTTTAAAACGATCGATAAAAGTCTGATTATCGGCAATCATTCTTTGTTGTTCGTCGTAAGCCTTTTGCTGGTGGATTCTTCGGTCTTTACGCAATTCGAGGTAATGTGAATATTTCGCTTTATAGTCGTAAATCCTTCCCATGGTCACTTCGATTGTGCGGTTTGTGATGTTGTCGACAAACGCGCGGTCATGCGAAATGACTACAACTGCTTTGGCAGAATTGATCAGAAAATCCTCAAGCCATTGAATACTTTCGATATCCATGTGGTTCGTTGGCTCATCGAGTAAAATTAAATCTGGTTTTTTCAGCAGTATTTTAGCAAGTTCAATGCGCATGCGCCATCCGCCTGAAAATTCAGAAGTTTGACGGGTAAAATCCTCACGTTCAAACCCGAGTCCGGTTAAGATCTTTTCCACTTCGGCTTCATAATTAACTTCTTCGATCGCGTAAAATTTCTCGCTTAAATCGGATACGCGCTCGATCAGTTTCATGTAATCGTCGCTTTCGTAATCGGTTCTGATCGTGAGCTGTTCGTTCAATTCGTCAATCTCGGCTTTCATTTTAAAGATGCTGCCAAAAGCTTTTGATGCTTCTTCAAAAACAGTCGAACCATCCTGTGTAAGCAAATGCTGTGGTAGATAAGCAATCACAGCTTCTTTAGGTGCAGAAATATTTCCGGTTGACGGTTTGCTTTCGCCTGCAATAATTTTTAAAAGCGTTGATTTTCCGGCGCCGTTCTTTCCCATCAGGGCAATTTTGTCATTTTCATTGATGGCAAACGAAACGTCGCTAAAAAGTGTGGTTCCGCCAAATTGTACGGATATGTCGTTGACTGTGATCATGGTTTATTTTTTTGAAGTCGCAAAGATAGGTGAATCTGAAGAATTTTATTTTATGCAAACAATCAATTGTTAAAACTATTTTATATACTTTCGCCTTGTTAAAATTATCTTAAATATGAAATTACACTTTACCATTTTTCTATTCGCCATTTCAACAATTGTATCCGCGCAATTTAAATTTGAAAAAGGTTATTTTATTTCTAATGCGGGCACAAGAACCAATTGTTACATTAAAGATGTCAATTGGAATTCAAACCCTAAAACTTTCGAATATAAAGCACAGGAAGAAAGTGAATTAAAAGAACAGGGGATTTCTGCTGTATCTGAATTTGGAATCGATAATATCGTAACTTTCAAACGTTTTAAAGTGATGATTGACCGCAGTACGGATGAAATTCGAAAGCTTGGAAAATCAAACAAGCCTGATTTTCATGAAGAAGAACTTTTCCTAAAACTGCTTGTTCCCGGTAAAGTGAATTTATATATGTATCGGGATGGAGGCATTACGCGTTTTTTTTATGAAACAGAAAAAGTGCCATTGGAGCAATTAATTTACCTGCGGTATATCGTAGCAAGTGGTGATATGGCTACCAATAATTATTTCAGGCAACAATTACTCCAAAATGTAAGCAACAGTTATACTTCGCAAAAAGACCTGAAAAATATGAAGTATCGGGAAAGTGATTTGACGAAATATTTTTTAAAGTACAATGATAAAAAAGAACAGAAGCCTGTAAAAAAAGAGGCTGTAAAGGCAAATATAAAAGAGATAATCGCGTTACGCATTGCTCCGGGTTTTTTTCAATCTACTGCTTCAATCGGCATTCCTGCTGAAAATTTTTATTCAGGAAGCCAGGTTTCATTTGGCAAAGCAACTTTGAGCATTGGTGCCGAAATCGAATTTTACTTGAATAAGAAAAAGTCGTTTGGTCTTTTCCTGAATCCTGCTTATCACACTTTCAAAGGCGACGAAACGTATACGCAATCGCGAACATTCTTTCCCGAACAGATGCACCAAATCGGGCTTTCATACAAATCTTTCGAAATTGCTTCCGGAATTCGTTATGGTTTTTTTACGAATAAAAATTCAAAAGTTTTTACCAATTTGGGAATTTCGTATGATTTATCGGCTGATGTTACGATTCATCGTGACGGAAAGTTTCTTCCACTAAAAAGCCAAACATCAGCAGGGATTTTGATTGGTGTAGGATATTCTTATAAAAAATACAGCCTTGAGTTCAGGTATATCTCAAAAAAATCGATTGTCGAATCATCAAACACCTCATTCTCTGCAAAATATCAAAGAGCCGGAATCGTATTGGGTTATAATTTCCTATAATTAAACAAAAGATCAATTCTATTATCCGATCAAAAAAAAAACAATGAAAATTAAAATTCTAACTGCCTTATTATTCGTGTCCTTTTTAACGAATGCACAAATTGTTTTTGAAAAGGGTTATTTCATCAACAACAATGGAAAAACCACAAACTGTTACATCAAAAATGTGGACTGGCGCAGTAATCCAGCTTCTTTTAATTACAAGATGGACTTGCAGGATAAGGATGCAAAAACAGAAACTATCGCTACGGTTTCTGAATTTTCCATTGACAATATCAGCAGATATAAACGCTACACCGTCAACATAGAATATTCTGCCAATGATGTAAATAGCTTAACCGAATCTAAAAATCCGGTTTGGGTAACGGAAACACATTTCTTGAAAGAATTGGTTAACGGTGAGGCCAATTTGTATGCATATGATAAAGACAATTTTTCAAAATTTTTCTACGAAACCAAATCAAGACCGATTGAGCAACTGGTCAGGATTAAATACATGAATGGCACTTATATACAGGAAAACAATCTATTCAGACAACAGCTCAATAACAATGTGAAATGCGAAAAAACTCCGGAAAACAGTTTTAAGAGCATTGAATACACGAAAAATGATTTGGTCAAACACTTTTTAAAATTCAACAGCTGTACCGAAACACCTGTGAGAAACTTGAGCAATGAAACAGAACGCGCAAAATATTCATTACGCGTGACCGGTGGCGTATATGCTGCAAAGATGACCATAACCGACTCGAATATCTTTTACAATGTTGGGACAGATGTGAGCAAAACCATCTTTAAATTTGGCCTTGATGCTGAATACATCCTTCCATTTTATAAAAACACTTTAAGCATTTTTACAGCGCCGACCTATCAGAAATTCAGTGCCCAGAAAAGTTATGAAAAAAATGACGGAAATATAAATGGCGGTGCAACTATTTACAATACTGTAAACATTGATTATGCTTCAGTTGAAATTCCTTTGGGGATCAGGTATTATTTTTTCCAGAAAAACAATTCAAAAATTTATTTTAATGCTGCTTTTATTTTAGACATTCCAACAAGCAAAAGCCTTGAATTTTCAAATACCAACCGTGCCATAAATGCGACACATTCCTTAAAGTTCTCTCCTAGAAATAACCTTTTTGGCGGAATTGGTTACGATTATAAAAGGTACAGTGCCGAACTGCGATTTTATACAAATAAAGAACTCCTGGGAGAAGAAACGGTCTGGTCTGCCAAATATTCTAACATCGGACTCAATATTGGATATAAAATATTTTAACCGCTATTTAAAAATAAAGCATCAGGAGACTGGTGCTTTTTTATTATGACTATCAATCATTTTTTTTTAACTTCGTACCAAATATGCGGATCACCCTCAAAAATAAATTCATTCATCGGCTTGAATCCACATTTCTCCAATACATTCCTCGAACCTTGATTGTTTATATCAGCGATTGCATTGATCACACTTAAGTTCATTTCATTGAATCCAAAGTCAACGAAGGCTGTAGCCGATTCAAAGGCATAGCCTTTTCCCCAGAACTCGGGTATGAACCGGTACCCAAGATCATAATATCTTTCGTGGCCGTTGGCATTTTTTTCAATTTTAAGTCCGCTCCAGCCAATAAATTCATTCGTTTCTTTCAAAATGACTGCCCAGCGCCCGATACCATTGTCCAGATATTGCTGGTGAATATTCGCCAGAACATCATGAATTTGCGAAATATTAGTTACCGGTTTCTTTCCCAAATACTTGTGCACTTCCGGATTTGAATCGAGCCGAAATAGACCTTCCGTATCTGATGGAAGCAATTCCCGAAGCAACAATCGCTTCGTCTCAAATGCTGTTTTCATCCAATAAAATCTTAAATGCTCATCCTGAATTCTTCAATTACCGGACTGGCTTTGCCATATAAAACTTCTTCGATGAACAATTCCACCGCCAAATCTGTTCCTCCAAATCCGCCAAGCCTTGCCGATTGGATGTTGTTTTTTAATAAAGTGTCAATTCCTACTGCCTCGAGGCGTTCTTTTAAAGCCAATGCTAAAATTTCGCTGCCCGAAAATACTTTCATCAATCCCATAACTTTTATTTTTATTAATCTTCCGTTTCTTCTTCTATTTCTTCATCTGATTCTTCATCATCTATTTCAAAAAACACCGGTTCAAGCATAATTTTGTCGGCCATGGATTCTACCCGTTCAGTAATGTTGTTCGCTGCAAATAAATATTGTGTTTTTGCTATGCTGGCCGCAAGCCTGTGAATGACCGAATCCATCCTGTTTTTGAATAAGATTTCGGCATCATCGACAACAAATAATTTAACTGTATTCATATTAAAACCTGCCGATGAAAACAGCGCATTAATTTTTGTTGGTGTCCCAATTAAAACATCCAATCCAAGGGAAATGATATTTTTATCATAATCGATATCGCCTTTATCGTGTGTTCCAATGACGCGTAAATCAGTATAATTTCCGTAGGTTTTGAAAAGTTCGACAAGCTCCAGCACTTTTTCTTTGTCCTGGGCAAATATCAAAGCGCGCGTGCTTTCGCCTTGCGATTTTTCGAGTTTCTGGATGACATTGATTGCAATTGTCGAAGTTTTTCCCGAACCTTCAGGCGCGATAATTACCGCATCTGCGCCACTTTTTATCGTTGAAAAAGTTGCCGATTGGATTTCGTTGGCTTCAGTCAAACCGTTTTCTGATAACGCTTGCTGAAGGTTTGGATTTATTTTTTTTAGATTCATTTTTTAGGTCTAAAGTCAAATGTCGAAAGTCAAACGTTTCACTATTGTGTTTAGGTTCATCTTCAATTTTGACTAATTATTTTCATTTATATTCTTTAAAAGCATAATTTTCACGTACTAAAACGTTCGACATTTGACGGTCGACATTTGACATTTACTTACTCGCAAACAATTTCACGTCATTTTCCGAAATTTCTCCGCCACCAAGAATGATCAGCCTTTCAATTACATTTCGCAATTCGCGGATGTTTCCCGTCCAGTCGTATTCCTGCAACAATTTAATGGCTTCAGGGGAAAATGATTTAGGTGCGTTGCCTTGCTCTTCTGCGATTTTGACAGAAAAGTGTTCGATTAAAAGCGGAATATCATCACGCCGGTCGTTCAAAGACGGTACTTTTACAAGAATGACTGCGAGCCTGTGATACAAATCTTCACGAAAACGGCCTTCGGCAATTTCAACTTTCAGGTCTTTATTCGTTGCAGCAACCACGCGTACATCGACTTTAATTTCTTTTTCGTCGCCCACACGCGAGATTTTATTTTCCTGTAAAGCACGCAATACTTTGGCTTGCGCCGACAAACTCATGTCACCGATTTCATCAAGAAAAATAGTGCCTTTGTGTGCCGCTTCAAATTTTCCGGCGCGGTCTTTTACTGCAGACGTAAATGCGCCACGAACATGCCCGAACAATTCGCTTTCAATCAGTTCAGACGGAATTGCGGCACAGTTGACCTCGATTAACGGCGCTGCCGCGCGTTCGCTTTTTTCGTGCAGCCAATGGGCAACCAGCTCTTTTCCGGTTCCGTTTGGGCCGGTGATGAGTACGCGCGCATCGGTTGGCGCTACTTTTTCGATGATTTCCTTGATGTGGTTGATTGCGTCGCTTTCGCCGATCATTTCATAATGCTTCCCGACTTTTTTCTTCAGGATCTTATTTTCAACGACGAGTTGCTTTTTGTCGAGCGCATTTCTAACTGTATTGAGCAAACGGTTTAAATCCGGTGGTTTTGAGATGTAATCAAACGCACCGAGACGCATTGTTTGGATCGCAGTTTCCATATCGCCGTGCCCGGAAATCATGACGATCGGGATTTCGGGCTTGATTTTTTTGACCGCTTCGAGCAATTCGACACCGTCCATTTTTGGCATTTTGATGTCGCAGAGCACCAGGTCGTAATCGGTGTTTTTTATTTTTTCGTAGCCCGAAATTCCGTCTTCGGCATCTTCAACCGTGTAGGTATCGCTTTCTTCGGATAATATTTTGGTGAGTACGCGGCGGATCGAAGCTTCGTCTTCTATGATGAGTATTTTTGGCATTTTGAAGGAGTTGCTGAGTGACTGAGTTACAAAGTTGCTAAGTTACCCAGAAGTTGTTAAAAATCGGCGTACTTTATCGTATGATTATGAAAATTGTTGAATCAATTAATAATTAATAATGAACGATTAATAATTGCTTGCGAGATGCCCTAGCCCCGATTGCAGTGGAAATCCTTTTGTGTAGCGCAGCGGAATAAAAGATTGCAGCGGAAAGCGGGAAAAAGCTCCTGATTCAATTAATAATTTATAATGTATCATTAATAATCGCTTGCGAAAAGTTAAAGCATTTTGACTTTGAAACTTCGCTACTTTGAAACTCAGTTACTAATATTTCAACCACTTGAACAATTCTTTATACGTTGGTTTTTTGCCGTACATCAGGATTCCGACGCGGTAAATTTTGGCGGCAAACCAGACGACGAAAAAGAACGTTCCGAACAAAATGGCCATAGATAGCAGCAGTTGCCAGATTGGGACGCCGAACGGAATCCGCATCAGCATCACGATTGGCGACGTTAGCGGAATCATTGAAAATACGGTTGCGATCGTTCCGTGCGGATCGTTCATCACGGTGAAAAATCCGATATAAACGCCGAGAATCAAAGGCATAATGATTGGCAAAAGAAATTGCTGCGAATCGGTTTCATTGTCAACTGCGGCGCCGATCGCAGCGTAAAACGAACTGTATAAAAAGTAGCCGCCGATGAAATAAACGATGAACGAAAGCACCAATGTTGTGATGGGTAAACTCCACAATTCTTTGAGATAAAGCGCAAATGTTCCACCCATTTCGCTTTGTGCAGCCTTCATCATTTCGGGTGAAACGCCAGCTGTTGGGCCTGTGTGCACACCAAAAACCGACGAGGCGACAAACATAATGGAAAGCCCGATGATCGCCCAGATGATGAATTGCAAAATCCCGGCGAGAGACGTTCCGATGATTTTTCCCATCATCAACTGGAATGGTTTTACTGACGAAATGATGATTTCGATGATGCGGTTTGTTTTTTCTTCGATGACACTGCGCATAACCATGTTGCCGTAAATGATGATGAACATCATGATTAGGTAACCGAATGCGCCGCCGATTGCGATTTTGATTTCGTTAAGACCTTTTAAGCTTTCTTCGCCCGATGATTTGGCGAGTGAAATATTGACTTTTGCTTCGGCATTTTTGATCGCTACGGTGTCGAGTTTTGCTTTTTCAAAATTGGCTTTGGTGAGTTTTTTGGCCACTATATTTTCAAGTTGGCTGACGAACGAAAGGCTTGGGCTGTCATTTGAAATGAACTGGATTTTTGAAGAAAGTTCTTTAGTATCGTCGACTTTCGGAATGTACAACAAACCTTCGTAGTAATGGTTTGTAATGCTGTCTTTAAGAATTTTTACGTCGATGGCCGAAACATTCTGATAATGGTATTCATCAGAATTTTTGAATTCATTGGCAAATAATCCGGTTTCATCGTGGATGGCGATTTGCTTTACATCAGCTTTCATCGAACTCAAATAGCCAACGAATACGGCAATTGCAACAAACAACAGCGGACTTAAAAATGTCATGACAATAAAGGATTTGTTGCGCACTTTGGCGATGAATTCCCTTTTTATGATTAATGATAAAATGCTCATATTTTTGGATTTAGTTGCTGCTGACAGTCTGGATGAAAATGTCGTTGACGCTTGGGATCTTTTCTACGAAATGCGTCACTTGGCCGCGTTGCGTAAGGATGGAAAGCAATTCGTTTGGCTTTGCATTTCCGAGTACGACGTTGAGTTTGAGTTCGTCATTCAGCGATTTGAAATGCGTTTGCGACAATTGGAATTTTTGCGTTAAATCATACATTAAACCTTCAATATTGTCGCTGAGGATGCCGACTTCAAAAGTATTGGAACGGTATTCGCGCTTTACGTCGTCGAGTTTTCCTTCAATCAGTTTATTGGATTTATGGATTAGTGCGATGTCGTCACACAATTCTTCGACGCTTTCCATGCGGTGTGTCGAGAATATTATTGTGGAACCTTGTTTCTTGAGTTCGAGGATTTCGTCTTTGATCAAATTGGCATTTACCGGATCGAAACCTGAAAATGGTTCATCGAAAATCAGCAATTTCGGTTTGTGTAAAACACAGACTACGAATTGGACTTTTTGCGCCATTCCTTTTGAAAGTTCCTCTATTTTTTTGTTCCACCAACCTTTGATCTCGAGTCGGTCGAACCAGTATTCGAGTTGCTTGGTCGCATCGGCTTTTGACATGCCTTTCATTTGTGCGAGGTACAAACATTGCTCGCCCACTTTCATCGATTTGTATAAACCGCGTTCTTCGGGCAGATAACCAATGTGCTGCACATGGTTTGGATGGAGTTTTTGTCCGTCGAATATGATTTCGCCGCTGTCGGGCATTGTGATTTGGTTGATGATTCTGATCAGGGACGTTTTTCCGGCGCCGTTTGGGCCGAGAAGCCCGTAAATGCTGCCTTTGGGAACTGTCAGAGAAACTTCGTTAAGCGCTGTGTAATCGCCATATTGCTTGACAATTTTGTTCGCCGTAAGTATGTTTTCCATTCGGTAATTTGTTTGTGTAAATGTAGCAAAATTAGTACGCGTTTGCCTGGGAATGTTACAAAAAAAACCCACCCTTATTTGCACAAGGATGGGAAAAATTGCTATGAAAAAGAAATTACTAGTTACCTAGTAACATCCAAATATAAAATAATTTTTTAGTTTATGAAAACATATCTTTAACTTTTTCGAAAAAAGATTTATCTGATTTTTCCGGATTCGGAATGAAATTTTCTTCTTTCAGGGATTTCTCAAAAAAGTTTTTCTGCTCTTTATTCAAAGTTTTGGGTGTCCAGACATTGACGTGGACAAGCAAATCGCCGCTGCCATAACCATTGATGCTCGGAATTCCTTTTCCTTTGAGCCTCAATATCTTACCTGACTGAATTCCTTCTTCAAGCTTGATGCGTACTTTTCCGTTGACCGCTTCAATGTCTTTAGAGATTCCCAAAATCGCTTCAGGGAAACTGATGTACAAGTCGTAATGCAGGTTTTCGCCTTCGCGTTTTAAGAACTCGTGCTCTGATTCTTCGATTGCAACGATTAGATCTCCGGGAATGCTGTTGTTTCCAGGCGCATCATTTCCTTTGTTTGAAACTTTCAATTGCATGCCATCTGAAACTCCGGCAGGAATTTTAATGGATACGGTTTCTTCTTCAACGATCAAACCGTGTGCATCGGCTTCGGATGGTTTTTTGTCGATCGTTTGCCCTGTTCCACCGCAAGTTGGACATGTTGAAGCCGATTGCATTCTGCCCAAAATCGTATTGGTCACGCGCATCACCTGCCCTTGCCCGTTACAGGTTGAACAGGTTTTGTAGCTCACCCCTTTTGCCTGGACTTTGCGTTTTACTTTTACTTTTTTCTCAACACCGTTGACAATGTCTTCAAGCGTTAGTTTGACTTTGATTCGCAGGTTGCTTCCTTTGGCACGTCTTTGCTGCTGCCCACTACCGAAACCTGAAAATCCGCCGCCACCGCCGAATGCACTTCCGAAAATATCACCAAACTGGCTGAAAATATCATCCATGTTCATGTGATGTCCGCCGCCGCCATAACCGCCCTGCTCAAAAGCCTGGTGCCCGTATTGATCGTATTTGGCTTTTTTATCCGGGTCGCTTAACACTTCGTAAGCTTCGGCTGCCGTTTTAAAATTTTCTTCGGCTTCTTTGTTACCTGGGTTTTTATCGGGATGAAACTCAATTGCTTTTTTGCGGTATGCCTTTTTAATGGCAGCCGCGTCAGCGCCTTTTGCGATTCCGAGTATTTCGTAAAAATCTTTTTTCATGGTCTCTTTTCAAATGCGTTTGGTTTGCAAATTTGCAGATTATTGTCCGATCACGACTTTTGGAAAACGGATGATTTTGTCGCCAAGTTTGTAGCCTTTTTCGATCACGTCAACAATTTTGCCTTTTAATTTATCCGATGGCGCCGGGATTTGGGTAATGGCTTCGGCATAATCGGCGTTAAAAGCATCGCCTGCGCGAACCTCAACTTCTTCAAGTCCTTTTGAAACCAAGGTGCTTTTTAGTTTTTCGTGGATCAGTTCGACCCCTTTTATAAGTGCTTCGTCTTCCGATTTTTTAATTTCTGCCAACGCCCTGTCAAAATCGTCCAAAACCGGAATCAATGACTGTAAAACTTCCTGGTTGGCAGTCTTGAACAAATCGATGCGTTCTTTCGCAGTACGTTTTTTATAATTTTCAAATTCGGCAAAAAGGCGGATGTGTTTATCTTTCTCTTTATCCAAATCCTGTTGCAATTGTTCTTCAGGGCTTAGCTCTTCTACGATAAGCTGTTCACCGTTAGCGTTTTCCTCGATAATATTCGGGTCGAGTTCCTTTTCGTTTTCAGTATTCTCGGTAGTCATTTTTGTACTATTTTTAAATATATTGTTGAATTTCATTTTTGCTTTTGCCGTGGTTTGCAAAAGTATTGCCATTTCTCAAAAAATGTCAAATTGTCATTTTTATTTTTTCGAATGGTCGTTTTGAAAAAGAACGTTCCGGTTTAGACCCGGTTGCAGCAGCATCCTTTTTTGAGGCACGAGAAAAAAGATATAGCGGAAAACGGGACAGCACATGAACTGGAACAAATTCACTTGCTCCTGAAAATTTTAATAGAATTTTATGACTATTTCGTTTTCGTTTTGTCTATGTTTGTTTTTCTAAACTCTGGAGAAATTTTGGAGTTGGAATAAAATGAAATCTCTAAGGTTGGCATAAATTATTAATTCACATTACCTTATATTTTGAAAAAAGCGCTGTTTGAACGACAGCGCTTTTTTTATTGCAGCAAATCTGCAAGAGCAGTTTCTAGCATTTTGTATTTGAATTCAAAGCCGTTGTCGACGGCTTTCTGGGCGCTGACTTTCTGGCTGGTGAAAAGCAGAATGTGCATTTCGCCGAGGATGATTTTCATTAGGAATTTTGGGATGTTTGGCATAAAAAACGGCTTGTGGAGTTTTTTTGCCACTGCTTCTGTGACTTCGCGGTTTGTAACCGGATTTGGTGCGACGGCGTTGTAAATGCCTTGCCACTGGTTTTGTACCACGAAGAAATACAGGTGAACGAGGTCGTGAATGTGAATCCAGGACTGCCATTGTTTTCCTGTTCCGAATGGCGATCCGATACCCATTTTTATGGGTTTTAGCAGTTCCTGCAGCATGCCGCCTTTTTTTGAGAGCACGAGTCCTGTGCGGATTTTACACACTTTAATGTCTAATAACCTAAATTTATCGACCGATTCTTCCCATTTGACAACGACGTTTCCGAGGAATGACGCATCGACTGATTTTTCGTCTTCGGTGTAGGTTTTTGTGAGGCTGTCAGGATAAATTCCGATGGCTGAAGCCGAAACGAATTGCTTGACCTGATGCGGATTGTTTTTCAATAATTTATACAGCAGGTTTGCAGAAACGATACGGCTTTCTATGATTTCCTGTTTGTAGCTTTCGGTCCAGCGTTTTGAGATCGTAGCGCCTGCAAGGTGAATGATACTATCTACGCCAAGCATGCAATTTTCATCTACAATTCCTTGTTCGGGATTCCAGTAAAAACCGTGAAAATTATTCTCACTTGTAATTTCTTTTTTGGAAGTCGTCAGGTAATGGACGCTGATGCCGTTTTGTAAAAACAGGGTCGCCAATTCGCTGCCGATCATTCCCGTTGCGCCTGTAATTAATACTTTCATGTAGTTGTGTTTTGGTAAAAGGTCATTTTTTTGAGAAACCGCCTTCTCTCAAATTTACAGCCATAACTTGAAAAGTAAATGTTAATTAGGTTCGATTTAACGATTGAAAAGCGTGAGAAATCTCAGGATTTGAGTTTGACCGTCCATTCGAAATGCATTTCGGAAACTTGTTCGCCTGATGCATTTTTTCCGATCGATTTCATCCAGCAGGTTTGGCCTTCGCTGGTTTCGATGGTTTTTTTGATGGCATTCGAAATGGCTTTTCCGTCATTGCAGGTAAAGGTTATTTTCCCGGTTGCTTTTTTGGTAAAGTTGCATTTGTTGTTGGCAACGAGCATCGAGATTTTTTTATCGCTTTCGCGGATTTTACCCATGACCAATGCGCCGGTAGATAATTCGGCTGCCATAGCCTGCACTGCAAAATACATGGAATTGAATGGGTTTTGGTTGATCCAGCGGTGCGTGACAGTTACTTCGCATTTTACCTCATCTATATATTTGGCACGAACGCCACACAAAAAAGCCGATGGCAATTTGAAGAATAAAAACTTGTTGATGTTGGCTGCCGAAAACTTCATATTCACTGGGATTTTTGTGAAATATAGGCAATTAAAACCGTGTTAGCAAGTTTTGATATATGTTAATATTTTGTTAATAATTAGTACTATGCAAAACAAGATACTGTTTTTTAGCCATATATTTGCATAAGAAATTACTATATACTTTTAATCATGGAAACGACCAGCAACAAAAACACCGCAACATTGACGCATTTGAGTACGCTGACCCAGTACTTTATTCCGTTTGGAAATTACATTTTCCCGATCATCATCTGGAGTATTCAGCGTGAAAAATCGGAATATGTGAATGCGCAGGGAAAGCAAACGATCAATTTTCAGTTGAGTTTGTTTGTATACACTTTGATCTTGGCGCTGATTGCGATCCCGCTTTTTTGTATAACGGTTTTGAGAAGCATGTCGTTTGACACGTTCATCGACGGCGGCGATTTCATGATCCGGAATTTAAACCTGCAACACGTTTCTGGAATGGTGACTTTGCTCATTATGGCCGTACTCGTTTTTGTGGCGATGAAAGTAGCCGAATTTTTCCTGATCATTTATGCGGCAGTCAAAACATCAAACGGGGAAGATTTTAAATATCCGCTGACAATTCCATTTATACGATAGTCGAAAGTCGGAAAGTCAAATGTTAAATGACAAATGAATAAGCATCGGGAGTAATCAACCTGAATTATCATAAACGGAATTCATCACTCCGGAATCGAAAATCAATCATCAATCATCCGGCCCTCATCAAGCCGACAATCAATCAAAAAATCTAGCCGAAACAAGTGATCGTTCGACTTTCGACTAAAAAAATCATCAATCAAAAACGGACTGTTTAATCAAAAAAATCAAAAATGACGACACTATGAATATTGAAAACACAAAAGCCCAGATGCGAAAAGGTGTTTTGGAGTTCTGTATCTTATCGGTTTTAAAAGAAAAAGACGCTTATACTTCGGAAATATTAGACACCTTAAAAAACGCGAAACTGCTAGTCGTTGAAGGCACGGTTTATCCGCTGCTGACAAGGCTCAAAAACGACGGATTGCTTAACTACCGTTGGGAAGAATCGACTTCGGGACCGCCACGTAAATATTACGGCCTGACCGAAATAGGCAAAACTTTTTTAACCGAATTAAATGGCACCTGGACCGAACTTTCGGATGCTGTAAATATCATAACAAACCAAAAATAACAAGTCATGAACAAAACTGTAAACATAAATTTAGGCGGAATGTTCTTTCACATTGACGAAGATGCATACCAGAAATTAACGCGTTATTTTGATGCGATCAAACGCTCTTTATCCAATTCTAACGGCCAGGACGAGATCATCAAAGATATTGAAATGCGCATTGCAGAATTGGTTACTGAAAAACACAGTAATGACAAACAGGTGATTAACGTGAAGGAAGTGGAGGAAATCATCATCATCATGGGACAACCTGAAGACTATAGAATCGACAACGATGACGAGCAGCCAAAATCGGACGCTTTTTCAACTGTAAAAAGATCTAAAAAATTATACCGCGATAAAGATAAAGGCATGATTGGCGGCGTAGCAGCTGGTTTGGGACATTATTTTGGGATTGACGCCGTTTGGATCAGGATTCTTTTGGTCTTGTTCGTATGGCTTGGCGGATCCGGAATTATCGCTTATATCGTGCTTTGGATCGTGATGCCGGAAGCGGTTACGACTTCTGAAAAACTTGAAATGACGGGCGAACCGGTGACGATTTCAAACATCGAAAGAAAGGTTCGTGAAGAGTTTGACAACGTATCACAAAAGTTTAAAAATGTGAACTATGACGAAATGGGAAATCAGGTAAAAACTGGTGCTGAGCGTTTCGCTGGCAGTATTAGCGAAGTTTTCATGAGCATTTTTAAGGTTTTTGCTAAAGTTTTAGGTGCGATTATCGTAATCATTGCTGCAACAACTTTGGGCGGAATGCTGATTGGATTGTTTACCGTTGGATCGACTTCATTCGTGGATTTGCCTTGGCAGAATTATGCTGAAGCCGTGAATTATACGAATCTTCCGCTTTGGGTGATTACCGTTCTTGGATTTTTCGCGATTGGGATTCCGTTTTTCTTCCTGTTCATTTTAGGATTGAAATTGCTGGTTCAGAATATGAAATCAATCGGAAGCATTGCTAAATATACGTTGCTTGCCTTGTGGCTGATTTGTGTTGGGATTTTGATCTCACTCGGAATCAAACAAGCGACAGAAATCGCATTCGACGGAAAAGTCGTGATGAAAGAAAATGTTTCAATTGCGCCAACAGACACGCTTTACGTAAAATTCAGATTCAATGATTATTATGCGAAAGACATCGACCACAACCACGATTTCATGTTTACGCAGGATGAAAACAACAACGAGTTGATCTACTCAAACGACATCGAGTTCAATGTGTTGAAAACTGATGAGAAAACGCCATACATCCAGATTGAAAAACGCGCCGAAGGAAAGTCGTTAATGGAAGCCAAGCACCGCGCTGAAAAAATCAAATACGGCTATAAAATCGAGGGCAACCATTTGATCTTCGACAACTATTTAACCTCTGAGGTGGCCAACAAATACCGCAACCAGAAAGTCGAGATCTTCTTATATTTACCTGAAGGAACTTTATTGAAACCAGACAGCAGCATCCAGGATTATGACCGTTCTGACGATTCATTCTTCAACCTGCACTACAGCGGCGACTACCTTTACAAACTCGAAAATGCACAGGTAAAATGCCTGACTTGCCCTCCGGGAGAAAATGATTTCGACGATACCGAAAATCTTGAAGATGCTGAAACCAGCGAAGACACCACAGCCAGCGTCATCTTAAACAAAGACGGAATCCTGATCAAAAAATCTGGCCACGCCGATGAAAACAAAGAAGTAAAAAGCGTAAAGATCAATAAAGACGGAATCATCATTAAAACCGAATAACCATGGTCAAGTTCATCCTTTACATTACAAAATTTATCATTACGGCAGCCATCGCACTCCTTTTTGCCTCATGCGACAATGTCAATTTCGGCGGCGGGCCTTCAGTCAAAGGCGACGGAAACGTGGTCACTGAAAACAGGAACAACAACACCGAATTTACAAGTATCGAAGCCAGCCGCGCACTCGAAGTAGAAATCGAGCAATCGAACCAAAATTCCATCACGGTCGTAGCCGATAAAAACCTGCAAAACCACATTACGACACAAGTTGAAAATGGCGTTTTAAAGATTACGACAGATGTGAATATCAAAGATGCCGAATCTAAAAAAGTCATCGTGAAAATGCCTAGAATCGAAGCCTTACAAGCCTCAAGCGCAGCCAGGATTGTCGTTAAAAACACGATCCGTGCAAATGATCTAAGCCTGAGTTCAAGCAGTGCCAGCGCCATTGAAGCTTCTTTTGAAGGGGAAAGCCTTTCGGCAGAAACCAGCAGCGCTGGAAACATCACGATTTCTGGGAAAGCATTAAAATTTGAAGCGAATTCGTCAAGCGGAAGCATTTTAAATGCTGAAAAATTACTGGCGAACGACATTACTGCCGATGCGTCAAGCGGAAGCGGGATCGACATCCATCCGTTGGCAAACCTCGAAGCCCGAGCCTCAAGTGGCGGACGCATTACCTACCACAACAAGCCGAAAAACAATATCGTTAAAAAATCAAGTTCCGGCGGAAGCATTAATGAAGAATAATTACAAAATCCCGATCTGAGTATCGGGATTTTTTTTACATTGTAACACCATATTTGTCAGAAATTTTGTAACAGAAACTACCGACTTTCGTCCAACCAACAATCATTAATCCAAATAAAACTATGCAGTTAACCATCAAAAACCTAGACAAAAAATACAGCAACGGCGTGCATGCACTAAATGATGTTTCGCTAACAATTAACAAAGGCATGTTCGGCCTTCTTGGCCCAAACGGCGCCGGAAAATCTTCGCTGATGCGTACGCTTGCGACTTTGCAGGATGTCGACAGCGGAAGCGTCACACTTGGTGACATTGATGTATTGAACGACAAAGAATCGGTTCGTAAAGTTTTGGGTTATCTGCCGCAGGAATTTGGGGTTTATCCACGGACATCTGCAGTTGAATTGCTCGACCATTTAGCATTATTAAAAGGTTTTGACAACAAAGCCGACCGCAAAGCCATCGTTGAGCAATTGCTCGTAAAAGTCAATCTTTGGGAACACCGGAAAAATGCCGTCGCCAGTTACAGCGGCGGAATGCGTCAGCGCTTCGGCATCGCGCAATGCCTCATCGGAACCCCGAAACTCGTGATCGTTGACGAACCGACTGCCGGGTTGGATCCCGGCGAGAGAAACCGTTTTTACAACATCTTAAGTGAGATCGGGGAAAACATCATCGTCATTTTATCAACACATATAGTTCAGGACGTACGTGAATTGTGTACGCAAATGGCGGTCATGAACCACGGAAAAGTGTTGTTCAGTGGAAATACCGACGAAGCATTATCAGAAGTCAAAAATAAAGTCTGGGAACGCAAGGTTTCAAAAGCCGAACTTGCCGATTATCAGAACAATTATAAAGTTATCTCGAACAAACTCGTTGGCGGAAACCCATTAATCCACGTATTTTCGGAAACCGAACCCGGAAACGGTTTTACCAAAGCCGAAGAAAACCTCGAGGATGTGTTTTTCGCCAAACTCAACGAACTCGTTTAATTTCTAAATCAAAAACTTATGTGGAAATTTATACGTTTCGAGTTAAAATACTGGCTGAAATCGCCAATGCTTTGGATTTTTCTTTTGATCAATACGCTGCTGGTTTTTGCAGCGGCTTCAACCGATAAAATACAGATTGGTTTTGGCGTGGGAAACATCCATAAAAATGCGCCTTATGTCATTGAGAATTTTTACGGCACGATTTCGCTCTTCAGCCTTTTGATGATTACGGCGTTTATGAACGCCACTGCAAACCGTGATTTTGACAACGGCATGTACCAGTTTATATTTTCGGCGCCAATCAAAAAACGAAATTATTTCTTTGGGAAATTCATTGGCGCAACCATTATTGCCGTAATTCCGATTTTGGGCGTTTCACTGGGAATTTTATTGGCTACGTCACTTTCCCCGGCTTTCGGGTGGACAGAAGCTTCGCGGTTTGGACCGTTTATTTTATCAGGGCATTTGTACGGAATCCTGGCATTTGCGATTCCGAATGCCATCATTATCGGTGTGCTTGTATATTCACTCGCCATCATTTTCAGGAGCAACATTATTTCGTTTATCGGATCGATGATGATCCTGGTCTTGTATTCGATCGCCAGCGGTTTTACATCGGACATCCAGAAAGAATGGCTGGCGAATATTCTTGATCCTTTCGGCTTTAAGCCAATGGAAATCATGTCGAAATACATGACCGTCGGAGAAAAAAACATACTTGCCGTTCCGCTTGAAGGGCCGTTATTGATCAACCGACTTTTGTGGCTTGGATTGATTTTGTCAGTTCTATTTTTGGTTTACGCCAGATTTTCATTCAATGCGAAAAAGGAAAAACCGAAAAAATTAAAAAAGGAAGTGCAAACTCCGGCGCCGGCGATTTCCGATGTCATTTACCTTCCGGCGAAAGCCAATGTTTTTTCGTTCAAAACTTTATTCAGCCTGACAAAATTCGAAACCAAATCAATCCTTAAAAATCCAACATTCATCATCATTGTTGCGATCGGGATCATCAATTTAATCGCGAGCATTACGAGTTTTACAAATGCCTACGGGTCAAATCAGTATCCCGTGACTTATGATGTCATCGCTGCAATTCAGGGCGCATTTTATATGTTCCTGATTGGATTTATCACATTTTATACCGGCGTTGTCGTCTGGAAAGAACGCGATGCAAAATTGAATGAAATCCACGATGCTTCGCCAATAAAAACCGGACTTTTATTCGTTTCGAAACTGGCTTCAGTTGTCATTTGTACCGCTTTGATTTTGGTATTTACCATTTTAATCGGCATCATTGCGCAAACGCTTTACGGATTTACAGATTACAAAATCGACGTGTATTTCAAATATTTACTGCTGATCAATTTGCCGTTTTTCTCTTATTTAATTGTCATTTCGCTGCTGTTCCATTACCTGATTAACAACCGCTATATCGCTTATTTTGCGTTTGTCGTGTTTTTTATTCTGAACAATTTTATCTGGAGCGCACTTGACATTGACAGTTATATGGTGCAATTTGGAAAAAGCGAATCGGTCATTTATTCAGACATGAACGGTTTCGGGCCGTTTGTAAATGCCAAGATCTGGTTTACGGCTTATTGGATGTTGTTCAGTGTCATCTTATGTTTCATCATCAATGCTTTTTTCGTCCGAGGCAAAGAATTGCAGTTTGGCGCACGCGTTAAAAATGCAGGAAAGCAACTTGCAAAAAACAAGATCGGGCTTTCATTAAGCATCATCGCATTTGCGGCTTGCGCCGGATTTGTTTATTACAACACCGCTCATTTAAACACTTTGATTTCATCGGATGACCAGGAAAAAATGCAGGTCGATTATGAGAAAAACTTCAAAAAATACGAAAATATCGCACAGCCGAGGTTTTACAAATTCGATTACAATATTGACATCGATCCCGAAAAACGCAACTTAAAAGCCGACATTGTGGCTTGGGCCAAAAACATTTCGGGCCAACCGATCAATGAAATTCATTTTACGATGCCGTCAACTTCCGACAGTGTTTCTTTGGAAATTGCAAATGCAAAAGTCAAACTCCGCGACAACCGTTTGTACTATCGGATTTATGCCTTAAACCAGCCGATGCAACCGAATGATTCCGTAAAAATCACAATCCATTACAAATACATCAGCAAAGGATTTGAGAATACCGTGAATTTTAAATCGCTGACACAAGACGGGACTTTCATCAACAACATGGATGTCGCGCCATCAATCGGTTACAATAACAGTTACGAAATCTCCGATAAAAACAAGCGTTCGAAACTCAAATTGCCAAAACGCCAGCGCATGCCGAAACTCAATGACAACGACCTAAAAGCGCGAAGCAACACGTATATCGGTAACGATTCCGATTGGGTAAATGTGAATACGACCATCAGCACTTCAGCCGATCAGACTGCGGTTGCGCCTGGTTCATTGGTAAAATCGTGGAAAGCAAACGGAAAAAATTATTTTCAGTACAAACTCGACCATGAATCCCTGAATTTCTATTCGTTTGTTTCGGCGCGATATGAAGTTGCACGAAAAAAATGGAAAGGCATCGATCTTGAAGTCTATTACGACAAACAGCACGCTTACAATGTTCCGAATATGATGAAAAGCATGCAAAAATCGCTTGAATATTATACGGCGAATTTCGGCCCTTATTTCCACAAGCAATGCCGCATCATCGAATTCCCGAAATACAGCAGTTTTGCACAGGCATTTCCGGGAACGATGCCCTACAGCGAAGGCATTGGCTTTATCATCGATTTGCGCGGCGTGACCAAAGACGATATTGATATGGTTTATTATGTCGTTGCACACGAAATGGCGCACCAATACTGGGCGCACCAGGTTGTTGGCGCGAATATGCAGGGCAGCGAAATGATGAGTGAAGGCTTTGCACAATATTCGGCTTTGATGGTTATGGAAAAAGAATATGGCGAAGATAAAATGAAGAAATTCCTGAAATATGAGATGGACGATTATTTAAACGGACGAAGCTCTGAACCCGAAGCCGAACAACCGCTGATGAAAACCGAAAACCAGCAATATATTCATTACAACAAAGCCAGCGTCGTGCTGTATTATTTGAAGGAAATGATCGGCGAGAAAAACGTCAATGCGGCTTTGGCCAATTTGCTGAAGGAATTCGGATACAAAAAACCGCCGTATGCAACATCGAATTATGCTGTTCGGGAATTTAAAAAAGTCACACCCGACAGTTTGCAGTATCTGATTTCCGATATTTTTGAGAATATTACACTGTTCAGCAACCGGATGCTCGAAGCCAAATACAAAAAAGTGGGCAATGAATATGAAGTCAGCCTGAAAACGGTATCAGAAAAATTCCGTTCGGATTCGCTTGGGACAGAAACCAATATCCCGATCGCCGATTATGTTGACATTGCCATCTTTGCCGAACCGAAAGGCGACGCGCCAACGGGAAAAGTATTGGTCAAAAAACGTTTGAAGATCACAAAAAAAGACAATTCGTTTACATTTAAAACGAAGGAATTGCCGTATCAGGCCGGAATCGATCCGTACAATTACCTGATCGACCGCGTTCCGGACGACAACCTTAAAAAAATCGAAGAATAACAATCACTAAACATCCCGAAATTCACGGGATGTTTTTTTATATTTGCGCTCATAACCCTGAAATCAATCAAAATGATTCAAAAATTCTCTTTATACATTGCTGCTTTTTTATTGACAGCAACACTTTCGGCGCAACAAAAAGAAAAAATAAAAGGCTCAAAAGTCGTTACAATTGAGCAAAAAGAAATTGGTGATTTTGAGAATATTGAAGTCGGTGACAACCTTGAAATTTTCCTAATCAAAGGCGAAAAATGCGCTATTGAAATCGAAGCCGACGACAATTTACACGATGCAATCGACATCAATTTACACGCCGGAACCTTGCAATTGGCTGCATCCAAAGATGTGACCGGAGCTAAAAAATTCAGCGTCAGGATTACGTATACAGACGCTTTAAAAATGCTGACGGCAAACGGACAGGCAAACATAACTGCTTTGGAAGATATGACTCTTAGTGATTTTACATTTAAATCATTTGATTCTGCAAAGATCTTCGCGAATGTTAAAGCGAAGATTTTTACGCTTTCGGCCAATGACAAATCTAAAACCGAACTCAATCTGACCAGCAGCGAGCAAACGACTATCGAATTGGGTAAGACGGCTCAATTGAAAGCGCTCATTTCTGCACCAGCATTGAAATTTGACATGTACCAAAAATCAACGGCAACCATCGAAGGCGATGTAATCGATTTGAAACTCCGACTTGACAACAACGCCAATTTCACCGGAAAAAACTTCACCGCAAAAACCGCTGAGCTTACTACTGAAGGTTATACCAATTGCAGCATTGTTATCAACGGAACGGTTGTGATTGACGCTTCCGGAAAATCGGAAATCCAATTGTACGGCGACCAGAAAATCGAAATGAAAAACTTTGTCGACGATGCAATTCTAAGAAAGAAACCGACAAAATAAAGCATAAAAAAATCCCGAGATTATCGGGATTTTTTATTTTATATCAATTTATGTTATTCAATTGAAGCCAAGTATCTTTCTGCATCAAGCGCAGCCATACAGCCTGTTCCGGCAGCAGTGATCGCTTGTCTGTAAACCTGATCGGCAGCATCCCCGGCAACGAAAACACCTTCAACATTTGTTCTTGAAGTTCCCGGCTGGTTGATGATGTAACCGGTTTCGTCAAGCAAAATATAATCTTTAAAAACATCCGTATTTGGCTTGTGGCCAATGGCAACGAAGAAACCGGTTGCGGGAATCTCATGCACTTCAGTTGTGGTTTTATCGATCACTTTTACAGCTGTTACGACATTTCCGTCGCCAATAACTTCCAATGTATCCGTATTCATCATGATCGTGATGTTTTCTGTTTTCTGTACGCGTTCGACCATGATTTTAGAAGCACGGAATTGATCGCTTCTCACAAGCATCGTTACTTTTTTACAAAGTTTCGAAAGGTAATGCGCTTCTTCACAGGCAGAATCTCCCGCTCCAACGATCACGACTTCCTGGTTTCTGTAGAAAAATCCGTCGCAAACGGCACAGGCAGAAACGCCGCCGCCCATATTCAAATAATGGATTTCAGATGGCAATCCTAAATATTTTGCAGTAGCCCCTGTAGAAATAATCACCGTTTCCGCGTGGATTTCTTTGGTTTCGTTGACCCAAACTTTATGTGGTCGAGAGGAAAAATCAACTTTCGTTACCCAACCGTCACGCACATCGGTGCTGAAACGTTTGGCTTGTTCCTGCAATTGCACCATCATTTCCGGACCGGTCACGCCATCGGGATATCCCGGGAAATTTTCGACTTCATTGGTTGTGGTCAGTTGGCCACCCGGCTGAACGCCCTGGTATAAAACCGGGAACATATTGGCACGTGCCGCATAAATAGCCGCAGTATAACCCGCTGGCCCTGAACCTATAATTAAACATTTTACTTTTTCGATGGTATCAGACATAATAATTGTTCTTTTTGATGGCGCAAAAGTACATTTTAATTGAAATATTAATGGCATTTGCACATTACTTTTAACTATTCGAAAATAATCCGACATTATTCGGCTTTTCGTTTTGCAGGAACAAAAATAGTTTTATATTTGCACTCGCTTTCGGGGTGTAGCGTAGCCCGGTTATCGCGCCTGCTTTGGGAGCAGGAGGCCGCAGGTTCGAATCCTGCCACCCCGACAAAGAAATCCTTTCTGCAGCGCAGAAGGGATTTTTTAGTTTAAGGAAAATCCTGAAGCCCAGCTTCGAAGGATTTTCCTTAAACTAAAAAATACCGCAGCAGTTTTACAAAAACTGCTGCGGTATTTTTTTGAGCATCTTCCCCAACCCAGGATCATGAAATAATCCTGCAAAAATTTCATAAAATAATTTTTCCGAAGGCTCTTCAGAGCTTATTTATAATACTCTCTCGTTAAATTATAAGCATTTTGCTTTCTTAGGGATTTTAAACAAATTAAAATTTTGTTTTTTTTAAACCATTAAGAAATTAAGGATCATTAAGTTTTTGCAACATCCTTTTGTTAAACATAGTTTTTTTCGATAAACTTTATCGTTCCCGCTTCGCAGCCCGGATGGCAGCGAAAAGCTTCCTGTGCCGGACGCTATTTTTTACCGCCGGGGCAGAGCGACCGCAGGAAGCTCCTGAAATGGCGCAGTAAAAAAAGCGCCCGGCACAGGAACTTGGAGCATACAGCCGGAATTGCTGCCCCAATTATCGGTCATAATTGTTCATTATTAATTATTAATTGTTCATTAAATTCCTATTTTTGCCGCATCAAACTACAAATCTTTACAACATGCTGATTATTGGAATTGCCGGCGGTACCGGAAGCGGGAAAACCACCGTAGTGCACCAGATTATGAACGAATTGCCGCAGACCGAAGTGGGCATTATTTCACAAGATCATTACTACAAGCAAACCGATCATTTGTCGTTTGACGAGCGTGCGCTGATCAATTTTGACCATCCGCGCGCGATCGATTTTGAGCTTTTGGTCGAGCATTTGAAAGAATTGAAAGCCGGAAATGTCGTAGACCAGCCCGTATATTCGTTCGTCACACACAATAGAACTGACGATACTGTTTCGACGCATCCACGGAAAGTGATGATCGTAGAAGGGATTTTGATTTTGGCAAACCCGGAATTGCGCGACCTGTTCGACATCAAGGTTTTCGTGCACGCCGATTCAGACGAACGATTGATCAGACGTTTAAAACGCGACATTGCCGAGCGGGGCCGCGACATGGAAGAAGTGTTGGCACGTTATCAAAATACGCTAAAACCCATGCACCAGCAGTTCATTGAGCCTACAAAAGCATTCGCCGACATCATCATCCCGAACGACAAATACAACACCGTCGCGATCGATGTGGTGCGTGCGGTAATAAATCAGCGCATTTCATAAATTTTTAGTATTTTAGGAACTTTTTCCCGCTATCCGCTGCAATCTTTTTATTGCCAGAATGCTTACCATAAAAACCGGAAACAAAAAACCGGCAATAAAAAGGATTTCCGCTGCTATCGGGGCTAAAACCACTCGAGGCGAAGGCCGACCAGAACGAAGTTAAACAAGAACAGATGTCTTACAAAGAAAAACCGTGGTTCAGATTCCTCAGCAACAAATACGTTTGGGTGCTGCTCTTTTTTGGCGTCTGGATGCTGTTCCTGGACAACTATTCTTACTTTGACCACCGCATCCTGAACCAGGAAATCGACGAGCTCGAAACCAATAAAAAATACTACCAGGACGAGATCAAAAAAGACCAGCAAAACATCAAGCTACTCAAAAATCCCGACCAGATCGAAAAATATGCCCGCGAGAAATATTATATGAAAAAAGACAGCGAGGACATTTATATTATTGAATTTGAAGGTGATACGGTAAAAAAATAGTCGAAAGTCTGAAAGTCGAACGACTTAAACCATTTACCCTGAGCCTTTCACACTGAACACAAAACCATGGCAGAACATTTATTTCAGGATTTCGAACCCGTTTCTTCCAAACAATGGAAGCAGCAGATCCAGTTTGAGCTTAAAGGCGCAGATTACAATGAAACATTGGTCTGGCATTCGCCCGAAGACATTAAGGTAAAGCCTTTTTACCACATTGACGAAGCAGCCAAACCGTTGCACATTGCGCCAAGAAACACGGCTTTTAAAATCTGCCAGGATATTTTTGTTCACGATCTTGAGAAATCGATTTTCCGTGCAAACGACAGCATCAAACGCGGCGCCGAAAGCATTCGTTTTACGGTTGAAAATGACCAGATCGATGTGCGCAAATTACTCGAAAGCATTCCGCTTGAAAACATTTCCATTTATTTTAACCTGCCGTTTCTTTCAATCGATTTCGTAAAAATAATCGATGCCGTTGCGGGAGAGAAAAACGCGACGATTTTCTGCAATCTCGATCCTGTTGGCCAACTCGCAAAAGATGGAAACTGGTTTCCCGGCGGCGAGAATTTCCAGGTTTTAAATGCCATTTCAAAGGAAACAAAAAACATTTCGTTTTTATGCATTCATTCTGGTTTATACCAAAATGCAGGCGCGACGATCGTTCAGCAAATCGCATATACTTTGGCACATGCGAATGAATATTTTAACCGGATTGAAAATATAGAAAAACCAATTGTGATCGAAGTTGCTGTCGGTTCCAATTACTTTTTTGAAATTGCCAAATTGCGCGCGCTGCGGTTGCTTTTTAAAACCATTGCAAAAGAATTCAACCACAATTTAGACTGCCATATTCTGGCGACGCCAACAAAACGCAACAAAACGATTTACGATTACAACGTGAATATGCTGCGCACCACAACCGAATGCATGTCGGCCATTTTAGGCGGTGCGGATGCGGTTGCGAATTTGCCTTATGACGTTTTATACCACAAAAGCAATGAATTTGGGGAACGGATTTCGAGAAATCAACTGCTTGTTCTAAAACATGAAAGTTATTTTGACAAAGTGAGCAATCCCGCCGACGGCAGTTATTATATTGAAAGCCTGACGCAGCAACTGGCCGAAAAAGCATTGACTTTGTTTAAGGACATTGAAGTCAATGACGGTTTTCTGGTCAAACTCGGCGAAAGCAACATCCAGAGAAAAATCAGCGAAAGTGCCGAAAAAGAGCAGGAATTGTTCGATTCAGGAAAAGAAGTGTTGCTGGGTACGAATAAATATCCGAACAAAAACGATCAAATGGCGCACGACCTAGAATTGTTCCCATTTGTTAAAACCAAACCGAGAAAAACATTGATCACGCCAATCATTGAAAAAAGACTGGCGGAGAAATCTGAACAGCAAAGGCTCGAACTTGAAAAAGAAAACAATCATGAATAAATATGCTTTAATAGTATTTTTATTGCTTATGCAGTTTGCCTTTTGCCAAACGGTCAAACCAATACCAACTTATTGTCCGGATAAGCCATCAATTCCCGTTTCAACAATTGACCCAAACGAAGTTTTTGTTCTGCCTGCAGTGGATCAAAAACCTGAATTTCCCGGAGGCCTTCCCGAATTTTATACACTTTTCCACGCCGAATTTAAAGCACCCGCGCAAAAACCCGATTTGAACGGAAGGCAATTCGTAAGTTTTACGATCGAAAAAGACGGCTCTTTGTCAAACATCAGGATCATCCGCGACCTAGGAATGGGTATCGGCGCCGAAACCATTCGTGTACTCCAGTCAATGCCACATTGGAAACCCGCTGTATACCAACAAAAAACTGTGCGTTGCAATTATACATTGCCTGTAACATTTCCTTATGAAGCTTCCAAATTAACCGCCGGGCAATTGAAAAACATTGCGCAAATTAAGGACAAACAATGAAAAGAAAAGACCTCCAACACATCGATTTAAAAACGGCTTATCCGGATTTTGAATTTGCGACGGCTTCAAATTTTCTGACCGCCGAAGGCATTGAACTCAAATCTGAATATTCCGAAAAAGACATAGAAAATCTCGAACATCTCGAATTCGGGGCGGGCTTTGCGCCAAATTTACGCGGCCCATACGCCACCATGTACGTTCGCCGTCCATGGACAGTGCGCCAGTATGCAGGATTTTCTACTGCCGAAGAAAGCAACGCCTTTTACAGAAGAAACCTGGCGGCCGGGCAAAAAGGACTGTCGATCGCATTCGATTTACCTACGCACCGCGGTTACGATTCTGATCATGAACGCGTCGTAGGCGATGTTGGAAAAGCTGGTGTGGCGATCGATTCGGTTGAAGACATGAAAGTGCTGTTTGACCAGATTCCGCTTGGTGAAATGTCGGTTTCCATGACTATGAACGGTGCCGTTTTGCCCATTATGGCCTTTTACATCGTTGCAGCAGAAGAACAAGGTGTAAAAACCGAACTGCTTTCAGGAACGATCCAGAATGATATTTTAAAAGAATTCATGGTGCGGAATACTTACATTTATCCGCCCACGCCATCAATGAAAATCATTGCCGATATTTTTGAATTTACGAGCAAAAAAATGCCGAAATTCAATTCGATCTCAATTTCCGGTTACCACATGCAGGAAGCCGGAGCAACCGCAGACATTGAGCTCGCTTATACTTTGGCTGACGGATTGGAATACATTAGAACCGGATTGTCCACCGGAATGAAAATCGATGAGTTCGCTCCGCGCCTATCGTTTTTCTGGGCCATTGGCATGAACCATTTTATGGAGATTGCAAAAATGCGTGCAGGTAGAATGATCTGGGCCAAATTGCTAAAACAGTTTTCCCCAAAAGATGAAAAGTCATTAGCACTAAGGACACATTGCCAAACATCAGGCTGGAGTTTAACCGAACAGGATCCGTTTAACAATGTAGCGCGAACCTGCATTGAAGCCGCAGCCGCAGCATTTGGCGGAACCCAATCTTTACATACAAATGCCCTGGATGAAGCGATTGCACTGCCAACAGACTTCTCGGCCAGAATTGCCAGAAACACACAAATCTATTTGCAGGAAGAAACCAAAATTACCAAAACCGTTGATCCATGGGCAGGCAGTTATTATGTCGAAAGCTTAACGAACGACATTGCGCAAAGCGCCTGGAAACTCATTGAAGAAGTTGAAGAACTCGGCGGCATGACCAAAGCGATTGAAGCCGGAATACCAAAATTGCGCATTGAAGAAGCGGCAGCGAGGAAACAGGCGCGCATTGACAGCAACCAGGATATTATTGTCGGCGTAAATAAATTCAGATTAGAAAGAGAAGATCCGCTGCACATTCTGGATGTCGACAACCAAATGGTACGCAGGCAGCAAATTGAAAGGCTCGGGCAAATACAAGCTTCGAGGGATTCACAAAAAGTGGCTGCCTGTTTGGATAAATTAATAGCTACAGCCAAATCAGGCGAAGGCAATTTATTGGAACTCGCAGTCGATGCCGCAAGAAACCGCGCGACTTTGGGCGAGATCAGCGATGCATTGGAAACAGTCTTCGGAAGGTATAAAGCACAAATTAAATCTTTTAGTGGCGTGTACAGCAAAGAAATCAAAAACGACGAAAGCTTTGAAAAAGCCAGGCAAAAAGCCAACGAATTTGCCAAACTTGAAGGCCGTCGCCCAAGGATCATGATCGCAAAAATGGGCCAGGACGGACATGACCGAGGTGCAAAAGTAGTGGCGACAGGTTATGCCGATGTGGGTTTTGACGTTGACATCGGGCCGTTATTCCAAACTCCGGCAGAAGCAGCAAAACAAGCGGTTGAAAATGACGTGCACATCCTGGGCGTATCTTCACTGGCCGCAGGGCACAAGACTTTGGTTCCACAAGTGATCGAAGAACTTAAGAAATATGGCCGCGAAGACATTATGGTGATTGTTGGCGGCGTGATTCCGGCACAGGATTACCAATATTTGTTTGATGCAGGCGCAGTGGCCGTTTTTGGTCCGGGAACGAAAATTAGTGAAGCGGCAATTACGATACTCGATGTACTGATTAAAGGCTTTGAAGCCAATTAGTGGATGTAGGGTTTGATTTTTTCGGTGTCGAGCGGTTTAGGATCACGTTTTGGTATTGCATCGATTTGTTGTAATCTTTCCATCAACGAAGAAGTCAGCACGACAACTTTGATGCTTTTGGTAATTTCTGATGGCAGTTTTTCAAGTCCATCAAAAAATTAAAAACCGTTCACCACAGGCATTATGAGATCCAGCAAAATATATTCCGGTGTTTTATTCCGGATGACTTCCAACGCATTTCTGGCATTTTCAAAAAGTCATATCTGTTCAAAAACCTGCATTTTTTCGACAATTCTCTTGTTCAGAAAATGGAACATTTTATTGTCGTCAATGAGCATTATTGTTTTCATGGCCCGTATATTTCGTTTTTAAGGTGAGAGGCAAAATATAAATAATTTAGAAATTTTTTTGAACATTTGCTTCTACAAACTAAAGGATTATATCGAATAACAACACAAACAGCAACACTCTATGTCAAAATTCCCGGATTCTGGAGAAAGTATTTTTACAACCATGTCTAAAATGGCAAATGAATACCAGGCGATTAACCTGTCGCAGGGTTTCCCAGATTTTCCTGCAGATGAAAAACTGACCAACATTGTTGCTAAAATCGCAAAACAAAATATCCATCAATACTTACCATTTTCAGGTTATCTGCCGCTGCTCGAAAAAATCGCGACACTGACTTTAAGATCATACCAACGGCTTGTAGATCCGGTTTCAGAAATTCTAGTCACCGCAGGTGCCACGCAGGGAATTTTCACCGCAATCCAGGCATTGGTTAACACAAACGACGAAGTCATTATCCTGGATCCTAGTTATGATTGTTATACAACACCGATTGTTTTGGTTCATGCGAAGCCGGTACGGATTGCACTGAATGCTGATTTTACACCCGATTGGAATGCCATTTCAGACGCGATGAACCAGCGAACAAAAATGATCATCCTCAACAATCCGCACAATCCGTCGGGGAAAATATGGTCGGAATCCGATTTTCTCCAGCTCGAAAAATTATTAGAATTGTTCCCGGAAGTTTTGATATTGGCTGATGAAGTGTATGAATATATCGCATTCGGAAACCGCCACATTTCGGTTCATTCGCGTGAAAAATTAAAAAACCGCAGCATCGTTATTTCGTCTTTTGGAAAAACGTTCCACATTACAGGCTGGAAAATCGGCTATGCCATTGCTCCGGCACATTTGATGCAAGAACTTAAAAAATTGCATCAGTTTTTGGTTTTCAGCGTCAACAGCATTGCCCAGGTTGCGATAGCCGAATATCTTGACATTGTAGCGCCCAACACTCTTTATAATTTCTATGAGGAAAAACGCAATGGTTTCAGAAGTCTCTTAGCGACAAGCCGTTTTTCGCTTTTGCCTTGTGAAGGAACCTACTTTCAGGTGGCATCGTATGCAGCGATCAGCAATGAAAATGACCTGGATTTTACAAAACGCCTGATTGTAGATTATGGTGTCGCGGCGATCCCGCTTTCTGTATTTTATGAGAATAAAAGTGACCGGAAACTGATTCGTTTTTGTTTTGCCAAAAAAGACGAAACCCTTGAAAAAGCAGCAGAAAGATTAATCCGCATTTAAACAGTATTATTCCTGTTAAAAATAAGTTTTGCTTATATGCTTTTTTTTGTTGGATATTTATCAGATCAAATAAATGCAAGTCTAAAACCAATGCAAGCCAATCATCAGGCGGGTTGATAAAAAATTCTTAAAAAACATTTTTGTAACGCGTTGCCAATATATGACAAAATGCGATTTTATTCTTGCATATTTATTTGCTAATACTTAACTTGTTGCAACCAATGCTATTTTTAAGTATCGGATAACTCAAAAATGGACGAGCACAAAAATCAATCAAACCTTACAAACCAACTCCGCAACAGGCTGGATTCGCTGTTAGAAGGCATTCAGGTGATTGATTTTAACTGGCGCTATATTTATTTGAATGATGTAACGGTGCAGCAATCAAAAGCTCAAAAAGAAGATCTTTTAGGCTTTACGATGATGGAGAAATTCCCAGGCATCGAGAATACACCACTTTTTAGACATCTTAACCGTTGCATGACACTGCGCGAACCCCAGCGTTTTGAAAATGAATTCGTATATCCCGATGAATCTTCGCGCTGGTTTCAAATCGTGGTTGAACCTGATAATGATGGCATTTGCGTGATGTCGATTGACATTACACCTTATAAAAAAGCACTCGAAAAAATTAGTAAAGGAAAAAGCCTTTATGCATTCCTGAGCCAGATTAATCAAAACATTCTGCATGTTCATGATGAAAAAACACTTTTCAGGAATGCCTGTGACATTGCAACAGCATTCGGGAAATTTAAAATCGCATGGATAGGTTTGTATGATGAAACCCGCACGAGCATCAGCCTGATTGGAGAATCCGGGCTTCATGCCGATGAAGTGCTGCAACTGAAAAACCTACGCTATGCAAAAAATGGCCCACAGGATTTTGTCCTTCGCACCAAAACACATTACATCTGCAGCGACATCCAGCACGACTTGGATCTTGTGAGCTGGGCGGCATTTGCTGAAAAACACGAAATAAGCTCATGCATTGTATTGCCTTTGTGGAAAATGGGTCGCATCATCGGAACTTTCAACCTGTATTCCAATGAATTGAACTTCACTGAAAAACAGGAAATTGACCTGCTGACCGAAGTCGCATCCGACCTTTCGTTTGCCATCGATAATTTTGAAAAAGCCAAACAGCACCGCTTCACCGAAGAATTGGTCATCAAAAACGAAAAACGCTTTCGCGCACTAATCGAGAAAAGCGTCGACATGAAAACATTGGCAAACAAAGAGGGAAAAGTACTGTACGGCAGCCCTTCGATTACAGAAATCCTGGGTTATGATATGGCCGAAATGCTGAATTCACAACTGTTTGACATTATCCATACAGAAGATTTGCCTGTATTTCTCAAAAAACGCAATAACGCGATGAAAGTTCCGGGCAAAACGTTCTCGTTCCAAATCCGAGTCAAGCACAAAAACGGGCATTGGCTTTGGTGTGAAGGAATTGGCACCAATCTGCTCAATGACCCTGCAGTGAATGCCATGGTGTCGAATTTTACGGATATCACTGAAAAAAAATTAGCCGAACAGCAACGGGAATTCGACCGCAACAACCTCGATGCGCTGATCAACAACACCGGCGACATCATGTGGAGCATCGACAACAAACTCAAACTCATAACATTCAACAAGGCGTTCGACGAACTGATCACCACCGTATATGGAAAATCGCTTTCCAAAGGCGACAACATCATCAAGCGGGAACTGAACATTCGCAGCCGTAAAATGTACCGGCATTTTTATGCGAGAGCGCTCGCAGGGGAAAGTTTTACCGAAATCGTCAGGATCACTTATCCCGATGGCAATTGGTCGGAAATTTCATTTAACCCAATCCGAAAAGGGAATGAAATCGTTGGCGTCGCTTGCCATTCCAGGGATATTTCCGAAAGGATCAAATCGGAACAAAAACTCGAAAACAAAAATAAAGCGTTGATGAAAGCCAATTTTGAGCTCGACCGCTTTGCATACAGCGTGTCGCACGACTTGAGATCGCCGCTGACTTCAATGCTCGGGCTGCTATCATTTATCGAAGACGAAACACGCGAGCTTCAGACACGCGAACACGCTAAAATGATCCGAAGCAGCATCAACCGGCTTGACGGCTTCATCAAAAACATCCTGAGTTATTCGAGGAACAACAGAACCGGCATCGAAATAGAGAAAATCAATCCGCGCCAAGAGGTGGCAGACGTTGTAAATACCTTCCTTCGCAGGAAAAAAGCCGCGAACATTTCGTTTGAGCTGAACATCGCCCAAGAGGATTTCTTTTATTCCGATAAAATCGGATTTTGTACGGTTGTAGAAAATATCATTTCAAATGCCATCAAATTCCATTCAGATTACGTCGCCACACCATTTGTTAAAATCATAGGCTTTGCGGATCCTGAAAATTTCACCATTACCATTGAAGACAATGGCATTGGCATAGCCGCAGAACAGCAGCACCGGATTTTTGACATGTTTTTCCGAAGCTCAGCAAAGATTGAAGGATCCGGAATTGGTTTGTATATCGCAAAAGAAATCGTTGAAAAACTTGAAGGATCGATCAGCTTTGAGTCGCATGAAGAAAAAGGAACCCTTTTTAAAATCTTGTTTAAGAACCTGAAACCATGAGCGAAGCTAAATTTAACAAAGTAATGGTCATCGATGACAATACCATCGATTTGTATGTCACGGCGCGGATCATGTCGAAAACACATTTTTGCAACGATCTGCTGCAATACCCTTCCGCGCTTGACGCACTAAAATACTTCAGGGAAAATATTAAAAATGAAGAAGCCTGGCCCGATGTCATTTTAGTTGACATTTACATGCCTGAGATGTCAGGGTTTGAATTCATGGACGCTTTCGTCCATTTTCCAGATGCCTTAAAAAAATACCCGAAAATATTTATCGTTTCGTCGAGCATCGATGCGCATGACATTGAGCGGGCAGCCAACAATCCGTATGTAACGGCATTCCAGGAAAAGCCTTTGAGTCCTGAATTTTTGGAAAGCATCGGATAAACCAAAGCGTTACAAAAATTAGTATCCGCTCATCGCTTCTTTAAAACACGCGATCGCTTTGTCGTATTTCCTGGCATTCAGGTAAATGTATCCGATGTTATCGAGTACATTACAATAATCATAACTTCCCTTTTCAGAGGGTTTTAAGCTCAGATTAAAGCTTTCGAGGGCGCGGTTCATGTAGCCGTGATCATAATACAACATCCCGATGGCGCGGTATAAAATGGCGCGCTTTTTCTGGTTTTGCTGCTTCTGGTAAATTTTCAGTGCTTTGTTTTAATAAGGAATCGCATGGTTCCGGTATGGGCAAGCGCCACATTCGTATCGTCCGTTCGTTTCGTTTAAATAATGCTACAAAAGTGAGCGAACTTTGATTACATTTTCATTTTTATAATCATTTCTAAGGATGTTTCGAAGCGCATCGATCTTGTGGTAAACCGTTTCATTTTTATCGTTTGCCACTTTCCACAAGCTGTCTTGTCTTTGCTGCGAAAAAAGGCTTATTGATACAAACAGCAATATGGAAAGCATCGTTTTCACCCTTTCAGAGAAATTAAATAATAATAAAGCTACGATTTTATCGGTTTTAAGATTTAATTTCTATCAATATTTCAATACAAACAAAAATCATCTGTTCATTTATCAACAAGTTACATTTAAAAACAACGCGAATTATTACATCCGATTTATTTGCCGCAGCGTTTTTAAAAAACAATATCTTTGGAATCTGTTCCAATAAAACGCAGCTCCGTGGAAAATTACAGTATCGTCATCTTCATTCTGGCCATTATGATCGGATTGTCGGCTGTCGCCGATAAGATCAAATTGCCCTACCCGATTATCCTGATCGCTGCCGGAATTGCCATCGGGTTCATCCCGACTTTACCCGATATCGAAATCAATCCCGAAATCATTTTCCTGATTTTCCTCCCGCCGCTGCTGTATGATGCCGCGTTCAACATTTCGTTTGCCGAATTCAGGACAAACATGAATACGATCAGCACGCTCGCCATTACACTGGTTTTCCTGACGGCAACTGCAATTGCCATAGCCGCACATTATTTGATCGATGGCATGACTTGGCCGCTTTCATTCGTACTCGGATCGATCCTTTCTGCGACCGATGCTGTTGCAGCAATGAGCATTACGAAAGGCCTCGGATTGTCTAAAAAAACCAATACGATCCTGGAAGGCGAAAGCTTGCTGAACGATGCGTCGGCGCTGGTCGCTTACCGTTTTGCCGTAGCCGCAGTTACGGGAACGGCATTTGTTTTCTGGAAAGCGTCATTAGAATTTGTAATTCTGATGGTTGGCGGATTTCTCGTCGGATTTATACTCGCAAAAATACTTGCAGCCATTCTCGAACGTGTCAAAGGCAACACTTTAGTGACCATCAGTTTTATGCTGCTGATGCCGTTTGTGACCTATCAGGTTGCGGAAGAATTGCATGTTTCGGGCGTTATTGCCGTGGTGATGCTGGGATTGGGCATTTCGCGTTTCAGCAATAAAATATTTCCGGAAGTTTTAAAAAAAGAATCCAAATCGATTTGGGACATCATCATTTTCTTATTGAACGGACTCATTTTTATCCTGATCGGATTGCAATTTCCTTATGTGATCAAAAACATTGATGAAAGCCAGTTGCTGCCATTTATCGGATACGCATTTATCATCACGATTGTCGCGCTTTTATTAAGAATGGCGCGCGTTTTCCTGCAGCAATTCAGCCTCAAAAAAGACTTTCAAAGCAATCGGAAGCGCAAAATTTCCGAACAGGCTTTGCTCGATTTTAAAAGCAGCCTGATCATCAGCTGGTCCGGAATGCGCGGCATTGTTTCACTGGCCATTGCGATTGGGTTGCCGATGACCTTGGCAGATGGAAGTCCGTTTCCACAAAGAAACACCATTATTTTCATCTCCGTTGTAGTCGTTTTATTTACGTTGATCGGGCAAGGCCTGACACTTCCGTGGATCGTAAAAAAACTTCGCTCCGATGAATAATTTTAAATAACGATTTCAGATGTACGATTTACGTGATCGGCGTTCGTAAATCGGCCATCTGCTCCGAAACTTCAGGATGAAATCAAAAATCGATCGTCCGGAAAGTCAGATTGATTCGTGGCTTGAAGATTTTTTTCGTCGGCGGAAGCCGGTGCATCCAATGCGTTTGCGTGATGTCTTTCATCACCAGCAAACTTCCGTTTTCTAAAAGCAGCGAGACCGTTTCTTTTGTTTTTTTGTGTTTGAACGCAAACTTCCTTTCTGCCCCGAAACTCATTGAGGCGATCGCACCGTTTTTTTTCAGGTCTTTTTCGCCATCGCTGTGCCAGGCCATGCCTTCTTCGCCACTGTGGTATAAATTGAGCAGGCAGGAGTTGTAGGTTTCGCCTGTTTTTTGTTCGGCCAATGCTTTTAATTCGAGCAATTCCGGTGTCCAGATTAACGCTTGTTTTGTCGTATTGGAATACGTATAATTGAAATTTCTGTCGCCGTACCAAGCCACTTTTCGTTTGGTAATAATGAGTTTTCCAAAGATGATCGCTTCATCATTTTTCCATTCGATGGTTGACAGCAAACAGTCATAATAATGTTGCGCTTCGCCCGCCGTCATTACTTTTCCGAAATAATTAACTGTACCGTGGTAAGGTAGCAGGTTGGTATTTTCGTCTGTATTATTCCCGAACAAATCCATTTTTCCAGTTTTGATAGTTCAATTTCATGCAATGCCCGCAAGGTCGGAAATTGTTTGCAATGGCGTCATTTTCTGAGGCAAAGAAAATGCGGTTTTCGCGTTTCATGCGTTTTCCAGAATCACATCGAAACGTGCCGTAAATCTTGAGTTTTTTGTTGCCTGCGAAAGCAATCTTTTTTTCTTTGATTAATTTTCGGATGGCGGCATCGTTTGTATTGAAATGGTTTATCATTTTTTGGAAGTTTGCGTTAAGGATGAAAGTGGAAATCCTTTTTATAATGCAGCGCAGCGGAATTACAAAAAGATTGCAGCGAACAGCCTGGCCGAAGGCAACGCCCAAAAACTACTAAAGCAATGATTTTTCTACATCAATTTGCGCAGCTTCCCAACCGATGATCGCGGTTTTCCTCGTATTTCCCCACATATATCCGCCCAGGTTTCCCGATGCCTGAATGACGCGGTGGCATGGAATTAAAAATGCAACCGGATTGCTGCCAATGGCTGTTCCGACAGCACGTGACGCATTTGGCTTTTCTATTTTGTATGCGATATTTCCGTAAGTTGACAGTTTCCCTTTGGGAATTTTGAGCAGCGTTTCCCAGACTTTTAACTGAAACTCGGTGCCTTTGAGATGCAGCTTAATGCGGGCGATCTTGTCTATGTCATATTGAAAAACATGCAGCGCATTTTGCTGCATCGAATCGGTAATTTGCTTGAAATTGGCGTTTGGAAAATGGCTTTGAAGGTTATAAAATCCCGAAATTTCATCTTCTGAAAACGCCATGTGACAAATGCCTTTTGATGTTGAAGCGACAATAATATTCCCGAAAGGCGTTTGCGCGAAACTGTAATTGATGGACAAACTTTTGCCGCCGTTTTTATATTCGGCTGGCGTCATGCCTTCGATGTTTATAAACAAATCGTGTAAACGGCTCGTGCCTGAAAGTCCGGTTTCAAAAGCAGTTTCAGATAAGGTAGATTGCTCTTTTAAAAGTTTTTTCGCATGTTCGATGCTGATGTATTGCAGAAATTTTTTAGGGCTGGTTCCGGCCCATTCTGTGAATAATTTCTGGAAATGAAACGGACTCAGATGCACTTTCTCCGCAATTTCCTCAAGGCTTGGCTGCTCCTTAAAATGCAATTTAATGTAATCGAGCGCTACGGCAATGCGGTCATAATTGAGTGTTTGTTGCACGTTCATGGTTTTTGTGTTTTGATAAGGCAAAGATAAACGCGCAATAGACGGCATAAAATCTGAAACTTGCGCAATTGGATGCATTGTTTAAAAATAGCAAATCTATGGATGCTGCTTCGAATTTTTTCTATCTTTAAACCAAACAAACCACACTTTATGGATTTTACTGCAAAAATGCTGCGCGACGATGCGCTAAAAGGCAAAACGATCGTAGTAACCGGCGGCGGAAGCGGCCTGGGCAAAGCGATGACGAAATATTTTCTAGAGCTTGGCGCCAATGTAGCGATCAGTTCGCGCGACCTTGAAAAACTCAAAACTACGGCAGCGGAACTCGAAACCCAAACCGGCGGGAACTGCCTTCCAATACAATGCGATGTGCGGAATTATGACGAAGTCGAAAACATGCTTGCCGAAGTATTGAAAGCTTTTGGAAAAGTCGATGTGTTGCTGAACAACGCCGCGGGAAATTTTATTTCACCCACGGAAAGATTGTCTGCACATGCTTTTGATACAATTATCGATATTGTATTGAAAGGTTCGAAAAACTGCACTTTGGCTTTTGGAAAGCATTGGATTGATACAAAACAGGAAAGTTCGACCATTTTAAATATCGTAACGACTTATGCCTGGACAGGATCTGCTTATGTGGTGCCTAGTGCGACGGCAAAGGCTGGAGTGCTCGCCATGACGCGCAGTTTAGCAGTCGAATGGGCGAAATACGGAATCCGTTCGAATGCGATTGCGCCAGGGCCATTTCCTACAAAAGGTGCCTGGGACCGATTGCTTCCCGGCGATTTGGCTGAGAAATTTGACATGGCGAAAAAAGTGCCGTTGAAACGTGTGGGCGACCATCAGGAACTAGCGAATTTGGCTGCCTATCTGGTCTCGGATTTTTCGGCTTATGTGAATGGCGAGGTGGTGACGATCGATGGCGGCGAATGGCTGAAAGGCGCGGGACAGTTCAACCTTTTGGAAGAAATTCCTGAGGAAATGTGGGACATGCTGGAGGCGATGATTAAGGCAAAGAAGAACAAATAGTCGAAAGTCCAAAGTCTAACGTCGAAAGAATTGCCTGATGGAAACTGCTGCCATAGCCCTGATGGAAGCGGCATCCTTTTGTGTAATGCAATGGAACGAAAGATACAGCGGACAGCAGGATTAAGCTACTGAAAAATAACCGCTTTTGAACAACCGCTTGACATTGGACTTTCGACTTTGGACAATTAACTAATGTTAACAAATAACCCTTGAAAAACCCATAATTAATTGTATTTTTACACCTCAAAATTTTAAAGTATAAATGGGTAAAATCATTGCCATTGCCAATCAGAAAGGCGGCGTAGGAAAAACGACAACATCGGTTAATTTAGCGGCTTCGCTGGGCGTTCTCGAGAAGAAAGTATTGTTGATTGATGCCGATCCGCAGGCGAATGCGAGTTCGGGTTTGGGCATTGATGTCGACTCGGTGGAAATCGGGACGTACCAGATTTTAGAGCACAGCAATATTCCTGAAGATGCGATTGTGAAAACTTCTGCCCCGAATGTGGATTTGCTTCCGGCGCATATCGACTTGGTTGCGATCGAGATCGAACTCGTTGATAAGGAAAACCGCGAATATATGCTGAAGCAGGCATTGGTGAATATCCGGGAACAATACGATTATATTTTGATTGATTGCGCGCCATCTTTAGGATTGTTGACATTGAACGCATTGACTGCGGCAGATTCTGTCGTGATTCCGATTCAGTGTGAATATTTTGCTTTGGAAGGTTTGGGAAAATTACTCAACACGATTAAAAGCGTGCAGAAAATCCACAATCCGCAACTTGATATTGAAGGTTTGCTATTGACGATGTACGATTCCCGTTTGCGTTTGTCGAACCAGGTTGTTGAGGAAGTGCAAAAGCATTTTCACGATATGGTTTTTGAAACGATCATCCAGAGAAACGTGAAATTGAGCGAAGCACCAAGTTTTGGTGAAAGCATCATCAATTATGACGCAACGAGCAAGGGCGCAACGAATTATCTCCATTTGGCACAGGAAATTTTAAAGAAAAACAGCATATAGATTTATGACGAAAGTGGTCAAAAAACAAGCATTGGGAAGAGGATTGTCGGCATTATTGAAAGACCCTGAAAATAATATTCAGTCGGTCGACGATAAAAATGCAGACAAAGTCGTAGGCAATATTATTGAGCTTGACATTGAAGCGATTGAGATCAATCCGTTTCAGCCGAGAAGCAACTTTAATGAAGAAGCGCTCCAGGAACTGGCGATTTCGATTCGCGAATTGGGTGTCATCCAGCCAATTACCGTTAGAAAATTAGATTTTAATAAATACCAGTTGATTTCGGGTGAAAGAAGGCTTCGTGCTTCGAAAAGCATCGGATTGACTACGGTTCCGGCCTATATCAGAATTGCAAACGACCAGGAATCTTTAGAAATGGCTTTGGTGGAAAACATCCAGAGGCATGATTTAGATCCGATCGAGATTGCACTTTCGTACCAACGTTTGATCGACGAAATCCAGTTGACGCAGGAACAAATGAGCGAGCGCGTGGGTAAAAAACGTTCTACAATTGCGAATTACCTTCGTTTGTTGAAATTGGATCCGATCATACAAACCGGAATCCGTGACGGATTTATCAGCATGGGCCACGGCCGTGCGATCATTAACATCGATGATCTCGACGTTCAAACCGACATTTACCAGAAAATCGTCAGCGGAAATTTATCCGTAAGGGAAACCGAAGCCTTGGTAAAAAACTACCAGGAAAGCCTGAAACCTGCGCCTGCAAAAACGGCAAAAGGAACGTCTTTTAAAGTGGCAGATGACGAACAAAAAGCAATTGCGACTTATTTTGGAGCGAAAGTCGATGTAAAAGTTGCGGCAAATGGCAAAGGAAAAATCACGATCCCATTTCATTCTGAAGAGGATTTCAACAGAATCATCAAATTAATCAAAGGTTAGTGAATAAGCTGCTTGCCATATTTTTTATCTGTTTTCTTTTCGGAAGCACTACTTTACTGGCACAGGGAAATTCGGGGACCGGATTGATTGTGACCGATACGGTAAAAAAATCGAAAAGCAACGAGATCAATCCGCTTGCTCCGGCTAAGGCGGCTTTTTTTTCTGCGATTTTTCCCGGAATGGGCCAATTGTACAATAAAAGATACTGGAAAATGCCGTTGGTTTACGGCGCGATTGGAACGAGCGTGTACTTCTACTCGACCAACAATACAAAATACCATGAATTCCGCGATGTGTACAAACGCCGTCTTGCGGGTTACACCGATGATAAATATCCGTTTTTGGATGAAGACCGACTGATCCGCGCACAGCGTTTTTACCAGAAAAACCGGGACCTTTCGGCTTTAATAACGGTTGGTTTTTATGTACTGAATATTATCGATGCTAATGTTGATGCGCATTTAATGCAGTTCAATGTAGATGATGATTTGTCTTTTGAGCCTTCTTATTTCCAGAACGGACTCGATTCCAAACCGAATATCGGATTCACTTTAAATTACCGTTTCTGATGAAAATCGCACTTTTAGGATATGGAAAAATGGGCCAGGTGATTGAACGGATCGCTTTGGAACGCGGCCATGAAATCGTACTGAAAAAATCAGGAAAAGATACTTTTGACGGATTGGATCAAGCGGATGTGGCGATTGATTTCAGCATTCCAGATGCGGCAGTTGGCAATATTTCGGCTTGTCTGAATGCCTCGATTCCAGTGATTTCAGGAACCACAGGCTGGCTTGATCAGTATGATAATGTTGTTGGTTTGTGTGAAGACAAAAAAGGCGCGTTTATTTATGGTTCGAACTTTAGCCTTGGCGTGAATCTGTTCTTCGAACTGAATGAGCATCTGGCAAAAATGATGGCAAAATTCGACCAATACAAAGTGTCGATGGAAGAAATTCACCACACTCAAAAACTTGATGCGCCAAGTGGAACCGCAATTTCATTGGCAAAAGACATTATTGAAAACTCAGATTATTCGAGTTGGGTGCTTTCAGATGCAAAGCCAGATGACACGAGCGAAAGCGAACTGGCGAAGCAAATCTTAATTGATGCCAAACGCATTGAAAATGTTCCCGGAACGCATACCGTAACATACAATTCCAAAGTCGATTCGATCGAAATCAAACACACTGCACACAATCGGGAAGGATTTGCGCTTGGCGCCGTTATCGCTGCCGAATGGCTTGTTGGCAAAACCGGCATCTTCACTATGAAAGATGTGTTAAATTTAAAATAATATCACAACAATAAAGTAAGTTTGGCTTACTTACAAACAAAACTCAGATTATGACACTATTGCAATGGTTTATCTTTTTCCTGATCGTTCAGGTTGTTCATTTTGCGGGAACCTGGAAATTGTATGAAGCTGCCGGACATAAGCGCTGGGAAGCTTTGGTTCCAGTTTACAATGCCATTGTTCTGATGAAAATAATCGGACGACCAACCTGGTGGACGATTTTGCTTTTTGTTCCGGTTGTAAACTTAATCATGATCCCGGTGGTTTGGGTAGAAACCATTCGAAGCTTTGGAAAAAATTCGACTACAGATACGGTTTTGGTATTGGCAACTTTCGGATTTTATACGTATTACATCAATTACTCCCAAAAACTAGAATACATTTCAGATCGCAGCCTGACTGCAAGATCGAAAGCCGGAGATACGATCAGCTCCTTATTATTTGCAGTCGTTGTAGCAACATTGGTACATACTTATGTGATGCAGCCTTTTACAATCCCGACTGCATCGCTTGAAAAGTCGTTGTTGATTGGTGATTTTCTTTTTGTGAGTAAATTTCATTATGGTGCCAGGACGCCAATGACGACTGTGGCTTTGCCGATGGTTCACGATACGATTCCGGTTTTGCACAAAAAATCTTACATGAAATGGCCACAATTGCCGTATTTCAGGTTTCCGGCTTTGCAGAAAATTGAACGCAACGACATTGTCGTTTTCAACTGGCCGGTCGATACAGTTTATAAGTTTTTTGACCGATCAGGAAAAAGATTTGACAAGCCGATTGACAAAAAATCGAATTATGTAAAACGATGTGTCGGAATTCCTGGCGACAGCCTTTCGATCAAAGACGGTTACGTTTACAATAACGGAAAACTGCTGGTGTTGCCGGAGCGCGCGAAGCCGCAATATTCTTATTCGGTTGCAACCGACGGCGGCAGTTTTGATCCGACTTATTTATTGAAAGAACTACACATTACCGATGGTGTTTATATCGATCAGAGAACGCCGAATACTTATATCTTTGCGGCACTTACGGAAGAATCAGCCGGAAGGCTGAAAGCCAATCCGATCGTGAAAAGCATCACAAGAAACATCGATAAATCGCCGGATCCGACCGTTTTTCCACAAAACGACAAATGGAATAAAGACAATTACGGTCCGATTTACATTCCGCAAGAAGGCAAAACCGTAACATTAAATCCCGAAACCCTGCCGTTCTATAAAATGATCATTACGGATTATGAAAACAACGACCTCAAAGTCAATGGAAATGAGATCAGGATCAACGGAAAAGTAGCGACTTCATACACTTTCAAACAGGATTATTACTGGATGATGGGCGACAACCGCCATAATTCTGAAGACAGCCGTTATTGGGGATTTGTGCCGGAAAACCACATTGTTGGAAAACCGGTTTTCATTTGGCTGAGTTTGGACCAGCATGAAAAAGGACTCAATAAAATTCGTTGGGAACGCATGTTTACAACCGTTAGCGGCGACGGACAGCCTTACTCCTATTTCAAATTTTTCCTGATCGCGCTTGCTGCTTATTTCGGAATCACATTCTTCCTGAACAAAAGAAAAGAAAACGCTTAATTTTTGATGGGCATCCTGATTCATCCTACATATTTTCCTTCGATCAGCCATTTTGCAGCTATGGCTCAGGCCGACAGCATCACGTTTGAAATGGAAGACAATTTCCAGAAGCAAACGAACAGGAACCGGACGTACATTTACAGTCCGAACGGCATTCAACTGCTAAATATTCCGATCAAGCATTCGAAAGACAAGCATCAAAAAACAAAAGATGTAAAACTAGAAACGGCATTTGACTGGCAGAAACAGCATTTCAAATCGATGGAAGCGGCTTATCGGACTTCGCCATTTTTTGAATATTTCGAAGACAACCTGATGCCGATCTTTACAAAAAAGCATGAATTTTTAATGGATCTCAATTTTGAAGCGATGGAGATTGTTTCGAAATGTTTGGGATTTCCTTTTGAATTCGGGAAAACTTTTGAATATTTCCATGAAGTTTCCGAATACACGGATTTCAGAAATCTGGCAAATGGCAAGAAAGACATCTCGAAATTTGAACCTTACACGCAGGTTTTCGGGGATAAATTCGGATTCATCAACAACCTTAGTATTTTGGATTTATTATTCAATGAAGGCCGATTTGCATTGGATTATCTGAAGAAGCAAAGCCTTAATCCAGCATTGAAATCCGCGCCATAATTGGATAGTGGTCGGAATTTTCAAAATCGGGAAAGTTCTCAAAACTTTTGACTTTCATTTTCGGATCGGCAAAAATATAATCGATACGCGCTGGGTAATACCTGAATTTATACGTTTTTCCAAAACCTTCACCGGCTTCCTCAAATGCATCCTGCAACTGCCCGCGAATGCTTCTGTAGACATACGAAAAGGCGCTGTTGTTCATGTCGCCGCAAATAATGATCGGATATTCGCAATCTTTTTTGTGCTCCATGATGATCTCGGCCTGCTGCTGCTGTTTTCTAAATGCGGTGCTAATCCTGCGAACGACCTGTTGCGATTTTTGCTGGTTGATCTCATCAGGGTTTTCCGAGATTTCATTCACATCTGGCGAGATCTTAATCGATTGCAAGTGCATATTGTACACGCGAATGATGTCTTTTCCTTTTTTGATATCGGCAAAAATGACGCTGTTGTTGGAGCTTGGCAGTTTTAAATTTCCTTCATTGATGATTGGGAATTTTGAAAAGATCGCCTGTCCGGTCTTGATTTTATTGCCCTGCATGAAAATATAATTGTGCGGATAAATTTTAAGATCAATGTGCGCCGAATTTGAATATTCCTGAAGACACAAAATGTCGGGGTTTTCGTCATTGATGAAATTTCGGATCTCACGCGGTACATCTTCGTAATCGATCCATTTGAACAAATTGAACAAACGGACATTGTAGCTCATCACGAGAAAATCTTTTTCTTCTACCGGTTGATCGGCAGCAGAAAATTTATAAAACTTATTGATAAACGTAATCCCGATTAGTAAAACAAGAGCAGAAAGAATAATTTGCCGTTTGAATTGCAGCAGCCAATAGATAAAAAACAAACCATTAACAATCAGGAAAAACGGCAAAATTAAGGTTAGCACCGATAAAAGCGGAAAAAATTTCGGTGCTAAAAACGGCAATACATACGCAAGGAACGTCACTACAGCCAAAGCTATATTGAAAAAATAAATGAGTTTGTTAAACCATGAAAGTTTCTTCATACTTGCTTATTTTCCTGCTTTGAACAGGAATTCTTTTTCTTCCTTAGTCAGGCTGTCATAACCCGATTGTGAAATTTTATCGAGGATTTCATCTATTTGTTGCTGCGTTTTGTCTTTTGTAACAATTTTAGATACGGTTTTTACGGGCTTGCGGTCGTAATTGCGATGAACGGTTTTTAGTGGAGATGCCTTTCTCCCGCTGAAAATGTTGGCAAAAAAGTTTATTATTGAAGTCACGCCTTTCGTCAGATCTGTTCCGTTCTGAAGCAATTTTATATAGAAAAACCCGAAAAATGCACCCGCCAGATGCGCAATGTGACCGCCGGTATTTTCAACAAAAATCTGCAACAGATCAAGGATAACAATTACTGCTGTGAGTTGCCACAATTTGACATTTCCAACCAGCAACAACCTCAAATTCATATAAGGCGAATACGTTGCCGTTGCTACCAAAATTGCCATGATCGCTCCCGAAGCACCAACGATTGCTGCAGTTTGCCCAAGTATTAAATAACCTCCGATAAAAGCCAATCCGGCAAAAATTCCGGCCATCAGATACAATCCAAGAAACTGCTTTTGTGTAAAAAATGTCAGGAATAAGCGTCCGGAAAAATTAAGGACAATCATGTTAAAGAACAAGTGAAAAAATCCTGCATGAAAGAAGGAATACGTCAGCAATGTCCAGGGCTTCCAAAGCAAATCAGAAACATTTGACGAAAGCGAAATCCAATCCGGAAATGCGAAAAAACCCAGCTTGAACTGGTAAAAAAACACAATTGAAATGACAAAGGCCGCAACATTCCAATAGATGACTTTTTGCTCAAAGCCTCCCATTTTATACTGCAATTTTAAATCATCGAATATGCTCATTTTATTTTTTTAAATTTGAATGTTAATTCCAGCGGTTGTTGCTGAATTGGTTTTTCTTCCAATACCACATCATGATGAACCCGACGACAGCACCGCCGACATGTGCAAAATGTGCGATGCCACTTGATCCGCCAAAAATCGAATTGCCTTTTAATCCTAAAACCAGATCCACTGCAATCAATCCCGGAACAAAATATTTGGCTTTGATCGGAATTGGGATAAACATTAACGCGAGTTCTGCATTCGGAAACATAAAAGCAAAAGCCACAAGCAAGCCGTAAATCGCACCCGAAGCGCCAACAACCGGTGTTGCAAAAGCACCTGCGAAATTATCTATGCCCGATTGACCTAAGACTTCCGTCCATCTGGTATCAATCTGCCCGCTGTTTAGAAGCCTGTAAATGTCTTCAGATTTAAATCCAGCCTCTATAAGATCGTTCAATCCACTGTGAAAGAAATAATAATTTACGCCGGTATGCAGCAATGCCGCACCCAATCCGCAGGAAATGTAGAAAAACAAAAATTTCTTCCCGCCCCAAAAATGCTCCAATGCAGATCCGAAAGAATACAAAGCAAACATATTGAAAGCAATATGCATTATTCCGCCATGCATAAACATGTGCGTCAATGGCTGCCACGGCTGGAATTTTGCATTTTCAAAAAAGAACAACGACAAATAATTATAGGCTTCGTCGCCTACGATCTGACATCCAATAAAAAAAATAATATTAATAATTAGAAGTTGCTTCACAACTGGTGTAATCTGCATCATATAGCGAATTTTTTATCTAAATCTTCCACACGCATCGTGATGAAAGTGGGTTTTTGAAAAGGGGAAACATTTGGTTCTTTACAGGCAAATAAGCCGTTAACAAGGTTTTCCTGCTCTTTTTCAGTCAAATAAGTCCCGGTTTTTACGGCTAGGCTGCGCGCCATCGATTTGGCGATCGAATCGGTCTGGCTAAAGCTGTTTTCGGGAATTCCGTCCTGCAAATCGCTGATCAGTTGCTCTAAAACGATCGACACTTCGCTTTCAGTCACGTTGACCGGAATTCCTGAAATCACGATATGGTCTTCTGCATTTTGATCAAATACAAATCCTGTGTTGGATAGTGCAGGTTTGAGTTCGTGAACGAGTTCCATCTCGCCAGATGAAAAATACAGGTTCAATGGAAACAGCAATTGCTGGCTTGCTGCCTGAAAAACCGTCATGTTCGTAAGGAATTGCTCATACAAAACGCGCTGGTGCGCACGCTGCTGGTCGACAATCACCATTCCGGATTTGATCGGGTTGACGATGTATTTTTTATGGATTTGGTAGGTTTTATTGACTGCTTTTTCGATGTCGCTGTCGTCAAATAAAGAAGCATTCACTTCTTCGCTTTCAAATTGCATCTCTGAAACATCGGTCATTGATTGCTGCGACGAACGGCCTTCGAAACTCATTTCGGTGTCGTGTTTTAATCCCACATACAAACCTTCCCAGCTTGACGTTTCTGCCCTGCTGTTTCGTCGCGAATCGGCTGCATAATGGCGGTTTGGCTTTTCATCTGCGAACGGATTGAAATTGCCATCAACCTGAATCGTTGGAAACGATGCTTCCGTATCTTTGTAAGCATACGGCGTATCAAGGTTCGAATCGCGTTCAAAATCGAGTACCGGCGACACGTTAAATTGCCCGAGGCTGTGCTTTACAGCAGATCTTAAAATCGCATACAAGGCATGTTCGTCGTCAAATTTGATCTCGGTTTTTGTTGGATGGATGTTGATGTCGATTGTATTTGGCGGTACCTGCAAGTACAGAAAATATCCGGGTTGGCAGCCGTCTTTAAGCAAACCTTCGTAAGCCGCCATGATTGCATGGTGCAGGTAACCGCTTTTAATAAACCGGTCGTTGACGAAGAAAAATTGCTCGCCGCGGTTCTTTTTGGAGAATTCGGGCTTGGTGACAAATCCGGCGATCGAAACGATTTCGGTTTCTTCTTTAACCGGAACGAGTTTTTCGTTGGTTTTTCCGCCTAAAATATTGACAATACGCTGGCGGAAATTTGATGGCGGCAAATTGAACAACTCGCCACCATTATGATAGTATGTAAAATGAATGTTTGGATGTGCTAAGGCAACACGCTGGAATTCATCCACAATATGCCTGTGTTCGACAGTTTCAGATTTCAGGAAATTGCGGCGCGCCGGAATATTGAAAAATAAATTTTTGACTGCGAACGACGTGCCGCGTGGCAAAACAGCAACGTCCTGGGAAACGAATTTGCTGCCTTCGATAATAATATGCGTCCCGAGTTCTTCCTGTTCCTGGCGCGTTTTCATTTCGACGTGTGCGATTGCAGCAATTGACGCGAGTGCTTCGCCGCGAAAGCCTTTGGTATACAATGAAAACAAATCCTCTGCCTGGCGGATTTTGGAAGTGGCATGGCGCTCAAAACACATTCTTGCGTCGGTGACGCTCATCCCGACGCCATTATCGATGACCTGGACAAGTGATTTTCCGGCATCTTTGATGATGAGTTTGATGTCGGTTGCTTTGGCATCGACGGCATTTTCCAGCAGCTCTTTGACTACAGAAGCCGGGCGCTGCACGACTTCGCCGGCAGCAATCTGGTTGGCAACGTGGTCGGGAAGCAATTGGATAATACTGGACATTCGTGTTTGTTGGTTAGCGTCGTTCTGGTTCGGAAAACGACTTTCAAAAGTACGGAATTTATGCCATACGTGAAAAGGTTGGAAATAAGAAAGTTTTCACAAAAGTAACCGAGTGGCTGAGTGCCTGAGTTGTAGCGTTGCAGCGTTTCAAAGTTGCAAAAGTTTGAAAATTGATGCGTTGAAAAGTTTGGGATGCCTGATTTTGGGTTTGTTCCCGAAAAACTTCGTGCGCGTTAGGGATAGTCGTGGAAATCCTTTTGTGAGGCACGAACAAAAGATTGAAACAATAGCCCGGCCGAAGGCAACGCCCAAATCGTCGGAAGTCGAATGTCAGAATCTAAGTAAGTTTTGAACTTTGAAACTTGGAAACGTTGTCACTGTGTTATTCTCCAGTTCTTTTCAAATGAGCCATTTTAATGGCCGCAATTGCGGCTTCGGTGCCTTTGTTGCCGTGGATTCCGCCGCTGCGGTCGATGGATTGCTGTTCGTTGTTGTCGGTCAACAGGCAGAAAATCACGGGTACATCGCCTTTTACATTGAGGTCTTTGATGCCCTGGGTGACGCCTTCGCAGACGAATTCGAAGTGCATGGTTTCGCCTTTGATGACGCAACCGATCGTGATCACGACGTCGAGTTCGTGCTTTTGGGTGATGCGGCTTGCGCCGTAAATGAGTTCGAAACTTCCGGGAACATTCCAGCGGATGATGTTTTCAGGCAGCGCGCCGCAGTCTAAAAGTGCAGCTTCGGCTCCGGAATACAGGCCATTTGTAATGTGGTCGTTCCATTCTGAAACCACAATCCCAAACCGAAAATCCTTTGCGTTTTGAATGGTATTTTTATCGTAATTGGATAGATTTTTATTTGCTGTAGCCATTTTTTAGTATTTAGAATTGAAATTCGATTAAAAAAAAATGAGAATTGAAAAATCTTTTACGACCTCAATTCTCATATCTCAATTTATGTTTTTTCTTTATTGTGCCAGTCCGATCAATGCGTCAACGGTTGAACCTTCCGGTGTGTTTTCATATTTCTCTTTGACTTCCGTGAAATATTTCAATGCATCGGCTTTGTTTCCGCTAGCTAAGGCAGCTTGTCCTGCTTTTACTAAGAACCGTGGCGTGGTCAGGTCGTTTTTGTTCATTTCAGATGCTTTTACATAAAAATCCAACGCTTCTTTTGGCTGGTTTTTTTGTGAATACGCATCCCCGATCGCTCCTTTTGCCAAAGCGCCCAGAATGATGTCTTCTGATTTAAATTTTTCTAATGAAGCAATCGCTTCTGTGTATTTTCCTAAGTTCAGGTAAGAAATTCCGGCGTAGTAATTTGCGAGGTTTGCTGCGTCTGTTCCTGAATATTTATCTGCAATATCAATAAACCCGAATTTTCCTTCAGATCCTTTCAATGCCAGATTGTATAATGAATCGGCTGATTTTCCAGTTCCGTCAGTCGCTTTCTGGAAATTTTGCTGTGCTTCGAAGATTTCATTCGCTGCATCGTCTTCTTTCGGGCCAACCACAAATTTTTGGTAAGCTACGTATCCAACAACAACAAGCGCCAAAGCACCTACAATCCCGAAGATGGCTTTTTGGTTTTTCTCGAACCACTCTTCAGTTTTAGAAGCTGTTGCATCCAAAGAATTGAATACCCCTGCGGTTGTACTGTCTTTTTCGTCAACATTTACATCCTCAATAAAGTTATCGTCTAATTTTTCTTCTTTTTCTTTTGGAGCTTTGTAACCTCTTTTATTATACGTTGCCATTTAATTTAAATTAGTGAGCCGCAAAAATAAAATTTTTATTCAAACCCACATAAAAAAAATCGATTTTATATTCAAATAAGAAAATTAAATTTATTTTATAAAAAATGAGTGGGATGCTGTTCATAATTATTTCGTTTGGAAAATGGGCAATTGGGGATTTTGTAGATAATTTTCGGTAATTTGCAGCCGCTTTCAGAAACTGTCATTTGGCAGTAACAGCGCGACATTTCAAGATGTATTTAAAGAAGATCTCCCTTTTCAATTATAAAAATTTTGCCGAAGCCGACTTTGATTTTGACCGCAAGATCAATTGCTTTACGGGAAAAAACGGCATTGGAAAAACCAATGTACTCGACGCGATTTACCATTTGTCGTACGGAAAAAGCTACTTTAACCCGCTTGCAGTACAGAATATCAGGCATGGTGAGGAGTTTTTTGTGATCGATGGCGAGTTTGAAATTAAAGACCGGAATGAGCAAATCGTTTGCAGCCTCAAAAAAGGGCAAAAAAAAATCCTGAAGCGCAACGGAAAGCCATACGATAAATTTTCAGACCATATCGGGTTTATTCCGCTTGTGATCATTTCGCCTGCCGACCGCGATTTGATCGTTGAAGGCAGCGAGACACGGCGAAAATTCATCGATTCGGTGATTTCGCAATTGGATTCGAAATATTTGCAGGAACTCATTCAATACCAGAAAATTTTAAGCCAACGCAATGCTTTGCTGAAATATTTTGCATCGAACCACATTTTTGAAAACGACACTTTGTCTATATACAATGAGCAGCTCAACGAATTGGGGCAGCGCATTTTTGAAAAGCGAAAGATTTTCCTGGCCGATTTTATTCCGATCTTCAACAAACACCATCAGGCGATTACCGATTCTTCAGAAACCGTACAACTCGTTTACGACAGCCTTTTGGCAGAAAAAGACCTGCTGACCCTTTTACAGGAAAACATCGCGAAAGACCGTGCGCTGCAATATACTTCCGTTGGCATCCACAAAGACGACCTTTTGTTTGAGATCGACCACTACCCGATCAAGAAATTTGGTTCGCAAGGGCAGCAGAAAACTTTCCTGATCGCGCTGAAACTCGCGCAGTTTGATTTCATCAAAAAGAAATGCGGCCAAAAACCAATTTTATTGTTTGATGATATTTTCGACAAACTGGATGAAACGCGTGTCGGGAAAATTGTAGAAATGGTCAACAATGATGAGTTCGGTCAATTGTTTATTTCGGATACGCATCCGGAACGCACGGAAACCGTGATAAAATCTACGCATCAAAGCTATAGAATATTCAACCTTTAGTAGCGTTAACCTACAATTCATCTATCAAAACAAAGGCATTATTTACATTAAATTTAATTTTTCTGTTTAATCTTCCCACATAAATTATAAAACGCACACGTTACCGAAATTATTCCTAAAAATCAATACTTTAGGCATTGCAACGCTGTTTTTGGTTATTTTTGGCATTCGTTTTTATAAACGATTGTTAAAAAGTTTAACCCCTATTATAAACTTAATTTAATAAAAATGGCTGTATCATTCAGGCAACGAAAACGAATACACCTGGCATTATTCATATTTGTTCTTTTTGTCCAGATATTGATTTTAGTGCTATGGTACAAACAAACTACAGATGAGAAACTTTTGTCTGAGTCGTTTGAAAACTCTAAAAACCAAAACCTCGCTTTTGTATACACCAATGGTGCAACGAAAAATTATTTCGACGCCGAGAATTATTTCAACGAATACCTGCACCAATACGACCAGAATTTACTTTTGGAATATCGCAATTCCCTTGATAAAATGTCGGTCTATCTTGACAGCCTGAACCAACTCGTCAATGACGACAAGGATTTCCATTACGCCGTTAGTATTAAAAAAGATAAAGAAAAAGAAATCGTAGTCCTTAGAAAAGAGCTTGATGCTTTGCTCAAAGTTGGCGTTTATCCGCTTACCGCACAAAATGCCGACGATTATGAAATGAATCCATATAATTTCAAAAAAGTATTGGGTTCGATCAAATACGATTCGATACGTCTTTCGGATGATGTCATACAAAAAGGATTGCTGACGCGCATTGGCGATGCAATTAAAGGACGCTATGAGATCAAGCGCGAAGAACTCCAGATTTACATCAAAATGGTCTACGGAAATACCAAGAAAACGGGTACGATCGAAGACCAGATGAAAAATATTTTTGAAAGCACCAGCGCACATTACCAGAAGGAATTCGGGCAATTACGCAACACCTATTCGCACCTTCGCGAAAAAGACAAGGAACTGATGGTGGTCAATAAAAAAATACTTCAGAATTCCCAGGATCTTTTGATGTTTTATACAGAATCGGCACAGCTTTCAGGAAAGCAGCAGCTTGAAAATGCCATGTCGAACATCCAGAATAAAAAATCGCTGGTCGGGATTTTATTGCTGTCCATGATCGTTTGTACGATTTTACTGATGCTGTATTCGTTCTTTGCCTACATATTTGAAAAAGAACTCGCCAAGGCAAAAACCATTGCAGAAAACAATGTAGAATTTAAAAACAGGCTAATTGGCATGTTAAGCCACGAGATGCGTGCACCGCTCAATATCATTTCAAACCTGTCAAACAAACTCAAATTATCGAATACCGACAAGGCGCTCAGCAACCCGATCAACCTGATGCATTTTACTTCGAATTCGCTTCAGATCACGGTCAACCAAATTCTGGATTTCTTTAAAAATGAAAACACGACACTGGTTTTATACAACTCTAAGATCAACCTTAAAAAAGAAGTCAGCACCATTCTGGAATCACTGAAATCATTGGCAGAAGTTAAGAAAATCGAATTGATCAGCAATATTGACCCCGACATGAAAAACGAGGTTTTGGCCGATAACGGAAAAATCCACCAGCTGTTTTACAACCTGATCGGGAATGCCATTAAATTCACGAATTACGGCAACATTGTCGTGACCTGCAAACTGGCTGATGCAGATGGGAAATACCGTTTTGATGTGACAATAAAGGACTCCGGTGTCGGGATTCCGAAAGAAGACCTGGACAAAATTTTCGACAAATATTACCAGAGCAAACATTATAAAGACCAGATCAGTTTTGGCGCCGGGCTTGGCCTGAGCCTGTGCAAGGAAATCGTGGAATTGTACGGTGGTCAAATTTCTGTCGACAGCGAAATCAATCAGGGAACGACGATCCATTTTCATATTTTCCTTGAAAAAATGGACGCATCGCACAAAACCGCACAAGTACAATTGCAGGAAAAATTTGAAGGCAAAAACATTAGGATTGCGCTGGTCGATGACGATCAGATGGTCGTAGCGATTATGAAAAAACTGGCTTCTAAAGTCGGGTTTGAAATTGCAGATTTTACCGCCAGCAAGAACATCAAAAAATACCTCGAAAACGAAACCGTCGACTTGATCATCACCGATCTGCAGATTGGAAACATTTCCGGAATTGAACTGATCCAACAAATCAAACAGTTAAATAACAGCAATTCAGGCACACCAATCATGCTGATTACCGGAAACAATTATATGTCGGATGCCGATATCAGTGAAATCGGTGCCAATGAAATCCTGATCAAACCGATCAACAAAGAAGAATTCTACACCAAACTGCTCAAAGTTTTGGCCTAACAAATTACGTTTTGATTGCTTAAAATTTGTAATTTAGCCGACATTAAAATCTGCACAAATTGAAAGCAAAAATCTCGGCAATCATGGGCTTCTGCCTATTTATCATGGGCTGTAATGCCCAAACCTCAAAGAACGTCCAAACGATTCCGGCTGCAGTTTACGCCGAAAAAATCAAAGCCACGCCAAATGCACAGATTCTAGATGTGCGCTCGCCTGAAGAATTTTCAGGAGAACATTTGGAACAAGCCGAGAACGTGAATTGGAACGATCCAAATTTCGTTTCCAATGCTTCGAAATACGATAAATCCAAACCCATTTTCGTGTATTGTAAAGTAGGCGGACGCAGCAAACAAGCAGCAGACAAACTCAGCGCACTCGGCTTTACCGAAGTCTACAATCTCGAAGGCGGCATCATGAAATGGAACGCTGCCGGATTCTCCAAGCCCAGCGACAAGATCATAGGAATGTGCAGCCAGGAATATGGCGATTTAATCAAATCCGACAAAAAAATACTAGTCGATTTTTATGCCGATTGGTGTGAGCCGTGTAAAAAAATGACGCCTTACTTACTCAAAATGCAAACCGATTTGAAAGGCAAAATGACCCTTTCGAGGCTTAACGCTGATGAAAATAAAACGCTGGTTTCTGAAATGAAACTCGACGAACTTCCGGTGCTGATCTTATACGAAAACGGCCAGCAAAAATGGATTCACAAAGGTTTTATCAGCGAAAGCGACTTAAAAAAACAACTGCAATGATTTCAAAAGAAAGCCTGAAATTTCTTGACGATTTAAAGAAAAACAACAACCGCGACTGGTTTCTTGCCAACAAATCGCGCTACGAATCCTATAAAAAAGAATATTACCAATTGGTTCAGGATTTTCTCGACGAAATAAAACCCAACGATCATATGCTCGATCATCTGGAAGTCAAAAATTGTGTCTTTCGCGTAAACCGTGACATCCGTTTCAGCAATGACAAAACGCCTTACAAAACGCATATGGGCATCTGGATGTCGGCCGGATCCAAAAACACAAATCTTTCCGGATATTACATCCATATTGAAAACGGCGCAAGTTTTATCGCAGCAGGATTGTATTGGCCCGACGCGCCAGATTTAAAGAAAGTCAGGAAGGAAATTGCTTTTTTTTATGATGAACTTGAAGATATCGTAGATGACAAAAATTTCAAATCGGTTTTTGGCGCACTCGATCGCGACAATGTATTAAAAACGTCACCTAAAGATTTTGAAAAAGACCATCCGGCGATTGAATTCCTGAAACTCAAAAGCTTTACGGCATCGGCGAAAATTGACGATAAAACTTTAACTGATAAAGATTTTGTCAAAAAAACCGCAGCAAAACTTATCGCGCTGAAACCGCTGAACGAATTCCTGAACCGCGCCTTAACAAGTGACGAATCTTAACCGTATATGGAAATCAAGAATCATTTTTCTTTAAAAAAATACAACACTTTTGGCATTGAAGCCAACGCCAGGAAATTTGTCGCCGTACATTCGATAGCGGAATTGAAAACCGTTTTAGAGCAAAATCCGAACGAAAAAAAATTCATCCTCGGTGGCGGAAGCAACATGCTTTTGACACAAGACATTGATGCACTTGTAATCCATGTCGATTTAAAAGGCATCAGGATCGTAAAAGAAAATGAGGATTTTGTAGAAATAGAAGCGATGGCCGGGGAAAACTGGCATGAATTTGTACTGTTTACGATCGGGCAGCATTTTGGCGGACTCGAAAACATGTCCTTAATTCCTGGAAATGTCGGCACGACGCCCATCCAGAATATCGGTGCATACGGAACAGAAATTAAAGACACTTTCGTGTCATGTGAAGCGATGGAAATTGCGACCCAAAAACTCCGCACTTTTACCAAATCAGAATGCCATTTTGGGTATCGCGAAAGCATTTTCAAGCATGCCGAAAAAGACAAATACATCATTACTTCTGTGATTTTTAAACTGACGAAACAAAACCATAAAATCAATATTTCTTACGGCGATATCAGTTCGGAATTGTCGAAAAATAATATTGTTACGCCAACATTAAAAGACGTCAGCAACGCCGTCATTGCGATCCGGCAAAGCAAACTGCCCGATCCGAAAGAACTTGGAAACAGCGGAAGCTTCTTTAAGAACCCGATCATTTCCAAAGCCGAATTCAGTCCGATTCATGCTAAATTCCCCGAAATGAAATTCTACGAAGTATCTGAAACCGAAGTTAAAGTTCCCGCCGGCTGGCTCATCGAACAGGCCGGATTTAAAGGCAAACGCTTCGGCGACGCTGGAATCCATAAAAACCAGGCGCTCGTTTTGGTCAATTATGGCAATGCGACCGGACAGGAAATTTTAAATGTGTCGAAAGACATTCAGCAAACGATCAGGGAAAAATTCGGGATTTCGATCGAAGCTGAAGTAAATGTGATTTAACTATGTACATCGCCGACGGTTATCAGAACGAAAATGACGCGGAAATCCTTGAATTCCTGCAAGCCAACAGTTTTGGGATTTTAATCAATCAGGTTGATGGAAAACCCTGGGCAACGCACATTCCTCTGGAATTGGATGTCAATGAAGCTGGTCAGAAAGTTTTATTCGGACACCTTTCAAAAGAAAATCCGCAATGGAAAAGTTTTGCATCCGATGAAAAAGTACTGGCAGTTTTTTCCGGGCCGCACGCTTACATTTCGTCTTCGTGGTACGACCATGAAAATGTGCCGACGTGGAATTACATTGCTGTTCACGTTTACGGAACCATAAAAATCATTGAAGGCGAAGCAATGTTATCTGCATTGAATAAACTCGTTGACAAATACGAAGCAACCTCTGAAAATCCGGTCAGAATTGAAGATTTATCCAAACGTGCGATGATGCAAACCCGCGGCATTGTTTCTTTTGAAATCTTGATTGAAGACATTCAGGCCGTTAAAAAAATGTCGCAGAACCGCGATGCCAAAAACTACGAAAACATTATTTCTGAACTTCAAAAGACTGGAAATCCCGATTCGGTTGCTGTAGCAGGTGAAATGTTGAAATGCCCGCGATAAAGTTCTCAATAAATTCGGATGCTTATTTAATATTCCTATTTGAATTTGTACCTTTGCAGTCCCGAAACTTCGGGATTTTAAAAGACAACCTGCTTATATGTTGACCATTACTTTTTATCTTTTTATCGTCATTGTTGCCATTCAGCTTTTTTATTATCTGGTGATTTTCGGAAAATTTGCGTATTCGAAAACACAGAAAAGCAACCCGAAACGCATTCCGGTTTCAGTAATTGTATGCGCAAAAAACGAAGAAAAAAACGTAGTAAGATTTATCCCGATCCTCGCCGAACAGGATTATCCCGATTTTGAAATCGTATTGATCGATGACGCTTCAAGCGATGAAACACTCGAGCTTTTTGAAGGGTTTGAAAAGCAATATCCGAACATCAAACTCGTTAAGGTAGAGAACAACGAAGCCTTTTGGGGCAACAAAAAATTTGCACTGACGCTGGGAATTAAAGCAGCAAGAAAAGAATATTTGCTCTTTACCGATGCCGATTGCTATCCGACATCAAAAGACTGGATCAAAGACATGACTTCGCAGTTTACGTTGCAGAAAACTATTGTTCTCGGCTACGGAAAATACGAAAAAATCGCAAATTCATTCCTGAATAAAATCATCCGTTTTGAAACGATGCTCACCGCAGTGCAATATTTTTCATGGGCGAAAGCCGGGCATCCATACATGGGTGTTGGCCGGAACCTGGCTTATAAAAAAGAAGAATTTTTTAATGTAAACGGATTTATCGACCACATGAAAATACGCTCCGGCGATGACGATTTGTTCATCAATCAGGCGGCGACCGCAAAAAACACGACGATTTGTTACACACCGGACAGTTTTACGTATTCGGAACCGAAGAAAACCTTTAAAGAATGGTTTACCCAAAAAAGACGGCATGTGTCAACCGCTTCTTTTTACAAACCGTTTGACAAATCACAATTAGCGGTTTTTTACCTGTCCCAATTGCTGTTCCTCATATTACCAATTGTCCTTTTGGCATTCCGGTTTCAATGGATCATCGTTTTGGGACTGATTGGATTCCGATATTTGTTTGCCTGGCTGACACTCGGCTTTTCGGCAGGGAAATTAAAGGAAAAAGATGTGATGTATTGGTTTCCGATCATTGAAATCACCTTGGTTTTCACACAATTGAATATTTTTTTAAGCAATATTTTTTCAAAACCCGTACATTGGAAATAACAGCCTATATAGAAAAAGCGAAGCACGGAGACCAAAATGCCTTCACTTTTCTATTGGACCATTATTGGAATGAAGTCTACGGATTTATGCTGAAACGTACCGAAAACGAAACCGACGCTGAAGACATTGCGATTGAAACTTTCTCCAAAGCTTTTGATAAAATCGCGATGTACAACCCCGAATTTCAGTTCAATACCTGGCTGATCGCGATCGCAAAAAACGTCCACATTGACCTGCTCCGAAAAAAGAAATCTTCGCTTTTTATCGACATTACCGACAACGAAGACAACGCCGCTTATAACGTTGCCGACACCGCGCCGTCTGCTGAAGACGAGCTTATTGCCAAACAAAATCTTTCAAGTTTGCTGCAATGCATCAAGCAATTGAAGCCGCATTACCAGGAAGTAATTCAACTGCGATATTTCCAGGAATTGAGTTATCAGGAAATCGCCGACCAATTGGGTGAGCCTTTGAGCAACGTCAAAATCAAGTTGCTGCGCGCCAAAAGACTACTTGCCGAGATCATCGAAAACAAGCGTTGAATCTGCAAATTAAAAATTTCTTAATTTTTATATAATTTTTTATACATATCTGAAGTTATATGTTAAAACGACTTCACTTATGAAACATACTTACCTAACCAATTAAATTTTTAATTATGCCAAATGTTAGTATCTATGAAAAAAAATGGCTCGATCTTGTTTTTGAAGGAAAAAACAAAAAATATGGCGCGTATCAATTGCGCCAGGACAGCAGCCGCACCACTTTAGCCGCTTTCTTTTTCGGAATTTTATTTATCGGAACACTTTCGGGTTTGACGATGGTGCTGAGTTCTTTTGGCGCTAAGCCTGCTGCATTGCCTATCGAAAAGGATTGGGATGTGCTTAAGATCGTAAAAATCGCAAATCACGTAACTCCGAAATCCGCAAAAGTGATGCTTCCTAAAAAAGCTGCTGCTGCGCCTGTTACAAATCAAAAGCAACTCAGCAGCCATACCACGGTGGTATCAAGTACTGAAAAGCCTGATGATGTAACAACTAAAAGCCAGTCCATGAGCAGCCAGCCAAATGAAGGGCAGGGAAGCGGAACCGCAACATCAACTGAAAACCCTTTGACCGGCGAAAACGGAACGGCAGTTGTTGAAGTTCCGGTAAATACAAATACGCCCGTTATTACTGCAGTTTTAGACAAGCTTCCTGAATTTCCAGGCGGCATTGAAAAATTCTATAAATATGTCGGCAATAATTTTGAAAAACCGGAGATCGACGAGCAGAAAACCATTAAGATTTTAGTCGCCTTCGTTATTGAAAAAGACGGTTCGATGACCGATATCAAAGTGTTGCGCAATCCGGGTTACGGACTTGACAAAGAAGCGATACGTGTGTTGAAAGCCCTGAAAATCAAATGGTCGCCTGGAATTATGAATGGCAAAGCGGTGAGAACGGCTTACAATTTGCCAATTTCGGTACAAATGCAATAACCCAGATTTATAAATTGAAAAAGCAGGACATTTGATCCTGCTTTTTTTATGCTTTCTTTACAAATTCAGTCCTGAGTACCATGGCGGTTTTGTTGACACGGCAATCAATTTCTGCCGGATCATCGGTTAACCTGATATTCTTAACCGTTGTTCCTCTTTTGATCACATCTGATGAACCTCTGACTTTTAAATCTTTAATTACTGTTACAGAATCACCATCATTCAATAGATTTCCGTTGCTGTCTTTAACTTCCATGTTTGTTGTTTTTAGAAGCGCAAAAGTAGCAACATTTATGCAATCTGTCAGGATTAAAAAAAATCAAATATTAGGGTTGTTGGTATATTGAAAATGACCATTCGTATATTGGTCATTTTTAATATGGTTAAAGTACTGTAGCTTCGAGAAATAATTTAAAAACTACATTATGAAATCAATCTTAAAAATTGGCAGTTTTCTTATGATTTTTGCCTTGGCATTATTAAACAATTCGTGTTCAGATGATGGAGCAGACGGAAAAAATGGCATTGACGGAGCAACCGGAACAGCGAATGTTATTTACAGCGAATGGCTCAGCATGTCTACAAGCCAGAATGTTACAATTGACGGCACTTCAGGAAAGGCTTATGATTTTGCGGCACCTCAGATTACTGCGGATGTGATGGCAAAAGGCGTTGTTTTATCATATCTTAAATTTGATGAAACCAATATTTTCCCTACGCCTTATACTTCAATAGCAGGTGGCTTTATTAATACAATAACATCAATACCAGCTGTCGGAAATCTTAAACTTTTCAGGTTTCGTCATGACGCGGGAGGAACAGTTTCAATTGGTTCCGGTGTAGAAGTCCGCTATGTGATCATTCCCGGTGGTGTCGCCGCAAAACGATCTGTATATGAAAACATGAGTTATAAAGAAGTTTGTGCGGCTTTGCATATTCCGGAATAACCAATTAAAACAAATGCAAAAGCCTGTTTTTCATATTCGAAAAGCAGGCTTTTGCATTTCAAAAAATAGCAATTAACTTATTTTTAACCCTTCGTTTTTGATTTAAGCTGTAACTTTAAGATCAACTCAAAATCCGATCCGATGAAAAAAATTTTACTTTTATTATTGGTAACCATGCTTCCAATGGCCGGCCATTCCCAATATACAACTCCCGGAACCGGCGTTAATTGGGGACTTAACGACATTATTATCAATGCTCCTGCTGGAATTTTATCATTTTCTGATGGAATTTATACGCTTTCACAAAACCTGACTATTGCACCAGGCGATACTTTTTCAATTACAGAAAATACAGTTTTACATATTGATGCAAACATCCAGCTTGATGTTGCCGGGACTTTTACAGCCGATGCAGAAAACATTCTAATTACCGCTTCAAACATTGCTGCGCCTTATGACAGCATTAGATTTGAGGAAAATTCGACCGGATTTCTTCGGAATGTCACCATCAATTATGGAAAAGGAATCCGGGCTTCGACCGGGAATTTTCAAATGTACAATTGTTCGATGTCCTACCATATTGCAGGAACCACAACCAGTGCCGCCATTTCTTTTTCAACCGGCCGGCCAATTGTTGACGGTTCAAGGTTTACTTTTAATGTAGTTCCGGCGTTGGGATCGGGTGCGAACCAAGAAGTTGCGGCTATTATTACAAACAATTATATTGAAGGAAACAACACTTCGAATACGAATCGTCCGCAAATTAATATGGGCCCAAGCGGAAATGATACGATCAGGATTACAGGAAACACCATCAAAGGAAACCGCGAGCTTATTATGGTGGGCGGAATTTCGGCGTCAAGCCTTTTGGGAAATATAAATAAAGTCGTAATCGACAACAATGTCATCACAGACAATAGGTACGGAATTACGGTTGCCGGAGCAAGTTCTTCAGGTTACATCCGCGGCAATAGTATAGAAGACAACAACACCCAAAATGCGCCAAACCTCGGCGGAAGTGGCATTTCGCTAAACGCGACAGGAGCCGCAACCATGAACATCATTGCCAGCCAAAACCAGATCAGGCGGAATTTATGGGGAATTACAGTCATTGGTACCGCAAATATTAATTTGGGCAGCAATCACGAAACCACATTCAACGAAGGAGGAAACATTTTTTCTGAAAATGCCAATGGCGGGCAAACGTATGCGCTATTCAACAACACGGCTTTGCCAATTAGCGCCACAAACAATTGCTGGATTGAAGGCACAACGCCAACAACAGAAACCGTTGAAAACGTCATCAGCCATCAGGTCGACAACGCGGCTTTGGGTTTGGTTACTTTCTCTCCGTTTAACAACTGCCTGCTTGGAACGAATGCTTTTAAAAATGCGAAAATTTCATTTTATCCCAATCCGAATTCGGGATTGATTTCCATAGAAACTAAAGAAACCGGTACTGCGGAAATTTACAATTTAAGTGGGCAAATGCTTTTAAAATCAACATTAAAATCGGGTACAAATGACATTGTGCTTAATTTGCCATCTGGCATTTACATCATGAAAACCACGACTGTATCTGGGCAGTTTACCGATAAAGTCATCAGGCAATAGTTTGGGTACATAACCCTATATTTGGAGGCAGCGCTGTTCGGGTGCTGCTTTTTTTTATTTATTATGATGTATATGCTGCAAACTGTACTATTTTTGGATTCAAAGCCAATCGCTTCCTATGATCAAGAATAAAAAAGTCATCGTGGTTTTGCCCGCTTACAATTCGGAGAAAACGCTCGAAAAAACATACAATGAAATTCCGTTTGACATTGTTGACGAGGTCATTCTCGTAGATGATTTCAGTTGGGACATGACTTTCGAGATCGCGCAGCAAATTGGCATTCAGCATGTCATCCGCCACGATTCAAATAAAGGTTATGGCGGAAACCAAAAATCCTGTTACGACAAAGCGTTAAGCTTACAGGCAGATATTGTCGTGATGCTGCACCCCGATTACCAATACACGCCAAAACTCATTCACTCGATGTGCTATTTAATTGCAAATGAAGTGTATGAAGTGGTTTTAGGCTCAAGGATTTTAGGAAAAGGCGCGCTTCACGGTGGCATGCCATTGTACAAATATATTGCAAACCGGTTTCTGACCTTATTTCAAAATATCCTGATGGGGCAAAAATTATCCGAATACCACACCGGATTCCGTGCCTTTTCATCAAATGTACTCCAGAATATTCCGTACCATAAAAACTCCGATGATTTTGTTTTTGACAACCAAATGCTTGCTCAGATTTGCTTTAGCGGATTTGAAATCGCAGAAATCACCTGCCCAACGAAATATTTCGAAGAAGCCTCATCGATCAATTTTAAACGAAGCAGCATTTACGGAATGGGCGTTTTAAAAACTTCCATCGCCTATTTCCTTGCAAAAAAAATGGGCTTTCAGATTCGTATTTTCGAAAAACGCGAATCAAAAAACTAATTTTTCACCTCAATTTTCACCAACAAACCAACGCTTTTCACTAACATGAAATTAACGGTTTAAATCAAAACAATGCTTATCTTTGTGCTTCAAAATTTGCATGTATGGAAACGGTTTTAGACAATACTTTACCGATCGGAAAGCCCAAATGGCTAAAGGTAAAACTGCCAATTGGACAAAAATATACCGAACTTCGCGGCCTCGTCGACAAATACAAACTCAATACGATCTGTACCTCAGGAAGTTGCCCAAACATGGGCGAATGCTGGGGCGAAGGAACGGCAACATTCATGATCCTTGGAAATACCTGTACGCGTTCGTGCGGATTTTGCGGTGTAAAAACAGGACGTCCGGAAACGGTTGATTGGGACGAACCTGAAAAAGTAGCCCGCTCCATCAAACTGATGAAAATCAAGCATGCAGTTGTCACCAGCGTCGACCGCGACGATTTAAAAGATATGGGCTCCATCATTTGGTTTGAAACCGTTCAGGCGATCCGCAGAATGAATCCAGAAACCACTTTAGAAACATTAATTCCTGATTTTCAAGGAAATGAAAGAAATATTGACCGCATCATCGAAGCCAATCCCGAAGTCGTTTCGCATAATATGGAAACCGTTCGCCGGTTGACGCGTGAAGTGCGCATTCAGGCAAAATACGACCGCAGCCTCGAAGTGTTGAAATATTTAAAAAACAACGGAATCCGCCGTACAAAATCTGGCATCATGCTTGGATTGGGCGAACAGGAAGAAGAAGTCATCCAAACGATGCGCGATTTGCGCAATGCCAATGTCGATATTGTAACGATCGGCCAATACTTGCAACCCAGCAAAAAACACCTTCCGGTAAAAGAATACATCACACCGGAACAGTTCAAAAAATACGAAGAAATCGGCAAAGAAATGGGCTTCAGGCACGTAGAAAGCGGCGCTTTGGTGCGTTCTTCCTACCATGCCCAAAAACACATTCTTTAATTAATAATTATTTGGGCGTTTCCCTGCGGGCCAGGCTATCCGCTACAATCTGCCATTGCTTTTGATGCGAATCTTTAAAGATATTTTATCTGAGCAATGTCAGGATTTCCGCTGTTATCCTTAACGCGAGCGCAGTCAATACCCAAATTTCCGACCATACAATTTACACTTCATGACAAAAATAAAAGTTGCCATCAACGGATTCGGACGCATTGGAAGAAACTTATTCCGCCTGCTGCTCGAACATCCCGAAATTGAAGTCGTTGCGATCAACGATATCGCCGACAACAAAACCATGGCACATTTAATCAAATACGACAGCATTCATGGCGTACTGCCTCTGGATTGCTCGTTTGATGAAAATTCCATTATCGTTGGCGGCAAACATTATCAATTCTTCCACGAGAAAAACATTGCAAACCTCGACTGGAAATCATTACATATCGATGTAGCCGTTGAAGCAACCGGAAAATACAAAACCTTCGACGACATCAATGCGCACATTGTAGCCGGGGCAAAAAAAGTCATCTTATCAGCACCGTCAGAAGTCGACAACATTAAAACCGTCGTGCTGGGCGTAAACGAGCACATTTTAGACGGTACCGAAACCATCATTTCAAACGCCAGCTGCACAACGAACAACGCCGCACCGATGATCAAAGTCATCAACGATCTTTGCGGCATTGAACAGGCATACATTACAACCGTTCACTCCTATACTACCGATCAGAGTTTGCACGACCAGCCACACAAAGATTTACGCCGTGCGCGTGGCGCTTCGCAATCTATCGTGCCAACGACAACTGGAGCTGCGAAAGCACTGACAAAAATCTTCCCCGAAATGGAAGGAAAAATCGGCGGAAGCGGTATCCGTGTTCCAGTTCCCGACGGTTCGCTCACAGACATTACATGTTATGTGAAACATGCCGTAAGCATTGAGCAGATCAACGAAGCTTTTAAAACCGCAGCTGCAACCGAATTTCAAGGCATTATGGATTATACCGAAGACCCAATTGTGTCTGTTGACATCATTGGCAATCGGAATTCCTGTCTTTTTGATGCACAACTCACTTCTGTAATTGGTAAAATGGTCAAAGTCGTAGGCTGGTATGACAACGAAATTGGATATTCTTCAAGAATTATTGACTTAATTATTTTAACATATAAGAAATAATTTAGTACATTTAATCCCTTGAAAACCAAACCAGAAGTCCTAATGAGGCAATTCTTAATATTTTTTTTACTGCTTAGCGCGGTTGTTTACCCGCAAAAAAAGAAAGATTCTGTAAAAGAAAACGATAGTGTCAGTTATTATATTGAGCTGTCGAATTTTAATATTAAGACCGACAACTACAAATTTTCCCTGTCATTTGCGCAAAAAGCGATTGATTATGCCAAGAAGACCAAAAATGTTGAAGCTGAGGCCAATGCATATGCGACGCTTGGCGCCATCTATTTCGAACTCAAGAAATATGATGATGCCATTGAAACTTATTTCCGTAGCGTATCGCTTTTCAACACCATAAAACCATCGAGCCAGCAAGCATTTTCGTATTATCAACTGGGTTTGTGCTATATGGAAAAAGGCGATTATTCTAAAGCCGAAGTCTACTTTGACAAAGCCAAAACGATTTATGAAACGATCAAAATCCCCAATGCGATCGAATTGCTGAACCTCCAGAAAGGAATTGTTTATAAGGCCAAAGGCGAATACAAAATGGCCACGCCGATTTTCGACCAGATTATTGCAAAGCCGGATGCCGATGACGATTTCAAAACTAAGGCCGAAGCTTTGTACCAAATTGGGAATATCGAAGCCATTAACAATCGGAAAAATCTTGCACTCAATTACCTGAACCGCGCCTACGAACTTAATGCGCGTGATAAAAACTTCGAGCAAAAAGCAAAAATATTATTGGCCCTGAGCCAGGTTTACGAACAATTATTGAATACGGATCGCGCGTATTCTTACCTCAAAAAACATTTGCTGCTTAAAGACAGTATTGCCGCATTGAACGCTAAAAAACTCGGTGCCGAAGATTATGTGCAATTCAAGGAAAGTGAAAGGCTCAAGACCATTGAACAGATGGACAAGGAAAATAAAGAACAGCAAAAAGCAAATAAAGTAGCCAAACTCATAAGCATCCTTGCCATTGCGCTGATCTCGATTTTGTCGCTGCTGAGTTTGTCCTTATACAAAAACAACATCATCAGGAACCAGTCGAATTTGCTGCTGAAAGAAAAGAATAATGAGTTGCAGCTGGCCAAAGAAAAAGCTGAAAAGGCCTCTAAAGCCAGGGCAGAATTCCTTTCTACCGTGAGCCATGAATTGCGGACACCGCTGAATGCGATCAACGGAATCACACATTTGCTGCTTGAGGAAAATCCGAAAGAATCACAGCTGAATTACCTGACGTCACTAAAGTTTTCGGGAAATTACCTGCTGACATTCATCAATGAAATCCTCGAAATCAATAGGATCGAATCGAGCACGATTGAAACCGAAAACATTACGTTCAACTTGAAGCAACTGCTGGGCAACATCCAGAGTTCGTTAAAAGAGCTTGCTTCAATCAACAACAATGCATTTACGATTAAGGTTGATCCGAATATTCCGGATTTCCTTATTGGCGACCCAACGAAATTATCGCAGATTTTCCTGAACCTCATCAACAACGCTTTAAAATTCACTAAAAACGGCGAAGTCAAAGTATCATTGGCAGTAAATGAATTGAATCCCGAATTCACATCGATCCATTTTGAAGTGTTGGACACCGGAATCGGAATTCCTGAAGAAAAAATCGACGCCGTTTTCGACAGTTTCTCCCAAGGTTCTATAGAAATCAACAGGAAATATGGCGGAACCGGACTTGGCCTTACTATCGTAAAAAAACTCATTGATATCCTTGGCGGAAAAATCAAGGTGGAAAGTAAAGTGGGCAAAGGATCGGCATTTTCGTTCGACCTGAGTTTTAAAATCGGATTGGATCAGATTCACCACGAAAAGAAAGCCGAATTTGACGACAGCATTTTAAACGGCCTGAATGTTTTATTGATCGAAGACAACAAAATCAACCAGATGATCACAAAGAAAATGGTTGAAAACAAAGGCATGGTTTGCGAAGTCATCGATAACGGTGAAGATGCGATCGAAGCCGTGAAGAACAATTCTTACGATCTGGTATTAATGGATGTGCACCTTCCGGGAATCAACGGAACGATCGCCACACAAACGATCAGGACATTCGACAAGAAAACGATTATCATTGCACTGACCGCAATTTCACTTAATGAAAACCGAGACATGCTTTTATCCTACGGAATGAACGATGTGATCACCAAACCGTTTGATCCGCAGGATTTTTACCGCACTTTAGTGATGAACCTTAAAAAAGACTGATGATTATTTAGGATTTTTAATGTCAGGTTTACGAACGCTTGTTGCATAAATCGTACGTCAAAAATCGTAAATTGGTTAATATCTTTTAATCAGTTCCACAATCAGGTTTCGCACCAATGGCTCGGCTTTTTTTGCCGCTTCGAGTACTTCTGCATGCGTGATCGTATCGATGCTTTCTTCGTCGCCCATATCGGTAATCACAGAAATCCCGAAAGTTTCGAGTTCCATGTGGCGCGCTACGATGACTTCGGGGACCGTTGACATTCCAACACAATCGCCGCCCATGGTTTTGACCATTTTATATTCTGATAAAGTTTCAAATGTTGGGCCTTGCAATCCGAAATAAACGCCATCTTGGACATTAATTTCAAGTTCGTATGCAATTTCTTTTGCTTTTGAAATCATCTTCCGGCTGTAAGGTTCGCTCATGTTCACGAACCTTGGCCCAAAACGCTCGTCATTTTTCCCGCGAAGCGGATGCTCGGGCATCATGTTAATGTGGTCTTTGATAATAACAATCGAACCAACTTTATAATGTGGGTTCACACCGCCTGAAGCATTGGAAACAATCAGTTTTTGTACTCCAATGTATTTCATGACGCGAACCGGAAACGTCACTTCTTTCATGTCGTATCCTTCGTAATAATGAAATCGCCCCTGCATGGCGACGACTTTTTTATCTCCAATTGTCCCAAAAACCAAAGCACCTTTATGGCCTTCGACAGTAGAAATCGGAAAATTAGGAATTTCGCTGTAAGGAAGCGTAAATTCAATTTTGATATCTTCAGTAAAACTTCCAAGGCCGGAACCTAAAATGACACCGTATTCCGGCGTGAAGTTGGTTTTTTGTTTAATATACGCTACGGTTTGCTGAACTTTTTCCCACATTTTAAATATTTCTTTTTATTAAGTGCCTTATCTTTAAACAAATACGCTTAGAATACTTATCATAGTACATATAAGCGTTTGCCAAAAGTAACAATTAAATGTATTTTAATCAGATTTGGCCAAAACAAACAGGCAATTTCTAAACGTTCGTTTTTTTGTGAATGTAATATCTTACATATAATTAACATTTTTCAACAACAATTTCCGTATTCTTATTTGAGGCTTAAAAAAATATCATATATACAATTGAATTATAAAATATTGTACATTCGTAGCCTAAAAAACAGTTTTTTAGCAAGCACAGAAAACTCAATTTTTTTAAAGTCGTATATAAGCTTAATGTTGCATTTCTTTGGATTCGAAGCAGTTTAATCCGAATTCAGAACTTAGTTTTTCATGATCAAGCCTGAAAAAAAATTCTCAATCCTGATTGCCACGAAAAACCGTCGTGATGATCTCATTTTTACGCTTCATAAAATCAGCAACCTGTTGCGAAGGAGTGATGTGGAATGTATTATTTGCGATGACGGCTCTAGTGACGGTACTTTTGAATATGTTTCTGAAAACCATCCCGGCATTTTATTAATTAAGCACCAAACATCCAAAGGATTGATGGTTAGCCGAAATGAACTGCTGCACCAAGCATCGGGTGAATATGCCATTTCAATAGATGACGACCTGCATTTTATCACAGAGCAACCGCTTGAAATCATCGAAAACTATTTTAAGACACATCCACAGACAGACTTGTTGTCTTTCCGGATTTTTTGGGGCCTTTCTGCACCTGCTTCTACTTATACCGATGAAATGCCGCAACGTGTCAGGAGTTTTGCCGGCGGCGCACACGTATTGAGAATTTCTTCCTGGCGCAAAATTCCCGATTACCCGGTTTGGTTTGTATTTTATGGTGAAGAAGATTTTATTTCGTATCAAATGCTGCGCAGAAACATGGAAATCCATTATTTGCCGCAAGTGCTCACACACCATCGGGTGGATTTAAAAGGGCGCAAAAACAACAATGATTATTACATACGGCAACGCCGTGCCTTGCGGTCTGACTGGTATTTGTATTTCCTATTTGTCCCGCTAAAGTACATTCCTAAAAAAATGACGTATTCGATTTGGACACAATTCACGAAAAGAGTTGTTGAAAAGCGCAACCCAAATGCCATCAAACCAATAGCAATGGCCCTTTTTGACCTTGTTGCTGCAATCCCCAAAATCATCAAATATAAAAACAGGTTGAGCCAACAGCAATATGCCTCATACAAACAGTTGGAAAGTGCCAAATTATATTGGAAACCCGAAAATGAAAAACAATCCGGCATCATTGCAGATCAATATGACAAAGCGGCTGTATTATAAAGCATTAAAGCTAAAAAACAGGCTGATACAAGGGAAACCGGTGCTCGTTTTCATGTACCATCGAATTGACAATGACGTCAGTGAAGAGTTGGGATTGCAGGTTACGTTGGACAATTTCGAACAGCAGCTCATTTACATCAAAAAAAACTATACCGTTTTGCGCCTCGATGATCAATGGGCGATTGATAAAAAAGCAGGTGCAGTCCTGACCTTTGATGATGGTTATGCCGATAATTTTCTTCACGCTTTGCCGCTTCTTGAAAAATATAATATTCCGGCTGCATTTTTTATTACCACTGCACACATTGGAACTTCAAAAGAATTTTGGTGGGATCATCTGGCATCAGATTATGCAAATTGTGGTGGCCATTTTTACCTTCCCGGAATGGAAGAAAAGGTTTCCAAAGCCGATTATTCGTATAAAAATTTGGCAGATCTGATTTTGAACTTCAAAAATCCCGAAAAAGAAAAATGGCTTGAAACATTTGAAAACCTGAATCAGATTGCTTTTAAAGCTCGTGAAGGTTACAGGTCTATGTCGGTCAGCGAGCTTCAGGCACTTGCAAAACATCCGTTGGCGAGTATCGGGTTGCACACGCACCATCATTATCCTTTGGGAACTTTATCCGAAGAGAACCAAAAAAAAGAGCTTTTAATGTCAGTGCAGAAATTACAGCAATTAACCGGAAAACCTGCCGATTACCTTGCTTTGCCTCATGGTTCTTACAATGAATCCACAGAAAAACTGGCAAAAGAAATCGGGCTAAAAGGCATTTTGCTTGCCAATAATGGCTATTCTAATAATGCAAACAGGCTTTCGGGTAAAATGAACCGGATTTTTATGCCTGACTTTACTGGTAAACGGCTTGAAAAATTCCTGGCAGGCTTTGAATTTAATTTTGGGTCGCTGAAGGATTTATAATTTTGCAGACCTGGATTCATCCTTTGTTTTTTCGGTGTATTTCAATAAAGTTTTATCAAAACTTTGGCTTTCGCTTATAAATTTGCTTTGTATCGGAAGATAAAAAAGTTGGCGGTCATCAATTTTTCCTTTGAGTCGGACGTAATCTTTTTCGGTAGTCACAACGATTTTTCCGTCGGCTTTATTTCTGATCGATGCAATATCAGCATCAGAAAAATCGTGGTGGTCGGGAAATTCCAGAATGACATCATTTTCATTTTTCAAATAGTCAAAAAACGGTTGCGGTTTCGCAATTCCGGCAAGCAGCACTTTTTTGGTGTTTTTTATCTGCACGACATCCAAAACCAAATCTTTGGAAAAAACCTGATGGTCATAATCGATGTAGGTAAAAAACAACTGCTGGTTGAAATTTGGATCAATTCTCTTCCAGATTACATCTTGTTCCGCCTCTGATAAATTTGGAGGACATTTGGTGACAATGATGACATTCGCCCTTATTGCCCCGCTTCTGCTTTCGCGTAAATTTCCCGTTGGCAGCATCCAATCGTCTGCATATAAATCGCCATAAGCCGTCAGCAGAATATAAAATCCGGCATTTACTTTCCGATGCTGGAATGCATCGTCGAGCAGTATGATTTCCGGTTTTGATTGTACCAACAATTGTTCGATGCCATTTTTCCTGTCGGCATCAACAGCCACATTAATTTGCGGGAATTTCTGGTAGAACTGAAAAGGTTCATCTCCTAAAATTTCAGCCGAAGCATTTGCATCAGCCAAAATAAATCCTTTCGATTTTCTTTTGTAACCGCGGCTTAACGTTGCTATTTTATATTTTGGAGCGAGCAAACGGATCAGGTATTCGATTTGTGGCGTTTTCCCGGTTCCGCCAACACTTAGGTTCCCAACGGCAATTACAGGAATTTTAAAAGCATGTGATTTTAGAATTCCGATGTCAAACAAAAAATTCCGCCCCTGCGTAACAAAGCCGTATAAAACGGCAAACGGAAACAGTATTTTTCTGAGGAAATTCATTCTACGAAAGTATAATATTTTATCTTTGAAAGGAAAATTAATTTGGAAATCCCATCTGAATCCAAAATATGAGAATGAAATATTTTACCCGGATTTTTCTGTTTCTGTTGCTTTTTTCGCGGCAATTTTTAGCGGCACAAACCGATGACGCACAAGTTCTTGAAATCATTTTACAGCGTTATTACAAAACCGAAAAGCCCGTTTACAAAGGCCGCAGCCAATTGTTGTATTTATATTGCAACCGCGCCAACAACAACGAAGAAATTTTTGAAGCGATTAAAAACCGCAAACTTCCGAACGATTTTTTACAGCAAATGCGCGTTCAGGTTGTAAATGACCAAGTCGAAAAAGACTGGTCGGCAGAATTGAATTCGATCTATGAAAACGACAAATTCAAGCTCAGGCAAAAAATCGTAGAATGCCTGTCGCTCGAAAAATACCAGGAAGTTTCGAAGCGGCTTCATTTAAACAATCAGCGGTTCATGATCATCAGCAAACCGCTTTATTATCCAAAAGACAATATCGCACTCGTAAAAGTCGTATTTTACAGAAATATCGAACACAACAGCGGCTCGATTTTATTGCTCGAAAAAACCGCAGCCGGCTGGGAAATCAAAGAATATTTGAGTCCGTGGGCTACTTAAAATCCAAAAATGAAAATCAAAGAAATTATTGCAGTCCTTGAAGAAATGGCGCCGTTGGCGTATGCCGAAGATTTTGACAACGTTGGGCTTTTGTTAGGCAATGCCAACGATGACGCGACCGGAATTCTCGTTTGCCACGATGCTTTGGAAAATGTCATTGATGAAGCGATTGCCAAAAACTGCAATTTCATCGTTTGCTTTCACCCGATTATCTTCTCTGGACTCAAGAAAATCACTGGCAAAAATTATGTCGAGCGCGTCGTGCTCAAAGCGATCAAAAACGACATTGCAATTTATGCGGTTCACACTGCTTTGGACAACCATCAAAACGGCGTGAATAAAATTTTCTGCGACGCTTTGGGTTTGGTCAACACCAAAATCCTGATTCCAAAGCAAAATTTCATCCAAAAATTAATCACTTATACGGTTCCTGAAAATGCTGAAAAACTCCGGAATTCGTTGTTTGAAGCCGGAGCTGGAAACATTGGGAATTATGAAGATTGCAGCTTCAATTCGACGGGAATCGGAACGTATATGGGAAATGAAAACAGCAATCCTGAAATTGGCGAACGTTTTGAATTTGTAGAATCGAACGAAATCAAAATCGAAGTGACATTTGAAAAGCATCTGCAAAGCAAAATTTTAAAAGCATTATTTCAGAATCATGTATATGAAGAAGTGGCTTACGAAATTTACAACCTTGAAAATCTGCATCAAAATATTGGCCTCGGAATGGTCGGCGAACTGCCGACGGCTTTATCAGAGCGTGATTTCCTCCAAATGATCAAAGATAAAATGCAATCGGACGGCATCCGCCACAGCGCATTGCTAGATAAAAACATCAGGAAAGTTGCCGTGCTTGGCGGTTCGGGAAGCTTCGCGATCAAAAACGCAATCCAGGCCGGGGCCGATGCTTTTTTAACCGCCGATTTGAAGTACCACAACTTTTATGAGGCTGATAATCAGCTGCTTTTAGCCGATGTCGGGCATTTTGAAAGCGAACGGTATACAAAAAATTATATTGTTGATTTTCTTAAGAAAAAAATCCTTAATTTTGCAATCATTTTATCAGAAGAAAATACAAATCCTGTTAAGTACTTATAAAAGTTATGGCGAATACGAAAGAATTAAGTGTTGAAGAAAAATTAAGAGCGTTATATGACCTCCAATTAATTGACACAAGAATTGATGAAATCAGAAATGTAAGAGGTGAACTTCCTTTAGAGGTTGAAGATCTCGAAGATGAAGTTGCTGGTTTGACCACTCGTTCTGAAAAACTGAAACAAGATTTAGACGGTATTGATGAGCAGATCAAATCGAAAAAAGCCGCGATCGAAGACCATCAGGCTGCGATTAAAAAATACACCAAACAACAGGACAGCGTTCGCAACAACCGGGAATTCAACTCTTTAACGAAAGAAGTGGAATTTCAGGAACTCGAAATCCAGTTGGCTGAAAAGCAGATCAAAGAATTGAAAGCTTCGATGGAGCACAAAAAAGAAGTGATCTCGAATTCAAAAGAAAAACTAGAGGCCAAATCAAGCCACCTGAAACATAAAAAATCAGAACTCAGCGACATCATGTCGGAGACTGAAAAAGAAGAAACGTTCCTGGCACAAAAATCTGCAGAATTCGAAGCCTTGATCGAAGAAAGATTGTTGGCCGCTTACAAAAGAATCCGCAGCAGCGTAAGAAACGGACTCGCAGTGGTGTCTATCGAAAGAGGCGCATCAGCAGGTTCCTTCTTTACCATTCCACCACAAACACAGGTAGAAATTGCAGGGAGAAAAAAAATCATCACTGACGAACACTCCGGAAGAATTTTGGTAGACAGTTCGTTAGCCGAAGAAGAAAGAGAGAAAATGCAACAGTTGTTTGCACAAATCTAAAAATAGCAGCCTCGTTTAACGGGGCTTTTTTTATGCGAAAATTAAAGTATTTCCTGCTGACCAAATCGATCGGATTGTACATCAACTTCCTAAGTTATACACATCCGAAAAAAGCGACATTGCTGGCATACAAACTTTTTAGCAACCCGCGCGAAGGAAGATTGTCTAAAGAAAACTTACCCGAAATCCTCAAAGAAACCGAACACAAAACATTAGCTTTTGAAGGGCAACAATTTCATTCCTACACCTGGAAAGGCAACGACCACATCATTTTATTGATCCACGGCTGGGAAAGCAACGCATCTCGCTGGGAAAAAATGCTGCCGTATTTACAGAAATCGGGAAGTACGATCGTGGCCATTGATGGCCCGGCGCATGGATTGTCTTCGGGATTGGAATTCAACGTACCAACTTACGCCGCATTTATCGATGTTGCCGCTAAAAAATTCCAGCCACATACAATCATAGGACATTCTATTGGCGGTGCGGCTTCGGTGTATTACCAGTACAAATACCAAAACATCAAACTTCAGAAAATGGTTTTGCTTGGCACACCTTCTGATTTGCGGACTTTAATCGCGAATTACGTGGCGCTTTTAAGCCTGAATTCCAAAATGGAAACGCTATTGGATGACTATTTCCTTCAAAAATTCCAGTTTCAATTAGACGCTTTTTCGGGGAAAATTTTCGGCGAAAAATTAAACCTTAAAGGCATCATTGCTCATGATCTTGATGACACCATAGTGGCATTCGGCGAAAGCCAAAAAATCGCGTCAGGCTGGAAAAACGCCACTTTCATCGAGACCAAAGGCCTTGGACATAGCATGCATGATGATGTTTTGTACAATCAGGTCATTAAATTTTTATTTGAGGATTAGGAGCTGTTTCCTGCTGTCCGCTGTATCTTTTGTTCCATTGCATTACACAAAAGGATACCGCTTTCCATCAGGGCTAAAACACAATTCAATAATCAAGATTGGTTTCCAGTTTTACTGCACTTATGTCGGTAATCCAAAATTCGCATTAAAAAAAACAAAAGATGATTTACGGATTTGAAATAAGCCAATCCGCAAATTTGCGTACTTTTGCCAAATGGAAGAGAATCTCAAACGACTCAATAAATTCATCGGCGAAACCGGATTTTGTTCGCGCCGTGAAGCCGATACTTTTATCGAACAAGGCCGCGTGACCGTGAATGGAAATGCTGCCGAAATGGGAATGAAAGTCACCAATGATGATGAAGTACGCATTGACGGCAAACTCATTCGCGAGAAAAATGAAAAACCGGTGTATTTGGCTTTCAATAAACCCGTAGGGACTGAATGCACGACAAATCTTGATGTACGCGAAAACATTGTCGATTTCATAAATTATCCGAAACGTATTTTCCCGATCGGAAGATTGGACAAAGCCAGTGAAGGCTTGATTTTCATGACCAATGACGGCGATATTGTCAACAAAATTTTACGTGCCCGAAACAACCACGAAAAAGAATATACGGTAACCGTAAGCAAACCAATCACCGATCGATTCATTGAAAAAATGGGCAACGGCGTTCCGATTTTAGATACGGTAACGAGAAAATGTAAGGTAGAACAAATCAGCAAATACATTTTCAAGATTATTTTGACACAAGGCTTAAACCGTCAGATTCGCCGCATGTGTGAATATTTGGGTTATGAAGTTACCGCACTAAAAAGAATCCGGATCATCAATATTTCACTCGATATTCCTGTTGGCCGATACCGCGATTTGACAGATGCCGAAATTCTTGAACTGAACAAATTGATCGAACCTTCCAGCAAAACCGAAGAAGCGAGTTTTCTGGAAGACAGGGCGAAAAGAAAAGAGCCAAGGGAACGCAGCGCATTTCCAGCAAGAAAAACGCATGAGCCTTTTGGAAATAAAAGAGAAAATGAAAGCAGGAAAATAGTTCCAAATAAAGATAAAACTGCAGAACAAAAACCGGAAGAAAATCTGAAACCCGCTTCAAGATGGAAAGTCAAAGTCATTAAAAAAGACGATCCGAATTATAAGAAAAAAGGCGATTATTAAGTAATCGAATGCTTATAAAAGTGAAAAGCCTCCATGAAAATGAAGGCTTTTTTTTATTTAGAACTTGCAAATTTTCGTTGTTCTCTCGCTAGCAATGTGTTTTTCAACAGCATCGCAATCGTCATCGGCCCAACGCCGCCGGGAACAGGTGTAATATGCGATACTTTTTTGCTAACATTTTCGAAATCGACATCGCCCGTAATATGGTAGCCTTTTTCAGAATCGTCGGCAACGCGTGTGATTCCTACGTCAATAACAACCGCGCCGTCTTTGACCATTTCGGCTTTAAGGTAATTTGGTACACCAAGCGCTGTAATGATAATATCGGCCTGGGTTGTGATTTGTGCAATGTTTTTAGTGTAACTATGCGTTAGGGTGACTGTTGAATTTCCGGGAAAGCCTTTTCTTCCCATTAAAATGCTCATCGGACGGCCAACAATGTGGCTGCGGCCAATGACAACCGTGTGTTTTCCTTTGGTTTCGACATTGTACCTTTCCAATAATTCTAAAATTCCGAACGGTGTGGCCGGAATGAATGTTGTCATGTCTAAAGCCATTTTCCCGAAATTCTCCGGATGAAAACCATCAACATCTTTGCTCGGGTCGATTGCCATCAAAACTTTTTGCGTGTCAATTTGCTTTGGAAGTGGCAATTGCACGATAAATCCGTCGATGTTATCATCTTCATTGAGTTGCTTGATCTTTTTAAGCAGTTCAGTTTCCGATGTCGTGCTTGGCATTTTGACCAAAGTTGATTCAAAACCCACACGCTCGCAGGCTTTGACTTTACTGCCAACGTAAGTCAAACTGGCGCCGTCGTTCCCTACAATAATCGCTGCAAGGTGCGGCACTTTTTCGCCATTTTTTTTCATCAGGTCGACTTCGGCTGTGATTTCGAGCTTGATGTCTTCAGATACTTTTTTTCCGTCGAGTAGTTGCATAGTTAGTATGTAGTTAAAAGTTGTGTCCGAAATTCTATTAAATAAAAAAGACGCGTTTGCACACGTCTTTAAGTCTTATCGCATTCCTTTCATGCCGCCCATCATTTTCATCAGGTTTTTTCCGCCCGGACCTTGCATCATTTTCATCATTTTGCTCATCTGGTCAAACTGTTTCATAAGTTGGTTGACCTGCTCTATTTTTGTTCCCGATCCTTTTGCGATGCGGGTTTTTCGTTTCACATCGATGATTGCGGGTTTGCTTCTTTCTATTGGCGTCATCGAATGGATAATTGCCTCAATATGTTTGAAAGCGTCGTCTTCGATCTCGACATCTTTCATCGCTTTGGACGCGCCCGGAATCATTCCGACCAAATCCTTCATATTACCCATTTTTTTCACCTGTTGGATCTGGGTCAGGAAATCGTCAAAACCGAATTCGTTCTTCGCGATTTTCTTTTGTAATTTGCGTGCTTCTTCTTCGTCAAATTGTTCCTGTGCACGCTCTACCAAGGATACCACGTCACCCATTCCGAGGATTCTTTCGGCCATACGAACCGGATAGAACACATCGATCGCGTCCATCTTCTCGCCTGTACCAACAAATTTGATTGGTTTGTTTACCACAGATTTGATCGAAATTGCCGCTCCACCACGTGTATCACCATCTAATTTTGTCAGGATCACACCGTCGAAATTCAGTCGGTCATTAAATGCTTTTGCAGTATTTACGGCGTCCTGTCCAGTCATTGCATCGACAACAAACAAGGTTTCCTGGGGCTGGATCGCTTTATGAACATTTGCAATTTCGTTCATCATTTCCTCATCGACAGCCAAACGTCCGGCAGTATCGACGATGACTACGTTGAAACCGTTTGCCTTGGCGTGTTTGATTGCGTTTTGCGCAATATCGACCGCGTTTTTATTGTCAGGTTCAGAGTAGACTTCAACGCCTATCTGGTCTCCAACAACGTGCAGCTGGTTGATCGCCGCCGGACGGTAAATGTCGCAGGCCACCAATAACGGCTTTTTATTTTTCTTTGTTTTAAGATAATTTGCAAGTTTTCCAGAGAAAGTAGTTTTACCAGAACCTTGTAAACCCGACATCAAAATCACAGTCGGATTTCCGGAAAGGTTGATTCCGGCCACGTCGCCACCCATTAACTCTGTCAGTTCGTCTTTAACGAGTTTTACCAGCAATTGCCCAGGCTGCAACGTAGTCAATACGTCCTGTCCAATCGCTTTTTCTTTGACTTTAGTCGTAAAATCTTTGGCAATTTTAAAGTTGACATCGGCATCAAGCAGTGCGCGGCGAACTTCTTTTAAAGTTTCGGCAACGTTGACTTCGGTGATTTTTCCGTGTCCTTTTAATATATGGAATGCTTTGTCGAGCTTGTCGCTTAAATTATCAAACATAATGTGTTCTTTTTTGAAGCTGCAAATATAAGGGAAAAGTGTAAAGGTTCAAAGTGGCAAAGTGGCAAAGTTTGAGGCTGTTGGCTACAAATTGAAGTTTTTGGTGAAAAGTATTGTAATCATGCAAAAAAAGTAAAATAACTTGTACGCTTCAAGTTATAAATACAGTGTAAATTTATTTAAATTTAAAATTTCCGGATTATGAAAACCATTCAAAAACTTAAATGTCTGGTGATGCTTTTTTTTCTGATTTTTATGATTTCGTGTGCCGGAACTAATAAAGGAACGGCATCAGACAGAACTTCAAACGGAAACACAAACGGCAATGGAAAAGTCCCAAAATCAAATGCCGTACACAATTTCAACAACAATTAAATAAAAAAAACAGCCGTTTCTGACTGGTTTTTCTTGATAATTGATTTGCTTTAAGCCGAATTACATTCTTTCGGGGACTGAAATTCCAAGCAGGTTGAAAGACAATTTAATCGTATTGGCTACTTTTTGTGAAAGCTGTACGCGGAATGTTTTTTTCGTCAGATCTTCCTCTCCCAAAATCGAAACCGTCTGATAGAACGAGTTGTATTCTTTGACGAGTTCATAAGTATAATTTGCGAGTAAGGCCGGACTGTGGTTTTCAGCGGCATTTTGAATTACTTCCGGAAAAAGTTCGAGTTGTTTCAGCAGTTCTTTTTCTTTTTCGTGCAGCTGGATGTTGTCGAAATTTGCAGACAGGTCAAAATCAGCTTTGCGCAGAATTGACTGGATCCTGGCGTACGTATATTGGATAAACGGGCCTGTATTTCCTGCGAAATCTACCGATTCTTCGGGATTAAAAAGAATCCTTTTCTTTGGGTCGACTTTTAAGATGTAATATTTTAGTGCACCAAGCCCGATCGTATTGTACAATTTTGCTTTTTCTTCGTCAGAATAACCGTCTAGTTTGCCGAGTTCCTCGGAAATTTTTTGTGCCGTTTCGGTCATTTCTTTCATTAAATCATCGGCATCGACAACTGTTCCTTCACGGCTTTTCATTTTTCCCGATGGCAGGTCAACCATTCCGTAAGACAAATGGAATAAATGATCAGACCAGTCGAAACCCAATTTTTTCAGGATCAAAAACAACACTTTAAAATGGTAATCCTGTTCATTTCCAACGGTGTACACCATTCCGCCAACATCGGGAAAATCTTTCACCCTTTGAATTGCGGTTCCGATGTCCTGCGTCATGTAAACTGCCGTTCCATCTGACCTCAGCACGATTTTTCGGTCAAGTTCGTCTGCAGTTAAATCGATCCAAACCGAACCGTCCGGATCTTTTTCGAATACGCCTTTTTCGAGTCCGAGTTGTACCACTTCTTTACCTAATAAATAGGTGTTGCTTTCGTAATAATACGAGTCAAAATCGACCCCGATATTTTTATACGTTTCGTCAAATCCTTTGTAAACCCAGCCGTTCATTTTGTTCCAGAGCGCCATGACGCTCTCGTCTCCGGCTTCCCAATCAAGTAGCATTTTCTGGGCTTCGAGCATGATTGGCGCTTGTTTTTTCGCTTCATCTTCGGTTTTGCCATCGGCTATCAATGCGACGATTTGCGCTTTGTAATTTTTATCGAATTCGACGTAATATTTACCTACAAGTTTGTCGCCTTTGAGGCCGGTGCTTTCCGGAGTTTCATTCAAACCAGATCTTTCCCAGGCCAGCATCGACTTGCAGATATGAATGCCACGATCGTTGATGATTTGTGTTTTATAGACTTTTTTTCCGGCTGCTTTTAGGATTTCGGCGACAGAATAGCCAAGAAGTACATTCCTGACATGCCCGAGGTGCAATGGTTTGTTTGTATTTGGAGAAGCATATTCAACCATGACCGCTTTTTCATCGGCTACAGCTTTGGCAAACCCGAATTTTGGATCTTGTTTGATTGCATTGAAAAATTTCAGGTAATAAGCATCTGAAACTACAATATTCAGAAATCCTGAAACCACGTTGAACGCGCTGACTTCAGAAACATTATCAATTAAATACTGTCCGATTTTATTGCCGATTTCTGCCGGATTTCCTTTGATGATTTTCAATAACGGAAAAATTACCATCGTAATATCGCCTTCAAAATCCTTGCGTGTGGCCTGAAATTCTATCTTCTCGAGCGAGACATTAAAAATATCGGCTAAGGCTTTTTGAATTTGCGGCGTAAGGATTTTCGGGAGTGACATAATATGATTTTTAAGTCTGCAAAGATAGTCATATCAGATGCAAATCTAAAATAGAATTGAATTGCTAAAGATAAAAATCTTCAAATTTAAATCCCACTTGATGAATGTGTTGCCGTTCCACTGATTCAAATCTTATTTATCAACAATTTTATAAACCAAAAATGTAAGAATTTTATTTGTTAAAACATTCAAATTATGCATTTCATCGACTTTATTTGTATTTAAACGATAAAATTACAAATCTTTGAAGTGTCAAAACAAATGCCCTGAAAAGAAAGTTTAATTAAGATTAACATGAAAAGAACCCTACTCCTTTTTGCCCTCATGTTTGCCGTTGCCGGATTTTCCCAATCCATTACTGTAAACACCTCAACCTACACCATTCCCCAACTGGTAAATTCGGTACTGATTAATTCTCCCTGCGTGAATGCGACAAACATTACGTGGAAGACGGGAACCAACTATGGTTCTTCAAACGGTATCGGATTTTTCCAGAACACCAACCCGAATTTCCCGATTCCGTCGGGCGTTATTATCAGTACCGGAGATGTTGCCCATGCTCCGGGACCGAATAATAACAATGCGGAACTTGAAGACGGAAGTGCTTCCTGGCCAGGAGATTCCGACCTCGAAGCGACATTGGCAGCAGCGTCAATTCCGATGAATTCTGTAAATGCTACAGTATTGGAATTTGATTTTTTGCCAAAATCACCCAATTTTAGTTTTGATTTCCTTTTTGCCTCAGAAGAATATGGAAATTACCAATGTGAATTCTCGGATGCCTTTGCATTTTTGCTTACCAATACGGTAACAGGCGAAACGAAGAACCTTGCTGTTGTGCCTGGTACGACAGCTCCGATTTCTGTAATTACCATCAGGGATTTTCTGTATAATTCAGGATGCCCTTCGGTAAACAGCCAGTTTTTTGGCGCTTACAATGGTGGAATTTCCGCTGCAGCTTCACCTACAAGCTACAACGGCCAAACCACTTTGTTGAACGCGTCGGCAGTATTGGTACCCAATACGCCTTACCACATTAAACTGGTTATTGCAGACCGTGACGATTACAAATCTGATTCTGCCATTTTCATTGCTTCAGACAGTTTTAATATCGGACAAAATGTTTTGGGGCCAGATATTACCATTGCCAGCCAGGCGGCCCTTTGCTATGGGGATCCACATACGATCAATTCAGGATTAGACCCGTTAACCCATACTTTTGACTGGAAAAAAGACGGTCAGCCTCTTCCCGATCACGGGCCTTCTTTAGGAATCAATGGACCAGGCCGTTATGAATTAATTTATCAGGCCGTTGGATGCCAGCCGGTTAGTGATGTCATCAAAATTGAATATTACCCACAAATCGTGACGGGAACACCTGTGAATTTATACAAATGCAACTCGGGTGCAGCAACTTATAATTACGATCTTACTTACAATACTACGTTGATCAAGACCGGGATGAATCCTGGAACGGTTGTTACATACCATAGTTCTTATCCTGATGCGCAGAATGGCGTTGGCGAATTGCCGCTGAATTATCCAAGCGCCGGTGGCCAAACCATTTATGCTAGGGTAAAAAGTTACAATACCACCTGCTATACGATCAAGCAATTTGATTTGGGCACTGCGCCAGCACCTGTTGCAAACAGGCCGCCGGACATGACTTTATGTGCCAGGTCGACTGCTTTAAACAACGGTATCTTTTTGATTTCTGACCAAACTTCGGATATTTTAGGTACGCAGGATGCTCAAATGAACCTTGTTTCATATTATACTTCTGAACCCAATGCACTGGCCGGAAATAACGAGCTTACTGCCGTAAGTGGTATGATTCGTTACATTGGAACTAATAATTCAGTAATATACGTCAGGGTTCAAAATGCGAGTGACAGGAATTGTTTCAGTACCACGAGCTTTACCTTATTTATCAAACCATTGCCACTAGTAGACAAACTTCTTGATGTTATCGTATGTAGCGATTATACGTTGCCTCCATTGGTAAACGGAAATTATTTTACCGGAACGAATGGCACCGGAACACCAAAATTTGCTGGGGATGTCATCAGTACGACCCAGGTAATTTTCATTTATACGGCGCCTCTAACGCCGAATGACTGTAGCAACCAGACTTCTTTTAAAGTGACGATCTTAGACCCAAATACGCTGTCTCCCGGAAACCAGATTTCATGCGGACCATATCGTTTGCCTGCCTTGGTAGCCGGAAATTATTTTACCGAGCCACACGGCGGTGGTACAAGACTGCCTGTAGGAACAGCAATTACAGAAACCCAGACTTTGTATGCCAACTATACATCGACGAATCCTGTATGTGAAATTGACGCCGGATTTACTGTCACTGTTGTACCTGTAATTGATTTGGGCACTTTTAGCGCGGTGTTTAGCTGTACTTCTTATACTTTACCTACATTATCCGCAGGTAAATATTTTACACTTCCTGGCGGACAAGGATCTGAAATTCTTGCCGGAACAGTAATAACCACGACACAAACAGTTTACGTATTTGCAGAGACAACTGAAGGCTGTAAAACTGAAAAGCATTTCGACGTAGTGATCGGTATCGATACGCCTGCAGATGTTTACCAATGCAACGGTTATACATTGCCAACGCTACGCATCGGGAATTATTTTACCGGAAGAGCCGGAACCGGAACGATTATCCCGGCCGGAACTGTGCTTGAAGCTACGGCTACCGTTTACATTTATGTGCCAACATCTGAAACGCCAAACTGTACGGATGACATTCATTATACGATCAATATTGCACAACCGCCGATCGATCATTTGGAGAGCCGCAGGGTTTGCGACGGATTTACATTGCCTCCGCTTACCAATGGCGAATACTATTTTCGTGCTGGCGGAATTGGAACACCAGTCCCAGCGGGAACTTACATCTCAATAGGAAGAACGATTTACATCTTTAAAAGATCGACACCGCAATGTTATAACGAATCGAGTTTCGTGATTATCATCAATCCGAAACCGGCTATCGATTCGCGTGGCGACCTCAACGTTTGTAATTCTTATACCCTCACAACATTGGATGTTGGGAAATATTATACCGGCCCAGGCGGAACCGGAGACGTCATTCCTTTCGGAACCGTATTGACCACTTCGCAAAGGGTTTACATTTATGCAGTTGGAAACGCAACTCCGGCACCTGCATGCTCGGCTGAAAGCAGCTTTTTTGTATCGATCACTGTCCTACGAGCAGACAAACCTGCAGATGTTGTAGAATGTGACAGCTACAGATTGCCAGCGCTGACCATTGGAAATTATTATACTTTGTCCGGCGGCCCAAGCGGCGGCGGGATCATGAAACATGCTGGCGATTTGATCACCACATCGCAAACACTGTATGTATTTACAGAAAACAACCAAAGGATCAATTGTACAGATGAAAACAGTTTTAACATTACGATCCATCATACACCTGTCGTAGCTGCTGTATCTGATAAATATGCCTGTAATTCTTACACGCTTCCCGCGTTAACCGTTGGCGATTATTACACCGGATCATTAAAAACCGGAAGGTTGCTGCACGCCGGAGATGTGTTGAGCGTAACGCAAACCATTTATGTGTATGCTGAAACAGGAACAACGAAAAATTGCTTCAACGAAAAAAGTTTTAAAGTAACTATTTTCAATGTGGATGAAATTGCCGATGTAACCATCTGCGAAAGCTACACCTTGCCACCACTAACCATTGGAAAATATTATACAGGACAAAACGGAACTGGGACAAACCTTGCTGTAGGCTCACATATCAATACGACACAAACGATTTATGTATATGCAAGATCACCGTTTACACCAACTTGTTATGACGAAAGTTCATTTATTGTTACCATCGTTGACACGCCAATTGCACATCCGGTAACGGCTGCAATGACCACGGTTTGTGATGAAGACGGAACAAATGACGGCGTGACAGCTTACAATCTGACACAATTAAATGCCACTTTATTGGGAAGCCAGACCGGCACCGAATTCACGGTGACTTACTTTGCAAACCCGACTGATGCTGCCACAAATGCAAATCCGATTACTTCAACCACAGCGCGTACTGCAGTGGCAAGAGTTTCGAATACACTGACGGCAAATTGTTTTGATTTGAGAGCTATTTCGATCACGGTTCATAAATTACCGGAACCGAAACCTCTTGGCGGAATCATCTGCTACGACAGTAAAAACCAAGTAGTTTTGAGGCCTTATAAAATCCTTAGCGGACTTGGTACAGGCTATACTTTTGAATGGTTCAATTCGAATGATGAACTTTTAGGAACCGCAAGCAGTTATACTGCAGTTTTACCCGGAGACTATTATGTAATCGCTACGAGTAATGTTACTGGCTGCCCATCGGAAGAAACGCATGTAACGGTTGCGCCATCTGAACCTGCATTGGTAAGTTATACGATCACCGATGATTTTGTAGACAGCCAGGTCATTACGGTTCAGGCTACAGGAGTTGGCGGGGATTATGAATACCAGCTTGATTTTGGCCCGTTCCAGGACAGCCCGGTTTTCGAAAATGTATCATCCGGATTCCATACGGTTCACGTGAGAGATAAAAACGGTTGCGGCATGTCGGATGCGGAAGCATTGGTTATCAATTATCCGAAGTTCTTTACACCAAACGGCGACGGATTCAATGATACCTGGAACATTGTTGACCTGAAATCCCAGGCGACAGCCAAGATCAATATCTTTGACCGATATGGAAAATTCATCAGTCAGATTACGCCAAGCGGCGCAGGCTGGGACGGAACGCTTCACAGCAAGGAACTGCCTTCTACCGATTATTGGTTTGTTGTAAACTATGAAGAAGACGGCATTCAAAAAGAATTTAAAGCGCATTTTGCGATGAAACGATAATCAGATAATTTGGCAAAAAAGCGGCTTCCAAAATATGGAAGCCGTTTTTATTTATATCCATTTTAAATTTAGAAACTGTTGTAACAATTATCTTTGCACCAAGTCTTGTATCGGGATTTAAAAAAATTTACAACAACAAAATGAAGCTAAAATTACTCTTACTTTTTTTCCTCGGAAGCCTTTTATCCGCAAATGCACAAAAGATCGGAAGCCTTTCCGGTAAAGTATCCGATAAAAATAACACGCCAATTTCTTATGCCAGCATTGTACTCAAAGCCGATAATAAAGTCATAACCGGCGGCATTACAGACGACAACGGCTTATTTGAAATCAAAAACCTGGAACTCAAAAAATATGCGGTCGAAATCCAGTTCATCGGCTACAAAGCCTATTCTGGCACGGCCGATTTCAGTTCAGGTCAAAAATCAATTGCGATTCCAAAAATTGTCCTTGAAGAAGAAGCCACACAATTGAGCGGCGTAAATGTCGTTGCAGAACGTTCGACCATCGAACAGAAAATCGACCGGAAAGTCATCAATGTAGGCAAAGACCTCACAACGGCCGGCGCAACAGCATCTGATATCATGAGCAACATTCCATCGGTAAATGTCGACCAGGACGGAAAATTATCGCTGCGTGGAAATGAAAACGTGCGTGTTTTGATTGACGGACGCCCGACGAATATCGATGCATCGCAACTTCTGAAGCAGATTCCGTCATCATCGATCAAAAAAATTGAGCTCATCACGAACCCAAGCGCAAAATACAATCCTGAAGGCATGTCGGGAATCATTAACATCGTGCTCCACAAGAACGCGAACGACGGATTTAATGCGACGATCAATGCCGGATTAACGGTAGCGCGCACGCCAAAACCAAGCAGTTCGATCGATTTGAATTACCGCACCGGAAAAATCAATTTCTTCGGAAATTACGGAAACAACTTTGGCGAACAATACAACCACGGACTTGTAAAAAGGCTCAGCGACAGCTCGTATCAGGAATTTGACGTCATCAACAACAATAAAAACCACCTGTTTAAAGCCGGAATGGATTATTTCATCAACGACAAAAACACGGTTTCGGTGTATACCAACCAGAATATTTTTTCGGGAACCGGGCCGGTGAATACCAATTTTTATTTTACTGAAATCGACAGCAATTTTATTTCACGCGACAATTACAGAAATGCAAACCGCAACGGAACTTACAATCTGGCTTACAAACATTTGTTCGAAAAAGAAGGCCATACTTTAGATTTTGAAGGCAATTACAACGATTACCATTCGACCCAAAACGCGGCTTTCTTTACAGATAAAACGCCTTTGATTTTGGATGATCCTGCATTTACTTACAACGACAATATTATTGATGACCGTAAAAATTCGACTGTAAATGTGGATTATGTGAATCCGCTTTCGGAAAAATCTACGTTGGAACTGGGTGCCGAATCGCGAATCGTCCGTACCGATAATGTCTATCGCACCTCTGGAAAAAACCTTCCAAATTCAAATTATTCGTATGATCTTGACATCTACTCTGCGTATGCGACTTTTGGCCAGAAATTCAAAAAATTCAGCTACCAGCTTGGCGCGAGGTTTGAAAGTTACAAGGTCAATGCGACTTTAGACGGCGCAACAGCTTACAAAGACGATTACATTACGATGTATCCGTCGGCTTATTTGAGTTATGCCTTAACGGATAAAAACAACTTCCAGCTGAGTTACAGCCGACGCGTAGACAGGCCAAGTTTAGAGCAAACCAAACCGATTCGCGAATTTAGCACCGCAAGGCTCACTTCAATCGGAAATCCGGCACTTGACCCACAATTTACGAATTCTGTGGAGTTAAATTATACGCGAACAATAACCAAAGGCTCGATCAGCGGAGGTGTTTTTTACCGCATCATCAATGACGAAATCGCTCGTGTTTTATTTCCGGATGAGAACAAACCAGGTGCCCAAATCATGACTTTCACCAATTACGACCGAAATTCCTCTTACGGATTTGAATTGTCTGCGAATTATAAAATCAATTCCTGGTGGGACATTCAGCCGGCAATCGATTTTTCAAGCCTGAGCCAAAAGGGCGCGGTTTCGATCCTTATTCCAAGGCAGCCTGGCGAAACTGTAGATAATTTTGAAACGGTCCTGAAAGAAATTACGGCAAATTCCTTTAATGCCAGAATGAACAGCAATTTCAAAGCGACGAAAAACCTGCGTTTGCTGTTGTTCGGATTTTACCGCGGTGCTGTTGACGGAATCCAGTTCAACCGAAAAGAAATGTACAAGATCGATGCCGGCGCACGTTACAGTTTCCTGAACAACAAAGCGACGATCAGCATTCGTTCGAACGACGTTTTCGATACAATGAAATTTGCATTTGAAGGCGACAATCCGTATCCTCAAAATGGAGAATTTAAATGGGAAAGCCAGTCGTTGTTTTTCGGGTTCAATTATATGTTTGGTTCCGGAAAAAACAAAGCACTACAAAGAAAAAAACGCGACGACAATACCAAACAAGGCGGCGGCGGATTATTTTAAACTATTTATACTATTTGAACCAGAATGCCGTTTATAATAATTATTTGAGTTTATTACAACAAAAAGCCCCGACTGTGCAAAGCGGGGCTTTTTTTTATTTGCCTTTTTGTCAGATTACCATCTGATGATGGCGCTTCCCCAGGTAAATCCGCTGCCGAAAGCGGCAAGCACTACCAAATCGCCTGATTTGATTTTTCCTTGTTCCCAGGCTTCAGTTAATGCAATCGGGATTGAGGCTGCGGTTGTATTTCCGTATTTCTGAATGTTGTTGAATACTTGGTCATCTGTCAATTTGAATTTTTGCTGGATGAATTGTGATATCCGGAGATTGGCCTGATGCGGAATCAGCATATTGATATCAGAAACCGACAAATCATTGGCTGCCAAGCCTTCATTGATGACTTCTGCAAAACGAACGACGGCGTTTTTAAATACAAATTGCCCGTTCATATATGGAAAATAACTTTCATCGTTCGGGTCGTTATCTGCTACAATATCCGAAACCCAGCGTCCGCCCATTCCCGGTGCTTTTACGATCAGTTCTTCGGCATGTTGCCCTTCTGAATGCAAATGTGTTGACAAAATTCCTTTTGACAAATCATCTTCTCTTGACAAAACTGCCGCTCCTGCCCCATCGCCGAAAATTACGGAAACGCCGCGGCCGCGCGATGTCATGTCCAATCCGGTAGAATGCACTTCGGAACCAATCACAAGGATATTCTTGTACATTCCTGTTTTGATGTATTGGTCGGCAACTGAGATCGCATACACAAATCCAGAGCATTGGTTCCTGACATCAAGTGCGCCAACGGTTTTGATTCCGAGGTCGCGCTGTACCAATACGCCTGGGCCAGGAAAATAATAATCCGGACTTAAGGTCGCAAATACAATAAAATCGATATCGTCTTTAGAAATTCCCGACCTATCGATCGCGATCTTAGCCGCTTTTACGCCCATGGAAGTCGTCGTATCTTCGCCTCTGATAATGTGGCGGCGTTCCTGGATTCCGGTGCGCTCCTGGATCCATTCGTCGTTGGTATCGATTAATCTGGAAAGGTCGTCATTGGTGACCACATTGTCCGGCACATAATAACCAAGCCCTGATATTTTTGAATGATACATTTTAGTAGTTTTAGTAAAATTGTGCAGCTAAATTTAAGCAGATGGCAAAACTGTAGGCACAAGATAGGATAATTTTAGAAAATTGCAATTTTAAAACATTCGGAAATAGTAGAAATGTTTTATTTTTAAACACATTAAGTTCATTACGATAAGTAACTTAATGGTCAATTTTTCACCAAATGAACAGTAGTTGCTTTATTCAAATTATTTTCATTTTCAAAAAAAACGATTAAACCAGAATTTGAAATTGCTTCGATCAGCCAGAAATTTCCTCTAAAATAAGATTTCTGAGCTTCAACTTTCAGTTTAGAATTTTCCGTTATTTTGAGCTGGTGCGGATATAAAAATACGGTTTCATCAGAATCTGAATCGGCTTCAAGCAAATATTTCGGAATTACGTTTACTTCATCAAATAAAGTTGCAGTGTAAAAATTTTGTGGATTGTTGTATACATTCTGAGGCTTGCCTTTTTGGATAATCTCACCGTTTTTCATGATCGCAACGGCATCGGCGAAAGCCAGAATATCTGTGCTGTCGTGCGTGGCCATGATGCAGGTAATGTTTTTTTCTTTCAGATATTGGAACAAATTCCGGCGTAGTTTATTTTTTCTGAAAGTGTCAATTTGGCTGAACGGTTCATCGAGCAGTAAAATTTCAGGTTCTAATGCCAAAACACGTGCGATTGCGACTCTTTGCTGTTGGCCACCGCTCAGAAATTTCGCTTTTACTTTTGCAAATTCTGTCATTTCAACCATTTCTAAAAGTTCGTGAACGCGCGCCGCTTTTCTGTCTTTATAAATATTTGACAGGAATTTCCCGATGTTTTCTTCGACGGTGATAAACGGCATCAGGTCGAAATCCTGAGCGAGATATTTGATGTAATCTTCGCCGGGAATTAAGTTGAATTTTGGGCCGAAGATCGGTTTTTCATCATACGAAATCGTGCCTGCATCCAAATCATATTGGCCGTAAATTAATTTTAATAAAGTACTTTTTCCGCAGCCGCTTTCGCCGATAATTGCAACACTTTGTCCTTTTTCAACTGAAAGATGGATGTTTTTTAAAACCGGGATGTTATCGTAGGAAAAAGTAAGCTGGTCGATTTTGAGCATAATAAAAGGATAGATTGCAAATTTAAGGAAATTTTTAAATGTACGATTCCAGATCTACGATTTACGAGCGCGCAACACGTAAATCGTAGATCTGAAATCGTAAATAAAAAATAAGAGCGAAAAACCTTTCGATTCTCCGCTCTTACAACCTAACCAATAAAACAAACATTTATTTTTGAAGCATGTAACTTCTGTATTGTTGTGTGTCAACGCGCGCTTTGAGGTCGTGCATTAAATTGTACAATCCGAAAAACGTTCGGTTGATGTACAAAAAGTGTTTCGATCCTCGGTTGCCGTTCATTTTCCGCAATTGGGTGTCTTTTGCAAACTCCTCGCCCATGGTTGCGATTGCTCCAAAAAAATCTTCATCTGAGAAATCAAAACGTTCTGAATGAAATGGTTTTGTAAATAAGCTCAATAATCGGTGAAATAATTTGGTAAAATAAGCCACTTCTTCAGGAGAATCATCGGTTCTTAAAATTTCCAACTGGTATAATTTTTCGCTGAACAAAGCCGGATTGTTGATAAATTTCGGATTCGCCAGTTCGAAATACGGAATGTAAAATTCGTTCGGCACTTTCTTGATGCATCCAAAATCGATCGGCATCAGGTTTGCATTTGCATCGATCAGGAAATTTCCCGGATGCGGATCTGCGTGAACCTGTCGCAGTTGGTGCATCTGGAACATATAAAAATCCCACAACGCTTGTCCGAGCTGGTCGCCTTTTTGCGTGTCGGTGTTGTGCGACGCGAATTCAGATAAATGCTCGCCTTCCATCCAATCCATTGTCAGGATTTTTTCAGATGATAATTCGGGATAATACGTTGGAAAACGCAAGTTTTTGATGTCTTTGCAGGCTTCGGCCATTTCTACCGATTGCTTTAATTCGAGAATATAATCGGTTTCTTCGAGCAATTTGTTTTCAACTTCCTTGAAATATTTCTCGGAATCTTTGCCTTTTAAGTTGAACATGCGCGTCGCAAATGGTTTCACCAAAGCCAAATCGGAACTGATACTATCGGCTACTCCGGGATATTGGATTTTCACAGCAAGTTTTTTCCCATCTTTATGCGCGACATGGACTTGCCCGATGCTCGCGGCATTTATAGAATCCGGAGTGAACGAATCATATATTTCTTCAGGAAATTTTCCAAGGTATTTTTTAAATGTTTTGCGAACCAATGGCGCTGATAACGGCGGGACAGAAAATTGCGACAGAGAGAATTTATCTACATAAGCCTGCGGCATAATGCTTTTGTCCATGCTTAGCATTTGTGCCACTTTTAGCGCAGACCCTTTTAAGTTTTGCAATCCGTCGTAAATGTCTTCCGCGTTGTTTTCGTTGAGTTTTTCTTTCGTTAAAGACGGATTGACTATTTTTTCGCCATAATAAGCGATGTAATTGCCGCCAACTTTAATTCCGGTTTTCATCAATTGCCCGGCGCGTTCTATTTTATTTGTTGGAATCGAATCTAATGTTTTCATGTAGGGAACTTTATCTGAGGCTTATAAAAATCATCTCATTTTGCTTTCTTTCCAAAGGAATTTCCCGAGGTCGAAAAGGTTTTCAAGCGGCTTGGTATCGAGTAAATCAACTACAGTATTGACCGATTTTTCGATCACGATGTCTGTTTTTTCGAAGCTTTTGGAATTGTCGTCCATCCAGAATTTCAAGATGAAAAGGAATTGGAGCCAGCCGCCTTCAGAGAAAACTGGTCCGGTTACTTTCGCTACTTTCCTGTCTTTCTCTGAGGTATCTGACTTTAAGAGATTTACGATAAAATCCTTGAAGTGGTTTCTGAAAAGCTTCAGGTCTTTGAGATTTTTCAATCCTTCATTGTTGTCTTTGAGCGAATACATGATGTAAGTTCGGTTCAGAGTCAGGATTTCAAAAAGCGTGAAATATAAAGTCAGCAGTTTGTTTTTATTGGTAAACGAATAATACGTCGGTTCTTTCGAAATGGCTTCGGTCGCATTTTCAAAAAACTTCACCCAAATGGCTTGTTTCACCGCATCGAAAGATCCGAAAAATGTATAGAATTCAGTTTCTTCAATATTATTCTGCTTGCAGAAAAGGTAAATATTCTTTGGTGGCTCATTGTTTTCAAGCACCGAAGTGATGTATAAAGTAATGATCTGTTTGTCATCGAGCAATTGCTTTGTAGCTGCGATTTTTTTTACGAGTGCCATAGTTTGAAGGATTTACAAAAGTCCCGTAAAGATACAATCTGTTTAAGTATAGTGAATTATGATTAAACAAAATCTTTTGTTAAACTTCGTTCATATATTTTGAAAGTTTACTGCATAAAAAAAGCTGCTTCGTTAAAAACAGCTTTTTTTATGATTATTGGAAAATTATTTTCCGTTTTGCGCGTCCTGAACCATTTTATCATTTGCGGTAATCGCAAACTCTACACGGCGGTTTTGGCTTCTGCCTTCAGGCGTATCGTTTGTAGCAATTGGATCCGCAATTCCGAGTCCGCTTACAGAAAAACGGGTTGCTGAAACGCCTTTTCCTGACAAATACGATTTTACTGACGCAGCCCTTTCTCCTGATAATTTCAGGTTATAATCTGCTGCACCGGTGTTATCAGTATATCCGTAAATCACAATATTGGTATCAGGATATTCACTAAAAACAGAAACCAGTTTGTCTAAGTTTGTTTTCGCTGCAGCGGTTAACGTTGACTTATTCGTGTCAAAACGAACCGAATTTTCACCTAAAACAAGTTTAATTCCTTCTCCAACACGAACGACATCTGCACCCGGAAGCGCATTGTCAATTTCACGTGCCTGTTTGTCCATTTTGTTTCCGATGACGCCACCGGCAACGCCACCGACAACACCACCAAGAACTGCTCCAAGCGCACCGTTTCCGCCTTTTCCTAAGTTATTTCCTAGTATTCCGCCAATTACAGCGCCACCAACAGCACCAATTCCGGCACCTCTTTGTGCTTTATTTGTATTTTTTGCCGCTTCGCAGCCTGAAAGTATAGAACCTGAGATCATTAAAATAGCAAGTCCTAATATTGAGAATTTTTTCATGAGTGGTAGATTTTATTTTTTTATTGATTTACTTTCTGAAACTGGTATACGACGTTTGTCAATTTTCCGCCAACGTCAATATGGTCAACCAGTTGGAAAGAATCCGGAGATTGATTGGCAACATCCAACACATAACCGTCGCGTACTTTTTTGGCTTTTTCCCCAGCGTTCAGTACTTTGAGTACAAATTTCCCTTCTTTGTTCACGAACCATTTGATTGGCGAACTGAACGACGGACAGTTGGCTTTTACAATCGCCATTTCTCCCGAATCATTATTGGAAACGAACTTCCAGGTGCTGCCTTCAAAACATTGCGAATCGGCAAGCCCGAAAGACGTTACTTTAATGTATTCTGAACCGGGATATGTTACAGAACTTACGACCCAGTTTCCTTTCATTCCAACTTGGGATTTGTTGTCAACTTTCGTATTTGTTGCCGGCGCAGTTGACTTGCAGGAAAGCATCAGTACGAACAGCGCACTCAATAGCATTAATTTTTTCATGTTAGATGGTTTTGAATTATTAATCGCTACAAAGATACATTTGTTAAAATCTTAAATTGTTTTAAAATTTGATAATTTAATATTAAAATTAACACTTGTCCGAACTTGAATAAAGTTGTATAAATGGAAATTACATGGTTTAATTCGTGTCTGTGTTAGCGATAGCAGCGGAAATCCTTTTTGTGTCATTGCGAGGCACGAAGCAATCATGAAAAAAGATTGCAGCGGATAGCGCGGGCCGCAGGCAACGCCATAAATGAGTACACGACAATTTGTCACTTTTAACAAAACGGTATCTTATTTGACTGCCGCGAACCAGAAAAAATTTAAACCTTATATATTATGACAACAGGAAAAATCAATGTTTCAGTAGAAAACATCTTTCCCTTAATCAAGAAATTCCTATACAGCGACCATGAAATTTTCCTGCGCGAACTGGTTTCGAACGGAACGGACGCGACTTTAAAATTGAAGCACCTGATTTCAATTGGCGAGGCGAAAACGGAATATGGCAATCCGATCATTGAAGTGAAGATCGATAAAGAAGGAAAAAAACTTCATATTATCGATCAAGGTTTGGGAATGACTGCCGATGAAGTGGAAAAATACATCAATCAGGTGGCGTTTTCTGGTGCTGAGGAATTTTTGGACAAATACAAAGATTCTGCTAAAGATTCCGGGATTATCGGACATTTCGGACTCGGATTTTATTCGGCTTTTATGGTTGCAGAGAAAGTGGAAATCATTACGAAATCTTACAAAGACGAACCGGCAGCGCACTGGACTTGCGATGGCAGCCCGGAATTCACATTAGAACCAGCTGACAAAACTTCACGCGGAACGGAGATCATTTTGCACATTGCTGAAGATTCTTTGGACTTTTTAGAAGAAAGCAAAATTACTGAATTGCTGAACAAGTACAATAAGTTTATGCCGATTCCGATCAAATTCGGGACACGTTCTGAAAAGATCGAACAGAAAAAAGGTGAATTTGTGGATTCTGAAGACAAAGACGAAGTTTTTAAAACCGTAGAAGTCGACAACATCATCAACAATCCAAATCCGGCATGGACCAAACAGCCGACGGAATTGTCTGACGAAGATTACAAAAGCTTTTACCGCGAATTGTATCCGATGCAATTTGAAGAACCGCTTTTTAACATCCATTTGAATGTCGATTATCCGTTTAACCTGACCGGAATTTTATATTTTCCAAAGTTGGGTTCAGATCTGCAAATCCAAAAGGATAAAATCCAGTTGTACCAAAATCAGGTTTATGTAACGGATAATGTGGAAGGAATTGTTCCTGAATTTTTGACGATGTTAAAAGGTGTGATCGATTCTCCGGACATTCCGCTGAACGTTTCAAGATCGTATTTGCAGGCTGACGGCGCGGTGAAAAAAATCTCGAATTATATTACTAAAAAAGTTGCTGATAAACTTAAACTCTTATTCACAGAAAACCGTGAAGATTTTGAGAAAAAATGGAATGACATCAAAATCGTATTGGAATACGGCATGTTGTCTGAACCAAAATTCTATGAAAAATCAGGTGCTTTTGTTTTGTATCCAACCGTTGACGGCAAATATTTCACGCTTGATGAATTAAAATCAACACTCAAAGACAACCAAACGGACAAAGACGGAAAACTGGTTGTTTTGTATGCTTCGAATAAAGATGCGCAGCACAGCTACATTGCTTCGGCGACAGAAAAAGGTTATGAAGTGGTTCTCTTGGATTCTCCGATCATTTCGCATTTGATCCAGAAATTAGAAGCCGACAATTCAGATCTGACGTTTGTTCGTGTTGATTCGGATCACGTGGAAAACCTGATTAAAAAAGATTCTGATTCGATTTCGAAATTGTCAGATGAAGAAAAAGAAACGTTGAAAAGCGTTGTAGAAACCATTGTTCCAAAAGCGAATTATTCGGTACAGATGGAAGCGTTAGACAGCGAAGCATCGCCATTTATTATTACCCAGCCTGAATTTATGCGCCGTATGAAAGAAATGAGCCAATCTGGCGGCGGCGGCATGTTCGGAATGGGGAATTTTCCTGAAATGTACAACTTGGTAGTGAATACAAACTCTGAATTGGCAACGAATATTTTGAATACTTCAGACAAATCGCATCAGGAACATCTGGTTAAGCAGGCATTGGATCTGGCAAAATTATCTCAGAATTTACTCAAAGGCGAAGAACTTACTGCTTTTGTAAAGAGAAGTTTCGAACTGATCAAATAATAAAAATAAAGGGTTAATAATCGGAAGCCTGTAAGTGAAAACTTGCAGGCTTTTTCGTTAATATGATTTCCAGTGTCGGCAAAAAGCCGTAACATTGCGCTTCTTCAAAAAACCATTTTCATGAAAAAAGCCTGGATATTTATCATCATTGCCGTTTTAGGCATTACCGGATTTTATGCCTGGAGAAAGATGGCTGGCGCTCCCGACATCCGGCTTGAAAATATTGCGTTGCAAAATCTTTCAGGTTTAGAGATCGATCTGGCACAACGCAACAGCCAGAAACCGATGATCATTACATTTTGGTCTGTTTCTTCAAAAGACAGTAAAGATGCATTTTTGCTTTTAAAAAATGCATACGCGAAACATGGAAGCAGCATCAATTTCATGATGGTTTCAGACGACGAAATCGAAGAGATCACGACTTTTAAAATGAACTACAGGTTGCCTTTTTACTTTGCCCGAAGTGTGAAACCTTTGGATGACTACAACATTTACAACCTGCCAACGGTTTATTTTTTCAATGCTGCCGGAAAATTGGTTTCCAAAAAATCGGGTCTGTTGACCCAAGCCGAAATTGAAACTGAGATTTCAAAAATAGATTGAATGATTTTAAGCGAAGATGACCGCTTCTTTATTGTATTTGTTTCGGTATTCAATCGGCGTAAGCCCGCTGATCTTTTTAAAAACATCCCGAAAAGCTTTGGTGTCATTATAACCTACGTCAAACATCACTTCGCTGATATTTTTCCGGCTGGTTTCAAAACTGCGCTTTGCCGCCTCGACTCTCACGCGCTGCATGTATTCAACAATCGTGTTGCCGGTCGCTTTTTTAAACCTGCGCTCGAGGCTTCTGCGCCCTGTTGCGAATAAAGCGGCGAGTTCGTCGATCGGGGTTTTATCTTCAAAATTGGTTTCAATATGCTCCTGCAGATTTTTGACAACCAGGTCTTCGTGGTCTTTTTGGCCTTGGAACATGATGAAAGGCGACTGACTGTTTCGGTCGATGTCGATCATGAAAGTCTTTGAGATCATGATCGCCATTTCACGTCCGGCATGCTTTTCAATCAGGTAAACCAGTAAATTCAGGAATGAATACGCGCCGCCACTGGTGTAAATACGGTCTTCATGCGTCATGATCTTGTCGTCAACTACGTGGACTTCGGGAAACAACTGCCTGAATTGCTGGGCTGCGGCCCAATGTGTCGCGCATTTTTTTCCGTTTAAAAGCCCGGTCGCAGCCAGAAAAAATGCCCCGATGCAAAAACTGGCCACTTCTGCCCCATCATGATATTGTTTTTTAATCCATTCCAATATTTCAAAATTGGCTTCGATAGCCGAAGCGATATCGCTGTGGATCGCTGGAATGATGATGATATCGGTTTTTACAACATCTGAAATCAGGCAATCGGGAACAATCGTGTAAGCACCGTTTCTTTGAATGATCTTTTCATTTATGCCTACCAGTTGCACTTTAAACAACGGTGGCATTCCCATTTTTGCTGCAAAAGCATTGGCTTCAGAAAATATGTGGTGCGATCCGTCGATGTTGGGAATGCTTGAATGGCCCTGCGGAACAATGATGGAAATGTGTTTCATTTTGCTATTAGTTTGGTTGATCTGATACAAATATAAAAAACAGTTTGTCGCGATCGACCTGCGGATAAGACGTTATTGCATATTTTATTTTATGAAGACTATTGTTAAATTTGTATAATCGACTTAAAATCAAACCAATATTATGAAAAATATTAAAATCACCTACTGGACACTGACCATTATTTTTGCAGCACTGATGATTCTTGACGGCATCGGCGGCGTCACCCAACAACAGGAAGGACAAGCAGCATTAAGGCAACTCGGCTATCCGATATATTTGATGTGCATCATTGGAACTGCAAAAATATTGGGCGCCATGGCTTTGGTCCAGAACAAATTCAGCACTTTAAAAGAATGGGCTTTCGCCGGATTTGCATTCAATTTTATCGGGGCATCATTGTCATGGGCTTTTAGTGGCGGACAAGTACTTTTAGTTTTGATTCCGCTGGTCATGCTGGTTTTCATGGCACTGGTCTATTATTTCTGGAAGCGGTTTCAGGAAACTTTACTGTAACAGCATCCTCCCAACGGAGGATTTTTTTGTAAAAATCTGTAACCTTTCCCTGAAATACTATAAGTGTAAAATGCCCATAAAAGAGGAAATTTGGATGGATTGCAATTTCCATAATGCTTTCAGGTTCAGATATGAAAACTTATAAAAATTTGAGCGGGAATTCGGGCATTAAAGCCTATCAGATCAGCCAGCAGAGCATTCGAATTGCTTTTTCTGACGGAAGTGTTTATCTGTACAATTACGCTTCCAACGGAAAACGCGCCGTAGAAATCATGAAAGGCCTGGCTGAAAAAGGAATCGGGCTAACGACTTACATCAACCAGGAAGTCAGGGATCAATATGCAGAAAAGCTCAAATGAAAGCAATTGAATTGTCATGGAAGATTTTGTTAAAGATGTACTCCAGCACGTAGAAAACTACTATTACGGAATTGTAAATGTGACGCCTAAAATTGTTCTGGCGGTTGTCGTTTCGCTTGTTTCGTGGTTTGTCGCTGCAAAAATCCAGCAGATTTCTGACAGAAGGCTTCAGAAAAAAATGCACGATGCCTTGCTGGCGAATTTCATTTCAAGATTGGTCAAAGCGTTTTTTTTAGTGATCGGATTTCTGATTGTCCTGCGGATCATCGGATTGACCGGAATTGCCCAAAGTTTGTTGGCCGGTGCCGGAATATCAGCGTTTATCATTGGCTTTGCCCTAAAAGACATAGGTGAAAATTTCCTTGCCGGCATATTACTCGCTTTTAAACGCCCTTTTTCCATCGGTGAAATTATTGAAAGTAACGGTGTAAAAGGAAAAGTCCTGGCATTGAATCTTCGCGATACGCAGATTAAAAGCGACGGAAAAGACATTTACATCCCAAATGCGCTGCTGATCAAAAATACGCTCATCAACTACAACAGTGAAGGATTTTTGTTGCAGGATTTTTTAATCGGGTTGGAATATGGCGCAGATTACCAACATGCAATTGCAGTCATTAAAAAAACACTTTCGGATATTGAAGATGTGATGAACGAAAACCTGCCGACTTCAGCAGTAGTATCGAATGTAACCGGAAGTACGATCCAGATCATGGTGCGGTATTGGGTTAAAACCGATGCCGATATGACGAATGGGGAAACCAAATCAAAAGTCATCATCTGCATCATGAAGGCGCTGAAAAAGGAAAATTTCGATATAAAATGATCTTTGAATTGTTGTAACAATTTCGCATAATTCAATAACAAAAAAACAAGGCTTAAAACCTTACTTTGTAAAAAACAAAATCTTACATTATGAAAAATATATGGACCACAGCCGCATTTTTGCTCACAGTAACGTTTGCTTCGGCACAACAAGGCGATCAGCAGCCAAACGATGATCAACTGCAACAACAGGCCCCAAGGGAAACTCAACGCACCGTGGAACGCTCTGCAAAAGTAGAAGCGGTTAAAACCGAAGGAAATGCTCAGGTAGAAGCTGAAAAAGAAACCAAAGACAAAAGCCAGACACAAAGACAAACCAAGGTGCAGCCGGTAGGAATTAATCCGTCGGATTCGGATGCAAAAAAACCGAAAAAAGCCAAATAATCTTGGTTTGAATGATGAAAGACGAGGTTATTAAAGTATAAAATTTTAAGTGTCGGAATTGTTATTTTTAACTGTAAACTTTAATTTAAACGCAGATTCCATAAAGCAGGAGGCAAACACAAAAGAATGCACGAAACAGCCAAAAACTGCTTAAGATTCTAAATCACTGAAAGTTTTAAAAATTGCAAAACCCTTTATCTGAATGGAAGCTGTATAAAGGACAATGTAATTCTAGTTTTTCACTATTCAATTGGAAGCTGATAGAGAAATTATAAATCGGATAATTTGCAAGTGCAGATTATCCTTTTTTTTGATCTGAACCTAAAAAATCACGTCTTCTTTTTTGCTTTTTTTAAAAAATCAAATGGCAAATTGTCTTTAAAATGCTACCTTTATAATCCTAACAGAAATCAATCATTCATGGAATTATTCAACAATCTTAGTCTGGAAGAGCAGCAAACTTTATTAAAATTTCCGGCATACATTACCATTTTAGCTTCAAACGCCGACGGCAAAGTTGATGATGCTGAAAAAGAAGCGGCAATCGACTTAACGCACATTCGAAGTTATAAAAGTGATGAAAAACTCTCCACTTTCTACAAAGAAGCCGAAAAAGTATTTGAGAAAAATATGGAAGAACTGATCAGCCAGCTTCCTGAAAATAAAGAAGAAAAAGAAGCGGCTATTGTTAATGAACTAAAAAAGCTGGAGGATATTTTGCTGAAATTGGGTTACAGTTATACAAAATCCATGCATGAAAGCATGCGTACTTTTAAAGAACACGTTTCCAATGCACACAACAATGTGTTACAGGGTTTTATATTCCCCATACCGATCAAAGGAATTACAGAATAAACAAGGCAGCTTCAGAGCTGCTTTTTTATTTGCTTTTAACATATATTCTTTTAAAAATTACCACATCGTTTTATTTCATAACAAAATAACAGTTTTGGCATAAAAATCATCAGTAAAAATACAACTTAGAATGTTTTTCCCTATTTTAGCGCCCTCATACCACAATTTATACCCCCATATTTTGATAATGAAAAGATATTTTCTTTTTCTAAGCCTCGTATTTGCTACTATTCGCCCGGTTTACGCACAATGCTGGTCACAGGTTTCAGGTGGCGGTTATCATGCCGTTGCGCTAAAGTCTGACGGCTCACTTTGGGCATGGGGAAAAAATGTATCGGGCCAATTGGGCGACGGAACTTTTGAAGATAAAACAACACCCGCACAAATTGGCAGCAATAAAAACTGGCTGATGATCTCTGCCGGAAATGAGCATACGATGGCCATTAAAAATGACGGCACCCTTTGGGCCTGGGGAGAAAATACTTATGGCCAATTAGGAGACAGCACTTACATCAGCAGCAATCTTCCAAAACAAATCGGAACGGATACCGACTGGAAATATGTTTCTGCAGGCTCTATTTTTACATTGGCGCTAAAAGAAGATGGCTCATTGTGGAGTTGGGGATGGAATGACCACTATGAACTGGGGACCGGAAATACAGAAAGCGTAACATTTCCAACACATGTTGGAGAAGATACTGATTGGCAGATGGTATCGGCAAGCACGCTTTCGGCCACTGCTATAAAAACAGACCACAGCATTTGGTCTTGGGGCGCAAACGTAGAAGGTTCGCTTGGCGCTGTGATTCTTCAGTTCCAGGAAATCCCGGCGCAAATCGGTGCTAATGTATTTGATTACGGCACCACTTCTTCGGGCGGGTTTACAAGCATGAACATCAAAACCGACGGCACCATCTGGGGATGGGGATTCAATGCTTATGGCACTGTTGGCAACGGTTCAAGCAGTAATGTGCGTGTGCCGGTTAGGATTGGCTCTGACAGTGATTGGGTACAAGCAGTCACCAGCACATCGATTACAAGAGGTATCAAAGAAAATGGACAATTGTGGGTATGGGGAAAAAACGATATTGGGCAATTGGGTGACGGAACAACAATCAATAAAAATTCGCCTGTTTTAATAGAACCTGATAAAAGCTGGAAATCAGTTTCGGGACGCCGTGAGTTCACAATTGCAATTGACAGCAACAATGCGTTATGGGCATGGGGAGACAATAGTTATGGACAATTAGGCGATGGCACACGAAACGACAAAACCACTCCTGTTGCAATCAGCAGCAATTGCCAACTTATGGCGCAACGATTTTCTGGAGCCAAAATTTCATTACAGCTTTATCCAAATCCGGTAAATGACATTTTATTTATTGACAACAGCGAGAAAACCCCGATCGATTTTTATACGATTACTGATATGACCGGAAAGAAAGTAACAGAACATGACGGCAGTGTCTCGGCGGTAAATTTGCAGGAATTGCCGGCAGGGATTTATATTTTTCAGGCTTTTTCAGGCAGCAGTTCTTTTCAATCTAAGTTTGTAAAACAATAATATACGTTTTTTGTTGAAAAGGCCCGGAGACTTTGTTTTTCGGGCCTTTTTATTTCCTGCATTTTTTAGTATTTTGATTTGTAGCTGAATATTCCTGTTGAAATGCTATATTTGCCCGCTTTTTAAAATTCAAAAATGACAAACAACAATCTTATTAAAGGGGTATTTCTTGTAAGCCTAGGCGCAACGAGCTACGGAATGCTCGCGACATTTGTAAAACTTGCCTATTCAGATACCGGAATTACCGGAAATCCTTTTACACCTGCTGAAGTGATTTCTTCACAGTTCATCCTGGGGATTATAGCCATTCTCATCATCAATTGGTTTCAGAAAATCCGAAATAACGGAACTGCCGTCAAAGCCAACCGCCGCGACATTACACAATTGATGGTCGCCGGAACTTCAACAGGGCTCACGAGCATTTTTTATTACCTCGCCGTAAAGTACATTCCGGTTTCTATCGGGATCGTATTGCTCATGCAAACCGTCTGGATGGGCGTATTGCTCGAAATGTTTCTCGAAAAGAAAATCCCTTCTCCTGTAAAGATCGTTGCCGTAGCGATTGTTCTTTTGGGTACTGCATTGGCAACAAACCTGATTCACAACAACAATGAACTTGACTGGCGCGGCATCGTACTCGGCCTTTTGGCTGCCGCTTCATTTACGACAACAATGTTTACTGCGAATCGCGTAGCGGTACACATTTCGTCGGCACAACGCAGTTTGTACATGCTTTTGGGCGGCGCTGTGATTGTTTTCATTTTTGCCTGCGTAACGATTTCAACTCCAATCAACTATGATATCTTTTACAAATGGGGAATTTTATTAGCCTTGTTTGGAACCGTGATTCCGCCGATGTTGCTTAATGCTGGTTTTCCGCATACTGGAATCGGACTTGGCAGTATTGTTTCTTCGTTAGAATTGCCTGTATCGGTAACAATGGCGTATTTTTTACTGAATGAAGAAGTCATCGGACTCCAATGGTTTGGCATTGCATTGATCTTGTTTGCGATTGTGATCATGAACGTTAATTTTAAGCCTAAAAGCAAATAATTTGCGTATATTCGGTACATCTGACTCTCAAATACCACAAAAAAGATGAAGAGATTTTCACTTAAAAATGTGATCGACATTACATTTTTTGTAATTATGATTGCGTTCTCCATATTGGTGTATTCCACTTACAACCGCGCGCAGCAGGTCAAGAAAAACCGGATTATCGTCAACCGCACGAGCAACATCAACAGCATACTCGAAAAAGTATTGTCAAGCGCCATTGATATTGAAACCGGAACCCGTGGTTTTACCATCACGGGAGATGACAACTATCTTGAAGTATACCAAAGCGGGCAAACCAACATCAAAGAGTGGATTGATTCATTAGAGTCTATGACTAAAAGTGACACGCTTCAAATCCTGAAACTCGACACGTTACAACAGCTTATTGATTCCAAGAAAAAAATCAGCGCATTAACGATCAAAACCCGAAAAGAGTTCGGTATGGAACGCGCCGCAGAAATTGTCAAAACCGGCCGCGGAAAAGAAATCATGGATTCCATCCGTGTCATCGTTGCCAATTATCAAAACAATGCTGTAAAAATATTGTCTGAAAACCTCAACGAAACAGAAGAAAACGTAAAAGCCAGAAACCGAAACTTTTCGCTTTTTACGATCATTACTTTCCTGATCGTTTTCTTTGCTTATGTCAAGATCAGGCAAAATGCGAAAAGGCTGATGCTTGACCAGATCATTCAGGAAAATTTGATGGATGAGCTTACCATGCAAAACCAGCAATTGAATGATTTTGCAAACATGACCTCGCACAACCTGAGGTCGCCTGCAGCAAACATTACTTCTCTGGTCGCGGCAATCTATGAAGACAGCACGATCGATGAATACAAAATGATTTTTGACATGCTCAGGAAAGTAGCATACAACCTCAACGAATCTTTGAACCAGTTGATGGAAGTGCTGCACATCAGAAAGAACAAATCCATCGAAAAGGAAACCATCACATTCGAAAATGTTTTTACAAAAACTGTTGAAACTTTACAAGGTGAAATATTGAAATCGGATGCGAAAATCACTTCTGATTTTACAAATGCCAGCCAGATTTTATATTCCCCGATTTATCTGGAAAGCGTGTTCCACAACCTGATCAGCAATGCTTTAAAATACCGAAACCCTTCAAGAACACCCGAAATTCATGTCTCGACCGAATTTAAGAACAACCATGTTTACCTTCACGTCATTGACAACGGACTCGGAATCGACCTTATTAAAAACGGCCACAAACTGTTTGGAATGAACCAGGTTTTCCACAACCATCCGGAAGCAAAGGGCATTGGCCTGTTCATGACCAAAGCACAAATCGAAACGATGAAAGGGAAAATTTCTGTGCAAAGTGAAGTAGGAAAAGGAACGCATTTCACTGTAATGTTCGGAAATTAAACCGTCATGAAATAGTAAAAATGCAATTTCGCGCCTGTTTTTTGGCATCATTTTAACATCTTACAGAAAAAAATCCTACATTAGCTTAAACCATAGTGCTAAAAGTACTTGAAATAAAGCAAAAAGTATGACATTTCCATGGCACTTATATGTAATGGCTCTGGGCTATATTCTTGCTGGAATGAACCATTTCCGGAAGCCGAGGCTGTATATGCGAATGATTCCAGAATTTTTTCCAAACCCAAAATTATTGAACATCATTAGTGGTGCCTTAGAGATCATTCTCGGCATACTGCTTTGCATTCCTGCGGCTTCACCCTACGCTGCCGTTGGGATCATTGCGCTGCTGATTGCCATTTTTCCTGCCAATTTGTTTATGTATATGAACGAAAAAGCAGCGCTCGGAATGCCAAAATGGGCACTCTTGTTACGGCTTCCATTACAAATCGTATTGATCATCTGGGCTTATCAATATTCGAATTTCATTAAATAATTATCAATAAACACAAACATTATGAAGAAATTTGCAGCAGAATTTATTGGAACATTCTGGTTGGTTTTAGGCGGTTGCGGAAGCGCTGTTTTGGCGGCCAACTTCACTTCGGAGCCTTTCATCGGAATCGGCCTGGTAGGCGTTTCACTCGCTTTCGGACTTACCGTTTTAACCATTGCTTATGCTTTGGGACGAATTTCAGGAGCGCATTTAAATCCGGCAGTAACCATCGGATTGTGGGCTGGTGGACGTGTTGAAGCCTCTACGGTCTTGCCATACGTCATCTCACAAATCCTTGGCGGAATTGCCGGAGCCGGCGTTTTATATGTCATCGCAACAGGAAACGGCAGCGGCATCGGGAATTTTGCAGCCAACGGTTTTGGCGAACATTCTCCTGGCGGTTATGATATGATGTCGTCGTTTGTAACCGAATTCGTTATGACGTTCATGTTCCTGATCATTATCTTCGGGGCAACCGAAAAAGACCGCGCACGTGAGGGTTTTGCAGGAATTGCAATCGGATTGGCATTGGCATTAATTCATTTGATCAGTATTCCCGTAACCAACACCTCGGTAAATCCTGCCCGAAGCATCAGCCAGGCCGTTTTCGTTCAAGGCTGGGCATTGCAGCAATTGTGGCTTTTTATCGCTGCTCCAATCCTTGGTGCCATTGCAGGAGGTTTGGTCTACAAACACCTATTGAGAAAAACAGAATTCGAACCGGAAGACAGGAAAGAATAATCATTGATTGCTTAATAATGGATAATTGATAATGAACAATTGATAATTATTTTGATTGTCATCACTTAGAAAGCTTCAATAACTGGAGCCTTGTGTTTATTAAATTTGGAAGATGCTCCATGCTCCGGACGGGGCACATACTTTACATTATCAATTGTCCATTATCAATTGCCTTTTAGTAAATTTGGGTGTAAATCTTTTTGAAAATGAATGACATCATTGCTTATTTTTCGACGATTCCGTCTTTACATCGCGGATTGATCTTGGCTGGCGGCATCGCTTTTTTCTGGCTTTTGGAAAGTATCAATCCATTGTTCAAGCTCAATTATAAAAAATGGAACCACGCCGGAATCAATATCTTTTTCACATTGACTACGATCATCGTGAATTTTGTCATGGCGTTCATTTTGCTCATGGCTGCACATTGGGTGACCAAAAACCATTTCGGAATCCTGCAATGGCTTCCTGAAATGAATATCTGGATTTTTACCCTTATCGGATTGCTGCTGATGGATCTGATCGGCGCCTATCTTGCCCATTGGGCGCAGCACAAAACCCATTGGATGTGGCGTTTTCACCTGATTCACCATACCGATACCTGGATCGATACCACTTCTGCAAACCGCCACCATCCAGGTGAAAGTGTCATCCGGTTTGTATTTACAACTTTGGCGGTTTTAGTTATCGGTGTGCCGATGTGGCTGGTTTTTTTGTACCAGTCGTTGTCTGTCATCTTTTCGCAATTCAACCACGCGAATATTTCACTTCCGAAAAATATCGATCGGATTTTAAGTTACGTGATCGTTTCGCCTGACATGCATAAAGTCCACCACCACTATGTTTTGCCTTACACCGACAGCAATTACGGGAATATTTTTTCGGTTTGGGACCGACTTTTCGGGACATTTTCGATATTGGAACGCGACAAAATTGTTTACGGCGTAGACACGCATCACAAGCCCGAAGCGCACAATAATCTTAAAAACCTGCTTAAAATCCCGTTTCAAAATTACCGTTCGGCATCCGAAAATAAAAATCGGTAAAAAAATTCGCGACAGCTGAAAAAGTGATTATTTTTTTTCTTAATATTGATTCGGAGTTTTAACCGCAATACGTATTTGTCTGAATTAATTTCGATTGATGAAAAAGAGTAAACGCATAGAATTGACCTGGGAACAAAATGAGAGGCTCGTAACGCTGGCACTTGAAGAACGGAATCCGTTTGAAATCATAAAAAAGGAATTTGGCTTTGCCGAAAAAGAAATTCTCGAAATTATGAAAAAAAGGCTCGCCGCAGACAAATTTGAACTGTGGAAGAAAAAAGCGATGGCAAGCAAACCAAAGCCTAAACCACCAAAAATTGACGATTTTGACGAAGATCTTGACGGCAAATATTACATCAAAAATAAAATCGATTAAATACAAACTCCTGTTCAAGCAGGAGTTTTTTTATGGCCGGAAATGTTTAATGTTAAGTCCGTACTAAAAACATTTAACACGCTGTAACTATTTTATACATTCGCGTACTTATTCCTTAAAAAAACAGAAATAAATGAAAAAATTAGTCCTGTCATTGGCATTAGCCACTGCTTTGTTCAGTATAAATGCAAATGCACAATCAAAAAACAGCAGTGACATGAAAGTAGACATTGACCTCAACAATGTCAAAGACGATAAAGTGATGGTTACGGTCACGCCGACAAAAGTAACAGCCTCTGAAATCACTTACCACATTCCCAAAACAGTTCCAGGAACTTATTCTGAAGACGATTACGGAAAATACATCGACAACCTCAAAGCATTCGATGCCAAAGGAAAACCGCTGTCAGTGGCCAAAATGGACGACAATTCATGGACCATTAAAGACGCAAAAAAACTTGCCAAAATTACTTATTGGGTCAATGACACCTACGATACAGAAGAACCCGGACATGAATTTGGCAGCAAATCTGTTTTTTCACCAGCCGGTACAAATATCCTCGAAGGCAAGAATTTCATGATTAATACACATGGATTTGTTGGTTATTTTGATGGAAAAATCACCGAGCCTTATACTTTAACGATCGATCATCCTGCAACACTTTGGGGCGCAACATCAATGACCGATACCGATGCAAGCGCGACAAAAGACAGTTTCACCGTTTCGCGTTATGCCGAATTGGTCGAAAACCCGATCATGTATGCCAAACCTGATTATACGACATTCAACATCAGCGGCATGGAAATCCTCATCGCAGTGTATTCTCCAAACGGTTTGATCACGGCAGAAAGCATCACTCCGGAAATGAAAACCATGATGACGGCGCAGAAAAATTTCCTTGGAAAATTCAATGCTACAAAAAAATACAGCGTCCTGATTTATTTATCAGATGTCAATACGAAAGACGCACAAGGTTTTGGTGCTTTAGAACATCCAACGGCTACGACTGTTGTGATGCCTGAAGCGATGCCGAAAGACCAACTGGCCGAACAATTGAAAGATGTCGTTTCTCATGAATTCTTTCACATTGTCACGCCATTGACGATTCATTCGAAAGAAATTCAGGATTTTGATTATGCAGCGCCAAAAATGTCAGAGCATTTGTGGATGTATGAAGGCGTAACCGAATATTTTGCAAACCTGTTCCAAATCAATCAAGGCTTAATTTCTGAAGATGATTTTTATACGAGAATGGCCGGAAAAATCGCTAATTCCAAAAACCTCGACGACACGATGCCATTTACAAAAATGAGTGCCAATGTGTTGGTAAAACCTTACAAAGACCAATATTTAAATGTTTATGAAAAAGGCGCACTCATTGGAATGTGCATCGATATCATCATCCGTGAGAAAAGCAACGGTGAAAGAGGAATTTTAGATTTGATGCAAAAACTGTCAAGCTTTTATGGTGTCAATAAAGCGTTCAACGACAACGAATTGTTTGCAAAAATCACTGAACTGACCTATCCTGAAGTGGGCGAATTCTTAAATACTTATGTGGCTGGGCCAACGCCAATACCATACGAAACATTCCTTGCAAAAGTGGGCGTGACCAAAGTAGCGACGAAAACCCCGGGCAATGTTTTCATCAAAGGACAAAAACCATACATCACAGTCAATCCGAATACCAAAGAAATCATTTTGTTTCCTGATGCGATTTTGCCTGATTTTTATGCCGCAGTTGGAATGAAAGGCGGTGATATCATTGCAGGCGTAAACGGAAAAGATTACAATCTTGACAACATTTACGACATGATCATGAGCAGCGAGAAATGGAAAGAAAATGATCCGATCGAAGTCAAGATCAAACGCGATGGCAAAGACATGACACTCAAAGGAAAAGTCAAATTGCCTTATGACGATGCCGAAACGTTCAAGGCGACAGACAGCAGCAAAACAAAACTCAAAGAAGCCTGGCTGAAAGGATAATTCCAAAAATCAATCCCCGATTTGTACTGCAGATTGGGGATTTTTTTATTATTTTGCGAACCCGGCGCCAAAGTGGCCGAACGGAACATCGTTAAAACAAAAATTCATGAAATATTCGATTGCTGCACTATTCGCGTCGCTTCTAATCATTGGCTGCAGCCAAAAAGACTCCGGTAAAAACCTTCACATTACCGGAAATATCAAAGGCCTGAAAAAAGGAACTTTATACATCCAGAAAATTGTCGATACGAGCCTGGTTGCCATCGACACGATCAAAATTGACGGCGATTCGCATTTTGCTGCCGAACTTGACATCAAATCCCCGGAAATGTATTATTTGTTCCTCGATCGCGGTGTGACGAATTCGCTCGACAACAATTTGCCGTTTTTTGCTGAAGCCGGAAACATCAATATCGACACCAGCCTAGACTATTTCACCTCCGATTCAAAAATTTCAGGCTCTAAAAATCAAGAGAAATACGGCGAATACAAAAAAGTAGCGGCACGTTTTAATGACCAAAACCTCAGTTTGATCGAAGCCAGGTTTCGCGCATTCAAAACAAACAACATTAAAACGATTGACAGCATTTCAGAGGCGCAGGCGCAAATTTTGAAAAGACGTTACCTGTATGCGACGAATTTTGCATTAAATAACAAAGACCTTGAAGTATCGCCTTACGTAGCGTTAACAGAAATTCCCGATATCAATCTTAAATACATTGATACGATCCAGAAATCGATGACACCAAAAGTTGCCCAGTCGATGTATGGAAAAAAACTGATCAAGTTTTACAACGATCGGAAGAAACAGGAAACCGCAAAATAAAAAAAGCCGCTGAATTTGTCAGCGGCTTTTTTATAATTAGATTTGAAAATTTCCAAGTTTGAAAATATTTCCAAAAACAAAAAACCACCACAACTAAATGTGATGGTTTTCTTTGGAGCCGATAGAGGGACTCGAACCCACGACCTGCTGATTACAAATCAGCTGCTCTAGCCAACTGAGCTACACCGGCGTCTCATTACGGGTGCAAATATAGAAGTGAATTTTAAATTTCCAAAATAAAATCACACTTTTTTATTGCTTTTTTTTATTGCAAATCGTTGATTTTAGCAACAAGTTGATTTGCAGCTTGTTCTAATTCTACATTGATTTGTTTGAAATGCGCTTTTTTGTTCTCTACGTTTTTAGCGTTCACTTTAGTGATTAAAGCATCAAATGTACCAATCGCTTCGTCGATCAATGCATTGGTTTCGTCTGTTGGTTTTCCTGAAGTTGACATTTCAAATAAATATACTGCTTCAATAATATCACCCAATACGTAGTTGATGTCTTTCTTTAAATTCTTAACGTTTGCCATTTTATTTTTAATTTTTAAAATCAGGTGCAAAAGTACACATATTCTTCTTATATATGACTATGAAATGTAAATTTCTAAAACAGAAGCTTTTCCGCTCAGCGCGAATGCTTTTAAAGCGGCTGGCATTAAAACCGTATCGCCTTTTTTATAGTCGAATGTTTCACCGTCGCTTTCAATCGAAAAATTTCCATCGACACACATGTAAACCGTAAAGCAATTGCCGTCTTTTACAACTTCCGATTTTCCGTCAAGCGGAATAAAACTTGTCGTAAAATACGGGCAATCAACCATAACATTCGGCTGGTTCTGTGTTTTGGAATATTGTTTTTGCGTGTCGGTCGTATTGTAATTGATCGCTTCCACTGCCAGATCGGTATGCAATTCGCGGGTATTTCCATTCGCGTCTTTTCGGTCAAAATCATAGATTCGATACGTAATGTCAGAAGTCTGCTGAATTTCTGCAATCACAAGTCCTGCGCCGATCGCGTGAACCGTTCCTGTTGGCAGAAAAAACACGTCGCCCTGCTTTGTTGCTACCGAATTCAAAATTGACAGTATATTTTTCTCTTTAATGCTTTTCAGATATTCCTCGGGGCTCGATTTTTCTTTAAATCCAACAATGATACGTGCATTTTCATCGGCCTGCATCACATACCACATTTCAGTTTTCCCGAAGGAATTGTGGCGTTTTTTTGCGAGTTCGTCGTTCGGATGCACCTGAATCGACAAGTCTTCGCGCGCATCAAGGTATTTGAACAACAACGGAAATTTCTTGCCAAAATCATTATGAATTTTTGTCCCGAGCAATTCGTCCGGAAATTCATTGATGATATCCGCAAGTGATTTTCCTTTTAAATAGCCATTAGCAATGACGCTGACATCGCCTTCAACATCAGACAATTCCCAGCTTTCCCCTGTAATTTTAGAAGTGATCGGCTTGTTTAAAAAGGTTTTTAATTTTTCTCCGCCCCAGATCCTGTCTTTCAGGATCGGCTCAAATTGAAAAGGATAAAGTGTTGTGCTCATATTTTTTTGACAAATTTCAGGATTTTGGACAATTGTTTTGTGATACGATTTCTGCAATTGTTTGCAGTATTTTTTACTTTCCGCTATAGGTCACGAAATTTCGCGGCGTTTCATATAAAACAATTTCCAGATCGAAATCGGGATTGATTTTACTTCGGATTTTATTCCAGATGACAACTACTATATTTTCCGCTGTCGGATTTAAGTCTGCAAATTCGGGAACATCAAGATTGAGGTTTTTGTGATCAAATGGTTTTTCAACTTCTTCAAGAATCAGGTCGGCCAATTCTTTAATATCCATAACATAACCCGTTTCCGGATCGATTTCGCCGGTCACGCTAACGGTCAATTCATAATTGTGTCCATGAAAATTGGCATTGTTGCATTTCCCAAAAACCGCATCATTTTTCTCGAATGACCAGTCTTTGCGGTGCAGACGGTGCGCGGCATTAAAATGGGCTTTCCTGCTTACAGTCACTTTCATCTGATTTTTGATTTACGATGTTGGATTTACAATTTCACTTCGGCTTCAGACATTTGACTTTCGACTTTCGACTCTATAATTTATGGTCTTCAAGATAATGGTAAAATTCGTCGAAAATGATCTTGAACCAAACCGTATAAATTTCGGGATTGGATTGCATGTCGGACTTTACATCTTCGATTGCCATCCATTTCCAGCTTTCGGCTTCTTCGGTATTTATTTTCGGATCATCATTGTAATATCCAATCATAACATGATCGAATTCGTGTTCGGTCAATCCATTGTCAAATGGCGCTTTGTAAATGAAATGGAACAATTCTTTGAGTTCGGTTTTAAAACCCATTTCTTCAAATAAACGGCGCGAACCGGCTTCAATATTGGCTTCGCCTTCGCGCTGGTGGCTGCAGCAAGTATTTGTCCACAACAATGGCGAATGGTATTTTCCGGCGGCGCGTTGCTGCAGCATGATCTCATTTTGATCATTCAGTATAAAAACAGAAAATGCCCTGTGAAGCAAGGCTTTTTCATGGGCTTCTAATTTCGGCATCAGCCCGATTTGTTCGTCGCGGTCATTTACGAGAATGACATTTTCTTCTGGAGTAAAGTTCATAGCTGCCCAAAAATACGAAAAAGTTGTTAAAAACCGATTGGTTTAACGTTCCGTTTCGAATTGTTTGAAAGAAAAATGTGAAATTATTTTTTAATAGTTTCTGCACATTTCAACGCACATTTCTCGCCATCGATCGCGGCAGAAATAATTCCGCCCGCATAACCCGCACCTTCTCCGCACGGATACAATCCTTTGATCTGAACGTGTTCATAGGTGACGACATCACGTGGAATCCGCACTGGCGACGATGTCCTGGATTCCGGAGCATGCAAAATTGCATCATTCGTCAAATAACCCCTGACCGATTTTCCGAATTCTGAAAAACCTTCGCGCATGATCTGCGTTAAAAAACCGGGGAAAACCTGCCCCATTTCTACAGGCGTTGTTCCCGGAACATAAGAAGTTTTCGGAATATCTGATGAGGTTTTGCTTTGTGTAAAATCGACCATCCTTTGTGCCGGGACTTTTTGGGTTTGTCCGGCTAAATGCCATGACTTTTGCTCGATGCTTTTCTGGAATTCCATTCCGGCCAATGCGCCAAATTTGGCAAAGGGCTTGAAATCTTCAAGTTTTAATTCGACCACAATTCCAGAATTGGCTGTAGCCTGATCGCGTTTTGACGGCGACCAGCCATTTGTAACGACTTCGCCCGGACTAGTTGCACAAGGTGCAATCACACCGCCCGGACACATGCAAAACGAATACATGCCCCGGCCATTGACTTGTTTTACAATTGAATAAGCGGCGGGCGGCAAATATTCGCCACGGTAATCACAGCTGTACTGGATTTTATCAATCAGTTCCTGCGGATGTTCGGCACGAACGCCAAGTGCGAATGGTTTGGCTTCGATAAAGATTTTTTTGCGGTCGAGCAATTCGAAAATGTCTCGCGCGGAATGTCCGGTGGCAAGGATAATTTTTGAAGCCGTGATCGTTTCGCCGGTATTGGTGACGATTCCCTGCACTTCATTATTTTTGAGAATGATGTCGGTCAAGCGCTTATCAAACAACACCTTTCCTCCAAATTCGATAATTTTTTCACGAATGTCTTCGATGATTTTCGGAAGTTTATTTGTTCCGATGTGAGGATGTGCTTCGATCAGGATATCGGGTGAAGCGCCAAAAGCTACGAAAAGATTCAGGATCCTGTCGACATCGCCACGTTTTTTGGAACGCGTGTATAATTTTCCGTCAGAATAGGTTCCTGCGCCGCCTTCGCCAAAACAATAATTCGAATCTTCGTTGACAATGTATTCGAGGTTGATCGCTTTCAGGTCGCGTCGCCTTCCGCGTACATCTTTGCCGCGTTCGATCACTATTGGCTTTAATCCGAGTTCAATCAATTGTAAAGCTGCAAAAAGTCCGGCCGGGCCTGCGCCAACGACAATCACTTCGGTAGCGTTTGAAACATTTTTATAGTCGGGAAGTTCTGTTTTTAACGCTTCAACTGTTTCACCTTCAAAGAAAATCAGCATTTTTAAGTTGACTTTGATCGCTTTCTGGCGCGCATCGATCGAACGTTTTAAAATCGTAACATGTGCAATTTCACTAACAGGAACACTGATCATCTTTGCGATGTGTTCTTTTAGCAATGCATTATTTGCAGCGATTTCAGGAGAAACCTGGATTAGAAGCTCTTTTGGCATGTTTCAATTTTTGGCAAAATTAGGACAAATAATCAAGTTGCGGAAATTAAAAAAGGCTTGACTCTCATCAAACCTTTTCTACAAATAATCTATAATTTTTATTTTTTGATGAACTTGTAATTCAACGTTTGGTTTCCTGCCTGGATTTTCACAAAGTAAACTCCGGTTTGCAAATCAGAAACTGAAATTTTATCCATCGCATTTTTAGCCTCTTTCACCAAAACGCCATTTATGGAATATACCGAAACATTGGTAATCGCTTCGCTGCTTTTATTTTCGATGTTTAAAACATCTGAAGCCGGGTTTGGGAAAATAGCAATTGAATTTTTCGCGATATTAAATCCGTTTGTGCCAAGTGCTACGCCAAGTTGCAAATAATCCGGCGTTCCGTTATTGTCGGTATCGTCATCAATTGGATTGTGGTTTCCGTTGTAATCTTCGTTAATCGTAAGCACGCCGTCGCCGTCGTCATCAGCATCGAGATAATCCGGGATTCCGTCACTGTCTGTATCCAGAACTGCATTGCCCGATTTTGGGAACACATATTCGACATTGGTCAGCACCAAATCCCCATCGTCGTCATTGTCGGTGAAATTCGGGATTCCGTCCCCGTCTGTGTCGTCATTGGCAAGATTTCCGTCGTGGTTCAGATCTTCATCTGCGGAAGCGACTGTGTCGGCATCAAAATCATTCGCGCAATCAACAGTGCGTAAGATAATTTGTTTTACCAGACCGCCAATGTTTGTGTAAATGGTTTGCTCGTTAGCGGTTGTGTTGGTATAATTTAAACTCAAAGCATTCGTTTCTGAAACGGCATCTGTTTCAGAACTGTAAAAATGAATGCCCGAAGGATTTGCCGGCCATAAGTCATTTTGCGCAACATTCAGGTTAAAGATTTCGAAACCATCCGTATTTGCGTCGCATTTTGTATAATTGTAAGCAGTTGACGATTCCAAATCCTGAAACCTCCAGCCTTCGTGGAAAGCGGTCCAGGCTCCGGTATTGCGACCAGGCGGCGTTACCGCTTCTGTGCCAGTACTGTTGATGATTCCAGTAACTGCAGCACCTTGTTCCCATCCTGCACATATTGGTTTGTCAATCAGTTGCACATCAATAATATTTGTTGTTTCATACAAGATCATTTGAAACGAGCTTTTCACCGCCTGGCATGAGTAATGTGAGTTGTTGTCAAACATGACAATAAATCTTCTGTAAGGTGCAAATCCAAATGTCCCCATAGTGATCGAACCTACATTTGGGTCTTGTGAACTATTGTACATGTCATGATACGCGCCAAGAATGGAATTTTTCGTTGCGAAATTAGCACTTGGTATGGTTAGTCCATTGAGGTCCCATTCAGACATTAGCCCGGTCATTCCAATCCTGAAGTCAATATATCCATTCGTGCTGATCACGATTTGGCTATACGAATTTCCATAAAAAGTGAAATTAAAAGGCAATGTGATGACTGGAGAATACAGATCGTCCGCAGTTCCCTGAACTTGTGTGTCTGCAGTATAAACCTGAAACGGAATTGGGGTTACAGTATAACTTTGTGCGATTCCTTTAGGTGAAAACGCCAGCAAACCAAGTAAAATGGCTTTTGGGCAAAAAGAAATAATTTTAGATAAGTAGTTGTTTTCCATGTGTTTGATTTTTTCCAAATATACTAAAAAAAACATCCGGTAAAAGACAATTCTTCGGTGCTGCAATTTATATTTGTAAAAAAAACATGTCTAGAAAAATCAAGCTGATTTGGGATTTTCGCGGCCCGGCTGCATTAAAAACTGCTGAGCATCACGAAATCCATCTAAAAGAATACATCACCATTGAAAAAATCGCTTTAAACATCACCGGTTTCCAGATCTTGAACGACATGCATGCCATTGCTTTCATGGTTGTGACCGATGAAAATATGATTGGGGTACGTGATGCGTTGAAGCCGCATCGGGGTGAACTTTATGACAATGAATAATTAACAGTTAATAATGACTTTATTTATGCATAAAAAAATCTCTTTTGGGGATTTTAATTATTAATTATTCATTGTCAATTATTCATTGTCAATTATTCATTAATTCGCGACTTCGCTGATGAATTTAATCCGCATCAAGCGCAGTTCGCTAATGTCATATTCACCATCGAATTCTTTCAGCGCATCTTCAATTTTATCAGATTCAGATTCCATAAAATAGTCGTGGATTTCTTCTTGCTGGTCGTCATCAAGCATGTCGTCAACCCAGTATTTGATGTTCAATTTGGTTCCTGAATAAACGATTTGCTCCATTTCCTTGATGAGTGCTTCCATGTTCAAACCTTTCGCAGAAGCGATATCGGTCAGTGCCAGTTTCCTGTCGATGTTTTGGATAATGTAAAGTTTGTTGGCCGAATTTGCCCCGGTAGATTTCACGACCAGATCGTCTGGCCTGATGATGTCATTGTCTGCAACATAACGGCTGATGAGTTCGATAAAATCTTTGCCGTATTTTTTGGCTTTTCCTTCTCCAACGCCATGAATGTTGATCAATTCTTCATTGCTTATCGGATATTTAAGCGCCATATCTTCCAAAGACGGATCCTGAAAAACGACAAATGGCGGCACTCCGAGTTTCTTCGCGACTTTTTTTCTTAAATCCCGAAGCATTCCCATCAAAGCTTCATCGGCAGTACCTGAAGATTTTGCCGCTGTTACGATTGATTCATCTTCAGATTCGTTGTATTCATGGTCTTCCGACATCATGAAACTCGTTGGATGGTTGATAAAATCGAGTCCTTTATCTGTGACTTTTAAAATGCCGTAGGTTTCAATGTCTTTTGATAACAAACCTTCGACTAAAACCTGCCGGATCAAGGCCATCCAATGCCTTTCTTCAAAATCGACGCCGCTTCCGAAGAATTGCTGCGCATCTGTCCGGTGTGCTTTTATAACAGCATTAACGCGTCCGATTAGCGTAAAAATAATTTCTTTTGATTTGTATAAATGTTTGGTATCGCGCACTACTTTGAGCAGTTTTACGACTTCGTCCATGGCTTCTTTTTTGCCTTTCGGATTGCGCACATTGTCATCCATATCGGCACCTTCGCCGGTTTCACTGCTGAATTCTTCTCCGAAATAATGCAGCAAAAATTTCCTTCGCGACATCGAGGTTTCGGCATAAGCTACGACTTCTTGCAGCAAGGCAAACCCGATTTCCTGTTCGGCTACGGGTTTTCCCGACATGAATTTCTCAAGCTTTTCTACATCTTTGTAAGAATAATAGGCCATACAATACCCTTCGCCTCCATCGCGTCCGGCACGCCCGGTTTCCTGGTAATAACTTTCGAGTGATTTTGGGATGTCGTGGTGAATCACAAAACGAACGTCCGGCTTGTCGATTCCCATTCCGAAAGCGATCGTCGCCACAACGACATCGACATCTTCCATCAAAAACATGTCCTGATGTTTGGCGCGTGTTTTGGCGTCGAGTCCGGCATGATAAGGAACCGCGCTGATTCCGTTGACCTGCAACACTTCGGCGATTGCTTCTACTTTTTTTCGGCTCAGGCAATAAATGATGCCCGATTTGCCTTTGTGTTGCTTGATGAAACGGATGATGTCCGATTCGATGTTTTTGGTTTTGGTGCGTACTTCGTAAAATAAATTCGGACGGTTAAACGAAGCTTTGAACGTCCTCGCATCCGACATATCAAGATTTTTAAGAATGTCTTCCTGCACTTTCGGCGTTGCCGTAGCCGTTAATCCGATCACGGGAACATTGCCAAGTTGTTTGATAATATGTCGCAAATTGCGGTATTCCGGACGAAAATCATGTCCCCATTCTGAAATGCAATGCGCTTCATCTATCGCTACAAATGAAATCGGCACGCTTTGCAAAAACTGTACATATTCTTCTTTAGTCAATGATTCCGGGGCAACATACAACAATTTGGTCAGCCCGGATGTGATGTCTTTTTTGACCTGCGTAATTTCAGATTTGGTTAAAGAGGAATTTAAAACGTGTGCAATGCCGTTTTCTGAAGACAAGCTCCTGATCGCATCGACCTGGTTTTTCATCAGTGCAATTAATGGCGAAACCACAATCGCAGTTCCGCCCTGAATGAGTGCCGGCAACTGGTAACACAAAGATTTTCCACCGCCTGTAGGCATGATGACGAATGTGTTTATTTGTGCTAAAATGCTTTTTATGACCTGTTCCTGTAGTCCTTTGAACTGGTTGAAACCAAAATACTTTTTGAGTTCTTTATGTATGTCAATTTCGCTTGAATTCATTCTTTGTTAATGGTATTTTGTATATTTTTGCAATCACATAAAGATACAACTTTCTTTATCACACACAAATTTTATACATTCTTGTTTTGATCACAAAAGAAAATATACTTGCTGTCGCAAAAAGCGCGATTCTTTCCGAAAGCGAGTCCATTAAAAAGCTGGTTGATTTTCTCGATTCGGGTTTTACTGATTCGGTCGAAATCATCTACCAATGCCAAGGCAGGCTGATCGTTACCGGAATTGGAAAAAGCGCCATCATCGCACAAAAGATCGTTGCCACAATGAATTCAACAGGAACGCCATCGATGTTTTTGCATGCTTCTGAAGCGATTCACGGTGACCTCGGCATGGTTCAGGACGGCGATGTGGTGATCTGCATTTCAAAAAGCGGCAATAGTCCGGAAATAAAAGCGTTGGCTCCGTTGCTGAAACGCTTCGGAAACACGTTGATCGCGATGACCGGCAACATTACTTCTTTCCTTGCAAAAAACTCCGATTATATTTTAAATACAACTGTTGATGCAGAAGCGTGCAGGAACAATCTCGCACCCACAAACAGTACGACCGCACAGCTTGTCATGGGCGATGCATTGGCTTTATGCCTGATGGAAATGCGCGATTTTAAACCTGAGGATTTTGCAAAATACCATCCGGGCGGCGCACTCGGAAAAAAATTATTGCTGCGCGTGGGCGACATGCTCGACCAAACGCACAAACCTGAAGTTTCACCCGATGCATCGATCAAAAAAGTCATTTTTGAGATTTCTGAAAAGCGCCTCGGCGTAACTGCGGTGATCGAAAATGAAAAAATTCTGGGAATAATAACCGATGGTGACATCCGTAGAATGCTGACCGACAGGGATTCGTTCGCTGATTTATCCGCTAAGGACATTATGACCAAAAATCCAAAAGTAATCCAATACACCGATATGGTCGTAGATGCTTTGAACGTGCTTGAGGATTTCTCGATCACGCAACTCGTTGTTGTAGAAAATGGCACTTACAAAGGCGTAATCCACCTGCATGACATCTTAAAAGAAGGAATAGTATAATGGCAAAAAAGATTAAGAAAAGCATCAACGAAATGTCGTTTTTAGACCATCTGGAAGAAGTGAGATGGCTACTCGTGAGAAGCACAATTGTAATTTTGATCACGGCGACCATTGTCTTTTTTATAAGCGACTGGATTTTTGACACGATCATTTTTGGACCAACAAGAGTGAGTTTTGTAACTTATACTGCAATGTGCGAATTGTCGAATTATGTGGGCTTTGCCGACAGCATTTGCGTCACCGAATTGCCGTTTATCATCCAGAATACCGATATGGAAGGCCAGGTCAATATCCTGGTGTGGATCTGTATCGTGGCCGGTTTCATCATTGCTTTTCCTTATATTTTATGGGAATTGTGGCGTTTCATCAGTCCGGCTTTGTATCCAAAAGAACGAAAACACGCTAAACTGTTCATTTTTATAGCTTCACTCCTGTTTTTTCTAGGCGTTTTATTTGGATATTATGTCGTAATTCCAATGTCGGTCAACTTTTTCGCCTCGTTTAAAGTCAGCGACGTTGTTAAAAATCAGTTCACTTTAGATTCTTACATCAGCATGATCAAAACCTCGGTCATTGCCAGCGGATTGTTCTTTGAATTGCCGATCATTATTTTCTTCCTGACTAAATTAGGATTGGTAACACCCGCATTTTTAAGAAAATACTGGAAATGGGCAGTTGTCATCATCCTGATCGTTGCTGCCATTGTAACGCCACCGGATGTTGTGAGCCAGTTGCTGGTCGCCATTCCGATGCTGATCATTTACGAAGCGAGTATTTTCATTTCCAAATGGGTTTACAAACAGCGGTTGAAAGACGAATTGAAAGAAAAACTGGCCAACACAAACCCCACTTCAAATGAGTAATATTGTAAAAGAATTCAATGACTACCGCTCTAAAATGAACGAAAAACTGCTTGATGACAACAACAAGATCATCAAACGGATTTTCAATCTGGATACGAATGCTTACGCAGCCGGAGCTTTGGATGTGAAAACAAAAGAACTGTTAGGTCTTGTGGCTTCGGCGGTTTTGCGTTGCGACGATTGCGTCAAATACCATCTTGAAACCAGCCACAAAGAAGGCGTGACAAAAGCAGAAGTCATGGAAGCGCTCGGAATTGCCACGCTCGTTGGCGGAACGATCGTAGTACCGCATTTGCGCCGGGCCTATGAATTCTGGGAAGCGTTGGAAGAACAGAAATAATTGTTAAAGGTTCATTTGTTGAATCGGTTTATTCGTTAATTTGCACAAAACACAGGCATTCAGTTACTCAGCCACTAAGCGACTCCAATGATTTTAAGAGCAGAAAATTTAGTCAAAACATACAAAGGCCGAAGCGTCGTAAAAGGCATTTCGGTAGAAGTCAACCAAGGTGAGATCGTTGGATTGCTAGGCCCGAACGGTGCCGGAAAAACAACTTCGTTTTATATGATCGTGGGTTTGGTCAAGCCGAATTCGGGAACGATCTACCTCGACGACATGGAAATTACTGATTTTCCAATGTACAAACGCGCCCAGCAAGGCATTGGTTATTTGGCACAGGAAGCTTCGGTTTTCAGGAAACTGAGCATTGAAGACAACATTCTGAGCGTATTGCAGCTTACCAAATTATCGAAAGCCGAACAGGAAGCCAAAATGGAATCACTGATCGATGAATTCAGCCTGCAGCACATTCGCACAAACCGCGGCGATTTGCTTTCAGGTGGTGAAAGAAGGCGTACGGAAATTGCGCGTGCACTCGCCACAGACCCAAAATTCATCCTGCTTGACGAGCCTTTCGCAGGTGTCGATCCTGTTGCGGTGGAAGACATTCAGAGAATCGTTGCCCAACTTAAAAATAAAAACATCGGGATCTTAATTACCGACCACAACGTACAGGAAACACTTGCCATTACGGATAAAACCTATCTCATGTTCGAAGGCGGCATCTTAAAAGCCGGAATTCCTGAAGAATTGGTGGAAGATGAAATGGTGCGCCGCGTCTATCTCGGGCAAAACTTTGAGCTTAGGAAGAAAAAGCTCGAATTTTAAAAATGCGGAAATTCGACCAAAACCAATATAATCAATGGCACAGCGATCCTGAAAATTGGGTTTGGGACATGTTTTATTTCAATCCGATAGACGACCGTTTATTTCCACCAAAAAAAATCAAGGAAATGGGCTGGACAATTAATTTCGGAAATCCAAACTCTGTTTTTCTTTTTCTTATCATACTCTGCATCATTATTTTTTTGGGAAAAACTTTTAGTTGATTGTCAGGTAACTCAACTGTTTTGGCGTTCCGTTGTAAATATTGAGGTCGACATTTCCGGGAATCCCTGCCACCGAAGCCTTTTCGGTAAATTGCCAGAAAAGCCAATCGTCTTTTAAATCTTCGACAAAAAAATTGTAATTCGCGATCCAGAATGTGTATTCGCTGAATTCTTCCTTTAAAAAAGCATTATAGTATTTTTCACCAGAATAAATAATTGGCTTCACTTTATAATGTGAATCTACCCTTTTTAGCCAGCGCCGCAAACCCGATTTCAGGCTGTCCATCGGTTGATTTTTTGGAAGTGATTCGATATCTAGAACCGGTGGCAAATCGCCTTTTTGAAGCTTTACCGTTTTAATGAAATTCTCGGCCTGTTCCAAAGAATTTTCATTCGGACGGTAATAATGATACGCACCGCGAATGATCTTCTTGTCTTTGGCGGAAGCCCAATTTGACTTAAAACAGGCGTCCTTGACATCTTTTCCGGCAGTTGCGCGAATAAAAACAAAGCCTAATTTATAAGTGTTTTCGACATATTGGACTTCGTTCCAATTGATCTCGCCCTGGTATTGTGAAATGTCAAAACCCACGACTTTATCTGGATATTTGCTTAAAACCTGGAAATTCCTGACATCGGAAAGGCGTTTTTGCTCTGCTTCCGTCTTTGGAAGTTTGTGTGATTTGAATCCGAGATAATACGCGATTCCATTCCGGTAATGGTAAATCGATCCGAAAAACAAAAGAAAGATTGAAATTCCAGCGAATATCTTTAAGCTTTTGCCGTTTGAAGTTTTCCTGGCGCGCGGCTTTCTTCTGGCCGGTGCTTTTCTGGCTGGAGCTTTCGGCATCGGAAAATTATTTTTTCAGGAATTTGTTGTTGACCACAGACATCAACACGTATGTAATAATAATCAGTGGAAGTGCCAGATATTGCAAAGTCAGCAACATGATTAAAGCGATTGCAAGAAAAACCATCTGGATTTTATTGGCTGCAAAAGTGAAGTTTTTAATCTTTAACGAAAACAGCGGAATCTCTGCATTTAAAATGTACGCGCTAAAAACTGCAATCGCGAGTAAAATGCCGTGATCGCTTAAAATCTCATCCAAAATAATGGAAGTACTGTGCATTTTAACCAATGGCAAGCTCAGAATAAACAGGGCATTCGCCGGTGTTGGCAATCCAATGAAAGAATCGGTCTGGCGCGTGTCGATATTGAAATTCGCCAACCTATAACACGATCCAAGCGTAATGATAAATCCTAAAAAAGGTACGATCGGCGAATTCCAGCCCGAACCGGTTTTCATCAAATCATACATTATCAATCCGGGAACGACGCCACTTGTAACCATATCTGCCAAGGAATCCAACTGCAATCCGAGCGGGCCGGCGACTTTGAATAATCTTGCGAAAAATCCGTCAAAAAAATCAAGAAAAATCCCAAGGCAAACGAATGCAAAAGCCATCTCAAAGTTGCGTTCAAAAGCAAAAACCGCCGCGATGCAGCCGCATAAAAGGTTGAGAAGTGTGATCGTATTCGGGACGTGTTTTTTAATGTTCATCTGCTTCAATTTTTGAAAAACAAATTTAGTACAATAAGTTAAAGACAAGTGCGTTTTTAGTAGAGATTTTACAAACTGTTTTCGCGATCATAATATTGCGGTTTGCCCCGGTTTCCTCGATAAAAATTTATATTTTTGAGCGCCGTTAAAAAGAACAAAACCCTTTTTGCATAAAAAATTTACCTTGAAAAAAATTCCGCTTTTCCTCTTACTCTTTTTGTTTGCTGCGTCTTACGGACAGGCTGTGCGGAAATATTCGAATGAATTCATGAACATTGGGGTCGATGCCGCTGCGCTGGGAATGGCGAATGCCGTAACTGCAAATACGTCAGATGTCAATGCGGGCTACTGGAATCCGGCCGGGTTGCTTGGCGTTGAAGACAGGCAGGTTTCTTTAATGCATGCGAGTTATTTTGCGAATATTGCCCAATATGATTATGCAGGCTTTGCTACTAAAATTGACGACAACAGCGCCTGGGGAATTTCGGCGATCCGTTTTGGTGTGGATGATATTTTGGACACGACCGAACTGATCGACGACCAGGGAAATATCGATTACAACCGCATCAGCAAATTTTCGACTGCCGATTATGGCGTGACTTTTTCATACGCCAGAAAATTGCCGCTTGAAGGGTTTCAATATGGAGTGAATGCGAAAATCATCCGCAGAATCATTGGAAAATTTGCAAATTCGTGGGGATTTGGAGTTGATGTTGGATTTCAGTTTGAACGCAACGACTGGAAATTCGGCCTGATGCTGCGCGACATTACGACAACTTACAACATCTGGAACATCGACGAAGACGAATACGCCAAGATTAAAAATGCAGTAGAAGGTCAAAACCAGGATTTGCCTGAAAGTACTGAGATCACGCTTCCAAAAGCACAACTCGGCATGTCGAAAAAGTTTGAATTTCACTATGATTACACGCTTTTGGCTTCAGCCAATCTGAATATGGAATTTTACCAGACGAATGACATTATTTCGACAAGTTTTGTGAGCATTGCTCCGGCAGTTGGTTTTGAATTTGGTTACACCGATCTGGTATTTCTACGCACCGGATTTGGGAATTTCCAGACGATCACACAAATCGACGATACGAAAAAACTGAGTTTCCAGCCCAATATCGGACTCGGATTTAAATACAAAGGCATACAGATCGATTACGCGCTGACCGATTTGGGAAACCAGAGTGCGGCCTTGTATTCGAATATTTTTTCAGTGAAAGTCGACCTTGGAATTTTCAGGTAGCATTGCGGAAATTGTCTTAAATTGCAGCGAATTTCTATTTCAACATTATGCGCGGATTAAAGGCTTCATTCCTAATTCTTTTTCTCTTTTTCAGCAGTTTTTCGGTTTTTTCACAAGCCAATACGCTTTCAGAACAGGCGCAGGTCAGCGTGATTACGTGCGGAATTGGCAATGAAGTGTATTCCCTTTTCGGACATACCGCGATTAGAATCAACGATCCGGCGCGTTCGCTTGATGTGGTTTACAATTACGGTGCATTCGATTTTGACACGCCAAATTTCGTACTTAAATTTTCAAAAGGAGATTTGCAATATTTCGTTACCGCCGGTACATTTGCCGATTTTAGGGAACAATATGTCTACGAAAAACGTTCGGTTTCTGAGCAGGTTTTGAATGTATCGCAGGAACAAAAACAAAAATTATTTGATAAACTCAATTCAACCTTATATTCGGATGAACGGTTTTATACTTACAAATTCATTGACCGCAACTGCACGACGATGGTCGTTGACATCCTGAATAAAATCCTCGGGAAAAATGCGATTGTAAAAGTGGGAAATACGGCTGTGACTTACCGCGAAGTACTGTATCCGTATTTCAGCAATCATTTTTATGAACAACTTGGAACCAGCATTATTTTCGGAAAAAAGGTGGATGAAAAGGCGACGAAGATTTTCCTTCCGTCAGAATTGGAAGAAAGTTTAAACGTTGTAAAATATAACGGAAAATTGCTTTCCAATCAAAAAGATCCCATTTTACAGATAGAACCCGAACATCCGTTTTCGTGGTGGAACAATGTGTTTACTTTCCTGATTTTGCTGATTCTTCTCGTCGTTGCAAAGACAAGGAATTTAAATCTTTTTTACTTTTTGATCGTTGGCGCGATCGGACTGTTCTTTTCGGTGGCCGGATTGTATTCCTTTCACCATGAGCTTCAATACAATTACAACATCTTGCTGTTCAATCCGGTTTTGCTGCTGCTGATTGTATTTATTTTGAGAAAAAAAAGCAAGTGGATATTCCGGGCTTCTGTTTTTGCAATGGCCTGCATCGCACTTTACGTGATTTACATGCTGAACAAAGTACATTTACTGATTGTTTCGCCGTTAATTGTTGTTAACCTGATTATTTTGATCAGATTGGCATTGGCAAACAAAACCCAGAAAATAAGCAGATAATCTTACTGGCCTCGGTAGAATAAAACCGTACTGAAGGTTTTGAAAACAATATTCACATCAAGGAAAATGCTGCGGTGTTTGATGTAATACAGGTCGTATTGCAGTTTGATCAAACTGTCATCGATCGTTTCCCCATAGGAATAATTCACCTGCGCCCAGCCTGTTAATCCGGGTTTTATCACATGACGCGTTTCATAAAACGGCATGACTTCGGCGATTTCATTTACAAAAACAGGACGTTCCGGACGTGGCCCAATGACGCCCATATCGCCTTTTAAGATATTGATAAATTGTGGAAATTCGTCAATCCTGGTTTTTCTGAGAAACTTGCCAAAAAGCGTGATTCTGGAATCATTGATCGTTGTAAATACCGCTCCATTGGCTTCAGCATTTTTAACCATTGTCCTGAATTTCAATATTTTAAAAACCTCCCCATTTTTCCCGATGCGTTCCTGCGTATAAAAAAGCCTTCCGCGGTTTCCGAGTAAATTTCCAATAATAATCAGCGGCAATAAAACCAATCCGATTGCAAGACCAGATAATGAAAAAATAATTTCAAGAATCCTGGTGACCAGCAAATACAAATGATTCTGGTTGCTTCGGCTGAACGGGAAATAACGGTAAAAATCACGCGCAACATATTGTACCGGAATTCTTTGTGTAATGTTTTCGTAAACTTGTGTGTATTCCCTGATAATAAACCCTTTTTCGAGCAAATGGATCAGCTGGTTGTACAGATTTACGGTAATTCCGTCGGTTTTCTGCGAAGCAATAACGATTTCTGAAACCGAATTGTGCAGTACAAATTCTTCCAGTTTATCGATGTTGATGTTTGAAATGAAATCATTTTGAAGATTCATCGGCGTATTCTGGACGCTGTCGGAATTGACATAACCCATGACTTTATAATGCGGATCGACACTTTCGAGCCCCAAAACAAGTTCTTCTACCTGCTCCCTATCGCAAATCAGTATTACTTTTTTGATGAAACGGTCTGATGCCAGAAAATGTACATAGAATAACCTCCATAGAAACAATGCCGATAAAATCGCCAGGAAAAAGAACAAAATCTGTATCCTGTTGGAAGGCAATTGTGGCGTATATATTGGCGTAAGCAGGTAAATTAATACGGTAACCGAAGTGGTCAATATGGTACTTTTTATGACCTGAAACTGGTTGCTGGCCACCTGTAGATTGTACATTTCGAATACTGTTCCGATGATATTGATGTACAAACCCAATACAATTGTCCAGTAAAAATTATTTGTGGAAATATTGAAATACTTGAAATCGAACACCACGCCAATCAGATACAAAACCAGAAGCACCGAAAGCACATCGAAAATGCGCAGCAAAATTTTGCGCTCTGAAATTTCGAAATGGATCTTCTTGTTATCAATCATCAGACAGGGGTTGTAAAAGTTCGCAATTTACTAAATTATGAAAGATGTTTGGCATTAAATTAAAATTTCATTCCACTTGGTTTTAACAATACTCCAGTCGAATTTTTCCACTAAATCTAAGGCATTGCCAATGATTTGGTTGCTCAGGCTGTCGTTAAAAATCAATTCTTTAATCGCCGAGACCATGGCGCTTGCATCGTTATCATTTACAAGCATGGCCGTTTTACTGTTTTCGAGCAAATACGGGATCCCGCCAACATTGGTAGAAACAACGGGAAGCCCCAGCGCCATTGCCTCCATGACACTGACTGGCGTGTTGTCAAAATGTGTGGTATTGATGAAAATGTCATATTCTGCTGAAAGTTTCGTCCAATCCGGTTTTGATAATTTCCCGGTAAAATTGACATTTAGATGGTTCACATCGGCAATTTGCTCTAGATCCTGCAGCTTATTTTCCTTATCCGGCCCAACCATGCACAGGCTGGCATCGGCAAAATCATTTTGAAGTTGGCCCAAAACCTGCAACGCCATTTCAGGATTGTAAATCGAAGCCAACGATCTCACCCATAACAATTTAGGCCGAAGTTTTTTGCGTTGCTTAAACGTGTAATTCTGGATTTCCAGCGTGTTTGGGATGAATAATAATTCTGCAAAGCCACGGTTTTCAAAAGCCTGAAGCAGATAATTTGAAGGTGCGACATTTTTGTAAGCATTCTTGAAAATCATCCGGCACAATACCGGATTGTTCTTCAGGCGGTTTGGAAGGTTTCCGCCATGTAAGTTCGCAATGTATTTTGCATCCAATATCCTGCACAATTGACTGATTATAAACGCAAACCAGAAATTACTGGTGCTGTAGGTATCGATCAGCACATAATCCGCTTTTTTAGCATACCGTATGGTTTTCAAAATCATATCGATAAGCCGCAATGCTTTATTTTTTTTTGATGAGGCATACCATAAATGATAACCTTCACTTTCAAGAAGCTGCCCAAGCGACTCGATCGAAGTCATCGTAACGCCATGGCTGGCAAGCTTATTCCCGATGTACAGCAGGTTCCGGTTCTTCATTCATGACAACTTTTAAAAGGGAAAGTGAATAAATATAAGCTGGCAGGGCCATCCGCATTGCAGCATGGTTGATGGTGAACAGCCAAAAAACGACAAAGCAAAACAAGTAAATATTATGGCTGTTGTCCAGTTTTAAAATAATCGGGGTAAACAGCAGTATCATCAATCCAATAATTCCAAGTGCGCCGTGTTCTGAAAGCATCCTGGTAATTTCGCTATGAGACAGTACGCGCTCTCCACCGTGCTTTTCCAAACGCAATTGCACGCTTCGCCCAGCACCCGCACCAAAAATCGGATTTTCGAGAAAAAGGTCGATTTCCTGAGCCGCAATCTCTTCCCTTCCTGTAAACTGGCTCGATTTTTCACGGCCTGCAGCATCCTGATTTGAGTAGCGCTTGTTTAAAAGCCCGTCTGTTTGATTTTGTGAATAGATCCAAACGGCAACCAGTGTCATTCCAAGGAATAAAATCAGGTAATTTATTTTGTTTTTCGCGCTGTTGCCTACTTTCGAATAAGTAAAATACAACAAGATGATGATCATAAATACACTCGTAAGGATTCCGCCCCGGGAAAACGTGACAAGTCCGCGAAAGCCGATAACCGCTACTAAAATCAAATTGACCGCAAGTGTCAGTTTTGTTTTTGAATTGAATAACAGCCTGGAAACGAAAATAAAAATGGCCAATCCAAGTGCGGTTGAAACCTGATTTGGCCCGAAACCGCCAGAAGTCTCACTACTGGAACCCGTTCCCGTTAAAACATCCCTTACGGTTGGCGAATACAAAATTAAAAACACCGTACACGAAACAATGGGCAATGCGACACACAATAGCGTTGTATTGATTTGCTTGAACGTTACTTCTCTTGTATAGGTAAACAACGAGCAAATGCCAAGGCATAACGGCCCTGAAATGGCAAATGAAATTTCTTTCCTCAAATCTCCTGTCCGGTCTATTACAGAAAGTGCGATCATCACACCTGGGATCAGCAACAATAAGAAAATCCAATAGGAAAGGCCGTGTTTCGAGATTCCGCTGTAATAAATCCCCATGAGAATGTATAAGATCACGCCGTATTTCGAAAATTCATATAACGGATTTCCATTGGTCATCCTTAAAATGATCTCGCTCCCAACCATATATGCGGTGGCATATAAAACTTCATTCTTTTTATTTTCAGTAATGAAGATGTAATACACGCCAAATATAATAATCGCAAAACCATATACTTTTGCAAGTAGCGGAAAATAGAAAAGCGCCGCACCCAGGACAATGTGACCCAAAATAAGATATAAGTAATTTTTATCTGAAGCCTGCATTTAGTTCATTTTTTTAATCCATGACAGGAATTGGTTTACAACTGCCTCTTCGGAATTATTTGCCTGTATCACTGAATAAAGTTCATTTCCGAAATCGGCACGCAAATCGGGATTTTCAATCAAACGCGTTAAAGCATCATAAAACAATGGTGCATTTCCGGCCGGAACCGTAAATCCATTTTTTCCATCTTTAACGATTAACGGAATTTCCCCAACATTCGTCAGCACCACCGGTTTTTTAAACAATCCGTATTCAAGCAATGCAACCGGCAAACCTTCTGAACCTGAAGTCAGTATGGCAATTTCCGATTGTTTGATAATATTTTCGGTATCATTTTTAGATCCGTACAAAAACACGTGTTCCTGAAGGTTTTCAGTTAGAATTGCATTCCTGACTTGCTTCGAATACCCATCTTCAAAATCTTTTCCAACCAGATGAAACGTCCAGTCCGGATGGCTTTCTTTGAGTTGTTTTGCTACTTCAATCAATAAAAAATGGTCTTTTTGGGCCCGAAGGTTTGCCAGGCATAAAATCCGTTTTCCATTGGAGCCATTCAAAACCGTTTCGGCGATTTCTTTTCCGTAATTTGTAAAATTGGGAAGATAGACCACTTTTTTACAGTGCAGCTCTTTTAACGCCCATTGTTGCAAAATCGTATTTACCGCTACAATTCCGCTAAAAAAGAACGAAGCAATTTTAAGCGCAGTTGCTTTTCTTGCATCCAGAAATTCGCTCATTCCGTAATGGTCATGCCAGATAATGCTGATTTTTGGATGGATAAATTTCAGCAAAACCGCTGTAAAAAATGATGTGCCGTGTGCCTGTACAAAATCTACCTGATGTGTTTTGCAGAAAGATTTCAGCCGGAAAATGGCGCCCAGATCAAATTTTCCTTTCCGATCCAAAAACAAATAAGCTACATCAGCTGCGATCTGGTTTTTAAGGCTGCCTTCTTTTCTCGTTGCCGCCAAACCCGAGAATGCTGCTTTTTTAGCAAGTGCATTGGCATAGTTTACTGCTACCCTTTCTGCACCGCCGGTTTCAAGCGAATCGATAATCTGGAGTATTCTCATGGACGAAGCAAGGCTTTTATTTGATTTTGGAACAAATCTAAGGTATAATCACGTGACCAAGCCACACTTTTTAAAACTTTATCATCATATTGCTGCTGGTTTTCAAGGATATTTTTGATTTCTGAAACATCCTGGTTTAAATCCATCGCCAGCAAAATGCCCCTTTTTCCATGATCCAGCATCGATGGCACGCAGGAAACTTTTGAGGCAACTGGCAAACAGCCCCAGAACATCGCTTCGGCGAGGACTTTCGGCCAGCCTTCACTTTGGGATGGCAACAGCACGAAATGGCTTTCCTGATAGGCTTTCCTAACGACAGCTTCGGCTTGGTTGCCTTGAAAACGAACAATATCCTGCAATTCGTGTGACAGACAATAATCTTTTAAAACCTGCATTTCGCGCCCTTCGCCAAATAAATCCAAAGACACTTTGAAACCCGATTGCGACAATTGCTGCACAAGCTGAATGGCGTAAAGCGGCCTTTTTCCAATGGCAAGCGAACCTACGAATAAAAACCTGATGTTGTTATGAAGCATCCTCGGCTCAACCGGGATTTTATCGCTGTCACGATATGTAGCCGTAAAAAATGGCTTGATGTTTTTCGAACTTCCTAGCCATTCCCCATAGACCAATACCTGCATGTTTTTTGTCAGGAACGTATTGTTGAGGATCCATTTCTGGATGCGGTAAGTTAGTGGCTGAGCAGCATCCGGATCCCAATTGCCCGCATATTTGGCAGTTTTCGTTTTTCCCGGAAAAAAGATCTGTATGAAACAGCCCAACAGTCCGATATTTCCCGGACAGCGCAAATGAATATGGTCTGCGCGACGCATGGCACGGAAAATTTTATACGCGGTTTTCGGCGTATGCAGCAATGAAGATAAAATCGATTTAAACCCGATTAAATTCATGCTTTTGATATCCGAAAATATTATATCTTTTTGATTGTAATCGATGGCAATGGCAGTTTTTTGCACGAGTTCCAACGGCGCAACAATTTCGACAGCATCGGTAAATTGCGTCCAGATATTCATTTCACGAACATAAGGTGCATAAGCAAAATAAGAATCATTTGCCAAACCGTGCGGAACATGTGTAATGATGGCAAATCTCATTTTTGTGCAGCCGTGTAAAGTATTTCGATGACTTTCTCGGGTGACAAATATGTATCAAAATAGGTTTTGGCATTGGTTTCCATCATTTTCCTATTGGCATCCGAAGCCAGGAAAGTGGCGATCTTTTCGTCAAAATCCCTGCGTTCATTGCCATCGGCATACAACAAATGAACGCCTTCAGTTAATGGCGCAGGCAAAACATTGTGATGCGGCGTAGACAAAATCGCTTTTCCCATCGCCAGGAATTCCCCGAGCTTCCATCCGTGGCAGGAAAAAACTGCGGGTGTGTTGAAAACCATCATCGATTGTTTTGTCTTTTGCATGTATTCTGAAAACGGATACCTTTTTTCGGTGATAATTCCGTCGAAGCCCACATTGTCGCCGTCTTTTCTTGGTGCAAACCCGCCTTCAAAAGTAATTTGTGGATTGGCTTTACAGGCCCGAATATAATTGGATCGGAACAAATTGGTTTGCGGCTCTTTTTTCCAGATCGTCGCCATGAAAAAAACGTAACGTTCGCGAAGCGTTTCCTTTTTAAAATATTCCGAAAGTGGCAGCCTGTTGTATTGGCGCCAATAATTTGCGAGCAATTCCTTTTTTCTTGAAATTCCTTTTCTGAAACGGATCGTATTTTGCAATCCTTTAAATATCGTTTGGGGCAAATTCCATATTTTGATACCGAAATTGGGACCGATAGGCATCACTTTGTCGTGTCCTTCACCAGGAATTGCATTTGGGTGGTAATTTACTTTTCCGTAAACGTCGCACCATTTGAGTTCATCGGGCCTGATGTAATTGGCATCGCGCGAATCAATGACAATTTTTATGGTTTTTCCCTTTGCTCTGACGATTACCGCAAAGGTATGCTGGTAAAAATCCGGGAAGTTCGAGGTATTGAATTCCACATTGCGGATGCCAAAATAATCCTGCAGGCCTTTTATGTAATAGGAATCATAAAAAACATTGCACAAACCATAAACCTGCAAGGAATCAATATTTTTGTCGGTCATATTTTTGGCTTATTAAAAAACAATGAAAACCAGGCGGACGTGCGGCCAAGCGATTCTGTCAAAGCTTCCTTCTTTTTAGCGGCCGTAAAGGTATTACTAAATCTGATGCCTGTCAATAATAAAGTAACTGCGTGCCACTTCATTCTGGCTTTTATGGATGGATTCGGATATTTTACGCGCCAGATGTACCAGCCGTTACGAACCACCATTTTTCCGTATTGGTACTTATCCGGCCTTCCTGAACTGTCGTGATAATGCCCGAGCTGCGCCGCAGTATTCACATATAGTTTCCCGGTTTTAGACAACCGCAAGGTAAAATCGGCATCTTCATACAAGCCGTAGCCGTCAAAATAAACCGAAAAACTAAAATCCTTAAAAACACTTCTCCGGAATGACGAAACGCCGCCCATCAATTGTTCAACCTCATAAATTTTTCCGGAAGGCGGCAGGAAACTAATGCTTCTTCCGTGTGAAAATTCAGGCAAAAAGCCAGGTTTTGCATCGGCATCAAGCCAGAATTTTTTTCTCAATACGAAACGGCTGCCATCTTTTCGCTTCCAGCCGTCGTATACAAATTCGTTGGCCGTCGCATTGTAACCGCTTGTGGCTTGCTGCCATTGGACTTCATTTGAAATATAACCGCCAACGCCAAGCGCTTTAGGATGTGTTTCGTAAGTCTTTAAAATTTCTTCAAAATAACGGGCGTCCAGAATCGTGTCATCGTCTAAAAAGCAGATGATTTCCGAATCGGAAGTGGCTTTTGAGATGCCAAAATTGCGTTGTTTTGTTAAGCCTCTGTCGGCCTTTTCGACCATGAAATATTTCAGGTTCTGAAACAGGTTTGATTCGAGCATGACTGCCGTTTGATTGTTCAGCGATCCATCAACAATGAGGATTTCATTCGGATAGACGGTTTGCGTTTTTACCGATTCGAGCAATTGAAGCAAAGGCTTCGGGCGCATGTAAGTGCAAATGATTAAAGTAAATCTCATGATAATTCTTCAGATTTTCTGGCCCAAAAAACACTGCTTTCCCACTGTTTGCTAAAGGCTTTGTAATATGGAAACGGATTCCGGATATGCTGGTATTTATAGTATTTAAAATACAGATTGGTTTTGTAACCCGAAATTTGTTCTTTAGTATAATATTGACGCAGGTATAACATCACTGTTGGTGCTGGTTTTGGCGGAATTTCAGCATCGCTCCACAACAAAACCGGCTTCGTCCTGAATCCGCCCATAGGCGCTTTCAAGTGAACAATCTGCAAATCAGTAAGATACAAGATGTCAAATCCTTTGTTGCGAAGCTGCATCCCAAAATCCTTGTCTTCATCATAACCAAACTCAAACGCCATATTGAAAGCGACGTCCTGCAAACAGCTTCTGCGTACAAATGCATTTCCGGCACCAAAATTAGGATATTGGTATACAGGCCGTTTTTTAATTTTTTCTTTGGGCTGCGGATATGAAATCTGGAGGCATTCTGCGCCAAACTGCCTGAACCTGTCGAATACTTTTTCAATCAGGTCGGGTTCAAAACGGTTGTCATCATCGGCAAGGAAAACATATTCACTTGTGGTATGAGAAAGGCAAACGTTGCGTGCATTACAGGCTCCGGCCTGATGAGTAAAAATGTGCTTGATCGCAAACGGCCAGGTTTCTGCGTCAAGATAATCCAGTTCAGACGTGCTTCCCGGCAACGGATTTTGTTCGACAATAATGACCTTTTCAGGCAAATGCGTTTGTGCTGCGAGGTCTTTTAATACGTCGTACAAATATTTTTTCCGTCCGATCGTTGGAATGATGACATCGATAGAAGCCGTATTGACAACCTGTTTCGAAGATTGGATGGCAATATTGGAAAGATTGCTTTTTTTAAACGTCCGGCTTTTGTAAAATACCGATTTTAAGAAGGCCGCTAATGGAAATTCGCGTTTGTGCAAAAACAAGTTCATCAGCAGCAACAAGATCCAACGACTTTTATAATGTTGTTTGACAAACCTGAAAACATCGGCTTTGCCTAATTTTTGGGTTTCTGAAATACTGGCGTCGGCGGCAATCAGCCTTGGCTCGGAATAACAGAACAAACCGGCTGGCATTGCTCTTTTTGCAAATGAATTCAGGAAATAATCAAGGGAATCTTTTTCAGAAAAGGCGCTGCGGCAGGCATTTAATACCGAAGTATGCACCGCGCCCACTTCACTACTCATTTGCCAGGTTGGATAAGTGACCTTTTTATTGACTTTGATGTAAATGGATTCTTCAGCGTATCCGATGCTGCTGTCGAGGAAATTTCCTTCAGAAGTGCGGTATGAAAAAAGAAGTTTTTTATGATGGAATAATTTCAGGATCCGGCTGGTATCGAGTACCTGTTTTAAATCGTCATGGCACCAAATCAAAATATCATCCGGATGTTGCTTTGCAAGCTGCAAAATGCCAGATACGATCGAGCCTGATGGCAAAGCATCCACAACGGCATTCCCGACAGCAACGGCTGTAATGGTATTATTTTTATGGTAAACAATGATCATTTGCCCAAATTTACTATTAACCGCTATTTATTAAAACCTCAGAAAAACTTTGTACATTCCATACAATGATAAACCGCATAAAACAAGGTAATTGCACCATAAAATCAGGTTGGCATGCTTGTCTTTTACAGAATAATACGAAAAGAAAAATATGACTGGGATATAAGCCGAACAAAGCCAGCGCAATTCGAGAAATGAAATGATGATGACGGAAAACGTAAAAGTCATTCCGACAAAAACCAACGGTATGTACCAGGAATTGGAAAATTTTCGCCTTACAAACAGTGCAATTCCAATAAAATAAAACGGGAATAAAATCATCAGCCCCAATTGCCTGAAGCCAAAAAACAGGCTTGACGAAAAATCTTTGACAATTTCCTTCATCGTCATTTTTGGGTCATGAAAAACAGCGGCAATCATATTGTCAGGCAGCGAACCCGGCCCGTGTTCTTTAACGTAGGCTTCTGTCTGTTCCCAGCTTGGATGCGACATGTTTTTGATTTTCCCTTCATTGACCCACATTTGCGCAAGATACTGACGTTGCGTCCAGTTGACTGCGACGCCTTCCGGCGGTTTTTTATTGTCATAAGACAATTTGTGGTTTTTGAGGATCGACGGCATATTGATACCGATAAAAAGTATGGCGAGCACTATCGGAATACGGATGTTTTTTGAAAACCGGAATCCATTTCTGTACAGAAAAAAGAAACTCAGCAAAATAGCAGGCGTGTAAACGATCGTCAGGGCACGTGTGAAAAACGCAATGACCAGTCCCGAAAAAGCAAGGGTTTCACTATTCATTTTGCCCTTTTCCAAAAAGTAAAAAATTTCAATAAAGAAAACTACCAGCCCCAGAATGAACAGTGGATCGTTTATTCCCGAAAAAAACAAGCGAATCGTTGCCAGGTAAAAAACAAGGTAAAAGTAAAATGCTTTATTTTCAACTTTCACAATTTTAAGGAAATAGGCAAATAACGCAATCAGGACGAGGATATTTGCCGCCTGAAGCGCCCGGAATGTTTCCATGAAAAGCGCAAAAGGATATGCCAGCATCGTATACGGAATCGAAATCTGGTTTGCTATCGCGGCAATCCAACCCTGATTTATAACCATATTGAGGTCGTTTACAAAGATGGGTTCATCACCCGAAGCCGGCCGCTGTATGAAATACGTCAATGAAATCACAAAATAAACAACTGACAAACAAGCGAATAGTATCGAAAGTTGTTTTGGAAAACGGTTTAATAAATTATTCATATTCTGAATTTATTTTTGCCAACAGGTTTTATTAGGAGCATTCCAGCTTAAAATCTCTTTATTTTGCTTTATATTTTTTCAATGCCAATTCATAAAAACCGACATTTTTACGGCTGATTACAGGAAGGTCAAACACGTCCAGGATCCTTTGCCTTGCCGCTTTTCCCATTGCTGATCGTTCTTCGTCGTTTGAAAGCAACTGATTAATCTTGGCTGCATATTCGGTATGATTTTGCGGATGCGCCAACAATCCGGTTTTGCCGTCTTCTATAATTTCTGTGGCCCAGCCAATGTCTGAAGCCACAACCGCTTTTTCCATCGCCATCGCTTCGAGCCAGGAAACCGGCAGTGCTTCGGCAAATGTAGGAAATATACAAATAGCGGCTTTAATAATATTTTCGCGCATTTCGCTGTAAGGAATGCTGCCGCGGTAGGTGACATTTTTTAACGCGGCGGGATCAAATAATTCCTGCATCATCTTCCATGTTGAGGCGTTTCCGGAAATGACATCATTGGAATCACGTCCAATCAAAATCAGCTTTGCTTTGAGGTTTTTCTTATAAACCTGGTTAAAAATCAATGGCAGTTCCAATGCGCCTTTTTTACGGATCAGCGTCCCAAAATATAAAATCGTATTTTCTTCTACCGAAACCTGGCCTCCCGTCGCGTCAAATGCCTGGCTATTTACGGCATTTGGGATGATCGCATACGATTGGCTTTGCCCAAAAACGGTATTCGTTATCATTGCCGTATATTGGCTCACCGAAAGCAGGTCGGTCGCATTTTGTAAGGCGCGCTTTTCGTGAAATTTATTGATCGCTTTGACAGGACGGTTGTCAAGATGGCAAAAATACGTATCAGAACCGTGAAGCTTTATAATCAGCGGGCAATTGGGTTTGATGAATGAGGTTATTCCGGTCCAGTCGGCCGCTTCAACCAAATCGAGTTCTTGTTTTTTTACGAGGGAATTGATCCGGTTTTCAATCTTTTTCTGGGTCAGGTAACGCGACAAGCCTTTGATCTTTATGTTTTTGATCTGATGGTAAACAATACCGTCTTCTGTAAAAACAGCGTCTTCTTTTTGTCCGTAAATTAAAATCGAAACCTCGTGCCCAAGCTGTGCCAATCCCTTGGAAAGGTTCATGATGCTCGTGCCGATTCCGCCGGCAGATCCGGTTTTTGGATGTGGGAATTCCGGGGTCAGGAAACCTATTTTCATGTGGTTATGATTGTTTTTATGCTGTCTATGATTCTTTCGGATGCCAGATTTACCGGATGCTGGTTGATGACTTTAAACCAATCTGCAGCCGCTTTGACATGCTGGTCGTGATGCTGCAGCAGATTTTTTATTTTCGCCTCGAATTCGGATGGATCATTGACCCAAACGACTGCCGTTTTTTCAGGCATCGACCGAAAGTGAACATATTTGTAAATTTTCTCGATCGTCCATTTCGGAAAATTGCTGTCTAAAACCTCATAGTTGACATAAATGCACGGTTTTCCAAAAGACACATAATCAAAAACCATTGAAGAACCCAGATTCACTACAAATTCGGTGTGCGCGATCGTATTGATCTGCAACGCCATATCTTCTTTTAAAGGCAGGATCGTATTCCAATTCGTGCCCATTTTTTCCCAGGCCGGCGCAATGGATGCGATAATATCCTTGTTAGACTCAAGTACGGCATCATATCGATCTGAAAAGTCAACCGGGCAACGGCGAAACACAATTCCGAGCTTATGCCCTTTTTCATTAAGCTTCCGGATGGCAGTGGCAGTATCGCTTAAATATTGCGGGTCATTTGGTGAAGTCGTAATGTCATCACCTGAAAAACAAATGTATTTTGTTTCCGGATCGAGGCCATGTGTTTTAAAAAATTCGGCTCGTGAAATTAACAATGAAGGATCAAAATGCGGTTCAAACTGGGGCGTTCCTGTAACAAAAACCTGTTTATCAGCTATATATGGATAATAATACAACAGCTCCTTTTTCATATGGCTGCTCCATACAAAATAATAATCGGTTTCGATGACCATCATGGCTTTTGGCAGGTTGTCCCATGAAAAAATGAAAGTAGCGGTTGGGATTCCCAAATCCTGCGCAGCTACAATCGGGGCGATTGCAGTTAAAGGGCGTTGGTTCGTACAGAAAACAATAGCAGGATTTTCTTTTCGAAGCGTTTCCAGGCAATTGGTATAATAGGGTGTTTTGCGCTCTAAAAAGGTGATGCGCTTCCTAAGCGTGGCGATTCCTTTTTCAGAATCAAAGACCGAGATCAAACCCCGCACAAAACTGCTTTTCAGTGCGGTCTTAAAACCTTTGTAGGACAGTGGGAAACGGTACCGGTCGTATACTTTGTCTCCTGATCTTTTGATGTTCTGGTTCAGGTCGATCTGGTTGCGCGCCCTTTTGACCAGATCGGTTAAGGCATGTGATTTTGAATGCGTAATCTTATGTTCTTTAAAACCCATTTCCGACAAATCGAATGGCGTATTGTTCCAAAACGACACATCAAATCCCTGACTTCCGGCATTTTCGTAAAAATTTGTAAAAGCAAAATTCCGCAATCCGACACCGTCTGGAAGCAAAATAAAAATTTTATTGTTTTTCATATATATGGCGTGGATCAAATGGTTTTACAAGAAAAAAACGGCAAAACAAAAAGCCGTTTTTAATAGGAGCCAAATATCGATAAATTTAATGGCTATTCAAAATCTCAGACTAAACCCTGGATCATTTCGAAAAGGCTGATGCATTGCCAGATGTGAAAAGCAGACTGCATATTCCCCTGTTGGTAATGCTGCCATTCTTTTTCAAGTGCCTCGACATCAAACCATCGCGCATAAATAGATCCGGTAATTTTATCGATGCAGGACGTTACCCAGTTTTTCAAATCGTTTCCAAGCCACTCGCGTTGCGGGGTTTGCAACGGGCGTTTGGGTGCATACACGAGGTTTTCTGAAAGGAATTCTGCCGCAATTTCACGCAGCATTACTTTTGTTACGCCTGCCTTTATTTTATACGATTCGGGCAACGAAAAAGCAAACTCCATCAGTCGGTAATCCAGAAATGGCTCCCGGAGTTCTGTTGAAAATGCCATCGAAATCCTGTCGTTAAAGCGCAGGGCACGTGGGATTTTTGTATAAAATATATCCCGGTATTCTTTATTCAGCAACGCTTTTTCAAAAGGCTCGTCATACACCGGCTTTTCGGCTTTATTTAAAAAATCGCCCGAAAGCATATTGATTTTGTAAGGTGATCCTTTCACGCCCTGAATCGTTGCATCCCCTGCCTGGCTGTAATAATCATATCCTGCCCATTGTTCGTCCATGCCTTGTCCGTCAAGCAGCACTTTCACACCGTCTTTAGAAGCCTGTGCAAAAATGGTCGCATACGCCAAGGTAGGGATTCCGCCGAAAGGCTCATCCTGGTGAAAATAAATGGTTTGTGAAAATTCTTCAACATCTTCAGGCCGCAGCAGTACCTTCGTGAGCGGGTAAGTGGTGTCCTTCAGCATCATTTCTACCCAGGGCCATTCGTCATAATTTTCATCTCCGGTATAAAAAGTATACGCATTGATGGCGCTTTTCCCGTGATCAAAATCGTTAACCAGTGCCAGTAAAACCGAACTGTCGAGGCCGCCGCTTAAGTTAAATCCGATAGGAACATCTGCCCTGAAGCGCAATTTAATGCTGTCTTTCAAAAGCGCCAGGTAATGGTTTCGGGCTTCGTCATGGGAAAGGTTTTTTGGTTGTTTTTTGAGTTCATTTTCAAAAAAGTACCATTTTGCAATCTCAAGTTCGCCGTTATTCAGTTCCAGATGGTGTCCGCCAGGCAGTTGCTGTACATTTTCCCAGAACGTTTCGTCAGGTTTTCCGTAAGATCCGTAAGCAAAATAAGAAGCCCAGACCTTTTCATTCGGCACTTTCTCAATTCCGGCAGCATGGATCGCCTTAATTTCAGAAGCAAAATAAAAACCATCGGCAGCAATCGTATAATGAAATGGCTTGACGCCGAAACGGTCGCGCGCTGCAAATAATGATTTATCGGTTTGATCCCAAACCGCAAAGGCAAACATGCCATTACACTTTGAAAGGCAATCTTTTCCCCAATGGATATAGGCTGCGAGCAACACTTCAGTGTCCGATTCTGTTTTAAAATCATAAACCCCGGAAAGCAATTCGCGTAGTTCAATATAATTGTATATTTCTCCGTTAAAAACAATAGCATACCGATTGGATGCATCAAAAAACGGTTGGTTTGCATTTGATGACAAATCGATGATCGACAAACGGTTGTGGCCCAAAGCGGCAAAACCTTCATCGTAAAAAAACCCTGTAGCGTCTGGCCCCCGGTGCTTTTGAGCATCCAGCATCACAGGAAGACGATCCTGAAATTTTCCAATTATTCCTGCAATTCCACACATAAATTAAAAAATATTTTTAGCCATTTGTTCTGCACGTTCCCAATCTGCCATCGTGTCGATGTTGACGTAAAATGCTTTTGGGGATTCTATAAAAGCGATACTTTGTCCGTAAAGTGAATGCTGTTTCTGGATAACATCCGTTTTTGTAATGTAAATCAGTCCGTCGCGATGAAAAGCATCGGGAAGTTCCTGGCGGCGCGTAATGATGTTTTTTTCGCCAGTTGCAATTTTCAGGTTGCCATCTGAATGGATTTCAAAAGTCCAATGCGGATTGTATTCGTGCGGCACTTTTTGGACAGAAACCAATGAATCGCAACCGCTTCTTGTAAATTTCAAAATCGCTTCATTTAAAAATTCGACACTGCGAAACGGGCTTGTAACCTGCAGCAAACACACGGCATTAAAGAAAACATTTTGCTTTTCGTAAAAATCCAGCGCGTGTTTGACAACATCAATTGTGGGTGTATGGTCCTGCGCCAATTCGGCCGGGCGCGTAAATGGAACATGAAGGTTTATTTCTTTTGCAACTTTAATAATCGAAATGTCGTCACTTGAAAGTATGACTTCATGCAACAATTCAGACTGCATGGCCACTTCTGCAGTATAAGCCAGCAATGTTTTTCCGTTTAAAGGCTTGATGTTTTTTCCGGGAACGCCTTTAGAACCGCCTCGTGCCGGAATAATCCCAAGGATTCTCATTAGTATGTGATGGTTTTATGGAATTGCAGCGGCAGCGTTTCGAGCAGGTCTGCAATGGCTTCCCCGGCATCTCCACCGCCATAAACATCCGATCTGGTGCGTTCATTTTTTGATGAGATCTGATTCACGGCAGCAACGATTTCATTCTCGTCATACGACACATCGATCACGTTCGTACCGCGGTCGCGCCTGTTTTGCCTGGATCCGATATTGATCACAGGAACACCCATAAACGAGCATTCGCGGATTCCGACGCTTGAATTCCCGATCAGGCAGATCGCCGAATCAAGCAAATTGAGAAAATCATCGCCTTCCATATTTTTGAAAAAGTGTACATTTTGCATGTCGTATTTTTCACGGAAAGACCGGATCCCTGTTGAAGTTCCGTCGGCACCGGCGTCGACATTCGGCCAAAACCAAAGCGTAGGCACATTCAGTTGCCTGATCGCATTCAGCGTGGCTTCAATATGTTTTCGGGAATCTTTATATTCAGTCGTCACAGGATGTTGCATCACAACCACGTATCCTTTATTCAAATCGGGTTTTGAACCCACGCCGCCATATTTTTCATATGGATCAAACGTCAGGCCTTGGTGTTCCAATATTTTTTTGGCGATGTCGATAGACGGACAGCCGGTATTAAAAACCATTTCAGGGTTTTCGCCAAGCCGGATCACGCGGTTCCTGGCATTTTCTGAAGACGTAAAATGATAATCGGCCAGTTTTGTAATCGAATGGCGTACTTTTTCATCAATGTTGCCGGTGACTTCGCCGCCTTGAACGTGCGCAAGCGGAATATTCATGTAAGCCGCCGCGATTGCTGTGGCCATGGTTTCAAAACGGTCGGCAACGGTCACGACGATATCCGGTTTCAGGTTGTCGAAAACGGTTGACAGTTCAAGAATTCCGATCCCGGTGGTTTTGGCTGCAGCCGTTAAATTCTCGCCTTCAAGCACATTGAACACTTTTGCGCTGATTTCGAAACCGTCCTTTTGAATGTAATTCACGGCACTTCCATAACGGTCCAGCAATGCCGACGCCGCAATGACCAACTGCAATTCGAGCGATTCGTGCGCTTTGATCGCGGTAAGCACCGTTTTGATGCGGCTGTATGATGGGCGCGCCGTGATCACGACGCAAATTTTTCTTTTCTGGCTCATATTAGATCTTCTTCATTTAAAAAATCCCATTGTTGTTTGTCTGATTTAAGGGTTTTCCCAATGAGCCGCTGGTAATCTGCTGCGGGAATCCCGAAACCTTTTGGTTTTTTGGCTTCGAGGTCATCAAACGAAACCTGATGGCCTTTTGGTAAATTTTTATTGAGTGCCAATGATTTTTCGAAAATGGATTTCAATTCACTGAATTCGGCATTGTTGTTTTTATCGATCGGATGGTGTAGTGATGTGTAAATTGCGTTTACAGCAGCAACCAGGTTTTTAGTTTCTTCAAATGTCAGCGAAGCTTTTGCATCGGGGCCGAATATGTCACGGCTGAAAACGACGTGGAATTCGAGAATTTCCGCGCCTAAAGCGACAGCAGCAATTCCGGCTGCGGTGGTGGCCGAATGATCGGAAAACCCGATTGGAACCTCGTACCTTTCTTTAAGTTGCCGGATCACATTCAACCCAAATTGCTCGGGTTTTGTGGGATAAGCCGTTGTACATTGCAATATCGAAAAATCGGCATTTTTACTTTTAAGGAAAGCTACCGTTTGGTCCAATTCTGCAAAACTGCTCATTCCCGATGAAATAATGATTGGCTTTCCGGTATTTGCAATCTTTTCGAGCAACAATAAATTATTGACTTCGCCTGATCCGACCTTATACGATTTTGTCCCGATTTCCTCAAGCCAATCGACCGCCAAATTGCTGAACGGCGAGCAAATGAAATCGAGCCCAACATCATCACAATGTTTTTTGAGTGCTTTCCACTGTTCGAGCGTAAATTCCATACGCTTCCAGTAATCGAATCGCGTATTATCTTCATACGAAAATTTCACCCGGAAAGGTTCATGCGCACTGCTCTCTGCCTCAGCAATGTGCAGCTGGAATTTCACAGCCTGAACGCCGGTTTTGGCAATCGCATCTATATAAGAATGTAGAATCCCTAAGCTTCCGTCGTGTGCCTGTGCGATCTCTGCTATAAGGTAGGGTTTGCTTTTCATCAGAATCAAAATAACGGGGTAAAAGTAATTATTTTTCGGGATTCCAATAAACTTTTGTTTCTTTTAATTGGGTATAACCGTCGTATTGTTTTGAACTGAATGCCTTCCTGTTTTTGATAAGTTTAGGCAAATGCAACATTACATCAAACATGGCTTGCGTAAGTGGTAAAATGACTTTAAAATCACCCTTTAAAATTTTGGATTTTAACTGTACTGCCAAGGAATAAGCGAGTTTTCTCGGGATTTTGGAATACGGGTAAAACATAAAGTACAAATACCAGCCGGCGCGCAATGACCTTCGGTAACGAAAGGCAAAATCATTTTTGGCAATCGACCTTGATTTTAAGTCGACGCGGTGCTGCACCAAAATTTCAGGGACATAATCGACGACAATATTGTTTTTAAAAAGTTCGAGGCTGGCAAAATCTTCTTCGCCATAAAATTCGAACCATTCGGGATAGTTGCTGATCGTGCGCCAGGCTTTCATCCGCCAGGCATGGCCACAACCTACAAAACCTTTGACGCGTTCTGTGAGATCGGCGGTAAAAATATTTTCTATGGCAGTTTCCGACCATAAAATCCTGAAAGCGACCAGGCCGCAATCGGGATTTTCATCAAAATGGGATTTTAAAATATCGAGCGGATTTTCAGTAACAAAATGCGCATCGTCATCAAGGGAAATGGCAAATTCGCCTTTGGCGGCATTCAGCATCGTATTGCGGCAAAACAAATAGCCTTTGCTTGATTCGTTCCGCAGCAATTGAACTTTGGGAAAATCCATCCTGACGGCTTCAAAAGTCCCATCATCCGAGCCATCGTCAAAAACCACGCAATCTACGTCGGGCCGTTGTATGAGCGACGAAATGCGGCTTAATGTAAACATTAAATCTGCTTTCCGGTTTTTTGTAGCTATTAAAATACTGAACATTCGATGGGTTTATAGGGGCAAATCAGGAAATGTTATTTTTTGCATTGCTGATGATGGCATTGATGTTTGAGATCCACTCTGTGATCGTATACATTTCACCATCACCATAAACAGGTTTTTCTTTGCCCGAAAGGTAGTCATTAATTGCGGTTTCCCACTCTGACACAAAATTCGGGTTTTCGATAAGCTTTCCATATTTTCCCTGGTGCAACACTTCTGGTACGCCGCCGGCTTTTGAAGCGATGCAATAACAGCCGCAATTGAGCGCTTCGATGAGGCTCAGGCCGAAACCTTCGTGGCATAAAGTGGGGAAGAGGTAGCAATCGGCCATTTGGTAAAATTCGGGCAATTCCGTATTTGGGATTCTTCCCATGAAAACAACGCCATCGATAGAAACGTCCCTTTTCGCGCCGATGACGAGAAAAACGATATCCTTGTGCTGTTCGTACACTTTTTTCCAGGCTTCAAGCATCAGGCTCAATCCTTTTTTTGGCCGGTCCTGCGAACACCAGATGAATACTTTTTTGCCTTCGTAACCGTGGGCCGCTTTTAAATTTTGCTGCTGAATGTTAGTCGGTTTGTAAAATTTTTTGGTGTCAATTCCGTTGGGAAGCAATGAAACTTTGCATGGAAAAACGGTGTAAAAAGCCTTGTGCGCTTTGTAGCTGCCGTTTGTAAGCAACACCAGCTCATCAATGTTTTCGTAAAAATTTTTGAACTTATGGATGTCGATAAACGGAGCGAAACCGTGGTAAAAAACCTGGATGGCGCAATCTTTCCGAATGCCTTTTCGAACCAGCATTTCATTGATCCTAACCGCGATATTAAAATTATCGATCACCTGGATGATAAATTTCTCCCCTTTGTTTTCTGCAATGACTTTTTCGAGCGCATCAATAAATCCGATACGAAAAAAATTATGCAGCCGCCTTCTGACCTTTAAATAAAAAGTATTTTCAACGATTTCATACTTTACATTCGGGAAGCGTTCTTCAGGGTTTTCGCAAATGATATAATCGATTTGATGTTTTCCCTGAAGGTAACTTTTATACATATTGGTCCAACTTCCAATCTTTGCGTACGGCAGCGGATATTGCGATAAAAGAATTACTTTGGCCATACTAATACGTTTTTGCAGCTGTTTCAGACAGCCCTTTTTTTACAAGCAAGCGGGTCATTATTTTTTTGCGTGACAGCAATTTTGAGAACAATTTGTATTTTATCAAGAATCCGATTTTTGAAATCGCCGTTTTCGGGTAATTCAGATTCTTTAGCAGTATTTGATTTTCCTCCCGGATTGCTTCAAAAGCTATTTTCATCCAGTCTTCATAGGTATTTCCCATGTGAAAAGCGAAATTATCCTCGGTCGACAAGCGCCACAATCCCTTTTTAATTACCGGAAGATCGAGAATTTCCTTTTCGCTGTCGCCACCGAGTTTGTAACTTGAATATTTGATGGGCAGCTTTTCAAAAATCTCATTTTTATAAGTGACCAGGAAATGGCCTGCACCCACTACTGCCTTCAAGTTTCTATTCGAAACGGTAAGATATGTTTTTTTATGAATTTCGTTATAAAAATCCGGATTTCCTATGCTGTTGGCAAAATTCTGAAGCGCCTGCGGGTTTTTAACTTTTGTAAAATATAAAGATTTTGAGAAGAACAACTCAAACCAAATGTTATACGTATAGGTTTTATATGATTTTGACGATGGCGTCGGGCAAACTGCACCCGCTTTCGGAAAGGCATCAAAAACATCATAAGTAGCATTTTGCCAGCCATTTAAAAACATAACATCTGAATCGGCAATCGTGATCAAAGGAAATGAATTTCCGGAAAGCCCTTTTAAAACCGCATTCAGTTTGCCGCAATTTGTCGTATGAATGAGTTCGTGGATTTTTCCTTTCCGCAGCAAATCATCAAGATAAAGTACGGTTTCCGGACTGCTTCCATTGTTTACGACTGTAATGAAAGTTTGCTGATGTGCCGTTTTAAACAGCGAATCCAAACAATAACCGAGGATTTTAAGGCCGTCTTTAAAATAACCTTCGCTATCCGGAAGATATACAGGAATAATCACCTGATGCTGGTATCCCGAACTTTGAAGTGGAGCATCTTTATGTGGATTGTAGCCTATTCTCATGGATGCAAATTTAGGAAATTAAAGTGGCAACCGTATTTAAATATTTACTGCTGATTTTCGCCGCGTTGTATTCGTTGAGATAGCGTTCCCTGATTGCAGCCGACTGTTGCTTTACCTGATCTGCATCAAGCGCTACGGCATCTTGCATCTGCGCGGCCAGATCACTGATGGTATTGTCAAACCAGAAATTGCTGAACGGCAGCCTTTCCTGCATGGCACCGGTTTTGGCCGAAATTATTATCCTGCCTGCCGCCATGGCTTCAATACCGGTTAAAGGGCCGGTTTCAAAATTATAATGGGAGATGATGACACAATCGGCGGTTTCAAAATACTCCGAGATTTTTTCATTCGGAACATGGCCGGTAAAAATGACATTTTCATTATGCGCGGCCATCTGCATCAAATCATTTTTTTTAGGCCCGTCGCCGATAATGTATAATTTGTGTCCTTCAGATTTTAATTGTTGAAAAGCGCCAATCACCACATCGATGTTTTTCTCTTCAACCAACCTTGCAATCGTTAAAAAAGTTTTTATTTTTTGGGATGCGGCCGGAATTTCCAACAGTTGCTTTTCATTTAGGGCACATTGGTCTATGATCCGGTAACCCTGATTTGGCACATCATCCAAAAGCCTGGCATTGCGCTGTGAATGATGCAGAAAGCAATTTACCTGCGCGATAAAATCAAAATTTTTCTCTTTGATCACGCCAGTCGTCCTGAAAACAACGTTTATCCCATGTTTCTTTGCGGCAGCTATGCACTGCGCCAATAATTTTGAGCGAAATTGTGCGCAGATAAAAACCAGGTCGTATTGCTGCACAATTTCCTCGACTACCAAATTTACTTTTTCATTGTATCGAAAATATTTTTTGGCAATCACATTATTTTTATAATCCCAAGGCCTGCCTTTTAACCTATTTTTTACATCGTTGATAAATTCAACTACTTTAAGAATAGGTGCTTTTTTGTATAGCAGTTGCTCTACAGAAAAAATTTTCAGTCCCGGATTCAAATCCAAAACCTGTGTTTTTTCCGATATAGAACCGGTTGAGCATACTTCTACGGTAAAATTTGCCGACAAGGCATTTGCAATGAACCCACATTCTACTTCCCGCCCGCCATAATCTGCAATTGGTCCGAATATCAATACTTTCTTTTTCATGATTGGGATTTATGACTCTGTTTGACCGCCATCAGACCACCATGACCCATCTGTTAAACAAGCCTAAATGGAATTTTATAAAAAGATCAGCTATTTTATTTTTTCGGTACAATTTTTTTGGACTTCCCCATTTTGCATGGAATTTCAAATGGTCCTGCAGGCTTTTTTTATCTGTAAAAGCATTTGCTCCGGCAACATAACCGGGCAATTCCTTAATCGACTTTGCCGCTTTTTCCTGTTGGATTTTATACCAGTCGCCTTTATCAATGTTCGCTTCCTTCGGGTCGAGATGCTTAACTTTTGAATGGTAAACGACAGCATGCCTAATGTTGTATTTTTTAAGCGTCATCGCATAATCGTTATCGGCATAATTAAAATCGAAGGTTTCGTCAAGATCGCCGATCGTATTGAAAACACTTCGCTTTGCAACAAAACACCATCCAAATACATGGGTTCTGACTTTATACCCGGTTTGAAAATCTGAAATGAAATTCGTGGTAAAATTCCCGTTTGGGGAAAAGGATTTGATCTTTGGATGCTGGTCTGCAACTTTTAAGATTTCGGTAAACCAATGGTCGTAAAAAATCAGGTCATTGTTGCAAAACGCAATATATTCGCCTGTTGCCGCATGCAGTCCGATGTTTAAAAACTTGTGGAAATTGAAAGCGGCTTCGGGAATGATCACTTTTACATCATTGGGATAAGCAAAACCAGAAGTGTGGTATTGCTTGTTCGATTCTACCAGAATCACTTCAATATCGAGGCTTTTTTCAGAATCCCGCAGCGTATTGATGCAATCGCTGGTCATTTTAAAAAGTGCATCAGAAATCGTGCGGGCCAGGATTATTACAGAAAGTTTCATTTTTTTGATTTGAATAATTTCTTTAAACGATTAGGCAATTTATAAATTTTATACATTACCGTTGATGTTGATTTTTTATGGAATGCCCTTAAAACCTTTAATTCTTTGTATAATTTTATCGGATTTCCAAAATGTGCCAGATAAAGATCGACATGGTTTTTATAGATGATGTTCAGGTGTTCTTTATGTCTTTTTTTGTCTTTTTCAAAGCTGTTGACCAGCGAACCCTGCTCGTGTTTCCTGTAATAATACAGGTAAGCATCAATTTTATGCACTTTTCCGCCGTGTTGTAAAATCGTGAGCCACAAATCCCAGTCTTCAAGTATCTGCAATGCTTCAGAATAACCGCCTGCTTTTAAAAAAGTCTCGCGCCTGAAAAATGCGCAGGCAATAATGCAGTTTTTAATGAGTAACGTTTCAAAATGATACGGCAGAAGCGTCAATGGTTTCTGGATGTAGCCAAATTGCATCACATTGCAATGCAAAACTTCTACATCATCCTGTGCATCCAGGATTTCGATGGCTCTGGCAAAATAGTCAGTCGCAACATAATCATCTGCGTCAAGCGGAAAAATGTACGTGCCCGTACTGTTTTCAATGCCGAAGTTTCTGGCCGAAGCCAATCCGCCATTGGTTTTTTTGACATATTTGAATTTCGGGCTTTTTGCCGTCCATTTTATTGCCACTTCATCAATATGGTCTGAACTTCCATCATCTACAATGATACATTCCCAATCTGAACATGACTGTGCTTCAACAGATTGTAAGGCCTGATCAAGATACTGCGCCTGGTTGTAACAAGGCACAATGACTGAAATTTTTGGTGCTGTCATCTGATTACCATACTTTTTAAACCCGAAAGGTATTTTTTAAAAGGGATTTTATAGCTGCAATGTTTAAAATTAACAAATATCACAGAAACTGCAGGCATAAACTTTTTGTTTAGTGCCAATATCCTGAATTTGCCAATCAGGTAATTGTTTATGTTGTTTTTGTCGTTGGTGCTGTAATGGCGGTAACCCAGGTATCTTTTCACAAGATTGATCTGCTGCAAATGCAAATTGGCTTTTTTGATGCCCTGAAGCGCAAACGTAGCCCCGCTTTCCTGGATCCGGTACACCGAAAAAACACTATTTTCCCTAAAAGCTTTTAGTCCTGACGTTTTCATCAGATACACATAAAGCGACCAATCCCCAAAAAAACTGTTGCTGAAAAACTGAAACGGCTTCAGATCGATGTTCCTGAAAAGCACCGTACAGGTCACGAGATTATTCTGCGTATAAAAATCGGTAATATTAAAAACAGCGTTGTCGTTCCCGCCCAGGATTTGCGTAGTAAGCATTCCGTTTGTTTCGACCTGTGCATTGCCGCTATGGATGATGTATCCTGGATTGGATTCCAGGAAATCAACTTGTTTTTGCAATTTTAGCGGATCGGTCCAATAATCATCGCCGTCACAGATTGCGATATATTTTCCGGTGCATTTTTCAAGCGCGAAATAAAAATTAGGGATCATGCCCAAATTTTCGGGATGGCTGAAATACTTGATCTTATTGCCGTTTGGATGGTTTTCGATAATCGATTTCACAACAGCATCTGTTGCATCGGGCGATTTATCATTGCAGACGATCAGGTCAAAATCAAAATTGCATTCCTGTAAAAGCACGGCATTGATGGCCTGTTCAATGAATTTTTCATGTCCATAAGTAATCATGCATACGTTAACTACAGCATTATTTGGCATTTTTAGAATGATAAAGGCGTTAATTCCTTGATGATTTTTGCCGGAATGCCAACGACAAGGCAATTATCGGGCAGGTCTTTTGTAACTACAGATCCAGCACCGATAACTACATTTTGACCAATCGTGATTTTAGGCAACACCGTTGCATTGGTTCCCAAAACCGAAAATGCGCCAATCGTACAGTTTCCTGAAATGCTTACTCCAGGCGACATTTCTGAAAATGTGCCAATCTTACAATCGTGTCCTACGGTACAATTCAGGTTTATCAGTACGCCTTTTTCGATGGTGACATCATTGGTGATTACTGTTCCGGTCATAATGTTGCAGCCTTCGGCTATGGTATTTCCATAATTTCCGATGCGCGCCAGCGGACTAACCGTTGAGGTAAAAACACCACCAAGCGCAGTGAATTTATCGTATAGTTTCTTTCTCAAAACCGGATTCCCGATGCCGATCGTAAAGCGGTTGTCTGTATTTTTAAAATAAGAAAGCACTGCTTCTGCAGTAGTCAGGACTGGAAAAATTTCATACAGCAATTTCGGGATGTCTGCATTGACGTCGTCAAAGAAAGCGACATTTTCGAGTTGTTTGCCCTGATGCAATACTTCGAGAACTTCTTTTGCAAATCCTTTAGCCCCAACAATGATCATATATTCGCATTTAAAACTGTGGTAATTCTTCTCAAATCGGTTTCAGTGATACTGGCCGACAAAGGTAGGCATAAAATCCTTGAGGCAATGCTTTCAGAAATAGGCATTGCTGTTCCTTTTGCGTATGGAATCCTATTCAGTGAAGGATAAAAATAACGCCTCGGAAAAATATGGTCGTCATTCAACGCTTTTTGCGCCTGTAATAAAACGGCTTCACTTTCGAAAACAACAGGGTAATAGCTGTAATTCCATGTCGTGTGTTCGCGGATTTTCATTTTATCAAGGCGTGAAAAATCAAGTTCACGGTCATAAAAATCTACGGCGGCTTTTCTTACTTCCATAATGGTTTCAAGGTGTTCGAATACCGCCAGCCCCATTGCGCCCTGAAGTTCGGAAATTTTTCCGTTGATGCCGAGGCCGTGAAAATCCAGCGGACCATTGTGCCCGAAATTGTGGCTGTAAAACAACTGATCGTGTAATTTTATATCGTTTGTAAACATGGCGCCGCCTTCGCCGGTATGAAATAACTTTGTTGCATGGAAACTACAGGTGCTCACATCCCCGGCCGTAAACAAGGATTGTGATTTGTATTTGACCCCAAACGCATGTGCAGCATCATAAATCACTTTTAGGCTGTGCTTTTTGGCAATTGCTGCAATCGCTTCAATATGGCATGGATTCCCAAAAACGTGGGTTGCCAGGATCGCTGTAGTTTTACTTGTTATTGCAGCTTCAATTTTTGTTTCATCAATCGTTAAATATTCCGGATGGATGTCGACAAAAACCGGGATGCAGTTTTCCCATACAATCGATGCTGTTGTGGCCACATAACTAAAAGGCGTGGTGATGATTTCACCCTGGCCGCCCAGCAATTTTAGCGCAATCTGAAGCGGCACCGTTCCGTTATTGGTGATGATGATATTGGGTATGTCGAGGTATTTTTTTAACTTTTCCTCCAGCTCCAGCACCAGTTCGCCGCGGTTTGTAAGCCATTGGTTATCCCAAGCGCGCTGGATTTGCTTAACATATTCGGCAATGGGCGGAAGGAAAGTTTGTGTTACATTGATCATAATTTATCTTTTATCAATTTCATATTGAAGAATGGCCTGCCTTGGCGGAAGCTGCGTCAGATCCGAATATACGTTTAAAAATTTATTTTTTCCTGCATTTGCCATCTGATGCAATTTTTCGGGATTTTCGATGAATGCTTTTATAGCACTCACGATGCTGTCGCTGTTGCTTTCGACGATCACCAATTCGGTTCCGTCATTAAACACGGTATTTTGGAAAAGCTTGTCGCTGATTACTGCCACCACGCCATTAAAAACTGCTTCGACAACCGTGCCCAGCGGAAATCCGTCAAAAGCGCCCTTTCCCAGTAAGAACGGACGATTTGGGGAAACGATCACATCCATATTGTTGTAAATTTCCTGCAATCCGTCAAATTTCTGATAGCCGTAAAAATGGATTTTATCTGCAATTGCTGAAACATCAATGTCGTTGGCATCGAAACCGCCAATGACATGAAATCTGATAAAATCAAACGTTGCTGTTAGCTTCACTGCCGCTTCAATAAAAACATCATAGCCTTTGTCCAGCCCTTTCGGCATGTATTTAGCCGCGCAAAAGCACAGGTCAAGGGTTTGTTTGTCTTTTAAATATTGCTTTTTACGGAAAACATTTTCTAGCGCACTTTGCGGAACAACGCCACCGAAAATATATTCAGCCTGTTCGGGTTTACAAAAACCGTTGTCGAGCAAATAATCCAAAGTGAGTTTTTGTGTGACGATTACTTTCCGAAACATTGGCGAAGCAAGTACTTTTTTAAGTTTGCTATCACTTTGTGTCCCTTCAATTTCAAATCCGCCACCGGGATAAAGCGTAAAAATAAAAGGAATTTGATAGTTCTCAATCCACTTCAGGTTGTCGAAAATGTTATTCAGGAAAATACAGTAGAAAACTTTGGTATTGACGTTAAAGAAACGCTTTTGGATGCGAATTTTCTTTTTCAGGCTAGGGTAATTTTCCGTAAAATCGGCTACATGTTTTTCATGGTCTGCAGCCGGCGTTTTTACCCACGCATACGATTTGGCGCTCCCGATGATTTTTGAATTTTTAAAGTGCTGCAGCAATGCTGTAAATTCAGCAAGCCGAAATCCGGATGACGGATGCGGGAAAAGGTCGTCATAGATGATAAGATCATATTTTTTAAGCCCTTTGTACGCAACCGAATCAAACTTTTTGGAAATTTTCGTTGCAAATCTGTACACAAGTGACCTAAAATATATCACAGCCATGCGATCAGTGTTTTAGTAAAAGATTGTCCCATTTGAGGTAAGGCCTCACTGCTCCGGCCCAATAGCCGAAATATTCTCCTCTTTTTGTACCTTCTTCATCAAAATCTACAGCTACGACTTTATCGAGTTGTGTAATGAGGTCAAAATTATTCCCGATCAGTAAAACTGTAAAATAATATTTTCCTTTATTAAAAAAGTCCTTTGGCAAAACACAGGTACTTTTGTAAATTCCTTTCGGAAGCGGCGATCTGCTAAGATTTGGTGATGATAATATGTAAGTGTCTTTGTCGTCAAAAACCGAAACCGAAACGTTTAGCGAATGGTTGTCGATCAGATTTTCATAAATGACCTCCAAAACCGCATCTTTTTCGATGGCAAAATAATTGTCTTCAGTGACAAGGCGCACAGACAGCACTTTTGCAGTAGCATTTCCTGGAGCCGTATCGATTGTCCATGATACTTCCGATTCCATTTCCTGAAAATTTGAATTGTACACATTCAGCACTTCATCGACACCTGCATTTTTAACAATACGGCCGTTTTCCATTAAAATCCCTTTGCTGCACAAGCTTTTTACGGCAGCCATATTGTGGCTTACAAACAAAACCGTACGTCCTTCCCCTTTTGAAATGTCGCCCATTTTTCCAAGGCATTTCTTTTGGAATTCGGCATCGCCAACCGCAAGGACTTCATCTACGATCAGGATTTCGCTTTCCAGGTGCGCGGCAACAGCAAATGCCAGCCTGACATACATTCCGCTGCTGTAGCGTTTTACAGGCGTGTCGATGTATCGTTCTACCCCGGAAAAATCAATGATCTCATCCATTTTCCGGGTGATCTCTTTTTTTCGCATTCCGAGAATCGCACCATTGAGGTAAATGTTTTCACGGCCTGAGAGTTCGGGATGGAAACCGGTTCCCACTTCAAGCAGGCTCGCGATGCGTCCCATGACTTTGATTTCCCCCGTCGTTGGGCTGGTTACGCGGGATAGTAATTTTAAAAGCGTGCTTTTTCCGGCGCCGTTTTTACCAATGATCCCTACGGCTTCTCCCTGGTTGATTTCAAAATTAATATCTTTTAAAGACCAGACAATGTCACTGGTGCCTTTGGTGCTTCTATCGTTGGTTTCCCCGATTTTTAAAAACGGATCCTCTTTGCGCCTGATTTTTGTAGCCCAGAAACGTTCGAAATCACGTGATACCGTTCCTGTGCCAATTTGCCCGATCTGGTATGCCTTGGATAAATTCTCTACTTTGATAACTTGCTGTTTCATTATATCGTGTCTACAAAGTTTTTCTCTGTTTTATTAAATATGACAATTCCCAGCATCAGGACTACCAGTGTAAAAATAGCTGAATAACCGAGGCTCCAGAGTGAAAATTGTCCTTTTCCCAGGAAAGAAAACCTGAAAGCTTCGATGATCCCAGTCATTGGATTGAGTTCGATAATCCTTTTATACGCAGGAGGCGCAGCGCTTAACGGATAAATTACGGTTGTCCCATACATTAATAACTGTACGCCAAAACTGACCAAAAAAGTCAGATCCCTGTATTTTGTGGTCATTGCAGTAATGATCAAACCGGTTCCCAAACCCAGCAATGCCATCAGGATGACCAGAATCGGAAAGAAAAAGATGCCGTAAGTGACATGGAAATTTTCACCCTTGATTCCAAAGTACGCCATCATGCAAAGCAGCAGCAGCAATTGAACGCCAAAACGCACCAGGTTGCTGACCACGATACTCAACGGCATAATCAGCCTTGGAAAATATACTTTTCCGAAAATGCTGGCGTTGTCGCGAAATACAGTGCTTGTTTTGGTCAGGCAATCTGAAAAATAATTCCAGGCCGTGATCCCAGAAAGGTAAAACAGGTATTGCGGAAGGCCGTCTGTACTGATTCCGGCCAGGTTTCCAAAAACGAAAGTAAATACGATTGTAGTAAAAATCGGCTGGATGAAAAACCAGAGCGGCCCTAAGACCGTTTGCTTGTAAAAGCTCACGAAATCCCTTCTGACAAACATGAACAAAAGATCCCTGTAGTGCCAAAGATCATTGAATTTTAGATCAAAAAGAGAAGTATGCCCTTTTATAACAAGATCCCAATCTTCTGAATTGTTTTTATCCATCATCATCTGTTTCCGAAGAGCCGCTCGATCCGCGTCCTTCTGTTTTATTTTGTGGGCAAATATAGTAATTAAACCAAAACGCCTATTTGTTAATCAATTATAATTTCTGAATGTGAAATGTATTTTTTTCGAAATAAATATCTGGTATTATTATGTAATTTTGCAGTTCATTAAATGGCTTCAAATTGTTTCACTACCTCGTAAAAAAACCATATTTAAAAGACCTGATCCCAAATGGGCACGTCGATTTTCATTCGCATCTTTTGCCGGGCATTGATGATGGTGCAAAATCCGATACCGATACGCTGCAACTCATTTCAAACTTACAGCAGTTGGGTTTTGAGCAGCTCATTACGACGCCACACATCATGAAAAATGTTTGGGAAAATACTTTTGAAAGCATTTCTGAAAAAGCTGAAGTAACCCGTGGGCTTCTTAAAAGCAACGGCTTTGAAATTCCGTTAAAAGCTGCAGCAGAATATCTGATTGATGCTAATTTTAGTGAATTGGTACAAAATGGCAGGTTGCTGGCTTTAAAGGAAAAACATGTATTGGTCGAAATGTCTTACATCAATCCGCCGATACAACTCTATGATATTCTTTTTGACATGCAGGTTGCAGGATACAAACCCGTATTGGCCCATCCTGAACGTTATGTGGTATACCATCACAATTTTGAGGAATATGAAAAGCTGAAACACGCAGGCTGCCAATTTCAGCTGAACCTGCTTTCAGTAGTGGGTTATTATGGTGAAGAAGTGGCTAATGTGGCTAAAAAACTCCTCAAAAAAGGGTTTATCGATTTTGCGGGTTCAGATGTGCACCACCAAAACCACATCGACGCTTTTTCTAAAAAAGTCCTTTTTAAGGATACAACTGCTTTAAACGAGGCTTTGGCCCAAAACCAGTTTTTCCGCTTTGGTATTTAAATTTTATGGCTCACCCTTGACGGGTAATATTTGTCCCTGATTTTAAGAAAATAAGTCTCAAGGTATTTTGTCATCAGGATTCCGGTGAAAATACTGGCTGCAGAGGTCAAAACAAATAAGATTGCACTATTGGGCTTGTAATTTAAAAATGTGACAATAGCAACGGCCAATCCGTTATAAAAAGTGTGGATCACATAAATGGAATAGGATGCAAATCCGATTTTCGCCACAAAATCTACTGCTGTTTTTGAAAAAATGCGGTCGAGTTTTTTATTGATTTCAGATTCGGTAAGAAAATAAAGCAACAATATGGCGAAAGCGATAAACAGGAAAGTAAATCCGAAAGTCCGCACGAAAACAGATTTGGTAAATTCAAAAAATGGGGAGAATGACACCAATAGCAATGCGATCACCAGCAATACCGAAGCCTGTTTTTTAACGATCCTGAACGTCGCTTCTTTCCTGAAATAATACCAATAAGACACCAGGACACCTGCAAATAAAGAATCTATCCTAAGGTGTGTCATTGTAATGTGCCTGATTACATTTTCGGGATCATAGGTATTCGAAAAAATGCGCATGAAAAGGCAAAGCACCATCACGGCAACGATAAAGCATTCAAATCTTGTAACAGCAGCATTGGGTTGCAAAGCCCCAAATTTAAATGCCTTTGTTTTGATTACAACAAACATCAATAAAGCAAACCCAAAATAAAAATGCTCTTCTACGGCCAGTGACCAGCTTGGAACATAGGCAAAACCCCAGCCCCACACATAATTCTGGACGAAGAACATATCTGACAAAAATCCGGTGATGTTAAACCGGTGCTTCATAATCACGATTGCCAAATACAGTAGGTACGTAAGGTAATAAATCGGGTAGATTTTAAATCCCCTGCGAATGAGGAATTTTCCCGGCTTGATGTCGCCAAAGCGCAAATATTCCTTAAAAAGCAAACCGGACACCAGGAATCCGCTGAGGACAAAAAACAAATCGACACCAACCCAGCCCATCTTTGTCGTAAAATCAAAAAGCTGCTGGTGGCGCAAGAGCACCAATAAAATTGCAATACCACGTAGAAAGTCCAATTCGCGTAAGCGCCCTTTTGTATTCGTTGTCAAATTATCTGATTTTTAAAAGAATCTCCTAAACCATGGCTTTTTTTCTACCTCAACATCCTGGCCATACCCATAGCCATAACCGTAACCGTAGCCATAGCGCGAGCTTTTGCTCCACAAAGTATCGTTCAGGACAATGGCCATATTGGTTAGTTTTTTCTCACGGTAAAAAGTTTCTGCCAACTTTAAAAGTCTTTTATCAAGATAATTGGCACGCATCACGTAGATGAAAGCATCTGCATTTTTCGCGATAAGGAGCGTATCTGTAACCACGCTGACCGGCGCCGTATCGACAATAATGTAGTCAAACTGGCTTTTAAATTCGACAAAAAGCGCATCGATCTTTTTATCCATCAACAACTCGACCGGATTTGGAGGAATGACTCCTGACGGCATCACATACAGGTGCTCAAAGTTTTCAAGCTTGATGATAAAATCGTTTGCATCGGCACCGTTTTGCGAAATATAATTCGTAAGTCCGCGATTTGGCAAATTGAAATACTTGTCAATTTTTGGATTTCTAATGTCAAGGCCGATCAACAGCACTTTTTTATTAGACAATGCAATAGTCGTAGCCAGGTTTACAGCAACGAAAGTTTTTCCTTCTTTAGGCAATGTCGAGGTTACAAAAACAGTTTTCGCTTTTGAAGGATCGACATTTCCAAGTATAAATTCGAGGTTCGTCCGAACGATACGAATGGCTTCAGCAGAACTGGAGCGGCTATTGGTGTTGATGACTTCGTCGCTTGATTCAGATTTTGGGATATCACCGAGAAAAGGAATCGTTGTTTTAGACTCCACGTCATAACGCGACTTGATCTTCGTATCCATCAGCTCCAGCAGGTATATGACGGCGAAAGGAATGAGCAATCCAAAAATCAACGCAATCATATAGATCATGTTTCGTTTTGGCGATACAGGGCTGTCTAGCGACATCGCGGTATCGATCACTTTGGCATTTGACGGCGTTACCGCAAGGGAAATTGCAATTTCCTCCCTTTTTTGCATCAGGTACAGATACAGGGATTCTTTGATTTGCTGCTGTCTCCCGATAATTCTAAATTCCCTTTCCTGGCGCGGAATCTGAGAGATTTTCCCTGAATTCATCCTGCTTTGCCTGTCGAGGTCGGTGCGTTTGATCTGAAGCGTTCCTAATAACGTCTTCAGGCTGACCTTAATATTCTCCTTAAGCTCTTCTATTTTATTATCGGCATTGATGACGGTGACATTTTTTAAGGTTCCGTCCTTGATCAACCTCCTGCGTTCCAAAACAAGTGTGTTGTGCTCGGCGATAAGCGTACTGGTATCTTCGGAAGGAATGATATTGATTGGCACCAAATCGTCTTTCCCGATGTTTTTCATAAATTCGACCATCGATTCCACGACCCTGATTTCAGTTTCTGTATCAATGAGTTCTTTTTCGTAGAGCGCTGAATTTTGAAGGTATAGGCCGGCTTCTGAAACGATATCCGTCACTTTATTGGATTGTTTAAATCCTTCGGCATCTTTTTCAACATCGCCCAACTCATCAGAGATCAGCTTTAGCCTGGCTTCGATAAATTTCTCTGTGTTTTGCGAAATGAAATTTTTATCTGCGATCGCGTCTTCATTGTAGATCTGAACAATGGTATTGAGCAGGTCTTCTGCTTTTTCCTTTACAGGGTCAACCATTGTAAGTTCAACGACACTGGTGTTTTTTCCCCTTTCAGAAATGACGAGGCTGTTTTTGTAACGCTGCGTAACATCGTTTAGCTTGTCAAACTGGATGATAATCTTAAAATTGGCATCCGTATTTTTTTTGATGACCTCTGTATTCTTAAGGATCATTAATTTGCCATGCTTTAATTTTATGGCATCGCCGTAAGCATATTGCCCAAGGTTTTTATCGTCTGATAATATTTCGAATTTATTTGCAGAAATAGAGGTTAATGTGAACGACTGATCCTGTTTGTAGAACTGCTCGTCCAAATCAAAAGCGGTACATTTTACAGGGCTGTCTTTATAGAGTTCGATCTTTTTCACCCTGCCTTCGGCGAAATACGAGATGTTAAGATTGATTTTTTTTACGGCATTTTCACTGATCGTATAAGATTTGATAACTTCCAATTCATTGTCTACGTTGCTCTTGACATTTTTCATCAGACCAAGATCTTCAAAAGCCGACAGCTCAGACTGCATCCCGCCTTTTCGTTCGTCTTTTACTAAAATTACTGTGGAAGCTTTATACAACGGAACGCTGTAACGAATGAAAATCGTCGCTACGATGACACAAAGCAAAACACTTAGCACAAACCATTTCCAGTACGACAAATAGGTTTCGAGTTGTTCCCTAATATTCAGGTTTTCTTCGTGTGTTTCTTTATTTAGAGACGGATGTGATTCCATTTAGGATATATATTTTTTTAATTCTTGAACAATACTACTGCGAGTGTAACCAGCAGGGAAAGCGATGAAAACAACACATACATATCCTGTCCGAGTACAGAATTGTTGATTCGGGTTTTGTTTTGCTCGACAAAAACAACGTCATTTTGTGACAGGTAATAAAATGGGGAATTCAGTAAATCAGGCTTTGTAAGATCGACTCTGGTGTACGTTTTTTTTCCTTCTTTGTCGCGGATGACCAATACATTTTCCCTCACGCCATAAATCGTTAAATCACCGGCCATAGCCAATGCTTCTAAAATGGTTACGCGCTCGCCTACTACATTGTAGCTTCCTGGTTTTGTAACTTCTCCGATAACGCTTACTTTAAAATTGGCGATCCTTAAGTTCACGATTGGTTTTCTGATGTATTCAGAGATTGCGGTTACCATCTTGTTGTTTGCTTCTGTTCTTGTGAGCCCGCCAAGCTTGATTTTTCCAAGGACAGGAAAATCAATGTACCCTGTGTTGTCAACCAGGTAGGTTTTCAGGCCTCTGTAATCGGCTTCGTTACTTTGGATTTCGGGAAGGTTAAAAGGTGCTGCAATTTCAGGGCTGTCGCTGCTTACGATAATGCTCAGTACATCATCGGGCTGGATAATGGCTTCATAGTCGGTCGAACTGTCATAACTTTTGGCATTTTCAATTCCTTGGAGGTAAACGATTTTTTTCCTTGATCCACAGGAAAAAAAGGCAATTGAGAGCAATAACAATAAGGCAATCCTATGAAAAATTCTCATATTTTATTTTTAAGTTGGCAAAGATATTACTTTACTCCGGTTATAGACCATACATTGTGCTTTTAACAACCTTTGGATTATTTATCTAAGGTTTGGAAGACCGAATTCATGCTTTTAAATTCAGGAACGATTTTTTTCATTTTCGAAACCATCTCTTCATTACTGATTGCATGAAAATCACTGAGTAATTCTGCTATAGCTGCATTAATCATTTCATAATTGTCTGAAATGTCCTGTGCAATCATGATCTGTTCATTGTGGGTAGAGAGTGTTTTTGAGGTATCATTCAGCAATTCCTCATACAATTTTTCGCCTGGGCGCAATCCGATGATCTTGATCTCTATTTCCTTATCAGGCGTATATCCGGCAAGGCGTATCATCTTTTTAGCCAGATCAATGATCTTGACCGGCTCGCCCATGTCAAAAATAAAGATTTCCCCTCCTTTGCCCATGGCCCCGGCTTCAAGGACAAGCTGGCAGGCTTCTGGAATGGTCATGAAATAACGGATGATCTCAGGATGCGTAATTGTAATTGGCCCGCCTTCCTGGATTTGTTTGGTAAATAATGGCACGATCGAGCCGTTAGAACCCAATACGTTCCCGAAACGCGTGGTAATGAATTTGGTGACATCGGTGCGGTTTTCTGTCGAAAGCGATTGCACGTATTTTTCTGCAATGCGCTTGCTTGCCCCCATGACACTGCTCGGATTTACAGCCTTATCGGTAGAAACCATCACGAAGCGCTCTACCTGGTGCAATACCGAAACATCTGCCAGATTTTTGGTTCCGACCACATTTGTAAAAACGGCCTGCGAAGGGTTTTCTTCCATCAATGGAACATGCTTGTAGGCTGCAGCATGATACACGACATCAGGTTTGTATTCTGAGAATATTTTTTCAAGAATGACTTTGTTTCTGATGTCGGCGAGCATCGAATGCACGATGACATTGCTGGTAATGCTGCTAATTTCAAGGCTCAGGTTATGCAACGGCGTTTCGGCCTGGTCCAGGATGATTATTTTTTCGGGCTTGAACCCAAGTACCTGCCTGGTGATCTCGCTTCCGATTGATCCGGCCGCCCCGGTAATGAGCACCGTTTTGCCGCTCAGCTGCGAGGAGATCGAACGCGTATCGAGTACGATCGGTTTTCTTTCCAATAAATCTTCAATATCAAAATTCTTGACCCGTTTGGATATCTGCTGCTGGTCTTCCCAGTCGGTAATCAACGGAACCGTAAAAATCTTGAAATTAAACTCCAGGCATTCTTCAACAAGCCTGATGGTTTCTTCTTTGCTGAGGCTTTTTTCTGCAATGATCAAAGCGTCGGCTTTCATTGCCCTGAGGATGACGTGGATTTTTTTATTTTGAGTGATGATCGGGATGTTCAGTATGCTTTTCCCTACTTTGTTGTGGTTGAACTTGTCTACAAAACCCACCAGCCTGAAACGGCTTGGTGTTTCTGTTTTCAGGGCATTGGCAACAGAAATGGCATTGGCATCGGCGCCATAAATCACCGCGTTTATCAGCTTTTTCTTGTCTTCAAAGTAGATGTATTGCTCAAAGAAAAACTTCACCAATATCCTGAATAAGAACAGCAGTAAAAATGAGATCACATAACTGATAAACAATGCCGTTGTGATGAACACCTTTTGCCCAAAAATAATTACCCACGAATAATTAAAGATCAGCAGGACAAAATAAGAAGTGGTTGTCGATGTAAGCAATTTTACACCATCGATAAATGTAGAATGCCTCAGGATTCCGGCATAAGTGCGATACACGAGAAAGAAGAATGCGTTTACGATGACAATCATGGCAAACCGTACCGGCATGTTCATATTGTAATAAAAAGAAACATTCAGGCTGGTTATGATAAAATGTGTAGCCATGCTTGCAAAAAGCACAATTGAAACATCGATCAAAAAAATAATCCATCTTGGCAGGTAACCAATATTCCTGAATCTTTTGGCCAATGCACTATTTTTTACTTTCTCAAAAATAGAATTATCCATACAAATTTATTAACCCCCAAAGCTAAAAAAAAATTAACAGTTCTCTAACAATTGTTGGATTTAATTTTTATTTAAAAAAACGGTCCAAAACTTTCTCAATCCTTGTGCGCTCTTCTGTCCCGAGATTTGATCCCGATGGCAAACACAAGCCATTTTCAAACAATTGGGCTGCAACCGAACCTCCGTAATAAGGAAATTCCGCAAAAACAGGCTGTAAATGCATGGGCTTCCACAAAGGGCGGCTTTCAATATTTTCTGCTTCAAGCGCCAGCCTCAAACCTTCACGGGTTTTCCCTGCTGCTTTCTCCGGATCCAGCAGTATTGCTGACAGCCAATGATTTGAAAAATAATTTCCATCAGGCTCTGAAAAAACAAAAACGCCTTCAATGTTTTTAAAATAAGTGCTATAAAAGTCATGCATTTCCCTTCGCAACCCGACGTGTTTGTCGAGAACTTCCATCTGGCCACGGCCAACGCCAGCGCAAATGTTGCTCAAGCGGTAGTTGTAACCTATTTCGCTATGCTGGTAATGCGCGGCCTGGTCTCTCGCCTGGGTTGCCAAAAAAATTGTTTTTTCTTTTACTTTTTTCGATTTGGCTACCAATGCGCCACCGCCTGAAGTGGTAATGATTTTATTGCCATTGAAAGACAAGGCGGCAATTTCCCCAAAAGTCCCGCAATTCCTGCCTTTATAAGTACTACCCAATGCTTCGGCACTGTCTTCGAGCAACGGAATGTCATATTTCTCAGCAACCGCAACGATTTCATCTGCTTTAAAAGGCATGCCATAGAGGTGAACGGCAATGATTGCTTTGGGCTTTTTGCCTTTTGCAATCCGGTCGACAATCGCCTCTTCGAGCTTTTCGGGGCAAATATTCCATGTTTCGGGCTCGCTATCAACAAAAACGGGGATCGCACCCAAATAGCGGATAGGATTTGCCGAGGCCGAAAACGTAAAGCTCTGGCAAATGACCTCGTCACCGGGATTTACGCCAAGCAATATAAGCCCCAGATGAATGGCAGCCGTTCCTGAGCTCAGTGCTGCAACATGAGAATCGCCTTTCAGGTATTGCTCCAGATCGGTTTCAAACCCGGTAACATTTGGTCCAAGCGGCGCTACCCAGTTGGTATCAAAGGTTTCCTGTACGAATTTTTGCTCGCCTCCGCCCATGTGCGGTGAAGAAAGCCAGATTTTTGATTTATTTTCCATAATTTTTAATGCGCATCTCTTTATTGGCAAAAACTTTAAACTGCAATTAAAAGCTTTAAGAATCTGACATTCCGGCTAATAAGTCATTGAGTTCGTGCAAATGGTTGATTTTATATTGCGGCAAATATGCTGCTTCCCTATTAAAATCCTGCCGGTGGATGTTTTGTCCGTCGTCCAGCAGGCAGACCGTTTTCCAGCCTAATTTGTTTGGCGCGATAAAGTCTTTTGAAATATTATCGCTGATGTAAAAGTAGTCTTTTGTTCCAAACTCGTGGAAAACCGAAAAATTCTGTTCAGAAGGTTTTTCAGACCCGAATTCTTCCGAAACCACGATCCTGTCAAATAAATGCCCGATGTCGAGTGCCTTGATCTTGTTGCGCTGCGTAACCGAAAAACCATCGGTTACAAGCCCTAAATTATGGCCCTCCCTTTTTAATGACAACAACAGATCCCGGCTTTCAGAAAGCGCGTCAAATTGTGGGACATGGTTTCGGTAAATGGCTTTCATGTCTTCTTTTACAGCATTTTCATACCTTTGCCCAAGGTTTCCAAAAACATCTTCTTTGGCCTGATACCAGCCGAACATTTCGTCGAAAAGCCCCGAATTTCCTGCATCTACCTGTGCTGCAATCGCACGGAAAGCCGATTTGAGGTATTCGATTTCTTTCACGAGCGTGTCGTCTAGATCAAAAACAAGGGTCATTTTTTGCATGGCTATTCTTTAAAATTGTGCACGAGCACTTCATCGTCATATCGAAGCATCATCAGGTTTTCTTCCCATTGGTTAAAAACCGGGATCGATTCGTTGCCCATCAGATATTCTTCAATGATCCATTTTGGGAAATTGCCGCCTGCGAGGTAGCTCAACGGATAACCGCCGCCAAATCTGGGGTTGATTTCGATGCCGTAAATCGCTTCGGTTTCTGAATGCACAAACACCTGGAATGTGATGCAGCCTCGAAAGCCTTCGATAAATTCCATTTTCTGCCAAAGTTCCTCTACAAATTTGCCGCGTTTGGTAATGGCTTTATTGACCTCGCCGTCTCGGACTTCTATACGCTTTCGCGGAATGAAACATTTTAACCTGCTGCTTTTGTCGTAATAAAGATCGATCGTATATTCTGTGAATTTTTTATGATCAAGGTATTCGAGGAACATCAGTTTTTCGTTTGAAAAATGATAATCGGTCAACTGCGAGGCTTCGGTAATGATAAAATTATCAACGCTGCGGCTGCCGTCAAAAGGCTTTATATACAGTGGAAGTTTATAATCCGACTTGTCAAATTCTTTTGCAAAATTGATTCCGTGTGCAGCAAAAAAATCGTGGGTTGCCCGCTTATGGCGGAATATTTTTACCGTTTCATAATCTGAAACAACAATCTCAATTCCGTTTTCCCTGAACAATCCGATATTTTGGGCCAAAATCAGCAGTTCGGTATCAATGGTAGGAATGATCAGTTTAACCTGATGTGCAATTGAAAGCCGCAGCAATTCGGGCAAATAATCAGGGCTGCTGATTCTTGGAATTTTAAAAAATCCGTCGGCAACGTGGCAGGCCGAAGACAAGTCGGGCATGGCATCGGCAGCGATGACCTTAGCTTCGGGAAACCCTTTTTTTAGCTCAGACTGAAAAAAACGCACCAGGGAAACCCTGCGCCCGGCTGATGTAATCAATATATTATTCATTTTTCTTTGTGTTCAGATATTAGCATCAAGGTTCAACCGGCCTGGATGTATTCTTTTTGATATCGAATATTCTTTTAAGTATAAATTTCTTGAAATCATTCCTCTTTTCAAGGCTCATCAGGTCAAAACCTGAATTTTACCGCACAATTTTAAATATCGAATTTGCTTTCAGAAAGGTACGCAACAGCAATGGGCTGTTAAAAATGCCGGTAAAAAGCTTTTCTTTTGGTGAACAATAATCTGTCCCGATGAAATTCCGGATCGGGTAAACCTTCAGGACGCGCATTTCATCAATTATTTTCCTGAATTCACGATATGGCATTTTTGATTTTACCAACCTGACAAACAGGAAAAAAGCATACGATTCCTGGCGTGCTTTTAATCTTCTGATTGCATTTTCATTTGCCTTTTTTTCATTTGCCAACGCAACAAGGCCCGAAAATTTCTTAATGACAAACAAAAAATCATTGTTCATTTTCTCGAGATGTTTTCTATCGCGGATCGTCATGATTGAATTGTCATTGACAAAATAACGGTAAACGCTCACTTTTACATAAGCAGCCCTTTGGCAACGCAACAGCAATTCGGTTGTAAACATGCCGTCTTCGACAAGCCTGCCGGGCTCGAAGCGCAAATTCATTTCTTTTAAAAATTGGGTGTTGACCAAATACCAAACCGCATTATTTGGATAATTGTATTGAGCGATGTAGTCACAACCGTTGTAGATTTTGAGGTTTTCAGCCGATGGGAGTTCGCTCTTCACAGACAAATTTGATTCACGCGTCATGACCAGGTCAAATCCCAGAAAATCCAGCATGCCTGTATCTGCGGTAGCTGTCAGGTATTTCAAGATATCTTTTTCGATATAATCGTCAGAATCTACAAAAAAAAGGTATTTCCCGGAAGCATGATCGATGCCGGTATTTCGTGCGCCGCTTAACCCTTGATTCTGCTGGCTGATCACTTTGATATTCTGGTGTTTTTGTGCGTAATGCGTGGCAATGTCAAGACTTTTATCCGGCGAACCGTCGTTGACAATCACGATTTCATAGTCGCGCTCCTGCAAATCCTGGTCAAGCAGGCTATCGAGGCATCTTGCCAGATAGCGTTCGACATTGTAAACCGGCACTACAATACTTACTAACATAATCTTATTTTAATGGTTATTGCCTTCAAATGGCTCAACCGATTTAGCGTCTGCAGCATTAATCCCTTCGCTTTTGAGGACTTTTTGGATCGTTTTGAAAAAGATCTTTACATCTACAGTAAAGCTTAAATGGTCTACATACCAAACGTCATATTCAAATTTCTTGTCCCAGGAAATCCCGTTGCGGCCATTTACCTGTGCCCAGCCTGTGATCCCGGGCTTTACTTCGTGCCTGCGGTTTTGAAAATCATTGTACAGATGCAGATAAGTCGTGAGCAACGGCCGCGGCCCGATCAGGCTCATGTCGCCTTTAAGGATATTGACCAGCTGCGGCAATTCATCTAGGGACGTTTTGCGTACAAAAGCGCCGGTTTTCGTTAATCTTTGTTCATCGGGAAGCAATTTTCCATTGGCATCGCGCCTGTCATTCATCGTTTTAAACTTGACGATCTTAAATACTTTTCCGTTTTTTCCGGGCCGTTCCTGAAAGAAAAAAGGCTTTCCATCATTCGCAAAATATAAAAAAACAGCCACCGGAATCATCAGCGGAAGCGCAAATAGCAAGGCTATAATTGCAAAGGTAAAGTCAAAGAGCGGTTTAAAGAATGATTTATACATGCTGTTTGTTTTTATAGAATGCCGTTAGGTTCTGTATTGCCTGATCGACGGTCACTACCGTATGATAACCCAGTTCCCGTTCAATTTTTGTGTTTGGATAAACGGCCCTTCCGCTAAGCGCTTTCACACGTGAAACGGTAAGCGGGTTATTGGGGACAATTGATAAGATCTTTGCGGCAAACAACATCAATGCTTTCGGGAACCTAAGTTTTGGCGTTGGCTTTTGCAGTTTTTCGGCTATGTTTCCAATAAATGCTTCCAAAGTGTACCAATCCGAAATATTGAAAATATGGTTCTTTGCTTTCGGATGCATGCCCGAAAGGTATAAGGCCTCAATCACATTTTCGACAGCCACATAATTTGCCGACGCGCCTTTTTGGCCAATGTAAAAATAAATGCCTTTTTCTATTGAATGCATCAGCGCAAAAAGCGATGCGTTGCGCATGCTTGAACCGATGACATTTGAAGGGCGCACAATTGTATATGTAAATGCTCCTGAATTTGAAGCATCGATAACCCGCAAATCGGATTCGAGTTTTGTTATTTCATATTCGTTGACAGGATTATAGGGCTGATTCTCTGTAACTGTTCCTGAAAAAATCGGGCCGTAAACCCCAACGCTGCTGAGCTGAACCCAGTGCTTTACATTTCCAGAAGCTTGTTTGATCAGGTTCTCGGTTCCGGTTACGTTGACCGCTTTCATCAATGATTCCTCCCGGATTTCGGCAGCACAATGGTACAATACATCCGTGTTTTCGACCAGCGAACGCAGGGCTTCCACGTCTGAAAGATCTCCAAAATGAAAATTGACCTTTTCTCCAAAACCCAATCCGGATTTTGGCCTTCTCGTCAGGATATGCACATCATCTCCCAAAGCCAAATGTTTTTCTACAAGCAATCTGCCTATAAACCCTGTTGCTCCTGTGATGGCTATTTTCATAACTTTAAGATGCGTTTGTAAAAAGCGACCCATTCTTTCGAGATCATTTCTGCAGAAAAATTGTCGAGGACATATTGCCTCGCATTTTTGCCCATAGCCTGCCGCAATTCGGGATCCATCATTTGCTCCATGCGTTGTGATATTTCGATCGCATCGCCCACTTTATGGCGCAATCCGGTCTCGCCTTCGACGATGGTTTCCATGAGTCCGTAAGTATCGCTGCTGATGATCGGGATTTCCAATAAGGAAGCTTCAATAATGCTGGTACCAAAACCTTCGCGATAGCTTGGCAGGCAAAAGACATCTGCTGCCTGAAGTACTTCGAAAGGCTTGCTGGTATGTCCGTAAAAAACAACCGCATCGATACAGCTTTTGCATATTTCCTTAATTTTTGGCGTAATGTTTTCTTCATCGGGACCAACAAGTACTAATGCCGATTCAGGGTATTTTTTATGGTGCATTGCAAATGCTTCGGCCAGGTCTAAAAGGCCTTTGTCTGCATTCATCCTTCCGAGAAATAAAAAAACGGCTTTATTGGCAACCTGCAGTTCTGCTCTTTCCTTGTTTCTGATTTGGGAATCCGGTACAAATCGTGACGTATCGACTCCACTAATAGACCCTTTGCCCAGAACCGCCGAATTTTTATCAGTAATAATGCCGTTTTTGATAAGAAATTGGCGTTGCGACTGGCCGTCAACAAGAATGTGTGTCGCGGCGCGCACAATCAAACGATCGATTGTTTTTAATATCTTTTTGAAAAGGCCTGTTTTTGTATGCCAGACCTGTCCTGTAAAAATATGTGTCCGTACTTTTATCCCGGCAAGCTTTGCAGCAAAAATACCGATAAGACCTGCTTTTGGAGTTACGGTCTGGACAGCATCAAAATGCATGGATTTTAAGTATTTCCTAAGCGACATTAAGGCGGCCGCATCATCGGTAAGGGTAATGTTGCGCTTAATCGAGATTGATTTGGTTCCTTTTAAATAGGAGCTTTCAAAATCTACACCTTCAAAATCAGCAACAAGATAAATATCAAAATATTCTGACAGATATTCAAAATGCTTTAAAAGAAATGCTTTCGCAGTAAGCGGTGATGCAACTATAAAACAGATCTTTTTTTTCATACGCCAATTAAAGTTCCAAAATTAGTGATTTGAATCGGTTTTGCTAATTTCTTTGCTTAAAACATCAGTCTGCTATCTTTTTTTTAGGCTTTACCAACAATAAAATCCTAAAGAGCATGAAGTTTTTAAGAAAAATCCGCCTAAACCAATCTTTGTGGCTCGGAATAATTTTATGTCCGATATAATAGAGGTCTTTGTCCTGCAATTCTTTTCTGTAGGCTTTGGCCAATTCGAAGCTTTCCGAATTTTTAAAGAACTGGAAAAACAAAGTAACAACCAATATTCCCAGATACTGCAGGTAAAACCCCTGCTCATTTTTCTTTGAATGGTCAATTTTGATATAATGATCGTGCAGGTTCTGGGCTATGGTCACAATGTCGCGATAGGCTTTTTGTTTTTTAGCTGTACTCGTATTTCTGGTAATGGAATCACCCGATTGGTAAAAACTGGCGACAATTTCCGGGATTGCCTGAATTTTTGAGGCTTTCGGAATCAGGCGCGTAAAAAATTCAAGGTCTTCAAAATAAATGTGTTCCATAAAATACAACGCATTGTCTTTGAGGAATTGTGTGCGGTAGAGTTTGTTGCATGCCGACCACATGTAGTTGTAATGCTGAGTATAATCAAATCCGTTACAGCTTTTCCCTTCAGAAGACAGGGAATTGTGGTAGGTGATTTTACCGTCTGGCGTAATGCCTTCTGCCCCAAATTCGAGCATGTCAACCTGAGCATTCCGTGCTTCTGACAGCGTTTTTGAAAGCATTCCGGGATTGATCCAGTCGTCGGCATCCAGAAATAAAATGTATTCCCCGGTCGCGTTTTTAATCCCGGTATTGCGCGCTCCGCCAAGTCCTTTATTTTGCTGCGAAATGACAATGATATTGGCGTGCTTTGCAGCAATCGATTCTACAATGGCCAGGCTGTTGTCGGGCGTTTCGTCATTGACAACAATGATTTCAAAATCATTTTCGGCAAGGTCATTATTAAGAACCGAACCGATGCATTTTTCAATATACCGCTCTACATTGTAAACCGGAATGATGACGCTCAACTTTTTCACGATATAAAGTTTAATACATATGTAAAGATATAATAGATCACCAATATTTTACCTATGGTTTTGTGCTGTTCCGTAATCAGCTTAATTTTAAGCAGCGGATAAATTATGATAATGGCGATCATAAACCAGGACAAATAGGCAAAGCGGTTTGAAAACCCGGCACGAATGATCAGGATCCAGAAAGTATTTACAATAAGATAAACATTTACAAGACGGGTGTAGAATGGGTCATCGAACTTTTTCTTTACAATATAATACCAGGCTGCAAATATCGCAGAGGCGCTGTAAATGATAAAGTCGAGGCGAAAACCTGAACTTTCAAGAGTTTCAACATCAGATAGATATGTTCCTACCCGATCGTCGTTAAAGCCCAGGCTTGTGAAGAGTGTGATAAAAAGCGTTCCTACGGCAAATGACAACGGGATGCTGATGAGCCAGAATTTCAGGTAGGTCCTAAAATCATTGTAAGCAAAAGTAATGCAAAGCGCCAAAATAGGCAATGACATGCTTTTATGAAATGAATAAGACACAAACAGGATAAGAGCCATAATTATTCTTTGGTTGGCAAACGAAATGGCCAATAAAAAAACAGATGTCGCCATGCCATTCCTGATTCCGTTGACTCCATAAGACAGAAAAGAAAACGACGTAACAAGCAGCAGAAAACTGTAAAACCAGTATTTTTTAAACCACTTGATCGAAACAAAAACCAGCGGAACGATATAAATCATAAAGCATACAAAGAAAAACATCTCAGCAGTCATGATTTTCGAGCAGTATTCCATTAAATAATAGAACCCGACATCAGTTGTTGCATCCCTTGCAAATGCAGAACCGTCGGCATACATTTCGAACATGTGGGCATACATTGGCATGTCGACAAAAATGTAATCGATTGGCCTGAAACCTACATATATGCCAAGAAAAACGGCCAGAAAAGCACCAAGAATATTCCATACCGGGAAATTTTTAGGAGCATCCAACACACTGATGTTCGAATACAAATAGCTCAAGAACACCACCAAAAGCAGAACATTAGCATAAATCGTGTAATAAATATTTATCATAATTAAGTTCTAAATGGCAATCTTTGGCTGTTGTAATCTGAAGCCGGTTTTATTTTTAGCTTGTTTTTATCAATTTGTCCCACAGTTCCATGACATGCTGCACATTAAATCTGGCTACATTCTTCAGCGCATTTTCACTCATTTCAGTACGGCGTTTTTCGTCTCGGATCAACAGAATGATTTGTTGTGCCAATGCGTTGACGTCGCCATTCTGAACTAAAACCCCGTCTTCTCCCGGCGTAAGCATGCTTGCCGGGCCGGTTGGGCAGTCAAAAGATACTGTAGGGAGCTTATTCGACATCGCTTCGAGCAAAACCATCGGGAAAGTTTCAAAGCGCGAACTCATTACATAAAATTGCGATTCGGATAATTTGTAGTTGATTTGATCGGTCGCAGGGTTCAGGTGCAGCGAATGCGACAGCTTCTTGGCTTCGATTTGTTGTACCAAGGCTTTATGGTCTTCCCCGTTTCCAAATATTTCCAATGTCCAACCGGTTCGTTCGCGGTCTACGATTTCCCACGCATCAATCAGCAAATCATATCCTTTTTGAAAACACAGCCTTCCTAATGAAATAATTTGATTCTTTTTTGGCAGATTGGGCAAGTCTTTTATTTCATCGAAGAAATTCGGGATGATGACTGCATTTTTGCGGTTGTAATGTTTGTATTCGGCATCATTCAGGAAAACGATTTTCGTATAAAACGATTCTACGAAAGCCGTCAGCACATAAGACAAACGCCTTTTGATCTTGCCGACAAACGACAGCCGCTCATAATTGAGTTCAAAACCGTAATAAGAAGTATGGTATTCGTTGAATATTTTATATTTTCCCGAAATAAACGGGAGCGCATACCGGATGATGTTCAGCGAAATCAAAAAAACCGCATCGGGCTTAAAATCGTGAATTGCCTTTTTCAGCTTTGAAATATGCCCTGGAAATTTCTTGAGGTTCGACAGGCTTAAAAAACTAACACCTTCTTCATAATTGATTTCAAGATCCATCCATTGCACCTTTTCATTCAGCGGCAGGAAAGATTTTTTCCCGAGCTGCTGGGAAGTGATCAGCAATACATCATAACCGTAATGTTCTACCCAATAATTCAGTTTCTGAATCAGGATTTTTTCGGCACCGCCGTGAAGGTAAACCTGGTCGGTTATGTAAATGATCCTCATGCTATTTTTTTACGACATCAATTAATTTCTGAACATTCTTATAGCCCAAAATCCCCATCACTTTAAGCTTCAGTACATTTTTCCATTTCTTTTGCATGGGCACCCAGGACTGAGCAAAATGGTGGATGCAATAAGAATTTTCGGTCAGTTCTATATTTCCGGTCTTGTAGCTTTTCGGGCAAAAATAATCGTTTGGATAAAATGCCACATAGCCTTCTTTTTCCTGGAATGTATTGCTCATAACAAAGCCTTTTTCAAGCATCATTTTAGTGATGATGATCGTATTGGATTCCATTTCCAGCGATCCGTCAGCGTTGATAAACGGGCGGTTGTCGTAATATTCGAGCAGTTCCCTCACCCATTCGCCGCCTTTTTCGCTGGCCATGATCCCTGTTGGCACAAAATCGTCATTTTCGAATCCGGAAAATGCCGGAAGATGAAGAAAATCATCGAGCGATTTGAGCACCTCAACATCCGTATCCATGTAAATGCCGCCAAATTCCTTCAGCGCATACAATCGGCTGACATCAGATACAAAAGCAAATTTCCTGCTTTCGAGCGCCTGTTTTGCAAAAATGAACCGATCGATTGGAAAATTGCCTTCATTCCATTCCATGATTTCATAATCGGGCAGGAATTTTTTCCAGGACGCGATGCATTTTTCTGCCAATGGCGGCAACGGATTTCCTCCGAACCAGCAGTAATGGATGATTTTTGGGATCATGCTAATTTTTGTTTGATAAAATCGATGATGCGCGCATTGGCCTTTCCGTCGCCGTAAGGATTGTGCGCTTTTGACATTTGGTCGTACAGTCCTTTATTGTTCAGCAATTCAAAAGCAGAATTTGAAATCGCATCAAAACTGGTACCTACGAGCTTTACCGTTCCGGCTTCTAGCGCTTCGGGCCTTTCGGTCGTTTCGCGCATCACGAGCACCGGTTTCCCGAGCGATGGCGCTTCTTCCTGTACGCCGCCAGAATCGGTGATGATCAGATAAGATTGTTGCATCATCCATACAAATGAAGGATAATCAAGCGGATCGGTCAAATGAATGTTCGGATATTCCGACAGCAATTTCATTACGGGTTCCTGAACATTCGGGTTTAAATGCACTGGGAAAACGATTTCCACATCGGCATTCGTTGCAATATTTGCAAGTGCTTTGCAGATGTTTAAAAATCCGTCACCAAAATTTTCACGTCGGTGTCCGGTGACCAGAATCACTTTTTTAGTGAAATCAACTTTGGATTTTAAGGCTTCGATTTTCTCGTTTGAGAAATCTTTCCCGAGTTTTTCAACCGTCCACAACAACGAGTCGATGACTGTATTTCCTGTGACTGTGATATTTTCTTCGGCAATTTTCTCGCCTAATAAATTGTTTTTTGAAATGGCCGTCGGGGCGAAATGGTATTCGGCAATTCGCGCCGTAACCTGGCGGTTGATCTCTTCCGGAAAAGGCGCATATTTGTCATACGTACGCAATCCGGCTTCGACATGCCCGGCTTTGATGCCACGGTGAAATGCTGCCCACGCGCAAATTGCAGACGTCGTCGTATCGCCGTGAACAAGCACCAGATCGGGTTTTGCTTCTTCGAGCACGGCATCCATTTTCATGAAAATCCGGCTGCTGAGTTCGTTCAGCGTTTGGTTCTTTTTCATGATATCTAGGTCATAATCCGGAACGATTTCGAAAAAATCCAAAACCTGGTCCAGCATTTCGCGGTGTTGTGCCGTGACGCAGACTTTCACCTCAAAATCAGTGTTTTTAAGGCTGTGTACGAGCGAACCCATTTTGATGGCTTCCGGCCGCGTTCCAAAACAAACAAGGACTTTTTTTATCATAATGCAGGCTGTGTTGTATTTTCAGAGATGAATTTTCTGCATTTTTCTTTGAGCGGTTCGGCTAAAGCGTGGTGCTTTCCGAAATTTTTCACCATCGTATCTTTGGTAATTTTTCCATCCAATCCGAAATTCGACGTAAATGCGCCGGTATTGGCATCGACATCAATGCGGTTGAACAATTCGAGGATTCCGTCGAAACGGCACGAATCTACAAAACTGTCAAATCCGTTCACGAAAATTACCGGAGTTCCCATCGCAAGGCAAGGCAGGGCGCAGTGAATTCTTGAAGTGATGACCAATTTTGCTTTGGCGTATTTGTGCAGCAATTCTTCGGCCATAGCGAATTTTTCGGCATCGTTATATTTGCCCGCAGGCGGCTCCTGGATTTCGTATTTGGCATTTTTGAGCAAGTCGGCATCAATAAAGTTGCTTAAATGCTTTGCTCTTTTTCCGAGCTTGAAAATATTCCCGCTTTGAACGCTTCTCAAAAATCTCCTGATGTCGTAAAAAGTCTTGTCTTTTGTCGGATAGCTATACAACGGATCTACGATGTAAATGTCGTTGCCCCTTTCGGAATCGTCCACTTTATAAGTGTCTAAAGTCAGCGTCAGGCAGCCTGTAAAATAAGCGTCAATGCCTTTCGCTTTCAGTGTATCTGCCGAAAATTGGTCGCGGCAACCAATCGGTTCATGTTTTTTCAAATAGGCAATCCCTTTTTCCGAAAGCATGTAAGGCGCAGCCGTATTGTTGATGTGAAACGACACAAACAACGGGTTGATGTTGTCATTTGGCACCCAATTGTGGATGTTGTGCGTAAACCAGCCATTCATGATGACTTTGGTTTCTTCCCCTTCATAATCTGCCAGTTTTTCCCTGTTGATGTAAGCATCCACGCGCGGGAGGAACTGTTTCGCAGCAAGGCTCTGGATGTTGTCACCGACGTTAAAAAACCGTTTGTTTTCTTCGTATGTTAATAAACCGTATCGCATATCTTAATTATATTTTTCTCCTGATGTTCAGGTAAACTTTAAACAGTTTCGGAAATTTGGCCATCAAAATATATTTCGCTTTTTTGATGCCCTGTCCTTTTGCCGCATTTTTATTAATGATCTCATCTAATGGCAAGGCGGCAAAGGTATTAATATTATTCATTTCTGAAATTTTATCAGAAATTACATATGGATTTTGCGATTCGCGTGCTTTTTCCTGAAGGCATTTCCATTCGTAGGCAACGCCGGTTGTCATGATTGCATTTTCTCCAAAATTCTTTAAGATCAGGTCGTAGAAATTTTTCCCTACATTAAAACCATAGTCGTTTGGATTTTCTCCCGACAATACAATTCCGAGCATTGTACGCTGGCATTTTGCACATTCGCTGCAATTGTAGCCCTTTCGGAATTCTGAATAGCACACGCGCAACTTCACGTGTTCGCCGGTTTTTTTGGCAAAATCGACTATGTTCTGGATCTTATCGGTGCGCCTTAAATGAAAACCGTCGTGTATGACTTTCGTATTGGCCCATTTGACTTTTTCGTCTGTTTCGGATGTAGAACCCCAGCCAAAACTGACTTCGCCAGTATTTGAAGAAGCAATCATAATCGTGGTGATTCCGTTCAGGTAACTTAACGGAGCGATCAGTCCGATCAGCGCCATGCCATGCTGGATTTTTCCCCACCAGTTGATCTCAACGAGCAAATCGACTTCATAGGTATAAAAGGTACGCAGGTTCGAAGTGACATAACACAATTTGCTGTCATTTACGATCGGTTCTTCTTTGTTGAAGCGTACGAAATCGTCCCAGCGTTTGGTATCGCTGATCTCGATATCGGCACCGTGAATGGAAACCAGAAACGGATCGGCAGCGATATTCCGCGTCAGCGATTCGAAAGAATCCAATCCGCCGCTGAATAAAAGTGCGGAATGGTTTTGTGTGAATGTATTTTGTACAAGCCTGTTCACATGCAGTTTTCCTTCGTTTTTAATATTGGAAAAATGCTTTGAAAATTCGGCTTTGAGTTCGATCAACGATTGGTAAAAAGTCGCGTCTAGCTCATCGACATATACATCAAAGCCAGCAAACCAGGCAATGGGCATGATGTTCGCCAAAAGCGGAATCACGACTATGCTTTCAGGAACGCCGCTTACGATTTTGTCATACGCAGCAAAAAAAGATTCTTTTTTACTGAAATATTTTGAAATGTCGCGGCTCGCTTCATAGTTGTAAACGATCGTTTTGCCATCGCCAGAAAAAGTGGAAGGACTAATTTTAAACATGCACTATTTTTTACGCAAAAAAGATGGTATGGAATCTTTGATTATTTTAAGCTCACTTTCGTTCATCCCGAATTTGTACATCAGCAATGAAAAAATACAGACAAACGCCGAAATTTTGATCAACAAATTAAACCAGTTTGCGCCGGGAATAAAATCGACGGCGTAACCGAGCGCCAAAATTACGATAAATGTTGGCAATAATCTACTTGAGAGTTCTTTAAAGAATCGTAAAATATCGAGGTGCATGACCTTATAATAATAAATGTTCATGATGACCTGGCTTAGCAACCAGCCCGAAGTCGAACCAACAATCAGTCCGATCACGCCCCAAAACCGGATCATATAAGCGCCAACGGCAGTTCCGAGCACGATCAAAGAAATATAAGTAATGGCCTTAAACGAGAATTTACTTTTGGCCTCGAGCAATGAATTGGCAAACGACTGAACAAGCGGCAATGTATAAGAAAACATAATGATGATCGCGATAAGCCAGGAGTTTTTGTATGTATCGCCGATCCAAAGGTGTACAAATTGCCTTCCGTAAAGTAAAAATCCGCCAAGGATCATCAACAGGGTAATCAATGAAAACCGCCCGATCCTGATCATCATCGAAGTCAACTCGTCTCGTGACGCATCCAGTACCGCCATCTGTGTTGCCCGCGGTAAAAATACACCCGAAATGGCTGTTGAAAAGGCACCGTAATAGGTTCCGAGCATAATCCCAACCCCATAAATCGCAACGGCCGTTGTACCGGAAACCACGCCTAGGATGATTTGGCCCGCGCGCCATTGGAATTGTCCTACTATAGCAAAAATAAAAATCCATACCGAATAGGAAAATATTTCCCTGATCAGCGGTTTATTGAAATGGTGCAGATGAAACCTGACTTTAAGCACTTTAATGACGTAATAGAAATCGATCGCAATCACAATAATATTGATCACCGTGTCGAGAATGACAATCGAAACCGATTTTCCGCCATAAAGTAGCAAACCTATAATCATCATGGAACGGCTCACATACTTAATAATGTTGACAGCTCTTGGAAATATAAAATGTTCGTATGCCGAGCAAACCGCCCCGAAAGCGCCGCCGGGCAAGGTGATCGCCAAATTCAAAATTAAAATGGCAAACATGATTTTTGCCTTTGCAAGTTCTTCAGCAGTCAGCTTTTCAAAAACCGATTCGATATTCATGTAAAGCGCCACGCCGGCAATAAGGATAATGCCTGCGATTACGCCATAGATGAGCATGGAAGTGGCGAGGAAATTCTCTTCGCTTTTGCGGTCTTGTTTTGCGCGGTATTTGGCAACAAACCGTATAATGGTGTTGTTTAACCCAAAATCGAGGACGCTGATGTACCCGATCAGCGAACCAATCAGCGTATACAACCCATATTCTGAATCCCCGAGCTTGGAAATCATGAATGGCGTGAGCAGCAATCCAATTCCGTTGGTCAGGATGATCGTGATGTAAGATAAAAAAGCGCCTTTTTTAAGCTGGCTCATAGGATGAAATTTATACTGATTATGCCTTGCTCAGGTCTTTAATTTGTTGTAGCGATTCACTTTGAAGCAAAATCGCGGTATAATGTTCCTCTTTGGATTTAACTCCGGTGATACTATCATAAAACGCTTGCATTGCACCAATGAAATGATTGCATGCCATTTCGGTAATAATTTCCAATTTGCCTTGCTGTTCGAGAATGATTGTTGGCTTAAAATCAGGAGCCGGCGTATACGCGCGTTCCACTTTGATTTTTCCTTTCGTGCCCCAGATCTCATAATTGCATTGGTAAAAATGATCCAGGCCAAAAACAATCTGTGCGCCGATTTCATTTTCGTCTTTTAGGAAAGCGCTGCCATATAAATTGGTTCCCGTTTTGGGATCTGTATATAAATTGGAAGCGGTCACTTTAAAATGATCTCCAAGCATAAAACGCACTGCGCGAAGCGGATATCCGGCTACGTCGAATAATGCACCGCCGCCAATTTTATCGTCATACCTGAAATTTTCAACAGCCAACGGCGGAACGCCAAAAGCACCTCGAAAATTCCGGATTTCCCCGATTGCGCCTTCCGCGACAAGCGATTTCACCTTTTGGTGTTGCGTATGGTACAAAAACATATAGCCTTCCATTAAAGCCACGCTTGATTTTTTGGCGTTTTCTACCATCGATTGTGCCGACGCAAATGAAATGGCAATTGATTTTTCGGCATATACATGTTTGCCCAAAAGCAACGCTTTATTCACCCATTCGTCATGAAGCCCTGTTGGCAGCGGCACATAAACGGCATCAATATCTTCTAAGAGCAAATTGTCATAACCGGTTATGGCTTTACATCCGAAAAGAAAAGCAAATTCCTGTGCCTTTTCAGGCGAACGGCTTGCGATGGCGACCACTTCAAATTGGTCTGGAAGTGCAAGCAAAGCAGGAACAACCGACTTTTTAGCGATTGCCGCACAGCCCATGATCCCAATTCTTATTTTTTTCATTCCAATGCTATTCGTAAATTTCCTGCAAAACCTGGCTGATGGCATTTACAGTATAATCAAGTCCGATTTCTCCTAGTTCTGTATAAAATGGCAGGCGCACAATCCTGTCGGCCTGATATTGTGTAATCGGCAGATCTTCAATTTTGTAGCCAAATTCCAAGCCTTTTGGAGCGGAGTGTAAAGGCTGGTAGCCGATGTAAGCTGCAATATTGTGATCGTCCCGAAGTTTCGCCATAAATTGCTGTTGGTGTTCGATCGTATCAATCACTACCCAGAACGCATGGTGGTTGATCTCTGCATGTTCAGGAACTTTCCGGAAAGTCAGTTTTCCTTTTTCCTGCCACGGCGTAAGCAATTCGATGTAGGCTTTTGTAATGTTGCTGCGCAGGCTTTTCATCTTGTCTTCGGCCTCGAGCTGCGCCAAAAGCATGGCCGCTAAAATATCTGACAATAAGTAACTTGACCCTTTATCGACCCAGTGGTATTTGCTTTTTACACCATTTAATACTAAAGTGCGGTCGGTGCCTTTTTCCTGTAAAAAATGTGCTCTTGCTTCCCATTCCGGAACGTTTACAACCAATGCGCCGCCTTCTCCGGAATTGTAATTTTTGGTTTCGTGAAAGCTAAAAGTGGCAATATGCGCCTGCGTGCCGCAAGGTTTTCCTTTGTAGTAGCTTCCGTATGACTGCGCGCAGTCTTGCATCACGATCAAATTGTGGCGGTTCGCAATATCCATGATCGTATCGATGTCGCAGGAAAGTCCGGCATAGTCAATTGGCAGGATCATTTTTGTTTTTGGCGTGATCAGTGCTTCGATTTTTGTCGCGTCGATGTTCATTGTTTCTGGCTCCACTTCGCAGAAAACCGGAACCGCACCAAACAAAACAACGGCATTTACTGTCGAACTGAATGTAAATGACGGCAGGATCACTTCATCTCCAGGCCCGATATTTGCCAGTACGGCGCCCATTTCAAGTGCTGCCGTTCCGGACGGAACCAGAAAAGTTTCATTAAATCCGTGCTTTTCCCTCATTAACGCGATGACTTTTTTGCAAAAATCATGGTTGCCGCAATGCCTGCCCGAATAGAGCGATTCTAGTAAATATTTTTCCTCGTTCCCTGTAAAATAAACTTTGTTGAATGGTATGATCATCGTTATGATTTTAATTAAAATTTACTGCTGCCAATAAATTTCCTGACTGTATGTTTAAATAATTGTTGGATTATAAAAAAATGCATTTGTAATTTTCCTGAAAAATTAAGGATTTGTAGGGCACTTTTAGCAAATCAACTGGATTTGTAATTCATGATTCTGATAGTGGCATCGGTTATAATTTAATGTCCCTGGAATCTTTGTCGATTTTTTTGGCCGGATTTCCGAGCATTACTGAATAGTCCCCAACGTCGTTCAGCACATTGGCTGCAGCCCCGATAACAGCACCTTTTCCGATGGTTACGTTGCTTCGCGTCGTACAATTCAATCCAAAAAAAGCCTGTTCTTCCACCACGTTTTTCCCGCCGATGGCACAATGAGACGTGATCGTGATATGGTCTTTAAAAATGGTATGGTGCGACAATATATTGTTTACAAAGACCAGGATGTTATTTCCGATCTCGCAAAAAGGCATGATCGTATTGCCTTCCATAATGAAGGTATTCTCGCCCACTTTCAATCCCGGCCATGAAGTTGATTTTGAGGAAACATAAGAGGCAAGCGTGTAGCCTTTGGCTTTGGCTTCGTAAAATTTATCTTTTCGCATTTGGCTCAGATTTGTGTATCCGATCGCAACATACATCGAATGGCTTTCTGGCGAAAAATGCTTTTCTACATCTTCAAATGGAACAACCGGCAAGCCCAAATACCTATCTTCTTTGATATAGTTGCTGCTCAACGTGAACGCGACCACTTCATAATCACTGTCATTTGTAAAATAGAAATGTGCCAATTGTGCCAGTTCTGTGATTCCAAAAATCACAAGTTTCTTTTTCATGCTATAGAATTTTCTTAATTATATAATTGGGCCTGCCCTGTACCTGCTTGAATATTTTGAAAATGTAAATTCCGATAAGTCCCAGAAATGTCGAGACAATTCCAAGGATCATTACATTGATTGCAATAATTGATGTCCATCCCAACTGCACTTCATTGTTGTAAATAATTTTAATGAGAACCAGGTAAATCACAAACAAAAAGCTGAACATTGACACCAGCAACCCGAAATAAAACAAAAATTCGAGTGGTTTACCTGAAAATGAAGTCACCGCCTGTACCATCAATTGCATGCGCATTTTTAAGGAATAGGTACTTTGTCCCTGGCGAAGCCCTTTTTTTACAGCGACGCCTTGCTGATTGAAGCCAACCCAATGCAACATGCCGCCAAGAAAAAGATTGGCATCTTTAAGCGTTAACAGGCTTTCGACATAATTGCGTGTCATGAGCCTTTCGGTCAGTATATTCGCAGGGATTTTTACTTCAGAAATATAGTTGATGACTTTCCAGAATATTTTCCCGGAAAAATTTTCAATGAATCCGCCTTTGCGTTGTTCCTGAAAACCATAAACCACATCGAGTTCTGGTTTTTCATCCATGATCCTGTAGAATTCCAACAATACGTTCGGATGCACTTCAAGATCATTGTCGATCAGGAAAATGCGTTCGCCTGTCACCTGCTGCAATCCGGCCTGGATCGCATAATGATGCCCGAAATTCCGGGAAAAGTCGACGATCTTAATTTGGGGGATTTCTTTTTTTTTTGCGATCAGGTGCGAGAGGGAATCGTCTGGCGAACCGTCATTTACAAAAATCAGTTCAAAATCAGAAATTTCCAGTGTTGTTATGGCCAACAATATTTCCTGAAGAAAGGTATCTAGAAAAGGTTTTGACCTGTATAAAGTGGACACAACAGATAATTTCATTTTGCAAACATTTTAGAATGGAATGTCACAAAAACGCGCCATCGCTTATGCAAGGTTTATTTTGCGAGCTGCAAATATAACTATTTTTAAGATTGAATGTTAACGTGAAAACCGGTATCGGGATTTTTTCAGGAAAATGGGATTTTATTATTGATTTCAGCCATTTCACGTTTCGTCGTGATTACGTCATTCAAAGCATAATCCGATGATCCGACTGGTAAATCAGGAAACCCGACCTGTCGTTGCTGCTTTTTATTGGTTCAATTTGGTCTTTCAGGATTTTTTTCTCCACATCAAAAGCGTTTTCCCGTTGAAAATAAGGCAGTAAATTTTCGGTTTCCTTGGATAAGAAATAGACGCCTGAAAATTTTTGACCCTTAAGAACCGGATTTTCAAACTGTCCGAGCGCCACATCCACAACACCTTTTACAAAGTCATAACCTGTTGAAAGTTTTACCAGATGCGATCCGATAAAATCGCCACCCATTCTGGCTCCAATTTCAATGATCGTGATTTGTCCGTTGGTATCAATTTTAAATTCGGAGTGGCTTGCGCCGAATTTGATCCCAAGCGCATCCAGGGCACTAAAAGTCAGATCCCTTATCGCTGCCTGCATTTCTTCCGGAAACTGCGAAGGCTGATGGTGCTGGAGTTCGACAAAATGGGGTTCGCCTGTTGTGATTTTATCGGTAATGGCAAGTAGAAAATGCTGTCCGGCGTGCGAAATGCACTCCACGCTAATTTCCGATCCATTGATAAATTCTTCCACGATCGCCTTCTTTTCAATCGATTCTGATGCCGCTTCCAAAATGGCTCCTGCAAGCGCAGCCTCATTGTAAACCTTAGTGACGCCTAGGCTTCCCGAGCGATCTGTTGGCTTTACAATCAGTGGAAACTGAAAACTTTCAAATGTTTTAGCTTCATATTTTTGAACGGCTGCAAAACGCGGGGAATCGATCTCATGCTTAAAAAAAGCAGCACGCATTAGTGCTTTATTGGTAGAAGCCAAAGCCGTTTGGTAGGAATTTCCAACCAAACCGAGTTTTTCTGCTGCATAACTGATCGCCGGGATGCAGATATCGGTAGCGATCGTCGTAATGCCGTCAATCCCGATTTTTAAGCAATGTTCATAGATCAGCTCTTTTTCTAGAACCGATATCGGATAAAAAAAATCGGCAGCATGCTTGCAAACCGCTTCCTCATTATCCCAGGCGAAACAATGTGTTTCGATTCCCATGTGCTTCGCTTTTTCTACGAGCGGCAATTGCAGGTAACTGGCTCCGAGTATCGCTAATTTTTTCATTCGATTTGGATTACCATTTTACGGTGACAATCGTTCCGAGGATAATCAGCGCAAGCCCGATCACTTTTCCAATGGTGAACGTTTCCCCGAGGAACAGGATCCCAACAAGAAAAACCAATGCCGGAGCAAGGCTCATAAAAGGATAGGCTTTCGTAATTTCGAAATGCGTCATAGCGCCCATCCAGAACATCGATGCTACAAAAGCTGAGACCAATCCCGAAAAAATAAATGGGTCGAACAGCAGTTTTACCATGAAGAAAAGTTTGTCAAGCAATCCTTCGGGCAACACAATCCTGAGTCCGGACAAGCGCCATTTCAGTATGATTTGTCCGTAGACGGTAAATAGTAATGTTCCTAATATATAAAAATACGGGTTCATTAATTGTACTGCTTCTCGTAGTATTTCTGGTATTCGCCTGAGGTCACGTTTTTAAGCCACGCTTCATTTGACAGATACCAATCGATCGTTCTTTCGAGGCCTTCTTCAAAAGTCACAGATGGTTCCCAACCCAGTTCGGTATTGATTTTTGAAGCATCGATCGCATAACGCAAATCGTGTCCCGGCCTGTCTTTCACGTAAGTGATTAATTCTGACGATTGTCCCGGCGTGCGCCCCAATTTTTCATCCATGATAGTACACAGCAATTTAACAAGGTCGATGTTCTGCCATTCATTAAAACCGCCGATATTGTAGGTTTCGTGGTTGTTTCCTTTATGGAAAACCAGATCGATCGCACGTGCGTGGTCTTCTACAAAAAGCCAATCGCGGGTATATTTTCCGTCGCCGTAAACTGGCAATGGTTTGTTGTTGATGATGTTGTTGATGAACAGCGGGATCAGCTTTTCAGGAAAATGGTTCGGCCCGTAATTATTTGAGCAATTGGTGATCACATAAGGCAGTCCATAAGTTTCGCCGTAAGCGCGCACAAAATGGTCTGAACTTGCTTTTGAAGCAGAATATGGGGAATTCGGGTCGTAAGAAGTCGTTTCGGTAAACAAGCCTTCAGCACCAAGGCTTCCGTAAACCTCATCGGTACTGATGTGGTAAAAACGCTTGCCTTCGAAATTGCCTTTCCATAGATTTTTGGCGGCATTCAAAAGGTTCATCGTTCCGATCACGTTCGTTCTCACAAATGCCAGCGGGTCTTCGATCGAGCGGTCTACATGCGATTCAGCTGCTAGGTGCACGACGCCGTCGAATTCGTGTTTTTTGAATAATTCATTGATAAAAGCTTCATCGGTAATGTCGCCTTTTACAAAAGTATAATTGTTTTGATTTTCAATATCTGAAATATTTTCAAGGTTTCCTGCATAAGTCAGTGCGTCGAGGTTAACGATCTGCGTATCTGGATAATTGGTTACAAAACGCCTTACGACATGCGAACCGATAAATCCGGCGCCTCCGGTAATAAGAATCTTTTTCATAATTTGGCAATCAAAATGGTTTATAAATTTCCGTCGACTTCAGTTCCTAAAACGCCTTTTACATCATATAGGATCGACTTTTCTTTTTTGAGTTTTTGTAAGTCCATACCAAGGAATTCCTTGTGTGCGACGCCCAGAATGATCGCATCGTATTTTTCTTCCGGAATGGTATTGATGGTTTTTAAACCGTATTCTTTCATTACTTCACCAACATTCGCCCACGGATCATAAATCGTCATGTTGACCTCATAATCTTTCAAGGCGCGGATGACATCTACGATTTTCGTATTCCTGACATCGGGGCAGTTTTCCTTGAATGTAATTCCGAGCATCAAAATATCGGAACCGTTGACTTTAATGCCTTTTTTAATCATCAGTTTCACAACCTGTGAAGCGACATATTCGCCCATGCTGTCGTTTAACCGCCTTCCGGCCAATATAATTTCGGGATGATACCCCATTTCCTGCGCTTTTTGTGCCAGATAATACGGATCGACTCCGATGCAGTGTCCGCCAACAAGCCCCGGCTTAAACGGGAGGAAATTCCATTTTGTACCAGCAGCTTCCAGAACAGCATGCGTATCGATTTCCAGAATGTTGAAAATTTTAGCCAATTCATTCACAAAAGCAATGTTGATGTCGCGTTGTGAATTTTCGATGACCTTTGCTGCTTCTGCCACTTTTATCGATGGTGCAAGATGCGTTCCTGCTGTAATGACCGATTTGTAAAGGTCGTTGACTTTGATGCCTATTTCTGGTGTGGAACCCGCTGTGACCTTTAGTATTTTTTCTACCGTATGCTCTTTATCTCCTGGATTGATGCGTTCAGGCGAATAACCAACGAAGAAATCTTCATTAAATTTCAATCCGCTGATGCGTTCCAGGACCGGCACGCATTCGTCTTCGGTCACTCCTGGATATACAGTCGATTCGTAGATGACGATGTCGCCTTTTTTAAGCACTTTTCCAACCGTTTCACTCGATTTGTATAAAGGCGTCAGGTCTGGTCGGTTGTTTTTATCGACTGGCGTCGGAACGGTAACAATATAATGGTTGCAGTTTGAAATGTCAGCCAATTGGTTGCTGCAGAAAAGACCGTTTTCTGATCCCGAAGCATCTGTCAGCAATACTGCTTTTAAATCGGCATCGGTGATCTCAAGCGTGCTGTCGCTGCCCGAAGTCAATTCTTTGATTCTGCCTTCGTTGATATCGAATCCCACTACATTATATTTTGTAGCGAAAAGCCGCGCCAATGGCAAGCCTACATAACCCAATCCGATAACTGCAAGTTTAATGCTCATATTAGTCGTTGTATTAATTAGGAACCTATTGCCTGGTAAACAAAACCGATTTCGGCCAGTGCTTTTCCATTCAACAAATTCCTGCCGTCAAAAATAAATGCCGGCTTTTGCATATTATCATAAATTTTTTTCCAGTCGTATGTTGTAAACTCATCCCACTCGGTCAGGATTGCAATCGCATGCGCGTCTTTGCAGGCTTCATATGGATTTTTAAAAGCAGTCGTGTTTTCCCTGTTGTGTTCCGGGCTGCGCGTTTCAAGATAATCCAGATCTGAAAGCACCTGTTTTTCGGAAACTTTCGGATCATAGACCGCGATCTTCGCCTGTTCGTTGATCAGTTCATTTGCTATGTAAATCGCCGATGATTCGCGAGTATCGTTTGTGTCCTTTTTAAAAGCCCAGCCTAAAAACGCGATTTTCTTATCTGAAACCGTGTTGTAAAGCGTTTGGACGATGTTGTTCGAAAAGCGTTTTTTCTGATGGTCGTTCATAATAATGACCTGTTCCCAGTAATCGGCAACTTCATTAAGCCCGAAGGATTTTGAGATGTAAACCAGGTTTAAAATGTCTTTCTGAAAACAAGAACCTCCAAAACCTACGGATGCTTTCAGGAATTTGGATCCAATGCGGCTGTCCATTCCGATGGCTTTCGCGACTTCATTGATATCGGCACCTGTTTTTTCACACAACTCAGACATTGCATTTATGGAAGAGACGCGTTGTGCCAGAAAAGCGTTTGCAGTTAGTTTTGACAATTCAGACGACCAGACATTTGTAGTCAGAATGCGGTCTTTGCTGACCCAATTCGCATAAATATCAACCAAAGCATTGATGGCATTTTGGCCTTCCGGCGAATGGTTGTCTCCGCCGATCAATACGCGGTCGGGCTGGATTAAATCAGGTACAGCCGTTCCTTCGGCAAGAAATTCCGGGTTTGAAAGAATCTGGAACTGCACGCCATTCCCGGTATTGTCAAGTATGCTTTTGATCGCTTCGGCGGTGCGCACCGGCAATGTCGATTTTTCGACTACGATCTTATCGTCTTTTGCAATGTGGGCAATCTGACGTGCGCAAAGTTCGATGTATTTTAAATCGGCTGCCATGCCTTTGCCTGTGCCGTATGTTTTCGTTGGGGTATTCACCGAAATAAAAATCATCTGGGCTTCGTAAATGGCCTTTTCAACATCTGTAGAAAAAAATAAATTTCTTCCCCTAGCTTCAGCTACGATTTCGCCAAGGCCAGGTTCGTAAATCGGGATGTTATTGATATCAGGATCGTTCCATCTGCTGATCCTGTCTTCATTTAAATCGACAACTGTAACCTGTATATCAGGGCATTTTTGCGCGATGACAGCCATGGTTGGGCCACCAACATAACCCGCTCCGATACAACAAATTTTTGTGATTTTCATTTTATAATAATTTCAATATCCTTATTTCAAATTGTTCCAGTACCATTTTACGGCTTCTTTGAGTCCGTCCTTGATCGAAAATTTCGGGTGGTAATCCAACAATGCTGTAGCTTTATCAATACTTGCCAGCGAATGCGGAATGTCGCCTGCCCTTTGCGGCCCGTAAGTTACCGGAACTTCAGCAATTTTTTCATCAAACTTAGAAAGGTATGTTTTTAAATAACCCACCAGATCGTTAAGTGTGTTGCGATCGCCGTAAGCCGTATTGTAAACCGTATTGATGGCGTCCGGATTTTGTGTGGTCATCGCCAGCTCATTCATCAGGATGACATTGTCGATGTATGTAAAATCGCGTGAAAAATTTCCGTCACCATTGATTACCGGGCTTTCGTGCTGCATTAGCTGCATCACGAATTTAGGGATCACCGCTGCATAAGCGCCATTTGGATCCTGTTTTCTTCCAAACACATTGAAATAACGCAAGCCGATGGTTTCGAGTCCGTAGGAACTGCTAAAAATCTGGGCATACATTTCATTGACATATTTTGTAATGGCGTATGGCGAAAGCGGGCTTCCAATGTGGTCTTCTGTTTTCGGCAAAGCTTCAGAATCTCCGTAAACAGAGGAACTCGCGGCGTAAACAAAGCGTTTTACCCCAGCATCATGGCTGGCAACGAGCATATTCAAAAATCCGGAAACGTTGACGTCGTTGCTCGTAATCGGGTCTTTAATCGAACGCGGCACTGAGCCCAGCGCAGCCTGATGCAGCACATAATCGGCGTTTGCAGCAGCTTTCTGGCAATCGGATAAATTCCGGATATCGCCTTCGATCAATGTAAAATTTGGATCATTGGCAAACCCTTCCAGATTGTGCCTGTAGCCTGTAGAAAAATTATCGAGGCAGGTTACTTTATAGCCTTCCGACAAAAAGTACTCACAAAGATTGGAGCCGATGAAGCCTGCACCTCCGGTAATTAAAATCGTACTGTTGCCGTTGCTTTTCATTAAATGCCTTTAAAGTTTGCTTCCGAAAATTTTTGCATACAATTTTTGCAGGAACGATTGTGGCTTGTCATTCTCATGGTAACCATTTGAATAGTTTCCGTAGCCGTAGCCGTAACCATAACCATAACCGTAAGATGTTCCGTATTTGGCCTTGTTTTCAAAACCGTTGAAGATGATGCTTACATTTTTCAATTCCCCGCTCTGGACGCGGCTGTTCAGTAAGGAAATCATATCTTTTTTGGTATAATTCTGCCTCATGATGTAGAGCGTAATGTCGACAAACTCGGCCAATTCTACTGCATCGGAAACCAGTCCTACCGGCGGCGTATCGAGAATAATGTAATCGTATTTCGACTTTAATTCGGCCATAAATTCCTTCATCGCATCGCCAATGATCAACTCAGAAGGATTTGGCGGAATAGGCCCTGAGGTCACAACATCCAAATGCGGGATGTGCGTTTTCTGGATAATTTCATCGATGCTTTTTTGGCCGATCAAAAAGTTCACGACCCCGATATCGTTCGTAATATTGAAATCGTCAAAGATTTTTGGCTTGCGCAAATCGAGTCCGACGATCACCGTTTTTTTATCGCTCAATGCAAATACGGTTGCGATGTTTATCGAACAGAATGTTTTTCCTTCCCCACTGATCGAAGAAGTCAGCATCAGGGTTTTTGAACCGTCAATCGACTTTTTCTTATACATAAACTGCAGCGAGGATCGGATGGCGCGAAATGCTTCCGATAAAGCTGATTTTGGTTTTTCGTAAACAGAAAGGTTCGACGTGGTATGTTTTTTTCCGATAACCCCGATGAGTGGGATTTTTGTGAGTTTCTGGATATCTTCAGCACTGAGGATCGCATTTTCAACAAAGAAAATAGCGAATACCAAAATCATCGGGATCAAAAGGCCCAGGAAAAATGCCGTGACATAGTTGACCCTTGTATTTGGCCCGATAAGCCCGCCGCCGATGTCTTTCGCAGGATCGATAAAATGAATATCCGAAAGATTGGCTGCCTTTACAATTTCTGCCTCGCTTCTTTTCTGGAGGAAACTGTTGTAAACATTGTCGCTCAGGTCATATTTCCTAAGGATTTTCATGTATTCCTGTTTGTCTTCCGGAAGTTTCCTGATTTCGCCTTCAGCCTGCGCAATTTTATTGGTAATCAATGACAAATCGTACTGCAGTGAATTTCCGGCAGAGTTGATGTTTTCAAGCAAAACCTTCTTCACGGCTTCCATTTGGTTGTCGAATTCCCTGAAAATTTTCTCGCTCTTTACAGAATAGGCCAGTTCAGACCTTTGCGTAGAAAGCCCGATGAGTTTGGCAACATTGCTCAAGACGTTTGGATCGTCGATTCCCGCAACTGTAGGTGCTGGAAGCTTAGAATAATCCTTGCTGTTTCTAAGGTATGACCTTAAGGTATTGTAGTAGGCTATTTTTCTAAGGATCAGGTCTTTATCCACATCATAGCCCGATAATTTACTGTTTACCGCTACTCCGCCACCTTCAATCTCGATGATATTGTTGTTGCGGTTGAAGTTTTTAAGTTCGTTTCCGGTTTCTTTAAGCTGGTTGCCCATGACCGTTAATGTACTGTCTATGAACGCAATGGTATTGGTCGCAAATTGGTTTTTGCGATCCAATTGTGACTTGATCAGCACCTTTACGGTTGAATTAAGGTAATCGACCAAGCGGTTTTTATTTGAACCCGACAAAGACAATGTAATGATCGAAGCGGCCCTGGCATCAAAACCAACGCCTATGCCCTGGTATCTCAATACCGTCTGGTCAAAATTATTAAACCTTATAAAATACTCTCCTCCGGTATACATTCCCGGCTCAGGATTAATTTCAAGCTTTAAGTTTAAAAACGGAAGCGAAACCTGCTCACCAACTTTATATCTTTTTATAAATTCACCCGGCGCGACGCTAACCTTTTCTGGAGTATTATCTGAATAGCGAATCGTTGGTGCCGAACCGCCGTCGAAATTGATCCTGAGCTCATAAACCATCGGGCTTATGAATTTGATACCGATCAGATTGGCAGCAAGCTGCGGTTTGCTTTCGTCAATAACCAGGTTAAACGGTGTTCTTCCGTAAACATCTGTGTAATTGTATTTTCCTTTGACCAGGTAATCGACATAAAATTTCAGTTGCTTGACCACAAGTTCGTTGTGGCTCCTTGATTTTAGTGTAGTGGAAATATTCTGAACCTGGTCAGAAGTTCCTCCCCAGTTAAAAACCAGGCTGGTGTTCGATGTGAAGAAAGGGTTGTTCTCTTCTTTTACCGCTATCATCGTTTCCATAGCGTATATTTTTTCCTTTCTGATATTCACCTGGCGTGCGATCGTGAAGGCAATGATCATGCTCACGACAAACCATTTCCAGTAACTGGCAATTTTTATCAGAAACCCTTTAAAATCAAAGTTTTTCTGGTTTTCAAGAAATGAAAAATCTTTAGTATCGATCATGCCTGTAAATTATCTCGTTAAAAGTAAGTAAGTTGTAGTCACCAGCGACAGCAGCGTAATGACCGTGGTTAATGATTCTATACCTGTTTTTCCGGTACCCCAGGTTTTTTGAGGCAATGCCTTTACATAAATATAATCGTTCGGCTTGACGTAATAATAAGGAGACTGCATGACTTTCACATCGGTCAGATCTATATCATGCATTTCCGTACCTTGTGGAAATTGCCTGATGATCGTTACTGCTTTCCTGTCGCCGGTAATGGTAATATCGCCAGAATTTGCAATCGCCTCCATAATGGTCACTTTTTCCTGATACAGTACTTTTGAGCCTGGGGAACCAATTTCACCATTGATGGTATAGCGCAGCCCGGCCAATTTTACGTTCACAAAAATATCAGCCTCTTTATTGAAATATTCCGAAAGCAGCCTTTTTTCAACATCGAGCCTTACTTCATCGAGGGTAAATCCAAGCACGTTGATCTCTCCTAAAACCGGCATCCTGATGTTGCCATGATCGTCAACCGTAAAGCCGTCAAAATAAAGCCCGGCTTCAGATTTTGCCGATTGCCCTGTTCCGGAAACAGAAAAAATGGAAACCAATTTCGGGTCATTTGCCTTGATCTCTATGCTTAACACATCATTCGTTTGTAAGCGGTAAGGTTTTACATTCACCGGATTTATAACATTTTCAGTATCTGAAGGGTCTTTTTTTTGAAGATAAGTCAGGTCTTTAAGCGGAACGCATGATGCAAACAACAAGCTGGCAACCGCTAGTAAAAACAATAATGATTTATTCATTTTCTTGGAAAAATTTAGCGAACAAAGATAGTTTTTCATTTATAATTACAAAAAAGAACGCGTATAATTTGAGTTAATTGTTTTTGAACGAATTTTCGAATGGAATTCGCTGTAAAATACTGCGCCCCAACGTGACTTCATCGGCATATTCGAGTTCATCACCAACAGCAATTCCACGGGCAATTGTCGAAGTGATCACCGGATAATCTTTAATTTGCCGGTATATGTAAAAATTAGTCGTATCGCCTTCCATGGTGGAGCTCAGCGCAAAAATCAGCTCATTTATTTTCCCGGATTTTACTTTTTCCACCAAGGAACCAATCGTCAGCTGGCTTGGGCCAATGCCGTCAATCGGTGAAATTTTCCCGCCCAGCACATGGTAAATCCCGCGAAACTGACGCGTATTCTCGATGGCCATCACATCGCGGATGTCTTCTACCACACAGATGATTTCATGGTCGCGCTTTGCATTCGAGCAAATTTCGCATACTTCCGCATCTGAAATATTGTGGCAATTCTGGCAGGATTTGACGTCTTCACGCATTTCCGTTAAAGCCTGTGATAAAAAAGCAGTTTGCTCTTTGGGCTGCTTCAGCAGATGCAAGACCAGCCGAAGCGCCGTGCGTTTTCCAATACCGGGAAGCTGTGCCATTTCCTGCACGGCTTTTTCCAACAATTTAGATGAAAATTCCATGGCGTAAATGTAAGGAATTAGTCAATTGGTCACACAAGGCTTTACTCGAACTGACGAAGTAATTAGAAAATTAGATAATGCTGCCGATTCGCAAATCACTCAGAATTAAAAATCTATAATTAGAAAATTCAGATATGTGCTTGTGCCCCCAATCGTCACATTTTCTAATTTTCTAATTGTCGCATTGACTCATTTATTTTTGTATTTTGGCTTCGAATAAAACCACTTCCATGACGCCAATTGCCATTTTATCGCTCATCATCATTTATTTCGGGATCCTGTTTTTCATTTCGCACGTGGTCAGCAAAAAAGACAGCGGCAATGATGCTTTTTTCAAGGCGAATAAAAATTCCAAATGGTATTTGGTCGCTTTCGGAATGATCGGTACGGCGCTTTCGGGCGTAACTTTTATTTCTGTTCCGGGCGAAGTAGGTTCCCCAAACGGCGAGCAATTCAAGTATTTCCAGTTCGTTCTTGGAAATGCGATCGGGTTTATCATGATCGCGACGATTTTGCTTCCTTTATATTATAGAATGAACCTGACGTCGATTTACGGTTACATCGAACGCCGTCTCGGAACGTATTCTTATAAAACTGCAGCGACGATTTTCCTGATCAGCAGAACGATCGGATCGGCATTTCGCCTGTACTTGGTTGTGATCGTTTTGCAGCGTTTTGTTTTTGACTTTTACGGAATTCCGTTTGCCGTGACCGTTTTGAGTTCGCTTGCGCTGATCTTTGCATACACGTACCGCGGCGGATTAAAAACGATTATCATCACCGATACTTTACAGACGTTTTTCCTCGTTTCTTCGGTTTTCCTGACGATTTATTTCATTTGCGACAGCTTGGATCTTAGCTTTGTTGGCGCGTTTGAAGAAGTCAAGAACAGCAATTATTCAAAAGTGTTTTTCTTTGAGGATTTTATTGGAAGCAAGTTTCATTTTGTGAAGCAGATCCTGGGCGGAATTTTCGTCACGCTCGCCATGGTTGGCCTTGACCAGGATTTGATGCAGAAAAACCTGAGCTGCAAGAACATTGGCGAAGCACAGAAAAACATGTTTACCTTTACCGGGATTTTTGTCGTAATCAATATTTTCTTCCTGAGCGTAGGCGCACTTTTATACATATATGCGAACAAAAACGGAATTTCGGTTCCGGCAGATCTTGTGACCGGAAAGCCGCGCACCGATTTGCTTTTCCCTGAAATAGCGTTTCACCATTTGAGTTTTATTCCGAGTGTGGTTTTCCTTTTGGGATTGACCGCTGCGACTTTTGCCACGACTGATTCGGCATTGACAGCATTAACGACTTCCTTTTGCGTGGATTTTCTAGGAATGGACAAAACGGTTTTGATTGATACCGATGCGTCGCGCCAAACCGCAAAAAACCAAGTGCGCACACGACATTTCGTGCACATTGGATTTTCATTCCTGATGTTTGTGGTGATTGTAATTTTTAATGCGATCAATGACAGCTCTGTGGTGAGCATGATTTTCAGGATCGCGTCTTATACTTACGGGCCGCTTTTGGGATTGTATAGTTTTGGATTATTTGTTCAGAACCGTTCTGTGAAAGACAAGCTCGTTCCGATTATTTGCCTGATTTCACCAGCGTTGACGTATTTTTTAAGCGAAAACTCCAAAACGCTTTTCGGCGGTTATGTTTTTGACAACGAACTCATCATTGTAAACGGACTGATCACTTTGATTGGATTGTTTGTGATTAGCAGCCCAACGAAAGAACAAACAAGATTTTAGAAATTTTTTCTTTTCGATGACGTTGCCCCTAGCCCCGATTGCAGCGAAAATCCTTTTGCGTAGCGCAGCGAAGGAAAAGATTGCAGTGGAAAGCGGGAATAGCTCCTAAAAAAATAAACAATTTAGGTATTAAGTTTCCTTAAGAAAAAAAAGTAGTTGTTAATGAAACTTAATACCTTAATGGTAAAATACAAAAGTTAATACTGTCCGGTAGAGAGCATTACCAAAGTACACGCAACCTCAACTTTTACGCCGTTTGCCTTTAACAATTGGTACAATTCGGGGTTTTCTGTGCCCGGATTGAAGATCACGCGCTTGGGTTGTAAAGCAGTAATGTAGTTGTAATATTCCTTTTGACGTTGCGGATTTAGATACAAAGTCACGGTATGAACATTCGTAAACGGAATTTGTTTGGTCTGGATTTTTATTCCCGCAACCTCAGCTTCTTTCAGTCCGAGCGCAACAACAGACTGGTCGTTGCTGACCAAACGGTTGATCGCCATATTGGAATACCTTGACGGATTTGCGGAAGCGCCAAGCACTAATGTTTTCTTGTTTTTCATGTCAGCAATTTTTAGCTTTTGCAAAAGTAGTGCAAAATTCTGGTTTTGATTGTCTATTAAAAATACTACCTTTAGGAGGAAAGATTCTTAAAATCGTTATAAAATGTGCGGTTTGGTAACGGCGAATTGATTTTAAGTTTACTTTGAAACGGCTGGGCGAACCTAATTTTACACGAAAACCATGGAACTTTTCATCTACCTTTTTGCAGCACTTTTTTCTGTTTTGAACCCGATTGGAACCGTGCCGATTTTCGTTGGACTGACGCAGCACGACGACAAAAAAGAACGTTCTCGGATTTCACTTTGGACGGCGATCGACGTGTTTATCATCCTGATCATTTCGTTTTTTATCGGGCAATATGTGCTGACGTTTTTTGGGATCAGCATTGACGCTTTGCGGATTGCGGGCGGATTGATCATCGTGAGTTCGGGGTTTAATTTGCTGTCGGGAAATTTTAGTAAAAAACGCGGCATCAATAAAAAGGTCGAAAATGATGTGCAGACCAGGAATGACATTGCTTTAACACCACTTGCCATTCCGATGCTCGCCGGGCCGGGTTCGATTTCGCTGCTGATCGCTTTTCACCAGGAACACCATTCCAATCTGGAGATCGGGATTTCTACACTGGCTATTTTAGCGGTTTCGTTTTCGATTTTCCTGATTATGAGAAGCGCGCATTATCTGGCGAAAATATTAGGTGCTTCAGGAATTGTAGCCATTTCGAGAATTGTAGGCTTTATAGTTATTGCCATTGGTATTCAATACATTGTGAGTGCGATCATCAGCATCGTCAAAGGCAATCTTATGCAATAATTGTGATTTGTTGAAGAATGCAATCCAAAATAGGTTTGCTATCTTTAATAAAAAGCGATTATGAAAATACTGCTGACTGGTGCAAATGGATATGTCGGCAAACGACTGTTGCCAGAATTGCTGAATTTAGGGCATGAGATTGTATGTTGCGTCCGAAATAAAAACCGGCTTGGGATTGATGAAGCGACCTTGGCAAAAATCACGATCTGGGAAGTGGATTTTCTTGATGAAATTGACTTAAAAAACATTCCGAAAAATATCGATGCGGCGTATTATCTGATTCATTCGATGCGGTCCAAAGGCGAATCATTTGAAAAACTTGAAAGCCAATCTGCTCAAAATTTCAATACTTACATGGATGCCATTGGCATAAAGCAAGTAGTTTTCCTTAGCGGAATCATTAACGATTCGAAACTCTCAAAACATTTGCAGTCACGCAGCAATGTGGAGCAGATTTTATACGATGGAAATTTCAATTTGACAGTGTTACGCGCCGGAATTATTGTGGGTTCGGGCAGTTCTTCTTTTGAGATCATTCGGGATTTGTGCGAAAAACTTCCGGTGATGATTACCCCAAAATGGGTGTTGACCAAAACGCAGCCAATTGCAATTCGCGATGTGATGCAATATTTAATTGGCGTATTGCTGCGTAAAGATTGCTACAATGATTCGTTTGACATTGCCGGCCCGGACGTTTTGACTTACAAAGAAATGCTGCTTTTATATTCGAAAACACGCGGTGTCAAATTGTGGATTTGGACGTTGCCGGTGATGACACCAAAATTGTCTTCTTATTGGTTGTATTTTGTGACTTCAACAACTTACCAACTCGCCGTAAATCTTGTCGATAGCATGCGGATCGAAGTAATTGCGAAAGACCAAAGGCTGCAAAAAATACTAAACATCAAACCGATTTCTTATGTCGAAGCAATCAAGCAGGCGTTTAAGAAAATTGAGCAGAACCTGGTGATTTCAAGCTGGAAAGACAGCCTTTCGAGCAGCCGGAGTTCAGACGATCTTTCAGGTTACATTCAGGTTCCCGTTTTTGGATGCTTAAAGGACGCGCAATCGATAAAAGTAGAGCATCCCGAATTGGCATTAGACAACATTTTTTCAATCGGTGGGCAAAAAGGCTGGTATTACGGCAATTGGATGTGGCAAATTCGTGGAGAAATGGACAAATTATTCGGTGGCGTTGGATTGAGGCGCGGCCGTACACATCCGAGTATTATCTATTCCGGGGATTCGCTGGATTTCTGGCGGGTGCTTTTTGCAAGCCGTACTGAAAAACGGTTGCTGCTTTTCGCCGAGATGAAACTACCCGGAGAAGCCTGGCTGGAATTCCGCATTGACGATGAAAATGTGTTGCATCAAATTGCCACTTTCCGTCCAAAAGGTTTGTTTGGCAGATTGTATTGGTATTCGCTTGTGCCTTTTCATTATTTTATTTTCGGTGGCATGATCCGGAAAATTGCCGGGATTAAATAAAAAGCCTCTGCAAATGCAGAGGCTTTTCGAAATAAAATAAACCAACTTAAAAATTCTTAATTTAAGACGATTTTCTTTGTGGTTGAATAATCGCCCGATTGGAATTGCAATACATAAATACCAGCGTTTAAAGCACCTAAATCAATTTGCTGGCTGAAGAAACCTGACGTATTTGCCATTTTGCTTTCGAATACTTTTGCACCTGTTAAGCTATAAATTGCTACGGTATTTTGTGCTGCTGCGCCTGAAGGCAATTCGTAAACAATATTGATCTTTTTGTCTGTCGACGGATTTGGATATACTCCGAAAGACGCTTTGTTTTCCAATGTCGTTGTAGACAACAAGCTCGTAACGTCTTCAGAATTGAAGGTAATTTCCCCTGTTGCACTTCCTGCGAAGGTGTTGAATTTCAATCTGTAAACCGTTCCGTTTGGATTTTTGATAAAGAACGCTTTTTGCGTATCAACAACATAAGCGCCGCCTGTGAATGTTTTCCAGTCGTAACCAATTTTGTTGATGTCTGCAGAAAATTCAAGATTTGTCGTTGCTCCGTCCGCATTTTCAGCAACCTGAAGGCTCGGATGGTGCAAAACGCCCGTTACGCCATACATCATGATTCCCAAATCGGTGTTGTATTTGGTAAAATTCAGATCCCAATCGGTATTCGCCGGTTCAGCAATGACGGGAGCATTGGTTTCCAAAGAATAGTAATTGAAGTTGTTTGTTGGATTTGTCGCGTTTGCCAATGTTACTGTCGTGTCAGCGCCCCAGCCTGCTCCGTCCCAGGTGGCATAAGTAAAGGTATAACCGCTGAAGAAATCGTCGATTTTGAATTTTTTGTATGCCGTAGCCGAATATTTGATCACGAAAACCACAGCTCCGGTGACGTGGTGGTTTGCAATGTTGTATTCGCCCCAGCCGTAAGTTGCCGATCCGTTGTCGAATGCGCCTTTTTCCCATTCTGTATCGCTGTTGTACAATTGTGTCCAGCTTGATTCCTGGCTGACATTCAATGTTGCCCAATCAGCAGTCGTTCCAGCTTCAAATACCGCAAGATTCTTCGCATCGTTGATTCTTGTTGCAAACCCAAAGTTGCTGGTTCTTAAAAAGGCAACGTCCCAGGAATTCTGCGGATATTGGTTTGTGGTTCCGTTTGACAGCTTGTAATAAACCTGGTTTGCATAGCCTGCGCCCATTGCAACCGATCCTGCTGTTTGTGCATTCGAACCCAATCCGAACAACACTGCTGCCATTAATAGTATTCTTTTTTTCATGGTGATAAATATTTAAGTGATTATTGTACTAGTTTGTATTGGAATTTTGGATAGCCGCGAACGCCGCCTTGATTGACAAAAGCCATCATTTTGATTTTATAATAATTGCCATCGATGTCTTTTAGTATGTAATATCGATCGGTGTATGCCGTTCCTGTAAACACGTCGCGCCATTCTGCCCCAATGATTCTTTGATCGGCTGTAAAGTTGGCGTCGTTAATATCTGTGAGAGCAAAATTTTCAAAGCTTTTTACTGACGTATTGACACGATATACTTTCACGCCTGCTTTTAAATTGTTCAGCACAAAATCGGAATAACCATAAGATCCTGAGCCTACAATTTCATTGGTAAAAACCGTAAAATTCAAATCCCATTTTGCTTTTTCAGGTTCGATGGTCACTACGTTTTGCGTGTTGAAACTGAAGAAAGTAAAATTGTAATCCGGTGATCGCGGAATCGTGACTTCGGTGTGCATCGTGCTGTTCAGATCGGCATATTGCAACACATAATTATCGCCGCTTTTGAGGATCCTGATTTTTTTCCATCCACGTGAACTTCCGGCAACGGCTACACTTCCCACCGGCGGAACATCTGTACCAATGGAATAGCCAAGATTTAACAGATAGACTTTATTGTCATTATCGTTCGCAGAAATTTCAGAAATCGCTGTTTTCCCAATGTCGCCATTTGGTGCGTCAACATAATTGACATTTGATGCTTCGAACGTGCCAACAGCTACCTGGCTTTGGTATTGTTGCACGGTGGCTGCGGTTACTGCATCAATATTGGTCGCATCCAACTGTTTGGCCGCCATGTAAAGCGATCCGTTGATGACGACGCGTGAGAGGCCGTCGCTGTAAAATCCAAGATCCCATTTGTCCCTTACAGAAGTGGTTACGAGTTCGGTACTTAAATCGATGAACACCTGATTGCCCTGGTTTGGCCCGCCAATTTCAGGTTCCAATGTGGCGCCGAGTGAAATTCCGAAACCGACGAGCGTCGATGTATAGCCCTGAATAGAAACCTGTGAATCGTAATTGATCTGGATGATGGAAAATCGTACCGATTTCAATTTGTCATCTTCCACATAAGGCTGTTCGATCTTATTTTCATACGTAAAAGAAATCTCCGTTTGCCCTGCCAGAAACGGCACTTCAAAAGTTCCCGATTCTGATGACGGTATGGTTTCAAAATCGACTGTATACTGCGCGTTTGTTGGGGTAACTTTGATAATAACGCTTCCATTGCTTGTTGCAGGCTCAGACAATTTCATCTTAATTTCAGCCTGCCCGTGCATTCGGGTAATATCATGGCTCAGATTTGCGAAACCTACGACAAAGGGCTGGCTCAGATCGGTTTTATCACTTTCACAGCCCGAAAATGCCAGTGCGATTAAAAATAGCGTCAGGAAATATATTTTTGCTTTCATGCTTAGAAATTAAAATGGTATAGTAATTTGAGGAAATAAGACCTTCCGTAACCCAGCAATTGGTTAGTAGAAGCAGCGGTATGCGTTCCTGCACCCGAAGCCGTTGTATTTACGGCAATGACATTGAATAAATTCCGCGCTCCAGCCGTCACTTCAAACCTGTCTTTGGCAAAAGTCTTGCGAATGGTTGCATCGAAAAAAGTGAAATCATTCTGTTTGCCTTTTACGATAGTATTATCTGACAATGTGACAAACTGATATTCAGGCCCGTTGTACTTAAGGAAAGCTGAGAAAACCGTTTTCCATTTAGGAATCCTGTAGGATACATTAGAATTGAGCTGCACACCGTATAAATAGTCATCATTGGCATCGGCTGCAGTTGCATCAATCACTTTAGAAACCCCGGAAAACGTAAATCCGCCACTAATTGTTAGGTTGTCATAATCCATTGAAGACGTGATCGAGGTTCCGAAAGTCCTATAGATATCGACGTTGTTGAATTGCAATTGCAAAGGTGTTGAATTCACGATGACGAGTTCGATCCTGTTAGCCACGTCCATGTAAAAAGCAGTAAATTTTGTCCTGAACTGCATTTTGTTTTCGGCAATAAATGTTTTATTCAGATGAAGGAATATTGATTTTCCCTGTTCCGGTTTTAAGTTCAGATTGCCTTGTACATCATGGTTTACATCTTTAAGGTACGTATACAATTCGTCGTAACTTGGCAGTTTTGGGGCTGTTCCAACTACCGCGCGCAATTCATAACCGCGGCCTAAATCATATCTGGCGCTTAGGGAAACCGCCGCCTGTGTATCAAACATTGAAGAAAACAACGCTCTTGCGCCGGGGCGCAATGAAAATTTATTGCTGATATTGATCTCTGTCGCTGCAAAAACATCGTAGGAACCCAACTTATTGTCGGTATTCTCACTTCTTCGCAAAAGATTGTCGCCGGTTGCCAGCACACTTGCATAGCCGCTGATGTCACTGACTTCATAACCCACAAGAAAATCTATAGTTTCATTTTTCAGGAAATTGCTGAAATTCCCTTTTGAATAAACCCCTTTGCGCGATTCATACCTGTACCTTTCGGTTTTTATATTTTCGTCACGGCGGATGTCGTAAATATTGTCTTCTGCGTCGCGTTTTTGTTCCTGGTACGACAGGGAAATGTCATAATTCAACGCATCAGCAAAGCGACCCGAGGCATTCAGGTTGTGGAAAAAACGCTTGGTTTTGTAAGTGATGTCGTTTGCCGTCGGGAAGCTTGTAGCGGTTGCCGCCTGGTCATTTGGTGTGACTGTGACATTGTAATTGTAAACATCTTCGGTAAAATATTCGAACTTGTAGAAAATCCTGTGGTTCTTCAGTGAATAGCTCAGCAAGGATTTGGCGGTAAGTTGGTTTTTAGGCCGCCATTCATAACCTCTAAGGCTGTCATTTTCTGAGTATTTCTCCCCTTTCCTATTGTTAAAAAAACCTTTAAAATCATTGGTCGTAACCATTGCATTTGCATAGAATTTACTATTGAAATTGTGTCCGATTTTCAAGGATTGGATGTGCCTTCCCATGTCATTCATATTGTATTCGCCACCTACGGATTCTTCCTGGATCGACGGCGTAATTTCCCATTTGTGGATGGAGCTTTTTTTAGTGATGATGTTGATGATCCCCGAAACGGCATTTGCTCCGTATTCTACGCCCATCGAACCTTCGACAATTTCGATTTGCTGCACGTCGTCGAGGTTCATCTGTGTCAGATCGATATTATTACCCAAGCCTTCATCACTGATCACAGGAATATTATCTACAAGGATCTTGAAATATTCGGCATCAAGCCCAAACATGCTAACGCCTGATTTTCCATTCGGGCTTGGCTTTACCGTAATGTTCAGCGACTGGTTCAGCAAATCGGCAAGATTGTTTCCTGCCTGGCGATCGATGTCGGCACGCGTGATCACATTCACCTGAAATACTGATTTTTTAACCGATTGCGGATTGAATTGCCCGGTGATCACAACCTCATCGAGCCTGTTTGCTTTTGGGATTGTGTCTTGCTGGGCCTGTGTGCAAATTCCGGTAAATGCTGTAAAAAGAAAGTATTTGATATTGAAATTCATCCTGTATTAGTTTGCTTTGAATTGTATTGCAGATTGGTCTACAAGTATTGATTTCCATTTTTCGTATGCCATAAAAACGACCCAGATATTGGCAAATAATAATGCCAATGTCAGGTAAAGTTCTCCGTCTTCACCAGGCTCCAGGAACAAATGAAAAAGAAAGATGTTGATGGTTAGAGGCAATGCGATAAAAGCACCTGCAATAGAAAAGATCTGGCTCAGTATCAAAGTGCCTGCAAACAATTCTGTAAAACCCAGGAATTGCCAGAAATAATTCGTTTGCTGCATGCCGAAAATGTAATTTTTGATCATTAACATATCGGTATCTGCTGCGATTTCCTGTCCGGATTTCACTTGCTCGATCAACGAATCAGGCTTTGGAAGCGGATTTTGGAATTTTGCAATTCCGCCATAAAACAACATCCCGCCAAGGAATAATTTAATGGCTATATTGAAAATTTTGAACTTTAATCCAGCTGTGTAATTGGCTTCCATAAGCATTTATTTAGACTGAGTATAGATAATTTTTTTTGCAAATATATTTATTATTTTTAACTGTTCTAAATAAAAACTGCTATTTTTGCAAAAGAAATTTTTAACCATATACAATGAAAACAGGAATACTTTCAGCTTTGGTTTTGCTATTATCGCTAAACATCAACGCCCAGGACCCGAAGAAAAAAGAAGACATCAAAGCCATCAAATCAATGTGCGGCTGCTATGAAGTGGAATTTAATTTTGCTGAAACGTTTCAGTATTCGAAAGACGAAAAATACGTCCCATCGAAAACCAAATACGATTACGGTTTGGAATGGGTCGAACTTGTGGAAGACCAGCCAAGTAAAATCGTTATGCAGCATTTACTGATCGTAAACGACACGATGATCATCAAACACTGGAGACAGGATTGGGAATTTGAGAACACGAGATTGTACAATTTTTACAAAGACACCAGCTGGAAATACCTTACACTGGATAAAAATAAAGTCAAAGGACAATGGACGCAGCGCGTTTTTCAGGTAGATGACAGTCCGCGTTATGAAGGCTCGGCAACCTGGGTTCACGTTGACGGCAGGCATTACTGGGAAAATAACACCGATGCGCCGCTTCCAAGAAGGGAACATACAATCAGAAAAGATTACAATGTATTGAACCGTACAAACGTACATGAGATCACTAAAGATGGCTGGATCCACGATCAGGACAACATCAAAATCGTTCGCGACGACACCGGAAAAGATGTCATTTTAGCCAAAGAAAAAGGCCATGATGTGTATAAAAAAGTAGCCGATTCAAAATGTCTTGCTGCACAAAAATTCTGGAAAGAAAATGCACCGTTGTGGAAAAACGTCCGTGACAAATGGGCAACGGTTTTTGCAAGGAACAAAGATTTGGATTTGTTCGACAAAGTAGAAAAGAAACCGCTTTACAGCTATTTATTCGATTTGAAACCAACCGCTACAAAAGCAGAAAGCGATAAGATCATTGATACTTTCGTGAAAAACTAAAAACATGTTTTCTCCAATAAAAAATCCAAATGCGAACCTCAACAATTCCCATTTGGATTTTTTATTTGACTTAATGAATCTTAATTCCTTAATGGTTTAAATTTTACCACTAAGGAATTAAGATTCATTAAGCTTTTGGCAAGAAGATTTCAGCCATCATGCAACGTGCACTTCCGCCGCCACAAGCTTCAATCGTGTCAAGGTTTGAGCTCAAAATTTCTACATGCTTTTCTAATTTTGAAATCTGGTCTGCAGTCAGGCTTTGACGTGCCGCAGCGCTCATCACCAAATAGCGTTTGTCATTCGCACCGCGCACTTCAAGCATGTTTCCAGCAAAATTATTGACTTGGTCTTCCGTGATCAGAATGATTTCCTTTTTGTCTTCCTTTAAATTGTCAAGCACCATTTTGCGCTCTTTTTTATCATCGATGCAATCGGCACAAATTACCGCAAAAGTTTCTCCAAGACACATCATGACATTCGTATGATAAATCAGTTTTCGTTCGCCATTCACGGTTTGAAATGCTTCAAAAATCACCGGTGCAAAATCAAAATCCTCGCAAAATTCAATAAACAATTCTTCATCGGCACGTGGCGATAACGCACAATACGCTTTTCCGTTGGCGCGGTCTAATACCAAACTTCCCGTGCCTTCAAGGAAAAATCCGTCATCTTCAGCTTCAGTATAATCCATGATATTTTCGACTTCAAAGCCTTGTTCTTCGAGCAGGTCGAGAATTTCTTCCCTGCGCTCCTGCCTTCTGTTTTCGGCAAACATCGGATACAAAGCCACATCGGCATTTTCATGGAATGAGATCCAGTTGTTCGGGAAAATCGAATCCGGCGTATCGGGATTTTCTGTATCGTTTACAACAATAACATCAACGCCAACCGCGCGCAATTTATCTACAAAAGCATCAAATTCCTGCTGCGCTTTTGCGTTTACGGTTGCAGGCAAAAGTCCGTCAAGCACTTTCTGGTAATAATTGTTTACGGCAGTCTGCTCGTTCATTCTAAACGCCACCGGGCGGATCATCAATATAGAATTGGTCGTTTGTTTCATATGCTATTTTTTTTGGGCGTTGCCCTGCGGGCCAGGCTATCGGCTGTGCGCGGCACTTGCCTCTATCCTTAACGCGGACAACGGTTTTTAATAATATTTCTCAGTTATGGAATGATTTCGTCGCAAAATGACAAACCACAAAGTTAATCGCGGATCAACGGCAAAGTCGAACATCTTAAAAGCCCTTCCTGCTTTGCAATTTCGGCATACGGAATTTCCTCTACCGTAAAGCCTTTTTCACGAAGCCAGCTGTTTAAGCGCGTGAAATTCTTCTCGGAAACCACAACGTCGGGCGCAATAGAAAATACATTCGAATTCATATTGTACATTTCGTCTCGCGTGATGTGGAACAGGTTTTCCTTTCCGAAAAGATCCAGCAAAAATACATAATCGGATTCTTCGCGGAACCCGCTTTTGTAGATGATTCCTTTATCAGTTCCAACCGGCTGAAAGCAGCAATCGAGGTGCAACGCATTGTCGCGCGCTTCAATTTTTGATTTAACAAGGTCAAATTCCTTTACTTTTTTATTCGGAAATAAATCTTTGATGTACTGCACGCCTTGCATGTTCGTGCGCGCCGTGATGTAATCTTTATAATCACTGCCTTTGTACGTCCCGATAAAGATGTAATCGTTCCACAACATCACATCGCCGCCTTCAATGTGCACTTCTTCCGGCGGACGAACGACTTTTTCAGGATTGATCTGGTCAATCACATATTGGATCGCGTCGAGTTCGCGTTCCCTGTCGGGCAGAATATTCGCTTTGACAAACGTATCGTCAATGACAAAACCGATGTCGCGGGAAAAAATCTGGTTGTAATTCTCGATCATTTCAGGGCGAAAAACTTTCACATCGTATTTTTTAAAAACAGTGTTGAAAGCTTCCATTTCATCGCACATGTCGCATTCTAGCGGATAGGTTCCGGCAAGGATGTGTTCGAGGGATTTTGGGTCATAAGCTTCATCGGCACCTGGCGTCGGGCCGTTGTTTACAGCCGATCCGAGAACAACGGCGCGCAGCCTTGAAGTCTCATTTTGTACATTTATATTCAGCATAGAAATCGTTTTCGCTGGCAAAGATAAAAAAAGCCTCCTGAAGTTGGGAAGCTTTTACATTTTAATAAGTTAAAGTTAATTCTTGATGAGTTTTTCGGTAAATATTTTTTGAATCGTACTGATGTTGATGTTGTAAATCCCTTTTTGAAGTTGCGAAATATTAACGGTTTCGCTTGTTCCTTTGGCCACTTCCTGCCCGAGTAAATTGTAGATTTTTATCGAAACGATCGGATCTGAACTGTCAACATGAACGACATCAGACGCCGGATTTGGATAAATACTGTAAGTTACGGTATCATAATTTGCCGTTTGCAGCGAACCGGTAGTAGAAGTTCCCTGCAAATAAAGCGACACCGGAATATAGCCTTGCTGCCCGATAAACCTTGCCTGAGGGACGTCAATCTTAAAAGTATGTTCGCCTGCAGCCAGATTTCCAAGTAAAATTTCCCGATTGGGAATTACCTGTCCAGGGCACCAATTGCTGTTGGATGCCCAGCTGGCATCGGTTCTTGGATTTGGCCCGTAGATTCCGTTGCCTTGGGTGTTGTACATCCGGTAAGGTTCGCATGAAATTCCACCCGGAGTGTAAGTCAGTTTTAATGCTCCATCAAGGTAAATGTAATGAAGCCTCCTGCGGTATTCTTCCCCACCTGAATTGGCACCGTGATTTGAAGTGATCAGGTGAAATTTGGCATCATTTACAGCTTCGGGAAGTATAAAAGTAATCGTGCGGACGGTTTGTCCAATAACATCAGTAGCGCCTTCGGTATAATTGTTCAGGTCTTTTTTAAAATTCAGCGGAAGCAAATAATTGTGTTCGGCATTTACGGCATCTGATCCTGAAACAAATTCGAGCGTTCCGAAAAACACGTCGTTTCTTCCGGCGCAGCCTGTGACCTGTGTGTTTGCGGCATACGGTACTCCGAAAACTTCCAGTTCGGCCCAGATATCATAGTTAGCAATGATGGCAGGATCTTTAAAAATCTGCGCTACATTATCGACAGAAAAAGTATAAGGCACTTGCGTAGGCTCAATATTTTTATTCATAAATGGCGTGATAAAACGGCCCAATTCAATTTTTGAAGGATTTGATGCCGAATATGGAGCACCTTTTGGAAAAAAAGACAGATTGACATTTCCAATGCGGTCGTAATTGTCGCAAGACGCTTTAATGGTGACATTGATCGTCATGGTATTTCCGAAAGACTGCAATTGGGCATCCGTGAGCCTTTTTGCATACAAGTCATTTCGGCCCCTTACGACACCATCGGGCGTTGGAAAATCTACAACCGAAGCATAGCCGTCATAGAATAAAATTTCGTTGAAAACGGTGACCGTTGTTTGCGCCGTTGTTTTAAATATTCCGAAAAAAGTGAAGCAAAAGACAATGAGTAGTTTTTTTTTCATAGTGGTGTGTTGCTATTTTTAGTGTAATTTATGCGATTCTTTTAAATAACCGTGTTGTTTAAAGTAGTGTGTATTTATAAATTTTGTTACTGAATAAAAAAATAGAACTTGATATTTTAGGGCAATTCATAAAAAAACGCTTTACGGAGGCTTTTTTTTGCTCAGGCCTGCTTTTTAATTTTTACATCATAATAAAATAAGAAGAACCTTTTCGCCGTGATTTTTGCCAACAGCCTGAAGCCTGCCTTTTCAATGCCCCTAATCGAACTTGCATTTTCAGGATGAACGAGTATGAATACTTTTCTACTTTGTTTACTTAAAAGGATTTCAGCGGCGATCTGCCTGATCACAAATGGATAGATCGACTTGCCCTTATATTCGGGAATTGTGACGCAATCGCCAATGGCCGGGCCTTTTTCGTTGATCAATTTGAGTACGTTTAATTTGCGAAACAGGAAACTGCTGTGTATGATTTGTCCGTTATCAGTAATGAAATATTTTCTACGGCCTTTGGAATCTTCTTCAGACAGGACTTTATATGGCAGTTCCGGCAGCGGAATAATTTCATCTGCAGTCATGCTGTACACCAGCAGGTCTATCGAGACCGTCCGAAAAGCTTTTTTTATTTTACTTATCATTTCTTTTAGTTAAAGTTGACAGCACTTTAGATATGATTTTTTTATGCGGCTTTAAGTGTTTTTCAAAAAAAAGATAGGCTTTAAAAACAGCTGGTTTTAAGACCCAGTGGTATTTGGAATCGGTGAAATAAAGCTGTGCTTCTGCATAACTGTTTTTTAGGTCTACGACGCCTTTTGATCCGCCAAGCGAAATATTGTAGCCGCTTAAATTTTCCCTGAATGACATTTCTATGGCTTTCCAGTGCAAAAAATGGCCGGCCAGGACATCTGGTTTTTCTTTTTTTGTACCGCCCAAAATATAGGTGTTGTAGTTGCCTGCACGAATGACAAGCGCAGCGCCTTTTAAATCTTCTCCCTGAAACGCACCGATGAATTTTGCAGTTCCGTCTTGAATCATCGCCAGTAATGTTTCTTTAAAAGCTTCCCAGGAACGCAGTGAATACTGGTGTTTTCTTGCATTTTCAAGGCACAAATCATAGCCTCGTTTTACTTCATCATGCTGGGTGAGGAATTTTTCCTGTAGCTCTTTTCGCAGCGAACTCCTGATGTAGCGGCGCACGGAAGGCCTGAAATTGTTGAGCAGGGATTCTTCATCTTCAAATTGCTTCAATCCAACCCAGTTTAATCCATTGGAAGAATAGACATACTTGAATAAATGGCCTTCTTTTGCATTGCTGACAGATGGAAGCGCCGGAAGGTCGTGATACAAATGGCTGTTCAATAGGTCTGAATGCGGCAGCGTAATGTGGCAATAACAGGATTTATAGGTTTTCGCGCGGACTTTTACATGAGCGATCATGTCATCCAGCAGGTATTCGAAATCCTTTGTAACAATTGGCCCGTAAGGCACAATGTAAAACCGGAACATCGCTACTTTTGCAATGATGGCTGCAAAACCGCCACGGATAATTCCGTTTTCCACAAATATTGCCATCTCATAATCAAAACCATAAGACCGGAAGGATTTCACCCAATCGGTCAATAATAAATGGCTGCCGCGGTTCTCGGAAAGTATGAAGGCATCCCACTTTTTTAACCATTCGGCATCCTTTGTATTGATTATTTCCATCAGTTTACTGTTCTATAGGTCAGTGATGCTGCTTGCTTGACGATGATTGTTCCGTCATGGTCGACATCGAGCAGGATCTTTTCAAAATTATTTAAAAAAAGCACAAGTTCATTCAATGTAGGATTCCATATTTTTTGCTCTTTGATTTTTGTTCCGAGGTAATGAAAGTTTTTTGAAACCTCAGCGTCGATTGTATCAGGCGTGCTAAACACCCGTCCGGTGTGATAAGCCATCGGAACTGAAAAATAGGTATGCGCGATAAAAAGCCCGTTTTCGAAAATCAGTTTATTGATATTATCCGAACACAAAGCTTTCCTGAAATCGACCATTTCGAGTGTTTGAAATACATAAAAATCGTCTGCTCCGATGCGATGCCTGAAAAAAACCGGCGCATATTTTGCCAATCGGAAAGGTTTATTTTTATGGACATTCCAATGCAACGCGATTTTAAATAACGGCCCAGCCAATTTTATAATATTCTGAAACAGCGGAACCAAAGAAGAAATTTTTTTCTGATGGGCGAGTTTTTTAAAATGCCCAGCCGTGCGTTTGTATCCGGTGACAAGCTGCTCATCTGCATAATAATGGAACATAATGCTCTTGATCATCATTCCTGCGCGATCCGAAAATTTTAATTTTTTAATGCCTTCGTAAAATCGGCCCAAAGTAAAATCATCGGGATTTATCTGATTGATCACGCCTGTCGTAGCGGTTCCTGAATCAATATAATTCCACAACGTATGAATGTTTTTAGACCGAAGCTTGGCTGCATAAACGGCATCGGTCATAACAGAACTTTGGTATAGCGAAAAATTATAAGGTTGGTAGCCATGGTCGATCCATGTTGGAATATCGGGAAACGGCGGTACAAAACCGCTAAAATCACCAAAACTTTCTTCGTCTGTTTTTATGGATTGTGATAAAGAATGGTAGGCCAGTTCATGCCCGTCGTCTTTCCAGGCAATCAATTCTGCGGCATCATTTTCAAAAGAAGCGTTGTCGGCTCTTTTTGAAAAATGGTTCATAAAAAAACCTTTAGTAACTTTTACCCCGCAGTCGCGGAAAAATTCTCTTTGCAGTTGCAGGCTTTCTGGGGTATCAAAATCACAATGGTCTGTAAAGCACGCGATCGCAGAAAAAGGGTAAACTGATCTGCTAAACTCAATGGCATTTTTGGCAGAAAAAAGCAACGCCGGATTTTCTGGAAAAGAAATATTGCTATTGGCTTTTGCCAGTTTCTTATCGTTGTGCGGCTTGGTATATACAGTTAATGGCGCGGCATCTTTGGGATTAAAACGCCAAAAAAGCACACGGGGCTGTTTCTTTTTAATTTCCCATATTCCGCCAGCAAAATTAGGCTGTACAAAAATTCCATTGCTTAGGCGTATGACCTTTGGCGAAAATCCTGAAGCTACATGCTCTCCGGTAACGGGCAGCCAATTGTAATCGTGGTTGCGGATTTCGGAAATGGCATGCTTAAATGTAAAAACCAGGTCAAACGACTGAATCTCGGGATTTTCAAATCCAGACAGGTCTATAACCACTTTATGACCCGCTATCAAACAAGGCCTGGACTGGCTTCCTGAGGTCGTAACTATTGAGATAGAATCCAGCATATTTGATTGGGTCGGTTAGAATATTGCAGCAATACATTCCGTTATTCATAATGGAATTTGCCTTTTAACTGTGGCGAACAAATATAAAAAAATCCCCTGAGTTCAGGGGATTTAATTTAATAAGTCAACGTCAATTATTACCGACCTGCTTTTGAAATTCTTTTCTGGATTATCTTTTATCCATATCTTTAAAATCCCGCAACGGATATCCGGTGTAAATTTGTCTCGGCCTTCCGATTGGTTCTTTATTGACACGCATTTCTTTCCATTGTGCGATCCATCCCGGCAAACGCCCGATGGCGAAAAGCACGGTAAACATATCTGTTGGGATTCCGAGGGCGCGGTAAATGATTCCCGAATAGAAATCGACGTTCGGGTATAATTTTCTGGATACGAAATAATCGTCTACCAAAGCCGCTTCCTCCAGTTTTTTGGCAATCACCAAAATCGGGTCATCAACGCCTAAATTTGACAACACTTCATCTGCTGCTTTTTTGATGATTTTTGCCCTTGGATCAAAGTTTTTGTAAACCCTGTGCCCAAAGCCCATCAATCTAAACGGATCGTCTTTGTCTTTGGCTTTGGCCAGGTATTTATCGGCATCGCCACCGTTTTTCTGGATTTCCTCAAGCATTTCAAGAACCGCCTGGTTTGCGCCTCCGTGCAATGGCCCCCAAAGTGCAGAAACACCCGCTGAAATCGAAGCAAACAAACCTGCATGTGACGAACCAACCATTCTTACTGTTGATGTCGAACAGTTTTGCTCGTGATCAGCGTGAAGGATGAACAGTTTATCCAAGGCATTGATCACCACCGGATTGGCTTTGTATGGTCCTGTTGGCAAGGCAAACATTAAGTTTAGGAAGTTCTCAACATACCCTTTGGTATTGTCGTAATAGTTTAATGGGAAACCGGAAGCTTTTCTGAAAGTCCACGTGGCCAAAACAAGGAATTTACCCATCGTTTTACACACCGCTTCATACATTTCTTTTTCATTTTCAACATTGACCACTTTTGGGTTAAATGCGGTCAATGCACTTGTCAATGACGATAAAACGCCCATTGGGTGCGCTGTTTTTGGAAAACCGTCGATGATGTTTTTCATCTCTTCGTTGACCAAAGTATATTTTCTAATGTCATTTTCAAACTGCTCCAATTGTTTGGCTGTTGGCAATTCGCCGAAAATAACAAGGTAGGAAACTTCGAGGAATCCGGCTTTATCGGCTAAATCTTCGATAGCATAACCTCTGTAACGCAAAATGCCTTCTTCCCCATCAAGGAACGTAATTTCGCTTTTGCATACGCCCGAATTTTTATAACCCGGATCCATGGTGATCGCTCCTGATAAATCGCGTAACTTGTTAATATCGATCGCCACTTCGTTTTCACTTCCAACGATTACCGGAAGTTCATACTTTTTGCCATCTAATTCTAATATTGCTGTTTTTGACATAATTATTGGTGGATTTTAATCTTGAAAATTATAATTTAACAAATCTATGGAATTTAGTATGAATTAAAAAATGATTCCTGCAGCGAAATCGTTAATAATTCTATAAATGATGTCAATTTGGTATATGTCAGAAATCATGCTTATTCAAAAAAGAAAGCCTGCGAAAATATCACAGGCTTCTTAAATTAACCAAATAACCTAACTAATTTTTAAGGAGCTTTTGTGTTGTCGAACCTTTGTCTGTAATGATTTTCACAAAGTACAATCCTGAAGATTTTAATGACATGTCCAAATGTGCCGATTCTGCATTTGGAAATTGCTTTTCGATAAGCCTTCCGCCAATGTCGAACAACGCAACTGATTTTAAAATTCCGCCCGATTTAATGTTTACGATATCATTTGCCGGATTTGGAAATATTCGTATGGAAAGGTCTGCAACAACATCTTTCACGCTAAGATTTGCAAATCTGGTGTCTGCCCTGTTGGTCACAATCGGGTAATTGTAATCAAAAAAAATGTTTGCCGTGTTCGAAACCGTGGTATTGGGAGCAAGATTTTCAAGCGTTCTAATTTTAAACAACACATTGCCATGCCCGCCGATTGGCAAATGGATGCCTTCAAAAATGAATTCAATGACATTGCCCGTTACTTTTACGCTCATACCATCGGTAGCATCTAAGATCTGAAAGGAATTGATATCGAATTGTACCGCATCAATGACATCTTTCACGACCACATTTTCAGCGACATGCGTTCCGGTATTTTCAAAATTGATCATGTAGTGCAAATATTTCCCGATCTGCGCTGCAGAAACCGCTGTTCCCTCGAGGCATTGTTTGTCATTCGGATCAAACGAACCAACAACGGTTTGGGTATATTGAAAAACATTGTCTTCGGGCGTTTCATCGGTTGCAACCGGATTGATCGTTGCCGAAAATGCCAATTGGTCATCAATGTTCACCGGCGGTGTTTCTGTTGGAGCATTCAGCTTTAGCGAAACATTGATCGAACGGCTTTCAAACGGCATGAGGCTGGTATAATTAAACGACAACAATCCTGTTGCCTGTGCATCTGGCACTATGGAAGCAGCAATAAAATCGAGCAATGCATCGTCAAAATTAAAGCTGATGTTGCCCGATAGCGTTTGATTTCCTTTGTTCTTATAAACGATTTGATATACTGCGTTAAAGCCTGGTCTTCCAGGTACAAGCGGCGCAACAACAATTTCAAGATCAGGATGCACGGCATTTGGTGTCAAGCAGAAATCCTGTGTTGTTACCGAATTGTCATTTTGAGGAAAGTTTACTGTGGCTAAAGTTGGAGTTGTCGTAAAATACGCCGGATTTTCAAATTCAGGTATCAAAGTAAAATTCCCTGCATCGGTATAAAAATAATAATTTCCTGAAGCATTTGTAAATGTTGAACCCTGATTCGTACCATCGTTGATTTTTACTTTCAGAAATGGATGTGGCGCGTCATTTTCATCACAACCATTGTTGCTTTCATCGAATGTGACTTTTCCCTTAATCGTGTTGTAATTTCCGCCGGGCGTAAACAAACAATAGGAATTCACCGGAATATTTAAAACCTGTAACATGGGAAAATCGGCTATCTGTATTTCGTCCATGCAAACAAATTCCAATTGGCTCTCATTGATAAAAACGTTGGTCTCTCTTCTTCCATTCTTTATATTTAAGGTATGCAGGTCTAATGTTGACAGATTGGCCTGATCCAGATTGGGACAATGCGAAAAATCAAGATCTGAAATTGTACTGGTAAAACCATTTAAATCTATATATACCAGCGAAACGCAGTCTGCCAAATCCAGAGTAGAAAGTTTGGTATAAGTAAGTCTCAGGTCATTCATACCTGAACAGCCTTGAAGATTTACGGATACTAATGTTGGCATTGTTCCACAGTCTAATTTGAGCAAACTATGGCAGCCACTGGCATTGATGGAAGTCAGTTTTGTTTCTCCAATGCGCAAAGTTTGCAGTGCCGCACACCCCGTTAGGTTCAACATCCCTGAAATTCTCTGATCATTGACACTACCAAATTCTCCGATGTTTAACTCCTCAAGCTGCGTCAAATTCGACACATCCAAATCGATAAGCGGACTTTCCCTGAGATTCATGATTTTTAGACTCGTACAGCCCGAAATATTCAAATGGAGAAGTGAATTTTGGCTCAGTTCCAGATTGGTCAAAAAATTCATTCCGCTCAAATCCAAAGTATCGAAAGTTGACAAATCATTCTGAGCATCCCAGATACTAAGCTGCACCAATTTATGGTTTTGGGTAAGATCAATAAACGCCACCGGATTTCCCCAATTGTCAAAAGACTCCAGATTTGAGAACGCCTGCAAGCCTTCGAAAGAAACAATGTCCAGGAACTCCAAACGCAGATTAGTTATTGCTTCAGCTTCGGAAACCTGGATTTGCCCATCACTATTGCTATCAATAACCGGATTATAAGTGAGCAAAGCATTCTTAAAATTCGCATCCGGGATGTTTACAACAGGCTGCGCCGCAGCTCCAATACCAATTAACAATAATGAAAGTAAAAGCTTTTTCATGTGGCTTACATTTATATTCCAAATATACTTTTTTTAAATCCGTCGGCATTCAGCCAATGAGAATTCGATGGGTTTGAATTAGAATTCGCATAAAAAAACCGGCTGTTTTTACAACCGGCTTTAGATTATTGGAAGAAGATTTATTTTTTAACGATCTTCTCTGTTTTCGAACCTTTATCCGATGTCACCTTCAGGAAATAAATCCCGGCATCCTTATCTGAAATATCGATCGAAACCCATTTTGAATTTGTCGTTTTGGTTTCGAGTATTCTTCCCTGAATGTCATACAATTCCACTATTTGAATGTTTGTTGCTGATTTGACATTCACGTCTGCACTTGCCGGATTTGGATAAACCGCAATCGAATGATCAACAGCAACCGCTGCAACCGACAGATTTTGAAATCGCGTCAATGCCGGATGGGTAACAATTGGCGCATTGTAATCAAAGAAAATATCTGCGGCATTTGAAACTGATGAGTTTGGCACGAGACTTTGAAGCGTTTTAATTTTAAACAACACATTGCCATGCCCGCCGATTGGCAAATGGATGCCTTCAAAAATGAATTCTACGACATTCCCATTTATGTTGACAGACATACCAGCGGTGGCGCTTAAAATCTGGAGCGAATTGATATCGAATTGCGTCACATCAATGACATCTTTCACGACCACATTTTCAGCGACATGCGTTCCGGTATTTTCAAAATTGATCATGTAGTGCAAATATTTCCCGATCTGCGCTGCAGAAACCGCTGTTCCCTCGAGGCATTGCTTGTCATTCGGATCAAACGAGCCAACAACGGTTTGGGTATATTGAAAAACATTGTCTTCGGGTGTTTCATCGGTTGCAACCGGATTGATCGTGGCCGAAAATGCCAATTGGTCATCAATGTTCACTGGCGGCGTTTCTGTTGGAGCATTCAGCTTTAGCGAAACATTGATCGAACGGCTTTCAAACGGCCTAAGGTTGGCATAATTAAACGACAACAATCCTGTTGCCTGTGCATCTGGCACTATGGAAGCAGCAATAAAATCGAGCAATGCATCGTCAAAATTAAAGCTGATGTTGCCTGAAAGCGTTTGATTGCCCTTGTTTTTGTAAACAATCTGATACATTGCATTAAATCCGGGTCTTGCAGGTACGAGTGGTGCAATGACGATTTCGAGATCGGGATGCACGGCATTGGCGGCAAAGCAAAAATTTTGTGTCGCTACCGAATTGTCATTCTCCGGAAAATTGATCGTTGCTGTGGCCGGAGTTGCCGTAAAATAGGCCGGATTTTCAAACTCTGGCGTTACCGTAAAATTCCCGGCATTGGTATAAAAACGATAGTCGCCTGAAGCATTTGTAAACGTGGAAGCCTGGTTGGTGCCATCGTTGATTTTCATTTTCATCAATGGATGCGGCGCATCATTCTCATCACAGCCGTTGCTGTTTTCATCGAAAGTTACTTTTCCGTTAATGGTATTGAAGTTTCCGCCAGGCGTGAATGAACAATAGGAATTGACTACTACAGCTGGATTTCGAAAGTTAAAGTCATTGTCATTAAGCTGGAATTCATCTGCACAAACAAACTCAAGCACATCTGAATCAACGCTTATAGTAGATTCATTACTGCCATTTTTTATATTCAGTGATTTTAATAGTGGATCTCGCTGTAGAAGCAATGTAGTCAATTTCGGCAAACGAGATAAATCTGCTGTTAGAAATGAGTTGCCGTTCATCCAAACATTTTGCAATATTGGGCAATTAAAAATTTCAAAATCTGTTATATTAAACCCTCCTACGGAAAGGTCTGTCAAACTCGGACATCCCGACACATGCAATATAGATTCAACATCATTATCCGTTAAATCGATCGATCTCAGTAATTGACAATTTGTGATCGTAACTTCTGTGAGGCTCGAAATGGATTCAAGAGACATTGTACTAATACCGGTAATGCGATTACAATTAGAAACCGTTAATGATCCTCTGAGCAAATTTCTCGTGAAAATAAAACCATTCAAATTTGGCAGGTTAATCAGTTTCAGGTTTTCAATAGGAGCAGCTTCCACTTCAAGGTTACTTAACACTGTGCAATTGTCAATATTAAGACTTGTCATTGGATTAAAACTTACCGTTAAAGTTGCCAGCAGCGCGTTATGACTTAAATCAAGGCTTGTAATATTATTTTTTTCAACATCCAAACCAGACAATAAAGGGCAATTGCTGAGATCGATCGTCGAGATTTGGTTGTTGTAACAACGAAATCCACGCAGATTTATAAAACTTCGAATGCCTTCGACAGATGCAATATTTTTACTTGACACATCCAAAAATTGGATTATTTCTGCTTCTGAAACTTGAATTTCCCCATCACTATTAGCATTAATGAATGAGTTTGTCAACAATGCGTTCTTAAAATTCACATCCGGAATATTCACAACAGGTTGTGCCGCTGCTCCAACGCCAAATAACAGTAATGAGAGTAAAAAAAATTTCATGTGTCTTACATTTATGCCCCAAATATACTTTTTTAAACCCGGCAGCATTCAGCCAATGAGAATTCGACGGTTTTGAATTAGAATTCGCATAAAAAAACCCGACTGTGTAGCCGGGTTTCAAAAATATCGTAAAATGATTATTTTATTTTGAATGCTTTTTTTCCAGGGAAATAAGCCGTGTCGCCCAATTCCTCTTCAATGCGAAGCAACTGGTTGTATTTTGCCATACGGTCTGAACGTGAAGCCGATCCGGTTTTGATTTGTCCGCAGTTTAAGGCTACAGCCAAATCTGCGATGGTGTTGTCTTCAGTTTCTCCCGAACGGTGCGACATTACAGAAGTATATCCTGCATTGTGCGCCATGTTTACCGCTGCGATTGTTTCTGTTAAAGTCCCGATTTGGTTTACTTTTACAAGGATCGAATTGGCAATTCCTTTTTCGATTCCGGTGGCCAAACGTTCTACGTTGGTTACAAACAAATCGTCTCCAACCAATTGTACTTTGTCGCCGATAAGGTCTGTCAAATATTTCCAGCCATCCCAATCGTCTTCCTGCATGCCATCTTCAATTGAAATAATTGGATAGTTTGCAGCTAGTTCAGCCAAATACTCCGCCTGCTCTTTTGACGAACGGATTTTTCCGCCTTCGCCTTCGAATTTTTTATAATCGTATTGCCCGTTTACATAGAATTCTGATGCCGCACAGTCTAGGGCGATCATGATTTCATCCCCGAATTTATAACCTGCATTTTCAACCGCTTTTTTGATCGTATCCAAGGCATCTTCGGTTCCGCCGGCTAAGTTCGGAGCAAATCCGCCTTCGTCACCTACTGCAGTTGACAAACCGCGGTCGTGCAATACTTTTTTCAAGTGGTGGAAAATCTCGGTTCCCATTTGCATCGCCTGAGAAAACGTTTCGGCTTTTACCGGAAAGATCATGAATTCCTGGAAAGCGATCGGTGCATCGGAATGCGAACCGCCGTTGATGATGTTCATCATCGGAACAGGAAGCGTGTTTCCTGAAACACCGCCTACATATCTGTACAATGGCATGCCAAGTTCATTTGCCGCCGCTTTGGCTACAGCCAATGAAACGCCTAGAATGGCATTCGCGCCAAGCTCTGATTTATTTGGAGTTCCGTCAAGATCGATCATCATTTTGTCGATCAGGTTCTGTTCGAAAACAGAGGTACCGAGGATTTCCTCTGCAATTCTTGTATTTACATTTTTAACTGCTTTCAGGACGCCTTTTCCAAGATACGCCTTTCCGCCGTCACGCAATTCTACAGCTTCGTGTTCTCCGGTTGATGCGCCAGATGGTACAGCAGCACGTCCTAAAACACCGTTTTCAGTCACTACATCTACTTCGATTGTAGGATTTCCTCTTGAGTCAAAAATCTGTCTTGCATGAATTTTAATAATAATGCTCATTGTATCTGTTTTTTGAATTGTTTACTTATTATATGCAAATATATTGGAAGTTAGGCAATCATACTGCTCAAAAATAAATAATTATCAACTTAATCGATGTAGTAATCCGAAATTTTAGCACCATACTTTTTACCTTTAAAATCCGATGTTTGATGTGAAATCTTTTTTGTAGCAAATTTTTAATATTATTTTTTTTGCTACACTTTTTGTAGCATTTTTTTAAAATTGGATTTTTTGCTACACATTACTTACCTAAACCTAATCACTTGTTTAATCACAATACTCATCTACTAAAGCGTTATTTTAAGTACCACAACTATTCAGTTCCTTTAAATCCCAGCGCTTGAAGTACGTAGCTTTTGTAACTTCGCCCGATCGGGATTTCGTTTTTGCCGATCTCGATGCTGCTGGCGTCAAAAAGATCGATCTTGTTCCGGGCGACGATAAAGGAGCGGTGCACGCGGATGAAATTTTCCGGCGGCAGCGCCTTTTCAACAGCTGCAAGCAGGTAACGGGTAAGAATCGTTTTGGTTTCGGTGACAATTTTGAGGTATTCGCGCTGGCTTTCAATAAACAAAATGCTGTAGCGAAATGCGCGCTTTTTTCTTGTTCAACATAAAAAACAGGCAGGCTTCTTCCTGTGCAACCACCGGATTTCGGTTTAGCTTTTTGGATGTGTCCGATCGACGACTTTGCTAATTGCCGCCATGAAGCGTTCAAACGGAATTGGTTTCAGTAAATAATCGATGACATTGTATTCGTAGCTTTTCAATGCAAATTCATGGTAAGCCGTTGTTATGAACAATTTTTTTTCCATAATCGCGAAGTTATGCATTTTGGTTCTTTTTCGGCATTTCTGAGACAGACAGCGGTTTTATCGATACGAACGGCAATTTAAAAATGATCTTCTTTCGATCAGCATCCAATGGATTAAAATCGCTTTCTGCAGTTTCCATGCGGTTGTTTGCAGCAATCGAAATTTAGGCTGAATCTTATTGGATAACTTTTATTGGTTAAAAAAAATCAGATTACTCACAAACCATGAAAATCATGAAAAAAATATTATTCTCCGTATTGGCATTCACAACCGTTGTAGGTTATAGCCAAAACTGGCATTCCGCAGCTGATATTCCGGTTCCGATCCGCGCAGGAAATACAGCTTCATATTCAAAAAATGGCGAAGGCTTTCTATTTATCGTTTCCGGTGGCGACAACAACGGGAACATCCCGCCGAAGCACCAGCGCTGCCAAATTAGCACGGACAGCTGGATAAGCCTGGCCCGGCCACCCAACGAAATAATGGGCGCAGCGACCGCTATTTTAAAAGACAGCCTGTATGTCATTGGCGGACTGAGAACTACTCCGGGTTCAGCCTTGCGAACGGTATACAAATACAGCATCAATGAAAATACGTGGTCTCAGGCGGCAAATTTTCCGTTTGCACTTGTTGATGCAAAAGCCGTCGCCTACCAGGACAGCCTGATATACATCACCGGCGGAAGCACCAACAATACTTTTGAAACCCATTCTGATGAATGTTATCTTTATGATGTGCGCATGACAGCTGGCAGACGCTGCCTCCGAAGCCTACTTCTTGGCTGACGGGAAACAGCGGCAGTGTGCAAAACAATGGCGAATGGTCGCTGATTTGCAGCAGCGGTTTTGATAGCAGATATTTATCGCAGACCGAAATATACAGCACCGCTTTCAACAAGTGAAAATTTGGCTAACAATTGTGGAAGGACTTCAAAGTGATTTATGGCAAGTACATTACGGTTAGGTTGTGCCACAACCACGGACGGATCGTAAAACAAATGACAGACATTGCCTCTGGAAAAGAAATCCAGGATGTATTGATAGAAAAAGACAGTTTGCCAAAAGGCATTTATTATTGCTCGTTGCATCATCAGGATGTTATGGCAACGAAAAAAATAATAGTGCATTAACCTCCTGAATTTAAAAAAGCCATAACGATAGGGTTGTTATGGCTTTTTTATTTTTAGCATTATCCTAAAATAGCGTGTGATTTAGAATTTTACTTGCCGTGTAAAAAAAAACTTAAGATTACGCGTTATTTAAAGACAGTACATTATTGTCATTTTGATTTGATATTTTCTATGAATTGGTCGAACAAATAAGTCGAATCGTGCGGGCCCGGACTGGCTTCGGGATGGTATTGCACCGAAAAGCAGTTTTTGGATTTCATGCGCATGCCAGCGACCGTTTCGTCGTTGATGTGCAGGTGCGTGATCTCGAAATCGGGATGCGCCATGAGTTCTTCTTTGTTGACGGCAAACCCGTGGTTTTGGGACGTGATTTCGCCTTCGCCTGTCAAAACATTTTTTACGGGATGGTTGATGCCGCGGTGTCCGTTGAACATTTTATAAGTCGAAATCCCGTTGGCGAGGCCGATAATCTGATGGCCGAGACAAATTCCAAAAACCGGATCGTTATTTTCCAATATTTTTTTGGCCGTTTCCTGCGCGACCAAAAGCGGCTCGGGATCGCCGGGTCCGTTTGAAAGGAAAAAACCATCGGGATTGAAGGTTTTCATTTCTTCGTAAGTCGCGTCGTATGGAAATACTTTGATGTAGCAGTCGCGTTTGGCGAGGTTTCTTAAAATGTTTTTTTTGATGCCGAGGTCTAAAGCTGCAATTTTGTAAGTAGCGCTTGCTTCTCCGATGAAATACGGCTCTTTGGTGGATACTTTCGAAGACAGTTCCAAACCTTTCATGTCGGGAACTTTTGCAAGTTCGGATTTTAATTCTTCTATGGATTTTCCGTCTGTGGAAATGATGGCATTCATCGCGCCGTTGTCACGGATGTAACTTACGAGGGCGCGCGTATCAACGTCTGAGATGCAGATTAAATTTTGCTTTCGGAAATAATCCTCGAGGTTTTCTGACGAATTCGCTCTCGAATGGTTGAAGCTGAAATTCTTGCAGACGAGTCCAGAGATCATGATCTTGTCGGCTTCGATGTCCTGGTCGTTGACGCCGTAATTGCCGATGTGGGCGTTTGTGGCCACCATGATCTGGCCGAAATAAGATGGATCGGTAAAGATTTCCTGGTAGCCGGTCATTCCGGTGTTGAAGCAGACTTCGCCGAAAGTGGTTCCGGATATTCCGATGGATTTGCCGTAGAAAATGGTGCCGTCGCTGAGTAATAAAATGGCTTTTTGTCGTGTGGTGTGTTTCATTTTTGGTGTGCGTAGTTATGCTTAGTTGTTGGGTGCAAATTTAGTTGTTTTTTGTTGTAGTTAAAACTTAAGTTTTCAAGTTCGGTTTTTTTGAACCATTAAGGTCATTAAGCAGCTCGCTTGAATTTATTGTGGAAATAACTGTTCCGGTTTAGCCCCGATTGCAGCGGCATCCTTTTGTGCAATGCAATGGAACAAAAGATAGAGCGAAAAGCGGGACAAGTGCTTCTTTTGGATGCTGTTGTTTGTGCTTCTGATTCCTCACTTCGTTTCGGAATGACAAAGAAGCATTGGGACGACAAAAAAAAAGGATAAACTACTAAAAGTTTATCCTTGATTTGTATCGAATAGTGAATTTCATTATTCAGCTGCTTCGGTGTTTTCAGTTTCTGTAGCAGGTGCTTCAGGTGCTTTGGCTTCAGGAGCGGCTTCAACAGCAGCTTCTTTTTTAGTAGCTTTACCACCACGACGGCTTTTTGCTTTTTTCACTTCTTTTTTGCCACCGTTGTACAATTCGTTGAAATCTACAAGCTCGATCATCGCCATGTCAGCGTTATCTCCCAAACGGTTTCCCACTTTGATGATACGTGTGTAACCACCCGGGCGATCTCCTACTTTAGCTGCTACATCACGGAACAAGTCTGTTACTGCATATTTGCTTCTAAGGTAAGCGAAAACGATACGACGGTTATGGGTTGTATCTTCTTTTGATTTTGTAATAAGCGGCTCAACGAATTGTTTAAGTGCTTTTGCTTTAGCAACAGTAGTGTTGATGCGTTTGTGCTCGATTAGAGAACAAGCCATATTCGCAAGCATTGCTGCTCTGTGACCTTTCTGTCTGCTTAAGTGGTTGAATTTTTTTCCGTGTCTCATGACGTGTATTTGTTAACTTCATCTTGCATCGATCCGCTCTGGAGCGCAAAATATGAAGTAATTTATTCTTTATCTAATTTGTATTTTGCCAAGTCCATTCCGAAAGTCAGGTTCTTTACTGCAACGAGTTCGTCAAGTTCAGTTAAAGATTTCTTACCGAAGTTACGGAACTTCATCAGGTCATTTTTATTGAATGATACTAAATCACCAAGGGTATCAACTTCTGCCGCTTTCAAACAATTTAATGCTCTTACAGAAAGGTCCATATCGACAAGTTTGGTTTTAAGCAATTGTCTCATGTGCAATGACTCTTCGTCATAAGATTCTGTTTGAGCGATTTCGTCAGCCTCAAGCGTGATTCTTTCGTCAGAGAATAACATGAAGTGGTGGATCAAAACTTTTGCAGCTTCGGTTAAAGCGTCTTTAGGGTTGATAGAACCATCTGTCTTGATTTCGAAAACTAATTTTTCGTAATCTGTTTTCTGCTCTACACGGAAGTTTTCGATCGCGTATTTCACGTTTTTCACTGGTGTGAAAATAGAATCCGTAAAGATCGTTCCGATAGCGGCATTTTGTTTTTTATTCTCTTCTGCAGGCACATACCCACGACCTTTTTCGATAGTTAATTCGAAGTTCAGTTTGATTTTCGGATCTAAATTACAGATTACCAATTCTGGGTTTAACACCTGGAAACCTGAAATAAATTTTTGAAAATCACCTGCAGTCAATTGGTCTTTACCAGTAACAGAAATCGTAACTGATTCGTTATCAACGTCTTCAATCTGGCGTTTGAAACGGACTTGTTTCAAATTAAGGATGATTTCTGTAACGTCTTCAACAACACCTGAAATAGTAGAAAATTCGTGGTCTACACCTTCAATTCTGACAGACGTAATTGCATATCCTTCTAAAGCGGAAAGCAAAACTCTTCTAAGTGCATTACCAACGGTCAATCCGTAGCCAGGTTCTAAAGGGCGAAATTCGAATTTCCCTTCAAAATCTGTTGAATCGATCATGATAACTTTATCGGGCTTCTGAAAATTAAATATTGCCATAATTTCGACTAAGTCAATTATTATTTGTTGTACAATTCGACGATAAGTTGTTCTTTGATGTTTTCCGGGATCTGCAATCTTGCAGGAACAGAAACGAATGTACCTTCTTTAAGGTCATTGTTCCATGTAATCCACTCATAAACATGACTTGAATTAGATAGTGAACGCTCAATAGCTTCCACTGATTTAGATTTTTCACGAACAGCCACTTTGTCGCCGGCTTTTAAATGGTAAGATGGAATGTTTACCAACTCTCCATTTACTGTAATGTGACGGTGAGAAACGATTTGACGCGCTGCTCTACGAGTAGGTGCAATACCCATTCTGTAAACCACGTTGTCTAATCTTGCCTCACACAACTGGATCAAAACTTCACCAGTTACTCCACGTGCAGCAGATGCTTTTTCGAATAGCCCACGGAATTGTTTTTCAAGGATTCCGTAAGTGTATTTCGCTTTTTGCTTTTCCATTAGCTGGACAGCGTATTCTGATTTTTTACCTCTTTTTTTCGCCTGTCCGTGTTGTCCAGGTGGGTAATTTCTTTTATCGAAAGATTTGTCATCTCCGAAGATCGCTTCACCGAATTTACGGGCGATTCTTGTACTTGGACCAGTATATCTTGCCATTTTAAATTGTTTTGGGTCAGAGATTGTGAATTCAGGTCAAATCCTTCGACAATCTGGGTCTGTCCCGGGTTATACTTACTTATTGTAAAATTAAACTCTACGTCTTTTTGGAGGACGACATCCATTGTGCGGCATTGGGGTAACGTCGATGATCTCTGTTACTTCAATTCCTGAGTTATGTACCGAACGGATGGCAGACTCACGTCCGTTTCCTGGTCCTTTTACATAAACTTTCACTTTTTTCAGTCCAGCCTCTAACGCTACTTTACTGCAATCTTCTGCTGCCATTTGAGCTGCATACGGAGTGTTCTTTTTAGAACCTCTGAAACCCATTTTACCTGCTGAAGACCAAGAAATAACTTCACCTTTTTTGTTAGTCAAAGAAATGATGATGTTATTGAAAGTCGCACTAATATGAGCTTCACCCGTTGATTCAACGATAACTTTACGTTTTTTTGCTGTTGCTTTAGCCATATTATTTATTATTTAGTTGCTTTTTTCTTGTTAGCAACAGTTTTGCGTTTACCTTTTCTTGTTCTGGAATTGTTTTTCGTTCTTTGTCCTCTTAACGGAAGACCAGATCTGTGACGGATTCCTCTGTAACATCCGATGTCCATTAAACGTTTGATGTTCAATGAAACTTCTGAACGCAACTCACCTTCAATTTTGTAAAATGAAACGGCCTCACGGATTGCTCCGATCTGGTCATCATTCCAATCCTGAACTTTGATATCTTCGCTTACACCGGCTTTTGCCAATACTTCTACAGCTCTGCTTCTACCTACTCCGAAGATGTATGTTAAAGCGATAACTCCTCTTTTGTTTTTTGGGATATCTACCCCTGCTATTCTTGCCATAATTATCCTTGTCTTTGTTTAAATCTAGGATTCTTTTTGTTGATTACGTATAATCTGCCTTTTCTGCGTACAATCTTGCACTCGGCACTTCTTTTCTTAACTGATGCTCTTACTTTCATCTTAGTATTTATTAATATCTATAAGTAATTCTTGCTTTTGACAGATCGTAAGGGCTCATTTCCAGTTTCACTTTATCACCAGGTAATAATTTGATGTAATGCATACGCATCTTTCCTGAAATGTGGGCAATTACTATATGTCCGTTTTCTAATTCTACTCGGAACATCGCATTGGACAATGCCTCAATGATCGATCCGTCTTGTTCTATTGCTGATTGTTTAGCCATAAAATTAAGCTACTGCTTTTCTGTTTTTACCACTTTTCATCAAACCGTCGTAATGTTTGTTTAATAAGTAAGAATTGATTTGCTGGATGGTATCGATAGCGACACCTACCATAATGATCAACGACGTACCACCAAAAAACATTGCCCATGATTGCTGAACATCCATAACACTTACAACAATTGCCGGGAACACAGCGATTAGCGCAAGAAATAAGGAACCAGGGAAAGTAATTAAAGACATCACTTTGTCAAGGTAGTCAGAAGTTTCTACTCCTGGACGGATGCCCGGGATGAAACCACCGCTTCTTTTGAGATCATCGGCCATTTTGTTGGTTGGAACCGTAATTGCGGTATAGAAGAATGTAAACACTACGATTAAAGTAGCGAATACAAAGTTATACCAGAATCCAAACATATTGCTAAAAGCGCCTGCGATCGTTTGTGATGCTTCAGATTGTGACAAACCGGCGAGTGCAGCAGGAATGAACATGATTGCCTGGGCAAAGATGATCGGCATTACCCCAGAAGCGTTAAGCTTCAACGGAATCCACTGTCTGTTTCCTCCGAATGCGTCCTGTTCGAAATCACCTGTAGTCGTACGACGGGCGTACTGTACCGGGATTTTTCTTACCGCCATAACAAGCAACACACAAGCAATAATCACCAAAAGCCAGATAATGATCTCGATCACCAATAACATTGGCCCACCGTTATTATTTGTAACCCTTGTTGTAAATTCCTGAATGAAAGCCTGAGGTAGTCTTGCAAGGATTCCCACCATAATTAAAAGTGAGATTCCGTTTCCAATCCCTTTGTCAGTGATTTTCTCTCCAAGCCACATTGCGAAAATGGTACCTGTAACGAGAATCACTACAGAAGAAAACAAGAATGAGAAAGAATCAAATCCTAAGAGGAAAGCACTGTTTGGCAATGTTCTGTACAAGTTGTAGATGTAACCAGGACCTTGTACCAATGTGATTGCAATGGTCAACCAACGTGTAATCTGGTTGATTTTCTTTCTGCCGCTTTCTCCATCTTTTTGCAGTTTCTGAAGGTAAGGAATCGCAATTCCCATCAACTGAACCACAATCGAAGCCGAGATGTAAGGCATAATACCCAAAGCAAAAACAGAAGCTTTTGAAAAAGATCCACCTGTAAACATATCCAGGATCGAGCCAATACCGTTTTTAGTCTGACCCGCTAAACTTGCTAACTGCGTTGCATCGATTCCCGGAAGGGTTACGTGTGCACCGAATCGGTAAACCAAAAGAAGCAATAACGTGAACGTAATGCGGTTTTTTAATTCCTCGATTTTCCAAACATTAGCTAATGATTCAAAAAATTTCTTCATCTTAATAGAAAAATTATAATGTTACAGCTTCTCCACCGGCAGCTTCAATAGCTGCTTTTGCAGTCGCAGTAAATTTGTGAGCGGTTACCTTTAATTTTGCTTTCAATTCGCCACGACCTAAGATCTTAACGATTTCATTTTTGGTAGCCAAACGGTTTGCTACGTAAGTTGTCATATCGACAGCATCCGTTACAATTCCGTTATCCACCAACAACTGAAGCGTATCAAGGTTAACACCTTCATAATCTTTACGGTTGATGTTCGTGAAACCAAACTTAGGCACACGTCTTTGAAGCGGCATTTGCCCACCTTCAAAACCAATCTTTTTAGAATAACCAGAACGCGATTTCGCTCCTTTGTGTCCTCTTGCAGAAGTACCACCTTTACCGGAACCTTCACCACGGCCTAATCTTTTATTCTGATTGTGCGTAGAACCTTCAGCAGGTTGTAAGTTACTTAAATTCATCACTTGTATTTGTTATTTAGCTTCTTCTACAGAAACCAAGTGTTTAACTTTGTTTATCATCCCAAGGATAGCAGGATTTGACTCATGCTCGACAACTTGTCCCATTTTACGGAGACCTAAAGCTTCAAGTCCTCTTTTTTGTGTAAGCGGACAGTTGATTTTGCTTCTTACTTGTTTTACTAATAATTTAGCCATAATTTCCTGTTATTAACCTTTAAAAACTTTCTCTAAAGAAACACCTCTTTGTTTTGCAACAGTATAAGCGCTTCTCATTTGCAGCAAAGCATCGAAAGTTGCTTTTACCACGTTGTGAGGGTTAGACGATCCTTGTGATTTTGACAATACGTCGTGAATTCCTACTGATTCAAGAACCGAACGAACAGCTCCACCAGCGATAACTCCTGTACCATGAGACGCAGGAATTAAGAATACACGTGCACCACCAAATTTTCCTTTTTGTTCGTGAGGAACAGATTGTCCGCTCAAAGGAATCTTTACAAGATTTTTCTTGGCATCTTCCACCGCTTTTGCGATTGCTTCAGAAACGTCTTTAGATTTCCCTAAACCGTGACCCACTACTCCATTTTCATCACCTACGACTACAATTGCAGAAAAACCGAAAGCTCTACCACCTTTTGTAACTTTAGTAACACGATTGACACTTACCAGACGGTCTTTTAATTCAAGACCACTAGGCTTTACCAACTCTACGTTTTTGTATTTACTATTAGACATATTATTAGAATTTAAGCCCAGCCGCTCTCGCGCCTTCTGCTAATGATTGAATACGGCCGTGGTATAAGTAACCGCCTCTGTCGAAGGTTACTGCTTCCAAACCGGCTTTTAATGCTTTTTCAGCGATCAGTTTTCCAACTGCAGTTGCTGTTTCTACATTAGTACCTTTACTTACTTCTTTTTCTCTCGAAGATGCAGCTAATAAAGTTACTCCATTCACATCATCAATTAGTTGTGCGTAGATCTCTTTATTACTTCTAAAAACAGAAAGTCTTGGTTTAGCAGCAGTTCCGCTAACGATCTTTCTGATTCTGAATTTAATTCTCTGTCTTCTCTCAGATTTTGTTAATGACATAATCTTACTATTTTTTAAGCGGATTTACCGGCTTTTCTTCTTAATACTTCTCCTACGAATTTAACACCTTTTCCTTTGTATGGTTCTGGTCTGCGGAAACCTCTGATTTTCGCAGCAACAGCTCCTAAAAGTTGTTTGTCAAATGATGTTAATTTCACGATTGGATTCTTACCTTTTTCAGAAATCGTTTCCAGAACTACTTCCGGAGCCACTTCTAAAACAATATTGTGAGAAAACCCAAGAGCCAAATCTAATTTCTGACCTTGGTTTGAAGCTCTGTAACCTACTCCAACCAATTCAAGTTCTTTAGTAAAACCTGTTGACACCCCTACGATCATGTTGTTGATCAAAGACCTGTATAAACCGTGTTTTGCTCTTTGGTCTTTATGATCCGAAGATCTTTCCACCTGAACCTGATTTCCATCAACCGTCACAGTTACATCAGAATATTCCTGAGTAAGCTGACCTAATTTTCCTTTTACTGTAATCAAATTGTCGGCAACTGAAACAGTTACGCCTTCAAGTATTGTTACGGGATTTTTTCCTATTCTTGACATCTCTTAATAGTTTATTAGTATACGTAACAAATTACTTCACCACCAACGTTAAGTTGTTTGGCTTGTTTTCCTGTCATCAAACCTTTTGAAGTGGAAACAATTGCAATTCCCAATCCGTTAAGGATACGTGGAATTGTCGAAGAACCTGAATACTTACGTAGACCTGGTTTACTAATTCTTTGGATATCTTTGATTACAGGCTCTTTAGTATCTTTGTCATACTTCAAAGCGATTTTGATAGAACCCTGCACAGCATTGTCCTCAAATTTGTAACTCAGGATGTACCCTTGGTCGAATAAAATCTTGGTGATTTCTTTCTTCATGTTAGAAGCAGGAATTTCAACCACTTTATGGTTGGCAGCCACTGCATTTCTAACCCTTGTTAAATAATCCGCGATTGGATCTGTATACATAATTATGGATTTGCGGAAACGGTTTTCGGCATAAAGTAATTTTATGCCGAACCTGTAACCAATTTATACAATTTAATTTGTTAAAGTTTGAGATTTATTCATATAAGAAGTAATTTCTTACAATTAAAATATCAAATTTAAACTTTTTTACCAGCTGGCTTTCTTCACACCTGGGATCAAACCGTTGTTTGCCATCTCACGGAATGTAACACGTGAAATACCAAACTGACGCATGTAACCTCTTGGTCTGCCTGTTAATTTGCAACGATTGTGCATACGAACCGGAGAAGCGTTTTTCGGTAATTTTTGCAAACCTACGAAATCTCCAGCTTCTAACAAAGCTTTTCTTTTCTCAGCATATTTTGCTACCGTTTTTTCTCTTTTCACCTCACGGGCTTTCATTGATTCTTTAGCCATGTCTTAGTTCTTTTTAAAAGGTAAACCCAATTCAGTTAATAATGACTTCGCTTCCTGATCTGTTTTTGCAGTCGTAACAAAAGTGATGTCCATTCCGGAGATTTTGTTCACTTTGTCAATATCAATTTCAGGGAAAATGATTTGTTCCAAAACACCAAGGTTGTAGTTTCCTCTTCCGTCAAAACCTGTAGCTTTGATTCCAGAGAAATCTCTAACACGTGGCAAAGCTGAAGTAATCAAACGGTCTAAGAATTCGTACATTCTTTCGCCACGCAATGTTACTTTAGCACCAATCGGCATTCCCTTTCTCAATTTGAACGACGCAACGTCTTTCTTAGAGATTGTAGAAATTGCTTTTTGACCAGTGATCTTTGTCAACTCATCTACAGCATAATCAATTAATTTCTTATCTGATACTGCTGCACCAACTCCTTTACTCAAAACGATTTTCTCCAATTTTGGAACCTGCATTACGTTTTTGTAACCGAATTCTTCTTTAAGTGCAGAAACGACTCTGCCCTTATATTCTTCTTTTAGTCTAGGTGTATATGCCATCACTATAGTACTTGATTAGATTTTTTTGAAAATCTTACTTTCTTATCTCCTTCCGTTTTCACACCAACTCTTGTTGTTTCTTTTGACTTAGGGTCAATCAACGAGATGTTTGAAATGTGAATAGGAGCTTCTTTCTTAACGATTCCGCCTTGTGGGCTTTTAGCACTTGGTTTCGTATGTTTCGATACCATGTTTACGCCTTCAACGACCGCTTTGTTTTTCTCTTTGTATACGCGTAAAACTTTACCTTCAGCACCTTTATGGTCGCCTGCGATCACTCTTACTACGTCACCTGATTTTATTTTTAGCTTTATCATCTTGCAAATAATTAAAGCACTTCTGGTGCTAATGATACAATTTTCATGAATTGTTTTTCACGAAGTTCTCTTGCAACCGGACCAAAAACACGTGTTCCTCTCATTTCGCCAGCCGCGTTCAAAAGAACACAGGCATTGTCGTCGAAACGGATGTAAGAACCATCGGCTCTTCTCACTTCTTTTTTGGTACGTACAACAACTGCAGTTGAAACAGCTCCTTTTTTAACGCTTCCGTTAGGTGCTGCATCTTTGATTGAAACTACAATTTTATCTCCAACAGAGGCATAACGACGTTTCGTTCCTCCAAGCACACGAATAGTCAAAACTTCTTTTGCTCCCGTGTTGTCTGCTACTTTTAATCTTGATTCCTGTTGTACCATAATTACTTAGCTCTTTCAATGATTTCAACTAATCTCCAACATTTGGTTTTTGACAAGGGACGTGTCTCAGAGATACGTACGGTGTCACCGATGTTGCAGTCGTTTGTTTCGTCGTGTGCGTGATACTTTTTAGTTTTCAACACGAACTTACCGTATAACGGGTGTTTTACTCTAGTTACCTGCGCCACAACAATAGACTTGTCCATTTTGTTAGAGGTTACTACACCTATTCTTTCTTTTCTTAAATTTCTTTTATCTTCCATTTTAGCAGAATCCATTATTGTAATTCTCTTTTGCTGATCTCTGTTGCGATTCTCGCTACGGCTCTCCTTACAGTTCTGATCTGTAATGGATTCTCGATTGGAGAAAGGGAATGAGCCATTTTCAGGTCATTGTACGTTTTCTGAGTCTGGCTCAGTTTTTCCTGCAACTCTGCTACAGAAAGATCTTTTATTTCTGATTGTTTCATAATAAATATAAATTATGCTTCGAAATCTCTAGCAACGACGAATTTAGTTTTCACCGGAAGTTTTTGGGCTGCAAGACGCAAGGCCTCTTTTGCAACTGACAAAGGAACTCCTCCAACTTCAAACATAATTCTCCCTGGTTTAACAACAGCAGCCCAATATTCAACGGCTCCTTTACCTTTACCCATACGTACCTCAAGAGGTTTTTTGGTGATAGGCTTGTCTGGGAAAATTTTGATCCATAATTGACCCTCTCTTTTCATGAAACGTGTTGCAGCAATACGTGCAGCTTCAATTTGACGAGACGTCAAAAACATACCATCTTCGTGTACAGATTTGATTCCGAACATTCCGTTAGAAAGTTCATGCCCTCTTTGAGAGTTCCCTTTCATCTTACCTTTTTGTACTTTTCGGTATTTTGTTCTTTTAGGTTGTAACATTTTTCTTTACTTTAAAAAGTTTACTTTCTTTTACGGTCTCCACCAGGGCGATCTCCACCAGGTTTTCTGTCTTTGTTGAAAGGTTTGCGGTCTCCTCTTGGAGCATCGCCACCTTTACCACCACCGCCAGTTCCGGATTGTTTTTTATCCATTCCTACAAGTGGAGAAAGATCTCTCTTTCCGTAAACTTCACCTTTCATGATCCACACTTTGATACCCATTCTACCGTAAGTAGTGTGAGCTTCAGCAAGTGCGTAATCAATATCGGCTCTGAAAGTTGATAGAGGAATACGTCCTTCTTTGAAACCTTCTGAACGCGCCATCTCAGCACCATTCAAACGACCAGAGATCAAAACTTTGATACCTTCTGCGTTCATACGCATCGAGGCAGCAATAGCCATTTTGATTGCTCTTCTGTAAGAAATACGGCTTTCGATCTGACGTGCAATGCTAGTCGCAACTAGATAAGCATCAAGCTCAGGTCTTTTGATTTCAAAGATGTTGATTTGAACCTCTTTGTCGGTAACTTTCTTAAGTTCTTCTTTCAACTTGTCTACCTCTTGTCCGCCTTTTCCGATAATGATACCAGGTCTTGCAGTAGTGATAGTAACGGTTACAAGTTTTAAAGTTCTCTCGATAATTACTTTCGATACACTAGCTTTTGATAAACGGGCGTGGATGTACTTTCTGATTTTATAATCTTCGGCGATTTTGTCACCGTAATCATTTCCACCATACCAGTTAGAATCCCAACCTCTGATGATCCCAAGTCTGTTTCCAATTGGATTTGTCTTTTGTCCCATCTTAATTAATTGCTTTGTGTGTTATTGTTATCTCCAAGCACGATTGTTACGTGGTTAGAACGTTTTCTGATTCTGTGTGCGCGACCTTGTGGAGCCGGACGAAGTCTTTTCAACATCATTCCGCCGTCTACTCTGATCTCTTTAACAAATAAGCCTGCTTCAGAAACATTTCCATCGGCATTTTTCTGCTCCCAATTGTTGATTGCAGACAATACCAATTTCTCTAATTTTCTTGAAGCTTCTTTTGAGCTGAATCTTAAAATATTCAAAGCTCTTTCCACTTTCTGACCTCTTACCAAGTCTGCTACTAAACGCATTTTTCTAGGTGAAGTAGGGCAGTTATTCAACTTTGCGAAAGCAATCTGCTTGTTAGCTTCTTTGATGCCTTCTGCTCTTTCTCTTTTACGAACTCCCATTGCTTCTTATTTTTTACCTTTATTTTTTGCTCCAGCGTGACCTCTAAAAGATCTTGTTGGTGAAAATTCTCCTAATTTGTGACCTACCATGTTTTCTGTTACGTAAACCGGTACAAACTGACGACCATTGTGAACTGCGATAGTTTGTCCAACAAAATCCGGAGTAATCATAGAAGCGCGAGACCAAGTCTTTACTACTCCTTTATTACCTTTCTCGATATTTTCCTGAACTTTTTTATCTAATTTATAGTGAACAAAAGGTCCTTTTTTTAATGAACGTGCCATGTCTATCTAATTATTTCTTTCTACGTTCTACAATATACTTGTTGCTCGGGTTCACTTTAGAACGAGTTCTATAACCTTTTGCCGGAATACCTTTTCTTGAACGTGGATGTCCACCTGAAGAACGGCCTTCACCACCACCCATCGGGTGATCAACAGGGTTCATTGCAACTGGTCTTGTTCTAGGTCTTCTTCCTAACCATCTTGTTCTACCTGCTTTACCAGATACGATCAATTGGTGATCTGAATTAGAAACTGCTCCAATAGTAGCCGAACAAGTCAACAAGATCAATCTTGTTTCTCCAGAAGGCATTTTGATAGTAGCATATTTTCCGTCTCTTGCCATTAACTGTGCGAATGTTCCGGCAGAACGAGCAATAACAGCTCCTTGTCCTGGACGCAATTCGATACAAGAGATTACGGTTCCCAATGGGATTTTACTCAATGGTAAAGTGTTACCAATTTCTGGTTGAGAGTCAGCACCAGAAACTAATTTCTGACCAACCTGCAATCCGTTTTGAGCAATTACATACGTTTTCTCACCATCTGCATACCACAGAAGCGCGATGAACGCTGTACGATTCGGGTCATACTCGATTGATTTCACTGTAGCCGGAATTCCGTCTTTAGTTCTTTTGAAATCGATGATACGATACCTTTGTTTGTGACCACCACCCGTATAACGCATGGTCATCTTTCCTTGACTATTTCTACCTCCAGAGTTTTTTATCGGCGCTATCAAAGAGCGTTCCGGCTTATCAGTTGTAATAGCGTCAAAACTATTCACAACTCTAAATCGCTGACCCGGGGTAATAGGTTTTAATTTTCTAACTGACATGTTTCTGCCTTGATTTAGATATTATTATAGAAATCTATTGTTTCTCCTGCTTGTACTTGTACAATCGCTTTTTTGTAAGCGTTAGACTTTCCACTGATCAAACCACTTTTAGTGTATTTAGTTGTTCTGTCCGGTCTTACGTTCATCGTATTGACAGAAACAATCGTTACTCCGTAAGCAGCTTCAACAGCTTTCTTAATTTGTACTTTGTTTGCTTTTTTGTCAACCACGAATCCGAAACGGTTTAAAACTTCACTTTCTTTGGTTACTTTTTCAGTTACTATAGGTTTAATTATGATGCTCATATTCCTATTATTTGCTTAAATTTTCTTCAATTCCTTCTAAAGAACCTTCCAAAAGCACTAAATTATTAGCGTTAAGAATGGCGTAAGTACTTAATTCTGAGCTACTTACAACGTTAGAAGCTTTTAAATTGCGTGAGGACAAATATACATTTTTATTTGAATCACCCAACACGAATAATGATTTTTTATTCTCTAACCCCAAAGCTTTCAAAACATTAATGAAGTTTTTAGTGTTTGGTGCGTCGAATTGAAAATCCTCAAGCACGATGATATTGGACTCTTTTGCTTTGATTGAAAAAGCTGATTTTCTTGCCAAACGTTTCAAGCTTTTGTTCAATTTGAACGAGTAGCTTCTTGGTCTTGGTCCGAAAACAGTACCTCCACCTTTAAACAAAGGGTTCTTTGCACTACCGGCACGGGCTGTACCTGTACCTTTTTGTTTTTTGATCTTACGTGTAGATCCCGCAACTTCAGCTCTTTCCTTAGCTTTGTGCGTACCTTGTCTTTGGTTGGCCAAATACTGCTTTACATCTAAGTAAACCGCGTGGTTGTTTGGCTCGATTCCAAATACTGAATCAGATAGAGTGATCGATCTGCCAGTTTCTTTTCCGGTGCTATTTAAAACTTTTACTTCCATTACTTCTGAATGATTACATAAGAGTTATTGTGTCCAGGAACGCATCCTTTTACCAAAAGCAGGTTCTTTTCAGCCACTACTTTTAAAACTCTAAGGTTTTGTACTTTTACATTATCTCCACCCATTCTTCCAGCCATGCGCATTCCTTTGAATACACGTGACGGATAAGATGAAGCTCCTACCGAACCCGGTGCTCTTAAACGGTTGTGCTGACCATGAGTCGCTTGTCCAACACCACCAAAACCGTGACGTTTAACAACACCCTGGAAACCTTTACCTTTAGATACACCTTGTACATCTACAAATTCTCCTTCTGCAAATACAGACACATCAATGATGTCTCCTAATTTTTGCTCAGTTGCGAAATCTTGGAATTCAACGACTTTTTTCTTAGCAACAGTTCCCGCTTTTTTGAAGTGACCTACGGCCGCTTGCGTGGAGTGTTTCTCGTTTTTGTCATCGAAACCAAGTTGCAACGCTTCGTACCCGTCAACACCTTTGGTTCTGACTTGGGTAACAACGCATGGACCAGCTTCAATCACGGTACAAGGAATATTTTTCCCGTTCTCGTCAAAGATGCTTGTCATGCCGATTTTTCTACCAATTAACCCAGACATAAATATTAATTAATGATTACTAAAATTCCCTTCAATTTGAAAACAACAGAAGTTTCCAAACAGGGAGTGCAAAAGTATATATTAAAATTGGATATTCCAAACCCAAAAAAGAATTAAATGGCTGATTATTACATTCTAACGAAAAACCAAACATTTTCAAAGATTACAGCTACCAATAAAACAGCTCGTTTCTTTAATAAGAATAAAATATTCCAGCAATAGAAAACCATTCGGAAACCGCATTATTAAAGGCTTTACAATAAAATTCGTTTAGAGATATTTTTCGGAAAACTCAATTGCAAACAATAAAAAAAGCGAAACATTTCTGTCTCGCTTTTTTGTACAAAATATGATAAAATCACACTTTAATTTCTACTTCTACACCGCTAGGCAATTCCAATTTCATCAACGCATCAATCGTTTTTGATGATGAAGAGTAAATGTCGATCAATCGCTTGTATGACATGACTTCGAATTGCTCACGTGCTTTTTTGTTTACGTGCGGAGAACGCAATACGGTAAACAATTTTTTGTGCGTTGGCAACGGAATCGGGCCAGTAACCACAGCTCCGGTGCTTTTTACAGTTTTTACGATTTTCTCTGCTGATTTATCTACCAGCATGTGATCGTAAGATTTCAATTTTATTCTGATTTTTTGACTCATTTTCTTTTAGAATTAGGCGTTACCTTTTGCTTTTTTGATTACCGCTTCAGATATGTTTGAAGGTGTTTCAGCATAGTGAGAGAACTCCATGGTTGAAGTGGCTCTACCTGATGACAATGTTCTTAATGTAGTTACATATCCGAACATTTCAGACAATGGCACATCCGCTTTAATCGTTTTAGCACCGTTTCTGTCTCCCATATCATTCACCTGTCCGCGACGACGGTTGATGTCACCAACGATATCTCCCATGTTTTCTTCCGGTGTAATCACTTCCATTTTCATGATTGGCTCAAGGATGATCGCTCCAGCAGCTTTAGCAACTTCTCTGTAACCCATTCTTGCTGCGAGCTCAAAAGAGAGTGCGTCAGAATCGACCGGGTGGAAAGATCCGTCCAATAAAGTTACTTTCAAACTATCCACTTGGTAACCAGCTAATGGCCCAAGTTTCATCGCTTCTCTGAAACCTTTTTCTACAGATGGAATGTATTCCTTAGGAACGTTACCACCTTTTACTGCATTGACAAACTGCAATCCTACAGGAACTTTACCGTCAACTTCATCTGCTGGCTCCAGTCTAAATACGATATCACCGAATTTACCACGACCACCTGATTGTTTTTTGTAAGTTTCTCTGTGCTGTGCAGATTTTGTAAAAGCTTCTTTGTATTCAACCTGCGGCTCACCTTGGTTTACCTCTACTTTGAATTCACGTTTCATACGGTCTACAAGGATGTCTAAGTGCAACTCACCCATACCTGAAATGATCGTTTGACCTGAAGCTTCGTCAGTTCTAACCGTAAATGTTGGATCTTCTTCAGCCAATTTAGCCAAAGCCATACCCATTTTATCAACGTCTGCTTTTGTTTTTGGTTCGATAGCGATACCAATTACCGGCGCAGGGAATTTCATTGATTCAAGGATAATCGGGTGTTTTTCATCACACAATGTATCTCCTGTTTTGATATCTTTAAATCCAACAGCCGCTCCAATATCACCAGCCTCGATATAATCAATTGGGTTTTGTTTGTTTGCGTGCATCTGGTAGATACGGGAAATTCTTTCTTTGTTTCCAGAACGCGTGTTCAATACGTAAGAACCTGCATCAAGACGACCTGAATAAGCACGGAAGAAAGCCAAACGACCTACGAATGGGTCAGTAGCAATTTTAAATGCCAAAGCAGCGAACGGCTCTTTAACGTCTGGTTTACGTAAGATTTTTGTCTGGTCTTCTTCCAACAATTCAGCATCATCAGGATGAATTCCTTCGATACCTTCTTTGTCCATTGGAGAAGGCAAATATTTACAAACCGCGTCCAACATAAATTGAACTCCTTTGTTTTTAAATGAAGATCCGGCGATCATCGGGATGATAGCCATATCCATGGTTGCAGCCCTAAGCGCTACGTTGATCTCTTCTTCTGTAATAGAATCCGGATCTTCCATGTATTTGTCAAGCAGGTTTTCGTCGTAATCGGCAACAGCTTCAATAAGGATGTCTCTGTATTCTTTCACTTCTGCAAGCATGTCTTCAGGAATCGGCACAATATCGAATGTAGCCCCTAAAGTTTCGTCATGCCAAATGATCGCTTGGTTTTTAACCAAATCCACAACCCCTTTGAAATCATTTTCTTCACCAATTGGCAAAGTGATCGCAACAGCGTTTGATTTTAGCATGTCTCTAACTTGCTGGCATACGCCTAAAAAGTTAGAACCCTGACGGTCCATTTTGTTTACGAATCCCATACGTGGCACTCTGTACTGATCTGCAAGTCTCCAGTTGGTTTCTGATTGTGGCTCAACACCATCAACTGCAGAAAACAAGAAAACAAGACCATCAAGTACACGAAGTGAACGGTTTACCTCTACGGTAAAATCTACGTGTCCGGGAGTATCGATAATGTTAAAGTGGTAAGGAAGCGTGTTTGGCAAAACTTTACCTTGCTCTGTTGGAAAATTCCACTCACAAGTTGTTGCAGCCGAAGTAATGGTAATACCACGCTCCTGCTCCTGTGCCATCCAGTCCATTGTTGCAGCACCATCATGTACTTCACCAATTTTGTGTGATTTACCAGTATAAAAAAGGATGCGCTCTGTTGTTGTCGTTTTACCGGCATCAATGTGAGCAGCGATTCCAATGTTTCTTGTATATTTTAAATCTCTTGCCATTTCTTATGATTAAAATCTAAAGTGAGAGAATGCTTTATTTGCTTCAGCCATTTTATGAGTATCCATTCTCTTTTTAACAGCAGCACCTTCTTCTTTAGCCGCAGCTAAAACTTCAGAGGCTAGTTTTTGAGCCATAGATTTCTCATTTCTTCTTCTTGCATAAAGGATCATCCATTTCATTGCCATAGAGATCTTTCTGTCTGGTCTGATTTGCATTGGGATTTGAAATGTAGCTCCACCAACTCTTCTGCTACGTACTTCTACGTGTGGCATCACGTTGGTCAATGCATCTTTCCAGATTTCCAATGATGATTTCTCAGCATCTTGCTTTTTTGCTTCTACGATGTCAATAGCATCATAAAACACTTTAAAAGCTGTTGATTTTTTACCGTCCCACATTAAGTTGTTCACAAAACGCGTTACCAGTTGGTCGTTAAACCTCGGATCTGGTAAAAGTGGTCTTTTCTTTGCCGCTCTTTTTCTCATGTCTTTTTCTTAAAAGTTTAAATTACTTTTTTGCTTCTTTAGGGCGTTTAGCACCGTATTTAGATCTTCTTTGCGTTCTTCCTGCTACACCTGATGTATCAAGCGCACCACGAACGATGTGGTATCTAACTCCCGGTAAATCTTTAACCCTTCCACCCCTAACTAATACTATCGAGTGCTCTTGTAGATTGTGTCCTTCTCCAGGGATGTAAGCATTTACTTCATTTCCATTGGTCAAACGTACACGCGCTACTTTACGCATCGCTGAGTTTGGTTTTTTTGGAGTTGTAGTGTAAACACGCGTACAAACACCTCTTCTTTGAGGACAAGAATCTAAAGCAACCGATTTACTCTTCTTAGTTATCTGAGTTCTTCCAGTTCTTACTAATTGTTGAATTGTTGGCATAATTAATACTAAAAATTACTTATATATGATTTTCCCGCTTTTTACGGGGTTGCAAATGTAGTAATTATTTTTAATGAAACAAATCATAATTCATTAATTTTTGCACGAACTAATTATTTGTTTCTGAAAGGAATATACAATAGCTAGGGTATAATTCCAATCTTAAAAAAAATAATTTCCCAAAGACCATTTTAATTGTATTTTCACGGATTTAAAATTTATAACATAGCATGATTTTTTGCGTTACTTTTATCAAAATTTACAATTGATTTTGAAAAGGCTTCTCCTATTTTTTTTCCTATTGCAGCTCACACAAACACTTAATGCACAAAAACTGCACTTAAAGGCTATTGGGAAAACCGTCACCGAAACAAAAATCATTGACTCTATCGGCTATGTACAGGATCACGGGAATGCAAAATCCGTTGTTGACGAATCCAATCTTTTAGCAGACAAACTTATTCGCAGCGGCTACATTGAAAACGAGATTTCAGGAAGCCAAAAAACAAATGATTCCACATTTTTATTTGAATTCACTCTTGGAAAAAAAACCGACTTCATACATATATATATAGGTAGAAATCACGATTTGCAGTTATTGGATATTTTTGATCTAAAAAAAGACACCTTAACCATTCCCATCAGCGAAACCGAAAGTTTCATGAATCAAACTTTGTCGAAACTTGAAAAAAAAGGCTATGCCCTTTCTAAATTACAACTGATCAATGTCCAAAAAAGACAAGGACACCTGGAAGCTGAACTTTTATATGTTGCAGAAAAGCAAAGGCAGCTTAACGAAATTGTCATTAACGGATATGCAAAATTTCCCGAAGGCCACAAAGCCAATATCAGGCGGATTTATAAAAACCAGGTTTTCAATCAGGACAACCTTAAAAAACTGCATGACGACATTGCAAAATTCCGGTTTGTAAAGCAAACTAAATATCCTGAAATCTTATTTTCGAAAGATTCGACCAAAATCTACGTCTATGTTGAAAAAACAAAAGCGAATACGTTTGACGGTTTTATTGGATTTTCGAACAGTGACGAAAAGAAAATCACTTTTAACGGCTATGTCGATTTGCTGCTCAACAACATTTTAAATACCGGCGAAACTTTTACCATTTACTGGAAAAGCGACGGAAACGATCAAAAAACATTTAATGCCGGAGTAGAGCTGCCTTATATTTTTAAAAGTCCGTTTGGATTAAAAGGACAGTTGAATATTTTCAAGCAGGACAGCACGTTTCAAAATACAAGAACCGCAATCGACCTGGGTTATTTTTTTAATTACAACAGCCGGCTTTATCTCGGATACCAATCGACTGAATCAAGTGACATCCAAAATCTGAACACCTCATCTATTAGCGATTATAAAAATTCCTTTTTAACAACAAATTTCGAATTCTTTCAATTTAGCCCCGAAAATCTTTTATTTCCCGAAAAAACAAAAATCATTGTTAAAGCAGGTGTTGGATCCCGTGAATCCAAGTTTAACAAAAACAGCCAATTTTTTCTAAATATTGATGCTGCACATAATATTTACTTGAATGAAAAAAACAATTTTCACATCAGGACACAAAACTATTATTTAAGCAGCGACACATATATCGTAAACGAATTGTATCGCTTTGGCGGCATAAATTCTGTCAGGGGTTTTAATGAAAATAGCCTGCAAGCCAATGCTTTCGCATCTATTTTAACCGAATACAGATATATTGTTGCACCTGCAATTTACGTTCACTCGATTATTGATTATGGCTACTTCCAGGATAAAACCTCAAATACAAAAGGCAATCTTTTAGGCCTTGGCTTCGGTTTTGGATTGCTTACAAAAAACGGTTTTTTTAACATTGTGTACGCAAATGGAAGCAATGGAAATGTCGCCATCAAACTTTCAAATTCAATCGTACACATCAGTTTCAAAACGAATTTTTAGTCTTTTTTTAAAAAAAACTCGATAAAAAGTCGCTCGAACATTAGGATTGTTAACAATTAATTTAGACTTTTGAGGTAACTAATTCAAAATAATTTAAAATGAAACTAAAGTTTAATGGATTTTTAGCGCTGCTACTGGTGCTAATAACGCAGATTACATTTGCGCAGGACATTGCTGTAACTGGTGTTGTTCAAGATCAGGCAGGCATGCCTGTACCTGGCGCGAATGTTCTTGTTAAAGGAACGTCTAATGGCGTTCAGACTGATTTTGATGGTAAATTCAAAATTTCTGCAGCGAAAGGCCAGGTATTGGTTTTTAGCTTTTTGGGAATGAAAACCCAGGAAATGCCGGCTTCGGCAAACATGACTGTTAAATTGGCTGATGATTCAGTACAATTGGAAGGCGTTGTAGTTACCGCTTTGGGAATTACAAGGGATAAAAAATCTTTGGGATATGCCACTCAAAAAGTCGATGGCAGCGAAGTAAACGTTGTGCCAAACACCAACTTCGTGAACAACCTGTCAGGTAAAGTTGCGGGTCTTCAGGTGAAAACCAACAACAATCTTGGAGGTTCGACCAACGTGGTGATCCGTGGTTATAAATCAATCGGGTTTAACAACCAGGCGTTATTTGTTATCGACGGGATTCCTGTAGACAACTCCAACACAAACAGCAGGAACCAAGAAACTGGGCGTTATGGATACGATTATGGAAATGCCGCTGCGGATATCAACCCTGCAGACATTGAGTCGATCAACGTCTTGAAAGGTGCTGCAGCTACAGCCTTGTACGGTTCCCGTGCAGCCAATGGTGCGATCATGATCACGACCAAAAAAGGAAAAGAAGGCACCGGATTTGGCGTGTCTTTCGAATCTAGCGTAAGCGTTGGATCTATTGACAAAGATACTTTTGCAAAATACCAAAAAGAATACGGACAAGGTTATTTTGGTGATCTTTTCAGAACATCAAGAGATATCAATGGAGATGGTGTTGCCGATACTTCAGTTAGAACTGGGGACGATGCGTCATTCGGGCCTAAATTTGACGGACAATTGGTATACCAATGGGACTCATTTACTCCGGAATCTCCATACTACAGAACTGCACGTCCATGGGTTGCTGCTAAAAATGATCCTATTAAATTTTTCCAGACTCCGTTTACACACAGCAACACCGTTAGATTTGATGGAGGAAATGATAAAGGGGCTTTCAGCTTGTCATATACAAACTTAAGCGCTACAGGTTTAATGCCGAACAGCGAGCAAAATAAAAACTCTTTCCTTGGGAATGCAAGTTACAAACTGAATGATAAGTTAACAGCTTCATTCATGGCGAACTACATCAACACAAGAACGCTTGGAAGAAACGGTACAGGTTACAATGGAAACCTTGTGTCAGGTTTTAGACAGTGGTGGGCTACCAACGTAGATGTTAAAGAATTGCGTGACATTTACAATGCAACAGGTAAAAACTACTCTTGGAACCCAACAAGTAATACAAACTTAACTCCGGCATACTGGAACAATCCTTATTTCGAAAGATTTGAGAGCTATCAAAATGATACGCGTAACAGGATTTTGGCAAACACCAGTTTGAACTACAAACTCCTCAAATGGTTAGATGTTACAGGACGCCTAACAGTTGACAATTATTCTGAAGTACAGGAAGAAAGACTAGCTGTAGGCTCTTACGGAGGAAACTCTTTTGGAACTGCACAAACGAATGAGTCATCAGGTTACCAAAGATTCAACAGAAACTACTCTGAATTCAATTACGACTTGATGTTCAATTACAACTGGGACATTACTGAAAAATTCAATTTGAAAGGGGTTGCCGGTGTGAATATCAGAAGACAGAAAATTAATTCGGTAATGGTTTCAACTTCAGGCGGACTATACGTTCCTAACGTTTACTCTTTGGCGAATTCCGTAAATCTACTTGAAGATCCTATTCAAGCTGAACAGAATCGCGGGGTCGATGGATACTACATCAGCGCATCATTTGGATACGATGACTTCTTATTCCTTGATGCCACAGCGAGAAAAGATTACTCTTCAACATTGCCATCGAGAGACAATGGCTATTTCTACCCATCAGTTTCAGGAAGTTTGGTATTCTCAAACTTGGTTAAAGCAGATTGGTTGTCACTTGGTAAAGTTAGAATTGGATATGCAGAAGTAGGTAACGACGCGCCAATCTACAGTATATATGATACCTATCAAAAACCTGCGAAATTTGGAACAACCCTTTATTCTGTGAATTCTACAAAAAACAATCCTGCATTAAAATCTGAGTTAACGAGAAGTTTGGAAGCAGGTCTTGAATTACAGTTCTTCAAAAAAAGAGTTGGATTGGATTTGTCTGTTTACAAAACCAACACAGTAAACCAAATTGTAGACCTTCCTGTTTCTGAAGCGAGTGGCTACACAAGGGTTTTCAAAAATGTCGGTGATGTACAAAACAGAGGTATTGAAGCTACATTGTCGTTAACGCCTGTGAAGACAGAAAGTTTTAGCTGGGACATTACAGCCAACTGGGCGGTTAATGAAAATAAAGTGGTTGAATTGGCTCCAGGGATTGACAACTACCAATTGGCTACTTACCAAGGTGGTGTATCTGTCAACGCTCAGGTTGGAAAGCCTTACGGAATCATCCAGGGATCTGACTACGTTTATGTTAACGGACAACGCGTTGTGGATCAAACAACCGGAAAATACGTGATTTCTGCAACCAACGATAAAGATTTGGGAACTTTTACACCAAAATGGACAGGTGGTTTAAACAACAGGCTTACTTATAAAAATGTTACCATGAGCTTCCTTATCGATGTTCAAAAAGGCGGTAAAGTATTTTCTCTTGACAGATGGTATGGTGAAGGAACCGGTATTTATTCCAATACTGTTGGAAACATCAGAAATCCAGAAGGCGTTGTACTTGCAGGTGTTACGCCTGAAGGAGCTCCAAATACAGTAGCAGTTGATCAAACAACAGGTCTTGATGGTTATTTAGGTTATTTGGGATCTGCCAATTCAGATTACGTATATGATGCTTCTTATGTAAAACTTCGTGAAGTAACATTAGGGTATACATTTACTAAAAAAGCACTGAACAACACTTTCCAAGATCTTTATATCGGTTTGTCTGGAACAAACTTATGGATCATTGATAAAAACCTTCCTGATGCAGATCCTGAATCTGGTTTAGGTTCAGGAAATTTACAAGGATTTCAGTCAGGTGTTCTTCCAACAACAAGAACATTCGCTCTTAATCTAAAAGCAAAATTTTAAAAAAAAAAACATGAAAAAAATAATCATATTATTAGGGATATTTTCTCTAACCATCTCATGTAATGATAACCTTACAGACGTGAACGTGGATCCAATTAATCCTACTGTGGTTCCCGCGGCATCATTACTTGGAAATGCAGAAAAGAACCTGGTCGATTATATGACCAGCACGAACGTAAATACGAATGTATTCCGTCTTTTCTCCCAACAATGGACAGAAACCACCTATTTGGACGAGTCACGCTACGATATTTTACAGCGTAACGTTGCTGACAATACATGGAGAACCTTGTACAGAAATGTTTTAAGGGATTTAAAAGAGGCTAAAACAATTACAGAAGAAGAAAATCCTGTAACTCCAGCAGAAATTGCTTTAAAAAACAACAAACTGGCAGTTATCGAAATGTTAACCGTTTACACTTATAGTGTAACGGTTGATATCTTTGGAAATATTCCTTATACGCAAGCATTAGACCCTTTGGCTAATCCTTCACCTGCTTATGATGATGCAAAAGTGATTTATGCTGATTTGTTTAACAGACTTGATGCTGCACTTGATAACGTTACTGCTGCTTCGGGAAGTTTTGGAGCAGCTGAATTCATCTATGGTGGCGATATGTCAAGCTGGACAACGTTTGGGAATTCATTAAAATTAAGAATGGCCATTACTGTTGCTGATGCACCTACTCTTGCTGCTACAGCAAAAACTGCTGCTGAAGAAGCGGTAGCTGCAGGTGTTTTTGAGTCAAGCGACGAAGATGCCACATTGGCTTACTTGCCGACACAGCCAAATACAAATCCTTTGTACGAAGACTTGGTAACAAGTGGTCGTTATGACTTTATTGCTGCTGAGCCATTCGTAGATAAAATGAATGCACTGAATGACCCAAGAAGACCATTTTACTACATCCCTATTGATGGAGTGTTCATAGGAGGCCCGTATGCTCAAGGTGGGGATTTTGCAGAATATTCTTCTCCTGGAGATCCTCTTGAAGGAGATCAAACTGTTCTTTTAGATCCTACTTTAAAAGGAATTCTTTTAAGTTATACTGAAGTATCATTCTACTTAGCTGAAGCAGCTGAAAGAGGATGGAATGTTGGTAGCAGTGCTGAAACCAATTACAACAATGCAATTACTTCGTCAATTTTATACTGGGGCGGTACGGATGCTGATGCTGCTACCTATTTGGCTCAGCCAACTGTAGCTTATGCAACCGCAGCTCCAACATGGCAGGAAAAAATCGGGAACCAGGCTTGGATTGGTTACTATAACAGAGGTTTTGAAGCTTGGACAACATGGAGAAGACTTGATTTTCCAGCTTTGGTGGCGCCTGCAAATGCTGCATCTGCAGCAGAAGGCCAAATCCCAAAAAGATTTACATACCCTGTATTAGAGCAAACACTTAACGGTGTTAACTATGCTGCCGCAGGTGCTGCGATTGGTGGTGACAAATTGAAAACCAAATTATTCTGGGACATTCACTAATCACACGATTCCTATAATATTTCTAAAACCACCAGTTTACGCTGGTGGTTTTTTTATATCTTTGCACCATGGAAAAAGAACATTTGATTTTTGGAATACGTGCCATTGTTGAAGCCATTCAGTCTGGCAAAGAAGTGGATAAAGTTTTTATACAAAAGGAAGCTTCGGGCGAATTGATGAAAGACTTAATGAAGGTGATGAAACGCGCCAATGTCAACTTTACTTATGTCCCGGTTGAAAAACTAAACAGGCTTACGCCGAACAACCACCAAGGTGCAGTTGCTACCATATCTCCCATCGGATTTATGGATCTTGAAACACTTGTTGAATCAACAATAGAATCGGGTAAAAAACCACTGTTCTTAATCCTCGACCAAATTTCAGATGCGCGTAATTTCGGGGCCATAATCAGGACTGCAGAATGCACAGGCGTTAATGGGATCATTGTTCAAAAAGCAGGTTCTGCTCCAGTAAATGGTGATACCGTAAAGACTTCTGCGGGAGCGGTTTTTAACGTTCCGATATGTAAAGTAGAACACATTAAAGATGCCGTTTTTTACTTACAAGGTTCAGGAATCAAAACCGTCGCAGCCACTGAAAAAACAGATCAGAATATTTACGACATTGCACTTAACGAACCGGTTGCAATCATCATGGGTTCTGAAGACCGAGGTATCAACCCTTCGGTTTTGAAAATTGTAGATGAGAAAGCCAAGCTTCCCATGTTTGGAACGATCGGGTCTTTAAATGTTTCTGTAGCCTGTGGCGCTTTTCTTTATGAAGCTGTGCGTCAGAGAAATTAACTTTCAGCTTTGTTTTCCAACGGATTTTCTGAAGGCCTGAAATTGTAAATCACCGTAACGTTTTCAGGAACTGAAATTTCTATATCAGGTTCAGGAATTGGTAAATTCACAAAATTTCCATTTTCATCAAACCGTTCCAAAAACTTATCGCCAGCCGGATCAAAATCAGATTTCTCCCAATCGTATTTGATCATTTTTTGGTATTCAGGTGTTTTTAAAAGTATGGCAAATGCAAATCCTGTGATCAATCCACCCAAATGTCCTTCCCACGAAATGGTTTTGTCTACATCCGGAAACACATACCAAACCAAACTTCCATAGATCATAATCACCACCAACGACAAAGCTACAAGCCGGTAATATTTGGTGCGCAGGCCTTTGAAAAAGATAAAACTTACCAACACATAGATGAGTCCGCTTGCGCCAATATGATACGAATCACGTCCGATGACCCAAGTGATCAATCCCGAAAACAATATTCCGTAGCCGACAACCTTAAAGAATTGCTCGCGATAAAAATACCTTAATGCCGCAAGCAAAATCAGCATCGGAATGGAGTTGTTGTACAAATGCTGGATACTTCCGTGCAGGAACGGACTAAAAATAACCCCACGCAATCCCTCAAAAGTCCGTGGATAAATCCCTAATTCGCCTAAATTTAAACGAAAAGTAACTTCGGCCCAAAACACGATCCAAAGACTTAACACAAATAAAAAAGGCAGTAAAATGACCGAGGCTGAGAATTTAAAATGATTGTCGTTCATAATGGGAATGCTAAAATTTACAGCGGGTTCTCAAAAATACATCCAAAGAATTTTTAATGCTATTTTGTCAGATGAAATGACTTTCTGGCGCTACTGCCCTAGCCCGGATGGAAGCGGCATCCTTTTGCGGCATAGCACAGCGGAGCCGGAAAAGATAGAGCGGACAGCCGGAAATGCTTCTGATAAAAGAAAATAAGGTGCGAACTGGCGAAGCAAACATGTTCTCATAAAAATAGATTAAATCGAAAAATCAAAACTCAAAAAACTGTAATTTTACAAAATGGAAGCACCATTAGCAGAAAGAATCCGCCCACAGCACCTTGAAGATTACGTAAGCCAGCTACATCTTGTTGGCCCAAACGGTTCGTTGACACAGCAAATTTCGAAAGGAATTATCCCGTCACTCATTTTTTGGGGGCCGCCCGGAACCGGAAAAACAACGCTTGCACAAATCATCGCGCAGGAATCAAAACGGCCGTTTTATATTTTGAGCGCGATCAATTCGGGGGTAAAAGACATTCGCGACGTGATTGAAAAAGCCAAACAAAGCGGTGGTTTGTTTACTGCAAAAAATCCGATCTTATTTATTGACGAGATCCACCGGTTCAGCAAATCGCAACAGGATTCACTGCTTGCTGCGGTAGAAAAAGGCTGGATCACACTTATTGGGGCAACGACTGAAAACCCGAGTTTTGAAGTCATTCCCGCTTTATTATCACGTTGCCAGGTTTACATATTAAATGCCTTTTCAAGGGAAGATCTTGAAGCTTTACTCAACCGTGCGACGAAAACCGATGTTATTTTAAGTGCTAAAAAAATCAATATCAAAGAATCAGAAGCGCTGTTGCGGCTTTCCGGCGGCGATGGCAGAAAGCTATTAAATATTTTCGAACTGGTCGTAAATGCGTCCAATGACGACGAAATTTTGATCACGAATGAAAAAGTGCTTCAAATCGTGCAGCAAAATACCGTTTTATATGACAAAACAGGTGAACAGCATTATGATATCGTTTCGGCTTTTATCAAATCAATTCGTGGAAGCGATCCAAACGGGGCCGTGTATTGGCTTGCACGGATGATTGAAGGCGGTGAAGATGTCAAATTCATTGCACGCCGCATGCTCATTTTGTCGAGTGAAGATATTGGAAACGCCAATCCGACTGCGTTTATCATGGCCAACAATACCTTTCAGGCCGTTTCCACGATCGGTTACCCAGAAAGCAGGATCATCCTGAGCCAATGTGCGGTATACCTCGCGACTTCTCCAAAAAGCAATGCGAGTTATGAAGCGATCGGCAAAGCACAACAATTGGTAAAGCAAACCGGCGACCTTCCGGTACCGTTGCATTTGCGCAATGCACCTACGAAATTAATGAAGGAATTGGGCTATGGCGACGATTATAAATATGCGCACAGCTATGCAAACAATTTCGCAGAACAGGAATTTTTACCCGACGCAATTGCTAACACACCACTGTATGTTCCCGGAAACAATTCCCGTGAAAACAGTACCAGGGATTTTTTAAAAAACCGCTGGAAAAATAAATACGGTTATTAAAATTTGATATTTAGCATTTCTGACATCGGTTTTCCATCGACATAATATTCAAAAATCCAGTTGCCGTTGTCGTTTTTGAGCATGCCTCTAAGTTCGCCTTTTTCTGCAATGTAAGTATCTTTTGTACTGGTATTGTAAATTTTCATCACTGTTTTTGGCGTATTGTCAATCAATTGGTAGCCGTTTGAAATGGGCTGTGCAAAAAGTGTTTCTTTTGCAGATGCATTTGCAGCAACTTCGCTTCTGGCAGGAACAACCTCTTTTTTTACAGTAGTTCCGTCATTTGTAGTTTTAATGGTAGACCGCTCAACCGAAATTCCGGAACCGTTGTATTTGTATTGCAATTCATCAAATGATTTCGAGGCATCGCGCAACGCCATATTGTATGACAGTTGGTAATCTTTTTCCTTGTTTTGCCCTTCGTCTGTAGCAAACAAAACATTTCCTTTGCAATCTTTAAGCTGTACCTGGATTTTTGTCTTCAAAAAACCGCCATTGGAAACCACGTCAGCATACAGTTTGTTGCAATTATAATCGCTTACTTCTGCCGGTAGGTTTTCATTGTCATAAAACACTACAAATCCATATTTTTCAAGCATGCTCTTGGTAAGTACATTCATATTGTACTGATTCGGCTTTTTCAAAAAAGCAAATTGTGCCGGAACGATCACGTATTTGTAATCGTTTACACTTTGTGCAAAGGCGATAGATCCTGTTAAAAACAACAATAAGGCTAAAGCTTTTTTCATATTATAGGAAGTTTTTTAATTCTGATAAATGGTTAATTTGTTTGATATTTCTGGCTGTAGCCAATTTGTTGATGTTGAATAAAATCGCATCGATCCCAAAATCCAAAGCACCGTTAACATCGGCATCAATGCAGTCGCCGATCATAATGCTGTTTTCTTTCCTGGCATTCGCCGATTGCAGGGCATATTCAAAAATCTGTGGATTTGGCTTCTTCACGCCTGCTTTTTCCGAATCGGTTATCGTATGAAAATAATGATGGATGTTTGAATTATTCAGCTTATTCGCCTGGATTTCTGCAAAACCATTTGTAATAATGTGCAGCCTGTATTTTGGTTTCAGATATTCCAATAATTCAATCGTACCTTCAAAAAGATGGTTGCTTTTTGGAAGAAAATAAATGTAATCTTCCGATAAAACCTTGATTTGGTCTACGTCAATGTCGTAATTCACGGCATCAAATGCTTCTTTAAACCTGCCATAACGCAATTCGGTTTGCGAGATTTTTTCGTGCCTGTACCATTCCCAATATTTCAAATTTATCGGAACATAATGCATCAGGAAATCATCTAAATCAATATTGATCTGGTGCTTTTCAAAAATAATCGCGAACGCCAATGCCGAATTTTTCTCGAAATCCCACAGCGTGTGGTCCAAATCAAAAAATACATCCGAAATTACATTTGTCATAAATATTTTCTTTAAAAACTGCTGCAAGATACTAAATTCAGTAAACGCGGCAGCCAAAATTTGGTTAAGGCTTACAAAATTCCTTCATCTGCAAAACTGTAATAAGCGGTTTCGGTAACAATCAAATGATCGAGCACTTTAATGTCGAGGTTTTCCCCTGCAATTTTGAGTTTCCGCGTAATCTGTTTGTCGGCTTCGCTTGCCTTTAATACGCCTGACGGATGGTTGTGGCACAAGATAATCGCGGTTGCATTTTGTTCGATTCCAATTTTGAAAACCAAGCGCACATCAACTACAGTTCCGGTTATCCCGCCTTTTGAAAGCTGGCATTTGTGGATGATCTTGTTCGAATTGTTCAGGTAAATGATCCAGAATTCTTCATGCGGAAGCTCGCCAATTAAAGGCTGCATGATCTGGAAAACCGTTTTGCTGGAGCTGATTTTTGAAAGTTCGATAGCGTCTTCCGATTTTCTGCGGCGGCCGAGTTCCATCGCGGCAATGATCGTGATCGCTTTGGCTTCGCCGATTCCTTTAAAAAGCATCAGCTGCTCTATCGAAGATTTCCCAAAAGCATTGAGGTTGTTGTTTGATTTGGAGAGCATTCTTTTGCTCAGGTCGACTGCAGTTTCGTTGCGGCTTCCCGAACCGATTAAAATGGCGATCAGTTCGGCATCGCTGAGCGCAGATTTGCCTTTGAGCATTAATTTTTCGCGCGGGCGGTCGTCTTCAGACCAGCTCCGGATGGGAAAGGATGAATTTTCAGACATGATTTTGGCTTATAAATTTTAATTGGCTTTGATGGGGATACTTAAAGTTTCGATTGCCGCGTTTAAGTTTCAAATACTAAAATATGAAATCGGCATTGATTCTCGCGGCATTTGTTGTTTTTTCTTCAAAAATGACAGTCAAAAATTTTTCACAGCAGCTTTCGGATGCGGCAATTGCGCTAACAAAAAATGCGGTAAAATACGATCCGAAATATTTTTCGATTCCGTACCCAAATGGCGATGTGCCGCCGACAAGCGGTGTTTGCACAGATGTTGTGATTCGCGCTTATCGCAAAACCGGCGTCGATCTGCAAAAAGAAGTGCACGAAGACATGAAGCGCCATTTTCATTTGTATCCGAAAATATGGGGACTAAAATCGACCGATACGAATATCGACCACCGCCGCGTGCCGAACTTGCAGGTATTTTTTACCCGAAAAGGACAAAGCCTTGGCATTTCAAACCAGGCGGCAGCTTATAAAACCGGCGATCTGGTGACGTGGATGATCAATGCCAAATTGCCGCACATCGGGGTTGTCACGCATCTGAAATCTGCGGATGGCAAACGGAACCTGATCGTGCACAATGTAGGTGCCGGACAGGTTCTCGAAGACTGTCTTTTCAACTATCCGGTTACGGGGCATTATCGTTACGCTAAATAAACACGAACTGGAACAGAAAAGCTGCGGTTTAGCCCTGATGGAAGCGGCATCCTTTTGAGGCTTTTGCCGAAAAAGATAAAGCGAACAGCAGGAAAGTTGTTCGTTATTGCTCAAATGCCGTGCTCCTAAATCAGCGTTTTGATCTCATCAAAATTGAGTCCGCCATAATTTCCCGAGCTCATCAAAAGCAGTGCAATGCCTTTGGTGTCGTATTTTAAATGGAACAAATATTCCTTGAACGCCGCGGGATTTGTGTAAATGATCAGGTCTTTGCGGTTGAATGCTTTCCCAATTTGCTCAGCCGTAATTTCGTCTAGTTGTTTGATTTTTACCGCGTCGGGCGAATAAAAAACCACGGCAACATCGGCGGCATCGAGCGCGCCTTCGTATTCTTTGAGAAACTCGGGATTCAGGCTGCTATACGTGTGCAATTCAAGGCATGCGATCAAGATGCGGTCGGGATATTGTTCCTTGACGGCTTTTGTCGTAGCGGAAACTTTGCTTGGCGAATGCGCGAAATCTTTGTATGCGACGTTGTTTTTATTTTCAGCGATTTTTTCGAGTCGTTTGGATGCGCCTTTGAAACTGGCGATGGCTTCGTAAAAATCGGCTTCGTCCACGCCCATGTTCTGGCAAATCCATTTGGCGCCGGCGAGGTTGTTTAGATTGTGCGCGCCAAAAATTTCGATTGGCATTGGACCTTCGGGCGTTTCAAGCAACGTAATGCCGTTTTCAACGGAATATTTTGGCGTGGTATACGGCAATTTCCGGATTGGATTTGTTGCGACCTCGGCGACGCGCTTGACCTCGGCATCGTCTTCGTTGTACACCAATATTCCGCCGTTTGTAATCAATTTAATGAACGTTTCGAATTGTTCGACGTAATTTTCATACGTTGGAAACACGTTAATATGATCCCAGGCAATTCCGGAAATCAGTGCGATATTGGGTTGATACAGGTGAAATTTTGGACGGCGGTCCATGGGTGAGGACAAATATTCGTCGCCTTCGAGTATGATAAAATCGTTGGTTTCTGTAAGATGAACCATCGTATCGAAACCTTCGAGCTGTGCGCCCACCATGTAATCGACTTCGATGTTGTGAAAATGCATGACATGCAGGATCATTGACGTGATCGTCGTTTTTCCGTGCGATCCGCCGATGACGACGCGGGTTTTATTTTTGGATTGTTCGTATAGAAATTCTGGATAGGAATAAATTTTAAGTCCGAGTTCCTGGGCTTTAAGCAGTTCCGGATTGTCGGCTTTGGCATGCATTCCGAGGATTACCGCTTTGATATCTGAAGTGATCTTTTGGGGAAACCAGCCCATTTCTTCGGGTAGCAAGCCTTTTTTTTGCAAACGTGTTTTTGAAGGCTCAAAAATGGCGTCGTCGCTGCCGGTTACCTGATAGCCTTTGTTGTGTAATGCCAGTGCGAGATTGTGCATGGCGCTGCCGCCGATTGCGATAAAATGGGTGCGCATAAATGTGATTTTAGGATTTGGTTCCGCAGCCAAAAATACATAAAAACTTTGAAGAAAACGGGTTGTTTTTATGAGCCTTTTGATGCAAAAGCGTCCATGACCTGTTTGGCTTTTTCGGGTTGGTGAAGCTTGTTTTTATATAGGTCGGCCAGTTTTTGATAAGTCGTTTTGGAATTTCCGATGGCAATCGCTTTTTTATAATAGCCTTCTGCAATGGTGTAGCGCTCGAAATATTCGGCGATACAGCCTTTGGCGAGATAGCCGTCGACCGGTGAAATCTTTGAAAGTGCATTGGCATATATAGTCGCCTTGCGTTCGCTCCCGCCAAAAATTCCCGGCAATTGCAGGTAATATTCAATGAGTGCCCAATGGGCTTCGATGTGGTTTGGATCTGATTTAACCGCCTGCAAAAAAGCCGATTCAATATCGCTGATCAAGGTTAAAGCTTTGAATTTATTGGTGTTTTGGGCCAACATCGCAAGCGCGCCGCCATATTTGTATTGGTAATTTGCTGAATTTGGCTTCGCCGATTTTAATTTTTGATAGTAAAAACTGGCTTTTTCCCAATTTCCCAAATGGCTTTGGATGTCGCCCAGATATTCGATTGCTTTAAGATGTTTCGGGTTTTCTTTTAGAAATTGTTCAAACAACGGCTGCGCCTGGATGTAATTCCCGGAATAGAATTGTTTCTCAGCATCTACAAACGATTGTTGCGCGAATGTCGAAACACAAACGAATAAAAAAACCAAATACACGTATTTCATATTTCAAATCTGGAACTTCAAAAATAGCATTATTGTTTTTATAAATTATATAATGATTTTTTATTCAAATTAACAACATATTTCATATAGTTTTATATTTTTTATAATTCATTCCATAAAATTACACGTATTTAAGCGACAATTTGACACTTTTTGTCGATTATATGTAATAATCTATTATTTTTGAAAAATACTTTTTTTATAACCCCATGAAAGAAAACTACCACACACAAAAAACGTTTTTGTTTTTCATATTGTCGTTGCTCTTTACTTTGACCTTAGCAAATGCACAATGTTCTAACTATCAGTTTTTTGAAAGCTTTAGTACGACTTTGCCAACCTCTGGGGGAACATGGCAAAACAGCGGTGTTACTTACACTACGACAAATCCTAGAACGGGAAATAACGGTCTGTTGTTTGATGCTACTGGCGAATTTATTAGAACGCCCCAAATTGCAACTCCAGGAATTTTTTCTTTTTGGTATCGGGGAAATACGAATACTGCCACCCACTCTTTCACTTTGGAAACATCGCCAGATGGTGCTTTTTGGACTTCCAGAGGCGCAACGACTACCCCAACTGCCACATACCAACAATTTTCAGTCAATCTTGGTGCATTAGGTCTTACAAATGTTTACGTTAGAATTATTGATACCAGACCAACCGGTGCACAGAATCGGTTTATTGATGACATTTCCTGGACATCGGCAACTGCGGGTAATAATTTGCTGATCCCTGCAATTTCAAACTGCTCACAAACCGTTAACTGCGGGACAACATACAACTTTACGGATGCCGGTGGTTCGAGTGATACTTATAGTGTTTCACAAGATTACACCATAACATTTACACCAAGCGTTGGGACAAACAAAGTACAATTGGTTTTCAGTTCATTTACAACAGAAGCTTATGATGGAATGCTTATCTATAATGGGCCCTCCACAGCTTTTCCGTTGATTTCTTCTGGCTTACCCGCAGGCAGCGGAACGCTTACACCAGCTGGATCTTTTTATGGAACTACAAGCCCAGGAACGATTACATCATCTGACGCAAGTGGGGCAATCACGATCCGTTTTAGATCCGACGTCAGTAACAACCTTGCAGGTTGGATTGCAGCGGTAAGTTGCGTCACCGTATCTGCATGTGTAGCACCATCACAAGCTACAGTTTTCGCGCCTGTAACGGCCACTTCTTCAACGGCTGGAGGATCATTTACCAGTTCTTCGGCAAACGGATATCTTGTTGTTCGTTCGCTGACAAGCACACCGCCATCCCAGCCAGCAAATGGCACAATTTACTCAGCGGCAAATATTGCAACTCTCGGCACTGGCTTCACATTCATTCAAACCGGCACCGCGTTGAGCTTTGTAGAATCAGCGCTTGCAGGAAACACACAATTTTATTATTTTGTTTATGCTTACAACAATACTTTATGTTCTGGAGGCCCGGCCTACAATACTGCAGGCCCATTGACAGGAAATGTGGTGACTTGTCCAGCTGTTGTAAACAGTGTTGCGGTTACCGGAACTACGGCTACAGGATTTTCGGTAAATTGGGCAGCACCAACCGGCGGATCTGCTGCAGGCATTACCTATACATTACAAGTAACAACAGATCCCGGATATGCTACTAACGTAACAGGTTCGCCTTTTACAATAGCCGCGCCGGTAACAACACTATCTGTTACAGGGCTCACTTCCGGACAAATATATTACTATCGCGTCAGGGCTTCAAACGGCTGCAACAGCGCTTGGTCTAGCGGCAACACCACACTAACTTGTGTGGCTCCAGCGAAAGCAACTGTATTTTCACCCGGGACAATTACAAGCACTAGTGTAGCCGCAACATTTTCAGGAACTGCAAACAGCTATCTTGTGATACGCTCGCTTAGCAGCACCGCTCCAAGCCAGCCCGCTAATGGAACTATATATTCTGCCGGGAATATTGGCACATTAGGGACAGGACTGACTTTCATCCAGACCGGAACTTCAACAACCATCTCAAATACTGGATTGATTGGCAATACCCCCTATTATTATTTCATTTATGCCTATAACAATACAAATTGTTCAGGCGGTCCATTGTATAATAATTTAGGTGCGTTAACTGGAAATATGACAACTTGCCCGGCTGTTGCAAACAGCGTTGGGGTTTCAGCAACTACGACTTCCGGATTTACATTGACTTGGGCTGCGCCGACTGGCGGATCTGCCGCAGCCATTACTTATTCAATACAGGTTACAACGGATACCGGATATTCTGCAAACGTTACAGGCTCACCATTTGCGATAAGCGCGCCAACGACTACGATAAATATATCAGGATTGGGTTCAGGAACGATATATTATTATCGCGTGAAGGCTTCAAACGGATGCGACAGTGCCTGGGTTAGCGCAAACACCACAACAAACTGTGCGCCACTACCGCTTACTTATACCGAAGGTTTTAACTCCACAACTTTACCTTTATGTACGATCGTTACCAATGTCGCCGTTCAAACGGCATCAAAAATTTCATTCGTAGCGAATTCAGGCAATGTATCTGCGTCAGCAAATGAAGGCGCTTACTTTTTGAAATATGCTTCTTATAATGACAATAATGGCGGCGCAGGATCTGAGGAGCGTTTTAGAAGCGCCCCATTGGTTACAACCGGCACCGCCAGCATCGATGTAGAATTTGACTGGTTTCAGATGAACGGCCTGGATTACAACACGGGCAATTACCTGAACGAAGGGGCTATGGTACAATGGTCTACCAATGGAACCACATGGAACAACAGCACTTTTTTCCCACGCCAGAATGCAAGTGCCGCAGCAGCTGGGGAATGGAGCAGAAAAGTGGTTACGTTGCCTGCAGGAGCCGGAAACCAACCGCTTTTATATATCGGCCTGAAATTTCATTCCGAATATGGATACAACTGTTACCTCGATCATCTGGTCGTAAAGCGTACTCCCACTTGTTTGGCCCCTAATTTAAAAGATGCAGGGCCTGTCTACGCCACTTCGGCAACTATCAACTGGGCTGCTGCATCAATTGTCCCTGCAAATGGATATCAATATGTCGTTTCCACATCTGCCACAGTACCTACAGGAGCTGGAACACCGGTTACAGCATTATCAGCAAATGTTATCGGGCTGACTGCAAATACAACCTATTATGTTTATGTGAGAAGCGATTGCGCCGGCGGTGATTTTAGCGAATGGTCGACACCCAATTCCTTTTATACAGGCTATTGTTCTGCGACAGCGAACACGACAAATACAAAATATATAAGCAACTTTACAACAACCGGCGGTACCGCAAATATTGCAAACACTTCGGGATATACTGCCGGCGGTTACACCAATTATACTGCGATGAGTGTAAGCCAGCAACCTTATGCTTCTGTTAATTTCTCTACGGCGTTTACAGGCGGAAACTTCGGGTTTAACATCTGGATTGACTGGAATAATGATATGGATTTTAACGATATTGGCGAGAAAGTATACCAATCTGGCGTCACCGTTTCAGGTGCTACCGGAACCATCACCGTTCCCGGTTCCGCTTTAGTCGGCGACCACAGAATGCGTATCAGAGGCGGAAACGGGACAAATCCAAGTGCCTGTGCAAATGTCAACGTGAGTGAAACCGAAGATTATACCTTCACTGTTCTGGCATTGCCCTGTAGTGGAAACCCTTCAAATATCACTACAACAGCCATTGGAATTACAAACGCTGCCCTGGCTTGGACGGCCGCATCGCCAACACCTGCAAATGGTTATGACATTTATTACAGTTCATCAGGTGTCGTTCCAGGACCAGCAACTGCAACAACAGCAAGTTCAACGACTACAACCGTGACACTTTCTCCATTAACAGGCGGGACTTTCTATAATGTGTGGATTCGTTCGAATTGCGGTGGAACAGGTACAGGCGTATGGATTGGCCCACTTACTTTCTCTACTAATACCGCACCGCCAGTAACCACGCCTACATCTGTTTGTCAAGGTGGAACATCTACAATAAGCGCGACCGCAAGTTGTACCGTAGGAACCACAGTTGGAACAACTATAATTGGAGGCTGGAATGCTGGTACAGATCAAATTGCAAACCGTCCCATTACATTCATGAGCAACTCTCCAACTTGTTCATTTTCTACGGTAACTTCCAATTATACAACTATGGATTTTCAGGTAAGCGTTACCGGAAGCTACACTTTCATTATGCAGCCCAATACCGGTTATGACGGAATGGGTTATATCGTTGTTCAGCCATTCACGCCCGGAACCTGCGGCGGAACCTGGATTGTGGGAGATGATGATGGTGGCGGCGACAGTAGCCTGGAAGCGTTGATGACTGCAACATTAACAGCTGGTATAACTTACACACTGGTTTCAACCGTTTGGTCAAGCAACAACATAAGCATTACTGATACCTTCCAGTGGAATATTTCAGGCCCAACCGGAGGATCTGTAACGACTTATAATGACGGCGTAATTCAATGGTATACTGCTGCAACAGGCGGAAATCCAATCGCAACCGGAACGCCGTTTAACCCTGTAGGTGTTACCGGATCAGGGATTACCAATACGAATACACCGGGCACAACAACTTTCTATGCTGCATGTTCAGAAACACCAACGGTAAGGACTGCGACAGATTTCGTTATTACCGGACCAACATCTGTAGTAACAGGAAGCGGATCTGCCTGTTCGCCAACAGGTGCAAAAGTGAGCATCGCGCTTACCGGAACGCCACCGTGGAATTTAACCTACACCGACGGCATCACTCCTGTTACCGTGAACGGAATCACTGCAAGTCCGTACGAATTTTTCATTTCGCCTTCAGCTACAACAACTTACACCGTGACTTCTGTTAGTGATTCCGGTTGTTCAGGCCTTGCGATAAACAATACAGGAACAGCTTCTGTGGTCATCAAATCATGGGGCGGTGCTTCTCCGGATTGGGCGAATGGCGCAAACTGGACTCCAAACGGAATTCCTTCAGCAACAGATTGCGTAGTGATTTCCAGTACAGACGCGAACCCTGTTATCGGAGGAATAAATTACAATGCGCTGGCCTATAACCTTAAAATTCTCAACGGAGGCAAATTAACCATAAATCCGTCTAACTCTATTACTGTCACTGATGCCGTTACCGTAAATACCGGCGGGCAGCTTCTGATCAAAGATTCGGCTTCATTGGTACAAATCAATAGCACGCAAAATGCCGGGATCATGAATATGGAGCGCATTACAAAACCAATATATGCGTTCGATTATACGTATTGGAGTTCGCCCCTGACCCAGGCATCAAACTACACATTGGGAATGCTTTCGCCTGACACGAGGTTTGACAAATATTTTAGCTGGAATCCAACAGTAGGTGGCAATGCCGGTGTTTGGTCGCCGGAAACATCTGCAACGATCATGGATCCTAGAAGAGGATACATCTTACGCGCACCACAGAGTTTTCCGTATTTTGCAACTGACCCGCGATGGAATTACACGGCAAACTTTATCGGGACATTCAACAACGGTGACATTTCTTGCCCGATCGGTTTTGGAAATTTAGGCGCCGCTGTCGAATCTGATAAATTCAATCTTTTGGGAAATCCATATCCGTCAAGCGTAAATGCCACGGCTTTCCTGAACCTGCCAAACAACCGTGCCTTAATCGATGGAACCATGTATTTCTGGACACACAACACACCGGTAACACTGAACGTTGCCGATCCGTTTTATCCAAACAGAACGCTTTATGCATACAGCCAGTCTGATTATGCGACGTGGAACCTGCTTGGATCAACAGGTACCGGATTTGCGGGAGCTGCTGGTTCTGGCGGAGTTGCACCAAATGGATTTATCGCTTCGGGACAATCTTTTTTCGTAAGAAGCCGTAGCGTTTCCAGAAATGCGCTTTTTACAAATGCGATGCGAACGGCCGGAAACAACAGTACTTTTTTCAAAAACAACGAAACCGAGCCTGAGAAGCACAGGATCTGGCTGGATCTGACAAACCAGCAAGGCAGTTTCAATCAAATCCTTGTTGGATATACGCCAGAAGCAACGGCCGATCTCGATTGGGGATTTGACAGTTTGCTGAACAGCGACCTCAACAATACCACATTCTATTCGATGGCAGCGCAAAAAACGCTCGTGATCCAGGGAAGACCAATGCCTTTTGATGATAATGACCGGGTACAAATTGGCTTTACAGCCGGTACAGCCGACCTTTATACGATCCGGATTGACCATTTGGACGGATTGTTCGAATTTCAGAACATTTACCTTGAGGACGATCAATTGCATCTTATTCATGATCTTAAGGCGAGTCCGTATGAATTCCAGTCTTTGGTTGGGAATTTCAACGACCGTTTTGTATTGATTTACAAAGATCAGGCTTTGGGCTTACCAGAACTTGAATCAACTGATCTTGTTGCATTTATCAACAACAGCAAATTGCACATTTCGGCTTCAGATGTTATTGCTTTGGTTCAGGTTTATGATACAAATGGGAAGCTAATCGCTACTTACAATCCGAACAAGCAAGTAAAAACATTTGAAAATGACTTTGTGCATGCAACCGGAATTTATCTGACTACAATCAAACTTGAAAACGGCAATACGGTTTCGAAAAAACTTATGAATAAATAATAGAAAATATTTTATAGAAGTGAATCTGATTCGAATAAAAAACAAAAATCCGGGCTGCATCACAACCCGGATTTTCTATTTCAGTCAGAAATGATTATTTCGCAATCGTCATTTCGTCAACAATGTGTTTCGCTCCTGAAAGCTTGTCGATGATCCATAACACATAGCGAATGTCTACGTTGATGGTTCTTTGCAAAGCCGGATCGAAGATTACGTCACCAGCCATCGCTTCGATGTTTCCGTCAAACGCAATCCCGATCAGTTCGCCTTTTCCGTTCAATACCGGAGAACCTGAATTCCCGCCTGTAATGTCATTGTCGGTGAGGAAATTAATTGGCATATATCCAGCTTTATCAGCATAACGCCCATAATCTTTGGCTTTGTTCATTTCGATCAATTTCACCGGAAGGTCAAATTCCTCATCGCCTTTTTTGTATTTTTTCACCATGCTTTCCATGGTCGTGTAGTTGTTGATTTTCGCGTCAGCATTTCTTTTATCTGCTGGCAAAGCACGTACTTTTCCGTAAGTCAGGCGCAAAGTCGAATTGGCGTCCGGGTATTTGATCATACCAATTTTAGATTCTCTCAAACCATCTACCAACAATCTGAAACCCGCCCCAAAATCGTTTTGAGCCTGTGCCAGTTCCGGAGATTTCATGCCAATATGTGCAATCAAACCTTTAGACAAAGTCAATAACGGATCATTGTCTAATTTTTCCTGTGTTGGCGCATCTAAAAATGCTTTCACTTTTGCAGGCGAAACCACAATACTATTATCGATGGCATCACTTGCATATTTCGTAAAATCGTTGTTGTTTTCTTTAGCCAATTTTTCAACTATTGGTGCAACAGGATAACCTGTAGATTTGGTTGCGTATAATTTCAATTGTGCCGCCAATAAATCTTTTTCAGCCGGAAGGTACATTTCTTTTTGTCCTTCTTCAACGCTTTTCATGATTTCCGGATACATCTCCTTGCGTTTCGCTTCGTCTGCTTTCACATATGCATCAAGGGATTTCCCAAGTGTCGTGCTTACGACGGCAAAAGCAGTCGTACGGAACATTTGCTGCAAATAATTGTCATGACGTGATTTTTCATTCGTCATGGCGTAATATTTATTGATGTTCGCAACAGCATTTCCGTATTTCGCTTTATTTTCAGGCTTGTTTGCCCAGGTATTAAATTTAGTTTCCTGGTCCGTTTTGGTTTTTACCGTTCCGTGTTTAGTCAAAGCATCGATCATTCCCTGGCGGTTTTTCCAGTAATTGGCAGTCGAAGCATATTTGGAAGCATACGCCAAACGAACCGTCGCGTCTTTATCCATATACTTTTTCATCTGGTCCATTCCTGTTTTTGCACCTTCAACCCATGCAGGATACGCATATTTGATATTTTGCTCGATTCCGTTTGCCGGCATCCAACGGTTGGTTCTTCCAGGATATCCTAAGATCATCGCGAAATCATTTTCTTTCACACCGTTTAAACTTACAGGCAAATAATGCTTTGGCTGCAACGGCACATTATTTTCAGAATATTCAGCCGGATTCCCGTCTTTGTCAGCATATACGCGAAACATTGAGAAATCCCCAGTCTGGCGCGGCCATTCCCAGTTGTCGGTATCGCCACCGAATTTTCCGATGCTTTCCGGCGGAGTTCCCACCAAACGCACATCTTTAAAATCCTGGTATACAAAGTAATAATATTCATTTCCCTGGAAGAAAGGACGTACAGAAACGGTATATTTTCCGCCTTCGTTATTTTCCTTTTCAATCACAGCCATTTCCTGCTGGATCGCTTTTCCTCTTTCTTCTTCGGACATTTTATCGTTCACTTTGGCCAAAATCCTTTTTGAAACATCATCCATACGCACGAAAAAACGCACATAAAGGCTTGAAGGTTTCAGTTCAGATTTTCTGTCCGGCGCCCAATACCCGTTTTTAAGGTAGTTTTTCTCAGCTGTAGAAAGTTCCGCTATCGCGTCGTATCCGCAGTGGTGATTCGTTAAAACCAAACCTTCTTTAGAAACGATTTCTGCTGTACAACCGCCGTTAAACTGCACAATCGCATCTTTCAGACTGTGGTGGTTGATGCTGTAAATTTCCTCAGCCGTCAACTGCAGTCCCATTTTTTGCATGTCTCGGTGGTTCAGCCTTTCAATGAACATCAAAAACCACATTCCTTCGTCGGCTTTTACCGGAAAAGCCATGAGGCACATGGTCAAGAATAAAATAATTTTCTTCATTTTGTTTAAATTAAGTTAGTTAATCGCGTAAATAGTCGGCAGAGGTTGAGGTTTGTTACAAATCGTGCTTTAATTTACGTGCTTTTCAGCGGTGCGAATATAATTCATTTCGACAAAAGGCAAATCCTTTAGCAGTGAAAACTAAAACGTTGTAGTTGATTTTTAACTTATTTTTTGGATTTTGGCGAACGGCCGCGCTGTCCGCTGTATCTTTTTCCCTTAAAGAAACGGAAAAAAGGATGCCGCTGCCATCGCTGTCGCGGAGAAGATTAAAGTCGAAAGTTAAAAAGTTAAAAAGTTGGAAAGTTGAGATTAGTAACAAAAAAAAAACACCTTCAAATGAAGGTGCTTAATATCTACAATTCTTAAATCGTAATTCTTAAATCTCAAATCTACTGGTTCAGCATTTTCCACAAACTGTCTTTCAATTCGGTTAAACCCTGCTGTGCCACAGACGAAATCATCATATACGGAATGTCTTTAAATTCCTTGTCCAATTGAATTTTCATCTCGGATTTTAGTTCCTCATCGAGCATGTCGCATTTGGAGATCACGATCATGCGTTCCTTATCCAGAATTTCGGGGTTGTAACGGCGCAATTCATCGATCAGGATTTCATATTCTTTTTTGATATCGTCGGCATCGGCCGGAATCAAAAATAACAGGATTGAATTTCTTTCAATATGTCTTAAGAAATAATGCCCAAGGCCTTTTCCTTCTGCCGCACCTTCAATAATTCCCGGAATATCGGCAATTACAAACGACTGAAAATCGCGGTAAGCGACAATTCCCAAATTTGGTTTTAGGGTCGTAAACGGATAATCTGCAATTTTTGGTTTGGCCGATGTCAGCACTGAAAGCAAAGTCGATTTTCCTGCATTTGGAAAACCTACCAAACCAACATCTGCAAGGACTTTGAGTTCCAGAACCATGTCTTTTTCTTCAGACGGCAAACCCGGCTGCGAATATCTGGGCGTTTGGTTTGTCGAGCTTCTGAAATGCCAGTTCCCGAGTCCGCCTTTTCCGCCAAGCGCAACGATTCTTTTCTCTTCATGTTCGGTGATTTCAAACAGAATTTCATTGGTGTCTTTATCGCGAACGACTGTTCCGAGCGGCACTTCAATGTATTTATCGTCGCCGTCTGCACCTGAACTTCTGTCGCCGCCGCCATCACCGCCGTGTCCTGCTTTGACGTGTTTGGCAAATTTGAGGTGAAACAAGGTCCATAGACTTTTGTTGCCAACGAGGTACACGTGTCCTCCACGTCCGCCATCGCCGCCATCGGGACCACCTTTTTCAATGAATTTTTCGCGGTGCAAATGTGTCGAGCCTTTTCCTCCTTTTCCGGAAGAAACATATATTTTTACGTAGTCTACAAAATTCCCTTCGGTCATTATATTTTAGATTTCAGATTTCAGATTTCAGATTTATAAGTTGCGTAAAAGCAATTTTTAAAATTAAAATCGCATCTATTTTATATTTGAATTATAATTTTAGCCAGATGCTATTCCGCAAGTCATGCGCTTTCGACATTTGACATTTGACTTTCGACAAAATTACTTTTCCCGCAATGATTTTACCATTACTTTATCGATTTTCACGCCGTCCATGTCAATCACTTCGAGTTCAAAATTTTGCCAGATGAGTTTTTCGCCTTGTTTCGGGATGTGCGACAATTCGGTCATGATCAATCCGCTTACGGTTGTAACTTCATAATCATTAATGAGTTCATCAAGCTCGAAATAAGTTAGAAAATCGTGCAGCGAATAATGTCCGTCAACGAGCCAGGTTCCGTCTTCGCGCGCTACCAACTGAAAATCATCTTTATAAAAATCCGAAGCATCGCCAACGAGTGCTTCCAAAATATCATTTAACGTAATAATTCCCTGAAAAACGCCGTATTCATCCGAAACCAAAGCATAATGCACGCCTGATTTTTTAAAATTTTCGAGTGCTTTATACGCCGTTGTCTGCTCCATAATGTAGGGCGCTTCGGTCATAATTCTTTCGAGATTGAAATTTTCTTCACTAAAATGCGCGAATATATTTTTAAGGTTTACAACACCTAAAATGTCATCATGGTTCTTGCCGTAAACCGGATAAATCGAATGCAACTCTTCAAGCATCAATTCACGGACATGATTTTTGTCTGCGCTGATTGGCAAATAGGCCACTGATTTTCTGTGAGTCATCAACGAATTCACTTTTCGGTCGCCAATGTGAAACACGCGCTCTACAATATCCTGTTCAATTTCCTGTACTTCGCCGCCTTCTGTGCCTTCTTTGATGATCGCCTTAATTTCTTCTTCAGTGACTTTTCCGTCGGCTGAAGGTTTGATCATTAATATTTTGAGTAAGGCTTCGGTCGAAATCGTCAAAAGCCAAATAAATGGCGCGGTAATGATCGAGATCCATTTCATGGGAAGTGCGACCGATTTTGCGATTTTTTCAGGATAGTTCAATCCAATTCGTTTTGGCAGCAATTCTCCGAGAACCAAGGAGAAAAAGGTTAAAACGACGACTACAATTCCGACTGCGATCGAATCGGCATACGGTTTTAACGTAGCAAAACCTTCTACAAAAGTCTTCACATCGGTTGTAATTTTATCGCCCGAAAAGATACCCGTTAAGATTCCGATCAGCGTAATCCCGATTTGCACGGTGGATAAAAATTTATTGGGCGAATTGGCCAGGTCGAGTGCGGCAATTGCGCTTGCGTTGCCTTTTTTGGCAGCATTTTCGAGACGGTTTTTTCGCGCCGAGATCAGAGCGATTTCCGACATCGAGAACACGCCGTTGAGAAGGATCAGAAAAAATATTATCAGTATTTCCATAATTGTGCGGAGCCAAATCGCGAATTTGAGGCGGTTGTTTTAGCCCGGATGGCAGCGGAAAGCCCGGAGGCTGAAAAATTAATTTTTGCCGATAAAAAAAAGCGACCAACGGAAGCTCTTTTTTGTCGTGGAAAAATATTTTTTCGGGCGAGGACTTGCAGCGTACAGCCGGATTGGCTTCTTTACAAATTGTCGATGACTTTGCTGAGCCTTTCGGTAATTTCTTCGATCGAGCCGATGCCGTTTACGGCGTGAAATTTCCCTTGTTTATCGTAAAACTCCGTTAATGGAGCGGTTTTTTCATTGTATTCCTGATAGCGGTTCCGGATTTTTTCTTCATCCTGATCGTCCGGCCTTCCGGAAGTTTTTCCGCGTTCGAGCAATCGTTGTACTAAAATTTCATCGTTTGCTTCGAGTGCGATCGTTGCCGTAATTTTCCAGTTTTTTGTCTCCAGAAAAGTGTCTAAAGCTTCGGCCTGCGCAATTGTTCTTGGAAATCCGTCAAATAAAAATCCGTCTTTATCGAGATTTTTGTCCACTTCGTCCTCAAGCATTTTAATCGTGACTGCATCGGGAACCAAATCGCCTTTGTCCATAAAGCTTTTGGCAAGTTTACCCAAATCGGTGTCGTTTTTTATGTTGAACCTAAAAATATCACCGGTTGATAAATGTACTAAATTGTATTTTGTTTTTAAAAATTCGGCCTGCGTTCCTTTTCCTGCGCCGGGCTTTCCGAATAATACGATGTTGATCATTTTAGAATTATAGTTGAGTTGTTGCTTTGTTTTGAATCTTAAATTATTCGGCCAATTGATAGACTTCCGGGAGGTTTCTTCCGTGTCCGTCATAATCGAGCCCGAAGCCTACGATGAATTTGTTTGGGATCCTGATTCCTACGTAATCGAGCTTGATGTCTTTTTTATAAGCGTCAGGCTTTAAGAACAGCGTTGCGATCTTGAAATGCTTTACGTTTTGTTTTTTGAACATGGCTTTGAGTTCTTCGAGCGTGTTTCCGGTATCCACAATGTCTTCAATAACGATCACGGTTCTATCAGTCAAATCCTGGTTTAAACCGATGAGTTGCTTGACTTCATGCGTGGTTTCCATGCCTTCATAAGATGCCATTTTGATGAAACTGACTTCGCACGGCTTGGTGTAATGTTTCATGAAATCGGAAATGACCATGAAAGCACCGTTTAAAACGCCTACGAAAACGGGAATATCATCGGCAAAATCTGCTTCTACCTGACGCGCCATTTCGGCAATTGCAAAGTCGATTTCCTGCGCGGAAATAAACGGGACAAACTGTTTATCGTGTAATTGTATCACTGGTTTCAGTTTTAAAATAATTTGCAAATATACTGAATTAGAATGGAGTACTTTAACAGAAATTGCAGTTTGGGCGCACTTTTTTCAGACTGTTAAATAACCTATAATATTCGGATGTAATTTTTCCGAAAAAATATTTAATGCCTAAATTGTTAGGGATAATTACTTTTTAACAACAACACTATGAAAACCACGACACTATCTTTTACGCTTTTTACGGCAATAATTATGGCTTCCTGCAACGGCCAGGTCAAGAAGGAAGACAAAGAAGCTTTGGCAAAACAGCCCGGAACTACAGTCAAAACGGCGATTGGCGACCTTACATTACCACCGCCATTCGCGACAAAATCCAAAACCAATCGAAACAGCATGGTCGACTGGCCGGAAGGTGCGACTCCAAAAGCTCCGGAAGGATTTACCGTTACAAAATTTGCAGATGGCCTCGACAATCCGCGATGGACATACATCGCGCCAAACGGTGATATTTTCGTCTGCGAAAGCGGTACGATGACAAGCAAAAACCAGATCACGGTTTTTCGTGATAAAGACAAAGACGGCACTTTTGAAACCCGCGAAACCTATTTAAAAGGACTCAACAAACCATTTGGGATGCTCGTTGCCGACAACCATTTTTATGTAGCAAATACGGATGGTTTGTACCGATATCCATACAAAGAAGCTGAATTGAAAATGAGTGCGAAAGCCGTGAAAGTACTCGAACTTCCCGCTGGCGGCTACAACAACCATTGGACGCGGAACTTAATTTCGAATGCCGATGGCTCGAAAATTTATATTTCTGTCGGTTCCGGAAGCAATGTGGGTGAAAACGGCATGGATAAAGAAGTACGCCGCGCGAATATTTTAGAGATCAATCCAGATGGAACAGGTGAAAGAATTTTTGCAAGCGGATTACGCAATCCAGTCGGGATGGACTGGAATCCCGGAAACGGCGAATTGTGGACTGCAGTAAATGAACGCGACGAACTTGGCGACGATCTCGTTCCCGATTACATCACAAGCGTCAAACAAGGCGGATTTTATGGTTGGCCCTACTCCTATTACGGCAATATTTTAGATCCGAGAATGAAAGGGCAAGGCAAAGATTTAGCAGCAAAAGCAATTGTTCCTGACGTTCCGGTTGGCGCGCACACGGCTTCTCTCGGATTGGCATTTTATGACAAAGAAGCTTTTCCTGCGAAATACAGAAATGGTGCATTCATTGGGCAACACGGCTCGTGGAACCGTTCGAAAATCTCAGGATATAAAGTTGTTTTTGTCCCATTTAAAAATGACGTTCCATCGGGAAAACCTGAAGATTTTTTAACCGGATTTATCGCGAATGAAGAAAAAGCCGAAGTTTATGGGCGTCCGGTTGCAGTTACTGTGATGAACGACGGTTCGCTTTTGGTGAACGACGACAGCGGAAATACGATCTGGAAAGTAACCGCAAACAAATAATTTGATGCTTTTTAAAAAGATTTTAGTACTGGGAATGCTTTTGTGTTTCCAGTGTTTTTTTGGACAAAAAGTACGCGATTCCATTCCGGATAAACTCGAAGAAGTCGTTATCAGTTCGCTGCACCTCAACGACAGTTTACTGAACGCACCGGCTGCGATTGGGATTTTGTCGCCAAAAGATTTGCAAAGAAATAATTTAACCGACATTTCAGCTGCAGTGAATTTAATTCCGGGCGTTTTGATGCAATCGGCAAATATTACGACCAGCCGGATTTCAATCCGCGGAATCGGCGCCAGAACGCCTTATGGAACCAATAAAATACGCGCCTTTTACGGCAGCATTCCGCTAACTTCCGGCGACAGCGAAACGACGATTGAAGACATTGACGTTGAAAATATCGATCAGGTCGAAATTATCAAAGGCCCGCTTTCGAGCCTTTATGGTTCGGGTTTGGGCGGCGCGATTTTAATCAGCCCGAAATTATCGGGAACCGCAGGAAACAATCTGAAATTAAGCACGGTTTACGGTTCATTTGGATTGATGAAAAACACCGTCAGTTACAGTTTAAACGAAAAAACGGCAAGCCTGAATTTAAGTTACCACAAACTCGCATCCGACGGCTGGCGAAACAACAGTGCTTATTACCGCGAAGGGCTGACTTTAGCGGGAGAATTGTTACGAAAAAAAGAAAGCAAGCTCACTTATTTTGGAAATTACACGTATTTGAAAGCCTATTTGCCAAGTTCGATCGACAGGAAAACATTCGATGAAAATCCGCGTGCAGCAGCGGCAACCTGGGCAGCTTCGCAAGGCTACAAACAGTACAATTCTTTCCTTGGCGGATTGTCATACGACTGGAAAATCTCCCAAAAAATCAAAAACTCAACCGCAGTTTTCGTCAATTACAAACAAAATAATGAACCGCGCCCATTTGATATTTTAAAGCAATATACTTTTGCTTATGGTGTACGGACGCAGTTTTCGGGCGATTTTGACATTGCGAATATTAAAACAAAATTCAATGCCGGATTCGAATATTTTAAAGATGATTATTCGGGTCGAACGCTTCAAAATTTATACAAACAAAACAACGGACTTGGAAGTTTGGAAGGTTTTCAACTGACAGGAACGCAGCAAAATCGAAGTTTTTTGAATGCTTTTGCGCAACTTCGGATGCAGCTTTCAAAGAAATTTGAAGTCCAGGCCGGAATGAACATCAACAAAACCGAATTTACTTTAGACAATAATTTTCCTGAAATTTCATCTGAGAAATACAGTTATGATGCGATCTGGTCGCCGCAAATTTCATTGCTTTTCAAGCCGACGAATTTCCAGACAATTTATCTTTCAGCAAGCAAAGGGTTTTCATTGCCGAGCGTCGAGGAAACTTTGACCGCCTCGGGAAACATCAATTCAGACATCAAACCAGAAAGCGGCTACAATTATGAACTCGGTGGGAAATTTTATTTTTTCGACAGGAAGTTGTTTGCTGAAATAGCGATGTATCGAATGGAAATCAACAATTTACTAGTTGCCCAACGCGTCAGCGACGATCAATATGTGGGCATTAATGCAGGTGAAACCTTGCATCAGGGAATCGAAATTTCACTAAATTACAATTGGCAGATCAATAAAATATTTGTATTGAATCCGTATGTTGCGGCTTCTATTGGCGAATACAAATTTGAAAGATTCAACAACCTCGGAAACGATTTTTCAGGACATAAATTAACCGGCGTTCCTGCAAATACAGCAAATGCCGGACTGACATTGAACAGCAGTTTTGGCTGGTATTTGTCGGGCGATTTCAGGTTTGTTGATAAAATTCCGTTAAACGATTCCAATGCCGATTTTACGGATGCCTATCAAATTCTGGATTTGAAAACAGGCTACCGATTCGAAATCTTTCAAAATCTTAATGCCAATCTAGCTGCCGGAATCAACAATGTTACCGATAAACAATACGCTTCATTAATTCTGCCAAACGCTACAGGAGTTGGAACTGCCGCACCGCGATTTTATTATCCGGGTTTGCCTGTGAATTATTACGGCAGTTTTTCAGTCGCTTATCATTTTTAATGAATGTCTGATAGAAATCGCTATATTTGGTTGTGATGCAAATGACGAAATCCCATAGATCAAACCATGAATAACATAGAAAATTCCCTTACTTTTTTAGACCAGTTAAGAGCCAATACGGCCGATTCACATAAAAATTTAGAAAGCCTGCCAGTTTCGGCTTCGATCACTTCGACAAAAGTTACCGCTGAAGCGTATGCACATTACCTGAAGCTGATGCATGATGTCATCGAAGATACAGAAAACAACATTTTTCCATTGCTCCAGAATATTTTTCCCGATCTTGAAGAAAGAAAAAAATTGCCGTTGATTGATGCCGATCTGGCTTTTTTGAATGCTTCCAAAACCGATTCAAATTTACCATTTACCCAAAATTCAGAAAATTTTTCCGTTCCGTTTGCTGTTGGGATCTTATATGTTGTTGAAGGTTCGTCACTCGGCGGCAGATTTATCTTAAAAAACCTCCAATCGGTCTTGGGTTATGAAGAAAACGGTGTTTCGTATTTTAACGGTTACGGCAATAAAACCGGAAGTTCGTGGAAAAATTTCCTGAATATTTTAACCGAATACGAAGAAAAAAACGGCAACAGTGATGAAATTATCGCTGGGGCGGATTTTGCCTTTCAGGCCATTCACCAGCATTTTTCCAAATAAAATATGAAGTACAAGGATATTGTCAACCGCAACCTTGTCAACCTGACGAATTGCGAGAATGAACCGATTCATATTCCGGGTAGCATCCAGCCGCACGGTTTTTTGATTGGCATTGACGAGGAAAGCAGGAAAATTACTTTTTGCAGCGGGAACAGTGCCGGATATTGCGGATTATCTTATGATTTTTTGCTGGGAAAAACTTTTGGCGAAGCATTTGGTGATGAAAACCGGACAATTGTAACAGATTATGTACAAAATTTCGGACTTGACTCATCAGTACCGCAAAAACTTTTCATCAACAATAAAAATTTTCTTTGCAGCATTCATAAAAGCGGTCCGACTTTTATTATTGAAGCAGAACCCGAAAATCCCGAAACCAATTTACAGGAAAACCTTTACAAGCAATCGGTGAAGTTTGTTTCGTATATGAATACGACTTCGACCCTCAAGGAATTGTGTGAGCTTGTCGCCAAAGGAACGCGTGAAATTACCGGTTACGATCGTGTGATGATTTACCGTTTTGACAAAGAATACAATGGCGAAGTATTTGCAGAAAGCTGCCGCGAAGACATTGAACCTTTCCTGGGATTGCATTATCCGCACAGCGACATTCCACCGCAGGCGCGCGAATTGTATATGCGAAACCTGTTGCGTTTAATCACCGATATTAATTATACGCCGGTTCCGATTTACACGATTGCCGATGCATCGGATAAAGACCTTGACCTCAGCATTTCGGTTTTGAGAAGCACTTCACCTATTCATGTGGAATATCTGCAAAATATGGGTGTTGGTGCCACATTGACCATTTCGCTGATCCATCGCGGAAGGTTGTGGGGATTGATTGCGTGCCATCATTATTCCCAGAAAAACCTTTCTCCGGAAATCCGGTTGGCAGCGCAATTGCAAGGCCAGTTTATCACTTCGCAAATTGATGTGCGCCAGTCGAATGAGGAATACGAAGTGGCGCGAAAGACTAATATTTCACTCGAAAAACTAACGGCGTTCAATTTGCCTCCGGTTATAGAATCTTTTAAAATTATAAGCATCAGCCCAGAATTGCTGCGGGTTTGCAATGCAGCTGGCGTATCCTTGCTAATCAATGGAAATGTGTATAAAAACGGGCTTGCACCATCAGATGATGACATTCGCTATTTGGCAAATTGGTGTTCTGAATACAGCAACGACAGCACTTTTTTCACAGATAAACTTGTCAATTTTATTTCCGATAAAAAGTCATTATGTGAGCAAATTTCGGGCATTAATTACCATTCGCTGGGCAACGGAAACGCCATCATTTGGTACCGTCCCGAAACACTGACAGAAGTCAATTGGGGCGGCGATCCTGAAAAAGCGATTATTCGCGACAGCCGCGGCCTGCATCCCCGGAATTCATTTAATCTGTGGAAACAGGTCGTGAAATTCCGAAGCAACGATTGGCAGCAGCCAGAACTCAATGCCGCTGCAAATTACGCCCATGCGCTGCAAAAGCAAATTGGCTTGTACCTCATCAGCCTTGAAGAAGAACGATACCGAAAACTAAGCGAGCAACTCAAGGAATCGAATGCCGAACTCGAAAATATCAACTGGATCAGCACGCATGATTTACAGGAACCGCTTCGGAAAATCCAGTTTTTTGCATCGATGCTGCTTACGAGCGAAACCGAAATCCTTCCTGAAAAAGCTTTTGAATCGGTGAAGCGAATGAGCAGTTCGGCCAACAGGATGCAGACTTTACTGATAGACATCTTAAAATATACCCGGATCAAATACAACGCCGAATCATTTGAAGACATTGACCTAAACCAGATTTTGGACGAAGTGTTAACTGACATGAAAGACACTATCGGCGAAAGCAAAGCCTTTGTAAAAAGCGAAAAACTTCCTGTTGTGAACGGCGTTTCTTTTTTATTAAAGCAGCTTTTTATGAACCTGATCCAGAATTCACTTAAATATGCTGATGAAAACCGCGCTCCGGTAATTCAGATTTTATTGGCATCAGAGCGCAAAAAAAACATTCACGCACAGAACCAGTTTTGCCATGAAATCACTTTTTCGGATAATGGTATCGGGTTTTCGGAACAGTATTCAGAATCGATCTTTAATATTTTTACACGCTTGCACGGACATGCCGAATACAAAGGCTCGGGCGTTGGACTGGCGCTTTGCAAGAAAATCATGCAAAACCACGGCGGAACTATAATTGCTGAAGGAAGGCCAGATGAAGGTGCGGTATTTACACTCTTTTTCCCTTGCAAAGATGAGGAACCTGCAACTGTATAATCAAATTGCGGTGAGTTCAGCGCACCGAAAAAGCCGTGAATTCAATTCGGATTACATTTTAAAGCATCCGGAAGATTTCGAGGATTTGCTCGCTATTGCATTCGGCCTGGAAGATAAAAACCATCACAAAGCCTGCTGGATTTTAGAGTTGGTTTTGGAATCGAAACTGGAATGGATTGATGATTATCTGGATGTGTTTTGCAAAATTTTACCATTGTACAAACAAGACGGCGCCGTCAGAAGCATTTCTAAGATCTGCCTGTTCCTGTCGCAAAAGCATATTGGCGAATTAAAAAACGACCGTGTTTACCTGCGTTCCAAACACATCCGCGTGATTACCGAAACCTGTTTTGACTGGATGATCGGCCAAACAAAAGTGGCATCAAAAGTATATGCGATGCGTGCATTGTTTGAATTTGGAAAAATCAAAAAAACCGTATATCCCGAGCTTAAAAACATTATTGAGAAGGACTTTTCTTTGCATACTGCTGCTTACAAAATAGCCACGAAAGACATTTTAAAAAGAATGAAATAGCTTTATTTTGTGGTTTTTAAAAATTTTACGACATTCGCCTAAAAATAAATTGCTATGAAAAAATTAAAAAAATTATTTATTTTACTGATCATCCCAATCATGGTTATTTCATGCGGTAGTGATGATGACGCTATAAAAGAAATCATTCCCGGCCCGCCAACAGGTACAGATGTGCGTTATAAATTTACGGTTTCGTCAGCCGATGTCGTGACAAGTTTTAAATATAAAAGTGTTGATGGCACAATGGAATCTGGTTTTTTCAACGACGTTTCACCGCTTTCATTTTCGAAAACCATTATTGTTCAAAAACCGTTTCTAACAAAAATGGATTTGAATTTTCAGAATAAAACCGGCGTTGACCATAACTATTCGGTAGAAATTTATGTTGATGGCGTGTTGTCTGATACGCAGGTTGGAACCGTGCCGGCTCCGCCAGTTGTTCCCGTAAATCCAGAGGTTCCTTATCCTCCGTTTTCAGTCACGAAAACATATTTGGTAAATTAAATAAAAAAAAGGATAGCATAAAGCTATCCTTTTTTTGTGCCCTAGACTGGACTCGAACCAGCACTCCAGTAAGCACTTCTCAGTTAGTTTTCACCAATTCAGTAAACGCTTCTAAGACAACTTAATCCCCATAATATAAGAACCCTAATGGATTTTTGCAATAAAAGGTTTGGTGATCTAAAAGGAATCAAATAGAATTATAACGCAATTTGGTTGGGCAATTGTTGGTCAGTTATATCAAATCAGATATATTTGCATTGTACCAATCATAATTTTACATGGCATCGATACAATTCCGTATACGCAGTAAGGCAAATAAGCACGTTGCAATTAAAGTCCGACTATCTATTAGTCGTTCGGGTGTGTTCGAATTAAATAGCGGCTTCAACACACATCCTGACAATTGGGGTAAAAATAATTTTCCGAAACAAAATAGTGAAGATGGTAAAAAGCTTTTCTCCAATCTAAAAAAACTGGAGACATTCATTCACGCAAAACTTAATGAAGATCAAGGCAGCGAAACCGTAATTAATTCTTACTGGTTAGAAAAGTGTGTGAATGATTGTTTTAATCGAGTATCCGCGTCCGATAGTAATATCTTTTCTAACTATGTTCAGCATATAATCGACAATGCCAGTACACGTAAAGTTAAAAGAGCAGGAAAGATAAAAATCGGTTTGAGCAAAAACACGATTAAAAACTACCGTATGTTCAAGAACGTATTTACCCGATATGAAGTTTCAATCAAGAGACAAATATCCTTTATGGAAATCAACAACCCGTTCATAGAACGATTTACGACATGGCTTTTGAATAACGAAAATTACGGTGTCAGCTATGCAGGAAAGCACTTAGATATGATAAAAACCGTTTGCTTAGATGCTGATCGCAATGAAATTCGGGTTCATCCACATTCGAAGGTTATTCAGTCATTTAGAAAAACTGACGATGATCGATACATTCAAACCTTATCATTTGAAGAACTCGACAAAGTGCGCGAGGCAATAATTGAAACTGAAGAACTAAAAAATGTTAGGAATTGGATGCTTTTAGGATGCGAAATTGCGCAGCGAAGCGGTGACTTACTCGAATTGAAACCTGAAGATTTTCGATATAAAAACGGCCTACTTTATCTCGACGTTGATCAAGAAAAAGTTGGAAAGGATGTAACCGTTCCAATCATAAAGCCACATATCATTAAAATAATTGAAAATGACTTTCCAAAACAGATTAATTATGACCGATTCAACGACCTAATAAAGGTAGTTTGCCAAGTTGCAGGCCTAACACAAATTGTTGAAGGCGAAAAACGAAATCCGCTTACAAATCGAGTTGAATTTGGCAGGTATCCAAAATGGGAACTTATATCAACTCATTGTCTTCGTCGCTCTTTTGCAACCAACTATTATATGAGGATTCCAACCCCATTATTGATGACTATAACTGGTCATAGCAAGGAAAGCACTTTTTTAGTCTATATAAACAAACGACAGGACAAAGACGCAAATGCCGATTTATTTAGAAAATTAGTACAAGATTGGGAAAGAGAAAAGATAACAAAACTTCAAGTAATTAGAAGCAGTTAAAATGACTAAAATAAAACAAGATAAGAATAGCATCGAAAAGACACATGGATTGAAACCGCTTTCGATTGGCATCTATAATGACTATGTGGACGTGTATGTTCGCAAAAAGATTTTCGCATCAGAGTCAGAATTGGTGGAATCGGAATTGGAACGGATCAAACGGGCAATGAACGAGGAACTAACGATGGATGCGGAATTTACCCCCGAAACCGCGCAAATCTTTGAAGATTATTATAATTACCGCCGCCACTTACGCGAGCGAGGCAAATATTTGGAAACCGAACGAAAAACAAATTTGATCTATGAACGACTATTTGATGCCGATGGCTTAGAAAAAGAAGATCTTAACAGCACACGTTCACTTAACGCTGTACAAAAGGTTATTCTTGCCCAAGAACTGGGACTCTTGTCATTTTTACGTGAAAACGTCGCTTTCTCAACGTCGGTGAATAATCTTGCACATTTCATTGCTTTGTTAACCGGAGAAAAAAGAAGCACTGTGCAACCATACTTGAACGCGCTTCTCAATGACACTTCAGCAGAAAACAAGAATCCATATAATTCCAAAACCTCAGTTGAAAAGGTAAAGGCAATGCTGATATCAAAGGGCATACTATCAAAATAGCCGTACATCCATCTTTTTAGGGAATGCCCTAATTTAAACCTAAAAGTTCTTTGTCTCATAAAATTAAATATTTATGAGCGTAGTACAATTTATTCAGGTAACGCCTGATCAACTTCAAAGCCTAATTGCAGGCGAAATCAAAAGAGTTTTAAACGAATTCTTAAAGAACTTCACTCCGCAGCAACATAACGAGTACTTAACTCGTAAACAGGTTGCTGATCTTTTTGACATCGATTTATCTACGTTAAACAATTGGTCAAAGTCGGGAAAACTTTCGCCTTGTTACAAAGGCAATAGGGTATATTTTCTGAGGTCGGAGATTGATCAAAGTATGGTTCGCTTACGCGATTAGCATGGCAGCATTAGACTACGTAAAACTCGCCCTAATGAACATTGACATCGAGCGCCTTCTCAAAAACAAGGCGCTGGATTTTAAATGTGAGATTTCGACATCAACTGCGGAAATTTTCGAAGAAGTCATTACCGCAGACTATAGAACTTGTGAGATTAAAATTATAACAAAACATGAATTCGGGAAATGCGGAAAATCAAAAAAGAAAATTCAGCATGTGGAATTTTCGGGAAGCGTACACAAACTTTGGAATCACATACATGAAGTAAAAGCACCTAACCACGACCCTAAAAAAAGAGACAAAGGTTTCAATGGCAACCTATTTACGTATTGTTCTATAGCCGAAACGCGTCAGCATTTAATGACCTTATTCGGATGTACTGCGTCCCAAATGATTTTTCAGAATGTGGAATTTGGAGTTAATGTTGAACCAGCTTTCAATCCTCGCTATTTTATTGACGGATTGCTTTTTCACCAAAACATTGGGTTCCAATACGATTACGAAGGTAATTACGCACAGGTAAGACATCAGAGATATCTAATAAAAATATATTTCAAATCTTGGCAGTATGGTATGACGACTGATACGTTGCGCATAGAAGTAAAATATACAAGGATGCAAGACTTAAAATCTATCGGTGTGAGAACTTTTGAAGATATAGTTCCAGATACGCTCGAAAAAGCGGCAAAAATGCTTTTGATCAAATTTGAAGAAATTGTCGCGTATGATTATAGCATTAGAAATCATGAATTATCCAAAAAAGACAGAAGTTTATTGACACAATTTGCCAATCCTCGATATTGGTTACGTGATATATCAGCCAAATATCGCGACCGACCTAAGAAAAAACTTAAAAAAATTATTGAACAGCACTCAGACAACTTGCAAAAACAAATTTTGAAAGAAATCGAGGAAAAATGTGTAACGATTAACCGACACTGTGATGAGTGCAAATGCGTAACCATTAACAGTTCTATTTTAGGCGTATCGATTCAACCAAGAGGAGTTTTCGACATCGCTCAGTCCAGATCAACAACTGTTTGCTCCGTAACCGGACTGGACATTTCGATGCAAAGAGCAGACAGCATTCTTTTGAGCCATACAGGATTAAAGTTTTATAGAGAAAAAGAACCAGGAGTTTTCAGTGCTCTTTTGGAAAAGTATTTATCGCCTTTGTGGAGATACGCTTCGCCGAAAAAGCAAATTAAGGAACTCGCTCACAACATCCGAAATGTGCGAAGCAATCAGCAAATTAGGCAACGACAACTTTATCCAGATTACCAGCCGACAATTTTTAGACTCAGTGCAATTGCAAACGCGGGTCAATATTAAATGAATTTGTATTAGCACCTGAAAATAACGTATTGTTTTCATTATTGCCAGTCGCCGAATTACCACTCAACATGACATGGACAAATAATGATACACTGCGCCCTTTTGGGCGTGGCTGGATCTATTGTTCATGAAGGCTGTGGTAAGCCTGGCGGCGCATGGTGAAAGCTGCGCTCCTTTTTTTAATCATTAACGCTAAATTACCACAAAATGAAAAGACTTATTATCGCAGTTGCCTTAATGCTGCTATTTTCCTGTTCCAGCGATGGAAACAATGATGAAACTACAGAAAACCTATCACCGGCTTCCACAAATCTGACAGGCCATTGGAACCTAATTGCTAAAACAGTAAACGGCCAACCGCAAGCAATTAGTGGATGCGAAGAAGACTATAACTGGTATGAATTTGGAACAGACAACGGTGCTATAATTGGAAAATTTTCTATGTATCAGACCGGCGGAAACAATTACTGTCGGCAGATAACAGGACAAGGGGCGTATTCAGTAACCGGTGATATCCTGACTTATACATCCGGTGAAAACGGCTCCATTACAAAATATAACATCATAAGTGCCAATTCGCTAACTATTCGTTTGGAAAGGTTTTATTCAAAAACCGCGACAGGAGAGGCCACTGTTCCACAAGCTCAAAGAGTTGTCGAAACATGCAATAAATCCCAATAGCGATGACAACTTACAGCAAAGATGATTTCGGCATTGTAATCGATGGACAATTACACTCGGTTGATTGGATGCCCTACCTTGTTGATTCGCTTTCGAACAAAGTGCTAAACAACATCATTAGTAAAATTGACAAAAAGCTTCAAACGAATCCGCCAGATTTTACATCAGACGCAAGAAATTATACTGTTGGTCAGGTAGCGAAGATGACCAACAAATCGGTTTCAACAATAACACGTCATTGTAGAATTGGTCTACTGAAAGCCAGTAAAGTAGGAAAATCATGGCTAATTAGGGAAAAAGATTACATTATATATAGAGATAACGTTGATGACGAATAAAAATCAACCATCGAAACTTTAACAGCGACGTACTTTAATCTACAAAATTAAGCAAGAATGCAGATAAGTTTGAACACCGGAAGCGCATTAAAAACTCATACTGAGTATCGCATTGACGCGATATAGCAATGAATCGGAATCCTAATAAATGCACCATCAAAAGAGTCAAAATTTGGTGGTGCTCTCTTTTAAAGATGACCCCATACCCTATTTTCATTCCGTTTTCTAAAATGTAAATATCGGAGAAATGGGCGCTACCCTACCGAAGTCGGTGACATATAAAAAATACGTTTTATCATTAAGGGGCCGATAACCTTACTATCATCGATTCCTCAGTGATACTATAACAAAAAATGTAGCAGTTGTATTTGCGTGCCTGCGCGTTCGGTGATTTTTACACTTCCGCACGCAGGGATACACAAAAATAAATTTGATTTGTAAAATGATAAAACCGGTTAATATTAAATCTCTGCTCTGTATGATTTTTGAGATTTGAACAACTGAAATCATCACAAAAAAAGTATAGATGCTTGCCGCAAAGTTTTTCTTATAATTAATCACAAAGATTACAATTCTTTGCTATCGTTTTAAAACGAAAACTATATGCCGTATCCGGTTTTAGTCTTATATAATCAGATACTTATTTAGTAACCTCCCTCCAGTAATCTTCTGCATTAGGAACTCTAAAAGAGTTTCCAAATCTTTCTTCTATCGTTGTCTTGGAATGTTCTGCATGTTTCTCATATGCGAGAAAAAGATAGTAATTTGCTAACTTATTAGTTTTGCTCTTTGGATTTTTTAACGAATATAGTAAAGTATACACATCAAAATAGGCTAATGGATAATCTTGTTCAGCAGTTAACATTGCATAATAAAGAAATTCTTTTGAGTGGCCACTATAGTAAAATATATGTCTCAGCTTTCGGTAGGCTAACGTATCCCCTTCCTTTACTTTGTATATTAACTGTTTAATTTTTTCAGTATTTTGAAATTCATCCAAATATGATTGAGATGGACTGGTAACTTTTTCATGTTGAATTTCTGTCGCACCTATATCTTTTTTTCTGTTGCAAGAAATGTAAAAAGCAGATATTAAAATTAGCACGTATGATGACTTTATTTTCATTATTATTTGTTTTTTAAATATGAATTGTACAATTCTCTGTTTACTTCTTTACCATTTTTATAAGTTACAATGTATCCATTTCGATCTTTCATATCGATATTACTGCTTACTCGCGTAATTGACGCTTTTCCATTCGCTTTTGCGTAGCCAACATATCCGTCAAAACCTGTAACTGTAGCATTAGGATGTTCCTTCGATATTTGTTTTGCCATTGGGTTATCGCCACTTGCAGATTCGCAAGTATAAAGAGTTAAACTAAATTTAGTCATTTTTTCAACTTTTCTATAGGCAACACTCATTTCCTTCATAGCAATATCAAATTCTTTTGCATTCATAAGATCTCGATCTGGTTTATGTTTGTTATCTCCAATGTGAACTTCACTACCATGTCCATAAACCGTGAAAACCATATCGCCATTCTTATAATTACCAACTTTATTAGCTTCATCAAAAACATCATTAAACGGTTTTTGATGTATATCTTCGGATGTTGGTTTAAACAAATTTACAGGGGGTTCATCATCATTTTCTTCTTCAGCCGCTACATCATTTCTTAATTTTACAAATGCAATTTTAGCTTCCTGCCCGGTTAGTGTTGTGCCCCAGGCCTGAAAATCACCCGCCTGCATTCCATCTGGGTCAACAAAATAAATTGGATTGTTCAACGCGTAAGTATATGGAGAAAACCTTCGTGATGTTTCAGCTAAAGGGTCAATGTTCATCCACCTACCAATTGCAGGGTCATAATTCCTCGCGCCATAATCATACATATTTAGCCCCAACTCGTCCTGGTATTCTTTTCCACTGTATTTGTATTTGTAAACTGGCTCCAATGCTTGTTCCGGCTGATTACCTCTTAATTTCAAAATGCTAACGTTATAACTTTTGTGCTTTAGCCCGAAAGGATAAAAATGACTTTGCTCCATAATAGCCAGGCCGCTTGGGGATCCTGGGTCAGAAGTATAACTCAATCGCACGTTGCCTAAATGGTCGATATAATTGTAAACATATTTGTAAACGCCTGAATCAAAATTCACATAACCTTCAGCTGTAGGGAAAAACTTTAAAACGTTGCCTGTGTATTGAAAGCCGTCCAGATAATCCGTCAGGATTGTTGTTGATCCCTGCGAAAGGATTTTCTGCACTTTTACTCCCGCCGCATTGTAAATATAATTGATTTTCCGAAGCGGGCTTAACACAGTCACAATTTCCGTAGGCAGATTTAAATGGTTGTATTTGATAGGGTTCGCGCCATTACTATTAATTCCCTTATTCAGATCGGTAATCATGTTGCCGTTTGCATCATACTGGAAATCATCGCCCGTATTGGCTCCATCTGCAAAACCCTGCGTACTGTATTGCCCGGAGTTGTCGGTTACTTTCATCAGGCGGTTACTGTTCGCTTGATATACATAACTGAGCCTGTCGATTTCCAGAGCTTGCGTCGAAGAATCGAAATCGCCATTTCGTATCAAATCTGTAATATTGCCATTTTTGTCATAGAATGCGCTTTCATCGTAGGAATTGGTAACCGCTATAGATGTTCCTGGTTTTTGATATGTAGCAGAAGCTAACCGGTTTAGATGGTCATATTTATAACCGTATTTCCGTAAAACATTATCTGCTGAAGTGCGCCAAAAGGTTTCGGAAATGTTGCCGTTGAACAATGCTGTACCTGTATAATTGGTTTCGTTCTCTACTGTATTGTAATTAATCTTGTAGCCAAATAAATCTTTTTCAGAAGTGTTCAGGACTACTTGACCTGTATCAGGATCATTATTAAGGCCTGTTAACCATCCACGGATATTATAAACGTAATCTATTTTTTGTAATGGTGCAGCTGCTGTATTTCCTACTTTTTTATAAGACAGAACCCCGAGGTGGTTGTAATTGTTTTCAGCCAGCAATTCCACTGTGCCGTTATTCACCTGATGGGTATGGGACAAAAGTCTGTCCTGCCCTGAATATGTAAAAACTTCGGTGGTTTTTAATTCCGTACTGCTGCTTAAACGTTTGTGTCGTGTTTCAGTCTTCAGGATTTTACCTACAAAATCGATCTTACTGTCTGTTTGGGTATATCCACCAAGATAATTTTTTTTATAGTTTCTTACTGCCCTGGCTTTGTTATCATATAAAATATAAGTCGTTTCTCCCAAAATGTTGCTTGCAGCTTGTAGTACGCGCACCCATGATCCAGTTTGAAGACCTCTTGGCTTTTGTGTGCTGTTGTTATAATAAACCGTCTGGCTGTTGTCTGTCAATACTGTCGAGAATAGCGTCGGCGCATTAGCAAAAGCATAATCGTCATAATAGGTTACCGTAAGCAGTTTAAAAGTTGTTGGAACAACCGTATTGCTGTAGCGCACATCAATTCCATCAATATTGCCAGAAGCCAGCTTGGTTTCATTGAAATTATTGGTCACTACATTTTTTGCTTGTTGTAGGGTTGCGCGCGCGCCAGTGTTTACAGTTGCGGCATACCAACCGGTGTAAACCACACGGCTAAGCGCGTCATATTTTGTGATGAGCCAGCCTACATTGTTTGGCGCGGTGGCATCTGTAAAAGGAGAGAAAGCAGGCCCGGTTGCTACAACACGACCAAGGCGATCATAAACGATAAATTCCCAGTCTTTTCCGGGAAGCTTTTTCTCAATCAAGCGATTCTGGTGGTCGTAGCGGTATTGATAACATAAGCCATTTTTAATTTCATCACTGACGCGGTTGCTTGTATTTGCAAGTGGCGGAATCACATAAGTTAGATTGCCATAAATATCATAAACATAATAAGTATCATGCGCTACAGAATTGTTAAAAGTTCGCTTCAATATCATTTGTCCATACAGGTTTTTAAATTCCTGTACCGTATTATTGTCACCATCAGTAGCCCTCCAGTTTTCATTTTTTGTAATACTTTTGTAAAGCTCGTTTGCATTGTAGTAAACATTGTAATCATCCAAGCTAATGCCATAATCGCTTGTTGCAGAAGTGGTTGCAGTATATTTTTTTACTTCGTTTGCTACGTTGGTCTGATACGCAAACTTTACTTCGTTTCCGCTACCCATAGCCCAAGCATTTCCTGTGGCAGACTGCTTCGACAATCTATTTAATGGAGAAAGCTCGAACAATTTGTCGCTATAGGGTACTGTTTGCCAATATTGGTCATTATACTGGTTATTGATGGATTGTATTACTTGTGCATTATCAGAAAAATTACCAGTGTCATAATAAGTATTAAAGGGTAAGTATTCCTTCGTTTGTCTACCTATTGAGTCATACACAACCGGTGTAACTATATCCATTGCTGAAATTGTCTGGCGACAATCGATCTTTTGTTTTAAACGACCCAGTCCGTCAAAGTAATTGATGATTTGCAACTTTTTATCAGAAGTCACTGCTTCTCCACTACCAACAATATTTACACCGTTTTGTGTAGGTACTTTATATGTCTTTGACCAAACAAAATTCTCTAAAACATTCGGAGTTTGCCCTGAAACGACAAGAGGAAATATAAGAAACAGAAAATATGTTTTTTTCATGTATTATGGTTTATAGTTGTATATATTCTCATTTATTATATTGTCATCTTTGTCTTTGACAAATTTAAGCCTGCCTGAAGAATCGTAAAAATATTTAAAAATGTCCCCTTTAGGATCAGTCACTGTACTTACTCCTACTAAGGGAATATGCGTATACGTAGTCACCAATGCTTTGGGCAGTAAATTTCTAAGATTGTTTATAGAAGCTAAATTACCCTCATTTAAAGCATCAAGTCCTTCCCCATCGGGATCAATATTTAATGCTGCTGCAATTTGATAATAGTCGGCGTTTTCGATTTTTGCAATCGGCAAACACTTGTTATATCCCCAGATAATTGACGTTGGCATGTCGTTCTCATATTGATACTGCCATACGTTGCCAAGATAGTCATATTGTAGTGCTAATGTTTTTTGCTCCGAAGACGTTGGGGCATATGGCTTTGCAGATGATATATATTCAGGCAGATACAATGAGCCAAGTACAGTATAAGAACAGCTCTCTGTAGCGGTAAGCACGTTATTTTTATAATATTGTGTACTCACTGGGATTGCTGAAACAACCTCAGAATAGGCTATTTCTTTCTTTTGAGAATCGACACCATTGGTTGTAGTAATGGACGCAATATCCCTATTTGAGTTGTAAATGTAGTTTGTTGTGGTCACCATCGGATTTCCATCAAAATATTCTGTCTGGACGCTACTTTTAAGCAAAGTCTGTTTAGAAAAAATAGGATATGAGCTGAATAAAAATCGGGGAATCATTCTAAAGAGACTGCCATTATTAGAACTGCATGATGGTGAAAAATAGGTTCCGTAAGGGGTAATTTTTACTCCATAGTCGATTACACTGAGATAGTTATTGTAATCAAAAATCGTATTTTTCAATAATTGGTTAGAGCCATTATATATATTTTCTTCCATAACTGACCCGTTATCAAACCCCGTTTGTGGTGATGTAAAATTGCCATTTAATTTCTTTCCAGAAGCGTAAGCCACATTTTCTGGTAGGTTACGGTAGTTCTTATCAATATATCCGGAATCACTATCGGTTTCCTGCGTAATTCTCACTCTATCGTAACCGATATAATTTGATACTCCGATTGGAGATACATTAAAATAACTTGCAGCTGACAATTCACGCACTTCAGTATGATAGAGATAGCCCGCATAATCCGGATGTTGAGCTGCCGCGTCATATTGTGTGCTTTTTCCAACCAATAATGGTAACATTGTTTTTCCTCCAAAATACTCATATAATTTTGAGGTAATCAGCTTGCCGTCTGAATCGTAGTTTTGGATTTTTCTAATTCTTAATCCATTTCCTTTTGTTCGCGCTTGTGCCGTAACCTGTTGATTAAAAAATAAATTTACCGCTTCGTTCAGTTCATATTTAAAAGAAGTGTAACCTTTGGTGGGATATGTAATTTTTTCCAAAATATAGGCCTTTGCAAAAGTTTCATTAGCATTAAGGTTGTTTCCTTGATTTACCATATCGGCGTACCCTACAAATTGATTCGGGTTAGGTGCAAACGACGTGTTGCCTACGCTTCCGTTAAAATACCCCCAAAAATCAATTGCGAAAGAATTTTTCTTAGGAAGACTCTGAGGATTGTAGGAGAAAGTATATAATTGGTTGTTAATATTGACTGAGTTTAGTTTCAACCTATACATCGCTTCATTCGCTGTATGTCCAGTTACAAGAGTATTTGACGTTGCCGAAGTAAAATAGTCATAGGCAAATTTGACGCTCTTTATTCTATTTGCATTATAATCTCGTACAACAATTGAATCCAATTTCTTTAATAGCGGACTGTCTGTGCGGGTGGAGTAGTGGAAATTGACTTTACCTTCATTCCAGGTAATTGAATTTATCAGCTTCACATTTTGTTTTGTAGATGACGTATAAGTTGTTGACTTTGTAGTCGCCGTTATTGGAGCGTAGTTATTAGCATCATAACTTACCGAATTGTCACCCCAATTTTCCATTGTCAAATTGCCAAAAGTCTGACATCTGGTTCCGGAAGCGTACGTCTGACTGGAGATTGTTGTTTGACAAAAAGTCTGCGAAACTGCGGGCGCGTTAATCACATTGTTAATATCTGAATAATCTATTGTGACTGTTTTTCCCTTTATGTCAGTAATGTTTGTTAATTTCCAAGTTCTCGAACTGATGACATTTGTAAAATTAGTTGTGGGTTGTGAATTAAGGTAGCCTTTAACATTTTCTACAGCTTCAAATGTGTAAGTTGTTTCTTCAGGATCAATAATTACAAAACTTGTTTGTTCAGGATTGGTTAACCCGAATTCAATTCGGTATCCCACTCTATTTAAACATTTGAAATTTACCACGTTCTCAGCCGAAAGAAAATCTGTTGTAAATACAAGTGAATGTCCAAGAAAATTTGCTGTAAAAATATCCGGCTCTGAATCATACCACTCCTGAGCAATCATGTCATACATTTCAGTCAGCGCTCCGTTTGCTATTCCATAATATCCATATGTGACTGTATTTCCCACCGTTGCACTTGGTGTTGACAAAGGATATTGGCTTCCTGGAGCATAACATAATTGATTCTGATAAGATACATAAGGACAAGCATAAGGTGCATTTCCAGGATAAACAAACCCTTGATAATCTGGTCTCTGTTTTCGATATCTGCCAATTTGATAATCATACAATGCTCTAAAATCATCGATATCATTAACCGTTTGGACTATAGAGCCAAAATTAATATCCCAGCCCAGCCCCACCATTGTAGCATCGTCTGCCACACGATTTCCACTGGTGGCCTTATAAGTAAGGTTAAGTGGAAAAAGTGGTATATCTACTAAAGGTAAATTGATACTTGCAGAGCCGTTGTATTCGTTTAATCCTATTTCCTGAAATTTAAACATTGATGCCGCCGAAGGACTTGAAGGCATGTTTGGCATATACTTATCCTGAATCTGTTGGCCGCTTTGCGCGACAGAAGTTTGCGCAATCAGAAGACAGAACATCAACGCTCTAAAAATTGGTTTTTTTGATTCGTTTTTCATTTTAACTATGTAATTACTTTTTAACCACTTTAATTCCGTCACTCTGTACATTTGTCTTAATGTTTATTATGTAAATACCTTCCGGATACGCACTTAAATTTATCGGAATAGTCCTTCCTGTAATTTCAAAGCTCTGTAAAGTATGCCCAGCTAAATCAACCACAGTTGCAGTTCCGTTTTCAAATTCATACCCTACAATCACGTTAGTAAAATCACCTGCCGGGTTCGGGAACGCTTCAATTGTTGCTTTTACAACTCTCGGCTTTTCTTTATCTAAAAGTTTTACAACCCAAAAATCGCTGTTTCCATAATGTGTTTTCTTATCGCGTGATGGTGGGATGTTCGCTTTTCCTCCACCAAGGGCTGATGACAACCCATCCATAGCTTTTCCAGCATCCATTCCTGAGCCGCTATTTCCACCGCCGATAGAAGGCACATTCCCTAACGGACTTTTGGGGGCGTTTACGCCGAATTTTAGAGGAGAATCTGCACCTAAGTCAGTTGCTTTGTTGATTTGATCAGCGGCCGCTCCGACCGTTTCAATATAACCTTTGTTAAAACTTTCCGCCGCTTCAGCAATTTTGCCATTGGCTTTGTCTGTCACGTCTTTTATACCTTGTAATTGCTCGCCATTTCCCAAGCCAATTGAGGAACCGTCACCCACACCTGAGTTTGTTCCCGCGATTCCCATTGCACTTCGCACCGGGTTTGAAGTCCCGGCAAGCAAATAACCGCCGTCCCTGGTTTCCACTACTTTTGTCAGAATGTCCTCTCCGTCGCTACCAACGGTTTTATCCCATAGTTGCTCTCCTGTTTCTGATATTTTTAAGGCGATGTAATCATTTATTCCTTTCTCATCTTTTTTCTTGTTATTCGCTTGTGATTTTGCGAAACCTCCGATTAGTAGAGTATGGTCTTTATTTTCTACAATTGAAGTCAATATATCTGAGACACCGAAGTCATAGGTTTCCTGCCAAAACATTGCGCCTTCCTTATCAAGTTTAACAACCCAGAAATCAGTACCTTTACCATTGCTTTTCTTTTTGCCGTAATTTGATCCCGAATTGGAATTTCCACCCAGAATGTAACCGCCGTCATAAGTCTGGTGTACTACGGCCAATTCATCATCTTTATCACCGCCTATGACTTGTTGCCACTCTTCCTCACCATCTTTATCAAGTTTGATGACCCAGTAATCGCCGATACCTATATTGTCGTCTTTTTTATTGCCTGAAGCTGGCGAATTGGAATATCCTCCTAAAATGTATCCCTGATCGGCAGTTTGCTCGATGCTGCGTAATTCGTCAAGATAAATTCCACCGAAAGTTTTCTCCCACATAACTTTTCCATCTTTATCCAGTTTGACGACCCAATAATCGAGATTTCCGTAGCCGTTTTGTTTTTTGTTTTCGGACTTGTCGGAACCTGATGAACCGCCTACAATGTATCCGCCTTCTTTACTCTGTGCAATGCTTTTTATTTTCTCCTGCCCCAGCCCGCCAATGGTTTTTTGCCATTGTTCGCCTCCACCAGCATCAAGCTTGATAATCCAGAAATCATCCCCGCCGTAAGTATCATCTTTTTTAGATTGTCCTTGTCCAGAATTAGAATTTCCGGCAAGAATAAAACCACCATCGTTGGTGAGCCGTATCGATTGCAGGAAGTCGGAACCGCTTCCACCGAAACTTTTTTGCCAATCCATGTCCCCGCTTTCATCCATTTTCCAAATCCAGTAATCCAAGTCTCCAGCACCTTCGGAAGTTTTATTTCCCGTTTTGCCCGAAAGCGAACTTCCTGCCAAGATAAATCCGTAATCAGCCGTTGGTACAGCATCAAATAAATATTCAGCATTTTTCCCTCCATAGGATTTTTCCCAAAGCATATCCTGAGAATAATCTATCGTGGGTGTTATGAATAATGACACGCCAATAAAATTTCGAACGATTAAAAAAATATTTTTCATAGTATATTAATTATGCAGCCGATGGACGACGGTGATTCATTTGTATTATGCGATAGCCTGCATGGAACAGATTGCAGACATAAAAGAATTCATCAATATGCGCCCAGTCAAGGGAAGGCATCAAGAATGATCCATTAAAAGCGGAAGTGGTATTTGCTTTTATTTATTTGCGCAAACCTATTGAAAAGCTTATTAAGTAGCAACTTTCTTTTATGCTTTTTTTAACAAATTTCGTAGATCAAAATAAATCTACAGAAAAGTTTAATCGGTTAACCTTTTCATCGTGAAGAATATATCGATGTTTTTATTACATTCACGTAAAAAATTATAGTGCCATTAAGTCGAGGAAGAAAATTGCAAAGAAAAAACCGGCAAGCAAGAGTAAAAAAAAGTTGCATAGGCCGTACGAGGTAGTTAAGCAAAGAATGTTTGAAACTCCGAACCCATTTCGAACGGATTTATCTTTTGAAGAAAAAATGGCGGTATTTAAGGATATAGCCGCAGACGCAAACGCGGAATATGAGGTCGAATTCGAAAAAATTATGCAATATTTTAAACGTTACGATCCGTTATATCTCTGTGCTTTTGCTTTTAACTACTTTTTAGATAATAGAGCTGGAATCGATACTGAGGCGATTGAAGGCAAGATAGATTTCCCTCCCTTTTATGTTGAGATTTTACAATGTCTTGCATTGTTTCAAAATCGTCATTATAATGCTGAACCGCTCCATAGCAATGCTCCACATTTCCGAGATACATTAATTAAACTTAATACCAATTTATCCTATTCCTATTACGGATTAACACAGAATGTTAGTTCAATTGATGAGTTACATCTGGTAATGTTACGGATGGGAATGATGCTTCACACATTGGCTGTCAGAAATTGGGCATATGAATCTCAAATGCAGTCCGTAGCGCGTGATTTAGCGTCAATCATTCAAACGCGATTTCGCGATAAGTTAGGTTTCGACCCGCACATATTCTTAGATATATTATTTGGAATCGTAAGTAATACGAGTAGTAAGCTCAATACACATTTTCAAAATATCAGAAAAGTAGTTAAAGGAAAAACGCATGATGAGGTATTTGATAAATATGAAGAAATTTTTGATGTAGAAGTCACGAGTGTCGATCAACGAGAGAAAATGTGGCGGGGTGTTTCTCGAAAACTGATGTCATTAAAGATAGTGCTAATGGAACATTCGGACTTGGCACTGGAAAAAGTTTTCACTTCATCTGCCAAAGAACTGAAAATGTTAACACAGCATGAAATTACGGTTGAAGAATGTCATCTAATTTTTGAGAAAATTTCACTTCGATTTGGTGAACTCCAAGGAACCGACAAAAATCACATTTTTCTAAACAATCCCGTCCACCGAAAGCCTTTTATAAAAACTGATGAGTCTGAATATTTTTCCGTGCTGCCGTATATGTTTTCCCACCTATCGGTTGACCTATTAGAAGGATTTATCAATACCGACAAAGAACTCACCAAATATTATTTAGCTGAAAAAGGAAAATATCTTGAAAAGAAAATTGAAGATTTGTTCCGAACAGCGTTTCCGACAGCACAAATTTTTGTAGGAAGCAAATGGAAATGTCCTGACACTAATAAACTTTACGAAAATGACCTTCTAATAATTGTTAAGGAATTCGCAGTAATTGTCGAAGCCAAATCCGGTACAATTAGTCCGCCAGCCCGTCGAGGGGCAAAAGATCGGTTATTTGAAACATTAAAACAATTGGTGGTAGCGCCTTCAGAACAAGCAATCAGATTTGAAACTTTTCTTAAAAGCAATCCGAAAGTTCATACTTTTAAGACGACCGGCGGCAAATCTAACGTATTCGATTCGAGCGGCATTAAATACTTCATTCCTTTGGGAGTAACTTTGTCGCATTTAGGATCAATTGGCTGTAATTTAAAGAAACTTACCGAGGCAAAAATAATTCCAAACAAAATTAATGAATTAGCTCCATCGATAAGCCTCACTGATTTAGAAATCATTTTTGATCTGCTACCATTACAGTCAGAAAAATTACATTACTTCGCGCGAAGAAGGGAGTTCGACGCACACATGACTTTTCAGGGCGATGAACTCGATTTAATTGGATTCTATTTGGACACCGGCTTTAACATCGGCGAAGATGAATTCAACGGCTCATTTATGAACTTAACATTAAAATCTAAAGAACTTGATCCTTATTTTATGGGAAAGGAGCATGGTGTAGCGGTTAAGAAGCCACATTTAATCAAAACCAGATACTGGCAAGACATTTTGAATGTAGTCGAAGAACGAAAAAGCCCTAATTGGCTTCAGTCATCTTATATACTCTTACACACATTATTGAAAGATCAAATACTGTTCGAAAAAAAGTTTAATGAACTGAAAATGATTGTACGAAAGGGAAAACCGCTGAAGAAACATAACTGGTCACTTTTAAAGACTGGCCCAAAAAGAAGACAATACGCAATAATTGGATATCCATACAAAAATATAACAATTGATGAAAGAAATGATGTGATTAAGATGATTGTCGATTCAGGTGAAGTACAGGACGCGCGCGGAATCGTAATAATTGGTTGTAATCTTGACAATGAACATTATCCTTATTCCGTACTTGCAGGAAGTTCATTAACTGATTTTTTTGATCGATTAGATATTTAAAGGATAAACTTCGAAGACACCCGCCCTTTCTGTTCCAAAATAATTGAGTAATATTGAAAATTGCTTTTCAACTTCAATCTTATTCAAATCCTTGCAACATAAACAAACTCTGTGTTAGCCGCTGCATCAACATATCTTTCTTCAACAATTTTCATTAGTAACGGCAAATATTCATTATCGTCGTAAAATTTGCGTCATATCGCCTTTATAAAATAAACATTGAAATGTTCTAAGGCGTTCAACTTTAAGTATCAGCCGAGTAGAAAAATTCACAATAAATTACCTACGTAATCTAATTCATATGAACGTTTGATGAGTTTGGCAGAAAATTTAAGTCAAATAGAAAAATTTATATATTCGTTGGGCGATTGTTGGGCAAATAACATAAAACAAAAATGCAACTATCTTAAATATAGATAATTGCATTTTAAAAGTACCCCAGACCGGACTCGAACCAGCACACCCGAAAGCGCTGCGACCTGAACACAGTGCGTCTACCAATTTCGCCACTAGGGCATTCAGAGGCACAAAACTACTGTATTTTTTTATTTCGAAATGCAGTTTTCTATAATTTTTATGCCTTTTTTCGTGCAATTAAAATAAGTACGACAGCGTATGGTATTTTAAGCTGTTATTTCGATTCAAAAAGCGGTGCATATTTTTGCCTGTATACATAAAACAAAAACAATTGCGCGACGAACAAAGCTACCGCAATTGGCGCACCTTCGGGCATGTGCATGATGTTTATCAATAAAATATTGATTGTAATCGGAAAAAGGACCACATTGGCAAGCGCCACAAAACGCCCTGATAAAAAGGCCAGGCCACAAAGGAGTTCAATTGCTTTTGCAAAATCCATGATGTAACCCGAAGCGTTGAGCCCATCCATAAATACTTTTGTATTTCCCTGCGGTGGCGGTGGCGGTGGCATCAAATGAAAGAAATAAGTAACTGACGCAAAAAGGAACATTAGTCCCAGCAAAATCCGAACAATAATTGTTGCAATTTTCATAAATATTTGGTTTTGATTAATGTTTGTTGGGTTAAATTTATTTAATTTCCCGAAGCAAATCTGTCAGTCGGTCAAAACTTTCCTTCCAGCCTTCTTCCATTCCGGCAATCGCTTCGTAGGTTTCGGGTTCGGCTTTTATGACTTCAGCGTGAAGCTGCAGCATGGTTTGCCCATGGTTTTCTTCAGATGTAATGGTGTTGCTGTCTTCGAGTTTGTAACCGCCATTCTCATCTTCAAAGCAGCCGTGGAAAACAACAAATGCTCAGGCGGATCGATCATGCGAAACATCCCTATCATTGGGTAACAGTACCATCCGGCACGGTCATATCAATCCGGATTTTACCATTTGGACGCAGATCCAATTCGCAAACCGGATTCGTAAAACCTTTCGGCCCTCACCATTGCGCGAGCAGTTTTTCATCTGTAAAACATTTGAAAACCAATTCGCACGGCGCATTAAAAATCCGTTCGATGCGAACCTCTTTAACCGGCACTTCCATTAGGTCAATGATAAAGTTTCTATTTTTTCAAGCGCTTTGTCCCAAGCCTCAGACATCATATCGAAATATTCTTCGCCCATATCCGACTCGATCGAAAGTGTCGTTGCTCCGTTTTCTTCGGTCAGGAAATATTTTTCGTATGCGCCTTTGACTTTTTGGGCTTCGTCGCTGTCAAAATCCTCTTCTCCATCTGAATAGATTCCGTCATAAGTGATTGACAACATTTCATACGGATGTTTTTCTGCGATCTTACCAATAATTCCTCTTTTTGAATCGTCAACAAACGTTACTTTATGGCCTTCGATCCAATCGGTAATGGCATGCGAACCTGGACTGAATTCTGCAAACCACAAACGATTGAGCTCGTCTTCTACCAAAACATTCCATACTTTTTCTTTAGGCGCGGTAATCGTTACTGTTTTCTTGATCGTTTTCATAATTTTCGTTTTAATATTCATAGCTTTTGAATAAAGTTACAAAATTCTTTTCCTAAAAAATTGTAAAACGGTCATTATTAAGGTTTGAACGTGACTCCATGCGCTTATTTTTTCATCGGTTTCGAATCCATATAAAAAACCAGTTTTCCGCCATTTGTGATATCGCTGTGGCGGATTTTAAAATCGGTTACCGCTTTTCCGTTGAGTAAAACCTTTTTGACATAGACATTTTTATCGCTCTGATTGATGGCTTCCAACGTAAAAGTTTTTCCGTTTTCCAATGTCAATACTGCCGATTTTACTGCCGGGCTTCCGATAGAATATTCGTCCGATCCAGGTGCTACCGGATAAAATCCCAGCGATGAAAAAATATACCAGGCGCTCATTTGCCCGCAATCGTCATTTCCGCCAAGGCCGTCGGGCGCATTTTTATATTGCATTTTTAAGATTTTCCGGATTTGTGCCTGTGCTTTCCAGGGTTCGTCGGACCAATTGTACAAATACGCAACATGATGTGCCGGTTCGTTTCCGTGTACATAACCGCCGATGATGCCTTCGCGCGTGATGTCTTCGGTATCGGCAAAAAAAGAATCGGGCAAATGCATCGTAAATAAAGTATCTAGCTTTTTTCCGAATTGTTGCTTTCCTCCCATTTTCAACATCAGGCTTTCAGGATCCTGCGGAACGAAAAAACTGTAATTCCACGAATTGCCTTCAATAAACCCCTGGTCGTGCGTACTCATCACATCGGGATTTGGCGCAAAACTGCCGTTGCCCAATCTGGCGCGCATAAATCCTGTGGATGCATCATAGTTGTTTTTCCAGTTATGGGAACGTTTCACGTATTCCGAATAAATGTCGGCATGCCCAAGTTTCTTTGCAATTTGTGCAATGCACCAATCGTCATACGCATATTCGAGCGTATTTGAAACAGAAATGCCGTTCTTTTCAGCAGGAATAAATCCTTTGTCAATGTAGTCTCCAATTCCGTCGTAGCTTCTGTGGTTTGACGTTTCAATGCAGGCTTTGAGTGCCGCTTCGGCATCACCGTCATAGACGCCTTTCACGATCGCATCGGCAACTACCGAAACGCTGTGGTAACCGCTCATGCACCAGTTGTCATTGGCATGATGCGACCAGATTGGCAGCATTTTTAAGGTACTTTGGTCGTAATGCGCCAGCATCGATTTGACCATGTCATTGTTGCGTTTGGGCTGGATAATATTGAAAAACGGATGCAAGGCACGATACGTATCCCAAAGTGAAAACGTCGTATAGTTGATAAAACCTTCAGCTTTGTGAATGTTCTGGTCAAGCCCTTTGTATTGGCCATTCACATCGGTATACGTGGTCGGATTAATAAATGTATGGTACATCGAACTGTAAAAATTGACTTTGTCATCTTCGGAAGCATCGATCACGATTTTATTCAATTCTTTGTTCCAATCGGACTGCGCCTGTTGTTTGACTTTTTCAAAATCCCAACCCGGAATTTCAGTTTTCATATTTTCAAGCGCATTGTCCTGGCTCACCGGCGAAAGTGCAAATTTGATCCTGATCTTTTCATTTGCATCGGTATCAAAATCAAAATACATGCGGATTTGCTTTCCGGCGATTTCGGGAAAATTTTTACTTTGGTCGAATTTGCCCCAGAAACCGCGATAACTTTGTTTGGCATCGTAATTTTTCTGTCCGTATTGCTTGAACGGTTTTGAAAACGACATGGCAAAATAAACCGTGCGTGTTCTCGCCCAGCCATTTGTTTGGCGATAGCCGGTAACTAAAGTGTCGTTGATGACGCGCACATACGTCCACACATTTTTTTCGGGATAATTATAAATACCCGACATCAGATCAAAAATAATGTGCGATTGATCGGATTTTGGAAACGTGTATTGATGGAATCCGACGCGCGTGGTGGCCGTCATTTCTGCGAGAATATTGTCATCGTCGAGTCTGACTTTATAGTATCCGGCTTCTGCGGTTTCATTCTGATGCAAAAACGCCGATCGGTAACCGCTTTTCGGATTGCTTGCCGTTCCTGGATTCAGCTGGAGTTTTCCCAGCGTCGGCATGATTAAAAAATCGCCAAGATCCGAATGCCCGGTGCCGCTGAAATGCGTATGGCTGAAACCGGTAATCGTTTTGTCGTCATATTTATAACCCGAACAATATTGATAAACATCACCATTGTATTTTCCGTTTTTTTCGTACGAAATCGTATCGGTTTCTGGGCTTAATTGCACCGCACCAAACGGAACTGTCGCGCCGGGATATGTATGTCCCATTTTTTGTGTTCCAATGATCGGACGTACATATTTGACTAAATTTTGCTGGGCCGAAAGCAACACAGGAAGCAACATCATGCTGTAAAAAAAACTTGTTTTCATCTTAACATTTTATACGGTCTAAGATAAGCCGAAATTTTGAACCATTAAGAGCATTTAGAAAATTAAGGTCTTGAGATTAATGGTCTTAATGGTCTAAATAAAAACAGCCGTTAAATGAAGGTCATTAACGCGCACGGATTGCAAATCCGCGCGATCCTGACTTTGGCTTAATGAACTTAATGTCCTTAATGGTTTAAATAAAATAGGATTCGTGAATCGAAAATTTATGATGATGTAAATCAAAAATCGTAAATCGTAAATCTACTTTGTTCCTTATATTTGCATCACAACACAACGACAATCCCATGAATTACTTTTCCTCCGATTTCAAACTCGGCATCTTAGGCGGCGGCCAATTGGGCAAAATGCTGCTTTCGGAAACCCGCAAATTCGACATCCAGACTTATGTTTTAGATCCATCTCCGGAAGCACCCGGAAGGATCGCCTGCAATTATTTTGAACAAGGCGACCTGATGGATTTTGAAACGGTATACCAATTTGGCAAAAAAGTCAATTTGCTAACAATTGAAATCGAAAATGTGAATCTCGATGCGCTGCAAAAATTAGAAGACGAAGGGTTGCCGGTTTATCCGTCGCCGTCGACTTTAAAAATGATTCAGAATAAAGGTGAGCAGAAAGATTTTTATGTTCATCAAGGCATTCCAACGGCAAGCCACGAAAGGTTTACACATATAGAAGCTTTAAAATCGGCATTAAAAAATGAAGTTTTAGAATTTCCATTAATTTGGAAAAGCGCACGTTTTGGTTACGACGGCAACGGCGTAAAAGTATTGCGGTCTATGGACGATTTCATCGGATTGCCGCAAGGCGAATGCATCGCAGAGGAAATGATTCCGTTTAAAATGGAACTCGCCGTGATCGTTGCGAGAAATGTTTCGGGCGAAATAAAAACCTATCCAGTAGTTGAAATGGAATTCCATCCTGAAGCAAACCAGGTCGAATATGTGATTTGCCCGGCACGGATTCCCGAAAACATAGCACAAAAAGCACGCGAAACGGCTTTGCAGGTTTCTCAGGCTTTTAATCACGTTGGTTTACTGGCTGTGGAAATGTTCCTGACCAATGAAGATGACATTTTAATCAACGAAGTCGCACCACGTCCGCATAATTCCGGGCATTATTCGATTGAAGCGGGTTATACCTCTCAGTTTGAAAACCACATCCGCGCGATTTTAAATCTGCCACTCGGCAATACCGAAAGCAAAGTGGCGGGAATTATGGTCAATTTAGTCGGCGAAGAAGGTTTTTCCGGTCCGGTAGTTTATGAAAATATCGAAAATATTTTAGCGATCGACGGTGTTACGCCACACATTTACGGTAAGAAAGAAACCCGTCCGTTCAGGAAAATGGGCCATGTGACGATCGTAAACGAAGATCTTTCGAAAGCGCGAAAAATTGCTGAGGAAGTGAAGAATACCATTCGTGTAGTTTCGCGTTAGCGATTGAAGCGGAAATCCTTTTTGCGGCGCAGTGCAACGGAGCCGTAAAAAGATTGCAGCGAAAAGCGCGGCCACAGGCAACGCCCAAAAATTATTAATTATTCATTATTAATTGTCAATTAAATGAAAGTAGGAATCATAATGGGAAGCATTTCCGACATGCCGGTCATGAAGGAAGCCATCGAAATATTGAAGCAATTTGGCATCGAAACTGAAACCGATATCGTGTCGGCACACCGAACGCCCGAAAAATTGTTTGATTACAGTAAAAATGCCCATTTGCGCGGTTTTTCAGTCATTATCGCCGGAGCTGGCGGGGCAGCACATTTGCCGGGAATGGTCGCTTCAATGTCGCCATTGCCCGTCATTGGCGTTCCAGTGAAATCGAGCAATTCGATCGACGGCTGGGACAGTATTTTGTCGATTTTGCAAATGCCGGGCGGCGTTCCGGTGGCGACTGTAGCTTTAAACGGTGCGAAAAACGCCGGAATTTTAGCCGCACAAATCCTCGGAAGCCATGACAAAAACATCCTTGAAAAAATCATCGCGTATAAAGAAGGTTTGAAAGCCTCAGTGAATCAATCTTCTGAAAGTTTAAAGCAATAATTTTACATTTTATTAGGAGCAATTTCCTACTATCCGCTTTATCTTTATTGCCATAAAAAATGTCAATAAAGGATGCCGCTGCTATCAGGGCTAGGCCATAATCATCTACAACATGAGTATTTTAACAACAAAATTTACGACCAAACACAATACGGCGCCATTTTCAAAAATCAAAAACGAAGATTTTCTTCCAGCTTTTACAGATGGAATTGCATTGGCAAAGGTCGAAATTGAAGCCATTGTCAACAATCCCGAAACGCCAACTTTTGAAAATACGATCGAAGCGTTGTCTTTTGCAGGCGACACTTTAGACCGGATTTCAAATATTTTCTTCAACCTGCATTCCGCCGAAACCAATGACGAAATCCAGAAAATCGCACAGGAAGTGTCGCCTTTGTTATCGGAATTCAGCAACGATATTACTTTAAATCCGGAATTGTTTGCACGCGTGAAAGCCGTTTATGAACAAAAAGACACACTGAATTTATCGCCTGAACAAACGACTTTACTCGATAAAAAATACAAAGGTTTTGCCCGAAACGGCGCTAACCTTCCCGAAGATAAAAAGAATGAACTGCGCGAAATCGACAAGGAATTGTCAAAACTGAGTTTGGAATTTGGTGAAAATGTGTTGAACGAAACGCATGCTTTTCAAATGCACATCACTGACGAAAAAGATTTGTCCGGTTTGCCAGACGGAACGGTTGAAGCGGCGCGCGAACTGGCAAAAAGCTTGAATAAAGAAGGCTGGGTTTTCACTTTGGATTATCCAAGCTACATTCCGTTTGTGACGTATGCCGACAACCGCGACCTGCGCAAAAAAATGGCGATTGCCTCAGGAGCAAAAGGTTTCCAAAACAACGAACTCGATAATCAGGAAATTGTTTTAAAGATTGCAAAATTGCGTTTTGAACGTGCGAAAGTATTGGGTTATGCCACGCATGCGCATTTCGTGCTTGAAGAACGAATGGCCGAAAGCCCGGAGAAAGTCAAAGCTTTTCTTCAGGATTTATTAACGAAAGCAAAACCTGCTGCGGAGAAAGAATTTGCCGAGTTGTCCAAATTTGCAAAGGAATTAGACGGAATTGAAACGCTTGAAAAATGGGATGGTGCTTATTACTCGGAAAAATTAAAACAGCAATTGTTCAATCTCGATGATGAAAAATTAAAACCGTATTTCAAACTCGAAAATGTACTGAAAGGTGCGTTTACAGTAGCAAATAAATTATTCGGGTTGACCTTTGTCGAAATCAACGACATTGATAAATACCACGAAGATGTGATGACTTATGAAGTCAAAGATGTAACCGGCAATTTAGTGTCAATTTTTTACGCCGATTTTTTTCCGAGAAAAGGAAAACGCAACGGCGCATGGATGACTTCTTATAAATCGCAATATATTTTGGGCGGCATCAATGAACGTCCGCATGTTTCGATCGTTTGCAACTTTACAAAGCCAACGGCAACCAAACCTTCGCTATTGACATTTAATGAAGTGACGACATTATTCCATGAATTTGGGCACGCTTTGCACGGCATGTTGGCCAACACGACTTATCCGAATTTATCAGGAACCAGCGTGTATTGGGATTTTGTAGAATTGCCAAGCCAGATCTTTGAAAACTGGTGTTACGAGCCCGAAGCTTTGGCTTTGTTTGCACACCATTACCAAACCGGCGAAGTGATTCCGACCGAATACATCCAAAAGATTAAAGAAAGTGCGAGTTTTCAGGAAGGTATGGCGACTTTGCGACAGTTGAGTTTCGGACTGCTTGATATGGGTTGGCACGGACAGGATCCGAGCGGCATTACGAATTTAAAAGATTTTGAAACCGAGCAGTTCGCTGCCACGAATTTATATCCTGATGTGAAGGAAAACGCGATGAGTACGGCATTTTCACATATTTTCCAGGGCGGTTATTCATCTGGCTATTACAGTTACAAATGGGCAGAAGTTTTAGATGCCGATGCATTTGAATATTTTCAGGAACAGGGTATTTTTAATGCAGAAGTCGCGCAGAAATTTAAAGACAACATTTTATCGAAAGGCGGAACCGAACATCCGATGGTGTTGTACAAACGCTTTCGCGGAAAAGAGCCGAAGCCGGATGCTTTGCTGAAACGTGCGGGATTGTTGTAATTCGTGAATGAGCGCAATTTACAATTTAAAATATTTTTACAAACAGCTGTCTTTTTGATGGCTGTTTTTATTTGAACCATTAAGGGCATTTAGAAAATTAAGGTATTGTGCTTAATGAACTTAATGCCTTAATGGTTTTAAATTTCAAGTTTTCTTTCTTCTTTCTGCGCAGCGGTCTTCCGCGTTAGGGATGGAAGCGGCATCCTTTTGTATTTGAAATTAAAAGGAAAACAGCCAGTGGCTGTTAGGTATTTGCTTTAGCAAAACATCCATTAACAAAACAAAAGATACAGCGGACAGCCCGGAGTGCAAGGCAACAACATAAAAATCTAAAATATCTTTCATTTATTTTTGAAAGTTTAAAAACATGTGTTACATTTGAACTATGGAATTCAACGAGGCAAAAAATAAATTCATACAAACCTGGGGCGCGTTGGGCTCGCAATGGGGCATTAACAAAACGATGGCGCAGATTCACGCGTTGTTGATGGTGTCGCCCGAAGCGGTTTCGATGGAAGATATTATGGAGTCGCTACAGATTTCGAGAGGAAATGCGAGTATGAATTTGCGCGCTTTGATGGATTGGGGCATCGTATATAAAGAATATAAAAGTGGCGAACGCCGCGAATTTTTTACCGCTGAAAAAGATTTGGATGAATTGGCCGTAAAAATTGCCCGCGAACGCAGCAAACGCGAAATTAAACCGGCATTGAAAGTGTTGAAAGAAGTTTCCATGATCGAAGCCGATACATCGTTAGAAGAAAAACATTTTGTAGCACAAACCTCCAAATTGTACGATTTTGTGCTTCGCGCAGATAATATGCTTGACAAAGCCACTGAAATGAATGACAACTGGCTGGGACGTTTGTTCTTAAAAATCATGAAATAAAAAAATTTGAAATAATGTTTCATTTTTTTCTGAAAGTTTAAAAATATAGCTATGAAAGATTTAAAAAAGCTCAATACAATAGCATTGCTCATGCCGGTTTCTACTTTGCTTTTTTATCCATGGATGAAAGACGGCATATTTATTTTTGCCCTGCTTCTTACGATGGTTACCGGATTTTTACAAGCAATTGCCGGCTTAAGCTTTTGGTGGCGCTTCCCTAAAAACAATTATATAAGGGTTTATTTATTGTCTGTAATCATTTTTTTTCCTTTGAAATATTTCACTGATCAAGACTGGCTTTGGGGGATTCCTCTGGTCTTATGCCTTTACCTTTCAATTCTTATTTACAATTCAAAAAATACCGATCATGAAAACACTTGAAAATCAAACGTTGTTGTATGATGACGATTGTCCTTTGTGCCAAGTTTACACGGCTGGATTCATAAATACCGGAATGCTGGATGCAAATGGCAGAAAACCGTTTGCGAAATTGACTGAAATCGAGTACGGCTTCGTTGATATTAAAAGGGCCGCAAACGAAATTGCGCTCGTAGATCGTAAAAATAACACGGTTATTTATGGCATCGACAGTTTGTTAAAAATCATCGGAAATTCTTTTCCGTGGATTGAAAAATTGGGTCATTTAAAAGTTTTTAATTACTTCTTGAGGAAATTATATTCGTTTGTTTCTTACAATCGAAAAGTAATCATTCCTAACAAAACCGATGAAAAAACCCTACAATGCATTCCTGATTTCAGTTATAAATACCGGCTGCTGTATGTGATTTTTGCAGCAAATTTTACAGCAATCATTTTGTTTTATTATTCTGAAATGATCGGCGTTTTGCCAAAAGGAAATTTTATCCGCGAATGGGTTCTCGCATTTGGCCAAATCCTTTTTCAAATTGCATTTCTTGTAAGACATAGCCGAAAAACGGTTCTGAATTATGTCGGACATCTCCTAACCGTTTCCTTGTTGGGTTCTTTATTGCTACTTGCAATTATACTCTGCAATCAACTCGAATCATTGCCACAATTTGTAATTTTGGGTTGGTTTGGATGTTGCATTTTGCTAATGTTTGCCGAACATTACCGACGGATACAATTGCTTAAATTGCCCTTTTATTTGTGTTACACCTGGATTTTATATAGCGTGATTGCTATACTATTTATCTTAACATTTTAATTCAAAGCCTTTCCGAAAGCCAACAGTAAAATCCACCACAGAACAGGAATGCTTTCTGTCCAGAAAGCGGTATAATATTTCGACCTTCTTTCATTCGCAAAAATTAGAAACAAAGAAGTAATTGCAATCAGGCCGCTGTTGATGATAAAACGTGGCCAACTTTCATCCATCTGGAACAATTCCAAAATTAAAAAAACCAGCAAAAGCGCGACACCCAATTGCTTCGTACGCTTTACGCCAATTTGCTGCGGAACGGTTTGCAAATGCGGATCGTCCCAAGCCAGATCAATGATTTCAAATACGAAAAGCAATACCACAATCAATATAAAACGTTTGACACAGATGATAAAAAAATCGGTTTCCATTGGGATGCCGGCATTCAAAACAGGCAAAATGAAAGTCACGCCAACCCAGCACAAGGCGACGATGTAAATTTTGAGTCCGGCCCAACTTCTGGCATTTTTATGGTTCGGAAAAAATGGTAATGTATACAAAGTCGTGATCAAAAGGAAAACAGCAGAAACAATTTGTGTGGTCAGCTGAAGATGAAAAAAGCAAAAAGCCGTTCCGATAAATGCAGCAAAACTCAAAGCAATAAACCATTTTAGCTTCACCAGCAATTCGGGTTTTCCGGATCGCGCAATGGAATCGTATTTTACAAAATTATAGCCGACGATTGTTCCGAAAAAACCAAATCCTGACATGTAATTATCGGGCGTTAAATGCAGCAAAATAAACGTTACATGGATCAAAGCATAAACCGACAATGCCACGTGAATACTGCCTTGCAGGTAAAAGTCGAAAATGCGCTTCAAAAAGTTCATTCCGCAAAATTAATCAAACTGTTAACAAGAAGCCATTTCGGTTGAAAAATTCGTAAAAAAATGCTGTTAAAAAAGGATTTAATTTTGTGATTAATACCTAATTTTACGCCACTTTTAAAAACACAACTACATTTTAAATGAAAACAGACGCTTTTGCTTTAAGACACATTGGCCCAAATGAAAATGACGTGCAGCACATGCTGAAAACGATCGGAACGGAAACAATGGACCAATTGATTTTTGAAACTTTGCCAGATGACATCCGACTCAAATCGCCTTTGGATTTAGAGCCTGCGATGACTGAATATGAATATACGCAGCACATTGCGCAGCTTGGAAACAAGAACAAAGTATTTCAAACCTACATTGGTTTGGGTTACCACGCAGCGATCGTTCCGGCGGTAATTCAGAGAAATGTATTTGAAAATCCGGGTTGGTACACGGCTTATACGCCCTATCAGGCCGAAATCGCTCAAGGCAGATTAGAAGCCATCCTGAATTTCCAGACCACAGTTATCGAACTGACCGGAATGGAAATCGCCAATGCTTCTTTGCTTGACGAAGGAACCGCTGCCGCAGAGGCGATGGCATTGCTTTTTGATGTCAGAAACCGCGACCAGAAGAAAAACAACGTCAATAAATTCTTCGTTTCAGAAGAAATCCTACCACAGACTTTATCGATTTTACAAACACGCTCTACGCCAATCGGTGTGGAACTTGTTGTTGGAAACCACGAAACTTTCGATTTCTCGAATGAATTTTTTGGTTCAATTTTACAATATCCGGGCAAATTCGGGCAGGTTTATGACTATGCCGGATTCATTGCTAAAGCAAAAGCAAACGACATCAAAACGGCTGTTGCTGCAGATATTTTAAGCTTAGCCAAATTGGTTTCTCCTGGGGAAATGGGTGCTGATGTGGTTGTTGGAACAACGCAGCGTTTCGGAATTCCGCTAGGTTATGGCGGCCCACATGCCGCTTACTTTGCGACAAAAGACGAATACAAACGCAGCATGCCGGGAAGAATTATCGGTGTGACTGTCGATACAAACGGAAACCGTGCTTTGCGTATGGCGTTGCAAACACGAGAGCAGCACATCAAACGCGACAAAGCGACTTCAAACATTTGTACGGCCCAGGTTTTACTGGCGGTTATGGCCGGAATGTATGCCGTTTACCACGGACCGAAAGGGTTGCAATACATCGCAGGAAAAGTTCATGCTTCGGCTGCGACATTGACCAATGAATTGGAAAAACTCGGCTTATACCAAACAAATACTGCTTATTTTGACACGATTGCAATCAAAGCCGATGCGCAGAAAGTAAAAGCAATCGCGGAACAAAACGAAGTCAACTTTTATTATATCGACGAACAAACGATCTCGATCGCTTTGAACGAAACGACTTCGATCACCGATTTGAATAAAATCATTTCGATCTTTGCGGAAGCGACCGGAAAACCGGCTTCAAAAATCGAATTTTTATGTGAAAAAAAACATTATCCTGAAAACCTCAACAGGACATCGTCATTTTTAAAACACGACGTTTTCAACAAATACCATTCTGAAACCGCTTTGATGCGTTACATCAAAATGCTCGAAAGAAAAGATCTCGCGCTGAACCATTCGATGATTTCACTGGGTTCCTGTACGATGAAACTCAATGCTGCCGCGGAAATGCTGCCTTTAAGCATGGGCAACTGGAACAACATTCACCCATTTGCACCGTTAAACCAGGCCGAAGGCTACCAAACGATGCTCAAAAAACTAGAGCACCAACTGAATATCATCACCGGTTTTGCAGGAACGACTTTGCAACCCAATTCTGGCGCTCAGGGCGAATATGCCGGATTAATGGTGATTCGCGCATACCATCAATCGCGAGGTGATTTTCACAGGAATATCGCATTGATTCCGGCTTCGGCACACGGTACAAACCCGGCTTCGGCTGCAATGGCCGGAATGCAGGTTGTTGTCACCAAAACATTAGAAAACGGAAATATAGACGTGGAAGATTTGCGCGAAAAAGCAATCCTGCACAAAGACAATTTATCGTGTTTGATGGTCACTTATCCATCGACTCATGGCGTTTACGAAGCATCGATCATTGAAGTCACCAAACTGATCCATGAAAATGGAGGACAGGTTTATATGGACGGTGCGAATATGAACGCCCAGGTTGGCCTGACCAATCCGGCAACCATTGGCGCAGATGTTTGCCATTTAAACCTACACAAAACCTTTGCGATTCCGCATGGCGGCGGCGGTCCTGGTGTTGGCCCGATTTGCGTAGCCCAACATTTGGTTCCGTTCTTGCCTACAAACCCGGTGATTGAAACCGGCGGGGAAACGGCCATAACCGCGATTTCTGCTGCGCCTTGGGGTTCGGCTTTGGTTTGCCTGATTTCTTACGGATACATTACGATGCTTGGCGCTGAAGGTTTGACCAATGCAACCAAAACCGCAATCCTGAATGCAAATTACATCAAAGAAAGACTCAGCGGCCATTACGACACTTTATACACTGGTGAAATGGGACGCGCGGCACATGAAATGATCTTGGAATGTCGTCCGTTTAAGCAAAAAGGAATCGAAGTAACCGACATTGCAAAACGTTTGATGGATTACGGATTCCACGCGCCAACAGTTTCTTTTCCGGTGGCTGGAACTTTAATGATCGAGCCGACGGAAAGCGAAAACCTCGAAGAACTCGATCGTTTTTGCGATGCGATGATCTCGATCAGAAAAGAAATTGAAACGGCAAATGCCGACGATAAAAACAATGTCTTGAAAAATTCTCCACATACTTTAGCGATGCTGACTTCCGATTCCTGGGATTTTCCATACACCCGGGAACAGGCGGCATTTCCTTTGGAATACATTGCTGAAAATAAATTTTGGCCTACGGTCAGGCGTGCCGATGATGCCTACGGCGACAGAAACCTGATCTGTTCCTGCGCACCGATCGAAGCCTACATGGAAAACTAAAAACCAAATGTCCCGCTCAAAACGGGACATTTTTTTATATGAAAGACATTCAGAACCGAAATGACATTGATTTGCTGATGCGTGATTTTTACGGCAGATTGCTAAATGATCCTGCAATCAGTTACGTATTTACTGATGTTGCTAAAATCGATCTTGAACATCATTTACCAACCATCGGCGATTTCTGGGAACAAAATTTACTGCACACCGGAAACTACAAAAACAATGTCCTGCAAATTCACCAACAACTGCATCAGAAAGAAAAATTGTCGCCTGAATTATTCGAGATTTGGCTCGATCATTTCTATATTGCGATTGATGCAAATTTTGGCGGTAAAAATTCCGAAAAAGCCAAAACACGCGCGCTGTCCATAGCTACAATTATGAAAATTAAAATGCAGTAAATTTGAAAAACTGTTGCACAATTATTATTTTTAAATCATATTTACGAGAATTTAATAATTATATGCATGCATAGTAATTTTTAATCTTTTAATCCACATTAAATTTCTACATTAGCCCGATTTTATACTTAATAAGATGACTGTAAAAATAACAGGAATAGGCAGCTATATTCCGGAAGTTAAGGTTTCCAATACCGATTTTTTTAAACACGTTTTTCTGAACGATGACGGAACACCTTTTGAATATTCGAATGACGTGGTGATCGGAAAATTCAAGAATATTACCGGAATCGAAGAAAGACGCTACGTAAACGAAAATCTCGTCACTTCAGACATCGCTTTTCTCGCCGCCGAAAGAGCGATTGCAAATGCCGGAATCGATGCAGAAAAAATCGATTACATCATTTTTGCACACAATTTTGGAGACGTTCCACAAGGCACGAATCAGTCGGATTTTTTACCGAGTCTTGCCACACGCGTTAAAAACAGATTGAGGATCAAAAACCCTAAATGTGTCGCGTATGACCTCATTTTTGGCTGCCCCGGCTGGATTGAAGGCGTGCTTCAGGCCAATGCTTTTATCAAATCCGGCATGGCAAAATGCTGCCTGGTCATTGGCGCAGAAACACTTTCCAGAGTGGTTGACATCCACGACCGTGACAGCATGATTTATTCTGACGGTGCTGGCGCTTCTATTATTGAGGCTTCTGAAGATGGCGACGGAATTCTTTCCCACTCAAGCGCGACTTATTCGTATGACGAAGCGAATTACCTGTTTTTTGGGAAATCATTCAACACTGAAAAAGATCCCGATACACGCTATATCAAAATGCAGGGCCGCAAAATCTATGAATTTGCCCTTGTAAATGTGCCACAGGCGATGAAAGACTGCCTCGATGAAAGCGGTATTGCGATCGACGACGTCAAAAAAATCCTGATCCACCAGGCAAATGAAAAAATGGACGAAGCGATTGTCGCACGTTTCTATAAATTATACGGCAAAACCGCACCCGAAAACATTATGCCAATGAGCATCAATTTCCTCGGAAACAGTAGTGTTGCCACGGTTCCTACATTGTTCGACCTCATTATCAACGGGCAAATTGAAAACCACGAATTGCATAAAGGCGATGTCATCATTTTTGCATCGGTTGGTGCCGGGATGAACGTAAATGCAATCGTTTATAGGTATTAATTATTTTCAGGAGCTTTTCCCGCTGTACGCTACAATCTTTTTCGGTAAAAAACCTCAAAAGGATTTCCGTTTCCATCGGGGCTAGGGCTTTCGTTTTTTATTGAATATCTTGTTATATTTGTGGCTTCGCGCCTATTTGGCAAAAAACAAACACATGTACGAAAAGACATTCCCAAATAAAAGATTCAAGCACACTTTAGAATTTCTCAGAAAACACATTTCCACTTCAGAAACGATACTCGATCTCGGCGTTGAAAACCCGTTTTCAGTCATCATGAAAGAACAAGGTTTTTCGGTTACAAATACCAGCGGCGAAGACCTTGACGAAAATCAGGAAGCGCTTAAAAATGCTACTGCAACTGTTACGACAGCGTTCGAAATCTTCGAACATTTGCTGAATCCATATACGATTTTAAAAGAAATCAAATCGGAGAAATTGTTTATCTCCATTCCGATGCGCCTTTGGTTTACTCCTGCTTACCGCAGCAAAACAGATATGTGGGACAGGCATTACCACGAGTTTGAAGACTGGCAACTCGACTGGCTTTTAGAAAAAACCGGCTGGAAAATCATCGACAGGCAAAAATGGACGAATCCTGTGAAGCAAATCGGCATTCGGCCTTTGCTTCGAAAATTTACCAATCGGTACTACATTGTTTACGCTGAAAAAGTAAAGTAATGGAGTATTACATTGTCATTCCCGCACACAACGAAGAAGCATTCATTCAACTGACTTTGGATTCACTGGCTTCACAGACCATTTTACCAAAAAAAGTGGTGGTTGTCAATGACAATTCTACCGACAGAACCGCTGAAATCGTTACTGAATTTGCAACTAAAAATTCGTGGATTTCGCTAGTTAATAAAACTTCTGAAGCGATTCATTTGCCGGGAAGTAAAGTAATCCAGGCATTCCACAAGGGTTTTGAGACGCTGGATCATAATTACGATATCATTGTTAAGCTTGATGCCGATTTGATCCTGCCCGCCAATTATTTTGAAACCATTTTAAATATTTTTAAAGCAGATCCGAAAGTCGGAATGGCCGGCGGATTTGCCTATATCGAAAAAAACGGCGAATGGATCTTGGAGAACCTGACCGATAAAGACCACATTCGAGGTGCATTTAAAGCCTACAGAAAAGAATGTTTTTTACAAATCGGAAACCTGAAACCGGCGATGGGATGGGATACTGTTGACGAATTGCTGTCGAAATTCTACGGTTGGAAAGTGGTCACTGATGCTTCCTTAAAAGTCAAACACTTGAAGCCAACCGGCGCAAACTACAACAAAGCCGCACGTTACAAACAAGGTGAGGCATTTTATACTTTGGGCTATGGATTTTTAATTACGTCCATTGCCTCAGCTAAACTCGCGATGATGAAGAAAAAACCGTTGCTTTTTGTCGATTACATCCGTGGATTCTGGAAAGCCAGATCGGATAAAAAACAGTTGCTGGTTACGAATGAACAAGCGCGGTTTATTCGGTCGTACCGGCTGCAAAAAATGAAAGCGAAGATTTTCCGTTAGTGCGGGGCGCGTGAGGGATTGCAGCGGCATCCTTTTTTGTGAGGTACGAACAAAAAAGATTACCTCACAAAATAATAATTTTGGTTTTGTGTTCGGTCGATTCGCTTCGCTCGGGTGTAGCGGAAAGCCCGACCCGCAGGGACACGCCCAAAAAACATCATAAATTACGACAACCGATGCCGTCAAAGTCGGAACTTCTTCCTATTTTAGCGTATATTTAAAATGTATGATGCTCGTTCGCTATTTATCGCAAATTGGGAGGTATTTCCTGATGTGGAAAGAAATTTTCAACAAACCCACGAAATGGTCGGTCATGAAAGGCCTGATCTTAAAAGAAATTGACGATTTAATCATCGGATCTCTTGGCATTGTGGCTTTTATAACCTTTTTCGTGGGCGGAGTCGTTGCTATTCAAACTGCATTAAATCTTACCAATCCGTTAATTCCAAAATACCTGATCGGATTTGCAACCAGGCAATCTGTAATTCTTGAGTTTGCACCAACGTTTGTTTCCATTGTAATGGCGGGAAAAATGGGTTCATTTATTACTTCAAGCATAGGAACCATGCGTGTGACCGAGCAAATTGACGCCCTTGAAGTGATGGGTGTTAATTCGTTAAATTATCTCGTTTTTCCAAAATTAATGGCGTTGCTGCTCTACCCTTTCCTTATCGGAATTGGAATGTTTCTTGGAATATTAGGTGGATGGATGGCTGCAGTATATGGCGGATTTGGTACAAGTGACGAATTTATCGGCGGGATACAACAGGATTTTATTCCGTTTCACATTGTTTACGCATTTATAAAAACATTCCTTTTTGGATTGTTGCTGGCTACGATTCCGTCATTTCACGGGTATTACATGAAAGGCGGCGCATTGGAAGTGGGAAAAGCCAGTACGGTTTCTTTCGTATGGACGTCGGTGACGATCATTTTGCTGAATTACATATTAACACAATTGCTCTTAAGCTCATGATAGAAGTAAAAAATTTAGAGAAATCTTTTGGCGACAGCAAAGTCCTTAAAGGCATTTCGACGGTTTTTGAAACCGGGAAAACCAATTTGATCATTGGGCAGAGCGGATCCGGAAAGACGGTTTTGCTAAAGACTTTGCTAGGAATACACAAACCCGATTCAGGAACAATCTCCTATGACGGCCGTTTTTACTGGGAAATGAGCGAAGATGAAAAGCGCGAACTGCGTACGGAAATCGGGATGGTTTTTCAAGGAAGCGCGTTGTTTGATTCGATGACCGTGGCGCAGAATGTGGCGTTTCCATTGAAAATGTTTACCAAGCAGTCGAAATCTGAAAACCAGGACCGTGTTGACTTTGTTCTAAAAAGAGTGAATCTGACTGAAGCGCACAACAAATTGCCCTCTGAAATTTCTGGCGGAATGCAGAAACGTGTCGCCATTGCGCGAGCCATTGTAAACAATCCGAAATATTTGTTTTGTGATGAGCCAAATTCCGGGCTTGACCCGAATACTTCGATCCTGATTGACAACCTTATCAAGGAAATCACTGAAGAATACAACATCACAACGGTAATCAATACGCACGACATGAACTCGGTGATGGAAATTGGCGAGAACATCGTTTTCCTTAAAAACGGGCTCAAAGAATGGCAGGGTTCGAAAGAGGAAATCTTTAAAACCGACAATCAGGCAGTAGTCGATTTTGTATATTCTTCAAATTTATTTAAGAAAGTAAGGGAAGCGTATCTGAAAGGATAAATTCCTATCACATAAAAAAACCTGCAACGAAAATTGCAGGTTTTTTATTTTATAATCTATCTGTGCTTTACAATTCTGCAGCCAATCCGGTAATTCTTTTAATGTCCTGCTCTTTTGACTTGGGATAAATCAATAAGATATTGTCTTTGTCGACGATAATAAAATCATCAAGGCCATCAATGATAATGATTTTTTTAGAATCGGTCCGGATGATATTGTTTGATGCATTTTCAAGAATTACCCTGGCGTTTACAACCGCATTGTTGTTTTCATCCTTACCGAGTTTTTCATGCAGCGAACCCCAGGTTCCAAGGTCGTTCCAGTCAAAAGTTGCAGGGAGGACATACACGTTTTCTGCATTTTCCATGACTGCATAATCAATCGAAATATTTTCTGCCGCTGCATAATTTTCATTGATGAAACGAACTTCATCAGCTGTATTGTAGCTCTCTATCCCTTTCTGGAACAAAGCATTCATCTGCGGCTGAAATTTTTCAAAAGCAGCCGTAATCGTTTTGGCGCTCCAGATAAAAATGCCGCCATTCCATAGAAAATTCCCTTTTTCCAGAAATGATTTTGCCGTTTCATAATCGGGTTTTTCCCTGAAATGACTTACTTTCTTTATTGGTTTTTCATCAGATTTGTCGTATTCGATGTAACCAAAACCTGTATTTGGAAAAGTAGGCTGAATGCCTAAAGTCATCAAGGCGGTTTCTTGTGTACAAAAATCGAAACAGGCCTGAAGATCGGCAACAAAAGCATTTTCATCTTCAATCCAATGGTCGCTTGGCGCAACAACCATGACGGCATCCGGGTTTTGTTTCTGGATTTTTAAAGAAGCATATAAGATACAAGGTGCCGTATTTCGCATGGCAGGTTCCAGCAAAACCTGCTCAGGCTTCACCATTGGAAGTTGCTCTAAAACAATGTCATTGTATCTTTCATTGGTCAGGATCAGGATATTCTCTGCCGGAATGAGTTTTGACAGCCTGCTGAACGTTTTCTGGATCAATGTCGAACCAGAACCAAGCATGTCGTGAAACTGCTTTGGAAATTCGGCAGTACTTACCGGCCAGAACCTCGATCCTACCCCGCCGGCCATCAATATCGCGTAATAATTTTTGTTCATTATTGCTTTTAATTTGGTAATAATTCCACTTCTGCATTGGGGTTGAACAGGTACATGCGACCTGAACTCACTTCAACGCATTCATATCTTTTGGTTCGCAATGCGCCCTTTTTAAAAATTTTCCCGTTGTGGATCCTAAAGTTGCTGCCGTACGGAATTTCAAAGATATAATTTTTATCATTCTCCTTGTCGAACTGTTTGAGTGCCAATGCCAATGTTGCGTCGGTATCGCTGCTTGCCGCCGGATTCTTGAAATGCCTGGCGAGCAACGGCAGCAAATGTGCCGGAAAAATCTCGGGCCTGATAAATGGAACCATTAGCCGCTGAAAGGTATATTTCCATTCGCCTCCATGGGGCTTGATGTTTCTTCCAAACTTTTCAAACGCGACCAAATGCGAAATTTCATGCACCAGCGTGATCAGGAATTTATATTTATTGAGGCTCGAATTGACCGTGATTTCATGCTTTCCACCCAATGCTTTGCGATAATCGCCATGCCGCGTCATGCGTTCATTTACGATCTTCAGGTGCACTTCATTGGCAACGATGAGTTCGAAAACCGGCTTCACGGCATGTTCGGGCAAATATCTGGCTAAAGTCTCGTTCAAAAGTTATACGTTATGGATTTAGATTTGTACCTTTTTAAGGTGTTGTTGCTGAAACCTGGAGCACTTTCCCATTGAAATATTTATTGCCGTTGAGCGTAAAATCAAAAATATAACTGGCCATTTCAGCTGCGGATAACGGCGCCTGATAACCCGGAAAAGCTTCGGCGAGCATTTCTGTTTGCACCGATCCCAATGCGAGAACATTGAAGGCAATGCCGCGTTCCCGATATTCTTCAGCCAGCAATTCAGACAAAGTGATGACAGCACCTTTGCTCGAACTGTATGCCGACAACCCTGCAAATTTCACACTGCCCTGGATGCCGCCCATGCTGCTGATGGAAACCACATGGCTGCCTTTCTGCAAATACGGCAACGCAATCCTTGTTAACGCTGCTACGGCAAAAACATTGACTTTATATATATTTTCAAATTCGGATGTGGTGATTTCTGCGAATGGCTTTAGGATCAAGCTTCCGGCGTTGTGGATGATTGCATCTGCTTTTTTCCACGTCGATGAAAGGAAATCTTCTACTTTTTGCAGGTCGCTTTCTTCAGATAAATCTACTGAAAGGCAGCTGATGTTTTGGTGTGCCAGCAAATCCTGCGGTATTTTGCGGGAAAGCGCAAGCACCTGATGACCGGCATTAGCAAACTGCAAAGCGAGCTGGTGACCGATGCCACGGCTGGTGCCGGTGATGATGATGTTTTTACTCATTGGATTGTATTCAAGCGTAAAAATAATAATAAATGTGTGTAGTGTTGGAATCAGAATAGACAATTTATCGTTTGTTTTTAAACCATTAAGAAAATAAGGTCAATTAAGCTGAACGATCGCGTAGGATTGTACCGTGCCAACAAAGAAAAGCAGCAAGTTAAATATGATATTGTAGGCACGGATTGGGAATTCGCACCATCTTGATAAAAACCATAAGAGCATTAAGAAAACAAGAAATTACACTTAATGTACTTAATGGTTTTTTATTTAGGATACTTTTTTGCGTGAAGGATGGAAGTGGAAATCCTTTTTAAATCGCAGCAAAGCGGAGATTAAAAAGATTGCAGCGGACAGCCTGACAGCGGCGCAGCGCAGCGGAGCCGGTGGCACGCCCAAAAATCACTTCTTCTTTGCAATGTGTTTGGTGTAAAAACGATAGGCCTGGAAAACGGCCAGCGTGACAAACAATAGCGGAATGATATGCGACATCAGGTATTTTGAAAAAAAACTGCTGGCGTTGCTGACATAATTGAGGAACAATGAAATGGTCATGATGCCGAAAAATGATCCGGCGAGGGTTCCGCTAACGTACCAGAACCTGAATTTTAAATCGGCTGAAATGAACTTGTTGCTGAGTAAATATAAATTCCAAGCTACCCAGAACGGCACTTGCACAAAATTAATAGCGCTTAATATCACGCCAATGATGTAAGGCGAAAAAGACGCATATTCCTGCCAGTAACTGCCTTCGGCGGCAGTTGTTTTAGAATGGGAATAAAAAATATAAGCCAATAGGAGCAGGAAAAAAATGTATAGAAAATCAATGATCCTAATGAGTTTTTTATTTCTCGCAAGCTTATCTGCGAAAATCAGCGTGAAATAAATCACGAATACTTCAATACTAATGACACCAAAAAGATACGAAACCAGCGCAGGCATCCCTAATTTATCATACAATTCGAAGCCAACGATGGTGAGGTAACCCATGGGAAGCGAACCCATAAAACTGATCAGGAAACCAATAACTACATTTTTGAGAACCTTCATTAAAATTTATTTTGCGCCAGTAAGTTACATTTTTGTGTGGCATTTTCCACACTTCCAAATTATTTTCTACACATTTCCACGAAACGTTTTTTAGCTTGAGTGAGATTCCCACCTGTGTGAAGTAGCGTTATCAAAGATATTTAAGCGAATTTAATTGAGCTTATACGATTTGGCATCATTCTTTCAATAACCCTATCAAATCGAAACGACGATCAACACAAAATATAAAGGTTTCGGTTCCGAAACCAACAAAGTCGCTCATCAAAGCAGCTTTCTACAAGAAGCATAGTTAAGTTAAATTGGGTAATGGAGAGCAATCTTCGCACAAAAGGAGTCAGCAATGACTCCTTTTGTGTTTTTGGATTATAACAGATATTAACACGCAGAAATGATTATAAAATTTTAAATTTGTAAACCAACGCCCAATTCTAAGCAACTCATGAGTTCAAAAATCCTGGTCATTGATGACGACACTGCCTTCTGCATGATGCTGAAAACTTTTTTACAAAAAAAAGGCTATGAAGTGATGAATGCATTTAACGCGAACGAAGCCGAAGCATGCATCAAAAGCCAGAAATTTGATGTGGTTTTAACCGATATCAGGTTGCCGGACAGTGATGGATTAGCGATCTTAAAACTTGCCAAGGAAATTTCATTTGAAACCCAGGTCATTTTAATGACGGGTTATACCGATATTAAAACGGCGGTCAATGCGATGAAAATTGGCGCATACGATTATGTCGGAAAGCCGATCAATCCTGATGAGATCCTGCATACGATAGAACAGGCGCTTAAAAAGAAAAACGAAAAATCCGAACCAGTTTCCCTTCAGAAAGAAAAAACTTCCCCGAAAAAATCCAACAATAATACGCCTTCATTTGTAACAGGGATCAGCTCGCATTCTGATCAGTTGCACGAATACATTTCCCTGGTGGCACCAACAAACATGTCGGTTTTGATCATCGGCGACAGCGGAACAGGAAAAGAATACATCGCGCATTCGATTCACATGCAAAGCAAACGCGCCAACAAGCCTTTTATCGCAGTCGATTGTGGCGCGATCCCAAAAGAGCTGGCATCGAGCGAATTTTTCGGCCATCTTAAAGGTTCGTTTACCGGCGCAGTAACTGATAAAACCGGGCATTTTGAGGCGGCAAACGGCGGAACGATCTTCCTGGATGAAGTTGGCAATTTGTCATATGAAGTCCAAATCCAGTTGCTTCGCGCACTTCAGGAACGCAAAGTCAAACCGATTGGAAGCAACAATGAGATCAAAGTCGACATTCGCGTGATTGCAGCGACCAACGAAGATTTGTCTGAGGCCGTAAAAAAAAGCGATTTCCGTGAAGATTTATACCACAGGCTCAATGAATTCAGCATTCAGGCACCCAAATTGTCCGAGCGAAAACACGACATCATGATTTTCGCAAACCATTTTCTGGCTGCAGCCAATGAAGATCTGGAGAAAGATATTTTGGGGTTTGACAAAGAAGTTTCCGATTTATTTATGAACTATGACTGGCCGGGAAATTTGCGTGAAATGAAAAACACGATCAAGCGTTCGGTACTTTTGACAAAATCGGATGTCATTTCAATTGCGGTTTTACCGCAGGAAATGTTAAACGCAAATACAACGGAAGAAGTTCCGGCTTATTCAAAACTCAATGAAGAATCGGCAATTCGATCGGCTTTGGAACGCGCAAATTTCAATAAATCAAAAGCGGCAAAATTGCTGGATATCGACCGAAAAACGTTGTATAATAAACTGAAGCTGTACAATATTGATTTGTAAATTGTCATTCAACCTAAAGCACCTCGATCTTCAACCGGATTACCAGTTCCTCTATTTTCTGACAGCTATTTGCAACATAATCTTTCATTCCATTTACTTCCAGATTTAATTTCTGATCTTCCAGTGGTTCGAGTAAAACAACAACCGAATGTACTTCCATTTGCCTGAACATCGGAATCATTTTATGAGCAGTTTCAGATAGTTTTTCCAAATCATTTTCGGCTGCAGCCCATTTTAAAACGCTGCAATTTTCCTGCGTACTTTCAATAAAATTTTCAACAATCATTTTGAGCGCGTGCGGATCATTTTGTGTAAACTGGTTTAAAGTTTTAAGGTCGAACAACTTTCCGGTATTTTCGCTTTTGCGGATTTTTGTATTGGTAAACTTTTCGTTTTTAAAAATTGCTTTGATCAGCAGCAGTAATTCGTCAAGCTGCAATGGTTTTGGATGAAAAGCCGTAAATCCTTTGCTCGTAAAATCTTCGGGATTCAGATCCCTTTTTCCCGAAAGTGCGACTACCGGAATGGTGGCAATTTCAGGATTGTTGTTGTTTCTGATGATTCGAACCAATTCAAATCCGTCGATCTGCGGCATTTGGATGTCGCTTAAAATCAAGTCGAACTTTTCGTTTTCGAGCATTGCTTTGACATTCGAAGCATCGGTGATCGTTGTAATTTGAACCGGATAATTGCTGAAAATTTCTTTCATCAGCGACAACTGCATCGCATCATCATCGACAATTAAAATTTTTCTGTTCTCCAAAAAGTCAAATGCCCCTGAAGGCTGCAATTTATTGGATTCATACTTTTTAATTTCTGATGCAATGGCCGGAATTTCGATCGTGAAAATCGAGCCTTGTCCTTCGATACTTTCGAGTTCTATCGTTCCGTCGAGCATTTCAAGCAATCTTTTGGCAATCGTCAAACCCAAACCGGTGCCGCCAAATTTCTTTTCGATCCCGGCATGCGCTTGGGTAAATTCTTTAAAAACAGCTTCTTGTTCGTCTTTCGCAATCCCGATTCCGGTGTCGATCACGGCGACGATTATTTTGTGGTTTTCGAGTTTGGCGCTAACTTCAACCGAACCGCGCTGCGTAAATTTAATCGCATTCGAAATTAAATTCGTCAAAATCTGCTTTAAGCGATACGGATCGGAAATGAAATTCTGGTCAAGCGCATCGTCAACATCAAAACGCAATTCGATGTTTTTGTTCGTCGCATTTGGTTCTAATGGTTTGCACGTACTTTCGATCAGTTCCTTGAAATTGAAACTGACTTTTTCAATGTTGATCTTATTGTTTTCAAGCTTCGAAAAATCGAGCAAATCATTCACCAACTTAATAATGTATTGCGCCGAATGTTTGATATTGTCGAGATATTGCTTTTGTTTCGGCGTGGTTTCGGTATTTTTCAGCAAATCAGAAAACCCAATTACGCTTCCAAGCGGCGTTTGAATGTCGTGCGTGACCGTTGCCATTAACATTGTTTTACTTCGCAGCAGGTTTTCCTTGTCGTCGTTGAGTTCCTCAAGCTGTTTCCTGTAATTCTGGCTGATGGTTAAATCCCGGATGATGATTCCGGCAAACAGAATCAACAGGCAAAAAGTGATCGCGCCAATCCAGGCGATGGTTTCGATCGTGTTGTTGATCGCCGATTTGGATTTGTTGATCTTCAGATACGATTTTTGTAAAATTTCTTTTTCCAACGACGAAAGTACAATCCGAAGCTGATCCGAAATGATGCGGTTTTCGTCCTGCAGACTTTGCTCTTTCCGAAACAACTGGTATTTCATCTTGTTATCTTTGATCACAACCTGTGTCAGCATTTTCTCGATTTCGGAAGTCAACTTTTCATTCGAAACCGGCAATTTACTCAGCGAATCCATTTGCTTTTTCGTCAGTACATTGTTCAGGAATTCGCGCATTTGCGAGTTGTCCCGAAACTGGATTGGTTTTACGCTTCGGTTTAAAGAATCCTTGACTTTGTAAATTTTGCCGACGGCGCGGTCGAAAGTGTTTTGCTGGTTGTAGAAATTCCGGAACTGGATAATGCCGTTGATGCTGTTTTTTTTCTTTTTGAGCAGGTTTTGAATCGTGTCGAGTTTGCCGAGTTGCGCCGGATCGCTGTCGGTTTTGATTTGTTCGATCTGGTTGTTGACGCTGTCGAGCAGTTTTTGATATTCTTTAAAATCTTTGGAAGAACCCGTTAGAATGGAATTACGCCCCGCAGCTTCAGACGCATATAAGTTGGCAATCGCATTGCTGATCTGGATGATTTTTTTGTTTTCCGAATTGACGTCTTTGTCGGGAATCGCGATTTTAAGGATTTCGTTGTAGATGAACCAGACCGAAACCACGGCAATGGCGAATATCAGTAAATATCCGAGGATGACTTTGCCTTTAGTTGACGATTGTTTTTGGCTCATGTCATAAAGGTAGGTTTAATTTTGATTTTTTGAAAATGCAGGATTTTAAAAAATGAAGATTTTAAAATAAAAACAGCCATCAAAATGACAGCTGTTCGTAAATCTTATCTCTAAAATCTTAACTTAAAATACTCCGCGAAATCACGATTTTCTGAATCTCAGAAGTGCCTTCGTAAATTTGTGTGATTTTCGCATCGCGCATCATTCTTTCGACATGATATTCAGACACATAACCGTTTCCTCCGTGAATTTGAACGGCTTCTATCGTCGTGTCCATTGCAACTTGCGACGCGTATAATTTGGCCATGGCACCCGATTCTGAAATGTCTTTTCCGGCATCTTTTTCGGTTGCGGCTTTAAAGCACAGCAATCTGGCAGCGGTAATCTGTACCGCCATATCTGCCAATTTAAAAGCGATCGCCTGGTGTTTTGAAATCTCTTTTCCGAAAGCTTTGCGTTGTTTTGAATAATTTAATGCCAGCTCATAAGCGCCTGTTGCGATTCCCAAAGCCTGTGAAGCAATCCCGATGCGTCCGCCATTCAAGACGCTCATCGCGAAATTAAATCCGAAACCATCTTCACCAATGCGGTTTTCTTTCGGAACTTTGACATCGTTAAACATCAACGAATGTGTATCAGATCCACGGATTCCCATCTTTTTTTCTTTCGGGCCAATGTCGAAACCAGCCCAGCTTTTTTCCACAATAAAAGCGTTAATTCCTTTGTGGCCTTTATCGAGATGCGTTTGCGCAATGACAATATAAGTCGATGCCGAAGCGCCATTTGTAATCCAGTTTTTTGTACCGTTCAATAAATAATGATCGCCTTTATCGATCGCGGTGGTTTTTTGCGAAGTCGCGTCAGATCCTGCTTCAGGTTCAGAAAGACAAAATGCCCCAATGACTTCACCTTTGGCAAGCGGCACCAAATATTTCATTTTTTGTTCTTCGTTGCAGTATTTTTCCAGACCGGCACAAACCAGCGAATTGTTGACCGACATGACGACCGCAGCCGAAGCATCTACTTTTGCAATTTCGGTCATCGCTAAAACGTAGGCAACGCTATCGAGTCCGGAACCGCCGTATTTCGGGTCAACCATCATTCCGAGGAAACCCAGATCGGCCATCATTTTCACTTGCTCTGTAGGAAATTTCGAAAATTCGTCACGCTCAATAACGCCTGGAAGCAGTTCTGCCTGGGCAAAATCGCGCGCGGCTTGTTGGATCATTAAGTGTTCTTCGGTCAGATTAAAATCCATAATAATATAGAATAAATAATGTTGTTTGCTTGAAAAATGTTGCCAAAGATAAATTTTTAATTGCGAATTTTTGACATTTGATTCGTAATTTTGGCCGATGATCAAAGAAAACTATAACGTTGTAGGAATCATGTCTGGAACTTCGCTCGACGGCGTCGATTTTGCACATGTGAAATTTACGATTTTTGATGGACGATGGACGTTTGAGATCGGCGAAAGCGAGACAATTCCGTATAGTAAAAACTGGGTTTCAACTTTAAAAAAAGCGGTTGATTTTTCAGAAAGCGAACTGCAAAAACTGAACGCTGATTACACGAAATTGCTTGGCGGAACCATTTCCGATTTCATCCAAAAAAACAATCTCAAAAATCTCGATGCGGTTTGCTCCCACGGCCATACGATTTTGCACCAGCCGCAAAACGGATTGACGCTGCAAATTGGCAATCTTCCAGAAATTGCTGAAATCACTAAACAAAAAGTCGTTTGTGATTTTCGCGTGGCTGATGTAGCATTGGGCGGACAAGGCGCGCCTTTAGTCCCCATTGGCGACCGGATTTTATTTTCAGATTACGAGTATTGCCTAAACCTTGGAGGATTTTCGAATGTGTCGTTTGAAGCAAATGGAAAACGGATTGCCTTTGACATTTCTGCAGTGAATACGGTTTTGAATTTTTATGCCAATCGGTTGGGATTTGACTATGATGATAAAGGAAAAATCTCCAGATCGGGAAATATAAATAAGGAATTGCTCGATCAATTGACTGCGCTTGATTTCTATAAAAAATCATTTCCGAAATCCCTTGGATTTGAATATGTAAAAGAAATTTTGCTTCCCATGATTGAAAGTTTTGATATTGCTGTAGCAGATAAAATGCGCACCTTTTCCGAACATATTGCGTTTCAGATCGCCGAAGCTTTGCCCATTAAAAACGGCAAATTACTCCTTACCGGCGGCGGCGCTTACAATGATTTCCTGATCGAAAAAATACAATTACATCTTCCCGAAATGCAAATCATCATTCCCGATGCTAAAATCCTGGAATTTAAGGAAGCGCTGATCTTTGCATTGCTCGGCGTGTTAAAACTGCGAAATGAAATCAATGCCTTATCATCGGTTACAGGTGCAAAATACGACCACAGTTCGGGTGTTATTTTCGGATAATTCATTTTTAGGATTATTATGAAAAAATACGGAATTCCCATTATTTGATTTTTTATATTTGCCCAACTTAAACATATCACAACAAAATGAAAGAATTACTGCAGCAATTTGAAAATAAATCGCCTGAAATTATTTTTAACTGGAAGGATTCCGAAACTGAAGCTGAAGGCTGGACAGTCATCAATTCACTTCGCGGCGGCGCTGCTGGAGGTGGAACCCGAATGAGGAAAGGCTTAGATATGAACGAAGTGCTTTCATTGGCAAAAACCATGGAAGTCAAGTTTTCAGTTTCCGGACCGGCGATTGGCGGCGCAAAATCGGGGATCAATTTCGACCCGAACGACTCAAGAAAAGAAGGCGTTCTGAAACGTTGGTACAAAGCCGTTTCCCCGCTCTTGAAAAGTTATTACGGAACCGGCGGCGATTTAAACGTTGATGAAATCCACGAAGTCATTCCAATGACCGAAGAATGTGGCGTCTGGCATCCGCAGGAAGGCGTTTTCAACGGGCATTTTAAACCAACGGAAGCCGATAAGATCAACCGCATCGGGCAATTGCGCCAGGGCGTTGTCAAAGTGATCGAAAATCCTTCATTTTCACCCGATGTTTCCAGAAAATATACCGTTGCCGATATGATCACCGGTTATGGCGTGGCTGAAGCAGTGCGTCATTTTTACAACATATATGGCGGCGATGTTAAAGGCAAAAAAGCGATTGTGCAGGGATTTGGAAATGTGGGTTCGGCTGCTGCTTTTTACCTGGCAGAAATGGGCGCAAAAGTCGTTGGAATTATTGATCGCGATGGCGGACTCATCAACGAAAGCGGATTCACATTTGAAGAAATCAAAAATTTATTCCTGAATAAAGACGGCAACAAACTGGTGGCCGAAAACATGATTCCTTTTGCGGAAATTAATGAGAAAATTTGGACCATTGGCGCAGAAATTTTTACGCCTTGCGCAGCTTCGCGTTTGGTGCAGCAAAACCAGGTCGAGAATATGATTGCGTCTGGACTCGAAGTGATTTCATGTGGTGCGAATGTGCCGTTTGCGGATAAGGAAATTTTCTTTGGCCCGATCATGGAAAACATCGACCAGAAAGTCAGCCTGATCCCGGATTTTATTTCAAACTGCGGGATGGCGCGTGTATTTGCCTACTTTATGGAGAAAAAAGTACAAATGACCGACGAGGCTATTTTTGCCGATACGTCTGAAACCATCCGCAAAGCGATTTCGAAAGCACATTCAATCAGCCAATCCAAAACAAATATCAGCGCAACTGCCTTTGAGATCGCGCTGAAACAATTGGTATAAAACAATTTATTTTACTTACTTTCGTTATATCACAAATGAATTTTGGACATGACCGCAGCACAGGAAACCGAAAATAAAAAGAAATCGCTTGCCATTACTACGGCGTTGTTTGCGATCTTGTTTATGCTTTTTTTCTTTCTGAAATATTCCGACATCACGATGCTCGAGCAGCTTGACGGCGGCGGCGGTGGTGGCGAAGTGGCCGTAAATTTCGGCGACAGCGAATTTGGATCGGGCGATAATTTTGAATCGATGGAAAAAGTCGTTGCTGCGCCAAAGCAAACCCAGCAGCCGAAAGCAGTCGAAAAAGAAATCATCGTCAGCGAAAATGACGACGCTCCGGTAATCGCAAATGTCAAAAAAAATACTGAAAAACCGAAGAAAGAAGTCGTTGAAAAACCGGTAGAAAAAGTCGTTCCAAAACCTTCAAAATCGACCTCCGATGCTTTATCAAACTTATTAAACGGTTCAAACAAATCGGGTGATGGCGATGACGACCAACCCGGAAATAAAGGAAAAGCAAACGGTGATCCGAATGCGCGCGGCTATAATGGCGGCGGTGGAACAGGCACAGGAAGTGGCGGCGGAAATGGTTCAGGGCAAGGACTTGGAACCGGAAGCGGTTATGGAAACGGCAATGGCGGCGGATCCGGGAACGGCACCGGAAATTACCAACTCGGAAACAGAAAAGCACTTTCTAAGCCAAAACCGGATTATACCTGTCAGGAAGAAGGCGTTGTTGTGGTTCAGATTTCTGTCGATAAAACCGGCCGTGTTGTGACTGCAAATCCGGGAATCCGCGGAACAACCAATGCTGCAAAATGTTTGTTGGATCAGGCAAAAATTGCAGCCATGAACACCAAATGGCAATCGGACAACGAGGCACCGGACAAACAAATCGGGAAGATTATTTACAACTTCAAACTGACCGATTAATACTTTACAGATGACTTATCAGGAAACGGTACAATGGATGTTTGCACAGCTTCCGATGTACCAGCAACAAGGCGCGTCGGCTTATAAAACCGATTTGACCAATACGATTTTGCTTGCGGATCATCTTGGAAATCCCGAACGGAAAATCAAATGCATACACGTTGCAGGAACAAACGGAAAAGGCTCGACTTCGCACATGCTGGCTTCGATTTTGCAGGAAGCCGGATATAAAACCGGATTGTATACTTCGCCGCATTTGAAAGATTTTCGGGAACGCATTAAAATCGGCGGAAGCGAAATTTCAGAAGATTTTATCGTCGATTTTATAGCAAAGCACCAATCGTTTTTTGAAGCAAACCAGTTGAGTTTTTTTGAAATGACGGTCGGATTGGCTTTCGATTATTTCGACAAGGAAAACGTTGACATTACGATCATTGAAACCGGATTGGGTGGAAGGCTGGATTCTACGAATATCATTCTGCCGCTAATTTCGGTGATTACGAATATTGGCATCGACCATGTGCAATTTCTCGGAAATACTTTGGAACTGATCGCCGGTGAAAAAGCCGGAATCATTAAGCCCGAAATTCCAGTAGTTATTGGCGAATATACATCAGAAACCAAAGCTGTTTTTGAGGCTAAAGCCAATGAAACGAAGTCTAAAATTTACTTTGCGTCGGATTTGATTTCAGATAATTATCCTTCCGATTTAATCGGGGATTACCAAATTCACAATAAAAAAACAGTATTGCAGGCGATTCGTATCTTGCAAAACCAGAATCAGTTTTCAATATCCGAAGACAACATTAAAAACGGATTTCTGAACGTGGTTAAAAATACCGGGCTTCAGGGCAGATGGCAGCAATTGCGATCAAATCCGAAAGTCATTTGCGATACAGCACACAACAAACAGGGGCTTGAAGTGGTTTTAAATCAAATCCAAAAAGACGATTTTAAGCAATTGCACCTGGTTTTAGGTGTTGTGAATGACAAAGATCTTGGTGAAATCCTGCCTTTACTTCCAAAAAATGCGAAATATTATTTCTGCAGGCCTAATATTCCACGCGGATTGGATGCATCGCTCTTGCAAGAAACAGCCTTAAAATTCGGCCTCATCGGAAATACATACAATTCTGTTTCAGAAGCTTATGTTGCCGCTCTGAAATCAGCAACTGAAAACGATTTTATTTACATTGGCGGAAGCACCTTTGTCGTTGCAGAAATTTTATAATAATTGTATTTTTTATTTGCAGATATCAAAAACAGCCTTATATTTGCAGCGGATTGGGGCGATTAGCTCAGTTGGTTCAGAGCATCTGGTTTACACCCAGAGGGTCGGGGGTTCGAATCCCTCATCGCCCACAAGTTTAAATACAATTAGTTTCAAAACCCCACAAATCTTACGATTTGTGGGGTTTTTGCTTTTGTGCAAGTAGCAAATTATTCATTCAATCTTAAATCTTACGAAACAAACGCGATGCCCTTTTAAAAATCGTCACAAAGGGCATCGCTAAATTTCATAAGACCTTGCAAACAGCCGTACTAACAACCTGTTCACTCACCTGTTCAAAATTTGTACATCTTGTTTGTTATTACTCAGAAAGATAAATTGAATAATAATTGAAAGGTTACCACCATGAAAGAAAAAATCACTTTGCATTTTTACTTAAGAAGTAAAAAAGCTGTTGCCACAGGACTTTTACCTCTTTATGTCCGACTTACTGTAGATGGCGAACGTTTGGAATTCAGTTCCAAAAAATTCATTGAAAAATCCAAATGGTCCGAAGACTTGTCGAAAATGAAAGGCAACTCTGAAGAAGCCCGTTCAATAAATAGCTATCTCGATTCGATGAAAGCACACGTCACAAACATCGAGATCATGTTAACGCATAAAAGGGAGACTGTAAATATTGACAACTTTAGGAAGCACCTCTTTGGTCAAACCGATCGCGACAGAATGCTTATCCCAATTTACCAGGCGCATAATGATAAAATAAAAGGGCTGCTTGGAAACGGATACGCACCGGGAACACTTGAACGTTTCAAAATTTCCCTGAAACATCTTGAAGAATTCCTAATTTGGAAATACGATATTAAGGATATTGCCATTTCTAAAATCGACTTTGCGATGATTACCGATTTTGATTTTTACTTGAGAAGCGAAAAGAATTGTAATAATAACACTGCTGTTAAGTACGTCAGAAACTTTAGGAAAATCATCAAAATTTGTCTCAATAACGACTGGCTTGAAAAAGACCCATTTGTTAAATACGATGGAAAAATGAAAGAAGTTGAAACCGAATTTTTGACCGAAGAAGAAATCAAAGATATCTACTCAAAGAAATTCCGTACACCAAGGTTGGAACTTGTTCGCGACATTTTTATTTTCTGTTGCTTTACTGGCCTTGCGTACGTTGATGTGAAAGGACTTAATCGCGATCATATAGGAATTGGTATTGATGGACAAAAATGGATATTTAAGAACCGCCAAAAGACGGACACAAAATCTAAAATTCCCTTGTTGCCTATTCCTGAGGAACTAATTGATAAATATTCTAGTCATCCAAAGTGTTTAAATGAAGATAGAATTTTGCCAGTTTTAAGTAATCAGAAAATGAACGGGTATCTAAAAGAAATTGGTGACTTATGCCAAATTACAAAAGATATTACCTTTCACATGGCAAGACACACTTTCGCAACTTCTGTAACATTGACAAATGGTGTTCCGATCGAAAGCGTAAGTAAAATGCTGGGGCATAAAAACATTCAGACTACGCAGCATTATGCCAGAGTCTTAGATAAAAAAGTCAGCGAGGATATGCAGAATCTGAGAATAAAATTTAGTAATAACCTTTCCAGCATTCAGCACATTAGCTGATTAAGGCGTAACACTTATTAAAAGGCTGCGATGGCAGCCTTTTTCTTACATATATAGTTTTTGTATTTAAGACCTGATTTATCACATAAAAAAACACTTACTTCATCATTCAATTAAAATCATTTAGCATTAGCTATTCTCCTTAAATAGCGATAACTTTCAACAATTCTGGCCATTCGGAAATTGCTGTAATAGCATTTTTCAATCCTATCTCCTTCTCGACAATTATTAACATTGTATTTGAGCGTTTATGCCCCGGGTGTGTCCAATACTAAATTTACAAATAGATTAATAGTTCGATATGGAAGAGCCAAGTTATATTATAGCTATCGGAGCATCGGCTGGCGGAATTGAGGAAATCAATACGTTTTTTGAGCATACTCCACTTGACAGTGTCGCATATGTAATCGTACAGCATCTGTCTGCGGATTTCAAAAGCCGGATGGTTGAGTTGTTGTCAAAGCATAGTAAGCTTATTGTCAAGGAAGCCGCACAAGGCATGGCGGTTTGTACCAATATGGTATATCTGATTCCCAACAATAAATTTATGACCATTAATAATAATAAGTTGTATCTGACCGATAAAAGCAAACTGAAGGGTCCGCACCTTACTATTAATACTTTCTTTAATTCGCTGGCAGCATATAATGGAAAAAAGGCAATTGGAGTTATCCTTTCGGGCCTCGGGTCAGATGGAACCGAAGGTATAAGGGCCATCAAGGAAGCTGGCGGAATGATCATCGCCCGCAATCCCGAAACTACAGAGTTCAGCAGTATGCCGGCACATGCAATTGCAACTGATATGGTTGATTTTATTCTGGAGCCGGAATTCATGCCTAAGACAATTGAGTCCTACGTTAAGCATAATACTGCCATCCAGGACGACAAGAAGAACGATGACAAAAGCATCGCTCTTATAGTCGACCACATCCGTGAAAAATTGCCCTTCGACTTTTCAGACTATAAAAAGTCCACTATAATCAGGAGGACAAAAAGGAGGGCGGCATCTTTAAATATATACAGTCTTGATGAATACTTGGTGTTATTAAAGGACGCGCCTGACGAAGTGGAGGCGCTTGCCAAAGACTTCCTGATTAGCGTAACAGCTTTTTTCAGGGATGCGGATGCTTTTGAAGCAGTTAAAAAAAACGTGTTTCCTAAAATATTGGAAAGCCTGCTTCCCCAAGAAGAAATTAAAATTTGGGTAGCTGGTTGTGCTACTGGTGAAGAAGCGTATTCTTTGGCCATTATGCTTAAGGAAATGCTGACTGGAAATCATAAGGAGACTATTGTGAAAATTTTCGCTACCGATATTGATTCCGAGGCTTTAATTTATGCGGGTAAGGGTATTTATGGTTCAGAAAGGATGAAAAATGTTAATGAAGCCTATCTTAATAAATATTTTGATAAAAAAGAAAACAACTACATTGTCAGGCCTGAAATACGCAAGATGCTTATTTTTGCGCAGCACGACCTTGTAAAAAATCCTCCCTATTGCAACATGCACCTGATCAGTTGCCGCAACCTTCTGATCTACATGGCACCGGTGTTGCAAAAGAAAGTATATACTATGTTATTGTTTGGTCTTAGGACAAACGGTTATCTGTTTTTGGGTTCAAGTGAAAATCCCCTGACTATACTTGACAACTTAGAAGTTGTCGACAAAAAATGGCGCATATACAAGAACCTGAAAAATAAGCGCTCAGTAACCTTTGAAACATTTGCACTTCCGGAAATGCTTCATGTAGGGAGGACAGGATCCGTTACAAAGGAAGATAGTTCAAAATATTTAAACAGTTCCTTAACGGAAAATATCAATAATGCGCTAGCCAATTCAATGAATTTTCTGGCCGTTTGCGTTGACCATGAAAATACGGTTATAAAGTCCTACGGAAATACCTCAAAGTACCTCCTTCAGCAAAACTTCAATACCAACCTGGTCGAGCTGCTTCCTAAGTCATTGGCAGTGGCATTCAACACGCTAAGTAAAGAGGTATTGAAAACTAATGAAGCATCAAACGTAAAAGGAATAAGGGTCAAACAAAGCGGCTCCATGATGGAAATAAGCCTCACTGTAAGTCCGGTCTTACTCGAAAACGACCATAAAGGACTCATTGTGGTTTTTCAGGATGATATCTCACTGCGAACTGGCATGGAGCAATATCCTGCCTTCGATGAAACAGAATACAACCGCAGGTATACTGATATTATGGCAGAAGAATTAAAGCAGGTAAAAAAGGAATTGACGGCATCATATCATAAACTCGATGCTTCTAATGAAAATATGCAGTCTTTTAATGAGGAGTTGATATCTGCAAACGAAGAAATGCAAAGTACTAATGAAGAAATGCAGTCTGTAAACGAAGAATTGCACACCATCAATGCCGATTACCAGTTAAAGAATAAGGAGTTGCTTGAAATCAATGACGATCTTAATAATTACTTTAGGAGCAATATCAACGGGCAGCTTTTTATAGACAACGAGATGAGGCTTATGAAGTTTTCTCCGGGCGCGGTCAAGCATATCAACTTGGTTGAAACAGACATAGGAAGACCCATCAGCCACATTTCAACAAACATCAAATTTGAAACCATAATCGCCGATACTAAATTGGTACTCGAAAAAGGTATCGTGATCACCAAGGAAATTGAAGCCGCTAATGGCAAATGGTATCAAATTATGATTATGCCATACATAGAGGCTAGCCACAGGAATAAGGGTGCGATAATCACATTCAACGACATCTCTGAACTTAAAGAAACGCAATCGGAATTAAAAAACAAAAACCGGAGCCTGATGCGAATTAATGCAGACCTTGACCATTTCATACACGCCACTTCGCACGACCTTCTCGCGCCGTTGGGAAATATTGAAGCCAGCATAGCCTTAATGAACGAATTAAATATTGAGGATTCAAATCTTTCAGAATTTTTATTGATAATCAACAGCTCAATCCAGACTTTCCGATCCCTCATTACCGACATTGCCACCATCGCTAAAGTTGAAAGCGACCTGGTTCCAACCGAAGCGATCGACGTAAGCGAAATAATAAATAACATCGAGTGGAGCCTAAAAGATAAGATTGCTTCTTCCGGAGCAGAGATTGTCAGGAAATTTGATATCCCGGAGATTCAATTTTCAAAGAAAAATTTAAGAAGCATCTTATACAATCTGATTGCCAATGCCATAAAATTTCGTAGTGATAAATCGCCCAAAATTATTGTGAGCACATTCAGTAAAGAAGAGTCCTGCATTATTACGATAGAAGATAACGGCAAAGGCATACCGCCAAAAGAAATTGATAAAATTTTTGAAATGTACGGCAGGCTGCATCAGGACATTGAGGGCAGCGGCATCGGCCTTTACTTGGCAAAAAAAATAATAAACGCTGCAGGTGGAAGCATTTTGGTGGAAAGCACTCATGGCAAAGGCACAAAGTTTATTATAGATCTCGGAAGTAAATGCGCAATCTGAATGTGTATAATAGTGCAATCCTGCTATACCCTACTCATGAAAAATACATATAATGTTTATTAAAAAACAGGGTTCTTTTTCAAAAGGCGGTGCCATGTCCGTAATTATAAGCGATAAGGATTGGAGCACCACGCCTGTGGGCACAATCGATTCGTGGCCGGTAGGTTTGCGCACGGCATTAGGTATATTGCTTAATTCCAAATTTCCTATGTTCCTTTTTTGGGGATCCGATATGACCTGCTTTTACAATGATGCTTGTCATGAAAGTATGGGTATTGACGGGAAACATTCCGATATTCTTGGAAAATGCGGAGCTATGGTTCTATCTGAAACTTGGCGAATAATGCTTCCCATCATCGATGAATTGATGATAAGCGGTGAAGCATCTTGGCATGAAGACCAATGGCTTCCGGTGTTGAGGAAGGGTAAAATGGAAGATACCTATTGGACGTCAAGCTACAGCCCTGTTAATGATGAATCCGGTAAATTAGATGGCATCATTGTCACTTTAAATGATGTAACGGAAAAAGTTGAAGTACGCAAAAAAATGAATGAAGCCGAAGAAAGATTGAGGTTGGCTACCGAAATTGCGGGTATTGCAAACTGGGACCTGGATCTGCAAACACATGAAATGATACATTCAGAAAGTCTTGCTAATATCTTAGGATATAAAACTAATGCAAAGCTTACGAATGCCGATCTTATGGGCCAACTGCATCCTGATGATCTTTCTAACATTGTTGAGAAAGCATTCGAGGTAGCGATGCAGACAAGTATTTTCAAATATGAGGCGCGGTTTATTAAGAAAAATGGTGAATCCAGATGGATAAGGTCACACGGAAAAATATTCTTCGACTCAAATAATGAACCCCTTAAGATAATAGGCACACTTATCGACATTACGGAAGAACGCCTTCGTCGCGAGATCCTGATGGAAAGCGAATCGAAATTCAGGTTACTTGCAGATTCGATGCCTCAATTGATATGGACGGCTGATCCATTTGGAAATTTGAACTATTACAACCGTTCCGTTTTTACTTATATGGGACTAACCAAATTTCCCGCAGAAAGCGAAGGTTGGCTTAGTCTAGTTCATCCTGACGAAAGCGAAGAATACGCTGACAAGTGGCGGATTGCTATGGCTACCGGTACAGACTTTACATTTGAACACCGTTTATTAAAATATGACCACCAGTATCATTGGCATTTGAGTCGCGCGATTGCGCAGAAGGATGCAGTTGGAAATATCCAGATGTGGGTCGGTACAAGCACCGACATTCAGCAGCAGAAAATCTTCACAACCGAATTAGAAAGGCAGGTAACCGAGCGCACTGAAGAGTTGGTAAGCAATAATATAAATCTGGTGAAAATTAATATCGAATTGCAGTCTTTTGTTTATGTCTCAAGTCATGACCTTCAGGAGCCTTTACGTAAAATACAAATGTTTATCAGCAGGCTGTATGATACCGAAGAACTGGCCTTCACAGCAAACGCCAAAAATTATTTAAGCAAGATCAATGAAGCTTCTAAGAGAATGCGCGAACTTATACAGGACTTGCTCTCTTACTCCCATACAAATTTATCCGACAATCTGTTTGTACTTACCGATTTGCAGGATCTGGCCGAAGATGTGAAGAAAGATTACGCCGAAATCATACTTGAAACCAATGGCATTATCGAAATACGCGATTTATGTGAAGCAAAAATAATCCCATTTCAGTTCAGGCAGCTTTTAAGTAACCTGATAGGAAATGCGCTTAAATTCACAAAACCTGGAACACCGCCGCATGTGGTGGTAAAAGGCAATCGTGTTAAAGGTCTCGATATAAAAAATTTGGATATCGACCCGATGCTGATGTATTGTCACATTAACATTGCCGACAATGGCATTGGTTTCGACATGGAATATAAGGACAAAATTTTCGAAGTATTTCAACGGTTGCACGCCAATAAAGAATATCCCGGCACGGGTATCGGCCTTGCGATAGTAAAAAAAATTGTAGAAAACCATGATGGCATAATTTCAGTATCGTCCGTTATAAATGGTGGCGCTAACTTTGACATTTATATACCGGAGCGATAGGTTTCATTTTTCAATCTGTTAACAAAAATGATTTTATCTTACGTTATATGGGCAAATCTTTGTTACTCATCAACCTCATCCATTCTCCTAACCAAAGTATCCCTCAAACTGTTCAAGAACTTAGTCCGCTCACTCTTCCGCGCCCTCATTTCAAAAAAGTCCTACGAAACTGCCCCAAATCAATATCAAAAGTTTCCTCAAAGAACTATGTTGTTTCTTTCAAATCAGTTGTTACTTTATTAAAAACATCTTCAGCATGCAGCGCGTAAATTAATTAAGCGATCTTGGAGCCGATTATTTCACTGAAAATAGAGAAAGGTTTGGATTCAGTTCCAAAAAATTCATTGAAAAATCCAAATGGTCCGAAGACCTGTCGAAAATGAAAGGCAACTCCGAAGAAGCCCGTTCAATAAATAGCTATCTCGATTCCGTAAAATCGCAGATTATTGATATTCAAATGACGCTTACCCATAAAAGAGAAGCTTTAAATATTGAGAACTTCAGGAAGCGCCTGTTTGACGAAACTGATTCGCAACGAATGCTTTTGCCTATCTACAGAGACCACAACAACCGAATCGAAAGTCTTTTAGGAAACGGCTATGCACCCGGCACATTAGAGCGCTTTAAAATATCATTAAAGCATGTTGAAGAGTTTCTAATTTGGAAATTTAATATTAAGGATATCGCTATCGATAAAATCGACTTTGCGCTTATTACCGATTTTGAATTCTATCTAAGAAGCGAAAAGAAGTGCAGCAATAATACAGCAGTGAAATATGTCCGCAATTTCAGAAAGATTATTAAAATTTGTCTCAGCAATGATTGGCTTGAGAAAGACCCATTCGTTAAATACGATGGTAAAATGAAGGAAGTCGAAACTGAGTTTTTGACGGAAGAAGAAATTCAAACTATTTACTCCAAGAAATTCCGAACCCCAAGACTTGAACTAGTTCGTGATATTTTCATTTTCTGCTGCTTCACCGGCTTAGCATACGTTGATGTAAAAGGACTTAAACAAGATCATATCGGGATTGGTATCGATGGCCAAAAATGGATATTTAAAAACCGTCAAAAAACCGACACTAAATCTAAGATTCCGTTGCTTCCAATTCCTGAAGAATTAATTAAAAAATATGCGGCACATCCTAAGTGTTTAAATGAGGAAAGCGTTTTGCCTGTCTTAAGCAACCAAAAAATGAATGGCTATCTAAAAGAGATTGGTGATTTATGTGAAATCACTAAAGAGATCACTTTCCATATGGCCAGACATACTTTTGCAACCTCAGTAACTTTATCTAACGGCGTACCTATTGAAAGCGTCAGTAAAATGCTAGGTCACAAAAACATTCAGACAACACAGCATTACGCGCGGGTTCTCGACAAGAAAGTAAGCGACGATATGCTAATTTTGAAAGATAAATTTAGAACCATTAAAATTGTTAAAAGCACCGGTTCATAGGTGCGATGCATTAAGAGGTTTAAGGATTGGTAATTAGTTTGCTGTTTCACAGCTTTGCTTTCTCGAATTTCTTAAATTTGCAACGTGAAATATATTTGGTTCATATTTACAATTTACTTATTCCTACTATCCGTTTATCCATGCATAGATGATGTAGACTGTAATTCTGTTGATATTACCGAAGTAAAAACGACCAAGCATAGTAATAGAGATTCAGCAATTGAACATTGCACGCCTTTTTGCAGTTGCTCTCGCTGCCCCGCCTCAGCATATTTTGTTTTTCCTGCGGTACCAACTTTCGAAGGGAAAGTCAACACCAATCACGACCATGTGATCATCGATAATTACACTTCTATTTACGCCCAAAATTTCGCATTAGAAATTTGGCAGCCTCCCAGGGTTTAGCATTCCACTCAATTTTACCCTTACCGAATGTTTAAAAGCATTTCGGAAAGTCATTTTATTAATGCTAAATCAACAATATGAAAAAATACCTATTGTTTTTATTTTTCATGCTCAACGTTTCCGCTTTTGCTCAAGTTGAGAATGATACGATAAATGAAAAAACAGAAGAATTAGAAGAAATCACAATACAGTCAACAAGAACGAGCAGAACAATTAGAAATACACCCACACGAGTTGAAACCATCGACGCGGAAGAATTGGAAGAGAAAGCCAATATGAAACCTTCAAATGTATCGATGGTATTGCATGAAAGTACAGGTATTTCAGTACAACAGACTTCGGCTACAAGCGGAAATGCAAGTATTCGCGTACAAGGATTAGACGGTCGCTACACGCAGCTTTTAAAAGACGGCTATCCTAATTTTGGAAATTTCGCCAGCGGACTGAGCATTCTCGAAATTCCACCGTTAGACTTAAAGCAGGTCGAGATTGTGAAAGGCCCGGCATCCACATTATTCGGTGGTGGAGCAATTGCAGGTGTTGTTAATTTCGTGTCCAAGACACCAACAGAAAAAGGCGAATATAATTTTATCATTAACCAATCGAATATCGGACTTACCAATCTTGGGGGTTATATCTCGCGTAAACATGGAAAATTCGGATATGCTTTCCTTGCATTGCTAAACCTTCAGCAGGCTTATGATGTTGACGACGACGATTTTTCCGAAGCGCCTAAGTCGAATAATTTTACGCTAAATCCACGATTATATTTTTACCCAAATGAGAAGACTACTTTTATGTTCGGTAACAGTTTTACAATGGGAAATATGAAAGGCGGTGATATGCACGTAATCGATGGCAATGCTGACGCATTCCACACCTACTTTGAAAAGAATGAAACTTTGAGAAATACCACCACTTTCGAATTTGACCACAAAGCAGAAAACAGAAACAGTTTCAAATTCAAACAAAGTTTAAGTTTTTTCGACCGGAAAATTAGTATACCCGCCTATGATTTTTCGGGATTGAATACTAATACTTACACTGACGCTTCCTATCTTATTAACCGCGATAAGTACACTATTATAGGCGGTGTTAATTTGGTTTATGACAATTTCAAGCAGCGCACCGTTTCCAATCTTGATGCTAAGTCTTTTACAGCCGGTGCATATGTACAACACACTTGGGATGTTACGGAAAATATCAAATTGGAAAGCGGTCTGCGTTTCGATAATGTACGTTATTCAAATATCAATTTTTCCAAAGATCAATTTTTTGTCTTGCCTCGTGTATCAGCTCTGTTTAAATTTAGTAACGCATGGAGTTCAAGAATTGGTGGCGGTTTGGGATATAAAGTTCCCACGATATTTACCGAGCAGACAGAAACCATACAATACCAAAATGTCCAAGCCTTAAGTGGTGTAGTAGCTGAAGAAAGTGTCGGCGGTACAGCAGACGTAAACTTCAGGACAAACATCGCCGAGAATCTTACTATGAGTGTTAATCAAATGTTTTTCCTGACAAGCATTAGCAAACCTTTGGTATTGCAAAGTGACGGTGATGATTTATTTTTCATAAATGCATCCGATCCAATCATTACATCTGGATTTGAAACCAACTTTAAATTTATTTACGAAGAAGATTTTAAGTTGTTCATTGGCTATACGTTCACCGATGCAAGGGCTAAATATTTAACAGAAAACCAATTTCTACCTTTCGTGCCAAAAAACAAATTGAATCTTGCTTTGATCTATGAAAAGGAAAACAATTTTAAGTTTGGTCTGGAGGGTTATTATACAGACCGACAATTTGTGTATGACGGAGACGAAAAGCCTGACTTTTGGGAGTTCGGATTTATGGCCGAGAAAACGTTATTCAAGAAATTTTCTGTATTCATTAACTTCGAAAACTTTACAGATACGAGACAAAGCAGATATGAGCCGGTAGTTCAAGGTTCGCACAATGCTCCAACCTTTGAAGATATTTGGACCCATACCGAAGGTTTTACTATTAATGGCGGTGTTAAACTCAAACTTTAAAATTTTACATGAAACTTTAATAAACCATGGAAAAAGAACACAACAAAAATGAAGATATTGAGAGAGCGATTATAGCTGCTGGCAACAATGCCAACCACCCTGTTGAAGAAAGCAGCTGGAAAAGCCACTGGCAGCTACTGCTTTCGATTCAGATCTTATTTGTAATGCTGACATTGGAATTTGGTTTCGACTATGTTCCGCCGTTTCCCGGCAACCTCATCATATTTTTCATCGCCTATTTGCTTTCGGGCTACAATGTTCTTTATCTCGCGTGGCGTAAAGCAATACGCTTCGATTTCTTTAACGAGTTTTTTCTAATGAGCATCGCGACCCTAGGAGCGTTTGCCATTGGTGAATATAGCGAGGGCGTAGCAGTTATGGCCTTCTACTCTATCGGCGAGTGGTTTCAAGATGCTGCGGTTAACCGTGCTAAACGAAGCATTAAAGCCTTATTGGATATAAGGCCTGATGAAGTATCCGTAGTAAGAAACGGCACTACCGTAGTGGTCAACCCAAAAGAGGTACAGATTGGAGAGGTTATTCGTGTGAAGCCAGGAGAAAAAGTTGCACTTGATGGCAAACTGATTTCAGAAAAAGCGGCGTTTAATACGGCGGCGCTGACCGGTGAAAGCAAGCCGGACAGTAAAGCTAAAGGTGAAGTCGTTTACGCAGGGATGATAAACTTAAACACGGTTTCTGAAATCAAGGTAAACTCATTATTTACGGATAGTAAGCTAAGCAGAATCTTAGAAATGGTTCAGGATGCTACGGCACGCAAATCGCAAACACAATTATTTATCAGCAGATTCGCGAAGATTTATACGCCGATTGTATTTGCTTTGGCGGTCGCGGTTTGTTTTGTACCGTATTTTTTTGTCGATCCCTATATCTTTAATGTTTGGTTTTACCGTGCGTTGGTATTTTTAGTAATAAGCTGTCCGTGCGCTCTGGTAGTGTCAATTCCATTGGGTTACTTCGGCGGAATAGGATTGGCATCGCGAAACGGTATTCTATTTAAAGGCTCCAATTTCCTTGATGTAATGACGAAGATCGACACTGTTGTTATGGATAAAACCGGAACGCTTACCGAAGGCGTTTTCAAAGTACAGGAAATCGTGACTAAAGATATCGAAGAATCCTATCTGATTAAACTAGCGGCTGCAATAGAGAGCCAATCAACACACCCTATTGGTTTGGCAGTAGTTGAACATGCCGGAAAAGAAACGGCAGAATTGAGTGTTGCCGAGGTAGAAGAAATATCAGGGCATGGCCTAAAAGGTAAGATTGATGGCAAAGAAGTCTTAGCGGGAAATACAAAGCTGATGAAGAAATTCAATATTGATTATCCGGCTGAAGTGGATGCGATTGTTTACACTATCGTAGTCGTTGCAGTCGATAAAAAATATAAGGGCTACATCACCATCGCTGACAAAATTAAGGAAGATGCGAAGCAGGCTATAAAAGAATTGCATAAGCTGAATATTAAAACAGTAATGCTTTCCGGTGATAAGCAGTCGGTGGTTGATGAAGTTGCAAAACAATTGGCTATTGACAGTGCATATGGCGATTTGTTACCTGAAGGAAAAGTCGAAAAAGTGCAGGCATTAAAAAATGAAGGTCGTAGAATAGCATTCGTCGGCGATGGAGTGAATGACGCGCCAGTTGTTGCTCTAGCCGATGCAGGCATTGCAATGGGAGGTTTGGGCAGTGATGCAACCATCGAGACTGCTGATATCGTTATCCAAAATGATCAGCCTTCAAAAATAGTGACAGCAATTAAGGCAGGAAAAATAACTCGGAACATCGTTTGGCAAAATATTATCCTTGCAATGGTTGTCAAAATAATCGTTTTGGCTCTCGGCGCTGGCGGTGTGGCAACATTATGGGAAGCCGTGATTGCAGACGTCGGCGTGGCATTGCTGGCAATTTTAAACGCGGTTCGTATTCAAAAAATGAAATTGTAGCCTTCGTTTTGCAACGCTTTTAACAAAAATTTGCTTCCCTGGTGTGTAAATTTTAACTAAATTTGAATTCGTCTATTCTATTACATGAAAAAAATCCACATCATATTTTTTGTTATGCTCGGCTTCCTGCTGATGCCTTCAATATCATATGCGTGTGGAGGAACCAAGAAACATTCATGCAAGAAAGAAATATCGAGTAATGCACAAAAGGGATGCTGTGCTAATCACGACCACTCCAAAAACTCAAAAGGTTGTGGCGGGAAATGCGGCCACAAATCTTGTGGTTGTGCCAACGGATGCATCTCCGGAGCAACACTTATAGAAACCGCAAGATTTATCGGATTTGCAAATCCAACTTACTTCTTTAAAGCGAACTTTTATGCCCCGAAAAACTTCGTTTCTTCAGGGTTTCACTCGCTTTGGCTTATTCCAAAAATAAGCTAAAACCAAACTGCTGACAGCCATACTTGCGTCAACTTCGGAGCCATCACTGCTCCAAAACTCTATTATTTTTTAATCTCGATAGTGCGTAATACGCGCTCTCAAAACATACACACCTAAAAAAAATGAAATCAATTCTAAAAGGATTGATGGCAATCATTGCATTGCTGTCAGTTACTGTATCAACTGCACAGGATAAAAATCAGTTGGGAGAACTTAAAGCAGTTTTCGACAATTATTTCCAGGTCAAAGATGCCCTGGTAAAATCCAATGGCAAAACAGCCGCGACCGAATCTGCAGAATTTCTTGCGGCAATCAAAGCAGTAAAAATGGAATCCTTGAGTGAAGCCGAACATACCGTCTGGATGAAAGTACTGCCGGAACTTAAAGAAGACGCAGAACATATTTCAGAAACAAACGATGCCGCACACCAGCGTGACCACTTTATAACCTTATCCAACAATGTTTATGATTTGCTTAAAGTGTCAGGCTTTGGCGTTCCTGTATATTACCAGCGTTGCCCAATGGCAAACAAAGGAAAAGGTGCAAACTGGCTTAGCAAAGAAAAGACAGTCAAGAACCCATACTACGGTGCTCAAATGCTCACTTGTGGAAAAGTAGTAGAAACCATCAACTGAATTCTGAACTGATGAAAATGGGAATACCAATATTGAAATGGATCTTTAAAAAAATCTTTATTAAAAAATGCTGCCACTAGCAGCCTAAAACTTATTAATTATGAAAAATATAATCTTGTCCGCAGTCATGATTTTGTTACTGACTGCATGTAAAAAAAATGAAGAAGCCTCAACCGTGAAAACTGAAACAGATGCAGTGTCTGAAAGCGCTAATAAAGATTCTGCCGAACAATTATACTCTTGTCCGATGCATCCGGAAGTTACCGGAAAAAAAGGCGAAAAGTGTCCTAAATGCGAAATGGATTTGACTGAACCGGTCGATCAATAAAACTGCATGAAGCTATACATTAAAAATATGGTATGCCGCCGTTGCAAAATGGCGGTATTATCCGAATTGGAAAAACTCGGCATCAAACCTCTGTTAGTGGAATTAGGAGAAATAGAACTCGCAGATCAAATTAGTGATAATGAGAAAAGCATGTTGTCAACCAGATTGCAGCTTTTGGGATTCGAATTGATCGATGATAAAAAAAGTCAGATTATCGAGCGCATTAAAACCCTGATTATCGATTTGGTACACAATCGTGACAACGATTTGAAGACTAACCTTTCTGTTTTCATTGCAGCTGATTTAGGACAGGACTACAGCGCCTTAAGCAATCTTTTTTCCGAAGTCGAGGGAACAACCATAGAGCAATATTTTATATCCCAGAAAATAGAGAGAGTAAAAGAATTGCTGATGTATAACGAGCTTTCATTAAGTGAAATTGCTTGGCAGCTAAATTATAGCAGCGTCGCGCACCTCAGCAAACAGTTTAAAAAGATTACCGGTTTAACACCCACCTTTTATAAACAACTAAAGGACAGAAAGAGGAGGCAGATTGATGATCTATAAAATTATACAAATGGCTTCCATAATTGTACAAACAACTTTTTGCAAAGCGTCAGAATTTTGTCAAGTAAAACCTAAAAAAACAAATTATGACACATACTTATAAGATTACCGGAATGACCTGTAATGGTTGTCGTACAAAGGTGGAGAAAACCTTAAACGCCATTGAAGGTATTGAGGCTCAGGTGACACTTGATCCGCCTATGGCGGTAATCACTATGGACAAGCATGTCCCGACAGCACAGCTTCAGGATTCACTTAGTAAAGCGGGTAAATACACCATTGAACCGTCGACGGGAAATCATGATCCGAAGAAAAAAGAAGATTCGTGCTGCAGTATGTCGATGGGAGATCGTCAGCACGACCACCACCAACCAAAAAACAGCACACCGGGAAAGTACTATTGTCCGATGCATTGCGAAGGAGAAAAGATTTATGACAAACCCGGCAATTGTCCAGTCTGCGGAATGAACCTCGAAAAGATTCCTGAACTGACTACTGCCCGATCCTCATACACTTGCCCCATGCATCCAGAAATTGTGAAGGATGGTCCTGGGTCATGCCCGATTTGTGGAATGGATTTGGTTCCAATGGAACCGACTGACAGCGAAGAAAATAAGGTTTACAAAGACCTATTATTTAAAATGAAAATTGCAGTCGCTTTTACTGTTCCTGTATTTGCAATTGCCATGATCGAAATGGCACACGACAATCCGCTGGAGAGAATTATGCCGATGGCGAATTGGAGTTGGGTGCAGCTCATCCTGACTTTACCTGTTGTATTCTATGCAGGCAGCATATTTTTCGTTCGTGCATGGAAATCGATAATCACATGGAATCTCAATATGTTCACCCTTATCGGTATTGGAACAGGTGTGGCATTCATATTCAGTCTCGCCGGAATGTTTTTTCCTGAAATATTTCCTCCGGAATTTAAGACAGACCACGGCACCGTGCATCTTTATTTCGAGGCCACAACCGTAATATTGACACTGGTACTTTTAGGACAATTACTTGAAGCCCGAGCGCACAGCCAAACCAGCGGTGCAATCAAGGAATTGTTGAAACTCGCACCCACCGAGGCAGTGCTTATAATCGACGGAAAAGACCAGGTCGTTTCAATCCACGATATTAAAAAAGGTGATCTGTTACGGGTAAAGCCCGGAGATAAAATACCTGTCGATGGTAAGATAACCGATGGTGAAAGTACGATCGATGAATCTATGATTACTGGCGAACCGATTCCTGTAGATAAAAAAACCGGCGATGCAGTTACATCAGGGACAATAAACGGCAACAAATCTTTTGTGATGGTTGCTGAAAAAGTTGGCTCCGAAACTTTGTTGTCGCAGATAGTACAGATGGTAAACACAGCAAGCCGCTCAAAGGCACCAATACAAAAGCTGGCAGACAGCATTGCAAAATACTTTGTTCCTATAGTGGTCATGATTTCAATAGCTACCTTTTTTATATGGGCGCAATTCGGTCCGCAACCTGCGATAGTTTACGGATTTGTAAATGCAGTTGCGGTTTTAATCATTGCCTGCCCGTGTGCGCTTGGCCTTGCCACGCCTATGTCGGTCATGGTTGGAGTTGGAAAAGGTGCACAGTCCGGCATACTGATTAAAAATGCGGAAGCATTAGAGAAAATGAATAAGATGAACGTCCTGATTACTGATAAAACAGGCACGATTACGCAAGGAAAACCATCAGTTGAAAAGGTATTCTCCCTTCAAGATGACGAAGGGAACCTTATAATGAATATCGCTTCCTTAAATCAATACAGCGAGCATCCACTTGCACTTGCTGTTACCAATTATGCAAAGGAAAAAAATGTCTCCTGGACAGAGGTCAAAGATTTTGAAGCAGTATCAGGAAAAGGTGTTATCGGAACAGTTTCAGGCAAAAAAGTGGCGCTTGGAAACAAAAAATTAATGGAACAAGTTGGTTCGCAGATTTCGGAAGATATCGATGCCAAAATTACTGTAGAACAGAAATTAGGGAAAACGGTTTCTTACATATCCATTGACAATTCAGTGGTGGGCTATGTGACCATTACCGACGCGATCAAGCCAACAAGTAAGGAAGCAATCGCCGAATTGATCAGGCAGGGCATCGAAGTAATTATGATTACTGGCGATAATGAGAATACCGCCAAAGCAGTTGCAGCTGAGTTAGGTTTGACATCCTTCAAGGCGGGAAGTTTACCAGAAGATAAACTCAATGAAATAAAACGTTTACAGTCAGAAGGAAAAATTGTTGCAATGGCCGGTGACGGTATAAATGATGCGCCTGCACTGGCGCAAGCCGACATTGGAATTGCAATGGGAACCGGAACCGATGTTGCAATTGAAAGTGCTAAAGTCACGCTCGTAAAAGGCGACATGATGGGAATCGTAAAAGCGAAAAACCTCAGCCACGCGGTAATGAAAAATATCAAACAGAACTTGTTTTTTGCATTTATCTATAATGTGTTGGGCGTTCCAATTGCCGCCGGTGCACTCTATCCCGTATTCGGGATCTTATTATCTCCAATGATAGCCGCCGTGGCAATGAGCTTCAGTAGTGTATCTGTAATTGTGAACGCACTTAGACTGCGAACTATAAAAATTTAAAAATGGCTAACATTAAAAAAACACATAAAATGTTTCTTGGCACTATTCGAATATTATCACTGATGCTAATAATTTTAATAGCTACCCCAAACACATATGCTCATATACATGATGGCGAAGCCCATGCCAATCAGCAAGCTTCTTACACCTGTCCGATGCATCCTGAAATCCATTCTGACAAACCGGGCAATTGCCCTAAATGCGGAATGAAATTAGTGCCCGAAAAGAAAAAGGCATCCGCCAAAAAACCTGCGGTCACACAAAAGGCACCGGTAAAACAAACACCGAAAAAAGTAATTAAAAAGACAGAGACTCAGACTCAAAGTCCGTCTAATGCTCAGGCGAAAGATTTATATACCTGTCCGATGCATCCTGACGTACATTCTGACAAACCTGGCAATTGTCCCAAGTGCGGAATGAAATTAGTCGAAGAGTCACCCAAAAAGAGCATTGACTATAAAGAAAATGCGTCTGCAACATACACTTGTCCAATGCATCCCGAAGTCATATCCGATAAGCCCGGCAATTGTCCAAAATGTGGAATGAAATTAGAAAAAAAAGAATCCACTCCAATAGACCATTCTGAGCACGGCGAGCATTCAAACATGGATATGGGTGATAATTCCGATCTAATGGCCAACTTCAAAACTGCAAAGAAAAATCTGGGTACGATAAAAACAATTACTTCAAAAGAACCACCGCGAACAGTGCGATACGACTTGCACATACGCGATACGGTTGTCATGTATGGTAACAAGAAAAAAAGGGCTATCGCAGTTAATGGTCAAATCCCGATGCCCACTCTAACCTTTACCGAAGGAGACACTGCTGAGATTCACGTCTATAACCACCTTAACGAACAAACATCGTTGCATTGGCATGGGCTCTTTCTGCCTAACAGTGAAGACGGCGTTCCATTCCTTACGCAAATGCCAATCGAACCAGGTGCAGAATATTTGTATAAGTTTCCAATAGTACAGCACGGTACGCATTGGTATCATAGCCACAGCGGACTTCAGGAACAAATCGGAATGTATGGCATGTTTGTTATGAACAAACGCACAGAATGGGATATTCCGACCGTTCCTATACTCCTGAGTGAATGGACAGATATGAAACCCGAGGAAGTCCATCGCAGGTTAAAAAATGCAAACGATTGGTTTGCCATAAAGAAAGGCACTACACAGAGTTATAGTGAAGCAATAGCATCGGGACATTTTGGTACGAAACTTACCAATGAATGGAAACGAATGACCGCGATGGACGTTAGCGATGTCTACTACGAAAAGTTTTTAGTCAACGGCAAAAATCAAGATGAGCATCCACAATTCAAGGCGGGTGACAAGGTACGTCTTCGCATTGCCAACGGTGGTGCATCTACTAATTTTTGGCTCAATTATGCAGGCGGCAAAATTACCGTAGTAGCAACTGATGGAAACGATGTAGAACCAGTTGAAGTTGATCGTTTATTAATAGCAGTTTCAGAAACTTATGATGTCGTAGTCACATTACCAGATAACAAAAGTTATGAGTTTTTAGTAACTCCGGAGGATCGGACAAAATCGGCCTCGTTATGGCTGGGAACCGGCGAAAAGGTGTCTGCAAATAAATTGCCGCGTTTAAAATATTTCGAAGGCATGAAGATGATGAACGAAATGATGGACATGCAAGGCAATATGATCGAAATGGACGGAATGAAAATGCAAAATCAAATTATGGACATGAACACTGTAATGTACCCTGAAATTACTGGCTATGATAAAAAACCGCAGAACGCGGAAAAGAAAAATGAAGACATGCACACCGGGCACGATATGTCAGCAGCCGATATTGTAACACTCAACTACGAAATGTTGCGCGCGCCGAAAAAAACAAATCTTCCGGATGGGCCTTGGCGAGAGCTTCGCTTCGAGCTTACAGGAAATATGAACCGCTACGTTTGGAGCCTCGATAATAAAGTTGTGTCGGAAACAGATAAGATAATGATTAAGAAAGGTGAAAACCTGCGCATTATAATGTATAACAACAGCATGATGCGACACCCAATGCACCTGCACGGCCACGACTTTCGTGTTGTGAACTCTCAGGGCGACTATTCACCGATGAAGAACATTATCGACATTATGCCGATGGAGCGCGACACCATAGAGTTTGCAGCGACTGAACCCGGTGGAGACTGGTTTTTTCACTGTCATATTCTTTATCATATGATGAGCGGTATGGGTCGAGTATTCAGCTATGAAGATTCTCCTGCTAATCCTGAAATTACCGATGTCAAAGTCGCACGTCGCGGTTTAAATTCAGATGATCGGGAATTTCACTTGATGGCCGAAAATGATTTTGCTACGAATGGGAACGATGGGATGGCTATGTTGGCAAATACACGTTGGAACATCACATCTGAATGGCGGTTAGGCTACAACGATATGCACGGTTATGAATCCGAAACCCATATTGGGCGTTATATTGGGCGAATGCAATGGTTTATGCCATTTGTCGGGTTTGATTACCGATATCGAAAGATGGGGCACGAAGAATCTGAGAAGAATCTTTTTGGTCAGGTCAATACCAAAGATAAGAGAGCTCAATTCAGCATCGGTGCTGCTTATACCCTACCTATGCTTGTGACTTTTCAAGGAGAGGTTTACCATGACGGAAATGTGCGATTTCAATTGATGCGCGAAGACATTCCGATTTCATCACGAATCCGCGCAGGTTTCATGATCAATACCGACAGAGAGTACATGGCTGACTTGCGATATATACTTGCAAAAAACTTCAGTACGCGCGTCCATTACGACAGCGACATGGGATTTGGTGTTGGTCTTATGCTAAATTATTAATTTTAAGAAGGGATTAGACATAGCACGAAAAGATATTATGAGACGCCCACTAAATTGGGCGTTTCTTTTTTATCACTCATCAACCTCATCCATTCTCCTAACCAAAGTTTCCTTCAAAGAATTTAAAAATTTCGTTCGCTCCGACTTCCGCGCCCTTATTTCAAAAAAAGTCCTGTGGAATTGTCCCAAATCTATATCAAACGTTTCCTCAAAAAATTTCGCCGTTTCTTTCAAATCCGTCGTGCCGTTATTAAACACACCTTCGGCGTGTAGCGCATAAATCAATTCAATCAATGCAACTTTTGACCCGGTCCATTTCTGAACCTGTTTTTCAGTAATGGAATACGGCACCGCCTTATTATCCAGTTTCAATAATTCCCTTTCAAGGTAAACCTGGAGTAAATCGTTGGCTAAGATCTTGGCCACTTTAAAATCGTGCGATGTTGTAAAACGATTGTCGGCCTGAAAATAAGAACTGTCCAAAGTCAGTTTAATATCATAGCGGCCACGCACAAAATATTTCTTATCAAGATACACGCTGCCAGTTCTGTAGTACTTATAAAACTCCATGTTTTCGTTGAAATAGCATTTCAATTTAGAAAGTTCAGAACTGAAATATTTCCTTAGATACTTCGTACCGCCAAATGGCCTGTTCGATTCAATGTTGTAAACCTCGTTGTGATAAATCAACTTCGAAACAAATTGTGGCTTCACGAATTTGAAGAAAGTAATTTCATCAACTTTGTTTTCAAACTCATATCTCACAAAGTGAGTTTTGAGTTTTTCCAAAGTAATAATTGTTGCCTTAATGGAACTTTCAGCTGCTTTAATTAAATCATTTTCAACTCCTATTTCATTTAACTGTGCCTCTAAATTTTCCAACAACTGTGTTGCAAAATCTGTCATAGGGAAAACTGGTAATGTTTGTTCGAGCCAAATCTAAAATCAGAACTTCTGATTTCCAACTGATACATCCAACCATTCAGAAATTTACAGCAAACAAAAAAGAAAGCATTAATTAATCGTTCGATATTAATTTATGCGCAATCCCTTATTTTACACTATCTTATAACAGCTTGATCCATAATTGCGGTTGTGAGTAACTGCCAACTATTGTCGATGCAATTTTTAAGTATTAATTTCAAACCCGATTTATAAGCCAATAGACTTTTACACGCCTACAATCCTAACCAAACAAAAACTGACGTGGTAAAAGCTCTATATCCTACTTTAGCGCTGCTGACCTTTTTAACCCAAAGTGTTTTCGCGCAACAAAAGAATTTTAAACTTCCTGACAGCCTAAGAAGTAAAACAATTGACTACGTGATCGACAGGCTTGATGAAAACGAAGGTGATGAATTACTTGATTCGATCTACGCAAACAGCTATCTCTTTAAATCTAAAAGGGCTAACGACCCAGAGAACCTTATTAAGGCTTATAACGTCGTGATGCACAAGTCTCCGCGCGAAACATGGCTGCAATATTGTGACAGTATGCTTACCGTAGCGGCACAGTCCAAACAAAATAATCTTATTGGCGGCGCTTACCTTACACGAGGATTGGTCTACAACGCTTTTAAACAACAAACTAAAGCCCTCGACGACTATTTGTTGGCCGACAATTTTATCTCTCGGAGTGATGATCAATATTTAAGACATAAAGCAAAATTTTCTATCGCTGTCATAAAATATAATTTAGGCTACTACCACGAAGCCATTTCACTATTACGGGAATGCGAAGTGTACTTTAAAATCAACGAACCTGGCCTACCACATTTACGAACGTTGCACGCGCTTTGCTTATGCTACATTAAGACAAAACAATACGCGCAGGTAACTTCCCTTATCGACATCGGATATCGCGAATCAATCGACATGGAAGAACTTAAAACGATTCCATACTTTAAAAATGCAGAAGGTCGTAACGAGTTTTTTAAAGAGAATTATCCGGTAGCAATCGAAAAGCTTCAACAATCACTTCCCCAAATTATAAAGTTCGAAGATTTTATTACTGTCTCATCAACATATTATTTTATTGGTCGTAGCTACTGGGCGTTAGGCGAAAAAGAAAAAGCGATTCCCTACTTAAAGAAAGTTGATGAATTATTCCGGCAAGATAAATTCATCAAAGACGAAGTGCTTGAAGCATATGACCTACTTGCTCAATATTATGAGGACAAAGGCAACACCGCAGAACAATTAAAATACCTGACCGGCTTATTAAAAGCTGAAACATTTGTGAGCAAGAATTTCCGCTACCTGTCCGAGAATATGCACCGCGAATACGATCTTAAAAAAATTAAAGATTCAACTGAAGAATTAAAAAGGCAATTGTTTTTCAGGGATAAGTTAGACTTGATATTTGGAATTATCTTTTTATTGGTATGTATCATACTAGGATTTATAATTTGCAAGCAGTACCAGCGCCGCAAATTAAGGAAGCAAAAGTTTAAAGGTGTCATTTCACATAAAGACCGTACCGCCTCGCCTGTATTGAGTACAGAAAAAATAATAGATGGCGACCAAATCATTAAGCCCGAAATAGTTGAAGCAGTTTCAAAAAAACTTGAAAAATTCGAAGACAGTGACGCTTTCCTGGACAAAGATTTCAATCTCAATAAAATGGCAGCTATTGTAGACTGCAACACGCGCTACACTTCACGAATAATCTGCGAAACACGGAAGAAGAAATACATTGAGTACATCGATGATCTACGCATTGATTATATCGTAAGCCGACTAAAAACAGACAGCAAATACCGAAACTACACCATCAAAGCGCTTACCGAAGAAGCCGGTTTCAAATCACCACAAAAGTTTAAAGAAGCATTCAAAAAAAGTACTGAACTCAATCCGGTCTATTTCATCAAGGAACTCAAAAAGCAAAGTCAGCCTGAGAATTGAAATATTTTGCGATAAATCATTCAGAACTTCGGTTTTGCTTCTGAAATAAAACAAATCAATCGCAACAATTTTGTGCCATAACAAATTAAAACTTACGTTATGGCTGTCGAAATTATTACCCGTGAGGACTTAAATGAATTCCGCACATTACTTCTAAAAGACTTCAGGGAAATCCTGCAATCAAAACCACAGCAGGCTAAACAGTGGCTTAAATCTACCGAGGTTAGGAAGCTGTTGAACATTTCTCCCGGAACACTTCAAACACTTCGCATCAACAAAACACTGTCCTACACGAAAATCGGCGGAATAATTTATTACGCGCACCAGGATATTGAAAAGCTGCTCGAACTTAATAAAGTCAGTTCCGAGCGCACATTGTTTAATTCAAAGTAATTCAGCCATGAATTACATTAAACATCTTACTGGTTTTTTCGACAAGGTCGCAAAAGACAAACTGCTCAACCCAACACACGTTAGCTTATACATTGCATTGTTCCAATTTTGGAACATAAACCGCTTCCGCAACCCGATCAGCATTTCGAGACACGAGATTATGCGCATTAGCAAAATCAGTTCTTTGGCCACTTATCACCGTTGCCTGAAACTTTTGGATTCGCATGGCTATATCAAATACGAGCCGTCATTCAATCCATATAAAGGCAGCCATGTGTATCTATTCAATTTTTCGGACGAACTCAAGCCCACACCGCGAAATGAGCGTACAGCTACTTCAAATTTTGAACCTCTCAATGAACAGGTAGTAAACAAGCTTGAAACTGGTGATGAAACAGCTAGCGAACAGGTTACTGAACAAGCATTAGTACCTTCAATAAACAATACAAACAATACAAACTTTTTAAACGATTCAAACGGCTTAAACTTGGGCGAGCACGCAAAAAAAATTGAAGATGAAATTCCCGATTTTAAAAATGGCGTAATCGAAAAAGAAGAAAAAAGTTCCGCTAAAAAAGAAGAAAATACAAATGTTCCAATTTCATCAAATGAACAGGAAAGCGTTGAACACGTCCGAAATTTATTTCTAGATCGGATTGCAAAGCCGCCTGAATCAATCCACGAAAAACAACAGCAAATACCCACTATCGAAGAAGTGCTTACCTACTTCCGTGAGCAAAGCTTTCCCGAACTCGAAGCCAGTAAGTTCTTCAATTACTTCGCGAGCATCGGTTGGCTAGTAGGTGGAAAAACTCCTATGGCCGATTGGCACGCCGCAGCGCGGAACTGGATAATAAACGCTCCAAAATTTACTACCAATGAACGAACAGACAGGACAAAATCTCTCGACACATCAGCAGACAAGGACTATTCAGAGCCATTATAACTATGAGGAAGTTTGTTCCTGGATTGAAAGAAAGGGAACTGAATTATACGGCAAGCGATTCCGGATTATTGAGAATGATCTTCCCGTAATCTATAAACTCATTTCTTATTTTCTGAAGGACGAACAGGCGGCATTTCAGTATAATATCGACTTTGATAAAGGCATTTTACTAACCGGTCCGGTCGGCTGCGGTAAAACATCATTGCTCAACATCATGAAATTTCTTGCGCCAGTCGAACATAAGTTTTCCGTAAAGCCATGCCGCGATATCAGCTTCGAATTTATAAATGATGGCTATGAAATAATCCATCGATACAGCAAAGGAAAGTTGTACCAATCGGAGCCGAAAATTTATTGCTTCGACGATTTGGGCGCTGAGAATAATCTAAAGTATTTCGGAAATGAATGCAACGTAATGGCAGAGATTATCCTAAGCCGATATGACATTTTCATAAGTAAAAGAATCCCAACACACATTACATCAAACCTCTCCGCTTCTGAAATCGAAACGCACTACGGCCTGCGCGTCCGAAGCCGTCTGCGCGAAATGGTAAACCTAATTTCCTACAATAAAACCACAAAAGACAAACGATAAAAAAATAAACTCATGAAATCAATAATATTATTTTGGGACTGGATCCGCTACAATGAGCAGACACTTCGAAATCTTAGAAACGAAAAGCCGGCTGTGCAAAAAATGTTTATATACTGGCTTGATAAGCATTTACACAATTACTGCGAGCAACTTGAAAGTATATTGATGTTTCCGGCCAATGAAAATGAACCAACGCAACTTGTAATTTCGGCTAGTGGGAATCCGGAATATTTTAGTCAGGTAACAACGTTAATTGACAATGCGCCAAAATTGAAGAATTGGAAATTTGTAGCCTTCATTCAACCATCACACAACATTGATGAAATGGAAGCTGGATTGGATAAACCTTACGTTTTTAAGGACATTGAGTTGAAAGCGAGCGAACTTAAATTCATGCCTTTTCAATACGAAGATGTTAAGAAAATTGACATGATTGTTTACTTAAAAAACTTCACTGTTCATTGTAGTAATAAAAATCTTTTGCATGTTGTATTTATTATACTTCAGGACATAATTGGAGAAAAATCATTATTTGAAAATATAAATTTTGTTGAGTTAGCACAGCTGCCAGCAGAAGAACAAAATGAGGTAATTTATTTATATGAGCTACAATCATATTTGGACATGATTAACCGAACTACACTTTCCAAATGAAGTATAACTCGAAAAGTAAGTAGCAGTTAATTCAACGATTCATTAAATACTTGCAAATTGTTTGAAAGTATTCTTGAATATCAAAAAGTTAATTGAAATTAACTGTTAAAATGTTGTAAATTGCAACCCCTACAATAACAACACATGGCAGATTCAGTTTTAGCAATTCAAAAAGGTTTTGAATTTCAGGCAAAGTATTTTTGGTACAAAGCCTGTTCTCTATATCGTCCGGGTTCAACCGCAGTGGAAATCACATATGAAGCAGATGGCATACCAGGATTTGATGATATCACATTAGCTTTTGATCCGCCGAGGCTAAGTGCCTACGGGTATCCGGTCAGTAGGGAATGTTATCAAGTCAAATTTCATGTAGACCATTCACGTGCATTCGATGTCACGGCATTAACTGACCCCTCATTCATTGGGGCGACTTCCGAATCTTTATTGCAGAAGTTGCACAAGAATTTCAAATTGTCACCCGAAGATTATTCAAAGACTAATTACTACATTATAAATACTTGGGGAATAGATCGAAGCGACTTATTGAACGGATTGATCGACAACCAAGGTGCGATAATTTTCAAGCGCCTTTTCGATGGAACAACAGATAAATCCAAGATGGGCCGAGTACGAAAATCTTGGCGCGATCACCTGGGACTATCAGTTGACAACGAGTTAAAGGCTGTTTTAAGACAATTACGAATACGCGCAAATGCCAGCTCGGGTGAAATGTTTGACGAACCTTTGAGCTACGCACTCGCAGCTATAAATCTCAAACCTCTAAGCGATGATAGGCGAACAAACCCGTACACTTCGTTAATCGTAAGGTTACACGAAGAAAAGACAAATAAATTGGACAAGCATAACTTGCACACAATATTGCAACAAGAAGATTTATGGGTAACTACGACCACTAGCGAAAATCTTTCGAGGTCAATTGGAGTTAGGACATTCAGAAAAGGAGCCGAAAATCTTGAGGCTGAAACTGATCATCTTTTATGTTTGCTAAGACATTTTGAGTCCCGTCATATTCTGGATGATAGTCTTTGGCAAAACGAAGTGCTTCCGGCAATGTTTACATTTGCTGAGGAAGTTATAGGATTAGGTAAACCATTAACAATCCATTTGGATACTCATACATCAACTGCATTTGCCCTTGGGTATTTTATTGGGAATAAATCCGGCGCGGATATCGGCATTATTCAGAAATCACCAAAAGGTGGTCGGTCGCTTTGGCGACCAGATGAGGCAAAGGTTAACACTGGAGATCAATGGCTGTTTTCAGAAGACATGATGGATTCCAATGGTACTGATCTGGCAATTGCAGTAAGCTTGTCAAATGATGTTTCTGAAGCGACAATGCAATACCTCTCGATTCAGCCTACAGGAGTATACAAAATACTTCATGCTAAACCTAAAAGCGGGAGCGGATTCAATGCAATAACAGATGCAAATCATATTTTAGAATACATTTTGCAATTAAACAATAAAATACGCTCATGGAAAACAGTAAGCTCGCCTACAGCGAAGTTACATCTTTTCATTTCGGCACCGAACGCCTTTACGTTCTTTTTAGGAGAACATGCATCGGGCTACGGCAGGATTGTATTATATGAATATGATTTTGAAGGATTGCGCTCCGGAACTTATGTACCTTCTCTAAATTTACCTTTATAATAAACAAACAAACATGGGAAATATTAATACTTACTTTTCTGATTTTCTCACTGGGATCAGATTGACAACGACACAAAAAGATGACGCAAAACGAGGACATACGACTTTGAGAAACCGTTTGTTAGCAGATGAAGATTTGAAAGACATAATTGTCACTACATTTCTTCAGGGAAGTTATAGGCGATCCACAGCTGTTCGACCGCTTGGTGAAAAACGTGCAGATGTTGATGTAATAGTTGTGACTACGCTCGACCGGAATAAGGTAAATCCGAAGGACGCTTTGGAGAAATTTGAGCCTTTTGTCGAAAAATACTATAAAGACAAATGGGAGCGCCAAGGAAGGTCCATCGGAATATCGCTATCCTACGTAGACCTTGATATCGTTGTAACCTCTGCCCCTTCTGAAGCAGATAAGACTAGTTTACGATCTAAAAGTGTGACAACTGATATGTCTTTAGAAGATTTAATGACACCTTCCTATGATTGGAGATTGTCAAAGAGTTGGTCGGAGCCAGATATAATGAAAGCTTATAGTCAGTTGTCAGAATCAGTCAGAGCTGAAGCAGAATGGAAATTAGAACCACTGTGGATTCCTGATCGAGACGCTGATATTTGGGAGGAGACACATCCGCTCGAACAAATAAGGTGGACACGAGATAAAAATAAAATGACAAATGGGAATTATGTAAATGTGGTAAAGGCATTGAAATGGTGGAGAACTCTTAAAGTAACTGATCTCAAATACCCAAAAGGTTATCCTATTGAACACATGATAGGTGACTGCTGCCCAGACGATGCAAAAAGTATAGCTGACGGGGTTGTTCGTACTTTCGAAAATTTTGTTTCAAATTATTCAACAAATCGAGCATGGGGAACAGTTCCAAAATTCCCTGACAGAGGTGTCCCTTCCCACGACGTTTGGCATCGGATTACTTCTGATGATTTCATTACGTTTTACGATCACATGAAAGATTATGCCACTAAAGCCAGAGACGCCTACGACGAAACATCATTACGTAAAGCAACCGAAAAATGGCAAGACATATTTGGAACAAAATTCCCTTTAGCTCCAGAGGACGACGACGAAGATGGTGGGTCTAACAAAGGTTCGGGCCCTAGCGGCTTTACGCCTAGAACCGAGGTTACAGAGCCGGGATCATCAAGATTTGCATAGATATGGAACCATCCGAAATTGTTTTGCAAGGCCGACGGTATTGCGAGAGTATTTCGGGATATACGTTATCAGAAGATTTGACTTGGCTGGCCGAAGAAAATAAATGGGTTATTAAATTTGCTCTTAAAGGCGATTATGAACCTACAATCTTCGTACCCATTGAGACAAATTGGTACGCCTTTCTTTCGGCTGAGTATCCTTTTGGATCATTAAGCATACTTCCTGCAATGAACGAAAGTATTGAAGCCACGTTCCCTCACATGAATTACAACTCCGATATTGGAAAGCCTTGGCGCAGTGGAGATATTTGTGTCAAGACTAATTATGGCTCGTGGAAAAGTGCTTATTTTAATCGGGAGCCTTTTGATGTATCTCGATTACAGTGGAGCATTAAAAGAGCAAAGGCTTGGATATACGCGGCTGCTAATGACACCCTTTTTTCCGACGGTGATCCATTCGAATTTCCTCATTTTACATCCGGCATCAAGACACGGGTAGCTTTTTCAGAAACATTAGAATCATTCTCGATCTGGAGCAGCCTAACTGACAACGGAGGGATTGTGGACATCTTTCGTTTACCACTCAACAATAACATTACTGTGGTAAATAATTTTTATGGCGATACCGGATCAATACTATCTTATGAATGGGGAATCGGTATATCCGAGAATCAGCCTGAACTAGAGCGGGCGTTATGGTACAGATTTCCGGAGATACCCGTTCTTCAACCATGGAAAATGGCAATGAATTGGGGCGAATTATTTAATTTATGCAAAAACAATGGTTGGGATTTAAAATCCTTTTTGGAGAACAAACTTATTAAATCGAAGTATTTAGATAAGACGAAACTTTTGGTGTTAGGTTTTCCTGTTAGTGCGTATATAGGAAAGCCGAATGAGAGAATGCATTGGTTTGCTGTACGACTACCTGGACTTATTAAAACAGTGAGAGGCTTTCGGCCGAATACGCCTGAATGGCGTCAAGCCAATTTTTCCAGTATGTTTGCAGGTCACCAATCAATAAAGTGGTTAAATGCTGAAAATTGGGCAAAAGATCAGATTACAACTCGGGGAGCTCTTAGCGACCAACTCAACGAACTTAATATTTGTGTAATTGGGGTTGGTGCTGTCGGCTCTTATTTAAGTGAATTGTTAGCTCGATTGGGTTGTAAAAGATTTGCCTTAGTAGATGACGATGGTGTTTCAATCGGAAATTTTTCACGTCATACTTTAACGATGGAGTCACTCGTAAGATATAAGGCCGAAAAAGTAGCCGAAAGATTGAATAACACCTTTCCGCATATTTCCGCAAGTTCACGCATCATAGCTATCCAAAAATTGATTTCTGAAGAACCTGAATTCTTAAATAAATTCGATTTAATAATAGATTGCACAGCTGAAGACAATGTATTACAAACATTGGAATTAAATTGTATCTCCCAATCTCAGGTCGTTCTTTCGGTTTCGGTGGGTCAGGAAGCACAAAGTTTATTAGCCTTTATGATTCGTTATCCATTTGTAGATATGTTTCAAGAGTTCAAGAAAAAAAGCAAGGATTGGTCGGAAAAACAAAAACAATTGTTTCCAAACCCGCAGTTTCCGCTCGAAGGTATCGGCTGCTGGCATCCGATTTTTCCGGCAAGAATTGACGACTTACATAGTTTAATCGCGCCTGTGGTACGACAACTTGAAACATTCTTGTCCGAGAATGAACATTTGAAGATGGCGATTATTGAAAGAGAAGCAAATGGTAATATAGTAATTGAAAACAAAATATGATTTTTAGATACAAAGATTTTGACGTTAGGGTTATACTTGAACAGCGGCATATCGATTCAATGGTGTCATATATTCGTACTGCCGGCATCAATGAAACTGGTGGAATCCTTTTAGGCCAATATTTCGACACTACGACGGCTACTATATCGAATATTGTCGGCCCAACTTCAGACAGCAAATCGGGAAGATATTGGTTTGTTCGAGGTGTCAAAGGATTATCAACATTATTATCAAAATCATGGAAGAAGAACGAATATTATTTAGGTGAATGGCATTACCATCCCAATGGTACTATTACACCAAGTTCTCAAGACCTTTCACAAATGAAGAAAATTGCAAAATCTAATGATTACAAATGTCCTGAACCAATTATGGTTATTATTGCAGGAAATTATCAATCCTATAATGTGGGCGTGTTCGTCACTGATAAAAAATTTGAAAAAACTTTTGCTTTGGGTCGAATTGAAATGGAAGATTCCTAAAAAACCATTTTCATTTTATACGGGCAATCAAGCGGTCTCTCTCCTTCTTCGCCTTAGTTCCGCCACGCTGCTCCAGTCAGTCGTGCCTCCTTCCGTTCTGCAGTACACTCAAAAAAGCAAATGCAAAAAGCTTTAAAAAGAAGCACTTTGCATTTGCCTTTTTTCGTCGTGGTCTTCACACGGCTCAGTGCGTCGTTCGTCGCGGCTTTGCATCCACAACACCACAACTTCCGCAAGCTACAGTTGCCGTGTTTGCGTCTGCCGCCGCTTGTTAATTTGGCGGTTGCCGCCTTGCCCGCGCCATCAGGGTGGCACCGCTGCGCTTTGCCCTAAATCAAGGTAAGGTCACTGCGTGGCCAGGCCTTAATTTTTTCCCTGCCGTTTCACGCTCGCAGTACTGCTCTCCACTCCGCAAGCTTCGTTGCGTTCCCGTCCTGCGGTGGCGGGTCAATTGCCGCAACACCGCCACGTCGCTCCTCAAAAAATAAATTCCGCAGGCTACATTTATTTTTCTGCGGTGCTCGGGGGTGTTAGATTGCCCCAGAAAAATCGCGGCAACCGGAAGAGCAGAATCCCAACAAAAAACAAATAAAAGAAAGGGAAGATAACCGGTCATTTCAAAACGCCAGGTTCAAGCCCTGCGGGTTTAAAATAAAATCTCCACCCTGCGGGTAGTATTTGATTTTAAAAACCTGGCTTATTTGAAATTCCCGATTCAATAAACGACTTTCTTTTTTTTCTTTTTTTCTTTTGAAAAATTGTAGTAAAACAGCAATTGCCAAAACTATGCAGATTAGAGTCTGACAAGTAACAACCGACCCTAACGTCAAGATTCAGGACTCCGACAATACTGATTCCTAGTCACTATGTGATTCATTAGCCTTGGCCTGTGCCTCAAGCTTCAAATACAATTCATGGCAGCCATCGAGCATTTCAAATTCACTCAAAGGCAACAACTGGTCAATAACTTCCAACAAGCTTGCAACGTGGCTGCTCGGGTCTATCACTTCACCTGAATTCTGTGAGCCATCATTATAAATCGTATGCAGTGCAATTTTCATTAGGTCACTGATTACAAAACCCAAATTAGAATAGCTGTAAAATTCCAGCCTCGCCTGAAAAATTCCTGGCTTCCAATTGTGTGGCATTAGTGTCCGGAAATAGGCAATCTTCGTTAACTTATCAGCGAATTTTTGAACGTCGGGATTAAATTCAATATGATCGGGCTCCTCTATTGTCGTCTCCGCATTGCTGTCCGGCGCATCTACTATTACTGTAGCTTCGGTATTGCCTCTCGCCTTACACTTCGCAATAATTTCTTTAAATAATTTATAAGCCTCCTTTCTCATCAGTTCGGTTTTTTCAGTCGCAAGGGCAATTGCCTCGGCCGTGAATTCATGCGTCTGGTCATAACGAACCACTTTACACGAATTGTCAAGCTGTATCAACGCATCCCATTCTTCCGCATTTTCAGGATCAAAAAGTTTTCCAAAATAAGGTGCAAAATCCGCAACATGCTGCTGTTGTTCGGCTACACTTTCATTCGTAAAAGTATCACCGGTAGTCAGCCACGACACAATAAAATAAGTGGACTGCAATGTCTGGTGCAGATGGAACGCCGCTTCGGCAAGCTTTCCGTAACGGCTGTAAAAGGTGACATGCCGTAAAAACCCTGAGGCTTCCACATGTTGGTTGTCGTAAAATACGGTCGCTTTCCTAAGCCGCTTTTTGATGTCGGAATCTTTAGTACTAAAAATCCTGTTATCAGGATCCGAACAATACACAAGTTCGTCCGCAGTAGCGTGGCGCATAAAAAACGGACTGCCTTCTTTCCAAAGACATTCTGCCCACCAATATTCAAAAAGCGTAAACGAAAAGTTTGGCAGGGGTTCGAACACTCTCGCAACCAAAGGAGAAATGGTATCGGACTCCTCTTCACAGTATTCCGAAAGAAACAGGGTAACAATAGTTTTATCTGTCAAATTGCTGTTCGTTGAAATGTAAACCGAATGCAGCGGAAGAAATTCCAGTAAGGTTGTTACTGTTTTTAATAAAAGTTCGCGTTCCGGATGATTTTCAGGTATTTTAATTGTATGTTCCATGGCTTATGATAATTGAGTAAGTTGAATGTTTGTTGATTCTAAATGTTTGATTACTGTACTGCCAATTCGTTTGGCGTCTTCAAGAAATGCCTGGCATTGGCCAAAAAGCACATTACTGTCGGCGATATCGTAAAGCTTCAGGTCTTGGTGGCGCAATGCGCCAATATGCGCGGTAAGCAATTTGTAAAGACGTTGCTCCTGCTCAGTAGTATTACCAAACGGAATTTCAATTTCCTGCGTAAATGCAACAAGCGACAACAAACAAGCAAGGGAATGTGTTGCGGGATGGTAACCCAAAAACAATTCAATAATTCCCAACGCAATCTGCTCCGTGGCTTGGTGCAATAAAGTGTTCTTTAAAAGTGCCTGGTCATTTGTGGTGAGTTCAGTCGCGGAATCCATTAGTTGCGTAGCCGCCATGATACGGTTCATCCAAAATGTTTTGGAATGGTCATGATCCTTAGTCGATCCTTCAGGTATGAAATTTACCGGTAGCTGAGGGTCATTGTAAACAAGCAAGCCCCTGTTCACTACGCTTTCGAAGAAATACATTTGGTTATGGCTTTGCTTCCGCAGATTCTTTAACCTGTGGATAAGGATCGTTACGCGATGCTTGCCTTCAAACCGGTCCCGCACCGCAGCCTGGATTAAAGCCGTTATATCTTCCCGGTTTTCCCTGCTGTGTACCAATACATAAAAATGATAGCCCGGAAAGTCCTTGGTGAATCCGCTTCTTTTGGCCTCTTCATTTATAGGGCAAGTAGTATAGCCAAAACAATAAATAGCCCGTGTTGGCAGCAATCCGGCAATGATGCCGCTGATTTCTGCCAACACCTGCGCCATGATATAATTGAACTGCAGGTTTCCTGATGCAAATGCTTTGCCCAGGAACAACTGGTTGTTCATGTCGTCAGCTTTCGCCTTGATCGTCTTTGAATAATTTTTGATGATCTTGCCTGCTTCCCAGTTAATGGATCGAATTTTGCTTTTCGCTCTTTCAAGCAGGGAGACCGGAATAGCGGCCATGCTGTAATTTCCCCGGGAGCAGCTGTCAGCAGTAACTAACATGGTAAAGATTTCATTATCCTCGGGATTTTGTATGTCAAGGATTGCCTTGAGTGATGGAGCGACACCGACTGCCCGTCCATATTGTTTCATTAAACTTTTTGAACCTTCCCCTTCAGGCAATGTCATTTCGCAGACACAGGAATACAAATACCATAGCGCACTATGGAGGTGATTGGCGGCGGCAAGATGATCGTCCATATTGATATAGACATCCGCTTTTATGACATAGTCTTTGGCAATGCTTTTATCTCCGGTATATTCAAAAGCCTTCCTTATTACCTTTTTTGCATTGAAAAAAGCAGGATAATACACTTTATTGCCCGGCTCATGGTAAACCAACTCTAACGAAGTACAATGGCGGTAAAAGTACGGCCTGCCCTCGTTAAATTCCTGCGAAGCCACCGTAGCGTTAAAGAAATGAAAGGCAAATTCAGAATAATCCCGCGTAACTTTCTGTGACATTCGCGCTACCGCATCGCCGCTTTGTCCGCAATTCTTTTTCAGTATAAAGGTGACCATGACAGGTGGGCCGTTCTCATGGCCACGGGAAACGTAAACCGATCCTGCATCAACATAAGTTAGTAGGCGCGAAATGGCCTGCTCCAACGCCTGCCGCTGCGGCAAGTCATTTGGAATTCTCAAAGTAAAATCCATAATTTGTAATTTTAAAGTAAAACATATTCGAAAAATTGTATTTTTGTTAATAGCTGCAAGTAAAAAAGACCGGTTCATGTACCGAATCATTTTTCCCTGTATCCTACATTTTCATTTATGTTTTTTACATTTACTGCGTTTCAATCACAATTAATACTTTTGAATTATGAACACTCCATCCAAAAACCATATAGGCCGAAAAATCAGTCGCATCCGCGAATTAAAAGACATGAAACAGGAAGCGCTTGCCGCAGCGCTTGGCACAAATCAACAAGCAATTTCTATAATGGAAAATAGCGAGACTATTGAAGATGATAAATTACAAGATGTTGCAAAAGCACTTGGGGTAAGCGTTGAGGCAATTATAAACTTTTCTGAAGAAGGAGTAATAAATTATTTTAATAGCTTTAATAGTTTTAACGACAGTGAGGCTACGTTTAATAATCACTGTACATTCAATCCATTAGATAAGCTAATAGAAGCTTATGAGGAAAACAGAAAACTTTATGAGAGATTGATATCCGAAATTAAGGGTAAAATTTAAACTCAAATGTCAAATATCACATTTGAATTTTGAAGGCCGCCTTGCGGTCTTTTTTTTTGTAAAAATAAATAATAGTATATTTATTCGCTTACATTACGTTAGTGGTAATGTTTTCTACACAAAATAATCATCCAACATGAAATCAAAAGAAGAGTACAAAAAAAAGTTGAAAGAGATTTGTGATTTAGCATTTAGCAATGGCATTAAAGCAATTGAATCAAAAGTTAAAATGTTCTCATTACCTAACACCTGGAGTAAGGATATAGTAAAATTGTTTACTGAAAAAACTCATGAAGGCTTCAAGTTAGCACAAAACTTAATAATTGAGGAAGTTCTTTACTATCAAGCACTTTTACGAGAAAAAAAAATTGAACTAAAAGAAAATCGCAGACAAAGAAACAAAGAAGCTGCAGAAAAATCGCAACACATTATAGATGTTATTGAACATCGGCTAAATACATATTTTCATATTGCAGATGGAATAGCATGGCAATTAATTGGCGGGGAAATCCATGTGTCAAGACGACTATATATTGGTGAATCTACAAAAACTTTAGATTCTTCAAACCTCGATCACGCAATTAAAGTAGCTAATGAAATAAATAAGTCACCTGAAAACTTTGCTCTTCTATCTGATCTAACTCATTTTGTGCAAATAGGAGATTTACTGGTTAGAACCGATAAAAACGTTGGTATAATGGAACTCAAAGAAGGTGCGGTAAATGAAAAAATTGCTGATCTAATTAAAAAAATGCACGATCCTGAATTTCCAATTGAAGAATTGAAAAGTGAAATTTCAAGTTATGATAAAAACACTACAAAGCAATTAGATAGAGTACTGCGCCAACAAGAAAGAGCATTTCGCGCAATTGAAGTTATAAATAAAGACGAAGGTGATGATCCAAAAACAGGGGAAAAAATAACCGTTTCTACACCTAAGAATCCTACAATAACTTATTCTTCTGAATTTCAAAATCTTCATGAGAAGTTAGAGTCATCTGTTTGGGCATATAATGTAATTGATAGAGGATGCTTACATATTGGCCTTTATCGTGATGAAGGGAGAATTATGGCGGGCTTTACTATAAAGGGAATCCTTGAAAACGAAACAGAAAATCATATAATTATAGATTTTATATCCATAGCTGGGAATGTGTCAGAACCACTTTTTGCAAAACCGCTACCTCCAGATTTTATGATTGACATACTTACTGGAGACTTAAAGTTAATAATCGGTTTAAATATAGATGCCTTAATACAAATTTTTAAAGACACAGGTTTCGAAGTCAAACTATTGACTGAAAAAGAAACAATGAAATTAAAGCAAAAAGAAAAGATGAAAGTTATATTTACAGTCAATAAAAGAGCTATCCAAATAACTAATCCCGAAAACGATAAATCTATGCTTGTCGGTGGAGGTATAATTTCAAAAATACTATACGATTCGATTTATCCAAGTAATATAGCAACGACCTTATTGGAAACCTTATCTTAAATAAACACTACCACTAACCGCCGCTAACTGAAATTGCTGATTTTCGGGTTACAGAAAGTTTTGTTTTCACGAAGAAAGTTTTATCTTGGCAGAGAACACTCGGCTCGCTTTCATCAGCAACTGACAGTTAGCGGCCAAACGTTAGCAGAAAGACTTAAACGACGAGTATCAAAACAATGGACATAGACTATTTTTTACTTAAGGATAAAATTCAAGATATTCAAACAAAATTTCTTTTGAAAAATGGTTGGCTGAAAATTTATGAATCGTCTCATGAAGATCACAACGATTCTGCTGGTATTTATTGTTGCTTGGTTTCAAATGATTATTTGTCGAATTTCACTGAAAATTACCATTGGCCAATTCATATTGGTAGTGAAGGAAAACCTTCGGTATTTGGAGATAATTCTTATAAAACTTATGCAGAGGAAGGTCTAGAGCCTTTTATATTTTCCAGGTCGTTTTCATTGCAGCAAAATCCAGTTAGATATATTGATATTTCCGAAGAATTTGTTTTGTATTTTAATCTTTACGAAACTGGTAGTGATAAACAGAATCGAAAGTTCCTTTACATTGATGATTATGGTGAACAAGATGAAGTCATGATTATTGAACCAAACTTAATAAAAATTAAAATTAAATATTTAAAGGAGTATATCACAATTCGAGATATGCACTTTGTTATTTGCTTTGATTACATGAGACTTGTCAAGAAAGTTCCAAGTGATTGGGAACTCAATTTTGGAGAAAGTAACATTAGCGAGGCTGGTATAAACTATAATCACCTAATCCGGAATCTTGGAGGAACAACTCAAAGTTGGATTCTCGGAAAAGTCTTGATTGAACCAAATTCAATCAAAAAAACACATTTTGATTTAGATAAATCAAAATGCGAAGAATTTATAATTGGATATGATGAAAACGGTGAACTAATATTTGAAAAATGTGATGCAGAAGAGAATCATTTCACTCTAACCTTCTTTAAAAAAGAAGTTTTAGATAAATATTACAATAATCCCGAAAGTTATGACGTAGAATCGATGAGTGTGAATTCCAAATTCTTTCATTTAAAAATTGATAATAACGTTCGAACTTATGTTCCAGTATTTCTGAGAGATTTACGTATTCTTCCGCATAAAGAACAACTTCATTGGAAGCAATATAACATCGCTCCTGAAGAAGGAATGGGAATTAGCAGAACTTATTACACAACAATGATCGAAGGTAATTGGGCTGAAAACTCTGAGGCAGTAGATTTATTTTTTAAAGAAAAGTTTACTGAGTTCAATGAGAAATGGAAAGCAAAATTTGGTTACTATTTTTATAAACCTCTTTCGAAAAAGGATGAATACATTTTTAAATCTTTACATTCTATTTCATCTAATAATATCAAGTCCTTTTGTGAACAAACATTAACGATAGTGAAGCTTACAATTGATCGCATTAACGAAAATGAAATTTCAAAGGGTTTAGAATTCCCTCCAAATACAAAAGGGATAACAAAACTTGAAAAGTTTATAGAATCCAATGAAATGAAAATTCCACAAATGTTTGAATTTCTAAGGCACTTACAAAACTTACGATCCGGATTAATTGCTCATAGTTTCAGTGAAACTAATAAAGAATGTAAAAAAGCACTTGAATATTTCGAGGTGGACAAAAAGGAATATACAGAAATTCTAGATGATATTTTAGAAAAGTCCATTTTTACATTAAACACTTTGTCTAAGAAATTTGAACTATAGTACTTCTGCTAAACCTGTAAGCTAATTGCCCTTGTTTTGAGTTGCCGGAAGTTATAGTTTCAGGAAGAATGTTTATATTCGGCAGACAATTCTCAGTCCGCTGGCATCGCGAATTGGCTTACCGGCGGCACGTTAGGCGCAAGCAGAAAGAACCAAACTAATATCAAACACTTTAAATCAATGGAAGCAGGAAAAAGAACAATTAGAGACATATTTAACAGAGGTAGAAATTTGGAAATACCTTTTTTTCAAAGAGCATATGTCTGGGACGCTGACCAATGGCAAAGATTTTTAGAAGACATGATTATGGTTTCGACAACGAAAAGACCATATTTTTTAGGTTCTGTAATTTTAAAACAGCAAGAAACTTCATCGAACAAAGATTCTATTTTAACTGTAATTGATGGGCAGCAACGACTAACAACTTTAAATATTTTTTTAAAGGTTTTGTGTTTGAAAAATAATGCAGATTACGATTTTACGGAGACTTTCAAAAAACAACGAGACAAATCAATTATTTTACTCCATAATCATAACGACAAAGAATCGTTCGATAAAGTCGTAAATCTTGAAACTTCAATTGTTTTTAATGACGTTTCAGAAAATGATAATATACTTTTATGCTATAATTTTTTTAATGAAAACATAATAGTAGATGATTCAGAAACAACATTAGACTTTTTTAATATACTCGACAATATACTATTTGTAGGCATTGATCTTAGCTACGAAGAAGATGAACAACAAATATTCGATACAATAAACTCACTTGGTGTAAGATTAACGACAGCAGAGTTACTAAAAAACTACTTTTTCAAAAGAGACGAAATTGAAAGTTATGACAAGTACTGGAAACAAATATTCGAAAAAAATGAGGAAGTAAAGACTTATTGGGATAGAGAAATCACGACAGGGCGTTTAAAGCGTACTTTCATAGACCTTTTCTTCTATTCATACCTTCAAATTAAAATTCAAGATCCAAATCTTAAAGTAAAGACAGACGACAAAATTGATTTTTCAAGGGTTGAGCATTTATTCGAGTCATTCAAAAGATTTATAAAAGATTATAAGTTAGATAAAACTGAAATGCTTGAAGAAATTAAAAGCTATGCGATTTTATTTAAAAACAATTTTAATTTTGATATTATTGACAATGAACTCACATCTGAAAGTGGAATTGAACGAATAAACGCAATTATCTTTGGTCTTGAAACTTCTACTTTAATTCCTTATACACTTTATGTTCTTAAAAATGTCTCTGACAAAAATCAACAGAATGAACTCTTTTCATTTTTAGAAAGTTATATAATGAGAAGAATGGTTGTAAAAGCGACAACCAAAAATTACAATCAACTCTTTACAGATAGATTAATTTCAAATAACATTCTTTCAAGAAGTGAGTTTGTTCAATATTTGGAGAAAAGAAATGATATGGTAAATTATCTACCAAATGATACTGAGCTAAAACATGGCTTTGAAAACTCTATTTTAATCAATAAGCAAACTGCAGGAATAATTTACTTAATCGAATCAAAAATTAGGAATCGTCACAAACAAGCCACAAGTTTATTAGGAATAAGCAAGTACAGTTTGGAACACTTGATGCCTAAAAAGTGGGAAAATAAATGGAGTAGCGTTTCAACGAAAGAAGCTAAAGATTATAGAAATTATAAATTAAAAACACTAGGTAATTTAGCTATTATAACACAATCACTAAACGCTTCAATCAGAGATTCTAACTGGCCTACAAAAAAGAAAGGTAGTGGAAATAATGAAGGATTGCGCCACTATTCTGGTGGAATTGAAACATTAGCACCTTACTTAGAATTAAGTGACTGGAACGAAATTGAAATTGAAAAAAGAGCAGAGTTTTTGTTAAATAAAGCTAAGGAAATTTGGATGTAAATGATTGCCAGCGACTAACCGCGCATTTAAAAAATTGCTGGTTTTTCGTAAGTTGAACTTCCAGTTTCACAAAGAAAGTTTATCTTCGAAAGAGAGAACTCAGTTCGCTTTAATTCGCAACTGCATGAGCGCCGCGAACGTTAGCAGCAATTTGAAAGTTCCGGAACGATGCAACAACTTACAAGATGAGACAAATAACAATTTCAATCCTATCTATTGCCTTTGTCATTTTCAGTTTTTCCGTGATTTTTATTCAGTTTATGGCTGAAGGAAATACCATTGTAATTATTGAGGAATTGTTGCTTATTTTATTTCTGATATTAATATTACCAATAAATCGACCCCTATTACCTTCGAAAATATCAAAACAATCTGTCAATTTTTCATATAAAACATGACATGAAAATAAGCATTATTATAAATTCGATAATATTTGGATCTATTTATTTCCTGATTATTTTAAGTAGGAATTATACAGATCAATATAGACATATGTATGTTCTGATGATGATGATATTGCCAGGATTGACATTTCCACTTTCAACTACGAAATACGGAAATGTAGGAACGAATATGGGAAAGATTTTTTTACATGTACTATGTTCAACGTTAACATACTACGCCTGTGTATTAATCTATGTTTCCGGAAGTAAATTTATCGGGATAGCAGTCGCGAGCAGTGTTGGTTCTTTTGCTTATCTAATACTTACGAAGTACCTTTTAAAATTGGACATACACTATAAAAATGTTTTCTTGATAAGTTTAATCAGTGGATTCAGTTTTTTGCCAATGTTGGTTTTACATGGAAGTGGATTTGAATTAGCTTTTTCTGTACTTCTATGGACGTTAGTTAATGGAATTTTTATGGATAGAGTTCAAAAGTCTGTTAGTATATAGCAAATATTTTCCAAATAAAAACTTGATTGTTTTTAAAAATCTATAGGCTATCGATATGCTTAAAATCTATTTAATATTTTATCGGATTAGTAAGTATATTTTTGGAGACGACCTAAAATAAGAAAGCCTGCTATAAAAGCGGGCTTTCTTTGCTTAATCCGGTAAGGTTACCGATCAAAACCGGATTATTTCTTTTTAACTTTCGTAAGCATTTTCAAAAACAATGTTGCCGTAAAACTTACAATTGCTCCTAAGACTGCCAATATAGTTGTCTTTGCAATATCCTCCGAATGCAAATTCGGCAAAATGCTCAACAAAGTTCCGGCAGCGGTTCCCGTTTTCAGGGAAATATTAGTTTCCATCGCGCGCGTTATTTTCAGATTCCTGAAACAATTTGGCAGCATCTTCCACAGTAACCTGGCTTACTGCCGATAGAACGCCTCCGGCGACTGCAACATATCCGGCTACACTAATTACAGCTGCAGGCAATGCCACTGGTGCCGTAAGCACACTGCCGCTAATGGCCAGCATCACAATTCCGATGGTCCGCAGTACTTTAAAAAATTTTGGTGTTGGCGCTTGCGCCCTGTTTATGATATTCATAACGATAAATTTAAGATTGGATAATTAAAACTACTTTTTGATTTTGTGCCAAAGCTTTATAAACCAAAGTTTTCAAAGCCGCACAAGCCTTTCTCGACATAAGCCCCAAACCCGCGCCTGAAATCTTTGTTACTGGCGCAATGCAGCCATTCAATTCCGCCAGCGCGTTGTTCGCCGGATGAAATAAAATGCCGCTTCGACTTTTCACATTCAAAATTTCAATATGCCATTGGTACTTTTTCGTATACCGTTTCCGCAAAAAATATCTCCCTTCAGGAACACAGGAAACCCTTCTCTCATTATTTTTCCATGGCAGTTCAATTGTATGACAAATGACCTTGCCTCCGCATTCGAGTGTTCCGTTAGTTCCGTCAGGGAAATAATTCCTTTTCAGGACAAGCTCCATGTTACAGGCCGCTTACTTTTACAAGTGACAACGGGTTAAACGCGCCGTTTTTAAGCGAATACATCGAGCCGTTTACTTCCTGGAAAAACTCAATCCCCAAAGCCAAAAACAAAGGCTTGGTACTCGCAGCCGTAACCTGATTGGTTTGCGCAACTGCTACGGTCAAAGCCGCATCCCAAGGCAGGATAGCAGTTTCCGAAGTAGCCACCGTAAAAACTTCGTTCTCAAAATCAATCTCGGCACCGCTGGAGATAATTTTGTAATGTGTCGTTCCCGAAGGTGCCGTGATCATATTCGTCGGGATAAACGGCGCAATGTCCACGGTGATTTCACCGGTTACCCTGTCGATCGCAGCCACATAAGGCGCAAACAAAGTAGTCCCCAGTTTCCCTTTAATGTTGAACTCAAAGCCAAGCAAAAGCTCAGCCTCGCCGTCAATCACATTACGCAAACCACGCTCATTGGTCACATCCGCCTGGATCACTTTCACCATAGCCTTGTGCAGGCGGCTGGTCATCCTGCCGTCAGCAGAATTCAAAAGCAATGCCCTCAAAGTTGTGCGCAGCATCTTTCCGGCCTTCCCTGCCCGGCCAAATTCCGAACCATTCTCACGCGTTCTCTGGAACGCCGGATCACTAAGGATCCTGTTTTTGTCAATGCCTCCCTTTTCCCGGACAAGGTGTCCGTCAGTAGAGGTCTTATAGAAGGTCATACCGCCAATGGTACCCTTCAGCTTAATCAAGCCCATCTGTCTGGCCATAATTTCTACATTTTACGATTAATACTCATTTTCATTCTCAATCCTCATTTCGATTATCGTTGCAACATAACTTCGACTGATTCTGAAACAAAATTTATATTAATCCACCACATAAAAAAGCACGACCTATACAGGAAATACCAAACCGACAAAATTGTCACCAATCGACAAAATTGGCACTAATTTCCTTGTGAATTTCAGCGCCGTTAGCTCCCGTTTTTTTAAATAATGATCAACTATCGCTCAATTATTTGTGCTATTACGTTGCACTTATATGGATTAGATGCAAAACATTATTTACAAAAAACTATCTTTACGTATCAATACACAACACATGCTCACACAACAAAATTCCGTCCGCCAGTTATCTCATTTTCCTATTGTAGGCATCGGTGCTTCTGCGGGAGGATTAAAACCACTTAAAGAAATTATCGCAGAAATTCCGGCCGGGTCAGGCCTTGCTTATGTAATTGTGCAACATCTTGCCGCAGACCATCAAAGCAAACTTCCCGAATTGCTGGCTCCCCATTCGAAAATACCGGTACACGAAATTGTAAATAAAATCCATCTCGAACCCGATAATATCTATATCATTCCGGAAAACAACAATGTGATTGTAGTTGACGGCATTTTAAAATTAGAACAAAGGCATCGCGGCACAACGGCAAACCGCACAATAGATCTTTTCTTTGAGTCACTCGCCGAAGTGCACCAGAGCCATGCAATCGGTGTTTTACTCTCCGGCGCAAGCTTTGACGGCACTATGGGCTTGAAAAAAATCCGGGAGTATGGCGGGGCAACAATTGCACAGGATCCCGCTTCGGCAGAATTTACTGCAATGCCGCAAAGCGCGATTGAAGCCGATGCTATTGACTATATCCTTTACCCAAGGGCAATTCCAGATAAACTGATAGAAATTCATGGGAAGTATGAGATAAATTATGCGTACTCAGAGGAGGAGCAGATTCCTGAGGAAGATCTGGTAAACAAAATAACAAATTTAATTTTCCTTAAAACAGAAAATGATTTTCGGCATTACAAACAGCCCACGATCCGGCGAAGGATTGCGCGCCGCATGGTGGTCACAAAAATGGGAAATCTTGCGGGCTACTATAATTTCATGCGTACAAATGCCGCGGAACAACAAGCGCTTTTCAATGATTTTCTAATCCCGGTAACTTATTTTTTCAGGGATGAAAAGCCATTCCAACAGCTCGCCGAAGAAGTACTTCCTAAAATGGTCAGGAATGCGTCGGGCAATACCTTACGCATTTGGGTCGCAGGCTGCTCAACTGGGGAAGAAGCATATTCTGTCGCTATGGTTGTACATGAGTACCTGATTGCAAATAATCACAGCGACATGCGCATCCAGATATTCGCGTCCGATGTTTCAGAAAAAAGTATTGCCAAGGCGCGCAATGGGATTTACAATCCGCAGGATGTCCAGCAAGTTAGCGAAGCACGGCTGGGTGCCTATTTTAGCAAACGCGACGGACGGTTCCATGTCAATAAGATAATCCGCGACATGTGCGTTTTTGCGGTGCATAATTTTATAAAAGACCCGCCCTTTGCGAGGATTGACCTGGTCACCTGCAGGAACGTGATGATTTACCTCGATAGTTACCTGCAAGGCAAGGTCTTGGGGGCATTTCATTACTCCCTTAAGGAGAATGCGTACCTTTTGCTTGGCAAATCAGAATCGGCTTCTGCGGTGCCACATCTTTTCGAGGCATTCGGCAAGGCAGAAAAAATATACGTGAGAAAATTTGCTGCAAACAGGTACATCCCGGAATCTTTCAAACCGCAGCATATACTGCCAAAAGATAAGCCTGAATTGAAAGACCTTGAAAAAGAGGTACTTCCTGTAGTCGATTTTGCCAAGTCGTTTGCAGAGGTGCTGTACAACAAATATACGCCCGCCGGCGTGGTAATTAATCGGCATTATGATATTGTCCACTTCCATGGGGCTACAAGCATATACTTGGAGCCATCACCGGGGAAACCCAATTTTAATGTACTGAAGATGGCCCGTGAGGGACTGAGTTTTGAACTTAGGAACGCATTGTCAATCATCGGGAAAAGTGGAGAAAGCATCGTGAAGCAAAACATACGGATACATGGTCAGCCTTATCTCGCTTCGTTTGAGATTGCGCCGCTAAAGCATGCCGAAGGCTATTTTATGATCGTTTTTAATCAAATGCCTATTGCTGTAGTCGCGGGAAATGGCTTGAATGATGACCAGGGAAGGCGTATTTCGGAACTGGAAAATATGCTCGAACAGATGTCCGGTGATATTAAGCGTGTTACCGAGGAACAACAAACTGCCTACGAGGAACTTCAAACGACGAATGAAGAATTATTGAGCAGCACTGAAGAATTGCAGGCTTTAAATGAAGAACTGGAAACATCAACCGAAGAGTTGCAATCCAACAATGAGGAACTGCTCTGCGTCAATGATGAATTGCAGGACAGGCAGGTACAATTGCTGGCGATGCGCAATTACGCTGAATCCATCATCCGCACATTGCGGGAACCCATACTAATCTTAAATAAAGATTTTATGGTTCAGGGTTGCAATCCGGCATATTACAAATACTTTAGCGGAAACGAACAGGAAACTGAAAACCGGTCGATTTTCGAAATCGGGAACCACCTGTGGGACATCCCAGTCCTGAAAGAAAATCTTAAAAAACTAACTCGTGAGAATATCGACATCGAAAATCTGAAGTTAGAGCTTGTAATTCCCTTCGGTAACAAAAAGACAGTTATGGCAAACGTCACGCGAATTCAGGATGCTAAGCCTGAAGGCTTGATGCTGCTTGCGTTGGAAGATGTCACAAACGAAATCGAAAGCACACGGCAGATTGAATCAAAAAATGCCCAATTGGAGCAATACAATAAGCATCTTCAATTATTTACAGTTTCAACAAAGCAAAATTTCGAAGATCCGCTCAACAAACTCAAGATGATTATCAGCCGCCTCTCTGAGGACAAGGATGAGGATGAAAAAAACAGATATTTGGCCAGGATGTATTCCACGGTTGACGACATGCAAAAAATGCTTGTCAGCATCGCCAATTATAGTGAAGCCACATTGCGTGAGGAGCATTCAAAAAAGACCAATCTCAATGCAATGCTTAAAAAAATATTGGGTGAGTTAAAAGATAAGGTTATTCAAAATAATGCCGTGGTTTCTGTTGTCGCCATTCCTGAAGCTTATGTTATTCCAAACCAGATAAAGCAGCTTTTCCAGAACCTGATATTAAATGCAATCGAAAACAGTCGCGATGGCATAGCACCCGAAATCGAAATTTCTGGAAAGATTGAAGAACCTGAAGACATGGAAATTGATGGCGCAGATCGCAGTACGAAGTATTTAATGATAAAAGTCGAGGATAATGGCAATGGCATTCAGGAAAGTGTCCTCGATAAAATATCTGAGCCATTTTATAGCGGTCCGCAAAGATATTTTGCAATGGGCCTCAGATTGGCATTGGTTAAAAAAGTCGTAGATAACCATAACGGATTCTTATCCATTGAGAATAAACCAGATCATGGCTCTGCGCTCCGCATGTGGATTCCAGTCGCACCCTAAGTGGCATTAAATTTTATCGGCGCCATTATCAACAAGATTATTCAATAGTTTTTTTAACCTGTTGATATGGCCTTCCACTTCCTCAATCCTGCGGGGATATTGGGGTTTTGCTGAGCCGTTTTCCGCATCCGTATTTCGGGATGCCATAACCTTCAGTAAATTTGCCTTTTCTTCAAGCATCCGGATAGAAACCCATACCGATTCCTCAATCCGCTCGTCTTGCAAGTCGTGCAAAAGTTTTTCGGTATAAACGTGCCCCGTGTGGCAGCGATAACGATTAGGCTGTTCGCCACGAATCTGCCACAGTCCACCTCCACAATCCGGACACACAAAATCGCTGTGGTCGGCAATAGTTTTTAAAGCATCTATATCACTCATCATTCTTTTCGTTATGTTAACTTCGGTCTCTATTTCTTTTGGTATTGCCACTGAAGGAGGGAGCGGTTGGCTTAGCACTTCGTGGATTATCAATGGAATATTTTCTAAATAAGAGCGGTAGTCAACCTGCATGTTGTTCATCACACTTATGGGCATACTCGGGAATTGCGCGTCGTCGGGATCCTGAACAATAGTCACACCACCGCAACGTTTAACCGCTGACATTCCTGAAGTTCCGTCTTCAAGCATCCCGGTTAAAATTATTGCAATGACCCTGTTGCCAAAAGCTGCTGCCGCCGATCGGAACAACACATCAATAGACGGACGGTAACGGTTTTCCTGTGTACCCTGTGTAATAATCATATGCTCATTTTCAACCATCAGGTGATGGTCTACCGGTGCAAGATACAAATGTCCGGCTTCGATCTCCATACCATTTTCTGCGACTTTACAATGAAGCGACGTAGTTCTCTGAAAGATTGAGATTATAGCGTTTACATCCGAATTCCGCGATAGGTGCTGAACCATTAAAACAGACGCGTTGATAGTATTACCTAAAGAAGGCAAAATTTTCTTTACAGCCGAAATACCACCGGCCGAGGTACCAATAACGATTAAATTTCTCATGAACAAATTTTAAAATTTGAATATCACATTTTCCGGTGCACGAAATTTATATAATTTAAAATTTTGTTAGACTATTAAACGACATCGCAATTTGATCTGTATTGAAATTATATAAACAAAAGCTGAAATTTTACAAAATTCGCATATTGCGCACAGATACTTTTCTAAAAAATAGTTTCCAGAAAAATTCCAGAAAAAGATTATCGTATATCATCAGTATTATAATCGCAGCAGCAAAATATGAGCTGAATCCTGAAAGCAAAACTAAATTAAATGCTTTTTCAATATGTACTACAACCTACTTCAAATTGACGACGATCCGGATGACTGCGAACTGTTTTCTGATGCACTAAAACAGGTTTCGGAAATAAACTACACCTGCATGCATAATCCCGTCGAGGCTGTAAAACAACTCGTCGAACAAAAGATTACGCCTGATATTATTATTCTCGATATGAATATGCCTGTAATGGACGGCATGTTAGTGTTACAAAAGATAAAAAATAAAAAGAAATTAGCGTCAATACCAGTAATAATATTCTCAACAAGCGAACTGGCACCATACAAAGAAAATGCAATGCAGCTTGGTGCATTAGCTTATTTTGCCAAGCCAACATGTTTCTCAGCGTTAGTTGCATTGATTAAAACAATTTTGAACAAAAACAATTGCTAAAATTCCATTCATGAAAAATCTAAATTCAGATATGGTTTTCAACCATAAGGTTGCCGGTAATATTACCTCTTACGAAGCTTGGGAAATTCGGCCATCACAAATTGAAAACATCGAATGCGAAAATTTCATACTTCTTATATGCTACGTCACATTACCCAAAAAATATCATCACTTCTATTGTAAATTTCATCACTATTCAGACCAAATTTCTAAACTATGCACAAACAGAATTATTTACAGCTACCTCTTAATTCCAACTGAACAAGTCCTTGCACAAGCTATAATCGACGATATAATACTTTGCAATTGACCAATATAGAGCTTGATGATATTATTTTTATTATTTTTACCTAGTTCTTAGAAATAGATACTAGCACTTTGAAACTACTCAAAGCCTAGTCAAAGGTATGGTTAGAGTATGAAAACTATGGGAAGGCGCATTTGCATCACCACGAACGACGTAGAGCTCGTTACAGGTCAAAGCTATCGCCAAAGTCTTAGAGTATTGCATGAGATCGCGAACGCCCTAAATAAAGCCGTAAAGTTTGTCACTATAGAAGAATTCTGCAATCACACAGGATTAAATATTGAACAGGTTGAAAAGACGATTTTTGGGTAGTGCGAGTATATGCGAAAGGCGGAGAAATAAGCGTCTCCCGCATTGGTAACTACTTCAATAACCTGTTCATTTTTTAGCGTAGTTCCTTGATATTTATTTGGTTAATATCATAATAAGCCGTAAATTTACGCTGTAAGACTTGATGATAATTGCTCGACTTCGACGCAATATCGAGGAACTAAAAATTTACGCTTTTCAAATGCTATATATTACGCGGCATTAGCGTTGAGGTTCGAATCCCTCATCGCCCACAAAAGCAGAAACGAAAGTTTCTGCTTTTTTTGTTTTCATAAGTGTCAAAGCTCTGTTTTTGTAAGCTTGTGAAAAAAACCTGACGCAAGGTTTGCTTTTGTGAAGTCTTCCCAAAAAGGATCAACGAAAGTAATCCTAAAAGTTGGCGTTCCTAAGTTTGCGAAAATAAAAAGGAATATAAATGTTTTTATTCTTGTGTTCCTTTTGATTGGTCTAAATCCTTTTTGCGTACAAAAATCACCGAAACCAAACTTCCAGCAAAGCACAACCCCGACGCTAGCATCATAATATTTTGATACGATGCGATAAACGACGCATGAAAATCCTGACTGACTTGGGAACGTTTTTTCGCTTCAATTGCCATTGGAACTTTCGCATTTCCTAAATTGCCGGCCTGTGCCAGAATTTCTGATTTTTCCTGTTGACTGAACTGGGAATCGATAAGTCGGCTTTGCAGCGCACTCGTAAATAAAACCAACGCCAACGATCCGAAAATCGCATTTGCCAAAACGTTTGAAACACGGCTGATCGCATTGTTGACGCCCGAAGCCCTTCCTGAATATCGCGATTTGACCGAAGTCATCACGGCCGTCGTTAGCGGTGCGACCGTAAAAGCCATTCCCATACTGAAAATCAGGATGCCCGGGAAAAAAGTAACCCAATATGATTTTGGCCCCTGTGTTTGCCCGATGAAGGACAAAACGAGCATTCCGATTCCGACCGTGAAAGGTCCTAAAATCAGCAGCCATCGTGGCCCGTGTTTATCGGCAAGGCTTCCTGCAAACCGCGATATCAGGACCATAATTATTGTGAAAGGAACGAACGTCAAACCTGACTCCATTTGGGAATATCCCTGAACCTGCACCAGATTAAGGCTCATGAACAGCATTGCTGCATTCAATCCAGCGTAGAGGAACAATGTCAGCAGATTTACTCCTGAAAATGTCGGATTCCGGAACAATTCCAGTGGCATCATGGGATGGGATGATTTCCACTCGACGATAATGAATATGAGGAGAAAAACAGACCCGAGCGATAAGGCACCAAACGATTGCCAATGTCCGAAACCTACTTCCGGTGCCCTCAAAAACCCGAAGGTCAGCAATGCCAGGCCTGCGGCCAATAAAAATCCTCCCACAAAATCAATCGACCGTTGCTCTGCGAGTTCTGTTTCGCTTACTTTTTTCCATAAAATCAATAGTGCGGCAATACCAATCGGGACATTGATAAAAAAAATGTAGCGCCACAAGCCGTGATCGCCCAGAAATCCACCCAGAATCGGGCCGCTGACGCTCACCATCGTAGTAATTGAAGACCAGGTGCCGATGGCTTTCCCACGTTCATCCTCGTTTATGGAAGACGAAATAAGCGAAAGACTTCCCGGAATCATAAGCGCGCCGCCGATGCCCTGGATCGCCCTGAAGATAATGAGAAAACTTACGTTGGGCGACAATCCGCATAAAACCGATCCGATGATGAAAATCAAGATCCCGTACATGAATATTTTTTTTCGTCCGTGCGAATCGCCCAAAGTACCTCCTACGAGAACAAGAGATGCCAAGATCAAAAGATAAGAATTGAGTACCCAGAAGAGCTCGGCACTTGTGGCATGCAATTTTTCCTGCAAAGACGGCAATACGACATTGAGCGCGCTTCCGTCTATAAACGCCATGCCCGAGGCCATGATCGTCGAAACCATCAGCCATTTCCCATCGGTACTTTTTAAGGAAATCGTCGCCATCAGTTATGGTTGAGTTGAAGTAAGTCCGAAATTGTCGAAACGCGAAGCTCCTCTGCATGCTTTTTTCGCATCATCAGCACATAGGCGTTGTTGAAGCCAATGGGTTTTAACCACTTTAACCCATAACGCGAACGGAATTCCTTACTCACGAAATCATACACCGCATTTTTGTCTTTGATCAATCCGTTTACGGTTTTTTCGTCTGGTTGCAGCAATACCAAAAAACCCGTTCCGGTATATTCGGGATACAGGTCGATTTGTTTATTGGTCAAGGCATCGAAACAAATTTTCGTTCCGCCAAGCCCTGTTTTAGTGGCGACATCAAGATTGGTATAGCCTTTTATGAGCATCGCATACATCGCACTCAAAATATATTGCTCCCCAAAAATCTTGGAACCGATGACGATTTTTCCTTTCGGGTTTTGACGCGGCGCTTTCCACAACTTTTGCGATTGCAGGAATTCCTTTGCGATCGCTTCGGGATTCTGGTGCAGATAATCGGCTTTGTAATTCAGCTCGGTCATGATGGAATCGTTGATACGGCCTGACAACAGATTGAGGGCATCCTCGACTTCTGGATATTTTTGAAGGATTTTCTCACGCACGACGGGCGCGGCATAATAGGGTGGAAAAATATGTTTGTCATCTGTAAGCGCAACCAGGTCGAATGCCTTGATTCGGCCGTCGGTACTGTAACCGCTGATCACATCGAGTTTTTTCTCATACAACGCTTTGTACATCATCGCATCGTCAATCACAACGGTACGCATATCGAAGCCATATTTTTGCTGCAACCCTAAAAAACCATCCTGCCGCCCCATGAATTCAGGCGTGAATCCGGCGAGTAATCGTTTGTCTTCAGCGGTTCGAAACGCATAAATCAGTGAAAAAACTAGCAAAGCGACAGGAAAAGCAAACAGCATTTTCCTGACTTTAGCCAGATTGACTTTTTGCAGCTGCGCCAGTAAAAAATCGAGCAGAACCGCCAACAATGCGGCCGGTATTGCGCCCGCCAGGATCATGTTTGTATTATTCAGCGAAATGCCACCAAATATAAATTCCCCCAAACCACCCGCTGCGATATAGGCCGCAAGTGTCGCCACACCAACGTTTATGGTCGTTGCCGTTCTGATTCCGCCCATTATTACCGGAAAAGCCAGCGGAATTTCCACCTTAAAAAGCGATTGGGCGGGCGTCATTCCCATTCCGGATGCCGCTTCTTTGATATCAGCATCAACACCGGTTATCCCGATATATGTATTGCGCACTATGGGCAGTAATGCATATAAAAACAACGCAAAAATGGCAGGTTTCGGCCCGATTCCGAGCAACGGAATCATGAAACCCAAAAGCGCCATACTCGGAATGGTCTGTAAAATCCCGGTGATGTTCAATACAGAAGGTGCAATTTTTCTGTTGCGTGCGATGAAAATCCCAAGTGGAACGCCCACGATTACCGCTATGGTCAACGAAAACAACGTGAGCCCGAGATGTTGCAACGTCTGCTCACCCAATTTGGCCCATTGGCCTGAGACGAATTCCCAGAAAGTATCAGGTTCTTGCATCGGTTTTGGCTTTATAGTTAGCGAATCCCTGGAGCAAATCTGAAACGGAAAGCATCTTTACGGAATCCAGGCAGCGCATCCTGATTTTCTGATCCGTATCATTTTTATCCTTGAATCGTTCGAGTGCGGCCGCTACCGAAATTTCTGCCGAAAATGCTTTGTCGTTTTCATTTGCGGCTTGCTGATTATCATCCAAAAACTTCCAGATGTCGCAGCAACGCGTCACGGTCAGCAACAATTGCAGGTATGAATTCGAAAGGAAATCCCTCACGAAATCGTTGATTGGTGCAAATAACAATTGCTTCGGTGTCCCGATCTGGATGATTTTCCCCCCATCCATCAGGCAAATTCTGTCGCCGATTTCGAAGGCTTCCTGGACATCGTGCGTGACCATTACGATCGTTTTTTCTTTGAATTCGCCAAGTTCCACAAATTCATTGCGCATGGCTTTTCGCGTGATCGTATCCAAAGCGCTGAACGGTTCGTCCATGAGTAAAATAGGCGGATCTGCGGCCAAAGCGCGGGCAAGATTAACGCGTTGCGCCTCTCCTCCACTCAGTTCCTTTGGATAAGCCAACAATCGTTCTTGTGGAAGATGGAATTTTTCAAGCAGGACTTTCGCGCGTTCATCGATCCTGCTTTTTTCCCAATAAAGCAAATTAGGGACAACTGCAATATTTTCAAGCACCGTAAAATGCGGGAACAAGCTATTGCGTTGCAGCACATAACCCATATTCCGCCTGAGCTTTTCAGCCGGTTGGTCTTGGATATCGGTGCCGTCAATCGAAATGGTTCCGCTGGAAACGTCAATCAGCTTATTGAGCATTTTTAGTGTCGTGGTTTTTCCACAGCCGCTTACGCCAAGCAAAATCAATTTCTCGCCTTTTTTTACGGTGAACGAAATGTTGTCGACCGCGGCGTTCTTGCCAAAAGACTTACTCACATTACTGACTTCAATCATACTTTTTTTGGCGTTTCCAAAAGCGTTGGGATTAGTTCTGAAACCGTGGGATGCAACACCATCGTATCGCGGATTAAAGTGTACGGCATATCGGCGGCCATCACGTTCAGGATGCTGGTGATGATTTCGTCGCCACCCACTCCAAGAACGGCCGCGCCCAAAATCTTGTCGGTTTTTTCATCAATAAGCACTTGCATAAAGCCGTTTGCTTCACCTTTTTCGACGGCGCGGCTCACTTCTGACATCAGACGTTTGCCTTCAAGCACCGAGAAGCCTTGTTCTACCGCCTGTTTTTTGGTCAATCCAGCGCGTCCTAACGGTGGATCAGTAAACAGTCCGTAAGTCATGATGCGGTCTGAGATTTTGCGCGATTTTTTTTCGAAAAGATATTCAAAGACAATTTGGTGGTCATTGTAAGCCGTATGCGTGAACGCGCCTTTGCCGTTGCAATCGCCCATCGCGAAGATATTCGGGACGATGGTCTGGCAAAAATCATCGACGTCGATATAGCCTTTTTCATTTGATTTTATTTCGGTCGCCAACAGATTCAAAGTGTCTGAATTCGGCGTCCGCCCAATCGCTAAAAGCAAATGTGAACCGTGGATTTTATGCTTTTTTGCATCCGATTCATAGATCACTTCGATCACGCCACTTTGTTGTGATGTTTCGATATGCTGCGCTTCCATCACGAATTTTACACCGTCGGCTTCCATAAATTCCCGAATCGCATCGCTGGTTTCTTTGTCTTCGCGACTGATGATTTGGGCCGATTTTTCGATGATTGTGACCTTACTGCCAAACCGCGCGAACATCTGCCCGAATTCCAATCCAATGTAACTGGCACCGATAATAATGAGATGCGACGGCAATTCCGTTAAGTCAAGAATGCTTTCATTCGTGAGGAAATCAACGTTTTGGAACTGTTTAGGAACAGTTGCCCTCGCGCCAACGTTGATAAAAATATGTTCAGCCGAAAATAGCTCCTCATTAATTTCTACTTCAAAATTGGAGACGAATTTCGCCTCACCGGCAAGGAAAGTTACGTTTTTTGCATGTTCAAAACTCTCTCGGATATTTTTCACCGACGCCTTTACAATATCGTCCTTTCGGGTCTTTATTTTTTTTAGGTTTGCCTGGGCACTCGCGGAAATATCTACACCCAAATTTTGCGCATTTGCAATGTCCCACATGCGCCTGGCACTGGCAAGGTACGTCTTTGTGGGAGTGCAACCTGAATTTACGCAGGTGCCGCCAACCGTACCTTTTTCAACGATCAGAACTGTTTTCCCCTGTTCCGAAAGTTTCTTTACCAAAGGCGTTCCGGCCTGTCCTGTACCAATGACTATTGCGTCGAATTTTTTCATATCTCCTTATTTTACAAGTCGGATTCCGTTGTATTGCCAGCGCATGTCGGGGTGGAAAAAGTTGCGGTAGGTTTTACGGCTATGTTCTTTCGGGGTCGCTACCGATGCGCCACGCAACACCATCTGGTTGATCATGAACTTCCCGTTGTATTCCCCTATCGCGCCGGGTTGCTTTACATATCCGGGATAGGCAAGGTAAGCGCTGTTTGTCCACTCCCAAAGTAGTCCCCAATCAAATTTTGATGCCGCGACTTCCCATTCCTGTTCCGTTGGCAAACGCATGCCTTTCCATTGTGCGAACGCAAACGCTTCATAGAAACTGATGTGCCTTACAGGTTCCTCGAGCGCGATTTGCTGTAATCCGCCGAGTTCGTAATACTGCCAGCTTCCTTCGATCTCGTGCCAATATAATGGCGCATTGACCTGATTCGATGTCACCCATTGCCAGCCTTCGTCGTGCCAGAAATTAAAATCTGAATAGCCGCCGGCCTGCATAAATTCGAGATATTCGGCATTGGTAACCAAACGGTCGGCAATTTCAAAATCTTGTATATAGGTTTTGTGTCTTCCGAATTCGTTGTCGAACGCGAAGCCATTTCCATCGTGTCCGATTTCGTAGACTCCGGCGCTGATCTTATGGAATATATTAGCCGATGGGACTTTTTTAAATGTAAAAACATTCTTTGCATAAGCCGGAAATGTGGGTTGGTTGCCCAAAATGTATTTGATGTCATAGACCAACAATTCCTGGTGCTGCTGCTCATGGTTGAACCCAATTTCTATAGTTGCTATCAGTTCGGCTGACAACTCTTTTTCGAACAATTTATTCATGTTCTCGTTCACATAGGCGCGATAGCGATACACGTCTTCGACACTTGGGCGTGTCATTAAACCGCGCACCGGTCGTAAAACGCGTTTGCCTACATTGTTGTAATAACTGTTGAACAGAAATGAAAAATCATCATCGAAAACTTCATAACCCGATAAATATTGGGTCAGTACGAACTGTTCCCAAAACCAGGTGACGTGCGCCAGATGCCATTTTGGAGGCGACGCGAATAAACTGGGCTGCACCGAATAATCTTCGGTGATTAATGGCCTGCACAGATTTTCACACGCTGCCCTTACGAAATTAAATTTTTCTTGTAATGTCATATCCCAGTCCGATTGCCCTGTTTATTTTCCTTGTATCGCCAAAATATTTCCCGCCGGATCTTTGAACCATGCCATTTCCGGGCCTTGTTCACCTCGCGCGATTCCTTTTTCGTCGGTTTTGATATATTCCATGTCGTATTGTTCGAACGTGATTCCTCTTGAAATAAGCCAATCGACTGTCGTCTCAATATCATCAACAGGAAAATTGAGAACGGTAAAAGTTGCCGGTTCGTGATTTGGTTTCGGATAAATGATCGCGCCGTTTGCGTTTCCTGACAAATGGAGTTCGAGGATTCCCATATCGCCTTTGGAAATGTCCAATCCCAGCGTTTCTTTATAGAATGCGAATGCCTTGTCGGTGTCATTCACCGAAAAACTGCTGTAGGCTTTTTTGTCTTTAAGCATGATCGTATAAACTTATGTTATTTGCATCAAACAGCTTCCCAAACCGAATCTACATACCATTTTTTGCTGTCGAAAAAATTGCGATCCACTACAAAGCCCGTTTTATGCGCCATGTCGCTGATTTGGGAAAGCGTGTATTTTTGGGAGATTTCCATGTGGATGTATTCGTCCTTTTTAAACGGGATAACGGCTTCCGGAAAATGCACCTCAAGATCTTGAAGACAAACCAGGTAACTTTTGCATGAGCCAGTTTCAGGATCGTAACTGCAGTAATGTTCGAATTTTTTTACATCGAAATCGCTGCACAACTCACGGTTCATGCGTTCGAGAAGATTTAAATTGAAACGTTTTGTGATGCCTTCACTGTCGTCATACGCCCTTCTGATGATTTTGGGGTTCTTGACCAAATCGAATCCGAAAATAATTTTGTCGCCTTTGGAAAGCGACTGGCGCAACTTCCCGCAAAATGCATGGCTTTCGCCGACGGTCATGTTCCCGATATTTCCGCCAAGACACAGAACGACACGCCTTGCCCCGTTTGAATTTCGGAGCTGATTGAGCATATCGAAAAAATCGCCATTCATCCCTGAAGTTTTTACCTCCGGAAGCGTATCGGCAACCAATGCTTCGAGGTTATCGATAACACTGTGGGAAATGTCGATTGGAATGTAAGTGAAATCTGCTTTTTTATGGGTGAGTTCCTTTAGCAGTTTTATTGATTTGGTACCGTCTCCCGGTCCCAATTCGACGAGCTCGAAGTAATCATCGGCCGAAATGGAGTCAATAATGGCTTCCGTCTGCAATTCGAGAATCTCCATCTCACATTTCGTCAGGTAATAATCGTCGCAATTCATGATTTGCTGAAAAAGCTTATCGCCTATCGCATCATAGAAATATTTTGAAAAAAGCTGTTTGGGAAATCCGGAAAGGCCCGAAATCACATCATTATAAAATCTTGTCTCCTTAACTCCCGTAGTAAAATTACCCATCTTTGGCTTCGGTATTTTTATGTTTCCAAATAAAGGTACAAAATTAACGATGTCAAACCGATGAATGCCTTCGTAATTTTTCCGTTAATTTTTTGCCTACGCGATTGCGAGTGTATGTAAATCCAAGTGTATATATTTGCTTGAAAACATGTTTTAATAGCTAATGCGACTGATGATTTTGTTGCTGTAACGGCTTTACTTCTGCTGGTTAAAAGGAATCAACCGCGATTGTATCGCAATTGGCATCGATGGTCGCAAATGATATTTAAAACCGCCAAAGGACTTACATTTAATCAGATTACTATGGGTTAATTGACACTCTTTTGCAAACTCAGTCTGTTGCAATGGGTTACCTCGCCATTCCAGGCGTTGTGCAACCAACAAGCATACCGATTTAAAGAAACCTGTGTAAAAACCACCCATCACTTTTTCATTCCTGCAATAATGCGCTGCCTGTGGGTAAATCCCCAATCCGCTATGGTTTGGGTAAGCTCTTTCAGCGAATTGCCATAAGTTGTGATCCGATATTCTACGGCAACAGGCGCAGTGTTCAACACGATACGTTCAATTAATTCGTTCATTTCCAAATCCTTTAATTCACGGCTCAGTACTTTGCCCGAAATACCCTTTACTTCCTTCAGCAATTCAGAATAACGCATCGGCTTGTAACACAAGCATGCAACAATAGACATTTTCCATTTCCCGTTTAAAATATCCATCGTATCGCTAATCGCCAATATTTTATGGCTGCATTCTTTTACAGGATCGAACTTTTGTTCCATATCATTCACTGGTTACTTATTTGTCACTATAACTTTTTGTCACCTGGTTACAAATATACACCTCACTGTTATAGCTTTGCAAATAAAAATAATCAAAAATGGAATTAATTAAAAATTTACAATGGCGCTATGCCGTCAAGAAATATTCAGATGCGCCGGTCAGTGAAGATAAGGTTGGCCAAATTATCGAAGCCGTCAATCTCACCGCTTCTTCCTGCGGCATACAACCTTATCGCATGATTGTGGTAACCGATCCTGAAATAAGACAAAAGCTGGCTGAAGGGTCATTCAATATTCAAATCAAGGATTCTTCCCATTTGTTGGTTTTTGCTGCTTGTAACACGATCACCAACGAGTACATTGCCGATTACGTTGCGATGATGGAAGAACAGCGCCGTTTGGAGACCGGGGCGCTTAACGATTACAGGGATACCCTAGCCGCTCATTTTTCTACCCAAACTCCTGAACAACATGCGATTTGGTCTGGCAAACAGACCTATATCGGGTTAGGGACTGCTTTAATAGCGGCTGCCGAACTCAAAGTAGACACTACTCCCATGGAAGGTTTTAATCCGCAAGCATTTAATGAAATTTTGGGGTTAACAGCAAAAAACCTTCACGCTTCAGTAACCCTTTCCCTGGGATACCGTGATGCTGCAAACGATTATCTGGCTTCGATGCCAAAAGTCCGCCTGCCTATCCGCGAATTTTCAACCAGGGTATAATGATTACAGATCTATTTATCAGCGGGCATATATCTTAAGTTGGTATACTGCCCGTTTCCTGTTTGCCCGCACTTAAAATTTAAAAGTGATACAATGGGTATTGTATTAAATTCCAAGGTTTGTTTGTTCTTGCAGATACAATATCCCAACATGGCCAACTTCCTATGGCGACGCAAGCGACAGAAAAATGATTGTTTTGTGTTTTTTGTTCACTTATGATTGCTCCCAATGAATTGGCAATTTCCGAGGGTAATTCGGTTATTGAAGATCCAGATGACAGATTGGTGTTTATCGCTCAATATTATTCTAATGATGAAGATTTACCAGACATTATGGGTTTTAAGTCGTGCACGTGAAACTTGCTCCTTACGCTCTTGGCATTTCAGAACATGCCAGTGCCGTTATTTGGTATATCCAAATCCAACAAAATCCATCCTTCTCCTATCCCAACCCTCAAAAAATAATTCCCTCCGTAACCTTTTGGGACAAAGGGTAATGGAAAATGCAAGCGGCGATCAATAACCTTGAAAGACTTTCGCAAGGTACTAATATGCCTGAGGCGGAAGGCGCGGACGGAAAACCGTTCAGCAAAAGATTATTAAAGAATAATTTATCATATCTTTAAATTATTTTCTAATTTTAAAACTATATGAAAATACATTTACAAATAATGCTGTTTTGCCTGATAAGCACCGCGGCTGTAGCGCAGGTTGCACCGGCAATCGAATGGCAGAAATCCCTGGGCGGAACAGCCGATGACCAAGCCCATTTTGCTCAACAAACTGCCGACGGCGGTTATATAATGGCAGGAAATACGACTTCTAACGACGGGGACGTATCAGGAAACCATGGAAATGGCGATGCATGGGTAGTAAAACTTAACGCGTCAAACGAAATTGAGTGGCAAAAAACGCTGGGCGGATCGTTGTATGATTATGCCCAATCCATGCAACAAACCGCAGACGGTGGATATATTGTGGCCGGATATACAGAATCTCACGACGGAGACGCAACCGGAAACCATGGAGGCGATGATGCCTGGATAGTGAAACTGGATGCTACCGGTACGACCCAGTGGCTGAAACTTCTCGGCGGATTGGATTCTGATCGCGCCTTTGCTATCCAGCAAACCACCGACGGCGGGTATGTCGTGGCCGGATACACGTATTCTAATGAAGGGGATGTCTCCGGAAACCATGGCAGTAGTGATTCTTGGGTGGTTAAACTGACTGCTTCAGGCACTATCGAATGGCAGAAAACCTTAGGTGGAACCGGTCCTGATGCGGCCTTTGCCATTAAACAAACTACTGACGGCGGGTACATCATGGCCGGAGTTAACAATTCCAACAACGGGAACGTCTCCGGAAACCAGGGTTTTATTGATTTCTGGGTGGTAAAACTCAACGCTACCGGTGCGATCCAATGGCAAAAATCCACGGGTGGAACTGATAGTGACCAGGCATATTCCATCCAACAGACTACAGATGGCGGATATATCGCGGCGGGATCTACGTATTCTAATAACGGGGATGTCTCCGGAAATCATGGAAACCTTGATTTGTGGGTGGTAAAGTTCGACGCTTCCGGCACTGTCGAATGGAAGAAAACTTTAGGTGGAAGCGCTACCGAGCAGGCCTATTCCATCCTGCAAAGTGCCGACGGCGGTTACATTGTGGCGGGATATACGAATTCCAGTGACGGGGATGTATCCGGAAACGATGCTACTTTTGCTTTTGATGTATGGGTCGTGAAGCTCAATGCTACCGGTACTATGGAATGGCAAAAGGTTTTAGGCGGAACTAATGGCGATTTGGCTAACTTCATTGAACACACCGCAGACGGAGGGTATGTTCTTGGAGGATATTCAGCCTCAAATGATGGGGATGCCTCTGGAAACCATGGTGATAATGATTTCTGGATTGTAAAACTCGGTCCGGAAAACCTGGAAACGCAAAACCCAAACCGCGTTACGAATATCCTTTACCCAAACCCAACCCAATCCATCCTTCACTTTACCCGGCCGTTAAAAAAAATTTCCCTCAATAACCTTTTGGGTCAAAAAGTATTGGAAAACGCTGGTGGCGAATTTATAAATGTCGAAGGGCTTTCGCGAGGTGTTTATGTGCTTGAAGCGGAAGGGTTTGATGGCAAACCTTTAAGTACAAAAATCATCAAAGAATGATTCAAGTATCATTTCTAAATTCCTTCTCTAAATCTTAAAAACCTGATATATTTTTTTACAGTCATCTTCTTAGATTTCTTTACTGCTTTTGGGCTGTATTCTTTGCTATATCTTTTGCTATCTATCTTTATTAAAAAATCTTTTATTAAAAAAGTGGACGAACAAGCTAGCAAACTTATTAGTCTTATTGGAATTCTTTATTTTCTTACATGGATTATTGGAACCTTCATAGAGTTTCAAAACTCTTCAGCGGCGGAAAATAGTCAAACTTTAGATCGAATGTTTGGCAAATATTGGTTTGGTTATTGGCTACAACCTTTAATCTGGATGTAATAATGCAGTTGTTACAAGTAAAAAAAATTAGAAAAAATGTTTTGCTTAGAATCTTGTTCTCTTTGTTATTAATTATCTCAATTGAGCGCTTTATAATTATTGTAACTTCATTTCACAGGAATTATCTTCCAAGTTCTTGGACAATGTATTCTTCTTTAGAAATTTTTCCTTCAAATTTTATTTTAGATTTAATTGCGAAAATCATTTATTTTCTTGTATTCGTTGGGATATTTACTTTAGCCGAATTGAATGTCAAAAAACTAATAAATATTAAAACTACCGCCAACAACGGTTAAGCAAATCGGCTGATTTTTAGTAAATTGAAACCCTTTTTTCCATACCTTCGTTTCCATTTGGCAGAGAATACTCTGTTAATAATTTCGCTGAATTTGCTTAGCCGGAAATGTTATACGCCAGCTTGATAATCCACAAATCGACAGTATTTAACAAAAAAGCAAACGGCTAAAAAATAACATGAAAAAAACAATTCTAACTTTAATACTTGTTAGTGGCTTATTTGTTGCAAACGCACAATCGCCGCACGCTGCACGCTTGTATGGCATGACACAATATGGCGGACCCGACCACAAAGGTTCTATTTTTTATTTTACACCCGAAACCCAAATTATTACGGTGGCGTATGATTTTAAAATAAAAGTAAAAGGCAAAGCACCCAAATCTGATATTGTAGCACCCGGCAATGGAAAATATTTTGGCACCACCACCGCAGGAGGAACTTTTAATGCGGGCGTCATTTTTGAGTGGGATGCTACAACCAGCGCATACAATGAAATATACAATTTTACAGGAGAAAGCGGTAGCGATGCCCGGGGTGCCATGCAGCTGTACGACGGCAAATTATATGGCATGACCAACGCTGGCGGTACAAACGGGCTTGGCGTGATCTACGAATGGGATTTGGCTACCAGCACCTACACCAAAAAATACGATATGGAAAACCCGGCTGGTGGCAATCCGCATGGCTCGCTTACGCTGGTCGGAAATCTGTTTTATGGCGTTACGTTTGCTGGCGGATCATCAGATTCAGGGGTTATTTTTGAATACAATCCTGTCACTAACATCTGCACCAAAAAATTTGATTTTGATAATCTTAAAGGGGCTAATCCAGTTGGCAAATTAAGTGTGTATAATGGCAAATTGTATGGTATGACCAACGCTGGCGGCATAAACAATAAGGGAGTAATCTACGAATATGAACCCAGTACCAACACAGTTACAAAAAAAATAGATTTTAGTGGCACTGCCAACGGCGAACGGCCTTTAGCTTCGCTTACACTGTACAACAACAAATTTTATGGAATGACTTATGGCGGAGGCATATACGAATCGGTCAATACGCCGGACCAAGGTGTTATTTTTGAATGGAATCCTGCAAATAACGCACTTGTTAAAAAAATAGACCTGGGTTCTGCCGCATTGAGTAATCTGGGTGGACCGCTGGGTGGTTTTACAGTAGTAGGAGACAAATTATGGGCAACAGCCACCAAAAGCAATGGAGCAGGGTATATCTTCGAATGGAATCCTGCAAACAACGCTTTAACGTTCAAGCATCAAAATAATCAAAGACCATTTGCTATAAATGGATCATTTTGCGAAGAATATAACTACGAGCCCGGTGTAAATCCTGATAATACGTTGCTGCTTAGCGGAAACAAACTGTTGGGTACCACTTCAGGCAATGGTGGATTTTATCAGGGCGCTATTTTTGAATTGGATATCGATTCACTCCAGGTTACGCGCAAAGTATACATGCAGGCTGCCGACGGATCGCTACCCAAAGGAAACCTTACACGCGTAGGCAACAAACTTTTTGGCTGTACCTATTTGGGCGGCAACAGCCATGCAGGCAATATTTTTGAGTGGGACATGGATAATTTGCAATACCAGGAACGATTTGAGTTTGACGGATATAATACGAGCGCGCGTCCGTTAGGCGACCTTACGCCTTACAACGGCAAATTATACGGAATAAACTTTAAGCAAAAAATAAAAAACAGTGGTTGGAGGGGAAATAGCGTGAATTACAACATAGGTGGTGAGATTTTTTCCTGGGATATGAACACAGGATTGTACGAAAGCGAAGCCCCGGATCTGAGCTATTCCTCGCTCAAATTGTATAACAACCAACTTTATTTTACACAGCAAATTTACGAATCCTATCCTGCTGTAACAGGCGGCATCACCTATGGTGGTATATTTCGTTTTGATCCTGCCAGCCATTTACTCGATAGGGTTGCGGTGATGGATCAAGGCTCATTGAATAACTTTCAAGATACACAAAGCGCCAATAACATTACTTTCTTCAATGGCAAATACTATGGTATGACACCTTGGAAAGGCAGTTCTGGCGGAACGTATAATGGAACGATTTACGAATGGGATCCAGCTTCAAACATTACAACACACAAATACGATTTTGATCCGCTTACTGTAGGCACCTATCCGCTCTCAAGTTTCAAAATCATTGACGGCGAATTGTATGCTTTTACTTCCAACAAGGGTAACAATGTTCCTGGAGCCAGCCCCGGAGGTTTATTCAAATATACCCCAAGCACCAATACTACTGAGTTGGTTGCCAGCGGATTTGGAAGTGCGGGCCTGCCTACCAAATCAGGCAATAAAACATACTCCTTACAAGATGGAGGGCCAATAGCACAACTGGCAGAATACGATCCCGCTACACATAGCGCTGCGCTGTATTCATTGCCCTTTTATCCTGGCAGTCCATCTTTTGGCTGGTACAGTGGAACATGCTATCAAAATAGTTTCCCTGAGCTTTTGGAGGTTATCCCTAATAAAGTTCCTGTGCTGTCAAATATTCCAACAGCACAAACGGTTTGCAGTATGCAACTGACACTGCTACATTTACGATAAGTGATGAAGATTTAGATGTAATGAATTTTGAAATTGCCTGCAGCAATCCACAGTTAATACCGGTTTCAAATGTTTCAATTACAAATTCCGGCAGCACCTATACATTAAATTACACAAGTAATAACAATCAAACAGGAGCTGCAACTATAACTGTTACAGCTAATGATGGGTATGGAGGCACCGTTAATTTTTCTTTATTGGTCAATGTAATTGCTTCACCAAATACTGATGTAACGCTGAATTTTGCAACGCTTACTTCACAAGAAAATGCTGCTTTAAGTTACCAATGGATGGATTGTAGTAGTAATTCCCCCATTGCAGGAGCAACCAACCAAAGTTATACCGCTACATCCAACGGCAGTTATGCTGTGATTGTAACAACTGCGGCTTGTCGTGATACTTCAGCGTGTATTGTTGTGGCAACTCTGGGGTTAAACGAGCCTACTTCGCAAAGCAATATCAGTATTGCTCCTAACCCTACAAGTGATTATATAACAATATTACAAAACAATTCGACCATCACCGAAATTGAAATCTACAATGTTCTTGGAAAACTTATATATAAAACCAACATTCATCAACGACAAACAATTATAGATTTAAGCAACGAAGCGAAAGGATTTTACTTTATCAGGGCAACAGCAGAAAACCGAAAAGTAACCCACTTAAAAATAATTTTGCAGTAGCGAATCCTTGAAAAAGAAAGACGAACGTATAACAGCGGCTATGACGAGATTGCTAATTTTCGGTTACCGGAAATTTCGTTTTTGCGAAGAAAGTTTTATCTTGGCAGAGCGAAATGAGTTTGCCTGAATCGCTCTCTCTTAGCAGGCTCATGTTGGCGGTAATTCCGAAAAATTCGTATTGGTATGGATATCGAAAAAATAGACAAAATTTGCAAAGACCTGCCACATGTCGAAGTGGAAATCAAATGGAAAAGCGATTTGGTTTATATGGTTGCGCGGAAAATGTTTTGTGTTATCGATCTGGAAGCCATCCCAACGTCTGTCGCATTTAAAGTATCAAATGAAGATTTTGATGAAATCAGTACACAAATAAATTTTAAGCCTGCTCCTTATTTTGCGCAGCATAAATGGGTAACAGTCATTAACATCAGTGAAATTTCGACTATAGAATTAAAAAAACACATAGTTAAATCCTACGAACTTGTAAAAGCAAAACTCAGTAAAAAGGTTTTACGTGATTTTGATCAGTAGATACTGCCACCAACCGAGAACTGAGCTTGAGTTAGCAATTTGAAACCGCCAAAAAAAAAAAAACGCACCAAATTCGAAGTTTCTTAAGAGCTGTGAAGAAAAACTTCGGCTGGAATGCTAAAGTAATTTTTTAGTTTTTGCGCCATTTTTAAAATGATTTCTCTTTTTCCTGAAAGAATTGCTGAAACGTGTAGATTATTTAAAGTCACTTCAAAAAATCTATTTAGAAACAAAAAAAACCCACGAAATCATCTTCGCGGGTTTTATTTTATAATAATCACAGATTCTTTAAGGAATCAAACGCTCCTCCCTCAACTTATCAAACAAATCATAAAACGATTCCACCGTCGATTGATATCCCGTAAACCCCAACTTCCTGCTCCGCGCCATATCCGTCATTACTTCAATCGGGCGTCCCAAATCGAGATCAGTATGCCAGGCGGAAGCGATTCGGTTAAGATCAGATTCTACTAAGTTGTGTTGTGCTGCCATTTTTTTCCAGGTTTCGGTTTGTACCGACAGCCGTTCATCAAGCGGGCGCATCGATCCGTTGAAACCGTCAACTTCAATTTCAAAATAATCTGCAATCTTCTGCCACAACCATTTCCAGCGGAACGTATCGCCATTAACGATATTAAACGCTTCATTTTGTGCTTTGGGTGTTGTTGCTGCCCAAAGCAGTTGTTCCGCGAGAATCTGCGCATCGGTCACATCGGATAGGCCACTCCACTGTGCTTCAGATCCCGGCCATACCAATGGCACACCTTTTTCTTTACAAATACTGGCATAAATGGCGAGGGTTGTTCCCAGGTTCATTAGGTTTCCAACAGCATATCCAATCAACGTGTGCGGACGGTGGATGCTCCACGTAAACCCGTCGCGAGCTGCAGCATCATAAACTTCATCTTCCTGCGCATAATAAAAATTATCGAGTTCCAAGCGGGGCTGTTCTTCGCGTAACGGCGTTTCAGGAAAGTTCCCTTCTTTGGCGTAGGCTTCAAACGGTCCGAGATAATGTTTTAATCCGGTGACCAAAGCGACATGTTGCACCGATTTTTTTGCTGACAATGCATTTAATAAATTCCGCACCAGCGCACTATTTACCCTGATATTTTCCTGTTCCGTGTCCGTGCGCATCCAGGTCGTGAAAAATACATGGGTCGGTGAAATATTTTTTAAGGCTTCAGTTAATTGTTCCGGATCCAGCAAATCGGCAGCAATCGACGTAACGCCTTTGCTGTCATTCTTTGCTGAACGCGACAAGCCATACACTTCCCAACCTGTTTGTATTAATTTTGCAGCAAGATTGCTGCCAGCCATTCCTGTAGATCCTACAACAAGCGCAATGTGTTTTGTATTTTGGGTTTCCTGGGTTTTCATATTCAATGTTTTTCCAAAATTACTTCCGAAATACGAGATGCCAAATGACGTAGGACATAAAATGAAGTTGATTCAGGTCAACGCTTTTATCCCAACTAAACGTTTTTTTTCAGCCGGCTTACGGTAGCAGCGGTAAGTCCGAGGTAAGATGCCAGCAAGTTTTGCGGTACCCGATTGACCAATCCGGGATTGTTTTCAACGAGCTGCCGGTACTTTTCTTCTGCTGTCAGCGTATGGGCAGTGACCAACCGGCGTTCTTTCACTACAAGGCTGTTTTGAAAAAGCAAGCGAAAATACCGGTCCATCACAGGAACCTGCAATGTCATATTTTCGAAATCTTCGGCGGTGATCATGAGCAATTCCGAATCTTCCAAAGCATCTATAGTATATTGTGAAGGCACGCTGTGAAAAAAACTATGCATATCAGAAGTCCACCAGCCTTCGGGCGTAAACTGGCTGATATGTTCCTTCCCTTTTTCATCGATATGGTATGTTTTTAAGAGTCCGCTTGCAACAAAAGTCAGGTATTTGCAAACATAGCCTTCCTGTAAAAGCAGCTTTCTTTTCTTTAGCGTTTTCGGAATGAAATACGATTTTACAATTTCCTTTTCAACTTCGGAAAGCTGGATTTTTTGTTCGAGGTGTTTGAAGAGTATATCGTATATCATAAATGTTGTTGTGTTATTTCCAATGCAGTGATTTTCCTTAAAGTTATCATATTAATTTCCTAATTTCTATAATGGCAGTCGAAAAAATTCATTTCTATTTTCGCAATAAATTCAGTACAATACACCAAATTTAAAAATTGTACCGCTTGAAAAAATACCTCAATCATACAAGTAAAAGATCAAAATAATACAAAATTATCATTTTTTGTTCCTTAGCTTTGCATTGTGAAAAACTGGATCTTCATCATCTGCCTGACTATTTTACTCAAACCCGTGATTCCGGTGTTTGATTATATCGTCAATTATGATTACATCCGCACCGAACTTTGCGAGAACAAAGAAACCCCAATCATGGGCTGCAATGGAAAATGCTACCTGATGAAAAACCTCGCAGCGGCTTCAGATGCTGAAAAACCGGCTTCCTCTGATAAAAAGCATGCACCCGTTATTGAAACCTCCGATTTATTTATATCCGCTATTGCAGATTTTGAATATTTATTTGCATTCAGCGACAGCAATCCTTCATTCAATTCGGCTTACAGCAATCTTTACTGCAATGCACATAATGGATCTTACTTTCATCCGCCGATAAGCCTTTCTTAAAATTTTATAGCCATTCATTGCGCTTTACCTTCATCTGATTGTAATCATTTGATGGTGATTTATGCATACCATTTTTAAATTTAAGAATCTTATTGAAATGAAAAATATATTAAAATACAATTTTGCTTTTGTGGCGCTCGCCCTTTTTTTAACATCATGCAACAGCGATGATGCCGTGATTACAAACGTTTCCGGAACAGGAAACCTGGTATTGGAATTTGACCAATCTTACGGCGATAATGATTTGATTTTAAGTCAGGCCAATGCCACTTCGCAGGGTGAAACCTTAAAAATCAGCACCATCAAATACATCGTCAGCAATATCGTCCTGACCAAAGCCGACGGTACTATTTTTACGTATCCCAAAAACCAGAGTTACTTTATAGTCGATGAATCGAAACCCAGCAGTCATGTGATTGATCTTACAGATATACCTTCCGGGGATTATGTGAAAGTAAAATTTGGCATCGGCGTAGACCAGCAACAATTCAATTTAGGTGCCGACGGACAGGGGAATTTTCTTGCCGAAGCGCAAGCTGCAGATTTGCTCTGGAGCTGGTCGGCCGGATATAAATTCCTTGCTTTTGAAGGCACATTCACTTCTCCAATAGTAACTTCTGACACTTCATTTATGGTGCATACGGGACAAACCGGCACCGATTACAACTATACAGAAGTCACACTTGATTTGCCAACAAAAGCATTGGTACGCCCAACGATCACTCCTGATGTTCATTTAATTGCAGATGTTTCAAAAATCATCGACGGCACCAATAAAATTAAACTGACCGATTACAACGGCATGGGAATGGGCGCAATGATCATGAGCGGTGCGGCGCTTCCATTGGTGACTGCAAACCTGAACGGGATGTTTCATGTAGACCACGTGCACAACGACTAAACAATCCGGGGGAGCTGTTTTGTCAATTCAAAACAGCTTCTTTTTAAAACAACAACCATGAAAATAAGAATTTTTCTTTGGGTTTTGATTGTGATGGCGTTCGGATGTTCGGGTGATGAAACTGCTGGAGAAGATGCAGCTTACATCAATATTCCGCTTCCCGTGGAAAGACCGTCGAATTTCCCCGAAATGGCTTACGACCTTTCTTCAAACCCGCCGACTGAAAAAGGTTTTGAGCTTGGAAAAAAGCTGTTTTATGACGGAAGGCTTTCTTCAGACGGATTGATTTCCTGCGGTTTTTGCCACCTTCAGGAATATGCGTTCACCCATCACGGCCATACGGTCAGCCACGGTGTCAATGACCAATCGGGAACGAGAAATGCACAACCCATCCAGAATTTGGCCTATCAAACTATATTTATGTGGGACGGCGCAGCAAATCATTTAGACTTACAGCCGGTGATTCCGCTGACAAGCGCGATTGAAATGAACGGAAATCTTACGTCAATTATCGAAATGATGAAAGGCGATGCGGTTTATACGAAACTCTACAAGCAGGCTTTCGCAGATGGAACTGTAAATACGGAAAATATGCTGAAAGCGTTGTCGCAATTTATGGTGATGATGGTTTCATCCAATTCAAAATTCGATAAATTCAGGCGCAATGAAACCGGTGGAGCCTTTACATTGGATGAAACGGCCGGATATGCGCTGTTCAATTCCAAATGTTCAACTTGCCATGCGACCGATCTGATGACAGATAATTCCTTCCGAAATAATGGGCTTGCGATCAATCCTTTGGTCAATGATGTGGGAAGATTTCGCGTTACCGAATTGGCTTCAGATCATTACAAATTCAAAGTGCCAAGTTTAAGAAATGTAGAAAAGACAGCGCCATACATGCATGACGGACGTTTTGGAACATTGGAAGCTGTGCTGAATCATTATAGTTCCGGAGTCGTAAATACTGCAACGCTTGATCCCATTTTAAATCAAAACGGCAGGCTCGGAATTCTGCTGACAGATACCGAAAAAACACAAATCATCGCCTTTCTCAAAACGCTGACCGACAACCAATATTTAACCGACAAACGATTCTCTGAATTTTAACAATGAAAAATAAATCCTCCATTTTACTCTTGTTGCTTTTTGTATGCCAACTTGCATCGGCAACAGAAAAAGATACGATCACACGTTTTACATACCAAAAAATGCACCTTAAAAGTTTGTCGCTTGAAGACGACTGTGATGCCTGCGGCTGTTCTGCAAGCGGCGGAAGCATGGGTTTTAGCTCCATGCTGAACAGTAATTTTGTTGGCATTAGGTATTTTTACCAAAGTTATACCAGCCGCGACGGCATATTTGCCAATTCGCCTTGGGTTGATGAAAATTTCAATACGGCGCAGGTTTGGGCGAGGATTCCGGTTGCCAATAAAATACAGATCTCTGCTTTGGTGCCATATCATTTTCACAACCGAATGTTGTCGACAGGTGAAGAAAACATAGACGGATTGGGCGACATCACTGTTTTAGCTATGTACACCGCAATTCAAACGATGAAAGACAGCGCGGTATATTCGCATAAACTGCAATTGGGCGGCGGCGTAAAAGCACCAACCGGAAAATACAAAAGTTCAAACAATCTTGGAACGGTCAATCCGGGTTTTCAGCTCGGGACTGGCAGTTGGGATTATCTTCTCGCGGCAGAATATGTAGTTCAGCGAAAAAAACTGGGTTTGAATACGATGGCCAATTACACTTTTAAAACCGAAAATAAAAAGCTGTACCAGTTTGGAAACCAGTTCAATTATGGAAGTACGCTTTTTTATTTATTTGATGTAGATCAGATCAAACTCGTTCCGCAAGTTGGTTTTGCAGGTGAAGTTTACGAAACAAACCGGCAATACAAGCAAGACGTTCCCGATACTTCTGGGGATATTTTGTTTGGGAAATTTGGGGTTGAGGCCGGAATCAATAAATTTTCCGTTGGTGTGAATGCAATGGCTCCGATCAATCAAAATCTAACCGGCGGCAAAGTGGAAGCTAATTACAGGTGGAGCGTGAATCTCAATTATTCGCTTTAAAATGAAGCGTTGTCTTAAAATTTTGTGATAAGGTTTTGCCACGAATTACACAAATTAACAAGACGTAATTTGTGTAATTTGTGGCTAATATTAACCTTTATTATTCGATCGTTTGAAATTTAAAATTATATCTTCTAAACAATATTAAAGCCTGCAAAAAAAATGCAGCCATTTTATACAAACTTTCAAATTGACTCTAAAGCCCTTTCGAGTGCCATGCCACGCGAACCTTTGATTAAGATTATTTTGTTCCTGAAACCCTGCCTCTTTAATTCGGATGCGAGTTCGTCAAACGTTTTATAAAAAGTAAAATTGTCCTTTTCAATTTTATTGGCATAAAAATCTTTTCCGATAAAATAACAGCTGACGTCATCTGTTTGTCTCACGCTGTCGACAATGTTGTGATGCTCCTGAAGGCTCTCATTTCCAAGTTCAAACATGTCGCCTAAGATCATTACTTTTTCCGGTTTGTCAAGTTGAAGGAAATTTTCGATTGCAACTGCCATACTACTCGGATTGGCATTGTAAGCATCGAGAATGATTTCATTTCCGTTTTTAACCATCAGCTGTGAGCGGTTGTTTGCCGGAATGTAGCTTTCAAGCGCCTGTTTGATTGATTCATCGACCACTTCAAAGTATTTCCCAATGGCGATCGCAGCATTGATGTTATTGGCATTGTAAAGCCCGATAAGCTGCGACTGAATTGAAACATCCTCAAAGGATACCGATACAAATGGATTGGCTGTAACTGAAGTAATATTCAAATTGGCATCCGATCGGTTTAAGCCGAAAGTAAATGATTTTAACTGCTTTGATTTTTCTGCCTGGATTGGATCTTCAAAATTTACAAAAGCCATTTTATCATTTGCAGCCAGATATTGGTACATTTCGCTTTTGCCTTTGATCACACCTTCTACACCGCCAAAACCTTCGAGATGCGCTTTTCCGAAATTGGTAATGTAACCAAAATCAGGTTGTGCCAATTCGCATAAAAATTCAATTTCTTTCTGGTGGTTCGCGCCCATTTCAACAATCCCGATCTCAGTTTCCGGATTGAATGACAATAAAGTCAGCGGAACGCCAATATGATTGTTTAAATTTCCAACCGTTGCTTTGGTATTGTATTTTTGCGAAAGCACGGCATTGATGAGTTCTTTCGTAGTTGTTTTTCCGTTGCTTCCAGTTAAGGCGACAATGGGAACTTTCAGGTATTGTCGGTGAAATTTAGCGAGTTCCTGCAATGCGGAAAGGCTTTCATCCACCAGAATGGTCCTGCTGTCAATGAAATAATCGGAATTATCGATCATGACATACGAAGCTCCTTTTTCCAAAGCTTCTTTAGCAAAAGTATTGGCGTCAAAATTCTCGCCTTTGATGGCAACGAAAAAGGATTTGGGTTCAATCTTGCGCGTGTCGATCGAAACCGAAGGGCAGGCTAAAAACAAACGATGAATGTTTTGAATATCCATTTGAAATTGGTTTAAAAACAAAAAGCCCTAATGAAAGGGCTTTTGTAAAATATATTTCGAAAATTAATTCGTTCTTCTTTTCTTTTTGTCGGCTTTAGGACCCACTCTTGACATCGCACATCTAAATCCGATGTAATCTGTTGCCATATCCTGTGGGAAGTATCTTCTTTGTGCAGGATCCAACCAATATGCCCTGTCTCTCCAAGAACCACCTTTGTAAACCCTGACATTGTCATTGATCAAAGTTGTTCTTTTGTTAGACTTGTCATATTTTCTAACCATGTTACCCAAACTATCTGTGGTAACATTGTGCTCCGGAGAATCGTACATTCTGTGTTTCTCTTTTGTAGCAGCATCTTCTTCTGTTTCGGCAGTTCCAAAGTCAAAATACCTTGTCGACTGTTTGTCACCATCTCTGTAGTTCCTGTTGTCGCTCTTATCGAAGTTGGTTCTCAAATAAGTTTCTTTTTCGTCAACCGGAACCTGGGCAATTTCGCCAGGATAGTTTCTTGCTACGATTTTACCGTTAGATAAAGTATCGAAAACCTGAGTTTCTCCAGTTACGATTTCTGCTTTTCCATCTTCACCAATTTTGTTTTTGGTATAGACGTTACCTCTATAGTAGTTGAAATCACTTGCTTCATCATCAACAATTGGTCTGTAAACATCGGCAACCCATTCTGCAACGTTTCCTGCCATATCATACAATCCGAAGTCATTTGGCGGGTACGATTTTACAACATTTGTAATATCGGCACCATCATCAGACCATCCTGCAATTCCGCCGTAATCTCCTTTACCTTGTTTAAAGTTGGCCAACTGGTCGCCTTTTACTTGTCTTTTTCCAGAACGCGTGTAGCTTCCAGACCAAGGGTATTTCTTTTGTCCTTTATAGATGTTGTATTCTCTCTGGCCTACATCTGCAGCAGCAGCATATTCCCATTCTGCTTCAGTCGGAAGTCTGTATTCAGGTAAAATCAAACCTGAAGATCTTTGTGCGTAGACATTTTTAGCTTCTTTAACGTTTCCGTCTTTATCTGCTTTTCCTGGTTTTGCTTTTGAATTTCTTCTTCCTTTCAAAACGATTTCTTCATCACCACCCAAAGTTTTGGTTGGCGAGTTCAAATAGGTTTCAGTACTGAACGTTTTTTCTGCACTTACGGCAGTCACTTTTGAATCTTTTTTAAGGAAACCTTCTTTTTCAAGGGTATTTTCGTTTACACGGTCGGTTCTCCATTTAGAGAATTCCACAGCCTGGATCCAGTTTACACCAACTACAGGATAGTTTGCATATGCAGGGTGTCTCAGGTAGTTGTTGGTCATTGTTTCGTTATAACCCAATCGGTTTCTCCATACCAAAGTATCAGGAGAAGCACCTTCGTAAATGTTTTTGTAATTTTCCTGTTCTGGCGGAAATACTCTTTTCAACCAGTCAAGATACTCCATGTACATCAGGTTTGTCACCTCAGTCTCATCCATATAGAATGATTGTACGTGTTGTTGGTTTGGCGAGTTGTTCCAATCATGCATGACATCATCCTGAACTTTACCCATTGTAAAAGTTCCGCCTTCTACCATTACCAATCCTGGGCCGGTAGCTTGCTTTTTGAAGTTGGAAGCATATTGAAAGCCTCCTTTTTTGTCGTTGATCTTCCACCCCGTCGCAGTTGACGAGTTCTTGGAGCTGGAGCTTTTACTACAACTAGTAGTTAAACCAAACATTATTACAAGGGACAGTAATAATCTAACAGCCATAAATTTGTTTACTTTCATACGTTAGTAGGTGATAATTTCGAGGCGCAATATAATAATTAACATTTACATTGCAACATCTTTTTTTAAATAATATAAACCCGTTTATTTTCGAATCCCGGCATTTTCATTTCAGAACGCAAAATTAAAATAAATATTATAACCAATTGCACGAAATAAATTATTTTTACCGGCCGTAATAATTGCCCGCAAACCGCGTTACTTATTCTAATGAAAAAAACATTATCCCTATTCTTATTGCTGTTTTCCTATGTCGCTTTCAGCCAGCAAAGCGGAAATATCAGCATCAACTGGACTCCGGCCCATGTTTATTCTTTTGGGGATTACAATGTCAACATCCCACAGTTTGACAGTCCTAATTTTTATTTTGACAGTTATCGCAAAGAGGTTTTGTTCCGATTTTCATCAGACCAGCCGACAGACATCAACGAAAAATCGTTACAGATTACCAACATTACTTACGAAGCCATTAGTGCTGCCGAATTGGGCGAATTGTCTATCAAAGCCATTCCGGAAAAAATCAACGCTACCTTAAAAAGCATTCATTCAAGGGATGAATTTGCCGCAAACATCATACTCTCTCCTATTATAAAAGACGCCTCGGGATTTAAAAAAGTCAAGTCTTTTTCTTATTCCTTCTCCGCAGGAAGCAGCTCCAAATTGCTTGCTCCGGGTGACGAGTTTGGTTCCAGGCGCAATTCTGTGCTTACTGCAGGAGACTGGTATCGGTTTTATGTTACCAAATCGGGCGCTTACAGAATAGACAAGGCTTTTTTAAAAGCAATAGGCGTGAATGTTGACGGCCTCGATCCGAGAAAAATTAAAATATACGGCAATGGCGGACGAATGATTCCGCTAAAAAACAGCGATTACTATCCGGCCGACCTCACAGAAAATGCGATTATTGTTGCAGGTGAAAACGACGGCGTCTTTAACGATACTGATTTTGCCGTTTTTTACGCAGAAGGCATCGATGTTTTTAATGCCGACAGCGACACCAACAACAACCTGTATGCTGACAAGTCCTATTATTATGTAAATGTTCAGGGTGCCGACGGCAAACGGATCGCAGCCATGACACAACCCTCATTCCCTGCTACGGTAAACATCACAGCATTCGACAATTACCAGTACCATGAAATAGATGCCGTTAATGTGGTGCGTCTTGGGCGAAGATGGTTTGGGGAAGTTTTTGACATTGATGCCGAACAGGAATTTACTTTCAATATTCCCAATATTGTTACGACCGAACCTGTAAAAATCACCGCTTATGCCGGAGCTTCTGCATTGGTTCCAACGAGTTTCAAGTTTAACGTTAACGGACAGGATCTTGGTACAATCAACCTTTCGATAACAGACGACCACACGCTTTTACGTGCCGGATCTGTACAAATGTCTGCTCCCGCATCAGAAAACATGACCGTTAAAGTCAGCTACCTTAATAATAATGTGCCGGGATCAAAAGGATATCTGGATTACATTCGGGTAAAATCAAAAAGAAGCCTGCGCGGCACCGGTCAGCAATTTCCTTTTCAGTACGATGCTGCTGCGTCAACCTCGGGTTTTGGCGAATACCAATTTTCAAATGCAGGCGGAATCAACCAAATCTGGGATGTCACCGATATTTTCAACGTCAGCAACATCGAAAATAATGGGCAAAATGCTTTTTCGTTTAAAGCTTCTCTTGGGGAAGTCCGAAAATACGTAGCCGTAGATTTTAATAATTTATATTCTCCCGACAGGGATTCCAACACAAGGGTAAGCAACCAGAACCTGAAGGGAAACATCTTTAACAATTCCCAGGGCCAACCGGGAGATATTGATTACATTATTGTAGCGCCGCCTCAATTTATGGCTCAGGCCGAGCGACTTGCTAATTTTCACCGCAATTATTCGCTACTTACGGTTAAGGTCATTTCGCTTGACGATATATATCAGGAATTTTCTTCAGGAAAGCAGGATATCGGAGCCATCCGTAATTTTATGAAGTATGTCTATAAAAATCCTTTAGACCCTAACAGAAAAGTCAAATACCTGAATCTTTTTGGCGATGCTTCTTTTGACTTTAAAAACCGCGTTTCCGCATTTTCAAACTTCGTTCCTATCTATCATGCGCTTGACGGATTCAGCGATGGGGAAGATTCGTTTTGTTCTGATGATTTTTTCGGGCTTTATGATGACAATGAAGGAAACATCACCCCAACCACTTCATCAGGCCTTGATATTGCCGTGGGACGAATGATTGCCGGGTCTGCAAGCCAGGGCGATGCGCTTGTTGATAAGGTAATCGACTATCATGATATTAAATCTTACGGCAATTGGCGTAACAATTTCGTTGCCGTAGCCGATGATGCCGACAAGGATGGCGATGCTTCACTGCAAAGCAACATGAACAATCTTGCAGACAAAATCGTATTGGAAAAACCGTTCATCAATGCCACAAAAATCCTGATGGATGCTTACGTACAGGAAAGTTCCTCAGGTGGCGGGCGTTATCCAAAAGCAAAGGCCGATTTGTTTAATGCATTTGAAAAAGGCGCATTGGTTTTTGATTATCTCGGACACGGTGGCGAAGACGGATTGTCACAGGAACGGATTTTCCAGACTGCCGACGGCCAAAATCTTAACAACAAATACAAATACCCTTTATTCATCACGATTACCTGCGAATTTACCCGGTTTGACAATCCTTTCAGGCCAACCGCAGGTGAATATACCTACTGGAATTCACATGGAGGCGCCATTTCATTAATCACAACCGTGCGCTCAATTGGCCAGTCGACGGGTGAATCCTTTAATATTCTTTTGTCAAAATACCTGTTTTCATACGGTTCGAATGAATATGTATCGATTGCCGAAGCCTTGCGTCGGGCAAAAAGAGATCCGGGCGCACCAACCGTAAATGTGGTATTTTATATCGGAGATCCAGCGCTGATGCTGGCCATCCCAAAACCAAACATCAGGCTCACCAAAATCAATGATATTCCAATTGCTGACGTAACCGAGCCTCTAAAAGCATTGGCATACGCAAAACTCACAGGCGAAGTTGTCGATGAAAATAACAACCCGCTCCCATCTTACAACGGCGATCTTGCGATACAAATCTTCGACAAGATGCTCACCAAGCAAACCCGCAACAACGACGGCCAAAGTCCGCCCATCAATTTCACAACATTAGGGGAAACGATTTTCAGGGGAAATGCAAGTGTAGCCAATGGGAAATTTGAATTTGGCTTTGTCGTCCCAAGAGATATTGCGATCGGTGTGGGCGACGGACGCGCCAGTTTTTATGCTAAAAGAGGGCAAATCCTTTTAGACAAATCGGGTTATAATAATTCCGTGAAAATTGGCGGCATCAACGAAAGCGCAGAATTGGACACTACCGGCCCAACGGTAAAATTATACATGAACGACCAGACATTTGTTTCTGGCGGAATCACCAATGAATCCCCGATATTCCTCGCTTTTCTGGAAGATGAACACGGAATTAACACCGCCAGCGGAATCGGGCACGACATTGTTGCGATACTTGACGGAGATGAAAACAATCCGTACAAACTCAACGATTATTACGAAACCGAACTAGACGATTACAAAAAAGGAAAGTTAAAATTTCCATTTAGAGACCTTGCTGTCGGTTTGCATACAATCACTTTTAAGGCTTTTGACGTATATAACAATCTGGTGACTGCCGAGATTCAGTTTTTGGTGGTAAATGACGATTCGGTAACGATTACAAATGTGCTCAATTACCCGAATCCATTTGTGAACTACACCCAGTTTTGGTTTACGCACAACAAGCCTTTCGAGCCTTTAGAAGTTCAGGTCCAGGTGCTCACGATCACGGGAAAAGTCGTTTGGACGAAAAACCAGACGATCACCACCGACGGTTTTTTATCACGCGAAATTACCTGGGATGGCAAGGATGATTTTGGGGATAAGATTGGAAAAGGCGTTTACGTGTACAAGCTCACAGTGAAATCATTGCTCACAAATACCAAAACGCATAAGTACGAAAAACTTGTAATACTTTAATAAAATAGTATATTTGTTCAATTATATAAAAATTCAGAATGAGAAAAATTGCAGTAATATTAATTTGTTTGATATCGATACAATTCGCAAAAGCACAAGACAGGGTTATCACTACCGGAGTTCCTTTTTTACTGATTGCAGCCGATGCACGCTCAGCGGGTATGGCAGATCAGGGTGTTGCCACATCACCTGACGCTTTTTCACAACAATACAATCCCGCCAAATATGCATTCGCTACAGACAAAATTGGCGCTTCGGCAAGTTACACGCCTTACCTGACCGATTTGGTGAACGACATTTCACTCGGACAAATCACTTTCTACAATCGTTTTAACGACAGGATGGCATTTGCTGCCAGCTTGAGGTATTTCGGTTTGGGGGAAATTGAACTGAGGGAAAGGGCTGAAGACGAACCAAGAATTGTAAAACCTAATGAATTGGCTTTCGACGCATCTTACTCTTTACACCTGAGCGACCAGTTTGCCATGGCCGTTGCCGGACGTTACATCAGGTCGAACCTGAGAATTGCCGATGCCAATACCGATGCTTCGGCCGCAAGTTCGTTTGCTGTTGATATTGCGGGTTATTTCCAATCTGAAGAAATTGCATTCAGTGACTTCAATGGAAGATACCGTTTGGGTTTCAACTTCCAGAATCTTGGGCCAAAAATCAGCTACGATAAAGACCAGAACGATTTAAATTCAAACTTCCTACCGGCAAACATGAAACTGGGCGGTGGATTTGATTTTATCCTTGACGAATACAATAAAGTAGGTGTAAGTGCCGAATTCAACAAATTATTGGTTCCAACCCCACAGGAAGTTACCGATAAAAACGGCGATGGTGTTGTTGATGCTGCCGACCGTGTGATTGTAAACGACGAATACAGCGGCATTGGCTGGACATCCGGAATCTTCAAATCTTTCGGCGATGCGCCTGACGGATTCAGCGAAGAACTCAAAGAATTCACTTATTCTGTCGCAGCTGAATATTCTTACCAGGAATCCTTCGCGTTCCGATTGGGTTACTTCAATGAAAGCGTGGAAAAAGGAGCCAGAAAATTCCTGTCGCTCGGAGCCGGATTCAAATACAACGTAGTCAAAATCGACGTGTCTTACCTGTTCTCTGCATCTAAAGTGAAAAACCCGCTTGAAAATACGCTTCGCTTCTCTTTAAGCTTTGCATTCGGAGACAAATATGACGAATATTAGTATATTTAACCAATAAATTAAAAAATCCAAATTTCAACTTCCTGAAATTTGGATTTTTTTTCCCCTGTAAAGAATGAAAGACATTACTATTACAACCAAATTCTTGTCGTTTGACGACGTAACAGAATTACCTTCAGATGTTCAGGATTTAATGGCAAAAGCCGTTGCGATTAGAAAGAATGCTTATGCTCCATATTCGAATTTCCGCGTCGGCGCTGCCATTCTTTTAGACAATGAAGAAATCGTACTGGGATCGAACCAGGAAAATGCCGCGTATCCATCAGGGCTTTGCGCCGAAAGGACTGCAATCTTCTACACCGGCGCGAATTATCCCGATGCAAAAATCCTCAAAATGGCGATCAGCGCAGCTTCGGATACCAATCCGACATTAAGCCCGATTCCGCCTTGCGGCGCCTGCCGCCAATCAATCGCCGAATATGAATTCAAGCAAAACCAGCCGATCGAAATTTATTTCATGGGAGAATCAGGAGCGATTTTCAAGTCGGATTCGCTTAAAAATTTACTCCCGCTCACGTTTGATAAAAACTTCCTGTAAAATAACTAAAATTTAAGATTTTAATTTTAGTTCTAGGATGGAATGTCTTATTTTTGCGTTTCGCAAATTGTGTGAGATTTGAGATTAAGAGGAGAACAGCCGGTGGCTGTTCGGTTTAACTATACATCAGAAAACAATAATGAAAGAAGTTACAAAAGAAGTTTATTTAAAGTGGTATGAAGACATGCTGCTTTGGAGAAAGTTTGAAGACAAATTAGCTGCCCTTTACATACAACAAAAAGTACGAGGATTTCTTCACCTATACAACGGACAGGAAGCGGTTTTAGCCGGAGCCTTGCACGCAATGGATTTAGGTAAAGACAAAATGATTACTGCTTACAGAAACCACGTACAACCAATCGGAATGGGCGTTGACCCGAAAGCCGTTATGGCAGAATTGCTCGGAAAAGTAACCGGTACTTCTAAAGGTATGGGTGGCTCGATGCACATTTTCTCAAAAGAAAAAGGATTTTATGGCGGTCACGGAATCGTTGGGGCGCAAATCCCTGTTGGTGCCGGAATCGCTTTCGCAGATAAATATTTCAATACAGGTGGCGTGACTTTGACGTACTTCGGAGACGGAGCAGCAAGACAAGGTTCGCTTCATGAAGCTTTCAACATGGCGATGTTATGGAAATTACCAGTGGTTTTTATCGTTGAAAACAATGGTTATGCAATGGGAACTTCTGTAGAAAGAACAGCTAATCACACCGACATCTGGAAACTAGGTCTGGGCTATGAAATGCCTTGCGGACCAGTCGACGGAATGAATCCCGTAAAGGTAGCGGAAGCGATGGATGAAGCCATCGACCGTGCACGTCGTGGCGACGGACCAACATTCCTTGAAATGAAAACATATCGTTACAGAGGACATTCTATGTCAGATGCGCAATTGTACCGTTCGAAAGATGAAGTGGAAGAATACAAAAAAATTGATCCAATCACCCAGGTTTTGGATGTGATCAAAGACCAGAAATATGCTACCGATGCAGAAATTGAAGCAATCGACGAACGCGTAAAAGCTTTGGTTGAAGAATGTGCCAAATTTGCAGAAGATTCTCCATTCCCTGAAGTACAGCAATTGTATGACGTGGTTTACGAACAAGAAAACTATCCATTCATTCCTCACAAACTATAATCAATTATGGCAATTAAAATCACAATGCCGCGCTTGAGCGATACGATGACGGAAGGAACAGTTGCAACGTGGCTTAAAAAAGTAGGCGACAAGATCAGCGAAGGCGATATTTTAGCCGAGATTGAAACCGACAAAGCAACAATGGAATTTGAGTCATTCAATTCAGGAACTTTATTGCACATCGGAATTCAGGAAGGCGAATCGGCTCCGGTTGATTCTCTTTTAGCGATTATCGGAAACGAAGGCGAAGACATTTCCGCGCTTTTGGCTGGTGGCGATGCTCCGGCTGCAGAAGCGCCTAAAGCTGAGGCTCCAAAAACAGAAGATAAAAAAGAAGAGGCAACTCCTGCAAAGGAAGAAGCTAAATCTGAAGATAAAAAAGAAGCCGCTCCAACTGCAGCTGCAGAACTTCCAAAAGGAGTTGTAGTCGTAACAATGCCGCGTTTGAGCGATACCATGACCGACGGAACTGTGGCAACATGGTTAAAGAAAGTCGGAGATAAAGTTGCCGAAGGCGATATTCTTGCTGAAATCGAAACCGATAAAGCAACAATGGAATTCGAATCGTTCAATGCCGGTACTTTATTGTTCATCGGAATCAACGAGGGCGAAACTGCTCCGGTAGACAGCGTTCTCGCGATCATCGGACCAGATGGAACCGACATTTCAGGTATTGCTGCAAACTACAAAAAAGGCGGCGCTGCTCCTGCTCCAACATCAGATGCCAAATCCGATGCTCCAAAAGCGGAATCGAACGAAGCAAAATCTGATGAAAAGTCAGATGCTAAAGAAGAAGAAACTGTAAATGTAGTTTCTGACGGAAAAAGAATTTTCATTTCTCCATTGGCTAAAAAAATCGCCGAAGAGAAAAAAATCAATATTGCACAGGTAAAAGGTTCAGGTGAAAACGGAAGAATTGTTAAATCTGACATAGAAAACTTTAAACCGCAAGCTGCAGCTGCTCCTGCTGAACAAGCTACTGCTCCAGCGAAAACAGAACAGGCTGCGACTCCGGTAAAAGCATTTGTTCCGGCTGGCGAAGTTTCTTCAGAAGAAGTCAAAAATTCGCAAATGCGCAAAACGATTGCACGCCGTTTGGCCGAATCTAAATTCACTGCTCCACATTATTACTTAACTATTGAAGTAGCGATGGACGATGCGATGAAATCAAGAGCCGTGATCAATACGATTCCCGATACAAAAGTTTCATTTAACGATATGGTCATCAAAGCGTGTGCAATGGCGCTCAGAAAACACCCACAAGTAAATTCACAATGGAAAGACGATGTAACGGTAATCCACCACAACATCAGCATTGGCGTGGCCGTAGCTGTTGAAGACGGATTATTGGTTCCGGTATTGCCATTTACAGACCAGATGAGCCTGACACAAATCGGCACGAAAGTCAAAGACCTTGCAGGAAAAGCGAGAACCAAAAAATTACAACCGGCAGAAATGGACGGAAGTACGTTTACGGTTTCAAACCTTGGAATGTTCGGGATTACCGAATTTACTTCGATCATTAACCAACCGAATTCAGCGATTTTATCAGTTGGAGCGATTGTTGAAAAACCGGTTGTTAGAAACGGACAAATTGTTGTTGGCAACACCATGAAAGTAACATTGGCATGCGACCACAGAACCGTTGACGGCGCTACAGGAGCTCAATTCCTGCAAACACTCAGAACGTATCTGGAAAATCCGGTAACGATGCTGGCATAAGCCAATTGAAATAAATACGATTTCAAATGTGTGATTTACGTGATCCATCCAACGTATCTCTTGAAATTCTGATCATCATTAAATAGCTAAAGATCCCGCATTGAAATTCAGTGCGGGATTTTTGTTTTTTAGCTGATTTTCATAACTTTAAGTAATCGTAAACTTTATTAGATATAGAAAATTTTACCATTAAGAAATGAAGTTCCATTAAGATGATACCTTTATAAGTCTTAAGTCGTTAATGGTTATTTTTTTTGTCCGTTCTGAAATCTTAAAATAAAGACAGCATTTATTATGGCAACTAAAATTTTAACTACTATACTTTTAGAAGAATTGCAAATGGAAACTGCTTCGACCCGCAAATGCCTTGAGAGAATTGCCCTTCCGGAATTGTTCACGTTCAAAGCGCACTAAACCTCGATGGAAATGCGCTATCTGACTTTGCTTGTTGCAGAAATCCCGATGTGGATCGCAACAATGGTTACTGATTCAGAAATTGACATGGGCACTTATCCACATCAAAAAATTGAAACTTCGGAACAACTGATGAAAAGAAGCGAGCATCAAAAAAGCGGAAGAAGCGCTTCAAAATTCCGGCGACGGCATGCTCGAAGAAAACTTTAGTCTCAAGGCAAATAGCAAAATTATGTATCCATCGCCAAAGAAAACCGACATTCGGACGACTTTAAATCATTGGGTACACCATCGTGGGAAACTGACTGTCTATATGTGAATGGACGGCATCAAAATTCCTTCGATTTATGGTCCGTCGGCAGATGATAAAAGTTTTTAGCATTCGTTAAAAAGCAGTACTTTTCGGAAAATTATATTCCGATGAAAAAAACCCTGCTTTGCGTCATTCTAATCGTTGCTTTTGCGTGTAACAAACAAAAAAATACCGAAGGCGTAATCGACCTGATCAATGACGAACATTCGTTTTCGGTTGCTGAAAAAGCCGTCGTCAAACATTTGGATCTTGACATTAAAGTCGATTTTGAAACCCAGACCATTTCTGGAAAAGCGTCATGGAAAATCGACAATGTTTCGAAAGGAAAAGAAATCATTTTTGATGAAAATACGCTCGAAATTGAAAAAGTGACTTTGGATGATGATGAAAAACCGGCAAAATTCAAACTCGGCACCGAAGTCGAATTCCACGGAAAACCTTTGATTGTAACCATTGAACCCACCACAACGAAAGTTAACATTTACTATAAAACTACCAAAGACGCAGTGGCGCTACAATGGCTGACACCGCTGCAAACCGCAGATAAAACCAAACCTTTTTTATTTTCACAAGGTGAAAGCATTTGGACAAGAACCTGGATTCCATGCCAGGATTCGCCGTCAATACGCTTCACATACAATGCAAAAGTGACCGTTCCGAAAGACCTGATCGCCTTAATGAGTGCGGTCAATCCACAAAAGAAAAATACCACTGGCATTTATACATTCGTCCAAAATAAAAAAATACCCTCCTATTTAATGGCTATTGCCGTGGGCGACCTTGCGTTTAAATCAATCGACAACAGAACAGGTGTGTATGCCGAGCCTTCTGTCTTAGACAAAGCAGCCTGGGAATTTGCCGAACTTGGAAAAATGGTTTATGCTGCCGAAAAATTATACGGGCCATACCGCTGGGGCAGATACGACGTTTTGGTGTTGCCACCGAGTTTTCCTTATGGCGGAATGGAAAATCCAAACCTAACATTCCTGACTCCAGGCGTCATCGCAGGCGACAGGTCATTAACGAGTTTATTGGCGCATGAACTGGGCCACAGCTGGAGCGGAAATCTAGTAACAAATGCAACCTGGGACGATGTTTGGCTTAACGAAGGTTTTACGACTTATGTGGAACACCGCATTGGTGAGGAAATCTTCGGGAAAGACGAAGCGAAGATGCAGGATGTTCTAAGCCGAAAAGGATTGCAGGACAATATTGCAGAAATGGGTGCTAAAAATCCGGACACACGCTTAAAAGTGGATACTCAGGGCAGAAATCCGGACGAATCACTGAGCGACATTCCGTACGAAAAAGGTTATGCTTTTTTACAGACTATTGAAGATGCGGTTGGCAGGCAAAAATTTGATGCATTCATCAAAGCCTATTTCAACGCACATGCTTTCCAGTCGATCACGACCGAAGATTTTGTAGCTTACATCAACAAAAACCTTATTAAAGGTAATGCCGACCTCGAGGAAAAAATCAAGCTTGACGAGTGGATATACAATCCTGGAATTCCGTCAAATATTATTGTGCCAGTTTCGGAAGATTTTATCAAGATTGACAGCATTCAGTCAAATTGGAGAAAGACCGGTGTTAAAGGATTGGCCCAGCAAATCAAATCCACTACTGAAAAACAGCATTTTATAGATTACCTTCCTGAAGATTTAACCGAAAAAGAAATGGCGGCAATCGACGCAGAATTTCATTTTACAGACAAAGGAAATTTTGTCATCAAACGTCAATGGTTTGTACAGGCGATAAAGCACAGTTACAAACCGGCGCGAAATGCCATCGAAAATTTTATAATCGCTACAAGCAGAACCGGATCTTTGGAAACTTTGTACAAAGAAATGATCAAAACGCCCGAAGGCAAAGATTGGGCAAAACAGCTATTTGAAAGAGCAAAACCCGGTTATCATTTAACGACCGTTCAGGATTTACAACGAACATTAAACTAAAAAAATCCCGTCTTAAGGCGGGATTTTTCATTAAAATATATTTATCTAAACCTTTAACGAACCCCGGAAAGCCCGCGCGGCATAATACGACTGCGCACCATTGTGGTAAATGAAAACCCTGTCATAACGGCGGTCGCCAAAAATACTTCCTCCAAGTTTTCTAACCTTTTCAGGTGTTTGCAGCCAACTCGAAGTCTTTAAATCAAATTTTCCAAGCTGCTGCAATTCTCGATATTGCTGTTCGGTCAAAATTTCGACACCCATGGTTGCTGCCATATCAATAGCATTATTTTGAGACTGGTGTTCTTTTCTTGACAGTTGGCCTTCGCGGTCGTAGCACAAACTTCTCCGGCCTTTCGGGCTTTCTTGTGAACAATCAAAGAAAATGAATTCATTTGTAGTTTTATCGCAACCAACTACATCCGGTTCGCCATCGGTTGCTTCCATTTCATGCAATATGAATAATTTTTCAGGATTGGCTTCAAGCTTTGCTTTTACTTTCGACCATTCGATATCTTTATGCCGATCGCTGTGTTTTTCAAAACGGACTTGTAAAACTTTGATCAATTCTTCGTGCTGAGCCGTTGACAACTGTTTCCTATCTTCCATTGCTATAAAGTTTGGTATATCTGAATAATTTTCAATATTAATTTATGATAATTTGTTACTGTAATAATCCATCCATGATTTCATTTTCCCGACATATATTTTAAGGTAATTTTCTGTCAGGAATATATTCGACCAGTCAAACCGCTGCGATTGTACCCCAAGATAAAAAATCCAGATTGAAGTTGCGGCATCGGGAATAAATTTTATTTCTGCATCAGATAATTTCCGGATACTTTGATAACCTTTTAAAAAACTTTGCGCTTTCAATTCGTACCTGTCCTTATCCGTTTCAATATGAAAAAGCTGTTTGCAGAAGTAAGCCACATCAAAAACCAACAATCCATTTCCACAAAAATCAAAATCGAAAATGGTGATTTCATTGGCATCGGCAACATTCATATTGTCATACCAGATATCCAAGTGAACAACGCCTTTTGCAAGATGAATTAAATCCATTTTTTTGAAATTTTCACCGATGATTTGACCCTGTTTTTGTACAAACTGCATTTCAGGAAGCGATTCAGAAAAATGAGCTTTGGCATATTCATATGGCTGCTGAAGCAACGTTTCCGGATTGTAGTGAATCCGCCCGATCGTTTTATCCTGTGTTTCTTTATGGATTTTTGCCATCAACGTGCCAATAGCAAAACACGTTTCTTCGTTCATGAACCGAATCTTTTTCCCATTGGCAAATGAAAAAAGCACGGCGTGACGCATGCCTTCCGGCGCATGAATGTTCTGAATGTATGATCCGTTCTGATCTGCAATTGGATGCGAAATGTTGATCTGCACTTGTTTTAATTCATTCAAAAGTAAAATTTCCTCCATGATCTCTGATTCAGAGCGCCAATTGTAAAAATAAATCCTCAGGACGTATCTTTCCATATCAGCCGAAATGAAATAAGTATGATTGATTCCCGTTCGAAACAATTCACAGGTGCAATCTTTAAAATTATACTTTTCTTTCAGAAATTCCCCTAATGCGTTTGCAGAAAGTGTCGATGTGGCAACCGGAAAAACGTCCATAAAATCCTTTTAAAAGTAAACGAAACTGCAATGAAAATCAGTTTTCAAAATAGGTTTCGTTCCCGCGAATATAAATATTTAGAAGAAAGCCTGCAATGGCATTCTCAATTTTCCGGATTAACATTTATCAAATTAATTTAATGATCCGAAAAAAGAGCCTCAAATTGAAGCGCTATTTAAATTACCAGGGACTTACCCCGGTTTCATCGTCAATGTCATTGCTGAAAAATTGCCCGGTCGGCGCATCGTCATCGGTCAGTGTGTGCCTGATAATAAAATTGACGGCACTATCAATCGTTCCCGGTCCGTTGTGGTGGTTGAAATCTGTTGCCGTGTAGCCTGGATCAATCGCGTTCACTTTGAACGGAAGGTCTTTGAGGTCATAAGCCAACACGATCGTATAAGCATTTAATGCGGCTTTTGAAGTACCATAGCCAACCGATTTAACATTGTAATATTTCCAATTTGGGTCGCTGTGCAATGTTAAAGATCCAAGTCCAGAGGTAATGTTGCTGATCCTTGGGCTCTGTGCTTTTTTGAGTAATTCTAGAAATGCCTGCGTCACGCTGATCACCCCAAAGAAATTTGTATCAAAAACTTCCTGGATATCGGCAATTGAAGTATGCAAAGCATTTTGCGGCATCGCTCCGCTAATTCCGGCATTGTTAATTAAAATATCAAGTTTTCCCTGTTCACTTTCAATGATCTTTTTCGCAGCCAAAATAGAATCAGGCTTCGTCACATCGATTTCAATGGCTGTGATATTTTCAAATCCTTTTTCATTTAACGCTGCAACCACCGCTTTCCCTTTTTGAAGGTTGCGGCTTCCAAGGTAAACGAATAAACCTTTATTAGAAAGCTGTTTTGCTGTTTCTAAACCAATGCTTCTATTGGCTCCTGTAATCAATACTGATTTCATTTTTTGTTCATTTAAATTAATCAAACAAAGGTGCGCCATTTGCGGATGACATCATTTGCCATTTGGCAAAAAGCGCCTTAGGAAATGTTTTTTCTGATCCTGCTCAGTGAAGATTGGGTCACGCCCAAATAAGATGCAATGTAGGAAAGCGGAATCCGGTTCACGACATTAGGATAAATTTCTAAGAACATCAAATAGCGCGTAGTCGCATCTTCTGAGACCAATGGACTTCGGCGCTCTACTTTCTGCCGCAAGGCTTTTGAAATGATCTTATGCACAATTGCATCCCAGCCGATAATGGTATGCAGAAGTTCATTCCAGTCCTTTTTGGAAAAAATGAGCAGCTTGCAATCTGTAATCGCATGCACATAGGCAGAAGATGGGATCTCATTGTCAAAGCTCTCGAGATCTACGACCAGATTGTTTTCTTCAATAAAATATTTGGTGATTTCCTCGCCTTTATTATTGTAATAACAAACACGGACGATGCCGTCTAACACAAACCCAACCTGTTGTGCAATCTTTCCAGCTTCCGAAAAATAAGCGTCCTTTTGAAGATTTACTTCAGTCGCCTTATTCGAAATCAACTCCAGTTGTTGCTGGTTCAGGTTTCCAAACTGCAATATATATGTTATAAATTCTTTCATACCGCAAGTTAGTAAAACGTTTTTTTTTGCGATTTGCCATTTGACAAAAAAATACAGGCAATAGCTTATCAATGGATATGTGAGGTTTCTACAGTCTGTTTTTCAAAACTGATCGCTTGGATTTCCAATCCGTGCGCCATCAACTGAAAAGCAAAAATATCCGTATCAAAAAGACAGGGAATATATAAAAACAAACGTTCGTTAGAACAGGGTTTTCAAAAGACCTGATGGCTTTAGCCCGAATTGAGCGAAGCTAAATGGGACGAACCGAAGGGCGAACACGTGGTTCCAATAAAAACAAAAAGCCTGTCTTTTCAGACAGGCTTCTCTAAAGAAAGGCGACGACATACTCTCCCACAAATTGCAGTACCATCTGCGCAGGCGGGCTTAACTTCTCTGTTCGGGATGGGAAGAGGTGAGCCCCGCCGCAATAACCACCTTAAGTCGTTAGTTGCTTTGGGCAACTTGTTTGCAGTTTTGCTTTTAAAAAAGCCAAATACAAACTAATATTATCAACACACTGGGATAAAGAAATTTTTTAATAAAGAAAGAAAGTTTATTCCTGCCCTTTCGGGCAGGAAAATTGTACATA
>NZ_FNEZ01000001.1:550393-1063088 GCF_900100375.1 Flavobacterium noncentrifugens | reverse complement strand
CATGTACTGCGTAAACTGCGCATCCTGCTGCGCATAACTTAACGCTCCTGTAAACATCAAAACGAAAATTAATATTCTTGTTTTCATTAGATTCTTGTTTTTATCCCGGAAGTCCGAAAAATTCCGGGAGTTAGATTTGAGTTAGGTTTATTTTGAAAGGTAGAGGTAGCCTTGTTTATCATAATTTTTACCTACGCTATCGGTATATTTCAAGATGTAGAAATACGTTCCGGCAGGAAGCTCTGATGATTTGCTAAGGGTCGCACGACCTTCTGAAATACCACGGAATACCCTGGTATTGTTGTCATATTGTCTGGTATCGTAAACCAATACGCCCCAACGGTTGTAGATCTCGATGCTGTTTGTAGGATAACACGCTGTCTCCTGAAGGTCTGTGATCACAAAAGTATCGTTCAAACCATCGCCGTTTGGAGAAAAAGCATTGTTGACCACTAAATTTCCACATGGAGAAACGGCACAAAGATTCGAATCCACAGTTACCGCAACCACAAAAGTCTGGGTACAGCTTCCTGAGGCAACCACATACTGGATGTTGTAAACACCATTGGCAAGTCCGAAAGGATTAAACAGCGCAGTAACCGGCGTGTTGTCGCTAAGGCGTGTCCATACACCACTTAATGGCGTACCTGTTGGCAGTTTCAACCCAAGGTTCAGGATCAGTTTATCATCACCGTTACAAGCCTCATCTGCAAGGTTTACAGTTTCCCCGGCAGCGTTTATCACAACGGTTGTTGCCGGCGATTCACAACCAAGGCTGTTGATCACAGAAATGCTATAGGTTGCATTCTGGGCTAAATTGTCAAGGGTATAAGTAGTACCAGTACCTGCGATAGTCATGCTTCCCAGGTTCAAGGTCCAGTTTCCTGATGGCAATCCTGAAAGGACTACGCTTGCTGTGGTAGTTGTACAAGTTGGCTGTGTTGGTGTTGCTGCGATAGGTGCAGTCGGAGCAGCAGTTGCCGAGCTGATCACTACAGCTGTTGAGGCAACAGAAGTACAGGTTGCAGTTCCTACTGTAAAGGTATAAGTTCCAGGGGCCAAATCCGCTATCGTAACAGCTGGCGTTGAACCTGTATAAGTATTGCTAAACGTTCCCGATTGCGTGATCGTCCAGTTGCCTGATGGCAAGCCTGAAAGCACTACGCTTCCCGTTGGAACACTACATGTAGGGTTGATAGGCGTTGCAGCGGTTGGTGCAGATGGAACAACTGGCTGGCTGTTGATTGTTACAGCAAGTGATCCCGGAGAATTACATCCTGCAGCATTGGTCACACTGAAATTATAAGTACCGGCAGCAAGGTTTTCGATAGTATAACTTGCTGTTGCACCTGTATAGACGTTTCCAGAAGTACCCGTTTGCGTAAGCGTCCAGTTTCCTGAAGGAAGTCCTGAAAGTGTTACTGTTCCTGTTGCAGTAGTACAAGTTGGCTGAACAGTTCCATCAACATTAGGCGCAGTTAAGTTACCAGGCTGTGTGTTGATTTGCTGTGCAACAGTTGCTGCTGAAGTACAAGTACCAACAGTTACTGTAAAAGTATAGGTGTTCGGAGCCAATCCTGATACTACATAAATAGCGCCTGTTCCTGATATCGGCCCGTTAGCCGTATTTAATGTCCAGTTTCCTGATGGCAAACCTGTAAGCTCGATGCTACCTGTTGCTGAAGTACATGTTGGCTGCGTTACTGTTCCTACAAGCGGAGCAGCTGGAGCAGCTTCTGTATTGATCTGTTGTGCAACAGATGCTGTTGAAGTACAATCTCCAACAGTTACTGTAAAAGTATAAGTGTTTGGAGCCAATCCAGATACTACATAAGTAGCACCTGTTCCTGATACTGGCCCGTTTGGCGTATTCAATGTCCAGTTTCCTGAAGGCAAACCTGTAAGCTCGATGCTTCCGGTAGCTAAAGTACACGTTGGCTGCGTTACCGTTCCTACAAGCGGAGCAGTCGGAGCAGCTGGTTGTGGATTGATTACTAACGGTATATCCAATGGCAATGAGTTACATCCAAGGCTGTTTGTTACCACAAGATTGTAAGTTCCAGGAGCCAGGTTTACTGTTACGTTAGCAGTACCGTTTCCTGTAAGGCCAATTTCCGCAATGCTCCAGTTTCCTGATGGCAAACCTGAAAGTACTACCGCTGCAGTTGGAACCGTACAAGTTGGCTGTACTACATTTACAACTACTGGTGCAGTTGGGTTTGTTGATGGATTGATTACCACATTCGCTGAAGCGGATGAAGTACAATCGGTATTAACCGTTACAGTATAAGTGTGTGTTCCTGCGGATAAATCGGTAAGCGTCGTGCTTGTTCCTGTTCCTGTTGCAACAACCTCGGTACCATCATTGATTGTCCATGTTCCTGTAGCAGGCAATCCTGACAATACAACAGTTCCACCAGCAACGTTACATGTAGGCTGCGTAATTTCGCCAACAACTGGTGCATTTGGCACATTCGGAATTCCATTGATAGTTACTTCAACAGATGCATTAGACGTACAACCGTCTGCAGTAAAAGTAAAAGTATACATACCCGGAAATAAATTTTGTACGGTAAACGTATTACCTGAATTGCTGTAAGTCGCGCTTACCGTTCCAGTTTGAGTAATTGTCCAGTTTCCTGTTGGCAATCCTGAAATCACAATGCTTCCAGAAGTCAACCTACAAGTTGGCTGTGTCACGTCTCCGATAACCGGAGCCGTAGTTGTTAGATTTCTTACCAATCTTTGGACAACATCGATAAAGTTTTCACAAGCATCAGTTACTCTGTAAGTTCTGATCACCACTTCAGTACAACCTTGAGTTACCGGAGTGCTGTCTGAAATAAATGTTACTGTTGGTGTGCTGCAATTGTCGGCTTCGTTTGTTACTACGGTAACATCTGGCGCAGGCAAACCGTCTACAACCGGCAAATCAGCAGGGTTTGAAGCTGTCGGATTTACCGTATCAGCTGTTCTGATTAAATTTTGGTGCACTTCAATAAAGTTTCCACAATCATCCGCTACTTTATAAGTCCTGATGATCGTTTCTGTACAACCTGTTACTACAGGCGCGCTGTCACTTACAAAAGTTACTGTTGGTACTGCTGTACAATTGTCAGCTTCTCCAGTGACCAACGCAATGTCGGCAGTAGGGAATACTGCATTACAGCCCACCACATTTAAATCTGCTAAAGCATCAGCAGTAGGCTTAACCGTATCGTTGACGTTGATAATCTGCCTGAAAGGCAATACAAGACAACCGCTAGTTACCGTAAATGTTCTTGTTACAACAATAGGGCAAGTTCCCGATTTCACATCCTGGTAAGAAATTGAAAGCACCAATGAAATGTTGGAAATTGTTCCTCCCTGAGCGATAAACTGTGCAGGCGTAATGGAAACCGCTACTTCACTATAAGGCAAAGAGGTAATCGCAGTCGTTGAACAGCCATTTACATTCACCGGAGAAAGCGGAGACGTGATTGTTGGTGTTTGCAACAATGGCGTTACCGTACATTCCGGACAGCTTGCATGAAACAAAGGACTTGAAGAACCAATTGGCGTTGGATCAGATGAATCTTTAGTGATGATAGCATTTTCAGGATCTCTTGCTGTAGCTGTAGCACGGTTGTATACCGCACCTGCATCAATATCAGCCTGGGTAATCGTATAAGTAGCCGTAAAATGCCCGATGCTTGTTGCACCTGGAGCCAATGAAATCGGCGTGCCTGAAACGGTTACCAAAGGATCGGTAACAGTTACTTGTGTTAAAGGTGCTTGTCCTGTATTGGTTACTTTAAAAGTATAATTTACTTTATCGCCAACACTTGCGCGGCAATCTCCATTAGTATCCTGAAAAACACCGTCTTTCAACAATGCAATCCCTGGCGTTAATGGCACTACTACTGCAGTTGCAAAATTGTAAGCCACAAAAGCGATATCGGTAGTTCCTTTAAGGTTGATCACGAAATGGTCGATAGACTGGTAGTTTCCGGCAGTAATACCGAAATCTGCAAAATCTGCAGCCCACAAACGCATTGGTCTTTCTGTATTGACAAATCCAGGAGGAATAATCATGGGATTTGAATTTACTTTATAGAAATCGGCAATCCAGTTTCCTACCGGTGCAAGGTTATTCAATACAATATTCACTGAATTCCCTACGGTGTTTCCGTTGATGTCTTTAAACGAATAAATATCTGTCGCGCCAGAAGGTTGTGCTACCTGTGTAATCAGAATATCCGGAACGCCATCGCCAATTGACAATGGGTTTACTTGAGATACCTGAAAGCTTACATATCCTTGTGGGATGTTTGTCGCACAAGTTCCAATGTTCAAACCCTGTATACCATCTGTAAGATAATAAGCGAGGTTATTTAATGGTGGTGGTATTGATGCGCCGTTGTTTACGCCGTCATACAATTGGCCCACGCCGATAAAAGTTTCGGCAGTTGGGATCCCCGACATATTCTCCATCGGGAGTGCGATAAACTTCTGCGCAGAGAATGCATCTCCATGAGTAGTAAGCAAAGCATCGTTTACGCCTGTCGAATAACGTTGTCCGTTAAATGTAAATGACAACAGGTCATGACTGTTTTGCGGCTTCACCGGATTGAGCAATACGCCAGGGCCACTTTTCCAATAGCCCTGATAATCAGTAACTATTTCTGTGACAGCCTGTGCATGAACATCCTGTGAAGAGAAAACGGCATAAAACAATAATAGAAAAAGAGATGCTCTTTTAAAATTAGTAATAGTGTGTTCCATAATCAATGTTTTAGGTTTATAAAATTGGGTACAATTGAAAAGCATTTTGGGCTTTTCAGGGACGAAAGTATTACAAACATTTTCAGATTCTCAACAAACCCTTAATTTTTAGATTAAATGCGTAATAAAATCGATAAAGACGCTTAATTTGATAGCAAATCAGCTGTCCAGAAGGCGTTTTTAACTTTAGATATCAAAAATCTCCTCATGATTTCATTCGATAAATGCCTTCTGAAGAACATGATATCGATACTTCTTTTTTCTTGGATTTTACTACTCATAATTTGCTGTTTGTTAGGACATAAAAATGCATTTTTTAAAAAAAATTTCATTTCTATGGTTCGAAAGTAAATTTTATTTTTACATTTACAAAAAAAAACATCGATAAAATGCACAATTACTACGACAAAGTGTTCTATTTAACATAAATTGTAGGTGTAAGATTACAAGAATTATTAACATTTTATTGTTTATAAAGTTTCTCAAACCCTTTTAAAGAAGTGCATAAGATTTATTATTGTTTTTAAGCATAAAAATTGGAGAGATACGATTTTATTTTATATTTATAATAGAATACAGCAAGCAATAGTTAAAAATTTCCAAAAAAACAGGACAGGTTTCTATAAAATGCTAACAATATAATAATAGGAAGTTTCTTTCTAAAAAAAGAAACATTCGTTGCGGATAATGCATGCGATTGTGTTTTTAATCGATAAAAACAGCATCAGGCGCGTATTTCGTCGATAAAAATTAACACTTTGACAATTAAATAACATATAAGTTTTCAATACTACCCCATATTGATACTTTTGCAATACCAAATCAAGTTTAACCTAACAATTAAAAAGTTAATTATGAAAACAAAATTATATTTAACGCTGATCTTCCTGATCATGTCTTTAGTAGGACATGCCCAGCCAGGAGAAATTGACAACTCTTTTAATTCGAGTGGAACTGGCGCTTATGGCGGAACAGCTACATTGCCTACAGTTGATGGAAGCCAAGATGGAATTGTTTACAAAACCGATGTATATCCGTCTTCAAGCGTCCATAAAGACAAAATCATGATCATTGGCCGTTTTTCAAGCTATAATGGTGTGCAAAGAAAAAAAATTGCAAGAATTAATGCCGATGGAACATTGGATACTACATTCAACACGCCTTATTTCAGCACCAATCCTGCAAGTGACTATCTGTATTGCGTCAAAGTGCTACCAGACAATAAAATCCTTATCGGGGGAAGCTTCAGCATTGGGGTTTACAGAAACATCGCCCGCCTTAATGAAGATGGAACCATCGACAATACTTTTAATGTAGTGACGCCAGCTACAGCTGTTAGGGGAACGAATGGACCCGTACATGCTATTTGCCTGCAATCCGACAACAGAATTCTTATCGGAGGTGACTATACTACATTTAATTCAGCCGGCAACAGAAGATTGCTCCGATTGAATGCCGATGGTTCATTGGATGCTACATTTAATACGGTCGGAACGCCAAATGGAGAAATCAGGGCAATCGCATTGCAAAAATTAGGAGCCAATGCAAATAAGATTTTAGTTGGTGGATTTTTTGATGGCTGGACAGGACAAGCAGCAAAAGGACATTTAATAAGAGTATTGCCAAATGGTGATTTCGATACAACATTCAATCCTGGTGGAACTGGTGTTACAGGTGGAAGTGCCGTTTTCGACATTATCGTTAAACCGGATTCAGACAGCTTTTTTGCAGTTGGAAAATTCACGGGTTTTAACGGAACATCGCGTAACAGCATTGTTTTCCTTAAAAAAGATGCTGAGCTTTTGATCAACACTGTTGGTACAGGAAATGGTTTTACAATCTTTTCTGCAAAATTCCAACCGGATGGAAAAGTACTTATTGGAGGAAATTTTACTTCTTATGGAGGCGCAACAATTCCAAAAGGGATTACACGTATTAGTGCTACTGATGCGACAAGAGACACTTCTTTCCTTACAGGAGCGGGATTTAACGGCGGTACTGGTGTATATGAAGGGGTTAGCGTAATCAGGGATATCGTATTGCAATCGGATGGTAAAATTATTGTAAGTGGTGACTACACTACTTATGATGCTACGCCACGCCGTATGATTTCACGTATTAAAACCAGGGAATGTCCTTATTCTGCAGTATATGATAATGGTGCCTGGAAAGATGGAATTGCAATTGACGCATCGACTACAAATTACTATATGTCTATCTCCAGCGGAACATATACTGTTCCGACAGGTTCAAATTTCAATGCCTGCGAACTTGAAGTAAAAGATGGTGCTACCCTGATCATTCAACCAAACGCTTCACTAACTGTAAATGGAATTGTCATGAATAATGGAACTTTTACCATTGAAAGTACTGGTAGTTTAGTCCAAATTAAAGAGGATACGAAAAATGCAGATTTAGGTGCAGGAACATTTACTATGAAAAGAGATGTTACGCAATTAAAACCTTTTGATTTCGTCTATTATTCATCACCTGTTGAAGACCAATTGCTTCATGATGTATCTCCATCTACCAGGTTCGACAAGTTCTATAAATTTAACACTTCATCAAATGCATGGCAGGTAATCACTGACGGACTTGAAACCATGGTTGAAGCAAAAGGATACATTGCGCGTGCAGGCACTGTCATTACGGCACCAAACTCAACCTTTAATGCTGCATTCGTTGGAAGGCCGCATAATGGTAAAGTGACCATTCCTATGGTAAGATCGGGAGCTAATGACATGAACCTCGTTGGAAATCCATATCCTTCAGCCATAGATGCAAATTTATTCCTTTCGGAAAGCAGCAGCAACAATGCCAATATTTCACCTATAATTTATTTATGGTCACATGCAACGCCAATTGCAGCAAGTGGGAACTTATATGCTTATTCAAGCAGCGATTACATTGCATACAATAAAGTAGGCGGTGTGATGACAAATCCTACCGGAGTACCTTTTCAGGGTAAAATTGCCGCCGGGCAGGCTTTCTTTGTAAAGGCAGTGAATCCCGTAAATGCCGTGTTTACAAACACCATGCGTCTGACAAACAACAATGCGCAGTTTTACAAAAATGCATCAACCATACAAGACAGCAACAACCGCATCTGGCTTGACCTGACAAATGAACAAGGCGCATTCAAACAAACGCTGATTGGTTTTTCTGAAGGTGCAACAAATGGAATCGACAGGGCTTATGACGGAATCGGAATCAATGGAAACAGTTTTGTGAATTTTTACAGCATAGTCGATTCAAACAAACTTGTAATCCAGGGGCGTGCTTTACCGTTCGACGCCAATCAGGCAGTTCCATTGGGATACAGTACTACGGTAGCCGGAACATTTAAGATTTCGCTTCACCAGTTTGATGGTTTGTTCCAAAACCAAAATGTATATCTTTTAGACAAGCTTACAAATACGGTTCAGGACATCAAGACAAATGGCTATACTTTCAATACAGAAGTTGGAACTTTCGACAACCGTTTTGAACTTAAATTTACAAATGCTGCATTGGGAACCAAAAATGCTGCAATGGCAGATCAATCAGCAGTGGTATTCGCAGAAAACCATACCATCAGTATTCAATCTACAGAATCCATTAATAGTGTTGCTGTTTATGATTTAACCGGAAAACTTTTATATACCAAAAACGGGATTGAGTCAGATTCATTTTCTACCGATGCGATCAACGCAAGCAATCAGGTTTTAATGGTACAGATTACTTTTTCCAACGATGCTACACTTACTAAAAAAGTATTGGTCAACTAAAAAAATTTAACAGTCATAATCAATCCGCTAAGTTATTTAGCGGATTTTTTTTGTTCCGATTTTTTTCAGTTTTACGCATCAATAAAAGAATATTAATCGAGTTCAAGAATCCGTACAGCAACTGTTACGGATTTTTTATGTAGGAAAATCAAACACACCTTCAGAAAATAATCGGCTGAGACCAATGTGATCACCTGCAAATATCAAAATAACCAATTTCATAACAATAATATTAATCCTACAAATTAAAAAAGTTATAAAAAAAACTTAATTGTTTTTATTTGTTCAAAAAGTCTGTGATCCAAGTGTTTAAAGGAAGTTTGAAAAATTACAACGCTTTCGCTCTTTGTAGGAAAAAAAATATAACAAAAAATAAATAGTGCATTTCATCGGATATTTTATACATTTGGTCGATGATTTTAAAGTTCTAATTAAAATCATTAAACCAAACAAACGATCACGCATTTAAAAATGTTCGAAATGAAAAAAATTACCCAAACCCATTTGAACTCCAATTCTTCAAATGAAACAAAAACAACCTCAGCGATTGAAAGAAAATGCAGCGCCATTTTCAACTCTTTCCAACATGCTGTAAAATGGATCGCTGTAGCATTGCTTCTCATCGGAAGTTATACAGATGCATCAGCGCAATGTCCAACACCTCCGGGAGATCCATCCGTTTATGGTGTCGATTCATGGATCGGTTATGTGTATTCTGCAATCGATGCGGCAAATCCGCCTACACATCCGTTTACATCGCCAACGCTTTACAAAGGATATGTGACGCAACCTGAAATTTTTGACCAAAATCTCGGCGCAGGAGCCATTTCAGGCGCCAATGTTTGCGGAACCTATACCGATGGGTTTTCTGTCAGATTCCGCATGACGCGTACATTTCCAGCAGGAAGCTACACGTTTACCATTGGTGGTGACGATGGTGTAAGACTAAGCTTTGACGGCGGGGCAACTTGGGAAATTTCAGATTGGAATTACCACAGTTACCAAACCACTTCTAAAACCATTTACCTCAGCGGAACCAAAAATCTGGTTCTTGAAAATTACGATCAGGGCGGCGATTCAAGGGTGACTTTTACCTACACCGCACTTTGCGATAATATTTCTACTGCGCCAACGACAGTTTCGGCACCAACATCAATTTGCAACGGATCATCGACGACTTTAACGGTTTCTGGTGGAACTGCTTTGTCAGGTTCATATTATGTATGGGGAACCGGAACGACCGTAGGTTTAAATCCTATTGCCGGACAAACCGGTGCATCCATCAGCGTAAGTCCATCAACAACTACCAGCTATTGGGTGAGAAGAAAAGATGCCGCGCCTTGCAACGCCGAAACAAACGGTCTTACAACAAGCGTAACTGTAAATGCAAAATCAACGGCTCCAACCGCTATTACAGGCACAACGACAATTTGTGCCGGAAACAACACGACGCTCACTGCCGCTAACGGAACATTGGCTCCAGGCGCAACTTACGAATGGGGAACAGGAGCTGTCACTACAGCAAATGCCATTTCAGGACAAACTGGTGCATCAATAAACGTTAGCCCGACAGCGACTACAACCTATTGGGTAAGAAGACTCGACACTGGAGGAAGTTGTGCAGGTTATACTGCAGAGGCTTCTGCCGTAGTTACGGTAAACATTCCAGCTGGTGACCAAACGTCTTATGGCAATGGTTCTTGGATCGGATATGTATACGCCAGCACAGAAGCGGCAAGTCCTCCAAGCAATGCTTTTACAACCACTTACCGTGGATATATCACTGAAACGGAAACTTTCAACCACAACTGGGTAGACGCTGGTCCTTCGGGAGGAAATATTTGCGGGAGTTACGTTGATTTATTCGCCGTAAAATTCAAAATGAAGAAAAATTTTCCTGCAGGATGGTACACATTTACTGTTGGTGGAGATGACGGTTACCGTTTGAGCATCGACGGCGGCGCGACTTATCTGGTCAATAATTTCGTAGACCACAGTTATACTTCAAGCGTTTCTAATGCGGTTTATTTAAGCGGCGACGCCAATCTGGTTCTGGATTTTTACGAACGCACGGGTCAGGCACAGGTTTCTTTCGCTTATACCGCTTGTAATAATTATTCGACGGCACCAACAACCATTACAGGAACAACCTTAATTTGTTCAGGAACCAATACAACGCTTGCCGCTTCTGGCGGAAATGCCGCTCCTGGAACTACTTACCAATGGGGAACCGGCAGCACCACTTTATCTACAGGCACTTCAGCGAGTTACACTACAGCAAATCTTACAGGAACTACGACTTATTGGGTAAGAAGGGTTGACCCAACGCCTTGTAACGTTACGACTGATATGATCTATCAGACTGTTACCGTTAACACAAAATCGACAACACCAGCGACTTTAACAGCAAGTCCGAACAATTGTAACAATGTTGCAGGCGGAATTTCACTTACTGCCGGAGGCAACATTATGGGAACCGGAGCAGTGTACCAATGGGGAACTACAAATACCGTTAACAACACAACTGCTTTCCTTTCAGAAACAACCGGAACAATTTCTGTTAACCCAACAGCGACAACCATTTATTGGGTTAGGCGTGTAGACGCTGCGCCATGCAGCACAACCACCGGATCACTTAACATTACTGTTTATCCGGCTTCTATTGCCCCAACATCAATTACGACAACGGCAACGACTGTATGCGCAGGCACGAATCCTGTTATCACGATCAATGGTGGTGCTTTATTTAATGGCGGCTACTATCAATGGGGCTATGGAGCAATTTCTGACGCAAACCAGCTTGGAACTACAACCGGTACCACTTTTACGGTTTATCCGACAGCAACGACAACCTACTGGGTAAGGGCCAAAGACAATGGATCACCGTGTACTACGGTTACAGCCACAGCATCTTTAACAATTACGGTTAACGTAAAATCGACCAATCCGTCATCAATTTCAGCTTCGAGCACTTGCAACAATGTAACAGGCGGTGTTTCACTGACTGCAACCGGAGGAACTGTAGGAACCGGATCGGTTTACCAATGGGGAACTACAAATACTGTAAGCGATGCCAATGCTTTCCTTACAGAATCTACAGGAACAATCACTGTAAATTCAGCTACGCCAACAGTATATTGGGTAAGACGCATTGACGCTACACCATGCAGCACAACGCCAACAGGATCGGTTAATATCACGATATATCCGCCATCGATTGCGCCAACTTCCCTAACTACGCCAGTGACAACGATTTGCGCAGGTACAAATCCGGTGATAACCATTGTTGGAGGTACTTTATTTAATGGCGCTTATTACCAATGGGGTTATGGTGCAGTTTCAGATGCAAACCAACTTGGAACTACAACAGGTACGACTTTTACAGTTTATCCGAGTGCAACAACAACCTATTGGGTAAGGATTAAAGACAACGGATCTCCGTGTTCTAACATTTCGAGTGCTGTATCGTTAGCAATTACAGTAAATGTAAAATCGACAAATCCAACCTCAATTTCAGCAACAAGCACTTGTAACAATGTTGCGGGCGGAGTTCAGATCACTGCAGTTGGAGGAACAATGGGAACAGGAGCAGTTTACCAATGGGGAACTACAAACACTGTAAACGATGCTAATGCTTTCCGTACAGAATCAACAGGAATCATCACTGTAAATCCTACTGCACCAACAGTTTACTGGGTAAGAAGAGTTGATGCCTCTCCATGCAGCACAACACCAACTGGCTCAGTTAACATTACGATATATCCGCCATCCATTGCGCCAACTTCCCTTACAGGAACTGCTGCGGTATGTTCAGCAACAAACCCGGTCTTGACAATTGCCGGCGGTACATTATTTAACGGGGCTTACTACCAATGGGGATCAGGAATAATTTCAGACGCAAACCAGCTTGGAACTACAACAGCAACCACATTTACAGTTTATCCAACAGTTACAACTACTTACTGGGTTAGAATTAAAGATAACGGATCACCATGTGCTACAATATCGGCTGCAGTATCGCTAACTGTAACTGTAACACCGCAAGCTGTTGCCCCGAACGGAGTTTCAGGAACAACAACGATTTGTCGCGGCGCTTCAACAACATTGACTGCAACCGGTGCAACTGGCACTTCATACCAATGGGGAACGGGAACGGTTTCAGATGCCAATGCCGTTGGAACAGGAAATCCAATCACTTTAACTCCTTTAACAACAACAACCTATTGGGTTAGAATGGTACAACAATCGCCTTGTACAGGAAATACTGGAACATATAATGTACAGGTAAATGTAACACAGCCATCTGTTGCACCTACATCAATTACAGTATCCGGAACTGCCGGATGCCCTGGAACGAGCAGAACTTTAACTGCTACAGGATCAACTTTAGCCGGAGGCGCTTCTTACCAATGGGGAACAGGAACCGTTTCTGACGCCAATGCGATTGCAGGAACAGGAAATGCGATCACAGTTACGCCATTTGCAACAACAACTTACTGGGTAAGGATTAAAGATACCGGAATCTGTTCAGCATACACCACTTCAGCCTCGGTTTCAGTTGTGGTAAATGCGCCTGCAGGCGATCCGACAGCATTTGGAAACAATGCATGGAATGTTTATGGCTATTTAAATTCAGATATCACCCTGGCAACAAACGCCTATTTGGGTTATTACATCCAAACAGCAATTACAGGAGCACCACTAACTTTTGATTCATCAACAAGCTGGGGAACAGCGACATCGCCATCAAGTGCTACAGGTTACAGCGGTTGTGCCGTACCCGTTGACAATTTTGTTTTCACAGCAAAACGAAAAGGCTTCCCTTGCGGAACTTATACTTTAAAAATGTTAAACTGGGATGACGTAGCCGAATTGTATGTAGACGGCGTTAGAAAATGGAATTGTGATTCCTATAGCGGCGGCGGCGCATGTGTTGGAGATGTAACGGGAACATTCAACCTCAACGAAAATTCAACCATCGAAATCCGAATTAAAGAGATCGGCGGCAATGCCAATGCAGCGCTTGCCTTAACAAATATCACAATTGCATCAACTGCACCAGCGACAATAGCAGCGACAAACGATACGGTTTGCAGCGGCGGTGCAACTACCATTACGGCAAGCGGAGGAACTGCCGGGACAAATGCAGTATTTGAATGGGGAACAGGAACTGTTGGTGACAACATTATAACAGGTCAAACAGCAGCTTTGATCACTGTGAATCCTACTATTACAACCACTTATTGGGTACGCAGGAAAAACAGTTTCTGCGGAACGACCACAACAGCCATTACCAAACAAATCACCATTACAGGTTCTGTTGCAGGTACAATCAGTACGGCTCCTACCACCATCTGTAAAGGCACAAAACCGAAAGACATTGTATTGACAGGACAAACAGGAAGCGTCATCAAATGGCAAACGGCTACAAACGCAGCGTTCACAACCGGAGTTACAGATATTGCTTCAACAGCAACAACTTTAACATCCGCAGCAATGCAGGCCATTACTGCAACCACTTATTACAGAGCAGTCATCCAAAACGGCGGTTGTTCAGCACAGTTTACCAATGTGCTTCAGATTATAATTCCTGCAGATATCACTTACCAAAATGGTGTTTGGAGCGGAACGCCTGATCAGTATTCAACTGTAACCATCAATAGCAACCTTACATTGACTTCTGACTTGCATGTATGTTCTTGCCAGGTTACAAATGGCGCAGTGGTAACAGTTGGCGTGGGCCAAAACCTGGTCATTATAAACAACCTGACTGTCGATACGCATTTAAATTCTAACATTGTAGTGGAAGACCAGGGAAGCATCGTACAGTTTGAAGACGCAGCCGTTGACATCGGAAGCATTACCGTGAAAAGAAAAACGTCTACGATGAAGGATTTTGATTTCAGCTACTGGTCATCTCCGGTGCAGAACCAAACCTTATTCGACCTTTCGCCATTGACGAGATATGACAAATATTACAGCTTTAACCCAATTACAAATGCGTATGTGATTCACGAAAATGGTGCTGCCATCATGCAACCTGCCACAGGATACCTACTTCGTGCCCCTGCCGGGTGGAGCACCGCAAATGCAACGAACGGCATATATGAAGGCACATTCAAAGGGATTCCAAACAACGGTGTGGTTCCTGTAACGATCAAAAAAGGCGCTGGAACTTTCAACCTGATCGGAAATCCTTATCCATCAGCGATCGATATCGACGCGTTCCTTACCGATCCTGTAAACGCCAGCCTTGTAAACGGAACGATTTACTTATGGACGCACAACACAGCAATTGCCAGTGCCAATGCCGCAGGATTGTATACGTACACTTCTGATGATTATGCGAAATACAACCTTACCGGTGGCGTAAAAACAGGTGCAACTGCTTTAACAGGCGGTGTAAAACCTGACGGGAAAGTAGCTTCAGGACAAGGTTTCTTCATCGAAGCAAAAACCGGCCTTGCAAACGGAAGTTATACTGCAAATTTCAAAAATAACATGCGCGTTGTAGGGCACAACGGTTCATTCTACAAAAACCAAGGGCCTGTAGCACACACCGTAAATGCAATTGAAAAAAGCCGCCTGTGGTTAGACGTTTCAAATTCAGAAGGCGCTTTTAACGAATTGCTCGTGGGATATGTAACTGGTGCAACCAATGAATTTGACGATATGTACGACGGAAAAACAATGGCTGCCGGAAACAAAATTACAGCCTACACGATTTCAGGAAGCGATACCTATGCGATCCAGGGAAGACAACTTCCTTTCAGCGATGACGAGATTATTCCTGTAGGTTATGTATCAACCATTGCAACAAATTTCACGATCCGCCTTGACGAATTTGACGGATTGTTCCAAAGCCAGGACGTTTACCTGATCGACAACCAAGAACACGTGACCCACAATCTGAAAAATTCAGATTATACTTTTGCAACTGCTGCCGGAACGTTCAACACCCGTTTTGAGATCAGGTTCAAAACTGCAACACTGGCTACTGAAAACCATACGGCAAACACAAATGCTGTAGTAATTTCAACCGATGCAAAACAAGTAAAAGTGAATGCTTCAAAAGCAATCGAAACCGTAGAAGTTTATGACTTATTAGGTAGAAGATTGTTCGGCAAAAACAAGATCAACACTTTGGAATTCAAAACTGCCGAACTTACACAAGCTACTCAGGTTTTGGTTGTCAAAGTAAGACTGGAAAACGGTTACGAAACATCGCAAAAAGTGATCATCAAATAACCCCAAAATATTAAACTAAAAACCCGCTTTCATTAAGGAAGCGGGTTTTTTTATGCTTTAGAAATTAAAATGCTGACGGCGTTTCCGCCAAATCCAACGGCATTGATCAATATTTTCCGAATTGGTTTTTCTGATTGTTGCGCTTTCGCGAATGGTACGCCGACGAATTTTTGACGTTGCAGCATCAAAACGGCAAGTTCTACACTCAGCAATCCCGAAGCGCCAAAAGTATGCCCAACTTTCCATTTGTTCGTTGTAAGCAACGGAAGTGCTTCACCGAAGATTTTTCGGATCGCATGGTATTCGGATGCGTCGCCTTTGATCGTTCCCGGCGCGTGCATCACAACCACATCGACTTCCGAAAGTTTGGTGTTTTGCAATGCCATTGCCATGGATTTCTGGAAACAATCGGCTTCCGCAGATATGGATGTGCTGTGTTCCAAAATTTCAGTTGCATAACCGAACCCTTCAATAAATGCCAGCGCATTTGCTTTCTTCCCGATTTCAAGGCAACAAACCGAAGCCGCTTCACCCAAAATCATGGTATTTTGTTTTTTATCAAGGTCAAAAGCGCGGCACGGAAACTCCTGGCTTTCCCTGGCGTAAATTTTCATCGCCTGCATTTGCGCAATCGTAAAATCAGTTAATGGCGCTTCGCTTCCGCCTACAAGAAATTTATCCGACATTCCGGCACGAAGCCACGCGATTCCATTCAGCATTGCATGTAATGCGGTCGAGCACGTGATCGAATGCGATACTTCCGGGCCGGAGCTTTGCAGGTCATGCGCCACCCACGACGAAATATTCCCGAGTGTGGTTGTTGGCGAAGCCAATGTTTGCGCTTTTCCGGTTTCGATAAAATCGGTGAAATGCTTTTCGAACAAATCAGTAGCGCCGCGGGACGAACCCAGATTGATCCCGAAAATATCGGTTTTTTTCCAGCCTGCTTTACGGATCGCTTCGCGCGAAGTGGAAATTGCATACAAGACGGAGTTGTCAAGTGATTTGTATTTGTGATCCGATTGTTTTACTTCCGCAACTTTTTGTTTGGAAGTTTCATCGAGAAAGGCCGCAAACGCTTTTTTTCCGTTGAATTCGTGTTCGGTAAAGCAATGCCCGCCGTTCTGGTAATTGTCCCAGATGGTTTCATCGCTGCTGCCCAATGGCGACACCGATGCTATGGCGGTTATGGAAATGATATCTTGCAATTTGATTGAATGTTGTTGTTAGGAAACTGCCCAGCCCTGATAGTCGTGGAAATCCTTTTTGGTTCCGCTTCTTTAGCGGGCCAAAAAGATTGCAACAGATAGCAGGAACAGCTGCAAAATTAAACTATTTCGAGCGCTTTTGTAATGACTTCATAAACTTTCACAAGCTGTGCGTTTGTCATGATGTAAGGCGGCAAAATGTAAATGATGTTGCCTACAGGCCGCATAATAACGCCGTTTTTGATAAAGAAATTATAGAGTTTGTTGCGCATCGTTCCGTAGTAACTTTCTTCATTTTCAGATTGGATCTCGAGCGCGAAAATCACACCAAGCACGCGCGTTGTCGTCACTCTTGGATGCTTTTTAATTTCCGATTCAAACTTTAAATGGCTTTGATTGATGCGCTCAATATTTTGCTGCATTGCATCCGTTTGAAGCAATTCTATGCTTGCCAAAGCCGCCGCGCAACCCGTTGGATTTGCGGTGAAAGTATGGCCGTGAAATAATGCTTTGTTGATATCATCGCTGTAGAATCCGTCGAACAATTCCTGGGTAAATGTCGTAATTGCCATTGGGATCGTGCCGCCGGTCAGGGCTTTTGAAAGGCACATCATATCAGGTTCCACATTCAAATAATCGCAGGCAAATGTTTTTCCGGTTTTCCCGAATCCGGTCATGACTTCATCAGCAATCGTTAAAATGTTATTTTTTTTGCAAATGGACATTAGTTCGTTTAAAGCTTCTGGTTCGTACATGACCATTCCGGCTGCACCCAAAACCAACGGCTCGAAAATAAATCCGGCGCAATTGTGGTTTTTGATGAGTTGTTCCAAGGCGTCGAAACTCGCTTGCTCCTGCCCTTTCACCGGAACCGGAATCCGCACGACATCGATAAACATGCCTTGGAAAGCTTGTGTGTAAAATGAGATTCCGCTTGCTGCCATTGCCGCAAATGTATCGCCGTGAAATGCATCTTCAAATGCAATAATTGTTTTTCGCGTTTCGCCTTTGTTGTAAAAATATTGTAAAGCGACTTTGATCGCGACTTCTACTGCGGTCGAACCGTTGTCTGAAAAGAAAATTTTCTTTTGGTTTTCAGGCAAGATTTGCATGAGTTTTTCTGCAACCTGAATCGCCGGTTCGTGCGTAAATCCACCAAACAAAACGTGCTCTAAAGTCGTGAGCTGTTTGTAAATCGCGTCGGCAATAAACTTATTACTGTGCCCAAACGGATTCACCCACCATGACGCGATCGCATCGATGTATTCTTTATTGTTTTCATCCCAAAGCAATGCGCCTTCGCCTCTTGAAATGGCAATCGGAATGGCGGCAGTTTTGTGCTGGGTGTATGGATGCCAAAGGTATTTCTGGTCTTTTTCCTGTAATGTTGTCATTTTTATTGGTCTAAATTCAACAGTTTTTCGCGGAACAAATCGGCATATTCTGCGATGACATTTTTATCGAAATACGGTTCTTCTTGAATCCTACCGATCATTTTAACGCCGGTTTTATTGAGGATTAAACTTTCGGTAGCCGGATTTTCATCGCCTGAAAAAATAATTCCGGCGACTTTGATATTCCGGTGCTGCAAGGCTTCGATTGTTAGTAAAGTGTGGTTGATGCTGCCGAGGTAATGCCGTGAAACAACGATCACTTTATAATCAGGCTTGATCAGATCGGCGATGGTTTCGGTTTTGTTTAACGGAACGAATAAGCCTCCGGCACCTTCAATGACGAGATGGTTTTGGGTTTCGGGTTCGGTAATTTTTTGGATATCAATCACAATTCCGTCAATTTCTGCTGCTAGGTGCGGACTTGCAGGCGTATTCAGTGCATAACTGTTCGGATGGATTTTTGTTTTTAAATTGCTGAGGTAACTTTTGATTTTATGGCTGTCGGATTGGTCTAAATCGCCCGCCTGGATGGGCTTCCAGTAATCGGCTTCGAGTGCTTCGGTGACAATCGCAGAGGTTATTGTTTTGCCGACATCGGTCGAAATTCCTGTGATGAAAATTTTCATATAATGTTGCTTTCCACACAAAGATAAACAAGAATTGTAACATTGGCCGAAACAAAACCGGCTTTGCAAAAGCATGTTCGGTTTGATAATAATTTTGGACATTCTAATGCCAAACCTTATAAAATCTGTTAAATGGGCTTACAAATCTTCAAAGGCTTTGAAGCAGCGTTTGAAGCAAATTTGAAATTTGTCCCTGCGTATTGTAACCGTGCAGGCAAATCCGCAATCTTTCCTGCCCTTCGGGAACAGTTGGCGAAAGAATTGCTTTAACGTCAAATCCATGCAATTGCAATGCAGATGCGATGTTTTTAACTTTTTCATTTCCGGGAATGATCGCTGATTGGATCGCCGATTTATTCCTGACAAAAATCGGCTTTAAGCCCAGGCTATTCTTTTGCTGGCTGAAAAACAAAATATTGTCGCGCAACTGTTCTGTCGCAGTATTTTCTTTTACCAATTGTTTGTAGGCGATTAAAATCGAGGCAACCGAATGTGGCGGCAAACCTGTGGTATAAATAAAACTTCGGGCAAAATTTACGAGGAAATCTTTCAGTTCAACCGATCCTAAAACCGCAGCGCCATGGCAGCCCAATCCTTTTCCGAAAGTCATCATTCGCGCAAAAACCTTTTCCTGCAATTGCAGTTCCTGGATCAAACCTTCGCCCTGATTTCCAAAAACACCCAATGCATGTGCTTCGTCAATGACAAGTCGGCAATGGTATTTTTCGGAAAGTGTGGCGAGTTTTTCCAGGTCGGGCGAATCGCCATCCATTGAAAAAACCGATTCGGTGGCAATGTAGATTTCATTTCCTGCCGATTGGTATTTTACAATCAGGCTTTCAAGATTCTCAAGGTCGTTGTGCTCAAATTTATACGATTTGGCATGGCTCATTTTGATGCCGTCGCGAATCGAGGCGTGCGCCAGTTCATCAAATAAAATCAGGTCGTTGCGCTGCGGAACAGAACTGAAAAATCCCACATTCACATCGTAACCAGAATTAAAAATCAGTGCCGTTTCCGATTGGTGAAACTGCGCAATGAAATTTTCGGCTTCGGCATAAAGCAAATGGTTTCCTGAGATTAATCTTGATCCGGTTGCGCCATTTTGCACAAATCCGTTTTCGATCAGATAATGGTGCGTTTCATGAAACAATGCTTCCGATTTGGCAAAGCCAATGTAATCATTCGACGAAAAATCGATCAGGTTGTTGCACACCGGAAGTTGGCGCAAAGCGTTTTGCTGTTTTCGGGTTTCGATTTTTTCGGTAAGTTTTTCAGGAAAAGAATTCATGAATTGGAATGCTAAAGGTTTTAAAATTGGAGCCATCCAATCGTATAAAAATCAAAATTAGCAAAAGTGTCAGGATTAAACGGGTTTGCAAGGGTAAATTATTAAAATGAGAATTGATATTAATAACTGAATAAACTTTAACATTCTTTTCCAAAATTGAGTAGTTTTTGAATTTTCTGGGGTTTATCTTTGAATTAACTAAAATTACTTTAAACTACTACAACAATGAAAAAAAACCTACAATTGCTTTTTGTGGTTTTTTGTACGATTTCTATGGGCTATTCCCAATCGCAGTCGTTATGGAAAACTGTCAAAGAAATAGATTTAAAATCTGCTGAAAAAACACGCCGAAACACTATTCCGCAACAATCAAATATCTTCAGCCTCGACCTTCAGGCTTTCAAAAATGCTTTATCGGGCGCCCCTTTAAGAGGAAATTTACAGGGGAAATCAAACCTGATCATCGAACTTCCAAATGCTTCAGGAAAAATCGAGCATTACCGCGTAGTAGAAACGCCGATTATGGAAACTGCACTTGCAGCCAAATTCCCAATGATCAAATCTTATGCAGCGCAGGGAATTGAAGATCCAACGGCCGTTGCACGTTTTTCTGTAACGCAATTCGGATTGCACAGCATGGTTTTATCGGGCGACAAAAGCACGGTTTTTATCGATCCGTACACATCAGATAAAAAAAATTACATCGTTTACGACAAAGCGTCGCTTGGTGCAGTTCCGAATGATTTTACGTGTTTGACGAGTAGCGAAGCCCATTTGCCAACGCTTGAAAAAGACCGCAAAGCCAATGCAGATAAGGCTTTAAACACCGACGACAAAAAACTGCGAACCTATCGTTTGGCACAATCATGTACCGCAGAATACGGAAATATTTTCGCCGGGACAGGAACCGATCTTGAAAAGAAAGCCAACATCCAGGCACAAATGGCGGTTACAATGACGCGCGTAAATGGCGTTTATGAAAATGACCTTGCCATTACGATGGTTTTTGTGGCCAATAATGATGCGGTCATTTATTATGGAAGTACGTCTGCAGATCCGTGGAGCGGAGAATACAATGTGCAAACCGGAGTGACGATCGATGCCAATATTGGTTTCGAAAATTATGACATCGGACACAATTTCAATACTTCAGGCGGTGGAAATGCGGGCTGTATCGGTTGTGTTTGCAGTCCGGACAGCAATCCGCAAGGCACGCACAAAGGAACAGGAATGACGGGAAGATCAAACCCAACAGGCGATGCTTTTGACATTGATTATGTCGCACATGAAATGGGCCACCAGTTTGGCGGATTCCACATCCAGAGCAGTTCTGGCTGCCGTTCCGGAAGTGGTTTTACAGAAGTCGAGCCGGGTTCGGGTTCATCCATTATGGGTTATGCAGGAATTTGTCCGGCAAACGTGCAAAACAATAGCGATGCTTATTTTGGTTACGTAAACATCCGTGATATTCTGGCGAATGTAAAATCGGGCGTGAGTTCATTTTGCGCTCAGATTACGCCGCTTTCAAATAATGCTCCGACAGCGAATGCCGGAGCCGATTATGTAATTCCAAAATCTACCCCTTTTGTACTCGCGGGAACCGGATCTGATCCAGATGGCGATGCGCTTACGTACAACTGGGAACAAAACGACCCTGAAAATCCGAATACGACTGCAGCGCCAACTGCGACGCGTGCGGCCGGGCCAATGTTTCGTTCGCTTTCGGCGAAAACAACTCCGGTGCGATACATGCCGGCATTGGCAACGATCCTGGCTGGAAATACTTCAAATACCTGGGAAGTTTGTCCGTCCGTTTCAAGAAATTTGAATTTTTCTTTGACGGTCCGCGACAATAAAGCAGGCGGCGGCCAGACTGCTTCCGATTTGATGAAAGTTACCGTAAGCGGAAACGCAGGCCCATTTTTGATGACGGCACCAAATACAAACGTGACCTGGACAGCGGGTACAATTGAAACCGTAACGTGGAATGTGGCCGGAACCGACGCAAATGGCGTGAATGCAAAGTTTGTCGATATTTACCTGTCAACAAATGGTGGAACCGATTTCCCTATTTTATTAGCTAGTAAAGTGCCAAATGATGGCTCTGAACTGGTAACGGTTCCGAATATTGCGGGAACGCAAAACCGTGTAATTGTTCGTGCTTTTGAAAATATTTTCTTTGATGCATCGAATGCCAATTTCACGATTGTCGCACCCGAAGCTACTTTTGCACCAGCGTTTACGGGAGTTGCGGGCCATCAGAACAAAACGATTTGTACCGGTTCAGATGTTTCGTATACATTTGATTATAAAACTTACGGATTTACAGGAGCAACCGCATTTACTGTAACCGGAGCGCCGGAAGGAAGCACGGTTGTGGTTACACCGAGTCCACTGAATGCAGATGGAACAGTAACTTTACAGATCAATACGACCGAAGCGACGGCTCCGGGATTTTATACTTTAGTGGTTACCGCAACTTCAGGAACTACGGTAAAAACCATCAATTATTACCTTGAATTGTTCAATGCCGATTTTGGAAATACCGTTTTGACCACTCCGGCTAACGAAGCACAAAGCCAGGGAACGACTTTGAATTTAGGTTGGGAAGCCAATGAAAATGCGACTTTTTATGATGTTGAGGTGGCGGCGGATGAGGCTTTTACGAATGTGATCGCTTCGGGAACAACGAATACGACTTCGTTTTCAGTTTCGGGACTGGCAGAATTGACGACTTATTACTGGAGAATACTTCCAAAAAACGTGTCGTGTTTTGGCGTCTATACCACGCCATTTGAATTTAAAACCGGGCAGCAGAACTGTACGACTATCGTTTCTCCAAATGCCGCACAGCCCATTTCGGCAAACGGATCACCAACAGTAAACTCTAATCTGAATGTGACAACAAGCGGCGTGATTTCGGATGTGAATTTAACGATGAACATGACGCACACTTACGTAGGCGATTTGACTGCAACGTTGATCAGTCCGGCAGGAACGCAGGTGATTTTATTTAATTCGGCTTGTGACGACGCCAATAATGTGAATGCAACCTTTGATGACGCAGGAATTGCGGTGGTTTGTTCGAATAATCCGGCGATTGAAGGAACGGTTCAGGCTACACAATTGCTTGCTGCTTTTAATGGCGAAAATGCTGCAGGAAACTGGATTTTGAGAATTAAGGACAATTATACCGGCGACGGCGGATCATTGGTGGGCTGGAGTTTGAATTTTTGCGCCGTTGGCCCGGCTTTGGGAATTGCTGAAAATGCGATCCGGAATTTTGTGATTTCTCCGAACCCGAATCATGGCGCGTTCAACATTCAGTTTGACAGCAATGCTGCCGATAAGATTGATGTGGCGGTTTTTGACATTCGCGGAAGACAAATCTTATCAAAATCTTTCCAGAAAACTTCTTTATTTAATGAAAATGTTGCTTTGAAAGCCTCGGCTGGAATTTATTTGGTCACGGTTACCAATGGCGATAAGAAAGAAACGAGAAAGATTGTTGTGGAATAACAAAAAATAATTTACCTAAAAACCTTCGGAGTTCCGGAGGTTTTTTTGTTTTTGGCAGACAATACTAATTGCTTTTAAATATTTTTTTATTGTTTATCGATAATTATTATATATATTTGAGAAACCAAAAAAAAATAAAAATGAAAAAAATTAAACAATTTCAAACGATCCTGAATGTCGTTATCGTATTCTCAATTTGTATCATGGTCATTAGCGTGCTTGGCTTACTTATGGGTTTAATGACCGGAAATATGTCGAAAATGAACGTTACAATACATGGACAGGAAATCAATCATGTCGATGCGGTTCTTACAATTGTGATTTTATTAATGGCAACTGGTTATGGTTTTTTCATCTATTCAATTTACCAGTTGAAAAAGCTCATCGATATGTTTATTAGAAAAGAATTTTTCACTGATTTATCTGTAAAAACTCTTAGAATTATTGGTGTTTCGATGTTGGCATCGCCAATTCTAATTCAGGTACCCGGTTATGCGTATGGTATTTTGAATAGCGCAACTATCCATCTAAAGATAAGTAGTATCAGTCCGGAGTCGATAGCGTTTTCAATTATCATATCTTTGTTTTTCATTATTTTGAGTTACATTTTTAATGAAGCGAAAATAATTAATGATGAAAACGAACTTACGATTTAGATTATGCCAATCGTTTTAAATCTTGATGTGATGCTGGCTAGACGAAAAATGCGCTCCAATGAACTTGCCGAGCGCATCGGCATTACTACTGCAAATCTTTCCATACTAAAGACTGGAAAGGCTAAAGCGATCCGATTTTCGACATTGGAAGCGATCTGCAAAGTGTTGGAATGCCAGCCTGGAGACATTATCGAATATATTGCTGAAAAATAAACATTTTGAAACCCACACGCCTTTAGCCCGGATAGCAGCGGCATCCTTTCGCGGAGTGCAACGCAGCGAAATATAGAGCGGATAGCCGGAATAGCTTCCCAAAAGAAACGCCCCGAAGATTCGAGGCGTTTCTAATATAAATTGGGTTTGCTTTAGTCGGCTAAAACAATGATTTTGTTGTCATTCATTTCGACTGTGCCAGAATTGATCGCAACCGTATAGGTTTTCTCATCTACTTTCGTAAACTTCGAAGCGGCTTCTTTGCTGATCTCAAAATGGTCGGCGGCAATTTTGATGACGCCTTCTTTAAGGATCGCAACGATTGGCGCGTGGTGGTTCAAAATCTGGAAACTTCCGTCAACGCCAGGAAAAGTAACGGCTGTTACGGCTCCTGAGAATAGTGTGGTTTCCGGTGATACGATTTCTAAAGTCATATTTTTCAATTGATAATTGATAATGGACAATGGATAATTGTCAACTGTCAATTGTTAATTATCCATTAATTAAGCTTCTGCAAGCATTTTTTGTCCTGCTTCGATGGCATCTTCAATAGTTCCTTTAAGGTTGAAAGCTGCTTCAGGAAGGTGATCCAATTCTCCGTCGATGATCATGTTGAATCCTTTGATGGTATCTTTGATATCAACTAAAACGCCTGGGATTCCTGTAAACTGCTCTGCTACGTGGAACGGCTGAGAAAGGAAACGTTGTACACGACGTGCTCTTGAAACCGAAAGTTTGTCTTCTTCAGAAAGTTCTTCCATACCAAGAATCGCGATGATATCCTGCAATTGTTTGTATTTCTGAAGGATTTCTTTGACGCGTTGTGCGCAGTCGTAGTGCTCGTCACCAAGAATTTGCGGCGTCAAAATCCTTGAAGTAGAATCCAGTGGATCTACCGCAGGATAAATTCCGAGCTCGGCAATTTTACGAGACAATACGGTTGTTGCATCCAAGTGGGCAAATGTCGTTGCCGGAGCCGGATCTGTTAAGTCATCCGCAGGAACGTAAACCGCCTGTACCGATGTAATAGATCCTTTATTTGTTGAGGTGATACGCTCTTGCATCGCACCCATTTCTGTTGCTAATGTCGGTTGGTACCCTACCGCGGAAGGCATACGTCCTAAAAGTGCAGAAACCTCAGAACCCGCTTGTGTAAAACGGAAGATGTTGTCTACGAAGAACAATACGTCTTTTCCTTGATCTGAACCTGCTCCATCACGGAAATATTCAGCGATAGACAATCCTGAAAGTGCCACACGTGCACGTGCTCCAGGTGGCTCGTTCATTTGTCCGAATACGAAAGTCGCTTTTGAATCGCGCATCCCCATTTTATCTACTTTAGACAAATCCCATCCGCCTTCTTCCATAGAATGCATGAAAGCGTCGCCGTATTTGATAATCCCCGACTCAAGCATCTCGCGAAGCAAATCATTTCCTTCACGCGTTCTTTCCCCTACTCCTGCGAATACCGAAAGTCCACCGTGTCCTTTTGCAATATTGTTGATCAACTCCTGGATCAATACGGTTTTACCAACACCGGCTCCACCGAACAATCCGATTTTTCCTCCTTTTGAATAAGGCTCGATCAGGTCGATTACTTTAATCCCTGTGAATAAAACTTCTGATGAGGTTGATAAATCTTCGAATCTTGGCGCCTGGCGGTGGATTGAAACACCTGCGTCACCTGTTTTAGGCAAATCTCCCAAACCGTCGATGGCATCTCCGATTACGTTGAATAAACGTCCGTAAATGTCTGCACCGATTGGCATTTTGATTGGATTTCCTGTTGCAACCACTTCATAACCCCTGCTCAAACCGTCAGTAGAATCCATCGAGATGGTACGAACTGTGTTTTCACCGATGTGTGTTTGTACTTCAAGTACCAATAAAGTACCGTCTTTTTTAGTGATTTCTAATGAATCATAAATTTTTGGAAGTTCAACATCCTTACCGTTGAAAACCACGTCTACTACCGGACCGATGATTTGCGCAACTTTTCCTATTACTTTTGACATTGCTTATGTATTTATTAAATAGCTATTTAGGTTTGTGAAAGGCCTTGACAGAAATTCTAAAAACGACCTCTTTTTCAGAGTGCAAAGATAATTTTTTAAAATATAAAATCAACAACATTTGAATGAAAAATTATTGAAATTTTGCAGTATTGTTTGTTATTGGATTTTATTCAGACGAAATCACGCTATAAAACAAAAAAGCCACCCAAAAACGGATGGCTTTTTTTTCTGAATACTACTCTTTAATTTAATATTGCAGGATATTGTATTGGATACAATCCCAAATCAACCGGCCTGAAAGTAGAACCGTATTTGGCGTTGATGGCTTCCATGAATTTATTTGCGATCAAAGCGTAACCTCTTGGGCTTGGGTGAACCCCGTCAAGAGAGAAAGCGCCTCCGGTTACGAATGCTGAAGTCAGCTGGTAGTTTCCAAAACGGATTCCTCCATTGAAAACCTGGCTTAACACGGCATTTGCATCCACAAAAGCAAGGCCTTTCTGGTCTGCCAAGCCTTTGATCGTAACGTTGTATGAATCAGTTGCTGTTTTTAATTCTAGGATTTCAGATGGAACCAAAACGTGCTTGTCCTGAAGCGGATAAGTGATCCCGAATTTGTTCAAAGGTGCCGGAATTCCTGCCGGAGCAGTTCCTATCACGGATTGTGTCGTCAACAAAATGAAGTCGGTAGTTGCAGGATCAGCTGTCTTTTTTGCTTGTCTGGCCTGTCCGAAAACCTGTCCGTAGAAAGCAGCGGTTGGCGCACCCAAACTTGGGGTGAACGCTGCCGTAAGCTGTGCAGACAAATCTGTAAGCGACTCGTCTTTAATTAAAAGTGGATTGCCTCCTGTTTTTGACAGCAATTCCAAACGATCGCCAGCGCCAAATGCAGTCAGCGCCTGTTTCAAAGGTCCGTAGAGCAATGAATTCAATTGATCTATCGTTGCTTCTCCTACCGCAACGTTGCCACTTCCCAAGACTTTAGACGTCAAAGGATTGACAGGAACGGTTGTAAAAAAAGGTACCGTATTTACATAAGGAATATTTGCAACAACGCCTTTAGCACCGTTTGATGTCAAGGTTGTAACCAAAGCCGCATAAGTTCCGTCAAAACCTACTCCAGGCGCACCTGTTGGCGGAGTAATGTCTCCTCCGTTTACGGGATCCTGGGCCGTTGTGACACCGCCAGCAGTAGCATATCCCAAAACATCGTTGTTTCCAATCCAAAGAGAAAAGAAAGTCGGGCTTTGCGCCATGGCATCTGCCAAAACAGAAGTTCCGTTGCTTGATGCAAAACGCACAAAATATGGATTTGCTGTCGCAGGCGAAGCTGCAAGTCCGGCCGGATTTCCATATCCGGGAGCCAATAAATGAAAGCTTTTTGCACCGGGAACACCCATATTGTTAAACGGACCGGTTAAATGCCCTAAAATCACATCAGTAGTAGGCGTTCCCGAAACAGGAACCGGACCTACACCATTAAAGGTAAGCCTCGGACCGAACCTCGGATTTGCAGCACCTCCAAAAAGCAGGCCTCCAATATTGTCATTCATCAGCGGAATTTTAAATTCGCCACCGCCAACCACCGCAAATTGCTGCGCGAGTATATTGGTGTAAGAACCTTGCTGTCCTTTGATGAACAACGCATTGTCACTAAATCCGGCAGTAAGGGAATTTCCTAAAGCCACATATTTGGAAAAATCTGCTGATCCGGCTACGACTGGAACGTCTGCGGCAACCAGGCTTTCATCATCATCACTATTACATGCTGCAAAGGTTAAAGAAACCAGTAACAACCATTTGAAATTTTTTATCATGATTCTGTATAATTTTTATTAAATGAATGAATTAAGGATTGATCGTTAAGGAAACAAAGTAAAGCCTTCCAATTTGTCCTGCTCCGATAACCTGGATGTAATCTTTTCCGCCAAGGTTGTTCGCACCTACTTTAAGTACGGATTTGATTTTCGGAATGGCATAATTGATCTGCGCATCCAAAACCGTATTTTCCGGAACCATGCCGTCTGCGAACGAAGACTCCCATAAGTATTCCGTATTCCATCTTACATTCACGTTGAACCCAAAGTTTTTAAACAATTTGTCATTTCCTAACGATGCTTTTACCCTGTGTTTAGGCGTGTTGAAACCAGCGATGAAGCTTGGGTCTTTCGACTGATCAAATTCAAATTCTGCGAAGTTGTAGTTGGCACCCAATTCGAAATCTTTGTATACTTTTTTAGACAATCCAACACCGAAACCTTTAGATTTCACTTCCGTTCTTGAATTGGTATAAATCTGGTAAACCCTTCTATCTTTGTTATTGATCGCAGCTACCGCTTGTGATCCTGCAGAAGTATCGTTGGCGTCACCATAATAAGGCGTATAAACCCTTGCCTGGTTCAGGAAGTCATTGTAAATGTTGTAATATCCGCTGATGTCTACTGAAAGGTCGTTGTTTACAATAGTACGATATCCCAATTCAAAAGCCTGAACCCTTTCCGGTTTCACCAATCCGATTGTTGCTTTTTCAAGCAAAGCAGCCGATGCAGCGATTGTTTGTCCGCTGTTTCTTGCAGCATCAAATGCCTGTACAGAACTCAAAGTATATGAATTCTGGTAAGCGTTAACCCCTGAAAGCGTCACCTGGTCTGCACCAAGAATTTCCTGCCCTTGTGCAGAAATCGTCACACCATTCACATTGTTTTGTCTGATTTCTGTAAATCTCGTAAGGTTGTCAGGTGCTGATCCGATCAGGGCGAATGGGCCTAAATCAAGTCCGATATACTGGTCCTGGGTCGTAGGGTTTCTGAAACCTGTTTGGTAAGATGCGCGGAAATTATGTCTTTTATCTGCCCCGGCAGAATAGACAAAAGATACCCTTGGAGAGAAAAATCCGTCAAAATTGCGGCTCTTGTCATAACGGACAGATCCGGTGAATTTCAATCTTTCCTCAAGGAATTTTTTAGTCAACTGGCCGTAAACACCGAATTCGTTGTATTTGATCGGGCCATCATAATCTGTAAAGATCGTTCCTTCAGAATTCATTACATATTGTCTTGCAGAACCTCCAAGCTGGATTTCAGCAAATTTGATGATGTCTTTAAAGTTATAATTTACATCTGAATGGTAAATTTCTGAGTGGTCGATGAATTTTGCACCCTGAGTTAAATCAGGATTAGCCGTAACCGTTTTTAGTGCGTTGTTAAACTGCGTTGATCCCGGCTCAAATCTCGCATTTCTTGGCTCAGAAGGATTCAGCGGATTGGTATTTGGCGTTAGGTTTAATCCAGGCGACATGTTTGTATCTGCAAAAGCCCTTGCGTAATTTGAAGCGCCATTCGCATTCAATCCTAAGATGGCCGATGAAAGCTGAAAAGCTGTTGCGTAATCTGTAAACCAGTTGGTATTAGATTTTGACAAGGCATTAACGTTCCATCCTGCGAAACGCATGTCATAAGAATCTCCTGCATCTTCAGTAGTCATGTAAACACGTGCGAAAAAGTTTTTCCCTTTTACTTCCAGTTTATTCTGGTTCATGTAAAAGTTTTTGAGCGCATACCTGTTGGCACCCTGATAAATCGTATTTCCTGTACCAATTTTGCTTTGGAGGATGATTTCAAAATCATTTGCCCAAGGCTTGAAGTGCAAAGAGAAGTCGGCTTTTACGCTTTCGATTTTGTTGTCTGTCAAATCTTTTTCGCGGTATCCGGTGCGGCTCACTTGTCCTACATTATTGATGAAGGTGGTCACCTCATCTCCGTAAAGGTTCAATCCGTCGTAATTTTGGTTTACGCCATGTCCGATTCCGCCGTCAGTCACACTGTTTCTGTCGTCTGCAATCCATTCTGTACCTCTTAAGTAAGTAAAGTTGGCTTTCGCTGCAAAATGTTTGGTAAAAGCTTTCGCTGCCCTCATTCCGAAATCCCAGTAATCGTTGGTTCCGGCTACATTTTGTCTGGTTTGCCCGTATTTTATGTACGTACTGATTCCTTCATTTGTGAATGGGCTTTTGCTGTTCATGAATAAAATTCCGTTGAACGCATTGGCTCCGTAAAGTGCAGATGATGCACCTGGCAACAACTCTACGTTCGCAACATCGAGTTCTGAAACACCGATAAGGTTTCCGAGAACAAAATTCAATGCCGGTGAAGAATTGTCCATTCCGTCAACCAACTGCATGAAACGCGTATTGGCAACAGTTGCAAAACCACGTGTATTGATCGATTTGAATGACAAACTGCTTGTATTGAAATGTACTTCTTTCAGGTTTTCCAAACCATCATAATAGCTCGCTGCAGTGGTATTTTTAATCTGCTGAAGCCCCATTCTTTCAATTGTAACAGGCGACTCTATAACCCTTTCAGGCGTTCTTGAAGCCGATACTACGATTTCGTCAAGTTTGTTTTCTTCATCAGTTAACTTTACCGCTATTTTTTGGTTCTCAGACTGAACGTCAACTTTTTTAACACCGAATCCTACGCTCGAAACCTCTATTGTGAAAGGCGGTTTCCTGGTAGCAGTTAAAGAAAATTTTCCGTCCATGTCTGTGACAGTTCCTGCATTATCTCCGGAGACTTTTACATTTGCACCGGGAATTGGCAGGTTGTTGCTGTCGGTAACAGAACCTGTAATTGTCGTTTGCGCATGCATGATGCTGCAAAAAAACAACGACAAAATAAATAAGTACATTTTCATTGGGTTAGATTTTTTGTGGTTTATAATGCCAATGTACAAATATTTTTCACATTAATAAAAAGGGCTCAAAATATTTTCACAATTAACAAATTTTTAATTGAATACTATTGATTCAATATTTATCAAATGTTTAAACATTTACAACTATATCGATATAATAGGTATAAAAAATATTATGCATACATATAAAATAGCATTTTATTCAAAAATAAATACTTGGGAAATTTTTTTAAAAGGCACAAAAAAAGCGGAAATAAATTCCGCTTTTTCAACTTATATTTTAATGTTACTCAACTGTTACTGATTTGGCCAAATTTCTTGGTTGGTCAACATTACAATCCCTCATTACTGCAATATGATAAGACAACAATTGCAATGGAATGGTAGTCAGCAACGGTGACAAAGCATCTGAAGTATCGGGAATTTCAATCACATAATCAGCAAGGTCACGAACCTGGGTATCTCCTTTGGTGACAATTGCAATGATTTTTCCGCTTCTTGATTTTATTTCCTGAATGTTGCTCACGACTTTGTCATAATGTCCTTGTTTTGGGGCAATTACAACTACCGGCATCTGCTCATCGATCAAAGCGATCGGGCCGTGCTTCATTTCTGCTGCAGGATAACCTTCGGCGTGGATGTATGAAATTTCTTTTAATTTTAAGGCTCCTTCCAAAGCCACCGGGAAATTATATCCTCTTCCCAAGTAAAGGCAATTTTGAGAATCCTTGAATTTTGCGGCAATGGTTTTAGCGACCTCATTGGTCATTTCTAAAGCTTCCTGCACTTTTTCTGGAATGATTTCAAGTTCCTGCAAATGCCTGTGGAAGTCAGAGTTTGAAAGCGTTCCCTTGGCTTTAGCCAATCTCAAAGCGATCATCGTCAAAACCGTAATTTGTGTCGTAAATGCTTTTGTCGATGCTACGCCAATTTCAGGCCCGGCGTGCGTATAAGCGCCTGCATGGGTTTCTCTTGAAATGGAAGACCCTACAACATTACAAACTCCGAAAACGAAAGCGCCATTTTCTTTAGCCAACTTGATTGCTGCTAAAGTATCAGCCGTTTCACCGGATTGTGAGATGGCAATGACGATGTCGTTTTTATTGATGATCGGATTCCTGTAACGGAATTCTGACGCATATTCTACTTCAACCGGAATTCTTGTAAATTCTTCAATGATGTATTCTGCGACCAATCCGGCATGCCATGAAGTTCCGCAGGCTACGATCAGGATGCGGTCGGCATTCAGGAACTTTTCGAGGTTGTCCTCGATCCCGGCCATTTTGATAATGCCTTCATTAGCCAAAAGCCTTCCGCGATAAGTATCTTTAATAACATTTGGCTGCTCATAGATTTCTTTGAGCATGAAATGGTCGTATCCGCCTTTTTCAATCTGCTCTAAATTCATCTGAAGTTCCTGAATGTAAGGATCTACGATTGTATCGTCTTTGATTTTCCTGATTTTTAAAGGCTTGTGCAATCTTACGATCGCCATTTCCTCATCTTCCAGATAAATCGCATTTGAAGTATATTCGATAAATGGCGATGCATCGGAAGCGATGAAAAACTCGTCTTTTCCAACACCGATTGCCAACGGGCTTCCCAAACGGGCCACCACGATTTCGTCTGGTTTTTGTTTGTCAAAAACACAAATAGCATAAGCGCCGATAACCTGGTTTAACGCCACTTGCACCGCTTTCCCGAGTTTGAGGTTTTCTTTCTTTTTAACTTCTTCGATCAGGTTAACCAACACTTCCGTATCGGTATCCGACTTGAATACGTATCCTCTTTTGATCAGTTCCTTTTTCAGAGGCTCATAATTTTCGATGATTCCGTTGTGGATGATCGCAAGGTTTTCTGAATTTGAAAGGTGCGGATGCGAATTGATGTCATTTGGCACTCCGTGAGTAGCCCAACGCGTATGTCCCATTCCGATAGTACCCGACTGGGAAATCTCTTTGGATTTTTCCTCAAGGTCAGAAACTTTGCCTTTTGTTTTGGAAACTTTAAGGTCATTTCCGTCAAAAAGCATCACTCCTGCGCTGTCATATCCTCTGTATTCTAACCTTTTAAGGCCTTTAATCACAATTGGATAAGCTTCTCTAAATCCTATGTATCCGACAATTCCACACATAATCTTATCTTAATTAGGTTTTGTATAATAAATCTGAAATTTTAGTCTTTTGTCCTCGGGAACATCTGCCCCGCTTCCCCATAAAACAGTTCCAAAAGGATGAACAACCGACATGGTTGGAACAGTTTCTACTTTTTCACCAGTTGGTAAAGTAAATGCATTTTTCAATGTTTTCGTAGTTACTGCGTTTATATTTTCAGTGACAACCAATCCTAGTTTCACATTATCTGACGGGCTGCTATCGCTATCTTTCAATATATTTATCACATGATTTGTGAGTTTTATCGTATATCGGGTGTCAGTCCCATTGTTCACGACCTGTAAAATCCCACCGTAAATACTCTTGTTTAGCTTAACATTGGTCGCATTGGTGGTCACATCTGAACTATAATCAATTATAGGCGTATTGTTTGTTAAATCATACAGATAGATGCGTCGTGACATATTCTCAGAACCTGCCATCGTAGGCGTATCAACATGAAAGGTAAGCGTTGCATCATTAATCAACATGTTTTCAGCCCTAAGGGTTTCCAGGTTTTCATTTGGAAACAACTCGATTACGGCCATCTTGCCTTGTCCACCTTCAAGAACCAGTTTTTTCGCTTCGTCAGGAATGACAGCGGCATTCGTTTTGTTAAGAAGGCTTACAGAATTTCCGGTCAAATTAAGCACAATCGTTTTCTTTACCGTAGGCAGAGCATCGGCAGCAACCTTTTTTTCTAAGTATTTAACTGTAATCTTTCCCGCTGCAAAGTTTAACATTCCCATAACCGACTGGCCAGGATCCCTTTCTTCTATACTAAAATACAACCCTCTAAAATACTGCTTAAACACATTATTATTGAGCAGTTGGCCTTGCGCTGCAGCCGAAAACAAAATGTCTTTGAACTTATCCGGTTCCAAACTAAGTATCATTCGTGGAGACACCTTTGATTTAACATATTCATTTGTATCTTCATCGAACGTTTCTTCTTCTTTATACACTTTATCAAAGAAAAAATCATCATTTCCTCCTAGAAAGTCATCAGCTGATGGGTTTTGGAAAAGCGTATTCTGGTCTGTGTAAAAATTTGGCGTTGCTGGATCGCTCATATAAACCCTCGATCTGTAAACTTTCAGTTTCAGGAAAGCCGACGCATTGCCGTAAATGGAATCCAGTTCGTAAGTACTGATTGCAGTCGTAGCATCGCTACTTAAAACGGTACTGAAATACGGAACCGACAGCGTTACCTCTGTAACTGTTGGAGATAATGTCGCGTCGATGGTAGGATTTACCGTTGCAAGAACCACTTCTGTAGCGTAATTGGCTGTCGTTTTTCCAAAAACCGGATGGACGTAAGTTCCTAATGCCGCAGTGGGAAGGTTGTTTGAAGCAACCACTCCGTAATTGTATGGCGTCGCCTTTACAGAAAAAGACTGTCCCTGAACTGCAAAATTATCATCTCCTACTATATTGGTTCCAATGTCATTGGAATCATTGTCGCAGGATGCAAAAAAACTCACAAATAAAACGAATGTTATTTGTTTAAAAAACGTCTGGTATTTCATTTGACCTTAATAAATATTTATAAAACCGAATTCTTGTAAAAACTCGTGTATGCCTCAGCAAACCGGTCTTTGGGGGCGAAAGGTAGAAAAGGTTTTCCCGATGATTCTATAAATTTTGTTAAACTTGGAGACAGGTTTTCAGACGCGATAATCACTGCATCAGAGTGGTTTATCGACGTTTTGAGGATGTTTTCGTAATTTGGCGTTTCAAGGAAACTAATCGCCTCTTCAGGAACATTATCAAATTTTACTTTGTTGATCATTTCAAGGTCGAGCGCACCTTCAAAAGATTGAGAATAAACCGAAGTCACGATTTTAGTATCCGCGAAAAGCGCTTCATCTTTATAATAATGCTTCATGTAAACCGGAAGCATCGCGGCCATCCAGCCGTGAACGTGAATAATGTCCGGAACCCAATTGAGTTTTTTCACCGTTTCAACCACGCCTTTTGCAAAGAAAATCGCACGCTCGTCGTTGTCCGGATACAAAACACCTTCTTCATCTGTAAACGTGGCTTTTCTCTTGAAATATTCGTCGTTATCGATAAAATAAACCTGTATGCGCTCTTTTGGGATAGACGCCACCTTAATAATCAGCGGCATATCAAGATCGTTGACAACTAAATTCATTCCCGAAAGCCTGATTACTTCATGCAATTGGTGCCTTCTTTCATTTATATTTCCATATCTGGGCATGAATATCCTGATTTGCCCACCCTGATCATTGATCATTTTCGGAACATCATAAGACATTAAAGAAACCTCATTTTCAGCCAGATAGGGCACAACTTCAGATGATACGTATAATATCCTCTTATCCTCCATATTGTAATTTACTTTACTTATTGTCAACAAAAAACAGGCAAAATTACAAAAATTTATGCAGTTATTAACTAAAATCTTAAGTTTGCACCGTATTTTAATCAAACGCACATGCTTATATTCAGCAGGCAAGCCGATTTGTCAGCCCATTTGAAATCTGTTTCTACCCCAAACAGCACGATCGGATTTGTACCAACCATGGGCGCTTTGCACGCCGGGCATTTATCTTTGCTCGAAGAATCATTAAAAAACAACGACTTTACCGTCATCAGTATTTTTGTGAACCCAACGCAGTTCAACAATCCCGAAGACCTCGAAAAATACCCGCGTACGCTTGACGCCGATGTTGAAAAAATTGAAAAATTGAATTCCGATATTATTGTTTTCGCACCAGGTGTCGCTGACATTTATGAAGGCGAAACGGTTTCTACGCATTTCGATTACGACGGACTTGAAAATCAGATGGAAGGAAAGTTCAGGACCGGACATTTTGACGGTGTCGGCACGATCGTAAAGCGCCTGTTTGAAATCGTAAAACCCACCAACGCGTATTTCGGCGAGAAAGATTTCCAGCAATTGCAGATCGTAAAGAAAATGGTCGAAAAACACCATTTGCCTGTAAACGTCATCGGTTGCCCGATTTTTCGCGAAGCAAACGGGCTTGCAATGAGTTCCAGAAACGAACGCCTGACACCTGAAGAGCGAACAAACGCCGCTGTCATATACAAAACCCTCAAAGAAGCAAAAACGCGTTTTGGCACAGAAAGTGCTAAGCAGGTCGCCGATTGGGTTTACAGCACTTTCGAAATCCTTCCGGGCTTTGACCTCGAATATTTCGAAATCGCAGATGAAGCGACTTTATTGCCATTCGAACACAAAACCGAAGGCCATAAATACCGCGCGTTCATCGCCGTTTTTGTCAACAAAATCAGATTGATCGATACTATTTCATTAAATTAATTTACCTTTGCCCCATGCAAGTTCAAGTTGTAAAATCGAAAATACACCGCGTTACCGTAACCGGAGCCGATCTCAATTACATTGGCAGTATTACCATTGACGAAGCTTTAATGGAAGCCTCAAATATCATTGAAGGCGAAAAAGTTTCCATCGTCAACATCAATAACGGCGAACGCCTCGAAACCTATGCGATTAAAGGAAATCGCAACAGCGGCGAAATTACGCTAAACGGCCCGGCGGCTAGAAAAGTCCAGAAAGGCGACATTATCATTATTATTTCTTACGGGATCCTCGAATTCGAAGAAGCCAAATTATTTAAGCCTAGCCTCGTTTTTCCTAACGAAAAAGACAATTCCCTTACGTAATTGTGAAGCAGCAAATCAGCAAGTGGTTATCCATTTTACTCCCGGTTTTACTGGGCGTTTACCTGATCTACTATTCTTACCACCAGTTTACACCGGAACAAATCAAAGAAATTGAAGGCTATTTTAAAAATGCCGATTACACCTATATTTTTATCGCCGGATTTATTGCCGTCCTCGGAAATGCCTCACGCGCTTACCGCTGGAAGTTTTCGCTCGAGCAAATGGGCTACACTTCGTCATTCCAGAATAATTTCATGGCCGTCAACATTGGGTATTTGCTGAACTTAACGGTTCCAAGATCGGGCGAAATCTCAAGGGCATTGGTTGTCAAAAAATACAACGGCATCCCATTTGACAAAGGTTTCGGAAGCATAGTTGCCGAACGCATTGTCGACATGGTGATTCTTTTGCTCTTTATGCTACTCGCTGTAACTTTGCAGTTTGACGTGGTTAAAGCATTCATCCTCGACAAAATCCCATTAAAAAAATTACTGATTCTTGTCGTTGCCGGATTGGTCGCTTTTGTCGTCTTGATCCTGATTTACATGTATTCCCGTTCAAAACTGATCCTGAGCCTCAAACAAAAGGTGTCCGGACTCAAAGAAGGGATTTTCAGCCTCGTACACATGGAAAAAAAATGGGCTTATTTCTTTCACACGATTTTCATCTGGTTGTCGTTTATCGGAATGTTTTACGTGACGATCTTCGCTTTTCCTGAAACAAGCCATTTGTCGATCGGCGCAGTCGTGACCTCGTTTGTTGTCGGAAGTATTGCCATTGCTTTTACGAATAGCGGTTTCGGTTCTTATCCGTTCCTGATCTCTAAAATCTTACTGTTCTATTCCATTTCTGAAACGGTTGGAAATGCATTCGGATGGATCGTCTGGACGTCCCAAATGCTGGTATTGGTCTTGTTGGGCGTGCTGTCATTTTTATTTCTGCCGGTTTTTAACCGAAGCAAATAATTCGTTATATTGCTGTCTGTTTTCAAACCGACAAAAACCAATCCGGCCAACCATGAAAAATTTCCTGCTTCTGATCACTCTGATCACTTTTATCGCTGCCGATGCGCAAAAAACCGTTGAAACTTTCCCTTCAAAAAAACTAAAAGAAGACCGCGAGCTTACGATCAGCCTTCCGCCGTCTTACGCTAAAAATCCGGCTAAAAAATACCCGCTTTTATTATTACTCGACGGCGATTATCTTTTTGATCCGTTCCAGGGCGCCATTCAATATGGGAATTACTGGGACGATCTTCCCGAAGTGATCATCGTTGGCATCAGCCAAAATAAAAACAACGAGCGTGAAAACGACTGCTCTGTAGATGCAACAACGGGTTTGCCTGATGAAAAAGGAGATCGGTTTTTTGAATTTTTAGGATTGGAACTGATGCCGTACCTCGAAAAGAATTTTAGGCTTGCGCCTTTTAAAATCATCGCCGGACATGATGTTACTGCTGGATTTTTAAACCTGTATTTATACAAAGACCAACCTTTATTTAACGCGTATATTTCATTAAGCCCGGAATTGCCATTGGGCATGGAAGAGCAATTGCCGGAACGTTTTTCCCTGATCACAACGCCAATTTTCTATTATCATTCGACTGCCGATGGCGACCTGAAAAAAATGAGAACGCGCATCCAGGCGCTTGATGCCGCCGCGAAAAAAATCTCAAAACCAACGCTGAATTATCAGTTTGACGATTTTAAAGGCGCTTCGCATTATTCGCTGGTATTGCATTCGATTCCAAACGCATTGTACCAATTTTTTGCGGTGTACCAACCGATTTCAAGTGCCGAATTCAATGAGAAAATTGTTACGCTTCCAGGCGGATTTGTTGATTATCTGATCAATAAATATGACGTCATGGAAAAATCCCTGAACATTAAAATGCAGGTCAGGCTGAACGATTTCAAAGCGATCGAAGCCGCGATTTTAAAGAATAAGGCTTACGCCGAATTTGACAAACTTGCCGATCTTGCCCGAAAAAATTACCCGAAAAGCATGCTCGCCGATTATGAAATGGGCCTGATGTATGAAAAAACAGGCGACCTCAAACGCGCAGTAAAAAGCTACCAAAGCGCTTACCAGAAAGAAGAGATTGGAAACCTTACCAAAGACATGATGCTCAATAAGGCCGACGAAATCAAGAACATGTAAAACATTTATGTCAAAAGTTAAAACTTCCTTTTTTTGCCAGAATTGCGGCGCCCAATATGCCCGATGGCAAGGACAATGCAACTCCTGCAAAGAATGGAACACCATAGTGGAAGAAATCATCCAGAAGTCTGAAAAGCAAAGCTGGAAACCCGAAACCACAACCACAACAAAGGCCAGCAAGCCTTTAAAAATCAACGAAATCGATTCGGCACAGGAAATCCGCATGGATTCTTTTGACGGCGAACTTAACCGCGTGCTCGGTGGCGGCATCGTTCCGGGATCGCTGATCCTTTTAGGTGGCGAACCCGGAATCGGAAAAAGCACCTTGCTGTTGCAGATTTCACTCAAACTGCCTTACAAAACCCTGTATGTTTCAGGCGAGGAAAGCCAGAAGCAAATTAAGATGCGCGCCGAAAGGATTACGCCAAATGGCGACAATTGCTACATTCTGACCGAAACGAAAACCCAGAATATCTTTAAGCAAATTCAGGAAATCGAACCTGATGTCGTCATTATCGATTCGATCCAGACTTTGCATACCGATTACATCGAAGCCTCGCCGGGAAGCATTTCGCAAATCCGAGAATGCACCGCCGAACTGATCAAATTTGCAAAAGAAACGAATGTTCCGGTTATTTTAATCGGACATATTACCAAAGACGGAACGATCGCCGGACCAAAAATCCTCGAACACATGGTCGATACGGTTTTGCAATTCGAAGGCGACCGAAACCACGTGTACCGGATTTTACGCTCACTTAAAAACCGTTTCGGTTCTACAGCCGAACTCGGGATTTATGAAATGCTCGGAAGTGGCTTGCGCGAAGTTTCGAATCCGTCAGAAATACTAATTTCACATAAAGAAGAAGCACTTTCGGGAACCGCGATCGCATCGACACTTGAAGGCATGCGTCCGCTGATGATCGAAATTCAGGCATTGGTCAGCACCGCCGTTTACGGAACGCCGCAACGCAGTACGACCGGATACAACGCCAAAAGACTCAATATGATTTTGGCCGTCTTAGAAAAACGCGCCGGTTTCCGTCTCGGAACCAAAGATGTTTTCCTGAATGTAACAGGCGGGATTTCTGTTGATGATCCGGCGATTGACCTTGCCGTCGTGGCTGCCATTTTATCGTCGAATGAAGACATCCCGATTGGCGAAGGTTTTTGCTTTGCGGGAGAAGTCGGGCTTTCGGGAGAAATTCGTCCGGTGAACCGCGTTGACCAGCGCATTCAGGAAGCCGAAAAACTCGGGTTTACCACGATTTTCGTTTCTAAATACAACAAGATTGCATTAAAAAATACGTTTATCAAAATCCGCTTAGTATCTAAAATTGAAGATGTCGCAAGCGAATTGTTCGGATAAAATTAAAACCTACAACATGAGAACCAGAAAACAAAAAATTATACTGACACTTTCGATTCTAAGTGTGATTTTTGTTTTAGCAATAACCGGTGTTTATATTTTTCGCGATGCTTTACTTCAGAAAGCCATTGTAAAAGTCAAAGAGAAAATGGACCAGGATTACGACAGCAATTTTACGGTCAAACTGGCTAAATTCAATGGATTAACTGGCGTCGAACTTAAAGATGTCGTACTGAAACCCAAACATGCCGACACGCTTTTCCGCATTGAAAGCATGAAAACAACGGTCAATTTCTGGCATTTGTTTACCGGAAATGTGCAGCTTGGAAGCCTTGATGCTAAAAACGGTTACGTGCAATTGGTACGCAACGCGAATGGCCGGAATTTCGATGCATTCCTTCCGAAAAAGAAAGAAACCACATCGGATGAAAAAACGAATTATGCCGAATTGGCTTACCGGATTTTGACCAACGCTTTAAATTTGGTCCCAACCGATATGAAGCTCGAAAACCTGTCGCTCAAAATGGATGACATGGGCAAAAAAGCGCAGCTCAACCTTAAAACTTTAACGCTCGAAGACAAACAGCTCGAAACGGCAATCCAAGTGCAAACCAACACGTTTACGCAGCGCTGGAAAATTAAAGGATTTGCCGATCCGCGGAACAAACAGGCCGACATTCGGTTTTTTAACATCGATACCGGAAGGATTAAAGTGCCGTATTTTGACGAACGCTACAACTTGACTGCAGGCTTTGATTCGATTCGTTTAAACGTGGAAAATATTGACATGGATGGCGATGAATTGCACATTGACGGCTTTACTTCGATTGCGAACCTGCATGTCAACCACGAGAAAATTGCGAGTAAAGATGTCGTGATCAACAATGCGCGTTTCGATTACCATTTCCTTTTCGGCGAAAGCTTCATTGCGATTGACAGCAGTTCGACCGTACTTTTAAATAAGATGAAATTCAATCCCTACGTCGAATACAACAACGAAAAAGACAAAATTTACAAGCTGAAAATTGCGTTGCCAAGAATGAAAGCGCAGGATTTTATCGAATCGCTGCCCGAAGGTTTGTTTACGCATTTTGAAGGCATGGAAGCCGAAGGTACTTTTGATTACCGACTTGATTTTGAATACAACAAAGACAGGCCAAACGATTTGGTTTTTGAAAGCAAGCTCAACAAAGAAAACCTTAAAATCCTTAAATATGGCGAAGCCGATCTGAACAAACTCAACGGATCATTCGTGTATCGGGCGATGATCAATGGCAAGCCGCAGCGCCCGATTCTTGTTGGCCCAGGAAATCCGAATTACGCGCCGTTGTCTGAAATTACGCCTTATCTGAGAAAATCGGTATTGACGACAGAAGATCCGTCATTTTTCTCGCATCACGGTTTCATCAACCAGGCATTCAAGCAATCGATCATCAAAAACATCAAAACCAGAAAATTTTCCCGTGGCGCAAGCACGATCAGCATGCAGTTGATCAAGAACGTTTTCCTGACGCGTGAAAAAACGTTATCGCGAAAATTGGAAGAGATCTTATTGGTTTATGTGATGGAAAACAACCGCATTATCAGCAAAGAACGCATGCTCGAAGTGTATTTCAACATCATCGAATGGGGCCCAAATGTGTACGGCATTGGCGAAGCAGCCCATTTTTATTTCCAGAAATCGCCATCGCAATTGTCATTGAATGAATGTTTGTATTTGGCGAATATCATTCCGAGTCCGAGGAAATTTATGTACCAATTTAATGACGAAGGCAATCTGAGAAATTTTGCTGTAAACCGCGACAAAATGGTGAGAAATATCATGCTGAGGCGCGGCATCATTACGTCTGAAGATACGATTTACGAATTGCCGATTATGGTTTCGGGTGCGGCGCGTTCCTTCATCAGGACGAAAGTCGTGAAAGATTCGACGGCTGTTGATTCGACTTCTATTGAAGAATTTAATTTTTAAAATGAAACATTTCGCAGATTTTAAATCTTATAACGACTATCTCGGCCTGAAAAAACCATTGGACGCCGATATTGACGTAGGTTATTATGATCCGCCGAATATGTTATTAAAATCTGAAGCCATAACTGTTGATTTTTACCGAATTTCCATTAAGATCAATGTTGTAAATAATGCCACTCCGGACAGACGACCGATTACGGCGGTTTTTTTTAATAGTCCGAATTTGATTTTGCCTATAGGCTGGGATGTAGAGCCGACTTATACCGGAATGTATGTCCAGCTTTCGAAGAAAATCATCGAAGAAAACCGATACTTGTTCAAAACCTATCTCGATTACGGACAACACGAAGCTTTATATTTACAAGAGGATGAAGTTCAGGAAATCAGTGCTGTTTTTCGATTGATGGTAAAATATTACGAAAGCGAAAAACAAAATTACAATGTGCTTTTGTCGTATGTAAATGTGTTGATTTCATTGGTTGAAGCATTTTATAAAAGACAATTTTCAACCGATCCAAAAGCATACAACCGCATTGTAACCGACTTTCAACAAAGCTTGATTGATTATTACAGCAAACCTGTTTCCCATCTTCCAAACGTTCAATACTTTGCAGATAAATTGGGCTTAACCGCCAATTATCTGGGCGATATCATCAAGCATTTTACCGAAAAATCTGCGCTGGAAAACATCCACGATTTTGTAATCAAGAAGGCAAAGGATTTATTGATAGAAAATAAGAAACTCAACACGACCGAGGTGGCTTATGAACTGGGTTTTGAATATCCCAACTACTTTTCAAAATTCTTCAAGAAACAAGTAAACCTCACGCCAAGAGAATATCGGCTGCAGGCAAACGGCAAAAATTAGGTACAAACGCTCCCATTCAGGAGCGTTTTTTTATATCGGTAATTTGTTTCTTTTTTATTAGTAGTCTGTTTCATTCGTTCATCCTACAGCTTTTTACTTTTGCTTTAGTAAAAAATCAAATGAAAACAAGAATTCTATTTGCAATGTTAATCATGTTTTTAGCAGCTGCAACAAAAACCACAGCACAAATTGCGGCAAAAAAAAATGACGGTAAGCAGAAAACAGTATTGCTCATCAACACGCACTTCACCTATCCGGGTTGGTCTGAAGGAAATCTAAATGCATCATTTTACAATGCCGCCAAAGCATTTTTCATCTCTAAAAATTATACCGTTCTCGAAACAAAAGTGGAAAACGGTTATCATGCCGATGAAGAAGTCGAGAAACATTTACAGGCAGACATTGTCATTTTGCAAACACCGGTGAATTGGGAAAATACGCCCTGAATCTATAAAAAATATGTGGATGAAGTGTTCAACAGCGCTTTAAAAAGTCGAAAATTCCTTTCCGGTGACGGACGTTCAGAAATTGAAGGCTCAAAACAATACAGAATGGGCGGTAAAATGCAAGGCAAAAAATTTATGATTTCTGCCACTTGGAATGCACCAAAAGAAAGCTTTAATGACAACGCACAATATCTTTTTAAAGGCAAAAGTGCCGATGATGCTTTGTTCAATGTGGCGGCAAATTATCTTTTTACCGGCTTTGAAATAATCCCCGGATATTATTGCTATGACGTGTACCACAACAAACACATTAAAGAAGATTTAGAAAATTATCCTGCTTATTTACAAAAAATGCTGGGCTTATAAATGTACGATTACAAATAAAAAACCATCAATGAAAAAATCAAAAAAAGCATTACTAATCAATACACACCTGACTTATCCCAATTGGTCTGAAGGATTATTGAACGACGCATTCCATCAAAAGGCAAAAGACTTTTTAGAAGCTCATAATTTCGAAGTTTTAGAAACCAAAGTAGAAGACGGCTATCAGGCAGATGAAGAAGTAGAAAAACATTTGGAAGCCGACTTGATCATCCTGCAAACCCCGATCAACTGGTTTGGCGCGCCATGGATTTACAAGAAATACGTAGACGAAGTTTTTAACAGCGGATTGTTGAGCAAAAAATTTCTTACCGGCGATGGAAGGACACGGGAAGATGCATCCAGACAATATGGAACTGGCGGACTTTTACACGGGAAAAAGTTTATGGTTTGTGCTACATGGAATGCGCCTGCAGCAAGCTTTTCAGATGCCAGTCAGCAATTATTCAAAGGCGCAAGTACTGCCGATTTTTTGCTTCCGATCACCAGCAATTATCGTTTCTGTGGCGTAGCAATCGTGCCCGATTACAATTGTTTCGATATTTTCAAAGATGGAGACATCACAAAAGATTTAGAAAATTATCCCTCGCATTTAAAAAGCGTTTTTGAACTTTAAACAGGATTATTGAGAATCTGATAGACACATTCAAATCATGTAATTTATTAATAACCAAAGCATAATGAAAAAACATTAAATATTCCTACTTTTACGTGGCTAACCTTTTTAATGATTTTACTATGAAAAAAATAATTACGCTTTTATTATTTGCCCTGCCTGCAATTTCTTTTGCACAAACGATTGCACTAACCGAATTTGCCACAGGTTTCAATGCCCCGACAGAAATTGTAAACGCAGGCGACAGCCGTTTATTTGTCGTACAGCAAGGCGGAGCGATCCGGATTTTAAATACCGACCGAACCATCAACGCAACCAATTTCCTGACACTAACCACGGCAACCATTTCAACCGGCGGCGAACGCGGATTGCTCGGTTTGGCTTTTCATCCCAACTACGCGACCAACGGATTCTTCTTCGTAAACTACACCAACACAGCGGGAAATACAGTCATTGCGCGTTATCATGTGAGCGACAATCCAAATGTTGCCGATGCGGCCAGCGGAACCGTTTTATTAACAGTCGCACAACCATTTTCAAACCACAATGGCGGAACGCTTAAATTTGGTCCCGACGGTTATTTATACATTGGAATGGGCGATGGCGGAGATGGCGGAGATCCGGGAAACCGCGCACAAAATATTTCTGAAAATTTAGGAAAAATGCTTCGCATCGATGTGAATTCGGGTTCGCCTTACGGAATTCCGCCCACAAATCCTTATGCCGGAGCGCTTGTCGGAAATGATGAGATCTGGGCGATCGGGCTCAGGAATCCATGGAAATTCTCATTCAATAAATCAACCGGCGATTTGTGGATTGCAGATGTGGGCCAGGATGCTATTGAAGAAATCAATAAAGTAGCTGCACCGCTTACTCCGGGACTTAATTTTGGATGGCGTTGTTATGAAGGCTCTGCACCATACAATACCTCGGGCTGTGCTGCTATCGGAACCATGACGATGCCAATAGCTGAATACAACCATTCTACCGGCGGGCATTCAATTACCGGCGGCTATGTGTACAACGGAACTACGTACCCGAATTTACAAAACAAATATTTATTTGCCGATTATTACCAGAACCGAATTGGAATGGTAGACAATACTACCGGCGCAAGAACTTATTCTGCAACTTTCTCGGGAAGCAGCGGTTTTACAACCTTTGGAGAAGATGTAACTGGCGAATTGTATGTGGCCGCCAGCGCTACAGGGAAAATCCTTAAAATCACCGACACTTCACTTGCTACAACCAACTTTGATAAAATGACTTTTTCGGTTTCACCAAATCCGGCCTCGTCAGAAATTAATCTAAAAATAAGCTATGCGCGTTTTCCAGCAGCAGTGAAATTTTATGATGTGACCGGGAAATTATTGATGAATGCCAATATTGACAGCAATTTGTCGTCATTGCCCACAGGTTCGCTTCAAAGCGGCATGTACATCATCACGGTAACCGATCAGTCGGGTGCTTCATCGAGTACGAAACTAACCATTAAATAATATGAATTCAGACAGTCAGGCCTTATATATTTTGGTAATTACCGGCGGAATTTTTGCCATCACCGCAATGCTGATGTACATTTTTCCACCAAAAAGAATTAATTTTTTATACGGTTACCGAACGGCATCATCGATGAAATCTGAAGAAAGCTGGAAATTTGCACAAAGGTTTTCTGCCATTGCGATGCTGCAATCGGGTTTGGGACTGCTTTTAATTTCAGGACTTGCAACATTTTCACCGTTTTCCGAAACATCAAATACGGTGATTGCATGGATTGCGTTAATCGCTGCCATCGCTTTTATGTTTGTTCGAACCGAAAAAGCGATCAAAATAAAATTCCCGGTTTAACACCAATAAAAATGCCCGAACGTAAAATTCGGGCTTTTTGTATTTTTAAAATGAATCTTACAATTCATTCAGCATTTTAGAAATTTCATCCAATTTCGGCGTCAGGATGATTTCGATCCTTCTGTTCTTTGCTTTTCCTTCAGCACTCGTGTTTGGAACAAGCGGCGCATATTCGCTGCGGCCTGCAGCTGTTAAATTCTCTTTTTTTACCTTTTTGTTCTCGCCAATGATGTTTACAATCGCTGTTGCCCTTTTGGTCGACAAATCCCAGTTGTCAGTCACGGCGCCAGATCCTGCGTAGGCATCATCATCAGTGTGGCCTTCGATTAAAACAGAAATATCCGGATTGTCGCCAAGTACTTTTGCGACTTCAACCACCGCTTTTTTTCCTTCAACGCCTACAGCCCAGCTTCCTGAACCGAATAACAATTTGTTCTCCATAGAAACATAAACTTTTCCGTTTTTCTGCTGTACGGTCAAACCTTTTCCTTCGAAACTGTTCAATGCTTTTGAAAGGGTTTCTTTGAGTTTTTTCATTGCTGCATCTTTCGAAGCCATCATCGATTCGAGTTCGGCAAGACGTGTGGAGCTTGCATTCAAGTCGGCTTTTAATTTGTCAAGGCGCGCTTGTTCGTCGGCCAGGGCTTTTTCTTTGGCTTCCAATTTTCCAAGCAGATCGCGGTTTTTATTCATGTTGGCCAACAAAGCATCGTCGCTGTTTTTTTCGAGTGCACTGTAAGAAGATTGCAGCGTTTTGAGGCTTTTATCAGCAGCTTTGTAATCGTTTGATAGTTTGTCGCGTTCGGCTTTGGTTTTATCCAAATCGGCTTTTAGTGCCGCATAATCCTGGTCGAGCTTGGTTTTGGCCTTGTTCAGGTCATCGTTCTGATCTGATATTTTGCGGTTGTCTTTCTTGAGTTGTGCATAACGGTTTTCAAGATCGGTGTATACCTTTTTGGATACGCACGATGTGGACAAAGCGAGGATGCATAAGGCAATGGAAACTTTTTTTATCATGTTTTTGAGTTTTATTTTTGGATGGATATTATTTTGAAAACGGCTGCCCTAGCCCTGATTGAGGCGGCATCCTTTTTTTGTTGCTCCAAATGTAGTTTTTCAACTTTGAACTTCCAAACAAAAAAAGATATAGCCGAAAGCAGGATTAGGCTCCTGATTTAATCAATTTCAACCAAAACCGGACAATGGTCAGAATGTTTCGCATCGGGTAAAATCACGGCTCTTGTCAAACGGTCTTCGATTGATTTTGTAACCAGTAAATAATCGATGCGCCAGCCTTTGTTGTTGCCACGAGCACCTGCGCGATAGCTCCACCAGGTGTAATTGTGCGGGTCTTTGTTGAAATGGCGGAAGCTGTCGATGAAGCCGTTGTTGATGAAAACATCAAGCCAGGCGCGCTCTTCGGGTAAAAATCCCGATACATTTTTGTTTCGGATCGGATCGTGGATGTCAATCGGTTCATGGCAAATGTTATAATCACCGCCAATGATCAGATTCGGAACTTCATTTCTCAATTCGTGCACGTAATCGTGGAAGTCTTTCATGTACATGAATTTGTGGTCAAGTCGCGCCAGGTTGGTTCCCGATGGCAAATACAAACTCATCACCGAAAAATCGTCAAAATCGAGGCGCAGGTTTCTTCCTTCGAAATCCATGTGCGGGATCCCGGTTCCGAAAACGACATTATTGGGCTTGATCTTAGACAAAACCGCCACGCCGCTGTAGCCTTTTTTCTGCGCCGAAAACCAGTAATGGTATTTGTATCCGATGTTCTCAAATTCAGCGACCGGAACCTGCTCCTGCATCGCTTTGATTTCCTGAAGACAAATGACGTCGGGATTTGCGGCTTTGAGCCATTCAATAAAACCTTTGCTGATCGCAGCGCGGATTCCGTTGACATTATAGGAAATAATTCTCATTTTTACGGATAAAAGTTAGCGTTTCAAAAGTAGTAAAAAAGCGCAAAGTATAATTCAGAAAAAAGAGTGAAAATGGAGTTTTTTGCTATCTTTGTTTCGGGCTCAAAAAACAAACATTAAATGGGTTTAGTTACCGCTAAAGAAGTTGCAAAGGCTATAAATGCTGACAAATACGGGGTTTTTGGGACTTTTTCAGGCTGGCTTCTGATGAAAGTGCTGAAGATATCTACACTCAATAAACTATACGACAGGAACAAGCATTTGAAAGATCTTGATTTCCTGAACGCCATTTTGGACGAACTCAACATCAAGTTTGAAATTCCGGAAGAAGATTTAAAAAGACTGCCAAAAGACGGCGCTTACATTACGATTTCGAACCATCCGCTGGGTGGCATCGACGGGATTTTGCTTTTGAAGCTGATGCTTGAAAGAGAGCCTAATTTTAAGATTATCGCCAACTTCTTGCTGCACCGCATCGATCCGATGAAGCCGTACATCATGCCGGTCAATCCGTTTGAAAACCATAAAGATGCAAAGTCGAGCGTTGTTGGGATCAAAGAAACCTTGCGCCATTTAAGCGATGGCAAACCGCTTGGTATGTTCCCGGCAGGTGAAGTTTCTACGTACAAAGACGGAAAACTCGTGGTCGATAAACCTTGGGAAGAAGGCGCAATTAAAGTCATCAGGAAAGCCCAGGTTCCCGTGGTGCCGATTTACTTCCATGCGAAAAACAGCCGCTTGTTTTACCTGCTTTCAAAAATTGACGACACGCTCAGGACGGCAAAATTGCCTTCGGAATTGTTGACACAGAAAGACCGACTGATTAAAGTGCGCATTGGGAAACCAATTTCTGTCGCCGAACAAAACGAACACCAAACGATCGAGGAATACTCCGATTTCCTTCGCAAGAAAACCTACATGCTTTCAAACGCGTTTGAAAAAGAAGTGCCGTTTTTGCAAAGTGCCAATTTAAAGCTTCCGAAAAGCCCGAAGCAAATTGCAACACCTGCGAATCACGAGAAAATGATCGTAGAAGTCAACGCACTCCGCAAGACCGACTGTCGTTTGCTGCACAGTAAAAATTATGAAGTCTTCTTTACAGAAGCGCATAAAATCCCAAACATTTTACACGAAATCGGGCGTTTGCGCGAAATTACGTTTCGTGAAGTGGGCGAAGGAACGAATGAATCGCTCGACCTTGATAAATTTGACAAATATTACCACCACATGTTTTTGTGGGACAGCGAAACCAATCTGATCGCCGGCGCTTACCGTATGGGATTGGGATCTGAAATTTTCCCAAAATATGGCATCGACGGATTTTACCTGCAGGAATTGTTCCGGTTTGAACCCGAGCTTTTCGACATGATGCACAAATCCATCGAAATGGGCCGCGCGTTCATTATCAAAAGCTACCAGCAAAAACCCATGCCGCTGTTTTTATTGTGGAAAGGCATCGTGCATTTAACATTGCGCTATCCGGAGCATAAATTCCTGATTGGCGGTGTGAGCATCAGCAACCAGTTTTCAGATTTTTCGAAATCGCTGATGATCGAATTCATGAAATCGCATTATTACGATCCGTACATTGCGCAGTACATCTACCCGAAAAAAGAATTTAAAGTCAAATTAAAGGACGCCGATAAGGATTTTGTTTTTAATGAAGCGGAAGCCGATCTGAATAAATTCGACAAGATCATTGATGAGATCGAACCAGGAAATTTACGCCTTCCGGTACTGATCAAAAAATACATCAAGCAAAATGCACGTGTGGTCGCTTTTAATGTTGATCCGTTGTTCAACAATGCCGTCGATGGATTGATGTACATTCGCATCGCAGATATTCCGCAAAGCACCGTGAAACCGGTCATGGAAGAATTTCAGGCAGAACTCGAACGCAAGCTTGCAGAAAAAGGAGAATGATATTTACGATTTTAGAAGTACGATTACGATATTTTGATCACGTAAATCGTACTTCTAAAATCGCAATTAGTTCTTCTTCAGGTAATCCCATTCAGTTTTTGACAAAATTGGCTTCTTGATTAAGGTATCACCTTTGATGTATTCCAAGATTGCTTTGGCGCGTTCTTTAGATTCAGGATGCGTGCTGACCCAGTAAAATTGTTCTGGCATATATTCCTCAGTTGACAATTTGTACAGAAAATCGGCTAGTTTTTCAGGATCCAATTGTGCTTTGATCATGTAATCTACGCCTGTAATATCGGCTTCCGATTCGAGTTCGCGGTCATACGCGGCAGACGACAATTCTTTTGTAAGTTTTTTGATCAGTTGCGGACTGTTTCCTCCGGTCGTAATCGAAATCAGCGCAGAAAGCCCCAATTCCTTGACGAGCTTTTTCATCACATGGTTTTTCTGGATGTGAGCAAGTTCATGACAGATCACTCCGGCAAGTTCGCTTTCATTGTCGCAATTCTGGATCAATCCGGTGTAAATGACCAGATGGTCGCCGGGCATTGCAAAAGCATTGATCTCGTCATTTTCGATAACGTGGACTTTAAATTCCTCGCGGTCCATATTATTTTTTTCTGTGATCCGGGTCACGATTTTATTGACCAGGTCGTTGACAGAATCATTCTTGACAACCGTTTCAGTCGCTTCAATGGTTTTCCAGATCATTTCGCCGAGTTTCTTTTCGGTCGTATCGTTGATTTTCTTGACATGGAAGAGCTTTATGAAATCAATCTGCTGCAGCAAAAAGAGCAATCCGAAAATGCCGATGCCAAGAATCAATCCTTGTAGAAGTGTCTTTCTCATATTATGGTTTGCAGATTAAATCGGTTAAACTTCCAAAAAACCAAAAGTCGACGTGCCTGCCTTTTCGGGTTTCGATAGCCGCATAAATGGTCGAAATGAATTCGAATAAATTGAGGATGATCACGGTAAACAGATACGCAAAATAGCGGTTGCTAACATTTTCATCTCCAAAAACAATCGAAATCGTCCACCAGAAACTGATGCTGTTGAAAAACACAAGTCCGAGTTGCGACAGCATCGATTGCGTCGCATGCCATCTTACAAAATAAGTTCCTTTCCTGTTCGACAAATAAAAAATTACGCTGGCAATAAGATTTACGATCGGAAAAGGCAAGCCTGCAACTACGGCAACGAGCGACATCAGGTAACTGTTTGATGCTTTTTCGGCTTCGTGTTCACCGGGTTTGTAAGGAAAATTAGTGGTTTGGTTCATAATCCTTTATTGATGTTCCAGATCCAATTGCCCAATACTAAAAGAATGAGCAGTGTGGCAATCCATCTGGTCCTGATTAAATTTTCTGTTTTATGGTAATATTCAAACAAAGTTTGTGTTTTTAAAATTGCGTCGCATGCGATCCAGACCGGAATTGCGATCATCAAAAAAGCAACGATGATTCCAAATGGATTAGTCATCAAAGCCTGCGAAAATTCGCCTTTTGCTAAAAATTTCACTGACCTTGTGGTTCCGCAGGACGGACATGGAAATGACGTAATCTTTTTAAAAAAGCAAACGCCAAAGTGTGAATTTCCATGAGGATCTTCGTTCAAAATCGAAAAACCGAGCCATGCATAACCAAAAAAACAAGCTATAAGCAAAATCGAATATAACTTGTTTTTAGTCATTTTTAAAACCTGTTTAAACTACCGCGTTCTGAAAAGCGATCATGTTTTTTTCACGTGTAGCGCCCATAATCAGGAACCAGTCTACAATTGCCCAGATTCCGAGACCTCCACAAGTTAAGAGTTTACCAACACCCATTCCGGTATCGCCGATGTAAAAACGGTCAATCCCAAAACTTCCCGCTAGTAAGGAAAGGATCAATGCTGTTGTTGGATCTTTGTAAGAAACCATCTGAACCATTCCCCATTTCGATTCGTCGAGATTTATTAAAGTATCGCGAACACCCTCAAGGTGGTGGCTTTCGAAGAATTTGGCGTTCATCATCATGAACATGTCTACTTTTTGTGCTTCCATTTTATATTTGTTTGTTTTTGGTTAAAGTTTGTTAAAAATATAAAAATTATTGAAAAGCACTACCATTTGGCTGCCAAAGTTCAATTTTATTTTGTTCTGGATCTAAAATCCATGCGAATTTGCCATAATCATAGGTTTCGGGTTGGCCAATTATGGTTATTCCTTCCAATTTTAATTGTTCCAACAAACGGTCAAGGTTTTCAACCCGGAAATTCTGCATGAATTCTTTTTTCGACGGATCGTAATATTTGGTATCTTCAGGAAACGGCGACCATTGTGTCGAGCAGTCATTTCTGCGGCATCTTTCCACCAGACAGTCGAACCGTAATAATCCGTTTTGAGTCAGAGATGTTTCCCATACCAGGCCACAAGTGCTTTCGGGTTTTTGGATTTGAAGAAAAATCCGCTGATTCTGGTGACACGCTTTTTAACAGATTCAGGTTAGCTTGCGCCGAAATATTTCTGTTTGATTTTATCTACGATCACCTGTGCCAGTTTCACGTGGCTTTCAAACGTCCAGCCGGCGATGTGCGGGGTGAGCAAGGTATTTTTCGAATTTAACAGATATTGAAACGCTTCGGGGATTTCGCCTTCGGTGAACAACGTTTCGAATGATAATTTTTCATACTCGAGCACATCGAGACCTGCGCCGAGGACTTTCCCGGATTTCATCGCTTCGACCAGATCGGATGTTACGACATTTTTTCCCCTCGATGTATTGATAAGCCAGAATGGTTTTGCAAAAGCATTGATAAAATCGGTGTTGACCATTTTATCGGTTTGTGGCGTCCACGGAATGTGCAGACTCAGCACTTCAGATTTTTGCTGCAATTCCGATAATGAAACCTGTTTGGCATTCGCATCGCCTACATTTTCCTGAATGTCGTAACACAACACTTCGACATCAAATCCGCGCAGTTTTTTGGCAAATGATTTTCCCATGTTTCCGTAACCGATGATCCCGACGGTTTTGCCTTCGAGTTCGTGGCCGCGGTTTGCTTCGCGGTTCCAATGACCGGATTTGATTTCGCGGTCGGCGTTGTTGAGTTTGTTGAAAAGTGATAAAATCATGCCGAGCGCCTGTTCTCCAACGGCGTTGCGGTTGCCTTCGGGTGCTGCAATGAGTTGGATTTTTTTTTCAGCGGCATACGGTTCGTCAATACTTTCCAATCCGGCGCCCACGCGTGCGATGAATTGTAAATTGGTCGCTGCATCGAGAAATGTCTTGTCGATCTTGAATCTGCTGCGGATCACAATGCCTTGGTAGTTGTAGATCTTGGCTTCGATCTCGGCTTTTGAAGAGGTATAATCTTCATCATTTATAAATCCGGCCTGCTGCAATTGTTCGAGCATGATCGGGTTGTTGCTGTCGATGTGGAGGATTTTGATGGTTTCCAAAACGGTGTTTTTTAGGTGTTTCAAAATTACGGATTTGTTCCGGATTTGTGGGTTCGCATTAGTGATGGAAGCGGCATCCTTTTGAGTAGCGCAGCGAAGCAAAAGATAGAGCGGACAGCGCGGGCCGAAGGCAATGCCCAAATACAAAAAGCTAAAATTTGAACCATTAAGGACATTAAGTTCATTAAGAAAATCCTACATATTAAATGGTTTATAAAATCTATTCCTTAATTTTTTGCAGAGAGGTTTTGATTCCTTTAATTAACGACGAACTGAAGCCTTGGTGTTCCATTTCGTTGAGGCCAACAATTGTACAGCCTTGTGGCGTTGTGACGCGGTCGATCAATTGTTCCGGATGAATTTTTTCTTCGAGTAGCATTTTTGCAGCGCCTTTTGCCGTTTGTGCAGCGATCGCCAAAGCCGTTTGCGAGTCGAAGCCTATTTCGATTCCGGCCTGCATTGACGCGCGGATGTAACGCAAAGCATACGCCGTTCCGCAAGCGCCTAAAACGGTTGCTGCATCCATTAATTTTTCTTCGATAACGGGCGCGGTTCCTAGCTGCTGGAAGAGTTCGATGACGTGTTGTGCAGGTTCTTTGTCTTTTGCTGCGAATGCGATGCAGGTTGCCGATTCCCCGAATTGGATCGCGATGTTTGGCATGATGCGGACAATTGAATTTCCGTTGGCAGCATTTTGCAAAGTTTCGACTGTGACGCCGCTGATTGCCGATGCAATGGTTTTTTCTGGAACCAATGGAATGATTTCGTTAAGGACAATTTCTGCCTGATACGGTTTTACCGCTAAAATGATTAAATCGGCTTGCTGGATGTTTGACGTATTGTCTGCTGAAACCGTGATGCCGTTTTGCTCCAAATGCCTGATGTTTTCGACATTCCTGCGGGTTACGGTCACGTTGTTGTTTTCGGTATATTTTACGATTCCGAGTGCGATGGCTACCCCAAGGTTGCCGCCGCCAATGATGTGTATGTTCATGTGGTTTGGTTTAAACGCCTAAAATCAGCCGTGCGATGACAAAGTACAAAAAAATACCAAATACATCATTGCTGGTCGTGATAAATGGGCCGGTTGCGATCGCGGGATCGATTTTATTCCTGTGGAGTAAAAGCGGCACCAAAGTCCCTAGCGTCGCGGCAAATAAAATCACGGCGATCATCGAAATGGAAATGGCAAATCCGACTAAAAATTGTCCGTATAAAACGTAATGATAACACAGCAGGAACAACGAAATGATCGTTCCCGAAATCATCGAAACCGTTAATTCTTTACTGAAATAATGCCTGTTGAATTCCTTTACAGATCCGTTGGCCAAACCCTGCACGACAATCGCCGATGCCTGAACGCCGATGTTTCCCGCCGTTGCCGAAAGCAAGGGTACGAAAATCATCAAAGTTCTGAACTGGTCTGAAATGGCCTGGTTCGCATCAAGCACCTGAGATGCAAAAAGTTCGATCACCATTCCCATCAAAAGCCACGGAAGTCGCGCTTTGGTGAGCTCAAGTACGCTGTCATTCGCCTCAACGTCCTGCGTAATACCTGCAGCCAACTGGTAATCTTTTTCGGCTTCATCCTTAATGACGTCAACGATGTCATCAATCGTGATTCGTCCAACGAGACGGCCAAGTTCATCAACAACAGGAATCGCTTCTAAATCGTATTTCTGCATGATCCGCGCGACCTCAACGTCTTCGGTATCAACCTTTACAGAATTGAGTTTGCTGATATAAATGTCACTAATTTGTGCTCTTGTAGAAGTCGTCAGCAAATCTTTTAAAGACAAACGCCCTTTTAACCGGTTTTCATCATCGACGACATAGATCGAATGCACGCGAGAAATATTCTCTGCCTGAATGCGCATTTCCTTGACACAGGTCAGCACGCTCCAGTTTTCATTAACTTTCACCAGCTCTTTATGCATGATTCCACCGGCGGTATCTTCACTGTAACGCAACAGATCGACAATGTCTTTGGCATGCTCAACGTCCTGAAGCTCAGAAATTACTTCGTCTTTTTTGTCTTTTGAAAGTTCGGCGATAATGTCGGCCGCATCATTTGTTTCGAGTTCGTCAAGCTCTTCGGCGATCTCTTTCGGCGAAAGCCTGCTTAAGATATTTTCACGCAGATCGTCCTCGAGTTCGAGCAGGATCTCTGCGGTTTTTTCACTGTCGAGAACCTTAAAAATGTAAGTCGCTTCGTTAAAATCAAGCTCGTCAAGAATTTCAGCAATGTCAGCATGGTGCATGTCTTCAAGCAACACGTTCAGTTCACTGTCTCGTTTTGCGGCAATGAGCTGCTCGAGCTGGCTGATTAATTCTTTGCTGATTTTAAACTCCATCGGCTTCTATTTTTTGGGTCAGTTCAATAAATTGCTGGACGTTTAATTGTTCCGGCCGGAGGTCAAAGATAACATCTTCGCGCAAATTATCCGACAGGTTTAATGTTTTTAAACTGTTACGAATGGTTTTGCGGCGCTGCTGGAAAGCGGTTTTGACTACGGTAAAAAACAATTTTTCACTGCATGGCAGACTGAAATCGGCTTTCCTTCTCAACCGCAATACGCCTGATTTGACTTTCGGCGGTGGATCGAATACGTCTTCGCTGACCGTAAATAAATACTCGGCTTCGTAAAAAGCCTGGACTAAAACAGACAGGATTCCGTAAGCTTTCGTTCCTTTTTTCTCGCAGATCCTTTCAGCAACTTCTTTTTGGAACATTCCGGCAAATTCCGGGATTTGGTTTCTGTATTCCAATGCGCGAAACACAATCTGCGTTGAAATATTGTATGGAAAATTTCCGATGATGCCGAATTGTTTGCCTTCAAAAACTTCATTGATGTTGTATTTCAGGAAATCTTTTGAAATGATCTTGTCTTTTAATTTCGGGTAATTCTGGTCGAGATAAGCCACCGATTCGGTATCGATTTCAATGACGTAAGTCGTTATATCTTTCTCTAAAAGGTATTTCGTCAAAACGCCCATTCCCGGCCCAATTTCGAGCAGATCGTTATAACCTTCCAGATTCATTGTATCAGCAATCGCTTTCGCAATGCTTTCGTCTTTTAAGAAATGCTGCCCGAGGTGCTTTTTAGCTCTTACTTTATCCATTTTTATTGCCAAAGGCGCTAAGTCACGAAGTTCGTGTGTTATTTTTAGTGTTCCGAGATTGTTTCGAGTTCAGTGCGGAATGAGAGCGCGAGTTCTCCAAACAGTTGCTGTGCTTCCTGTCGCAGTTTCGGCGCATCTTCCTGATAGTATTTTTGCAACGTTTCTTTGCTGTCGGTAAAAAATTGCACGGCATACGTTTTTCCGCCCATTTCTTCTTCAACAAGCACCCGAACGAGTTTGGCAGATGAGAATTTTCCGGTCGCCAAAACATCAGCGATATGCTTTTCTTTCATCCATTTAAGCCATTGGTCATGCACACTTTCGTGGATGTTTGTGGTAACATTATAGATAATCATGATGATTTGCGTTTTAAGATTTTGATTTGCGAATACAGATTCGCGTTTACAGGTTTGAATCACCGCGCAATTGCCTGAATTTCTTTCGGGCATCGATAAAATAAATACTGTCTTCGTGGCCAAACAGTAATTTTTCATACAGCGGTTTTGCCTTTTCGGGCAGGTTGAGTTTTTTATTATAGATCTCGGCCGAAAAATACAACGCTTCATCAATGTAAATGCTTTCGGCGTGGTGGTCGATAATTTCCCGGTATTGGCTTAAAGCCAGATTGTAATCATTTAATTTTTCATAGGTTTTTCCAAGCCTCAGCAGCGTCACCGGTTCGATTTCCTTGCCTTTGAATGCTGCCAGGATTGATTGGAATTGCGCCAATGCTTCGGTGTTTTTATTTTGGTATAACAGATAATCGGCGCGGGCGAATTTTTTGAGTGCAACTTGGGTCGAATCTTCGGCCGTATTGTCATTGATCAGTAAAAAATATTCAAGCGCGTCATTTGCGATCAGTTGTGTCGATGCCGATTTCAGTGCTTTAAATTGTTGTTGCGCCCAGGAAAAATCGGCTTTGAAATAGCTTGTTTTTGCTGCTTTTAAACTTGCTTCATGTCCGATGACATCGTTTTTGAGATCGTCGTCAATCTGGGAATAATAGATCAATGCCTGGTTAAATTTTTCTTCATACAACAAAATGTCGGCGAGTTCCATTTTTACATCGGCAAGGTCATATTTGTTCAGCGGAAGGTCGAGCGCGGTCTTCAAAATGGCTTTTCCCTGCTCGGGATTTTTCAGGTTGAACGTTACGAAATGCGCTTCGAGAATCTGCAGTTTCAAGGAATACGGACTAATGCCAAATTGTTTCAAAAGCGCTGCCAGATCTGTTTCAATGGTTTTATAATCTTTTTCAGGAGCTGCGGCGATGCGCATTTCCATCAGGTAATAATTGGCTTTGATTTTTAAATCGAGGTCATTTGTGTTTTCAAGCATGAACGTAAAAATCTCCTTTGCCGTTTCAGTTTCGCCTTCTTCATTGGCAAGCTGCGCGAGGTTTTCAATATTCGCAAGCGACTCTGAATCACGCCTGTAAATTGCTTTTTCCTGGATAAATGCTTTGCCATATTCTTTTTGCTGCACATAAAACCAACTCAAGTACTGGTTCCAAAAAATGTCCTGGCTTTTCTGCGCCCTTAACAACAACGCTTTCCGCAAAGATTCGTTAAAAGTCGCTTCGCCGTCTTCGGTCATGAAACGCGTCAACTGGTTTTGGATCATGATCGAATTCTGTGGATTTTCGAAGGCTTCGGTAAGGAATTTATCGATCATCATATCGGTATTCCCGGATTGGCCGTAGAGCATTGCCATCTGGAAATTGAAATTGAGTTTTGGCTCTAAGGTCAACGCCAACTGATACGCCTGAAGCGCATAATCAATCAGAACTTTCCGTTCAAAAACCGAGGCAATATTGTAGACTTCATTTGGGTTTTTCCGGATTTTATCGAGTGCCTGTTCGTAGTATTTTTTAGCTTTCGAATCGTCTTTGCGCAACTGGAAGTTGTAACCCAATTCAACTAAAACGCTTCCCTGCTGAAACCGCGCCAAACGATCCTGGATCAGTTTATCCGCAAGGTCATATTGCTGCAATTGCTGATACGAGTCGACCAGTTTCTGGAAATAATACCCGTTTCCTGGCTGTTGCTTCAGCAATTCCTCATAACTGATTTTTGCCTTGTCAAAATCTCCTTTGTCAAAATAATTCTGCGCCAGCTGATCTTGCTGCGCAACGGCGGCCAGTGCGAAGAATATTGTAAGGAAAAGGAAGATTTTTTTCATTCGGGATTGAAAACACAATGTACTAAAGTAACACATTTTGTGTCGATTTAGTACATTGATTTATTAAAGATTAACTTTTAGTTGATGATATCAAAACCTGTGTAACGGCGCAGTACTTCGGGGATTACGATGCCTTCCGGGGTTTGGTAATTCTCTAAAATTCCGGCAAGGACACGCGGCAAAGCGAGTGAACTTCCGTTTAAGGTGTGTGCCAATTGATTTTTGCCGTCTTTGTCTCGAAAACGCAATTTTAACCTGTTGGCCTGAAAGGTTTCAAAATTCGATACCGATGAAATTTCGAGCCAGCGATCCTGAGCAGTTGAAAATACTTCAAAATCATATGTCAATGCCGACGTAAAGCCCATGTCGCCGCCACACAAACGCAACACGCGGTAAGGCAATTTTAATTCTTCAAGGATATTTTTTACGTGTTCGACCATGCCGTCAAGCGCTTCATATGATTTATCAGGATGCTCGACACGAACAATTTCTACTTTGTCGAACTGGTGCAAACGGTTTAGTCCGCGAACGTGCGCACCATAAGAACCGGCTTCACGCCTAAAACACGGCGTGTAACCTGTATATTTTATAGGAAGTTCATTTTCATTCACGATCACATCGCGAAACAAATTCGTTACCGGAACTTCAGCAGTCGGAATCAAATATAAATCGTCGATTCCAACGTGGTACATCTGTCCTTCCTTGTCTGGCAATTGCCCTGTTCCATAGCCTGAAGCTTCGTTGACCAAATGCGGCACCTGGACTTCGGTATAACCGGCATCGGTATTTTTATCAAGAAAATAAGCTATTAATGCACGTTGCAATTTTGCGCCTTTTCCTTTGTAAACCGGAAATCCTGCGCCTGCGATCTTTACGCCAAGTTCAAAATCGATGATGTCGTATTTTTTAACGAGTTCCCAATGCGGCTGTGCGCCTTCGTGCAATTTCGGGATGTCGCCTGCCTGGAAAACGTTTAAGTTTTCTTCGGGCGTTTTGCCTTCAGGAACGATATCGGCCGGAAGGTTTGGCAACGTGTACATTTTCTGCGTCAGCTCGTCTGCCAAAGCTTCTGTTTTTTCAGAAAGTGCTTTGCTTTGCTCTTTCAGCAACACCGTTTTTTCCTTTAAAATGGCTGCTTTTGACTTTTCTCCGCCTTTCATCAATTCGCCTATATCTTTGGACAATTTGTTGGATTCGGATAAAACATTGTCGAGTTCGACCTGTGCGGCGCGGCGTTTTTCATCCAACAGCACAACTTCTTCCACAATGGCTTTGGCGTCGATGTTTCTCTTAGCCAATGCTTTGATAACCTTTTCCTGGTTTTCCCTGATAAATGCGATCTGTAACATATAATGAATTTTAAAAGATCCGGATGCTGCCCGGAATCAAGGTCGCAAATTTAATCAAATGTTTTTATATAAAAAGGCCGATTTTGAAAAGAAACTTTGCGATTTTAAGCGTCTAAAATTATGATTCCAAATGCATTTCCGATCAAATTAACAGTCGAGAATTGGTTTATTGATTAGATTTGGGAAAAATTTCTGAACATAATGAAAAAATACTACGCATTATTGTTGCTCGTTGCGGCTTCATCTGCATTTGCACAATCGAATGAGTCTGAAAAAGAAGGGCTTGTAAAAGCCGAAAGGAAGTCGGCTTCCAAAAGGATGGCGCTTCAGGCAAACCCAAACACCTTAAACTACGACATTACACACGAAAAACTCGAATTTACGATCGATCCGGCGGTTTACAATATAGCAGGTAGGGTGACGACGACTTACAAAGCATTGTCAAATATGAATACCATCGTTTTTGACCTCGCTAAAATTACCGATCCAAGTGATGACAATTATGACAGCCAAATTGTGGTAAATGCGGTTCGCATCAACAATTCCGACCTGGCTTTCACTAGAAATGACACAGAACTGATCGTGACGCTTCCTACAACACAGGCGACAGGCGTTTCTGCTGTTATTGAAATTACCTATGAAGGCGCGCCTGCAGGAAGCGGTTTTGGCTCATTTATAGCGACAAATCATGGTTCTACGCCGGTTTTATGGACGCTTTCGGAGCCTTTTGGTGCACGCGACTGGTGGCCTTGCAAGCAGGATCTGAATGACAAGATCGATACCGGACTTGACGTATACATTACGGCGCCAACACAATACAATTCTGTTTCAAACGGTTTGCAGCAATCCAAAACCGATAACGGGAACGGCACCTCAACGACTTATTTCAAGCACAATTACCCAATTGCGGCTTACCTGGTTGCCATTGCGTGTACGAATTACCAGATTTATACGCAGCAAGGCGGATTGGGAACAGCAGAAAGTCCGTTTTTCCCAATCGTGAATTATGCCTATCCAGAAACAGCTGCAGCAAATACCGCAAGTGTTGCCGTTACACCGTCAATTATCAATTTTTATGAAACGAAATTCGGGCCTTATCCTTTCAGGAATGAGAAATATGGCCATGCACAATTTGGCTGGGGCGGCGGAATGGAGCATCAGTCGGTTTCTTTTATGACAGCCGGAAACAGCGGAAGATACAGCCGTAGCCTCATCGCACACGAAATGGGACACCAGTGGTTTGGCGATAAAGTGACCTGCGCATCATGGAACAACATCTGGCTTAACGAAGGTTTTGCAACCTATCTCGCATCCATGGTCATTCAGAATTTTGATGGAGAAAATGCATTTACCCAAGATAAAGCAAGCATGGTGGAATATATCATTTCACAACCCGGCGGCGCCATTTACATGACCGATGATGAAGCAACCAGCGTAAACCGCATTTTCAGCAGCCGTTTGTCTTATGACAAAGGCGGTATGGTTTTAAATATGCTTCGCTTGAAATTAGGCGACACCAATTTCTTCCAGGCGTTGCGCAATTATCTTGCAGATCCGGCTCATGCCTATGGTTATGCGACTACAGCCGACTTGAAGGCGCATCTTGAAGCAGTTTCAGGAACAAGTTTAACTGAATTTTTTAATGATTGGGTTTACAATCAGGGTTACCCGATTTATGACATTACCGTGAGGAATACTTCGTCCGGATTTGCCAGCATTCAGGTTGGACAGGCGCAATCGCATGCATCGGTAAGCTTTTTTGAAGGCCCGGTTCCGGTAAGGTTAACGGGCAGCGGCGGACAGGAACTTGATGTGGTATTAGACAATACTTCAAATGGGCAGATCTTCAATGTTGCCGTTCCATTTGTGGTAACCAATGTGGTATTCAATCCGAAAAGCGACATTGTTGCTGAGGAAAATGTTGTGACACTGGCGACATCTGCTTTTGACAACCTCAGCGCAAGCGTATTGTATCCGAATCCTGCATCTAACAAACTGACCTTGCAATTGCCGTCCGGGGTTGCTGTCGAAAAAACAATTTTCTACAATACGATCGGACAAATGGCAAAAGAAACGACTGTTGAAAATACCTGGGATGTTTCCGATCTGGCTTCGGGAATTTATTTCATGACGGTTCAGACAAATGCTGGAACGAAACAATTGAAGTTCAGCAAAAAATAATTTAAAAAAAACTGACATAAAATCCCCGGCAGCGATGTTGGGGATTTTTTTATTCGATGGCTTTGATCCGTGAAACCATTAGCGCAACAAGGTATCCGAAGATTCCGATAACTGCAAAAGACACGCGCAAACTTGTCATTTCAGCAATGTAACCAATGACCGGCGGCCCCATTAAAAACCCAAGGAAACTGACACTCGAAACGATCGTTAATGCTTCTCCGGCGGGAACATTAGGGTTTTTTCCGGCAACGCTGTAAACCGTTGGCACGACCGAAGCCACGCCCAATCCCACCATCATAAAAGCGATCGTTGCCGGAATGAAGTATGGAAAAATCACAGAGATGAAAAGTCCGGTCGACATGAGGATGCCGCTTAACTGAAGGATTCGTTTGCGTCCATATTTGTGGATTAAAAAATCGGCCAGGAACCTTCCCAAAGCCATCATGATCATAAATGAAGTATAGCCAACGATGACCAGCGCACCGGGCACTTTGATGATTTCTTTAAAATACACGCCGCTCCAGTCAAACATCACGCCTTCATTCGCCATGCAGCAAAATCCGATAACACCAAGCCAAAGGAGCGCAGGATCAGGTTTGGAGAAGAATTTTTGTTTTTCTGAACGGATTTTTTCCTTGGCTGTGATCAGATGTTTATTCGCCAATAATATGGCAATCATTACAACAACTGCAACAATCAAAAAATGATGCAGCGGCGATAGTTTTAGCGCCAGCATGCCCAATCCGATGATCGCGCCAGAAAATCCTGCTATGCTCCAAACACCGTGAAACGAAGACATAATTGCTTTCTTAAATAGCGATTCAGTTGCAACTCCCTGCGTATTCACTGCAATGTTTGACAGGTTTCCGAAAACGCCAAATGCAAACAATCCCGCCGACAATTCCCAGGCCGTTGTTGCAAATCCGAGCGAAACCAGGCTCAACGCATAAAAAACCAATCCGAAGATCAAAATCGACTTGCTGCCATAACGCGTCACCAGTTTTCCCGAAAACGGCATGATGATCAATTGCCCAACCGGAACGGCAAATAAAATACTGCCAAGATCGCCTTCGCTCAAATGCAGCATCGTTTTAATGTCGGGAATCCGGCTCGCCCAACTCGCAAAACACAAACCCATCGAAAAATAAAACACCGAAACGCAAAACCGGATCCTTTTTAAATAGGACCATTTTGCATTTTGGTACCCGCTTCCAACGTTGGATTTGAACTTGAAACGGTTGATGAAAAACTCGAACACGGCAAAAAAATTTATTTATTTAAGAATGCAAGCAACGGTATAATGAAACGGTCATACGCTTCAATATGTGGCAAATGTCCGACATTATCGAGTTCGACAAGCTCAGAATTACGAATTTTTTTTGCAGTTGCTTTTCCGAGCAACGGATAATTCCCAAATGTTTCCTGGATTTCCTTTGGCGCTTTTCCTTTTCCGAGCGCCGTTCTATCGCGTTGCCCGACAATCAGAAGCGTGGGCACTTTGATGTTTTCAAATTCGTAAACGACGGGCTGCGTAAAGATCATGTCATAAGTCAGTGCCGAACTTTTGGCAACAATCGGATAATCTTTATTGAGTGTTTGCCCGGCTGGAGCCGCGATCCATTTGTCGTATTCGGGCTTCCATTGGCCTCCGTAATAAAACTGCAGCTGATAGGCTTTCATCTTGTCATAATCCTGTGCGAGTTCAGTTTTGTACCAATCATCCACCGATTGATATGGCACAACGGTTTTCCAGTCTTCAAGCCCTATCGGGTTTTCGAGGATTAATTTTTCAACGGTTTCTGGATACATCAATGTGAATCTTGTCGCAAGCATTCCGCCCATGGAATGTCCCAGAACATTGGTTTTTGTAATCTTCAGTTCGTCTAAAATGGCTTTGGTATTTTGTGCCAATAATTGAAAAGTGTATTGGATATTTCCGGGTTTTGACGATTTTCCGAAACCGATCTGGTCGGGCATAACGACGCGGTAACCGGCTTTCGCCAGATCATTCGCCGTTTGCTCCCAATACATCGCCGAGAAATTCTTGCCGTGCAAAAGCAGGATGTTTTTTCCGTTTGGCTGTTGCGGCTGCAAATCCATATATGCCATTTTCAAATCCTGCCCTTGAATTTTCAGATTGATTTCCTTTACTGGAAATGGGTATTTGACATTTTCCATCCGGATTCCGGTTACTTCGAGCTTGGGCTGTTGGGCAAAACCCGAAGCATAAATCCCGATCAATAAAAGCGTCATGTGTTTTTTCATAGCGTTGCATTTGTGTCCGAAGACATCGAAAAATAATCTAATTTTGATAAACTTCAGGATTCACGACTTTCGGTAATTTTTCACCCTTTAAACCTGCAATCACATTTTGTGCAGCAAGCACCGCCATATCATTTCGTGTACTCTCAGTCGATGAACCAATGTGCGGCAACACAGCAACGTTTGGCATGTGCAGCAAAATATTGTTCGGATCCATTGGTTCTGGATTTGTAACATCAAGCCCTGCGCCCCAAATGACTTCATTCTGCAACGCTTCCAGCAAATCTTTTTCGTCGTGGATCGGACCGCGGGCCGTATTGACGAAAATCGCCTTCCGTTTCATTTTTGCGAACGTTTCTTCATTGAAAATGCCTTTGGTTTCATCGGTTAAATTGGCATGGACAGAAATCACGTCGCTTTTTTCAAGCAATTCTTCAAACGAAACTTTTCTGGCGTTAAGCTTTGTTTCGGCTTCTTCATTGGTGCTGCGATTGTGGTAAATAATGTTCATTTCGAAAGCACCTTTGCTCGATTTGGCCATTTCAAAACCGATCTTTCCGAGACCTAAAACCCCGAGTGTTTTGCCTTGTAAATCGATTCCGAGATTTGCTGTTGGTTCAAAGAAATTCCAGTTGCCTTTTTCGATGCGCTTGTGGTGGAAAAATGCTTTTCGCGCCACATTCTGCATCAGCAAAAAAGCAATGTCGGCAGTGGCTTTACTCAGCACATCAGGCGTATGCCCAATTGGAATTTTCTGGGCGTTAGCCTCAGCAATATCGACGTTGTCAAAACCTGTTGCAAATAGTGAAATGACTTTTAAATGGCTGCAGGCTTTGAGGAAATTGCCATCAATTTTGGAACGACCAGCAGTTAAAAGCGCATCGGCATTTTTGCAGTGATCGATAAGTTCCTGATCGGTCAATTCGCGTTTTTCTTCCCATTGGGTAATTTCAATTCCGGCATTTTTGAGCAGTTGCAGTCCGGCTTCGGGAATAATTCTGGTGATGAATACTTTCATTTTTATTGTTTTATTGATGAATTACCAGGCGCTTTCTGCATTCAGGAATTCAATCGCATTGCTGTCGAGTTTCAATTCCGGTGCCTGGATGATGCTGTCGAGTTGCTTTAAGCTGGTGGCGCTTACAATTGGTGCGGTAACTGTCGCATGCTGGATCAGCCACGCCAATGAAACTGCTGCCGGAGTGGCATTGTACTCTTTCGAAATTTTATCCAAAGCCGCGAGGATTTTCATGCCGCGGTCGTTGAAATATTTCTCCATTCCGCCGCCTCTCGGACTTTTATCGAGGTCTTCTTTGCTTCTGTATTTCCCGGTTAAAAATCCGCTTTCAAGCGAATAATACGTAAACACGCCAAGCCCGAATTCTTTTACGAGCGGCTCTAAGTTGGTTTCATAATTTTCACGGAAGTACAAATTGTAATGCGGCTGAAGTGTTTTGTAAGCAGGAAGGTTTTGTTTTTCGCTGGTTTCCAATGATTCCCTGATGCGTTCCGGCGACATGTTCGACGTTCCGATCCAGCGTATTTTTCCGTCCTTCACGAGCTGGTCATACGCCTCGAGCGTTTCCTGCACCTGCGTTCCTTCATCGTCAAAATGCGTCTGGTATAAATCGAGATAATCGGTTTGCAGTCGCTTTAAAGAATCTTCGACTGCTTTTAAAATATATTGTTTTTTGAGGCCTTTTTTGCCGTCGCCCATGTCGCTTCCCACTTTCGTTGTTAGAATAATTTCCTGGCGGTTTTTCTTTTCTTTCATCCATTTTCCGATGATGGTTTCCGATTCTCCGCCAGAGTTTCCGGGCTTCCAGCGCGAATACACATCGGCGGTGTCGATAAAATTGAATCCGGCCCCGGTAAATCCGTTTAAGATTTCGAACGATTGTTTCTCGTCAAGCGTCCAGCCAAAAACATTTCCGCCAAAAGCGACCGGATATATCTGTAAATCGGTTTGACCTAGTTGTACTTTTTCCATGATAAATTAATTTTGAAATGAAATAATTTTTTGTTGGGAATGGCTTTGAATTGCGGCTTCAATGATTTTCATGACGTTGATGCCGTCCTGTGAAGTTACCGGTTCTGGTTGGTTTTTTCTGATCGAATGGTACAAAGCATCGAAGAATCCGTAGTAATTTCCGGGAATGGTCGGGATGTTTTCGCGCACTTCCGAACCTTCGATATCGGTATGCAACACGCCCGATTTGTATTCGGGTTCTTTTCCCCAATCGGTCACCATCGGTTTTTTACCTAGTTTGAGTTCGTCTTCCTGGATGTCGCCGCGGCTTTTGAGAAACGAGCCTTTTTTTCCATGCAAAATGTAGGATGGCAACGGTTCACGGACGAAAAATCCGGCTTTAAGCCGAACGCGCGTATTGGGATAATACAATAAAATGTCGAACCAGTCATCGACGACAGAATTTTCACGCGTTTTTCTGACATCCGCGAAAAGCGCATCCGGAAATCCGAATAAAACCAATGCCTGATCGATGATGTGCGGGCCGAGGTCTTTTAAAACACCGGCGCCGTCATTGGCGGTTTCTTTGTGTGGTTTCGGACTCAAATTCGGATTGTACCGGTCAAAATGAATTTCCGCTTCGACGATTTCGCCCAGAATATCCTTGTCGAAAATAGCTGCGACGGTTTTGAAATCACTATCCCAGCGGCGGTTTTGAAAAACGGTGAGTTTCAATCCTTTTTCGTCGGCGATTTCCTTTAATTCTTCAGCTTCTTCGACGGTTGTCGTGAATGCTTTTTCGACGAGTGCGTGTTTACCGGCCAGTAAAACCTGTTTCGCATATTCGAAATGTGTCCCGACCGGCGTATTTACGATGACCAGATCGACCTCATCTTTGAGCAATTCTTCAATCGACGCATAACTTTTGACCAGCGGAAAATCTTCCTGAATTAACTTTTTGCTGCGTTCCCAGGCGCCCGTCAGTTCGAAACCCGGATGCAGTTCAAGAAATGGCGCGTGGAACACTTTGCCCGACATGCCGTAAGCCAGTAAAGCGGTTTTAATTTTTTGCATGGTCGTGTGGTTTTGCGCGTTCGTATTGGTTTGGCCAGGGAATTTCAGCGTTTAGCTCATGGGCGAATGTGAGTGCGAGGTTTGGATCACGTAAAGATTCCCGGGCGAAAAATATGAGATCGGCTTGTTGTTGTGTGATGATGGCTTCCGCCTGATGGGATTCGGTGATTAAGCCGACTGCGCCGGTAATGATTCCGGTTTCTGCTTTGATGCGTTCGGCAAACGAAACCTGGTAATTCGGTGCGGTTGGGATTTGCTGGTATGAAACCAATCCGCCTGACGACACATCAATAATATCGACGCCTTTTTCTTTTAAAATTTTGGAAAGCTGTACCGATTCTTCAATATTCCAACCGCCTTCGGCCCAATCGGTTGCGGAGATCCGCACGGAAATAGGCAAATCTGAAGGCCATTCCGATTGTACTGCTTCGAGGATTTCGAGTGTCAAACGGATGCGGTTTTCGAAACTTCCACCATATTCGTCAGTGCGTTGGTTTGATAAAGGCGACAGGAATTGGTGCAATAAATAACCGTGTGCAGCGTGCAATTCGAGGATTTCATAGCCGGCTAAAACGGCGCGTTTGGCAGCTGCTTTAAAATCGGAAATGACTTTTGTAATTCCGGCATAATTGAGTGAGGTCGTCGCTTCGTTGTCGTGGTATCCGATGGCGCTTGGTGCGAATGTTTCCCAGCCGCCGGTTTCAGAAGTTAATTTCTGGTTGCCTTTCCATGGTGATGTGACGCTGGCTTTTCGTCCGGCGTGCGCGAGCTGGATTCCGGAAATGGCATTTTGGGATTTGATGAATTGGGTGATTTGGGAGAGTTTTTCAATGTGGGCATCTTTCCAGATTCCGAGGTCTTCGGGGGAAATGCGCGCTTCGGGCGATACGGATGTCGCTTTCTGAATGATGGCTGCAGCTCCGCCAATCGCCCGGCTTCCGAGATGAACAAGATGCCAGTTGTTGGCAAAACCGTCTTCGGCAGAATATTGGCACATGGGCGAAATGACAATCCGGTTTTTAAATGTGAGGTTTTTGATGGAAATCGGGGCGAATAATGGTGAAGGCATGTGCTTTATTTTATCGGTTATCGGAAGCCGAAGAATTGAAAAATGGCTTCTATCCGTAAATTTACTCGTCAAAAAATGAATCCCGAAACGCGGCGGGAATTATTAACAAACATTTAAATGTTGAAAAATTTGCAGATTATCGATAAGTGAAGTTAAAACACTATTTTTGTCGGCATTATCGATTTTAAAACTAAAAAATGGAAATAGCTATCAAGCTTTCTCAGTTTTTGCTGAGCTTATCATTACTGATCATACTTCACGAACTCGGGCATTTCATCCCGGCAAAATTGTTTAAAACGCGTGTTGAAAAATTTTACCTTTTCTTTGATGTCAAATATTCATTGCTGAAAAAGAAAATCGGCGAAACCGAATACGGAATCGGATGGTTGCCTTTAGGCGGATACGTCAAAATCTCAGGCATGATAGACGAAAGCATGGACAAGGAGCAAATGGCCCTGCCTCCGCAGCCTTGGGAATTCCGATCGAAACCGGCATGGCAGCGCTTGATTATTATGCTTGGCGGCGTGACTGTGAATTTCATCCTGGCATTTATCATTTACATTGGAATGACTTATGCTTACGGCGATTTTTACATTAAAAACAGCGAATTGAAAGACGGCGTTTGGGTTGCAAATCCAACTGTTGAAAAAGCCGGAATCCTTACCGGAGATAAAATTGTAGCGGTTGACGGCGACAAGATCGAGCGTTTTGAACCGTCGATCAATGAGAAAATCTTAATGGGGCATACGGTTACGGTAAATCGGAACGGACAAAACCAGGACATCAAACTTCCGGTGAATTTCATTGACAATTTCATGAAATCGGATAAAAAATCGTTGCTGATGCTGAGAACACCATTTGTTGTGGGTTCTGTTTCCGATAGTTCAGCAAATAAAACAGTATTGCTTCCGAAAGACATCGTAACGAGCCTTGACGGCAAGCAGATGAAATACCTGGATGAAGTAATGGCTTATCTGGACGCGAATAAAAATAAGACTGTTTCTGCGACTGTTTTGAGGGATGAGAAACAAACGCCGGTCACTTTAAAGATTAGTGAAAAAGGCAAGCTTGGCGTGGCTTTGGGCGCATTGAAAGAAGAAAACCTGGAAAAAATGGGTTATTATAAATTCAGCCGTGAGCAATATGGTTTTTTTGAATCGTTTCCGATTGGAATCGACCGCGGAATAAATCAAATTTCAGGATACGGAAAACAGCTCAAAGCAATCTTTAATCCGAAAACCGGTGCCTATAAAGGCGTGGGTGGATTTAAGGCGATCTTCGATATTTTTCCGAAAACCTGGAGTTGGGAAGTGTTCTGGAGCATTACTGCTTTGTTATCGATCATGCTTGGCGTGATGAACTTATTGCCGATTCCTGCGCTTGATGGCGGCCATGTGATGTTTTTATTATATGAAATCGTAAGCGGCAAAAAACCGAGCGACAAGTTCATGGAGCATGCGCAAATGGTTGGTTTTGTATTGCTTATCGCATTGCTGTTGTTTGCAAACGGAAATGACATCTACAAAGCAGTTGTTGGGAAGTAAAAAAAATTAAAAAAAATTCGTTTTTTATTTGCAAAAAACAAAAAACGCCCTATATTTGCACCGCTTTAAAAGGTAACACACCTTCCTTCTTAGCTCAGTTGGTTAGAGCATCTGACTGTTAATCAGAGGGTCCTTGGTTCGAGCCCAAGAGAGGGAGCAAAAGCAGAAAGACGATCAGAAATGGTCGTCTTTTTTTATACTATATACTTTGGGATCCTATACAAAACTGGAATTTATCGAAAACACTATTTTAATCGTTTTGACTAGCAATCGGATTAATTAGGTGCACAATTCGGTAACATGGATTTTTTGAAAAGGTAACATTTTTATTTGCTTATGAATTGTGTGTCTGACTAAAACCTGAAGTCATGACCACTCAAAATTTTAAAGTACTTTTTGTTCAAACCAAAAACAGGTTGAACAAGCAAAACCAATCCCCAATTTATTGTCGAATCACATATCAGGGCAACAGAAGCCAATTTAGCACTGGTATTTTCGTACAAATTGAACATTGGGATTCAAAAAATCAAACGGTTGTAAAAAAGAGCCAAAACGCTTCGCAGTACAACTATCAACTAGAGGATATAAAATCCAAACTTCTGACGAATTTTCTTATATGTATTTCGCAAAAAGAGCCTTTCACAGTCAACGAAATTTACGATAGATATATTGGAAAGGAAACCAAGAAAAAGGAAGCCGTGGTGGCTTATTATAAGCTGTACCTGTCCAAACTAAAAAAGCTTGTTGGGTTACAGATCAAGGAAAATACGTACAATAAATTTGTATATGTTGGCAATCATTTGGAAGCCTATGTAAAACTGGAATTTCAAAAAGACATCCCATTGGAAGACCTTACCGAGAACTTTCTGAATGGATTTATTTACTATTTGGTTGTCGAGAAGAAGCAGGCACAAATCACCATCAACAAAACCGTCCAAAGATTTCGTACTGCAATAAAGCAGGCGATTTCAGAAGGTTATTTAGACAAAGACCCGTTTATACTTCACAAGCCTAAAAAGACCCGCAAAGAGGTTGTATTCCTGACCAATATCGAACTTTCTGAACTTCAAAACTATGACTTTAAACAAAACAGATTGACGGTAATTAGAAATCTTTTTATCTTTTGTTGTTATACTGGTTTAGCATATCGGGAAATGGCTGATCTTAAAAAGAGGAATATACAATTGGGCTTTGACGGATTCAACTGGATAAAAATGCTGCGTGAAAAAACACATCGCCCACTTTCAATTCCTATACTTCCAAAGGCACAGGAAATTATCGACCTGTATATGGGTGAGGTTGAAAATATTTTCCCTTTCGTAAGTAATCAAACGTTCAATTCTTATTTGAAGGAAATCGCTGAGATTGTAGGAATTGAAAAAACTTTGACACATCACATAGCCCGAAAAACGTTTGCATCTACAGTGTTGCTATATAATGATGTACCAATGGAAATTGTATCTGAATTATTAGGTCATTCGAGTATGATGATCACGCAAGAAAGCTATGGTAAGGTTGTGCAAAAGAAGATTGGCGAGACTATGAAAATCCTATCCGAGAAAATACAATAATATTACACTATCCTGACAACCCTGACTATACTTACTTTGGTTAGGGTTGGGATAGATTCCGCAAATTATTTATTTAAAAGTTGCGTATCTTTACAAGATAGTAGTCATTTTAAAACCGGATGAAAACAAAATTTGATAACATTAAAATTCTCACAATTCCGAGCATGCTTGAGGGAATAAAATTTTGCTTTGAAAATTCAACCAATATTTATGAAAGCGCGTTAATTTTAAAAGAACAAAATAAAATTAGTGTATCAATGTCACTTTTAGTTTTATCTGTTGAAGAACTAATGAAAGCGTTCGCACTTTTTCAAATTATGGCTTCAGAGAGTGATGAGGAAAAAGAAGTATATAGAGGCATCTTTGAAGGTAACTTACATTCTAATCGCCATGATTTTGCTTTATTTTTTAATGAGTTTTTCAAGACATTTGATATGAACGATCCTGATTTTGATCATAATAATATTAACGTAATTCAAGTCGTTTCGAATGTGGAAAATGAAAAAAAACACATTGAAGAATTGGTTTTCACATGCCAACGAAATGAAAAATAAGGGATTGTACGTTGGTTTTAATAAAAAATGGTTTTCTCCTAATCGCGTCGTTGAAAAAGAGTTCAACCTTGCACTGAAAGAAACTGAATTAATTCGGTCTGCAATTTCCAATATCTTAAAAATAGTTCTTGACCAAACCAGTGAAGAGTTAGATATTACAATTTCCGAGTTGCAGTTAATTAAAAAGGAAGTAATATCAAAAATTAATTCAAGGCTTTAATTAACACTAGTGCCAATAACGGCTACGCAACATTGTTAGCATTTTAGTTCTGGAATGTTTTTAATAGCAAAAGGACTGACAAATATTTACAAGATATTAGGACGAGGCAAGACAGACAATAAATAAAGGCAGTAATTAAATAATTATATATATGTTATGGATGCAAAAAAACTTAAGGACAAATTTATAGCCGAGCAAACTGAGGAATTAATAGATAAATTATCACCCCCTTTTTATGCTTTGATTGACGAAACAATTGAATCGGTAATTGACGGTTCAACATCACTTGACGGAAAAAGAGCCACTACTGAAGAGGAAGCACTTACACTAATAAGGTATGGTGTATTAGCTCGAACAAATCTTTTTAGACAAACAATTCTGGCTGCAAAAAAACTCGATGCAGACAATGTTACAATTAATTATCGTGGAACATCATTGAAAGTAAAATAAGCTCATTGTAAGCTTAAAAAGACGATGTCGTAAGGACTAATATATATAAAAGCACACATATACTTCTATTGACCGCACTACAGCAACCTTCGGGTTGCTTTTTTATTTAATAACAATTCTAAAAAACTGCTATGAACAAAATTTCAGAAATCAAAGTCACATACAACGTGGCAAATACACAACGTGAAAAAATTACGTCAGGCGAAAAAGCCTTTGAAGTACTTCTAAATTCTTGGGATAAAGACACCCTTGAGTTGCAAGAAGAATTTAAAATCTTACTACTCAACAGAGCCAATGAAGTTTTGGGAATTTATCAAATGTCGAAAGGAGGTATCACCGGAACGGTAGTCGATGTACGTTTGATATTCTCAGTAGCTCTAAAATGCAACGCGACAGGAATAATACTTGCACATAATCATCCGTCAGGAACACTCAACCCTAGCGATGCAGACATTGCTTTAACAAAAAAGATAAAAAAGTGCTCGGAATTTATGGATATAGCTTTGCTGGATCATTTGATTGTTACAAAGTATAACTTCTACAGTTTTGCAAATGAAGGTTTGCTATCTTAATGGTTAAGCAATTCTTCCGAACTAATTTTAAGCACTTTACAAATTGAATACAAAGTAGCAACTGATGTATTCAAAACTCCTCTTTCAATTCTGCTGATTTGAGAAATTTCTATTCCCAAATCGTTTGCGAGTTTTTCCTGCGTGAATCCTTTAGTTTCTCGCAACTGCCGCAGTTTTGCACCGAACGCAATTAAAAATATTTTTTTCTGATCCTTATCCACGAATTAAAATTCGATGAATAATACATTTTACAAGTAGGCATATTTGCCTATATTTGATTTTTAATGAACGACCTAAACAAATTAAACATGAAAACAAATTCTAAACTCTCAAGCGGTCTTTCCCTATTGGCCGCTTTATTTTTTTTAGGCTGCAATTCCGATGATGATAACTCAAATTCTAATGTCTCGAATATATCAGTTGTAGGCAAATGGACGCTTTATAATACCATTTTCATTTCAGACAACTCAGACCATATTTGTCAAAACTCGTGTTCAACATTTGAATTTAAAGCCAATGGTACGTGTCTGTTTACAGAACATAATGAATTGACCAGTTATACATATCGCATCGACGGCGATTTCATTAAATATTATAATCCAACGACAGAGAGCCTTGAAGATACAGACAGGATTATTTCTCTAACTAATACTGACTTAAGATTAAGTATCGACGACGACGGAGATGCAAATGGCAGACATTATATTCTTAAAAAGAACTAATAAATAAAAAACCAATGAAAATTATTAAACACATTTATATACTGGTATTTGCACTAATTACGACGATAGTAAACGCTCAACTTAACTCTGACGATTTACTAAGGGGCGATAGTTTTGATATCAATTTACATTTACCACTTCAATTTCCAAGTACCGCCAATGAAGAAATTGTCGGTTCTCAGAAGAGAATTGAGGACATCAACTTCTACAAAGATTTAAGATTAAAAGGTCGCGTAAAATCCTTTAAGCAAGTCGGCCACAATATTGTAAATGGTACTGAAGCCGAAAATTTTCCAATAGAAATATTGGAAGATGGACGGCACGTTAAGCTATTAGAGCGGCACAACATTGAAGCCATGTTTAACGAAAATCAAAAATTACTGAGCATTAAATTGTACACTCCACTTGGTAAATTAAATTGTTCAATTACCAATCAATATTCTAACAATCTTCTAACTCAAAGCGTAATCAATGTAATCAATGAGTTTAAGGATTATCCTTCTGAAACTGCAATAACTTACACTTACGAAGCTAAGGTACTAAAAAGCAAAATTGCAAAGTCAGAACGGTTTACAGTTTCAACTTCTCCTACTAAATCCGGCTATAGTGTTAACACTACAAATTACAAATATGGAACTGGAGGTTTTCTTAGTAAAGAGATAGAATCGGTTATTTGGGAAAACAACTCGGGAACTTTAACTAATCAGGAAAAAGACAAGATATCAGCTCAATATGTTTATGACCCAAATAGTAATTTAAAGACCTATTCCGGTAAAAACGCAAAATCAAACTTCATATATAAGACAAATAAGCTTGTAAAAATTAATGATTATTATTTCATTACTTATAATCAAAATGGTCAAGTGGCAAAAAAAACATATAAATCACCAAGTGAATCAAGCTATCAAGAACTAAAATACTATTACACTCCATCAAAATCAATCGATAAAATTGTATACAAGTCGTTTATGAGTGACGAAAATTACTATCTGACAACATACAAGTATAACGAGAATCAAGATGTAGTTACAGAAGAAAGATTGTCGTTTTCAGATTTAGATTTATTTCGATCATATCGTATAGACTTTGAATATGAATACGACGATTCGGGGAATTGGATCAAAAGGTCAGATTTTATGTCAGGGGAAAGAAAAAGAATTATCAACCGTGAAATCCATTACTATTAATGAAAAGATTCCATTTTATATTTTTTTTTGTTCCATTGCGGTTTCCCTGACTGCTTAAACTAAGTCTAAGCTGTCATTTATTTGCACGCAGGAATTCAATTTTTCAGGTGGAAGCTGCTGCAATCAATCAATAATCATTTACAAAAATGGAAGCTGCGAGATCAGGGCATTCGAAGCACCCAATTTTGGGAATACCATTACGGTCAATTATTCCGGAAAGTATAATCTGATCATTTGGGTTTATGAAAAAGGAGAAAAGTTAATTCGGTTATAAAATTGATAGCGACTACATTTATTCACTTGACAAAAATGGGAAGATCGAACTGGGATGCAAGGAAGAAAATAAGGAATGCAATGAGCCCTTTTATCAATAAACTTGACCGAACGACACAAGTGCCATCAAGACTTTTTGACACGCTTAAATGCATGTCTAGAGTCTATTTTCCCTTTTTAAGACAACACCAAATACCACCAAGCACAAGAAGCCCGACTGTAACAAGTTGGGCTTTTTCATCTTTGTCGCAAAACCGGTCCAGAATTTACCTCTGGAAACGGCAGCCATACTTCCGTAGAAAATGCCATGGGCAACAGTTGGAATGTCATTCGTATCCAAAAATCATCAATCGTAAGTGCGAGAGAACCGAACCAGATGTGAAGGCACCGCTAATGGCTCAAACATCAATCGAGGATAGGTAATCGATGTTGCAAATAAATATATTTAAAATTATGGAATTTTCTTAAAAAGTATAATTTCTTCTTTGCCATCACTTTTAAATCCAACTTTTTATTTCGACAGGCGGGTTTGGATGAAACTGAATGTAAATTTTATTCGTTTCAACTCTCTATAAAATTCGCATTCCGCGAGTAAAATAATTTATGTTATAGATAAAAAAATGCAGTATCTCTAAGTTCAGATATACGATTTTATTCAATAAACCTTACAGGAATATTGTTTTTTGATTTGATTATTCCATGATAAACTTCAAACTTATTTTTTAATATTGTTCTCACTACAGTTCTAGATAATTTTTTTTTGTAATTTATGCTATCGCTACACATTAATATTTCAGCTTTGTAAGTTTTTTTGTAATTGAATCGTGCATTATAATACTGAAATTCTCCGCCAAGTGGCAAATTAATATATGCTTCAAAATATAATGTTTCACCTGGATATAATATAAAATTATTATTATCATAATAAAACTTTTCCATTCCATCAATTTTGTAACCCAGTTCTTTTGCGGTAAGTTGTTGGGATTTAGTAAATTCATCATAACATGTATCTCCTTTCGAAGGAGAAAATCCATAGGTGAGAACATTTTTATGTTCGTTGTCAAAAAAATTTAGATAAGCCCTCCCAATATTAATACCATTTACATTTTTTAATTGATGCGAATACCAGTTTAGATTAAAAAAATATGTTTTATCGTCATTGTTAGTCAATTTGTAGGTGATTATATTCTTGGACTTCAATCTAAAGGTTGAATCAGAAAAATATTTTAATGTTTCAGCAGGCCGGACTTTAAGGGAAATAACTTCCTGATTAATTATTTCAAGTTCTACCCCTTTATTACTCTGACATCCTAGTAATGTGATGATGAACAACGGTAAAAAAATTATAAATTTCATATGCGTTAATTAATTGTGTTTCTTCTTATTTGTTCTAAAATATCAGAATGTTGATTTCCCATTAGCCATTCAAACATGTAGGCTTGTCGCTCCAATTCTGAATTCATTCGAGGACCCGCACCACCAAACCGTGTAAATAAGTCTGAATAAATTTGTCCATTGTGCCACGTTTCTTGATATGCATGATAGCTTTCGTGAAATATTGTAGAGGCTAACCATAAGTTTGATTTAAAAGCTCCTTTATATAAGTAGATTTTTTCATTAATTGTATATCCTCTATTTCCATTTGCAGTTTTTAGATCAATAACAATTTCATAATTTCCACTATCCTTGTGGAAAGATTCTAACTCATCGACATCTTGAAAAACATCGTTGACTGATTTCATATTCTTCTTAGGAACTGCATCTGGGTCTAGCTTATGAAATCTGTTTCTCATAAATTTTCTCATATCTTTCATATGTGACACATGATTCAATCCACTTACAATTAAACCTGTAACAGCACCCTGCCAAAAATTTCCGCCAGTGAGGGCTGCTCCAGCACCGCCCGATATAGTACCAAAGGCGATAGTCCCAACTCCTGAATCTGCAAATTGTCCACCGATACCCTGCCATTCCCCGGCTCCGCCGCCAGTCCACATGCTTGCTCCCAAACTACTAACGCTTCCTGCCGCAAAACCAGTCCAGAATTTGCCTCCAGAAACTGCGGCCATACTTCCCTGGAAAATACCATGGGCGACGGTCTGAAATGTTGCCCTTATCCAGAAGTCGTTGATGGTCAATGCCACAGAGCCTATTCCACTGGTTACTGCGCCACCAATCGCACCACTAATGGCTGAAAACATCAGTCCCGGATACGTGATGGCTGTATGATTTATGGCCGATGTGATAAGATATGAAGCTACTGCTACAACAATTCCTATGACAATGGCATTCTCACCGCTTGGATCTGTATATTTAAAAGGATTGTTTACACAGTAACCGTACCTGTTGTAATTTTGGGTGCTAAATGGATCCTGAACGTAGTTATCGGGTTGTAAAAAGCGATGCAGCGAAGGATCATAGACCCTTCCATTCATATTTATAAGTCCCACGCCCTGCATGTGTTCATGGCCGGTATATCCTCTATCTGTAAACGTTAATTTAGGCAGCGTATTGCCTGTTCCATTCTGGATTTTCAGGGCATTCCCCCAGGCATCAAAATGGCGTTTTTCTACTATCCCACCAGTATTGTTTGTTATGGCAACGATACTGCCTAAATAATCACGATGTAAATAATAATTGTTATTAGCATTTATGGGATTCACACCGTCGCTTTTAACGAGTAATGGTGCAGAATAGGCGTCTCCGCCAAGGTAAAGAACAAATTCTGTTTCTCCGGTAAGCGCATATTTTATTTCCATACTGCCGTCACTACTATAATATTTACGGGTAGGCCGCAGCAGTTTGTTTGCATTGTTTGATCCATAATACATCACACTTCGATCTTCCATTGCATTGTAGCCAAAACTGATCCGTTCTGTGGATTGTATAATTTCTATCGGGCTTTTAAAGGCATTGTACGTGATTGTTTGAGTTGATGCCAAACTGATTTTAGCTGCTGGAGTTATCGGCTTAATAGAAGTATTTTGAAAAGGTTTTTGATTATTAGTATAATTATAAGTTCCCAAATTGTTAGCGATAATTTTACCTTGGTCATCATATTCCTGTATGTTATTAATCATTGCCTTTACTTTAAGATTATCTAAAGTAATTTGCATCATTGGAAAAGGTCTTCCTCTATCGATAAAAAGTTTAAAATAAACATCTGTAAACTGCGTAACCGTATAAGTGAGGTCATATGACCCTGTAGCGTTCATCTGGAGTGTGTAATTTAAGTTTCCGATTTTTTCGCCAGTTGCCGGATTACTTTCATAAACTGTCGCAAATAAACGACAATCATTTAAAACTGTTGGCATTTCTACATCAAACGTAATTCTAAAAACTTTGCCAATTGTCGTGTTGGTGGAAATTTGTTTCTCAATACCTGCACCTTCACCACTTAAATTTGCCACAAGCTTGCCAGAATTGTTGTAAAAATAATTATCGTGTTGCATGTCCTGGTTGTCCTGAAATCCTTCTGTGTCGGTATTAAACTGACAGTTCCATATAATGCCATCAGAATTCATCCAAGATTTCAAGCGGTCCAAATCATCATACTTAAACTCTTCGTACATATCAAACAAGCTATTGTTTCTATAGTCTAGGTTTCCTCTTACAGCGTTAAATTTAGTATCTAACGTCATTATATTGACTGTAGATGTTGTAGTTAGGTCATGTTTTATTTTAGCTGGGAATCCAAATTCGTCAAAACTGTTTTGTATGCTAATACCATTTCCTAAGGTTGCGCTTGTTAGTTGTCCTTTAGCGTTGGTATTGTTAGTCTGCCACAGGATTGAACCGCTTAAATTCGTATCTTTCATTTGCCAGTGCGCCCCATTTTTATAAGTATTGTAGATGGTTTTGGTTGCGCTTTTGCCATTTGCTGTGGCTGTTGAAGTCTCTGTCAATACCCTTCCAAAACCATCGAATGTAAGATCTCGGGTGAAAACTGCCTGAGGGGTTGTTTCTACAGTTTTTTTCAATTGTTTTGTGTTTGTCCCTGAAGTATCGTAGGTATATGCATAGCTGCTGTTACCATCGTTTGGGTTTGTAACGTTAATGCTGTTTAGCCATTTGTACGTAGGATCATAATTATAAGTACTTAAAATATCTGTATTCTCGGCACTTGTGGCTCCCAACACCCTTTTAGTTAAAGGTTTTCCAAAAGCATTTAAAGTATAGGTTGTTGTCCCTTTTGGAGTAGTTTCTAAAATAGTTTCACCAAATGCATTATAATTGTATGTGTAGAGTCCCGCAGAAGGATCACTAAGGGATGTCTTGCGTCCCCAAGCATCGTATTGCATTGTCAAAACCGCGCCTGAATAACTTGAAGAAAGCAAATTTCCTACTGCGTCATAGCTATATGTAATTGTTCCGCCAGGTGTATCTGTAGATGAAACTATATGGGAATTTGAGTTTTTGATTACTTTTTTTGTAGTAACACCATCCCTTATTGTTATTTCTAAACCATCGTAAGTGGTATTGATCATTTTACCCGTAAATGAAATATTTTTAATGGGCCTGCTATAAACATCATACTCAATAGTTGACCATTTCGGGGTATCTGTTCCCGAATATGGCTCACTCTCCTGTGATTTTCTACTAAAAGCGTCATATCGTGTATCTTTGTAGCTCCATACACCATCAATGTTTTTTTTGCCTCTCCGAATTTCTCGAGCCAGCGCATCGCTGGTAATACTGCTAACGTTGCCATCGTCAGAGGTTTCTGTAGTGGTATATCCTTCAGGAACTTTTGTATATGCATAATTTATGCTTTTCCCAAGAAAATCGGTTATTTTTGTTCGCTTTCCCCACATATCATATTGATTTGTAGTGGTTTGACCAAAGGTATTATTTGTAACAATTAGTGGCAGGCCATAGATGGTATGATAAGTGTCATTTGTTGTCAATATCCCTTGGAAGTCAAGAGTCGTTTTAATAAATCGATTGGTTGAGTCATAAGTGTATGCAGTGACTCTTGGGGTTACTTGATTTAAAGCAGTAGTTCCGATTGCACTAAGCGTTTTTGTTTTTAAATTACCATTAGGAAAATAGTCCATTTCTTCAACAAGGGTAACTGCATCAGAAACAGGTTTCTTTTCAGTTCTTGTTACATTCCCATTATTATAAAATAATTTTTCTGAAGTAGTTTGCGTATTGCCATAGGCTGAAACTTCAGTTGTAATTTCGTATGGTCTTCCAATGTAATAACTGCTACCCGTACCGTTGATAGCATTAGAGTATAAAGTAGTTGTTTTTGTAGTTCCTTGCAAATTAGCTCCAAGATAGTTCTTATTCAAGACAATTTTTGGGAGATAATATCCATCAGTTGTGTATTCCTGAAACGTTTGCTCATTAACAACATTTGTCAACAAGTCTGTCGTCTTTTTGCTTTGTAACAGCAAAGTATATTTCTTTGACACAGGATCAATTGTTGCCGGAACATAGGTATTCTCCGTCCTACTAATAATTGAACCGGTTTCAGAAAAGTTAAATGATTCATTAGCGGCGTTAAGTCTTGTAAAAGTTCTTAATGTTGCATTTCTATTGTTTCTATCATTTACAGTAGCATTCCAAATTTTCTGGTCATTTTCAGTAAGATACCAACTCGTCCTTGCAGTTTTAGCGAATCCTATTGGACCAACGCCCGAATAATCGGATACGTAATCCACATATTTAAATTCTTGAAATCGGCTAATCCCCAAAGTAGTATTTTTGAGTTTAGATACTAACTTTAGAGATGGAATACTTCGATAACGAACCAGCGGATAATTTACTGGATCCAGTATCGAATAAACAAATGGAACTTCCAATTTTGCAGATACATATTCGATTTCATCAAGAATACCTCCATTAGCAGATTGTTTTACCTTAATGAGATTTTCAGAATTTACATCTTTTGTAAAGTCAAAGTGGGTTATAAGATTCTCTGTCAGGTTAATCATCGCCAGTTCATTTTGTCTGGTTCCAAAAGAACGGTTGACTCTAGAAGATGAGCTTGCAGCTATGCAAATCATATTTCTATCCGTACTAAAGGGATGGTTTGCTGCCGCACCATCTTGTATAAATGTTCGTACAGATGTATTTCCAACATTATTGATGTAAGCAAAAACTTTCCATTGAAAGTCCCAGTTATCTGGATCCCAGAAGGGACTTGATCTCCAAGTATTTCTAAAAACTCTGATTAAATCTGATTTGCCATCGTTGTTAGTATCCATTGCAAAATATTCGCTGGTCATATGACTGTCATTCATTGGGGCACTATTTGTATCAGGCCAATACTCTACAATTTGATGGTATTCTTTATCAAAATATTCACCCCCCGCTGGATTTGGATCACTATAATATATTGCCCACCAATTACATCCGGAACAACCTTCAGTAGTGGGCATAATGATATCCATTTTACCATCACCGTTATAATCACCAAATAAAACGCTTTTTGTAGCAGTGTAATCACCTAATGTACCTTCGCCAATCTTTTCACAAACCAAATTAGGAGCGGTTTTACTTTCTCTTAACGTTGCTATGATATACTTATTTCCGTCGTAAACTCTAAGTACATCTGTTTTGCCATCCCCATTAAAATCCAACGTTATTGTTTTTGTATAGGATGAGTGAGGGAATATTGTAGACCAATTATACAAAGTATAATAACCCGCAGGAAATGTAGAATTTGGATTTAAATCAACCCACATTGTTTTATTTCCCGTACAATTTCTTGTCTCGGTACAAATTGTTTCATAAAATCCGCCATTATTGGGATTCCAGACCCTATCTAAGGCGAGGTTTTTTTGACAGCCCGTTTCTTGCGTTATCAAAACTTCGGTAATTCCATCCCCGTTAAAATCTCCTGAAGCTAGATAGTTTGCAGGAGTTGGTTCGCTACCACCGTTATTGACACACGTGCCTACCCATGGTGGATTTCCACCGGTTACTGTTGTGTTATTAAGGTTTGGAATTGTTCTGGTATAATCCAGTGCAATTGCCGAAGTAATAGAATTTAAATTGTATGCCTTGAAGGTAAAATTGCTGAACTTTCCCAGCTCACAATTCACAAAAGATTCTCTATCATTAAGCTTATTGTCCTTTACTGTCATTGCTGTAAACTGCATAGGGACATTTAATGGCATATCAATGACAGGAATTGCATTTATTGTGTTCCTAAGGATATTTCGGTACAATTTGTTATTGCAAACCACGTCCATTTCGCCATCTCCATCAAAATCCCCTGACTTTGAAAAACCACTAAAGTCAGTGCCGCCTCTGTAGGTATAGGAAGCTTCATCTCCTGCCCAGTCAAGATTTCCTCTATTTGTATTGTAGTATTCCAATTCGATTGGATTTGCAGCTTCACCCGAATTATTATATTCCTGAATTTTAGTTAGTTTTTCATAACCAAGTTGAGAATCTGCTGTATGTGTTAGTTCATACTTTTTGAATAATAAATTGTTCGTGTTTACTTCAATTTTACTTAAAATCTTAGATTTTATCAGCTTTAACCCTTTTATGTAAGTTGTTTCAGTTCTAGCAGCATCTCTATAGGTAAACGTAATATTGTTCAAAGGTGTTGTGTTGCTAACTGTATTTGCACTGAACTGGATATTTGTCAGATATAGTTTTGGTGCACTGCCAGCTGGAGTATAATTAGTATAGTTGTATACTATAAAGTTTCCATTAGCATCTTCATACCGTGTAATGTAATATGCGGTCTGATCAGTCGCATTCATCCCTCCAAAATTTCCATACCAGGATCTCGAGCCATCAGCATTGGTAACAACAAAATAAATATTGCTATCCTGACCCATGAGTTCTATTTTAAAGTTACTCTGGAATTCAGTCTCGTAAGTAGAACCGTCCGCCCAATAAGATCCAGTTTTAGAAATTAGTCTTTGTCCATCTAAAGATAGTTTATCATTGTCATCAAAATCCACAGCATCAATAAAGCCATCTATATCTTTTCTGCTAGAAACCCTGTATATAGTTGAAATACTGCTCAAATTCCATCCTTGACCAGCAATACCTCCTATCTGCCCACTTGAATACTGCAAATCTATTTTTGGGCCAACATTTTGAATACTTGGAGGTAACGAAATTGGCAATGTATAAACAGATTGGCCGCTATCGCTAATATCTAACTTACCTTGCGTGTCGTGAAATTGAGCGGAAATATTATTAATTAAAAAAATGCAGAAAAAGGGTAGTAGATAAGTTTTCATAAAATTATGGTCTGACAATTTTTAATGTTTTAGTTTTTCCTGAACTATAATAAAGTAACAAATTATAAATGCCCGACGGATACTGTTGAAAATCGATAATTATATTGTCTTCGGAGGTCAGATTTGGGAAATAATTCATTTGCTTACCATTTAAGTCATATAGATACATTTTTTGTAAATCTTCGTTGGTATTTTCTATCCATTTAACGTATAACTCAGAGCGTACCGGATTAGGGTAATATGAAATTTGAAAATTTTCCTGATCCTGTACGAGGTTGTTGGAAATTTCACTGGAATCTTCTCCACTAAGATGTTTTCCTTGTCCATCTGCTAAGTAAATCATGTACCTTTTGATTTGGTTTCCAGCAGTATCGTAATCAAACTTAATTGCATTATAGTCAAGTACTGGATCAACCGGTCCAGCCTGTGAAACGCCTCCGAGGCCTAGAGGTTGAATTTGTGCTGGAATATTTTGTATTGCAAAAAAAGCAATGCCAAGAAAGAATTTTTTTATCATCTTTTAGCGTATTAAATCTATATGTAAGAAGTCAATTTGTTGACTGTGTGCAAGTATTAGAATTTATAGATATGCGCCCAGTAAAGGGAAGGCATCAAATATAAATTTTTGATCAAAAAGCTGAAGTGGTATTTGCTTTTTGTTGATGGGTCAAAACTATAAAAAAAAATAAATGACAAACAATAGGTTTTAAGAATTATTTAAGACAAATGTATTTTTTAAGTATTGTAACTTTTTTAATGATTTTTTTTAAACTAATGCCTGATTTAACATAATAAACTGTTTGAGACTTGAAAAATTTCTTAATAAATTGTTGCATTTTTGGAGTTGTAAGTAATATTTCAACCGAAGACTTCAATATTCAATCTTTTTTTATCATTTATCTTACAATATTTCAAGTCATACATAGCTTTCGAGCAACCAGACTTTAAATTTTTTGCCCTAAAAAATTTTTGAAAGACTTTTCAATGTGTGAATGATAATCCACCAATCAGCCACCCTGCCGTTACGGCTTGAGAGAGTCCCGACGGCATTGACAAATAATAAAACGAAAATTAAAATGGTAAAAACTATAAGAATTTAAAACGATTAAGGGAGATGAAGATACGACTTCACTTATAGCGCTGTAGTTTTGTCAATGTTTGCAAAAAACTATTTTTACGAAAAGAAATAAACTAAACATTAATAATTGTACTTTCTCCGGGCATTATTCGGGTTTCATTCAAAAAAAGACTGTCGTTACGGGCAAAACCCGAAGCAAAGTCGGATTATCCCGAAGGAGCTTGTATCGTCAGATAGATAAGCTACTGATAAGTAATTCGTGGTAGTTTGAAGTAAGTCTTAGACTATATTATTTTTGTATTTTAGTTAAATCATATTTGAAAAATTGTATTTTTGTTAAACAACTCTAAGCCGATACTTCTACTGAGTCATTTTGCATCGCTGCAAAATTTTAAGGCAGCAGTTTTACAAATTATTAACTTTGAACTTATGGATACACCGACCCGAAGCCACCTTGGCCAAAAAATCCGCCGCATTAGAGAACTCCGCGATATGAAGCAGGAAACACTGGCAGATGCGCTGGGAACAACCCAAAAAGCAATATCGCTTATGGAAAGTAAAGAAACAATAGACGATGAGAAATTAGACGAAGTTGCAAAGGCATTAGGTGTCAGTGCCGAGGCGATTAAGAATTTTTCTGAAGAAGGAGTGATTAATTATTTTAATAATTTTACTGACAATAGTGCGGGAACCTTCAATAACCATTGTAATTTCAATCCGTTAGACAAAGTTATCGAATTGTACGAGCGCCTGGTCCAGGCTGAAAAAGACAAAGTCGAATATTTAGAAAAATTATTCAAGGATAAATAAAATCACAAAGCCGCTTTTTACAGCGGCTTTTTTTATGCGCTGTCCTGCACAGGAGCAACCACAATCCAATTAAAAGTACAGCAACGAAGCATTCTACTGATCCTGCTGTACCATGATGCTGCAACGAATGCACCAAATGCTGTAAAACGTTTACGTCTGCTTTTGCCGAAGTTTGTATCCGTAAAAAAAAGCTAAGAAATGAAAATTACCATCATACCCAACCAGATTAAAGCAGTGGCCCACTGCATTCCCGAAATCTATATGTTTTTGCAGGAAATGAAAGCAAGCTTCCTTTACGAAAACCCGCTGCTTGAAAAAATCATTGTCAACACCGAATTTTGCGGATACAATGCGGAACCCGAATTCGTGTTGCAGGCAAACGTCTTGATCGTAAACCTAGGCGTGGGTGCTGATGTGAACGGTGCTGACATTTGCGACAGGATAGGAAGCCGTATGCTGAAAGCTGCATAAAAACAGCTTCAATTCCGACAGCATTTGTTTTGGTGTTGTTTTACTGTTGTTCGCAAAAAGGCCGTTTTTCCAAAACAAACCAAAGCGAGACCAAAACAACACCAAAACAAATGCATTTTACAGAAACGTTGTTTTCTACTCAAATTTACTTCACCGATTCCAGCTGTAATACGACTTTCTGATAACGTGTACTCAGTGAGAAAAGCTGTTCCGACAAGATCATCAAACCAACAGGAAACAGGAAGAATCCGAGCGAATCTGCGAGATAAAGCATGTAAGTCGTTACGAAAAACAACCGCAAATATTCGAGGTAGTAAATCCATTTGCGCTGTTCGAGCAAGGCACCGCAATTGATCAGCGTAATGAGTATAAAAGCGGTCGCGAAAACTTTGGCTGCCGTATCCAATTGCCCAAAATAATAAGTCAAAAATGTCAGTCCGATAACGCAAACGCCCAACTGTACATACAGGTAATTCCTGAATTTCAGTCGGCAGCGCTTTTGCGTACGGTCCTGTAAAAATCGCCGCTCAAGCATCGGACGAATGTCTTGGTCCATATTAGCCGGGCTTCCAAAAACCGCACTCCATTTCGCTTTAAACCCTCTTGATCTTTTCCACAATTCATAGATTTCAAAATAATAATGAAAGTGCTGCCATAAAAAGCTAAAGCTCTTCAGCGGATGGGTGAGCCCATATTTTGGCTGTTCTTCTTCTTCCTGGAATGTCCCGAACATCCGGTCCCAAAACGTAAACATGTCGCCGTAATTCTTATCCAAATACTTTTCGTCCGATGCATGATGCACGCCGTGTACCGATGGCGTCACAAACACATATTCGAGCCATTTGATCCTTCCGACAATCTGCGTATGCGTAAAAAAGGAATACGCGCCGTGAACGACGAGCATCACAATCACCATCGTTGGATGAAATCCGATAAAAGGCAAAATGCACCAAAAACCCGTCCGTATAATGGCCTGAAAAGTCGTGATCCGCGCCGCAGCGGTAAAATTGAATTCTTCACTGTGGTGGTGAACAATGTGTGCAGCCCAGAAAAAGTTGACTTCATGCCCCAATCTATGGTACCAATACCATACAAAATCGGTGGCTAATATCAGCGCCAGCCAAACCCAAATACTGCTTTGAATTGTAAACAACCGGTAATGGTCGTAGATAAAATAATACAGGCCGTAAAAAGTCGCCGATACAAAAAGGTTCAGCAGCCTTTCGGCAATTCCGATGCTGATATTCGACACGGAACTTTCATAATTAAAAAGTTTCGGCCGGTTTCGTTTTTTCGCAAGCTTGAATTCCAGATAAACGAAAAGAAAAAATGCCGGCATCGCAAAAGCGAGAAAATTGATATGCTCCATAATCAAATTTTTAATGATGATAGCCTTGCGATCGGGGCAAAAACAAAAAAGCCCTCCACGTATGAAAGGCCTTTAATTTTACAAACTGGGTTTATATTTTGGGCGATTCATAGCACAACCGATTGAAGCAACACATCGTGTCACAGCAAACCGTCATCCTATTTGCGCTTTTGTTTTTCATTGTATATACAAATTTATAAAGATGGTTTTATAAAACTGCAGGGAATGGGTTTTTTAACATCAATTAAATTCGAACGATTTCGAAATTTGTCTGAAATTTTCTCAAAATTTATGACCAGTACCTGATTTTCATCGTAAATGCAAACCTGATTTTTCATAACTTCGTTCGTCTCACGATTGTTTTATAATCCTGATCAAAATTTAAAAAAATACAATGGAAAAATACTTACGCCAGCTCATCTCAATAGAATTCGAAGACAAAAAAGAAATCTTTACCGGTTTCCTCATCGACTGGACCGACGACTGGATTTTAATCAAAAACAATCCTTTCGACTTTATCATAGATGGGTATACGATCCTGAAAAACAAAAACATCAAGTCGATCATCCAGGACAAAGACCACGAATTCACCGAAAGGGTCATCAAATTAAAAGGCTTAAGAACAAGCGCCGAAGAAATCATCCCGATACAGGATTTGCCGGCTATTATTAATTTTTTGGCACGCCAATACGGAATCTTCCAGGTAGCCAAAAAGTCGGACAAAGCCGTTTACCTGGGCAAGCTGATTGAAATTACAGATGAAGAACTCGTGATGGATTTTCTCGATACCGAAGGCCGGTTTGAAGGTGAAATGCCGTTCAAGCTCAATAAAATCCGCGTGATAGAATTTGACACCGATTACATCAATTCGTTAAAGCTCATCGTGGAAGACGACTCTAAAAAATAAACCGCCTCCGCCTGACGCAAAATTTCACAAATTCCACCACATGCAGCATTTACAAAAAGGCGAGTTTTTCGGGCAGACCAACAAGACGGTCCATTTAAACAATCTCGTCCTGACGGATACCGAATACACAAAACCAACGGTCGACTGGCACTACCACGAAAATGCTTATTTTACATTCATCCTGCAGGGAAATGTCATCGAAGGCAATAAAAAGGAAATCTACAATTGCAGTCCCGGAAGCCTTTTATTCCACAACTGGCAGGAATCGCATTACAACATCAAGCCTGACGGATTTACACGCGGCTTCCATATCGAAATGGAGCAGCAGTGGTTTGCCGATGCAGATCTGGACATACACCTTTTACAGGGCAGCACCAACATCGCGCATCCCGACATTAAATTGTTGATGTACCAAATTTTCAGGGAAACGAAAATCGAAGATGGCGTCACAGCTCTTTCAATCCAAACTTTGCTGACAGATGCTTTTTCACAGTTGAACCAAATCCAGAAAAATTCAGGCAAAGCCAAACCAAATTGGGTTTCAACACTCGACGAGATCCTGCACGAAGAATTTGCAAACAATCTTACCTTGGCATATTTGTCGGCTTCAGCCCATATTCATCCGGTGCATCTTTCAAGGGATTTTTCGAAATACTTCCATTGCAATCTTGGGGAATACATCCGAAAAATACGTGTCGAAAAAGCGACCGCCTTGCTATCCGGGCAAAAAATGCCGTTGGCCGAAATCGCTTACCGCTGCGGATTTTTCGACCAAAGCCACCTGACGCGCTGCTTTAAAGCATGGAATGGGCAAAATCCTTCGGCATTCAGAAAAATGTTGCTGCATTCCTGAAAATGTTAATCCTGTCCTATTTTTGGATGCGTGGAAAGTGTAGTTTTGTGGCCAATCATCAATCAATCACATCATGAAACGAATTTTACTACTGCTTTTAATCTGCATGGCCTCTGAATCTTATTCCCAAACTAACGACCTGCTTCCCGCCGATGCGATTGCCAATCCGCTACACAAGGCGAATATCGGCAAGGTTACTTTTATGGATGGGAATATTCCGCTTGACCAATACCAAGCATCCGATTTTCTGAAATCGTACCTGCTCGCCTACCGCTCTGATTTGAACATCCGGGTTTTCATGGCAAATTCGGTCGTCAATTACCTTCACCAGCTCGCGCCTGGACTTTCTGCCGAGCAACTTCTGGAAAAAGGCAACCTCCAATTTGCTTTTTACATCGACAACCAATTCATCTACAAAGAAAACATCAATCCGGGCTGTACTTTCGGATCCGGCGGAAGCAAGAAAAGCTCCACAACATTCCGCGTTCCATTGACAAGTACGAAGGGTGAAGACTGGTGGGCGATGTATCTCTGGGACCGGTTTAAAGGTTATGGCGGTGAAAATGCATTGACCGAAGGCACGCACCTGCTCAAAATCGAATTGCGGCCTTATTTGAAACTGGAAGAAAACACCGAACCGTTGGTTGGGAATTTAATTGCCGAAGGGCAAGTACAATTGGTAATCAAAACGCCGAAAGTGACCGCGAAAGAAATCGCCATCCAGAAAATCATGCCCGAAAGCGGTTGGGAACTTTCAAATCTGCCTTTCAACAAAAAGAAAATCCAGGCGCTGAATGCCGAAATTGCACAACACAACCTCAAAGAAATCACGAGCATCGTCGTCATCCGCGAAGGCAAACTGATGCTTGAGGAATATTTCAACGGCGCCAACAGAAATACGCTTCACGACACGCGATCAGCCGGAAAATCTTTTGCTTCAACCTTAATGGGGCTTGCGGTCAAAGACGGTTATATCAAAGATGAAAACCAGACATTAAATTCGTTTTACGACCTGAAGGCTTTCGCCAATTACGATCCGAAAAAAGACGAAATCAAAATCAAAGACCTCCTGACGATGAGCTCGGCATTTGAAGGTTCAGATGCAAACAGCGAATCGCCCGGAAATGAGGAAAACATGTATCCTTCGGAAAACTGGGTCAAATTTACTTTGGATCTGCCAATAGAAAAATCTAAAACCAATGGCGGCCAGTGGGATTATTTTACTGCCGGAGTCGTGCTTTTGGGCGACATGCTGAACCAGAAAGTTCCGGACGGAATGGAAAAATATGCCGATGAAAAACTTTTCAAACCAATGGGCATCGACAATTACCAATGGCAATATACGCCGCAAAAAGTAGCCAACACCGCCGGAAGCCTGCAAATGACTTCGCTTGAATATGCCAAATATGCACAATTGTATAAAAACAACGGCGAATGGAAAGGGGCGCAGATTCTTCCTGCTGAATGGGTGCAAAAAACACTTACGAAACAAATCCAGATTCCCGGACGCGACCAGCAATTCTACGGTTACCTGTTCTGGAACAAGACCGTAAATATTGATGGAAAAGCATACGAAACGTTCTACTGCGCCGGAAATGGCGGAAATGAGTTCATTATTTTTAAAGACTTGCCTTTGACCATCATCATAACTTCAAAAGCATACAACAAACCTTACGCACATGCACAGGCAGACCGGATCGTGAAGGATTTTATTTTGCCGTCGGTTTTAAAACCGTAAAAGCAATGTCATTTTGGCTACGACCTTTGGTAATTTGGCAACAACCAAATTTTTGTTTTTGCAGACTTTTGTCTGATCATTTGAACCTGATCTTAAACAATTTTACCAAACGATTCCTCATGGACATTGAAGTTTTTTTACACGACTGGATTGCTTTAGCCAACAGCTACAACACCGAAAAATATTTAGACAAATACCTTGAAGATGCCGTACTGAACGATCCGTCAGTGGGTAGAAAGTTTGTTGGCCATCCCGGCATCCGCGACTATTTCAACAGTTATTTTATCGGATACAAAACCCAAACGAAATTTGTAAGTTTAAGCATTCAGGATCATCATGCGCATCTTGAAGTAGAATTTACCGGGGAATTTCCCGAAGGCAAAATCGGAGGCACATTCGATTTTACTTTCAAAAATGAAAAAATAGCAACCGTAAAAGCAGACTTAATTTAAAATTATGAATACAAATTTTGAAGACCTCATCAGCCGCTCTACAGCAATCAGAAAAAAATACCACGAACTCGAAATCCAGCACCACGGCAGCGAATGGACGACATCCGAAGATGCGCTCGCCTTTCTGACCGATGCCGCATTGGTGGGTCGAAACATCATGTCACAGCAACAGCGCTGGCCAAAATCAAATTCCGATGCAGCACTCGAACACAAAATCGGCGAAAGCATTTGGTGGCTGATTGTCCTGGCAAACAGATCTGGAATTGACGTTAACGAAGCCATGGAAAACTTTTTATCAAAAACAGAAAAACTTTTGGAGAAGTAACATTTATTTCTTCAATTCCTGAATTAAAAAATCAGAGTTGTTTTTAGCTAAAATGCTTTTTGCTGTACATACAATCCGCCAATTTTGCAATTTCCATTGTCAACAAAAGCGATTTCGTAGCTTAAACTAACCTTGGTTGAAGACATAGAATTGTAATAAACCCGAACCACATTTATCCCGTCAGATTCTTCAAATTCAAAGCCGCCATCTTTAATTTCCGAAATGCCTTCAAAATTTTCAGGAAACGGTTCGATCTTGGTTTTGATGTAATTGTCATAATCCGCTTTTTTCAGATAACTGCTGTCGGCCATCTTGAAAAACCCTTCATAATCGCCGCTGGCAATGTCTTCGGCACCTGCTTTTGCAACTTTTAAAAATGGCGTGATTCTTTGCAGATCGGTTAATTTAAATTTATAATGATCCATTTTAAATATTGAGTTCACGTAAACCTGGATCATTTCAGTGCTGTTTTTTTGTTCGCTGGAAAGCCTTTCAAAAATGATTTGTGCCGATTTTGAAGCGATAAGTACCGGTGGATATGCTTTTTTGGTTTCTGTGTTCAGGTTGTCGACCTGGACAACATAATTGCCATTAACGTTTTCTTCTGGCAACGATTTGACTGCTACATGAAATTGCGCCTTGATCTCGTCCAAAGGATCTGATTCATGGCTTTTCCCGCCTTGGCAACCGACGGATAAAATGTAGAAACACAAAAGACTTACTATTTTCATTGTATTTAATTTTGGTAGATATGTTAGATTAATTTGCATTACGGACAGAAAAAGATTAAACCAGATTTCAATTCAAAAATACAGTAAAATAAAATGATATTTTTAACCGATGTATGAATGTCAGTTGTGGAGAAATATTCGGGGCAATTCACAGCATATTCGTATTCCATACTTCTTTCCAGATTGTTTACGATGGTGTTACACTAAACTATTATAAAAAAAGCTGCCCAAATAAGCAGCTTTAAAAAATGTCGTATTTCTATATTTTGACGATTTTGTTGTAAAATACACCGTTTTTATCATCTTGGATTTTGACAAAATAAACACCGGCATTCAGTTGCGAAACATCTACCGTCTCCTGATTTTTTGCTTCAAGCACTTTTACTCCAGACACTGAATAAATGGTTACATTTTCAATTTTCGCATTCTTCAGATTGATATTCAGCCTGTCTGAAACCGGATTCGGATACACGGTGCTTTGCGATTTTGCATCGGTTGAAATGGTTGAAAGCGGTTCGGTCGAAAGCTTCCATAATTCGGCCCCAGCCGTTCCAAATTCGGCTTTGAAATACAAATTGCCGTTGTAAACTTTAAAGAACGGAATAAAATAGAGCGGACTCACTGCGTTGTCAGGCTGGATTTTAGTCGTTCCTGCTTCCGTTCCGTCAGTAACCCAAAGTTCGCTGCCATTTGTCCCGTCAATTGCGACAAAATACAGTAAACCATTGTATTCGATGAATTCATTTGGTGCAGAATAATCGGTTGGATGAATGTCTTTTACCATAAAAGTACCTTCTGTCGTGCCATCGCTTGCCCAAAGTTCGGTATTGTGCACGCCATCGGTTGCCTGGAAATAAATTTTGCCATTGTATTTTGTAAGCGCGCCCGGAAATGATGCGCCGTCACCCGGAAAAATATCTTTTACGATGTGCGTGCCATCTGCAGTGCCATCGGTAATCCAAAGTTCGAAACTGGATGCTTCATCGCGCGCGCGGAACAATAATTTTCCGTTGAGTTCTGTAAATTCGTTGATGCTCGATCCGTCACCTTCGGCCGTATTGATGTCTTTTACGAAAACGGTTCCGGCGTCCGTTCCGTCAGAAACCCACAATTCATCACCGCGACTGTCATCGGCACGGAAATACAATTTGCCGTTCAGCGTAGCAAAACTTCTTGGGTAAGAGTCGCCTTCGGCCCAAACGTCTTTGATCATTTGTGTTCCGGATGTTGTGCCGTCGGTGGCCCAAAGTTCTGTACCATTGATACCGTTGTCAGCCTGGAAAAACACTTTTCCGTTCAATTCGGTAAAACCATACGGATAGGAACTTCCCAGCAGATTGATGTCTTTTACCATTATAGTTCCCGCTGCAGTTCCATCTGTAATCCACAATTCTTCACCATTGGCACCATCATTTGCAGTAAAAAGTATCTTGTCATTGAATTTTTTAAAATTGGATGGGACGGAACTGTTGCTTCCCGCGGCAATATTTTTAAGCATTACCGTTCCCGATGCGGTGCCGTCTGTAACCCACAATTCGATTCCGTTTGAATCGTCATTGGCCGAAAAAAGGAGTTTTCCATTGACTTCCGTCAATTCGGTGATCGAAGAACTTCCGCTGAGGCTGATGTCTTTTACTAGCTGCGTTCCTGCTGAAGTGCCGTCGGAAACCCAGAGTTCTTCCTGATGGATACCGTCATCTGCATTAAAATAAAGTTTGCCGTTGAATTCGGCCTGGGTGCGGATGCTGGATCCTTCCGGTCCCGGATAAATGTCCTTCACGAGCGTGATTACCGGATTTTGCGCCTGTGCCTGATAAGCGGCTGCAATAAACATAAGAGAAGTAATGATTCTTTTCATTGTATAAAAGATTTAGTTGTGTGCGCTTTTCAGAAATAAATCTTAGAAGACATTTATAAATATAGTCTTTTTACACAACGAATTATGTTAATTTTCTTACAGAAACTAACTTTTTAATGTTTTGGTAACATTGAAATGTACGAATACGATATCGGAAATTAGAAAAACTATAGATTGGCATTCCGCATAAAAATGTCTTTGATAAAAAACCGAAGCCTGTAAGAAGCTGAAAATAAAATTTCTCTTATATTTGCAGCCGGCTTTAAGCCAATTTCCGGTCCCGTAGTTCAACGGATAGAATAGAAGTTTCCTAAACTTTAGATCCAAGTTCGATTCTTGGCGGGATCACTTTAAGATAAAATTTAAATGTCATGCCAAACATTTAGAGCAAGTTCTCCCGAAGTTTCGGGATTGGCGACACAAAAGCTGCTCTTTTCGGGTGGCTTTTTTATTCTACAGCCATTTCTTACGCTTGAACCACACAAAAATCACCACAGAAATAACAACCATAGACAACATCGCCAGCGGGTAACCATAACGGTAATTCAGTTCCGGCATAAATTTAAAATTCATTCCGTAAACGCCCACGATAAATGTCAGCGGCATAAAAAACACCGAGAAAATCGTCAGGATCTTCATCACATCATTAGTCTTTCTTGCCGAAAGCGACAGGTAAATATTGAGTAGATTGTTTGCGTCTTCCTGAACTTGGTCGTACAGCAAAACCAGTTTCGTATGCAGATCATGTACATCGCGAAGTGCCGGGCGATCGTCACTTTCAACTTTGACAGAACTCACGACTTCATTGCTTAGTAACAGGATCTTTTTATAAATTCCGGCCTTATTTTTAAGGAAGTAAATCGATTCGATCAGATTGGCGGGAAAATTTTTCTTCAGGAAAAGCTTCGATTCAAAGAAGTCAATCTTGTCTGAAAGCTGCATAGCAGGCTGTTCATACGTATGCAACGCTTCGCGGATGATCCGGACCGCAATGCCTGTAGTTGAACTGATTTTTCCAGAATCGACGAATTGTTCACGGATTGTTGCAATCAGCGGCTGCTCTGCACGATGGATCGTAATGATGAAATCGTCGTTAAAAAACAGGGCAATCTTACTGCTCAAAGTCCGGATGGACTGGTCTTGTTTTTCCTCTTCTTTTGCCAACCGCACAATAATAAAATGGGTATTGTTGTGTTCTTCGTACTTCGGCAAATGATCCGGATCCAGACTGTCAATCAGCGTATACGGATTCAGGTCGTATTTCTTGCTGATGGCTTCAAGTTCTTCAGCAGACGGATCGACGAAATCGGTCCATTCAATTTTACTGTCTTTCAAATGGCAAAATTCTGCGGCCATGGCTCAATGTATTTGGTTGGCATAAAATTACATTCACAACCGATTGAACATGTTACAGTATTTAACGGAAAATTTTATCAGATTTGAGTATGCCCGATTCCGATTCGCCTGTCCTTAACCGCACAAGTTTATCGTCTACTTTCAGCATGACAAGTTCTTTTTGCTGTTGATTCGATTTGATGTAACCATAATAATTAACCTGCGGAAAAGGAAGTACGTTTTTGGGAACTTCCGCTTTTTTTATCGTTTTTATCGCTACTGCATGTCTTATGGGTGCTTTGCCGCTATTTACAGTGGAATTTAAAAACGGATCCCTGCGCAACGGCATCAAGGCAAAAGTATCTTTTTGGCGGATTTTCAGTGTTGCCTCTATGCTTCTGTTTCCTGTAGCGGCTATGTCTTCACCTTGAAAAATGGCCCAGGTTTTCACAAACATTTTTCAACCGTCAAATGGCTATGATATTTTATTTGTCTTGTAAATATTGAAGCCGCCGTCTAAAATTCCTGCCGATTTTTCTACAAACGCTTTCAGATGCGGTTGCGAATTGTGCAAAGCCAAACCTTCGGTACTTGCCCATTCTTCATGGAAAATAAACACGTTTTCATCATCCGAAGACTGGTGCAATTCATATTGCAGGCACGCATTTTCCTTGATCGAATGCGAAACCAGTTCGAACAACAGGCTTTTCAGCAACTCCGATTTTCCGGGTTTGCTTTTGACAACTGCGGTCAAATAAACAATCATAACAGTTGGGTTTTGTTGATGAATAATCCGTCCAGATGTGCCACATATCTTTTAAGGTCGGCTGCGATGTCGGCATTTTTCTCCACATCGTGAAAATGCAGGCTTTCGAGCGGCTTCATTCCGGTAAAGGCATTCATTCGGTGAAAGCCGAAAAGTGGCCCATTGTCGACGCTCGTTTCATTGAAAAATTCACCCGGAAGCGTAAATGCTGTTTTCGGCGCATTCCACGAACTTGTCACCAAATATTTCCGACCGTGCAGCATGCCGCCGGTTCCGTAATTGATCTCCGGATTTGCTGAGGAACGCCCGTCGCTTTTGTAAATGCCGTTTTGGTGGCCTTCGGTGAAAACCTCATCAATATATTTTTTCATGCCGTGCGGCAGTTGAAACCACCAGATTGGCGTATGGTAAATCACGACATCTGCCCAGACATATTTTTTTACTTCTTCAGCAACATCATATGCCTCATTAATGTCGGTTGATTTTACTTCAAATCCATCCTCATTTTTAAAAAATCCGATCGTCGTGTCAAAAACCGTCTTGTTGAATTTTCCTCCTGAATGCCCAAAAACCTGGCCGCCATTTATTACAAATATTTTCATCTTTTATTTCTTTTAATTATCGAATACGAAATTACCGTTAGAATTTGTATAATTAAAATTATATAAATCATACATTTGCATCACAATTATAATAATAAGATTATGGTCAATCTCGAATGGTTTCGAACCTTTAAAGCAATTTACGAAACCGGAACCCTAACCGGGGCCGCCGAAGCGCTATACATTTCACAACCCGGCGTGAGCCTGCATTTGAGTTCGCTCGAAGCACATGTCGGGCATAAATTATTTGATAGAAGTTCGAGAAAAATGGTTTCCACCGAACGCGGAAAAGTACTCTACAATTACATCCAGGAAGCCGTTTGCCGCCTCGAAGAAGCCGAACAGCATTTCACCAAAAGCACCGAAAAAGAAAAACCCACGATCAGCATTGGGATGTGTTTTGAAACCTTTCAGTTTACACTCGAATCATATTTACCAACGCTTCCATTCAACGTGATTATCAAATTTGGCGAATATCCCGAAATGCTTAAAGACCTCGATAACGGGATTTTAGACCTGATTATCACGCCGCAAAAAGGTGATTACAAATCGTTGGTTTTCAAACCGTTTTTCAAGGAAAAAATCGTCCTGATTGGCGGCGCAGCAACGCCTACTGATGAACTCAACGCACACATCAAATCCAAAAACAAAGATGGTTTGCAACATTGGCTCAAAAACCAAAGCTGGTACGGAACTGCCGGAGATATGGAACATTTAACAAAATTCTGGCACCTTAATTTCGGCCGCCGCCCCGATTTTAAACCCAATTACATCGTCCCAAACATGGGTTCAATCATCCGTTGCTTATCCGCAGGATCCGGCATTGCTGTAATCCCCGATTTTTTATCTGCCAAGGAAATCGAACTCGGCAACATCAAACTGTTGTGGCAAGGGTTTTCAATAATGGAAAACACTTTATATTTCGGCTCGCGCAGCAAAACGATCTACGCCAAAGAAATCGAGCAGATCGAAGCCATTTTCAAAAAAGAAATGGTGAATTGCATTTGTTGATATTGGGCGTTGCCTTGCAGGCCAGGCTGTCCGCTGCAATCTTTTTATAATTTCGCTGCGCTACACTATAAAAAGGATTTCCGCTTCCATCCTTAACGCGGGTGGTTGTCAAAAATCAGCTTTTTAACTTTCTCATGAAGTCGCCAAACGCAGGAAAAAAATCTTCAAACAGCGGATGCTTTCTGTTTTTAAGCATCACTTCGCTAAACAATTTCAACCCAATCGCAAATTCTACTGATTGGTTTTCTGTTTCAAAAAGATTTTTCTCACGCATGATCGCGATAATTTTAAAAATCTCATCGTGATTTTCAAATTCCAAAACCAGCGGATCCTGCAATAAAACATCTTCTTTCATTGACGAAAGCTGCTCCAAAGTGAGTTTGTATGTATTGGCTTTTTTAGGCATGACTTAATTTATACTTTACTTATTTTACCAAAGTGCCATCCTTAATTTCCTCATTCGCTGCTTTCACCAAAACGGTTTCCGCAGTAATATCTCCAAAAACCTCAACCCTATCCTCAATTTCACGCCCTTTCTGAACAGGAACGCGCAATGTTTTACTGTTCTCGACTTTCAAGACAAAAACGCCCTCACTCGAAGAAAAAACGGCCGTTTTCGGAACGACATAATTGCTGTCTTTTGCGGTTAACGGCAAAATGACTTCGGCAACCATGCCCGGCAGTAATTTTTTATCGGCATTTTTAAAATCCATCTCCACGCGTTCTGAGCGCAACCTGCTGTCCAGCGCACCCGATTTTCTTGCGATTTTTGCTTCGAATGTCCTTCCCGGCAATGATTTTACGTTGAATTTTAACGCATCGCCATCAGACAAAAATCCGCTGTACGATTCCGGGACGTAAACCGAAAGCCTTAATTTATCCTGTTGCTGAATCGTAAACAAGGGCAATTCCGAGCCTTTTCCTGCTGGGCCAACATAAGCGCCAAGATTCACATTCCGCGCCGCAATCACGCCGTCAAAAGGCGCACGAATTTGCAGGTAGCTTTGAATATTCTGGATTTCGCGGTACGAAGCTTTTGCCGCCTGGTAATTTGCATTGTCAGAATTCTTGCGCGCTTCGGCCTGCTCTAAGTCGTTTTTAGAAATCGTTCCTTCAGTTTTGCTCGTTTCCAGAAACCGTTTATAAGTGCTGTTGCTACCTGAATAAACCGCTTCCTGCGACCGGAATCGCGATTCGGCAGCTGCGAGTTGCGAACTGACTTCGGGCGCTTCCAAAACCATGATCAGCTGTCCTTTTTTGACTTCCGAACCGATATCTGCTTTCAACTCTTTGACATAACTGCTGACTTTTGCGTAAATATCAACTTGCTGGAATCCGGTCAATTCTGCCGGCATGCGCAACTCTGTAGAAAATTTTTCTTTTACCGGGGAAATCGTTTCCATCGCTGGTGTTTCTTCAACTGCTACTGGCTTGCTTTCTGCTTTGTTACAGCTGGTAAAAATCGCGGCTGAGGCCAATGTTACTGCTGCTATTCTGATCCAATTATTTTTCATGTTGCGTATGTAAAGATGAGATATAATGTTTGCTTTCTTTGTCTTCGGGATCCAGTGAAACCGATTGTGTACTGCTTTTTCCTTGCGCCCAGGCGAAAATCATCGGAAGGATAATCAACACTGTAAAGGTAGAAAATAACAGTCCGCCAATGACTGCTCGGCCTAACGGAGCAACCTGTTCACCGCCATCGCCATGCCCGATGGCCATTGGAAGCATTCCGGCAATCATCGCAATACTGGTCATAATAATCGGGCGCAAACGCAATGATGCGGCTTCCCGTGCCGATTCGAGCGCGTTTCCGTTGTGTTTTCGCAATTGCTCGGCATTGGTGACCAATAAAACGGCATTCGCAATCGAAACGCCGACCGACATGATAATTCCCATGTACGATTGTAAATTCAGCGTTGATCCAGTCAATAATAACATCAACAAGGCGCCTAAGACTACGGCTGGAACTGTCGTTAAAATGACTAAAGACACTTTAAACGACTGGAAATTCGCCGACAGCATCAGGAAAATGACAATGACTGCCACGAGCAATCCCGATTGTAAACTGTCCATGGTTTCGACCAAAACTTTACTCAATCCGATCGGCTCGATAAACATGCCGCGCGGCAATTCTCCTAATGAAGTAATCGTATTGTTAACATCTTTGACGGCTGTGCCCAAATCGGTGTGGTCGATATTTGCGGTCACTGAAATGTATGGCATCGCACCCAGATTGTCATTTTCTCCATAAGTAAATGACGGCGTAATCGTAGCAACATCGCTCAAAACAGGGCGCGTCGCATTTTTAAGCAGCGGGATTTCGCCCATGTCGCTTTCGCTTTTCATTTTATTGAGCGGCACCTGAACCTGTACATTATACGACAATCCAGCTTTTTCATCGATCCACGTATTTTTTTCGGTATATCTTGAAGAGGAAGTTGATGCGATCAGCGAACGCGAAATGTCATTCATGTCAACGCCCAATTGTGCCGCGCGGACACGGTCAATATTGATATCCAACGATGGGTATTTGATTGGCTGGCCCAATTGTACATCGCGGAAATAATTGATTTTATTCAGCTTGTCGATGATTTTAGCGGCATATTGCTCGTTTGCTTTTTTGTTTTTTCCTGCAATGCGGATTTCAATTGGCGTTGGCGAACCTTGGCTTAAAACCTTGTCAGTCAGCTCAATTGGTTCGAAAGACAATTTAACATCCGGCAAAACCTTTTTGATGCGCTTGCGGAAATCGTCTTTAAAAACATCCATATCGGCATGGTATTCTTTCAGCGCGACCTGGAAAACAGCCTCGTGCGGCCCGGCCATAAACAGGTAAATCGGCGACACTGAAAACAGCGATGGATGCTGCCCGACATAAACCGAGGTAATCGAAATGTGCTCTTTCCCAACCATTTTCTCAAGTTCTTTGAGCGTAACCAGCGCTTTTTCTTCGGTGCGTTCCAATCTGGTTCCATCCGCAGCGCGCAAACGCAACTGGAATTGTTCGGAATTGGTTTTTGGAAAAACATCCTGCCCGATGACATTTAATAGAAGAATTGCGATTGCTGTAATTCCGAGTAAATAAGCCAAAGCGACGGTTTTTCTGAAAGGAAACATGCGGTCGATCAATTTCATAAACCGGTTCCGGAATTTTTCAAACCGGCTGATCTTTCCGTCGTTGTTGAAATCGTCTCTTTGTACCAATGCTTTTTTCTGCTCCGAAAAATCGGCATTTGAACCTTCGATCATTCCCGATGCGACGAATTCAGCTTCATCATCGGTGATTTCCGGGCCGTGATTTGGATGTGCGTGGTCTTTCATCAGCCAGTTTGCCATGATCGGGACAAACGTCTGCGACAGCAAAAACGAAATGATCATCGAAAATCCGATCGCCATGGCAAGCGGCAAAAACAGTGCTCCTGGAATTCCGGTCATCGTAAATGCGGGTGCAAAAACGGCCAGAATACAAAGTAAAATCAACAGTTTTGGCAAGGCGATTTCTTGGCATGCATCCCAGATCGCGAGTGCCTTGGGTTTGCCCATATCGAGATGTTGGTGGATGTTTTCGATGGTAACCGTACTTTCATCGACCAAAATCCCAATCGCCAAAGCCAATCCGCTCAGCGACATTAAATTGATGGTTTGCCCGAATAATTTGAGGAATAAAACACCTGAAATGATCGAAATCGGAATCGTTAAAATGACGATGAACGCGGCGCGTTTGTCTCCTAAAAACAGCAACACCATTAATCCGGTCAGGATTGCTCCAATCGCGCCTTCGGTTATCAGACTTTTAACCGAATTGATCACATAAACCGACTGGTCAAATTCATAAGAAAGCGACACATCTTCAGGCAATGTGCTTTGGATTTTTGGCAATTGTTTCTTTAAATTCTGCACGACTTCCCAGGTGGAAGCATCTCCGGCTTTGGCAATGCTGACGTAAACCGAACGTTTCCCGTTAACCAAAGCATAACCCGCGGTAATATCGGCACCGTCTTTTACCGTGGCAACATCGCCCAAATATAAATTTTGGACGCCGCCTTTAAACAACGGAATTTTCTCGAAATCCTTAACTTCTTTTATCGTATTGTTTGTTGGCGTAATGTAATTCTGGTCGCCAATCCTGACATTTCCCGAAGGCGCCGTCTGGTTGTTGATCTTAATCGCTTCAACAATCTGGTCGGGCGTTAAATTGTGGGAACGCAGCAAATCGGGATCAACATTCACTTCGATTGTTCTTGGGCTTCCGCCGAAAGGTGGCGGCGACAGCAATCCCGGAATTGAGGTAAACGATGCGCGCACATAAACATTCGCCAAATCCTGCAATTCGTTGTTTGATTTTGTCTTGCTGCTCAAAACCAATTGGCCAACCGGCAGCGAAGAAGCATCAAAACGGATAATGAACGGTGGCTGCGAACCTGGTGGAAATCCGGCTTGGATACGGTTCGACAACGCACTTAATTCGGCGGCAGCCTGCGCCATGTTCGTATCTTCATAATAGGTGACTTTCATTAATGTCAGCCCCTGCGTATTCTTGGTTTCTATGGATTTCACGCCATTGGCAAACAATAAAATGTTGACGTAATTCTTTGCGAAATATGACTCCATCTGGTTTGGCGTATAACCTCCAAAAGGGTGCGCGAGGTAAATCACAGGAAGGTTCATTTTTGGTAAAATATCGACCTTGATGGTTTTTACGGCGCCGATTCCGAAGAAGAACAATCCGGCAACGAGCACGAGTATCGATATGGGTTTACGTAGGGCAAATCGGATCAGATTCATCTTGGCGTGTAATTAAAATTCGTTAATAAATGAGTCGAAATCTCCGGTCGCGGCGGCTTTCAGCAACAGCGATTGCCAGACATTGGTATAGATGATATCGCGGTCGATCTCGGCGCGGTTCAGGGTGTAAAATGCCTGCGTGACATCGGTTAAATTCGTGAGGCCGTTTTTGTATAAGGTCGTTCGTTGCAGGTAAGCTTGTTTTGCGGCGGTAACTTGTTTTGGCGCTTCAACGTAATTGTCCATTGCGAATTTGATCTTGGCATCGGCGGCATCAGACTGTGTTTTGAGCTGTTGGTCGATGACATTATATTCGTCCTGCAAACCATCGGCGACAAGCTTTTGGGCACTGACTTTTTTGCTGGTTCGTAAGATCGTGGTCAGGTTCCACGTCACGCCAACACCAACAAGGTAATTCTGCCGAACCGGATCGATGCCGTCAAAATAATTTCGGGTAAAGGAATTTTGGTTTGAGGCATAATCAGAATTGAATCCCGAACCTCTGGTTTGATACACTCCGAAAAGGCTGAAACTCGGGTAATATTCACGCTTGAATAATTTGAGTTGCTGCTTGCCATAATCGACGCGCGATTTGTAAAATTCGAGGATCGGATTGATGCTGTCGGTTGAAGCCTGAATTGGTAAAATTGCCTTTGGAACCTGCTTTACAAAAGCGCTGTCTAAAATAAAATCCTGAACCGGAACGCCCATTAAAGCGACGAGTTTATTGTTCTGGTCTTTGACCTGGTCTTTGATCTGGTTCAGCGCGATTTTCGCACGCGACACTTCGGCGGAAGCCAATGTAGAATCGACTCCGGCAAGCAATCCATTTTTGACGCGAACGGCAGCGAGTCTTTGAAAAACCATTGACCGATCGAGGTTTTTTTGCTGTGAGATCAACAACCTTTGGCTTGCCAATAAATTCAGGTAAGCCGCAGAAATCCTGACTTTGTGCTGAAAAGTTTCCTGCTCTAAATCTTTCTGAAAACGTTCGGCATCCACTTTAGACAAATTGATGCGCTGCTTCATTTTTCCGAAAGTAAAAAAATCCCAGTTGACATTGGCGAGATACAAGGCACCAAATCCCGAGTTCCAGTTTTGTTCCGGCAACGGCAATCCGGAAGACGCAACTCCGAGTCCGCCAAAACCATACAATGGTCCGTTTTGACCGTTTACCGTTCCGTAATCCTGTTGGGCGGAAACGCTTAAATTTGGCAGGTATTCTCGCTTGGTTTGCTTCACGGTTTCATCGGAGGCAGTTTTGTATTTTCTTTTGGCGCGAATAGTTCCGTAATTGGCGACACCTTTTTCGACAGCATCTTTAAGGGAAAGTGGCTGAGCAAATCCGGCTGTAAAAATCAGCAGAAAAAAGACAAAAGCCAGTTTTTTTAGAATCATAATCGTTTTCTTGAAGTTGCAAATTTAACGTACAAAATTGGCTTCTGGCCTTAGGAAATGACATATCGCGCTTATAAAATGACGAATTGAATTGGTCATAAATTTTACAACGTTTTCGAAATTATGTGGTTACTTTGCAGACATTAATTTTTGGAGATGAAGTGGAAAATTGAAAATGTGCTTGAAAACAAATGGGAACAGGAAATCGCGGTTTTGGGGTTTGCGTTTACGTTGTTTTCGATTAAAAATGACTGGATTTTGTTTCGGTCGTTTCAAGCTGTTTTACCCGGAATCGTGTATTTTTTCATTTTGTATTTTCATGCGCAATGCAACCGGTTTTTTTTGCTTCCAATCTTGTTTAAGAAGCACAAACCTTTAATTTATCTGGCGTTTACAGCAATTTTAGCGTTCTTTTTTTCGGTGGCTTTGTATGAAATTGCGAACAATTATTTGTATCAGACGTCGGCATTAGCAAAATTCTCACACCAAAAAAGCTATCCGTACCAATTGGCTTCGGTCGTGGGAACTTTGATCTGTGTTTTAGGCCCGACAACTTTGCTTAAATTCTACAGCGAGCAGAAAAAACAAAGCAGCGAAACGATTTTACTGAACCAAATGCAACTGAATTCTTTGCGAAGCCAGTTGAACCCGCATTTTCTATTCAACACGTTCAATACTTTGTACGGAATCAGCCTTGAATATCCCGAAAGAACGCCAGATTTAATCATGAAAGTATCGCAATTGATGCGTTACCAACTCGAAAGCACCGACCGCCAATGCGTTACGATTGAAGAAGAATTATCGTTTATTGACAGTTACATCCAACTTGAAAAGGAACGCGTGGGTTATCGTTGCGAAATCCTGTATGATTGCAAGATCGACAATGAAAATGCATACAAAATCTCTCCGATGCTGTTGATCGGGTTTGTAGAAAATGCCTTTAAACACGGTGCCGGAACGATCGAAAGCTGTTATGTTCGAATTAAAATCACGGTTGAAAAGGGCAAACTGCACCTGAACATTGTCAATTCGATTCCGGAGAAAAAACGCGAAATTATTTCAACCAAAATCGGACTCAAAAACACCAAAGAACGCCTTGAACTTTTATATCCGGGAACGTATAATTTGGACCTGCACGAAACCGGAAACACGTATACGGTCGACCTTCGGTTGCAACTCAAAAAAATCGTCCAATGTTAAGTCCGAAAAAATGCATGATCGTAGATGATGAACCGGCTGCGCATTATGTTTTGGCGAATTACATCAGGCAAAATCCGCAGCTCGAATTGGTTCAGCAGTGTTACAACGGCATTGAAGCACTGAATTACCTGCGTGAAAACGACATCGATTTAATGTTTCTGGACATTGACATGCCTGAAATTTCGGGATTGGAATTGTTGCAGACCTTGAAAAATCCACCGAAAACCATTTTAACAACGGCTTATTCTGAATTTGCGCTCGAAAGCTACGATTATGGCGTCATCGATTATTTGTTAAAGCCGATTTATTTTCCGAGATTCCTAAAAGCAACTGAACGCTTTTTATCTGCATTCGCCGTTGAAAAATCAATTGCTTCCAATCTTTTTATTCCGATAAAAATCGACAGTTCGATCGTTGATATTTACGTTCGCGATATTTTATTTGCGCAGAGTTACGGCAATTACGTGAAGATCTTTACGCCCGGAAAAACCTGGCTCGCTACGATGACGACGGCGCAATTGGAGCAAAACTTACCTTCAGAACATTTCTTGCGCGTGCACAAATCTTATATTGTCGCGCTTGATAAAATCGAAAATTCCGACCGCGAAATGATTACAATCAACGGTGAAAAAATCCCGGTTGGCATTACGTATCGAAGGGAAATGGCCGAGCGTTTAAAGTCGTAACTTTTGGGCGTTTCCCTTCGGGCCGCGCTTTCCGCAGTGCGCGGCACTTCGCTGCAATCGCTAACGCGGGCATCGGTTTCCAAAATTAAATCTTTCCAAAAAACAAAAAATCCCGCCCGAAGGCAGGAAATTATTATGGATTTGTCGACCACAGCGATGCGTTTTTCAGCAACGCGCGGCGGTTCAATTTCAATTGTGCGACAATTAATTCTGCAAAATCTTCGGGCTGCAAAACACTTTCGGGATTTCCGTCGGTCAGTTTTAAATCTTTTGCCATATCGGTGGCAATCGTGCTTGGCGTTAAAGTCGACACGCGAATATTGTGTTTCCTGACTTCCATCATCAACGCTTCCGATAAGCCAACCACTGCAAATTTCGAAGCCGTGTAAGCGCTCGTTCCGGGATTTCCGCGCAAACCTGCAGAAGATGCTACGTTGATAATATCACCGCTTTTGCGTTCGATCATATCGGGCAAAATTTGGTGCGTCACATAATACAATCCCAGAACATTGACATCAAGGATTTGCTTGAATGTTTCGGGTTCGAGATCGAGAAAATTACCAAACTTCCCTATTCCGGCGTTGTTAATTAAAATATCAATGTGTCCGAAAGCCGCTTTGATATTGGCAATTCCGGTTTTCACGGCCTCAAAATCAGAGACGTCAAAAACTGCGTGGATCGCTTTAACGCCAAATGCCTGCAATTCCTGGATCGTTTGCAGCAATACGTCTTCGTTTCTTCCTGTGATCGCGATGTCAACGCCTTCGGCCGCTAAAGCCAATGCGGCCGCTTTTCCCAATCCACGGCCACCGCCGGTGATCAATGCTTTTTTTCCTTGTAGATTTTCCATTTAATTTTGTTGTTTCAGAAGTTGTTATTAATATTTTAAACCATTAAGGTATTAGGATTCATTAAGGTATAGCTCTTAATGAATCTTAATACCTTAATGGTAATTTTAAAAATTACTATTTTAAGCTTTCCAATTTTTATTTAATTTTTATTTAATTTTTATCGATAATAAATCCGTCGTCTGCATTCGGATTCGGAACAATATAAATGCGGTGCCATTGATCGCCATCGAGTATTTTCCACGAATGTCCTTCGCCTATTGTATCTTCAGCAATAAGGATAATTCCGGGCTCGATGATAAAACTTTTCCCGTCGGAAGTTGTAAATTCAAGTCTGCCTTTGAGCGTCACGACATATTGATATCGCGGCGCGGGATGCTGTATTTTCTGGTACTCTTCAATTGCTGTTTTGAGAAAAAACCGCTCGGCATTCAGGTCGAAACCTTCGGGCAGCGACCCTTGTTCAAAATAGGATTTTCCGTGGGGGTCATTCTTGATTCTGTAGGCGCGCATGTTAAAAATTTGATTGTAAATTTAAGCAATCAGACGGCTCGAATGGCTGCAATTTTTCTTTTTCTGAGAATAAATACCAGCGTAATTCCAGCGCCAATTAATGACATTGCCACGCCAACAAGATTCGGAGAAGCATAACTGTAACCGGCAACGAGCGGCAATCCGCCAAGGAAAGCGCCAAGTGCATTTCCGATATTAAAACTTCCCTGAATCGCTGCCGATGCGATTATTTCTGCACCTTTTGCCGTTTGGATCATCAGCATTTGGATGGGTGCGACAACGGCAAACGAAATACAGCCGGTCATAAATACCAGCAACAACGACAGATATTGATTTCCGGATCCGAAAAAAACAAGCGTTAGATCGAGCGCAAGCACCAATAATAAAGTGATTGTTGTTGTTAACGGTGAGAATTTATCGGCCATTTTTCCTCCGATAAAATTCCCAACGACCATTCCGAGTCCGGCGAGGATCAAAATATAGGGAACTGCTTCTGCTGAAAATCCCGAAACTTCCGTCAATAATGGCGCAATGTAACTGATCCACGCAAACAAGCCTCCGAAACCAACCGCCGTAATTAAAATGATCAGCCAGGCTTCGGGCTTTTTAAAAAATCGGAGTTGGGTTTTCATGCTTTCGCCGCCTTTAGATTCGAGGTTTGGCATCCACAAATATAAAAACAGCAACGTCAGTAATCCAACAAATGCGATCAGGACAAAAGTATAACGCCAGGTGTAATGATGTCCGATATACGTCCCGATTGGCACGCCTGCAAGATTCGCTAATGTGAGTCCGGAAAACATGATCGAAACCGCCTGCGCTTCTTTTCCCTTATCGGCCAAACGGCTTGCAACGACAGCTCCAACGCCAAAAAAAGCGCCATGCGGCAAACCTGAAAACAACCGCGAAAGGAACAGGATTTCATAATTTGGTGCGATGATCGAAAGCGAATTGAAAACCGTTAGCATCAACGCCAAGACCGACAGCATTTTTCTTGGTGGAAAATTCCGTCCGAGAATCACAAGCGTCGGTGCGCCAATGACCACGCCGATCGCGTAGGCTGAAATCAAGTGCCCGGCTTCAGGGATTGTAATTTTTAAATCGGCAGCAATGTCGGGCAATAAACCCATCATCACAAATTCGGTAATTCCTATCGTAAGGCCACCGAGCAGCAGCGCAAAAAGGCTTTTTTTCATTTGATTTTTATCTTATTGGTGTGGTTTTGACAGATGTTATTTGGTACGAAAACCACGCGACGACAACTGCGAGCAAACTGAAAATGATCAACTGCAAAGTCACAAGATTCCAGCCGCCGTATTTCCAGCATTGCACGCCGATAAACGTTCCAAAGGCACCACCGATAAAATACGAAGTCATGTAAATCGTGTTGATGCGGCTGTTCGCTTTTTCATCCAGAGTATAAATGGTGGCAATATTAATCAGTTGCGTCGCCTGAACACCAATGTCGAGCAGCAAAACCGAAACTAAAATGGCCCAGAGCGATATGGGAAAAAAGTGCAGCAATAATACGCTAAACAACAACAAACCCGTTGTGTACAATTGGGTTTTTGCCGGATTTCCATTGTCGATCAATTTGCCAATGTAAGGCGCGCCTAAAGCTCCGGCAATGGCGAGCAGTCCGAACAATCCGATCTGGTCGGTTTTATAATGGAACGGTGCGCCACTCAAATGAAAAGTCAGTGTTGTCCAAAACGAACAAAAGGCTCCGAAGATCAAAGCGCCCATTAAAGCCGCTCGTCTTAAAATGGCAAAACGCCCCAATTGTTCAAATGCTGATTGCAGTAAGGCTTTGTAATTTCCGGTGAAATTGGCTTCGACACTCGGCAGGCTGAAGTGAATCATCAACATCGTCATAAAAACCATGACCGCAGAAATTGCATAGACGAAATGCCAGCCGAGCCACTCTGCAATGAATCCGCTAAACACTCTAGCTGCAAGAATTCCGATTAAAATTCCGGAGAAAATGATGCTGATCGTTTTGCCTTTGTTTTTCGGTTCCAAGCTTGCTGCCATTGGTAAAATGACCTGTGCTGCGACGCTGCATATTCCGATGATCAAACTCATTGAAAAAATCCCGATGCGGTTTTCGATAAAAACCATGCCGAGTAGAGACGCGATCAGCAAAACCTGCATGCCCAAAATGAGCTTTTTGCGGTTGATCTTGTCGCCGAGCGGCGTGATGAAAAACAATCCGAAACCGTAACCGGCTTGTGCTAAGACAGAAATAAGCCCGACATTGGCTTCGGTCGTGTGCAATGATTCGGCGATGTCTTTTAAAATGGGTTGGTTGTAATAAATGTTGGCGACGCAAATTCCGGCAGAGATCGCCATAATTGTAATTTGCGTTTTCGAAAGTCCGGTTTTTTCCATCAGGCAAATTTACGCACAAGCGCAATCAATAAAATTGTACTTTTACAGCATATACTTGTAAATTTATGTTATGCCAACATTAAAGCAATTCGAGACATTGGTCATTGATGAATTTGAGGAAGAAAAATTTCATTTGCCCAAGCACAGCCATACCTATTATGAGATCATTTACATTGTAAAAGGCAGCGGCATCCACCATCTGAACAAAAATCTGATTCCGTATAAAAGCGGCGATTTGTTTGTGATTTCGCCAGATGATGAGCATTATTTCGACATTAAGAAAAGCACGCGTTTTGTATTCATCAAATTCACCGACACCTATTTTTATTCGAAAAGAAACCTTGCCTGTGACGATTTCCTGCTTCGGAAACCCGAAGAATTCATGCGCGAAAAAATCCTGAAAGAACAGGTTTTAAAACTCGATGAGCCGTGCAAAACGATTTTAAAACATACGATCGAAAACATCACCGCTTACAATTGCCGGAATGACGTGTCGACTTCGCCAATTGTTTTTTATCAGGTGCTTTCGATTTTCGGATTGATCAAAGAAGCGCTGAAATGCATGAATGTACCGCTGCTTGGAAATTCGTTTGACAACAAACAAATCATTTCGTACATTCATCAGAATATTTACAATCCGAAAATGATCCAGGTGAAAGCGATTTCTGAACATTTTAATATTTCGCCTACGTATTTTAGTGCGTATTTCAAGCGCAGTTTTTCGATTACCTTTCGGGATTACGTCAACAATTTGCGATTGCAATTGATCGAAAAAAGGATCAGCGGCAGGCAAATGCCAATCAAGCAAATTGCTTATGAATTTGGATTTTCAGATGAAAGCCATTTGTCGAATTACTTTAAGAAACGCAGGGAGGTTGCGCCGGGAAGCTTTAAGAAAAGCGATTTAAATTCGGCCGAATAATTATTTATTTACAATTTCAGAAATATGATTTACGCGATCTGCTTACATAAATCAAACATCGTAAACCAAAATAAATCATAAAATAAATTGAACATTATACCGATTGGTATATATTTGTATCCGATTTGAATGACCATTATGAGCAAAGCTGAAAGAACGAGAAATTTTATTATCGAAAAAACCGCCCCGATTTTTAACCGCAAAGGTTTTGCCGGAACTTCGTTGTTTGACATGACCGAAGCGACCGGATTGACCAAAGGCAGCATTTACGGCAATTTTACCAATAAGGATGAAGTTGCGCTTGAAGTGTTTAAATTCAACGTGTCAAAAATGCAGGCCATGTTTGATGCCGAAATCAATTCAAAAACAACTGCAAAAGGCAAATTGCTGGCGTATGCCGATTTTTATGACAAATCTTCGATGGCGATTTTTCCAAACGGCGGTTGCCCGATCATGAATACCGCCATTGAAGCAGACGACACACATGCGGAGCTCAAAGAATCTTCGTTACGCGCTTTGTTAATGTGGAAAAGCAGCCTGGAAAAAATCGTCGTTGACGGGATTTCAAATGGCGAATTCAGGAACTCAACAAACCCCGAAGAAGCAGCGCTTGGCATACTTGCCATGATCGAAGGCGGCGTGATGATTTCTAAACTCAGCGGGAAAATCAATTACATGAAATCCATTATGACGACGCTTCGTTATTACATTGAAAGCTTATAACTTTTTTTTTAAACTAAAATATACCGATCGGTATATAATATAAATCTTTTAAATATTACTTATGAAAACTTCACAAAATACCATTTTAATTACCGGCGGTGGATCTGGGATCGGATTTGAAATCGCTAAATTATTTTCAAATGACAACCAGATCATCATCACTGGAAGAAATTCTGAGAAATTGCAAAAAGCAGCTGCTCAATTAAAAAATACAACTGCAATTGCTGCGGATATCACCAATGAAAATGACGTGAAAACATTAGTGGAAACCCTTAAAAAAGATTTTCCAAACCTCAACATCCTGATCAATAATGCAGGAAGCGCGTCGGTTTTTGATCTTGCGACTCCGGAAATCAATGCTTTTCAAAAAGCATCAGATGAAATCAATACGAACTACCTTTCCATTATTCGCCTGACTGAAAATTTACTGCCGGTTTTAACTACAAAAGAATCTGCAATTGTAAATGTTTCGTCTATTGTTGCGCTTGTTCCCGGCAAATCGCTGCCGACTTATTCTGCAAGCAAAGCCGCTTTGCATTCCTATACTAAAACACTCCGATTGTCATTGGCAAACACCTCTGTAAAAGTTTTCGAATTGATGCCACCATTGGTCAATACCGATTTTTCAAAAGAAATCGGAGGCGAAAACGGCGTTTCTCCAGAATTGCTAGCCACAGATTTATTCAAAGCTTTTGAAAATGACCAATACGAAATCCACACCGGGCAAACTGCGGATATGTTCAATTTGTATCATTCGAATCCGGCAGCAGCTTTGGCTGTGATGAATGCAAACGGCGAATAATATGCAGGCTTCAGATTTCTTAAAACTGCACATTGGCAAAGAAATTACGGCTTCGCCATCGCCTTTCATGAATTGGCTGAAGCCGAAAATGCTTCATGTGGAAGAAGGAAAATTATCTTTCGAATATACTGTTCGCCCCGAAATGACCAATCCGTTTAAAACATTGCACGGCGGCGTTATCGCGGCAATGGTCGACGATGCGATAGGCGCCACTTTAATTGCTTACGGTGAACCGCATTTTTACGTCACGATCAACAATGTCGTTGATTATTTTGCTTCGGCCAAAGAAGGTGATATTATCATTTCTGAAACGGCAATCAACAAAAAAGGCAAAACCATCGTGAATGCGCAATGCGAAATCTGGAATCACGATAAGTCAAAACTACTCGCAAAAGGCTACACCAATTTAATTAAAACCGACGCCAAATGAACCCGATCCAGCGGCAGGTTTTAATCCTGACGGTAATCCTTGCCGCGATCATGGAACTCATAGACATTTCAATTGTGAATGTTGCGCTGTCACACATGAGCGGAAATCTCGGCGCAACGCTCGAAGATACTTCATGGGTGATCACGTCTTATGCAATTGCAAATGTCATCATCATTCCGATTACAAGTTTTTTAAGTGCGAAACTCGGACGGCGCAATTATTACATTGGTTCAATTTTACTATTTACTTTCTGTTCGTTCATGTGCGGACAGGCGAGCGGAATCTGGATGCTGGTTTTTTTCAGGTTCATGCAGGGAATCGGTGGCGGCGCCTTATTATCTGTTTCGCAGGTTGTGGTTTTTGAGCAATTCCCGAAAGAAAAAATGGGAACCGCAAGTGCGTTATTCGGAATCGGCGTATTCATCGGGCCAACCATCGGGCCAACCCTTGGCGGATTCATTACCGAAAACTACGACTGGCCGTGGATCTTTTACATCAACATACCGATCGGTATTGTAGTCGCTTGCCTCTGTTATGTTTTGCTTCGTGAACCGGCATCCAAGCCGCTTGTACATAAAGTCGACTGGACCGGAATCGCGTTGCTTGCCATTGGTGTTGGTGCGTTGCAAACCGTGCTCGAACGTGGCGAAATCGACGACTGGTTTGAAGCAAGGTACATTGTCTGGCTTAGTGTTATCGCCGCTTTCAGCTTAATTTATTTCGTTTTCTGGGAACTCAAAATTGACAATCCAGTCGTGAATCTGCGCGTCTTAAAAAGCAAAACACTCAGCATCGCTGCGGCATTGACATTCATCACCGGTCTAGGCATGTTTACATCCATTTATTTAACGCCGGTCGTTGCGCAAAGATTGCTGAATTTTTCTCCTACGCAAACCGGATTACTATTATTCCCGGGAGCCATTTTAGCATTATTTGCATTGCGGATCTCAGGATTGCTGCTACAAAAAGGCACTTCTCCGGTTTTAATTATCGGCGGCGGATTTTTATTGTTCATTTATTTCAACTGGCGAATGTCGGGCATGACGCTCAATACATCCGCAGCAGAAATTACATTTACATTGATTTTCCGGGCTATCGGAATGGCGTTATTGACGGTTCCGTTGACAGCGTTGGCGGTTTCGTCGCTTGAGCCGAAAGACATTCCGCAAGGCGCGGCGCTCAACAATATGATGCGGCAGCTTGGCGGTTCGTTCGGGATTTCAATTGTAAACACTTATTTGGCACATCGATTGGCGGCGCATCGAAACGAACTGGCTTCGCATATTACTGCCGACAATGTCATTTCGATGGAGCGTATCAATACTTACATTCGTTATTTTCAACAGAAAGGTTTCGGGTTAGCCGATGCGCATTTGCGGGCGATGAAAGTCATGGAAAACATCGTCAACAAACAATCGGCGTTGCTGAGTTACCGCGATGCGTTTCTTCTGGTTGGGATTTTATTTGCGCTTGCACTGCCTTTATTGGTATTGGCCGCAAGGCAATCGAATAAGAAAAAAGTAGATCTCGCTGCGATTTCAGACCATTGATTAGAATTTTTTCGTGGCAATGACGTTCCATTTTGTGCCGTCGTGCTGTAGCAGATGAAACGCTTCTGCGGAGAATTTTGCTTCATACCTTTTGTGCTGATAGATTTCCCAGGCTTTTTCAAATTGCTCGGGTTTTAAATCTCGATAGGCAACGGTCATGTGCGGATTGAAACCTGAATCTGCCGTGTTGCTTTTGACTCCGCGAAATGTGCTTTTAAACTCTTGAATGAGGGCTTTCTGCAATTGATTCATTGCATCAGATTTTTCAGGATGTACATAAATTACTGGCTGTTCGGGATTCGGAAACGATTTGAAATCTTTAAGTTCAACAATAAATTTTTGAATCGGAATGTTGATCTTTTCGAACCATTTCAACAAATGCTGATGATCGGATTCGAATAGTTTAAACGGCGCTTTGAGCGTAATATGAGGCATCACTTTTAGCGCGCGGCTGCTTTCATAATTTTTTTCAAAATCCTGTTTGATCAATGTGATTTCTTCCGATATTTCTTTCGGCGGGACGATTGCAATAAAGTATAATTTTTCCATTTCCTGTTTTTCCGTAAGGTATTTCCAATAGCGTTTCGGTACGTGCTGAATGTGCAGTTTCATGTTTTTCCGCGCCGGAATGTTGGTGCTTTTAAAGTAATCATTCCATAGTAAACCGTACAATTTTTCCTTATCTGAAACCACATCTTCTGAAAGAAAAGTAGCATCATTTTTCATTTCAGGCGCATACTCCAAACGGATTTCTTCGACTTTTTCAAGGTCGTAATACAGGCCATATTTGCGTTTGAGGTCGTAAATGATCCAGCGTTGGTCGGCATAGCGGTTTTTAAAAAAACCGGCGATTAGCGGCAAAACATTGTAATCGGGTTCAACCGGCGCATAGAAAATCCCATCTGCAGTTTCCTGGAACCGGATAAATGCTTTCATGCGATGGCGTTCCCGGCTCACACTGCGTTCGATTTGCGAAAGCGCAATGACTGATGGATGACCATAATTCATTTCTGCGCCTTTCGGATGGTCAAAAATGTAACAGGCAAAATCAAACAAATGCCGGAAGCTTTCGTCTGATTCCGATAAAAAAGTCTTGTAGAAACGCTGCTGCCAATCGGGCGAGATTTTCTTTTTGAGTCCGTTCCAGACGCGCATCGCTTTGGTTTCGTCACTGATGATCTCGAGCACTTCGTCAATTAAAACCGGTTCGAAACGGCTTTGGCTGATGAGTTGGATCTTTCCGGGTTTGCGTTCGTAAAATTCGAAAATCGCCGTTAATAAACTTTCGAATGAACCGTCAAAAACATAAATCACCATTTAGAAAAGTGTCAGTTGGTTTTGCGGGATTTTTAAGTATTTGCTGTTGGTTTCCGACAAAATCAGATTTTTTACGTGCATTGCTTCGGGTACATTCAGCTGGAAAATGCTGTCGGCGCAGCGGATGAAATGCTTCGCGCGGTTGTATGCAATTCCGATTTTCTGCAATTGCTCCGAACGCAATCTTCCAAATTTTCTGGCCAACACGATTTTCTTTGCAGAGCCGACACCGATTCCCGGAACGCGTAAGATCATTCTATAATCTGCAGTATTGATGTCGATTGGAAATTGATCCATGTTGCGCAACGCCCAGCTTAGTTTCGGATCGATATCAACATCGAGATGCGGATTTTTGGCATTTAAAATTTCGTGGACATCAAAGCCGTAAAAACGCATCAGCCAATCGGTTTGATACAAACGATTTTCTCTCAAAAGCGGCGGCTGGCTTCCAATCATCGGCATTCTGTCGTCAAAACTAATCGGAATATAACCTGAATAATAGACGCGTTTTAAATCGAAATTCTTGTAATATTCGTTGGCGCTGTACATGATTTCCATATCGGTTTCAGGTGTCGCACCAATGACCATTTGCGTACTTTGGCCAGCAGGAACAAACTTCGGAACGCTTTTAATGACCTTTTTTTCGTCTTTAAACTGGATGATGCTGTCTTTGATAAAACCAAGCGGCTTTTTGACATCCTCATGCGATTTGTCGGGAGCTAAAAGTTTAAGTCCGGCTTCGGTTGGCATTTCAAGATTGATGCTCATTCGGTCGGCGTAAAGCCCGGCTTCGGTTAAAAGCTCTTGGCTCGCACCCGGAATCGTTTTGAGGTGAATGTAGCCGTTGAAATTGTTTTCGAGACGTAATTTCTTAGCAATCCGAACCAGGCGCTCCATTGTATAATCGGCATTTTTAAAAATCCCGGAACTCAGGAACAAGCCTTCAATATAATTTCTTCTGTAAAAACTCATCGTGAGCTCGACGACTTCATCAACGGTAAATGCCGCGCGTTTGACATCGTTGCTTTTTCGCGAAACACAAAAAGCGCAATCGAAAATGCAATGGTTAGTCAGCAGGATTTTGAGTAACGAGACACAACGCCCGTCTTCGGTATACGTATGGCAAATCCCGGCGCCATTGGCATCACCCAAACCTTTGTTCGTATTTTTTCGGCTGCTGCCACTTGACGAACATGATACGTCATATTTGGCGGCATCGGCAAGGATGTTGAGCTTTTCACGAATTCTGTCTGACATGGGAATATGCGCTTTTGCAGTTTTTAAAAGTACACAATCAGCATAGAAATCAAATTTGAACAGTTGTTAAAAAACAAAAGGCGCTCTGTTAAATTTCAAATTAAAACTCAGGCATGCAACCCGGCAAATTTGTTACAATTCAGAAATTTCCTCGCATAATTCCACACATTTTTTACAGGCTTCTGCACATTCCCGACAATGTTCCATTCCCATAGCTGCGTGTTTCTCGCATTCTTCGGCACAATCGGCACAAATGGCGGCGCAAACAATAGCGAGCTGTCCGCTATACACGCTTCCAAGATCCATTAAAGCAGCTGTTGAGCGGCAGATTGACGAGCATTCTAAAGCGAGCTGGATGCATCTTTTAAGTTGTGCCAATTGTTCTTCATTCAGGCAGGAAACCGCACAATGGTCGCAGGCAGCGGCACATTTTCGGCAGGCTTCAATACAGGCGGTAAAGTCTTGTTGTGACATGATTGTAGTTTTTCGGTTGGTACAAATTTGGTTAAAACCAACGTTTAACCGATTACAGAATTCTGCCCGATTGTATAACTTTCTCAATATCTGTAACATTTTTTGTGTTGCCGATACAAATACATCCGCGAACCGGATGCGCCGTAACAACGATTAATTATATTTGCGCCCGGCAGCTGACAAACTGTTTCTTAACCTAATATTCTTTATGACTAAAAAAACCAATTACATGAGTGTTCCGATGCTGCTTGCGTCGGCACTGATCTTAAATTCTTGTGGCAAACATGAAAGTGACAAGCCGCTGCAATCGGGCGTCATCCTTAAAAACATGGATACGCTCGTAAAACCAGGCGACAATTTTGATGCTTATGTCAATGGTGACTGGATCAAAAACAACAAAATTCCGGCAGACAAATCTTCTTTTGGTTCTTTTGATGCGATTTATGACAAATCACAGGACGATTTGAAAGCAATCATCGAAGAATCATCCAAAGGCAAATTTGATGAAGGGTCGAACGAGCAAAAAATCGGGGATTTCTACAATTCGTATTTAAACCAGAAAGACCGCGACACCAAAGGCGTTAGTCCGCTACAGCCTGAATTTGCAAAAATCGATGCGATCACAAACTACAGCCAACTTGCTGCATTTTTTGGGGAAGCCAATAGAAAAGGGTATGACATTCCGTTTAGCTTTAGCGTAAGCCAGGATTATAAAGAGCCAAACAAAAATGTCGTGCAAACCTGGCAGGGCGGCCTTGGGCTTCCTGAAAGAGAATATTATTTGCTTCAAGATGCCAAGTCGAAAGATACACGTGCCAAATATTTAGTACATCTGACGAATATGCTGAAATTGGCGAATTTACCAAATCCGGATGCAAATGCTAACACAATTTTAACGCTCGAAACCACGTTGGCCAAAAGCCAGATGTCGAAAGAAGAAACACGCAACATTGCGGCATCTTACAACAAAATTGAAACTTCGGCGCTTAAAACCCTGATGCCCGATTTTGACTGGGCAGCAATGATGAAAGAAGCGGGAGTTGACAAGGAAAAAACCATTATTGTTTCCCAGCTTGCTTACACAAAAGCATTGAACGGCATTGTTAAATCGACACCGCTCGATACCTGGAAAACGTATTTAAAATGGATGGCTTTGCATAAAAATGCCACATTTCTTTCGGATGCGATCGACAAGGAAAATTTCTCTTTTTACGGAAAAACGCTTTACGGAATGCCCGAACAGCGTGCCCAATGGAAAAGAGCGGTCAGCACGGTTGATGGCAATCTTGGTGAGATCATCGGGAAAGAATATGTGAAAAGGCATTTTCCGCCTGAAGCGAAAGAGCGCATGGTGGCATTGGTAAAAAACCTTTTGAAGGCCTACGAGGAAAGCATCAAAAAACTGGACTGGATGAGCCCGGAAACGAAAAAACAGGCTTTGGAGAAAATTGCAAAATTCAATCCAAAGATCGGTTATCCTGACAAATGGATCGATTATTCGAAACTGAAGATCGTGAAAAATGATCTTTACGGAAATGTGGTGCGTTCGCAGGAATTTCAATACAACCGCCAGATCGATAAGCTTGGGAAGCCAGTTGACAGGACAGAATGGGCGATGACACCGCAAACGGTAAACGCGTATTACAATCCGAACTTAAATGAAATTGTATTTCCAGCAGCGATTTTACAGCCGCCTTTCTTTGATTTGAAAGTGGATGATGCGATTAATTATGGCGGCATCGGAGCGGTTATCGGACATGAAATCGGGCATGGATTTGACGATCAGGGTGCTACTTTTGACGGCGACGGCGTGATGCGCGACTGGTGGACTCCGAAAGACCTGGAAGCTTTTAAACAAAGAACCGGCGCATTGGCAGAACAATACAGCGGATTTAAAGCATTTCCTGATTTGAGCTTAAACGGACCTTATACTTTAGGGGAAAATATCGGCGATCTTGGCGGATTGACGATTGCTTTAAAAGCATACCAAATGAGTTTGGCAGGAAAGAAATCTCCGGTAATGGACGGATTTTCGGGAGAGCAACGCGTATTTTTAGGCTGGGCCCAGGTTTGGCTTGACAAGTCGCGTGAAGAAGCGCTAAGAAGCCAGATCGCCTCTGATTCGCATTCGCCCGCACATTTCCGTATTAACGGGATCGTAAGGAATATTCCTGAATTTTATGAAGCTTTTAAAGTAAAACCAGGCGATTCTTTGTATCTCGCACCTGAAAAAAGGGTAAAAATCTGGTAATTTTTTTAGAACAAACAAAGCCCGTCAAACTATTGGCGGGCTTTTTTATTGGAATGGATTTTAATGAAAGTTGATGGCAAACAACAACGTATTTACGACAACGCTTAAGATCAAAAGATTGAAGATTGTTTTTGGCTTTTGCTGTGAAATCACCGCGCCGTTGAACATCATACTGACGCAGATCACAAAAAACAATTGTGTCATCTGGCCGAAGCCGTTTCCGTGCATCAAAACGGCCATCGCCGCGATTCCGCCAAGGCAGCTTGAAGCGAGTATTCCCAAAGTACAGTTTCCGAATAATCCGTGTTCAAAACGGTTGTAATATTTTTGATAAGTGCTCATAACATTTAGGTTTTAATTCTGATGTAAAATTACCGCAGCATGCTGGTTCAGAATATGATAAATGTCATGTTGCAGAAATTTATTTGCTGTAAATTGCACAAATCGTGTAACATCTTTACAAAGAACTATAAAGAGTTATGTGTAAATTAGCAAAAGCCATTTAATCAAAATACAGCTGTTATGAACGAGCAATTCAAATCCATTATCGATACTTTGATCCACGAAGGTTTTCACCAGTTGACCGAAAAAAAGGAGCTTCAGGGCAAGCCGCTCGATTTTAAGATTACGCCTTATTCTCTTAATACGAAACTGAGTTTTAAATTTGACAACCTCGATCATTTTAAGGAATTCCTAAAAATTTCTGATGGAGACACGCCTTCGGAGCAAGTAGCTTTGCTTGATGCTACCTTTCTGCAACTCGGCTTAAAACCAAATGATTTCTTTTACGTGAATTTTTTCGAAAAAGGAAAAGAGCAGGAAATGTAACGTGTTCATTTCAAAAATCATAGCCGGAAGTTTTATGTTGCGACCATACAAATTTGTAACTTGCTGAAAATTCCCAAAATGAAAAAACTTTCCGTATTGTTTTTATTTTTGCTGGCCGCGTGTTCACAGGAATATGATGTTCAAGAAACTCAAAATCCTGAAACCGCAAACAGGCTTCCCGATAAAGGGAATCAAAATATTGACCCGAAATCTTTATTCAATTTAAACAATGTGCCGTCGATTACTTTGCAGTTCTCGGAAGCACAATGGAATAAAATCCTCACCAATTTTGACTTGAATCCGCAAAATGAAAAGAAAGTCGTAGCCGCTTTTACTTTTTCATCCAGAGAAGTCAATATTCAGCTTGACAGCATCGGATTAAAACTCAAAGGCAACACCAGCCGCCGCCGCCCCGAAGGTGCATTCGGGCAGTTGCACAACGCACAGAATCCCGATTGGCACCATTGCCATTTTTCATTGGATTTTTCAAAAAACCGTCCAAACCAACTTTTCTACGGCCGGAATAAACTGGCACTCAAATGGTTTAAAGACGATGCGGCGTATGCACGTGAAATTTACAGTTATGATTTGTTTCGCCGTTTTGGCATCTGGACCGCGCCATTAGCTTCTTATTGTCGCGTTTATATTAAAGTTGACGGCACGCAGTTGGCAAATTATGGCGTTTATGCGATGATTGAAAGTGTAGATGAAGATTTTATCAGGGAACGCCAGGGATATTGGTCGGCTGCGGTAGGCGATATGTGGAAAGGCGGTTTTGGATCGGATGGGAATAAGGCCGATTTTGTGCAAACAGCCAGCATGGGAATTGAAGATGTGACGCTCAATCCGGCCACTTCGGTATTTTACGCCTACGATCTCAAAACCAACGAAGACAATCTGGTGTCGGCTAAAGCCAATTTAACGCAGTTTATCAGTGATCTGAATTCAAAAACCGGGATCGACTTTAAAAACTGGATCAGCAGCAAAATGGATGTTCCGCTTTTTATGCGTACTTATGCCGTGAATGTCGTTTTGGGCATGTGGGATGATTATTGGGGCAACGGCAACAACTTTTATTTTTACTTTTCGCCAAACGGAAAGGCTTATTTTATTCCGTATGATTATGACAACACGCTTGGGACTTCCTTGCTGATATCCAATTCCGGCACACAAAATCCGTTAGGCTGGGGCACGACAGGAAAGCCCCTGATTACAAAGATCCTGACCATTCCGGAATACCAGATCCTTTATAAAAACGCCATTAAAGAACTGATCAATCCCAACAACAATTATTTTTCTGCTACAAAAAGCATGGCCCGCATCCGGGTTTGGCACGAAAAAATAAATCTGTATGTTGCAAATGATACTGGTGAAGATATGGTTATTGAAGACAAGCCCGCTTCTTGGGGCAACCAACCAAATTACAGATTGTTATCAGGAAACAATCAGGCCGGAAATAACGGGCCGGCGAATTTTTTTAGCAGTCGTGCAGCGAATATTCCATGGTAAATCTGATGGCACTTTCAATAGAAAACTTGAAAAAATCAATCGTTTGCAAAACCTGAGGAACCTTCATAAATTACATTGCTGCTTTCGCCAACAACCGCCCATTGTCCGTTGAAGGAATTCCAGGTACGCATGAAACGATAGGTGCCTTCAAACGGGAAGCCCAGGTTTCTGCCTTTCATCCGAAGCAAAACAGATACTACGGCAGCATCATTGTAAAGCGAAATTTGCTGTTGTGAAGTCGTGATCTGGTCAATGCTCAAATGTCCTAAATAAAAAGGCTCCATAAAAGCGGTTTTCGTCAAGGTTTGCCCAATTGAATTGTGGACGATCACATTATTGTGGTAAAGCAAATCCAGTGTGCGAAAGTGTCCGTTTGAAATGGCGTGAAGCAATTTTTGTTCTAAAGCAGCGATGTCAGTAGCAGGTGCAGAAGTCAGGGTTTTCATAGCAATTGGGGTTGTTTCATATCAACGCATAAATCCCGTCCGAATTGCAGCTGCTTTCGTTAATGTTTTTATAATAAAATTCTGATGTTTGAAAACTCTTAAAGACAATGCTTTACATAGAAACCTTACAACATTCTGTTAGAATCATATAAGCATTTTCGCCTGCTTTCGGCGTAGTTTTACATCAAGATCAATAAGTACCGCATATTGGTCACCGATGTAGTGATTTTGCTTAAGCATCATTTACAGTAATATCAGTGATTGATTTTTGTTAGGTTATTTATTGATGGATGCCGTCCTTCGGGGCGGCTTTTTTTATGGATTTTAGTGTCATCCGCGTTTGAGCCAACCTGTAATGCTCATTCGTTTTTCATGGGTAACCAATACTTCATGCTCGAGTTCATCACTTTTAAAAAAGACTGTTTTTCCATTTGTTGGCGCAATTTTCAGATTGTTTTCGAGCTGATGGATTAACAATTCGCCGCCGTCACTTTCTTTCCAATCGGCGTTCAGGTAGCTGATCATCGAAAAGGCGCGGGAATCATCGTCCTTAAAACGGTCAAAATGTTTTACATAAAAGCTTCCGGGTTCGTATAAAGTATAATGAAATTCATAGCCTGTAATTCCGGCATAACAGCTTCGGTTGAGATACAAAATGAAAGCTTCGATATATGCAAAAAAAGCATTTTCATATACATTGTTATGCTTTTTGTCGAGCCAGTAAATCGCATCTGAACGCACGAGTTTATTTTGGTTTTGCTTGTTTGCATTTCCCGTTCCGGCCGCGAGCAGCATCGCATTGTTGTTCAATTCGAGTAAATTGTCTTTTAAATGTCCGGCAAGCGCTGCACTAATGAAATTTTCTGCAATGCCAACATTTTGTTTCAGGTAACTTTCAATGAGCATTTCAAAATGATCTTCCATATTTGGGAAGCCTGAAAATACAGGCAACCGCACAAGGTAGTGTTCTTAAATTTGGTTTGGCGCCAATATCTGCAAAACAAAAAAAATGCCATTCCGAAGAACAGCACCTTTGCCTTAACTAAAATAAAAATGTTTGTTTGATTCGCCGCGGTCTCAAAAATTACAACGCTGCAATCAAAAGTATGACATAAAAGCCTTTCGATATTTACAAATGAACATTCGTCGGGATTAAATGAATATTAGCGGCAATCTGGAGTATAACCGTTTCCAGATCGGATAAAAAAATTTAACGCCGATTGTCATTCTAAAATTATAATCCGAAAATAAACCAATCGTAAATCTAAAAGATTTAACTAAAATCCTGTAAAACATTTAATTGAAATCGAATTTACATTTGTTTTATTAAACATTTGTTACCAAATCAGCTTGAATACCACAATTTCCCATGACAGGCTGCACTCAAATTAATGATGCTATGAAAAGATTGATATTCTCACTGGCCGTCAGTTTTATGGCGGCCAAAATCCCGGCCCCAATAAAACAAAAGGAATTTAAAACGATAGACAAACACACTTCGGGACTGGTTTATGACGCGGTTGACCACATTTATTACGTCTCTTCATCAAGGACAGGCGCCATTGGAAAATATACGCCAGATGGCAAATATGAAATGCTGTACAATGATAATGACTTCAAAATGTCGTCTGCTTTAAAAATTACGCCCGACGGAAAAACGCTTTATTTTTGCATAGGCGAAAAAACCTCTGATGCCAATACGACTTCTGAAAGTTCCAGCAAAACCTTGCGTTTGATTGGTATTGATGCCAAATCGGGCAAAAAATTATCAGAAACAGAATTGTCGAATCTGTCCGGCGGAAACCATTTTGCGAGCGATTTAACTTTCGACAGCAGCGGAAATATTTACATCGCCGATCATGTGTCAAACGCCATTTATAAGGTAACGGCAAATGGAAAAGCTTCGTTATTTGCAAAAAGCGACTCCTTTTCAGAAACAAATCCCCGGCTAAACAGCATCGTTTGGCATCCTGACGGATTTTTACTCACGAACAACAGTTCCGGGACTTTATTCAAAATCGATATTTTAAATCCAGAAAACATCCAGAAAGTTTCTACTTCAAACATTTCGCTGAATGCAGATGGTTTGCTTTTAAGCAACAACAATACGCTGACTTTGCTTCAAAATAATAACAATTCCAAAGTATATCAGCTCGTAAGCAATGACAACTGGAAATCTGCAATTGTGAACACAGGAATTTTTGCAGAATCAAGAGTCTCAAATCATAAAGAAGCGTGGGTTTTAAATCCTGAAATCTGGCAGCCAACACAAAATATTGGCAAAGCAACCAACTCAGAATTGTAAATTTATATTTCTGCCATTTTTAATGCAGCCTCTGTGGCTTTATTTATGCCAAATCAACCGTAAATTCTGCATTCTGCAACTGATTTCATTTTAAATCCTAAATTATTGGGTCGAAATTAAAAAATCGATAAAAATAAAATTTAACCCTGTATTTTTTATTGCTTTATGATTTGTATTTGTAAATTTTTATAATTTTGCCCTATAATTTTTAGGGTTAGGATTAAATAAAATAAATTTACGATGAAAATAGAAAAACGCTGGATCGCCGCTTTCGCAATCATGACACTTGTAGCTGCTTTGGGATTGTTCTGGCCTGCGCCGATTGAAACTGCCGCAATAAAAGCACAATTCGGAACCACTGAACAAATCGTTCCCGCAGATGTTGCCTGGCTGCTCACCGCTTCCTGCCTGGTTTTGCTGATGACGCCGGGATTGTCTTTTTTTTATGGCGGAATGGTCGGGAAAAAGAATGTCATTTCTACGATGCTTCAAAGTTTTATCTGCCTTGGTGTAGTGACTTTATTATGGATCGTTGTCGGATTCAGCCTGGCGTTTGGCGACCCGATCGGATTTAAGATCGGCGCAGGATTTTACAGCATTGTCGGAAATCCCGGAACTTTTGCTTTTATGGACCATGTTGGCGTTCTCCCAAACCACAAAATGGCCTCAACAATACCATTCATGCTTTTTGCCCTTTTTCAGATGAAATTTGCCGTGATCACACCCGCGATCATTACGGGTTCGTTTGCCGAACGCGTGCGCTTCATCTCTTACCTGCTTTTCATTTGCCTGTTTACCTTATTCATTTATGCACCGCTTTGCCACTCGGTCTGGCATCCAAACGGAATCCTCGGAACGTATTTCGGCGTAAAGGATTTTGCTGGCGGAACGGTCGTTCACATGAGCGCCGGTTTTGCCGCACTCGCCGGAGTGATCGTTTTAGGCAAGCGAAAAAACAGCAACCACATTCCAACGAACATTCCGTTTGTCTTACTCGGAACAGGAATGTTATGGTTTGGCTGGTTTGGCTTCAACGCCGGATCTGCGCTTGCCGCGAATGGAACGGCGGCAATGGCATTTGCTACCACAACAACCGCATCGGCAGCAGCCATGCTCACCTGGATATTTTTTGAACGATTAAACGGCCGTAAAGTTTCCGCATTGGGAGCATGCATTGGCGCCGTCGTAGGTTTAGTTGCCATTACTCCTGCGGCGGGCTATGTAACGGTCCCGGAAAGTATTTTCTTCGGATTCATTACAGCGATCGTGTCGAATTTGGTCCTGAATGCCAAAGCGATGAAGAAAATTGACGATACTTTAGATGTTTTTGCGTGCCACGGCGTAGGCGGGATTATGGGAATGATCTTAACGGCGATTTTTGCGCAGGGTGAAAATGCCAGTTTGCTGCACGGCGGCTGGAATGTTTTTGCACATCACATGGCGGCACTGGGAATCGTTTCGGCATTTACATTTTTTGGCGCGATGATTTTGTTCAAGGTGACCAATGCGATCATTCCGTTGCGCGTTTCCGAAGAATCAGAGCATATCGGGCTTGACCTTTCCCAGCACGACGAAAGCCTCGACCACCACAAAACTGATCCGATGGGCATTATCGACCTGATCAATAAATAAGCTTTCGCAGATTTTGATTACATTCGTAAGATTAAAATCTGATTTATGAAACACTTTTTATTTATTCTCGCTTTTGTGGCAGTTTCGAACATGGGTTTTGCCCAGAATTCAAAAAACACCGCTTCCATCAATACGTTGCTGAACAATTGGCACAAAGCGGCAGCTGACGCCAAATTTGATTCATATTTTTCATTCATGAGTTTCGATGCGGTTTATATAGGCACAGATGCATCGGAAAACTGGAATATGGATCAATTCAAAGCATTCGCAAAACCCTATTTCGACAAAGGAAAAGCCTGGAATTTTACGGCGCTCCAACGCCACATTTATTTCAGCACCGACGGAAACCTTGCCTGGTTTGACGAATTGCTTGACACCCAAATGAAAATCTGCCGCGGTTCTGGCATCCTGAAAAAAGAAAACGGCCAATGGAAAATCGCGCATTACGTACTTTCAATGACCGTCCCAAATGCAGATGCAGACAAAGTAACTGCGATCAAAGCAACTGCTGAAGACAAACTGATCAAAGAATTACAAAGACAGGAATAAAAAAAGCCGACTTCGAGCCGGCTTCTTAATTTATAAACTTGTCAACTTATTACTTTGCAACTTTTAACCCAAATGCTCCAGCATGTCAACAGTCATGCTTTCAAGGTCAAATTCGTGTTTCCAGCCCCAGTCTTTTTGCGCTTCCTTGTCGTCGATGCTTGCAGGCCAGCTGTCGGCGATTTTCTGGCGGAAATCCGGATTGTAAGTGATTTCAAATTCCGGAATGTGTTTCTTGATTTCAGCTGCGATTTCTGTTGGTGTAAAGCTCATTGCTGCTAAATTATACGAAGAACGAATTTTAATCTCATCATCTGAAGCCTGCATGATTTCTATTGTTGCCCGAATCGCATCATCCATATACATCATCGGCATTTTGGTTTCTGATGACAGAAAACATTCATATTTGCCGTCGCTCAAAGCTTTGTGGTAAATATCCACAGCATAATCAGTCGTTCCACCGCCTGGAGCCGTTGACCAGCTAATTAATCCCGGATAACGGATGCTGCGTACATCAACACCAAAAATATTGTGGTAATATTCGCACCATCTTTCACCCGATTGCTTGCTGATTCCGTACACTGTCGACGGTTCAATGATCGTAAATTGGGGCGTATTTTCCTTTGGCGTCGTAGGCCCGAAAACAGCAATGCTTGATGGCCAGAAAATCTTCTTTATCTTTTTGGCTTTCGCCAGATTGAGTACGTGAAACAGTGAATTCATGTTCAAATCCCATGCAAATGCCGGATTTTTCTCGGCTGTAGCCGAAAGTAAAGCGGCCATTAAATACACTTCATCAATATGGTGCTTTTCGATAATGTGTTCGATCTGATTGAAATCAAGCGCGTTGACCACTTCGAAAGGCCCGGAATTGACAACGTCTGTATTGAGTTTCCGGATGTCGGAAGCAATGACATTGTCGTTTCCGTAAATGGTCCGGAGTTTTTGCGTCAGTTCTGTACCAATTTGGCCGCAAGCGCCGATAATCAGAATTTTTGTACCCATGAGTTGTGTTGTTTAAGAACGTAAAGATAGTATTTTGAAAAAATAAATTTACTTCAAAAGAAACCATTTATTTTAACAAAATTATAATTGGAAACGCCGTTTTGCAGTCCCGATTTCATTTTACCTTTGTAACTTTGCGAATTAATCCAAGAATGATGAAATTCAGAATATTATATGTTTTTTTAGCGGTTGGTTTTTTTGTTTCGTGCCAGAATGAAGATGCGCAACAATTGGCTGCAGCCAAAGACGCGAAGAAAAAAGAACTGATTTTTGCGAACATCGAAAAAGGCTGGAATTTCTCAAATCCGCCAATTAGCCAGAAAAGTCTGGAACTGGTTCGAAACTGGGAAGAACTGCGTTTATTCGCAACCGAATTATACCAGAAACCCAAAAGTTCCATCGGTGCATTCCAGAAAAAAGCCAAAGAATTGTCTAAAAAAGCAATGGCTTTAAACAACAATATTCCGCCGGAATTCAACAAACCTGAAATTAAAGCGCGCATTGCGGTATTGATCACAAAAGTAAATTCGATCAATTTATTTGTGAATATCCAGGAAATTCCAGATCAAAAAGTAGTGACTTTGGTTTCTGACATCAATACGGAAATGGCATCATTGTACAGGCAAATGGACGAAATTGTCCGCAAAAAAGAAATCCCAAAAGAAGAAGGTGAAGCCGATATGATCCGAATGCTTGACACAGCAAGAGCCATCCCGAATACACCAAAACCATAATTTTTTATCTTAAATTGAGTAAATCAAACCTGTTTCATACGTACGACCAATCGCCGAAAGTGAGGCAAATTGGCGAAAGCCTGCAGCCCGGCCATAAAATCCATGTGCCCGGACTTGTCGGTTCTTCATTGTCTTTTGTCGTGCAATCCCTTTTTAAAAATACTGAAAATCCGTTTTTAGTTGTCCTGAACGACAAGGAAGAAGCGGCTTATTACCTGAATGATCTTGAACAGATGATTGGTGAGCAGGATGTGCTTTTTTATCCGGGTTCGTATCGCCGTCCGTACCAAATTGAAGATACGGATAATGCCAATGTTTTGCTTCGCGCAGAAGTTTTGAACCGCATCAATTCCCGTAAAAAACCTGCGATTATTGTGAGTTATCCCGAAGCGCTTTTTGAAAAAGTCGTGACACGGAAAGAACTTGAAAAAAACACTTTAAAGGTTTCTGTGGGCGATCAGATTTCGATCGATTTCATTAACGAAGTGTTGTTCGAATACGAATTCAAACGTGTTGATTTTATTACCGAACCTGGAGAATTTTCGGTTCGTGGCGGAATCATTGATGTATTTTCATTTTCGAATGACAATCCGTACCGAATTGAATTCTTCGGAAATGAAGTCGAAAGCATCCGAAGCTTTGATGTCGAAACGCAATTGTCGATCGAAAAGCAGAAAAAAATCACGATCATCCCGAATGTGGAGAATAAATTCTTTCAGGAACATCGGGAAAGTTTTCTGGATTACATTAGTCCGGCGACGACTTTATTCTTCCAGAATTCCGATTTGCTTTTTTCAAAACTCGATAAATTATTCGAAAAAGCAACTGAGATTTACGACAATTTAAATGCGACAGTCAGTCATGTCGAACCTGAAAAATTGTTTTTAAACCAAAAAGAATTCATTCGCAAAGCACTCGATTTTTCGATTGTAGAATTGGCTTCACGCCCAACATTCAAAACTACAAAAACATTTGAATTTTACATTCAGCCGCAGCCTTCGTTCAACAAACAGTTTGATTTGTTGCTGAACAACCTCAGCGAAAACCATTTCAACGGTTATAAAAATTACCTGTTCTGTTCGAACGAAGCACAGGCAAAACGTTTCCACGATATTTTTGAAACGCTTGATGAAGCGAATCATGAAAGCATCCGAAAATCCTATCACACTTTGGTTTTCCCACTGTATCAGGGTTTTGTAGATGAAGAAAATCAAATCGCCTGTTACACCGACCACCAGATTTTTGAGCGTTACCACAAATTTAGCATCAAAAACGGCTATTCGAAAAAGCAGACGATCACTTTAAAAGAGCTCAATACGCTTTCGGTGGGCGGTTATGTGACGCACATCGATCACGGCATCGGGAAGTTTGGCGGATTGCAGAAAATTCAGGTCGAAGGCAAAACGCAGGAAGCGATCAAGCTCGTTTATGCAGACAACGACATCGTTTACGTCAGCATCCATTCGCTGCATAAAATCTCAAAATACAACGGAAAAGACGGCACACCGCCCAAAATATACAAACTCGGATCGAACGCCTGGAAGGTTTTAAAACAAAAAACCAAAGCACGCGTCAAGCACATTGCATTCAATTTAATTCAGCTTTATGCCAAAAGAAGGCTTGAAAAAGGCTTTCAATTCGCGCCAGACAGTTATCTGCAGAATGAACTCGAAAGTTCGTTTATTTATGAAGATACGCCAGATCAGATTAAAGCAACGGCCGAAGTTAAAGCCGATATGGAAAGCGACCGCCCGATGGATCGATTGGTTTGTGGCGATGTTGGTTTCGGAAAGACAGAAGTCGCAATCCGTGCGGCATTTAAAGCCGTTGACAACAGCAAACAGGTAGCGATTTTAGTTCCGACGACGATTTTAGCGTATCAGCATTTCCGGACTTTTTCAGAACGTTTGAAAGAAATGCCTGTGACTGTTGGCTATCTGAATCGTTTTAGAACAGCCAAACAAAAATCGGATACTTTAAAACAATTGGAAGAAGGCAAACTTGATATTCTCATTGGCACACACCAATTGGTCAACAAAAACGTGAAGTTTAAAAACCTTGGATTGTTGATTGTTGATGAAGAGCAGAAATTCGGCGTCAATGTAAAAGACAAATTAAAAACGATTGCTGCAAATGTAGATACGCTGACTTTAACGGCAACGCCCATTCCGAGAACATTGCAATTTTCACTAATGGCCGCACGCGATTTATCGGTAATTACTACGCCGCCGCCAAACCGTTATCCGATCGAAACCAATGTTGTCGCGTTTAATGAAGAACTGATCCGTGATGCAGTTTCGTATGAAATCCAGAGAAATGGCCAGGTTTTTTTCATCAACAACCGCATTGAAAACATCAAGGAAATTGCCGGAATGATCCAGCGATTGGTTCCCGATGCACGCGTCGGGATTGGCCACGGCCAGATGGAAGGCGCAAAATTAGAAGAACTGATGCTGGCTTTTATGAATGGCGAATTTGATGTTCTGGTCGCGACCACAATCATTGAAAGCGGACTCGATGTTCCAAATGCCAACACGATTTTCATTAACAATGCGAATAATTTCGGACTTTCCGATTTGCACCAGATGCGTGGCCGCGTAGGGCGAAGCAATAAAAAAGCATTCTGTTATTTCATTTGCCCGCCGTATTCGATGATGACTGATGATGCGCGGAAAAGGATTCAGGCGCTCGAACAATTCAGCGAACTCGGGAGTGGTTTTAACATCGCAATGAAAGACCTTGAAATTCGCGGTGCTGGAGATTTACTCGGTGGCGAACAAAGCGGTTTCATCAATGAGATTGGTTTTGAAACCTATCAGAAAATCATGAATGAAGCGATTGAAGAACTGAAGGAAAACGAATTTAAGGATTTGTATTCTGAAGATGAAAACAACAGTGCGCCGAAAGAATATGTGAAGGAAATCCAGATTGATTCTGATTTTGAACTGCTGTTCCCGGATGATTACATCAACAATGTTTCAGAACGTTTGGTGTTGTATAATGAATTAGCGTTGATCAAAAACGAAGACGAACTGACCAATTATGAAAGCAAGCTGATCGACCGTTTCGGATTGTTGCCAAAACCGGCTTTGGCTTTATTGAACAGCATCCGCATTAAATGGATCGCGCTGCAATTCGGGATTGAAAAACTCGTGATGAAGCAAGGCAAGATGATCGCTTATTTTGTGTCTGACCAGCAATCGGATTATTATACTTCGAAGCAATTTCATAAAGTGCTGCAATTTGTCCAGAAAAATCCGACACTTTGCAAAATGAAAGAAAAACAAACGCCAAATGGCTTGCGCCTTTTACTGACATTTGAAAATGTAAAATCGATTACAAAAGCACTGCACATGATGCAAATGCTGGAAGAATAAAATTGAAATCCATAAAAAAACCACTCCGTTAAGAGTGGTTTTTTTATTTACTATCTATCAGAAATTAATTCTTCTGGATTTTGAAATTGACTTCTTTTTCATTGAATTTCAATTTAAAGAAATACGTTCCGACGGCATAAGCCGACATGTCAACTTTAGCATTCAATCCGTTGATCTTATTGTTGTAGAGCATTTGCCCGGCAAGATTGTAGACCGCCAATTCGCTCATAGCAGTTGTTGAAACAATGTTTAACGAACCATTTGTCGGGTTTGGATAATACGTAAAGTCGATGTTTTGAGCAAAATCTTCTGTTGCCAATCGTTGCTCACAGGCAACATTCGCGACATATCCGTCATCAACAACGCCACCGTCAGAATAGAATTTTAACGTCAACGAACCGTCTGCAGCGGTTGACGTGAAACTTCCAGGATTTTGAGAACCCGTAAATCCGCCGTTGCTCAGGTCATTTGCCGAAGTAGAATTTCCGTCATACAAATACAAATAATCAAAATCGTTTTCGAGCGAAAATGCTGTAAACGTCAATTTGATTTTTTTTGCAGGAAGGTTTGGAATAATTGTTCTTACGTAAGATTGGTCATCCTGATAATTTCCTGAAGCGCCTCCGGTATCAGTCATTACAATTCCGTTGCAATAGGCAGCGCTTGTCAGGAACAAAGCTTCGCTTGACGGTGCGGTAAAAGTAGCGCCGCAATCCGGGCTGATCCTTGCTCTGTAAAAAGTATTTGGCAACAAATCGGCAACATTAAAAGTTGCAGAATTTACCGTTGTCCAGTTGTCTGTAGGGCTGTTAAACGGGATAATGCTCAATTGCCAAGAAGTTGTCGAGGCATTGGTTTCACTCCAGTTTACGGTTGCTGTCGAACTTGTAACATTTGAAACCGTTACAGAACAAACCGTATTGATACACGTATTATTACAATTTGGCCCAAGACAACCTGCATTGTTCACGTTGCTTAAAATACGAGCGGCTGGTTGTGGCCCGAATCCGTTTGAAAGTTTAATCCCAACATTGTTAAGCAAGTGGCAATAACTCATGATGGTTCCTTTTTCTGTAATTGATGGAATTGGCCCTTGTTCGCAATTTCCTTCCACATAGCCAACTGAAGATCCGCAACCGTCAATTGCAGTATTATTGCCATTCCACCAGCAGCCGTGTGTGTGTTGCGATCCCATTAAATGCCCAAACTCATGGGTAGTGGCTTCAATAGTCCATGAAAAAACAGGTACTGTGGCAAATTCGAAATTTACATCTGTATAGCTGAAATTGCTTTGTGTACAAAATCCGTTTATGCCAACAGCAACACCGCCAAGTCCGCCCGGATCAATTCCGAGCAATTGTCCCAAATCGCCATCAAAAACACAGGTATTGTTGTGAAATTGAAACAGATAATCGCTTGAGTCTGATCCGCTGTAAGGATCTTCTGTTGTCCAGATATAAACCGATTTCAACGAAATGGAAATTCCATCATTTGAATACAACGTCTGGATATTATTGAAAACAGCCGTCGCCCAGTTGTTTGTCGTCGTGGTATTGCTGTCATTTCTTTCGTATAAATCGTGGTCGATCTCAAGAAAAATAGTAACACATTTAGCGCTTAATGTTCCCTGTGTTTTTGTTTCAACTGAAATTTCTTTTGAGCTTTCCTCTTTAGTCGCGCAATTAAAAGTATTGGCCACTTTTAGATTCGAGTCAGAATAGATGATGTAATCTAAAGTATTGCCTTTTTTTACAAGTTTTCCAATGACAAGATTGTTGATTCCATCTGCAGAAACAACGCCATTTACCTCATCATTAAACAAGCTGAAAGACACTACAGAATCAGCATCGCCTTTTACAATTCCCCTGTAATAAATACCGGGATTGTATGAAACCGCTTTGTTCTCGTTGGTGTCCAAATGGAAACCTTCAGCGAAAATATTAACTTGATACAGCTGAACTGTAATATTCCTGCCCTGATATGGCAGTAGAAGTTCGATGTTTTCGTATTTGTGTAACATTGCTTCAGCCAGGACCGTAGTATTTAATTTTGCGTAAGTCGCATTTTCAACTACTTTTTTTATTTCTTCATTCTCGATTGCCGTAGCGGTCGAAAACAATGAAAGCTGTTGAAAGCTTGCATTATTTGAAATCAGATCGTTGACTTTTTTAGCCACATTTCTCTGGGCAAAAATACCAATGCTCACAAACAGCACAACAATAGTAATGATTCTCTTCATATTTTAGATTTTTAGCAATATTTTTCCCAAATGTAATTAATATTTCGATGCTGCAACTTTCCAAATGTTAAACTGTTATCTTTTAAAAATGGAAAAAAGCATTTTCAAGATGTTCTATTGAGAAGCCTTTTTCTGTTTTGCTGATTGCTATGATGTCAAAGCGGACTTCCACGTCCAAATCATTGGAAATCACATATTCGTTTACGGCTTTTACGAGCAATTGGATTTTTTTTGGTTTGACAAAATCCTGCGGAAGCCCAAATGCTACTGAAGAGCGTGTTTTGACTTCAATTGCAGCAAGGAAATTATTTTTTTTTGCAATAATGTCGATTTCTGCTTTTTGGAATACCCAATTGGTTACGCGGATTTCATAACCATTTTTCTGAAGGAATTCAACAGCTAATGCTTCTCCGAGTTTTCCTAGTTCGTTATGTTCAGCCATGATCCGGGCTATTAATTATTCGAATTTCACCAACGCTTCTTTGTCATTCACATCGATCGAAACAGTTTTTCCCAATATCAATGCGCGGTTGTCTTTAATGTGTCCGGCTGGAAAATTATAAATGATCGGAAATTTATAATCCTTTAAAACATCCTGGATGATTTCAAGCGCATTTTTTCCCCACGGAATGTCGTTGTCGTTCATTTCAGTCATCCCGCCGACGACGAGCGCTTTGAGTCCGTCAAAATAACCGTTGCGTTTCAGGTTCATCATCATGCGGTCGATGTGGTACAGATATTCATCAAGATCTTCAATAAACAGGATCTTTCCTTTGTAATCGACTTCCGATTTTGAACCGAGAATGCTGTACAGAACCGATAAATTCCCACCTACGATTTCGCCAGTCGCTTTTCCGTTTTTATTGAATGGCGAAACTTCAATATGGTATTCCAGTTTTTCCCCGAACAGCGATTTCCTAAACGTTTCAATCGCTTGCGGACTTGCGGTTTTTGCGCTTGCGGCCATGATCGCATGCAGGGTTTCGATGCCCATATTGTTGATGTGACTGTGTAAAACAGTGACATCGCTAAAGCCAATGATCCATTTTGGCTTCTTTTTGAAATTCGTAAAATCGATGCGGTCGATGATGCGAACGGTTCCGTAACCGCCTTTTGCCGCCCAGATCGCTTTGATTTTCGGGTTGTCTAGCATTTCCTGGAAGTCAGTGGCACGCTGCCAGTCTGGACCGGCGAGCTGGTGGTCTTCTTTTCCGATTGTTTTCCCGATGATAACATGCAAGCCCCAACTCTCGAGCAGTTTTATGGCGGGTTGCAAATTGATTAAATCTATTTTTCGGGCTGTGGCCAATATGCCGATGGTGTCGCCTTTCTGGAGGAATTCGGGTGTGATCATTTTTCTTTGTGCTTGTGAGGTTTGGAATATGAAAAGTCCGAGAATTACAGAAAGAATAAGTTTTTTTGGATTTTTCATTGGATGGAAATCGGTTGTGGCAAATATAAAATAATTAATAATGAATAATTAACAATGGTTTGATTGTCTGAAAATTTAATGTAATAATGGACAATAGCTTGATGATCGATAAATTCCGGACTAATGGATAATGGCGTCGTTGTTGAAACTTCCGCCCTAGCCCTGATAGAAGCGGCATCCTTTTTTGCCTCGGATTTTCATTCTTCCGAAGACCGATGCTGTGGCAAAAAAGATATAGCGGACAGCAGGAAATAGCTCCTGAAAAAATTAATAATCAATAGCTAACAATTAATAATTTTTAGCAATTGCTTTTTTGAAGCCTGCAACTTTCGACTTTGCTCCCGAAGCTTCGGGATTGCAACTTAATTTCTGTATTTTTGCAGTCAATTTTAATTGCAATATGTTACAAAATCCAAAAAGATATACGATTACGGCGGCATTGCCTTATACGAACGGGCCGATCCACATTGGCCATTTGGCGGGCGTTTACGTGCCTTCGGACATTTACTCAAGATATTTACGCCTTCTGGGCAAAGACGTGGCGTTTATATGCGGAAGCGATGAGCACGGCGTTGCGATTTCGATGAAAGCCAAGAAAGAAGGCATTACACCGCAGGAAGTCATTGATAAATATGACGGAATTATCCGGAAATCTTTTCTGGATTTCGGAATTTCGTTTGACAATTATTCGCGCACTTCTTCGCAAATCCACCATGATACGGCTTCGGAATTTTTCAGGAAGTTGTATAATGACGGGAAATTCATTGAAGAAGTGACCGAACAATTGTATGATGCGAAAGCGAACCAGTTTCTGGCCGACCGTTTTGTTGTTGGAACCTGTCCGAAATGTGGCAATGAAGAAGCTTATGGTGACCAATGTGAGCGTTGCGGATCGACTTTAAACGCAACGGATTTGATCAATCCCAAGTCAACCATTACAGGCGATACGCCAGTTTTGAAATCAACGAAACACTGGTTTTTGCCATTGGATCAATATGATGCTTTCCTGAAAGAATGGATTTTGAAAGACCATGCGAAAGACTGGAAAACGAATGTTTTGGGTCAGGTAAAATCGTGGCTTGACGACGGTTTGAAACCCAGAGCCGTGACCAGAGATTTGGACTGGGGAATTCCGGTTCCTGTGGAAGGTGCAGTAGGAAAAGTGCTTTATGTTTGGTTTGATGCGCCAATTGGGTACATTTCATCTACAAAAGAATGGGCAAAACGCGAGGGAAAAGACTGGGAACCGTATTGGAAAAGCGCCGATACGAAACTGGTTCATTTCATTGGAAAAGACAACATCGTCTTTCATTGCGTGATTTTTCCTGCGATGTTGAAAGCGGAAGGTTCTTATATTTTGCCAGACAATGTTCCGGCAAATGAATTTTTGAATTTGGAAGGCAACAAACTTTCCACTTCTAAAAACTGGGCGGTTTGGCTGCATGAATATTTGGAAGATTTCCCGGATAAGCAGGATGTTTTGCGTTATGCACTGACATCTAATGCGCCGGAAACAAAAGATAATGATTTTACGTGGAAGGATTTTCAGGCGAGAAACAACAACGAACTTGTTGCTGTTTTTGGAAATTTCATCAATCGTGTGGTCGTTTTGACCAATAAATATTATGACGGACTTGTTCCGGAGCCGGAAGCATTTTCAGAAGTAGATGTTCAGACACTTTCTGAAATGCATGCTTATCCTGCCGTGATCTCAAGTTCTGTGGAGCGTTACCGTTTTAGGGAAGCTTTGGTCGAATTGATGAATCTGGCACGTCTTGGAAACAAATACCTTGCAGATGAAGAGCCTTGGAAATTAATCAAGGAAAATCCGGAACGCGTTAAAACGCAAATGTATATCGCTTTGCAGATTGCGACGGCACTTGCTATTTTATCTGAACCTTTTTTGCCTTTTACTTCTGCGAAACTTAAAAAAATGCTTAACGTGCATCCAAGTCCGGAAGCTGTGATTGACTGGCTTGAAGTTTCAAAAGCGGAGCAGATTTTAGCTCCGGGAACAAAAATTGGCGTAGCCGAATTGCTGTTTGCCAAAATTGAAGACGAAGAAATCCAAAGGCAAATCGATAAACTTGAAGCGACTAAAACAGCAAATAAAGCTGAAAATAAAAAAGCCGAACCTCAAAAAGACCTGATCCAATTTGAAGATTTTGCAAAAATGGATTTGCGCACCGGAACAATCATCGAAGCTGAAAAAATGCCGAAAGCAAACAAGCTTTTGGTTTTAAAAGTTGACACCGGAATTGACATTCGCACCATTGTTTCAGGCATTGCAGAAAGTTTTTCGCCTGAAGGAATCATCGGACAAAAAGTGACCGTTCTAGTCAATCTGGCTCCGAGAAATTTGCGCGGCGTAGAAAGCCAGGGCATGATCCTGATGGCTGCAAATGCGGCAGGAAAACTCGTATTTGTAAATCCGGATGCTGAAGTTCCAAATGGGGAAACGATCAATTAAATTTCACTCGCAATTGCGTTTAAAAATTATATTATGCAGGTTAAAGTAATCGCGTTCGATGCCGATGATACCCTTTGGGTCAACGAGCCGTATTTTCAGGAAACAGAGGAAAAATTTTGTGAATTGCTGTTGCCTTATTTGTCAAGACATACCCTTTCGCAGGAACTTTTCAAGACAGAAATCGGGAATTTAAAATTGTATGGATACGGCATTAAAGGCTACATTCTTTCAATGATTGAAGCGGCTTTAAAGATTTCCAACAATACGATCAGCAATGAAACCATTGCAAAGATTATTCAGTATGGCAAAGAACTGCTTGAAAAACCGATCGAATTGCTCGATGGTGTGGAAGACACTCTAGAAACTCTGAAAAAAAATTATAAACTCGTTGTTGCTACCAAAGGCGATTTATTGGATCAACGCAGAAAACTGCACAATTCAGGTCTTGGAAAATATTTCCACCACATTGAAGTCATGTCTGACAAGCAGGATGTTGATTATTCCGATTTGGTCAAACGCCTTGACATTCATCCTTCAGAATTTTTAATGATTGGAAATTCGTTAAAATCGGATGTGCTTCCAGTGCTTGGCATTGGCGGGCACGCAATTCACATCCCGTTTCACACAACCTGGGCTCATGAGCGGATTGATCATAAAGTGGAACACGAAAACTTTAAAAATTTCGAAAAAATTACCGACATTTTATCACTGTTTCAACAATGAAAACGCTTTTAAACCTTGACAGTTGGCCACGAAAGGAGCATTTTAATTTCTTCCGGAAATTTGATGACCCTTTCTTTGGTGTTGTTGTCGAAATTGATTGTACCAAAGCTTATGAATTTTCAAAAGCAGATGGCATTTCATTTTTTACTTATTACCTGCATAAAACTTTAATTGCCATAAACACTATCGAAGCCTTTCGTTACCGCATAGACAATGAGCAGGTGTTTATTTATGACAGGGTCGACGTATCGGCGACGATAAGCCGCGAAGATGGTTCGTTTGGTTTTTCTCTGATAGAATTCAATTCTGATTTTAATGTGTTCCGAAATTCAGCGATCACAGAAATAGAACGCGTTAAAAATACATCCGGACTTTTCACACGAAGCTTCGAACAGGATAATCTGATTCACTTTTCGGCGATTCCCTGGGTAAATTTTACTTCCCTTTCCCACGCACGGAGTTTTACATTTCCGGACAGTTGCCCGAAAATATCTTTTGGCAAAATGATGGTTTCGAAAACCGGTAAGCGCACTATGGCTATGTCGGTACATGTGCACCATGGTTTAATGGATGGCTTTCATGTGGGACAATTTGTGAATTGTTTTCAGGAAGAAATGAACAGCTAATTAGAAAATGTACGTCCAGTTTTGTCCGTCGCTAATAATTATAATCGTTTTTAAATTTCCATTAGCAGGCAAATTTAAAGGTGCGGCGGTCGTCACTATAGCATCTTTGGCATAAAATCCTCCTCCGAAACTATACAATTGCGCAGTTACTGTCGTAGAAATATTCCTCAAAATATAAATCCTTCCCGGAACATTGGTTGCATTCGGCAAAATAAATTCCGGACTTCCCGAAAGCGGCGTCAATGAAATATAAACGCCATCAGAAATTTGAGTGGCACTTCCTCCTGGCCCACCGTTTAATGCAGTTGGAACTCCAATCGTTTTTAAAGATAAATTTCCGTTAATATCCAACGTGCTTAAAGGTGTTGGGGTATTAATTCCAACCTGCGCTTCAGAAACTTGAAAGCCCAGAAAAAACATCATAACAACCATTGCCTTTTTAAAATAATTCATGCCTTTTTGTAAATGATAAGGCTTTAAAAGTAAATCAATTGCATTTATAAATTAACATTTGTTTGTCAATTAGGCACGCGAAAACGTTTTCGTGTTGAAAACTTAGCTTTTTTATACCGTCTTTTAAACTAAACCCGTAAGATTAAAGCGCCTTTTTCGCTAACTCGAAAATGATTATTTGCCTAATAACAGCAATTCGTTGACGACAATTTCGGTGACATACCGCTTTTCTTTATTCTTATCCTCGTAGCTTCTATGCACCAATTTGCCTTCAATGGCGACTTCTTTTCCCTTGGTCACGTACTTCTCGATAATTTCGGCAGCTTTTCCCCAGGCAACAACATAATGCCATTGTGTTTCGGTAATTTTTTCTCCCTGGTCATTCTTATAAGTTTCGTTTGTTGCGATTGTGAATTTTGCTCCTTTTTTTCCAGATTCCAGATTGATGATTTCAGGGTCATTTCCAAGGTGCCCAATTAGTTGTACTTTGTTTCTTAATGCATTCATGGCTTATAAATTTTAATATTAATGAAATTTTGCTTGTGTCGAATCAACAGGGCAAAGATGTGGCAAGTATTGAAAAACAATCGGTTGTAAAGCGTTTATTTTCGTTTGTAGTTGATTGTAATCGTTTGCAATTGGAAATTTAATTCCTATATTTGACTGAGTATACGCCATTAAAAACAATAAATATCTGCCATTATGACAAAGTTATGCCCGGAATGCGGAGAAAAAATCATCGGCCGCGAAGACAAAAAATTCTGCAGTGACGGCTGCCGAAACGCATTCAACAACAAAATCAATAAAGACAGTACGAATTTCATGCGAAACGTCAACAACAAGCTCCGCAAGAATTACCGCATCCTGTCTGAAATAAACACCGAAGGAAAATCAAAAACAACTAAAAATAAACTCATCAATAAGGGTTTCGATTTTGATTATTTTACCAATATCCTGCAAACCAAAACCGGAAATACCTATCATTTTCTGTACGATCAAGGTTATTTATCCCTTGAAAATGACTTTTACATGCTCGTAAAAAAGGACGTTTAGCCCCAAACAATCCGTTTCATGAAAAAAAAATATACCGCTCTTTTATCAATCCTGTTCATTTCAGCCGTTCTAAGCTGGGTTTATTTCACAATTATGCCGCAATGGCTTCCCGCTGACGAGCCGTTATTGTCAGATTTTTCAACCAAAAGAGCACTCGAATATGTAAAAGCAATTTCGGAAAAACCACATTACATCGGTTCAGAAAACCATAAAAATGTGGCTTCATCCATTGAAAAAGAACTCCAAAAATTAGGGCTTGAAACCAAAATCGAAGAAGGAACCACGCTTTCAGATTGGGGTAATCTGGTCAAATCTAAAAATATCCTTGCCCGGATCAAAGGATCAAACAACTCAAAAGCCTTGCTGTTGCTTTCACATTACGACAGTGCTCCGCATTCCTATTCGCATGGCGCAGGCGATGATGCGACCGGAATTGCAACCATTCTTGAAAGCGTTCGTGCTTTTATCCACAACAAAACACCGCATAAAAACGACATCCTCATTCTTTTTTCTGATGCTGAAGAACTCGGTTTAAACGGTGCCGCTTTGTTTGTTACGCAAAGCAAATGGGCAAAAGATGTTGGGCTTGCCGTTAATTTTGAAGCGCGCGGCACTTCGGGCCCGGCATATATGTTTATGGAAGTCAATGGCGGAAATGCTAAAATGGTCAAAGAATTTTCTGCTGCAAACCCAAAATATCCAGCTTCTAATTCACTCATGTATAGCATTTACAAAATGCTTCCAAACGATACCGATCTGACCGTTTTTCGCGAGCAGGGAAAAATTCAGGGCTTTAATTTCGCTTTCATTGATGATCATTTTAATTACCATACGGCGCAGGATGATTTGGCGCATTTGAGTCCGAAAACTGTCGAACATCAAGGCAGTTATCTGATGCCGCTTTTAAAATATTTTTCAAATTCCGATTTGAACAACCTGAATTCAGACCAGGATTACATTTATTTCAACACCCCTTTTTATTTTGTAAGCTATCCGTTTTCATGGGTTTTCCCCATGCTGATCGTGAGTTTATTACTATTGCTGTTCTTCATTTTTATCGGGATTGGCAAACGCACATTGGCTGTAGCCGAAATCGGAAAAGGATTTATTCCGCTTTTCGGATCATTGATCGTTTCTGGTTGCGTCGCTTTTTTCGGATGGAAATTACTGCTCGAAATTTATCCACAGTACAAAGACATCCAACAGGGATTTACGTATAATGGACATTATTATATAGGTGCGTTCCTCTTTTTGAGCCTCGCGGTTTCGTTTTTGTTTTACGTCCGATCAAGAACCGAGAACCTCACATTAAACCATTCAATTGCGCCGATAATTTTATGGATTTTACTAAATCTTGGCATTGCCTGTTATTTGCCCGGAGCCGGATTTTTTATTATTCCGGTTTTCTGTTCGGTTCTAATGCTGGGCTGGTTTGTAGTCACGCAAAAGACAAATCCGATATTCAATTTAATTATGAGCATTCCGGCATTGGTCATTTATGTACCTTATATGATCATGTTCCCAATCGGCCTTGGATTAAAAATCCTTGCAGGAAGCGCCGTTTTAACCGTGCTCGTTTTTTCGTTGCTTTTACCAATTTTGGGTTTGTTTTCAAAGAAAGGGCTTTGGGCGATTTTATTTTTCGGATGTGCAATTGCCTGTTTCGTAATGGCGCATTTAAACTCAAATTATGAACTCGGAAAAGCCAAACCAAACAGCCTCGATTATATTTATGATGCCGACAAAGACAAAGCATACTGGGCGAGTTATGACAAATCGCTTGACGAATGGACGAAAATTTATCTTGCCGATAATTCGGTAAATCCTTTATTTTTGAATGTTAATCCGCTTTTCAGCAAATACAACTCTGAGTTTACGTTTGCTGCTACAGCTTTAGTTCGCGATCTTGAAGAACCACAAATTGATTTCTTAAAAGATTCGATCATTGGAAAATACCGCTACTTAAAAATCCGCATCACGCCAAATAGAAAAGTCAACCGCTACGATATTTTTGCCAATGATAATATGGTTTTCCACAACATGAAAGCCAACGGCGCTGAGCCTTTAGGGCAAAAAGGATCACTTTATTTAAGAAAAAACAGGAAAATCATCAGTTATTATGTGGTTGACAACCAACCTTTGGAACTGCAATTCATGATTCCGTCAAAAACGATTTTAGACATGGAACTGATGGAATCCTCATTTGATTTAATGAATAACCCCGCTTACAGCATGGAAAAACGCAAATCCTGGATGATGCCGATGCCTTTTGTACTCACCGATGCCGTCGTGATCAAAAAGAAAATCACACCAACGGCAAAACAGGTTATTCCAGTAGTCGTTCAGAAAACTTTCTCGCTCCAGAATACAATAACCAACGACACCATCCCCGATCCCGAAGCTGAAAATTAAAATTTATAGGCCAAAAAAAAATATATAAACGCCAAACCATCCATTATGCATAACGATCATTTACAATCGCGGATCCACAGCATCCGATACCAAAAAGTCATGCTCGACTTTGACTTAGCCACGCTTTACGAAATTGAAACCAAAGTATTAAATCAGGCTGTAAAGCGGCATATTAAAAGATTTCCATCCGATTTTATGTTCCGATTATCGAGCGAAAAATGGAATGTTATCCGGTCACAATTTGTGACCGCATCACAAAACAAGCGGAATATAAATTTCATGTCTTTCGCTTTCACCGAACAAGGAATCGCAATGCTCAGCGGCATCTTAAATTCTGATGTTGCGATCAACGTCAATATCGCGATCATGCGTACTTTTGTAATGATCCGGAATTTGCCTTGCAGCACAAAGATTTTACAGACAAATTACTGGAACTCGAAAACAAATACGACAAGCAGTTCAACGATGTTTACGAAGCGCTGAATTACCTCATCAAAAAAGACGATTCCCAAACGCCCGAACGCAAAAAAATTGGTTACAAATCATGACAAAAATTAGCATTTTAGGTTGCGGCTGGCTCGGATTTCCATTGGCGAAAGCCTTGATTTCAAAAAATTTTGAAGTTTATGGATCGACCACTTCGGAAAGTCAATTGGCTTTGCTTCAAAATTTCGGGATCGAACCTTTTTTAATTTCGGTTTCTGAATCTGGAATCAGCGGAAATGTTTCAGATTTCTTAAATTCCAATATTTTAATTGTGGATATTCCGCCAAAATTGCGCGGTTTGGAGAAAGAAAATTTCGTTTCAAAAATCCAAAATCTGATTTATCGTATTGAAAGTTCTACAATCCAAAAAGTGCTTTTCATCAGTTCGACTTCCGTTTATGCCGACGAAAACGCAATAATTACCGAAGAAAAAATTCCAAACCCAGATACCGAAAGCGGCCGCCAATTGTATGAATCGGAACAGCTTTTGCAAAAAAATAAAAATTTTAAAACGACGATTCTTCGATTTGGCGGACTTATCGGTGATGACCGCCATCCGATAAAATTCCTCGCCGGAAGAGAAAATCTTGAAAATCCCGACGGCCCGATCAATCTCATCCATCAAAAAGACTGCATTGGAATTATCCTGAAAATCATCAAAAATGAAATCTGGAACGAAACTTTCAATGCCGCTACGCCTTTTCATCCGACAAGGGAAAATTATTATACCGAAAAAGCAAAATCTGAAAATCTTCCAGAGCCAAAATTCAACCATGAAAAAATCTCCGTAGGAAAAACCATTGATTCTCAAAAACTTCAAGAAATCCTCAGTTACGATTTTACCTTCAAAAAATTATAAATCGGTTTTCGCTTTTTAATTGACGTAAACTCAAATACCTTTGCAGCAACAAATTTTTTATGACTGCAAACACAGAAAAAGCCGTAAAAGCCACCTACCTCAGCATATTGGGAAATCTGGGTTTGGCTTTAGTTAAATGCTTCGCAGGTTATTTTGGGAATTCCTATGCGCTTATCGCCGACGCGATCGAATCGGCTTCAGATGTTTTTTCGTCGCTGCTCGTATTGTTCGGACTCAAATATTCTTCGCGGCCAGCCGATGAAAACCATCCTTACGGACACGGAAAAGCCGAAGCTTTGGTCACTTTTGCAGTAGTCGGTTTTCTTGTAATTTCGGCGACGATCATTGCTTACGAAAGTATCGACCACATTCGAACGCCACACAAAACACCCGAAAGCTGGACACTGTATATTCTTGCTGCGATCATTTTAACGAAAGAAATTTTTTACAGGATCATTTCGAAAAAAAGTGACGAAACAAACAGTTCTTCGCTTAAAGCAGATGCATGGCACCACCGCAGCGATGCGATTACTTCGCTGATGGCGTTTATCGGGATTTCAATTGCGATTTTTATGGGTCCGGGTTATGAAACTGCCGATGACTGGGCGGCTTTACTGGCTTCGGGATTTATCATTTACAATGCGTACCTGATTTTTCGACCGGCGCTGGGTGAAATTCTTGACGAACATTTGTATGACGACCTGATTGTGAAAATCCGCGAGATTTCGACAACGGTCGATGGCGTGATCGATACCGAAAAATGCTATGTCAGAAAAACCGGAATGATGTATCTGGTTGATTTGCACCTGATCGTAAAAGGCGAAATTACCGTTACTGAAGGCCACGAAATTGCACACCGTTTAAAAGATACGATCCAGGAAAAATTGCCTGAAATCGCCGATGTTTTGATCCACGTTGAGCCATACGAACTCAATATTAAATAAAAATCCCGGACGCGAATCCAGGATTTTGTTTTTGGCTTACCAAATTTTTACTCTTTTATCAGGTTCAACAAACATGCCGTCACCTTTCCTGATCCCGAAGGCTTCGTAAAACGCATCAATGTTCTGCAGAGGCACATACCCGCGGAACATTCCCGGAGAATGCGGGTCGGTTTTAACCTGGTTTTTCAAGGCTTCATCGCGCATTTTCGAACGCCAGATCGTGGCATACGAAATGAAAAAACGCTGTTGCGGCGTGTAGCCATCGATCAATCCCGGATTTCCATTTTCTTTTAAATCCAGTTGCAAAGCGTCATAAGCGACATTGATTCCGCCCAAGTCGCCGATATTTTCTCCTAATGTAAATTTTCCATCCACATGAACACCCGGAAGTGGTTCCAAGGCACTAAACTGGTCTGCCAAAGCGCTGCTCATGGCCGTAAATTGTTTCAGGTCATCAGCTGTCCACCAGTCGATAAGATTTCCATCCGCATCATATTTCGATCCCGAATCGTCAAAACCGTGTGACAATTCATGCCCGATTACCGCTCCGATCGCACCATAATTTACCGCTTCATCGGCTTTGTAATCGTAAAATGGCGGCTGTAGAATGGCGGCCGGAAATACGATTTCATTATACGACGGATTGTAATAGGCATTTACCGTTTGCGGCGACATCAGCCATTCGGTTTTGTCGACCGGTTTGTTGAGTTTGGCCAGTTCTTTCCTGTGGTTCCAGATGGCGATGCTTTTTGAATCGTCATAATAATTTCCGCCTTCAGCGATGCTTTTGACTTCAAGTGCAGAATAGTCTTTCCATTTGTCGGGATAACCGATTTTAATAGTGACTTTATGCAATTTTTCGATGGCTTTTTTCTTGGTTGCTGCCGACATCCACGCCAGGTTGTTGATTCGGGTTTCGTAAGCGCGAATAATGTTCCGGATCATTTTCTCTGCTTTGGCTTTGGCTTGAGCCGGAAATTTTTTCTCGACATACAATTTGCCCAACGCTTCTCCTACAGAACCATTTACCGTCTGCAAGGCGCGTTCGTCAAGCGGACGTAATTTTTTGGCTCCGGTTAAGGTTTTTCCGTAAAAATCCCAGTTGGCACGGCCAATATCCATTGACAATTTCCCCGCGCTTTTGTTCAGTAAAGTCCAACGCAAATACGCTTTCCAGGCAGCGACATTGTTTTCCTTTAATAAAGTTTCGAGTTCCTGCATGTATTTCGGCTGGGAAACGACAACCGTGTCAAGCGTAATGATTCCAATTCCGGAAAAGTATTTTTTCCAGTCGATCGAAGGCGTCAGTTTCTGCAATTCGGCAACTGTCATCGGATTGTAGCTTTTACTGTCGTCACGCGCTTCTACCCGATCGAATTTTGACCTGGACATTTCAGTTTCAAATGCTAGGATCTGGTCGGCATGGATTTTCGCATCAGCCGGTTTTTCTCCGAGATATTGTAGCATTCTCGTGACGTGCAACACGTATTTGTCGCGTTTTTCTTTCGAGTCTTTTTCATCCGAAATATAATAATCGCGATCCGGAAGCCCGAGCGATCCCGGATAAAGCGTCACGACATTTTTATTGCTGTCTTTGGCATCCGAGCCAATTCCGATTCCGATAAATCCAATTCCGCCGTAAGTCTCCGTTTCGATAAGCAATTGCTGCAAATCATTTGCGTTTTTTATTGCATCGATTTTGGCAAGCAGCGGTTTGATCGGCGCGATGCCCTGCTTATTCCTGGCGACAGTATCTAAGACTGCGCGGTATAAATTGATCGCCTTTCCCTGGTCGGTATTCGATTTGTATTTTGGGTCTTTTGACGCTTCGTTTAAAATGTCGAGTGCGTCTTTGTCTGTTTTCTGGCGCAATTCATCTGCACTTCCCCAACGCGTTTTGTCGCTTGGGATTTCGTTTTTGTCGAGCCAGCTTCCGTTTACAAAACGGTAAAAATTATCCGTTGGCTTTGTCGATTTGTCCATGTTTGCCGTGTTGATTCCGGGTTTTGATTCCTGCGCATCGGCAGCATTAAGAACCATAAGCGCCGGAACGAGCAGCAAATGGTGCTTCTTAAAGTGGTAGTTCATTTTTGAGTGGTAGTTTAATTGCCGCAAAAATATCAATTTAACAATGCAAAACTGTTAATTTTTAGTTGGAATTCAATGTGTTAATTCGGATAGAAACCAAAGGTGTTTTTGTATTTTTGCATCAAATTTCCACCATGTTCGAATTCTTTAAAAAATACAGGACTTTTTTCCGCGTCATGGCGGTCATTTCGGTCATTATTATCACGCTTTTTTATTTTGCTTTGAAGCCGAAGAAAATGCTTCCGATTTACAATCCAGGCGACGTAAATCCTGAATTGGTCGATAGCACCGTGCAATACATCAAACGAAACCACACGATTGCTGATTTTTCATTCATCAACCAAAACGGAAAAACGATTACACAGAAAGATTACGAAGGCAAGATTTATGTAGCCGATTTTTTCTTTACAACCTGCGGCTCAATCTGCCCGAAAATGACTGCAAATTTAGTCGATGTCCAAAAAGCGATTTTAAACAATCCGAAAGTCATGTTGCTTTCACACACGGTAACTCCGGAAATCGACAGTGTTCCCGTTCTCAAAAAATATGCGCTTGAAAAAGGCGTTATCGACAGCAAATGGAACCTTGTGACCGGTGACAAAAAGGAAATTTATACCATGGCGCGAAAATCGTATCTCGCGGTAAAATTAGGCAAGCCTGATGAATTGTATGATATGGTGCACACTGAAAACTTTGTGCTTGTCGATACCAAACGACGCGTCCGCGGATTTTATGACGGAACAAAAAAAGAAGACATTCAAAGGCTGATCGCCGATATCAATTGGCTTTCGGCTCAGGAAGAGTAACCAATAAAAATCGAATTTTAGCTTTTCATTCGTATAAATATATGTACTTTTGCAATCTAAATTCAATCTAAATAAGATTTGCAAACTACGATCCATTCACTCAAAAAAGGCGAAAAGGCCATCATCATGGAATTTGACCTTGATGCTGTTCCCCTGAAACTTTTAGAAATGGGCTGCTTGCCTGGAAACATAGTGGAGTTGCTGCAGATTGCGCCTTTGGGCGATCCTTTATATTTGGATATTAACGGTTCGCATCTCGCCATCCGGATTGAAACTGCCAAAGAAATCATTGTTGATATTATTTCCTAATGAGCCACGAAAATATCAACATCGCATTGATCGGAAACCCGAATACAGGGAAAACTTCACTTTTTAACCAGCTCACCGGACTCAACCAGCAGGTTGGGAATTATCCGGGAATTACAGTTGAAAAGAAAATCGGGTTCTGCAAACTGCCGCACAATATCAAGGCAAACATCCTGGATTTGCCCGGAACGTACAGCCTGAATGCGAGTTCGATCGATGAAAATGTCGTGATCGAATTGCTGCTCAACAGAAACGACAAACTTTTCCCCGATGTCGCTTTGGTGGTCACCGATGTAGAAAACCTCAAACGAAATTTACTCCTTTTTACCCAGATCAAAGACCTTGAAATCCCAACGATCTTAGTCATCAACATGGCCGATCGCATGGAATACAAAGGCATTTCGCTCGATCTTCCGCATCTTGAACAAGAACTCAAAACAAAAATTGCCTTGATCAGTTCGCGAAAAGGCCTCGGAATCGAAGAATTAAAAAATTTAATCGTTACCTATAAAACGCTTTCAACAGAACCGTGTTTGAACGCTTCGGAAATCGATTCCGATTATTTTAACCATTTGCGGAAAGCATTTCCAAACCAGCTGCTGTATAAATTGTGGCTTGTGATTACGCAGGATGCCAACTTCGCAAATTTGGACCGGCATGAAATCCGGAATTCTTATACCAAATCACTGTCGGAACTCAAAAGGTTGCAGCAAAAAGAAACGATCAAGCGTTACCAGTTTATCAATAATGTTTTAAAAGTTGGGCAAACCATTGACAAAGCAGTTGCAAAGGATTTTAGCAGCAGGTTAGACCGCATTTTGACTCATAAAGTTTGGGGTTATGTAATTTTCTTTGCCATTTTATTCGTGATTTTCCAGTCGATTTTTGACTGGTCGAGTTACCCGATGGATTTTATCGATACGACATTCGCAAATTTAAGCTCGTACGCTGCAGCACATTTACAGCCCGGCGTTTTAACAGATCTGGTTTCGCAAGGCATCATTCCTGGAATTGGCGGCATTGTGATTTTCATCCCACAAATTGCGTTTTTATTTCTATTCATTTCGATACTCGAGGAAAGCGGTTATATGAGTCGCGTGGTTTTTTTGATGGATAAGATCATGCGAAAATTCGGCCTCAGCGGGAAAAGCGTCGTCCCGTTAATTTCAGGAACTGCCTGTGCAATTCCGGCGATTATGGCGACGCGAAATATCGAAAACTGGAAAGAAAGACTGATCACGATTTTAGTCACGCCGTTTACAACCTGTTCTGCGCGATTGCCGGTTTATGCGATCATTATTGCACTCGTAATCCCAAATGAACGCGTACTTGGAATACTGAATTTGCAAGGCTTGACGCTGATGTTGCTGTATTTATTAGGTTTCGGAATGGCGATTTTTTCATCATACATTCTGAATCTGATCCTGAAAGTCAAAGGCAAAACATTCTTCGTCGTTGAAATGCCGAATTACAAATTGCCATTGTTTAAAAATGTTGCGATCAACGTACTTGAAAAAACCAAGGCTTTCGTGACCGGTGCCGGAAAAATCATTCTTGCCATTTCGATTATTTTGTGGTTTCTTGCCTCTTACGGACCGGGGAAAAATTTCAGCAATGCCGAAGCCATTGTCATTGAAAAAACACAACACAGCAATTTATCCGAAACCGGACTTGAAAATGCCGTGGCCGCGCACAAACTTGAAAACTCTTATATCGGTTTGATGGGAAAAACCATTGAGCCTGTGATTTCGCCTTTAGGCTACGATTGGAAAATCGGGATCGCGATCATCAGTTCCTTTGCCGCGCGTGAAGTTTTCGTAGGAACATTGGCCACGATTTACAGCGTTGGCGGAAGCGATAACGACGAAACCATCAAAAATAAAATGGCTGCCGAGATCAATCCGATCACCGGAAAAAAAGTATTCAATTTTGCCAGCGGAATTTCATTATTGCTGTTTTATGCGTTTGCCATGCAGTGCGCGAGTACGCTTGCCGTAACGAAAAAAGAAACAAATACGTGGAAATGGCCGGCGGCGCAATTGGTGTTTATGAGCGCTTTCGCGTATGTTGTGGCATTAATTGCTTACCAACTTTTAAAATAAAATCATGGCACAGGAAATCATCGCTTTTGCATTGCTCGGACTGGCTGTTTTTTTTCTGGTCCGGAAATTCTTTTTTAAGAAGAAGAAAAAATCCGGTGATTGCGGCACCGATTGCGGCTGCAGTTAAAGCAATTTGACATATAAGTTTGCAGCAATTTTATTTGAAACCACCAATTCTTTCTGGTCGACTTTTATTTTTAGCGACGCATCGAAAGTTTCTTTTGAAAGGACTTCAATTGTTGAACCGAGCGCAATTTGCTGCTTGTCCAGGTATTTTAAAAATTCCGACGACGTATCTTTTACGCCTACGCAGATTCCTTTTTGCTCCAATGGAAATTCCGATAACAGTTGTTTTTCGATTTTGACGATCTGTCCGTTTGCGTCCGGAATTGGGTCGCCGTGCGGATCTTCGGTTGGATTGCCGAGAAAATCGTCAAGCTTGTTGATGAGCTTTTCCGATTTGATGTGTTCGAGTTGTTCGGCGATATCGTGCACTTCATCCCATGAAAAATCAAGTTTTTCAACTAAGAAAACTTCCCACAAACGGTGTTTTCGGACAATCATTTTAGCAGACAATCTTCCTTTTTGAGTCAGCGAAACACCCTGGTATTTTTTATAATTGACGAGGTCTTTTTCAGCGAGTTTCTTTAGCATGTCTGTTACCGATGATGCTTTGGTTTCCATTTTTTCGGCAATCGCGTTCGTGCTGATCTCCGAATCGGAAACGATCGTTAAATGGTAAATGGTTTTGAGGTAATTTTCTTCTGAAAAAGTCATTTGATTACGAATTGGGATTTTTGATTTACGAAAAAAATTCTTTCAGTATCCGGGCACATTAGCCCTGATGGAAGCGGCATCCTTTTTATTTTTTGACAGATTTCCTAGCCTGCAAAACGCTTGATAAAAATAAAAAGATACAGCGGACAGCAGGAAACAGCTGCTTAATTCTTCACAATAAATAACGGAATGTTGATCCTGTGCCGCACTTTATCAACCGTTGTACCAAGAATTAAATCCTTAAAACCCGTGTGGCCGTGTGTTCCCATAACCAACACATCGAAATTTCCTTCATTTACGATTTTCGGGATGCCTTTTCCAGGTTCGCCAAATGCGAGTTTGGTGTTGATTTTATAGCCGTGATCGGTTAACATTTTTTCATATTGTAGCAGCAATTGTTCGTCGACAGAAGTTTCATGATCGACAACCTGATCGCCATATAAAATGGCCCCGACGGTTTCAACTACGTGAATTAAAGTATAATTTGCTTCAATTCCGCCAAGCGCGAATGCATTGTTGAGCGCAGATTCGTCGGCATTTGAGAAATCTACAGTAACGGCGATATTCTTTTTACTGTACACTCCAGCACTTATAAATTTAAGTTTGAGGCTGTGTGGCGAATGGTTGTAAATGTCGACTTTGGGTTTTGCAAAAAAGGGTTGAAAAACAATGTACAACAGCAAAAACAAAAATGCAAATGCGAGCGGAACAACCGTAAACCAAAGCAATGTTGGATTTTCTGCCGAATCGAGCCAGCCTTTGATTTCATCATAAACGAGTTTGGCATTTAATGAAACGATAATCAAAGCAATGAGCCACGACGCGATTTTTGTAGGCGTGCTGATGTGGAAACCTTTCATTTTCGACTTGTCGCTGACAAAATGTATTAACGGAATGATCGCAAAACCGAGCTGTAAACTCAACACTACCTGGCTGAAGATCAACAGTTTTCCGGTGACGCTTTCGCCGAAAATATAAATTACGATGACTGCGGGAACGATGGCGATCAATCTTGTAATGATTCTGCGAACCCACGGTTTCATTCGGAAATTTAGATAACCTTCCATGATAATTTGCCCGGCGAGCGTTCCAGTTACTGTCGAACTTTGCCCGGCGGCGATCAAGGCAACGGCAAATAAAATCGGTGCCCATTTGTTTCCGAGCAGCGGTTCGAGGAATTTGTGGGCGTCCTGGATCTCGGCAACCTCATACATTCCGGCTTTGTGGAACGTGGCTGCGGCCAATATTAAAATTGCGGCGTTTACAAAAAAGGCAAGGTTTAATGCAATCGTCGAATCGATAAAATTGTATCTGAGCGCCTGCTTGATTCCGTCTTTCGTTCGGTCGAATTTTCTCGTTTGGACCAACGAAGAATGCAGGTATAAATTGTGCGGCATGACCGTAGCCCCGATGATTCCGATCGCGATGTAAAGTGCTGCCGGGCCGGGCAATGACGGAATTAATCCGGCAACCACTTTGCCCATTTCAGGCTGTGCAAAGATCATTTCGAAGATGAATGAAAATCCGATGATGGCGACGAGCGCAATGATAAATGCTTCCATTTTCCGCATGCCTTTGTTGATCAGGAACAACAATAAAAAAGTATCCAAAACGGTAAAAAGAACGGCGTCAATTAATGGAATCCCAAACAGTAAATTGAGTCCGATGGCCATTCCGAGCACTTCGGCCAGGTCACAGGCAGCGATTGCAATTTCCGCCAGGAAATATAAAATGTAATTGATGAATTTCGAATACGTTTCTCGTGAAGCCTGCGCAAGGTCGCGCTGTGTCACGATTCCGAGGCGCGCGCTCAAACTTTGCAGCAGCAGCGCCATGATGTTGCTCATCAGCAAAACCCAGATCAACGCGTAACCAAACTGGCTTCCGCCGGCAATGTCGGTCGCCCAGTTTCCAGGGTCCATGTAGCCGACACTGATTAAATAGGCCGGGCCTAAAAAGGCTAATATTTTTCTAAATCCTTTTGCTTTTCCTTGCGTTTGTACCGATTCGTGGACTTCTTCTAATGACTTTCCGCTCATGATTGAAATTTTACAACATCAAAAGTACATTATTTTTACGTTTTACAAAATAAATTTTTAGATTTGTCTAAAAAATAATTGTTATGAAACTTACAATCACATTCTCAATAGTATTGCTGGCGATTTCTTTGAATGTTGCGGCACAGGAAACCGAAAATGAAATGAAAAAATCGGAACCGATAGAAACCGATCGGCCAGACCAGACCGAAACGCCTTCAATTGTTCCGAAAGGCGTATTTCAGATGGAAAACGGATTTAGCTTTGAAAAAACCGACCGCCATTCAAAGTCATTTTTATTGCCTTCTTCATTGATTAAATACGGCGTGAACGGCAATTTTGAATTGCGCCTGATCACAGAATTTTCAGTTGAAAATACCGATGGCGCTAAAATTTCAGGTTTGAATCCGATACTCATTGGCTTTAAAGCCGCACTTGCTGAAGAAAAAGGCATCTGGCCAAAAACGTCGTTCATCGCGCATTTGATGATTCCGGAATTGGCTTCAGAAGAACTGAAAACAACTTATTATGCGCCGAGATTTCGCTTCACAATGCAGCACACTTTAACTGACAAGGTCAACCTTGGCTACAATTTAGGAGCAGAATGGGACGGGGAAAGTCCGGAACCGACATTTATTTATACTTTGACTGGCGGATTTTCACTGTCAGAAAAACTAGGATGTTATGTCGAACTTTACGGATTTGCCCCACAAAAGGATAAAGCCGATCACCGTTGCGACGGCGGATTTACGTATTTGATTTCGGACAATGTGATGATCGACGCTTCGGGCGGTTTTGGAATTTCTGAAAACGCTCCGGATTATTACACGGCTTTGGGATTTTCATTCCGATTGTAATTTATAACACAAAACTCCTTGACAATGCGAGTCTTTATAAAAAAGATCTAAACCATTAAGGAATTAAGTTTCATTAAGCCTTAATGGTTCTTAATTCCTTAATGGTTTTTAGGAAAACGCGATCTAAAAAACTACCTTTAGGTTTTTAATTTTGGAATGAAACACTACGATTACATTTTTGCTGGCGCGGGTTTATCGGCTTTGATGGCGGTTTATGAAATCGCGGTTTCGGGGAAATTTTCGGATAAAAGCATTTTGTTGCTGGATGCAGATTCGAAAAAAACAAACGACAGAACCTGGTGTTTCTGGGAAAAGCCAAACGGAAAATTTGATGCCATTGTTTCTAAAAAATGGAAAATTGCATGGTTTGCCCATGAAAATTTCAGGAGAATTTTAGATTTGAATCCGTATCAATACAAGATGATTTGCGGTCTGGATTTTTACAATTTTGTATTTGTTGAAATTTCGCTTCATCCGTACATTCACTTCATTAACCAAAAAGTCAATTCCATTTTAGAAAAAAACGATTTGGTTTTTATCGAAACAGCCTCCGAAACTTTTAGCTGTAATAAATTATTCAACAGCATTTACGATCCAAAATCAGCTTTAAGCCAACAACAATTCCCGGTTTTGCAGCAGCATTTCATTGGATGGAAAATCAAAACCGTACAAAAAATCTTTAATCCCGAATTGCCGACATTCATGGATTTCTCGATTCCGCAAAACGGAAATACAAGATTTATGTATGTTTTGCCAACATCTGAAAATGAAGCTTTGCTTGAATATACTTTGTTTTCAAAAGATTTACTTCCTGAAAAGGAATATGAAAATGCAATTGAAGATTACATTCAAAAACTCGGCATTTCAACTTATGAAATCATCGAAAAAGAACGCGGGCAAATTCCGATGACGTCATATCAATTCTGGAAAAAAAATACCAAAAACATTTTAAACATTGGCTCTGCCGGCGGCTGGACGAAAGCAAGCACTGGTTATACTTTTAAAAATACAATCAAAAAATCAAAAGCATTAATCGAATTTTCGCAACATGAAAATGACTTCACAAAATTCCATAAAACCAACAAATTCTGGTTTTACGATTTGTTGTTACTTGACATTTTAAGCGATAAAAACCACCTTGGAAGTTCCATTTTCTCATCAATGTTCAAATCTGGAAATCCAGCACTCATTTTTAAATTTCTCGACGAAGAAACTTCCCTTTACGAAGATTTAAAAGTCATTTTAAAATGTCCGAAACGGTTATTTATCAGCGCATTAATCAACAGGATTTTCAAAAATCAACCTGTAAAAACTATAAAATGATAACAAATCTTTATGATACGCATCATTTTCAAAACGCGATTTGTTGTTATCTTTGCTAAAATAACTTTCAACCTTTAATTAAAAGATTATGTATCCAGAAGAAATGGTAAGCCCAATGCGCGCTGAATTATCAGACGCGGGTTTTGAAGAATTATATAGTGCCGGCGCCGTAGAAAACGCGATCGCCAAGCCAGGAACGACGCTTGTTGTCGTGAATTCGGTTTGCGGATGTGCGGCAAGAAATGCACGCCCAGGTGCAAAACAGAGCTTAAATGGTGACAAAAAACCAGACCATTTGGTGACGGTTTTCGCCGGAGTGGACAAAGATGCAGTAGACGCAGCACGGGGATTCATGTTCCCTTTCCCGCCATCATCGCCAAGCATCGCCTTGTTTAAAGACGGCGAATTGGTGCACATGTTGGAGCGACACCACATTGAAGGCCGTCCGGCAGAATTGATCGCTGAAAATTTACAGGACGCTTTTAAAGAATTCTGTTAATCACAAAAAATTCAGTAAAAACCACGTTTCGTCGTGGTTTTTTTATTTGAAGCTAATCCTGCTTTCGCCTTTATCTTTGTTCGTGCCTCACAAAGGATACCGCCTCTATCAGGGCTAGGGCATTCGGTTTTAAAAGAAAGTTTTTACAACGAATTATCGATCTGCCGAAAACTTTGCCACTCCACAACTTTTCCCTAAATTTGCAGCCAAAATAATTCCAAACTTAAACCTGTTTATAGCATGCAACTGTACAACACTTTAAGCGCTGAGGAAAGAACGGCACTCATTGACAATGCCGGAAAACAGCGGCTCACGCTGTCTTTCTACGCCTATGCGCAAATTGAAAATCCCACACAATTCAGAAATGATCTTTTTTTAGCCTGGAATCCATTGGAGGTTTTAGGGAGAATTTACGTGGCACACGAAGGCATCAATGCCCAATTGTCATTGCCGGCAGATCATTTTTACGAATTTAAAGATACAATCGAAAAATACGATTTCATGAAAGGCATTCGCCTCAATGTTGCCGTAGAACAGGACGATTTTTCATTCCTAAAACTGACCGTAAAAGTCCGCGATAAAATTGTAGCCGACGGTTTGAACGACGAAACTTTCGATGCGACAAACATAGGAATTCATTTAAAAGCCAAGGAATTCAACGACCTGCTCGAAGATCCGGACACGATTGTTGTCGACATGCGCAACCATTACGAAAGCGAGATTGGGCATTTCACGAAAGCGATCAAACCTGATGTGGACACGTTTCGCGAATCGCTGCCGATTATTGAAGGACAACTTGCCGAACACAAATCAGACAAAAAATTACTGATGTATTGCACCGGCGGCATCCGTTGTGAGAAAGCCAGCGCGTATTTTAAGCACAAAGGTTTTGAAAACGTTTATCAGCTCGAAGGCGGCATCATCGAATACACAAGACAAGTGAAAGCCGAAGGTCTCGAAAGCAAATTCATCGGGAAAAATTTCGTTTTCGACCACCGCTTGGGCGAAAGAATTACAGATGATATCGTTTCCAATTGCCACCAATGCGGAAAACCGTGTGACGTGCATACCAATTGTGCTAACGAAGGTTGTCATTTATTATTCATCCAATGTGAAGCATGTGCGGCTGCAATGGAAGGCTGCTGTTCTAGCGAATGCGTTGACGTGATCCATCTTCCGGAAGACGAACAAAAAGCCATTCGCCGCGGCATCAAAAACGGCAACAAGATCTTCAAAAAAGGAAAATCGGAGGTGCTGACTTTTAAAAATACGGCTACAGCCAATGCCCTTGCCACCGACGTTTTGGAAAAGCCAAAAGCGGTAAAAGCGTCAAAAATTAAAAAAACGTATCTCGGAAAAGGGATTCATTTTTTTCCGAAAGCGAGCATTGGACAATTTTTGATTGAAGAAAACCAACTCAACATTGGCGACAAAATCCTAATCAAAGGCCCAACAACCGGAAGCCAGGAATTGGTTTTAGAAGAAATGTTTGTGAATGACAAAGCGTCTGGAAATGCGGTTTCCGGAGATTATTGCTCCTTAAAGCTGCCTTTCAGAATTCGATTGTCTGATAAATTATACAAACTGGACGTTTAATTTTTAAATCATCCAGCACGATTTCAACTGCTGAGTTGCCAATTACTATTGGTTTCTCGGCAGTTTTGTTTACGGATGAATCCATTGCCATAGCCCCGATAGCAGCCGGTATCCTTTGTGAGGGACGAACAAAGATAAAGGCGAATAGCGGGAATAGCTCTTGAAAAAATTAATTGACAATTAACGATGCCTTGATTGCCCTAATATCCTGACTCTTAATTTCTGCGCATTTGAAACTCAGCAACTCAGGAACTTGCCACTCAGCCACACTAAAACTTCTTACTTTTTGACTTTTGACTTTTGACTTTTGACTTTAAACTTTCCAACTAAAAAATACTATCTTTACGCGCAAAACGTTTTAAGAACTTAAATTGCGCGCGTCGCAATACTACATATATCATGGCATGTACAAGTTGTTCAACCTCAGATGGCGGAGCGCCAAAGGGTTGTAAAAATAATGGGACTTGCGGCACCGACAGCTGCAATAAATTAACGGTCTTTGACTGGCTTTCAAATATGAGCCTTCCCAATGGTGAAGCGCCTTTTGACTGCGTTGAAGTGCGTTTCAAGAACGGACGGAAAGAATTTTACAGAAATACGGAGAAACTGACTTTAAGCATCGGCGACATTATTGCGACCGAAGCGTCTCCGGGACACGACATCGGGATTGTAACTTTAACGGGTGAGCTCGTGCGCATCCAGATGAAGAAAAAAGGAGCAAACCACAAAAGCAGCGACGTTCCGAAAATTTACAGAAAAGCATCACAAAAAGATATCGACATTTGGTCGAATGCACGCGATAAGGAAGAGCCGATGAAGGTTCGCGCCCGTGAACTTGCGATTGGACACAAGCTCGAAATGAAGATTTCGGATATCGAATTCCAAGGCGACGGATCGAAAGCTACGTTTTATTATACGGCGAACGACCGTATTGATTTCAGGTTGCTGATCAAGGATTTTGCGAAGGAATTCAGCACCAGGATTGAGATGAAGCAGGTTGGTTTTCGCCAGGAAGCGGCGCGCTTGGGCGGAATTGGATCTTGCGGACGCGAGCTTTGTTGTTCGACCTGGTTAACCGATTTTAGAAGCGTCAATACTTCTGCAGCGCGTTACCAGCAGTTGTCACTGAATCCACAAAAACTCGCCGGACAATGCGGCAAATTAAAGTGCTGCCTCAATTATGAGCTCGACACGTATATGGATGCTTTAAAAGATTTCCCCGATTTTGATACCAAACTCATGACCGAAAAAGGGTTGGCCGTTTGCCAGAAACAGGACATTTTTAAAGGGCTGATGTGGTTTGCCTACACTGATAATTATGCGAACTGGCATGTGTTGAAAATCGAACAGGTTCGCGAAATCGTCGCTGAAAACAAGCTAAAGAACAAAGTGTCTTCACTTGAAGATTATGCTGTGGAAGAAGCGGCGGCTCCGGAAAAAGACTTCAACAATGCGATGGGCCAGGAAAGCTTGACGCGTTTTGACCAACCGAAGAAAAAGAAACGCCCGAGTAAGAACAAAAAGCAAACCGTTGGTGCCGAAAAAGCGCCAGGTTCAGAAGTCATAAAGCCTGCGGTAAAAGAAAACCGTCCCGCCGGAAACCAGCCACGTCCGGAAAGAGGACCGCGACCTGCAGGGCAAAAGCCCAGAGAAGGACAAAAACCGCGCGAAGGGCAACGTCCGCAAGGCAATCAAAACCAACAGAAACCGGCAAACAACGGCCCAAGACCGGCCGGAAATAAGATAATTCCAAATAAGAAAGATGAACCTAAAAAGTAGTCTGCTATTTTTTATTGTAGCCGTTTTACTCGTTTCATGCGATAAAAAAAGGGTTTTTGACGAATACAAATCGGTTGGAAAATCCTGGAACAAGGACAGCATTGTGAGTTTTGAGCTGCCGAAAATCGACACCACGAAGCAATACAATGCGTTTTTGAACATCCGCGACGACGACAATTATCCGTTCAGCAATTTGTTTGTGATCGTTTCGATGGAACAGCCAGATGGCGTTACCAAAGTCGATACACTCGAATACCAAATGGCTGATGCCGAAGGGAATTTACTCGGAAACGGATTCACAGATGTCAAGGAAAGCAAACTTGTTTTTAAGAAAAGAATGCAATTTAAATCGGGGATTTATAAAGTCCACATCCGTCAGGCGAACAGGCAAACCGGGAAAGTAACCGGTGTTCCGCAACTCAACGGAATTACCGAAGTAGGTTTCAGATTAGAAAAATTAGATTAAGATTTTATGGCTGCCAAAAAAAATAACACTACAAAAGATTTCAATCATTACAAGTGGCAATTCTGGAAGATTTTCCTTTATACGCTGGGCGGACTTGCCTTGTTTTTCATCCTTGCTTCCTGGGGCGTTTTCGGGTCGATGCCTTCGTTTGAAGATCTAGAGAACCCGGATTCGAACTTAGCGACTGAAGTCATTTCTACAGATGGCGTAACGATTGGGAAATTCTACAATGAAAACCGCACGCCGATTAAATATGCCGATTTGCCGAAACATCTTGTCGATGCGTTGGTTGCCACCGAAGACGAGCGTTTTTACGAGCATTCGGGAATTGACGGCCGCGGAACAATGAGAGCGGTTTTAAGTTTCGGAACCAGCGGCGGTGCAAGTACGCTTACACAGCAATTGGCCAAATTGTTATTCCACGGAGAAGGTTCAAGATTTCTTCCTTTGCGGATCATCCAAAAAGCAAAAGAGTGGATCATTGCCATCCGACTTGAGCGTCAATACACTAAAAATGAAATCATTGCAATGTATTTGAACAAAGCCGATTTTGTCAATACGGCAGTCGGGATACGTTCGGCATCAAAAGTATATTTCGGAAAAGAACCGCGCGATTTAACGATCGATGAAGGTGCAATGCTCGTTGGGATGCTTAAAAATCCATCGCTTTTCAATCCGATCAAAAGAATCGAAAAAGTAACGTTGAGAAGAAATACAGTATTGGGCCAAATGGTCAAAAATGGTTTCTTAGAAGAATCCGCGAAAGCGCAACTCGAGAAAAAACCCATCGTTTTACACTTCCAGCCGGAAAGCCATAAAGAAGGAATTGCGACGTATTTCCGTGAATATTTACGTGATTTCATGAAAAGATGGACAAAAGAAAATAAAAAATCCGACGGTTCAGAATTCGACATTTACAAAGACGGACTCAAAATTTACGTCACCATTGATTCGCGCATGCAAACCTATGCCGAAGATGCAGTCACGCAGCATTTAACCAACCTGCAAAAGGAATTTGTGATCGACCAGAAAGACAATAAAAATGCGCCATTCATCAAACTCAGCGATGCAGAAACCCAAAAACTGATGATGCAGGCGATGAAAACGTCCGACCGTTGGAAGCAAATGGCCGCGCAGGACAAAAGCGAATCCGACATTATCAAATCATTCGGCGTAAAAACCAAAATGAAAGTGTTTACCTGGAAAGGCGAACGCGACACCATATTAACGCCAACAGATTCAATCCGTTATTACAAAAGTTTCTTACAATCAGGTTTAATGGCGATGGAGCCGCAAACCGGGCACGTAAAAGCGTGGGTGGGCGGAATTAACTACAAATACTTCCAATACGACCACGTTGGGCAAGGCGCGCGACAGGTGGGTTCGACTTTCAAACCGTTCGTTTACGCAACTGCGATTGAACAGTTAAATATGTCTCCGTGTGATTCGATTATCGATTCGCCGTTCACGATCCCAAAAGGGCGCCACAACGTGACAGAATCCTGGACGCCAAGCAATTCAAATGGCGAATACCGCGGCATGGTGACTTTAAAAAAAGCGCTTGCCCTTTCAATCAATACGGTTTCTGCAAAGTTGATTGACAAAGTCGGCCCCGAAGCGGTGGTCGAATTAACGCACAAACTCGGTGTCAATTCAGACATTCCAGCGCAGCCATCCATCGCGCTTGGAGCTGTAGAAATTACAGTTCAGGACATGGTTGCTGCATATAGCACGTTTGCAAATGAAGGCGTTTACATCAAACCGCAGTTCATTACTAGGATTGAAGATAAAAATGGTGTTGTGATTTACGAGCCAGTTCCGGAATCGCACGATGTTCTCAATAAAGACATCGCTTTCGCAGTCATAAAACTGCTTGAAGGCGTTACCGAAAGCGGCTCAGGCGCGCGTTTGCGCACACAAGGCGGCGGAAATGGTTACAACCGCGTCACTGGTTATCCATACATGTTCACTAACCCAATTGCCGGTAAAACCGGAACTTCACAAAAACAATCCGACGGTTGGTTTATGGGCATGGTGCCGAATTTATGCACCGGAATCTGGGTGGGCTGCGAAGACCGTTCGGCGCATTTCCGGGGAATTACTTATGGCCAGGGCGCAACTGCAGCTTTGCCGATCTGGGGAATTTTTATGAAAAAATGTTATGCCGATAAGGATTTGAACATCTCCAAAAAAGATTTCGACCGCCCTAAAAACCTTTCAATCAAAGTGGATTGCTGGGTTCCGGTAAAAGACACTACGGCGACTGAATTTGAGCAGGACACGGACGAATTTTCATTATAAATTAAAACCATGAAGCGATGATCTCAATTGCTTCATGGTTTTTATTAGGAGCTATTTCCCGCTATTCGCCTTTATCTTTGTTCGTACCTCACAAAGGATACCGGCTGCTATCGGGGCTAAAACATCCACGCAATCAACAGCGTTATTCGTGGCAAAAAAACTAACGACATGATCAACAAAAAAGTAAACTCTGTACAGGAAGCACTTCAGGGAATTGAAAACGGGCAAACCATCATGGTTGGTGGTTTCGGCCTTTGCGGAATCCCCGAAAACAGCATCGCCGAACTCGTCAAAAAAGATGTCAAAGATTTAACCTGCATCTCAAACAATGCCGGCGTTGACGATTTTGGACTTGGTTTGTTGTTGCAAAAACGACAAATCAAGAAAATGATTTCTTCCTATGTCGGCGAAAATGCTGAATTTGAACGCCAGATGCTTTCAGGCGAACTCGAAGTTGAACTCACGCCGCAAGGAACACTAGCCGAAAAATGCCGGGCCGCACAAGCCGGAATCCCCGCTTTCTACACACCCGCAGGCTACGGAACAGAAGTCGCCGAAGGCAAAGAAGCCCGCGAATTCAACGGCAAAATGCACGTGATGGAAGAAGCTTACAAAGCCGATTTCGCGATCGTTAAAGCCTGGAAAGGCGACACCGCCGGAAATTTAATCTTCAAAGGAACTGCCCGGAATTTCAATTCCTGCATGGCCGGTGCCGCGAAAATCACGATCGCCGAAGTTGAAGAACTCGTAGAAGCCGGAACTTTAGATCCGAACCAAATCCACATTCCCGGAATTTTTGTCAAAAGGATCTTCCAGGGTGAACATTATGAAAAAAGGATCGAACAACGAACCGTCAGAAAAAAACAATCTTAAATATTTTATTTCTTTTTATGAAAACAACGTCACTTCAAGTATTATTTATTGCTTTCCTTTTTAATGCCTGTTCAAGCAGCGATGCTGTTACAGAAGTTGCAGCAACAAATCCGTGTGCATCTGTAAGGGATCTTACCGCAATACAGCAAGCCGGCAACATAACTTTTACGATTACCACTGACTCAAGTCCTTTATATTATGAAGTTTCTTACCTAATGGCAGGAAGCGACAACAATCCCGAATTTGGCCAGAAAGAACAAATGACCACATTAACCAAAACCAAGGCGCTTTACGATTTAGGCCTTAATCCCGGAGATGTGTACCTTTTTTACGCAAGAGCAGTTTGCTCAGACAACAGCAGAAGCACATGGACTACTCCAAAAAGTGTCACCATAACAGATTTTTGTCCGGAACCGTATGATTTAAAGGCTGGTTTAAGCAATTTCGGATTTGAATTTGACTGGAGTGCTACATCGTCTGCATCGCGCTACGAAGTTCAATACGGAACGCAAGGGTTTTCGCTTGGCGCCGGAACAATAGTTGTCTCAAATACTGCTTATTATGGAGCAATGCAAATGGCAGCAAACACAACTTATGACTTTTATGTCAGGGCTTTTTGCAATACAACGAATACTTGGAGTTCATGGGTTGGGCCGTACAGCTATTTTTCGGCAACCAATCAAAATTTATGCAGCGTTCCAACAAATTTAACTTATGCTACAAATTCATTCAATGCAACACAATTGGCAGTGAATTTTGGTTGGCACTATAATGGTGAAGTGAATTTCGAATACAAAGTAGTCAGAGGCGGAAGTATCGTCGCAACATCAACCATTGATACCTCAGGCACACCGGTCGTGATTCTTCAAAAAAACGCTACCTACCAATTCTATGTCAGGGCAATCTGCTCAAGCGGAGCACCAACAGCATGGTCTGTCCCATTATCCTTTTCAATCTAAATCTGAAGTTTATAAACTTTAAACATATTTTTATGGCGCTAAATAAAGAAGAAATCGCACAAAGAATTGCAAAAGAAGTGAAACACAATTACTTCGTCAATCTTGGCATTGGCATTCCAACTTTAGTGGCCAATTATGTCCGAAAAGATATTGCGGTAGAATTCCAAAGTGAAAATGGCGTGCTCGGAATGGGCCCATTTCCGTTTGAAGGCGAAGAAGATGCCGATATCATCAATGCCGGAAAACAAACCATAACAACGCTAAAAGGCGCTTCTTTTTTCGATTCGGCGACGAGCTTCGGGATGATTCGCGGACAGCATGTGGATTTGACTATTTTAGGTGCGATGGAAGTCGCTGAAAACGGCGACATTGCCAATTGGAAAATTCCCGGAAAAATGGTCAAAGGTATGGGCGGCGCAATGGATTTGGTCGCATCTGCAGAAAATATCATCGTCGCGATGATGCACGTCAACAAAGCCGGGGAATCTAAAATCCTGAAAAGATGTACGCTTCCGTTAACTGGCGTAGGCTGTGTGAAGAAAGTCGTTACCGAGCTTGCTGTTTTAGAAATCACGCCAAAAGGCTTTAAGCTTTTAGAACGTGCTCCGGGCGTAACCGTTGAACACATTATCGCTTCGACTGAAGCCGATTTGATCATTGAAGGCGACATTCCGGAAATGCAGATTGGCTAATATTTACTATAAATATTTTGGCCACTAATTCACGAATAATTTTAAATATTCGTGAATTAGTGGCCATTTATTTTATATGCAAAACTAAACCACAAATTGCTTTAAATGGTGGTCGAGGTGCACATAATGCAATGTTCCCCATTCTTCATCCGACATTTCACCAAAAAAAGGATGTACTTTATTGACTATTATTTTCGGTCCGACGGTTTCAAAATTGGCAATCATGGCCATTAAAATTTGCCTTTCTTTTTCAAAGTCCGGATTTCCGGAAATCTTAAACTGTGTCAACGTTGGCGAATTTTTGCTAAAGCCCAGGTTCTTGATAAAACTGTTCTTGGCAATTTTCCCGAAAAGAAATCCCAACAACCCGCCTTTGAGAATCAGTTTTCCGAGCGCTACATCAATCGGTTTCTGGCAGTGCAAAACCATTTGTGAAACGGTCATTTTTCCCCAAAGCGGTTGAGATTCGGGATGAAGTTGCTGCAACCTTTTTAGTAAACTTTCGTTATCCTGTTTATCAAAAATATTTGTCATTTTTTATATTTTATGGATTAGAAAAACCAGCTTGCGACGAAAATTGCTGTAACCACACATATCAGATCGACCAAAAGCATCGATCCCAGTGTATATCTCGTATTCTTCACTTTGATCGATCCAAAATAAACGGCGATCACATAAAAAGTGGTTTCGGCACTGCACTGAAAAATACAGCTCAGCCTTCCGGTGAAAGAATCCGGCCCGAAAGTGCGCATCGAATCAATCATAAATCCGCGTGACCCGCCAGAGCTAAAAGGCCTAAGCATCGCAACAGGCAACGAATCGGTAATTTCTTTGCTTACGCCGATGTGTGAAAATACAAACGAAATTCCGTTGCTGATAATTTCAAACAAACCGCTGTTCCTGAAAAATGAAATCGCGACCAGCATTCCCAGAACATAAGGAAAAATCGTTACACCGGTTTTCAGTCCGTTGTTGGCGCCCGTCACGAAAGAATCGAAAATCGTCGTATTCAGTTCTGTAAATTTCTTTTCGTGGATAAAGGAAAAAACCAGCGTAAATGCAATAATCCCAACGAGCATCAATCCCGAAAGATTTCCGGTAAACAAATTTTTCTCTACCAAATCCATTCGTCCGATGTATAGCATCAACCCGGCAATCGCGGCAATCAAAGTCATTAAAGTGACCACAAGCGAAGCACTTTTAAAGTTGATTTTCTGCCTGATTCCGATGACCAGAAATGCCGCAATGGTTCCAACGAAAGAGGTAATGATGCACGGCAACATCACATCGGCAGGATTGCTCGCATTTTCAGCAGCGCGGTATCCGATGATGGAAGTCGGGATCAACGTCAGTCCGGCCGCATGCAAACACATAAACATGATTTGAGCGTCGCTGGCGCGGTCTTTATCGGGATTCAATTCCTGCAAACTCTGCATCGCTTTTAGTCCGAATGGTGTTGCTGCGGAATCCAAACCGAGGAAGTTTGCTGCAAAATTCAACGTCATGTAGGAGATCGATTCGTGGTTTTTTGGAACTGTCGGGAACACTTTTACAAACACCGGACTCAGTTTTTTAGCGAGTTTCTCAGAAGCTCCGGAATCGATCAGCAATTGCATGAGTCCGCAGAAAAAAGCAAGGTAAGCGATCAGTGGAAGGATCAGATCAAGCAGTGTATTTTTACACGTTGGCAAAAGCCCGTCGGTTTTTTGTACGCCGCTGTAGATTTTTACCGTTTTGTTTTTGAAGATGTAAGTCGTGTCGGCATTCGATTCAACTTTATTAATGACGATCGTTTGTTCAGGCGCTTTTTCAATGCTGTCGCGGATAAACTCAGGCAACTGTTCTTTATATTTTTCGGAAATCAAAACCGGATCATCCTTTTTTCCATTCAATATAAAATCGACTGAATAATTGTTTCCTGTGAATAAGCTCACGACCACAAATACAATCGAAGAAATGAAAATCACCAGCCAGAACCTGCTTAAAACCATAATCTGTTTTTTTGTAAATGTAGATTATTTAGTCGAAAGTTGGAAAGCCGACAGTCGAAAGTTGCGTTGCTTCGCCGATTTACACATGCAAAATCTCATCATCAACCAGCAAATCTTCACGCCGCAAACGCAAGAAAATCTGGGCAACGGCAATCGTGTCTTTTTCACAATAGGTTACAATGCGGTCGATGTCTTTTTCAACATAAAAAACGTGGCCAACCTGGCTGCCGTCGATGTCGCCTTTTGGAGATGGAATCCCTAAGATTTTTGTCAGCAGTTTTAAAGACGTAAAATGTTTGTAATCGCCAAATTTCCACAATTCCAGGGTATCGAGATGCGGAATTTCCCATGGTTTTTTTCCGAATAAATTAAGTTTGTTTGGAATCGGAATTTGGTTGATGATCATTCTCCTGGCGATAAACGGAATGTCGAATTCTTTTGCATTATGTCCGCAAAGCAAATGCTGTGGCTGGTTAAAGTGGTTGTTCAGCAGGTTGTTGAAATCCTTTAAGATCTTTGCTTCTTCTCCAAAAAATGAGGTCACGCGAAAATTCCGGATGTCGCCTTTGAGGACAAAATAACCTACGGAAATGCAGACGATTTTTCCAAATTCTGCCCAGATTCCAGCACGGTCATAAAAGTCTTCAGGCGTGTATTCGTCGCGTCTTTGGTATTGGGTTTTGAGTTCCCAAAGCTGCTGCATGTCGGCGTCGAGCGCATTGAAATTTTCCACCATCGGAACAGTTTCGATGTCGAGGAACAAAATGTGTTCTAAGTTAATTTTCTCAATCATAATGGCGTGTATTTAAAGTTTCTGGCTAATATTATTTTCTTTTGGCAAGCATTTTATAGGTTTCGTCAATATAGCCGTAAAAATCGTCGCTGTGCTTGTTGCCAGTCGTGCTTCGGACGTGTCGGTTTCCAAGGCGAACGATGATCAGATCGTCTTCAGGAATCACGATCACATATTGCCCAAGATGTCCGCGCATGTAAAATATTTTCTTGTTTTTGTAATTGCTGAGCCAGAAACCGTAACCGTATTCAGGCGAATCTGCAAAGCGCGGCGTCGTTGACTTGACTATAAAAGTACTGTCAAGTATTTGCTGTCCGTTCCATTTTCCGTTTTGTTTGTACAATTTTCCGAAACGTGCAAAATCGCGTGCATTGCTTGCAATACAACAATATGCTTTGACCATTCCGCCTTTGTGGTCGGTTTGCCAAAGCGCTTCATTTTCTGCGCCAAGCGGCTGCCAGAAATTTTTGGAAACATAGTCGGCGAGGTTTTCCCCGGTTGCTTTTTGGATGCACATTGCGAGCAATTGCGTGTTTCCGGAAAGGTATTTATATGATTTTCCCGGCTCGCTTTCTCCTTTTAAACCGAGGATGATTTTATCTAAATCTTCATCAAAATAAGCGCGTGTGGTTACTGAAAACGGACTGTAATACGATTCATCCCAATCTAATCCGGAAGCCATCGAGGACAAATCACCAACGGTCATTGTGGCTGTTTTTCCATCTGCAAATTCAGGATAAAAATCAGAAACCAACTGCTCAAGGCTTTTGATCTTTCCCTGCATGATCGCTTTTCCAAGCGCTGCCGAAACCACGCTTTTTGCCATCGAAAATGAATTTGATTTGGAATCTTTTCCATAACCATCATAATAACTTTCGTTCCAGATGCTGTCCTTTTTTATAATCAAAAAGGCGACGCTTCCGGTTTCTTGATGCCAGTTTTCGAGTTCAGCAGTTGGTTTTACCGAATTGTAATCTTTGGAAATTGCCCAAGGCTGCGGCGTGGTGCTTTTTGGAATGGTGCGGTTTGCAAAATATTTATAATCATCGAGAAATGCCGTTGTGTGGCCGTTTAAATAAACTGTTCTGACTGCGGTGATCAGGTAATCAAAATTGAAAATGTAGAGCAGTAAGGTGATTGATGTCAACACGACGATGAACCACAACAGGATTTTGACAAGGATTTTCATAAATGTTTGTTTGCAAAGGCAAAGCAATTTACACAATTTTCCTTTATGATTCTTTTTTAGAAAAGACTTTGCTGATGGCTTGGATTTTCATGTTCGATGAGCCATTTCTTGCGCCACAATCCGCCGGCATAACCGGTTAGCGAACCATCTGTTCCGATGACGCGATGGTACGGAACAACAATCCATAACGGATTTTTTCCATTGGCTGAAGCCACGGCCCGTATGGCTTTGACATCGCCGATTTTTTTGGACAGATCAAGGTAAGACATGGTTTTCCCAAATGGAATTTTCAACAATTCCTGCCATACTTTTTGCTGGAAATCAGTTCCTGACGGATTTAATTTAAAGGTAAAATCCTGGCGTTTGCCATCGAAATAATCGTAGAGTTGGCTGACTGCTTCCCCAAGTATTTCGGGGATTTCTGAAGAAATTTCCGTTTCATCGTTCAATATGGAAATGACTGAAATCCCCGATTCGTCTCCGGTGATTTTCGTGATTCCGAGCGGTGAATTGATAAAGGCGGTTTCCATTGTTAAAGGTAAGTTTTTGCGTTGAAATCATAAGCTTATTTTTGAAACTGTCGCCCTAGCCCTGATAGAAGCGGAAATCCTTTTTGAGGTTTTACCGAAAAAAGATTGCTTCACTTTATTTCTACTTTTCATATGAGTTCAGTGAATTTCATTTGCAGCGGATAGCCGGAATCAGCTCCTGAAAAACTACTTCAAATGGCTCAAAATGTAACTTTCGAGCGCTTTTAATTCGACTTCAGACATTTGCTTCGTGATCGTGAAATTCGTTTTCATGACTTCAAACTGACTCGGATCGACGATGGGTTCTTCGTTGCCTTTGAGAAAATTTACGATGCTTGCGTTCTTGTCTTTGTAGGTTTTTGCAATTTCCTGCAGACTTGGGCCAATGATTTTCTGGTCGGGCTGATGGCAGGCGATGCAGTTTCCTTTGCCTTCGAAAAGCTCCTGACCAAGTTGTTCGGGCGTTTGCTTTTCAGTTTGCGCTTCTGGATACAGATTTTCTTTTTTTTCTTCAGATTTACAACTGAAAAACAGGCCGATTGCTATTAAAAATAAAAGCTTTTTGTACATGTTTTTTTATTTTTTTGAACCATTAAGGCATTAAGACCCGTTAAGCAAAAACTTAATTTCCTTAATTCCTTAACTGTGAATTTTAAAATATTTATCTGTTTAAAATGACGGCTGCTTCTTTCGCAAAATACGTCGAAATGATGTTCGCTCCTGCCCTTTTGATGCAGTACAATTGTTCAATCATGATCTTGTCGTGGTCAAGCCAACCGCGCTCTGAGGCCGCTTTGACCATCGCATATTCGCCTGAAACCTGATAAACGGCAACAGGAACATTTACAGCATTTTTAACTTCGCGAACAATGTCGAGATACGCCATTCCGGGTTTTACCATCACAATATCGGCGCCTTCAGCCACGTCGTCGAGCGTTTCTTTGATGGCTTCGATGCGGTTTGCATAATCCATCTGATACGTTTTTTTATCTTTTGGCACATGGTTTAGATCGACCGGCGCAGAATCGAGTGCGTCGCGGAAAGGCCCGTAAAATGCCGATGCATATTTTGCACTGTAACTCATGATTCCTACATTGTGGTGTCCGTTTTCTTCAAGTGCTTTTCTGATCGCATACACGCGGCCGTCCATCATGTCTGAAGGTGCAACAAAATCGGCTCCGGCTTCGGCGTGGCTGAGGCTCATACGCGTAAGCGCATCAACCGTTGAATCGTTCATGATTTGTCCTTTTTCGATAATGCCATCGTGGCCGTAAATCGAATATGGATCAAGCGCGACATCTGGCATCACGATCATTTCAGGAACGGCGTCTTTGATCGCGCGGATCGTTTGCTGCATGAGTCCGTCTTTGTTCCAGGCTTCTTTTCCGGTGTTGTCTTTGAGGTTTTCGGAAACTTTAACGTAAATATTTACGGCTGTGATCCCGAGATTCCAGGCTTCTTTAATTTCTTTGATGGTGTTGTCGAGCGAATGGCGGTAAATTCCGGGCATCGATGGAATGGCAATTTTGACGTCTTTGCCTTCGGCGACGAACATCGGTAACATAAAATCGTTCGGACTTAAAGTCGTTTCTCTTACTAAACTTCTGATCGATTCATTGGTTCTGAGTCTTCTATTTCTGTTGAACATCATATTTTAATGGATAATGGATAATGAACAATTGATAATTGAGACACTATCGTAGATTATTTTTATTTTTTGAATGGTAATTTCTGGTTGATTTTATCGGTGGTTTCAGTCAGTTTTTTGGGTGGTTTGAACCGATAGCCGAGGTAAATTTCGCCCCTCGAAACCGTATCGCCCCATTCGACATCGGAGCCGGTATTGCTGTTGAAATATTTTGCATTGGAATTGATTCCGGCAAAAAATGTATCTGAATTGTAACCTAATGCGGCGCTAATTTCCATCTGATACAAAGCCGAAGCATCGGAATCTGCATATTCTACTCCGAAACCCGGCAAAACGCCCAGCGAGAAAAAGAAATTTTTCCTGATGACGAAATTGTAATAATAGGCCGGCGATAACGCTGCAGTGTAAATGTTTACGGTTTCGTCGAAATCTTCAATTTTAAACCGCAGTTTGGTGTAATATAAGGATAAGGTTGGAACGAAACTTCCGGCGCTTTTTTGCTGCCATTCGCTTTGCGCCGAAACAGCTCGGAATGAAAAGTTCTTGTTTAAAATGTATGAAGTCTGCCCGCCGATTTTTAAGGTTTTCATTTCGGGAAGCGGAACTTGCTGGTCGTTTGCTTCGAGGTAAAATCCTCTTTGACTGTACAAATCAAAACTCTGTGTCCATTGCTTGTGGAATGCGCGAAAATTCAGGTTGTATAATTTCGAATTGTTGTTGTCTTTGTTAGTTGCGAGAAAATCTGGTGCAAAGCCAAAACTGAATGCAATTGATCGGTAACTTATGCCAAGATCAATTCGCTCGCGGTCATTCGGAACAATATCATATCTCATATTATTGGCAACATCATTTAAAACAAAACTGTTTGATGTGGAATTTACAGAAAGTTTTGTTGTAATGTTGTCATCGAATGGTTTAAAATAGCGCACACGGGTTGAGTCTTCCTGCGCCAGACAGCTCAGAAAACTGGTAAAAAAAATCCCTATGCAATAATTTTTCAAATTAATGGATAATTGATGATGGACAATTGATAATTACATTCAACCAGAAATGTAAGTTCTTTCTTCGTCGCATATTTTATTTGAACCATTAAGGAATTAAGACTAGTTAAGTCTACTTAATGAATCTTAATTCCTTAATGGTTTATTTTGTTAAATCCAATCTACCGGGTTTTCTAAAACTTTCAACAACTTTTCCTCTTCACTTCCTTTTTCCGGATGATGGTCGTAAATCCATTGCACGGTTGGTGGCAAACTCATCAAAATGCTTTCGATGCGGCCGTTGGTTTTTAGCCCGAACAACGTGCCTTTGTCGTGAACGAGATTGAATTCGACATAACGCCCACGGCGGATTTCCTGCCAGTTTTTTTGTGCTTCTGTATACGGCAAATCTTTTCTTTTTTCTACAATCGGAACGTATGCTTCGAGGAAACTGTTGCCTATTTCAGTCACGAAATCATACCAGTTTTCCATCGACATTTGTTCTGTTGCTTTGCAATAATCGAAGAACAAACCACCAATGCCACGTGCTTCGTTGCGGTGCGCGTTCCAGAAATACCCATCACATTGTTTTTTATATTTTGTATAAAAGTCGCGGTTGTGTTTGTCGCAGGCCGTTTTTGAGGTTTGGTGAAAATGTTTTGCATCTTCTTCAAATAAATAATACGGCGTTAAATCCTGGCCGCCGCCGAACCACGACTGGATGACATTTCCTACCTCATCATACATTTCAAAATAACGCCAATTTGCATGAACCGTGGGCACCATTGGGCTTTTTGGATGGATGACCAAACTGAGTCCGCACGCAAAAAAATCAGCTTCGCCTACGTTGAATAATTTTTGCATCGAATCGGGCAATTTGCCGTGAACTGCTGAAATGTTGACGCCGCCTTTTTCGAATACTGCGCCGTTTTCAATGACGCGTGTTCGTCCTCCGCCGCCTTCTGGGCGTTGCCAAATGTCTTCACGGAATTTGGCGTGGCCATCGATTTTTTCAAGTCCGGCAACAATTTCGTCTTGGAGATTCTGTATGTATTGGTAAAATTTATCTTTCATAATAATCGGATTTTAAGAGTCCGAAATAAACAATATCTTCTAAAACGCCTTCACCGTTTTTAAATTCTTCGCGTAAAATGCCTTCCTGCTGAAAACCGTTTTTCGTTGCAATTTTTTGGCTTCCGAAATTGATTTTTGATGTACAGATGAAAATCTTGTTCATCATCAATTCGCGGAAACAAAAGCTGATCGTTTGTACAACTGCTTTCGAAATGATGCCTTTTCCTTCGAAATCCTGATCTACAAAATACGCAAGTTCGCATTTTCGGATTTTTTTATTGAGGTTTTTAATCATCACAAATCCGATCAAAATTCCGGTTTCGAGGTTTCTCAGATAAAAATAATAGGATTCTTCTTTTTCCTGATTTTCGATTGCTTCGCCGAGATACTGAATGGTTTTCTCGAAATTCTCACAGCTTGAAACTGTAACCGGAAATGTTTTGCTGATGTGGTTTCGGTTTTTCTCAATCAGGTTGAACAATTCTTCGGGAAGAATTTCAGCGATGGTTTGTATGTTCCAGTTTTCGAATGCCATAACTTACTTTTTTGCAGCTGCGATTTTAGTCGAAATTCCGAATGAAAACACTTTGCTTTCGGATTGAATGTAATTGTAAACGGCGATGGCGCATTGTTTCCAATGTATTGAATTTTCATTCGACCGATCGGAAACTGAAATCAGAAAATCGGCAAATTGTTCTGCATTTTCCCAGTCAAAATTGAATTTTTTCAAATGCAACACCAAATCTTGCGGACTTAAATTAGACAACATTTCAAACGTCAAGCCGATTTGAGCCAAAATCTGATCGATGGAATCAGTTCCCGTTTCAGGAACATAATCCAAACCAATCAACTTTTTTAAAACGTTGTTGATTCTTTCGTTTTCTTCGTCGCGAAGCCTTGCGGTTAATGGCATAGATTTACTTTATTGGTAGTGCGTGAGATTTGCGTGAGGGATTGAGGCTTTGTTTAAGCTCGTTGCTGAGGCACGAAGCAACAGCGAGTGCCGAAAGCACGACGGTGGCGAGCAAAATGCGATTAGCTTTTTGGGAGCCGCCGACACGCCCCATTATCAATTATTATATTCTTTCACCGCATCGATGAACGCTTTCGCGTGATCTACCGGAATATTCGGCAGGATTCCGTGGCCTAAATTCACGATGTATTTGTCTTTCCCGAATTCGTCGATCATTTGGTGCACCATTTTTTTGATTGTCGGAATCGGCGACAACAACCTTGACGGATCAAAATTTCCCTGCAACGTAATGTTTCCGCCCGATAAGTACCTGGCGTTTCTTGGCGAACACGTCCAGTCTACGCCAAGTGCCGATGCTTTGCTTTTGCCCATTTCGCCGAGTGCAAACCAGCAGCCTTTTCCGAAGACAATGACTGGCGTGATGTCTGCTAAAGCTTCAACGATCTGGTTGATGTATTTCCACGAAAATTCCTGGTAATCGACTGGTGAAAGCATGCCGCCCCAGCTGTCAAAAATCTGGACTGCGTTGACTCCGGCTTCGACTTTTTTCTTTAAATAAGCGATTGTCGTATCGGTGATTTTTTGCAATAAAACGTGTGCTGCTTCGGGATGCGAAAAGCAAAATCCTTTGGCAGTGTCGAAACTTTTTGAGCCTTTTCCTTCAACGGCGTAACAAAAAATCGTCCATGGTGAACCTGCAAAACCAATCAGCGGAACCTCATCATTGAGCATTTCTTTGGTCATTTTGATCGCGTCCATAACGTAGCCTAAAGTTTCATCGATATCGGGAACAATGACTCTTTCAACATCCTGAATCGTCCGGATTGGATTGGGTAAAAATGGTCCAACGGATTCTTTCATTAATACTTCAATGCCCATTGCTTGCGGCACGACGAGTATGTCTGAGAATAGAATCGCTGCATCTGGAGCAATTCTTCTGATGGGCTGCACGGTAATTTCAGAAGCCAATTCCGGCGTTTGGCAGCGTGTAAAAAAATCGTATTTGTCGCGCAGGGCGATGAATTCGGGCAAATACCTGCCAGCTTGGCGCATCATCCAGACTGGCGGACGTTCTACGGTTTCTCCGCGCAATGCTTTTAAAAATAGGTCGTTTTTGATCATTTGTTTATTTGTGCTAAACTTAAATTTTTCTTAATCCCTTAATGATAAAAAAATAAACCATTAAGAAATGAAGGTTCATTAAGATTGTTTGTAATAATTTATCGTCTGGATGATAGTGTTTTCAACGGATGGCTGATTTGCAATTATGATATTTTTTGTATTCTTTTCTAATGCTTTCGCAGTCGTGTTTCCGATGCAAAAACAGGTTTCATTTGTGATTTTATTTATTGAAAGAAAACTTTCAACTGCTGAAGGACTGAAAAATAAAATGCCGTCGGTTGCTGTATTTATTAGACTTGGCGTTAAAACCGTTTTATAAACTTCGACTTCATTGAACAACACATTCGCCTTTTTCAACTGATTTGGAAGTTCATCCAGACGCAAATTTCCGTTGAAAAAAGTGAAGTTTTCCATTGGATATTGTGCGATGATCATTTGTGCCAATTCGGCTGCGCTGTTCGCGATTTCCTGAACCGTAAATCCATTTTCATCGAGCAGATTAGCCGTTTTTTCGCCTACGCAAAACGCTGGATTTCTTCGGATATCCTGAACATCGGGATGATTGCTAACGGCTTTCACGGTATTTCCGCTTGTAAAAATCAGGTTGTCGTGAATGTTTGAGAACGTAAATTCTGTATTTCGAATGTTAATAAAATCGGCTTCAACAACAGAAAAACCGGCGTTCAGCAAAAATTGCTTTTGGTTCGGCTGGAGTTTTTTTGTTGAAAAGATCCGGATCATATTATTTGTTTAAATCTTTTCTGATTTGGATCATAATTTCTCTTCCGCCGTTATCCAATACGAATAAAGCACAATCGCGCCCGAAATTTTTATAACTGTCAATCGAAATAGTCTTTTCAATATGAATTTTGTCTTTTCCGTCAAGCGAACACAGCAAACCTTCAAAACGAATTTGGTTTTCAAACACTTCCGCGAAAGCACCAATTGGAGCCGTACATCCGCCTTCGAGCGTTTTTAAAAATTCGCGTTCGATTTCGGTACAGATTTCAGTTTGTTTGTGGTTTAATTTGGCAACGGCTTCACGGCAAAAAATATCAGTTTCCATGGCGACAACGACCATTGCGCCTTGTGCGGGCGCGGGAATCATCCAATCGAGATCGATGTGGTTTTCAGGTTTTAGATTAATTCTGTCAAGTCCGGCTTCTGCGAAAACAGCGCCGTTCCAGTTGTTTTCTTTGAGTTTTTGCAGACGCGTATTGACGTTTCCGCGCAAATCGACGACTTCATGGTTTGGGTAACGGTTCAGCCATTGTGCTTGTCGGCGCAAACTTCCCGTGGCAACAATTCCGTTTGAATGTAAAAAATCAAGATTCCCTTTGTGAACTAAAATGTCTTTTTCACTTGCGCGCTCCAAAACCGCGGCCTGAACAATCCCAATGGGCAAAGCGGTGGGCACATCTTTCATCGAATGCACGGCAATATCAATCTGGCCATTGATCATTGCAATGTCTAAAGTTTTGGTAAAAATCCCGGTAATTCCGAGTTCGTAAAGCGGTTTGTCAAGAAGAATATCGCCTTGAGATTTTACGGCGGTGATTTCGGTTTGGTAACCCAGATCATTGAGTTTTTTTTCAACGGTATGCGCCTGCCAAAGTGCGAGTTCGCTGTCGCGGGTTCCGATTCTTATTGTTTTGTTTGTCATCATTAACATGCTATTTTTTTAACCATTAAGAGATGAAGGCACATTAAGATTTTGGGCATATTACGAGTGCTTAATTTTCTTAATTCCTTAATGGTTTAAATCGTTTTTGCCTCAATCTGAAACACTTTTTCAATCCATTCAATGCTTTCATCGACCATGGTATTGTCATTTTTCAAATGATTTGCAAAATGTGTAGTGATTTTCTGGATGATCCTGGCACTGATGATTTCGGCCTGTTCTTCATTGAAACCCACGATTTTTTTGCTTTGGAAATCGAGCTCTGAATTCTTGATCGCGTTCAGTTTTTCTTTTAAAGCATTGATGGTCGGGGCGAATTTCCTGGCTTTTGTCCAGGTAGTGAATTCTTCCTTGATTTCTTCGATGATCGCTTCGGCGGCCGGAATGTGTCTTTTGCGGTTTTCCAGAGTTTCGTCTGTCATCTGGGACAAATGGTCCATGTGGATCAAAGTCACGCCTTCCACATTTTTGACATTGTCATGGACGTTTTTCGGAATCGACAAATCTAAAATCAAAAGTGGTTTTTTCAGATTTAAAATCGCTGCGTCAACGGTTGGGTTTTGCGCGCCGGTGGCCACAACGACTACATCGGCTTTTTGCAATTCGAGGTGCAATTCCGAATAATCTTTTACAATTAAATTCAATTTGCCTGCGAGTTTTTCGGCTTTGTCTTTCGTTCTGTTGATTAAAGTAATGTGTTCATTTTTGGTATGTTTAACCAGATTCTCGCACGTATTTCTTCCGATTTTCCCAGTCCCAAACAGTAAAATGTTTTTATTTTTGATGTCGGCTACATTCTTAATGATATATTGTACCGATGCGAAAGAAACCGAAGTGGCGCCTGAACTGATCTCGGTTTCGTTCTTGATCTTTTTGCTGGCCTGAATCACGGCATTTACCAAACGGTCTAAAAAAGTATTGATCAATCCCAAAGATCTCGATTCGGCAAATCCCACTTTCAACTGGCTGATGATTTCAAAGTCGCCTAAAATCTGGCTGTCCAAACCTGTTCCAACGCGAAACATGTGGTTGATCGCTTCCTGACTTTTATACACAAAACCTACTTTTTGGAATTCCTCAACCGATCCATTGCTGTTCTCACAAATCAATTTGATCAGTTGAAACGGATGTTCTGCAAAGCCATAAATTTCGGTACGGTTGCAGGTTGAAGTGACGATTAAACTTTCGATGCCCTCGCTTTTTGCCTGGTTGAGCAAACGCGTTTTGGCGATGGTGTCGAGGCTGAATTTTCCGCGAATTTCGGCATCGGCTTTTTTATAACTGAGGCCAACGGCGTAAAAATACAGATGCTTCGACAGGTTGTTTTTTTCCATTTTACACTTTTTCTGAAAGTTCAACAAAATTATACTTATCATATTTAGAAAAGTAACGCTCAAAGGACTTTTTATATCGCTGCGGGATATTTTAATATAAATTGCTTAAAACTATGGTTTTTCTTGTAAATTTGCAGTGGAATCAAGCATTGACAATGTTCTTATGTAGAACTATTCTAAATAGAAAAGCCGCTTCTTTCCGAAAAATCATTTCAAAAAATACCGCTATGGGTTCTCAGGAAGTAATTAAAATCGAAGATGACTTTTATCTGATTCGTTTCCAGAATGATGACAACGAAGTTTTTCGGGCCGAACGTGCGATCAATCAGGGTTTGATCCAGTTTCATTTTGGGATCAAAGGCAAGGCAAAATTCATTTTCAATCAGGGAAATTATGCTTTGGAACTGAAGGAAGAAAAATCATTGTTGCTTTATAATCCGCAAAAAGAACTGCCGTTGAATTTAGAATTGGCACCGAATTCCTGGATAATTTCGGTGATTATCTCCATCAAGAAATTCCACGGATTATTTTCATCTGAAGCCGAATACATTCCGTTTTTGAGCAAAGAAAACCAGGATCGGAAATATTATGATGAAGGCAATATCAGTCCGTCAATGGCAATCGTTCTGAGCCAGTTGTTTCATTTTAACCTGCATCCATCGATCAAAAACCTATACTATAAAGGGAAAGGTTACGAATTGTTAAGCTTGTACTTTAACCGAACCGAAGATCCGGATGCTGAACAATGTCCGTTCTTAATAGACGAAGACAATGTTTTAAAAATCCGAAAAGCCAAAGACATTATCATCGCAAATATGGCCGAGCCTCCAGGTTTACAGGAACTCGCAGACCAAGTTGGCTTAAATCTCAAAAAACTTAAAATGGGTTTCAAACAGATTTACGGCGACAGCGTGTACAGTTTTTTATTCGATTACAAAATGGAATTCGCACGCAAATTACTCGAAGACGGTTCGCATAATGTGAATGAAGTCGGCCTCAAAATCGGTTACAGCACAGCCAGTCATTTTATTTCTGCATTCAAGAAAAAATTTGCCACGACACCAAAAAAATATTTAATGTCTATTAATCAAACAGCCTAATTTACTAACTTAAAATATATTGATCGTCGTCATTCTTTCTGACTTTCGACTTTCGACTTTTGACTGCATTATGAAAGGAGCACTATTAGTCAACCTCGGCTCACCAAAAAGCCCCGACGCCAAAGACGTCAAACCCTATCTCGATGAATTTTTAATGGACAAATACGTGATAGACGTACCGTTTTTACTGCGTGCATTTCTCGTTCGCGGCATCATTCTTAGAAAACGCCCGGAAAAATCGGCAGAAGCGTATAAAAAAATCTGGTGGGACGAAGGTTCGCCATTAATTGTGCTTTCGAAAAGAATGTTTGCCAAAGTAAATCAACAAGTCGATATTCCAATGGCGCTTGCGATGCGTTACGGCCAGCCGAGTATTTTATCGGGCTTGCAGGAATTGCATGATAAAGGCGTAACCGAAGTATTGTTGTTTCCTTTGTATCCACAACATGCAATGGCTTCGACCGTGACAATTGAAGTTTTGGCCGAAGAACTTCGCAAAAAACATTTTCCGCAAATGAAATTTACGAACGTTCCGGCATTTTACAACCGCCCGGATTACATTCGCGAATTGGCAAATTCCATCAAAAAAAGTCTTGAATTTTTCGAATACGACCATTTGCTATTCTCTTATCATGGCATTCCGGAACGCCACATCCGCAAAACAGATGTCACGAAATCGCATTGCAAAATCGACGGCAGCTGTTGCAACACGCCTTCCCCGGCGCATGAATTTTGCTACCGCCACCAATGTTATGAAACCACGCGACAAGTTGTAGAACTGCTCGAAATTCCGGAAGGAAAATACAGTCAAACCTTTCAATCGCGACTCGCCGGAGACAAATGGCTCGAGCCGTATACTGACATCGAGATCAACAAAATGCCCGAAAAAGGCATCAAAAAATTAGCAGTGGTCACACCCGCTTTCGTTGCCGATTGCCTTGAAACTTTAGAGGAAATCGCGATGGAAGCCAACCATCAGTTTAAATTGAACGGCGGCGAAGAATTCCTTGCAATTCCGTGCCTCAATGATGGCGACGATTGGTGTAAAACCGTTGCAGGCTGGATCAATCAATGGGCAACTGCCGAAATTCCAGTCTAAATGAATACCGCCCCGGAAGAAGAATTTGGAACGAAAGACATCAGAAAACTGCTGATCAAACAGGCCGTTCCTGCTGCTGTGGGCATTTTATTCATGACGGTCAATATCTTGATTGATGCCATTTTTGTTGGCCGATGGATCGGATCTTTAGCGATTGCAGCGTTGACCGTAATTACCCCGGTGGTTTTCATCATTACTTCAATCGGATTGGCGATTGGCATTGGCGGAAGCTCGGTCATTTCCCGTGCTTTGGGGAAAAACGACCGCGAAACAGCATTATCGGCATTTGCACATCAGATCACGATGGTTTTTGTGCTTTCAATGGTCATCATGCTTGCAGGATTTTTCTTTAGCGATCAGATGCTGGCACTTTTTGGCGCAAAAGGAAATATTATTGAACCTGCAAGATTGTTTTTGCTTCCAATATTGGCTTCCGCGCCATTTATGGGTTTCATTATTATGGGAAGCAGCGTGATGCGTGCCGAGGACAAATCCAAATTTGCGATGGTTGCAATCATTATTGCCGCTGTCGCGAATATTGCACTCGACATTTTACTGATTAAAGTTTTTGATCTCGGAATTCCAGGAGCTGCATTTGCAACAGCTGCTTCTTACTTTATTTCTTTCCTTTATATATTGTGGTTTTTTCGATTTAAAAGCAGCATGAAATTGCAATGGAAACATTTCAAATTAAAGCCAAAATTATTGTCGGAAATTTCAGGTTTGAGCCTGACGACCTTTTCCAGGCAAAGCGTTATCAGCATCTTATCGATTTTACTGAATCACGTTTTGTATGCGCACGGCGGCGAACATTCGGTGACGATTTACGGAATTATCAGCCGTTTGTTAATGTTTGCCTTGTTTCCCGTTTCCGGAATTGCCGAAGGTTTTTTACCGATCGCCGGATTCAATTATGGCGCGAAGAAAATGGAACGCGTGCGCGAATCGATCAAAATTTCGATCAAATATGCCGCAATCATTGCCATTGTGATTTACAGTATTATCCTGGTTTTTGCGCATCAGATCGTAACGGTTTTCACCGATGATGCAACGATAATCCGCGACACGCCGAATGCTTTGCGCTGGGTTTTTGCCGCTTCGCCTGTGATTGCAGTGCAATTAATCGGATCGGCTTATTTCCAGGCAGCCGGACAAGCATTGAAAGCGTTGCTGCTGACGTTGACCAAACAGGGTTTTTTCCTGATTCCGCTAATTCTCATTTTACCGCATTATTTTGGTATTTTTGGCGTATGGGTTTCGTTCCCGATCGCCGATATTTTAGCGACTTCGGTCACCGGATCTTTCTTGCTGAAGGAAATGAATACCAAACTTAAATCCTCGTAATGGAAATGTATAATTATCTTAAATCATTGCACCTCATCTTTGTCATTACCTGGTTTGCCGGGCTTTTTTACATCGTCCGGTTGTTTGTGTACCAAATTGAAGCCAACGAAAAACCATCACCTGAAAAGGAAATTCTGCAAAAGCAATACAAAATTATGACGTATCGTTTGTGGTACATTATTACGTGGCCATCGGCAATTTTGGCTAGTTTTTTTGCGTTTTGGATGTTGTTTTTCACCGATTTAGGACATGTGTGGTTGCAAATGCCGTGGATGCACGTGAAATTATCGTTTGTGTTTTTGTTGTATCTATACCATTTAAAATGCCACCAGATTTATTTGTCGTTGCAGAAAGACGAAGTAAAATATACGTCGAATTTTATGCGTTTGTGGAATGAAGGTGCAACAATTATTTTATTTGCCGTTGTTTTTTTAGTCGTATTGAAAAATGCCGTGAACTGGATTTATGGTGTTATCGGAATCTTTTTATTTTCGATTTTAATCATGCTCGGATTTAAATTTTATAAGAAAATCCGTTCCAAAAACAATTCTTAATCATGCCGAAAAGATTCAGGATGTCGATGCTTTCCCTTCGGATCAGGATTTTCCTGTCGATGATCGTATTGGTTCTGATTGCTTCAATTTTGATGGCTTCGATTTCGATTATCCAATTTAAGAACGAAGCCAAAGATTACCATCAGGAACGTTTGGAACGCAAGGAAAGCGCGATCAAGGAACACATTAATTATGTGCTTGCAAATACAACTTATCCGCTGACGACAAACAATCTGGATTTGATTTTCAAGGATCGAATCCACGAACTCGCACAAATCCACAACATGGAAATCAATATTTACGGTTTGGATGGAAAGCTGCTGAAATCTTCGAAAGCGTCGTTTTCTATCGATAGCATCGCACCGCCGATTCCAAAATACATCCTCAAACTCGTACAGTCTTCAATCGAAAAACGCTACGTTGACATCAAAAACATCAACGGACTAAAAAATCGTTCTTCTTACAGCCTGATCAAAGACGAAAAATTCAAGCCGCTCGGAATCCTGAATTTGCCTTATGTGGAAGACGACGGATTTTATGAAAAAGAACTGCAAAATTTCCTGATCAGATTGGGGCAAGTATATTCGTTCATGCTTGTGATTGCATTCGCTTTGGCGTACTTTTTATCGACTTACATTACACAATCTTTAAAAACCATTTCCGATAAATTAAGCGAAACCAGCCTGAACCAAAAGAACGAAAAGATTTTCCTTCGGGCGAACAGCAAAGAAATCAATTTGCTGATCAAAGCGTATAATGGCATGGTTGATAAACTTGAGAAAAGTGCTGTAAAACTGGCGCAAAGCGAACGTGAAGAAGCCTGGCGGGAAATGGCAAAACAAGTCGCGCACGAAATCAAAAACCCGCTGACTCCGATGCGATTGACCGTGCAGAGTTTCGAGCGAAAATTTGACGCGAACGATCCCGATCTGAAGCAAAAATTAAAAGATTATTCCGAAACTTTGATCCAGCAAATCGATACGATGAGTTCGGTCGCTTCGGCATTTTCAAACTTTGCTTCAATGCCGGCACAGCAAAATGAAACTTTAAATGTCGTGGAAGTAGTCGAATTGGCATTGGATATTTTCAACGAAGACGATGTGCTTTTCGAAAGTGAAGAAAGCGAAATTATCTCTAAGATGGACCGGACACAACTGATCCGCATTATTACAAACCTGGTCAAAAATGCGATTCAGGCGATTCCCGAAGGCCAGCAGCAAAAACTAGTTTCAGTCAGTGTAAAACGCGTTGAAAATGATGTTCAGATTGCCGTTCGTGACAATGGAACCGGCATTGAGCTACCTAATATTGACCGGATTTTCGAACCCAAATTCACCACAAAAAACAGCGGTATGGGACTCGGACTCGGAATTATCAAAAACATCATCGAAAATTATAAAGGAACAATTACATTTGAATCTGAATATGGAAAAGGAACGACATTTACGGTTTCGCTTCCGATCATTAACTCGTAAAAACAACAAAATGGCATTTGAAAATATCTTAACTGCAAGGGAAAACGGCATCACAACGATTACAATAAACCGCCCGACAAAACTCAACGCACTCAATAAAGAAACGATCCAGGAACTGCACCAGGCTTTTGAAACTGCCGGAAACGACCCCGAAACCAAAGTCATCGTAATCACAGGAAGCGGCGAAAAAGCATTCGTTGCCGGAGCCGATATTTCAGAATTTGCTAATTTTTCTGTCGAAGAAGGCGCGCAATTGGCCGCGCACGGACAAGAAATTTTATTCGATTTTGTACAGAATCTGAGAAAACCCGTAATTGCTGCAGTGAATGGATTTGCACTCGGCGGCGGATTAGAATTGGCAATGGCATGTCACATTCGCGTCGCTTCCGACAATGCAAAAATGGGCTTGCCAGAAGTTTCTCTCGGAGTCATTCCGGGTTATGGCGGTACACAACGTTTGCCGCAACTCGTTGGAAAAGGCAAAGCGATGGAGATGATCATGACCGCCGGAATGGTTGCTGCTGAAGAAGCCAAACAATATGGCTTAGTGAATCATGTCGTTGCCCAAACTGAATTGTTGGATTTCTGCTACGGCATCGCACAAAAAATCAGGAGAAATTCCCCTGTTGCCATCAGCCAGGCGATCAAGGCCGTAAATGCGAATTATGAAGACGGCGTAAACGGTTATACCACAGAGATCAAAGCATTCGGAAAATGTTTCGGCACCGAAGATTTTAAAGAAGGAACGACTGCGTTTTTAGAAAAAAGAAAAGCGGCTTTTTCTGGAAATTAATTCAAACAAAAGAGAACAAGGAAGTTCTCTTTTTTATTTTTCACCATTCCATTCGGCATAAAATTGGTCGAGGAAATCTTCCATATACTGATGTCTTTCGAGTGCGATTTGCTTTCCGGTTTGGGTATTCATCAGATCTTTTAAAAGCAACAATTTTTCGTAGAAATGGTTGATCGTTGGCGCAACCTGGCTTTTGTATTCTTCTTTGGACATGTTAAGGTTCACGGTTGTTTCAGGATCGTATAAAGCCCTATTTTTAAATCCGCCATAATTGAAAGCCCGTGCAATCCCGATGGCTCCTAGTGCATCGAGACGATCTGCATCCTGAACAATATCGAGTTCTTTTGAAGAGAATTCCTTTTCGAAGTTTCCGCCTTTGTAGGAAATGTTTTCGATGATATTAATGACGTGCTGAATAGTTTCTTCATCAGCATTCTGGGTTTCAAGAAATTCCCGCGCGACTTTCGGGCCAATGGTTTCGTCGCCATTGTGAAATTTACTATCCGCGATATCGTGCAGCAATGCACCGAGTTGCACGATTTCCAGATTACAGTCCTCGCTTTTGGCAATGTTTTCGGAGTTTTTGAGCACGCGCTCAATATGAAACCAATCGTGTCCGCCTTCGGCATGTTGCAGTTGCTGTTTTACAAAAGCGATCGTATTCTGAATTAAATTGGGATTTTTCATTTGTTGGAATTAAAAAATCCTTCCGGTGAAGAAAGGATTTGGTTGTATTGAATTTCAAAATATTTGCTTAAAGCCGAAAATCTATTTTAGTGTAATTTTGCAGGTTCGACCCATTTAAAAATATATTCTTCAGCAGGAACGATCATTCTTTCAGAAACCCTGGCCATTCTTGCTGGAAGTTTCATTAAATAATCACGCGCTTTCTCTGCTTCGTCGGTTAGGTTTGTAATCTTGGCAATTTCCCAACGGTCGATGAGTTTTTGCATGATATCGACATAATCATTGGCTGTATACACGCCAATTCGTTGCGCCGAATTTGAAAATTCCTCAAACGCCGAACTGATTTTTTCTCCCGATTCACGCAAGAATCCGGCAGGCATAATGATCTTGTTTTTCATCATATAATTGAACGCCAACATCATTTCACTTGGATCGACTTTGAAAATCTGGTTCACAAATTCGCTGTATGCATTGTGGTGGCGCATTTCGTCTCCTGCGATCATCTTGCACATTTTAGACAATTTCTTGTCGCCGTAGCTTTTTGCCAATTGGGAAACACGGTTGTGTGAGACGTAAGTCGCGAGTTCCTGAAACGACGTGTATACGAAGTTTTTGTAGGGATCGCGGCCGGTTCCGATGTCAAATCCGTCGGAAATCAAATGCTGCGTCGTCATTTCGATCTCGCGCATGTTCACGCGTCCTGACAAGTATAGGTATTTATTGAGTACATCGCCGTGGCGGTTTTCCTCACCCGTCCATTGACGCACCCATTTTGACCACGAATTTCTTTCTACGTTATCGACGCCTTCGACGTCCATGAGCCAGGATTCGTAAGTTGGTAACGCTTCTTCAGTAATCGTATCGCCAACCATTGCAACCCAAAAGTCATAAGGAAGGTCTTTGGCCAATTCACGCAATTCGCGTACTTCCTCAAAAAAAGTATCGCTTTCGGAATCTGGTAAAAAGTCAGAAGGCTGCCATATTTTCTCCACCGGAATCAGATATTGATCTACGAATCCGTCGATCTTATCTTCCAGGAACTGCATCACTTCCAGACGTATGTTTTTTATAGACATTTTTAATTATTTATATTTTTACTCCGCTAACTACGGCTTTTTCAGTCAGTTGCATTAATTCTTCAAACGGATAATCTTTCACAGCCATCGCTTTATGCACGGTAAAGGTAAGGCGATTTCCCAAACCAAAAGGGAAAAAACCGTATTTAACAAATTTCCAAGAGTTGTTGATTGATATGGGCACAACAACCGCCGAAGGTGCATATTTACAGAGAATTTTTAATCCGCTTTGCGCAAATTCTTTCGGAACTCCGGTTTTGCTTCGCGTGCCTTCGGGAAAAATTACTGCCGAACGATGGTGCTTTTCGATGTATTCGGCAAGGCTTTTAATCACGGGAATCGCCTGTTTTGGATCTTTCCTGTCGATTACAACAGAACCGCCGTGTCGTAAATTGTAGGATACACTCGGGATTCCGGAGGCAAGCTCTTTTTTGCTGACAAATTTGGGATGGAACTTCCTGAAAAACCAGATGATTCCAATGATGTCATATAAACTTTGGTGGTTTGCAACAAAGATGATCGGAACGCCTTTCGGAATCAAATCGCGGTTTTCAACTTTATAAGTCGTGCCCAATAAATGCCCGATTCTGAGCAAACACACATTCAGGTAATCGACACTTTTTTTATGCGCCTGATAGCCAAAAACATTCAGGCAAATCCATTGAATTGGATGAAAAATAACCAGCACCAGCAAAAAAAGCAGCATTGCAAGGGCAGATATCGGATATGATATTATTTTTTCCATACTTTTTTGAAAAGATTTCGGGCAAAAATAAGAAATAAATTCCGCTTTTTTAACACCTATTTGCAGATCAGATTGGTAAATAACAATCATTTTTAACAATTCGTGAGGAAAAGCCATACTTCATTTTTTGCAATGGCTTTTAAGTTTGGTAAATAATTTTTGGTTAAAATAAAAGGCGCAGATGAACATTAAATTTATGATACCGATTTTGTTGTTGTTATCGAATGTTACTCGCGGCCAAAAGGATAAACAACCCGATGTCACATTTACTTTCGATACAGACTTTTTTGACGCCGCAAACCATTGGGTTGTTCTATCTGAAAAAACCAAAGACAGCTTGTCTTTGGGATACATTTACCTTGACGAATACAAAGGGTTTTCTTTTGTACTGGAAAATAATTTTAAGGTTGATAAAAACGGGAAATTCCAATTCGGAAAACAACGTTCGGGTTATATCATCAAACGCGCATTAAACGACGATACCGGAAAAGTATTCGTTTTAAAAAAGGACAACATCAAAACATTGGATTTGCCTGAAAAGCCGGAATGGCTAAAAGTTTACGATATGCAGCAAGCCCCGGAAACATTTATCCGAAAAGGTTCTTTTTACAATCGCGTTGGCTGCAGCCAATTTGCTATTGCGCTTTTTGAGGAAGCATCACTGCTTAAACCACATGCCGAGAATCTGGATTTTGAACTCGCTGTTGCATATAACGCCACGCAACAATATCAAAAAACAATTTCTTTAATGAACGCTGCAATTGCATACAATCCACGAAATTTTATGCTGTATCGCGAACTCGGATTCGCACTAATCCAAATGGGAAAAGTTCCTGATGCAGAGCAAATTTATATTGCCGGGTTGAACTATTGCAAAAACAGTGATGAGAAATTCGAGATGTGTCTTGACATGGTTCAGACTTTTTTTGAAAGAAGTGACAAAACCAAGTTTCAAAAATGGTTTCTAAAATCCAAAAAATACCTTATAGAAAATTCAAAACACCTGAAATCTCTGGAGAAATTTGAAGGAAAAACAGATCCGTAAAATTGTTCAAAAACAGGCAGGCTAAATAAAATCGGCACCTTGTAACTTCGGAAAAAAGAAGTATTTTTACGCAAAATAAGTGCAATATATAATGAAGGAAAAGATGAGTTCAGAAAAAGAAGCAAAATTAAAAGCATTACAATTAACCCTCGATAAATTAGATAAAACCTACGGAAAAGGCACCGTCATGAAGATGGGCGACAAAGCCATTGTAGAAGTCGAAACGATTTCTTCAGGTTCATTGGGCATCGATTTGGCACTTGGCGTAAACGGTTATCCAAGAGGCAGAATCATAGAAATTTACGGACCGGAATCTTCTGGTAAAACCACGCTGACTTTGCACGCTATTGCGGAAGCGCAAAAAGCCGGAGGAATCGCAGCTTTCATTGATGCCGAACATGCATTCGACAGAAGTTATGCCGAAAAACTTGGCGTAGATGTCGAAAACCTCATCATTTCACAACCGGATAACGGAGAACAGGCGCTAGAAATTGCCGAAAACCTGATCCGTTCCGGAGCGATTGATATTGTAGTAATTGACTCAGTTGCAGCCTTGACTCCAAAGAGTGAGATCGAAGGCGAAATGGGAGATTCTAAAATGGGGCTTCACGCCAGATTGATGTCACAGGCACTCAGAAAATTAACAGGAACAATCAGTAAAACCAATTGTACCGTATTTTTCATCAACCAATTGCGGGAGAAAATCGGTGTTATGTTTGGAAATCCAGAGACTACAACAGGAGGAAATGCATTGAAATTTTATGCATCAATTCGTTTAGACATCCGCCGTTCTTCACAAATTAAAGACGGTGATAATGTGATCGGAAACAGAACCAAAGTAAAAGTCGTTAAAAATAAAGTGGCGCCGCCATTCAAAACTGCCGAATTCGACATCATGTACGGAGAAGGTGTTTCAAAAACAGGAGAAATACTGGATCTTGCAGTCGAATTTGAAATCGTAAAAAAATCGGGTTCATGGTTCAGCTACGGCGAAACCAAATTGGGACAAGGACGCGATGCCGTAAAAACGCTCATCAAAGACAACCCTGAAATGGCTGATGAACTTGAAGTAAAGATCAAGCAAAGAATTAAAGAAAATAATGCATAATATCAAAACCCGGAAATTTATCCGGGTTTTTTTATTTTTACACGCAACCTTTTCAGCAAACGTCATCTTGGCTGTACTGAACAACAAACTACAGAATGAAAAAATTACTGCTTTTCTTATTCTTCCTTTTTACCCTTTCCGCCTGTTCTACAGACGATTCGCAAGCAGATGTACCTGTTCACTATGAATTGCTCCCGATTCAATATTGCCAGTTGCCGCGCAGTTTTACTTCAGGTGCGACCTACGAATTTGAAATGTTCTACAAAATGCCCACGACCTGCCATACTTACATTGGGATTTTACTTGATGGCGAAGACAGCACTAAAAAAATTGCAATACAAACACGTGTTGCTGAAAGGAATGACTGCCAGCCGGTGACTTACACAACGGTTTCCGGGCCTGGGCCAGACCTGGCTTCGGCAAAATTCAATTTCATTGCCGGGGAAACTGGAACAATTTACACTTTTAAAATGTGGACGGGAAAAAATGAAAGCGGAGAAGATACTTATTACGATTATGTTGTGCCTGTGAGATAAAAATTTAATCGATTAACCCAAAACCCAATTGAGTTTAGAGGAACTTATATTAGAGTGCCAAAAAAATAATATTAAAGCGCAGGAGCAACTGTTTAGGTTATTATCACCTAAGCTTTTTGCTGTGTGCCTTAAATATTCACGCAATTATGAAGAAGCACAGGACAACCTTCAGGATGGTTTTATGCTGATTTATGAAAAAATCGGGCAGTTTGCTTTTAAAGGTTCGTTTGAAGGCTGGGCCAAAAGATTAATGATCAATAATGCACTCCAATGTTACCGCAAACAAAACTTTTTTAAGCTCGTTAACGAAGATATAGCAGATGAAGAAACGGTTGATATCGAAGAGAATTCCATTTCACTGGATTACTTACTCGAAATCATCCAGCAATTGCCCGACCGTTACCGGCTTGTGTTTAACCTTTATGTCATCGATAATTATGCACACAAGGAAATCGCCGAAATGCTCGGCATAAACATTGGCACCTCAAAATCAAATCTGTCAAGGGCAAAAGTGATTTTGAAAGAAAAAATTGAAACCTTAAATTCCACTAAATTGCATCTGAAAAATGAGTGAGAAAAAAAACATAGACAAACTCTTTCAGGAAAAATTCAAAGATTTTGAAGTAAATCCGCCTGAATTTACCTGGCCGGAACTCAAGGCCAAACTGGAGAAGAAAAAGAAAAGAAGAATCATTCCGTTTTGGTGGCAGCTTTCAGGGGTTGCTGCTGCATTTTTGATCGGTTTTTTTGTGATACGGGATTTTCAGTCGGCAAAAACCGATGTTCCAAATGCGGTTGTCGTTGACCAACCAAATGATGCTTCTCAAAATCCGGCGATTTTAAATCCGAAACGAACCGATTCTGAAAGTGTAGCTGCCGCATCTAAAGATTCGGTGACCAATGCAAATCCGGTAAAAATTTCAAATCCTGAAAACCACAAAAACGAGGTTGCAAATTCTGAAAAAAAATTGGAAAACGCTGAAGCGGAAAAAGGAAAACCATCCAGTTCCGTTTCCATCCGAAACCGTAAAAATGCAGTTGCAAATGCTTCTGAAAATTTAAATCCGAATGATGAAAAGCTTGAAAGTTCCAATGGAAAATTAAAAAATCCGGCACTGTCGAATCAGAAAAAATCCAGAAAATCCAATTCATACGAAAACTCAAATTCGGCTGTTGCCCATTTGGAAATGGATAAAACTAAAAAAACTCCTTCCGAAAAAAGAAATGGCAAATCAAGCCTCAAAAATCCTCAAAGCGCCATTACTGAATCCGGATCCGATCCAAATCTGACATCAAACTCCCGAAAAAGAAATCGCAAATCAGACCTGAAAAGTCTGCAAACCGCAATCGCTGAATCCGGATCTGACTCAAATCTGAAATCAAACTCCCGAAAATCAAAAGACAATCAAACCCTGAAAAATCAAAATTCAGAAATCACTTTGGTCAGAAACGAAATCACCAGAAATTTGAATACAAACCAGGCTTTGGCCAATGAAAATAATGCGGGCTCAAAATCCTCAGAAACCAATGGATTTTCTGATCTGCCAACCAATGCAAAACAAAATGCTGTTGCTGCAACCGAAGAAACCCCAATCAAAAAAACAGATTCTACGGCCATTGCTGTTGTGCCTAATGCGCTGGAAGAATTGTTAAAAGAAAAAGAAAAGAAACAACTTGTTACCCAGCCAGAACCGAAACTAAACAGGTGGCAAATTACCTCAACCGTTGCGCCTGTTTATTTGGGTTCAACGTCCAAAGGTTCGCCGATCGATTCGAGTTTTGCAGGCAATTCTAAAAATTATGGAACCAATTTAAGCTTTGGCCTTGGCGTAAATTATGCCGTGACGAAAAAACTCAAAATCCGAACCGGGGTCAATAAAGTTTCATTAAGTTACCGTACGAATGATGTGTTCATCAATGCCGGGCTTCAGGCAAAATCACTTCCGAATGTGACGGTTCGAAATGAAAATCAATACCTCAACCTGAGCAACAGCGCTTCAAAAACGAACAAAACGGAATTTATGACGGATACTTTCGAGAGCTATCTAAACCAGAAAATGGGATACATTGAAGTTCCTGTCGAACTTTCATACGCGGTTTTGGACAAAAAATTCGGGATCGATATCATAGGCGGATTAAGCACTTTATTCCTCAATGAAAATGAAATCCAGGTAGTTTCTTCAGGTTATACGACGAATTTCGGGGAAGCGAATAACCTGAACAAGACACATTTCAGCACCAATATCGGATTGGGTTTAAGATACCGTTTTTTCAAGGCTTTTGAAGCCAATTTCAATCCGATGTTTAAATATCAAATGGACACTTTTAGTAAAGATAATGGCAATTTCAAACCTTATTATTTTGGATTGTACACCGGCTTAAGCTTCAAATTTTAGTTAGGTTACTGTTACGAATGTAACGGGAAAGGGCGCTTTGGTTAGGCGCTCTTTTTTTTGCTTTGGAAAACCAGAAGTTGGTTGTAAATGATTTCTTTGACTTTTTCCTTTACTTCCCTGATGTCTTTTTTGTTTTCAATTGTTTTGCCTTTAGTTTCGACAAATGAATGGATTTTAACGCGCATGATTCCGGGGCTTCCGCTCATAAACGTATACGAAAAACGGGCTTTGTTATCTGCAAAAGTGATGGGAATAATCGGGATCTCATGCTCGATCGCCAGTCTGAATGCGCCGTCTTTAAATTCGTCGAGCAAAACCGATTCGTCATCGGGAACGCCGCCTTCGGGAAAAATACAAATGCTGAGTCCTTGATTTAATCTTTTTTGGGCGCGGTTGAACACTTCCATTCGGCTTTTTGAGCTTTTGCGATCGACTAAAATACAAGTGCGTTTGTAGAAAAATCCAAACAGCGGGATTTTAGACAATTCTTTTTTTCCGACAAATACAAACGGGTTTCTGGTCACGGCAAGCATCAGCATAATGTCGGCCATTGAAGTGTGATTGGCCACAAACATATAACTTTTATGAGGCTCGATTTCCTGTTCGCGCTCGACTTTGTAATAAAATCCCATTCCGAAAAGAATCACTTTCGCCCAAATCCTGGCCATTATAAAAAAGTAAGGATACCATTTCTCCTTGAGGATCGAAACAACTAAAAACGGCAACATGATCAGGATCGGAGCGCCCAGTAAAACATAGAACCAGATTCTCCAGAGCACCCAAAAAATCATTTTTAGTGTTTTCATACTGCCAAAAATACGGAATCGTGTGTAATTTTTGACAAAAGAATTAACTTTGCGCTTCAACATTAACATCGAAGCCAAGCCGTTTCGAAATTTATCACCAATGGCAAAAATACTTACAGGCATCCAAAGCACCGGAACGCCGCATTTGGGAAACCTTCTGGGCGCAATTATTCCGGCAATTGAATTATCGCAAAATCCTGAGAACGAAACGTTTCTTTTTATCGCCGATTTACATTCTGTGACACAGATCAAAGAAGGAAAAACGTTGCGGGAAAATACGTTAAGCACCGCTGCAACCTGGCTCGCCTGTGGTTTGGATATCAATAAAGTGATTTTTTACAGACAATCCGATGTGACACAAACGGCAGAATTGTCTTGGTATTTGAGTTGCTTTTTTCCGTTTCAACGGTTAACATTGGCGCATTCATTTAAAGACAAATCCGATCGCTTATCAGATGTCAATGCCGGATTGTTTACGTATCCGATGCTGATGGCCGCCGATATTTTATTGTATGATGCCGATTTTGTTCCCGTTGGAAAAGACCAATTGCAGCATATTGAAATTACACGCGATGTTGCCGCAAGGTTTAACAATCAAATGGGCGACACTTTTGTACTGCCGGAATCTTATTTGCAGGAAGACACCAAATATGTTCCCGGAACCAATGGCGGAAAAATGAGCAAATCGGCAAACAATACGATTATTATTTTCCTCGACGACAAAGCGTTGCGTAAACAAGTGATGTCGATTGAAACCGATAGCACGCCGCTTGAAGAGCCAAAAAACACCCAAACCTGCAAGATTTTCGCAATCTATAAATTGTTGGCCAATGAAAATCAGCTTGCCGACATGACCGAAAAATACAAAAATGTCAACCGTGATTTCGGATGGGGACATGCCAAACAAGCGTTGTTTGAACTGATCCTCGAAAGATTTAAAACCGAAAGGGAAACATACAATTACTACATGAACAATCCTGAAGAAGTCGAAAAAGCGTTGCAGCTTGGCGCTGAAAAAGCACGAATTGTCGCCAATGGTGTACTTTCAAGAGTTCGTGAGAAATTGGGGTTTGCATTTTAAATTCCAATAAATAAAATGAAAAGCCTGTCCCAACCGACAGGCTTTTTTTATTAAATCGCTTCAAATAATTTTCCAGGCAACGGACGAATGACTCCTTTAAGTTCCATATCCAAAAGCGTCGACGAGATTTTATAAATCGGGAAATCACATTCCAATGCAATAATGTCAAGCAATTGCTTTCCGGTTTTTTGAAGGTAATCGTAGATTTTTTGTTCGTTATTATTTAATGAAATGAACAATTGTTTTTGTATCGGTTTTGCTTTCGTTTCGAAATTCCAGTTTAAAATGTAAACCACATCGGCAGCGCTGGTAAGCAAATTTGCCTTCTGCGTTTTGATCAGGTTGTTGCAGCCCTGGCTGAATTTATCTGTTATTCTTCCCGGAACAGCAAACACATCGCGGTTGTAATCATTCGCCATATTTGCCGTAATTAAAGATCCGCCTTTATCGGCAGATTCAATAACGATCGTAGCTTCGGAAATCCCAGCGACAATGCGGTTTCGCTTGACGAAATTTTCTTTTTCAGGATTCGATGAACTCCAGAATTCGGTCATAAAACCACCATTTTCTTCTATTTTGGAAACGTATCTTTTGTGAATTTTCGGATAGATCTGGTTCAGTCCATGAGCGACAATTCCGATGGTTTGCAAATTGTGTTCGAGTGCGGCCTGATGCGCGACGATGTCTACGCCATAAGCAAATCCGCTCACGATGATGGGATCAAGTGGTGCAAGTTCTGCGATCAGGTTTTTGCAGAATTCGGTTCCGTGTGATGTAATCTGCCGCGTTCCGACTATGCTGATGATGCGTTTTTTGTTCAGGTTGATGTTGCCCGACGCAAATAGTAAAACCGGCCCATCAATGCAATGCTTCAACCTTTCGGGATATTTTTCATCGCCAAAATACGTCCAGTTGATGTTGTTTTTTTCGATAAATCGAAGTTCTGCTTCCGCTTTTTCAAAGACCAATTTATCTTTGAGATTCCGCAAAACCATCGACCCAATCCCGTCGATCATTTTGAGCTGGGCAGCTTTTGTCTGGAATACATTTTCGGCAGTTCCGCAGTGCGAAATGAGTTTTTTGGCGACAATATCGCCCACGCCTTCCACTTTTTGCAAGGCTAATAAATAAAATAATTCTTCGTGGCGCATAGTAAGTGTTTGAAGGTGAAATGTATAAAATTTCGTTGGAATTGTTAATAAAAATTGTGAATAAAATTTTGATAACTTAACCCATTGCATAACTTTGTTTCCATGAAGATCGAACAATCCATTTCCCAGCTTTTATACAGACACCAGTGTGTAACTGTTCCAGGTTTCGGCGCCTTTTTGACCGAAATCCAGTCGGCGCACCTGCATGAAAACACGCATTCGTTTTATCCGCCGAAGAAGCTCATTTCATTTAATCCGCATCTGAAAAACAACGACGGCTTGTTGGCAAACCATATTGCCACAACTGAAAAAACGACTTATGAAAGCGCAGTCGCTTCGATTGAAAGCGAAGTCGTGATCTGGAAAAGCATTCTTGAAGTCAACCAAAGATTTACATTGAAAAATGTAGGCGAATTGTCACTGAATTCCGAAAAAAACCTGGTGTTTACGCCTTCTGAAAACATCAATTATTTAAAAGAATCCTTCGGATTGAACTCCTTTGTTTCCCCTGCCGTAAAACGCGAAGCATACAAACAGGAAATTGAAATCCTTGAAGAAAAAGCACCGATCATATTTACTCCGGAAAAGCGCGAACGCCGCCGTCCATCGTATTTAAAATATGCTGCGATCTTTATTTTGGCAATGAGTGCTACCGGCGCAATTGGCTATAAATTATACGACGACCATATTGAGGAACAAACGCTGATCGTAGAAACTGCAGTCCAGAAACAAGTCCAGAATAAAATCCAGGAAGCGACTTTCTTTATCGAAAACCCAATGCCATCAGTCACATTGACCGTTAAGGAAGAAAAACTCAATTACCATGTGGTTGCCGGCGTTTTCAGAAATGAGGAAAATGCAGAGAAAGCATACAAAGATCTATTAAATTCCGGATTCAAAGCACGCAGAATTGCGCCGGACAGACGCGGAAGTTTCCCGGTTGTTTATGGAAGCTACGCGACGCGCGAAGAAGCCGAGCAGGCAAAATCTGACATCCGGAAATCTACCGCATCAGATGCATGGATTCTCGTTAAAGCATTGTAACATTCGTCAACAAATACAAAAGGTTGCACTAAAACAGAAATTTTTCTGGATTGTGGAGCCTTTTTTTATGCGCTGTAATTACCTTTGCAAAAAAAACAATGCACCCGAAACATCCATCCGAATCTTTAACGATATTGACCGACCTGGTTTTGCCGAGTGAAACCAATCCATTGAACAATCTTTTTGGAGGCGAACTTTTAGCCCGGATGGACCGCGCGGCGAGCATTGCAGCACGACGCCATTCAAGAAGAATTACCGTTACCGCTTCTGTAAACCATGTCGCTTTTAACCGCGCGATTGCGCTTGGGAGCGTGGTTACGGTCGAAGCCAAAGTGTCGCGAAGTTTCAACAGCTCTATGGAAATTTTCCTCGATGTGTGGATTGAAGATCGCGAATCTGGAGTTCGTACCAAAGCAAACGAAGCGATCTATACTTTTGTAGCTGTAGACGAACAAGGCCGGCCTGTAACCGTACCTGAAATCATTCCCGAAACAGAACTTGAGAAAGAGCGTTTTGATGCCGCATTGCGAAGAAAACAACTCAGTTTGGTTTTGGCTGGCAAGATGAAACCTCATGAAGCTACGGAATTGCGGGCATTATTTCTATAAAAAGTTTTCTTTTCAGCAACGAATTATAACAACACCTATTCGCATAATTCGTGGCCAAAAACAAGTCCAAAATATTTTTGTATAATAAAAAGGAGAACTGATTTGGTTCTCCTTCTTGTTTATTACATATTCGAAAGCCAGCTCGCCGGATTGTTATAAGTCGTATTCTGGGAAATGGTAAATTTTAAGACCGTTTTTCCGGTGTCGCCATTGGTCCTGATCTTTCCGATCGTTTCCTTGATCGACACTTTATCGCCTTTGCTGACACTGACGCTGCTGAGATTCTGATATACAGTAAAATAATCTCCATGTTGGATCATAACCGCTTTATTTACTGGTGAAAGCACCATGACTTTGATCACTTCACCTCCGAAAACAGCTCTGGCATTGGCGCCTTCTTCAGTCGTGATCTCGATCCCGCTGTTGTGAACGATCAGTGATTTGTAAACCGGATGCGCCTGATCGCCATAACCCAATGATACAAATCCTTTTTCAACCGGCCATGGCAATCTGCCTTTATTGGCGCGGAAATTATCGGCAACTACTTTACCTTCAGAAGTCAGAACGATTTTTGTAGCGGTTTCCGTTTCGCGTGTTTTAGCGGCTGTTGTTGTTTTTGGATTGGCCTTTACGGCAGCAGCAGCAGCTTTTTTATTCGCTGCAGCAATCGCTTCACGGATCAAACGGTCGATTTGCTGGTCGATCTGGCGGGTTTGCTGTTGTTTTTTCTTGATTTCAGCAGCGATCTGGGTTTTGCTTTTCTTGATCGATTTTGCGATTTCCTGCTGTTCCTGCTTTTCTTTTTGAAGCGTTAAGCGTTCTTTTTCGTTTTCGGCGATCAGTTTTTGCTTTTCGGTTTTCTGAACGCCAATTTTTTCATTGTAATTTTCGAGTTCGCTTGATTTCGACTTGATTTCCTCGCCCTGCATCTTCCGGTAGCTCGCATATTGCTTCATGTACTGCGCGCGTTTGTAGGCCTGAAGAAAATTTTCGGAAGACAATAAAAACATCGCACGGCTTTGCTCTGAGCGGCTTTTGTATGATTTTAAGATCATCTCGGCATAATCTTCTTTCAAAATCACAAGTTCTTTTTTCAATCTATTGATGTTGACTTGATTGATGTACATGTCGTTGCTGAGCAGTTTTGCCTGCTTTTCAGTCGTGCTGATCAGGTTTTCTTTGAGTTTTATTTTCTCAGTCTGCACTTCAAGCTGTGTGGCGACCGATTTTTCTTTCGTGCGCATTTCCTGAAGCAAATTTTCCTTTTCGCTGATTTCCTTTAGGATTTGTGCTTTCTTTTTTTCCAGTTTTTCCTGCGTTTGCTGTCCAGACATGATTGCGGTCATGCAGATAAAGATCAGGCTGAAGATGTATTTTGGCATATTAAAAAATATTTGTGCAAATCTACTTAATAAAAATCCGTTCGTAACCATCGGGAACGCTATATGGAAAAGAAACTGCTTCTTCGAATGAAACCGAGTTGTAATCGATATCAATACTCGTCTTTCCTTTAGGTTGCTGCGCGTCAATTTCAATTCCCGACGGCCAGGCACCTTGCGCATATTGGTTGTAATTCGGGTAAAAAACCTGAAGCATCCGTTGTTGCGCCGCTTGTGAAATCTGTTCTTTTTTCAATAGGAATTTTTCCGATTCAAAGAAATATTCTTTAGCTGTTTTTCCGTCTGAACTGCCTAATTTATACAATTGGTCTTCAATCGAATTTGTATAATTTCCTTTTCTGAGATCATCCAATGATTCGCCAATCAGCAAATTCTGCACTTTCTGAAAATCGAGATCGGTGCCAAGCCATTGGCTTAAAGCCGCATAATCGCCTTCGAAATACGTACCGTTTATTTTTTCATAATATTTAACCGCTGTTGGCGTGATCAACGCTTTTGCCATCGTGATTCCGAGAAAACGAATGCTAACGAGAATCGCTTCGTCTTTCTTAATCCGGATTTCAGCGCTCACATTCTGCGTTTGCTTTTCGTCTTTGTATTTCGCGCTGGCTTTGATATAGGCTGTAGAAAATTCCTTTTTATTGGCGTAATGACTGTTGATGATTTTCTCTGCCTCGACCGATTTTGCAGCACTTCCTTCAGCAACTGCGGTTTTTGTAGTTTTGCATGAAGCAATCATCAGCAACATGATTATCCCTAAATATTTTTTCATTTTTTAGTCTTGTTTAAAAGCCTCTCTGCTTTTTGAAAATAGCTTTCTTTTTTCTTCGCATCGCCCAATCCGCTGTAAGCTTCCCCGAGTTGGATATTAAAATTGATTTCGAGCGCAACGTCATTCACCAAATAATCAAGTCCCATTTCGAGCAAATCTTTTGCTTTTTTGAAATTTTTGAGTTGGTTATTTGCCAATCCGCCAAAATAATAAAATTGCGGCTGCAACGGAAACAACTCGATAGCAGCTTCTGCTTTTTTAGCTAAAACGTCAAATTCCTGCTTTTCTGTATAATCGTTGAATAGTAACAACATGGCCTCGACATCATCCGAATTGCTTTTCAAATGCATTTCATAATAACGGATCGCTTTGTCCCAGATTTTCTTCTCATCGTAAAACTTCGCGATTTCCTTTGCGACTTTCACATCTTTATCATTGTCGAAATATGCAATAGCTTTGTCCAGATCCGGATCGAATTGCGGTGTGTCTTTGATGAAAATCAGGAATTCATTCAACATTCTGTGCTTGATCTTTGGATCTATTTTTTTGCTGGCCAATGCGACATTCATCGCTTTTACGGCTTTTTCCCCGTCGTTGTTGTTCAGGTGAAATTTAAAAAGGCTGACTTGCGCCCAATCGGAAGTTGGGATTTCCTTTTCGAGTTTTTTCGCCACTTCCATCGCTTTTTCTTCCTGATTGCTTTCAGAATACAGGTAAATCAAAGCAATATAATTGGCCTCGTCTTTCGGATTTTTGTCGATTTGAGCAATAAGATTGTCTTTTTCCGAACGTTGATATTTTGACTGTTTCAGGATTTGATTTTTGTAACTGTCACGCAAATCAGATTTTCCGACATTGTCATTGAGCTTATTGATCAGTTCCAATGCTTTGTCAAATTGCTGCGTGTTCATATACAGCGACACCAGATCTTCTTCGTATTCTTTCTTGAATTCGACCAGTTTGTTTACGATAATAATTGCCTGCGGCCAATCGCGGGTTTCATAACAAACATCATACATCCCCACCCAAAACCATTTGTTTTTCGGATCGATTTTAGTCGCTTGTTCGAACGAATCGTAAGCGCGTTTGTAGTCTCTTTGCGCCAGGTAATTTTTCCCAAGCTCAAAGAAAACCGTTGCATTGTTCGGTTCGAGTTTCTGGCATTTTTCCAAAGCGGTAATCGCCTTGTCATAATTTTCGATGCCTTTTTGCTTTAGCGATTCATAAAAAGCATCCTGAAAAGCATCGTTGTTGAGCGCAATGTCATCTGGCTCCTTTTGTGCCGATAGCGAAATGGGAACGCATAGCATCCCGATTAAAACCGCCAAAATGATTTTCTTTTTCATCGCTACTTTTTTACAAATACGTTTTTTGAACCATTAAGAAATGAAGTGCCATTAAGGCGGATGCTTCATGTTTCTTAATCCCTTAATGGTTTATAAAATATTTTCTATTCCAAAACAGAATAATCGCCAATGCTGATGCTCGTGAAATTTCCATCAAAAGTGGCGTGGCTTCCAATCATCGCATTGTTTAAATTCGCATTCCTGATGTGCGAATGGTTTTGCACCAGACTGTTTTTGATCGTGGTGTCAATCACGTGACAGCCTTTTCCCAAAGACACATTTGGACCAACAGTTGCGTTGATCAACACCACGTCTTTATCAATAAAACAAGGCGGAATGATGACCGAATTTTCCTGTTTGACATCATAATCAACCAAATGTTCGCCGTCATTGTGCAGGAAATTCAGCATGCGGGAATTCGTTTCTACAGTTACGTTTTTGTTTCCGCAATCCATCCATTCTTCGACTTTCCCGGGAACGAATTTGAGGCCTTTGACTTTCATGTTCTCAAGCGCATCGGTCAATTGGTATTCGCCACCTTTAACAACATTATTATCGAGTAAATATTGCAATTCGGCGCGTAAAGTTTCACCTGATTTGAAATAATAGATTCCGATAATCGCCAGATCAGATACAAATCCCTTTGGTTTTTCAACGAAATCAACGATCTGGTTGTTTTCATTTAATTGCACAACGCCAAAAGCGCTTGGATCTTCAACCTGTTTTACCCAAATTACGCTGTCTGCAGAAGTGTCTAACGTAAAATCGGCGCGGAAAAGCGTATCGGCATAAGCAACCACAATTGGGCCGGTCATCGATTCTTTAGCCGCCATGATCGCATGCGCGGTTCCCAATGGCTGTTCCTGGTAATAGATCGTTCCCTTTGCTTTGAGTTTGTTTGCGATTGCGATCAGGTCTTTTTCTACCTGCGAACCAAAATCTTTGTGAATGATGAATGCGATTTCTTCGATGTCCTGGTTTAAAACACCGGCAATGTCTTCGACCAAACGATGCACAATTGGTTTTCCTGCGATTGGAATTAAAGGTTTTGGAACAGTTAAAGTATGCGGCCTTAATCTTGAGCCGCGTCCGGCCATGGGTACGATTATTTTCATTTTGTTTATTTAAAGATTGGAAAATTGAATGATTGAAAAATTGACAAACTCTTAAATTTTTCAATCATTTAATTTTTGAATTATTTAGTTCCAGTGCTCCCAAATCCGCCTTCGCCGCGTGAGGTTTCAGATAAAACATCAACTGAAATCCATTCGGCGCGTTCGTGTTTGGCGATGATTAATTGTGCGATTCTTTCGCCGTTTTCTACGGTAAAAGCTTCATTTGATAAATTTACTAAAATCACTCCGATTTCCCCGCGATAATCGGCGTCGATTGTTCCGGGAGAATTTAGAACTGTGACGCCTTTTTTTGCTGCGAGCCCACTTCTTGGTCGTACCTGCGCTTCATATCCGATTGGAAGTTCGATGAACAAGCCGGTTTTTACGATGGCTCTTTCGAGCGGATTCAAGGTTATTGATTCGGTTAAATTGGCACGAAGGTCCATTCCGGCTGAAGCGATGGTTTCGTAATTTGGAAGTTCGTGCCGGGATTTGTTGATGATTTGGATGGTCATATTTTGTGTGTTGGAATGTTCCGGAATTGGCTTAGCCCTGATAGCAGCGGAAATCCTTTTTGAGGTTTTTACCGAAAAAAGATTGCAGCGGATAGCAGGAAATAGCTCCTGAAAAAAATTTTATTTGTGTTCGTTTCGTTTTAAAATTCGGTTTAAGGTTTCTTTTTCGTTGTGGTAAATGAAATACATGAATACGAGCAGCAGCCCGAGGCCGACGTAGTAATTTTCCCTGAAATAATAGAATGAAACGACTGAAAATGCGATCGAAAGTCCGAGATAGCCGCCGATTTTTTTCATGTCGTATGGAATGGGGTAATATTTATTTCCGAGTAGGTAGGAAATCAGCATCATGCTGCCGTAAGCGGCGATGGTGGCAATGGCCGAACCGTAATAACTCATTGTTGGGATCAGTAAAAAATTTAAGACCAAGGTTACAATCGCGCCGATAATGGAAATGTAAGCACCGATGTGTGTTTTATCGATGAGCTTGTACCAAACGGACAAATTCGTGTAAATCCCGAGGAAAAAATTTGCGAGAATGATTAGTGGAACGACTTTCATAGCAACCCAATATGACGAATCGCGAATCATAAGCTGCTTGAATAAATCGGCGAAAACGATGACGGCGAGCATGATCAAGGAACCGAAAATCACGAAATATTTAGTAACGGTCGCGTAGGTTTGCTTGGCGTTTTCTTTGTCGGCGTGGCTGAAAAAGAACGGTTCGATGCCGAGCGTATAAGCTGTTCGGTACAAAACCATGAACAATCCAAGCTTGTAGCAGGCAGAATACACGCCCACTTCTGCGTCGGCGATGTTTGCGGGCAATAATTTCCCGAGCAGGATTTTGTCGAACTGGTCGTTGATGGCAAATGCGAGTCCGGCGATGAGAATCGGCAGTCCGTATTGCATCATGCGTTTCCAGAGTTCGGAATCAAAATGCCATTTTACTTTAAGATAATCGGGTGAAAGCACGACGAAAGTGGCGAAACTCGAAATGATCAGTGAGATGAAAATGTATCCGATCTGGAAGTTTTCGAAATACATTAAACTGAAAAAATCATTTGGGTTTGGCGTGGCGAGTTTGGGTAAAATGATCAGAAAAAAAATGTTCAGGATCAGGTTTATGGCAACGTTTCCGATTTTGACAATCGCATAATAAAACGGCCGCTGGTTGGCGCGAAGCTTTGAAAACGGGATGATCACGAGCGCGTCGAGTACTAAAATCCAAATCGTATAGGTGACATATTGCACGTTGATTCCGGAAAATTCCGCAAGTGTATTCCTAAACAACAATCCGATCCCGAGAAAAGCCAATGACGTCCAGAAAATGGAAATCATCGCGGTTTCAATAACGTTTTTCTTGTCGGATTCTTTGTTGTAAAACCGGAAAAAAGCGGTTTCCATGCCGTAAGCGAGAACGACATTGAAGAAAATCATGTACGAAAAAATCACGGTGATCTTTCCATATTCTTCTTTAGGCAGCAATCCGGTGTAAAGTGGCACGAGGAAAAAACTCATCATGCGCGGAATCACCGTTGCGAGTCCGTAAATGGCGGTTTGCTGAAAAAGCTTTTTATATAAACCCAAAGTCTGATTTTGATTTAAGTACCCGCAAAAATAAGTATTTCTTTGGGTTTAAGCCGGAAAAGCACAAATAAAAAACCGCCCGAAACTGAAATGTTTATACTGATTTTTAACGCTTTCGTCTATATTTGTCGGACAAACATTCCCCATGAAAAAAATCCTGTTGCTTTTATTGGTTTTTGGTTTTTGCAAATCCTTCGGGCAGCCGGTTTTTAAATCGAAGTCGGTTCCACATAAAATTACCAAACACGGAAATTCTTATGCCGATGATTATGCATGGCTCGAGAATTACAAGTCGGATGAAGTGCGCAATTGGGTGGCGAAGGAAAACGAGCTTACCGATGCGGAACTCGAGATTGACAGGAAAGAATTTTCATCTGAAGGGAAGATTAAAGAATATGATTATTTGTCGTCAAATTCGCTTCCGATAAAAAAAGGGAAATATTTTTATATGAATTTTCGCCTCGATAAAGCACTTCCGTCGTCTTTATATTATGCAAAAAGCCTGATTGACAAGCCTGTGGAATTGGTGAATCCGTATAAAATTTACAAGAATGAAAATGCGGTTATCTCGGGGAATTATCCTTCCCGAAACTCAAAATATACGGCTTACCAGATTAGTATGGACGGAAGCGACAGAGAGGAAATCAGGTTTTGTGATATCGAAAAGGCTAAAAATCTTGACGACGTACTGACGAACATTAAATTTTCAAATGTGGCGTGGAATGGCGATCGCGGCGTTTTTTACAAGAAAAATTCGAATGTTGAAGTCTTTGCGCGCGATTCGACTTACCAAGTATATTATCATCGCATAGGCAAACTCCAATCGGAAGACGAATTGGTTTTTGACGGAACGAAAAATGAAAGTTACATTCGTTTTTTCACAAGCGGGAACAAGCTTTTTATTGTTGAAACCAATAAAGAAGAAACGTTCAAAACATATTATTATACCAACATTGACACAGAGAATTTCTATTTAGAGAAATTCCTGGAAAAAGATGATGCCGATTTTAAAATGCTGCATTATTCGAAAGACCGGATTTATTTTTCTTCGAAGGAATTTGGCTGGGGCGATGTGCGGTCATTCAATATTAAGAACCGAAGTGACGAAACGATCCTGATTCCGCAGTATTACAACAATTTGCTTGTGGATGCCGATTTTTATGAGAATTACATTGTCTGCAAATATAAAACTGTCAGCAAAAATTACATCAATGTTTACAACCGCGAGGGGCAATTCATCCGAAAATTTGATGCTCCGGACGGCATGGATTTTAACATCCGGTTTTTTGACAGCACAACCAATGATTTATTTGTGAGTTTTTATTCGTACACATTATCATTCCACAACTTTAAACTGAATCTGGAAACTGGTATTGTAAAAGCATTTTACAGTGAATATTCAAGACCGAAACCGACGATTTTTCCGCTCGATTATTTTGAAACCAAAACCATTACGTATAAAAGCCGTGACGGCAAAGACATTCCAATCACGATCGTTCATAAAAAAGGGATTGTGCTCGACGGAAACAACCCGACCTTGCTTAAAGCATACGGTGGTTTTGGCGTAGTCAGCGGCCCGAAATATGACACCGGATTGTTGTATTTTCTTGGAAAAGGCGGCGTATTTGCGTATGCCGAAATCCGCGGTGGCGGCGAAAAAGGACCGGCCTGGCATAAAGATGGACGAGGCTTGAAAAAAATGAATACGTTTAACGATTTTATTGATGCTGCCGAATTCCTAATCAAAGAAAAGTATACTTCACCTCAAAAACTGGCCATTACCGGTGCTTCGCAAGGCGGTTTGCTCGTTGGTGTTGCAATGACGCAGCGCCCGGATTTGTTTAAGGTCGCGATCCCGAAAGTGGGCGTTTATGACATGATTAAATTTGACGATTATACGATCGGGAAATACCATCACGACGAATATGGCGACCCGGATAAAAAGGATGAATTTGAGGCAATGATGGCTTATTCACCGTACCACAACATTAAAGATGATGTGAATTATCCGGTGACGTTGATCATTACATCTGAAAATGACGACCGTGTCCCGCCGATCCATTCGTATAAATTTGCGGCGAGATTGCAGAACCGCGCTGCACAGAAAAATCCGATTTTCCTGAAAACACTAAGCAATTCCGGGCATTATGGGAAGATTTCAAATTACAACAGTCGTACGGAAGAAAATGCGGAGTTTTACAACTTCCTAATGTATCATTTGAATAATTGAGTCGAAAGCCAAAACGTCGAGAGTCCAACGAATACAATATTGCCATAAAAAAAGCGGTTCGTGAGGAACCGCTTTTTTATTTATCTGAATATTAATTATCCTTTCAAAGCTTCTGCGCCACCAACGATCTCGAGGATTTCGTTTGTAATGGCCGCCTGACGTGCTTTGTTGTAAGTTAATTTCAATTGGTTTCTAAGTTCTGTTGCGTTGTCTGTTGCTTTGTGCATCGCAGTCATTCGCGCGCCGTGCTCTGATGCAAAGGAATCGCGAACTGCTTTGTACAATTGTGTCTTCAGCATTTTTGGGATCAAAGTCAGCACGATTTCTTCTTTTGAAGGCTCGAAAATGTAATCAACATTGCTTGCTGGCTTATCTGAAGCGATCGGTGCCAATGGCAAAAATTGCTCTGCCTGAACGATTTGTGTTGCCGCATTTTTAAATTGGTTGTACACCAAAACGATCTTGTCGTATTTTCCGTCGATGAACAACTGGATCAAATCATCGGCGATCACGCCAACGGCTTCAAAAGTCAGGTTGTCAAAAACCGAATTGTTGTTGGCAATTACCGTATTTGCTTTACTGATTGCATCGTTTCCTTTTTTACCAACAGTAATGAAATCTACCTTTTTACCGGCATATTCTTTCTCAGTCAGTCTTCTGGCTTCTTTTACGATATTCGAGTTGAAAGCGCCGCTCAAACCTCTGTTTGAAGTGATTGCAACGACCAAAACTCTTTTGACTTCGCGTTGTGCTGTGAATTCTCCACCTATATCGCCGTCAAGCGTAGCAGAAAGATTTTGCAGCAATTCGGTCAGTTTTTCGGCATAAGGGCGCATCGCTGTAATCGCATCTTGTGCTTTTTTCAGTTTTGCAGCAGAAACCATTTTCATCGCCGATGTGATTTGCATCGTAGATGAAACGGAAGTAATTCTATTACGGATTTCCTTTAAGTTTGCCATTTTTTATGAGTCTAAAGTCGCAAGCCGCAAAGTCAAAAGTTTCTTGTTTTGTCGAATCGTTTGATTGGACTTTACACTTTTGACTTTAAGACGTTCGACTATTTTTAGTTATATTTTGCTGAAACTTCTTTCGCTACTTTCTCGATTACATCTGTAATTTCGTCAGTCAGTTTTCCTGCTTTTAAAGCATCTAGTGTGCTTCTGTGCTGGTTGTTCAGGAATTCCAGGAAATCTCTTTCGAATTCTTTTACTTTGTTTACAGGAACATCCCTAAGCAAGTTTTTAGAACCTGCATAAATGATGGCAACCTGATCTTCAACAGTATAAGGATCGTTCAAACCTTGTTTCAGGATCTCTACGTTTCTTCTTCCTTTTTCGATTACGTTCAACGTTACGGCATCCAAATCAGAACCAAATTTAGCAAACGCTTCCAATTCACGGAATTGCGCTTGATCTAATTTTAATGTTCCCGCTACTTTTTTCATCGATTTAATCTGAGCGTTACCTCCAACACGTGATACCGAAATACCTACGTTGATCGCCGGACGCACTCCAGAGTTGAACAAATCTCCGTCAAGGAAAATCTGTCCGTCTGTAATCGAAATTACGTTTGTTGGGATGTATGCAGAAACGTCACCCGCTTGTGTTTCAATGATTGGAAGCGCAGTCAAAGATCCGCCTCCTTTTACGATTCCTTTGATAGAATCCGGCAAGTCGTTCATTTGTTTTGCGATCTCATCATTGTTGATCACTTTACAAGCACGCTCTAATAAACGGCTGTGGAGGTAGAAAACGTCTCCAGGATAAGCTTCACGGCCCGGTGGTCTTCTTAACAAAAGAGACACCTCACGATAAGCAACCGCTTGTTTAGACAAATCATCATAAACGATCAGTGCTGGACGTCCTGAATCACGGAAATATTCCCCAATTGCAGCTCCGGCCAATGGTGCGTAAACCTGCATTGGAGCAGGATCAGAAGCGTTAGCAGCAACGATTACCGTGTAAGCCATTGCGCCTTTTTCTTCCAACATTTTAGCGATTCCTGCTACAGTCGACGCTTTTTGCCCGATGGCAACATATATACAGAATACCGGTTGTCCGGCATCGTAAAATTCTTTTTGGTTCAAAATGGTATCCAAACAAACGGTAGATTTACCAGTTTGACGGTCACCAATTACAAGCTCACGTTGCCCGCGACCTACAGGAATCATCGCATCTACGGCTTTTACACCGGTTTGCAATGGTTCAGTTACTGGCTGACGGAAGATTACTCCAGGCGCTTTTCTTTCGAGTGGCATTTCGTATAATGTTCCGCCGATTGGCCCTTTTCCATCGATTGGGAAACCAAGTGTGTTTACCACACGACCTACCATTTCCTCACCCACTTTTAAAGAAGCAATACGCTGGGTTCTTTTAGCTGTTGAACCTTCTTTGATTCCGGTTGATGGTCCTAAAAGTACCACCCCAACATTGTCTTCTTCAAGGTTCAGAACGATAGCTTCAAGTCCGTTGTCAAATTCAACCAACTCTCCATACTGCACATTTGATAACCCGTAAATACGAGCGATACCATCTCCAACATTCAATACTGTTCCAACTTCTTCCAAAGTAGCACCAGATTCAAAACCTGACAATTGCTTTTTTAATATTGCTGAAATTTCAGCAGGCTTAATTTCCGCCATAATTATTTTATTTATAAATAACTAGTTACTTAATTCTCTCTTTAATACTTGTAATCTGTTGGCTACAGAAGCGTTGTACTGCTGGTCGCCTATTCTTAGGATAAATCCGCCAATGATTGATGGATCTACAATGTTTTCAATGTTTACTTTTTTGTTTGAAAACGTCAGGATCTTTGACAACACTTTCGCTTTCATTTCGTCGTCCAATGGCACTGCAGTTGTAACTGTCGCCACTTCTACGCCGTTCATTTCCTCGAACAATTTGCTGTATTCTGTCGCAATATCCGACAGGATCTCAAATCTTTTGTTTTCGAGCAATAAGCGCAAAAGGCTTTTGGATACCGGATTCACATCGGCAAAAATTTCAGAAAGCGCACTTTCCTTCACTTCTACTCTTGTAGTTGGGTTTGCAATAAAAGTGCTTAGTTCCGCATTTCCATTGATTGTTGAAGCGATAACCAACATGTCGTTGTTTACTTCAGTCGAAACACCTTTGTCGTGTGCCGTGTCAAGGATTGCTTTTGCATAACGGATTGCTGCTCTTGTTCCTGCCATCTTAGTTTAATTTAGCGTCGCCCAACATTTTTTCGACCAATTTCATTTGGGAATCTTTGTTAGACAATTCGTCTTTTAATAATTTTTCAGCGATTTCAAGTGACAGTGAAGAAACCTGTGATTTCAATTCGGCCATCGCTGCATTTTTCTCAGACTGGATAGCCGTTTTTGCCTGCTCGATCATTCTTGCGCCTTCTGCCTGAGCTTCCGCTTTAGAATCGGCAACCATTTTCTCTTTCATTTCACGCGCTTCTTTTAGCATCAAATCGCGTTCTGCTCTGGCTTCAGCCAATAATTTTTCGTTGTCTGATTTCAGGTTTTGCATTTCGTTTCTTGCATTTTCTGCAGAAAGCAATGCGCTTCTGATTCCTTCTTCACGAGTATTTACTGCGTCAAGGATTGGTTTCCATGCGAATTTCTTCAACAATAAAATCAATCCGACAAAGATCAACATCTGCCAGAAAAACAAGCCCAATTCAAACTGATTAATTAATTTTTCCATTTTTATATATAATATGTAAAACGTTTTTTGATAATAAGGCAAAAGTTACAACCAACCGTTGCAACTTTTACCCTTAAAAATTATGCTGCGAACAAAGCAGCGAAACCGATTCCTTCAATAAGCGCTGCTGCAATTAGCATCGCTGTTTGAATTTTTCCTGAAGCTTCTGGCTGACGTGCAATCGCGTCCATTGCTGAACCACCGATTTTACCAATTCCCAAACCAGCTCCGATTACGATCAATCCTGCTCCAACGAAATTTAAACCTTCCATGATATATAAATTAAAAATTAAACATTCAAATTAATGATGCGCCTCCTCGTGGTGGTGCTCTTCGTTAGCAGCCCCAAAATACAAAGCCGACAGCATCGTGAAAATATATGCCTGTAAAAACGCTACCAAAATTTCAAGTAACGAAAGTACAAATGCGAGTCCGAATGAAAGTGAACTTCCGATCCAGCTTTTGAAAATAAACATCAGTCCGATGATACTCATCAATACGATATGTCCTGCGAAAATATTCGCGAACAATCGGATCATCAATGAAAAAGGTTTGATGAACACACCCAACAATTCAATCGGTGCTAAAATAACTCGCATCGGTTTTGGAACGCCTGGCATCCAGAAAATGTGTCCCCAATAGTTTTTATTCGCCGAAAGGTTTGTGATCAAAAATGTCAGCATGGCCAATGCCGCAGTGATCGTGATATTTCCGGTCACGTTGATTCCAAGTGGCGTTAATCCAACAATATTAAGAAACAACACAAAGAAAAAGATCGTAAGCAAATAGCTCATGTATTTTTTGTAATGTTTTTCTCCGATATTCGGGATCGCAATTTCATCGCGGACATACAATACTAATGGTTCGAAAATTCTTCCCGGCCCTTTTGCAATGCTTCCGTTTTTCTGGTATGACGAAGCCAATCCTTTAAATAATAAGAAGATTAAAAAGGCTACGATCAGGATAACAAAAACGTTTTTGGTAATTGAAAAATCGATCGGTCGAACGTTTGTAGGGTGACCTGTTTTTTCGTCTTCAGTAATCGTTCCGGCTGCATCAGTTTTGTAGATTTTACCGTCGTGGTGATTAATTTTATAGTAGTTTCCGTTTGATTCGGCAACCGATTCCCCATGGTTGAATTTGGATGAAGAAAAAACCTGCAATCCGTTATCCAGTAAAATTACTGGAAGCGGAAAACCAAAATGATATCCTGTACTATTGTCTGAGAAAAGGGTAAAATCATGCGCGTCTAAAACGTGGTGTTTTTTAAACGCATTGATCTGTGATTTAAGATCTGTTGGCTCGGCGTGTCCTTCTTTATGGCCAGCTGCCGCTTCGTGCTGCGCAGTTTCAGTGGCAACAACAGTAGAATCAGCCGTCGGATTTGCAAAATTCAGCAATGGCAAACACATTACGAAAGCTGCTAAAATAAATCTGAGTGGTTTGTTTGAAATCACCATACCTTAATAAATATCTTAATTTTAATGATCCTGAAATTTGGTGCAAAGGTACATTTTTTATTAATATCCAAAAGATATAGGAAACTATTTTTTGAAAGAATTCCCGATTTAAAGAATGTTTATTGCTTATTGTTTAAAATTCGAGCCGTAATAATCGTTTCCATTGCTAAAAACAACGCAAACAGTATAAAAAAATTGATTTTTTGCGGACGTAGGTTTTGTTGCAACATCGGATGCAGCATAAAATAATTCGCTGCCATCTGGATGCACGTCAATGCCATAAAAGCATAACCCACAGCATCTTTGTTTTTTCGATGTACGAAAATCAGAACGATAATAATAAAGACGGCGATCGGGGTAAAAAATCCATACAATTCCAAAAGCGAATAAGAATAGCTGTCAGTATTGATTTTTAAGAGGTAAAACATCAGGGAATGGATTCCGAATAATGCAACCGACAAAAGCAACGTCATGATTGCAGGTTTAAAATCTTTAAGCGTCATCTTATTCATCCGATTTGTTGATGTCTTTTAACTGGCGGTTCAAATTGTAAAAAGACAAAGCCACGCCAACGAGCACCAGGATCTTTATGTATATTTTATGCGGATTTGGGTATTTCTCATCGAGCCAGTTTCCCGCATACGCGAATGCGAAAACAATCACGCCCATTTGTATCGGAATGTTGATTAGCGCCAGCCACTTATTGCTGCGATTGTTCGGGTTTTTGTCCGTCATGTGCTGGAAGTAATTTTACATTTGGTTTCATGACACACGAAGCGCTGAATTCGGCACCGGGTTCTACTGCCAGTTTTCCGCAGATGACTTCGCCGTGAATGCTGGCTTTTGATTTGACGTTTAGAATTTCAGTCACCTGTATTTTTCCGCTAAACTTGCCTTCAATATCTGCATTTTTGCAGATGATATCGCCTTTTACACTTCCTGCCGGCCCAATAACGATTTTGCCATTCGACTGGAAATTGCCCACTAAATCTCCGTCAAGGCGAAAATCAGCATGCGAAACAATATTTCCGGTGATGATTGTCCCTTCTACGATCCTGTTGGTTTTTCCCAATAAATCGGTGTAGGATTTTGGCTTTTTGTCAAACATTATTTCGATTTTATTGCTCCCGGCGCCGGCGGTGGATCGCCAATGTCTGGAATACCTGGCGGCTGGGACGTTTGATTTTGTACCGGTTGGTTCTGGTTTGGCGCAACAACAGGCGGTGTGGTTTTATCGGACTGCTGTTTTGTAACTTCCATCGGCGGCGAAAGCGTTCCTGTCCTTGAAGCCGGAATGCCCGAATTGGGTGTTTTCTGCGTTGGTGCTTTCGGCGCTTCAGGTGCTGCAATAGGCACGATCGGTTGAGATCCTACTTTTAAAAATTCTTCAAAATTTTTCTTGATCTGAACGATTTTATAATTGTCGTTTGAAATAATATAGGCCTGATCCTGTACTTTATATTCTTTGAATTCTTTTAAGATCGATGCAATTCCTTTCGCATATTCCTCGGTTTTCATGCCATGGATCACAACGAAATTTTTATCCATCGTATAAATATCGTAAGACATTTTGATCTTTGGAAGCGAACGGTCTTTGATGAATTTGTTGATTTTCGCAATCAGTGTTTTCGACGCTTTGTCTTCGGGATTGTCCGATTTGTATAAGATTTTCCAGCTTAACGGTTCAACGGTATTGAACTTTAAGGCTTCCATTTTCGGGACTTCCGTCGCAATTAAAAACTCGGCCTGTTTGCCTTCCTCGCTGTTTGGATACGTCAATGAAACATAATTCAGGGCTTTTTTATATTCGTCAAGGCCTTTTAATTTTCCAATGGTATTGGCTTTCAGCATCTCAAATTTCGGAACGATTTCCTCGCCAGTAAACTGGTCGATTGCAATCCCTAAATTCACCAATACGATTTTATAATCCCCGGATTCATACAATTTGTATAATTTATTGTAAGCGCCTTCGGGCGAATCCGTTAGCGAAATATCCGACGGATTTGGGTTCGATAATATCTGTGCATACCTTGAATCCGGATATTCCCTGATGATCCGGGCTTTCATTTCTGCCGCTTTGGCTGCATCCAAAACCTCATACAATTTGTATAAATTATACATCGACGGCAAAATCAGCCTTTCTTCAGGATTGTACTGAAGCAGTTTTTCCAATTTGGCTGCCGCAAGCTTGTATTCTTTAAATTTCTCTTTGTAGATCACGCCCAACTGGTAATACGCAAAATTGCGCTCTTTAGAAATGCTGTCAATCTCAACCTGGGATTTTGGGATTTTTTTGATGTAATAATCAGCGGTATATACCTCATCTACTTTGCCGACATTTTCTTTATTCTGCTTCTCGTTTTCAGCACTGTTTGCGGCTGCATCTTCTTCTGACACTGCATTCGCCCCAGCTTTACTAGCAGAAACACGCCAGTTGTTTTTGAGTGTCCTGTTGCCCCAGTTTTTCCTGAATTCATTTCTTCCATAAGCGACTGTTGTCGGATTGTAGAAGTAAAAGTTGCTGTCGCCAGAACCGCCAAACGATGCTGCAGACGGCTGGGAAGTACTTTGTGTGGGCGGAGTGGTTTTTGCTGACGGATCTGTAAGTTGCTTGGCCATAGTGCCGCCTTCTTTCATCTTGTCTTTATTTGCACTACTCATTCCGGTTTCATCATTTACCGATGATGATGTTGCGCCAGAGTTTCCATTGTCAGCCGCACGCTGGGCTGCTTTTTCAGCAAGCGCTCTTGCGATTTCCTCCTGCTTTTTTAACCTGATGATGTAATCCTCATAATATTTTGTCCTTTCATTATCAGACAATGAAAACACGTGGATGATGCTGTCGTTTCTTGTCGCAATCGCTTCGTATTTGATCACATCAACAAGGTTTTCGCGTTTCTTTTTGATCGCCCTGTATTCTCTTGTCCTCGGATTGAGTTGCACCAACGTACTGTCGAAATATTTTCCGGCAGTCACATATTTGGCATCATTAAAATAAATGTCGGCCAGATTCCTGTAATTCGATGCAATCTGATACTGGTCCGGAGTTTTCTTTTTCAACGAAGCATTGTAATATTTCTTAGCTTGTTCGAAATTTTTGTTCTTGTCATAGAAAAGTGCCATTTGATGGTTTAATACATCCAAATACGGCCGGTTTTCACGGTCTTCGAGCAAATCTTTGTATTTTTTGACAAATGCGGTCGTATCGCCTTTTTGGTAGTCAAATTGTGCCGCCTGTCTTGCATGCGCCTGGATCACGTATTGTCGCGCTGCCTGCCTGTTCATGTCAATAACCGATTGGTAAGCCGCATAAGCGCTGTCTTTTTGTCCCAGGCTTTCGTACAATTGCCCTAAAATAAAATCATAACGCGATTTTTCTTCGTTGAGTTTTGTAAATTCTTTGGCAAGTTTGAGTTTCACCAAGGCGCTGTCTTTTTCTTCCAGGTTCAGGAAAGCCTGTGCCAATGCTGCATTCGCGTCAGCGAAAATCTGGTCCTTGAATTTAATCTCTTTTAATAATTTGTTCAGGTTGGTAACTGCAATGGCATCATTGTCTAAACGAATGTTGGTTTTTTCACGCCAGATCTTGGCTTCGTAAATCTTATCGCTGTTTGGATATTTGTATAAAATGTAATTGAAAGCCTCAAGTGCCGGAATGAACCTTTGGTCGTAATATCTTGATTTTCCAAGCATCAAATGCGCTTCGTCCATCTGTGGGTTTTTTTCAGATCCTGCGATATTCATCGAATGTTTCTGGATGGCTTTCGCCGATTTGGTTTCGGCACGGTCAAAATTCGGGTTTTTATTGGCTTGTCCAGGAAGTGCGTTTTCCTGTGAGATCTGCATTCTTTCGATAGGAAGCGGCTCCCAGAAATTGTCTTTGTATTGTGATTTAAGATCGGCAACGCCTTTATCCAATGCCATTCCGCCATTGTATAAAATATTGTATTTCGAACTTAACGCATGGGAATTCCTCGATAAAAAAGAATTTCTTTTGGTAGAACACGCTATCAAAAAAAGAAAGAATCCTGCTATGGAAATGTATCTGAGTAAGTTAGTCTTCAATTTGAAACAATTTTATTGTTTAAACTTTTAAAAGCCGGTTTTAGTATACTGACTGGTAAAAATACGTTTCTTTTTGATATAGCGAAAATTATAGCCCAAAAGTTTGATTTTATCGGTCTTAAAGTAAATTTCGCTTCCGCAGATTTTGTGCAATTCTCAGAAATTGGCCCTTTTCTTTATTTGTACTTCCCGATAATTCCTTGTTCTGAATTGTTTTTTTTACTTTTGTAAAAAACTTTGTTATGTCATCATTCTATAAACTGAATATAAAGGAAGTCAAACGCGAAACCGACGAATCTGTTTCGGTACTGTTTTCGGTTCCTTTGGAGTTTAAAGACTTTTATAAATTTACTGCCGGCCAATACCTGAATTTAAAGCTTACGCTTGACGGACAGGAAATCCGCCGCGCCTATTCGATTTGCTCCTCGCCTAACAGTGACGAACTGCGCATTGCCGTAAAAGGCCTGAAAAATGGCGTGTTTTCGCAATTTGCCACAAAATCATTGAAAGCCGGTGATTTATTGGAAGTGGGAACGCCCGAAGGCACTTTTACTTTCGAACCTGATGCTGCACGCCAGAAAAATTATGCTGCTTTTGTAGCCGGAAGCGGAATTACGCCGGTTCTCTCCATCATCCACAGCGTTTTGGCGAATGAGCCTAAAAGTACTTTTGTGTTGGTTTACGGAAACAAAACACCGGCCGATACTATTTTCCACCAGGAGCTGCACGATTTGCAACTGCAATATGTGGGGCGCTTTTTCGTGCATTATGTGTACAGCCAGGCAAAAGTCGAGCATGAATTGTTTGGAAGGATCGAACGTTCAACTGTGAATTTCATGCTGAACAACAAGTACAAAGAAATTGAATTCGACAAATTTTACCTTTGCGGCCCCGAAGAAATGATCACAACGGTTGCCGCGGTTTTGAAAGAGCATAATATTAAGGAGAAAGACGTCAAATTTGAATTGTTTACTTCTACAAAAGTCGAACACAAAATTGATTCTGCACTCGAAGGCCATACGAAAATCACCGTAATGGTCGATGACCAGGAAACGACTTTTGAAATGTCACAAAAGCAAACCGTGCTTGAAGCGGCTTTAAAACAAGGGCTTGACGCGCCATATTCCTGCCAGGGCGGGATTTGCAGCAGCTGTCTTGCACGCGTGATTTCCGGAAAAGCAGAAATGGTTAAAAATGCTATTCTTACTGACAGTGAAATCGCTCAAGGTTTGATCCTGACTTGCCAGGCACATCCAATAACACCCGAGATTTATGTGGATTACGATGACGTTTAAGAAACATCAAATCATAAAAAACTTCTCTGAAAAGGAAAGTTTTTTATTTTAAAATGGTCCTGATTTTTTCTACAATCGTTTCAGGCAAAATTGTGCGCATCGCATCTTCATAGCCTTCGACATATTTGTTTCCGTAAACGGATGTGGGCAGTTTTGGATATTGTTCGCGATCGGAAACCAAGGCATTTTCGATCGGTTGATTAAACGGCGCAAATCCCGCGAAGGGATGCGTCGCACCCCAAAGCGTAATGGTTGGAATTCCGCACATCGCGGCAATGTGTGCATTTCCCGAATCCATGCTAAGCATGACATTAAGGTTGCTGATGAGTTGCAGTTCCTGTTCGAAAGTGACTTTTCCTGCAATGACAATTACATTATCAAGGCCTTTTGAGAATTTTTCAAGGATTTCGATTTCACGTTTTCCGCCGCCAAAAAGAAAGATTTTAGCATTCCTGATTTTTGACAATTGTGTGATCGTTTGCTGCATCAGATCAATATGGTATACTTTGCCGTCGTGTTGTGCGAATGGCGCGATACCGATCCATTTTAGATCAGATTTAGCTTCGGTAATTTCGAAAACTTCGGGGCTTAAATTCTTTGCAGCAGGAAATTCTGGGTTCGATAAATCGATTGGAAATCCTAAAGTTTCAAACACTTTTGCGTGTCTTTCAACCATCGGAGCAAGTGGTTTGAAAATCTTATTTTCTGGTCTGGTCAGTTCTTTTTTCGCTGCTTTTCCTTTATCGACGGCGGCCGTTTTTTTTGCGCTTAAAGCGAATAAATTCCGGATGATTTTTGACCGGAGAACATTGTGCAAATCTGCGAAAGCGTCAATATGAAGTGCTTTTAATTCCGAAAACAATTTAAGCAGCCCGAAAAAACCTTTATGTTTGCCTTTGGCATCAAATGCAAAAAAATCAAGGTTCGGGATTCCGGCGAAAAACGGTTTATAAAACGGACGCGAAACCATCGTGATCTTCAGCTCCGGATGTTGCTTTACCAAAGCCCGTAAAACAGGAACCGTCATCGCGACATCTCCCATTGCGGAAAGTCGGATAACGGCTATATGTTTGATTTTCTGTGACAATTTCCTTGTCCGAAAATTATTTCTTATTCTGATACAACACCGGATTCAAATCGTCGTCGTTGTACATTTTCATCTGTTTGTAGACTTTCATGAACTTATCTCCGCTTTCAATATCTGCAAGCAAATCATCGATTGCCGTGGACAGATCAGTTCTTTGTTCCAATAAAATATTGAGCTTTACCTGGCATTTGTCGCGGTGTTCCTGAGAAGCTTCGGGACGCGTCGCTTCTTCGTGCATGTGGTAAATTTTCAATGCTAAAATTGACAAACGGTCGAATGCCCAGGCCGGACTTTCGGAATTGATCTTTGCCGAATCTTTCACTTTTACGTTGCTGAATTTCTGTAAAAAATAACCGTCGATATATTCCACCATATCGGTGCGCTCCTGGTTTGAGGCATCGATTCTTCTTTTTAAAGTTAAAGCTGCAACCGGATCAATATTTGGATCGCGGATAATATCTTCAAAATGCCATTGCACGGTATCGATCCAGTTTTTGACATACAACAAATGCTCGAACTGGTCCTTTGAATACGGATTGCTTACCGGCTGGTCTACATTGTCAAATTTGTGGTAATCATGAATGCTTTGCTCAAAAATGGAATTGGCTAACTTTGAAAACATATCTTTACATTTTAAAAGACAAAGATACTTTTTATACTTTTATAACCTAAAATAAAGTTGCTAAGACACAAAGTTGAGTAACTGAGTTTTCATCCACACCCAAAAACCGTAAACAAAAATGCAGATCCATTATATTTCTGAAGCCAATAGTGTCCTGAACCATTTTTTAGGGCAAATTAGAAACGTCAAAGTACAAAACGACAGCATGCGTTTTCGCAGGAACATCGAGCGCATTGGTGAAGTCATGGCGTATGAACTCAGCAAAAACCTGAACTATCGAAATATCGAAATCCAGACACCGCTGGGCATTAAAAAGACGACAGAAATTGAAGACCAGTTGGTTTTGTGTTCGATTTTACGCGCCGGATTGCCTTTGCATTTAGGATTTCTGAATTATTTCGATGATGCGGAAAACGGATTTGTTTCGGCATATCGGTATCACGCAAATAACGATGATTCGTTTGAAATCAAGGTCGAATACCAGGCCGTTCCAAACATAGAAGGTAAAAATTTACTCCTGATCGATCCGATGCTGGCGACCGGCCAATCGATGGTTGCGGTTTTTAATACGCTGATGAAAAAAGGAACGCCGAAGGAAATCCACATCGCCGTGGTTATTGCCGCACCCGAAGGAATTGCGTATTTGGAGCAGCATTTGCCAGACAATGTGCATCTTTGGGTGGCGACATTGGACGAAAAACTCAACGAGAAAAACTACATCATTCCCGGATTAGGTGACGCCGGTGATTTGGCTTACGGGAATAAATTATAACTGCGAAAAGAAGCAGAACAATCCACACGCAATTGCAATTGCAACGACAACATCGCGCTGCCATTTGGCTTCGGTCGCTTCAATGTGGCTGGTTGCCATCATCGCCAGTGGCGCGAAAGTAAAAATGACAAGATCGTTGCTTTTGCTCGGGGAAATCACAAAAATGACAATTCCAATGAGAAAAGCCGAAATGATCTTTTTGTAAGAGGAATGCAAGATCAACGGCCTGTTTGACAACGACATCAACAGCGAAACCAGGAAAAACAAAGAAACAGTCGCATAAATCGACAAAGCCACATTCTGGAAATTGTTCGTGAAATAATTGATTTTGAAATTGAATGTTGCACTGTGAATCAAATGATCGATCCACGTTTTATCAAACATCGTAGCGAAAAAAAGGAAAACCGTCGCGGCCGTGAAAAACGCGATAAATGGCAAAAACCAGTTGCGATAATCGCGCGCTGCATGAAAAAGTATCGAAATAAAAACAAGCAAAATGAACAAAATCGCCCAGAAATGAAAGATCGAAGCGATAAAAATCCACAAGGAAGCATCAAATATTTTTTCTTTTGGTGCTTTAAGTGAGTGCAACGAAACCAATCTCCGCATCGCCAGCAGCACGAAAAAATTGGACACGATCAACTTCCAATCGTCTAAAACCGGCGGGAAAAACATCAGAAAAATCAGATAGAACAAAACCGTAAAAGCACTGTCTTTGCTGAGTCCGTTCTTTTTTACAATGAAATTCGCAATGAAAATCGATGCATAAATTAGCGCCAGCAAACCGAATTTAAACCCGAAATGAACCAGCGAATTTTCACCCGTTGCATGCTGAATCTGATATAAAAAAAAGAAAAACAAAACCCCGAGAATGACAATCGAATAATTTAACGGCGTAGATTTTCTAAAAACACTTGCGATCATGAGGATATTTTATACTTTTGTAAATGTAAATATAATACTTGTTTAAAATGAGAGCATTTTTTGAAGGAATCCAATGGTTATTTGAAAACGTTTTATTCATTCCACAGAACTTTTTAAGGAAACTGGAATTGTCACATTGGTTTTTAGCCAATACGATCAACTGGATCTTTATGATCATTTGCGCGAGCTTCATGGTTTACTGGATCAAACAGCTTCGTCTTTTTGATCAAAAAGGTGAAGAAAACCAAGATACAACGGCGCATTCGTTCTTAAAGTAAGTCGAAACCGATATCTTTTCTAAAATACATCTTATCAAAACTTAGTTTTTCTATGTTTTGGTAGGATTTTTTTATGGCCTGTTCGAAATTGTCTCCAAATGACGTTACTGCCAAAACTCGCCCGCCGTTGCTGACCACTTTTCCATTTTCAGTTTTTGTTCCGGCATGAAAAACAATCGAATCCGATACATTTTCAACACCCGAAATCACTTTTCCTTTCTCATAATCTTCAGGATAACCGCCCGAAACCACCATGATGGTTGCGGCTGTTCTTTGGTCAATTTCGAGTGACACTTCATCGAGTTTCTGATCGGCGACAGCCTGGAACAATTCTACCAGATCAGATTTCAATCTAGGAATCACGACTTCCGTTTCCGGATCTCCCATTCTGACGTTGTATTCGATCACGATTGGCTCGCCTTTGACATTGATCAACCCGATGAAAACAAACCCTTTATACGGAATACCGTCTTTTTGCAAACCGTCGATCGTAGGTTTTACAATGCGCGTTTCAATTTTTTCAAGCAGCAGTTCATTCGCAAACGGAACCGGAGAAATCGCGCCCATTCCGCCAGTATTTAAACCGCTGTCGCCTTCACCTATGCGTTTATAATCTTTTGCTGTTGGCAGTATTTTATAATTTTTCCCATCGGTTAAAACGAAACAGCTGAGTTCGATTCCGTTTAAAAATTCTTCGATCACGACTTTTGCACTTGCCGCGCCGAATTTTTCATTGATAAGCATGTTGCGCAGTTCTTCTTTGGCTTCGGCCAATTCGTGAATGATCAAAACGCCTTTTCCCGCTGCCAGTCCATCAGCTTTCAATACGTATGGCGGTTCGAGCGTTTCGAGGAATTTGCAGCCTTTTTCAACCGTTTCTTTCGTAAAACTGTCGTAAGCTGCGGTTGGGATTTTATGCTTTACCAGAAATTCTTTTGCGAATTCTTTACTGCCTTCGAGTTGCGCACCAAGTTTTGAAGGTCCAATTACTGGAATATGTTTCAACTGCTCATCATTCGCAAAAAAATCGAAAATTCCTTTGACCAACGGATCTTCCGGACCAACGACAACCATATCGATTTTCTCCTGAATCGCGAATGTTTTGATGGCTTCAAAATCCAATGGATTGATGTCGATATTCGTTGCAATGTCAGACGTTCCGGCGTTTCCCGGTGCTACGAAAAGTTTTTCGCACTTCGGGCTTTGTGTCATTTTCCAGGCCAAAGCATGTTCCCTGCCGCCCGATCCTAAAAGTAAAATAGTCATGTCGTTGTGGTTTCGTTGTGCACGCAAAAATACTGGCTTTTGAACGGAAAAAATAATTAATCTTTAAAAAATTGTACGTTCCCGATGCTTAATCATTGGTAAATAGTATTTTTGGAAAAAATTACTGGTACGTGTTCAAAATATTCGACATTTCGCTGAAACTAAACGGCTTTCCATTGGAAAAAGCCAAAGCGCAGCTCAAAGAAATTCTGGCCGTTCCCGATCGTAATTTTGAAGATTTTACAGATAAAAAAAAGAAAGCGATTGCTGAATTTCATCTGAAAAACAATCCGTTTTATGCAACATTAGTCGGCAGCAATAATTTTTCAGATTGGAATTCGCTTCCGGTTATAAAAAAATCCGATTACCAAAGGCCTTTGTCTGAAAGGCTTTCCAGCGGATTTACAGAAAAAACAGTTTACATCAACAAGACTTCCGGTTCCAGCGGCGATCCTGTGGTTTTTGCAAAAGACAAATTGTACCACGCTTTGATCTGGTCGAATATTATCCGGAGGTTTGGCTGGTACGGCGTTGATTTTAACCATTCGTGGCAAGGCCGATTTTACGGAATGCCGGTAGATTTTATCAACAATTTAAAACTGCGCTTTAAAGATTACCTGAGCAAACGCTACCGTTTCAGCATTTTTGATTTGTCGGATCGCGGACTTGAAAAAGTCGTGGCGAAATTTGCTTCGAAAAGATTCGATTACATCAACGGTTATACGAGCTGTGTCGTTTTATTGGCAAAATACTTACAGAAAAACGGCTTGATTCTTAAGAATATTTGCCCGACATTAAAAGTTTGCATTGTCACTTCGGAAATGCTTTTTGATGACGATAAAATTTTGATTGAAACTTATCTCGGCGTTCCAGTTGTTAATGAATATGGCGCTTCAGAGCTTGATGTGATTGCCTTTCAAAATCCAGATGACGAATGGGTGGTGAATGCCGAAACCTTATTCGTAGAAATTCTGGACGAGAACAACAATCCGCTTCCCAATGGAAGAGAAGGCAAAATCGTCGTAACTTGCCTGTACAATTATGCGCATCCGTTCATTCGTTATGAAGTGGGCGATTACGGAATTTTGGACGAAAAAAGTACTCCGAAAAAACCAATCCTGAAGAAATTGATCGGACGCACGAACGATTTTGCGATCTTGCCAAGCGGAAAAAAACCGGCCGGAATGACGTTCTATTCGATCACGAAAAAATTGTTCAACGACGACGGAAATGTGAAAGAATTTACGATCAAACAAACAAAAACCGATACCTTTGAAATTGATTACGCCAGCGAAAGGCCGTTGACCGAATCGGAAATCCGGACGATTGAAAATGTCTTTTCCGATTATCTCGAACCCGGACTCAATTATCATTTCCACAGGAAAGATTTTCTCCAAAGAAATGCCGCCGGCAAACTCAAACAATTCACCTCTTTACTAAAACAATCCTGATGAAAATCACTATAGTTGCAGGCGCACGCCCGAATTTTATCAAAATCGCACCGATCATCAAATCCATCCAAAAAAAGGAAAATGAAGGTGCTAACATTTCGTTTCGCCTCGTGCACACCGGGCAGCATTATGATAAAAACCTCAGCGATACTTTTTTTGAAGAATTAAATATTCCGCAGCCAAACAGCAATCTCGAGGTAAAAAGCGGTTCGCAATCGCAGCAAACGGCTGCCATTATGGTCGCGTTCGAACAGGAATTGATAGACAATCCGTGTGATTTGGTTTTGGTTGTTGGCGATGTGAACTCGACAATGGCATGCGCCTTGGTCGCAAAAAAAATGAACCTGAAAGTCGCGCATGTCGAAGCTGGAATCCGTTCCGGCGATATGACCATGCCTGAAGAAATCAACAGGATTGTAACTGATAGTATTACGGATTATTTCTTTACGACTTCTGAAACTGCTTCTGAAAATTTGTTGAAATATGGCGCCGATCCGAAGCAAATCCACTTTGTCGGAAATGTGATGATCGATACGCTGATGCAGAATTTAGGCAGAATCCAGAAACCCGATTTCTGGGAAACATACGATCTTGAAACCGGAAATTATATTATTCTGACGCTGCACCGCCCGTCAAATGTAGACGAAGAAGCCTCTTTGCAGAAATTATTATTGGGAATCGACGCTTTGGCAAATGGCAAAAAAGTCATTTTTCCGGTGCATCCGAGAACCAAAGCGATCCTTGAAAATACCAATATCGATTTCAAAAACATCATTTATGTCGAGCCGCAGGGATATCTCGCATTTATGTATCTGATCAAAAACAGTTTTGCCGTAATTACCGATTCGGGTGGGATTTCCGAAGAAACTACCGTGCTTGGAATTCCGTGTTTTACTATGCGGACAACGACTGAAAGGCCGGAAACGACAACCATCGGAACCAATGTTTTAGTCGGGATTTCGATCGAAAACCTCGAAAAAGAGTTTCATTTATTTCTGCAAAACGGAAAGCGAAACGGTGGCATTCCAAATCTTTGGGACGGAAAAGCGTCTGAACGCATCATCGACATCCTTTTAACGCTGTAAATCCGATGGAAGACATTCTGATCGTATCGAATTATTATCCGCCGGAAAAAGGTGCTGCGGCCAACCGGATTGAGCAATTGGCGTTGAAACTTTATGAAAATAATTACACGGTTTCTGTCGTTTGCCCGTTGCCGAATTATCCGAAAGGGCAGGTTTTTCCAACTTATAAAAAACGGTTTTTTGTAAAGGAAAACTTTCAGAATGTAACGGTTTCTCGGCTTTGGATCTATCCAAGCATCAGCAAAAATATCTTCAAGCGCATTCTTTCGATTCTTTCCTTTGCTGTCGGATTATTTTTTTATTTGTTGTTTGCAAAAACGCCGAAGAAAGTGATCGTGCAGTCGCCGCCGCTATTGTTGTCGTTTATTTCGGTTTTTGTACTTTCGCTTAAAGGCAAAAAAATCATCCTGAATGTTTCCGATTTGTGGCCGTTGGCGGCAATCGAGCTTGATGCTTTGAAAGCCGGCTCATTTTCGCATAAAGTGTCGTTGTTTTTCGAAAGATATATCTATAAAAGAGCGACTCTGATACTCGGACAATCAAACGAAATCATCACACACATTCACGAAATTTTTCCTCAAAAGCCTTGCTATTTGTACCGAAATTTTCCTGATCATCATCTGAACAATTTTGAAATTAAAACTTCTGAAAACCCAAAAATCCAGTTGTTTTATGCCGGATTGCTTGGTGTTGCACAAGGCGTTTTGGAAGTCTGTGAAAAAATGAAACTGGAAAGCCTGAATTTTGAATTCCACATTTTTGGCGATGGCGCAGAGAAAACACAAATTGAAACCTACATCAAAAACCATCCTGAAAAAAACATTGTTTTTCACGGCATGCTCGAGCGAAATGACCTCATTGAAAAATTGGCTACAGCCGATATTGCGCTGGTTCCGCTGAAGACAAGAATTTATGGTTCTGTGCCTTCAAAAATATTCGAATACAGCGCTTTGGGCATTCCCATTTTGTATTTTGGAGGCGGAGAAGGCGAAACCATTGTAGAGAATAACAACCTGGGCTGGGTTGCAAAAGTGGAAGATTTCAACAGCCTGAATGCAATCTTAAAATCGATTTCAGACGACGGGAAAAATGCGGTACAATTGCGAAAAGAAAATGTTTACAAGCAATCTTCGGAACATTTCAATCTCGATGTCCAAATCAGAAACCTCATTCAGAAAAACGTTTTTTAATACGCTTTTTCTTCACCTTTAATGGCGTTGTACAACGTTAAGAAAATGATCTTGATGTCGAGCAGCAGCGACCAGTTTTCCATATAAAAAATGTCGTATTTTACCCTGTAGATAATGTCTTTGTCATTTTCGACCTCTCCACGAAAACCATTGGTTTGTGCCAATCCGGTGATTCCGGGCTTGATAAAATGGCGCACCATGAATTTATCAACTTTTCGGGCATACATTTCGGTATGGCTGACCATGTGCGGCCTTGGGCCAACGACTGACATGTTTCCGATGAGTACATTAAAAAACTGCGGCAGTTCGTCAATGCTCGTTTTTCTGATAAATTTTCCAATATTCGTAACGCGCGGGTCATTTTTCGAAACCTGTTCCAAATCGGCAATCGAGTTGAGCCGCATCGAACGAAACTTATAGCAGTTGAATTCCTTGTAATTCAATCCGTTTCTTTTTTGGGTAAAAAACAGCGGCCCTTTGGATTCCTTTTTGATGAAAAGCGCTAATATCGGAATCAGCCAGGAAAGCAATCCGAGAATAATAATCAACGAAAATACGATGTCGAAAATGCGTTTTCCCAATTTGTTGATGAAGTTATCAAGTGGAATATTTCGTAGAGACACAATCGGAATGTAATCGTAATAATCGAGTTTCAGGTTTCTGGTAAAGATTTCCTTGTCGTCCGGAAGGAATTTCAGGATCTTCAGATTGTTGTCTGAAAAATCAATAAAACTATTCATTTGATGGTTACTCAGGTTGTGTAGCGAGCAATAAATTTCATCTACATTTTCATCGAGCGCAAACTTGAGGCTTTCCTGGATCTTTGCCCGTTTATCGCCTTCGAGGCTGAAAACGCGAACCAATTTATAGCCGTAATCCGGGTTTTCGGTAAAAAATTCGATCAGTTGGTTTACGCTGCTTCCGTCGCCAACGATGACAACACGCCTTAAATTTCCGCCGTAAAAAGAGCGGTATTTTTTAAGCAGGTAATAGACTAGCAATTTGAAAAAAGAAACGGTGATGATCGAAGCCGTCGTATAATTTAAAATCGGGAATGCCTCTGAATATTTGACGTAAAAGCCCGAAAAAGCAAAGCACAAAATGGTAAACAGCGCAAACTGTTTCAGGATCTTATTGAAGATCGACAGTACTTTCGTGTAGCGATAGACTTCGTAAAATCCGCTGTTGATGGCTATGACAATCCACGACAACAAGATGAAGGCGATGAAGTAGATTGAAAAAAAGTTTTCAGGAAGTAAAAAGTACGCAAATACACTGATGATGCAAAGATCGATCATGTAAGTGATGGGCCTGATGTAACCCGAGTACCTTCCTATTTGTGCTGCCGTCATATTAATGAATGTATCCTTCGAAATCTTTGTGCTCTTCTTTTAAAAGCGCTTCGGTTGACAATGATTTAAAGTATTCATAAGTAATTTTCATGCCTTCGCTTCTGGACACTTTTGCTTCCCAGCCCAAAATTTCCCTGGCTTTTGTCGTGTCTGGCTGGCGCTGCAGCGGATCGTTTATTGGCAAATCGCGGTAGACCACCTTTTGATCGGTACCTGTAAGCTTAATGATTTCATCGGCAAATTCCCGGATCGTAATTTCGTCTGGGTTGCCAATGTTTACCGGATAAATATAATCGGAATGCAACAACCGAAAGATGCCTTCTACCTGATCGTCTACATAACAAAATGACCTGGTTTGTGATCCGTCGCCAAAAACCGTCAGGTCTTCGCCACGCAAAGCCTGCCCAATAAATGCCGGAATGACGCGCCCATCGTTGAGGCGCATTCTTGGCCCGTAGGTATTAAAAATCCGTACGATCCTGGTTTCTACGCCATGAAAAGTATGGTAAGCCATGGTAATGGATTCCTGAAAACGCTTCGCTTCATCATAAACGCCTCTTGGGCCAATGGTGTTAACGTTTCCGTAATATTCTTCGGTTTGCGGATGCACCAACGGGTCGCCATAGACTTCAGATGTGGATGCAATTAAGATCCGCGCTTTTTTTACCCTTGCCAATCCTAATAAATTGTGGGTTCCCAATGAACCGACTTTTAAAGTCTGGATCGGGATTTTTAGATAATCGATCGGGCTGGCCGGCGAGGCAAAATGCAGGATGTAGTCTAATTTACCCGGAATGTGGACAAATTTGGTGATGTCGTGGTGGTAAAACTCGAAATTTTTATGTTTGAAAAGGTGTTCGATATTTTTGATATCGCCCGTAATGAGGTTGTCCATTCCAATTACAAAATAACCTTCGGCGATAAAGCGGTCACACAAGTGCGATCCTAGAAAACCCGCAGCTCCGGTAATAAGTATCCTTTTCATATGTAGATTTAAAATTTGTGCTATGAATTTGTTTTAATCCTGCGATTAAACGGGGCAAATTCATATATTTTTCTCCGTCCGGGCTTTTACGAAATCGTTTGAGCCGTTAAAAAGGCAATACATGATCGTAAAGAATATGATGCCTCTTTGCCGCGAAAGAAATGATTCTGTCAAAAATAAACTTATCATTATAATTGCGAAAGAAATATGTATAAAATTTTCGTTCAGAACCGCTTTTATAGTGTTAATTATTAATATTGACAACAATATCAGCAATCCGAAAATTCCGGTTTCGGCTAAAACCTGAATATACTCGTTGTGGAAATTTTTATTCTGGTAACCATCGTTGACTCCGTCGCCCGAAAAAACATTGTGTGCTGCCCCTTTTTCCTTTATTTTTTCATCAGTGGCATTCAATCCGTAGCCGGTAAAAAAAACGCCAGGATCTGCCTGCAGCATTTCCTTAAAGATCCTGATCTGGTAAACCCTGAACGCTGTTCCCGCAAAATAATTGTTTTGAGAAAATGTGGGATTATTCCACGCCTGCCCGACACTTACTTTATTGATGTTTTGTCCCTGATGCACTGTTGAAGCATTCGAACTGAATTCGTCAACGAAACGCTCTTTGATTTTACCGGAAAGGCCAATGGCTGCAACGACCAGAAATACTGCGCCAATTTTAAGGTTTCTCCGTGATCCGGTATAAAAGTGGTAGCACAGCAAACCCAGGACAACGATTATAATATTTTTAGAAGACAATAAAACCATAAAAAAAAGCAGGGCAATTGCTGCGATTTTTTTCCATAAAATGCCTTCTGAATAGCACAGGAAGTAAATGGCTGCAATCGCGACGTATACTGAAACATGGATGGCATTGACATCTTCAGTAACGAGTTCGTGGTAAAAAAATACTGCTGTTTGCTGTGTCATGGCAAATCGGATTGTTGCTTTTATCAGATAAAAACCAACAAAAACCAACATCCCCAAACTATAAAACCGAAGAACGATATGTTTTTGTACAGCTGTAAATGCCGGATAGATCAAAAAACACAATGGAACCAGCGCCAGCGGAATGCTCTTCGACAGTCCTTTTAGCGACATGCGCAGGTCAATGCTCCAAATCAGGGACATGGCCATCATGGCAAACAGCGCTATCGGGAGTAGCAATGTATTTTGGGTTGTAAAATTTGATTTCTTGAAGGTAAATATTGCAGTTGCGGCCAAGATGCCAAGGCTAATGCTGCTGATGCTGTATGGCAATTGAATAGACCATAAAAGCAGGATAACACTGGCTACTCCGGGGTTTTTGCTACTTTCCTGTTTTAATTCCAGAAATGCATTCTTCAAATAATTGTAGGTACTGCCCATTTATTTTTTCCCAGTTAAAATCGTTTTTGATCGTTGTAAAATTATTTTCTACAAACTGCAAGTTATCGCTTTTTTTGATGTTTTCAAGTATGTTCTTTACCTTATGGGCATCAGAAAAATAAAACGCATTCTCTTTCAATACGCCCCTGTTAAAGTCGTTGTTGTGGGCAGCGATAAGTGCTTTTGATGCCATCGCTTCAAGCAGTGACGGATTGGTTCCGCCAACGGAATGCCCGTGAAAATACAGGTTCGAATAAAACCTGAGGTTGTTCAGGCTGTTCAGGTTATAAACTGCGCCAATGAAACGGATGTTGCTTTTTGTCAAAAACTTTTCCTTCAGGTAGCTGCCATATTTGGTGTTGTGGTTTCCGATGACAAGCATTGGTATATCTGAATTCGCCATAGTGACGCCTTCAAGAATCATGTCGAGGTTGTTTTCAGGTTCAAACCTTGCAATGAGCATGTTGTATTTTCCTGCTTCCAACTGGTATTCTGAGAGAATTGACGGATCAGCAGCATCAAATGGATGCGCGCCATAAGCAATGTAAGTCGAGTCTTTCTGGTATTTTTTGCTTAAAAAAGATTTGATACCGAGCGAATCTGAAACTAAAAAATCGCTGCTCCTTACGGCAAGCCTTTCGGCGAATTTAAGAAACTGACGAACGGGCGCTGAATATTTTGATCTTTTCCATTCGAGCCCATCCATATTCGTGATGATGATCGGCTTCTTCGGCAACAGGAAAAACCATACAGAACTGCTGGTGTAACCGAGTTGCAGGATGATGTCGAAATTTCTTCTGCGGGAATCGATGATGCAATTGTAGTCGTAGATAAATTGGCCGAAAGTGCCCATTTTATGTTCAGGATCATACTTGTGGATGATTTTCACCCCATGAAATTCGGCTTCCTGATACGGATGGTTGTGGGAATTGTAGACGAAAATGTCATGCCCTTTTTCTGCAAGATATACCGAAAAATATTCTGTAAACTGTTCGAATCCACCAAAGTGATTCGGAATGCCTCGCGTTCCTATAATGGCTATTTTCATCAGAGCAATTTCAAATTTCTTGGTATTCGCGTGCAAACATAGTGAAATTGTATGTAAAAATCTATTTTTTAACCGTGACGCAATCTCTGGAAAATCGCCTGAAATGTTGTTTTGGATTGCTGCTTTTCATTGGCAACAAAAGAAAGTATTTTACTGCTGCAGTGCCTTTCTAAATGCTGTGGCTGCGACTGCCCAATTGTATTTTTTCATCACGGATGTCCTTTGTGCTTCTGTTTCTCCATCGGTTAAAGCCAAAACCGCGGTGTCGCTTATGTCTTCGGAATTTAACGGATTAAAAAGATGGGATCGCATGAAATTAAAGTCGGCCATCGCAGTCGCATCGGAACAAATCGTTGGAACATTTGCCGCAATAGATTCAAGCGGCGGAATCCCAAAACCTTCGGCAATTGACGGATATACCGACAAGGACGCGCCCCGAAGCACAAGCAGCAAGTCATTTTGCTTTAATGCGTCGAGCTTTACAATTTTGCTTTTGATGTGTGGTTCTAAAAGCTCAAAATAGTCATTGTAAGCGGGGTTATTGATTGCTGCTCCTCCGACAAAAACCAAATGGAATTTTTCATAATGCTTGTTTTCAACAAAAGCTTTCAATAAAGTATGGTGGTTTTTCCTGGGTTCCCAGCGGCTTACGAAAAGCCAATACTCTGAAAATCCGTAGCGCTTTTTTACTTCGGATTTGACTGCATTTTTATCATAGCTTTCAAAATAGGCCGCATCAACTCCGTTTGGAGTAACCGTAATTTCATTGGCACCAAAATGCCTTTGGATCTGCTTTTTGGAATATTCGGAAACCGTTAATACGATATCTGAATAACGCGTGCTTTTTCCAAATAGCAATTTGTTTTTCAGTTTATATCCGAAAGGGAAATATTCAGGAAAATCAAGAAACAGGACGTCATGTACAGTAATGATGTATTTACAAAACTTAAACGGCGGCACAATGTATTGAAAATGAGCATAGTCGATTTGGTGTTTCTTGATCATTGCTGGAATGTCAAAAAGCAACCTGATGAATTTGTTGTGCGAGGCATATTCCAGATACGTAACATTTTCATGTTCGCCAAAAATGGTTTTAAGGCTGGCGGTATCGTTCGACGCCAGGAAGAACATTTTATCTGCATCACGGATCAGTTCAGTATACAAGCCTTTAAGATAGGTTGTTGTGCCTTGAAACGGGCCGTCAAAAACATGGCAGTCTACAAAAAAATTTGTTCTCATGATAGCTGCTGCTGTTTGAATGTATCGGTATTGCTAAAGGACAGCATGGCGCCAACGATAAAAACCATGATGTCTTTAGGATTGTAAAGTCCGGTGATGGTAATAGTCGTAAATAAAAATATGAGGCCGATCGCTGAGAGAACCGTATAAACAAAATTTCGGCTTTTATAAATGTTCCGGTAAATGCGGATCAGGAATCCGATGTAGATGATAAGCCCAATAATTCCCGTTTTATAGAGCAGGTATGCATAACCGTTGTGAAGTTCGGAAATGTATTTCATTCCTTTATCGTGCGGCCCTGTCAGTGGGGCAAAAAACCTTAGATTCACCAGTGATCCGTGGCCGTTTCCAAAAATAAAACTGCTGGGATTATCGACCATTAGCGCCATCGCTCTTTTTGCCTCATAGCCACGCCAGTGATCCCATAACTCAGCATGGTTGTCGCGGTCAATTTTGGTGTCGAACAATTCTCCGGGCGCGTTTTGCATTTTGTAAAAAAAAGCTTCTGCCCCTTTGGAATTCCTATCAAGCTTGACGCTAAACAAATAAGCATAAAAGGCGATAAACAAACCCAGGCAAATGCCGATGTTGCGTAACCCTTTTACTGTGATGATTGTGTAGCCGTAAATAGAAAGCAGCAATATAATGGCTGTAACCATCATTGTCCTTGAAAAATAAAGGATACTGGACAATAGGATCACCACAAAATATAAATAGTATTTTGAGGGGTTTTGAAACAGGCTTTCGTTTTGAAATTTCTTGTAAAATCCCAGGAAAAACAGGGAGAATAATTCTAAAAAGTTGTCTTTTCCAAATTCCCGTATGTCTGAAAGGTTGTCTGTTTTGCTGAAAAAAATCAGAATTACAAAGTGTACCAATGCTGATAAAAATCCGATTAAGACGATTGTTGAAACGAAAGTCCTGAAATTGTTTATTTTTTTATAAAAGTAATAACCGATGAGTATGCCTAAAATGGGTTTTATAAAATGGGTAATGTCTTTTACAATGTTTACAACCGGGTATTTATTGACAAGCGTTCCGGCAAATCCGAGAAAAAAAAGAACCAACAACGGTTTGATGTTTTTTACTACAAATACCGAAAGGCTTTCTTTTTCAAGGAAGAAAAAAATTCCGATGGCCATGAACTGAATAATCACATTTGTTCGAAATGAAGGAAGGTATAATTGCGAGAAAATTACGATTATAAAAATTGAGGTATAAAATTTTACCGCGTTTATCTTCATGTGGTGGTGGAATTCTGGATCGGATCCAAAAATAATAGATTTAATCCAGTTTTAGACTGCTTTTGGTTTTTTTAACCATGTGGTTTGCAAACAATGCGGCTTGCATAATCATTTTTTTTAATCCGCTGAAGTGTTTCGAAATGTACAATTGGTATCCTTTTACAAGCATTGGGTTTTTGCTTTTATTGAATCCAACATAATGGATGTAACTTTGACCTGGAAGGAAAATGCGTTTGTAGCCTTTGTCTGCTATTCGTTTTGAAAAATCAACATCTTCAACATATAAAAAATAGTCTTCATCAAAACCGCGAATTTCCTGGTATACTTTTTTAGGCATCGCTATAAAAGAGCCGCTAAGCCAGTCGGCCTCATAACTTTTTTTCGAAAAATGATCAGCCTGGATCTCGAGTCCGGCCTGTTGCATTTTCTGCATTTTAAACATGTTTGCCGGATTTGGAAAATTGCCCACAGAAGTCGCGTAATTTCGATTTCCATCAAGCATTTTAATCGTTGCCGCACCAATTTCAGGGTTTGTTTTGAGCATTTCAAAAACTGGCAAAAGCAGGTCCAGCACGACCGTATCGTTATTTATAAGCAGTAAATAATTTCCGGCTGCTTGTTTTACGGCTTCATTATTTCCTTTCCCAAAACCCAGGTTGTCTTTTGATTCGATGAGTTTTATTTCGGGATAATGGGTTTTGATAAAAGCACAGCTTGCATCGGAAGACGCATTGTCGATTACTATAATTTCAAATGAAATGTCCTTGAGCTGTTGATTGAGGGAATCAAAACAATCTTTTAGATATTTGTATCCATTGTAATTTACAATAATTACAGACAGTTCTATATGCATGTTTTGTTATTTGAGATTGAAGCTAAAGGTATAAAATCCGAGTTTCTTTTTAATGTAATACATGCAAACCACGTTTAAAACCACGTTGGTGACTAAACTTGCAAATGCTGAGCCGTTGATTCCATAGGTTGGAATCAGGATAAGATTCAGCACTACGTTCAGAAAGAAACAGAAAAACGTAATGTTCCGAAGGATATTCTGATTGTTTGTCATATTGAGTATCTGATCGCAATTTCCGCAAACGGCGCTAATCAATACCCCGATGGAAACAATGATTAATGTTGATGCGCCCTGAACGGCATCCTCATTAAAAAAGGATAAAATGTAACTGCTGAAAATAATCAGTCCGGCGACAATTGGTATGGTTAAAACGGCAATGATCTTTGTGGAATTCTGGACAAGTTTGCGAAGGCCTTCAAAATTGCCGGTTCCGTAAAACTGTGCGATCATTGGCGTAATGATTGTACCAAACGATACAATCACTAGAAAGCCTACCGTTCCCACTTTATAAGCGACGTTGTAAATCCCAATTTGGTTTTCATCGACCATCGTTCCTAAAATGATCACATCGGTCCAATTGAGTAAATAAAGGAGTAAACTGCTAAACATCATGGGAGAAGCGGTGGCAAGCAATTCTTTTGACGTAATGGAACTCTCGATTTTTGCTGATGCTTTGAATTCAAATATAACGATAGCTTCAAGGATGATGACCAGCAAAATAGCGATCGTGTAGGCCAAAAAAGTATACGGCCCTGAAAGATCGAAATAATAAAAAAGCAATAAAGAAGCAATCAGGAACAGGTTTGGAAGCACAAACATGAACAGGTTAAATTTTATAAAATTGCGCGTGGCAATAAAAAAATATAAAAAAAGCTCATGCAGGATCGACAATGGCAATGCAATGGCGGTGATGACGAAATACGGCACCAGCAATTCATTTTTAAAAACAGTCGTAGAAAAAAAACTGGCACCTGCATAGAAGATCACAATCGGCAAAATGGCAAAGTAGCAGGTGATTTTGATCCCTCTTTTGAGTAATGATCTGGCCTGCTGCAGATCCATATTGTGGTTTCCGACGATTTTTATGAGTGCTGCCGGAATGCCAAGGGCAAAAATCATCGCACAAGCCTGGCAAATGGTAAAAATCAGGGAATAATTGCCAAAATTGGCCAATCCGAAAAAACGGGTAATTAAAATGGTAGATAAGAACGACGTCGCCAGTCCGAAAATTCTGAAAATTAGTGTGATTCCTGAAGATGAAATCACTTTTTTAAAGTTCTGACTTACTGGATTCATCTTAGTCTATTGAGAAATTGGTTAAGGCTATTTGCGGACTATAAAAAAATATTGGTATGAAAAAAATTGTTCGAAAAGCCCTAACGTAATGGTATTGATAATTTTTGCTGTTGATTTTCCTTTGTAATTTTTGATCGAACTTTCATAACTCACAACCTGAAAACCATTTGACTCAAAAAGCGATCTCATGTCCTCACGGCAATAAAACCGCATGTGCGTGTAATCAAAAATGCCGCTTTCTTCATATTGGAAATTGCCTTTCAGGAAAATCTTATTTAAAGCAGAGTAATGGCGTATATTGGGCATGCTGATAATCATCTCGCCGTCGTCTTTAAGGTAGGTTTTGAGTTTTTGCAAAATTCTGCCTGGCTCAAAAACATGTTCCAGTACATCGGGAAGCATGATGAGGTCAAAGTAATTTGTATATTCCGGAAAATCAAGTACGTCGATATTTCCAAAAATAAAACGATCTACTGCTTTGTAATTCTGAGGATTATTCGTGTCTTCAAAAATATCTACGCCCACAGCTTCTGCAGCCACTCCGCTTTGTTTGAGGTAAAACAAGGTTTCGCCATAAGCTGCACCAACTTCCAGGACTTTAATTTTCTTTTTTTCGGCACCGATGAGCCTCGTTAAATCTGTTCTGACATTTGCAAAATAACTGGATGCTTTACTGCTATAATCCATAATTGTTGAATGGCCCAGATTTGTTAAAGTTTTCTGGATCTATGTTTTGAAAACACCAAAACCGGGGTTTTAGTGTTTTTCAAAAATAGTGTTTTAATTTTAAAAATAGCATTTTGACGCTAAATTTGGAAATAAAAAGTGCCTTCCCTTTTCTCCTTTTATGCAGACGATACGGCATAAAGACAATGCCAATCAAACCTCTTGAAATCAAGTGGCCGAAAAGCAATATCTTAGAAAAAAAAGTTTGTTGGTATTGAAATGTTGTTATTGAACAACAAGTTCATTAGGATAACCAGCAAGTTTCTGAAATGTTGAAGCTTTATCCTTCAAAAGAACTTGAATGAATTTCCCTGCCTCATTGGTTCCAGTCACAGTTACGTAGGTTCCGTCAGAAAGTACAAGTTCTTTCACTGATTTTAATTTTGCCACGTTTTCTGCATTGTTGTCAACAATAAACATGTTGTAAACAATTCCAACGCCTGCATTCCAGTTTTCGTCTGAATAATTACTAAGCTTAATAGTATTTTCTTTTACTACCTCTTTGGCTGTTTCATCTTGTTTTGGTTCGTTTTTACATGAAGCGAAAGCCAACATTGCAAACATGCAAATTGCGTAAATTCTATTTTTCATCTTGAAAGTTTATTTTGTTGCAAAAGTATCTATTTTTTTTATTCAAAATAATTTTTTCTTAAAAAAATCAAAATTAATGTGATGTACCTGGTTTTTAGGGTTTAAATTTTATCTACCGACTCTACCAGGTAGGTTTTTTTACTGTAAATCAGCTCAACAATTAACGACAGGTATTTTATAATAATGGCAAGTATAAAAAACAAGCCTGAAAAGCTGCCTGAAATGAGCAAAATGGTCGTAGTCCAGCCTTCAATAGGCCTTTCGCTAAAGTAAATGGCACAGGCATAAATTCCGGAGAACATCGTCAGGCAAAATAAAACGATGGTGATGCCAATTGAAATCCTGAAAGCAAGATTGGTATAAATAATCAAGGAGTTCAAGGCCATTTTATTGCGGAATATGCCTTTTTCTTTATTGCTTCTAGGATAACTGCGCGGAATTGTTTTGTATTCGAGCACATCCATTTTTAATCCGCTGTTGGCATAAAGCGCTTTTCGGTAAGGAATGGATTTGCTTATGGAATAGGCGCGGTTTATCGCGCGTCGGGACAAAATCCTGAAACGCTCTGAACGCAATTTGTACTTGCTTTTTGAATACCTGTTGAATAAACTATAGAAGAGTTTTGAAGACAAAGCATTGTGCGTGACAGGCGCTACCGAAACAATGTCGAACCCTTCAACGATGCGGTAATAGACATCGAGAATCATGGATTCCTGATAATCGATCGCAAGATCATCAAATTCATATACAAAATCCCCCATTGAAAGGTCAATTCCGGCTGTCATAGACACCTCCAGGCCCTGGTGCAAACTCATATTTACCAAACTAATATGTGATGATGCCAAATCTTTGAGCGCCTTGATATTCTTGATCGAATTATCAGTAGAACAGTCGTTCACAACGATAATTTCGAAACTCTGAAAATTCTGGTCGAGGATGCCAATGATCTTTTGCAGAAAACCAGCGATCCTGTCTTCTTCGTTGTGAAGGTATATCACAGCCGAAACTAATTTTTTTTCTTTAATAGTCACTTTCTGTCAATATTTCATTTAAATCATACACTGTATTTATTTTTCCTGATAGTACAGAAATAAATGCCGGTTTGGACGAATGCTGCTTGATTACTGTTGGCCGGGAGTCATCCACTTCAGACGATTTTAGAACCGGCTTAATCGAATACAACGATTTTACATATTCAATTTCGATATCATCATTGAGGTATTTTCGGGCAATGCCATACATATAATCCCATGCTGTTTCTGGTTTTGCTACACAGATATTGCAATTTCCAAGCTGTTCCGGACTGCAGGTGTTTTGGCTGTGCGGCTGGCAGTCGAATGTCGGCAACGCATCATAACTCGTTTTATGTGGCGTGTAGGAAACCGATGTAAGCGAATGGTAACCGGTTTTTCCAAATGGCATCAGCGAAAAAAACGGGCCGTCCATAACGGTAATCCCGATATTCTTTAGCGAATCGCTGACTTTGCACAAAATCACTTCGCAAAGCTCGTACTTAATTTCTATTTTTTCAAAATCCAATTTGGATATGACTTGATTTACAGAAGCATACGTAGAATTCAAAATGAAAGGCGTCGTATAGTGCTGTCCCGATTCTAAGACAATTTCGTAATTGTTTCCTTGCTTTTCAATCGTTCTGATCCTGCTGCCATAAAGGATTGTTGCCTGTTCCTGCTCGTTTATGTTTTTTAGGAAATGCTCCAGTAAGATGGCGGCATCATAAGTACTTTCCTTGCTTAGAAAGGCGCCTTCCACCAATCCTGGCTTAAAATATTCTGACGGATCTACAGGCCGGCACGGAATTTTCGAATCTTTACAGAATTTTTGGAATTGTGCCGCATTCGTCCATGAAAAATTACTTGCGATGGCATAAATTTTCTCAAAATCTTCCTTGACCGAAAATCCGTAGTCATTCTTAAAAAGATCATAATAACTCGCCGATTTTGTCGCCGTCGAATACGATCTAGGATAATGATAACCCATGTGAACGCGCGCCTGATTGATATAAGTAGCACGCATGAAAGGAGAATTGTCATATTCGAGAACCAACACTTTTTCTCCTTTTTTTCCGCACAAATCTGCAGCATAAAGACCGTAAATCCCTGCTCCGATGATTACTTTATCAAAAAAATCGCTCTGCATTATTTAATCTTTATATTATTTGGATAAGCCGCCGATGCTTTGAAAAGCCCAACCTGTTCTTCCATTTCAATGTGGATGTAATCTCCTGCTTCGGTATACTTTTTAATATGCATGATCGATCCGTCTGAAAATTCAAGTGTCTTTGCGTTTGCCAATACTTTCAAAACCACTGGCGATTTGCCCATTAACAGTACATTCATTTTAAGGCCAACGCCGCCTTCCCAATATTCATCTGTAATATTACTCAGCGTAAAGGTACTGCTATCGCTTGACTTTTGGAAACTCCCATTGCTGGAAATAATTGCAAACTTATCAATCGCAATGGCTTTATCCGCGCTCAGCGTAATTTTTGCTATCGCACTGTTCCACCAGTAATAATTCGTACTCAAGCGCAGCGCATATTGATGCAGTCCTTTTTCGGCTAAAAAGGTGTACTCGCCTCTTTTCACATTGGTTTTGTCGTATAAATTTACCCTGACATTGATCACCTCATCCGATTTAAATTCGGTAAAAAGATACATGGGCTGCTTTAAGTTTGATTGCGTGTCTAAAGACAATATGATTTCTGGCTGCAACAGTTGGTATTCGAGTTTTTTAACTTTATCAAAAACATTGCTGTCGGCTTTTTCTCCCCAAACACGTGGAATATTTTTAAGTTGCTGGTTTGGCACCTCGGGCAAAATGGAATTCGGGTTTACCGGATTTGAAAAATGAATGGCCGAAATTTCGACTTTTGGCGCATCGCAATCAATCCTGATGTCTTTTGGAAAAGCCGAAAGGTTCAGCGACACCGTGTTTTCTGCCGCGCTAAGTGTTTTCCTGACCGAATTTTCTTCGGTGTAAGTTTCCTGTCCGGGCAAAAGATAAAACACCTGTACCGGCCCATTTGAATCAAAGAATTTGATATCAATGTTTACAGGAGCGTTTTTCTCAAATGCTGTAGTTTCTGAAATTGCCGGAATAATTCCTGTGATAAACGGATCGCTGCCTGCAGAAGTGAGCACGAGGCCTTTTCTTTCAGAAGGTGCTACCGAAATCTGGTTGTTGTTCAATTTACCAACATTAATTTTTGAAAAATCAGAAATCATGAAGTCGGTCAATATCGTTTTACTGGTATTTAATTGCTTTTTATAGGTTTCCCATTTGTCTTTGCGAACAAACATAATGATGTCTTTAAGCTTAAGTATCGGCTTAAAATTATGATATACATATTCTGACAGCATATAATATTTCAGGTCAACCGACACCTCATCGATCGTTCTCCACATGTTGGTGCTGTCTGACATCAATACGACCGAAATGTTTTTGCCTTTAATTTCTTCCAGCGCGCGTTGCTGTGAAAAATCACCATTGAGCATCAGCGGCGTTTGGTTCACATAGAGTGGATTTTTCCTTCCGGTAAGCGCAAAATAGTAATTATGCGATGAAAAATCAAAATACGTTTCATCCGGCTTCAAAACGGCATCAAGAAGGCTTTTGAAATATTGTATTTCCTTTTCGTCGGTTTGGGGTTTCGTCCGGGTTCCGTTAAACGGATAAGCTTCCTGGAATTTCTCATTGAACGACTGGGAACCTATGGCGGCAGCAAGAAGGCTTTGACTTTTGCCTTTCAGGCTTGTCTCATTGAGCTTGACCAGAAAAGAAAACCCGATAATTAAAAATAGAAAAAGCATCAGGTTGTATGTCCTTTTCTTGATAAAAATGAAACAGCATACCGCTATCGGAATCGTACTAGTAAACGTTACAATGATATTCATCAATAAAGTGTGGCGGACGATTCCTCTTGGAATGTTAAAATAAAAAGCCAGTGCAAAGAACACGAAAAGGATCGCTGCTTCACGGCTTCTTTCATTCGACATGATCTCATTTGCATATTTCCGGTCTAAGAACGTCCTTAAGCAAAGGCCTGCAAGAAGGAAAATCAAGGCCAGCGGTAAAACATAATAAACAATCCTGAACACTGTAGTGCTCTGATCGCCCATGTTTTCAAAAGTCCAGTTCTGATTTGACATCGAAACCACCACGAATTCGTGCAGCCTTTCCAGCGGATTAATCCCCTTTACCAGGCAGAGCACCGCAAAAAGCAGCAGTGCACTTCCAAAGGTTACTGCTGCAGTAACAACGAATTTTTTTAATTCATAGGTGTTTTTCCCGATGTAATTAAAGATAAAATAGGCCGCCGTTCCTGCTATAACGCTAGGAAAACCCAAATCGAGCCTGTATAGGGATAACAGCAATATTGAAATCCAATACACATAAAAAGCTCTGGTCGACCGGGTCTTGAAAAGCCTGAGCAATGCCAATGCAACAAAAACCGTGAAAATAAAATAGTTGTTCAGGATGTCGAGCATCGGGAAACAAAGGCACACCACCAAAGCAATTTTCGGATCTAAAAGCTTCCTTAACAGGAAAAAAAGAAGCAGGTAATTGAAAATGTCTGCATACGAATTATACAAAAATGGCGACCAGGGTTCGTATCCGTTTAAAAAACTGTAGACGAATCCAAAAATCTCATTTGAAAGCATGTGGGCATCAAAAGTTTCAATGATTGGAATGCTTCCGTAACGAAAAAAGTGATCGACAGAAATGCCATGGTTTGCAGATTCAAAAAACTCATCCTGTGCACCCGCAACGCGCCATGGTTGTGCAATCATAAAGGCCAGCGAAACAATTAGCAGCGGAAAGAAATATCTGGCAATGACATTGGTTTGCACCACTTCTTTGCCGCGAAGTTTAAAGTATCGCCATAAAGAAATTCCTATAGCAACCACAGCAACCACAGCAAATAACAGTTTCGGGCTGTCAAACACATATCCTGTCCTTACATTAAGGATATTAAAAAATTCCAGGCCAAGGGATTGCACTGCAACAATTCCGGCTAACGGAATCGTGGCAGCGAAAAGAGTCATCCGCTTTAATGCAATTTGCGAATCGTTTTCTTTTCCCAAAAACCAGCGCAAGAAAATAGATGCTGCCATATTGACTAAAACAAACAATAAGAAAAAGAAGATGTTTTTTGTGGAAAATGGAATTGTTACATTGGAAACAACCAAATCGACTGAAAAAAAACCCGTTTGAATTTTTTTCTGAAACCACTCAAATAAAAGCATTGCAAATGGAATTGATACTGACAATATCCAAAAACCATCTTCATCGCTGTTTGCCCTGTCTGCCTTTGTATGAAACAAGGTGTAAACGGCAAGAAAAAAAACAATGTACACCGCAACATCGGCATTGATCAGGAAAAAGCCTGCAAATACCGACATCATGCCTACCAACGACAAGTTAAAAACGAGTTCAAGGGATTTCTGGCTAAATACGCTATCGGCGATCTTTTTACGAAAATAAATGAAAAGTCCCGAAAATAGTAGTCCAGAAACGGCTATAACCGAAATGATGCTGCCATAATATGTTTTAATCCTCGACGAAACATCATAGTTGTAAATTGTTCCGTTCGAGATCACATGCTGTGAAAAATCCTTTATCGCGGGCCTGAATTGCAGTACAACATTCAACAGCGGCGAGAGCACAAATAAAGAGCCAAAAAAACTGAGTGCCGCCAGCGCTTTAAAGGCTTTCGGGTTTTTTTCAGAATATTCCCTTATGGTTTCTAAGAACTTTTTCATGGATTGTAGTCGCCTTTAAAATTTTTGAATAAAATCTTTAATAAATCTGAATTGCCTTTAAAAAAACTAATCTTCGTTGGCGTTTTCCCCGAAACTGGATAAACCCTTTCAACAGGAACTTCGCCCACTTTCAATCCGAGCTGCGATGCCCTGACAGATAAAAATGCCAAAAGCTCATAACCTGTAAACACTTCGCGAAGCGGTTTTACTTTCGAATGTTTTAAATATTTCATTGAATACGCGCGGAAAGCATTGGTAGAATCGGTAAAACGATGCCTTGCCGTCAGCGTGATGATTGGCGAATGTATGAATTTTACAGCCAAATGCCTGATCAATGGCGTGTTGACTGCCTTCCCGCCTTTTACATATCTTGAGCCCTGGATAAAATCGTAGCCGGCTTCAAGTTTTTCAATAAACAACGGAACCGATTCGATGCTGTCCTTGTTGTTGCCATCGACGGTTAAAATGCCTTCATAATTTCTTTCAAAAGCAAACCAGAATCCCATCCTGAGCTGGGCGCCCTGTTTTCCGGAATCTTTTTTGACCAGAAGTGTGTTTACGCCCAGGGCTTTTAATTTTTCAATATCGGTCGATCCGTCAGTAGATCCGCCATCGCAAATAATGATGTCGATGAGTTCGTGAATCCCGTGTTGTTGCGCGCGTTTCAGCTCGTTTAGTATTCTTTCCCCTTCATTGATAATCGGAATGCACAGGCAATATTTGGCTTTCTTTTCGTTCAGTTCAAAAGCTTCAAAGGCAGGAACGCCGGTCATTTTTTTATACAGCATAAAACGTTTCTTTGAGGTAAAGCACGGTTTTTTTGACAGCTTCAATATCATTCAGATTCTTCATTTCGATAGAAACAAAGCGGTCGTATTGTTGTTCTTTGAGTAAAATGGCAAGCTCGCGGTGCAATTCGCGGTGTTCAATTTTTTCAAGATACGGTTCACTGATGTGGATGTGGTTCATCAGCGGCAAATGATCTGAAATCAAATCCAGGCTTTCATTGTTGTGGAGGAATGTGCCAAAATCCAGGTTAATCTTTAATCCGGGAACGGCTGCTTCTTTCACGAAATCAATCGCCTGTTGGGTCGTATTGATGAAATTCGTTCCGTAAATGTCGGGGTTCGGCTCCAATGCCATAACGGTTCCTTTTGAATCGGCGTAACACCCGAGTTTTCCAAAAAAATCAAACGCAACATCCATCTGGTTTGTGCCGATGATCCTGTTTTTTGGCGATCCGAAAACCAGGTTATTGCAATGCATCGCCGCCGCAAAATCAATTGATTTTTTGACGTAATTGAAAATGGCTTCGCGTTCATCTTTCGTTCCGAAAATAGCTTCGTTCCTGCCAAAGCAAATCGATTGCATTGAAGAAATTTCGAGTTGAAAGTTTTCTTTTAACTGATCGCTGAAATCGGCTGCAGCCTCCAAATGCTCATACGGATTTTCAGAAAAAATGCGGGTTGGTGCAATTTCAAGGCCCGAAAAACCTGCTTCCTGCAAAAAAGCATACATCATGTGGTCGTCTTCGGAAGTCCAGGCTATGTTGGAAATCGATAATTTCATCAGGCTACAGATTCGGAGATAAATTGTTGAATGGCTTTCAGGACCGTTTCCTTGTTTCTGATGTAATGGCTTTTGCCTCCGAAATGCGGGGCATGTTTGGTGTAAAAATCATACAACGGCGCTTCGGGCAGGATTTCATTTAAAAAATCTTTCCGGAAAACCGCCTTGTAAATTTCGTTTACAGAAACCGGTTCTGTTGCAAGGTTTAGCTTTTTGATCTGGTGTTTTTGGGCAGTTTCAATATCCGGCCACAAATCGGCCAAATTGTAAAATTGAAACACACCGCGGCTGTCGGTAAAGTTTAAAGCTGTGAAACCCATGTCGAGGAATTTTTGCTTTAGTTCTTTTTTGGCTTCCGCCGATATGGTATTGAGTTTGTAAAATGTATTTTCCTGTTTCGTGTAATAATCGTTGAGCCAATTATTTTCCTGCGAAAGCTCCGTAAATTTTTTCTCATTGAGCATGAACGGCACAATCTGGATCAGGTCGTAGATGAAATTTTTCTTAAGGTTTTTGCCGAACAATGCCGGAAGCCTGACGATCAGATGGTCTTCAAAATTTTCTGCAACCCAGTTTTCGAGAAAGAGCCTGTTTTTGCCGTAAGCCTGCTCAAGTTTTTGGGTGTCGTCAGATTCATCAACATGCACCGGTTTCGAATATACATCGACGGTCGAGATCAGGATCAGTTTCTTTGGATTGATCTTTTGGATGTTTGAAATCGCATTTTCGATGATCTCAAAATCTTTTTCAGGCTCAGAGTTGGCGAGGAACTTCTCGGCACGAACGCCAGAATAGACCAAAACGTCCGGATTCAGCCCGAAAGCATCTTCAATATTTGCAGAATTATACAATCCGTCAAAATGGGTTTGCCCTTTCAAATTGGAACCAACAAATCCCGTATGCCCAACGAGTAGCTTCATTTTTATGTATTTAATTGATGTGCCAAATATACAGTTTACATCGGATACAAATCAATTAAATCACATTTAATGCGCTTCTAAGATGTCATGTGATTGCCGTTTAGGATTGGCCAGGTGTAATGAATTATGGTTTTTTACTGCGCTCTGAAACAATGCCTGCGGGGTTTTCCCGTCCATCCTGAATAATTTTATCCACAATAAACAAAGGCCTGTTCCTGACCTGGTTGTAAATCCGCAATACATATTCGCCAATTAGCCCCAGTGACAGCAACTGCACGCCGCTAAACATGATAATAGCAAGTATCGTTGCCGTAAATCCATGCGGCACATCGTTGTAGTAAATTTTTCTATAAACGTTGTAAACAAAGTAGATCAATGAGAAAAAGATTGTAATTAATCCAAGCCTTGAAATGATCCTGACCGGAAAATCGCTAAAATTAAAAATTCCGTTAAACGCAAGTTCAAACAATTTCGACCAGCTGTATTTGGTTTCCCCGGCATGGCGCTCATCGCGGTCATATTCATACCCAATTTGCTTAAAGCCAATCCATGCGCGCATCCCGCGAAGGTAACGGCTTTGCTCTGGCATCATGCTCATGTTGTCAACAACCCGGCGGCTTAACATTGAGAAATCGCCGCTGTCAATTGGGATATTAAAACTCGATATTTTCTTTTGCAAACGGTAATAAACCGCATAAGCCATCTTTTTCAAAAAGCTTTCTTTCCTGTTTTTCCGGACGGCATAAATGACATCGTAACCCTGTTGCAGCAATTTGTAGAATTCATTGACCAATTCTGGCGGATCCTGAAGGTCGCCATCAATGATCATCGCGCCTTGTTTTCCACGTACAGATGCCAATCCGGCAGTCACTGCAAGTTGGTGGCCATGGTTTCTCGACAGTAAAATTCCGGTAAAGCGGCTGTCTTTAAGGCAAATTTCTTCGATAAGTGCAGCAGTATTGTCGCTGCTTCCGTCATTTACAAGGATGACTTCACAGGCAAACGGTGTCTTATCGATGACACTTTGAAGCCTTTCAATCAATTGCGAAAAAACCTGTTCTTCGTTATATAAAGGTGCGATGATTGAAATGTCAATGCCGGTAATATTATTCATTTGATTGCCTGTTTTAAGCCTGTAAAACTAAAATATTTAACGAAAGCAACCTAATTATTTTACAAACGTATAGCGCTGAGTGCTTCTTCCCAGTTTGCAATCGGGATACCGAAAGCTTGCCGGATTTTTGATTTATCGAGTACGCTGTAAGCCGGGCGTTTTGCCGGAGTTGGATATGCCGATGTTGGAATCGGCTGCAGATCGATTTTAATGTGATTGACTTCGAAGATTTCCTTTGCAAAATCATACCAGCTGCATTGCCCTTCATTGCTGAAATTGTAAATCCCAAATGCATTTTCCGGATTTTTCTGAATGATGGCCACCAAAGCTTCAGCCAGGTCGACAGCATGTGTTGGCGTTCCGGTTTGGTCGCTCACGACATTCAACTGGTCTTTTTCGTTTCCGAGGCGAATCATCGTTTTCATGAAATTATTGGCAAATTGCGAATACACCCATGACGTCCTGATGATAAAATGCTGCGGCCAGGTTTGCTGGACGGCTTTTTCGCCATCAAGTTTGGTTTGTCCGTAAACGCCTGTTGGGTTTGGAAAATCTTCTTCGGTGTAAGGTGTGGTTTTTAATCCGTCAAAAACAAAATCGGTGGAAACATGGATCAGTTTGGTGTTGTTTTTCTTGCAGGCTTCCGCCAGATTTTTCGCTCCGGTTACATTGATCGCAAATGCTTTTTCCGGTTCGCTTTCGGCTTTGTCCACCGCAGTGTAAGCCGCTGCGTTGATGCAATAATCAGGTTTTATTTCTGAAAAAACCGCTTCACAATTTGCTGCATCGGTAATGTTCAATTCAGAAGATGTAAAAAATCTGAATTGGATTTCCGAATATTTATCGGAAATAAACTGCAAAGCCTGGCCCAACTGCCCGGCAGCTCCTGTGACTAAAACTACCATGCTTTTTTCGCGTTTTTAAGTATCGGCTGAATTTTATCCTTATCGGAAATAATAAATTCCGCAGGATTGAAATTCCAGTCGATCCCGATGGTTTCGTCATTATAAATGAGTCCGCCTTCAGATTCTTTGTTGTAAAAATTGTCGCATTTGTAAAAAAACGTCGCAGTTTCGCTGAGCACCAGAAATCCGTGGGCAAAACCCCTTGGGATAAAAAACTGGTTTTTGGTTTCTGCAGAAAGCACTACTGCCACATATTGACCATAGGTTTTAGAACCCGGCCTGATGTCTACCGCAACATCCAGCACTTCGCCAGAAATCACGCTGACAAGCTTGGCCTGTGCATGATCGCCGGTTTGGTAATGCAGTCCGCGCAACACGCCTTTTGAAGAAAAGGACTGGTTGTCCTGAACAAAGTGCACTTTTTGTCCTGTGCCGTTGTAAAACGTATTTTCGTTGAAGCTTTCCATAAAATACCCACGATCATCCCTGATGATTTTTGGTTCAATGATGAAACAGCCTTCTAATTTCGTTGGAACAAAATTCATACAATTATATTATGCTTAGCAAATGAGTACCATATCCGCTTTTTAACAGCGGCTGAGCCAATAGTTTGAGTTGTGCAGCATCAATGTAGCCCATTTTATATGCCGCTTCTTCGATAGAGCCAATTTTAAGGCCTTGTCTTTCTTCAATGACCTGGACAAACTGTGAAGCCTGCATCAGCGAATTGAATGTTCCCGTATCAAGCCAGGCTGTTCCTTTGTCGAGGATGCTCACCTGAAGTTTTCCGCGTTCGAGATATTCCCTGTTGATGTCGGTGATTTCGAGTTCGCCGCGGTGGCTCGGTGTGATGTTTGCCGCAATTTCTACTACGTCATTGTCGTAGAAATAAATTCCGGGAACCGCATAATTGGATTTTGGGTTTTCAGGCTTTTCTTCAATTGAAAGCACTTTGCCATTGGCATCAAAATCGACTACGCCGTAACGTTCGGGATCATGCACATGGTAAGCATAAATGATTCCGCCTTCAGGATTGCTGTTGGCCAGTAAAAGTTCAGAAAGCCCTGTTCCGTAAAAAATATTATCGCCAAGGATCAATGCGACTTTTTCGTTTCCGATGAATTCTTTCCCGATGATAAATGCTTCGGCAAGCCCGTTTGGATTTTCCTGAACGGCATATTCAAAGCTGCAGCCGAATTTTTTCCCATCGCCCAACAACTGTTCAAACAACGGCAAATCGTGCGGTGTTGAAATGATCAGGATTTCCCTGATGCCAGACCAGAGTAAAGTAGACAGCGGATAGTAAATCATCGGCTTGTCATAAATGGGCATCAGTTGCTTGCTTACCGCCAACGTTAATGGATGTAGTCTTGTACCTGAGCCTCCTGCTAAAATAATTCCTTTCATCTTTGGCGTTTTAATTTTGTTTGTTTTCGTATTTTAATGATTGTGCTTTGTAAAACCTAATGAAGAAAAAGATTCCAAGGTAGATCAAAACGAGTATGAATGGCAGGACAAATTTAAGTTTACCGTTCACTGCTGTTTTATTTTCAATATTCAGGATCGAATTGCTTTCTTTTTCGATCTGATCAATGTTAACAAGGTCAATCCTGTTGTTTCCCTGCTCTTTCAAAAGCCTGTCTTTGGTCTCGATCACATCGTTGAGCTGTGAATTCTCGCTGTAATAAACCAATTTGTTGTCTTTTGATGCATCTGATCTTGACAATCCGTTAAGGAATGCATCAATTTGAGCGATGATAATGTCGTTTGCCTTGATCTTTTCTTTGACGTTATTTACATATTCTTTGAGAATTTTGCTGTAGTATGCGCTGTTGTTCAGATATTTCATCAAAGGCTCAACCGTTTTTTTACGCGTGGTATAATCTTTCGTCGTAAAAGAAATCAGATGAAAAGGGTAATTTTTACTCGTCGTTTTATCCTCGATGATTTTCTTTACCTCACTGTCGTCAGACATCAGTTTCAGGATCTGGAAATTTTGTTCTGAATTGACGAATTGGTAAATATCAACGATTGGCTTCACTTCAATAAAGGTCAGTTTTGCAGGATCTTCAACACCAATAGCCTTTAAAAATAAAGTATCTCTTTCTTTAATTTTGGATTCGATCAGGTCGATTTTTGCATACAAATAATCCGTACTTAAAAAATTGCTTTTAACAATGATCTGATGGTCATACGTCTTGCTCGTTTTGTCTAATAACATACCAACGGCAACACCAATTACAACCAAAATGCCCAATACCACAATGTGTTTGATCACAAACTGTATCGCCCTGAAAATAAGATAATTGATGTTTTGAAAAAAACCACCGATTTTGTCTGAGATTAAACCCAGGTTAATTTCCTGATCGTCTGGATTTCTCGTAGGATTTGTATTCATAAAAATTATTGTATGTTAAAAATTTGTTCTAATATTTTAATCGTAATCAGATAAGTCGGCTTCACCCCTGTTGTCCCGAGTCCGCCCGAAGCCAATGTGCTTCCGGTTTCCAACGGATTGTCCGATGCATAATAAGCATATCTGACTTTCACGTCCGGATTGATGCTTTTCCTGATTTTTGATGCCGATTGTATCGCTTTCTGGTAATAAGCACCTTCCATTTCAAGCCCGATCACGCCCCAGGTTGATTCGTGGAAAAACTTCAACAGGTCTTTGTTTTGCAAAGAAGTTCCCAACACGGTAACCATCGGCCCGGCATAAACCGGAATGTCATTGCCTTCGAGCATTGCTGCCGTGAGCTCATTTTCAAATGGGTAATTGTCGCCTGTTCCTTCATTGATGTGTGCCGACGGAATCATGATATCGCCTTTTCCGCCTTCCAGAATCCCGGCTTTGCCCATGATCGAAACCGATTCGACATTCAGCAACACTTTATTGTCTTTCGAAATTTTATACGGTTTCAGCAATTCGTCAATCGTTTCATACGCCTGTTCTCCAAACGCATAATCCATGACAATGATCACTGGTGCGCTTTCGCCGGTTTTGGCGGTTGGGAAAGCCGATTTTTTCCAGTCAATCTTCGCCGTATCAAAAATCTGTACGTCGATATTTGTTCCCGAAGTGTCCGGAAGCGCAATCATGCCGTGCAGCTTCGCAAATTCCTCCACTTTATTTCTTACGTCGTGTGCGCCGGATTTGCTGAGTTCTTCAAAAATATTAAAATCCGACTGGTCTTTGAATTTGGCTTTCAACACGTGCATTGCAAAAAGCGAATTCATCACGCTGTGCATATTCGCGCTGATGATATGGATCGGACGGTTTAAAAGTTCATTTTCTTTCAAAACTTCCTTAATATTCGTCGCCCAGATTTCCCCGTGAATGTGGTGTCCGAGCCTTTCCCTCAAAATCGGGCTGAAAGTGATCGTTCGTTTCGCGCTTCCCATCGCTTCTTCAAGCGCGAGTTTTCCGAGCCAGTAAATGACGTGTAGGAATCGGTCTGGTTTTTCCGTCGTGGCGAATGCATCGTAAATGTCTAAAACCTCAGCAAAGGTACGCCCAAGGATATTCGCGGTATGCGAAATGGCCTTTTCCTTATCGATGAGGTTCAGCTTTTTATTGGCTACGACCGCCATTTCGAGCTTCAGCCAGTCGCGCGTCACTTCGCCAGATTCATCGATTAGAACGCTGTTTTTGATTTTATGGGATTCGATGAAAATAAATGTCAAATGCGTCAGGATATCGTAAATATCTGAACGCCCGCGCGTAATTTCAACGTTCATCTGCTCGTCGTCAATGCGGTAACAGTTTCTTTTTCGCTTTGGCGGAACAATCGCCTGGAAATGCGATTTCGAATAACCTTCGTCCGAAGTTAAGTTGATGAAACGGCATTCCTCAATTCCAACAGGAAGCCTTTCGATAACATATAAAAGTCCGTTCAATTCTACTTTTTCCTCTGCAATGGTTCCGTAAATTTCAGGACGCAATGACAGCAAAGCTTCCCTTAAAGTGTCTCCCGAAACGCCCATCGGCTTGTAAAAACCGCGGTTGAACAAATGGCGCATCGTGATGTATAATTTCTCAACGGCACTTGAAGATTCCTGTGCCCTTGATCTTACAATATTTTTAATTTCTTTCATTAATTGTTTGCTATAATTTTGCCTTTTTTCGCAAGGCTTCTTGCTTTATATTTATTTTCTAACCTGCAAATGTAACATTTTTATATTTAGTTGGTAAGAATGATTGTAATTGCCGGTTCATATATCCTGATTTTATCTGCCGGATTGTTTTGATCAGGATTGCTTTTCCGGATCCATTTTCCGCCAATGAAAACAAACTGAAAATTGCGTTTGACATTGTTGTACAGCATGAATGGATAATAGGTCGTTACAGGTAAAGCTTCATTCGTATTGTAATTCATCACCATTTTCTCAACGGAATTCTTATCGATCAGCAGCTTTTCAAAACCAACGAACAGGCCTGTTTTTGGCATGATCAAATTGAATTTCGAGACGTTGAATTTGGTTTTCGACACGCCTTTATCCACAGCAACGATAAAATCTTTCTCAAGCAATTCCTCGCCGGGATACCCATTTGCATCGACGCTGTAAAAATGGATTTTAAATGTGGCATCATTGATTTTACTATCGGTCACCAGCACCACCTGCTTCAGATACCTTGTTTTTTTATATGAAGGATCGTATGGAAAAAACTTGATGTCGATCCTCGGTGCTTTATCAAAAGTTTCCAGAATGGCATTTTCGGGTTCGCCGATTTCTTTCTTCTGCGTTTCAAATCGCTTTGAAATCACCACTTCGTCGAGTTGCAATGCCGTTGGCTTGAGCCTGACTTCCGAAACGTCTGAAATGGAAACTGTTTTGCGCTCAAATCCCAACGCTGAAAATACCAGTTTTTTACTTTTATCTGAAACATGGATCTTAAATTCGCCATTTTCTTCTGAGGTTGTTCCGAAATTTTCATTTTCGACCGAAATCGTCACATACGGAACTGGTTTTCCATCAATGCTGTCTTTCACTACGCCTCTGATCTGTGCCAAAGCAGAAAAGCCTACGAAAAAGAGCAGCCCGAAAAAGAAGGAATTTTTCATTTTTGAGAAATGGTTTTTAACGAATCTGCAATGGTTCTGTCGTTGCTCAGCCTCGGAATTTTATTCTGTCCGCCGAGCTTTCCGATTGATTTCATGTAATCCTGAAATCCGTTTTTGGGCACTTTCGAAATGACTAACCTTTGCAGTACTTTTCCTGAAATCAGATCGAAATAATACACGTTTTGTTTTTGCATTGCTGCATCGATCTTATCGGCGAAAGCCTGTAAATCCTTAGGCTCATTTTCAAATTCGATAAACCATTGATGGTACGGCAATCCGGTTGCTGGTGTGATTTGCGGCGCGACGGTAAATTCGTTTACGCTGACATCAGTTCCTAACATCGCTTCCTGCAAAGCGGCTTCAACTTCTTTCCCTATGACATGTTCCCCAAATGCCGAAATGTAATGTTTGATCCTGCCCGAAACGATCACGCGGTACGGCTTTGTCGAAGTAAATTGTACGGTGTCGCCAATATTATATGCCCAAAGCCCGGCATTTGTAGAAATGATCAATACATAATTGACACCGGTTTCGACCTCGCCAATGGTGTAACGTTTTGGTCCCGAACCGTTGGAATTGGTAAAAAATTCGTCCGATTTGATGAACTCATAAAAAATTCCGGAGTTCAAAAGCAGCAACATGCCTTTTTCTTTCTGCGAATCCTGGTATGCGAAAAAACCTTCCGATGCCGGAAACAATTCAATGCTGTCGACTTTTCGCCCGATCAGATTTTCAAATTTCGCCCGATAAGGCTCATAATTCACACCGCCATAAATAAACAAATTAAAATTTTTAAAGATTTCGCCCACAGGCTTTCCTCCTTTTTGCTGCAGTTTTTCAAAATACATTTGCACCCACGACGGAATCCCCGAAATGACCGATAGGTCTTCATGTATCGTCTCTTTTACAATGGCATCGACTTTCGTTTCCCAATCATCTATAATATTGGTTTCCCAGGATGGCATTCTGTTTTTCTGCAAATATTTCGGGACAAAATGCGCAACAATTCCCGACAAGCGACCGAGTTTTACGCCGTTTTTTTCCTCCATTTCCGGGCTGCCTTGTAAAAAGATCATTTTGCCATTTACAAAATCGGCGTTCCCACTTTCGTGGATGTAACTCAGGATCGCGTTTCGGGCGGCTTGAATATGGAATGGCATCGATTCCTTTGTAAGCGGAATGTATTTCGCGCCTGATGTCGTCCCCGAAGTTTTGGCGAAATACAATGGTTTTCCCGGCCAGAGAATGTTCTCTTTTCCGGCCACCATCTGGTCGACATAATATTTGAGTTCTTCGTAATCGCGTACCGGAACTTTAGCAGCAAAATCAGCGTAAGTTTTGACGTTTTCAAAATCGTGGTCTTTGCCAAATTGCGTGTTTTTCGCAGCAGCAATCAGTTTGTCAAAAACTTTTTGCTGGGTTTCTACAGGATTTTGAACCCACTTTTGGGTTTTGTTGTAAACCTGCTTTGCGAAAATTTTAGCGGCTATAGATTTTATGGACATATCTTTTATTCAAATTCAATAAATTGGGTCGGATCGATCGCATAACCGTCTTTCAAAAGCTCGAAATGCAAATGCACGCCGGTTGATTCCTGGCCTGTCGATCCGGCAAGCGCAATGACTTCACCGGTTTTTACGATGTCGCCCTGCGATTTTGTGAGTGATGCTGCGTGTTTATAAACCGAAATGAATCCGTTGTTGTGGCGCAGGATGATGACGTTTCCCGTTGATGGTGTCCAATCGGCAAAGATCACGATGCCGCCAAGAACGGCTTTGATCGGCGTGTCTTTGGCCAAAGCGATATCAACAGCCAGGTGTTTCGCTTTCCGGTCGAATTTTTCAGTGATCGGGCCTTTCACCGGCGGAAATAAAACCACTCCGGCTTTGGATTGCGCTTTTTCAAAAAGGTTGTATTTGTCTTCCTGCGCGACTTCTTCCCGCAATTTCAGGTCTTCTTTTGAGGGTGAAACCGCTGCCGGATCGGATGTTGTCGGCGCAGCCAAAATAGAGTCTTTGCTGAGTTTGGCAAATTCGAGATCTCCGGTCAGTACTTTTCGGATCGAGGCGATATACGCTTCGTTTTTTTTGAGGGATGACGAAAGTGAATCGGATTTCAACGCCAGTTCAGTTGCGTCTTTTTTGAGCTTGTCGGAAGCGTAACCCGGAATAAATTCACGCAGTGGCGTAAAGGCGATGATATAAGTTGTAACGGTAATGATCAAAATAGCACCGATCGTAGCAACCACAAAAACATTCATCAGGGTTAATTTTAAAGAGAAAATTTCTTCAAAAGTGTCCTCATTTAAAATCACCAGACGGTTCTTAGTAAATAGTTTTTTGGCTAATTTTCTTCTTTTTAATCTTTTTCCGGACATTTACCGTAAGTATGTATGAGTTAACAAATATAGGGATTTAAATGGCTTTGAAAATTGGGTGTTTTGTTACATTTCCTTTAAATCACTGCCAAAAAGAGATTTAACGCGGATAAATCATAAATATTTGCCAAATAAGCAAATCAGTAACCGTTTTTTCTTTTTATATTTGCCTTTACATTTTACAATTGCTTCGGCACAAAAATTTTTATCATGGGAAGATTAGGTGTTACAGAAATCCTTATCATAGTAGCAGTAATTTTATTGCTTTTTGGAGGTAAAAAGATTCCGGAATTAATGAAAGGTTTGGGTTCTGGTATTAAGGAATTCAAAAATGCAGCAAAGGATAATGACCAGCCGGCAGCTACAAGAAAAGAAGAAGAAGAAAAAATTTAAAAACATCTTTGGTGTTTTTTAATGACCTCAGCGAGTTAAATTGCTGAGGTCTTTTTTTTGCCTTATAAAATCATGCTGAGTTGAATGCGTTTTCTTTCTTCATCGATTTCAGTGACTTTTACCTGAACATGCTGGTGCAATTTTACGACTTCATTCACATCCGATACAAATCCGGCTTTGAGCTGGGAAATGTGCACAAGTCCGCTTTCTTTTATTCCTATGTCCACGAAACAGCCGAAATTCGTAATGTTGTTCACAATTCCAGGCAATACCATTCCTATTTTAACGTCTTTAATCGATTTGACATGGGCATCAAATTCGAATATTTTTGCCGATTTCCTCGGATCCAATCCTGGTTTTTCAAGCTCTTTAATAATGTCTTTTAATCCGAGTAAACCGATTTCAGTCGTAATGTAATTTTCAGGTTTAATCAGCGCTGTTTTTTCTTTGTTTGCAATTAAATCATTGACGGAAAGTTTTAAATCTTTGGCCATTTTTTCAACAATCGGATATGCTTCCGGATGCACGGCCGAATTGTCGAGCGGATTTTTAGCATTTGAAATCCGAATGAAAGCCACGCCTTGCTGGTAGGCTTTTTCTCCCAATCTTGGCACTTTTTTAAGTTGTTTCCGATCTTCGAAAGGCCCGTTTTCGGAACGGTAAGCTACAATGTTTTCAGCAAGCTTCTCCCCGATTCCGCTCACATAGCCCAATAGATGCTTACTCGCCGTATTGATATTCACGCCAACCGAATTCACGCAGCGCACCACAACCGTATCGAGTTCTTCTTTCAATTTTCCCTGATCGACATCGTGCTGGTATTGGCCTACGCCGATGGCTTTCGGGTCTATTTTTACAAGTTCTGCCAATGGATCAGACAATCTTCTTCCGATGGAAATGGCACCACGAACGGTGACGTCATAATTCGGAAATTCTTCCCTGGCGATTTTCGAAGCTGAATATACTGAAGCTCCGGCTTCGCTTACGATGAAAACCTGAACCGGCTTGTCAAATGCGATTTTCTTGATGAAAAATTCAGTTTCGCGCGAAGCGGTTCCGTTGCCGATTGAGATCGCGTCGATTTTATATGAATTGACCATCGAACGGATTTTTTTCATTGCCATCGTTTCTTCCTTTTGCGGTGCGTGCGGAAAAATGGTTTCGTTATATAGCAAATCGCCTTTTTTGTCAAGACAGACAATTTTGCAGCCGCTTCGAAATCCGGGATCAATTGCTAAAATGCGTTTTTCACCGAGTGGCGGCGCGAGCAGCAATTGGCCTAAATTGTTTGCGAAAACGCCAATCGAATTCGCATCGGCTTTGGCTTTGGCTTCCTGCAACGCTTCGTTTGAAATCGCCGGAGCGAGCAATCTTTTATAACTGTCTTCGATCGCGAGCTGTAAATGTGGTGTCGTATCGTTGTTATTTTTAATAACCACTTCTGATATCAAATCAATCGCTTCTTCATTTTCAATTTCGATTTTCATCTTGACAAAACCTTCATTTTCGGCGCGAAGCATCGCAAGCAATCGGTGTGATGGTGCTTTCGTTAACGGTTCTGACCAGTCGAAATACTGGTTGAATTTCTGTGCGTTGTCGTCGTCTTTTTTGGTTTTGACAACCTTCGTTGTGATTGTCGATTTTCGATTAAACAAACGGCGCATTTGCTTGCGGACATAGCTATTTTCATTGATCCATTCGGCAATAATGTCGCGCGCGCCTTGCAAAGCTTCGTCTTCATTTCTGACTTTTTCATTTAAATATTTGGACGAAATAAGATCGATATTGTCGTTGTTTTGCGCCATGATGATTTTGGCAAGTGGCTCGAGCCCGTTTTCACGGGCTACGTCAGCGCGGGTTTTCTTTTTCTTTTTGAACGGCAGGTAAAAATCTTCGAGTTCGTTTAGGTCAAAGCTTTGGCTGATCTTTTTTTCGAGTTCGGGCGTGAGTGCTTTTTGTTCGGAAATTGATTTTAAGATCGCGTCTTTTCGTTTGACAATCGCATCATAAGCCTGGTTTTGCTTTGCGATTTGTTCGATGACAACTTCATCGAGGTTTCCGGTTTTGTCTTTGCGGTAGCGCGAAATGAACGGAATCGTGCAATCTTCGTTTAAAAGCTGAACGGTATTTTGGATATTTTGTGCCGATGTGGAAACTGTTTGTCTGATGAAATCGATGTTGGTCATTCTTGATTTACGATTTTTAATTTACGAATTATGCTGTTTTGGAAACGCATTTTTACCCCGGATTACTTCACTGACTTTTATATTTAATTGGAGTTCAGTGAATGCTATGCATTTGAAGCGAAAAGCCTTTTGCTTTAAAATGGTGATTTTTGTCAATGAAAAACAGCGACCAACGGAAGCTGCTTTTTTGTTGTGCCAAAAATAGCATTTTATGTAAAAGCTTGCAGCGGAAAGCCGGATTGGGTTTAAACAATTATAAATTTTTTTGAATCATTAAGGAATTAAGAATCATTAAGACAACTACGCTTCATGATTCTTAATTCCTTAATGGTAAAATTTTAATTAATCCTGAACGATGAATTCCTTCGAACAGCTTTTTCCGAATTCGGGCTGGATCGTGCAATGGCTGATGTGGAATTCGTGGTGCAGCACTTCTTCGATTTCTGAAACGATGCTGTTAAAATCGGATATGGAAATGTTTTCGGTGCATTCGAGGTGCGCTTCAAAATGAAGTTTGTTGTCGTTTAAATTCCACAAATGAATGTGGTGCAACGTATTTTTTCCGGTAACGTTGTGCAGTTTTGCGATGATTTCGTTGATGTCGAGATCTTCTGGCGTAAAAAGCATCAGCATTTTTGTGGTCGATTTTAGCAATCCGAATCCCATGATAATTAAATAAATCGCGATTCCGAGCGTGATGACGCTGTCGATCCAGAACCATTGGAAATATTTCATCAGCAAACCGCCAACGAGTACGGCGACCGATGCCATCATGTCTGTGAATAAATGCAGGTAAGCCGATTTCATGTTGAGGTTGTGTTCGGCGTCTTTTTTTAATATCAGCGCTGAAAATCCGTTGAACAGGATTCCGAGCAGCGACAGCCAGATCACGAGTCCGGAACCGATGACTTCTGGTTTTGAAAAGCGTTCGACCGCTTCATAAATCAGGAATAAAGCTACAATAACCAAAGTAGCGGCGTTGATGAAAGCGGCGAGGATTTCGGCGCGTTTGTATCCGAAAGTGTATTTTTCTGAGGCTTTTCGTTTGGCGAGTTTGTGGGCAAAAAGGCTTAAAATCAACGACAATACGTCGCTAAAATTGTGCAGCGCATCCGATAAAAGCGACAAACTTCCGGAGATGAATCCGCCAATGATCTGCGCCAGCGTGATAGCGATGTTCAGGAAAATCGATACCGACAGGTTTTTTCCTGTGACTTCGTGGCTGTGATTGTGGTTGTGTGAATGTGCCATTATTGACAGGCGATTTTATGGACGCGGTTTGCGTGGCGGCCGCCTTCGAAGTTTGTGGAAAGAAAAGTTTCGACCATTTCGACCGCTTGCGGAATTGAGGTGAAACGCGCGGGAATGCTGATGATGTTGGCGTCGTTGTGTTGTCTTGCAAGTGCGGCTATTTCTTTGGTCCAGCATAATGCAGCGCGAATGCCCTGATGTTTATTGACGGTCATTGCGATTCCGTTGCCGCTTCCGCAGATGACAATCCCGAAATCGGCGGTTTTATTTTCAACGTCAGAGGCAACCGGATGGCCGAAATCGGGATAATCGACGCTGTCAAAAACATCAGTGCCGTGGTTGAGGATTTCGTGGCCTTTGGATTGCAGCATTGCAACAATCGCTTTTTTATAATCCGGGCCTGCGTGGTCGTTTCCGATCGAGATTTTCATAACATATTGATTAGGTTGTGTGCACAAATTTACCAAAAGAATTGCGAAGTAAACCGAATGCGATTGTAATTTGAAGTGCTTTATCAAATTCGACGTAAGTCGCTGATTCTTATTGGTTTTTATGTAATTAAATTGTTAAAATTATAGATTGTTAATTGTGTTTTGCAATTAGCTGATAATCAGTTAACTTTAAATTAACATGAATTGTTTATAACTTGGGATAGAATTTTAGAAGTATTTTTTGTTGGTGTCCGATAAAATTGTAATCCAAAACCCAAACCGGAAAAACAAATTTAGTTTGGGTAATTTTTGTAAAAGTTATCAATACTCAAATCGTTTTTCTTAACACAAATCAGCAATCCGACTTATCTACAAAATCTATTAAAAAAGGATTGTTAACAGTTGTGGATAACAATCAAAAAAACGTTCATCTTGAAGCTTTTAAAATCCAAATGGTATGTTAATAAATTGTTATAAGAAAGTACAATCTAGAATCAATGCCGCAAAAAATAAATTTATAGCTACTATCAACACGCTATAATAACCACCTAAAATTAATTTAATTTCAATTTTTCTTTTTGTTGTTTTTAATAGATGTTGACAACTTTAAAAGTTTAAACGATTTTGAGATTCGAATCGCCATTGAGTTCGGAAAGAATTTGCTTGACCAGTTCGGAATCGTTTGGATGGATCTTTAGCTTGATGCCACCAAGCGCGATCGAATACATTGGAACGATTGAAGCCGTCGCCTCATTTTCGAAATAATACTGCAAACCTTCCTGGTCGAGCCGGTGTTTTAAAATCGCAATTTCATGCGGATAATCGAAAATCGCAATGGTGATAAAGCTTTCCATTTCAAGTGTTTTTATAAAGATACGAAGTTTGCATATTGATGTTTGCCCAGCTAGAAGTTATAATTTCATTAAAAGTGTTAACATATAACTGTGAAACTCTAAAGTATTTTGTAATTTTCGGCATTATTAGAAAAGAATTATGAGTAAGAAACCCCATAAATTAGGGAAAACAGATAAAGATTTTTCAGGAAAAATTTTAAAAATCTTATCTACGAATGCAAACCGCGCATTCAACTACAAACAAATCGGAGCCATATTAGAGCTTGACGATACCAAAAGCCGGAACGAAATCATTAAAGACTTAAAGATCCTGGCCTCACAAAATAAAATTATCGAAACCGAACCCGGAAAATACCTCGTTAAAGCGATCAGCCAGGATTATTACGAAGGCAAAATCGACATGACGAGCCGCAAAACGGCGTATTTTATTTGCCCTGATTTTGAAGAAGACGTGTTTATTCCGACAAACAATTTAAACCGTGCTTTGGATGGCGACATCGTAAAAGTCTATGTGTACAACCGAAGAAAAGGAAAACGTCCCGAAGGCGAAGTCATCGAAGTCATCGAAAGAAAGAAAATGGAATTTGTCGGAGTCATCGACATCCAGAAGAATTTTGCGTTTGTTTCTACGGCGAATGCCAAAATGTACACGGATATCTTTGTTCCAAAAGAAAAATATGGTGATGCAGAAAACGGCGATGTTGTCATTGTAAAAATTGAAGACTGGCCAAAAAAAGCCGACAGTCCGTTTGGATCTGTCATTAAAGTTTTAGGAAAACCAGGCGAGCATGATACCGAAATCCATGCAATTTTAGCCGAATATGGTTTGCCTTATGATTTTCCTATTGAAGTCGAAGTTTTTGCACAAAAAATAGATACGTCGATTCAGGAAAGCGAAATTGCAAACCGACGTGATATGCGCGATACGCTGACCTTCACGATAGATCCGAAAGATGCGAAGGATTTTGACGATGCGCTTTCATTCAAAAAAATGGACAACGGAAATTACGAAATTGGGATTCATATTGCCGATGTTTCGTATTACCTGCAGGAAGGAACCATTTTAGATGATGAAGCGTATCAACGCGGCACTTCGGTTTATTTGGTAGACAGAGTGGTGCCGATGCTTCCTGAAGTGTTGTCGAATTTTGCCTGTTCTTTGCGTCCGAATGAAGAAAAATATACATTTTCAGCGATTTTTGAAGTGACTGATAAAGCTGCGGTCGTGAATCAATGGTTTGGACGAACCGTGATTTATTCCGATCAGCGGTTTGCGTATGAAGAAGCGCAATACATTATCGAAACCAAGGATAATACGATTCCCGAAGAAACTTCAATTACCGGAAGTTCATATGTCGTGAAAGACGAAATTGTCGAAGCGACTTTAAAATTGGATGAATTGGCAAAAATCTTACGTCGAAAAAGAATGGCCGACGGCGCTATTTCATTTGATAAAGTCGAAGTCAAATTCAACCTCAATGAAGAATCAGAGCCAACCGGCGTTTATTTTAAAGTGTCGAAAGATGCGAATCACTTAATTGAGGAATTCATGCTTTTAGCCAATAGAAAAGTTGCGGAATTCGTTGGAAAACAAAAGAAAACGTTTGTCTATAGGATTCATGACGAGCCAAATGAAGACAAATTGATCAATTTACAAACGGTTATTTCTAAGTTTGGCTATTCGATCAATCTGAAATCAAAAGGAGAAATTTCCAAATCTTTAAATGAGCTTTTGGTTAATGTTCAAGGTAAAAAAGAGCAAAATTTAGTTGATACTTTAGCGATCAGAACGATGAGCAAAGCCAAATATTCTACGGAAAACATTGGCCACTACGGACTCGCATTCGACTACTATTCGCATTTTACATCACCAATCAGGCGTTATCCCGATGTGATGGTACATAGATTACTTCAATATTATTTGGATGGCGGAAAATCGGTTAGTGAAGAAGTGTACGAAGAAAAATGCGTGCATTCCTCGAATATGGAATCATTGGCTACAAATGCTGAGCGCGACAGCATCAAATACATGCAAGTGAAATACATGCAGGATCACAAAGATGAAGAATTCCTGGGCGTGATTTCAGGCGTGACCGAATGGGGAATTTATGTTGAAATCGTGTCGAACAAATGTGAAGGCATGTGCCGCATCCGCGAAATCAAAGACGATTATTATACGTTTGATGAAAAACAATATGCCTTGGTTGGCGCGGTTTCAAACCAGCTTTTACAGCTTGGGGACGAAGTGTATGTAAAAGTCAAAAACGCCGATTTAGTGAAAAAACAACTGGATTTTTCATTCATCAGAAAAAACAATACTGAAGAATAAACTGAAGTTAAACCATTAAGAAATTAAGTCTTAATGAATCTTAATTCCTTAATGGTTTAAATTCCTATTAAATTTTAAACGAAAAAGAAGATGAAAAAGATTTTAATTTTAACAATTTTAATTGCACAATTGTCATTTGCGCAGGTTAAAAAGAATGTTGGCGATTTTGACAAAGTGCGGGTTTTTGACCGGATTTCAGTCGAATTGGTTCCATCAAACGAAAACCGGATCGAAATATCTGGATCCAGAGGAAGCGAAGTAGAAGTCGTAAATAAAAATGGCGAACTCAAAATAAGAATGCCATTTAAAAAACTACTCGACGGTGAAGAGATCAACGCGGTTTTATACTTTAAAAGAATCGAAACCATTGATGCTTCAGAAGGTTCTTATGTGGGAAGCGACGCCGTTTTTAAGCAAAGCGCACTCGAAGTTTCAGCAAAAGAAGGTGCTGAAGTGAAAGTGAATGTAGAGCTCCAGAAAATTTCTGAAAAAGCGTATACCGGTGGTACTTTAACGCTTTCAGGAACATCTGTAAACCAGGAAATTACTATTGGCGCTGGCGGAATTGTAGAAGCAAAAAACCTCAAAACTTCACAAACGACAGTCAGCGTAAGTGCGGGTGGAAAAGCAAAAATCAACGCTTCAGAATTGGTCGATGCCAAAGTAAAAGCAGGTGGGAATGTAACGATTTATGGAAAACCGGCGCAGGTAAACCAAAAAACCACGCTCGGAGGAACTATTGAACAAATGCCAGAATAGTTGGTTCAAAATTATCAGATTGTAATTTTTGAATTATATTTGTGTGAACAGATATAGGAATAGTCAATGATTGAAGATATTTTAACGGGAATTCCACTGGGCTTTTTCTTAAGTTTTATGATTGGCCCGGTTTTTTTTGTGCTGCTGGAAACCAGTGTAGTAAAAGGATTTCGGGCGGCTGTAGTTTTTGATCTTGGCGTGGTTTTGGCTGATATCATTTTCATTCTGATCGCTTATTTCAGCAGTTACAGGTTAATTCAAAGTATTAAAGACGATCCCGCATTGTTCATCTTTGGAGGTTTGGTAATGCTTACTTATGGCATTATTTCATTCGTAAAAAATAAAAAATCCAAGAAAAGCATCGATCCGGAAGATCCGGTTGAATTGGCACAAACGAATTATTTTTCATTGTTCATCAAAGGTTTTTTCCTAAATTTCATCAACATTGGCGTACTCGGATTCTGGCTTGCGATCTTAATTACGATCGGGCCAAAACTGGAATTGAATCCAACCCGTATGTTTGTATTTTTTACAACCGTGATTCTGAGTTATTTTATTACCGATATTTTTAAAATACTATTGGCCAAGCAATTAAGAAATAAATTAAATCCAACAAACATCAATTTCATCAAAAGGATTATTAGCGTAATCTTGATCGTTTCGGGAATATTCTTATTGTCCCAAGGCTGGTTTCCAAAGGAAAGACAAATCATGGACAAGGCTTTTGACAAGCTCGAGCATAAGAAATAATGCTACTATTTTGTCATTTCGACGAAAGACAAATCTCAGTAATAATGGCATAGATTTCTCATTCGTCGAAATGACATTAGTGGAAAGAAAAATATTAAGCAAAAAAAAAAGAGACACTTTCGTATCTCTTTTCCTGAGGCATCGTGCGGATTCGAACCGCAGTAGGAGCTTTTGCAGAGCCCAGCCTAGCCACTCGGCCACGACGCCAATTATTGATTGGACGGCAAATGTAAATAAAAACTTTAAAGTTCAAAAGATTAAAGTTTAAAACTTTTTGAAAATCTTCTTTCGAATCTAAAATCCAAAATATCGAGTCTTAAATGCTAAGTCCTGTATTCTTCCATTTCAATCGTAACGGATTCAACATCACCACCAATCGGCGGATTTAATTTAGAAACTGCCAAAGTAATTCGGGAAACAGCCGCAATTTCAGAAAATATTCTTGCAATGATTCGATGTGCGACATGTTCGAGTAAATTAGAACGGATGGCCATTTCTTCAGTCACAATCCGGTTCAATAGTACATAATCAACCGTATCTGAAAGATGGTCTGAAACTGCAGATTTTCTCAAATCAGTTTTAATATCCAAATCCACACGATAATCCGAACCTATTTTACTTTCCTCAATTAAACAGCCGTGATACGAAAATGTCCTGATATTTTTAAGCTTGATTGTGCCCATATAATTGTATTTTTTCTACTCAAAATTAGAATTTTTTTTCTGAAAAGGATAACTATAATTAACCATTAAGGACATTAAGGGACATTAAGTTCATTAAGAATCCAGCTTAATGAACTTAATGTCCCTTAATGGTTCAATTTAAATCCAATTCGGTATTTAATCTACCAAATTGTCAATCAAAATTAACCCAAAATCCGCAATTCATCCACTAAAATCTTTGCACTTTTTTAAATACCTTTGGCGCTTTACAAATGGAACTATGTCAACAGAAGAAAAATCACTCAATTTTATTGAGCAAATCATCGAGGAAGACCTGAAAAACGGTTTGTCGTCTGACAAATTACGTTTTCGTTTTCCGCCGGAACCAAATGGTTATTTACACATTGGGCATGCAAGTTCAATCGCGCTCAATTTTGGTCTTGGCCTTGATTATAACGCGCCTGTAAACCTTCGTTTCGACGACACGAATCCCGCAAAAGAAGAGCAGGAATTCGTAGATGCGATCAAACGCGATGTGCAATGGCTGGGGTATCAATGGGCCGAAGAACGTTATGCTTCTGACTATTTCCAGCAATTGTATAACTGGACGATCGAGTTCATCAAAAAAGGAAAAGCGTATGTAGACAGCCAGTCTTCGGAAGAAATGGCAGCGCAAAAAGGAACACCTTCCACGCCGGGAACCGACAGTCCGTACAGAAACCGTTCTGTTGAAGAAAATTTAGACCTATTCGAACGCATGAAAAACGGCGAATTCGAGGAAGGAACCCATATTTTACGCGCAAAGATCGACATGAAATCGACCAATATGTTGATGCGCGACCCAATCATTTACAGGATTTTAAAAAGACACCACCACAGAACCGGAAACGATTGGTGCATTTATCCAATGTACGACTGGGCGCATGGTGAAAGCGATTATATCGAACAGATCTCGCATTCGTTTTGTACGCTCGAATTTTTGCCGCACCGCGAATTGTACGACTGGTTTTTAGATCAGATTTACGATGAAAATAAAGTACGCCCGAAGCAACGCGAATTTGCCAGGCGAAATTTATCGCACACCGTTGTCAGTAAAAGAAAATTGGCGCAATTGGTAAGTGAAAACCACGTAAACGGTTGGGATGATCCACGAATGTCAACGATTTCAGGGCTTCGCAGACGCGGATATACCGCTGCGGCATTGCGGAATTTTGCCAACGGAATCGGGATTGCAAAGCGCGACAATTTGATCGATGTGTCGCTTTTGGAGTTTTACATCCGTGAAGATCTGAACAAAACTGCTCCAAGAGTCATGGCGGTTTTAGATCCGGTAAAGCTGGTCATTACAAATTATCCGCAAGAAAAAGAAGAATGGCTTGACGCCGAAAACAACCCGGAAGATGAAAGCGCCGGATTCAGGAAAGTGCCGTTTTCACGTGAAATTTATATCGAAAGAGAAGATTTTATGGAAGATGCGCCGTCGAAATTCTTCCGTTTGAGCCTTGGAAAAGAAGTGCGCTTGAAAAATGCGTACATTATCAAAGGCGAAAATGTGATCAAAGATGCCGACGGAAATATTACTGAAATCCACGCAACTTATGATACCCAAAGTTTAAGCGGAAGCGGCACCGAAGCCAGCCAGCGCAAGGTTTCCGGAACATTACACTGGGTTTCGATTGCGCATGCAATTTCGGCTGAAGTGCGTTTGTATGACCGTTTGTTTACCGATGAAGCGCCAGATTCCCATAAAGAAAAAGACTTTTTGGAATTCGTTAACCCGGATTCTTTGAAAGTAGTGACCGGATTTGTGGAACCAAGCTTGAAAGAAGCCAAAAACGAAGATAAATTCCAGTTTCAAAGATTGGGTTATTTTACTGTGGATAAAGATTCGACATCAGAAAAATTGGTGTTCAACAAAACGGTCGGACTCAAAGACGATTGGGCGGAGCAAGGAAATTCGGATAAAAAAGCGCTCGAAAAAATCGAACGTGAAATTGGAAGTTTTTTCAAATTTGATGAAGAAAAACGCAATGTTTCTACAGCAAATTTCAAAACGGCTTTATCTGGAATCAACAATTACAGTTTGCTGAAAAACGAATTTACGAAAGTCAGCAAAAATGATAAAAACGCGTTGTTGTATAAAAATTTTATCCTAAGTTTCTCTAAAGTCAAAGCTTCTGATTTTGATAAAGAGACTTTACAAAAATTATATACAATGTCTTTAAAAAGCGAATCGCCTTTCGTACGATCTGAAGCAATTCAAAATTTAAAATCAGATCCTGAAAATTTAAAAGAATTTCAAACACAATTGTCCGATTTAAAAAATTATGAAAAAGATGAAAAGGTTTTAAAATTACTTTCGGAACTTTAAAATCACAAATCAACCTTATATATAAAAGCTTCTTTTTAAGAGGCTTTTTTTATTATTTATATTTTCTATCGAAATCTGTTTTTCCATCATTTTAATTTACCAAAACCGGCCTCCATACATCGTTTTTAAGCCAAAATAATACTTTCGAGACATCAATGCGTGGTTTGTGCAAAAATCGTAAAACAATCGCCTTTATTTGTGGTTTACTTGAAAAATAAAAGACTTTAACGGGTTGTTAACAGCATACTGTTGATAAACGGGCTATCTTTAAAATAATAATCATAAAAACAAAAATCATGTCTGATAACAATTCATCAAATACATTAGTAGCCGTTTTGGCCGGAGTGGCTCTTGGAGCTGCAGCCGGAATTTTATTTGCTCCAGACAAAGGAGATAAAACCCGTGGAAAAATCAAAAACTCTTTCGACGATAAAAAAGACGAACTTAAAGACAAATTCGAACATTTGTCAGACCAGCTCAAATCAAAATTTGCAAAATCAAAAGTAGACCTCGAATCTTCATTCGACAGCCTGATTTCAAAAGTAGACGACAATGCTGATGACATCATTTCGACTCTGGAGAAAAAGCTCGACGAATTGAAAAGAACGGCAGCTTCTTATAAAAAATAAGAATGGCATTCGAAAAAATAAAAGAAAACACCAGCGAGCTCCAGCAGCACGCGAAAGATTATCTTGACAGCAATGTAGCATATTACAAATTGTGGTTTTTTAAAGTCGCAATGAAATCTACTACAATGCTGCTCAAGATTTTTCTTTTAAGCATGATGCTGTTGATGGTTGTATTGTTTTTTTCAGTTGCAGCGGCTTTGGCTATCGGGTATGCACTCAATAATTTCGCTTATGGATTTTTAATCATCGGAGGAGTTTACCTGATTATCAGCCTGTTGATTTATTCGATCAAAGACAAAATCGTCGAAGGCCCGATATTAGAGAAATTTTCAGAATTCTTTTTTAACGACTGATTATGGCAAAAAAATATGCTTCTTACGCTGATATTGACCGCGACCTCGAAATTCTGAAACTCGAAAAGGAAATTCATTATGAACGCATGACACAAAGCGTTCAGGACACCAAAGAAAGCCTGTCGCCCGGAAATTTAATGGGTGGCGTTCCCAAAGCGGCGCTTGGTTTTTTAGGAAATCTTTCCGGCCCAATCAAAGGAATGGCGATCAATTTCTTATTGAATAAGATATTTAAAAAATAAGTTTTTAAATAAAACCATTAAGGGATTAAGATTCATTAAGCGCACAAAACCTTAATTTTCTTAATTCCTTAATGGTTCAGATAACAAAAAGAGGCAATCAAGCCTCTTTTTTTATACCGTAATATCTGGGTTTTCAGGATCCGGATAATCTTCACGGAAACGAGATTCTTCTTTTGGCTTTAGTTTTTTATTGTTCTTTTTCATCATTTCGCCAACCTGGTTTGAAGCGCTGAATGAGGCGACCATATTATTTAGCATGTCGCTTCCGGCTTGCGGAGAATTTGGCAACAAGATCAGATTTGAATTCGCATCAGCACCGATTGCTTGTAGTGTATCGTAATGCTGCGTCACGACAATCAATGCCGAAGCTTCCTGGGAATTGATTCCAACATTATTCAAAACTTCCACACTTTCAACCAAACCGCGCGCAATTTCGCGTCTTTGATCGGCGATTCCCTGTCCTTGTAAACGCTTGCTTTCGGCTTCAGCCTTTGCTTTTGCAACGATTCTGATCCTTGAAGATTCGGCTTCAAATTCTGCAACGGTTTTTTCACGATCGGCAGCATTGATGCGGTTCATTGCGTTTTTCACCTGAACATCCGGATCAATATCAGTAACCAAAGTATTGATAATGTCATAACCGTAAGTCGTCATGGCTTCGTTCAATTCGCGTTTGACAGCGATTGCAATGTCATCTTTGCGTTCAAAAACATCATCGAGTTTGAGTTTTGGTACTTCGGCACGAACAACATCAAAAACATAAGCCGTAATCTGGTCATGCGGATATTCGAGCTTGTAAAAAGCATCATACACTTTGTCCTGGATGACTTTAAACTGTACCGAAACTTTCATTTTGACAAATACATTGTCTTTGGTTTTGGTTTCGATAATAACGTCCAATTGCTGAATTTTAAGATTGACACGTCCGGCGACCCGATCGATCAGCGGTATTTTCAATTGCAATCCAGAATTCCGGACGCTGTGGTATTTTCCGAAACGCTCAATAATGACAGCAGTTTGCTGCTTGACCGTAAAAAAGGAAGACAGAAAAATAAACAATCCGAAGACTAAAAAAATAATCAGGCCAATGCTCATAAGGTTTGAATTTAAAATTATCGTAAATTACGAAAAATAAACCAAGTCCCGAATTATAAATTATTGAACCCAAACCTGATGAGGAAATTACTACTATTAATCGGCCTTATTTCGATCAATGCATCTGCACAAAATGCCATCGAAATGAAAAACGGAACCAAAATAAATCCTGTCGAAAATTCCATTCACGTAGATGCTAATGGCAAAAAAATCTATTACAAACTGCCCAATGTTGTTAAAGAGCAAAAGCTGAAATTTACAGATTTAAACATTGCAAATTTTGGAGATTACCGATTCAAATCATTTACAATCAACAAAAAATCCAAATCATATTACGTTTTGGCAGAAGACAAAGGCAAAACATTAGCCACAATAAAAATATCCAAAGTCATCAGCCGCGGCGGATTTGAATCGGTTTTGGATTTTTACGAATTGGTCGTTTTAGATGCAGATTCAAATCTGCTGGCAAGTACTTCTTTCAGTGCCAACAACTCTGATAAAAGTATTCAAGAAAGGGCAGGAGTGAACCCTTTGATCCAAACGCATTTCCCCGATTGCCCGAAGCTATTGGAAAAAGCAAAGTTGTTTGAAAGCAATTCATCCGATACAAACAACCGAATGATCATGACTTTTCTCGATATTCCAGTTTTTATAAATTGCCGATAACAAAAAAGCTCCCAAATCGGGAGCTTTTTTTATAAGGTTTGGATTGCTTTGTGAATCCGTTTGATCGTTTCTTCTTTTCCGATTAATTCAAGAATATCAAACAAATGCGGGCCTTTTAAAGCACCAACAAGGCTCAAACGCAGCGGCTGCATGACTTTGCCCATTCCGATTTCATTTGTTGTCATCCAGTCTTTTACAACCGTTTCGATGTTTGCAGAAGTAAAATCAGAAATGTTTTCCAGAACGGAAATGAGTTGGTTCATCAAGCCCGGCGTTTCCTCTTTCCAGTTTTTAGCCGCTTTTTCATCATAAGACGTAGGCGCAACAAAAAAGTAATCGCTGAGTTCCCAGAAATCCGAAACAAAATTCGCACGTTCTTTAATTGAAGCTACAATTTTTACAAGCTTTTCATTTTCGATTGAAATTCTTTTTTCAGTTAAAACAGGAGCAAAGGCTTTCGCCAATGATTCGTCGCTTTGCGCAATCAAATATTGGTGGTTAAACCATTTGTTTTTCTCTGGATCGAATTTGGCTCCGGATTTATGGACGCGGTCAAGGTCGAAAGATTCGGCCAGTTCATCCAATGAAAATAATTCTTTGTCAGTGCCGTCATTCCAGCCTAAAAGCGCTAAAAAATTGATCACCGCTTCTGGGAAAAATCCGTTTTCTCTGTAACCGGACGAAACGCCTTCTTCAGTTTTCCATTCTAATGGAAATACCGGAAATCCCAATTTATCGCCGTCGCGTTTTGATAATTTTCCGTTTCCGACCGGTTTTAAGATCAATGGCAAATGCGCGAATTCCGGTGCTTCCCAATTGAAAGCGCGGTATAATAAAACGTGCAATGGCATCGATGGCAACCATTCTTCACCGCGGATCACGTGTGAAGTTTCCATCAAATGATCGTCAACAATATTGGCCAAATGATACGTTGGCATGCCGTCGCTTTTGAACAATACTTTATCGTCTAGTAAATTCGTTTCAAATTTAATGTCGCCACGAATGATGTCATTCAAATGCAAAGTTTCACCAACAGGCGTTTTAAAACGAATGACGTAATCTTCACCAGTAGCGATTCTTTCAGCTGTTTTTTCAGCCGAATTCGTCAAAGAATTATCCAAAACATCACGAACCGAATGGTTATAAATAAATGTTTTTCCTTCTGCTTCAGAAGATTTACGCAAATTGTCAAGACTTTCTGCAGTGTCAAATGCATAATACGCCCAGCCTGAATTGATTAGCTGGTTTGCATAATCTTTATACAAATCCTTTCTTTCGCTTTGCTTATACGGCCCGAATTTTTCGTTTTTTCCAACGGTTTCAGATGGCGCAATTCCCAGCCATTCCAAAGCTTCAAAAATGTATTGTTCAGCGCCGGGAACAAATCGGTTTTGATCGGTATCTTCAATCCTTAAATAGAAAACGCCGCCGTGTTTTTTGGCAAACAAATAATTGAACAATGCGGTACGAACGCCGCCAATATGTAACGGACCAGTCGGACTTGGTGCAAAACGCACGCGAACTTGCTTAGACATTTTTGTAAAATTTTGGTGCAAAGATAGGAAAACGAAGTCCGATTTTGGCCTGAAATTAGGCGTCAAACTTTAACCTTTTCTTATTCATATAAATTACTACTTTTATCGGTTATTAAAAAACAACGATTGAATTTGGATACTTCGAATGTAATTTACGGGAAGTTAGAGGCTTTTATCAGGAAATATTATACGAATGAATTGCTGCGCGGAACGATTTTTTTCGTCGGGCTTGGGTTGATTTATTTGTTGTTCACGCTTTTCGTTGAATATTTTTTATGGTTGAAACCAACGGCACGAACGTTTTTATTCTGGGCATTTGTTGGAGTGGAAGTGTTCTTGTTGTTTCGGTTTATCCTGTTTCCTATTTTTAAATTGTTCAAATTACAGAAAGGAATCGATTACAAAGAAGCGTCGAATATCATCGGAAACCATTTTACAGAAGTCAGCGACAAGCTTACGAATTTCCTGCAATTGTCGAATGAGAATAATCAATCGGAATTGTTATTGGCTTCGATCGAACAAAAGGCAAATACACTGCAGCCAATTCCGTTTGGAAACGCGATCAACTTTAAAAAGAACAGCAAATTCCTGCCATTGGCTATTATTCCGATCTTGTTTTTTGCTTTTTTCTATCTGTCAGGAAACAGCGGAATGATCTCGCAGAGTTTCAATAGAGTCGTAAATTTTAAAGAACAATTCCTGCCTCCGGCGCCATTTAAATTTGTGGTGTTGAATCAAAACCTACAAACCGAACAAAATAGAGATTTTATCGTACGTATCAAAACCGAAGGAAAAATCATTCCTGAAAACGCAATGATTTTAATTGGCGACGAAAGTTATTTTATGGAATCTGAAAAGCCAGGAGAATTCCAGTTTAAGATTGCAAAGCCGCTTTCAAATGTGGCATTCAGGCTTGAAGCCAATGACATTTCGTCGAAGGAATATGAGTTGGCCGTTGTGGCCGTTCCGTCGATAGCGAATTTTGAAATGGTGCTGAACTTTCCGTCTTATCTGAACAAAAAATCCGAAATCGTAAAAGGAACCGGAAACGCCATTGTTCCAGAAGGTACGCGCGTGACGTGGAAAATGAATACACAAGCAACGCAAAATGTAGATTGGACGGATTTGAAAAGCAATTATCCGTTTTCAAAATCGGAGAATGCTTTTTCACTGACTAAGAATATTTCACAAAACACAGAATATCAAATTCTTACATCAAATTCTAAAGTGCGGAATTATGAAAAACTGAATTATCAGATCTCAGTCATCAAAGACCAATATCCAACGATCAATGTCAACAACGCGCCAGATACTTTGAAAGTGCAGAAAAATTATGTTTTGGGACAGATTTCAGATGATTATGGATTGTCAAAACTGCAAATTGTTTATTATCCGAAAGACAAGCCTGAATTAGCCAAACGTGGAACGATCTCGGTGAAGAAAGAAGTTTTCGACCAGTTTGTTTTTGCATTCCCAGGAACTTTGCCTGTAGAGCAGGGCGTTTCGTATGAGTATTATTTTGAGGTTTTCGACAACGATGCGATCCATAATTTTAAGAGCACCAAATCATCGGTTTTCTCGAATACGATTTTGACAGATGAACAAAAAGAAGACGTGGTTTTGCAGCAGCAGAATCAAAACATCAACAGCCTTGAAAAATCGTTGAAAAATCAGGATAAGCAATTGTCTGAAATTGACAAGCTCCAGAAAACCGGAAAGGAAAAAGACAACCTCGAATTTAAAGACCAGCAAAAAGTCAATGAATTTATCAAACGTCAGAAACAGCAGGACGAAATGATGAAAGAGTTTTCCAAAAAAATGGAGGAAAACTTAGACAAATTTAAAGCCGATAAAAAAGACGAACTCAAAGAAGAGCTGCAAAAACGCCTCGAAAATGCCGAAAAAGATTTAGAGAAAAACCAGAAATTATTGGATGAACTAAAAGAACTGAACGATAAAATCAAGAACGAAGAGTTGTTGGAAAAACTCGATAAATTCAAACAAAACAGTAAAAACCAAGTCAAGAATTTAGAGCAGCTTGTAGAGCTTACGAAAAAATATTACGTTGAAAAGAAAGCCGAACAATTGGCAGATAAATTAGACAAGCTTTCTGAAAAACAGGACAAGTTATCAGAAAATGAAAAGGAAAACAAAACCGATAAACAGGATGAAATCAATAAAGAATTCGACAAAATCCAGGAAGAGTTAAAAGACCTGAAAAAAGAAAATCAGGATTTAAAAACGCCGGTCGAAATTCCAAACGATGCCGAGAAAGAAAAAAGTATTGATGAAGATTTGAAAAAAGCGTCTGAAGAATTGCAGAAAGACAAAAAAACATCGGCCAAGCCAAAGCAAAAAAGTGCGGCTAAGAAGATGAAGGAAATGAGTCAGAAAATGGCTGAAAGCATGCAGTCAGGCGAAATGGAACAACTCGAAGAAGATGTAAAAATGTTGCGCCAGATCCTCGATAATTTACTTGCTTTTTCATTTTCACAGGAAGATTTAATGGGACAATTTAAAAACCTCAAGCGCGGATCGCCGTCATTCAACAAAAACTTAAAGCTCCAGCAGGATTTAAAACTGCAATTTAAACATGTAGACGACAGTTTGTTTGCAATGTCATTACGAAATCCAAAAATTGCAGAAGATGTTACGAAAGAGATTGGAAACGTGCATTACAACATAGACAAATCGCTTGAAAGTTTGGTAGAGGCGCAAATCCCGAAAGGACTTTCACACCAGCAATACACGATTTCCTCAGCAAATAAACTTGCCGATTTCCTCAGCGATATTTTAAACGGGATGCAAATGTCGTTATCCGGAAGCGGTCAAGGAAAACCCAAACCCGGACAGGGGCAAGGCGCCGGAATGCAACTTCCGGACATCATTAAAAAACAGGAAGGCTTGAGCCAAAAAATGAAAGACGGAATGGAATCTGGAGATAAACCTGGTGACAAACCCGGTGAAGGGAAAAAGCCTGGTGAAGGCAAGAAACCCGGAGACGGAAATAAGCCTGGATCCGATGGAAAACCCGGCCAGGGTAAAGACGGGAAATCTGGAAAAGACGGCAAAAGCGATTCTGGAAGCGGGCAGTCAGAAGGTGGAGAAAACGGCAGTGATGGTGAAGGCGATGCACGTGCCATCATGGAAATCTACAAAGAGCAACGCCAATTGCGAGAAGCTTTACAAAACGAATTGAACAAGAAAGGCCTTGGCGGAAATGGGCAAAATGCATTAGACCAAATGAAGCAAATCGAAAAGCAATTGCTCAACAAAGGGTTTAACAATGAAACCTTGCAAAAAGCATTGAATCTTAAATATGAATTGCTAAAACTCGACAAAGCGGTACAACAGCAAGGCGAGGAAAAGAAACGTCAGGCCGAAACCAGTAAACAGCAGTTTAACAACCAAAGCAATGCGCTTCCTGCCTCGCTACAAGATTATTTAAACAGCATAGAGATTTTAAACAGACAAAGCTTACCTTTGCGCTCCAATTTTAACCAGAAGGTTCAGCAATACTTTAAAGGCAATGATTAATTTCAATTACGAAACAGAGTTTGAGATTTCAGATGAAGAAGCTTATGTGGATTGGTTGTCCAATGTGATTGTTTCGGAAAAAAAGTCACAAGGCGATATCAATTATATCTTTTGTGACGACGGATATTTGCTAGAAATCAACCAGCAATATCTCGATCATGACACTTTAACCGACATTATAAGCTTTGATTATTCTGTAGGAAACGAATTACACGGCGATATTTTCATTTCAATTGAGCGTGTGGCGGAAAACGCTGCTGATTTTGGCGTTTCGTTCGACGAAGAATTGAAAAGAGTACTGGTTCACGGAGTGCTGCATTACTGCGGTTACAAAGACAAATCCGAAGCTGACGAGAGATTGATGCGTCAAAAAGAAGAAGAAAAAATGCTATTGTTTCACGTGGAACAATAGCGTTTAAATGCTAATGACAAATAAGATAGAAGAATATGTTTCAGGAAGAATATGATGTAATTGTTGTTGGCGCAGGCCATGCGGGCTCTGAAGCCGCAGCTGCTGCGGCAAATATGGGTTCGAAAACCTTATTGGTGACAATGAGCCTTCAGAACATTGCACAAATGTCCTGCAATCCTGCGATGGGCGGAATTGCGAAAGGGCAGATTGTTCGCGAGATTGATGCGCTTGGCGGATATTCCGGAATCGTTTCAGATAAAACAGCGATTCAGTTCAAGATGCTGAACAAATCAAAAGGCCCGGCAATGTGGTCTCCAAGAGTACAAAGCGACCGCATGCGATTCGCAGAAGAATGGAGGCTAATGCTGGAACGCACACCAAATCTTGATTTCTATCAGGAAATGGTTAAAGGGCTGATTATCGAAAACGGAAAAGTAAAAGGAATCAAAACGTCGCTAGGTGTGGAAATCCGATCCAAATCAGTGGTGCTAACCAATGGAACTTTTCTTAACGGATTGATCCATATTGGCGAAAAGCAATTTGGCGGCGGCAGGGCAGGTGAGAGTGCTGCATACGGAATTACGGAAGATTTAGTCAGTGCCGGATTCGAATCGGGCAGAATGAAAACTGGAACGCCTCCGCGTGTAGACGGACGCTCGTTAGATTATTCAAAAATGAATGAAGAGAAAGGCGATGAAAAGCCTGATAAATTTTCCTATTCAGATATTACATCGCCATTAGTGCATCAAAAATCCTGTCACATGACCTATACTTCGCTTGAAGTGCATGATATTTTGCGTGAAGGATTTGATCGTTCACCCATGTTTAATGGACGAATTAAAAGCATCGGACCAAGATATTGCCCATCTATCGAAGATAAAATCAATCGTTTTGCAGATAAAGAAAGGCACCAATTGTTTGTCGAGCCTGAAGGCTGGAACACGGTTGAGGTTTACGTAAACGGATTTTCGACATCATTGCCGGAAGATGTGCAATTTAAAGCGCTTCGTTCGGTTGTGGGTTTTGAAAATGTCAAATTTTTCAGACCAGGTTATGCCATAGAATACGATTATTTTCCTCCAACACAACTGAAGCATACATTAGAAACCAAACTTGTGGAAGGTTTGTATTTTGCCGGACAAATCAACGGAACCACAGGTTATGAAGAAGCAGCTTCTCAAGGATTGATGGCAGGAATCAACGCCTCATTAAAAGTTCAGGAAAAAGCACCATTGATCTTGAAAAGGGATGAAGCATATATAGGGGTTTTGATCGACGATTTAATTACAAAAGGAACGGAAGAACCCTATCGAATGTTTACTTCCAGAGCCGAATACAGAACATTACTGCGCCAGGACAATGCCGATTTTCGGTTAACGCCAATGTCGCATGCGATAGGATTGGCCTCAGAAAAACGCTTGCGCCGAATGGAACACAAGTTTAATGAATCTGAAAAGATGGTCAATTTTTTTAAAGAAACGAGCGTCACGATGGCTGAAGCCAATCCGGTTTTAGAAGCAAAAGAAACGGCTTCTATTTCGCAATCAGATAAAATGTTTAAAGTTTTTTCGCGTCCGCAAATTGATTTGCACGACATGTTGAAGTTCGACAAAGTGAAAACCTACGCGGATGAAAATGATTTGGATCAGGAAATTTTAGAACAAGCCGAAATACAGGTTAAATATTCGGGTTACATCGAAAAAGAACGCAACAATGCGGATAAGCTTACCCGTTTGGAAGACGTTAAAATCCCTGAATTTTTCGATTACGAGAAAATTAAATCCATGTCTATAGAAGCAAAGCAGAAGCTAAGTGCGATTCGTCCGGTAACGATTTCTCAGGCCTCAAGAATCAGTGGAGTTTCTCCAAGCGACGTTTCGGTATTGTTAATATATATGGGTAGATAATGTTCCACGTGAAACTAAACATGCGAAAGCCCGCCATTAAAGGAATAACAGGAATGTTGTTTCTTTTTTTTGTTTTGAGTAGTTGTGCGGGAGCCAAACAAAGCATTCAAGTTCCCGATTATGTTTTGGTGCCAAACGGCAAAGAAAACATCGGAGGAAACAACCTGACGGCTTTCATTTTTGAAAACAACATGAAGAATGTTCCGATAGAACAATACCTTTCGATGAAATTTCAAACCAACAATCTTTTCGAAAAAGAATTTTGGATAAAGACTGATGGACAAAAATTCAAAATCATTATCTACGATTACAACGAGTTTGAAAAATATTTTGTGAGCACCAATTATGCGCCAATGAATGTAACTCCCGAAAATGCAAAATCAGGAGATCAAAGAAAATTTATTGCCATTTCTATGATCAGTTCCTACAATGAAGATTGTCTTGCAGAAGGATCATTGCTTCAGAATATTGCCGTAAATTACCTCAAAAATTTAAAAGACGAATTTTTACGAAATGGATATGCACGATAAAGAATTCTATTTAAAAGTAAAAGATTATTCAGTTTCAAAGGAAACTTTCGAATTGTATCATAATAAAACATTGGATCTGTTAATGACGCATCCAAAACCTGACCCTGAAAATCTATCAAGATATTACGAAAGTGACGACTATATTTCACACACCGATGGCAAAAGATCATTATTTGAAAAAGCTTATCATATTGTAAAAAATATTGCTTTGAAAAAGAAAGTCTGCATGATCAATTTTCAGCAAATAGGAAAAGGCAGACTTTTAGATATTGGTGCAGGAACAGGGGATTTTTTACTCGCAGCAAAAGAAAATGGCTGGGCAACCGTTGGATATGAACCAAGCGATAAAGCAAGGAATATCGCAATGTCAAAAGGCGTATCTTTTACAGATCGCACTGAAAAACTTCCCAATTATTCTTTAGATGTCATTACAATGTGGCATGTTCTGGAGCATGTATCTAATGTTGAAGCACAAATAAGTGAACTGAAAAGGCTTTTAAAACCAAATGGAACAATTTTTATTGCAGTTCCCAATTTCAAGTCGTATGATGCACAACATTATGGAGAATTCTGGGCAGCTTATGATGTGCCAAGGCATTTGTATCACTTTTCGAAAACAGCCATAAAATTACTTTTCCAAAAAGAAGAACTGGATTTAATTAAAATCATCCCAATGAAATTCGACTCCTTTTATGTATCGCTTTTGTCAGAAAAATATAAAACCGGAACCATGAATTATTTTAAAGCTTTTATCACCGGATTGAAGTCAAATGCAAAGGGAAATAGAAGCAAGGAGTATTCTTCACACATTTACATCCTAAAAAACACAAAAACCGACATAAATTCGCTTGAATCGCTGTTTTAAAGACAAATGGCGGATAACATTGGTGATTTTCGAAAGCCCTTTAAAACCCTTTATTTCGACTCAAATCTGATAAGATAAAACAATCCAATTTTAAAACCCCATAAATTACCCTGATATCAGACAAATCCCAAAGATTTTATAAGTTTTACCGAAACAATCGCTATTCTTTAAAATTTTAATACTTTTGGACACAAATAAAAAAACAACGTAGAAATTCACATAATGAAAAAATCACTTTTAATTGTTGCACTAGCCATTTCAATTGTTTCTTGTAACAAACAAACAGATGTTAAAGAAGTAAAAACGGCTTATGTTGACACTTCAAAATTGCTTGAAGAATACACCGAAGCCAAAGACATTGAAGCAAAATACAAGGCTAAATCGGATGAAATGGGACGCGAACTCGAAGCTGAAGTAAACCGTTTCAAATCGGAAGCTGCAAATTTTCAGAAAAATGCACAGGCAAACGGGCAGGCATGGGCACAGCAAAAAGGTGCTGAACTTCAAAAACGAGAGCAGCAATTAAGTTACGCACAACAAGCGATGATCCAGCAATTGCAGCAGGAAAGCGGTGCAGAAATGGATACTTTGGTAAAAGGCGTAAAAAAATACATCAAAGAATACGGTAAAAAAGAAGGCTACGCTTACATCTACGGAACTGGCGAAGCGGTTTCTATTTTATACGCTGAAGACAAATATGACATCACAAAAGACATCGTGAAACTGTTAAACGATAAATACAAATCGGCTCCAAAAACTGACGATAAAACGGATGTAAAAGCCGATGCCAAAAAAGAAATCGAAGCTTTAGAAAGCAAAAAATAAGATTTTAAAAGTTTTTAAAAATGCCTTCATCGGATGCTGATGAAGGCATTTTTTTTGCCAATCTCTTACAAACAGTTATTTGCAAATTAAGATTGTACAAGAAAATTCAATATTTTTAGCGTTTAATTTATACGCCATGGAACAAATTTCTGACGCCGCAGCCTACACACTGCGATTTATCAATCAAACACAACGATCGATTTTTCTTACCGGAAAAGCCGGAACCGGAAAAACCACGCTATTGCGCGAAATTATCCGCACGACGCACAAAAATACCGTCGTTGTTGCGCCAACAGGAATTGCCGCATTAAATGCCGGCGGCGTCACAATCCATTCAATGTTTCAACTGCCGTTCGCCGGATTTATTCCCGATAAAAATGCAGACGCGCACTTTTCAGGCAACGTCAAATTCGAAAGCCCAACAACGCTGCGACGCCATTTCCGCATGAGCGGACTCAAAAAAGCGGTGATCCAGAATATGGAATTGCTGATCATTGACGAAGTCAGCATGCTGCGTGCCGATTTGCTCGACGCGATCGATTATATGATGCAAAGCGTCAGGAAAATACGCCAGCCTTTTGGTGGTGTCCAGGTTTTATTTATAGGTGATTTATTGCAGCTGCCGCCGGTTGTCAAAGATGAAGAATGGCGCACATTGCGGAATTACTACAAAGGAAAATTCTTCTTTAATTCGCATGTGATCCAGCAAAATCCGCCGTTGTATATCGAATTGTCGAAGATTTACAGGCAAACCGACGACACTTTTATTTCGGTGCTGAACAATCTTCGAAACAATCAGATTACGAATGAAGACATTCAAACGCTGAACCAGTTTGTAAAACCGGATTTTGACCTCAAAAACAATCCCGGATTTATTACCCTTACGACGCACAATTCCAAGGCCGACCAAATCAACGCAAAAGCAATTGAAGAGTTAAGCGGCAAATTGGTGCAATACAAACCCGAAATTGTGGGCGAATTTCCAGATAAAATTTATCCTGTGGATGAAAATCTGCAGCTAAAAATCGGCGCTCAGGTGATGTTCGTCAAAAATGATCCGTCACTTGAAAAAAATTATTTCAACGGAAAAATGGGCGTGATCAAATCGCTTTCAGAGCAGGAAATTTTGGTTCACTTTCCCGAAGAAAACAAAACGATCGAGGTCGAAAAATATGAATGGCAAAATATTCGGTATTTCGTTGATCCGAATACCAAGGAGATTTCAGAGGAAGTTCTTGGTACTTTTGTCCATTATCCGATCAAACTCGCCTGGGCAATTACGGTTCACAAAAGCCAGGGATTGACATTTGACAAAGCGGCGCTCGATGTTTCGCAGGTTTTTCAGCCCGGCCAAGCTTACGTAGCCCTGTCGCGCTTGCGCTCTTTAAACGGCTTGATTTTGCTTTCTCCGCTGCGTATGAACGGCATTGAGAACGATCAGGATGTGATGGATTATGCTGAAAATAAAGCCAACGATCAGATTTTAGAAGATTCGCTAAGATTGGAAACGCAAAATTTTATCCACAACTATCTGAAAGGCAGTTTCGAATGGAACGAACTCGCGCAGGAGTGGCGCAACCATCAATTCAGTTACAAGCAGGAAGCCGAACGTTCCGAAAAATCCAAGTATTATGTGTGGGCGAAAAATCAGGAGCAAACGATCTGGACGCTTTTAGAACCTGCACGGAAATTTAGTTCGCAGCTCAATTCGTTATTTAGGGAAGAAAACGTCGATTTTGAATTCATTTTTGAACGAATCGAAGCCGCGTACAATTATTTCCTGAAGCCCATGGATAACATTTTGTATGAAATCCTCTGGAAAATCGAAGAAGTCAAGCGCATCAAAAAAGTCAAATCTTTTTATGACGAATTATTAGCGCTTGAAGAATTGCAAACCCGCGCGGTCATGCGTTTGATGAAAGCCAAGTTGCTGATTGAAACCGTCGTGGAAGGCAAGGAAATCTGTAAGGAAAATTTAATTTCGGATGCGATCAAATACTATAAATCCAGAAAATCTGAAAACATCCGCGAAGAATTTAAAAACCTGAACGTCACTTTGATTGAAGATGAAGCCGATGCTGATCGCTATTCGAAAAAGAAAAAAACGAAAGAGCCTAAAAAATCGACCGTCCAGGAAACCTACGAATTGTGGATCCAGAAAAATACAATCGCGGAAATCGCCGGAATTAGAAAGCTCACCAAGCAAACGATCAGCAACCATTTGGCCAAACTCATCGAAACCGGAACCGTCGACATTTCAAATGTTTTACCAGAAGACCGAATCGAAAAACTCGCCGAAATTTTCAAAGGTTACAAAGAAGAATCACTGAATCCGCTGAAAGAGCAATATGGCGATAAATTTACTTGGGACGAACTCAAATTGTTTAAAGCGAGTCTAAACGTGAAGTTTGCGGATTGATTTTCTTTAAACCATTAAGGTCATTAATGCTTAGCATTTCTAAATTTCTTTGATCTAAATTTTTGATTTTTGGAAATCTAAAGTCAAAAAGGAATTTTTCAGACAAACCGCGCTTAATGAACTTAATACTCTTAGTAGTTCAATTTTTTTTAACTCAACCAGTAAACCGCCATAACAGCCGGAATAAAATAAATTACAATGGTTCTCGCGCCATCATAATCTTTCGCCAATCGCTGTCCGAACAGTAGCATGATCAAAGTAATACAAGAAAAAATTCCACCGTAAAGGCCAACGGTTCTATCGTTGTTGATCATCAGTTGAATGCAGCCAACGATACATAAAATCCCCGAAATCAATTCGAAAACCAAAACGTGCATTAAAGCCAGCGGAATGTGTTTTTTGAGCGAAGTATTCTTAAAATGGTCTTTCAGGAATGCAATATTTCCTTTCCAGTCCATGACTTTATCATAGCCGGATTGTATGAAAGTAACGGCCAGCAACACCAAAACAAGAATCGAAGCGACATTAAACATAAGCTATTTTTTATGGATTAAACGGGTCAGTTTGATCGACAAATCGGTCAGTATAATTTTCGCATTTCCGTTGCGCTCAATGTGGTACATCGCATCGGAAAGTTCCCGAAAGATATCATTTATATTGTTTCCGTTAACGAACGGCGCGAAATTCTCAAGCTTGAATTTTTCGATTTTCGGTTCCATATAAACCAAACTTGTCGCCTGATAATTCAATAGCAGTGCCTGGCGGAACATTTCAATACAGAATTGAAGGAATTTTTTCTGGGTTTCACGCCCAAGTCCGGCGATTTGCTCACTCCACTGAATTAAATCGTTGATTGCCGCCGCATTTCCTTTGGCTCTAAAAGCACCACGAACCCAGTCGACAAACCATTTTTCAAAAACCACATCCTCAGAATCTTCGTGCAGCAACTGCAGCGCTTTGTTAAAATTTCCCTGCGCCTGATGTGCGAGTTTTGCCGCCATTCGCGGTTCGATATTTTGCCTTTCGGCCAACGCATCGGCGATTGTTTTTTCAGACAATCCGTTGAAATGTAACACCTGGCAGCGCGAACGGATCGTTTGGATGATGTCTTCTTCGTTTTCGGAAATCAGGATGAAAAGTGTTTTATCCGAAGGTTCTTCGAGCAGTTTGAGCAATTTATTCGACGACGCGATGTTCATTTTATCGGCCATCCAGATGATCATGATTTTATAACCGCCTTCGTAGGATTTGAGTGCCAATGATTTCAAAATATCCTGCGCATCTTCAACCCTGATTTCGCCTTGTTTGTTCTGAACACCTAATATCCGATACCAATCGAATAAACTTCCGTACGGATTTTCAGCTAAAAATTCGCGCCAGTCTTTAAGGAAATCGGTGCTCTTGGGTTTGGTTTTGACGCTGTCGGTCGTCACTGTCGGATAAATAAAATGCAGATCGGGATGCGAAATTGATTCGAATTTTAAATTGCAGGCTTCGTTTCCGCCCGAATTTTCAACTCCAACATTATTGCATAAAATATACTGTGCATAAGCGATCGCCATCGGTAAAGTGCCGCTGCCTTCAGGTCCGATAAACAGCTGCGCATGCGGAATCCGACCCGAAGACGCGCTTTTTACCAGATGATTTTTAATGTAATCCTGTCCGAGAATTTTTGAAAACTGCATGGCGCAAAGATAACTGAAAAAGCTGCGGTCTAAAAAGCGTCAATTGAAATTTGTTTGGAGGTCGCGCAACAAAACAATTTCGTTCTGAAGGTTGATAATGCCACGCCTCGGACGGTCAAGATCCAACGTTATGTAAATCACAACGCAGGTGAGAAAGCAAAATCCGAAAGTAAAATAAGGCTCAAGCGTTTTTTTGAATCCTGAGCTGTAGCCGATGTAAAACGAAATGACAATCGAAAAGATCAACAGCAAATACACGATCGATTCAGGAACCGATGAAGCATAAGCCGCATTGACAGTTGTGGCGCTGTCAAACATGCTGTTCAAAGCCGGAATCATCATATTTGACGGCAGAAGGTTGTCTTTTTGATGCGCCAAATCGGTCGTGCGTTTCCACAAAATCGCTGAAACTGCGGCAGTTTTTTTCTGTGATGCGGAAATTTTTTCTTCATCGCGGCCAGATTCAAAATAGGCTATCCGTGCGTTTAGATAATTATTAAAATCTTTTTTGTAAAAGTTCGCTATACTATCCGGATACACGTTGGCACGCAAAATCGCTGTTCCGATATCATTCGATTCCTGAACCAGGCTGGCTTTCCGGGAATCGTATCTCGAACCCGACATTCCGAAAGTAAAAGCCAGCAACAATGCCAGCAAACCCAGCAAGGACGACAAAATCCCGGAATGGTCGGAATCTGGTTTCGAACGTCCGGAACTGATTTTATATCCGGTTTTAATCGCTGCAAACATCAGTACAAATAAAGCCGAAACGATAATCAGCGCATCGGTGTCGTAAAGGAAAGAATGTTTCATCAGGTTGAATTTAAGCACGATAAAGATACAATTTCTTCGATACGAACCCGAAAAAGCCAGGATTTTCAAGGTTCGCGAAAATCCGTATATTTGCAGATTAAATCCAAATTCAATTATTTATGAAAACGCTTCAGGACTTCAATTTTAAAAATAAAAAAGCATTAATCCGTGTTGATTTTAATGTGCCGCTTGACGAAAATTTTAAGGTTACGGATGCCACCAGAATTGAAGCTGCAAAGCCAACCATTGATAAAATCCTTGCCGATGGCGGAAGCGTGATCTTGATGTCACACCTTGGAAGGCCAAAAGGAAAAGAAGACAAATATTCCCTCAAACATATCGTTAAAAAAGCTTCTGAACTTCTTGGAAAAGAAGTAAAATTTGCTGAAGATTGCCGCGGCGAAGTCGCAAAATCAGCCGCAGAAAATTTAAAACCTGGAGAAATCCTGTTACTAGAAAACCTTCGTTTTTATACCGAAGAAGAAGCTGGTGATGTCGATTTTGCTAAAGAACTCGCTTCATTGGGTGACATTTATGTGAACGACGCTTTCGGAACCGCGCACCGCGCACACGCATCCACTACGATCATTGCCCAGTTTTTCCCGAATGAGAAATGTTTCGGGATTTTATTAGCCAAAGAAATTGAAAGCCTTGATAAAGTTTTGAGAAATTCACAAAAACCAGTTACAGCAGTTTTAGGTGGCTCAAAAGTATCTTCAAAAATTACCGTAATTGAAAATATTTTAGACAAAGTCGACCATATGATTATTGGCGGCGGAATGACTTTTACGTTCGTGAAGGCGCAAGGCGGAAAAATTGGCGATTCAATTTGTGAAGACGACAAACAGGAATTGGCTTTGGAAATTCTGCGTCTGGCGAAAGAAAAAAATGTACAAATCCACATTCCGGTCGACGTAGTTGCCGCAAATGCTTTTTCAAATGATGCCGAAACGCAGATTGTTGACGTTACCAAAATTCCAGATGGTTGGCAAGGTTTAGATGCTGGCCCGAAATCTTTAGAAAACTTCAAAAAAGTGATTTTAGAATCCAAAACAATTCTCTGGAACGGGCCTTTGGGCGTTTTCGAAATGGAGAAATTTGCCAACGGAACCATCGAATTGGGGAATTTTATCGCAGAAGCCACAGAAAAAGGCGCTTTTTCACTTGTTGGCGGCGGCGATTCGGTTTCAGCAGTAAAACAGTTCGGTTTGGAAGATAAAATGAGCTATGTTTCTACTGGTGGCGGGGCAATGCTCGAAATGCTGGAAGGAAAAACGTTACCTGGAATTGCAGCGATTTTAGATTAAGCAAATCACAATTAACAATAATTAAGACAAATTTACGTTTCACAATTATGGGATTTTGTTATAAGATTCCTATTTTTGCTTCAATGTAATTATTTGAATTGTAACAAATTGTAATTGAAAGCATACAATTTTGCTAAAAAAACAATAAAAAATACACGAATTAAAGTTCACTTTGAGGCCTTGGCCAAACGAACAATAACAACGTAAGTATGAATTTAAAGAATACCACACTCTCGATTTTTTTGCTGGTTTCCGGTTGCATTTTTGCACAGGATTCGGCACAAAACAATTTTTCGAAACCTGTTGTCAAAATTTCCTATCTTGATTCGATCAAAGGCACTTTCAAAAAGGACAATCTTGCGTCTTGCGTAGACAGCCTTTGGATGAAAGAGCTCACAAACCTTGATATTTACAATGATCTTTCCGAAGACATCAAAAACATCAAGCTCGATCAAAAGGTAGATTATGCCGAACTTCCGACAGAATTGCTCAAAAAGCGACTCGCCGAAATGGATGCAAAATCGCCATTCAAGATAGAATACAATCCGGGATTGGAAAACATCATCAAATCATTCCTCAAAAACAGAAAAAAATCTTACGAAAGGCTGATGGCCATTTCAGAATATTATTTCCCGATTTTTGAAGAAGCTTTGGCTAAACAAAATGTTCCGTTGGAAATCAAATATCTTGCTATCGTTGAATCGGCGTTAAACCCGAAAGCCGTTTCAAGAGTAGGCGCAACCGGACTTTGGCAGTTCATGTACCAAACTGGGAAGCAATACAACCTCGGAATTGATTCGTATGTTGATGAAAGAAGCGATCCGTTGAAAGCCAGCGAAGCTGCGGCGCAATATATGACCAACATGTACAAAATTTTCGGCGACTGGGATCTGGTTTTGGCATCTTACAATTCAGGGCCTGGAAACGTTGCCAAAGCGATCAGAAGATCAGGCGGACAGCAAAATTACTGGAACATCAGGAAATATTTACCACAGGAAACTGCAGGTTATGTGCCGGCTTTCCTTGCCACGATGTACATTTACGAATACCACAAAGAACACGGAATTGTACCGAACCGCGCGATCGTAAAACATTTCGCGACCGATACGGTGATGATGAAAAAGCAAATGTCGTTCAAACAAATATCTGATCTTTTGGATATTCCGGTAGCACAATTGCAAATGTTGAATCCTTCTTACAAATTAAATGTCGTTCCAACTTATACAGACAAACCGCATTTCTTAAGATTGCCGCTTGAAAAAATTGCAGTGTTCACTTCAAATGAAGACAAGATTTATGCGTACGTGCAACATGAAGACAATCAAAGGGAGAAACCATATTCTTCACGTTTGAGAGGTTTGGTTTCAAGGGATTCTTTGAGAAATGGCGGCGATAGTGCGATTGTTTCGCGAACGAAATACCACAAAGTCAAGCGTGGCGATAATCTTAGCGAAATTGCAAATGCTTACAATGTTTCGATTTCTGAAATCAAACGTTGGAATAAATTGAAAGGAAACAGCGCGCCACTTGGAAGAAACTTAAAAATTGTAACTTCTGAAAGGGTTGCTTCGAATGTGAAGAAAGAAAAAATCGAGAAAGTTGCGATTGTTAAAGATACGACAACTGCAATAGCATCGACCGAAACCGTTCAGCCAAAAGCGTCTAAAGTTTACAAAGAGGAAAAAGTAGTTTCATTTAAAGATGTGACGAAATTCCACAAAGTGAAAAAAGGCGACAACCTGGGCGAAATTTCTGAAAAATACGGCGTAACTGTTGCAGAGATCAAGAAGTGGAACAATCTGAAAAGCAACAACGTGGCTTTTGGGAAAAACCTCAAAATCGTTTCTAACGAAAGAGTGGTTTCTACGGTCAGGAAAGAAGTAAAAGGCGAAAACTTCGCTGTGGCGGAAAAAACGAAGAAAGAGCCAATTGCCGAAACTGCTGATAAACCTTCCGATTTTTATGTCGTTCAAGCCGGAGATAATTTAGGTGCCATTGCCAGAAAATACAATGTTTCAGTGGAAGACCTAAAAAAATGGAACAACCTTTCAGATACGCAAATCCAATTGCAAAGCAAATTGAAAATAGCCGATATTAAAAACGGTATCGAAGATGTTGCTAATGTGGAAACACCAAAAACAGAAGTAAAATCGGTTGAATATACCGTTCAGAAAGGCGACAATTTAGGAAGCATCGCCAAGAAAAACGGCGTAGCAGTTTCTGACCTGAAAGAATGGAACGATTTGTCAGACAACAGCATTCAGTTGGGTGCGACCTTGATCGTAAACAAAAAACTGGTTGTTGACAATGACAACGCTGTCGCGGAAAAAACGTCTAAAAAAGACAGACAGGTTTCTAAAAAAGAAGTAGAAGATCATTACTTCGTGAAAAAAGGCGATTCCTTGTTCAGCATCGCAAAAAAATATCCTGGCGTGACGATTTCAGACATTAAAAAATGGAACGGCATCAGCGGAAACGAACTCAAACCGGGAATGAAACTCAAAATAAACGGATAATAAAAAAATAACAACTAAATTTAGGGCTTATTTCATCACTATGAAAAAGGCACTTTTTTTATGGATGCTGGTGCCGGTTTTGGTGTTGTCGTGCAAAAATAAAAATACCGAACCTGAACAAACTTCCGGGAAAATCAACACGATTTCTGTCATCATCGACGACCAGCTCTGGAACGGCGAAGTAGGTGACAGCATCCGGAATAAATTTGCGTCGCCAGTTGTCGGGTTGCCGCAGGAAGAGCCGCTTTTTACGATTAACCAATATCCAATCCGGTTGCTGGAAGGTTTTATGGCAAACAGCCGGAACATTATTGTCGTCAAAAAGGAATCCCGAAATTATTTTGAAGTCATTGAAAATGAATATGCCAAACCGCAGAATGTGTTTCACATTTCAGGAAAAACTGCTGCTGCGATTTTAGAACTAATTGAAGAAAATGCACCTAAAATCATCGAACGCATCCGCGTAACGGAAATCACCGAAAACCAGCGCATCATCGACACTTCGCTAATCAATACCCAATTGATCGCCGATAAATTCCGGATTGCATTGCATGTTCCCAAAGGTTATAATTTTGTCATGAAAAGCAAAAAATTCATCTGGCTTAAAAAAGAAATCACCAGCGGAAGCACAAGTATTTTGATTTATCAGGTTCCGATCAGCCAGATCAAAAACAAGCAATATCCCATCAACAACATTATCAAAATGCGCGATTCCATTGGGAATTTGTATATTCACGGCACTTCGAAAAATACGCAAATGGTGACTGAAGATTCGTATGCGCCGTATTTGTTCAACAACAAATTCAGAAGAAAAGAAACATTCGAGACCAAAGGAACCTGGGAACTTAAAAACGATTTTATGTCGGGGCCATTCATCAATTATACTATTATTGACTGGCCTAGAAACCGCGCTTTGGTGCTCGAAGGATTTTGCTATGCGCCGTCAAAAGAAAAGCGCGATCTGATGTTTGAACTCGAATCGATCGTCAAATCGGCTGAATTTTTAAAACGAAAGAAAACGAAATGATTATAAATTGGAAAATAAAGCCATTTGAGGAACTTTTAGCGCCTGAATTGTATTCGATATTGCAGTTGCGCTCAAAAGTGTTTGTAGTCGAGCAAAACTGCGTATATCAGGATATCGACGGCAAGGATTTAAAAGCATTGCACCTGATTGGAGAATCTGACGAAAAAATCGTTGCTTACGCGCGACTATTCAAATCAGGAGATTATTTTGAAAATGCGTCAATCGGGCGTGTCGTGATCGATCCGGATTACCGCGATAGAAAATGGGGATTTGAAATGATGGAACAGGCGATTTCGGGCATTGAAACTTTTTTCGGAGAAGCAAAAATCACGATTTCCGCACAATTGTATTTGCAGAAATTCTATGAAAAACTTGGGTTTATCACGTCAAGCGAAACATATCTTGAGGACGATATTCCGCATATTGAAATGAAAAGAAACTCTTGATGATTTTAAACTTCTAAACCATTAAGGGGTTAAGACAATTAAGGCTTAATGAAACTTAATATCTTAATGGTACTGAATTTTACCTTTCTAAATAAACACTAAATTTTAGTAATCACCAATTCCACCCGGCGGTCATATTCCGAGCCTTTTCCAAGCGGAACGGTATTTCCATATCCTTTGAAAGTCATGCGTATTTTAGGAATTTTCTTAAAAGCCAGATATTTGTAAACTGATTCGGCGCGGTTCAAAGATAAATTCCGCTTCCGCGTTTCCCGGTCGATCGCTTCTTTCTGGTATGGCGGCGTACAGCACACATGGCCCTGAATTTCAAACTGCAGGTTTTTGTGCCTGTGCAGTTCCAAAGCCAGTTTATCGAGCTGCGTTTTTGCTTTGATCGTTAGTTTACTGCTGCCGCGCTCAAACAATAAATTTTCGAGATAAATGTGGTCGCCAACAATGTGTTTTTTCTGGATTGAAGTAAAAAATCCCGGAATTTCGATTTTCGGCAATTCTTTTAAGTTCAGAACCACATCGACGCGGCGGTTTTTAGAACGCGCTTCAGGCAGGTTTTTGACAATGTCATCGTCGATTAAAATCCGGCCTTTACCTTCAATGGTGACAATAATTTTGTTTTTAATGCCGCTGTGGATGAGTTTGTTTTTGATCGTTGCAGCGCGGTTTGTGGAAAGCTTAAAATTGTAAGCATCTTTTCCAATGTCATCGGTATAACCAAAAATTTCCACCGATTCAATACGTGTAGAATCGGTCGTTTTGATGAAATTCACCACGGCCTGCGCCTGTTTTTCATCCAATGAATATTTGTCAAATTCAAAATAAACCGACTGTACGACTTCTTCCTGTGCGAACAAAAATCCGCTGAAAAGCAGCGACAGGAAAATTAGAAAATGCCTCATTATATTTTCAGGATTTTGTTATATTCTGGCATGTTGCTTAGGATTGAAACGGCTTTCTTGATTTCAGTATTGCTTTTTGTGTAGTATTGGTACAATCCTTCGCGGTACTGGTAACGCTTGATGATCTCGTCGATCATTAACGATTTGATTTCTTTAGAATTCTGGTTCAGCTGCGTTTCCTCGCTGCGGTTTAAAGCGGCTTGCAATTGCTTGAATTCGGCTTCGATCGCTGCATCGACTTTCTCTTTTTTGGCTGTAGTCAGCGTGTTTTTAAGCGCGACTTCCGTTTCCGTATCAAAAGAGAAATTCTGTTTTTTGAGATAGGCTTTGAAATCGGAAAAATCAGCATCGGAAATCGTCGGAATGTTTGTCCCAACATTCGGATGCGCATAATAATAATTCGTCACATAATTGAAAATCCCGTCGTTACGCACCAAAGCATCCGTAATCGGGCTGGTTTTGGTTTCGCTGAGCTCGACATCTGGCTGAATGCCGCCGCCGTCATAAACCGTTCTGCCTTTTCTGGTCTGGAACGCGTTGTATTTGCTGGCGTCTGTGCGGATCGCTTTGCCATCTTTGTCCTTGTGCGTATAATCCAAAGCCTGGATGCATCGACCCGAAGGCGTGTAATATCTAGAAATCGTGATCTTGATCTGGGTGCCATAAGTCAGGTCGACCGGACGCTGCACCAAGCCTTTTCCGAAACTCCTGCTGCCAACAATCACGGCGCGGTCCATATCTTGCAAAGCTCCGGCGACAATTTCAGAGGCAGAAGCGCTTTTTCCGTCGACTAAAATGACGAGCGGAATTTCCGTATCAATCGGATCGTGCGTGGTTTTATACGTATTATTATGTTTTTCGATTTTCGATTTTGTCGTGACGATGATCTCGTTTTTCGGAACAAATAAATTGCAGATGTTTACGGCTTCGTTCAGCAAACCGCCCGGATTTCCACGTAAGTCTAAAACGATCTTGTCGGCTCCGTCGCGTTTGAGCTGTTCCAAAGCTTCTTTAGTTTCAAGACTCGCTTTTTTATTGAATTGTGACAGCACGATGTAACCGGTTTTGTCATCGATTTTTCCAAAGAACGGAACGGCTTTGATATCGACTTCATCCAATGTCAATTGGGTCGAAAGTGTTTTTCCCTGTCGGATGTATTTGATGTCGACTTTCGTATTTTTCGCGCCTTTGAGCAACTGCGAAGCGTCGTCTTTAAAATCGCTGAGGCTGACGTCGCCAATCTGTATGATTTCGTCTCCGGCTTTGAGTCCGGCCTTGTCTGCAGGAAAATTTTTATACGGTTCTTTGATGATGAGCTTGCCTTCTTTTCGCGTAATCATTGCGCCGATTCCCGTGTATTCGCCGGTGTTGTTGATCTTGAACCGAACTACATCGGCTTCATTGAAGTAATTCGTGTACGGGTCAAGATCGGCAAGCATGCTTTTGATGGCATGATCCATCAGTTCGCCGGGATTCGTATCATCGACGTAATTGGAATTGACCGTTTTAAAAAGCGTCGTAAAGATTTCGATCTGTTTCGCAACTTCAAAAAAATCTTCGCGAAAACTCATTCCGACGAACAAAAATCCGCCAGCGAGCGCAGGCAGGATGTATCTTTTTTTCAAAAAATTGTACATGATTTAAAGGGTTTTTCTTCTTCTGAGTTTCTTTCTGAAAACAAAAAACAGGACGACTAAAATAGTAATAAAAGGCCAAATATAAAGCAAACCGAGCAAGAATCCTGAAAATCCGTAAAAACCTTCAGCGACAGCATTCCACATTTTAGAACCGTATGAAATCGTGACGCCGTTTCCGTGGGCAACAGGCTTGTAAAATGAGATGGTTATGGCGCTCATCGAAACCTGGCTTTGCAGGTATTTTAGTTGTGCTTCTTTGGATTCGATTTCTTCACGAACGTCTGATAATTCTTTTTCGATCTCGAGGATTTCGGAAACTTTGCCTGCTTTTTTTAACAATTCGAGGTAACGGGTTTCGAGCACTCTTTTGTTTTTGAGGCGGGTTTCAGAATCAATATATTGTTCGGTTACATCGCTTGAGGTAATTTCGCGCGTGTCAAAATAAGCCACGCCTTTTCCGATTTCCGATAAGAATGGCTCAAAATTCTGGCTTGGAACACGAATGATAAGTGTCCGGGAAATTTCGCTGTCGCTTTTTTCCTGGTTGTCATTTTCGATGATTGCATTGCATTTTTTTGCGGTCTTGCCAATTTGCAAATATGTCTCTTCGGGATTTTCCGATTGAAATTTCAGGTTTGCGTTGCGGATGATTTTCTTGTCTGAGTCAGATGCAACCTTGTCTTTTTTTAAATCGCTTGCAGGCAAACGAACCGAGCTGATTTTACTGTCGTAAGTCTCTTCAGATGGGTGTTTTGTACAAGCAGAAAAACAAAAAAGCAAAAAAATTAAAAAAGGTAAAGTAGTTTTCATACCAGGAGTTTTTTATAAAACGAAACTGCTTTTGAAAAATTATACGACCGCAGATCAAGCAATCGGTTACTTATTGGCTTCAGCCGAAAACTTTTCGAAAAGAGAAATGGTTTTGGCCAGAACTTCTTCGTATGTCAATCGGTCTTTGCTTTGGTAAAGCAGCATGAATGCGTATTTTTTTTCGGGGCCAATTTCGATCAGATGCTTATTCAATCGATAGGTTTCCCGAAGCACGCGCTTGAAATAATTCCGGTCAACAGCTTTCTTAAAATATCTTTTGGATACCGAAACGCCTGTTTTCAAAACTTCATCCTGATCTGTAACCTCAGCATAAACCAATCGCAGTGGGTATTTTGAAACCGATTTGCCTTTCGAAAACAACACATCGATGGTTTTTCGGCTTTTTAATTTTTCAGATTTCGGATACGTAAAAGGCATATTTTGTTATTCGGGCGTGGACAAAGGTACAAAGTCATTCGGGATTATGGGAAAATTGGGAAAAAATCAACAATTCTACAATTTTTAACAAGACGTTCTACAGCTTTCCACAACTTTCGCAAATTCATCGGACATAGAGAAGTTGGGATAAACATAAATGTCAATATTTTTTAAGTTGTTTAAAAACAGTTGTTTAAAAGTATTTTTTTCTAAAAATTATGACTGAAGCAATAGTTTGGACGGGCATTAAATTGCAACGGCATCATCCTTGCAAATCACAAGTCATTTACAACAACAAAATATTTTTAATTAATAAAAATCACTAAGATGAAAAATTTATTTTTAAGTGTTATGATCCTGGTTGGCGTTTGTGCATCAGCACAGGAAGCGAAGAAAACGACTAAAGAACAAACCAAGACAGAATCTGTGACTTCGGTAACTCCGGAAGCTAAAAAAGCAGAAAGTTCAACAACATCAACGACTGTAAAAAGTGCAGATAACGGTACTGCAAAATCAGCCACAAAAACGGAAACTACCACTACCGTACCAGCAGAACAAGCTGCCCAAAAACCGAAATCAGATGCAACTAAACCTGCACAATAATCAATCTAACTCTTGATTATAAAGAATCCCTTCTGTTGTAAAATTCAGAAGGGATTTTTGTTTTTTTTGTCATTCCAACAAACTATGGTTTTTTCTCTATCAACGGATACACGTTATTTTCCTGTTTCACATCGGCCATCAACCCGCTTGGATCGATTGTGATGTTTTTGATGAATGCTTTTCCTTTGGGAATTTCGAATGAAAATGTCGGATAAGACCAGTCCCAATCATTCAGAACAATCCTTTTCATTTCCGGATACGGATTGGGTTTTTGCATGCGCATCATGCGAAGCGGAATGTAATAATATTCTTTTGTGCCGTTCGTATATTCTACAACAACATCAATAGGCATCGGCATTCTTCCGATTCTTTCTAATGTTATGGCTGTTTTTTCGCCTTTATCAGAAACTTCTTTAATACCGTAGTCGATCGTGTTTGTCGTTTCGGCAAAATCAGTTCGGTACCAACCCAATTCGGCTCCCGAAACACGTTCTGCTGTTCTCGTGATGTCGTTTGGCGTCGGATGTTTGAATTTGAAATCAGCGTAATATTTCTTCATCGTTTTCATCAGGTTTTCCTTTCCAATGAGGTATTCGAATTGCGTCAGGAAGATTGCGCCTTTGCAATATGCCGCGATGCTGTAGCTTCTGTTCACATCGAAACGGTCGCCTTGTGTTGTAAGCGGTTGCTCTTTGCCTGAATTTGCAAGATTGTAATAGGCGCGATACGTACTTTCAAACGGATTTGCCACCGGTTTTTCTGCCAGATGGTTCATTCCAAGCTCTTCGATAACCGTTGCAAAACCTTCGTCCATCCAGTAATGTTCACTTTCATTTGAAGCCAGGACATGCTGAAACCACGAATGACCAAGTTCGTGCGCTATCGTTCCTAGAATGCCGTCATATTTGCCTTCTCCAAGAATGAGCGTACACATCGCATATTCCATTCCGCCGTCGCCGCCTTGGATCACAGAATATTGTTTGTATGGATATTCACCAACGGTTTTGTTGTAAAAATCCATCAATTCCGCTGTTTTTGGCTCGATCTTTTTCCAGTTATCGATGATCTTCGGATTGTTTTTGTACAGGAAATGCAATTCGACATTATTTGGTCCAACAATTTTATCGTGCAGGTAATTTTTATCCGCTGCCCAAGTAAAATCATGCACTTCAGGCGCGATAAAATGCCAGGTCAAAGTTTTTGCTTTTTTCGGATAAGTTACTGTAACGCCAGCATCTTCATAACCGTGCCCGATCTCGTTTTTATTTTGCAGGTAACCGCTTCCGCCAAGAACGTAATCTTTATCAATCGTGATATTGACGTCGAAATTTCCCCAAACACCGTGAAATTCGCGTGCAATGTATGGATCGGCGTGCCAGCCTTCAAAATCGAATTCGGCCATTTTCGGATACCATTGCGCCATTGAAAATTCGACACCTTCGGAATTGTTGCGTCCTGAACGGCGGATTTGTAGCGGAGATTGTCCGTCAAAATCCAATGTAAATGTTGTTTTTGAATTCGGTAAAATCGGTTTGGCCAACGTGACTTCGAGAATCGTTCCCGCTACTTTTGTCTGCGATTCGATGCCATCTTGTTTGAAATTCGATACTTTTAAATAGCCGATTTCATTGGTTTTCAATTCATTGATCCTGTTCGTTTTGATTTCCTTTCCGTCTATTTTTGACTTGATAACCATTCGGCCATCGGGATCGGCAATAGTGCTCAAACGTGTCGCCATTTCGCTTCCAGGCTGAAACGCATTGTTGAACAAATGAAAATAAACGCGTCGTAAAGTATCGGTCGAATTGTTGGTGTAAACCAATTGCTGCTTGCCTTTGTATTGGTAGCTTTTGACATCCATGACGACATCCATTTTGTAGTCCACATGCTGCTGCCAATAGCCAGTGCTTTGTGCCGAAACAGCGTTCAATCCCAAAGCAAATACAGAAAATAAAAAAAGTTTTTTCATACGATTGGATATAAAAATGGAAGGCGCGAACCTTCCATTTCAATAGTAAATTGTGATTATTTTTTCTTAGAGATCTTTGAAGCCATAACCAAAGCATTGTAAGCGTTGACCATTTTCCCCGATTTTGAAGCGTTTGTGAACGGGCGTTTTTCTTCTTTTTCACCCAATGTGACTACAGTTGTTGTTGGCGTTCCCGAATCCATCAGGATTTGTTTGACCTGGGCTGCTGTTAAATCTGGATAATAGGAACGCACCAATGCAGCAACTCCGGCAACTTCCGGCGATGCCATCGATGTTCCCTGTTCGAATTTGTATAAATTGTTCGGAACGGTTGCGTAGATTTTTGTTCCCGGAGCGAAAAGATCGACGTTTTTGCTTCCGTAATTGGAGAAATTCGCCACCAAACCAGAGCCATAAGTCGTGTTCAATGCGCCAACAGTGATGTAATTGTTAGCGACTTCAGTCGTATTGTCTTGCGAATCGTTCGGATAGCTTTTGTTTTCGATGAGGTCGATATCAAGTCCGTCGTTTCCTGCAGCAGTTACGATTAAAACGTCCTTGCTTGCCGCATATTTGATGGCGTCGTAAACCCATTCTTTATGTGGCGAAAAGTATTTTCCGAAACTTCCGTTGACAACTTTTGCGCCATTATCGACTGCATAACGAATCGCCAATGCAATGTCTTTGTCATATTCGTCGCCATTTGGAACTGCGCGAACGGCCATAATCTGTGCGTTATTGGTTACACCATCGCTTCCAAGTTTGTTGCCACGAATTTGCGCAATGATTCCTGAAACGTGCGTTCCGTGAAGTGCGCCGTCTTTTGCGGGGCCCCAAACGGTATTGTTTCCGTAGAATTTGTTATCCATCGTATCGGGATTGTCGCCGGTTTTGCGTCCGCTGAATTCGAGGTTCAGGTTGTAGTTCAATTGGTCGTACACCTGGTTTTTGTAGTCATTCAGATCAGAATTGAAATCCGGGCCGGTTTGCCCGATAACGCTCATCATGACTTGTTTGCTTTGCATCAATGCGCCGTCAGTAGTTGTAATCGCTTTGACTTCATCAAGTGTGTAATTGTCTTTTTTTAGGTAAGCCGCGACTTTGTCTTTGGCCTTGAAAATAAAATCGACCTGTTGTTTGCTGCCAAGCGCTTCTTCGTTCTTTTTATCGTAATCGGCTTTGGCTTTTTTGTAGGTTATAGAACCGTCGTCGCCTTTTTTAAGGATTCTAACGAGTTCGAGGTTTTCATTATCGGCGTCTCCAAGGAAATTCCAGCCGTGAACGTCGTCTATGTAACCGTTTTTGTCGTCGTCGATTCCGTTTCCGGGAATTTCTTTGGTGTTTGTCCAGATCATGCCTTTCAGATCTTCATGCTCGATATCCACACCAGAATCGACAATACCAACAATGACCTTCACACCTTTTTTGTTTTTGATCAATTCGGCGTAAGCCTTATCAACACTCATTCCCGGAACGGTATCTTTCACAAGGTCGAGATTGCTCCAGCGCTTGAGGTCGTTTTCATTTATCGGGCTGATCTTTAAAGGGATTTTGTCAATATTTGCGGGATTGGTAGCTACCATCTTTGAAGTTCCGCAGCCCGCTAATGCTAACATCGCAAAAGCGGTAAGGCCAATTGGCTTAAGTAATTTCATCTGTATGAATTTTTTGAATAGGTCAAAAATAGTCCGAGTTTGTTACACGGCACAATAATTAACATTTAATTTACGGTTTTAGAACGATTTACGAACCCTTGCCGAAGTTGATTGCATTAACCGTAACTCTGAAATTGTACAAAATACCGATTGTAATTTGACAGAAATCCAAATTTAGAAAATTTCCCCGCATTCAAAAACCTCTTTTAACCGAACACCGCGCTCGGTATTCTCGACGGTAATGATTTCATTATGAGCATCGTGTTCGAGAACGAGGTAATAATTGTTGTCGGCTGCTTCGGTTAAGAATTTTGCTTTTTCGGGCAAAGTTAGAAGCGGGCGCGTGTCGTAACCCATGACATACGGCAGCGGAATGTGCCCGGCAGTTGGCAACAAATCGGCCATAAAGCAAATGGTTGTGTCGTTGTATTTGATTTTTGGGATCATCATTTTTTCGGTGTGGCCGTCGGCGAAGAAAATTCCGAAACCGAGTTCTGACTCTGGAAGAAAATCATTTTCGGGGCGTTTGATGAAATTCAGTTGGCCGCTTTCCTGCATTGGCAGAATATTTTCGGATAAAAACGAGGCTTTTTCACGCGGATTTGGTTTCGTTGCCCAATCCCAATGGTTGTCATTCGTCCAGAATTTCGCGTTTTTAAAAGCGACTTCATATCCGGTTTTATCTGAATTCCATTGTACGCTTCCGCCGCAATGGTCGAAATGCAGGTGTGTCATAAAAACATCGGTAATGTCATTTCGGTGAAAACCGTTTTTTTCTAATGATTTGTCGATTGAATGGTTTCCCCAAAGCGAATAATAGCCAAAAAATTTCTCCGATTGCTTGTTTCCCATTCCGGTATCGATTAAAATCAACCGGTTTCCATCTTCGATTAGCAAACATCTGGCGGCAATGTCGATAAGGTTGTTTTCGTCGGCGGGATTGGTTTTGTTCCAGATGGTTTTTGGCACCACGCCGAACATCGCGCCGCCGTCGAGTTTAAAATTTCCTGCTTCAATAGGATATAGTTTCATTCGTAGAATTTAAAGATTCAAAAAATTTGAGGATTAAAAGAAGTTGCAATTTATAAAATCCACAGTCAAAAATCGGAACGAATAAGAAATTTCTATCCGTTCATCCGTTATAAAAATGTTAGGTTGTGCGGCAAAAAGCTTTTTATGTAATATCTTTGCGGATTGAATGCGACAGGCTGAAAAGCCAAAGCGCAAATAATTTAGACAAAAACCCTATTGGCTATGATAAAAGTATCAGATACAGCAAGTAAAAAAATCGTCGACATGATGAAAGACGATGGTTTTGATGCAGCGCAGGATTACGTTCGTGTGGGCGTAAAAAGCGGCGGCTGCTCCGGTTTGTCATACGAATTGAAATTTGACAAAGAACTGGGTGAAAATGACAAAGTCTTCGAAGATAATAACGTAAAGATTGCCGTAGAAAAAAAATCTTTCCTGTATTTGGCGGGAACTGTTTTGGAATTTTCGGGCGGATTGAATGGCAAAGGATTTGTTTTTAACAATCCGAATGCAAGCAGGACCTGTGGTTGTGGCGAATCATTTTCGCTATAAGTGATCTCAAAAAAATAAATATGTCAAAATACACCGAAGACGATTTAAAAATCGAGCTCGAAAATAAAGAATACGAGTACGGATTTTACACCGATCTCGATTCAGAAACGTTTCCGATTGGCTTAAATGAAGACATCGTTCGCGCGATTTCCCTCAAAAAGGAAGAGCCGCAATGGATGACCGACTGGCGCATTGAGGCGTTTCGCGCGTGGAAAGAAATGAAAGAACCGGAATGGGCCAACGTCAATTACGTAAAACCCGACTTTCAGGCGATTTCGTATTATTCAGCGCCCAAAAAGTCCGATCCTACAAAAACTTTAGACGATGTAGATCCCGAATTGTTGGCGATGTACAAAAAACTCGGAATCTCGATCGACGAACAAAAAATGATGAACAATGTCGCGATGGATATTGTCGTTGATTCGGTTTCTGTTGCAACGACTTTCAAAAAAACCTTATCGGAAAAAGGCATTATTTTTTGCCCGATTTCTGAAGCGATCAAAGAACATCCGGAACTGGTTAAAAAATATCTTGGCACTGTTGTTCCTCAAAAAGACAATTTTTACGCCGCATTAAATTCGGCTGTCTTCTCTGATGGTTCGTTTTGCTACATTCCGAAAGGCGTGCGCTGCCCGATGGAACTATCAACTTATTTCCGAATCAACCAGGCCGGAACAGGTCAATTTGAAAGAACTTTGGTGATTGCCGACGAAGGCAGTTATGTGTCGTATCTCGAAGGTTGCACCGCGCCAAGCCGCGACGAAAACCAGTTGCACGCAGCCGTTGTCGAATTGATCGCAATGGACAATGCCGAAATTAAATATTCAACGGTTCAAAATTGGTATCCAGGAAATAAAGAAGGAAAAGGCGGCGTGTATAATTTCGTGACCAAACGCGGAATCTGTGAGAAAAATGCAAAAATTTCGTGGACACAAGTTGAAACCGGATCAGCTGTAACGTGGAAATATCCGTCATGCATATTAAAAGGAGACAATTCGGTGGGCGAATTTTACTCGATTGCCGTAACCAATAATTTCCAACAAGCTGATACCGGAACGAAAATGATCCATTTGGGAAAAAATACCAAATCGACTATCATTTCGAAAGGAATTTCAGCAGGAAAATCACAAAACAGCTACCGCGGATTGGTGCAAATTTCTGCAAGAGCCGACAATGCGAGAAACTTTTCACAATGCGATTCGCTGTTGATGGGAAACAATTGCGGGGCACATACCTTTCCGTACATCGAAAGCAAAAATCCGTCTGCAAAAATCGAACACGAAGCCACGACTTCAAAAATCGGCGAAGACCAGGTTTTTTATTGCAACCAACGCGGCATCCCAACAGAGAAAGCGATTGCGCTGATTGTGAACGGTTTCAGTAAAGAGGTTTTAAACAAACTTCCGATGGAATTTGCGGTAGAAGCACAAAAATTATTAGAGATTTCGCTTGAAGGATCTGTCGGATAAAACTTAATGAAACTTAATGCCTTAATGGTTTAAAATACAAAATACAAGAATGTTAGAAATCAAAAACCTACACGCAAAAGTAGAAGACAAAGATATTTTAAGAGGCATCAACTTAACGGTAAATGCAGGTGAAGTCCACGCTATTATGGGCCCGAACGGTTCCGGAAAAAGTACGCTTTCTGCTGTCATAGCAGGAAACGAAAACTACGAAGTGACTGAAGGCGCCGTTTATTTAGACGGTGAAGATTTAGCCGATCTCGCGCCGGAAGAACGCGCGCACAAAGGCATTTTCTTATCGTTTCAATATCCGGTGGAAATTCCCGGGGTTTCGGTAACGAATTTCATGAAAACGGCAATCAACGAAACCCGCAAAGCCAACGGATTGGCAGAAATGCCTGCAAATGAAATGCTGAAAGTGATCCGCGAAAAATCAGAATTATTGGAAATCGACCGTAAATTTTTATCACGTTCTTTAAACGAAGGTTTTTCGGGCGGAGAAAAAAAGAGAAATGAAATCTTTCAGATGGCGATGCTCGAACCAAAACTCGCAATCCTCGATGAAACCGATTCAGGGCTTGACATTGATGCACTCAGAATTGTAGCCAATGGCGTCAACAAACTCAAAAGCGAAAATAATGCAATTGTAGTCATCACGCACTATCAAAGGCTTTTGGATTATATCGTTCCGGATTTTGTTCACGTTTTGTACAATGGAAAAATTGTAAAATCAGGCGGGAAAGAACTCGCTTACGAATTGGAAGAAAAAGGATACGACTGGATTAAAGCGGAGAATTAATTAAATTCAAGGCATAAGTGAAAAGGCATAAGTAAAATCATTAAGAGATTAAGTTTCATTAAGGCTTAATTTTTCTTAATTTCTTAATGGTCAAATCAACAAATACGGCCCAAGAGGTTACTGGTTTGAATCCAGTCGAGGTCACGACAAAAATGGAACTAAAAGAAAAATTAATCTCGTCTTTCATGGCTTTCGAAGAACGTGTCGATGTTACTGCAGATTTGCACGACATCCGTACTTCGGCCATTAAAAACTTCGAAAACAAAGGCTTTCCTACGAAAAAGGAAGAAGCCTGGAAATATACATCGCTGAATTCGGTACTCAAAAACGACTTCAGCGTATTCCCAAAAAGTGACAATGCCATCGAATTTGCCGATGTCAAAAAATACTTTCTGCACGAAATCGACACGTATAAAGTCGTTTTTATTGACGGTGTTTTCAGTTCGTTTTTGTCGGCAACAACACATGACGGCATCGATGTTTGCCTGATGTCATCGGCATTGACGAAGCCAAAATACAAAATGGTCATCGACGAATATTTCAATAAAGTCGCGAGCAAAGACGAAAGCTTAACATGCTTGAACACGGCATTTGCCCTCGAAGGCGCTTACATCAACATCCCAAAAAGTAAAGTGGTTGAAAAACCAATCGAGATCATCAATTTTTCAACCGGAACCGAAGCCGCGCTTTTGGTTCAGCCGCGAAACCTAATCATTGTTGGTGAAAACGCACACGTTCAGATCATTGAAAGACATCAAAGCTTAAACGAAAATCCGGTCTTGACGAATTCCGTTACCGAGATTTTTGCCAAAAAACGCGCGATCGTCGATTATTATAAAATCCAGAATGACAACCTTGAAGCGTCATTGGTAGACAATACCTACATTGCCCAAAAGGAGCAAAGCCACGTTTCGGTGCACACATTTTCTTTTGGTGGAAACATCACGAGAAACAACCTGAATTTTTACCATCAGGGCGAACGCATCGACAGTACGCTTAAAGGCATCACAATCATCGAAGGCAAGCAACACGTTGATCACCACACTTTGGTGCAGCATGCGACGCCAAATTGCGAAAGCCACCAGAATTATAAAGGGATTTTTGACGAAAGATCAACCGGCGTTTTCAACGGAAAGATTTATGTCGAAAGAGAAGCGCAAAAAACCGACGCATTTCAGCAAAACAACAACATTTTACTCAGCGACAAAGCCACGATCAATGCCAAACCGCAGCTCGAAATCTTTGCCGACGATGTCAAATGTTCACACGGCTGCACGATCGGACAGCTCGACGACAAGGCGATGTTTTACATGCAATCGCGTGGCATTCCTAAGAAAGAAGCCAAAGCGTTGCTGATGTATGCGTTCTCAAACGAAGTCATCGAAAGCATCAAAATCCCGGAATTGAAACAAAGAATCACGAAGATCATCGCAATGAAATTGGGTGTGAATATGGGATTTGATTTGTAAATTAGTAGCTTTTTCCCGCTTTTCACTGCAATCTTTTTTTGAAGTAGATTTCTCTTCCGCTGCGCTTCAGAGTAATCCTTCAAAAAAAGGATTTGCGTTGCAATCGGGGCTAGGGCATTAATCATATCAAGAAAGCCTGACGTTTCAGTCGGGCTTTTTCATTTATAATTCAGTCTTCATAATTATATTTCTTGAAACTTCCAATAATTTCCTTCAAAAAAGCATTAAAATCAAAACCCGGGTCTTCCTTCAAACCCATTCTGACTACAACCAAATCCAGCGACGGAATGATGAAAACCATCTGTCCCTGAAAGCCATTGCACGAATACAAATCGCGCGGCGCATCGGGATAAAAACCGCCAGCATTGAGCCAAAAATGCGCGCCATATCGGCCGTTTGAAGTGTTTGTTGGCGTTGACACATATTTGGCCCAACTTGGATCAAATAACTGCTCGCCGTTCCAGTTTCCTTTGTGCAAATACAACAATCCGAACTTCGCCCAATCACGTGTCGTCGCCCAGCCATACGAAGAACCCACATAATTTCCAGACATATCGGTTTCCACCAGCATCGAATGCATTCCGATTTTATCAATCAAATTTGAATACCAGAAATCAAGGTATTCCTGATGCGTTTTAAACTGTTTTCGCAAAATTCCCGAAAGTAAATTTGTTGTTCCGGAAGAATAATTCCACAGCGAATTCGGTTCGGCGACAGCCCGTTTTTCAAGTTGCGAACGGCTCATGTCTTTTGCCTGGAACAACATTTTAGTCGCGTCTGAAATCTTGTCGTACTTTTCTTCCCATTCGAGGCCGCTGTTCATGTGAAGCAAATCGTTTGTGGTGATTTTAGCGCGTTTGTCGTTTTTCCATTCGGCAATTGGTGCGGGTTTGTAAATGTCGAATTGGCCTTGCTTTTGCAGGATTCCGAACATCGTTGCCGTGATGCTTTTGGTCATCGACCAGCCTAAAATCCTGGAGTTTTTAGTAAATCCTGTGTCGTATTTTTCGGCTAAGATTTTGTCTTTGTAAACAACGACAACTGAACGCGTACGTTTTGCTTTTTGGCCTTTTTCATCAAAAGCATTGTTCATTGCAGCTTGTAATTTTGTGTAATCAACATTGGCAAACACCGTGTCTTTCGGCTCATTATTTCCATACGGAAACGGCAAATTGAGCGTAGTAAAATTACGTTTCGGAATGTCATATTTCGCATTCGCATCAAAATCATCATCGATTAAAACCGCACCCAAACCTTCACGGAAAACCGCTTTCCTGGTTTTTAACCCAAATACTGAAGCAGTCGCAGATTTCCCCACTTCATCAATTTTATTCGTAGCCAAAGTCACAAGCGGAATGTCGTTGTCGCCCGTTTCAATGGCCGTTAAACTTCTTCCGTCCATGAAATGCGCCGATGCGACACTTTTGGCCGCAAAGCCCGAAATCAGGTCGAGTTTTGGGTAATTTATGAGGACAACTGCAGCGATTCCAACGATTAAAATCAGCATGAAATATTTTAATTTTTTCATTTTCAGAAAATTTGGTGTCCGATAAAAGTATAAAAACAATGCGACAAATTGCAGTTTCCAAAAATCAGCTTGGCGTAAAAGAATGTATATTTGGATTCACACTATATGATTATGGAAAAATCCAAAGTACAGATTGCGCAGCAGCTTTTAGACGAAAACCTGATTTCTGAAAAGGAATTTGTCGATGTGAAAGCGTATGAGTCGTTGAAAATTTTCTCGCTGCACAACGAATTGCTGTTCCTGCTTTATTTGGCGGTTTTGTTGTTTACGACCGGTGCCGGAATTTTAATTTATGACAACATTGACACGATCGGGCATACCGTAATTATGGCATTGTTGCTTATCGCGACTGGCGTTTCGTTTTATTTTTCCTTTAAAAATTCGACTGGATTTTCGAGAAATGAAACCGATTTTGAAAATCCGGTATTCAATTACCTCGTTTTAGCTGCAACGTTGTTAAGCGGCATTTTCATTGGCTATTTCGAATTTCAATACCAGGTTTTGGGTTCGGCATTTGTGGCTTTGCTGACGGCTTTTGTTGGTTTTGCAAGCGCTTATTATTTCGATAACCGCAGCGCTTTGTCTATCGGAATTACCGGATTGTCGGCAGCCATTGGGATTTCCGCGACGCCGCAAGCATTGATGCATGGCGAATTTTATGACAATCCGGCGTTGTTTTATTACGGGATCGCTTTGGGGATTTTGCTGCTTTTATGGACGGAATATTCAGAGAAAACAGATTTCAAGAAACATTTTTCAATGGTGTTCCTTACTTTTGCGTTGCACCTGATCTGCATTTGCTGCCTGACCGGAATGGCTGATTACTACTGGCCACTTTATGCCTTATTCCTTTCTGCTTCGGTGGTTTACTTTTATTGGAAAAGCCATAAAATACAAGCGGTTTCGATTTTTATATTTGTGCTGCTTTACGGCTATATCGGACTTAACATTGTTTTATTTAAAATGCTTCAGGCTGCCGACAGCTCTGCATTTTTCGAGTTTCTACTGATCTTTTCGCCTATTTATTTTATCGGTTCGATCTTTTTGTTCATCCGATCCATCAAACAATTCAACCGCAAAAAATATAAAAGCCTACCATAAGAAATTACTCGAAAACACTTTTTTGGTGGAAGAAGCAAAAAGCCTCAGGAACGGGAAATTCATTTCATCAGATCAGTATTTTAAAATCAAAAACAAATACGAGCAACTCAAAACCCAGCCGAATATATTAATGCGCGCTGGATTCTTTTTGCTTGGGATGTTGCTGTATTCTTCAATTGCTGGAGCAATCGCGCTTTTCACGTCGCCGCTTTGGGACAGGGGCGATTTTGATTTCACGATTATCCTTTATTTCTATGCCATTATCGGGCTTGTGGGAAGCGAAATTTTAGCAAAAAACAAGTTCTATAATTACGGACTCGACGATGTTTTTGTACTCGGTTTTCAGGCGATGCTTTTTACCGCAATCGGCTTTTCTACTGAAAACAAGCTTTTTGTTTTGATTGTGATGGGAATTGTGGGCACTTTGAGCTGCCTGCGTTATGTCAATACTTTATCGGCATTGATCGCATTAGTAGGTATTTCGGGAACTGTGGCCATTTTAATTATTGATTACAGGATAATTCCAACCGCGTTTCTGCCTTTTGTAATGCTGTTGGTCGCCGGATTTATATACTGGATTTTTACGATTTTGAAGCGAAACCCCGAAACTTATTTTTACCAATATGCAATGCAATTGCTGCAGGTTTTCAGCATGGTTTTAGGATATGCAGCTGTAAATTATCTCGTCGTTCGCGAATTATCGGCAGAACTGATGGGAATTGAAGTTAAACCAGGCGAAGACATTCCGTTTGCGTTTCTTTTTTATGCCTTGACCTTTTTGATTCCTGTTGGATATATTGCGTTTGCACTGAAGAAAAAAAGCCGCGAATTCTTAATTGTCGGATTACTCGCTTTTGCATTTTCAATTTTTACGATCCGGTATTATTACAGTTTGATGCCGATTGAAACGGCATTGATTTTTGGTGGAATGGTGCTTTCGGGAATTGCATGCTTCGGAATATTCAAACTCAGGCACAAAGAAAGTGGCCTGACTTTCAAACCCGACCGCAATACAGATAAAAATTCATTGATGTATGCGCAGGCGATCATTATCAATTCACAACTGAATCTGCACCATACGCAAACCGATGATCCGATGGCGTTTGGAGGCGGCGGATTTAGCGGTGGCGGCGCAGGCGAATCGTTTTAAACAAAGTGGATTTTCATTCGAAACAAATAACATAATATTCGGAATTAAACCTTCAGGTTTTTGTATTTTTGCGTACAAATTTTCCACACAAAAATGTTAGACATTACCAAGATAAGAGCCGATTTCCCGATACTTTCCCAAAAAGTAAACGGCAAGCCGCTGGTGTATTTTGACAACGGCGCCACTTCACAAAAACCACAGATCGTCATTGATGCGATTTCGAAATATTACCAGGAAATTAACGCAAACATTCACCGCGGCGTACATACTTTGAGCCAGCTCGCGACCGATGCTTATGAAGCATCCAGAAAAAAAATCCAAAACCACATCAATGCCGAATTTTCCCATGAAGTGCTGTTTACTTCTGGAACGACGCACGGTATCAATTTGGTCGCAAGCGGATTTGCATCGATTTTAAAACCAGGCGATGAGGTGGTTGTTTCAGCATTAGAACACCACAGCAATATTGTGCCGTGGCAAATGCTTTGCGAAAAAACTGGCGCCATTTTGAAAGTCATTCCGATGAATGAAAAGGGCGAACTGATCATGGATGCATACGACAAATTGCTGTCGGATCAAACAAAGATCGTCACCGTAAACCACATTTCTAACGCGCTCGGCACGATCAATCCGATCAAATACATGATTGAAAAAGCGCATGCGGTTGGCGCGGCAATTCTGATTGATGGCGCTCAGGCAGTGCCGCATTTAAAACCAGATGTTCAGGATCTGGATTGTGATTTTTATGTGTTTTCAGGACATAAGATCTGCGGGCCAACAGGAACCGGGATTCTATACGGAAAAGAAAGCTGGCTCAACAAATTGCCACCATATCAGGGCGGCGGTGAAATGATCAAGGAAGTGACATTCGAAAAAACGACTTATGCCGATTTGCCGCATAAATTTGAAGCCGGAACGCCAAATATCGCTGGCGGAATTGTGCTCGGAACGGCAATCGATTACCTGAATTCGATTGGTTTTGACAACATCCAGCAACAGGAAAAAGAACTGCTCCAATACGCAACTGAAAAACTCCTTGAAATTGAAGGATTGAAGATTTTTGGCACATCGGAACAAAAAACTTCCGTAATTTCGTTCAACATCGAAGGCATTCATCCGTATGACATCGGGATGATCGTAGATAAAATGGGAATTGCCGTGAGAACCGGCCATCATTGTGCCCAGCCGATCATGGCGCATTTCTGCATTCCCGGAACGGTGCGCGCCTCTTTTGCCTTTTACAATACTAAAGAAGAAATTGATTTGATGGTTGAAGCCGTCAAAAAAGCAAAAACCATGTTATCTTAAAATACATTTATGAAAATTATATCGATACTTTTTTTGACGATTTTTTTGGGCAAAAGCTGTGACAATGAGCAGAAGCAGGACATCAAATCGGCTGTCGTAGAATATTCTGCGAACACACGCGGATTTTACCAGAAAATCATCATCCAAAACCAAACGATTTTTGTTTCTAAAGACCGTAATTCTGATGCGGTTGCCGTGACTGAAAAAATTTCAGATGCCGACTGGAAAGCACTGATCACTGAATTTCAGGAAATCGATCTGGACGGCTTGCCAAATTTAAAAGCACCGAGCGAAAGGCGTTTTTACGACGGCGCGGCAATCGGGAACCTGAAAGTGACTTATAAAGATAAAACCTACCAAACCGATGGTTTTGATCACGGAACGCCACCAATTGAAATTGCGCGTTTTGTAACCAAAATCACGGCATTGGCAAAAGAATAATAATGAAGATACAAGAAATACAGGCCGAAATTGTTGATGAATTTTCAATGTTTGATGATTGGGATGAGCGCTTTCAATATGTGATCGATCTCGGGAAATCGCTTCCGCTGATTGATGAAAAATACAAAACCGAAGAAAACACCATCAAAGGCTGCCAGTCAAAAGTTTGGCTTCACGCCGAAGAAAACGGAGATAAAATTGTTTTTACTGCCGATAGTGATGCGATTATTACCAAAGGGATTATCGCCATCTTGATCCGGGCATTTTCAAACCAGAAAGCTTCGGATATTTTAGAAGCAGAGATGCAGTTCATTGATGAAATCGGACTTAAAGAACATTTGTCGCCCACACGCGCAAACGGCTTGGTTTCGATGATCAAGCAAATTAAAATGTATGCCTTTGCATTCAACTCAAAACACAATTAAAGGAATTATGGAGCAAGAAATAGATACTACAGCACTTGGAGAGCAAATCGTAAAAAAATTAAAAACCATTTACGATCCCGAAATCCCGGTTGACATATACGAACTCGGTTTAATCTATGACGTCATGGTTAATACCGACCAGGAAGTGAAAATCCTGATGACGCTGACTTCGCCAAACTGCCCGGTTGCAGAAAGCCTTCCAAAAGAAGTAGAAGAAAAAATCACGGCTATTGAAAATGTCAAATCAACCGAAGTCGAAATTACTTTTGATCCCCCATGGAGCAAAGACTTAATGAGCGAAGAAGCCAAGCTCGAACTCGGAATGCTATAAATCCATGGAAGAAGAAATCATTAATAGAGTAGCTTCCAGTATACTGGAAGTATTTGATTTAGAAGATTATTACACCAAAGAAGAGCGATTCCAAATCGATATGTCGCAATGGCTCACTGAAGGTTTTTTATTGCGGGAAAAAGATTTCCGGGAGCATTTAAAAAACCACGACTGGGTGCAATATCAGGATGCATTTGTCGCGGTAAACTGCAGCACAGATGCGATTGTTCCTGCCTGGGCATCCATATTGGTTACGATCTATGCAGTGCCATTCGCCAAAAAAATCGTCAATGGATCATTAGAAGACCTTGAAACCGCGATTTACCAGGACCTGCTTCCCAAAATTGATTATTCGATTTATATGGATAAGCCAGTCATTATCAAAGGCTGTTCGAAAAAGCCTGTGCCAATGAGTGCTTATGTATTGGCAGCGCAATATTTACAGCCATTTGCGAAAAGCATTATGTATGGGGAAGCCTGCTCGGCAGTTCCTTTGTTTAAAAAAGCCAAGCCTTAAATTTGTTGGGCTTTCGTTATGTTATTTTTTTTGAATGCTTACTTTTACAGCATAAACTCTAACTCAGATCCAATATGAGAAAAATTACCACTTTATTATTGTTTGCTTTTGGCGCCACATCGGCCATGGCACAGGATACATCCGCTGATGCGGCTGCAGTAACACCAGATTCACTAAAAGTGTGGACTTCAAAAGGGAATTTTAATTTATTGCTGAACCAATCAAGCTTTAGCAATTGGGTTGCCGGTGGCGAAAATAATATTTCGGGAACGGTTGGGATCAATTATGACCTGAATTATAAAAAAGACGACTGGACCTGGGACAATAAACTTATTGCTTCCTATGGATTGGTAAAAACAAACGATGCCAACGAGAAAAAAACCGATGACCGTTTAGAATTCAACTCACTCGTGGGAAAAAAAGCCATAGGTTACTGGTCGTATTCGTTTTTCCTGAATTTTAAAACCCAGTTTACCGATGGTTATAAATACAGCATGGTTGATGGCGTTGAGGAAAGAAGTGATGCCGTTTCACGATTCCTTTCTCCGGGTTACCTGACTTTTGGGCCGGGTATGCAGTGGAAAAAGACTGAAAACCTTAAATTTAATTTGGCTCCGGCAACTTCAAAACTGACTTTTGTTGACAATTCGTTTACTTCTATTCCGGATTATGTCGATGAATCCTATTTTGGCGTTGGCACGAATAAAAGCCTGCGTTACGAGCTTGGTTTCTATGCTGCAGGATATTACAAGCTTAACATTATGACCAATGTATCATTTGAAAATATCCTGAGCCTGTATTCGAATTACCTTGAGGACACACAAAATGTAGATATGGATTACCAGTTGAATGTCGTGATGAAAATCAACAAATACCTGTCGACAAACCTTTCATTCCAGGCGATTTATGATGACAACGCTTTCCGCGGATTTCAAACCAGGGAAGTTTTCGGGCTTGGCGTGAATTTCGGATTTTAACACGAAGCACCTAAGCTGCAAGAGCTGGATTTTCAATAGTGGCAGAGTGGTACAGTGTCAAAGTTTACCAAATAATCCATAAAAAAAAGCGCCCATTCATTTTGGACGCTTTTTTTATAAAACATATTTTTATTTTACTTAGCTACTCATCATTGTCTTCTTTTTCCACCGCATCTTTATAATCCGGATATAAAAACTTGTTATACGGAAAGCGCGTAATGTGAATTTCCCTGACGGCTTCATAAACCCGTTCGCGGAACGCTTCAAAATTTTCTTTGTTGACAGCCGAAATGAACAACGCATTTTCTGCCCCAACGTTAGACATCCAGGTGTCTTTCCATTCGTCAAGTGTATAATGGCGGTGTGTTTTTTCAGTAATTAAATCATCTTCATCGATGGTCAGGTGTTTGTAGGCATCGATTTTGTTGAACACCATGATCGTTGGCTTGTCGTTGCTTTTAATATCGAGCAAAGTCTGGTTTACCGATTCAATGTGGTCTTCAAAATCCGGATGTGAAATATCAACTACATGCAGTAACAAATCGGCTTCACGCACTTCGTCGAGCGTACTTTTAAACGAATCGACGAGTTGTGTAGGCAATTTCCGGATGAATCCCACAGTATCCGACAATAAAAACGGCAAATTCTTGATCACGACTTTCCGAACGGTTGTGTCTAAAGTCGCAAACAATTTATTTTCTACAAAAACATCGCTTTTGCTGATGACATTCATCAGGGTCGACTTTCCAACATTGGTATAACCAACTAAAGCCACGCGAACCATAGCGCCACGATTGCCCCGCTGCACCGACATTTGCTTGTCGATCACTTTAATTTTATCTTTTAACAAGGCAATTCGGTCGCGCACGATACGGCGGTCGGTTTCAATTTCGGTCTCTCCCGGTCCACGCATCCCGATTCCACCTTTTTGTCGTTCAAGGTGTGTCCACATTCCAGAAAGCCTTGGCAGCAAATACTGGCACTGGGCAAGTTCTACCTGCGTTCGCGCATAAGAAGTTTCAGCACGTTGTGCAAAAATATCGAGGATGAGGTTGGTGCGGTCTAATACTTTACAATCTAAGATTTTAGTAATATTTTTTTGTTGGGAAGGCGACAGTTCGTCGTCAAAAATCACGGTCGAAATGCTGTGTTCTTTAACATAGAGATTGATTTCCTCCATTTTTCCGGTTCCGAGGAATGTTTTTGGGTTTGGGCGTTCCATTTTCTGGAAAAAACGCTTCACGACTTCGCCGCCGGCTGTAAAAGTCAGGAATTCGAGTTCGTCAAGGTATTCTGTCAATTTTTCTTCGTCCTGTTTTTGGGTTACAATTCCGACGATGACCGTTTTTTCAAACTGGATTTTTTCTTTTTCGAGCATAAATAAAATTTCTGATGCAAAGCTAATGATTTCAGGATGATGCGTGGACAAGATTTTCCAATTATCACGAATTCTTTGCAGAAAATAGTTAAAAAACAAAATTATCCTAAAGCATTCATAATTTTTGTTAAATTTGGAACTCAAAAATTACAAAACTATATTAAACAACTAAATTTTCATTTATGAAAAAAATTATTTTTATTGTTTTAATGTCTCTCATGGGCTTTATAGGCTTTTCCCAGGATCAGCTTAACGAGCAATTTGAAGGGACATCTACTCCCGATGCTTCCGGAAACTGGGCGCTGAGTTCAGGGACGTGGAAAGTATTCGATAACGGAGTTGGCCTTGGATCTTCATGGGGGCCGATAAGCGCGTCGAATTTTACGTATGAAGGAACCGGAAGATCAGCCGATGTCACCAGAGAAGGCCTAGAAGCCGTTGGTGATGTATCCGAAGACTGGCTCGTTACCCCGCGCAAGACGATGCGGGCTGGAGAGCAGCTGCGGTTTTACACAAGGCAGGGTTTATTAAATGATAACGGAACGCTTTATCAGATCAGGGTTTCTACGAACTCAGATCCTACAGTAAGAAGCAGTTACGTAACGATAAAAACATATACGGAATCTGAACTGAACGAGGCTCCGTTTGCATACAATGAATACAATGAGAAATCTGTATTGCTTGGTCGTACAGGCCAGCAGGTATATGTTGCTTTTGTGAAAGTTTTTACGCAAACAGATACCCAACTTGGGGACAGATGGCTTATTGACAATGTAAGAATGGTGCCACAATGTATAGCTCCAACCATTCCGGACCAACCATTCCCAATCAATTCAAGAGATGCTACATTACTATGGAGCCATCCATCGGGTATTCAGGGAACATACCAGATTGCCTTTGGCTTAATTGGATTTACAATTGACCTGAACAATCTGATAAATGTACCTATTGGACAAATATCTTATTTCAAGGATAATTTGTTGCCAGGAACACGCTACGAATATTATGTAAGGGCAGTTTGTCCCGGAGGAATTACAAGTGATTGGAGTACGCCGTATTTTTTTGATACCCTTAAGATTGGAGCCCAGTGTGCCGACCCGATCGTAGCGACCTCGCCATTGCCATATTCTCATTTAAGCAACACCTTAGAATATGGAAACAATATTGACAGGAGCGCTACTTCTGGAGGAACATGCGGAATAACGGGTACAGGGAATTATCTCGAAAGCCTGGATGCAGCATACAGCTATACCGCAGATTTTGACGGACAAGTTTCAATTTCACTAAACCCTTTTGGCAATGCCAACACAGGTGTTTTTGTATATTCAAGTTGTGCAACCATTGGAAATGCCTGTTTGACAGGTATGGGGAATACCACAAGCAACATCAGAAACCTGACGCTTAACGTGGTACACGATACCACTTATTATATTGTTGTTTCTTCAACAAGCAATACCTTTAATTTCCCGTATTTATTGACAATTCAGAAAATAACCTGTGAGGCACCAACAGCAGCAACTGTTCCAGTGGTAGTAACAGGAACACAAACTGCATTGTTGTCATGGAATATGCCTGCAACAAGTACTTCTACGCAGTGGGAAGTTTCAGTACAACCAGAAGGGTCGAATATCCCCGGAGCTAGCCTAATACCAGGTGAAATCAGATACAATGCCCCAATAAGAACAAATTTCGAAGCAACAGGCTTACCGTCAGGAACTGCTTTACAATATTGGGTAAGGGCAGATTGCGGAAACGGAACTTACAGCATATGGACCGGGCCATTCTCCTTTACAACTTCAATCTGCGATAATAAATGTGATTATACTTTTACCCTTGGGGACTCTACAGGAGCCAACGGATGGCAAGGTGGTCGCATGGAAGTAAGACAAGCAGGTGTTGTAGTCGCATTGCTAGGGCCAGGTTTTACGACGGCTTCAAGTCCTGTTACCGTAGGATTATGTCCAGGGATTCCTTTTGAATTAGTCTGGACAGTTGCAGGAACTACATCTACACAGATGAGAATTTCCGTTAAAAATAACTTTGGGCAGACATTGTATAATATGTCAACAAATAGCGCTCCGTTGTTTGGAACAACTTTATTTTCACAAATGGTCGACTGTAGTTCAAGGGTATGTTTACCTCCAACAACGCCATGGTCTGTTAATACCAGAACGACAACAGGAGCAACTGTGAGTTATACTACATCAGGAGTGCCATCGGTTTCCTGGGAATTATATGTTAACACTGTCGGATCTGCGCCACCAACGCTTGCAACTCCGGCGATGTACACCTCAACAACAACAAGTTATGTAGTAAATGATCCAACGAATATACTTCCTGACACCAGTTACAATTTTTATGTAAGGACAGTATGTTCTGAAAACAGTCCAAGTGTTTGGGTTCTTGTAGGAACAATTGCCACATTGCCAACATGCGTAAAGCCGGCAACGCTTACAGTTACTACTGCTTCAATCACTTCGGGTAGTGTAAGTTTTACATTTACAACTACAGGCTCGACAGCTACTTCTTGGCAGGCGATTGCCATTCCGGTAGGGCAGCCTGCGCCAACGGCTTCAACAACCGGATGGGTGCCTATAGCGGCTAGTCCTGGTACCATAACAACCAGCTATACAGGTGCTCCATTGCAACGCGAGACGGCTTATAATTTATACATCAGAGGAAATTGCGGCGATGCAGGTGGATTGAGTACCTGGTTTGGACCAAGGCTGTTCACGACATTGCCAACATGTTACAAGCCTACGGTTTTAACGGCAACTGCAATCACTATAGACTCTGCACAATTGGGATGGACAAGCGGCATTTCAACTTCAGAAAGCTGGCAGATTCTTGTACTTCCTGCAGGTGCAGAACCACCTACAGCAGCTTCAACAGGATGGGTGACTTCACCAACAAACTCTTTCAATCTTCAGGGATTACAGGCTTCAACCTGCTACGATTATTATGTACGCGCCAATTGTGGCGATGCAAATGGCGTAAGTGCATGGTCGGCAGTAAAAAACTTCTGTACTTTAGTATGTAACACAGAAGACAGGTGTAATTATACATTTACAGTACAAGATGCAGATGGTGACGGATGGAATGGTGCCATCATGCAGGTAAGACAAAATGATATTGTTATTGCAACACTTACCGGGCCAACTACTGCGCAGGATACAAACCCTGTTCCGGTCACTGTTTCATTGTGTAAGAATACGCCATTCGATTTGTATTGGATTACAGCAGGTAACTTTGCAAATGAAGTCATCATTACTTCTATAACAAATCCATTCGGGCAGATATTATTTAGCATGCCAGAGGACAATTCTGACAGAGCATCCACCGTTTTATATGCTGGTGTAACGGATTGCGAAAACCCATTATGTTTGTCTCCGGCATTTCCTACTTTAGGCGCAAATCCTGGAATTTATAACGCAACCTTACTTTGGGGAGCACCAGTTGGTGTTGAAGCACTCTCTTATGAAGTGTATAATGTGTTGGCAGGTTCAGCACCACCAACCCCGGATCAAACGGAAAATGTTTTGACTGCAACAGGTTTATCACTTACGCTTCCAAACCCATCTTTACAGCCAAGTACCAATTATCAGTTTTATGTAAGGGTTATTTGTTCCGTGAACTCACCAAGTACATGGGTTGGACCATTCACTTACAGGACATTGCCAACTTGTCCAAAACCGGAGCCTGTTTTAGTAGAGCAGACTATCGGAACGGAGTCAAATGGCGCTCACGTTTCATGGCCAATATTGAATTCCTCGACTTGGGAAGTTCGTTATACAGATGCCGGACTTCCGATGCCAACAACAGGAGAAATTGTTTTTACAAACTCTTGGAATACGCCTACGACGATCCTGCCAGGTTTCTATGATTTCTATGTAAGAAGCCTTTGTTCAGATACCGATATCGGAGATTGGGCTGGCCCGGTAACAATTTTTATCGGCGTACTGCCTCCACGTTGTTTGGAAGTAGGTATTGACAACGGTGATGTTCACGTTACCACCGGAGACAATCCAAATGGTTCACTTGACCTTTGTGCAGGTGAAAGCGATGTGAATTTAGAAGCAGTATTCCCTGCATCAAACCTAACCACATCATACTCAGTAAGCAGCATCAGATATGCACCGCCATACCCTTTCGTGGGAGGACAGGAATTCCTGATCAATGGAGATGACAGATGGGCACCGGTATATACTTTACCGTTTAACTTCTGTTTCTACGGAGACGTTTATACAAAAGCACAGGTAGGTTCTAATGGTGTCGTTTCATTTAATGCAACATACACGCCAAACAATCCTAACGTGTTAAATAGTGGAGAGGAATGCCCATGGCAGATCAATGATTTAAACATCCCGGCATCAGCTTTCCCGGCAAAACTTAAAAATGCGGTTTTCGGACCATTTCAGGATACCGACTTAAGCGAAGATCTTCGCGAAGTCGCACCGGAAATGAGCATCAATTACCAAACGCTAGGAGAGGCACCATGTAGGGCATTCGTTGTAAATTACTATAAGCTTCCACAGTTTCAGTGTGATGAAGAGGTTGGCCTTCAAACAAGCCAGATCGTGTTTTATGAAAACTCAAACATCATCGACGTATACATTGAAGACAGAACCCGTTGTACCAGCTGGCAGGACGGAGACGGTATCATCGGACTTCTGAATAAAACCGGTTTGCAGGCAACAGTTGCTCCGGGCAGGAATTCAAACGATCCATGGGATGCCCATCACGAAGCCTGGAGATTTACTCCGGCAGGTGCTTCAAACGTAACGTTTGCATGGTATCAGGATGGTTCAACAACACCTTACAGTACCTCTCCGAATATTGATGTACATGTAACGGAAAACACCACATTTACAGGTACAGCAACTTACAAAAGATGTGGCTTGCCAGATTTGACAACATCATCTACTGTAGAATTAAAAGTAGGTTCTTTAGATGTACTTCCTTTCCAGGATGTTCAGTCTTGCGACGATACGTATCAATTGCCGGTATTGACTATTGGAAACTATTTTTCTGATACCAATGGACAAAACCCAATCACGAATACTTTATTGACTGAAACTCAAAGGGTATATGTTTATGCAGAATCTGCTGCAGGGGTAACTCCTTTTTGCAAGGATGAAGAAAGCTTTATGGTAACGCTTGGCGGACTTGTTGCGCCAATTGTTACAGATGTAGAAGCTTGCGGAAGTTATATTTTACCAGCTTTGGCAATACCTTTTGATTATTATACTGAACCAAATGGGCTCGGAACGAAATATCTGGGTGATGCGCTTACAGAAATTACGGCAAGCCAGTTGCCAATGTATATTTATGCTTCAACCGGAGACTGTTCAGGGCAAAGCAGCTTTAACATTACAATACATCCAAAATTAGAACCAGGTTTTGTATTCCCGATTTATTGTGAAGGTGCTGTGATCCCGGCTTTTGAGACGACTTCGCCAACATTGTTAACAGGAATCTGGAGTCCGGCTACAGTTACCACAACAGGGGTTTATACATTTACACTTGACCCAACGGGGCAGTGCGCCACGCAACCGTCTTATGACTATACGATCACTGTTGATGGATTCCATCCGCCAACACCTGGAGATGTAGTGGCTTGTGGAAGTTACGTTTTACCGGCACTTCCCGCACCATTTAATTATTACGCCGAAGCCAACGGTCTTGGCCAAATGTACCCTGGTGCTGCGCTTACAGAAATTACCGAAAGCCATACGCCTTTGTATATTTATGCAAGCAACGCAAGTTGTTCCGGAGAGAGCAGTTTTAACATTGCAGTGACACCAATCAAAGACCCTAATTTTACATTCAATACGTATTATTGCTTAGGATCGGCATTTCCTGCATTGGAGCTTATTTCCCAAAACGGGGTTGCTGGTACTTGGAGTCCTGATACCATCACCACAAGCGGTGTGTACAGGTTTACACTTGACCCTGGACAATGTGCGTCACAACCGTTCTTTGATTACACGATCACAGTTGATGGTTTTATTGCGCCAACTGCAACAGACGTTATTGCCTGTGGAAGTTATATATTGCCAGCGCTTCCTGCGCCATTCAATTACTATACTCAAGCAAATGGACTTGGAACGATGTATCCTGGTACTGCACTTACACAAATCACTGCAAGCCAATTGCCAATTTACATCCGTGCAGCGACTGCGAATTGTTCGGCAGAAAGCAGTTACAACATCACCATTCAGCCAATTGCTGCGCCAGACTTCACATTCAGGGATTATTGTGAAGGCGAAACATTGCCAGCGCTTAACGGCACTTCTCCAAACGGGGTAACCGGATCATGGAACCCGGCTCAAATCACGACCACAGGAGTATACAGGTTTACACCTGTAGGATCTTGTTCGTCACAGCCGTTCTATGATTATGCGATCAACGTGTTCCCAATAGAAACACCGGTATTTAATTCTCCGATATTCTTGTGTACGGGAGCTACTGCACCAGCGTTGTCAAACACTTCGCTAAACAGTATTGTTGGAACTTGGGCACCAAGTGTAATCAGCAACACGCAAAGCGGAGCGTATATTTTCACTCCGACGCCAGCTGTTGCACATTGCTACGCTCCGTTCACATTAAATGTTACGGTAAGCGACAATCCACAATTCACATTATTCGGGGATTGTAACGCAAACAATGTGTATGAAATTACAGCGACTCTTGCAGGCGGCATCGCAGCAACAGACGTAACATTTGCATGGACAGATCCAACAGGTGGCCCGGCTGGAAATACTCAGTCGATTTTCCCAACCATGAGCGGAATTTATACGCTTAAGGTGACGGTAACGTCTTCAGGTTGTTCTTCTCAGGAACCATGGAATGTTGACAGCATCGGTTGCCAGATACAAAAAGGTATTTCTCCTAGAGGTGTTGGTCCTGGTGATGGTAAAAATGACTCTTTCGACCTTTCAGGTATGAATGTTTCAGAACTTGAGATTTTCAACAGATACGGAACAAAAGTGTACAGCCTTAAAAATTATACGAACCAATGGTACGGACAATCTAAAAAAGGAGACGAATTGCCAGACGGAACGTACTACTATGTCATCAAACGTGACACAGCTGCTACAGAAACAGGATGGATCTATATTAATCGCGAAAAATAAAAGTAAAAAAGCTGCAACCGGCTGCTGTTTAAGAGCAGCCGGGATTGCAACAAAAACATACACACATGAAGAAAATTTATTTCACAGCATTAATAGTGTTCATGACATTAATCGATGCAAATGCACAACAGGATCCGCATTATACGCAGTACATGTATAACATGAGCGTCGTGAATCCCGCTTATGCTGGCTCCAAAGAATCGCTTTCGGGCGGAGTCCTTTACAGAAAACAATGGGTTGATATTGAAGATGCACCTTCAACAGGTACGTTCTTCCTGCACAGCCCGGTTGGCAAGAATGTCGGACTCGGAATCTCATTTATTGATGACAGGATCGGGCCGGTACAAGAAGACAACGTATATGCAGATTTCTCTTACACATTGAACCTTGGAGGCGAGCACAAACTGGCTTTCGGTTTAAAAGGAGGCGCTACTTTCCATAAAGTAGGATTGTTCAGCGACATCGGAAATGGAAATGTTCCGGATGCAGACGATCCCGCATTTTCTGAAAACGTCAGCAGAACGTATATGAACATTGGTTCGGGTGTATTTTACTATACCAAAAAGTACTATGTTGCGTTCTCTGTACCAAATATGTTGAAATCCAAACACCTTGATCTGGACAGAAGCGGTGATAAACTTAAATTCGGATCAGAATCATTGCATTATTTCCTTACTGGAGGTTATGTATTTGATTTGTCTCCAAACACCAAATTAAAACCGTCGGCCATGGTGAAATCAGCTTTTAATGCACCGGTTTCTGTGGATGGATCTTTAAACGTCATGTTCTTCGACAAATTAGAACTTGGTGCGACTTACAGATTGGATGACAGTTTTGGCGGCATGGTCAATTTTGCCATCACGCCCAACTTGAGAATTGGTTATGCTTACGACCACATCATTTCAGATCTTAAAGTGACAACTCCGGCTTCTCACGAGGTCATGCTGTTGTTCGATTTGAACTTCCCGAAAAAAGTATCACAATCACCAAGGTATTTCTAACATAAAAGCTACACTAAAAATGAAGAATCTATATATCGCATTAAGTTTTGTGATGGCCAGTGCAAGTCTTTCGGCGCAAAATAAAGACACGCAAAAAGCCGACAAACTTTTTAATCAATATGAATATGTTGATGCCGCTGATGAATACCTGAAACTGGTTGACAAAGGAAAAGCTGACGGCTATGTTTACAAACAGCTTTCGGACACCTATTACAATATGTTCAATACTGCCGAAGCCGCAAAGTGGTATGCCAAAGCAACTGAAACCACTCAGGATGCCGAAACATATTTTCGCTACGCGCAAATGTTGAAAGCCAATGGAAAATATGAAGAAGCCAACAAGCAAATGAAGAAATTTGCGAGCCTGGCGCCAAACGACCAACGTGCCAAAACATTCAATGAAAATCCAAATTACATCCCGAAATTACTCGATAAAGAGAAATTGTTCGATGTAAAATCGTCTGACGTAAGCAGTGATAAATCGGATTTTGGAGCGGTTTTGTATGACAATACATTGTATTTTACAAGTGCGCGTAACGGAGCCAGAAAAAACTACGGCTGGAACGAAGAACCGTTTCTTGACATTTACCAGGCAGATTACAATGCAGATGGTACGATTACCAATGCAAGAACGGTATCTGAATTGAATACGCCACGCCACGACGGACCGGTTACGATCACTGGAGATGGAAATACAATCTATTTTTCAGGCGACAGTTTCAGGGAAAAATCTTTCGAAAGAGACAAAAAGAACAACCTGAAATTGGGCCGCAACAATTTATTCAAAGCGACTAAAGAAGGCGACAAATGGACGAATATCACGTCGTTGCCATTCAACAGCAAAGAATATTCTACAAGCAACCCAAGCATCAGCAGAGACGGAAAAACACTTTATTTTTCTTCTGACATGCCTGGAAGTTTAGGCGGCGTAGACGTTTGGAAAGTGGCTGTAAATGCCGACGGAACTTTTGGAACTCCGGAAAATTTAGGTAAAAAAGTCAATTCTGAAGGCAATGAAAGCTTTCCTTTCATTTCTGACGACAACACGACGCTATATTTCGCTTCAAACGGAAAACAGGGATTTGGAGGTCTTGACATTTTCAAAGTTGATCTGAGCAAAGGCACCGAAGCTTCAAACGTTGGAAAACCGGTGAATACTGAAAAAGATGATTTCGCTTTCTCGTTCAACAAAGCAAAGAACATCGGATTCCTTTCCACAAACAGGAACGGGAATGATGATATTTTCATCGTAAACCCAATCTGTGGCGTTGGTGTTCAAACCTTGGTTACCGATGCAAAGACCGGAAAGCCATTGGCCAATGCAAGCGTTGCGATTGTGGATGACAAGAAAAACGTCATTTCTACAGAAAAAACAAATGCCAAAGGCGAAGTGTCTTATCGCGTAGAATGTAATAAAGATTACACTGTTCAGGTTTCAAGAGAAGGTTATGAAAGCAATACATTCCCGGTGGCTAAAAATCCTGGAGGCGATGTAAATGTTACTGCAGCGCTTCAGCCAATCGAAACGATCGTGAAAGAAAACGAGGTCACCTTAAATTCAATTTTCTTTGAATTCGACAAAAGCAACGTCACACGTGAAGGCGCTTTCGAATTGGACAAACTGGTGCAGGTGTTGAAAAACAACCCAACGATGGTTATTCTGGTTAAAGCACATACCGACAACCGCGGTAGCGATGTTTACAACTTGAACTTATCTGACAGAAGAGCTAAATCAACGGTGCAGTACATCATCTCTAAAGGCATTCCTAAAGCCAGGATCTCTGGAAAAGGATTTGGGGAAACAGCACCAAAAGTAGATTGTAAAGAAGCTTGTACAGAAGAACAACATGCTCAAAACAGGCGTTCAGAATTCCTGATCGTAAAATAACAGCAGCTTATAAATAAAAAAGCCGGACAGCAATGTCCGGCTTTTTTTGTTTTATGAATTTGGCCGTAAAGCGCAAGCCGATTTTAGCACGTTAAAAGCGTTGATTTTTTTAAAGCACTTCTTAGTTCGGCGTTTCACTTTTTCCCGCTAAAATAAGCTCCATTTAGATGTTACAGCGTTTCTATGGTGTAGCATGGCCAACAATTTTTTTAAACCCCAGTTTTTGGTACAGGCTGATCGCCGGTTTCAGGATGGTATTGCTTTCGAAATACAACTTTTTAGCACCTGCTTCTTTAGCAGCATGCACAACAGCCAATCCGATCAAATAGCCTATGTTTTTGTGCTTTTGGAGAAACCGCCATTTTAGCCATTTCGAAGTCATAATGATGGTCCTCCATTTTAACCAGAGCGCAAACGCCAAGCGGTTCGTCGTTGTAAAGCGCAATGAATATTTGTCCGCTATTGTCGAGGATGTATTCTTTCGGATGATCCAACGCTTTGTAATCGGCCGGTTCCATTTCAAAATAGGTAGAAATCCACTCTTCATTTAATGATTTAAAAGCCGATTGGTATTCGGGTTTGTAGGATACGATCTTTACATTTTTGCTTTCGCGGATTTTTTTTTGCTCCTGAACCCTTTTCAGTAATGATTTCTGACCAAGCAAAAATTCCCATTCTTCAATCGCTTCCCAGAGGTTGTTTGTTGCTTCATTGATCAGGGTTTCTACAGCATTGCCGACATCCTTGTGCTGGATGCGCATTTTTTCCGAAAGGGCGGCCCCCTTTTCAGTTAAACCAACCACATTGCGGCGTTTGTCATGGGATTGCATTTTTTCCTGAACCAATCCGCCTTGATCATCTCTTTAATGATTTTTGTGACTGAAGGCTGTGAATGCCCGATGTCTGTTGCGATTTCGGTAATCGTTTTTCGCCGTCTTTCGACAGTATAAAAAACACCGGAAACCATTTTGGTGAGAATTCCAGCTGGATCGTATATTTTAGCCGCATCTTCTGTCATTTTTGCCGTCATTAAACGCAGCCGGCTGCCTAAGCCATTTTCCCGGTTCTTTCAAATAGGTTCGTAAATCTGATTGTATAATTGGTTATGAAAATAGATTATATATTTTAATCTCAGGTTTGATCCAATATAATTATGCGCTTATGTACAAGATTAACGTTAGTTGGGAATGTATAAAACAAAAAAAAGAGGCCCTAAAGCCTCTTTTATAATATGTATTTCCAGTTTAGTTTACAACGATGTTGTCAATTCCTAAATTGGTTGTCAGCCTTGGTACAATTCCGGTTCCTGTATATTCCAAGATTAGGAAACCGTCACCGGTTACGTCAGCCGGAATGTTGTAAGTTCCAGCAGATGTAAAGCTTGTCGATGTTTGAGAAGCAAGATTTGCAAACTGAGAGGTGATGTTTACCAATCCTGAAAGGCTTCCGCCAACGGTGTAGTTTTTAGCATAATATACTTTCAACGGCACGTGCCCTGAAGTAAGGAAATCTACTTTGTACTGGAATGTAATGCTGTTTGCAGCTGTAAAATCAATCGGCACTGCAAAGAAAGTCCTGTTTACCTCATTGCTGTTGAATGAAGACATTTCAATGAATTTTGTTGCAGTCGTTTTAATAGCCCATGATTTGTTTCCAACAACCGGATCATTCACGTATTTCGGGAAATTGTCCTGTGCATTCACATAGCTTTCGAAATCTTCGGTAAAAGCACCAAGGAAAGTAAGCGGTCTTGTAGTGCCCAGTTGGATGTCACTTTCATATCTTACGATAAATTGGTACGTACTTGAAAATTTGGTCATTACACCTCTGATTTTACCCACACCTGCAGGAACTTGTTTCCCAGAAAACGGTGCAAAGCTGCTGAAACGGATGATGTTTGAAGCACCGCCATTATTATCTACAATACTGTGGTTTGTAGCACCACCTCCAGAATCGATGTCATAGTAGGTTCTTCCAACAGAAGCATCAACAAATCTAACGTTGTCAATTTCTACAAGCGTATTCAAATTGGCATCGTTATAGGCTTGAGCCAAAGTCATCGATCTTACAAAACTGTCTTCAGCAACATCATTACATGATGGGAAAAGGTAGTTTTTGTAAGTAAGTTCAGAAATTCTTCCAATTTCCGCAGCAGCAGTAGGAGATGATTTGTACAATTCTCCAATTGCCAATGAACCGGATACTTTTGCAGTATACAAGCCTTTCAGTTTGATAAACACTTTTTTACCTGGCTTAAAGCCTTCTCCAAAAGAAGAAGTAATGTTAAGCGAAACACTAAATCCTACAGGAGCCGATCCGTCAGTAGGAATGGTCTGTAAAGAAACTGATTTGTAAAAAGTTCCTTTTTCATCACTTGAAGTGACATACCCTTCGATAATATCATCAGCAGTATATTCTACTGGTGGCGTACTTGCAGAAGTCCTTCCGGCAATAACTTCCTGGATGGTTTTGTTTGCGGTAAGGCCCGGATCAACACAAGTGAGTTCTGGTGCGCTGTAATCGTCTCCATTTTCACATCCGGTAACGATTCCGGCAATGATGGCGATGAATAAAGCAGATTTTACTATAATAGATTTCATATTCATGTCTTAATTTTTAATAAGTAATTCTTAAGTTGTCGATTTGGTAAGAACCGTCAAGATTGGTGTTTGTTCCCGAACCTTTTACCCTGAAGGCAATGTGAACCGGCCCACTGTAAGAAGATAAATCAACATCGCCTGATTTCAGGAATGCGAAATATGTACTTGTTGTTGTTGGAAAATTCGCTGAAAGCGGTGTCCAGTGTGCAGTGGTAACATTGGCGACAGTTCCGTCAAAGTCTGTTGAGATCAGGACTTCCAATGTATTGGCAGTATTGGTCACATAACTTTGCGCCGACTGGAATAACAGTTTCTCATTTGGATGTGCACCCAAAGTAATCGAAGGTGTAATCAACCAGCCGATGTTTACAGCATCTCCAGAATTAAATGAACTGTACTCTGCATAATTATTGCTGCTGTAGTATTGTGAAGTCCATCTGGAGCTTCCCAATTCGTTGTAATTTAACCAACCCGGAAGGGCAAGCAAGGTATTGTCAACAGCATTCAATTCAAAATCTTCTCCAAAAATAACCGGTTTGTAATTTGGCAATACCGTGTCGTCATCACCAACACAACTGGTCAGCATTCCTGCAGTCAATACCGCAAGAAAGAGTGCTTTTACGCTATTCGTTTTCATAACTTTCATAATTAAAATTGGATATAAAGGTTAACAAAATAAGTTCTTCCGTAACCGTAGAAATATTTATTTCCGAAAACCGGTGTTCCGCTTGCGCGATCCTGGCTTAACTCTCTGTAATTTCCGTTTCTTGCCTGTTCAAAACCACCTGTTTTGTAAGTCACGTCAAAGATGTTGTTGATGCTTGCAAAGAAGCCGATCGTGTTTCCTTTGATTCTCCATGATTTACCACCGGTAAGGTTTACCAGATAAAAATCGTCAAATTTTTCTTGTTTCAACAATTCATTGGCTCTAGCGTCATTGGCATCTACGAATGGAAGTCCGAAAGGATCGCTTGGGTTTCTGAAGAAATTGTCTGTTCTTAATAACGGCGCTACGTCCATATAATTGCTTGCAAGGTAATTGGCATTGGCACCAACCCACCAGAATTTAGGATCGCGGTATTCCAATCCGAAAGAGTAAGCTTCCTGTGGCGTTCCGGGCAATCTGTAATCTTTTAGTTTTGCAGTTCCGAAATCAACTACCGGATTTGGGTTTGTTGCAGAAGCAAGTGCATCCTGGTTCAATCTCACATGCGGGTTGTTGTCATACGTATATTGTCCGTAAGCAGCAGATGCAATGGCTTTGATCGTAGAAGTAATCTGGTATTCAAGGCCAAGCTCAGCGCCCATTTGTTTTTTGTCGATTCCGGTAACGGTTTCAGCTACGAAAGCATCTGAATCTGAACTTTCAGAATCATCAAAAATCCCTTCTGCATAGAAGAATGAAGTTTCGGTAGAATTCTTGATTTTAGCGAAATATCCGGTCAACCTTGCTTTCAATTTTGGCGTTCTGATAATGTAGCTCAAATCGGCACTTGTAATGTTTTCGTTTGTAGCATCGGCTACCACATTGTTGCTTACACGCGCATTAGGGAAAACGTTTCTCATTGAAGGCGCTTTGGTCATATAAACACCGTTAGCAGTCAGGTATTGTCTTCCTGAAATTTTGTAAGTCACGCCACCTTTAAAACCAAAGTTCTCAAAAGTCGTTTTCTGGCTTTTACCGAACGAGTTTGTTGGGTAATAACCGTTTCTGTACAAACCTTCTCTTTGGTAATCGGCACGTGTGAAAGTTTGCGCCATGTAAAAATCTACTTTTTTGTAAGTAAATTTAAATTGTGTGAACGCATCGATCGTGTTTGCTCTTAAAATGTAGTTGTAACCAAAAGTATCACCTTCGCCTACTTTTCTGTCCAAATTGTTCAGGTCAGGTTGTGTTTGCATGTAGTTTCCACCAAAAGTATCGGTTTCTTCATAATATTTACCTCCCAAAAGATCCAAAAGATTCTGGAAGTTGTGTGATCTCAAACCTCTGAAAGTCACACCACCATTAAAAGCGATGTTGTCTGCCAATTGAGAGCTTAAAATAGAGTTTGCAGTCCACTGGTTGTCATCGGTACGGTCTTCATATAAAATGTAGGCACTGTTTCCGGCTGCAGTTGAAGCATTTGCAGCATACATTTGCGCCCAGTCGATTTGTCTGTTTGTTAAGAAAGGAGCGTTTTTCGCTTGTGTGAGATAAGGCTCCTGGTTTCCAACCAAAGTCGTTCCTGAATAGGTTGAAGTATAAAAGCTTGGCAACAATCTGTAATAGGTAGGATCAGGATTGTTTACACCTTGATAATCCAAACGGCTGTTCCCGATGCTTCCTGTTTGAAAGGCAACGTTTGTGTTTAAATTAGTCCTGTCGCTTAATTTCCAGTAGTGGCTTAACATCACGATAGGCTCTTCAACATCTTTGTCTCTCGAGTTTCTTTTTTCGCCATCTTGCCATCCCCAGTAAGAGTTGTATTTTACACCTGCAATATTCGTTACTTCGTCTGTATTAGGCGAGCTTTTTCCGCGGCTGTTCTGCGCGTAGATTGCGGTAAGGTTTAACGAGTGCTTTTCGTTGAATTTCTTTTCAACACTTGCAAATAAAGAGTTTGCAGCATAATCTGTCCCGTCAAAATAACCTTCCTGTGCCCAGCGTCTTCCCGCTGAAATCACATAAGCCCAACCGTTGGTGTTCATGCCTGAAGCATGTGTCGCCATAGCCCTGAAGCTGTAATTGGTATTGGTATTTGCAAACGAAATTCTGGTTCCAGGCCTGTAAATTGACGCTCTGGTATTAATTTCCTGTGTTCCAAGGATGCCGCCAAAAGTATAATCAGATGGTGCAGATCCTGTGGTAAATTCCTGATTACGGGTCGCATCATTCAATCCGCCCCAGTTGCTCCATTGTGGCCTTCCGTCGTAAATTTTATTCATGACTACACCATTAATCATGGTCGTCGCATTTTCATTGTCCAAACCACGGATCCTGAAACGTGCCTGTCCCCAGTTAAAAGCAGCAGTTTGCTGGAAAGCATCACGCGAAGCCTGTAAAAGCCCTGCAGTACTTTCTGAACCGCTGTTGTCGTCACCCAAATCATTCTCAGTAATCGTAATCAAGCTGAGCTGTTGCTCTTCTGTTTGGTCTTCTTCCAAAACAACTACGCCTAAATCCAGTATTTTTCCGGCAACAACTTCTACCTGAAGCAATTGTGCTTTGTAACCCTGGGTTTTCACTTCCAACAACTGATTTCCTGCAGCAACATCCACAAGTGTAAATTTACCGGTAGCATCTGAGAGCTGGGTAAGGTTTGTGTTCTGGATGGATGCAACAACATTTTGTAAAGGTTTTTGTGTTTTAAGGTCGACCGCTTTCCCAGTAATCCCGGTAGCTGACTGTGCAAAAACAAAAATCACCTGCATTACAAATAATGTACTAATAACAAGTTTTTTCATAAATAAAAAATGGTTTAATTTACATGTTTGCCAAGAAATTAATTTCTTAACGGCTGCAAATGTACAGGATTAATTAATATTATTTACTTTTGCTGCCAAGTTTGTGTTAAACTTCATCGTAAATTAATATTCAATTTAATGAGAATTAAAAATTTTATCGCCGTTTTGTTTGCAATATTCGCAATCGGCAGTACCAAAGCGCAGCAAAAAAAGTTTATTGTGCATACGGTTGCTTTCTATAATGTCGAGAATCTTTTCGACACGATCAACCAGCCGAATAATGATGAAGAATGGCTTCCGAATGGCGCGCAAAACTGGACTTCAAAAAAGTACAAGCAAAAGATCAGCAACATGGCGCGTGTGATCTCTGAGATCGGTACCGGTGAAAACCCAAACAATTCTCCAACGATCATCGGGGTTTCTGAAATTGAAAACCGTGGCGTACTCGAAGACCTTACCAAAGACCCGAAACTCATCGGAAAAGATTATGGAGTCGTTCATTTCGATTCTCCGGACAAACGCGGAATTGACGTTGGATTCCTGTATCAGAAAAAACACTTCAAGCCAACTAGCTATATCAACGTGCCGCTTTACATCTACAACAAGCCGCAAACCGATAAGGAAAAAGAAGAAAAAGACGATTCCCCGGACGACAAAGACAAAGTGGTGGTTGTTCCTACCGATACACGTGTCTACACCAGGGATCAATTGCTCGTTACAGGTTTATTGGACGGCGAAGAAATCAATGTCATCGTAAACCACTGGCCGTCACGCTCAGGCGGAGAAAAGAAAAGCAGCCCGTTTCGCGAGGCAGCCGGAAGGCTAAACCGCAAGATTATAGATTCGCTTCAAAGGATCAACCCAAATGCGAAAGTAATTACGATGGGCGATTTGAACGACGGAACGTATAATAAAAGCGTAAAAGTAGAACTTGGCGCCAAATTAAAACGCTCGGAAGTCAAAGAAAACGGCATTTACAATCCGTTCGAGCAAATGGCAAAAGACGGAAACGCGACCTTATTCTACCGCGATGCCGGGGATATTTTCGACCAGATTATGGTGACAGAACCCTTAATCCGCAACGATTTTTCTTCGTTCCGTTACTGGAAAGCCGGCATTTTCAATAAGCCTTATTTGATTCAGACCACAGGGCAGTTTAAAGGATATCCGTTGCGCCACGGTGCAAATGAAGTCGGTTTCAGCGATCACTTCCCGGTTTACATTTACCTGATTAAAGAGGTGAAATAATTGATAATTAACAATTGATAATAGATAATGATGCGTTTGCGAATACAATTCAATAGTCGTAAATCGTATATCTGAAATCGTAAATAAAAAAGGTTAGTTTCGGCTAACCTTTTTTATTTTCATTAAATTAGCGTAAAAATAACATTATGGCCATTCCTGCACCTTTCAACCTCAATAAATGGATCGATGAAAACCGCCACATGCTCAAACCTCCGGTTGGCAATAAAAACATCTACAAGGATTCCGGGGATTACATTGTAATGGTTGTAGCCGGGCCAAATGCACGCAAAGATTACCATTACAATGAAACCGAAGAATTGTTTTACCAGCTTGAAGGTTCAATAAAAATAATTGTCCAGGACAATGGCGAGCGCCGCGAAATGGAACTTCATGCCGGCGATATGTACCTGCATCCGGCAAAAACACCGCATTCGCCTGTACGTTCAGAAGGTTCGATCGGACTCGTTATCGAACGAAAACGCGCCGGAAAAGGTTTTACCGACGGACTTTTATGGTTCTGCGAAAACTGCAACCACAAATTACATGAAGTTTATTTTGAACTCCACGACATCGAAAAGGATTTCCTACCGCATTTCCAGCACTTTTACAATTCTGAGGAGCTGCGCACGTGTAAAAACTGTGGGACTGTGATGGAAGCCGATCCAAGATTTACTAAATAGTTCATCGGCGAATTTTTTATGACAACTGAAATTTCGAACCCAGTTATCTTTTTTCGACATTCGTTTGGGTGAGATTATTGAGCACATCAACATTTAAAATACAAGAGCAACTTCAATTGAGAAAACCGCAATAATCGCAATATCATAAAGTTAGAATAATGGCAAAACATTATCACCATTTTTGAAATGCATTCCATAAACAACATGATAAATTTAACAGAACAACTTATTTACAAAGAGGAAGGATTTAGAAAACGCATCGTTTTTTTTATAAGTTTTGGTTTTTTTTGCATATCGCTTACCCAAACCGCATTCACCACAAAAGACGGCATTTCTATTATCAGACAGCCCGCAATTCACATCTTGGCAATGGGCTTTTTTGACCTGCTCGCTTTTCATACTGCATGGCTCGCCAATCCGATATTGCTAATTTCTTATATCGCGTTATTCAGGGAAAAAAACCGCCCGTGCTCATGGGTTTTATTGGATTGTTGTGTTCTCTATCATTTTTATATTACGACGGGATACTTACAAATGAAGGCGGAACGAAAAGTGAAATTGTCTCTTACGGATTGGGCTATTGGTTGTGGGTCCTGAGTTCACTGACTTTTTTTTGCGGGACGCTGATTATTTATTTAAGACAAAAGCAGCAGCAAAACAGATAAACCAATTGTCGAAACTTATGGATTCACGAAAAAAAATTTATCCTGACAGGTAAAGCAAACCCGCTTTGATCCATGACCGTCGGGTGATACGCTATACAGAGTTTAAAACAAAAATGATTGTGATTACATTGAGCAAGGATTAACACATCTCACATAAGTATTTAACAAAATGCTGCATCTGGCGGAAGATATGTTTGGAGAAAGAGATAAAAACTGGACATATTGGTTTAGAATTTATGATGATGGTCCATATATTATGTACTATCCAAATAATCGAATTTCAATTGTTTTATCTACAAACTGTAGTCAGTTTATTCCAAATTCTCCTCAGCCATATTATCAACTTGCCCACGAAGTATGTCACATTTTGTATCCAACAGGAAAAAAAGATGCAAATATTTTAAATGAAGGTATTTCCACGTATTTTTCAAAACTATACCAAGAAAAACTTTTCCCTGATTAACATACGCAATTGACAATATCAAAAAATCTAATCACAGTGAAGCTTATTTTAGTTAAAAAACTTTTACACTCAGATCTGGATGCAATAAAGAAAATTAAGGTCTGTAAATTCTAATATCTCTGAAGTAACAAAAGAAGAGTTGAGGTCGTTAAACTTTGAAATGAAGAAGAGGATATTCAAAAATTGGTTGAAAAATTTTAAACGCCCACACCAATGGCCACAAATCATCGCTGATATCTGAATTAATTTTCAAATCGCCCATTCGTTAACCGACAGATCGCTAATTGCCAAATTCCCATTTATCCAATTCAAAAAATAATAATACATTTGCAGCCAGCAATTAATAACCGAAAAAAATATATAAATGGCAACAATAGCAGAACAGTTCGGCATGACCGAAGCTTTAGCCCAACTCGGCATCAAAGCCATCAATGACGGAACGTCAACTGGACAAAATACCTTCGCAGGCGGCGAACTTCTCGAATCTTATTCGCCGGTCGACGGCCAATTGATCGCAAAAGTAAAAATGTCCACTCCGGCCGATTATGAAAAAGTCATGCAAACGGCAACCGAAGCATTCAAGACTTTCCGTTTGATGCCAGCACCGCAAAGAGGTGAAATCGTGCGCCAGTTTGGTCAAAAATTACGCGACAATAAAGAAGCGCTTGGAAAACTCGTTTCTTACGAAATGGGAAAATCCCTGCAGGAAGGTTACGGAGAAGTCCAGGAAATGATCGACATCTGTGATTTTGCCGTTGGTTTGTCACGTCAGTTGCACGGTTTAACCATGCATTCAGAACGTCCGGGACACAGGATGTATGAGCAATACCATCCGCTTGGAATCGTAGGGATCATTTCGGCATTCAATTTTCCGGTAGCGGTTTGGGCCTGGAATACGGCTTTGGCTATGGTTTGCGGCGATGTTTGCGTTTGGAAACCTTCTGAAAAAACACCTTTATGCGGTGTGGCCTGCCAGAACATTTTGGCTGAAGTATTAAAAGAAAACAACCTTCCGGAAGGGATTTCATGCTTGATCAACGGCGATTACAAAATCGGGGAATTGATGACGGCAGATACACGCGTGCCATTGGTTTCTGCAACAGGTTCTACCAGAATGGGTAAAATCGTTGCTCAGGCAGTTGCAGGCCGACTCGGAAAATCATTATTAGAATTGGGCGGAAACAACGCGATCATCGTGACTCCGGATGCCGATATTAAAATGACTGTAATAGGTGCTGTTTTCGGCGCTGTTGGAACGGCTGGGCAAAGATGTACGTCAACCAGAAGGTTGATCATCCACGAAAGCATTTACGACAAAGTAAAAGACGCGATCGTTTCGGCCTATGGTCAATTGAAAATCGGAAATCCATTGGATCAAAATAACCACGTTGGGCCGGTAATCGATACGCATGCTGTAGAAATGTATAACAAAGCGTTGGCGAAAGTGGTTGAAGAAGGCGGAAAAATATTGGTTGAAGGCGGCGTGCTTTCTGGCGAAGGCTACGAAAGCGGTTGTTATGTAAAACCTGCAATCGCCGAAGCAAAAGGCGAATATGCAATCGTGCAGCACGAAACTTTTGCACCAGTTTTATATTTATTGAAGTATTCGGGCGAAGTAGAAAATGCGATCGACATCCAGAATGGCGTAGCGCAAGGGCTTTCTTCGGCGATCATGACCAATAATCTGCGTGAAGCCGAAAGGTTTTTATCGGTAACCGGTTCAGATTGCGGCATTGCAAATGTAAACATCGGAACTTCAGGAGCTGAAATCGGTGGCGCATTCGGCGGCGAAAAAGAAACCGGCGGTGGACGCGAATCAGGTTCCGATGCCTGGAAAATCTATATGAGAAGACAAACCAATACGATCAATTATACGACCAGTTTGCCATTGGCACAGGGAATCAAATTTGATTTGTAGTCATTGACTGATAAAGTGAAGCCGGTAATTATTTACCGGCTTTTTTTATAAAATAAACTTTCGCAAGAATGAGAAATGAAAAAACCCGCCTTAAAAGCGGGTTTCCTATTTATGACTGCATCTGAATTAGAAATTGAAAGAAGCACCAATGTTGAGTGCAAACTGGTTGTTGTATTTTTCAGTTCCATAAGATTTACCACCATATTTTGTGATTGGAACCCCAGCTTCAGTGAACACACCAAATCCGTCGGTAAAGAAATAACGGAAGCCAATGTGTGTTCCGAAATTACGCAAACCCAAATTCAATCCTGGATAAAGGTCCATGGCTGCCGGCAATCCGATAACGTTACCGAGATTGGCGTTAAAACGAACTTTGGCATCGAATTTATCGATGAAATCCGGCTCGTCAAGCTTGGGAAAACCTTGGTTGTCATTGATAATTTGGTCATCTGCGGCAAGCAAATAGGTAGTGGTAACTCCGACAGAAATATTTTCACCCAATCCGAAATCGGCCGATGCGTGAATTCCTGTTCCGCCGCTTTGCAAGTTGGCGGCAACCTGAAATTTCTTGTCGCCTTTGCCTTTATAAGCCTGCGCACTAGCAAAAGCCGTGATGCATAACAATGCCAGTGTGATGATTTTTTTTATCATAAGTTTGTTTTTTTAGTTCTTGAATAAATTGGAGGTGCAAATGTAACAAGTTATTGTTAATTCCGCCCTTTTTCTTCAGGATAAAGGCTCGGCAGCGGATCACTTTGCCAAAATTCCTTCGAATCTACATCTAAAATGCTTAAAGGCCCAAGAAAAGCAGCGCCTGTATCCATATTCCAGATGTTAGCGCGCTGTGTTGGAATGGTTTCCCCAATTCGGGTTACCGGCGTATGGCCGATAAAAATCTCATCATATAGCCCAAAGCGTTTGGGATAGGACGGATTGTCGGTTTTCATGTTTGGATCCAGCGCCAGAGCGGTTTCCCAAAGTGTTCGTTCCCAAAAAAGCAATCTTGGGAAATGTTCCGACCTTACACCGTGCAGGCTTGTAAACCCGGCATGGACAAACAGGCGGTTTTTAGCATCCAGGTAGTAATTGTGGAGTGATTCTAGGAATGTGACGTGGTGTTTTTTCGTTTCTTCGGATAATGTGGCATATGCTTTAATTGTCGCTTCGCCGCCGTGCTGAAACCACAGTTCATTGTCCTTTCCGCCGAGCCATTCGCGAAGCAGATCGTCATGATTGCCACGCATGAAAATACATTCCTGTTGCGTAGAAAGGTGCATCAGGAAATCAAGCACTTCAGGCGATTGGCTCCAGCCATCTACATAATCACCAAGGAAAATGAGCATATCGTTTTTAGTTACATTGGCACGTTCAAGGATTTGCCGCAAAGCGCGCATGCCACCATGAATGTCGCCAATGACAAGAGTTCTGTTCATAAAATGGAATATTTTACAAAAATAAACGAAAAAGCGCATTTACAGCAGGTGCATTTTAATTTGTTCAACTGCAATAAAATTTTAACATTTGTTGCGGAAAAACCGTAAACTGTAATCCAGGAAATCAAATAGTTTTCAATAAATAAAGGGTATGAAACGCATTAGGATTTTAATGATTGATGATCACCCTTCGCAAATCGAGGGCTATAAGATCATTCTGCATTGCAATGATTACGGCTATGAGGTAGAAACTATGGCTTGTTATGATTGTGAAAGTGCATACGAGGTGATTACTTCTGAAAAATTCTCCAATTCTTTTGATGTTGTTTTTCTGGATAAGAACATGCCGCCGTTTATTGAAAAGAATATTCATTCCGGAGAAGAACTGGTGCCATTTATCAGGAAGTATATGCCTGAAACCAAAGTAATCATCCTAACGTCATATATAGAAGCATTTGTCCTTTATAATATCGTGACTAAATTTCAACCGTCGGGATTGCTGGTCAAAAGTGATTTTCACCCTGATGAGCTTATTGTAGCGCTGGATGAAATCCTACAGGGAAAACAATACCACAGCCAGACGGTAAAGGCCAGTTTAAACCAATTGCTGTCTAAAAAAGAATTTTTGGACAGCTACAACCGCCAGATCATTTTGCTCTTGTCGCAGGGCGTAAAAACGAAAAGCATGCCTGAATACCTAAACATTTCATTGAGTGCCATTGAGAAAAGAAAGTCGCAAATTAAGGATTACTTCTGCATCACTACAAAAGGGACAGATGAGGATATTGTGAAAGAAGCGAGAAGATTGGGTTTTATTTAGTTAACAAATTGTATGGGAAAACCACAGTATCAGGTTTTTAAATGGATGTAGTTTTACAATATCAGATTACCCGGGATATCTGAAGAGTAGTTTAATATTGTTTAATTAAAATTCATTACCATGAAAAAATTATTTTATTTATTCGCCGCAATTTTATTTGGATTATCCGCAACTGCACAAAACAACACTTTTGCAAAATCTTCGATGGTTGTAATTGTTAGCCAGGCCAAAACCACATTTACAAAAGGGACAAGTTACAAAGACTGGCTTAACGCACAAGTCGGTAATACGGTTCCCAACGCCCAAGAAGAAAAACTTTTGAAGGAAGTTTATGGCTTTCTGACAGCAGGTTCAAATTCAGAAGCCATTTTTAAGAATTCAGAAGGCACTTCGTTAACAGAATTATCAAAAGTCAAAAACGGAGCTGTATTTGCCCAGGCCACTGCCCAACGCGGCCTATGGATGTTTTTAGTGAGATTGATCATTGAAATTTTAATCGAGGTAGTAGCTCCTTAACACAAACCATTTTTTAACACAAACCTTTAAATTTATTACCATGAAAAAATTACTTTATTTATTCGCCGCAGTTTTATTATCCTTTAATGCAATTGCTCAAGACAAAAACGCAGCAGTTCAGAATTTACTTAAATCATCAATGGTGGGTCTTGTTGACAATGCCAGGATGTATTACAAAGAAGGTATGACTTACGCACAGTTTACCACCACAATTTCAGATTCCAAAGCGCTTTCAAAAGAAGAAAGTGTTGTTGTGACAGAAGTTTACAACTTCTTGGCAGCGAAAACAAATACGGGTGACATCTTTGCAAAATATGATGGCAAATCGTTGAAAAATCTTGCTGCATCTGGTTCATCAAGCGGCTCAGTTGCCGTAGCAAGCCGATGTGGCTTTAAATGTTGGTTGCAGGCAATAAAGGATTTGATTGACATAATAATTGCCGTCGTAAATCCTTAAATTAAAATGCCTGAGGATATCGTTGTTGATTTCTTCAGGCTATTCTTTAATTTTAAATAATTCCACATGAAGTTTATTTATTTCTTTATTTTTTTATCGTTTACATCTTGCAGTGTCATAAAGATTTTTAGTGATCAAGAAATTAATATTTTAGAAAAATGTACTACAATTGGTTTTGATATGGGTATGCCTTTACTAAATGTAAAGTTAGATTCAGTTCAACACAGGTTTTTATTCGACACCGGGGCAACTGGTTCAGTAGTAGTTGATTCATCAGAAATTAAGGATTTTCAAAATAAGAATTTTTTTTATTTTGGTTCATCTGTCGGCGCAGATAAAAAAACTTCAAAGCGAAGATTGTTCACGGCAAATATCAATTCAGAAACATTTGAAGGAAAAAATAAAGTTTTTGCATTTTTTAATCTTCCGGTTCAAGAATGCCAAAAAGAACAAAAATTTTCTGGAATCATTGGAATGGATGTTTTGCTGGATCAAAAACTAACCATGTTTTTGAACTTTACTCAAAACCAATTGTGTAACATTTCAAAAGAAAGCCAAAATAAATTTTTAAAAGAAGAAAATTTTCAACGCATCAAATCTGAATGTAGCAGAAGAATGATTTATATTTTTATTACGATCGAAAATGTCGAATATAAATTTAAGCTTGATACCGGTTTTACTGGGGATTTGATAATTCCTAGATCTAAAATACAGAATTTTAAAAACCAAAACTTCAGGGCATTTGAAGGCTCGCTATTTTCAACATTAACAACTATAACTACGGGCAATGAATTGATTTTTAACGAGATGCCGGTAAAATTTGGAGTTCAAGCATTTCAGTCGCCTGTCATCATATCATCTACGATTGCTGCACAAAATGCAGGCATTAACTTTATTAAAAAATTTGACTGGATCATCGACTATGAAAAAAATCAGGTATACATTAAACCAAATATGAATATAGAAATTCCGATTTCCAAGAAAGAACGCCAATACGCCACAATTATGTACAAAGGAAATCTGGTCATTAAACTCAAAGAAATATCGCAAACAAAATACAATCTCGGAGACAAAATCGTCTCGGTAAACAATCAAAAAGTCACACCCGAAAACATCTGCGAACTTCAAGATTTCCTAAACAAAACCGAAGATTGGAATACACTTGATCTCGAAGTAATCCACAAATAAATATTTACCAATGGAAAAGTTTCTATCAGCAATAATGATTTTATTATTGCCATTAATCACTATTGCCCAAACCGAAAACAAATCAATTGCTGCGCAGGCCACTTTTGGCAGATATGGAGCTGACTGTTCTTCAGGCCGTGGCGCCTGTTCTTTCACAAGTTCGAAAACCATTGCTAAAACATCAGATTTTAGAACTTCAAAAAAAATGTCTGAAAATTCGCTACTGCTCGAAATCAAAAGAGCAACCTTATCAGTTGAAGATGAAACTAAAATCGCTGGCAAGCCTTTCAACCAAATTCAATCTGGAGAAGTATTGGTTTTCATACAGCAACAGCCATTGGAAATTGATGCCGAATCACTTCAGAACCTTTCTGTAAATCCAAAATACAATACCATTTTGCCAGGAAACTATCAAATGGCAATTGACAAGGAAACAGTTAAAATCACATTTACACTCTCCACAAAAAATTAAAATACAAATGCCATGAAACGCTTTTTTTTATTTTCATTGTTTCTCACTTTCTCATTTGGAAATGCTTTTACATTGGATGTTAAAGAAGGCAATCCAAATGCTGTGATACAAGAAATGCTTAAGGAAATTCAGGCAACTAATAAAAAATATGAACTGCTTTTAAACCAGAAAAACCTTCTGAAAAGCCAATTTAACGAAAGGTTAAAAAATGCAGTTTCCACAGATCAAAAAGTAGAGCTTTTAATTCAAAAAGACCAGATTCAGGAAGAAATTAAGATTTTGAAATTTGAAAACGGCAATGATATTTCCAAGATTCGATATTTAAAAGGATTGCAAATCATTAAAATTTTATACGAAAAAGTCTTAAGCCTCGATCATCATTTTGCCTCTGTGCGTACGCTAAATGAAATCAACAAAATTTCAAATCCAAATCAATATCCAGAATACAGCAAGCTCAAAGAAATCCTAAATGCTAAACGCGATAAAAAATTTGCAGTCGATTTAACCTCGATGCTTGGGACAAATACTATCGTTTCAGTGGTACAGACATTTACCAATATGATCGGTTCGACCCTTACACGCGAAGAAAAAGAAAGCGAAATAAAAAATGTAGAATGCGTACTTGATTTTACACTTCGGATGCAAAACGACCTTAATACAATTTATTTTGAAACAGCGTATCTGCAATCAGGCAATGATAAAATAAAACAGGATATTGAATTGCTTTTTAAAGATTATACCAAACCAATTGGTTATACTTCAACATTGGAAATCTGCAGGACCAACGATGACTGGGAAACCATTACCCAAAAGATGGATGAATATCTTGCCAAAGTAAAAACGGCAACCGGTTCTTCACAATATAAAATGCAGGTCAACATGGAATTTCCAATTGATCGATTGCTGCAATTCATTACACAATACAATGAGTTTATTGATCAGGGCGGAAAATTTTACGAAAAATTTAAAATCATACTCAACAGTTACGAGAATGAAAAACAATGTGAAACTAAACTTCCGCCAGAATATAAAAAATTGAAAGCCGACATTGACGTTGCCATCCAAAAATTTAATATTGCTTACAAGCCTGTAGAAGTTAATGGAACAAAAATGAAGGAAATCCTTTATGGATTAAATGAATTCGAATAAAATTTATCTATTGAATATTTCTAATCTCTACCCGCCATGCAAAAAATCATAACCATCCTTTTGCTTCAATTTCTAATGCAAAATGCTTTCGCACTCCAAATACACCAAATCAGGATCACTGAAAATTCGCCAAGAACAATCAACATCAGCCTTGACACCGAAGCCTCAGAATTGTATTATTTCCATTCCGGGCAATCACAGATTTCCGGCAATATAATAACAGTCAAAGCATTTTATATTAATGGCTTCGGCTCAACGATTGCTTACTTGAACAACAATTTTGAAATCCCGATAAACCCCAAGAGAAAAATGGGTTATCAGTTAAATGTCAAAGTTTACTACACGAATCTTCAGGACCTTCAAAATTCTGAAAATTTGCAGGACCAATGGACCGGATTTTTTCTGACGCCGTTGTCAGCGCCAACGTCCATTATCCATCCCATTGAAGAAAATCCGTTGAACTTTAAGTATCAAAATCCAAATCCCGGATTTATAAGCGTTGGATCACAAAATGTAAACGTGGCGATTTTCAATGCTAAAGGAAAATTTATTGAAAATAAAAAAGTTCACGAGCGGCTTGAGTTTTCCCATTTACCAAACGGATTGTATTATTTTAGATTTACAAACGAAACCACATCCCAGACCATTCCCATTATCCTCAAAAAATAGTCTAAACCCGATCGTATTTCATTTTCCGCAACACCCGCATCGCTTCTTTAAAAGCCAGATAAACACTCGGAAACGGCTTTAACAAAGGTTTCGCATCAGCCAGTTTTTGCTTTGCATCGTCGAAACCATTCAGGTAACAAATCATAAAAGTCGATGGCAAATTCTGCAAATCCCGGTTTTCGCGTTCAGACAATTCAAAGCCTTTGTGCAATTTGTCAATCAAAGCCAAATTAGAATTATAAATGTGATACAGCATTTTCCTGTTATATTCCGGCGGCTCAAACAACATTTCGCGCTCAATTTTATAATAGCCGTTTTCAAAAAACCGGATCGTTTGCTTTTCCAATGGATAATAACTCGTTTTGTCATTCAAACCCAAAGGCACAAACTCCAGAATCGTAAAAGTATCATCGTCAAACGTAATCGTCACATCGTCCTGAGCCGAATAAAACAGCTTGATCTGTTCATTGATCAGCGAAATATCCACACGCGACAAAAACGTTTTATCGCGCACTTTCTTCTGTACACCGGCCCAGCAAATCACAAACAATTCCTTAAAAACCTTGTATTTCGGCGAAATATCTTTGTGTTTCACATTCATGAAATCCATCACGCCATCCAAAGTATACGCAATGCTGTTGCGCGAATTGTTCTCAATTCCAATGACAATTTCCGTATTCTGGTAATTTTTTTCAAACGAAGTTTCAATTGGAACCGAATTGCTGCCGCGCCTTACAAACACCGTATTAGCCAAAATTGTATGAATGCCTTTCTTGAAAAAAGACACGTTTTTCTTCGGCCGGATCGTCACCAAACCCACCACGCGTTCTTTTGGCAAATTCGGAAACGGCACATTCTCATACTGGATTTTCGGCGGATGCTCCAAAAACGCATTCACCAGATTCTGGATTCGGCTGTCATCAAAAAAATCATCGCCCACAATCTCATTGTCCTGGTCTTCAACGCCCACAACAATGTAAGAATTATTCCCCGGATTCGAATTCGACAACGCGCAAATGTGCTTCAAAAATTTCGCTTTTCCCTCGCGCGTATGCAAATTCAACTGCCGCTTTTTGTCATAAAAACTGCTCTCATCATTGTGAGCCAAAAGGTTTTTAATCAAAAGCCGCTTGTTGATCATCTGCAATTCAGTTTTTTATCAGGAGCTATTTCCCGCTTTCCGTTACAATCTTTTTATTGTTCGTTCCTCTCAATAAAAAGGATTTCCACTTCAATCGGGGCTAGGGCAGTGTTTTCCAAAACAAATTCCCGGTTCCGAAACGTAAATCCCACTTCGTAAATCGTAAATCTACAAACCCCGATTTACTAAAGTAGCACTCGCCTGAGCCGTCGGCATCACGATCAAATCGGCAATATTCACATGATAAGGCCGCGACACTACAAACAAAATCACATCGGCAATGTCTTCCGGTTTTAACGGTTCAAAACCTTTATAAACATTCGACGCACGTTCGGCATCGCCTTTAAATCGCACCTCCGAAAATTCGGTTTCGACCATTCCCGGATGCACGGCACCCACACGAATCCCATACGGATTCAAATCCATTTGCATGCCTTTATTCAACGCATCCACAGCGTACTTGGTAGCAGAATAGACATTCCCGTTCGGATACATTTCTTTGCCGGCAATCGAACCAATATTGATAATATGGCCTTTTCGTCTGTCAATCATCCCCGGAATGACCGCTTTTGAAACATACAACAATCCTTTCACATTAATGTCGATCATTGCGTCCCAATCGTCTGTATCGCCGTTCTGGATCGGATCAAGGCCATGTGCATTTCCGGCATTGTTGATCAAAATATCAATCTCCGAAAAATCTTCCGGCAGCGAAGCAACCGCATCAAAAACTGACTCTTTATTCCGAACATCAAATAGTAAACTGTGCACTTCAGTGCGTTGCGACAATTCGTCTTGCAATTCTGCCAATCGGTCTTCACGGCGTCCGCAAAGAATCACTTTGTAATTGTTTTTTGCAAAAGCCCGCGCCGTTTCGCGTCCAATTCCGCTAGTCGCGCCTGTTATCAATACTGTTTTCATTTCAACATTCTATATTTGTTAATCAACATCCAAAGTTTATCTGTAAAAAGAACCTACCTGCAATTCAAGTATTATCTATTAGATCAAAATCAATCCACTTCATTTCCAACACTCGCAGTCCAAATCGCAAACCAATCTTCGAGATCCAGTTTCAATTCCTCCAGTTTCTTCAAATACTGAATCCGCGCCACATTCACAGTTCCCGCAACCGGAATCACTTTCGCCGGATGCTGTAAAATCCACGCCAGTAAAATCAAATCGGAACCTACATGGTATTTTGCAACCAAATCGGCAAGCAACGTTTTCATTCTTTTCGTCTGGTCGGAATTTTCGCGAAAAACACTTCCCAGCGGATTCCACGCCATAGGGCGAATATTATGTGTTTGCATGTGATCTAAACTTCCATTGGTCATCGCTTCGCAATTCGTTGCAGAAAACTGGATCTGGTTGTAATCGACTTCGGTGTTTTTCAAAATCAGATCGGTTTGCGAAGGTGTAAAATTCGAAAGCCCGAAATCAATGATTTTTCCTTCCGATTTTAATTTTTCAACCGCTTCCGCAATTTCTTCACTTTGCATGAGCGGGCTTGGACGGTGCAACAGCAAAACATCCAAATAATCCGTATGTAAATTTTTCAACGAATTTTCAACAGACCAAATGATATAAGCTGTAGAATAATTGTAATGTTTAATTTTATTGTCACGCAGATTTGGAAGCGCAATGCCGCATTTTGAAATAAACTGAACGCTTGAGCGATCGATTTTGCTTTCGGCGAAAGCCTTCCCGAATTCGGCTTCAGTCGTATAACCGCCATAAATATCGGCGTGGTCAAAAGTAGTGATGCCGTTTTCGACGCAAACATGCATCAAATTCGACATGTCAAAAGTGCTGAGGTTTTTGTCCCAAACGCCCCAGTTCATGGTTCCTGAAATCACAGGAGATAAGTTTGTTTTCATAAGAGAATTTACAGCTTGGAAAGCCGCTTGTTTGTTAGTTTGGATTTTGAAGAAAAATATACAGTCTCCCTAATTTTTGCTGGGAAAATTCTGATATTGGGTTGCGGTCTTAAAATTATAAAAACAAAATCACAAATCATCCTTAAAACCAAAGTGTTTACAGAACTTTTAACCATTTTTTAACATCTTCCTTCTAAAAAAAAATTCAATTTGCAGCGTTAAAATTTATTGACAAATTTAAAGCTCAAACAAACAGGACATGGAAGAAAATACTGCGACTCTGGACATCAGGGCGATTAATGAAAAGATTGAAAGAGAGAGCGCTTTTATCGAGCTGCTCAACATGGAAATGAACAAAGTGATCGTAGGGCAAAAACACATGGTCGAGCGGTTGCTGATCGGGCTTTTGGGGCAAGGGCACATTTTACTCGAAGGTGTTCCCGGACTTGCAAAAACCCTGGCAATCAACACATTGTCACAGGCCGTTCACGGAACATTCAGCCGCATCCAGTTTACCCCGGATTTATTGCCTGCCGATGTTGTCGGAACGATGATCTACAACATAAAATCGAATGAATTTTTAATCAAAAAAGGCCCTATTTTCGCCAATTTCGTCCTTGCCGATGAGATCAACCGTGCGCCTGCAAAAGTACAATCGGCTTTGCTTGAAGCGATGCAGGAAAAACAGGTCACCATTGGTGACACGACTTTTAAATTAGAAAAACCGTTTTTAGTTTTAGCCACACAAAACCCGATTGAGCAGGAAGGAACGTATCCATTGCCTGAAGCACAGGTCGATCGTTTCATGCTCAAAACCGTCATCGATTATCCAAAATTGGATGAAGAAAGAATGGTGATCCGCCAGAATTTAAAAGGCGCTTATGAAAAAGTAAACCAAGTCATTTCTGTGGAGCAGATCTTACGTGCACAAGCCGCCGTTCGTGAAGTGTATATGGACGAAAAAATCGAAAAATACATCCTCGATATTGTTTTCGCTACACGTTACCCCGAAAAATACAAACTCGAAAGCCTGAAACCGTTGATCAGTTTTGGCGCTTCACCACGTGGAAGCATCAATTTGGCCACAGCTGCAAAATGTTATGCATTCATCAAACGCCGCGGTTACGTGATTCCGGAAGATGTTCGCGCCGTGGTTCACGATGTATTGCGCCACAGGATCGGGATTACTTATGAAGCTGAAGCCGAAAACATCACTTCCGTGGATATCATCAACAAAATCGTAAACGAAGTAGAAGTTCCGTAAATAGATTTGAGATTTAAGAATTACGATGTACGATTTGCCACGATTGCGGATTGAATTCGTAAATCAAAAATCGTAAATCAAAAATCGAAATAATGGATACAAAAGAGCTACTTAAAAAAGTACGAAAAATAGAAATCAAAACCCGAAGGCTGAGCGATCATATCTTTTCGGGCGAATACCATACGTCGTTTAAAGGCCGCGGAATGACTTTTAGTGAAGTGCGCCAATACCAATATGGAGATGACATTCGGGCGATCGACTGGAATGTGACGGCGCGTTACAACGAACCTTATATCAAGGTTTTTGAAGAAGAACGCGAATTAACGATGATGCTGATGGTTGACATTTCAGGATCGGAAAGTTTCGGTTCTAAAAACCAATTCAAGAAAGACATTGTAACGGAAATTGCTGCAACAATGGCATTTTCAGCCACACAAAACAATGATAAAATCGGTTTGATTTTATTTTCAGATAGTATTGAATTATACATTCCGCCGAAAAAAGGAAGATCACATGTTCTTAGAATCATCCGCGAACTCATCGAATTTCAGCCCAAAAGCAAACACACAGACGTCAGCCAGGCTTTGAAATTCCTTTCGGGAACGCAAAAGAAAAAAGCGATCGTGTTCATGATTTCCGATTTTATGTCAGATGATTACGAGCAAACGCTAAAGATCGCATCCAAAAAACACGACATCACCGGAATCCGCGTGTACGACATCCGCGAGGAAAAAATGCCCGATCTCGGAATGGTTTCGATGACCGATGCCGAAACCGGAAAAACGCAGCTCATCAACACCGGATCAAAATCCGTACGATTAAATTACGAAAAATACTATCAGGATAAGGTGAAATATTTCAAGGAAACCTTCAGCAAATCAGGTTCTGGTGTAGTAAACACAAGGGTTGACGAAAGTTATGTCACCAAATTGCTCGGTTATTTCAAATCAAGATAAGACGCACTTTCAGATTAAAAATGAAAAACAAATTATACCTTTTCGTACTCACACTGTTCTCAGTTTCGGTTTTTGCCCAGCAAAAGCAGGTGACGACAGCGATCGATACGACGAAAAATAAAATCGGCGCCGAGTTCAAGCTCACGCTCAAAACCAATGTTGACACGCTTTCAAAAGTGGTTTTCCCAAACCTTAAGAATTTTGGTGCGTTCGAAGTCATTCAGTCGTATCCAATCGACACGATCAAAAAAGACGACCGTTACGAACTCGTAAAAAAATACGGATTAACGCAATTCGACAGTGGAAAATACACGATTCCGCGTCTTCCGGTGCTCATCAACAACAAACCGTTTTTAACCGACAGCATTCGTGTGGAAGTAAATCCAGTTGCGGTTGATACGCTGAAGCAGAAAATGTACGACATCAAAGACATCGTTCCTGTGAAAGAAAGCAGTGACTGGTGGATTTATGTTTTGATTATACTCGCAATTGCAGCAATTGGCTATTTCGTCTACCGTTACATCCAGAAACGCCAGAATAAAAATATCAACGAGCTGGCTTTTAAAACACCGATCGAAAAAGCGACGATTTTGCTGAATTCACTAGAAAAGAAGGAGCTATGGCAACGCGGTGAAATCAAAACGTATTACAGTGAATTAACTGATATTGCGCGGAATTACATTGAAGAAGCGATTCACATTCCAGCAATGGAAAGCACAACTTCTGAACTGATTGTTGCATTGCGTGCGGCTTCAGCCAAAAATAAAATTAAACTGACTCCGGAAACGGCGAAAAACCTCGAACGCGTTTTAAAACAAGCCGATTTAGTAAAATTTGCCAAATCAAAACCGCTTGATTTTGAAATTACCGAGGACAGAAATAAAATCGAAAAAGTCATTGTCACATTAGACCAATCTATTCCTGAAGCCATTGATGAAAACGACGCGCACCAAAAAGAATTGCAGCGCCAGAAAATGATCAAAAAGCAAAAACGCAACCGCATTTTAATTACGGTTGGTGTGGTTTTATTGCTCTTATTCATCACAACGGGTTATTTCATTGCGACCAAAGGTTTCGGTTATGTGAAAGATGCCGTGATCGGAAATACTTCGAAAGATTTAGTTGAAGGCGAATGGGTTTTCAGCGAATACGGCGATCCAGGAGTTCGTGTGGAAACGCCGAGAGTGCTTCGCAGGTTGGACGCTTCAAAGTCTGTTCCGAAAGATGCGGCAGCGTTGATCAAAGACATGACTTCGTTCGGATTGAACACGATGACCGACGAAATGTACATCAACGTTAGTACGATCACTTACAAAAAAGAAACCGAGCTCGACCTGAACAAAGCCTACGAAGAATACCTCAAAATCATGGAAATGCGCGGTGCGAAAAATATTTTCATGAAGCCCGAAGATTTCAAGACCCAGCAGGGAATTGACGGAATCAGAGGCTACGGAACTATGTCGTTCATCGATCCGATCCAGCAAAAAAGCAACAAAGTCTATTGCGAGATCCTGTTGTTCAAACAGGCTGGCGGTTTACAGCAAATTATGGTCGCGCATGCTGAAGGCGACAAATACGGCGAACAGATTTTATCGCGAGTCATCAATTCTGTCGAACTTAAAACTACCGCGCAATGATGACAAACGTCACTTTTTTAAACCCGGGATTTTTCTGGCTGTTTTTGGTGCTTCCATTTGCCGTGATTTGGTATCTCTGGAAAAAAAACCAACAATCGCCGTCGTTGAAGATCAGTTCGTTGAAAGGATTTCAAGGTTCGGGATCGATTTTGCCAAAGTTAAAACCGCTGCTTTTCGTATTGCGATTGCTCGCGTTAAGCGCATTGATTGTTGCGATGGCGCGACCAAGAACTGTTGATGTCAGCAGCAAAAGCAAAACCACACGCGGAATTGACATTGTCATGGCAGTTGACGTTTCAGGAAGTATGCTTGCAAAAGATTTGAAGCCAAATAGGATGGAAGCGCTTAAAAGCGTCGCGTCCGAATTTGTAAAAGAACGCCCAAATGATAGAATCGGATTGGTGGTTTACGCCGCTGAAGCATACACAAAATCTCCGGTAACAAGCGATAAAGCCGTAGTTTTGGATGCCATCCGAAGCATTAAATACGACAATGTTTTGCAGGACGGAACCGGAATCGGAATGGGTTTGACCACTGCCGTAAACCGTCTAAAAGACAGCCAGGCCAAAAGTAAAGTCATTATTTTACTGACTGACGGTGTGAACAATGCTGGGTTTATCGAACCGGAAACAGCTTCGGATATTGCACGCCAATACGGAATTAAAGTCTATACGATCGGGATCGGAACCAACGGAATGGCCGAATTTCCATACGCGATTGCGCCAAACGGACAGTTTTTATTCCGCATGATGCAGGTAGAAATCGACCAGAATTTAATGAAAAGCATCGCCCAGAAAACCGGTGGGAAATATTTCCGTGCGACGAGCAACAGCAGATTGAGCGAGATCTACAATTCGATCAACAAACTCGAAACAACCGAGATCGAAGAGCAAAAATTCTATGATTATGATGAAAAATACCGACCATTCGTTTGGCTTGCCATCGGATTGTTGCTGGTTGAGTTTGGATTGCGAAACACGGTTTTCAGAAGTTTTATCTAAAGGATTATGTACGAATTAGACGAAAAAAAATATTTATACTTACTCGCCATTATCCCGGTCTTGGTGCTGGTTTTCCTGTATGTCCAATATTGGAAACGCAAAAAACAGCGCGAATTTGGCGACTTGGAAATGGTACAGAAATTAAGCCCAGAAAAATCGGTTTTTAAACCGGCGCTAAAATTTACCGTGATGTTATTGGCCTTAGCCGCACTCATAATCGGATTGGTGAACCCGAAAATCGGAACCAAACTCGAAACGGTAAAACGAGAAGGAATTGACATTGTATTTGCCGTTGATGTGTCCAAAAGTATGCTGGCCGAAGATGTCGCGCCAAGCCGACTCGAAAAAAGCAAGCAGATCGTTTCGCAAATCATCAACCAATTGGGAAGCGACCGTATTGGAATTGTAGCCTACGCCGGAAGCGCATTTCCGGTTTTGCCGATCACAACCGATTACAGCGTCGCTAAAATGTTCCTGCAGAGCATGAATACCGATATGGTTTCGTCACTGGGAACTTCGCTTGACGACGCGATCAAATTATCGGCGACTTATTTTGACAAAGGCAACAAAACAAATAAATTGCTAATTATGATTTCCGATGGGGAAGATCATGGCGAAGGCGCGGAAGAAGCGGCTGAAGAAGCAAATAAGATTGGACTTAAAATTATCACGATCGGCGTTGGAACTGAAAAAGGCGGCCCGATTCCGTTAAAAAGAAACGGCGTCGTGGAAAGCTTTAAGCGTGACGGAAATAACGAAGTGGTCGTCACCAAAAGAAACCAGGAAAGCCTGAAGGAAATTGCGAAAGCAACCAAAGGCGGTTATGTTGACGGCGACAACACAAAAGCCGTACTCGAATATGTCAAAAAAGCACTCGACAATATTGAAAAAACCGAATTCGAAGCCACGCAAATGGCCGATTTTGAAGCGCAGTTCCAATGGTTTCTCGGAATTGCATTTTCCCTGTTGTTCCTTGACATTTTCTTCCTGGAGATCAAAACCAGCTGGATCAAAAAGATGAATTTATTTAATGAAAAAGAATCATGAGAAGTTTGATGGTATATATTTTACTGATTTTCGGCACTGTAGTTTCTGCCCAGGAAAAAGACAAAAATCTTCCTGAAGGCAACGATGCTTTCGCGGAAAAAAAGTATGTCGATGCTGAAGCAGATTACAGGATTTCTCAATCGAAATCGCCGAAATATGCGGTAGCTTCTTACAATTTGGGAAATTCCATTTACAGGCAAAATGTCATTAGCGAAGCAAAATATCCATATCTGAAAGCGATCGAATCGGCGAAAACACGTCCGCAAAAGCACAAGGCATTTCACAACCTCGGGAATGTTTTTATGAAAGAAAAAAAATATACCGAAGCCGTTGAAGCATACAAAAATGCCTTGAGAAACGATCCGTCGGATGAAGAAACGCGTTACAACTTTGCATTGGCCAAAAAAATGCTGAAAGACAATCCGCCGCCAAAAGACGATAAAAAGAAAGACGACAAGAAAAAGGACGATAAAAAAGATAAAAAAGACGACAAGAAAGACGATAAAAAGGACGGCGACAAAGACAAAAAGGACGACAAGAAAGACGGCGACAAGGATAAAAAAGATGATAAAAAGGACGGCGATAAGGATAAAAATGACAAAGGCAAAAACGACCAAAAGCCCGGACAGCCTAAGCCACAGCCTGGCGATATCCCAAAAGAACGCCTTCAAAATCTGATGGACGCCGTAAACAATGAAGAGAAAAAAGTCCAGGACAAAGTCAACGCCCAAAAAGTAAAAGGCCGTCCGGTGAAAACCGAAAAAGACTGGTAATTCGAGACAAGATATTCAACGATAAAGGAACATGAAGAAGTATATTTTTCTATTATTAATAAGCGTTCAGGGACTTTTTGCCCAGGTGGAATTTGAGGCGAAAGTCAGCAAAACCACACTTGGCCTTAATGAAAGGCTGCGGGTCGACTTTATGATGAATGCCGATGGCGACAATTTTACGCCGCCGTCATTTGAAGGTTTCCGCGTTGTTGGCGGGCCAAGCCAGCAGGTGAGCCAGTCGTGGGTTAACGGCCGAAGTTCGTTCAATAAATCCTACTCTTATTTTTTACTTCCCACGCAAAAAGGCGCTGTCGTGATCAGGCAGGCTTCTGTCGAAATCAACGGACAGATTTACAAAACCAATCCGGTGAGGATCAACGTGACCAATGCGGTCGAATTGCCGAAAGACCCAAACAATGCACCGCAGATTTCCGCTGACGATGCAATTCATTTGGTGGCCGAGGTTTCAAAAGCCAATCCGTACCTGAACGAACCGATTACCGTGGTGTACAAATTGTATTTCAGTTACAACATCGGAATTACAAACCAGCGCGAACTCAACAAACCGAAATACAATGATTTCTGGAGCCAGAATATCGAAATCAAGCAATTGGTTGCCGAAGACGGAACCTTTAATGGTGAGCGCTGCCGCGTAGTTGTACTCAAGAAAGTGGTTTTGTATCCGCAGAAATCCGGGAAACTCGAAATCGAGCCTCTGTCAATGGATCTCGATTTGCAATTGCCAACAAACAGACGCGATTTCTTCGGGCGTGTTCAGATTGTGGAAGACAGCAAACGCGTTTCCGCAGGAAGCAAAGTTATTACCGTGCGTCCGCTTCCGGAAAAAGGCAAACCTGCTGATTTTTCAGGCGCTGTCGGGAAATTTGCATTTAAAGTCACACCATCAAAAACCAATTTAAAAAATGGCGAATCGCTTGATTTGAAAGTCGCGGTTTCAGGAACGGGAAATTTAAAATTGTTTACACTTCCAAAACCGATTGTGCCGAATTCGGTTGAAATGTATGATCCGGTTCACAATGAAAAAGTCAATACGCCGCTTTCGGGAATGAACGGTGAAATTTCAGATTCTTACACGATTATTCCGCAATTCAAAGGCAAATATCCAATCAAACCGATGGCTTTCACCTATTTTGACCTCGGCAGCGGCACCTACAAAACGATTACTTCGCCGGAAATTATGGTCAATGTACTTGACGGGCCAACGGCTGCTGAAGGCGCTGTTGCTGAAAATCATTCCGGCGTTTCAAAAATGAAAGTGACCGCTGGCGAGCAATTCCAATTCATTAAATTGAAAACGAAAGTGGCTTCGATGCACCAGAAAGATTTCCTTGGATCGGGCATGTTTTATTCGTTGCTGTTTGCACCTTTTCTGATCATTCCGATTATCGTAATGGCAAGAAAAAAGAAAGAAGCGATCGATGGCGATGTGGCCGGAAACCGAATTCGATTGTCAAACCGACTGGCGAAAAAATATTTATCCGAAGCCAAAAAGCAAATCAACAACAAAGAATTGTTTTACATCGCGCTTGAAAAAGCGATGCACAATTTCCTGAAAGCTAAGCTGCACATTGAAACTTCGGAAATGAGCAAAGACAAGATCACCGAAATTTTATTGTCGAAAAATGCGCAGCCAGAAACGGTTTCGGCGTTTATCAACCTGACGGAAAACTGCGAATTTGCGCGTTATGCGCCAGCTTCATCCGGAGCGATCCAGCAGGATTTTGACAAAGCGGTCGCGATCATTTCGGAACTTGAAAAACAAATATAAATCAATTAGCTTCGCTCCGTTCGGCTTCGCCTCGGGTGATATGGATAATGTACAATTGATATGAATCAAATGAAAAAAATCATCTTTTTATTTTTGTTGTTTACGCAGGTTTTCTGGGCGCAGAAAGGCTTTGAAGAAGGCAACGCGCTGTACCAGAAAGAAAAATATAACGAAGCGGTCACGGCTTACGAAAGCGTATTAGCAACCAAAAAACAATCGGCGGAATTGTATTTTAACCTGGCGAATGCGTATTATAAACTGAATAAAGTTGCGCCTGCAATTTACAATTACGAGAAAGCATTGGTTTTGAAACCGAATGACAAAGACATTTTGAACAACCTGAATTTCGCGAAAAAACTCACGATTGACGACATCAAGGAAATGCAGAAAGTAGGCTTTGAAAAAATGCTGCGCGACTTTACAGGAAAATACAATTATGATTCGTGGGCTTGGATTGCCGTGGGTTTTGCTACTTTATTTTTAGTGTTTTTCATCGGATATTACTTTTCGGGAACGACTTTATTGAAAAGGATTTTCTTTGTTGGGATGTTTGTTGTTGCGATCCTGATCGTCAGTAGCATTTTGTCGGCGGTTTTTGAAAAAAGCTATTACGAGAACGAAAGGCCGGCCATTGTTTTTGCCGAAGCAGCCGAAGTCAAAAGCGAACCACGTGAATCTGCACCCGATGCATTTATGCTGCATGAAGGAACAAAAGTGATGGTTCAGGAAAAAACGCGCGATTGGAATAAAGTCGAATTGCTCGATGGTTCAGATGGGTGGATTGAAAGCAAAAACATTAAAGAAGTGAAATGATTTTTTGAACCATTAAGGGCATTAAGTTAACTAAGGCTTAATGTTTCTTAATGCCCTTCATGGTTAAATTAAAAATAAAAGGTTCTAATTTTTCTCTTTTACTTATTATTTTCGGATGATTCTTCAGGTTTGAAACCTTCCGATTTGAAAGCCGTAAACCATTCCTCGATCGAAGGATAAATGAATTTGGAAACGGTGCGCACCGGATTGTAGAATGTTGAATGATCGAGCGTTTCTTTATCTGCGAAACCATGATCAGCATTGATTTTTTCGAACAAATTCAGCAAAACGCTTACCATTAAAATGGTTTTCAAGACCCCGAAAATTCCGCCAAGGAGTTTATTTAACAATCCCAAAGCTGCAAAATCGGCGAGTTTGGTGAATATTTTCCCAAGCAAAGAAACACCTACAACGACTAAGATAAACGTCAATGCGAAAGCGGCCACCTGAACCGTTTTTGGATTCCACGTTCCATGGTTTTCAAGATAAGCTTTCATCAGATAGGAAAATTTGATCGCTATAAAAATTCCAAGCAACAGCGAAACGAGCGACGCCAGTTCGACGAAAAACCCGTTCCACAAACCGCGGATCAATCCGTACAGCAAAAAAATCCCCAGAAAAATGTCTATAAAATCCATTGTATTTAATCAATAGGCTCAGTCGCCTTTTATTCATACTTTTGCCAAAAATAGATAAAATGAAAAAACAAATCTTTATAAAAGCCTTTTTAATCGCATTCGTGTTTGCGATTGCGGGCTGTTCTGGTGATGATGACAGCAATGCCTTAGAAGTCACACAACCGCAAATCCTGATAAAAAAAATAACGGAAATCATTAATTCGAATTCGAGTGATAAAAGAACAATTACTTTCAGTTATGAAAATGGCAAGCTGGTATCTTCTACAACAACCAATGCAAATGTAGCAACGGTTTACAGGTCAGATTTTGTTTACAATGGCGACAAAGTCGAGCATGTAATAAGTTATGCAGATAATGTTGAAAGAGGCCGGAACACCTACATTTACGATGGAGATCTTTTAACTAAAATCGTTTCCAATCGTGTCGACCAATCGCAAACCAAATATTCCTATACGAATGGAATGCTTTCATATTCAGAATCAGGATATCTGATGAATGAGACTTATACCGTTAGCAGTACGAAAAACTTCATATTTGCAGCGGGAAATTTGATAGAAGAACAAAGGTTTAGTGCAGATTTTGGCACGCCAGTTACAAGCAAAACCACCTACACTTTTGATCATAAAAACAATCCGACAAAATTCATGAATAAGTCATTAAGGTATGTTTTTTCGGTTGAAGGATTCGATGGCATGAGTGAAAACAATGCGCTTTCGAGGTTGTCGTATTATCCAAGTACAACAACAACTCCAAATCTTTACACGTATCAATTGGTATATGATGCAAATGATTTTCCAACAGAGATCAAGCAATTTTCACCTGAAGGAGCTGTAATTTCACTTACGAAAATCGAATACCAATAATGTCAAGAGATACACAACTCAAAGAGCGCTGGGAAAAACTCGTCCAAATGCTCTCCGACCAATTCTCACAAGGCGAAGATCTAGACCTTGATGCGATCATTTATTTAATTGGCGTTCAGGAACTCGGGAAAGTACACGACAAATACAAAAAAGACGAAAAGCTAAACCTGATGCACATCGCGATCTGCCGCCTGCTCGAGCCTTACGGATTTTACGAATTCGATTATGTCGACAAAGACGGCTGGCCACATTACCGCGTCAAAGAAGAATTGCCGCCCTTAAAAGCAGGTGAGCAATCGGTTTTGATGAAAGAAGCGATCGTGAATTATTTTCTCGAAAAAGAATACATTAATTAGATTAAAAATCTGTGACAATCCGCGTCATCCGCGTTCAATAAATATAAAAGCAAAGCAAAAAAAACTTAAATTTGCACGCAAGATTACAACAAAATGATAGACAGAATCAAAGAATATATCGGCGAAGCCAAAGCGTTCAACACAGATAACAAAGAAACTTTAGAAGCATTCCGCATCAAATTCCTCGGAAGCAAAGGCTTGCTCAAAGATTTTTTCGCCGAATTCAAAAATGTCCCGAACGACCAGAAAAAAGAATTCGGGCAAATCATCAACGAACTCAAGCAAACTGCCGAAGACAAAGTAAAAACCATTTCCGAACTGCTCGAAAGCAAAGAAGAAATTAAAGGTGTTTACGGCGATTTAACACGTCCGGCAGAGCCATTCACGATTGGTTCACGCCACCCGATTTCATTGGTTAAAAACCAGATCATCGACATTTTCTCAAACATCGGGTTCAACGTTTCCGAAGGCCCGGAAATTGAAGACGACTGGCATAATTTTACAGCATTAAACCTTCCGGAATACCATCCGGCGCGCGACATGCAGGACACGTTTTTCATCCAGACAAACCCTGACGTTTTGCTACGAACGCATACTTCTTCGGTACAGGTGCGTTACATGGAAAACAACAAACCGCCAATCCGTACGATTTCGCCGGGACGCGTTTTCAGAAATGAAGCTGTTTCATCCCGCTCGCACTGTATTTTCCACCAGGTCGAAGGTTTGTACATTGACAAAGACGTTTCGTTTGCCGACTTAAAGCAAACGCTGCTATATTTCACCAAGGAAATGTTCGGAAAATCTAAAATCAGATTGCGTCCGTCTTATTTTCCGTTTACAGAACCAAGTGCCGAAGTCGATATTTACTGGGGTTTGAAAACCGAAACCGATTACCGCATTACCAAAGGTACCGGCTGGCTTGAAATTATGGGCTGCGGAATGGTCGATCCAAACGTACTTAAAAACTGTGGCATCAACCCAGATGAATTCAACGGTTTTGCATTCGGAATGGGAATCGAAAGGATCGCTATGTTGTTGTACCAAATCGGCGACATCCGCATGTTTTATGAGAATGACGTGCGTTTCTTGGAGCAGTTTAAATCCAGCATTTAAAAACCAATTTATCATTTAGACGAAAAATTGGGAGCTATTTCCGGCTGTGCGCTATATCTTTCGTTCTGCTGCGCGCCACAAAAGGATGCCGCTTCCATCCGGGCTAGGGCATTTCGGTATAATTGAAAATAAAATGAAAAAAGACATCACAATCCCCGAAGTAGAAAATATTTTCCTCGCCGCAGTCCAGGAATGGAACGACGATTTCATGGAAAAAGTCTGGTATGTGCATTTGGTCAACGACAGCGATTTCAAACTCGACGGCGTCATGGTCGTTTCTAAGGCTTTCGGAACGATTGAAGGCGAAATGAAAAAAACATCGCTTTTGCGCCACGCATTTGTTGAAATTCCACCTGTTTCTGTCGTAAAAGTCGAAATGCTTGAGAAAAGCGTTTTGGTTTTGAACAACGAATTTATGGTGACTTTCTTCATCGGAAACACTTTATACGATAAGAAATATACTTTTAAAGCGCATTCGATCCATGAAGATTATGTAGAAGAAGTGCCGATTTTATTTACCGACGGCGTGATTGTGAGGTAGATCGCTGTGCTGAATGACCGCTTTGCTGCAAGAATCAAGACCGCTTCGCTGAAAGAAAAAAAAATGCTTTAAATAAAAAATCCTGCCGTGTTTAATAGCAGGTTTTTTATTTCTATAATGGATATAAGTCTTTCAGCGCAGCCGGTCTAATCGAGTTTTTCAGTCAGTTTCTTGAACACTTTCTTCGCTTCTTTCCCTTCATATAAAATCGCATGAACGGCATCGATAATCGGTGTTTTCGCTCCGTGTGTCTGATTGAGTTCCCAGGCACTTTTTGCAGCGTAATAGCCTTCAGCAACCATGCTCATTTCCATCATGGCCGATTTTACGGTATAACCTTTTCCGATCATATTCCCAAACATGCGGTTTCTTGAGAAAACCGAATATCCGGTTACCAATAAATCGCCGAGGTAAGCGGAGTCATTAATGTTGCGCTTCATTTTGTGGACTTTCTTAATGAATTTTTTCATCTCGCGAATCCCATTGCTCATCAAAACCGACTGGAAATTGTCACCATAACCGAGTCCGTGGGCAATTCCGGCTGCGATCGCGTAAATGTTTTTGAGCATGGCGGCATATTCAGTTCCAATAATGTCATCAGAAGTTTTGGCTTTGATGTAGTTTCCCGAAAGGCAGTTTGCAACGATTTGCGCTTTGTGCTGGTCGCCGCAGGCAATCGTCAGGTAAGACAAACGCTCAAGCGCCACTTCTTCTGCGTGGCATGGCCCGGTGATCACGCCGATGTTGTCGTAATCGAGATCATACGTATCGTGAAAATGCTCGCCCACGATCAGGCTCGTTTCAGGAACGATTCCTTTGATCGCAGAGAAGATTACTTTGTCTTTAAGATCAACGGTCATCTTTTCGAGTTCGCCGCTTAAAAATGCCGATGGAATCGCAAATATGATATAATCGGCATAAGCGACGGCTTCGTTGATGTCGCTCGTGAGTTTCAGTTTGTTGACGTGAAATTCAACTGAACTCAGGTAATTTGGGTTGTGGTGGTGTATTTTGAGATGGCTGATCGCATCTTCATTGCGCATGTACCACGCAATTTGCGGCAGGTTGACGCATAACATTTTGGCAATGGCCGTGGCCCAGCTTCCGCCGCCGATGACTGCAAATTTTGGATAATCTGTCATTCTTGTGTTTTTTAGCCCATTTGAGATTAAGAGGAAAGCCACTAGCTTTCAGGTATTTTTAATCGCTTATTGAGAATCTATATGTTTAATTTTACGATCCACCATAGCCCGGATAGCAGCGGAAATCCTTTTATTGCCTAAGATTTCTCCCATTGTTCGAAATGACATCATGGCAATAAAAGATTGCAGCGTATAGCCGGAATAGCTTCAAATAAAAATCAATCAAAAGTAGCGCAAATTTACAGAACAATAAAACGTTGTAGTTAATAAAACGAAATCGTATAAGGCCGCATTTTAATTTTAACGCAGATTTATGATTTTCAAAACAATGCGTTTCATTTTTAGCCGTTAAAGGTTGTGTAGGATCAAATATTGGTTTTTTGATCTTCTTAAAAAGTTAGTTAAGTTTTGTTTTGGGGTTATTAAGAAAGGCGTTCCTGTATCATACTCAGGAACGCCTTTTGATTTTATTGTTTTTGAACCATTAAGTTCATTTAGGCTTAATTTTCTTAATGCCCTAAATGGTTCAATTTAAATGCTAAAATTAATAGCTTAATTCTACGATTTCCTTTACTTTTTCAAGTGTGATGTTTTGCTTTTCACCAAGGCCTTTCCAGCCGCGTTCGCTGAAACGGTTTACAATGAATGCGGCCGTGTCTTCATAATTTTCTGTATATTCAGATAGTTTCGTGTTCATTCCCATTTTGTGGAAGAATTCGACGGTTTTCTCAATCGCCTGATTGGCTTTTTCATCAATAGTATTTCCTGAAACATGCCAGACGCGTTCACCGTATTGCGCGAGTTTTTCCTTTTTGGTTTCGAACATCGTGCGGTATAAGTTTGGGCCGATGATCGCCAAAGTCCTGGCATGGTCGATTCCGTATAAAGCAGTCAGTTCGTGCCCGATCATGTGCGTCGCCCAATCTACCGGAACGCCTTTGTTCAAAAGTCCGTTGAGCGCCATCGTGCAGCTCCACATGAAATTTGAGGCAAGTTTGTAATCTGTTGGATTTTCTACAACTTCGGGGCCGATTTCGGCTAAAGTCTGCAACACGCTTTCGGCAATTCGATCCTGTAAAATGGCGTCGTGCGGATAGGTTAAATATTGTTCCATGACGTGCGTGAATGCATCGACGACACCGTTTTGGATTTGTCTTTTTGGCAACGATTCAATGACTGTTGGATCGCAAATTGAGAATTTCGGGAACATCGCACTTCCGCCAAAAGCCAGTTTTTCCTGAGTGGATTGGATCGTGACAACTGCGCCGGAATTCATTTCGCTTCCGGTTGCCGGCAAAGTCAATACCGTTCCAAACGGAATCGCATTTTCCTTGATCTGCATTCTTTTATGAAGGATTTCCATTGGGTTGCCTTCGAATTTTACGGCTGCCGAAATGAATTTTACGCCGTCAATGACGCTTCCGCCGCCAACTGCTAGGATAAATCCGATGTTTTCATTTCTCATAATTTCAACGGCTTTCATCAACGTTTCAAAATGTGGATTGGGTTCGATGCCGCCAAATTCGACGATTTCAAAACCTTCGAGATTTTTGAGTACTTGTTCGTGTATGCCGTTTTTAAAAATACTTCCGCCGCCGTAAGCGAGTAATATTTTGGTGTTTTTAGGAACGAGTGCGGATAATTTTTCGATTTGCCCTTTTCCGAAAATGAGATTTGTCGGGTTGTATAATTCGAAGTTTAACATGACTATAAATTAGGTTGCTGCCGTTTAAAACGATTTTAAAAGCGACACAAATTTACGTATTGCAAAAGCGAAGTTTAATAAAGGAATGTTAAGAATTACTTCTTGTAAAAATTGTTATGATCGATGTATTTCCAGACTTTTTCGGGCAAAAGCGGACTGATATTTTTACCGTTTTTGATGCCGTTTCGGATGAAAGTAGATGAAATTTCAATAACCGGCGCATCAATCAAATGAATTTTTGGATGGTTTTTAAATTCTACATTTTCAGCTTCCGATGAAATGCGCGGATACACGTAAATGTCATGGTTTTGCAAAATGACTTCGTAGTTTTTCCATTTGTGCAGTGACTTTAAATTGTCTTCGCCCATAATCAATGAAAATTCATGCTGCGGGTATTTGTCCTGCAGATGTGCCAGAGTGTGCACGGTGTAATTCGGCTGGGCCAATTTGAATTCGATGTCCGAAGGCTTGATCTTCGGGAAATCTTCGGTGGCAACCTGAACGATTTGATAGCGTTTGGCATCGTCGAGTAAAGTTGATTTTGCCTTTAGCGGATTGTGTGGCGTAACGACCATCCAGATCTGCTCCAGATCGGAAAACTCCGCCATGTGGTTTGCAATAATCATGTGGCCCACGTGAATGGGATTGAAAGTCCCGAAATACAGTCCGATTCTCATCTTAGATTATTTCAAAAAATCCCGAACCAATTCAAATGCTTCCTGTTTTGCAATATCAAGGTCATAATTTTTAATGATCCTGTCAAATTGCGGCGCTGTTGCGAGTTCAACCGAAGCTTTTGCGATGCGCATGTTGATTTTGTCTTCACTTTCGGTCGAGCGTTTTTTCAAACGGATTTTCAGTTCGTCAATGCTTGGCGGCTTTACGAAAACTGCTAGTGTTTCTTCAGGAAATTTGCGTTTGATACGCAATCCGCCAGCAACGTCAATGTCGAAAATCACGTTTTTGCCTTTGGCCCAAATGCGGTCGATCTCGCTTTTTAAAGTGCCGTAAAAATTATCGCGGTACACTTCTTCCCATTCGAGAAAATCTTCAGCTTTGATGTGCTTTTTAAATTCTTCAAGCGAAATGAAATAATAATCCGAGCCGTCGATTTCTTCGCCTCTGGGTTCGCGTGAAGTGGCTGAGATCGAGAATTCCAGGTTTAGTTCCGGAAGTCCAAGCAAATGCCGCACTATAGTTGTTTTTCCTGAGCCTGATGGCGCTGAGAATACGATTAATTTTCCTTGTTGCATGTTGTTGTTTTTGGCGAAGAAACTAGATTTACAGGACGTTCAAAACCTGTTCCTTGATTTTTTCAAGTTCGTCTTTCATTTGCACGACATATTTCTGCATCTGCGAATGGTTTGATTTGGAACCCATCGTGTTGATTTCACGCCCCATTTCCTGAGTGATGAACCCGAGTTTACGGCCATTGGCTTCGCTTCCGGCTAAAGTTTCTATGAAATAATTCAAGTGGTTTTCAAGGCGCACTTTTTCTTCTGTAATGTCATATTTTTCGAGGTAGAAAATCAATTCCTGTTCAAAACGGTTTTCGTCCAAAGTCACTTTTAAATCTTCAATCGCAGCCTGCAAACGCGTTTTCACGGTTTCGATTCGCTCGCTGTCCAATGCCACGGTTTCATTCATCAAAGTCATGATGTTTGCAATGCGGTGCAGGAATTCTTTTTCGAGTGCGACGCCTTCGGAAGTGCGAAATTTATTAATATTCGCCAAAGCCTCATCAACAACTTTCTGGATTTCCGTCCATTCATTTTCATCGATTTCGTCGCGTTCGATCTTCATCGCATCGGGCATTCTGACGGCCATTTTCATCAACTCCGTTTCATCCGCGGAAGCGTAAACCTCTTGCAATTGTGCCATATACGCTTTTACGATCGGCACATTTACCTTTGCAGAAGTTTGCTCTGCGGTGCTTTCGAGATATATGGAAACATCAATCTTTCCGCGTTCGAGCGCTGTTGCCATTTGGTTTCTGAGGCCCAGTTCCATTTCGCGGAATACCGATGGCATTCTGACATTCAAATCGAGCCCTTTGCTGTTCAGCGATTTGATTTCGACGGTGATTTTTTTAGATTCGAGCTGTAAAGTAGCTTTCCCGAATCCGGTCATTGATTTTATCATAACGAATTTTAAAGTGGACAAAGATAACGAAAAGTGCGCAAGTGTGATTTTGAAAAGCCTAGACTTTTTCGTTCAAAACTTTCAGCACTTCGTTAATGTTTTTCTGGCTGTTGCCGATGTAAATTTTGTCGTCAATAATAAAAACCGGACGGCTTAAAAACGTGTAATGTTCGAGGATGTATTTTTTGTAATCGTCTTCAGTCAACGCTTTGTTCTTTAAATCCATCGACTTGTATAATTGTGCTTTTCTGCTGAAAAGCGCTTCATAACTTCCCGAAAGCCGGTGCATTTCTTCGAGTTCGGCAACCGTAATCGAATCCTGTTTGATGTCGTGAAATTTTAAAGCATTGCCTTTCGGAAGCGATTTGATGATCTTTCTGCACGTGTCGCAAGAAGCGAGATAATATATCGTATTCATAAAAATTGGCGTTTTAGAAACACAAAGAAAATTCTTTTCAAGCGTTAAATTCGTTATTTTTATCAAAAATTTAAATAATGGAAAAAGCTTTTGATATTACGCTGTCGAGCCGAAAAGTCCTGTCAGCTTTTTTTGACAATTATTCATTGGAGCAGCTCAACAAAATTCCGCCAGGATTTAACAACAACCTGATCTGGAATATTGCGCACATTATCGTAGTGCAGCAAATGCTCGTTTACAATTTGTCGGGTTTGCCCATCATGATTTCCGATGAAATGGTTTCCAAATATAAAAAAGGAACGAAGCCCGAGCGCGATTTGTCACAAGACGAAGTAGATGAAATTAAGTCATTGCTTTTCATTACCATTGACCAGACGCAACAGGACCACATCAACAAGTTGTTTGAAACCTACAGGCCATTTACGACCATGTCGGGTTTTTCGATCCGTTCTGCCGAAGATGCGATTGCTTACAATTATTACCATGAAGCCATTCATACCGGCGTAATGATGAGCATTCGGAAATTTGTTTGATTTTTTAGGAGCTAATCCCGCTATACGTTTCAAATGATATTCACTGAACTCCTATAAAAATAGAATTTATGTGAAGTAATCTTTTTCGGCGAAAGGCCTCAAAATGATTTCCACTTCTATCGGGGCTAAAAATTCGTTAAACCGGAAGTATTCCGCAATTAATAAATCTAAATTTGCATATCAATAAATAAAAAATCCATGAAATTCAACACCAAAACCATACATGGCGGGCAACACCACGACCCAACGACAGGTGCAGTCATGCCGCCGGTGTATCAAACATCAACATTTGTACAAACCAGCCCGGGACAGCCGATTGGAGATTATGAATACAGCCGTGCGGCAAACCCAACTAGAACAGCACTCGAAAACGCTTTGGCGAGCATCGAAAACGGCACGCGCGGACTCGCATTTTCTTCCGGACTTGCAGCAACCGATTGCATTTTAAGATCGTTTAAAGCCGGGGACGAAATCATCGCAATGGACGATTTGTATGGCGGAACGTATCGCATGTTTACGCGTATTTATAAAGATTCGGGAATTAAATTCCACTTTGTGGATATGAATGATCTGGAGAAATTCCAGTCGCTGATCAACGAAAACACCAAACTGGTTTGGGTAGAAACGCCAACAAACCCGTTGATGAAACTTGCCGATATTGCCGAAATCTCAAAAATCACCAAAGCAAAGAAGATCCTTTTTGCGGTTGACAATACGTTTGCAACCCCTTACCTGCAAAAACCATTGGATTTAGGTGCTGACATTGTGATGCATTCTGCAACCAAATATTTAGGCGGCCATTCGGATGTGATTGCAGGTGCTTTGATTGTCAAAGACGATGCTCTAGGAGAGCAATTGCATTTTCAGCAATTCGCAACAGGCGCCACGCTTGGGCCAATGGACTCGTTCCTGGTATTGCGCGGTATCAAAACCTTACACCTGCGCGTGCAAAGGCATTGTGAAAACGGAGAAAAAGTTGCAGAATATTTAAACAAGCATCCAAAGGTAAAAACGGTTTATTATCCGGGATTGCCAAGCCATCCGTTTCATGAGATCGCTAAAAAGCAAATGAGCGGTTTTGGCGGAATGGTATCATTCACATTTGAATCAGGCAAAAAAGAAGATGCAATTAAATTCCTTGAAAACTTAAAAGTGTTTACGCTTGCAGAATCTTTAGGCGGCGTAGAATCATTGGCAAACCATCCGGCACTAATGACGCATGCATCCATTCCTGAAGACAAAAGAAAAGAAATCGGGATTAGCGATGATTTGGTAAGGCTGAGTGTGGGAATCGAAGATATTGAAGACCTTTTAGCAGATCTGGAACAAGCGTTCTAAATATCCAATAAATAATGATTGGTTGGCAGTTTAATTAAAGTAGTAAACGTAACCTACGGTAATTGCTGTTGACCAGTCATTTGATTTGTTCTCTTTATATACTTTGTTGTTCGGGTTTAAACCGTCAACCCAGTCAGATAAGTAATACTGTCCTCTCATTTCAAAGATGAGTGCGTGATAATCGGCAATTTTAATACGTGTACCAATACTTGCAGATAATGATCCTGCAACGCCCTGATCGGTTTTAGCACCGCTCATGTATTTAGCAGGCGTAGCTTCAGGCGTACCAATTTTTCCTAAGGAAGACGTAACTTCTGAACTGTAACTGTTTACTTGGACACCACCGGCAATATAGGGTGTGAATGGAGAACCTCCACGGTTGTAATCATCAACCCTCCATGGGAAAAATTCAACCTGAACCCCAAAAGTCCCGATGGTTGTTTTGCCTTCCATAGCGCGAAGTTGTCTTGTGAAGAGGGAATTGCTTGTATTGTCAACGTATTTTCCGTAGTGCTTCATGTTCACCGAAGTGTAGGAAGCCTCAAGCCTGAATTTAAATTTCTCACGGATGTTTGGAAAATTCTCAACGAAAGTCAGGTAGTAAAATCCACCAACGGTAAATCCGCTATTCTTTGTAAAGTTCTCAAAATCACCTCTCGCCCCGAAATCCGACTTTAAAAAAACCGGTCCGGCCATGATTCCAAATTCCTTATAAAATTGCTCGTATTGCGCCTGAGAACTGTTGGAACAGCCCAAAACGATTAGTATGAATAGAATAGCCTTCTTTAACATTATTTTAGATTTCAAATCCTGACAAATATATAAAAACATAATTCACTTATAAAATAAAATAAAGAAATACTTAATTATATGGAAAAATAATAACATTATGGTATAAACCCATATTTATTAGCTGATCTCGTTGTGATTCCTTAACAAAAAGATAATTTTATTGAGAATATAAAAAATATCGATAGGATGTTTCTGATATCGCTTATATTTGTCCAATCAAACGAAAACGTTTTCTTAAACGTTATTAACTTAATAATCATGTCAAAAAGTATCAATGCATTTGTTGAAGGCGTTGCCAAAAGAAACCCTAATGAGCCGGAATTTCTACAGGCTGTACACGAAGTTGCAGAAACTGTAATTCCGTTTATTGAAGAAAATAAAAAATACCAGAACAAAATGCTTCTCGAAAGAATGGTAGAAGCAGAACGCATCATCATGTTTCGCGTCGTATGGTTAGACGATGCCGGAAATACGCAGGTAAACCGCGGATACAGGATCCAGATGAACTCTGCGATCGGGCCATACAAAGGCGGAATCCGTTTTCATCCATCTGTAAACCTAAGCATTCTTAAATTCCTTGCTTTCGAGCAGACCTTCAAAAACAGCTTAACGACTTTGCCAATGGGCGGCGGAAAAGGTGGGGCCGATTTTGATCCGAAAGGAAAATCAGACAACGAAATTATGAAATTCTGCCAGTCGTTCATGACCGAATTGTCAAAACACATTGGTGCAGATACTGATGTTCCTGCCGGAGATATCGGTGTTGGCGGGCGTGAAGTAGGTTACATGTTTGGACAATACAAAAGATTAAGAAACGAATTTACGGGCGTTTTAACCGGAAAAGGAATTGCCTTCGGAGGTTCATTGATCCGTCCGGAAGCGACAGGTTATGGCGATGTGTATTTTGCACAAAGCATGCTTGGAACCAAAGGTGACAGCTTCAGCGGAAAAACCGTTGTAATTTCTGGTTCAGGAAACGTAGCACAATATGCTGCTGAAAAAGCAACTGAATTGGGCGGAAAAGTCGTGACTTTATCAGATTCTGCAGGATACATTTATGATGCAGACGGCATCGACGCAGAGAAATTGTCCTACGTCATGGAAATCAAAAACGTAAATTACGGACGCATCAGCGATTACCTTAATAAATATCCAAACGCAAAATACGTAGCAGGAAAACGCCCTTGGGAAGTAAAATGTGACGTGGCTTTGCCTTGTGCAACCCAAAACGAACTCAACGGAGACGATGCAAAAGCGCTTGTAGCAAATGGCTGCATCTGTGTGGCTGAAGGCGCAAACATGCCTTCAACTCCTGAAGCGGTAACCGTTTTCCAAAATGCAAAAATCCTTTTCGCACCGGGAAAAGCGTCTAATGCTGGTGGTGTTGCAACTTCCGGACTTGAAATGTCTCAAAACTCTTTGCGTTTGAGCTGGACGACTGAAGAAGTTGACGAAAGATTGAAAAACATCATGCTGAACATTCACGCGTCTTGCGTAAAATATGGTTCTGACGGAAATGGTTATGTAGATTACGTGAAAGGCGCGAACATCGCCGGATTCGTAAAAGTGGCTGATGCCATGTTAGGACAGGGTGTTGTATAATCAACCGCCAATTAATAAGGAAGCCTTCATGAAAATGGAGGCTTTTTTTGTACCTTATATTATCCGGATATATGAAACCCACTTTATTTTCGTTTGTACTATATTTGTGTTCCTAAATGTTGATTACCGCAATGAAAAAATATTTCTCTGTCCTGCTGCTGCTGCTCACGATCCAAACCGGTTTTACCCAGGGTAAAAAGCTTTGGAAAGGTTATTTTGGATATAAGGAAATCAAAGATATTACAGAAGGCGCGAATAAAATTACGGCAGCATCAGAAAATGCCTTATTCTCAAAAGACCTGGCAAATGGCGCGATCAAAACACTTACTACCATTGATGGGCTTTCCGGACAAACGATCACATCTCTTTACCACAGCATCGCATTCAAAAAAACATTGGTTGGTTATCAAAACGGGTTGATGATTGTCATTAACGATGCAGATGGCAGTGTGCTGAATGTTGTAGACATCATCAATAAAACCATTTCTCCGGACATCAAAAAGATCAATCATTTTAATGAATACCAGGGAATCGTTTACATTTCGTGTGATTTTGGGATCGTACAATACAATCTCAATATCATGCAATTTGGCGATACCTATTTTATAGGAAGCAACGGTGCCAAGCTTGCCGTGAAGCAAACAGCCATTTTTGAAAATAAAATTTATGCAGCGACGCCAGACCAGGGAATGAAATTCGCCGATATCAACAATCCAAACCTAAATGATTTTAGCCAATGGACAACGCTTAATAACAACTGGAGCGGCGTCGAACGCATTGACGATAAATTGGTAGGCGTAAACACGCTCAACACCGTATACAGGATTCAGGGCACCAATCTTTCGCCCCTGACAACCCTGGCCAAAAACTTAGCAGACATCCGTGCAAACGATAATTACCTTTTGATTACTTCCGAAGATAAAATCTACATTTACAATTCAAACCTTGCCCAGGTACGCATTCTTAGCAACACCGAAATTACTGATGAAACCGATGTGAAATTTACCTGCGCCATGCTCGTTGGCGATACGCTTTATATAGGTACGCTTGAGCACGGATTGTATGTGACAGGATTTAGCGGTGGTACTTATGAAAACATTACGCCGCTCGGGCCTGATAGAAATAATATTTTTGCCATTTCAGTAACTCCTAAGGATTTGTGGGCTGTCTATGGCGGATATACAAAAGACTATAACCCGTATGGCTTTATCGGAGACCCGCCAACGCAATTCGGCATCAGCAAGTACAGTTCTGGAACATGGAACACCATACCGTATGAAGATGTCCTGGGTGCCAAAGCGCTTTCGAGGGTTACAATCAATCCGTCAAACGACAAGCAGGTTTACGTGAGTTCGTTTTTCTCAGGTTTGCTAAAAATCGAAAATGATGTTCCAAGTATTCTATACAACAATACCAATAGTGGCCTTGAGATTGGCCAAACTGCCACTGATATTAGGATCGACGGAACTGCCTTTGATGCAGCAGGAAATCTCTGGGTGACAAACAGCATGACCAAAAACGGGCTCAAAGTTTTGAGAACCAATGGGCAATGGGGCGCCTATGACCTGAGCAGTGTTTATAAAACAGTGAGCAAATTAAACATGGGAAAGCTTACTATTGACAAGAATGGAACAAAATGGATTCCAACCCGCGATGACGGATTGATCGCATTTAATGAAACGTATGGACAACTTCCAAAAAGCATGACCGATAAGCCGGATAAAGGAGAATTGCCAAGCTTAATTGTAAATATTGCTGCGGTTGACAGGAGAGATCAATTGTGGATTGGAACCAGTAAAGGGCTTCGCGTACTTTCAAGCGTTGATGCTTTTCTTTCAGATGAACAGATGGTTCCCGAAAACATTGTCATCGTAGAAAACAATACCAATGAAGAACTCTTTTTTCAGCAGCCAATCACAGACATTGTCGTCGATGGCGCCAATAATAAATGGGTGGGCACACTTGATGCCGGCGTTTTTTACGTGTCTTCCGACGGACAAAAAACCATCTATGCCTTTAACCAGAGCAACTCGCCATTGCCCAGCAACAATGTAAATGACATCGATATCAACAGCGCAACCGGAGAAGTTTTTTTTGCTACAGACAGGGGAATGGTTTCGTTTAACGGAATTTCTACCGCAGCAAGCGACAATCTTGAAAATGTTTATATTTATCCAAACCCTGTCCGACCAGAATATTATGGTACGGTAAAAATCAGCGGACTCATGGATCAGGCCAATGTTAAAATTGCCGACATCGGTGGAAACCTTGTCTACGAAACCATCGCCGAAGGCGGAACCATTGAGTGGGACACTTCCGCATTCGGAAAATACAAAGTCGCCTCAGGCGTTTACATGGTGCTCATTTCATCTAAAGACGGCGTCGAAACCAAAGTCAAAAAAGTCATGATCATCAGATAATTTAAGATTTACGAATTAAGATTTGCGATTTGCCGCAACGTATGTAAAATCTTAAATCTTAAATCAAAAATCGTAAATCCCAATGCAGGTCAAAACCAAAGCCATCGTCATTTCATCGCTCAAATATCAGGAAAAAAGCCTGATCGTGAAATGCTTTACGCAATCCGACGGCCTCAAATCCTACTTTGTCCGCAACGCATTTTCATCTGGAAAATCCAGCCAGAAAATCGCCTATTTCCAGCCCTTGACGATACTCGAAATCGACGCCTCACACAAAAACAAAGGCACGCTCGAACATTTTAAAGAAATCAAGATCGCCACGCCGTTTCAATCCGTCCATTCCGATCTGGTCAAAAGCACGATCGTCATGTTTGTTTCTGAAATCCTGCACCATTCGATCCACGAAGAAGAAAAAAACGAAGCCTTTTTCGATTTTCTTGAAACGGCTTTACAATGGCTCGACCATCATGATGAGATTGCCAATTTCCATCTGATTTTAATGCTCGAAACCACCAAACACCTCGGTTTTTACCCGGATATTTCCGAAATGGATTTTCCGTTTTTCGAGCTTATCGAAGGTGTTTTTAGTCCGCTGCACGCCGTCAGTTCCTTATCCGAACACGAAACCAACCTGTTTAAAAAACTCATCGTACTCAAATTCACCGACAGCCACAAAGCATTTCACATCACCGAACGTCAAATCCTGCTCAAAATCCTCATCGAATATTACACGTTGCACCTCGACGGATTCAAAAAACCCAGATCACTCGATATTTTAAAAGAGATTTTCGCCTGATTCAAAAAAGTCAGCGACATCTACGCAAATCCGCGGTCTTTTTTATTTAGTTTTTAAAAATACCTGACAGCCACTGGCTGTCCTCCTTTTAATTTCAAATGCTTCAATCTTTTTTCGCTTCGCGTTTAACTTCCCAGCGTTGCACTCCGAGATAATCAAAAAAAAGGATTTCCGCTGCAATCGCTCACGCGGCCTCGCGCAAAGAATAGTGAAAATCCCCCGAATTAACCCATAAAAAAATAAAATTCCTTACTTTCGCAAATTGATTTTAGAAAATGACCCAAATGAACACCAAGTTTACTGAATATAAAGGGCTTGACCTGCCAACTGTAGCGTCTGAAGTGCTCGATTTCTGGAAAAAAGAACACATATTCGAAAAAAGCATCACAACACGCGAAGGCAGCCAGCCATTCGTGTTTTTTGAAGGCCCGCCGTCTGCAAACGGACTGCCGGGAATTCACCACGTGATGGCGCGCGCGATCAAGGATATTTTTTGCCGATACAAAACCCAAAAAGGCTTTCAGGTCAAACGTAAAGCAGGCTGGGACACACACGGACTTCCTGTTGAACTCGGCACTGAAAAAGAACTCGGCATCACCAAAGAAGACATCGGGAAAACCATCTCGATCGAAGAATACAACGAAGCGTGTAAAAAAACCGTTATGCGCTACACTGATGTATGGAACGACCTGACTGAAAAAATGGGCTACTGGGTCGATATGGAAAATCCGTATGTGACCTACAAATCCAAATACATGGAATCGGTTTGGTGGCTGCTGAAACAGATCTACGACAAAGGTTTGATGTACAAAGGCTACACGATCCAGCCGTATTCGCCAAAAGCCGGAACCGGATTGTCTTCGCATGAAGTCAACCAGCCCGGCAGTTACCGCGATGTCACGGATACGACAGTTGTAGCGCAATTCAAAGTTTTGAATGAAACGTTTCCGGATTTTTTACAAGGTTTTGGAGACATCCACATTTTGGCCTGGACGACCACGCCATGGACTTTGCCTTCAAATACGGCATTGACTGTTGGCCCGAAAATCGATTATGTATTGGTAAAAACGTTTAATCAATATACGTTTGAGCCAATCAATGTGATTTTGGCAAAAAACCTTGTTGGAAAACAATTCTCAAAAGGGTTTTTTGAAAGTGAAGATGCACCAGATTTTGAAAACTTCAAATCAGGTGACAAAAAAATTCCATACCAAATCATAAAGGAATTCAAAGGTTCGGATTTGGTCGGAATAAAATACGAACAACTATTAAAATACACGCTTCCATACCAAAATCCTGAAAATGCGTTTAGAGTCATTTCCGGAGATTTTGTAACCACCGAAGATGGAACCGGAATCGTACACACCGCGCCTACATTTGGTGCCGATGATGCGAAAGTAGCCAAAGAAGCCATGCCGGAAGTACCGCCAATGTTGGTTTTAGATGAAAATAACATTCCGGTTCCGCTTGTTGATTTGCAGGGAAAATTCACGTCGCATATGGGTGATTTCGCCGGAAAATATGTCAAAAACGAATATTACGACGCCGGAACTGCGCCAGAAAAATCAGTCGATGTAGAAATCGCCATCCGACTTAAAGAAGAAAACAAAGCATTCAAAGTCGAAAAATACGTCCACAGTTATCCGCATTCGTGGAGAACAGACGAACCATTGTTGTATTATCCTTTGGATTCGTGGTTCATCAAAATCACAGATGTTAAAGACAGAATGTTCGACCTGAACGAAACCATCAACTGGAAGCCAAAAGCAACCGGAGAAGGCCGTTTTGGGAACTGGCTTAAAAATGCCAACGACTGGAATTTATCGCGATCGCGCTATTGGGGAATTCCGTTGCCAATCTGGAGAACAGAAGACAAAACCGAAGAAATCCTTGTTGGCTCTATACAGGAATTGTACGAAGAAATTGAAAAATCGATCGAAGCCGGTTTCCAAAAAGAAAATCCGTTCAAAGGATTCGAAATCGGAAACATGTCCGAAGAAAATTACGATTTAGTCGATTTGCACAAAAATGTAGTCGACGCGATCACATTGGTATCCAAATCGGGAAAACCAATGACACGTGAAACCGATCTGATCGATGTTTGGTTTGATTCGGGCGCAATGCCGTATGCACAATGGCATTATCCGTTTGAAAACAAAGATTATATTGACGAAAACAAAGATTTTCCTGCCGATTTTATTGCAGAAGGCGTAGACCAGACACGAGGTTGGTTTTATACATTACACGCGATTGGAACTTTGGTTTTTGACAAAATCGCATACAAAAATGTCGTTTCGAATGGTTTGGTTTTGGATAAAAACGGGCAAAAAATGTCGAAACGTTTGGGTAATGCCACCGATCCGTTTGAAACCATTGCAGAATATGGACCGGATGCAACGCGTTGGTACATGATTTCAAACGCAAATCCGTGGGACAACCTAAAATTTGATATTGAAGGCATTGCTGAGGTCAGAAGAAAATTCTTCGGGACGTTATACAATACCTATTCGTTCTTTTCATTGTATGCGAACATCGACGGATTTACTTACGCGGAAGCTGAAATTCCTGTAAACGAAAGACCTGAAATCGACCAGTGGATCATTTCTGAACTGAACACTTTAGTCAAAGATGTAGACGGTTTTTACGCCGATTATGAACCAACAAAAGCCGCACGAGCAATTTCTGAATTTGTTCAGGAAAACCTGAGCAATTGGTACGTCCGTTTGTGCCGCAGAAGATTCTGGAAAGGCGAATATGCGACCGATAAAATTGCTGCTTACCAAACGCTTTATACCTGCTTGTTAACCGTGGCAAAACTCAGTGCGCCGATCGCGCCGTTTTTCATGGAGAAACTTTACAGAGACTTAACCCAGGCGACACAGTCAGAAAAATATGACAGTGTACATTTGGCCGAGTTTCCGAAAAGTGTTGACAATTATGTTAATAAAATGTTAGAGTCCAAAATGCAGAAGGCCCAGACGATTTCGTCACTGGTTTTGTCGCTTCGTAAAAAAGAAATGATCAAAGTGCGCCAACCGCTGCAAAAGGTAATGATTCCGGTACTTGACGCAGCTCAAAAGGCTGAAATTGAAGCGATTTCCGATCTCATAAAAGCCGAAGTGAATGTAAAGGAAATCGAACTTTTAGACGATGCTTCGGGGATTTTAGTGAAACAGATCAAACCCAATTTCAAAACATTAGGACCACGATTTGGTAAAGATATGGGATTGATTTCCAATCAGATACAAAAATTTACACAGCTTGAGATCGCACAGTTTGAGCGCCTCGGAATCGCAAATATTGAGTTATCCGGAAATAGTATAACTTTATCCTTACAAGATGTCGAAATTACGTCACAGGATATTGAAGGCTGGCTTGTTGCGAATTCAGGAAACATCACCGTCGCGCTCGATATTACGATCACTGAAGAACTTAAGAAAGAAGGCATCGCAAGAGAATTGGTCAACAGGATCCAGAACCTTAGAAAAGACTCAGGATTTGAAGTGACTGATAAAATAAACGTCCAGGTTGAAGCCGGAAACGGAATATTAAAAGACGCCATAGAAAAAAATGCAGATTATATAAAATCTGAAACATTAACTGAAACAATTGCATTTACAGATGCATTACCTTCGGGCACCGAGATCGAGTTCGACGACCTCAAAACGAGAATATTAATTTCAAAATAAAACAAACATGGTAGATGAAGTAGCACGATACTCAGATGCTGACTTAGCAGAGTTCAAAGAAATTATCCAGAAAAAAATTGAAAAAGCAAGAGCCGATTTAGACCTTATAAAAAGCGCCTATATGAATGACCTGAACAACGGTACCGACGATACGTCACCTACGTTCAAAGCATTTGAAGAAGGCAGCGAAACGATGTCTAAAGAAGCGAATTCACAGCTGGCGATCCGTCAGGAAAAATTCATCCGCGACTTGAAAAATGCACTTTTCAGAGTAGAGAATAAAACATACGGCATCTGCAAAGTAACCGGAAAACTCATCGGAAAAGAACGTTTAAAAATCGTTCCTCATGCAACAATGAGCATTGAGGCAAAGAATTTACAGCGATAATAACTTAGCAAAAAACACAAGAACGCTTCATTTTATGGAGCGTTTTTTTTAAGCTTTTTTTGCAGATATTGCAGAATGTAAATATTGTATTTTGCAACGAATTTTTACAAATTTATTTTGTCAAGATGCGTGACAATTTGTGTAATTCGTGACTTAAATTTACTATAATGGAACAACTTTTAAGAAGATGATTTTTGTAGGTTAAAAACCATTCGTAAAATTCAGGACAAAAATCCCAAATAAAATACAAACCTCTTGAACAGCGCAGTTTATATTTCAATTAAATTATTACTTTTGCGCCACTAATTATCGAAAAATGTCATTAAGAAAATCCTATCTGCTCATTTTCATCATCTTGCTCGTAGACCAGGTAACGAAAATCTACATCAAGACCAATTTTGTCCTTGGCGAAGAACACCCTGTTTTCAGCTGGTTCAAGATTTTGTTCATCGAAAATGAAGGCATGGCTTGGGGAACGGAAATTCCGGGAACTTATGGCAAATTGTTTTTGACCGTTTTCAGATTGTGCGCCGTAGTCGCCATCGGGTATTGGCTTTGGGATTCAGTCCGGAAAAATTGTTCGCCTTATTTAATTGTCGCGATCGCGTTAATTTTAGCCGGCGCTTTCGGAAATATTGTCGATTCTGTGTTTTATGGAGTCATTTTCAGCAGCAGCCACGGCGAGCTTGCGACCTTGTTTGCAGATCAGCCTTACGGCTCTTTATTGTACGGAAAAGTAGTCGACATGCTGTATTTTCCTTTATTTGATGGCACTTTTCCAACGTGGTTTCCTATTTGGGGCGGACAGGAATTCAAGTTCTTTAACGCCATTTTTAACATTGCTGATATGGCGATTTCAACCGGAGTTGGAATTTTAATTGTATTTAACAAAAAAGCATTCCACAAAGAAGAGAGCAACATCGATTTTGATGGAAGCGGTTTGGCTTAATTAAACATTTAGAAAAATATTAAACCATTAATTTCATTAAGATATTGTCCTGATGAACGTAATGCCTTTGATGTGAAAGAATTTTTTCAGGCAAAACAGGCTTAATGAACTTAATGCCCTTAATGGTTTTAAAATACAAGTAATCTAAATTTAAAAAGCATATACTTCATCCGGAGTGACGCAATAATCGAGTTTGATATCGCTTTCAAAAACGTCATGAACGGCATCCACTGCAGGGAAAAATGACAACCCGATCTTAATGGTTCCCGGCCGGCATTCCGACAGGAATTTGTCATAAAACCCTTTTCCGTAACCCACACGGTTTCCAGAAATATCAAACGCCAAAAGCGGCACAAAAACCACATCAATTTTTGAAGATGGCACTTCAAGGCCGTTTTGCGGCTCCGGTATTCCGTAATCGTTTGTTTCGAATTTGGTATTGTCGGTCAGTAAGAAATGTTCCATATTCCGTGTTTCGAAATCGCTTTTAGAAACCACGATTTCCTTGTCTTTCCCAGATAATAAATGCAGTATGAATTCGGTGTTGATTTCTTTGTGCGCTTCAATCGGCAGGAAAACATGAAAATATGTTTGTTCCCAAATGGGTAGCGACAGAATTTTATTGGCTATAGCCAGACTTTTTTCTTCAATGTCATTTTGCGACAATTGCTGGCGCAGTTTTTTATATGCGGTACGGAGTTCTTTTTTTGTCATAAGTATTTGTTTTAAACGCGCAATTTCCGCCACGCAACCACTTCCACACCGTCAGAATAGTGCACGAGATCGGGCTGTTTATTCGCCAGATCCAATCCCGGAAGCTTATAATCCAGGTGTAATTTTTTGATTTCAAGCATTTTGATTTTCCATTCTTTGTGATGAATGTCATAACGAAACAAATTGCCTTTTCGTTCCAGGAATAAAGCATATCGTTCGGTCAGGAATTTCTCAAGTTCCGATTTCTCAGAAACATCTTCTTTGATCGCAAACTCCACATCCAAAGCAAATTTCTTAAAAACGTTCGACGAACTGTATTTTCCTTCACTGCGTTTGATCAGTGCTTTTTCATACGGCAAGCCCGATAAATTCCGCGATAAGAATGCAGAAAAATGTTTTTCTGCTTCGATGTTAATAAAGTAAACACCCGATTTTCCGTCTTTCGATACATAAGTCCGCAAATTGATCTCATGAAAATCCGAAACTGCTGAAAACGCCGGCAAAAATTTCGGCCGGATTTTCTGCATCGTAAACGGAACAAGTGAAATCCATGCTTTTCCGTCAAAAGTATCAAGTTCCAATCCGGCGGGAATCAATGGCTTTAAAATTTCAGGATCAACAGCCCAGTGAAAAAACAGAACATGGTTCCATTCCTGGTAATAATGCCATGGCGTTTGTGGCAATTTCCATGGCCGATGTGTAAAATCTTTTAAAATATCTGAAATCTTTCCCATTTTCAATATGTTGCTGCAGCAGAAAATCTTTTCATAAAAGTAGTTAAAATCTTCGGCTCTGCGGTTCCAGAATGTCTTTTGATTGTTACAATTTGCTAACTTTGCGCCATGCAAAACCCGTCATTAGAACTTCAGATACAAACCCTTCCGGACAGTCCCGGAGTGTATCAATATTATGACAAGGATGAAAAGCTGCTGTACGTCGGCAAGGCCAAAAACCTGAAGAAACGTGTGCTTTCTTATTTTAATAAGGTGCATGAAATCGGTCGTACTCGCGTCATGGTCAGGAAAATTGTCACGATCAAGCACATTGTCGTTACCAGTGAATCCGATGCTTTGCTATTGGAAAACAACCTGATCAAAAAACTGCAGCCGCGTTACAACGTGATGCTGCGTGACGACAAAAGCTATCCATGGATCTGTATCAAAAAAGAACCGTTTTCACGGATATTTTCCACACGCAGAATGGTCAAAGACGGATCAGAGTATTTCGGGCCGTATACCAGTTTTAGAACGGTGCATACGATTTTAGACCTGATCAAGGAATTGTATCCACTGCGAACCTGCAATTACGACCTGACCGAAAATAACATCAAAAGCGGCAAGTTTAAAGTGTGCCTCGAATACCATATTGGAAACTGCAAAGGACCATGTGAAGGCCATGAACCGCTTGAAACCTATCAGGAACAAGTCAACGCCATTCGTGAGATCTTAAAAGGAAATTTCAAGGAAAGCCTGCGCAATTTCAAGAAACAAATGGGGGATTTTGCTGCTGAAATGGAATTTGAACAGGCGCAGCGCATCAAAGAAAAAATCGAAGTTTTAGAGAATTACCAATCGCGTTCGATGGTTGCAAATCCTAAAATTACAAATGTTGATGTGTTTTCGATCGTGTCGGATGAAAGTGCGGCTTATATTAATTTTTTGCAGATTTCGCACGGTTCGGTCATTCGTTCCTTCACATTGGAACTCAAGAAAAAACTCGAAGAAACCGATGAGGAACTGCTCGAACTTGGCATCATAGAAATGCGCGAACGTTTTAATTTAACTTCACGCGAAGTCATTGTTCCGTTTGAAGTCGATTTGGGCGAAAACATCAAAATCACTGTTCCGCAACTTGGAGACAAAAAGCAAATTCTGGATTTATCGATTCGAAATGCCAAATTTTACCGCATCGATCAATTAAAGCAAATGCAGATCGTCGATCCCGACCGCCATACAAACCGCATCATGGCGCAGATGAAAAAAGATTTGCGACTGCCCGAAGAACCGCGGCACATCGAATGTTTTGACAACTCGAACATCCAGGGGACAAATCCGGTGGCGGCCTGCGTCGTTTTTAAAGACGGAAAACCCAGCAAAAAAGATTACCGCCATTTCAACATCAAAACCGTTGAAGGCCCAAACGATTTCGCGTCGATGGAAGAAGTCGTTTACAGAAGGTACAAACGCCTGCTTGACGAAAACGAGCCGTTGCCCCAATTAATTATCATTGACGGTGGAAAAGGGCAGTTGTCATCGGCATTAAAAAGCATTGACACGCTCGAATTGCGTGGCAAGATCGCCATTATCGGCATTGCAAAAAGGCTGGAAGAATTGTTTTATCCAGGCGATAACATTCCGCTGTATCTCGATAAAAAATCGGAAACGTTAAAAGTGATCCAGCAATTGCGGAACGAAGCACACCGCTTCGGGATTACGTTCCATCGCGACAAGCGCAGCAAAAATGCGCTGCAAACGTCTATGGAAACCATTCCCGGAATTGGCGAGAAAACGATGCAAACGTTAATTAAACATTTCAAATCTGTTAAAAGACTGAAAGAAGCATCTGAAAAAGACATTTCGGCAGTCATCGGGCTTTCAAAAGCCAAAAAAATTACCGACTTTTACAACGACAATAAACCCAAAGAATAAATGAATAAAATACTGAGGCAGAATTATAAAGAATCGTTTGAGATTCCGCATTTTCCGCCTTTTCTTGCGGTAAAACGCGCCGTTCACATTATTCTCGTTTCTTGCTTCTTGTTTCTTTCCTTCCAAAATTCATACGCCCAGGATTCCATCAGAAAACCAAAAATAGGGCTCGTTTTAAGCGGCGGCGGCGCCAAAGGCTTTGCACATATCGGGGTTTTAAAAGTACTCGAAAAAGCCGGTGTCGAGATCAGTTACATTGGTGGAACCAGTATGGGCGCGATCGTCGGCGGATTGTATGCGTCAGGATACAGCGCAGAACAAATCGATTCGGTATTTCATGATACCGATTTTGACAAATTGCTGAGTGATTTTATTCCGCGTGCATCGAAAAATTTTTATGAAAAGCGCAATGACGAATTGTATGCGTTTACGCTTCCGTTCAATAAACTCCGGATCGGAATCCCGACGGCACTTTCACGAGGCATGTACAATTACAATTTATTGAATAAACTCACGTATAAAGTCCGGAATGTACGCGATTTTAACAAACTCCCGATTCCATTTTTGTGCATCGCGACCGATATCGAAACCGGCGAGGAAGTTTTGCTGAACAAAGGGTATCTGCCTCAGGCAATGTTGGCCAGCGGCGCTTTCCCAACGCTATTTTCCCCGGTTGAAATCGATGGAAGGTTGCTTGTTGATGGCGGTGTGACGAATAATTATCCAATAGAGGAAATCAAGAAACTCGGCGCCGATTTTATCATTGGCGTCGATGTTCAGGACGATTTGAAAGACAGGAAATCCCTGAAAGATGCGACGCGGATTTTGGTTCAGATCTCAAACCTTCAGATGATCGAAAAAATGAAGGCAAAAGTCAAGGGAACTGACATTTACATCAAGCCCGACATTACGAATTACAGCGTGATTTCATTTGACCAGGGCCGCGACATCATTAAAAAAGGTGAAGAAGCGGCGATGAAGGTTTATGATCAGATCAAAGCCATAGGCGACCCTACGAAAGCCAATAAAAAATTCCCGAAAATTTTTGCCGACACGCTGCACATTAAAAACATTGCGATCAATCCGCTTGAAAATTATACCCGTTCTTATGTTATTGGAAAATTAAGGTTTAAGCAGGATTCGAAAGTGACTTATGATGAATTGCAGCTTGGGATGGACAACGTAACGGCAACTCAGAACTTTAGTGGCATCAATTACACACTCGAAAACAATGAAGGCAATGACGATTTGTGCATCAACCTGACCGAAAATCCAAATACGACTTTTTTAAAATTCGGACTGCATTATGATGGTTTGTATAAAAGTGCGATTTTGCTGAATCTGACGCAAAAGAAAACATTCTTTAAAAACGATATTTTTTCTGTGGATGTGATTCTTGGAGATAGTTTCAGATACAACCTGGATTATTATATAGACAACGGTTTTTACTGGAGTTTTGGCTTCAAATCGCGGTACAATGCTTTTAGCAGAAACATCGAAACTGATTTTCAAAATGGCGCTTTGCTGAATCAGTATGGCATTGAATCGATCAATATTGATTATGCCGATTTTACGAACCAGGCTTATGTGCAGACGATTTTCGTGCAGAAATTCCTCCTCGGCGCGGGTGTCGAAATGAAATACCTCAAAGTCAAATCGAGTACATTACCAAGCAACGAACAGGTTTTTGAAAACAGCACCTATACCAGTTTGTTCGGATCGATCAAGTTCGATTCTTTTGACAATAAATATTTCCCGAAGCGCGGCTGGTATTTCAGCGGCGATTTCCAATCATATTTATTTGCTGCGGATTATTCCGACACCTTTGAGCAGTTCTCCATTGCAAAAGGGGAAATTGGTTTTGCTAAAAAGCTTTTCAGGCACGCCACGATGAAATTCCAGGCTGATGCGGGATTTTCCATCGGCGGAAGCAATCAGGTTTTTGATTTTATCCTTGGCGGATATGGCTACAATGCAGTCAACAACTTCAAGCAATTTTACGGCTATGATTTCCTGAGCATTTCCGGTGACAGTTACATCAGGTCAACCTTAACATTAGACTACGAAATCTTCAAGAAAAACCACATCAATTTTGCCGCAAACATCGCCAATGTTGAAGACAACCTGTTTACGACAACCGACTGGTTTGCAAAAGTGCGTTATACCGGATATGCTTTGGGTTACGGAATCGACAGCATCATCGGCCCCATCGAATTCAAATATTCCTGGTCGCCGGAACTTCCAAAAGGCTATGCCTGGTTTGCGATCGGATTCTGGTTTTAACAGCCTGCAGCTTCATATAATTGTTAAGAGTTTGTAAAAAAACAATATATTTGGCAACACAAACAAATTTAAAACAAATTATATGTCTATTTGGAAAAGAAAACCGCTTCACCTTTTGCTTGCGGAAGCTTCAGAATCTGAAAAAGGATTAAAAAGAACCTTGACTGCCTGGTCGTTAGTCGCCCTTGGAATTGGCGCGATCATTGGCGCCGGATTGTTTGTTCGTACAGCAACTGCTGCTGCGCAAAATGCCGGTCCATCTGTAACCATAGGATTTATCGTGGCTGCAATCGGTTGTGCTTTGGCAGGATTGTGTTATGCCGAATTGTCTTCTTCAATCCCGATTTCCGGTAGTGCATATACGTATACTTATGCCACAATGGGCGAATTGCTCGCGTGGATCATTGGCTGGGATTTGATTCTAGAATATGCCGTAGGTGCGGCCACTGTTGGAATCGCATGGAGCGAATACCTCAATAATTTACTGGTCAATGTGCTGCATACGAGTCCGATTCCGTATGCGCTTTCGCACTCGCCGTTTCAAACGTCCGCAACAGGAGAACACGGAATGATCAATTTACCTGCCTTTTTTATTGTGGCTGTGATTAGTTTGTTGTTGATCAGAGGAACCAAAGAATCAGCATTTGTAAACGGATTGATCGTGATTGTAAAAGTAGCGATTGTAGTTTTGATCATTATTTTCGGATGGAGCTTCATCAATCCTGCAAATCATACACCTTATATTCCTCAAAATTCTGTGTTTGTAGACGAACACGGCGTAGGCCATCATTTTGGCGGAATTATGGGTATTCTAGGTGCTGCCGGAACCGTTTTCTTTGCATTCATTGGATTTGACGCAGTAAGTACGGCTGCGCAGGAAACCAAAAACCCGAAACGCGATATGCCAATTGGAATTTTAGGCTCGTTGGCCGTTTGTACGGTTTTATATATTTTGTTTGCACACGTTTTAACCGGACTCGAATCGGTAGAATTTTTCAGGACTGGCGGAAAAGAAGCTTCAGTTGCCAATGCGATTACGTCTGCAATGGGCGCAAATTATGAGTGGCTGGCGCAGTTTGTAACGGTGGCGATTTTATTCGGATTTACATCTGTGATTTTAGTAATGTTATTAGGCCAATCAAGGGTTTTCTACGCGATGGGCAACGACGGATTGCTGCCACGGGCTTTCGGGCATCTGCATCCAAAATACAAAACGCCTTATAAAGCGAATCTTGTAATTTTAGTAATTGTTGGATTGTTCGCAGCGTTCATTCCCGGAGATATTGTGGGCGATATGACGAGTATCGGAACTTTATTTGCATTTATTTTAGTTTGTATTTCGGTGATCGTTTTGAGAAAAACACAACCGGATATGAAGCGTGAATTTAAGGCGCCATTGTCAGATTATAAACTTCCCATCGTTCCGGTTTTGGGCGTGATCGTATGCCTTGCGATGATCTACGGATTGGGCTGGACAAACTGGCTTCGTTTGATCGCATGGTTATTAATTGGTTTCGTAATTTATTTTGGATACAGCCGAAGAAACAGCCGATTGAACAACCCTGACAAATAAGATTTTTAAAATATCTGAAAAGGCATTAATAATGAAAATTGTTAATGCCTTTTTTGTATTTATAAATAATTCACAATAAAGAATCCATAAAATTAAATTTTTCCGATATTTGTGTATATGAAACCTTTCTGGACTGATTTATTGTCACATCTCAAATTCCTCATCAAGAGAAATCCGGAATGATGGAATCGTGGCTATCTTAAATTGCAACTCACAATTCCTAAATTTCACATCATGCCAATATACCACAAACTTGGAAAATTTCCGCAAAAGCGCCACACGCAGTTTGAAAAGCCCGGCGGCGGATTCTACTACGAACAGCTTTTCGGAACAGAAGGATTTCATGGAAATTCCTCGCTTTCGTATCATATTCACAGGCCAACGCAGGTCAAGGAAATCAAAGCTTCTTATTCGGTTGAACCGAAAATTGCAATCGGGAAAAATATCAAAGCACTGCTATTTAAAGGTTTCGAACTAAAGCCTGAAGCCGATTTTCTAGACAGCAGAAAAGCGATGCTAGTCAATAAAGATTGTACCATCGGATTGGCCGCGCCTCAAGAATCGCTTAGTACATATTTCTACAAGAACGCAGATGCCGACGAAATGCTTTTCATCCATAAAGGAAAAGGAAAATTACGTACCATGCTCGGAAACCTTGACTTCGAATACGGCGATTACTTAATTATTCCGCGCGGCGTTATCTATCAAATCGATTTTGAAACTTCTGAAAACCGCATTTTTTATGTCGAATCTTTCGCGCCATTTTATACGCCAAAGCGCTACAAAAACTCCTCAGGCCAGCATTTAGAGCATTCGCCGTTTTGCGAGCGCGATTTTAAATTGCCAACCGAACTCGAAACGCACGATGAAAAAGGCGATTTCCTGATCAAAATTAAAAAAGAAGGCATGATTCACGAAGTCGTTTATGCGACGCATCCGTTTGACGTCATTGGCTGGGATGGTTATAATTTTCCTTACGGATTTTCGATCCACAACTTCGAACCGATAACCGGGCGTGTACACCAGCCACCGCCGGTTCATCAAACATTTGAAACTTCAACTTTCGTTGTATGTTCCTTCTGTCCGAGGTTGTATGATTACCATCCGAAAGCCATTCCGGCGCCTTACAACCACAGCAACATCGACAGCGATGAGGTCTTGTATTATGTAGACGGTGATTTTATGTCGCGAAATAATATCGAACAAGGCCATATTACACTGCATCCGAAAGGCATTCCACACGGACCGGCGCCAGGCGCAATGGAACGCAGCATTGGAAAAACCGTTACGGAAGAATTGGCAGTAATGGTTGATACGTTCCGTCCGCTGCAGGTTACCGAAATCGCAATGGGATTGGATGATGGAAAGTATTACCAGTCGTGGTTGGAATAATTCAATGTGTCAATCCTGTCATTTCGACGCAGGAGAAATCTCAAGTCACGTAATGGATATCGGATGATGAGATTTCTCTTTCGTCGAAATGACAAAAAGGAGAAATGACAAATGTCAGATTAAAACAAACAAAAACATTCGGATGATTTCCGAAATAAAAAATAAACATTATGTCAAAAGAGATAAAAAACGTAGAATACGGACTCGAAAAAATATTCGAAGGCGCACAGGATTTCCTGCCTTTATTAGGAACAGATTATGTCGAATTGTACGTCGGCAACGCCAAACAGGCAGCACATTTCTACAAAACCGCTTTCGGTTACCAGTCATTGGCTTACGCCGGATTGGAAACTGGCGTTCGCGACCGTGCATCTTATGTGTTGAAACAAGACAAAATCCGATTGGTGTTGACCACGCCATTAAATGAAGATTCGCCAATTAATCTCCATCTTAAAAAACACGGAGATGGCGTAAAAGTAGCTGCGTTATGGGTCGAAGACGCCCGAAGCGCATTTGAAGAAACTGTAAAACGCGGCGCTGTTCCGTTTATGGAGCCAACGGTTGAAAGCGATGAATTTGGAGAAGTGGTGCGTTCCGGAATTTACACTTACGGAGAAACCGTCCATATTTTTGTCGAACGAAAAAACTACAACGGTGTCTTTCTTCCCGGCTATAAGGAATGGAAAACTGATTACAATCCCACGCCAACCGGCTTGAAATACATCGACCACATGGTTGGAAATGTAGGCTGGGGCGAAATGAACACTTGGGTAAAATGGTATGAAGATGTCATGGGATTTGTAAATTTCCTGTCATTCGACGACAAACAAATCAATACCGAATATTCGGCTTTGATGAGTAAAGTGATGTCAAACGGAAACGGACGCATCAAATTTCCGATCAACGAACCCGCAGAAGGCAAGAAAAAGTCACAAATTGAAGAATATCTTGATTTTTATGGCGGACCCGGAATCCAGCACATCGCCATTGCAACCGATGACATTATTAAAACCGTTTCCGAATTAAAATCCCGAGGCGTCGAATTTTTATCTGCGCCGCCGCATTCTTATTATGAAGCGATTCCCGAAAGGCTTGGCGCGCACATGGACATGATGAAAGAAGATTTATCAGAAATTGAAAAACTCGCCATTATGGTCGATGCCGATGAGGAAGGTTATCTGTTACAGATCTTTACAAAACCGGTTCAGGATCGCCCGACACTGTTTTTTGAAATTATCCAGCGCATGGGAGCCAAAGGTTTTGGTGCTGGAAACTTCAAAGCGCTTTTCGAATCCATTGAAAGAGAGCAAGAAAAACGCGGAACTTTATAAAAAGTATTCAAAAATTGCATTATGTGTAATTTTACCATCCTTGTAGTTGTAAAGTTTACAAAAGTTGTGTTAAAGTTAGATATTCACTAAAAATAACACAATGTTTGATATACTTTTGTACTCGCAAAAAGAGAAGGAGTGGTTTCCTTCGATTTTTATATAAATTTTCATAATTTATAGTTTTTTGGTTGGTTAATAGCATAAAAACCCGGTCATTAATTTGACTGGGTTTTTTTGTTTTTATACATTTGGAATGAAAATTGCTTTCGGGGTGTCAAAAAATGAAAAGAATGAAAAAAGGACTGATTTTTTTATTGATTATTGCAGCTTTTGGTTTTAGCACACCACAAAAAGAACGCGCTTTTGATGTAGGCGAATGGTTCAAATTCAGGATTCATTACGGATTGGTAAACGCAGGATATGCAACGCTTGAAGTCCAGGAAGCGGTTCGAAATAACAAAAAAGTATACCACGCGATAGGGAAAGGTTACACGACCGGAATGTCAAGATTTTTCTTTAAAGTGGATGATACTTATGAAAGTTTTTTCGACAAGGAAACCGGAGTTCCATACCAATTCGTCCGTAAAATAGACGAAGGCGGCTATACCAAAAACCAGGAAGGCTTTTTCAATCAGGCGACCAATAAAATCCTGGTTAAAGATTACAAACACAAAACCGAATCTACTTACGGCTTTCCCGACAATACCCAGGACATTATGTCCACTTTTTATTACCTCAGAAATTATCCGACAATTGACAAATTAAAAGTTGGAGAATCTGTCATGATCGACATGTTTTTCGATGGCGAAACCACGAAGTTTAAGTTAAAATTTATTGGCACCGAAGATTTATCGACTAAATTTGGCGTCGTTCCAACGATGGTTTTCAGGCCTTACGTACAATCCGGAAGGGTTTTTAAGGAACAGGAAAGTTTAACCGTTTGGATTTCAGATGACGACAATAAAATACCGGTTGCCATCAAAGCGAGCCTCGCCGTCGGATCTATTAAAGCCGACCTAGACGCATTCAAAGGCCTTAAATATTCCTTTAAGGTAAAAGCAAAACCATAATGAACATTACAGAACATACTACAAACCTCTTACAGGAACTGGATTCGAAATTCCACGACATCGGACAAAAAACCGACACGCATCTCGAAGGATTGCTTTGGTCAAAGCCAATAACTTACTGGGATTACATTCAAACCGATGTGCTTCTAAACCTTCAAACCCAAAGAACGACATTGCCAGACGAAATGGTATTTATCATGTACCATCAGGTGAATGAACTGCTGTTTAAAATGATCCTGTGGGAAATTAATCAGATTTGTCATACTGAAAGGCCAGAAACGGCTTTCTTTACCGAAAGATTGATGCGCATCAGCCGTTATTTCGACATGCTCACGACGTCTTTCGATATTATGGGCGACGGAATGGAAGTGGAGCAATATATGAAATTCCGAAATACTTTAACACCAGCCAGCGGTTTCCAAAGCGCACAATACCGATTGATCGAATTTGCTTCCTGCGATCTGATCAACTTAATCGATTACCGTTTCCGCGCGACGATTGACAGAAATACGCCATACGATCACGCTTTCGAGCATTTGTATTGGCAAGCAGCTGGAAAAGACCACAAAACCGGCGAAAAATCATACCTGATTTTAGAATTCGAACGCAAATACAAAGCGTCATTCCTGCGCCATATGGAAGAATACAACACCATCAACCTCTGGCAAAAATTCAAGCAACTTCCTGAACCCGACCAGAAAAACCCCGAACTCATCAAAGCCATGCGCCACTACGACCATACTGTAAATATTACTTGGGTTATGGGCCATTTGAATGCTGCCAGAAAATACATTGACAGTGGACAAGGCAACGGTGAAGCAACCGGCGGGAGCGACTGGAAAAAATACATGCATCCCAAATACCAGCGCCGCATCTTTTTCCCGGAATTGTGGAGTGAAGACGAACTCAAAAACTGGGGCGAAGAAAAATAAACCAAAAAATACAGTTTGAAAAAAATAGCCGCATTCATCATCGTTTTAATCACGCTGGTTTCCTGCAACAACAAATCCGACGAGGATAGAACCGTTGAAGAAATTTACGTGAAGCAGCCGGTTGTAGAACAATTTGGATTCAAATTCAACGAGTTCAACGTCGTGCATGATACCGTTCGCGGCGGCGATACTTTTGGCAGCATTTTAGACGGACAAAATTTAGATACTTTACGTGTTTACGATATTGTAGAAAAAATAAAAAATGAGTTTGATGTGCGCACCATTCGCGTTGGAAAACCTTATACTTTTTTAAGATCCAAAGATCGCTATAAAAAGCTTGAAGTGTTCATTTACCAACAAGATCGCGGCAGTTATTATGTTGTCGATTTGCGCGATTCGATTTCGGCCTACAAAAAAATCCGTCCGGTTTTGGTGAAGCAAAGAACAATTGCCGGAAGCCTTGACGGTTCACTTTCCGAAGAACTCAACAAGCAAAAGGTAGACGTGGCATTGGCCAGCCAGATTACAAAAGTATACGCCTGGTCGATCGATTTCTTCAAACTCAAAAGAGGTGATAAATTCGGGATTACCTTTACAGAAAGATACATTGACGATTCCATTTACGATGGCGTTGACAGTCTAAAAGCTGCGTTTTTCGAATACAAAGGCAAAATGATCTATGCGTTTCCATTCGAACAAAACCAAGGTTCGGGCAAACTCGAATATTTTGATGAAGACGGAAAAGCACTAAAGAATTTCTTCCTAAAAGCACCGCTCAAGTACGTAAACATCACGTCTCATTATACCCAGCACCGTTTTCATCCAGTACAGCAAATCTGGAAAGCGCACAAAGGAACCGATTATGCCGCGCCAACGGGAACGCCAATCATGACAACCGCTTCAGGTGTTGTCGAACAAACCGGATTTACTGCAGGTAATGGGAATTTCGTCAAAGTCAAACACGACCGAACGTATTCCACACAATATTTACACATGTCAAAAATCCTCGTCCGACGTGGCCAGCGCGTCAATCAGGGCGATGTCATCGGACGTGTTGGAAGTACAGGATTGGCGACCGGGCCGCATGTGTGTTACCGTTTCTGGAAAAACGGCGTGCAGGTTGATGCGCTCAAACTCAAGCTTCCAAATTCGGAACCCATGGACAAGCGCAATCTGCCAAGGTTCCTATCCGAAATGAAACCATTGAAACAGGAACTGGATAGCCTGGCTGCAGTAAAATTCAAAAAATAAGTTGTCTAAATTTTACAGTTTACCATTAAGGAATTAAGTTAAATTAAGCCTTAATGTTTCTTAATTCCTTAATGGTTTAACTTTTTATTTTTTTCAGGAGCCAATCCCGCTCTCATTGCAATTTTTTTGTCAAAATGATTTGTTTTAATGCCTAAAAAGTAGCTTCCTGCGGTCGCTCTTTTAAGCCAAAAAACAATATCATTTCATCCTGCAAAATTTCCACTTCGATCAGGGCTAAACTTAACCGCAACTTAACAACATTAATTGTAAATTTGCATCTACAAAAATCAAGAAATAATGGCATTACAAAATACAAATCCCACGCAAACCGCAGCTTGGGAAAAATTACAGCAGCATTATAACCAAATCGAAAAATCGAACATGAAAGAATTGTTCGAACAAGACCCAAAAAGGGCAGAGAAATTCCACCTGCAATGGAACAATTTCCTGATCGATTATTCAAAGAACATCATCACCCAGGAAACCATCGACCTATTATTGCAACTTGCAAATGAAGCCGGCCTTCCCGATGCCATGACCAAATTTTTCGAAGGCGACACGATCAACCAAACGGAAAACCGCGCGGTATTGCACACCGCATTACGCGCTCCTGAATCGGCAAACATCAAAGCGGATGGCGAGAACGTCATTCCGGAAGTCTACGAAGTCAAAAATAAAATCAAACGTTTTTCATCCGAAATCATCAACGGAACCCGCAAAGGTTTCACCGGAAAAAATTTCACTGATGTCGTAAATATCGGAATCGGAGGTTCAGATCTTGGGCCTGTTATGGTTGTTGAAGCGCTTAAATTCTACAAAAATCAGCTTAATGTTCATTTCGTTTCAAACATCGACGGCGATCACGTTCACGAAACCATCAAAACTCTAAATCCTGAAACGACTTTATTCGTTATTGTTTCCAAAACGTTTACAACTCAGGAAACGTTGACCAATTCTGAAACGATCCGTGAATGGTTTTTGAAATCTGCCAAAAAAGAAGACGTCGCGAAACACTTCGTTGCGGTTTCTACCAATATTAAAAAAGTAACCGAATTCGGGATAGCTGAAGACAATATTTTTCCAATGTGGGATTGGGTTGGCGGCCGTTATTCACTGTGGAGCGCCGTAGGATTATCGATCGCGCTTGCTGTCGGATTCGGAAATTTCGACAAATTACTGAAAGGCGCAAACGAAATGGACGAACATTTTAAAACGACGCCATTTGAGAAAAATCTACCGGTAACTTTGGCTTTGCTAAGCATTTGGTACAACAATTTCTTTGGTGCAGAAACCGAAGCTTTGATTCCGTATTCTCAATACCTGCACAGGCTTCCGGCTTATTTGCAACAGGGAACGATGGAAAGCAACGGAAAAAGTGTGGATCGCAACGGAAAAGCATTGGACTATGAATCGGGAACAATCATTTGGGGCGAACCGGGAACGAATTCGCAGCATGCCTTTTTTCAATTGATTCATCAAGGAACAAAATTGATCCCGACGGATTTCGTTGGATTTGTGAAACCGTTATACGGTGACCAGGACCATCACGACAAGTTGATGTCGAATTATTTCGCACAAACCGAAGCATTGATGAACGGAAAAACTGAAGCGCAAGTCCGTGCTGAATTCGCCAAAAGCAACCTTTCAGAAAAAGAAGCCGATTTCCTTGCGCCATTTAAAGTATTCACAGGAAACAATCCTACAAATAGCATTTTAATCGATCAATTGACACCGGAAACTCTAGGTTCATTGGTCGCGTTATATGAGCATAAAATTTTCGTTCAAGGCATCATCTGGAATATTTTTAGCTTCGACCAATGGGGTGTTGAACTTGGAAAACAACTAGCCAGTTCAATTTTAGAAGAAATCAATTCCAAAACCGTCAAAAATCACGACAGTTCTACAACGTTCTTATTGAACTATTTTTTGAAAAACAAGTAATTTTAAACCATTCTATATTTGAAGCCTTGCAGCAATGTGAGGCTTTTTTTACTTATATTTGAGGTTCAAAAAAAACTAAACATCATGTACGAATTTATTCTGAAAGCACATTCAGGCTGGGCTTACGTTGTTTTGCTGACTTTAATAATCACGGTAATCAACTCACTTGTAGGCATTTCATCTAAAGAACCTTTTGGCCCAAAAGACAGAAGAATCGCTTTGTTCGGGCTCATCACTACACACGTCCAGTTTCTGATTGCGATGATTTTGTACTTTACTTCGCCACTCGGATTTTCTAAAATAAGGGAATTGGGAATGGGAACAGTTATGAAAAATCCTGAACTGAGGTTGACGGTAATCGAGCATCCATTTATTAATTTAATCGCAATCGTCCTGATCACAATCGGATGGTCGACTCATAAAAGAGCGACTGAAAGTCCGGCAAAATTCAAAAAAATAGCCATTTTCTACGCACTCGGATTGCTGCTGATTTTAAGCAGGATACCTTGGAGCCATTGGATTTAATTCAAACGAAAAGCCTTACAATAGGGCTTTTTTTCATTTAGGAACAGTATTTGTTAAAAACCGCGCCTGAACCAAAATACAGCTTATGAAATACAAAAAAATATTTTTTCTGTTATTTACCCTTTTGACATTTGCCAATGGCTTTTCGCAAAAGAAAAAAACTTCAGATAAAGCCAAAGCAGTTGTAGAAAAAACAGAAGTTTCGAATACAAAAAAAACAGCTGATAAAGCAGAGGCAATTTCGGATAAAAAAACTATAACAACCGACAAATTAACATCAGCAAAGCCAACAGAAGCAGATAAAAAAGCCGCAGAAAATGCAAAAATCCTTGCTGCTACGGATAAAAAACTTTCCATTACTTCAAAAATTGCCCCGCCAGCAGATACTACAGCATTGGCAGCAGCCAAACCAAATCAGGCCACACTCGATAGTCTCGCAAATACCAGACGAAAGTTCAAAGCTTTCAAGAAAAGCGTGCATGTTTCTTATTATCATGATAAATTCAACGGCAAAAGAACCGCAAGCGGAATCAAATTCGACAACCAGAAATATACTGCAGCACACCGGAAATTTCCATTCGGAACCAAAGTAAAAATCACAAATCCAGCAAATGGCAGATTCGTAATTGTTGAAGTTCAGGATCGTGGCCCATTTACGCGAGGCAGGGAAATTGACATCACAAAAAGAGCTTTCATGGAACTGGTCGACAACAAGAATACAGGCGGATTAACCGTGAATATTGAAGTAGAAGACAAATAACACTACATATAACTTAATGAAACCGGCTTTATCGCCGGTTTTTTACGAAATCGATTTAGCCATTATTTAACAATTATTTAAGTTCGCTTGGTTCGGTTGTAAACGAACTAGAAGTATCTTTGTGTCTAAATTTTAAAAAATGGACATCCAAAAAGAGAAAGAGGAACTTATCGAAATGTTTGGGATTCACTTTGAAACCGTGCACCATCTTCCACCGCTTGCTTCCAGGATTTTAGGAATTTTGATCGTTGATGGCAGCAAATTCGAAATCACTTTCGAATCGCTTGTCGAGCAGACAAACGCCAGCAAAAGTTCGGTTTCTACAAGCCTGAACCTGCTGCTAAAACTGGGTAACATCACTTATTATACTTTGCCCGGCGATCGTAAGAAATATTACCGCCCGTCGCCTTTCAGCGAGCGAATGTTGAATTACGTCAAGATCATCGGTTTTGAAAAAGAGATCATCAAGCGAATGATGTCTTATCGGCAAAAAACAGCCACTACTACTGCCGAACTCGACAACCTCGAACACACCAAAGAATACGAACGGCACGTCCTTCAAATGGAAGAACTGCTGCTTCGGACCATCAAAAAATTTAAAGAAATAGAAAAAAATAAATCCTAACACCAATCCATACGCACATGAGAACGACATCAATCGCCAGCACACTTTTAGGAATGCTTTTTTTAGCTTCCTGCGGAAAAAAAGACGATCAGGCTGCACAAGCCGCTGCTGCGCAACCCAAAGAATATAAAGTTGTAGCACTGCAGCCGATGACTTCAACCTTATATGCCGATTATCCGGCGAGTATCCAAGGCCAGCAAAATATAGAAATCCGCCCTCGTGTCGAAGGATATATCGACAAGATTTATGTTGATGAAGGCGCCGTTGTAAAAAAAGGGCAGCCGTTATTCAAGATCAGCGCACCGCAGTACGAGCAGGAAGTCAGGACAGCGACCGCAAGCATCAAAAGCGCCGAAGCCGATGTGAGCGCTGCAAAACTCGCGATTAACAAAGTAAAACCGCTGGTTGAAAAAGAAATCATCAGCAAATACGACCTCGAATCGGCGCAATACAATTATGAAGCTGCCATGGCAACATTGGACCAGGCCAAAGCCAGCCTGGCAAACGCAAGGACGAATCTTGGTTACACGACTGTAGAAAGTCCGGTGAATGGTGTAGTGGGATCAATTCCGTTTCGTCTCGGAAGTTTGGTAAGTTCTGCAAATGCAGATCCGCTGACGACCGTTTCAAGCATCGGAAACGTGTATGCATACTTCGCATTCAATGAAAAGCAATTGCTTGGTTTTACAAAAGACAGTTCAGGCACACTGGCACAGAAAATCGCAAAACTTCCTGAAGTGTCGATGTTGCTTTCCGACGGATCGCTTTACGCAGAAAAAGGAAAAATCGAAACCATTAACGGATTGATCAATACCGAAACCGGATCTGTAAACATCAGGGCGCGTTTCCCAAATCAAAAAGGCATTATCCGAAGCGGAAGCAGCACCAAAGTCAGGATTCCACAAGAAGTGAAAAACGTCATCATCATTCCGCAAAGCGCTACGTTCGAATTGCAGGACAAGCGTTTTGCAGCCGTTGTCGATAAAAACGGAAAAACGAAAAACACCGTAATTACAGTACTTGACAATACGATCGGTAACTTTTATGTAGTTGAAAGCGGACTCAAAGCGGGCGACCAGATCGTTCTCGAAGGGGTTGCAAATCTTAAAGACGAAACCCAGATCAAACCCAAAATGGAAAGCGCAGAAACCGTTTATGCAACCTTAAAATAATCAAAGATGTTTAAAAAATTCATACAACGCCCGGTACTTTCCACGGTTATTTCGGTCATCGTGGTAATATTGGGTATTTTAGGGTTAACGGCGCTTCCGATCGCACAATATCCCGACATTGCGCCGCCACAGGTCAACGTTTCCGCCAGTTATTCGGGTGCGAATGCTGATGTGGTCTTGAAAAGCATCAACATTCCGCTTGAAGAGCAAATTAACGGTGTCGAGAACATGACGTATATGACTTCGTCTGCCACAAATGACGGGACAGCGTCTATTAGGGTGTTTTTTAAAGTGGGGACCAATCCCGATCTTGCCGCAGTAAACGTACAAAACCGTGTTTCCAGGGCGACAAGCCTTTTGCCAGCCGAAGTGACACAGGCCGGAGTTACCGTAACCAAAAGCCAGAGCAGTAATTTATTGATCGTTTCTTTATATAGTGAAGACAAGGGTTATGACCAGACATTTTTGCAGAATTATGTAAAGATCAATCTGGTTCCGCAAATCCAAAGGGTAACAGGAGTCGGTGAAGTTACGGTTTTTGGCAGCAAGGATTATTCGATGCGGATTTGGCTCAAGCCCGATGTGATGAAGCAATACGGATTAATTCCGAGTGATATTTCAGCCGCATTGGCAGAGCAGAACATCGAAGCCGCGCCAGGGAAATTTGGTGAAAACGGAAACCAGGCGTTTCAATATGTCATCAAATATAAAGGCCGTTTGGTCAGCGAATCGGAATTTGAGAACATTATCGTAAAATCACAATCAAACGGGCAATTCCTACGGTTGAAAGATGTTGCAAAAGTCGAATTGGGTTCCCTAACCTATTCCTCAACAACACGCACAAATGGTTTGCAATCGGTTGGTTTTGCAGTCAGCCAGACTCCGGGATCGAACGCGCGTGATGTCATCAACGAATCCAAAAAAATCATTGCCGAAGCCTCAAAAACATTCCCGAAAGGAATTAAATATACCGAGCTAATCAATGTCAACGACAACCTCGATGCCTCGATTGAAAAAGTAATCCACACGCTGATCGAAGCATTTATACTCGTATTCATCGTGGTTTTTATTTTCCTTCAGGATTTCAGGTCAACTTTAATTCCGGCGATTGCGGTTCCGGTTGCGATCGTAGGAACGTTTTTCTTCCTGAACCTTTTTGGATTTACGATTAACTTATTGACGCTTTTTGCACTTGTACTTGCAATCGGGATTGTCGTCGATGATGCGATTGTCGTCGTCGAGGCCGTGCACGCGAAGCTCGATGCCGGCTATAAATCTTCAAGAAAAGCCTCGATTGATGCGATGAATGAAATATCCGGTGCGATCATTTCGATTACGCTTGTCATGGCGGCGGTATTTATTCCGGTGACATTTATTACAGGTTCTACCGGAGTTTTCTACAAACAATTCGGGATCACGCTTGCAGTAGCGATTATCTTATCTGCCGTAAACGCGTTAACGCTGAGTCCGGCGCTTTGTGCGCTATTGCTGAAACCGCATGCCGATGACCACAAACACAAAGGTTTCATGCAGCGTTTTTATACTGCTTTCAACGTGTCTTTTGAAAAAGTGACGGGAAAATACAAACGTTCGGTAAAATTCCTATCCCTTAAAAAATGGATTGTTGTGGTGTCAATTTTAGTCGCTTCAGCAGCGTTATTTTATATGATGAAAACCACACCGTCTGCATTTGTTCCTTCTGAAGATCAGGGTGTTGTTTTTGCCAATATCAGCCTGCCACCATCATCTTCGATGGAACGCTCTACGATTATCGCACAACAAGTCGACAGCATCGCCCATACTTTTCCGGAAGTAAAAACCACACTCCGAATCGTCGGGCAGAACTTTACGGCCGGAGCCGGAAGTGCTTACAGTATGGTAATCCTTAGACTCAAACCATGGGATCAGCGGAGCAAAAGCGTAGATGACATTATCAAAGAGCTGTTCATGAAAACCGGCGGAATCCGCGAAGCGAGTATTTTCTTCATTTCGCCTCCGACCATTCAGGGATTTGGGCAAAGCGGCGGATTTGAATTCCAGCTTCAGGACAAAGGCGGACATACGACAAATGAGTTTTTCAAAGTCAACACCGACTTTTTAGCGCAGCTCGCAAAACGCCCCGAAATTCAATATGCCACAACCTCTTTCAACCCGAATTTCCCACAATTTATGATGGAAATCAACCTTGAAAAATGTAAAGATGCAGGTGTCAGCGTCAATACGGTTTTGAGTACGATGCAGGGTTATTATGGCGGAATTTATGCTTCCAATTTCAATAAATTCGGTAAACAATACCGCGTCATGATCCAGGCTTCACCGGAATACCGTGAAAACCCCGAAGGGTTGAACAGCATTTTCGTTCGCAATTCAGCCGGAACGATGGCACCAATCACGGAGTTTGTGAAGATGAACCGCGTTTTCGGCCCTGAAGCCATCTCCCGATTCAACCTTTTTACATCGATTGGGGTAACAGGCGCGCCAAATACAGGTTACAGTTCGGGTGATGCGATCAAAGCGATCCAGGAAGTAGCCGCTGAAACATTGCCAGCAGGTTACGGGTATGAATTCTCTGGATTGACGCGTGAAGAATTGGCATCGGGAAGTGAAACAGCATTCATCTTTTTATTGTGCCTTATTTTCGTTTATTTCCTTTTGAGTGCACAGTATGAAAGTTATATTCTTCCGTTTGCGGTGCTTTTATCGTTGCCTTTCGGATTGGCTGGAGCTTATTTGTTCTCAATTATATTCAAACTGAACAGCAACATTTATTTACAGATTTCACTGATTATGTTAATCGGGCTTTTAGCCAAAAACGGAATTCTGATCGTCGAATTTGCACTCGACCGCAGGCGACAGGGATTGCCGATTTTACAGGCAGCGATTGAAGGTGCCGAAGCACGTTTCCGCCCGATTTTAATGACTTCATTTGCATTTATCTTCGGATTGATGCCGTTGATGTTTGCAAGCGGGGCGGGAGCTGTCGGAAATAAATCGATTGGAACCGGTGCGGTTGGCGGAATGCTTTTCGGAACCATCCTCGGAGTGTTTATCATTCCTGCCTTGTTTGTGATTTTCCAGACGTTACAGGAAAAACTCAGCGGCCCGGCAAAACCAACTTTCGATTACGATGATGAAAATGACATTCCGAAAGCGCCGGCTTTAAGTGAATCAAATCCTAACAATAATCCAGCAGATCATGATAAAGAGATATAAAAGCGTCATTTTTGGAAGCCTCGCAATAGCACTGTTGCTAAGTGCCTGCGTGACGCAAAAATACCAAACGCCAAAAGTGGCTTCCAATAATTTATACCGCGATGTACAAACGACCGATTCAACGACGATCGCAAAATTGCCATGGGAACAGCTTTTTTCAGATGAAAAACTCAAAGGCATTATCAAAAAAGGATTGGCACAAAATGCAGATCTGCAGAATGCGATACAAAACATTGTTCAGGCGCAGGCAACGTTGCGACAAAGCAAACTGGCTTATTATCCGTCACTGGATTTTAAAGCCGATGCAACAAGAAACCGGGCTTCGGATGCTGCACAGAATTTTCCTGCCGGAATCAATATCAATACGCTAACAGACACGTATCGCGCTTATTTGAGTACGTCGTGGGAAGCAGACATCTGGGGAAAAATCAGCAACAGCAAAAGAATGGCATTGGCTAGTTATTTAAGAACAGATGCTGCCAAACGCGCCGTGCAAACCCAATTGATCGCGAATATTGCCAATACGTATTACAATTTAATTGCACTTGACGAACAACTCAGGATCACGCAGCAAACGCTCGAAAGCCGCATCAAAAACGTTGAGGTTGTCAAAGCGTTGAAAGAAGGTGCGATCGTAAACGGCGCCGCTGTCGTACAAAGCGAAGCCAATCTATATGCAGCCGAAGTGGCGATCCCGGATTTAAAACAAAGCATCCGCGAGACAGAAAACGCGTTGAATATCTTACTTTCACAACCGCCAGGAACCATCGACAGAAATATGCTTGCAAGCGAAACCGTTCCTGAAAATCTTGCCACCGGCGTATCGGGGCAATTGCTCAAAAACCGCCCAGACGTTCAGGAAGCCGAATTTACGTTCAGGAATGCATTTGAAAATACCAACCTCGCGAAAACCTATTTCTATCCAAGCTTAACGCTAACAGCGAATGGCGGACTTTCGACTTTGCAGATAAGGGATTTCTTCGACCATTCGGTGTTTTATAGTATTGTGGGCGGACTCACGCAGCCGATTTTTAATCGTGGAGAAAACAAATCCCGATTGGCTGTAGCCAAATCACAACAGATTCAGGCTTACAACAACTTCCAGCAGACACTATTGATTGCAGGACAAGAAACTTCAAATGCATTGTTTTCGTACCAAATGGCGCAAGAAAAAAAGCAGGCGAGGATAAAACAAATCGACGCACTTCAAAAAGCAGTCGATTATACCCAGCAATTGCTGCAATATACTTCGACCACAAACTATACTGACGTGCTGACCTCAGAGCAAAGCCTTTTATCTGCCCAGCTTAGCGGCATCAACGACAGGTTGCAGGAATTGCAGGCGGTTGTTGAATTGTACCGCGCACTCGGCGGCGGTTGGCAGTAAGAAGATTTGATTTTTTAATTTGTGAAAAACCCATCGGAAGCATTTTCTGGTGGGTTTTTGTTTTGGCAAAACTTCAGCATATTAAATAAAAAGGTGGCTGAATACGTCATTGACGTGGTTTGATACGTTGTTCGACGTGGTTTGATACGTTGTTCGACGTGTTGAGGTACGTCTTTAGCGTAGTCAGATACGTCCAGCAACGTGGTTGGGTACGTCAATGACGTGATCAGGTACGTCGAACAACGTGATCAGGTACGTCGAACAACGTGGTCTAGTACGTCAACAACGTCGTTTACCAAGTTTTTGGCATTAAAAGCTAGTTACAGAATTTGTAAGCAGATGAAATTTCGTTCTTTTTGCCTGTTGGAACAATCGTGTGGTTTTGGAATTTCCTGCCGGCCAAAACATCATTTAGAAAAGCCAGTATCGGTTGTGGATCTTTTTCGAATAAAGTTCCGGCATATTCATGCCCGCCGCCACAAAAAGTGTACAATGATGCCGATTTATCCATTTCAATCAACTTATCATAAATCGAATGTGACCCGAAAAGCATCAGCCAGCCGGAAGCATTTGTTTTACAAAAGTGGTGCGATGCTGTACCATAAGGAACAGTGCTGTCGCCGCTTCCGTGGAAAAAGAAAGCCGGAATGACATTGTTTGTCGTGATTAAATTTAAATCCATAATGGCGCCAGCACCCGAAATTATTCCGGCATATTTAAAGTTTTCGGGAAGTTTAAGATCATACATTTTCATCAGGTTTCGATCCCAGAATGCCGCATGCAAAGCAGTTTCTGCCCCGGCACTCGATCCGGAAACAAATATTTTTGAAGGATCAATATTGAATTTCGAGGCATTTTCAACAAAATAAGAAGTCGCCAGCCACAAGTCATTCGCACCAAACTGAAATGCTTTTACTTTCTCTGTCAGCACGCCGTCACAACTGAACTTTTTGTTTTTCATATACAACGTGTAGTTGATCGTTGCTGCCGCATAACCGTTTTTTGAAAGGTATTCACAAAAACTGTTGCCGTCTTTACTTTGCCCGCCGCCAAATCCGCCGCCATGTACGAATAAAACCAGCGGTAATTTTTCATTTGATTTTTTCTCGGGGAGAAATAAATTCAGATCGAGTTTTAAAGTGTCATTTTGAAAATAAGTAATTGTCGTCATTTTCTGTGCAAAACCGATCTGAACTGAAAATAAAATGCTGAAAAGGATAAGGGAAAAATGTTTCATAGTTTGGTTTATTGGTCTTTTGAACGATTTACTACGATTCCGATTCCAAGTACATTTGGCAGATAATCATTTGTAAATCCATTGGATATGGAAACTTTATACTTTCCTGCAGCGAGTTTGGTATTTTCCAAAACCGCTTGCTGCAAATCGCAGTAATCCCCAGAACAATCGCCCAGTCCTTTGCCATTTGCATCGGTAATTTTAAGCAGGAAATTTTCAGTGGTAAAACTTCCGTCAGGATTTGCAATTTCCATTTTTATCGGAATGTTATTGAAAACGAATTCGTCTACATGACTAAAATCAAACAATAAATCATAGTTCTGATTGCCATCTGAAATAGTAAAATCAAATGTCCGCACATCCGTTTTCAGCCAACGGTTGTCTTTAAAATCGCGGTCAAATTTGTTATAAACGCGGTTTTTGTTGCAGGAACACAAGGCTAAAAACGTTATTAAAAAGAAGATTTTTTTCATTTTTTTATATTTTCTGTGAGGTGATTCACTATCATTTCGGCATGAACGCGCGAATTTTCTATAAACCATTTGTGTGTTTCCATACCGCCGCAAACCACGCCGGCGAGGTACAAACCGTGAATATTTGTTTCCATCGTATCTGGATTGTATTTGGGAACTTTTCGTTCGTCGTCTGATAAATGAATTCCGATTTTCTGAAGGAAATCCAAGTCTGGACGATAACCGGTCAAAGCGAGCACGAAATCATTTTCTAACGTAATTTTACCTTTCGGTGTCACAATATCGACTTCATTTTCGCGAATTTCACAAATATTCGATTCAAAATAAACTTTCACGCTGCCTTCGTTGATACGGTTCTCAATATCGGGCCTGACCCAATATTTCACGCGCTCGTTGATTTCATTTTTCCGGATGACCATCGTGACTTCAGCGCCTTTTCGATAACATTCTAACGCAGCATCGACCGAAGAATTGTTGGCGCCAACGACCAATACTTTCCCAAAAGCATATTCATGCGCTTCACGGTAATAATGGCGTACTTTCGGCAGGTTTTCCCCAGGAATATTTAAATACAATGGGATGTCGTAAAATCCGGTTGCTAAAACGACATTCGTAGCCGAATAATGGTTTTTATCGGTTTTGACCTGAAAGATTCCAGTGCTATCTTTTTCAATTTTCTCTGCTTTTTCAAACAACCGGATATTGAAATCAAAATACCGGTGGATGTTCCTGTAATATTCCAGAGCTTCGGCGCGGCCGGGTTTCGGTGCTAAGCAATTAAACGGAATGCCGCCAATTTCAAGCCTTTCCGCAGTTGAAAAAAACGTCATGTACAACGGATAATTAAAAATGCTGTTCGTTAACGCGCCTTTTTCAAGGATGATGTAATTCAGGTTTTTGCGCTGTGCTTCGATCGCACAGGCCAGTCCAATCGGGCCACCGCCAATGATAATGAGGTCGTACATTTTTATTTTGTCCATTCTGAAAACGGATTTTTGCTCAGGTAAGCATTGTAATACCGTTCGTCGTTGGTCACTTCTTTTCCGAGCCAGTCGGGTTTTTTGAAATCTTCATTTTCATGGTGCAATTCGATTTCTGCCAGTAATAAACCTTCATTTTCCCCGAAAAACTCATCGACTTCAAATGTGTGTTTACCAGATTTGACTTCGTAACGGATTTTGTCGATGATGCCTTTTTCGCAAATCGCAAGCAACGGTTTGGCTTCTGCCAATGAAATTTCGGTTTCCCATTCAAGCCGCGTCATTCCGGTTTCGTTGCCTTTTCCTTTGATCGTTAAAAATCCGCTTTCGCCTTTTATCCGAATGCGGACGGTTCGCTCAGGATCGGAACTCAAATAACCTTGAGCGATATGGTTTTTGGCAAAAGCCTGTGCTTTAAAATCAGACGAATTGACGAGGAATTTTCTTTCTATTTCAACCATTGGAGCACTTTATTTTATGAGCAAGTTAAGCAATTTCTGGGGTTCAATTCGTATTTTTACCAATTACAGCCGCAAAAAAATGAAATTTCCAAAATTACGATCCAAGCAAAAAGCCACGCCAGAAAGTTTTATCGCAAGCCATTGCGAAGGCGGAATTTCGTGGCAGAAAGATGAAGATGATCTCGATACTTTGGTCGAATTGGTACGGCTGATCCGTCCGAAAAAACCAAAAAAAATCGAAGCAATTGATTTAAGCGGACTGATTTCATTCTTAAAAATGCATCCCGTTTGCAACCGCCAGTTTTCAGAATACCTCAATGGTATTTTATACCATAAAAAGTTTAACAAATTCCTGTCGGATGCGGCAATGCTGCAGGATGTGAATTTTTTCAGGGAACTGCGGGCCCGGATTTCGGCTAAGATTTTACCGAACCAGCCTCAGAAAGACCGGATGGAATATGTGCTGAACCAGGTTTTTCATTTGGCTTCAGACCGCATTTGGATTGAAAAAATTCCGTTAGAACAGCTCGAAGAATTGTTTGATATTCTCGAATTTGACTCTATTTACAAAAGTACCGAGCCCGATTCGCCCTTGTCGGAAACACTGCTTGCCATGAACCTGATCACGCAAAGAATGAGCGGCCGCGCCATGGAAACCGACGTTATTAAAATGGTGCCGGAATTTGACGATCTCGAAAGCCCGTTTACCGCTTTTGAAATGGAATTGCTGCAAATTGAAGAGCGCATCCGAAGTACGGATGTTCATTTTATCTCAGCCGAAGATCTGTCCTACCGACAACTTTTGGTGCTTCATAAGCAATGTGAGGAATTTGTCGATAAAGCGTTTAGCAACAGTTCGAAATACGGCATTTCACTTCGGGTAAACCAAAATTTACTAAAAATAAGGCAACAATTAAAAAGGCTGGAAGTTTTGATTCCGCTGCTTGTAGTAGAAAGCCAAAAGGAAAAAAAAACCAACAGCATTTCGCTGGGATTGCAGCTCATTAAATACAATTGCTATAAAAATAACGTGCGGAAATTCATTTCTGAAAGTACGCAACTGATCTCCTATGAAATCACGCAGCATACGGCAAAAACAGGCGAGCATTACATTACCGAAAGCCGCAGGGAATATTTTAAGATGTTTTGGGCTGCGCTCGGCGGCGGATTTATCGTTGGAGTTTTGTGCATCATTAAAGTTTTGCTCGGGAAAGTCGATGCGAGTTTTTTCGGACATGCGTTTTATTACAGCATGAATTATGCGTTTGGATTCATCGCGATTTACCTGCTCGGATTTACATTAGCCACCAAACAGCCTGCGATGACAGCCTCGGCTTTGGTGCGTGCTTTGGAAGAAGGTGCTAAAAAGCAGGGGAAAAATGTGGAGAAATACGGTGCATTTTCGATTTTATTCGCACGTGTTTTCCGGTCGCAGTTTATCGCTTTTGTTGGAAATGTCATTATGGCTTTTCCGGTTTCGTGGCTTGGGATCTGGGCAATCGATCGTATTTTTCATTACAATATCGCTGCCACGAAATGGCATACTTTGATCAACGATTTAAGCCCGATTCATTCGTTGGCGATCTTACACGCTGCGATTGCAGGCGTTTTTCTTTTTCTTTCAGGAATTATCTCGGGAAGCATTGCGAACCGGGACAAGCACAACCAGGTGTATTTCAGGATTCAGGAACACCCAATTTTGAAACGGACATTCGGGCGGAAGAAAACGGCTAAGCTGGCCAAAATATACGAAAAGAAAGGAGCAGGCGTGATTTCGAATTTCTGGTTTGGCATTTTTATGGGAAGTACGGCTTCCATCGGGATGTTTTTGGGTTTGAATTTAGACATTAGGCACATTACTTTTGCAAGCGGAAACCTCGCTTTGGGATTGTATGGCGCCAATTATGCCGTCAGCCAATCAATGTTGGTTTGGGGAATTTTTGGCATCGGGATCATCGGATTGGTGAATTTTATGGTGAGTTTTAGCTTGTCACTCGGACTTGCATTTCGTTCCCGCAACATTTCATTGTTCGAATTGCGTTTTGTAGCCCAGGCAATCTGGAAACACTTTAAAAGAAAGCCAATTAGTTTCTTTTTTCCAACAGAAAGAAAGGAAAAATCGGCTGTTGAAGAAATTTACCTGAAACACGAGTAGTTTTTTAGTCATGGAAGAAGTCATCCGAAATCGAAAAATTATCCATGTGGATATGGATGCATTTTATGCTTCGGTCGAGCAGATGGACAATCCTGAACTTCGCGGAAAGCCTGTTGCCGTTGGCGGAAGCGAAAATCGCGGCGTGGTTTCGGCGGCGAGTTATGAAGCGCGAAAATTTGGCGTTCGGAGTGCGCTTAGCGGAACATTGGCAAAACGATACTGTCCGGAACTTATTTTTGTTCGCCCGAGATTTGACCGCTATAAAGAAATTTCCCAGAAAATTCGAAAAATCTTTTTTGATTATACCGATCTGGTCGAACCGCTTTCTCTTGATGAAGCTTATTTAGATGTAACGCAGAATAAAAAAGGAAATCTGAGTGCTTCGCTGATCGCACAGGAAATCAGAAAACGCATTTTTGAAGAAGTTGGGTTGACGGCTTCAGCGGGAATTTCGATCAATAAATTCATTGCAAAAGTCGCTTCGGATTACAACAAACCAAATGGGCAAAAGACGGTCAATCCGGACGAAGTCATTTCCTTTTTAGAAAATCTGCCAATCAAGAAATTTTACGGCGTTGGGAAAGTTACCGCAGAAAAAATGTACCAACTCGGGATTTTTACAGGATTGGACCTGAAAGGAAAACCGCTTGAATTCCTCGAAAAACATTTTGGAAAATCGGGAACTTACTATTATTATATTGTTCGGGGCATCCACAACAGTGAAGTTAAACCCGAACGCATCGCCAAATCGGTCGCAACCGAACATACGTTTGACGAAAACCTGACTTCGGAAATCTTTATGCTTGAACGGCTTGAAGTCATTGCAGGCGAACTTGAACGCCGCTTGAAACGCTACAATGTCGCCGGAAAAACTGTCACTCTAAAGATCAAATACAGCGATTTTACGTTGCAAACGCGAAGCAAAACACTGCCATATTTTATTTCAGACAAAAGCCTTTTGCTCGAAACAGCGAAAGAATTGCTATATCAGGAACGCATGAAAGATTCGGTGCGGTTGCTTGGGATTTCACTGAACAATTTAAATACTGAAGAAAAAAAAACGGTTGCCGTTCAGCTCAAATTCGACTTTTAAAAAGATTCAACATTGGTTAAATCGTCGTGATTTCATGCTTTGACTGGAAAATTAAATTATATTTGAAAAAAACCGGACATGAAAAATTTTTCAGACTACGATAATGCTGTCGCAGATTATTATAAAAAATCCGTGATGAATCCGGTTCCTGTACTTTCGTGGGAATTTCAGCAGCAGTTTACAAATGCGTTAAATTCAGTTCATGCCGACGCAAAGCGTTTGGAAAAACTCGCGAAAAAATTCCATTGGAACCTCAATTTCGACTTTGAATTGAAACTGCAGCAGCAAACGATTTTGGTTACCGATGCATCACTTTCGATCATTTTCGCCTCAGAAAATATGATTCGGATGAATGGATATAGAGAGTCTGAAGTTTTAGGGAAATCGCCAAAAATGTTCCAGGGAAGAGACACAGATAGCGAGGCTTCAAAAGCGATCCGGATGGCAGTTCAAAACCAGCAACCATTTGAAAACAATATTTTAAATTACCGCAAAAGCGGAACAACTTACAATTGCCACATCCAGGGTTTCCCGGTTTTTAGTAAGGAAGGAAAACTGTGCCATTTCATCGCATTTGAAACCGCTGCGTAAGTTTAGAACATAAAAAAGCCATCTCAATCGGATGGCTTTTTCGTTAATATTTTTCGGTTAGTTTCTGCTTGACAATTTTGAAAGCAATCTTAAGAATTCAACGTAAAGCCACACCAATGTGATCATTAAGCCCATGGCACCAAACCACTCCATGTATTTTGGAAGTCTTTGCTGTGCGCCTTTTTCAATTTGGTCGAAATCTAAAAATAAGTTCAAAGCCGCAATGATAATGACGAAAACGCTGATCCCGATACTCATCATTGAATTTCCGTAATGCACCGGTACAAAGCTCGTAAACATCGAAAACAACCAGGAAACCACATAATACGTTGCAATGGCCAATGTCGCTGCGATCACAACCGATTTGAATTGCTCAGTGACTTTGACGATTTCATATTTGTAAAGCAAGAAGCAAACAATAAACGTGACAAAAGTCGCACCGACGGCCTGGATCACAATTCCCGGATACATGGTTTCGAAAATTGCTGAAATCCCGCCAATAAATAAACCTTCAAAAACGGCATATCCCGGAGCTAGATAGCCTGAATATTGCGGTTTAAATGAAGCGACGATTACTAAAATCAAACCTACAATGGCGCCGCCAAATGCCGGAACGATCGGGTTTAATCCGCTGTAGGCCATAGACCACGTCACCGCAGCGCCTGCAACCAAAAGCAGCAGCATTAAAAAACTTTTATTCATAGTGCCAGAAATCGTCATGGTATCTTCATAGCCTATAACTGTAGCTTCGTGCACTTGTTCAGAGCCGGAAGCCGATTTCGATTTTAGGAATCTCTTGTCGCTTAAAAATGGATTGTTCGATTTAAACATGGTCTTTGATTTAATTTGCTTTCCAAATATAATTTTTTCTTTTGGAAAAGCGTGGTTTTAAAGAAAAAAAGCCATCACACGATGGATGGCTTTTTATAAAGAGATATTTTTAATTTACGATTTGCGAATTTTGATTTACGGACGCTTATCACGTAGATCGTACCTCTGAAACCGTACCTCAAAATGTTATTCGATTTCAGAAACACGAAGTGTATTGACCATTCCTTTATCAGCAACCGGCATCGCTGCGAGGTTGATCAGGAAATCGCCTTTTTCAACATAACCGCTTTCGCGCGCCATTTCGTTGATGTCGGTTACGGTGTCGTCGGTGCTTACAAATTTGTCATAGAACAATGATTTTACGCCCCAAAGTAAACTGAGTTGCGTCATGATTCTTTTGTTTGAAGTAAATACCAAAATGTGTGCTTGCGGCCTCCAAGCAGAAATCTGGAAAGCAGTATATCCGCTATTTGTTAACGTACAAATTGCTTTCGCTTTGATTACGTTTGCCATAGAAGCGGCGTGGTAACAAATGGTTTTGGTGATGAATCTTTTCGTACGGACTTGTGGCGTATTTTGCGGCACCTGGATTAGCGGAGAATCTTCAACCGCTTCAATGATCTGGGTCATTTTTTCGATGACCTGAACCGGATAATTTCCTACCGAAGTTTCCCCTGAAAGCATTACGGCATCGGCACCATCCATAACAGAATTCGCAACGTCATTGACCTCGGCGCGTGTTGGCGTTAAGCTCGTGATCATCGTTTCCATCATTTGCGTAGCGATAATTACGGGAATTCTTGCTGTTTTTGCACGGTTAACCAGTTTTTTCTGGATCAACGGCACTTCATGCGCCGGAACCTCAACACCCAAATCACCACGGGCAACCATCAAACCGTCACAATATGCAACGATCTTGTCGATGTTTTCAACACCTTCAGGTTTTTCGATTTTAGCTATGATCGGAATTTTATAGTCAGAATGTTTGGCGATCAAATCCTGCAATTCGATCAGGTCTTCTGCGGTCCTTACGAATGACAATGCGATCCAGTCTACTTTTTGTTCGATAGCAAAAATCGCATCACGAATGTCTTTTTCAGTCAAAGCCGGCAACGACACTTTTGTATTTGGAAGGTTGACGCCTTTTTTAGATTTCAACGGCCCGCCCTGGATAACTCTTGCTACAACTTCAGTAGTCCTGTTGGTTGAAACCACTTCGAACATTAATTTTCCGTCGTCAAGAAGCACTTTTTCACCCGGATTGACATCGTTTGGAAACTCTTTGTAGTTCATGTAGACTTTCTGGGCAGTTCCGGGAATGTCTTCGGCAGTCGTAAACGTAATCAAATCACCTTTGTTTACGATAACGTCTTCTTTCATCACGCCAACGCGCAATTTCGGGCCTTGTAAATCGCCAAGAATGGCAACGGTGTAACCAAATTCTTCATTCAAACCTCTGATGAGGTCGATCTTTTCTTTAACATCACTGTAGTCAGCATGCGAAAAATTCACACGGAAAACATTCACTCCGGCATCAATCATATCTTTAAGGACTTCTCTCGTACTGCAGGCCGGTCCTAATGTGGCTACAATTTTAGTTTTTTTGTTTGTTGGCATTGTATTAAAAAATTAAATTGTTTTTGGATTTTATTTTTTCGGGGTTAACCGTATAAACAGTTGAAATCTGGCTAATTGACTTGATATGCTGTATAATTTCATCGATGTCCAGATGGCCCTGATTGTTTTCTATTTTGAGGAAATAATCTACTTTTTTGAGTTCTGAAAGCAGGTACACTTTCGTGGCAATTTCTACATCACGGTTCAGGAAAAGATTTTGTCCGGTGCTTTTTTTATAAGTGATGATCTCGTTTTTATTCGGAACCAAACTCCATAATATGTCATTATTGTAATCGTTGAATACAAATTTGGAAAACAGCGCTTCACCTTCTTTTATGGTGACACCGATTTCATCTTTGCTTTTGGATAAAGTGACCGGAAGTTTCTGGTTGATAAAATAAGCAAGGCGATAATCTTCCAGGGAAGAATGAATTGCAATAAGGTCATAATCAACTTCATCGAATTCATCAAGATGTAACTTATGTACAGCCATATTTAAAATTAAATAAGCCGTAAATATAATACTTATCACTGAGAATAAACACGAAAAAAATAGTTGTTAACGATAAATTAGCAACGAAATCGTTATAGTTTTAAGAATTTCTATTTATTTGTTGTCAATTTTTTCCTGAAATGCAAAATAAGCGCGTTGCGAAGCTTTTTCTTCTGCTTTCTTTTTGGATGCGGCGCGTGCTTTTGCGACCACTTTATTATCGATGCTGAGTTTGACACCGAAGAGGCGTTCGCCCGAAATCCCGTTGTCTTCATACACATCGTAATAGAATGTTTTTTTCTCTTTCTGGCACCATTCAATCAATAGGCTTTTGTAGCTGATGACTTTTCCTTCGAGTTTCGAAATGTCTACATAAGGAACAATGACGCGCTTCTGGATGAATTTTTCGCAATACGTATAACCCTGATCGAGATAAATGGCACCAACCAATGCTTCAAATACATTTCCATGGATGTTTTCACCAAAATGCGCTACCGGAACTTTGCTTTCAATAAATTTGATCAAATTTAAATCGCGCCCGAGTTCATTTAAATGCTCGCGGCTGACGATTTTTGAACGCATTTTCGTCAGATAGCCTTCATCACCTGCTGGTGCTTCGTTGAATAAATATGCGGCAATAACTGAACTTAACATGGCGTCGCCCAGAAATTCCAAACGCTCGTAATTCACAGGATTTCCCGTTGTGTCAATTTTATTAGATGATCTGTGGGTGAAAGCTTTTTCGTAAAATTCAATGCGCAGCGGCGTGAATCCGAGAATCTGCTGTATTTCGGTAAAAAAAATCCCGGCTTCAGGAGCACGGGATTTTGAGAATATCTTTTTAATGAAACGCATCGCCCGTTAGTCTTCTAATTTCTTAAACAGTACGCAGGCATTGTGTCCGCCGAAACCGAAAGTGTTGCTCATGGCGACTTTCACTTCGCGTTTCTGTGCTTTATTCAGCGTCAGATTTAATGACGGATCGATGTTTTCGTCAACAACGGTATGGTTGATTGTTGGCGGAACAATTCCATGTTCCATCGCCAAAATAGAAGCAATTGCTTCAATCGCACCGGCTGCTCCAAGCAAATGCCCGGTCATTGATTTGGTGGAGTTGATGTTCATCGTTTTCGCATGATCTCCAAAAACCGCGCTGATCGCTTTAAGTTCTGCAACATCGCCTAATGGCGTAGAAGTTCCGTGTGTGTTGATGTGATCAACATCTTCAGGTTTCAGTCCGGCATCGCGCAACGTGTTTTTCATCACAGCGATCACACCGATTCCTTCCGGATGCGGCGCAGTCAAATGATAAGCGTCAGATGACATGCCGCCACCGCTGATTTCACAATATATTTTCGCGCCACGCGCTTTTGCGTGTTCGTAATCTTCTAAAACCAAAGCACCGGCACCTTCGCCAAGAACAAATCCGTCGCGGGTGGCGTCAAATGGGCGGGAAGCTGTTTCCGGGCTGTCATTTCTGGTTGATAAAGCGTGCATGGAGTTGAATCCGCCCATACCGGCAATGGTGATCGCAGCTTCAGATCCGCCTGAAATAATGACATCGCACATGCCCAAACGAATGTAATTGAATGCGTCAATCAAGGCATTTGCGGAAGAGGCGCAGGCAGAAACCGTTGTATAATTCGGGCCCATATACCCATTTCTCATTGAAATATGAGCTGGCGCGATATCGGCGATCATTTTCGGGATAAAAAACGGATTGAATTTCGGCGTTCCGTCGCCTTTGGCATAATACATCACTTCTTCCTGGAAAGTTTCGAGTCCGCCAATTCCGGCGCCCCAAATCACGCCAACGCGGTATTTATCCACATTATCGTTTGTTAATCCGGCATCTTTGATGGCTTCATCGCTGGCAGCTACTGCATATTGGGCAAATTTGTCCATTCTGCGCGCTTCTTTGCGGTCCATATAATCTTCGATGTTGAAGTTTTTGACTTCACATGCAAATTTTGTCTTGTGCTTTTCGGTATCGTAATAAGTAATCGGGGCAGCGCCGCTAACACCGTTAATGAGTGCCTCCCAATAGTCTTTAATGTTGTTTCCAATCGGAGTGAGTGCACCCAAGCCTGTTACAACAACCCGCCTTAATTCCATACGCGTATCTTTAAGTTATCAGTGTAAAACAAATAATACCCATGCTTTCTTCTATTATCATAAAAAAGACACAGGTATTACATTATATTATTTAATTGATTGAAAATCAATCAGTAATTTTTTTTAAAAAATAATAACACCCGCTGCTGGTAAAGCAAAACGGGTGCATACTATATTATTTTTTAGCTTCTTCGATGTAAGAAATCGCTTGACCAACAGTAGCAATGTTTTCAGCCTGGTCGTCTGGAATTTGGATGTCAAATTCTTTTTCGAACTCCATAATAAGCTCAACAGTGTCTAATGAATCAGCTCCTAAATCGTTAGTGAAGCTTGCTTCTGTTACAACTTCATTTTCGTCAACGCCTAATTTGTCTACGATAATCGCTTTAACTCTTGATGCAATGTCTGACATAATCTTTAATTTTAAAATTTAATTTGTTGGCAAAAATAAAAAACTTTATTTTAAAACCACGTTTTAGTTAATAAATCTGACTACTAATTTAGAAAAATTATTTCACAAAGGACGGCGATTTTTATTTAATATCATTTATAATCCTTTTTTTTGTGCTCACAAAAGGCCGCTTAAATGAAAAAAATTGTCCTGTTTGCATCCGGTTCGGGATCGAACGCCGAAAATATCATCAAACATTTTAAAGATTCAGATGTTGCTAAAGTTGTAGCCGTGATTTCGAACAATCCGAATGCAAAAGTTCTGGAACGTGCGGCAAATCTTCAGGTTCAGCGTTTTGTTTTTACAAAAGCCGATTTCGCATTGGATAAAGTCTTAAAGAAAATCCAGGAGATCAAACCCGATTTAATAGTTCTTGCCGGATTTTTACTCCAATTCCCATCGAATATCATCGGATTGTATCCCAATAAAATCATCAATATTCATCCGGCGCTTCTGCCAAAATATGGCGGAAAAGGCATGTACGGCATGAATGTCCACAAATCGATATTGGAAAATAAAGAAACTGAAACAGGAATCTCCATTCATTATGTCGACGAGCATTATGACAACGGCGACATGATTTTTCAAAAAACGGTTTCAATCGGAAACTGCACAACTCCGGAAGAAATCGCCCAAAAAGTCCACGAACTCGAACACGAGCATTTTCCGAAAATCATCGAACAACTACTAAAATCACAAATCTAAAATGTCTCATCAAGTCCACATTTTTACAGACGGTGCTGCCAAAGGAAATCCCGGAAACGGCGGTTATGGCATTGTCATGGAACTCGTTGGAACGCCGCATAAAAAGGAATTTTACGAGGGATTTCGTCTCACGACGAATAATCGGATGGAGTTGCTGGCCGTAATCGTCGGGCTTGAAAAACTCAAAAACCCGAACATGAAAGTTTTAGTTGTTTCCGATTCCAAATATGTGATTGATTCAGTCGTTAAAGGATGGGTTTTCGGTTGGGAAAAGAAAGGTTTCGTAGGTAAAAAAAATCCGGATCTGTGGAGACGCTTTCTCAAAATTTACCGCAAGCACGAAGTTGACTTTAAATGGGTAAAAGGCCATAACAGCCATCCGCAAAATGAACGCTGTGACGAACTTGCCGTGATGGCGTCGATGCAACCCAAACTTTCAATCGACGCTTTTTATGAAAATGAAAGCAAAAAACTGATTTAAATAGCTGCATTTCAGGCTTATAAATTGGCAAAACTTTACAACTTCCCGCCGTTGCAACTTTCAAAGTTATGAAGTATCTTTGCGGCTTAATTCTAAAACCGTAAAATGAACAAATTACTGATTGTCGGCACAGTTGCTTTCGACGCTATTGAAACTCCTTTTGGAAAAACAGATAAAATCTTAGGCGGCGCCGGAACTTACATCGGGCTTTCTGCTTCATTTTTCAATTTGCAATCGGCGATTGTTTCAGTCGTTGGTGACGATTTCCCGCAGGAATATCTTGATTTGCTGACAAAAAGAAACATTGACATTTCAGGTTTGGAAATTGTAAAAGGTGGAAAAACGTTCTTCTGGAGCGGGAAATACCATAACGATTTGAATTCGCGTGATACCTTGGTTACAGAATTAAACACATTGGCCGATTTTCAGCCGAAAGTTCCTGAAAATTTTAAAGATTCCGATGTTGTGATGTTGGGAAATTTACATCCATTGGTACAAAGCAGCGTTTTGGATCAAATGACAGTTAAACCGAAATTGGTAGTCCTCGATACGATGAATTTCTGGATGGATTGCGCGTTACCGGAATTGCTCGATGTCATGAAACGCATCGACGTGATCACGATCAACGATGAAGAAGCGAGACAATTGTCGGGCGAATATTCATTGGTAAAGGCTGCAGCGAAAATCCATACCATGGGCCCAAAATATGTCGTGATCAAAAAAGGCGAACACGGTGCCTTGTTATTTCACAACAAAGAAGTGTTCTTTGCTCCGGCATTGCCGCTTGAAGAAGTTTTTGACCCAACAGGAGCCGGCGATACCTTCGCAGGCGGATTTGCAGGATTCATTACGCAAAGCGAAAACATCTCTTTCGAGAATATGAAAAATGCGATCATTTACGGATCAAACCTCGCGTCATTCTGCGTCGAGAAATTCGGGACCGAAAGAATGGAAAATTTAGATAAAGAAGAAGTGGTCAACAGGCTCAAACAGTTCAGAGCGCTGACACAATTTGATATTACGTTATAAAATATGCGCCTCGTTTTTCGGGGCGTTTTTGGTTTATGGAACATTTCGTTCACATCATTAACCATTAAATAATTAAGATAATTAACACTTAATGAAACTTAATTTCTTAATGGTTAAAAAATAAAAGGTTAAATTAAACTACAAGCAACAACAACACAATGAGCGACGCAATCAAACACGAATGTGGCATAGCACTTTTAAGATTAAAAAAACCGTTAGAATTCTATAAAGAAAAATACGGATCGGCTTTTTACGGTGTACAGAAAATGTACCTGCTGATGGAGAAGCAACACAACCGTGGCCAGGACGGTGCCGGATTTGCAAGCATCAAACTCGATGTCGAACCGGGCGAACGATACATCAGCCGCGTTAGGTCGAATGACGCGCAGCCAATCCAGGAAGTTTTTGCCCAGATCAACGACCGCATCAACGATGAATTGCTGCAGCATCCGGAATGGGCAGAAAATGTCACGCTTCAGAAAAAGAACATTCCGTACATCGGGGAATTGTTCCTCGGGCATGTGCGTTACGGAACTTTCGGAAAAAACAGCATCGAAAGCGTGCATCCATTCCTACGCCAGAACAACTGGATGCACCGGAATTTAATCGTTGCCGGAAATTTCAACATGACCAATGTCACCGAATTGTTCAATAGTTTGGTCGAATTGGGTCAACATCCAAAAGAAATGGCAGACACGGTAACTGTAATGGAAAAGATCGGGCATTTCCTCGATGATGAAGTCACCGATTTGTATTTGGAATGCAAAAACGCTGGTTTATCCAAAAGAGAAGCCTCACCGGTAATCGCTGAAAAACTCGACATCAAAAAAATATTAAAACGCGCTTCCAAAGGCTGGGACGGCGGTTATGCGATGGCCGGATTGTTTGGCCACGGCGATGCATTTGTATTTCGCGATCCTGCCGGAATTCGTCCTGCATATTTCTATGAAGACGATGAAATTGTGGTTGTCGCTTCAGAAAGGCCAGTGATCCAAACGGTTTTCAACGTAGATTTTGAAAAAGTGCAGGAATTGCAGCCCGGACATGCTTTGATTGTCAAAAAAAACGGAACGGTCACCGAAGAAGAAATCATTGTTCCAACAGTCAAAAAAGCCTGTTCGTTCGAACGCATTTATTTTTCACGCGGAAGCGATGCCGAAATTTATCAGGAACGCAAAAACCTCGGAAAATTAATTCTTCCGGCGGTTCTGGATGCAATTGACAATGATACAGACAACACCGTTTTCTCGTATATTCCAAACACGGCAGAAACCTCGTTTTACGGAATGGTCGAAGCGGCCCAGGATTTCTTAAACCAAAGAAAAAACAAATTCATCCTTGACAACAGAAAAACGTTAACGACAGAAAGTTTACAAAAACTGCTCGAAGTAAAAATCCGTACAGAGAAAGTCGCGATCAAAGATGCGAAATTGAGAACGTTCATTACCGAAGACAGTTCGCGTGATGATCTCGTCGCACACGTTTATGATGTGACTTACGGCGTCATCAAACCGACAGACAACCTTGTCATCATCGATGACAGTATTGTTCGCGGCACGACGCTTAAAATGAGTATCATTAAAATGATGGACAGGCTAAAGCCGAAAAGTATCGTGGTTGTTTCCTCTGCACCGCAAATCCGTTTTCCCGATTGTTACGGCATCGACATGGCGAAACTCGAAGGTTTGGTTGCTTTCCGCGCCGCATTGGATCTTTTAAAAGAAAGAAACCTATATCATATCGTTGATGAAGTCTATGCGAAGTGTAAAGCTCAGGAGCATTTGAAAGACAGTGAAGTCGTGAATTACGTTACTGAAATATATGCGCCGTTTCATCCGCAGGAAGTTTCAGATAAGATTGCCGAAATGCTCAGTTCACCAGAGATCAATGCCGAAGTAAAGATCATCTTCCAAACGGTCGAAAACTTACACATTGCCTGCCCGAAAAATTTAGGCGACTGGTATTTTACCGGTGACTATCCAACGCCCGGAGGTAACCGCGTGGTTAACAAGGCGTTCATGAATTTTTACGAAGGAAAAGACGCCAGAGCGTACTAAAAATTTAACATTTCTGCATTTCATCGATTTTCGGTGTATTTCATCTAATTTATTTTGCAGAAGCGATTGACTAGTATACATTTGGAGAACCATAGCATTAGTAGGTTAAGTTTATGGTAGATTTGGGGCAAAAAGGGTGAAAGAAATTTCACCTTTTTTATTGGAATAAACTCTCGAAAAGTCAAACGTCAAAATGTCTAATAACACTCGAGGCTTTAGCCGAACTGAGCGAAACTAAACCAGCCAATCTTTGAAGACCAACTTTCGTTAAAATATAAATCATAAAAAAAGCGGATTCATTTTTGAATCCGCTTTTTTTATACACAAGCCGAGAAGTCGTTCGTCATTAGACGTTTGACATTCGACAAAAATTACTTCTCAGAAGCATACCTTCTCGCCACCTCAGTCCAGTTCACAACATTAAAGAAAGCTTCAATATAATCCGGGCGTCTGTTTTGGTAATTCAAATAATACGCGTGTTCCCAAACGTCCATTCCCAAAATCGGCGTACCGCCACAGCCCACTTCAGGCATCAGTGGATTGTCCTGGTTTGGCGTTCCGCAAACATCGAGTTTCCCGCCTTCCAGTACGCAAAGCCAAGCCCAGCCTGAACCAAATTGTGTCGCGCCTGCTTTCGCAAACTTCGCTTTGAATTCTTCAAAAGTCCCAAAATCTTTTTCAATCGCAGCCAGTAAATCGCCTGTTGGTTTTCCACCGCCGTTTGGAGACATTACCGTCCAGAACAAATTGTGGTTGTAATATCCGCCACCGTTGTTTCTAACCGCCGCGTTCTTTTTGTCTAAATTGATCAGGATGTTTTCAATCGTCAAACCTTCAAGATCGGTTCCGGCAATCGCTGCATTCAAATTCGTAGTATAAGCATTGTGGTGTTTCGTATGGTGGATTTCCATCGTACGCGCATCAATATGTGGTTCTAACGCGTCGTAGGCGTAAGGTAATTTCGGAAGTTCAAAGGCCATAATATTGTTGTTTAAATTGTTGGATTAAAAAATTTTTATTCAAATTTAAACATTTAACTTTGGAATTGGAAATTCTATTTTGTTATAATTTCATTAATAAAGCGGATTGATTTTTCAGAAGCTGTTCCCGCTTTCCACTACAATCTTTTTTTCGCTAAAGAAGCTCAAAAAAGGATTTTCGCTGCAATCGGGGCTAGGGCTGAAGTTTCCATAATAACATTCAAAAAAAATTCGTGGCAAAACTACAAAGACCATCATTCTCCATTTACGATGCTTCGGCCGGTTCCGGAAAAACCTACGCGCTCGTCAAAGAATATTTAAAGATCATCCTGACCGCAACGAAAAACGATGCCTACAGAAATATTCTCGCGATCACATTTACGAACAAAGCCGTTCACGAAATGAAGTCGCGCATCGTCGGCAGTTTGTCGGAGTTTGCGAAAGAACAACCATCGGCGAAAGCCGAAAGCTTGATGCAGCATTTGTCGGTCGAAACCGGTTTGTCATTGGTACAAATCAAAGAAAAATCCAAAAGCATCATCAAGCACATCATCCACAATTATGCAGCTTTTGACATTTCTACGATCGATAAATTTACGCACAAAGTCATCCGCGCTTTTGCCCACGATTTAAATTTGCCGATGACTTTTGAAGTCACATTGGATACCGAAAACCTTTTAGTTGAAGCTGTCGATGCGATCATTGCACAAGCCGGAGAAGACGAAACGCTGACCAAATTGCTCGTCGATTTTACCATGGAAAAAACCGACGACGACAAATCCTGGGACATTTCACGCGAAATCCTCGAAACCGGACGTTTGATCCTAAACGAAAACAACCGCGAGGAAATCGTGCACTTCAAAGAAAAATCGATCGCCGAATTTGTTGCGATCAAAAACAAACTCATTGAAGCGGCAAAGGAAATTGAATCGGGCTGCGTTGGTTGCGCCGAACTTTCGTTGGCCTTAATTGACAAACATGGCATCGATGCCAAATCATTTTCAGGCTCGTATTTGCCAAACCATTTGCGCAGCATTGTTGACGGCAAATACAATTCCAAAAACAAACGCTATTTCGAATTCGACGACATCAAGATCAACAAAACCGCAAAAGATCGCGCACTTATTGAAAATATTATTCCCGAATTGCTCGAACAACTTGGCGGCATTTATAAAAACTTTGAAAAACGCGACTTTTACCGCGCGTTCCTCAAAAATATTACACCTTTATCGCTACTTAATACAGTCAGTAACCAACTCGCAAAAATCCAAAAAGAACAAAATGTTTTGTCAATAGCCGAGTTCAACGCAATCATTTATAACGAAATCCAAAACCAGCCTGCGCCGTTTATTTATGAGCGTTTGGGTGAAAAATACCGCCATTTTTTCATCGACGAGTTTCAGGACACTTCCGAAATGCAATGGCAAAACCTGATTCCGCTGATCGACAACGCGCTTTCGGGTCAGGATGAAACGGGAGAAAAAGGAACGTTAATGATTGTTGGCGACCCAAAACAATCGATTTACCGCTGGCGTGGTGGAAAAGCAGAGCAGTTTATTAGTTTGTCCAAAGATCAAAATCCATTCAACAATCCAGATAAGCATCTGGAACATCTGGACACAAATTACCGCAGTTATTCGGAAGTCATCAATTTCAATAACGAATTTTTTAAAATGCTGTCGGATGAATTCGCGCATGAAGATTATAAAGATCTGTATAGAAACCGCAGCCATCAGCATTTTAATGAAAAGACAGGCGGTTATGTAAACATTTCGTTTATTCCAAGTTCCGATGCTTCGGGAGAAACTTCTGAAGAAGAAGCGTTGGATAAAACCGATTTGTTCGTTTTGGCCACATTAAATACGATCCAAAAAGTGCTGAAACAGGGATTTCAATATAAAGACATTGTCATCCTTACACGAAAGCGCGGCCAGGGCATTGCAGTGGCGAATTATTTAACCGAACAAAATATTCCGTTGTTGTCTTCGGAAACGCTGATGATTGCGAACGCAACCGAAGTCAGATTGATCGTTCATCTGTTGCGGTATTTAAAAAATAGTGCCGATCTCGAAGCCAAAGCACAGTTTTTATATTATGTTGCTAAAAATGTACAGAACGAATTTCCGGTGCACGATTTTATTGCAAAAGGCATGGAAGAACGCGATGAAATCGCTTTTGAAAGCTGGCTGATGTTGTCGGATATTTCGTTGTCGTTTCAGAATATCCGTCAGAAATCTTTGTATGAAGCTGTTGAGATCATCATATCAAAGTTCATTGGAAAAAATAATAATGCTTACATTCAGTATTTTCTGGATATTGTTTTGGAACGCGATTTACGGAACCAGGCCGGAATTTCAGATTTTCTCGATTTCTGGGACAAGAATTTGGAGAAATTCAGCATTCCGTCACCCGAAGGCAATAATGCGGTCCGGATTATGACCATCCACAAATCAAAAGGACTTGAATTCCCGGTGGTCATTATTCCGTTTGCTGAAGAAGATTATAGCCGGAAACCAAAAGACAAATTATGGCTCGACGGCACAGCCCATGATTTCGGACTGCCGAAAGTTTTGATCGACAACAGCAGTGCCGTGGAAGGTTTTGGCGAAAATGCCGCATTGATTTATAATGGCAAAAAACAGGAGGAAATGCTCGATAATATCAATGTTTTGTATGTGGCTTTGACGCGCGCTGAAGAACAGTTGTATGTGATTTCGAATATGAACCTGTCGAAAAAAGGAGAAATCCCAACAAATAATATGGCGGCATTTTTCATCAATTACCTTGATTTTAAAGGCGTTTTTGATGTGAATCAGTTCGAATATGCATTTGGTGATCCAACGAAATTATCTATGCTGAGCGAAAAATCTGAAGAAAATCCGAAAATCCCGCAGGTAGCAGAAATACTCGATCCGAAAAATATTAAAATTGCCCAGCGCGAATCACTGATGTGGGGAACGAAACAACAGCAAGCGATTGAATATGGAAATGTGGTGCACGAAATTTTATCATTTGTCAAAACTAAGAATGATATTGATCTGGCGATGACCAAAGCGATTGAAAACGGACTGATCACAACGCTTCAGCAACAAACGGTTTATGAAAGTGTACGTCAAATTTTAGATCATCCGGAACTTGATTTTTATTTTTCAGAAAAACATCAGGTGTTGAACGAACAAACGATTATCCAAAAAGAAGCCGGAACGATTAAGCCTGACAGGATTGTGCTTTCGGAAAATAAAGAAGTTTTTTTACTCGATTACAAAACCGGATTGCATCAGGAAAAGTATCGAATACAACTCGAAAATTACGAAGATGCGATTGAGAAAATGGGTTTTAAAGTGGCGAAAAAAGCATTGGTTTATATAGGAGAAAGTATAGAAGTGGTACATTTGTAGGCATAAGGCTGCATGACAAACGACTAAACGAAAAAGTAAACGAAAAAGTAAAGGATAAAATTAAAAAAATATGTACGGAAAAATTAAGGAATACCTTGAATCTGAACTTCAAACGATTGAAGACAATGGGATTTTTAAGAAAGAACGCATTATTACGTCGCCACAGGGCGCAGAAATAACAGTAAAAGGCGAAACCGTTTTGAATTTTTGTGCGAACAATTACCTCGGGCTTTCATCGCATCCGGAAGTAATTCAGGCTGCAAAAGACGCTTTGGATACGCATGGTTTCGGAATGTCGTCGGTGCGTTTTATCTGCGGAACGCAGGACATCCATAAAACATTGGAACAAAAAATCGCTGAATTTTATGGAACAGAAGATACGATTTTGTATGCTGCTGCTTTTGATGCAAATGGCGGCGTATTTGAACCGTTATTAAACGAAAACGATGCAATTATTTCGGATAGTTTAAACCACGCTTCTATTATTGACGGCGTGCGTTTGTGCAAAGCAGCGCGTTACCGTTATGAAAACAGTAATATGGAAGATCTTGAACAGCAACTGATTAAAGCCAATGAAGTCGGAACACGTTTTAAGCTGATTGTGACTGATGGGGTTTTTTCTATGGATGGTGTGGTCGCTCCATTGGATAAAATCTGTGACCTCGCCGATAAATATGATGCCATGGTCATGGTTGACGAATGCCATGCTGCAGGATTTATTGGCGCCACAGGAAAAGGAACAATGGAAGCGAAAGGTGTCATGGGCCGTGTAGACATCATTACAGGAACATTAGGAAAAGCGCTTGGCGGTGCAATGGGCGGGTATACGACAGGCAAAAAAGAAATCATCGAACTGCTGCGCCAGCGTTCCAGGCCATATTTGTTTTCCAATTCACTGGCTCCTGCGATTGTAGGTGCATCTATTAAGGTTTTTGAACTGTTAGAAAAAGATACTTCATTACGAGACAAACTCGAATGGAACACCAATTACTTTAAAGAAGGCATGAAAAAAGCCGGTTTTGATATTATCGACGGCGATTCTGCAATTGTGCCGGTGATGTTATATGATGCAAAATTGTCGCAAACCATGGCCAACGAGTTGTTAAAGCAAGGGATTTATGTTATTGGGTTCTTTTTTCCGGTTGTGCCAAAAGAAAAAGCCAGAATCAGGGTACAATTGTCGGCTGCGCATTCAAAAGAGCACTTAGACAAAGCCATAGCGGCGTTTACGCTTGTAGGAAAAACATTAAATGTTATATAATACACACATTTGGGGCTTTTTGGCGGTTTTTTTTAACATATAGTTTTGTAGTTAAAAAATTACGTATTACTTTTGTTCAATAAAATATTGTAATCTAACAAAATTAAGTATGAAACATCTGAACAAATTATTTGCTGCTGTGGTGTTGTTTTGTGGACTGAGTTCACAAGCACAGGATAGCAACAATCCATGGGCGATAAGCTTTGGAGCAAATGCAGTAGACACTAGAGTGAGTGCTGCTACAAAAGTAGAAGACCAAATTTCACAGTATTTCAATGTGGAAGACAACTGGAACATTTTACCATCAATCTCTTACATTAATGTATCGAGACACGTTGGTGGAAATTTCTCATTTGGAGTTACGGGAACGGTAAACAAAATCAAAAAATTTGTTAACCCTCGTACAACTGAGCCTGGAGATTATACAGTAACAAATCCTGGTGATTTGAGCTACTACTCTGCGGATGGTATTATTAAATACGATTTCCTTAAAGGGTACATCGTTCAGCCTTACGTTCACGTTGGTGGAGGTTATACATGGTTTGGAGATGCAAGCTACGGAACTGCTAACGCAGGTTTAGGTTTGACTTTCTGGTTCTCTGAAATGGTAGGTTTGACTTTACAGTCTACTTACAAACAATCATTTGACGAACGTTCTGAAAGACCGTTGGTTGCTGTTAACGACAATGTGCCTTCTCACTTACAGCACTTTGCAGGTCTTACTTTCAAATTTGGAGGAAAAGACACAGACGGTGACGGAATCTACGACAAAGATGATGCTTGTCCAGAAGTTGCTGGTTTGAAACAATTCAACGGTTGTCCTGATACAGACGGTGACGGAATTGTTGATGGAAGCGATGCTTGTCCAGAAGTTGCTGGTTTAGCTGAATTCCAAGGTTGTCCTGATACAGACGGTGACGGAATCGCTGATAAAGACGATGCTTGTCCAGATGTAGCTGGTCCTAAATCATTACAAGGTTGTCCTGATAAAGATGGCGACGGTGTAGCTGATAAAAATGACAAATGTCCAGATGTTGCTGGTCCTAAAGAAAATGCAGGTTGCCCTTGGCCAGATACAGACGGAGACGGTGTACTTGACAAAGATGACAAATGTCCAGACGTTAAAGGTACTGTTGCTAACAACGGTTGTCCAGAAATCTCTGAAGAGCAAATCTTGAAATTGAACGCTTACGCTAAAACAATCTTGTTCAACAGCGGTAAAGCTACATTCCAACAACAAACATTCCCAGTATTACAATCTATTGTTGCAATCTTGAAAGAATATCCTTCTTCTAAATTCAGCATCGAGGGTCACACTGATAGCGATGGTAAAGATGCATTGAACCAAAAATTGTCTGAAGACAGAGCTGGTGCAGTTAAAAATTACTTAACTGAAAACGGAATTGCTGCTGACAGATTAACTTCAGTTGGTTTTGGTGAATCTAAACCAATCGATACAAATAAAACTAAAAAAGGTAAAGCGAACAACCGTCGTGTTGAAGTGAAATTAGTAAAATAATTTCTGCCTAAATATTTTAAGAACGCCTCGATTTATCGGGGCGTTTTTTTTATTTTTATCCAATGCGAAACCAAACTTTCCTTGATAAAATTGCCAGCGTCATTATTGAAGATTATTCCGATAGGCTAACGGATACAATCATAGTTTTGCCAAACAAACGCGCAAGGGTTTTTCTGATCGAGGCCATTCGGAATCAGGTTTCCGAAAACATATTCGCCCCGCATATCGTAAGCATCGAAGAGTTTATCCAGGATATTTCAGGAATCCGTACCATCGATCCGATTGAATTACTTTTTGAGTTTTACGAAGTTTATTTATCGGTTACCGAAACCAAAAACCAGCAAACTTTTGAATTGTTTGCCAATTGGGCCAAGACACTGCTTCAGGATTTTAATGAAATTGACAGATATTTGCTCGATCCATTGCATGTTTTGTCCTATCTGAAAGATATCGAAGACATTAAAAGATGGGGAATTGAAGTAGAAAACAAAACCACATTACTCGAAAATTACATCGATTTCTGGAAACTGCTTCCAAAATATTACCAAACACTTTACAGCCATCTTTTAAAAAAAGAAATCGGTTATCAAGGACTCATTTATCGCGAAGCGGTAACCAATTTGAATCATTTTTCAAATTCAGTTTCCACAAAGCAATTTGTATTTGCAGGTTTCAACGCGTTAAATGCCGCCGAAGAAAAAATCATACAACATTTAATTTCAGCCGGGCAGGCCAGAATTTACTGGGATGCTGACGAAACGTTCCTCAACGATCCTTATCACGACGCAGGATTGTTTCTAAGGCGTTTTAAAGAAAATTGGAAACACTATAAATCGAATCCATTTGAATGGATTGTAAATGATTTCTCAGATAAAAAAAACATCCAGATCATTGGTACGCCAAAATCGATCGGGCAGGTTAAAATCGCCGGGAAAATTATTGAAAACCTTAATGAAACAGAGCGCATCGCTTCAGAAAAAGTAGCGGTTGTCCTAGGTGAAGAAAACCTCTTGGTTCCATTGCTTTATTCGCTTCCATCATCGGTTAACGCGCTCAACATTACTATGGGATATGCTGCGAAAAACAATCCCGTCCAGATATTGATCGCGAAATTGTTTAAAATGCATACAAACGCCGTTTCGCGAAGCAGTTATGTGTTTTATTACAAAGATGTCCTGGATGTTTTGACGCATCCGCTGATTGCAAATTATGCAGGTTCAAAAGAAGTCGTGAACATCATAAACGGGAATAATTATACATTCCTGACCCACAAAAAATTGGTGGAGCTCAATCCAAATGCCAATCCGTTATTCGTTTTATTATTTCAAAAATGGGAAAACGGTGCCATTGATGTCTTGCAATTGTTATCAAATCTTTTACAGATCATTAAGAACAATCTCGACAACGACAATAAGGAAGAAAAAATCACCAAAGCATTTGTTTATGCTGTTTTTAAAGTGATTAATAAGTTGATCAATTATTATTCGCAGCACGATCACATTAACAAAATCGAAACCCTGCACGCCATTTACAAACAGGTCATCGATCTGGCCGAAGTTTCTTTCGAAGGCGAGCCGCTTACCGGATTGCAAATTATGGGCGTACTCGAAAGCCGCGTGCTCGATTTCGAAACAGTTATTGTGACGTCAATGAATGAAGGGAAATTCCCGGCGGGAAAATCGCAAAATTCCTTTATTCCGTATGATGTAAAACGAGAACTTGGATTGCCGACATTTAAGGAAAAAGACGCCATTTATACATACCATTTTTATCATTTGCTGCAACGCGCAAAAAACATTTACCTGCTTTACAACACTGAAAGTGAAGGGCTCGATGCGGGCGAAAAAAGTCGCTTTATTACGCAGCTCGAAGTCGAAAAGCAGCCGTTGCACCAAATTTCACACGAAATTTACAATGCCGAACTTCCCGAAACGGCCTACAAGCCGATGGAAATTCCAAAGTCAGAAAAAGTAATGCAAAGGCTGAAAGAAATTGCCGATAAAGGATTTTCTCCATCTGCTTTGACGAGTTACATCCGCAACCCGACCGATTTTTATTTCCAGAAAATCCTCCGCATCAGCGAGGTCGAAGAAGTGGAAGAGAACATTGCTTTGAATACGCTTGGAACCATTATTCACGAAACTTTAAAAGCATTATACGATCCGTTTATTGATAAATTTTTATCTGAATCAGATATTAAAACCGCCTTTGGCAAAATGGACGCTGAGGTGCTGAACCAATTTAAACTGGTATATAAAGAAGGCGAAATCAAGAAAGGCCGAAATTTGCTGGCGTTCGAAGTGGCCAAGCGCAATGTGTCGAATTTCTTAAAGATGGAACTCGAAAACCTCAAAGCCGGCGATTCGATCAAAATTCTAAAGCTTGAAGAACGTTTTGAACACGATTTGCTGCATTCCGATTTGCCATTTCCTGTGAAAATTGGAGGTTCAGTAGACCGAATCGAATTGCACGGAAAATCGGGAGAAACCCCAAAAATCAGGATCATCGATTACAAAACCGGAAAAGTCGAAGCTTCAAATGTCATCCTGAAAACCTGGAACGGATTGACAGCGGAAATTAAAAATGACAAGATCATCCAGATTTTGGCTTACGCCTTTATGTTTGAATCGCATGCTGAAGGCCAAGCGATCGAAGCCGGGATCATATCGTTTAAAAACCTTAAATCCGGATTTTTGCCTTTTAAATTCATTGACATTGATAAATCGGAAACCACAATAATTACCAGTGAAATTGCAAAAAATTACAAAGAACAACTCGTGGTTTTGCTAAAAGAAATTTTAGACCCAACAATTCCGTTTATCGAAAAAATTTAAACTTTTTTCAGAAAATTTTGTAGGGTTTCAGCCAATGCCGATTCGTTTTCAATCGGGCTCATGTGCCCATCCGGAAAAGTGACGAGTTGGACACGCGTATTTTCGATTTGCTCTAAACTGTCTTTATAATTCAGCACCGGATCTTTTTCGCCCAAAACCAACAAAACGGGATAAGGCCCAAAATGCAGTAAAACCTCGCGGTCTTTCCTGATTTTCATGCCTTCGAGAGCAGCAACAATGCCTTGTAACGGTGTTTTTAACGCTTCAGATTTTACTTGTTCGATCTTATCAGCTAGGCGTTCACGGTTGTCTTCGCTGAAAAGATTCGCAATCGACAGTCGGACGAATGACGAATAATCTTTTTTGACGGCCTGAATCGCGCGATCCCGATTGGCTTTGCGCTCGTCGCTATCGGCTATCGAAGTCGAATTGATCAGCGCAATTCCTTTTACGGAATCCGGATACAATTCGGCAAAAGCCAAAGCGACATATCCGCCCATAGAATGCCCGGCAATTACAGCTTTCCTGACGCGAAGATCATTCAATACCGAAAAAACCATATCGGCATTGTCTTCCATCGAATGTACATAACCAAGCGATTCACTTTGGCCGTGGCCGAGCAAATCGATGACAATGACGCGGAATTTTTTAGACAATTCTGGTACAAAAGCATTCCACATGTGGCTGTTTTCTAAAAAACCGTGTAAAAAAACGACGGCAGTTCCTTTTCCGGAATCCGAATAAGCGATTTTGGAATTTTTGTATGTGGTGGTTTTCATGGTGACAGCTCAGTGATACAAAAATAAGATTAAATCTGTTTTATCATAGTAGAACAATAAATTTCGGACACAAAAAAACCATTAAAGTATTAAGTTTCATGAAGCAAAACTTAATGCCTTAATGGTTAAAGATTAAAGCTAAAAAACTAAGCGTTCATCAAACTTTCAATTTCATCCGCTTCAATCGGAATATTCCCCATTAAATTAAACGGTTCGCCAGTTTCCTGAATTACAACATTGTCTTCCAGACGAATGCCAAAACCTTCTGCTGGAATGTAAATTCCCGGTTCTACGGTAAATACCATGTTCGCCTGCATCGGTTCGTGCAGCAATCCATAATCGTGCGTGTCCAGTCCCATGTGGTGCGACGTGCCGTGCATGAAATATTTTTTATAAGCCGGCCAGTCCGGATTTTCATTTTGCACATCGGCTTTATCGATCAACCCAAGTCCAAGCAATTCAGAAGTCATGATCTTGCCCACTTCTTTATGATATTCTTTCCAAAGCGTTCCTGGAACAAGCATTTTCGTCGCTTCGTTTTTCACGCGCAAAACGGCGTTGTAAACGGCTTTCTGCCTGTCGGAATATTTTCCCGAAACCGGAATGGTACGACTCAAATCGCTTGAATAATTTGCATATTCAGCAGCAACATCCAGTAAAATGAGATCTCCGGCGTTACACGGCTGGTTGTTTTCGATGTAATGCAAAACGTTTGCATTGTTTCCCGAAGCAATGATTGGCGTATAAGCAAATCCTTTTGATCGGTTGCGGATGAATTCGTGGATCAGTTCGGCTTCGATCTCATATTCGGTGACGCCGGGTTTTACAAAAGGCAGCAATCTCCTGAAGCCTTTTTCGGTAATGTTGCAGGCATTTTGGATCAAATCCAATTCTTCAGGCTCTTTTACAGAACGCAATTTTTGCAAAATCGGATTGCTTTTCGCAACAGCGTGAGCCGGATATTGTTCTTTCCACCATTTTACGAATCGCGCCTCACGTGTTTCTGTTTCCACAGTCTGGCGGTAATGCTCGTTGGTATTGATGTACATCGTTTCAGCATACGTCATCAGTTCGAACAAAATCTTATGGAAATCCTGAAGCCAATACACCGTCTTAATCCCCGAAACTTCAAAAGCACGCTCTTTAGTCAGTTTTTCACCTTCCCAAATGGCAATGTGCTCACTGGTTTCTTTCAGGAATAAAATTTCTTTCTGATGCTGGTAAGGCGCATCTGGGAACAAAACTAAAATGCTTTCTTCCTGGTCGACACCGCTTAAATAAAAGATGTCTCGGTGTTGCGCAAACGGCAACGTACTGTCGGCGCTAACCGGATAAATATCGTTCGAGTTGAAAACGGCAATGCCTTTAGGCTTCATTTGTGCGGTAAATTTCGCGCGGTTTTTGACAAACAACTTGCTGTCAATCTGATGGTATTTCATGATAACGGAATTTTTAATTAGCACTGCTAAATTAGTTGTTCTGATGAAAATCGGATACGCCAAATGGCGTTATTTCATATTTTTACGGATGCGGCTCATATGCCTGGCTGAAATTCCGAGAAAAGAAGCCAGGTAATGCAACGGCACTTCCTGCAACAATTTTGGTTCGGTCGACAGCAGTTTCAGGTAGCGTTCTTCCGGAGTTAATGTTAATAAATCGATGCGGTAATCGTCAATCAGGCACAATTGTTTTTCGATCAGGTTGTAATAAAACTGATGGAAAGCAACGTTGGTTTCAACGAGTTTTTTAAAGTTCGGCAAATCGATCACATACAATTCGCAATCGGAAATGGCTTTGATGTTTTTTCTTGAAGGTTTCCCGAATAAAAAGCTGTTCAGCGAACTCGTAACCGAATTTCGCAATGCAAGATAAGTCGTTTTTTCTTCGCCGTCAATTTCAATGGCATGCTGTAAAATGCCGCTTTCGATGTAACAGAAATACGGACAGATTTCGCCTTCGCGGACAAAAAAATCATTCTTTTTTAAATGTAAAGGCGTGAATGCATTTTTAGACTGCAAGACCAGTTCTTTCAACACTAAATCATCAGAATTGAGGAACATTTCGATATAATCGAAGAAGTGGTTTGCATTTTTTGCCATTCCGCAAAAATACGATTATTTGTGAGTTTTAATCCATCCATTTGTAATAACGGGCGCCGGTGAGATTTGGGATTTCGGTTTCAATGCGGTCTAAAACCCATTCTTTTTTTGGAAAAAGCACACTGGTTTGTTGTTCTTTTTTATGCAGTTTCTGATACGTTTCAAAGTCTATTTCAAAGCTTTGTTCCAATGTTTGAAACAATTTTACTTTTGAAATTGCCGATTTCCATTCCGGTTGAATGGTGCCTTCAAAAACTTTCGATTTCGAGCCGCTGCCATAAGCCAGGAATCCGAAAGTCTGGTCTGAAATGTCTTCATTCATCTGATCAAAATGCGACAAAGCCGATAAAAATCCCATAAAAATGGAGCCTGTATATAAATTGCCAATTAACGAAGAAGCGATTTCCGCAGGTTGCAATTTTTCATTTACAAATGATTTGTAATCGTCGGTTTTTGCCACTTCTTTCAATTTGGCCTGATAATCTGAACCATCTGAATCGACTGAAATATTTTTACTGTCAAGCGAATAGATCTCAGGCAGCATGCGCCTTCCCTGAAACGAATACGGCAAATGCATGATGATGTTTTTCCACGAATTGTAAAGTGTTTCGGTTGTGTTTTTTAGTTTTTTGAATTGGAAATACGCATGTCGCGTGCGGTCCATGTAACATTGATTGGAATATTGGCCGTCGAAAACCGGCTGGTCTTTGTGGATCTCAATTTCGGCTTCTAGGTTTCCGAACCAGTTTTCATTGGTTTCATTTCCGGTAATCTCTTGTTTTGAAATGCTTCTGTAAGGTTTGAAAAAATCGAATACGCCTTTGGTATTCACTGCCCAATTATTTTCAAAAGCAATAATTCTCGGATTGGAAGCAATCAGCATGGCTAAAGCGCCTGCGCCCTGTGTGTATTCACCAGTCGATTCAAGATCGTATTTTGCAATGTCAGAAGTCACGACGATTGCTTTCTTATGAGGATTCAACCGAACGTAATCGAGGCAATTCTGCAAAGCATCGACACCGCCGATACAGGCAAATGTAAAATCGACCACATCACATTCGGATAAAATATTTTCACCGAATTTTTGCTCTATCAAAGTCGTTAAAAACGAACCGATCGGTTTTGAACTGTCGATGCCACTTTCGGTTCCAACGTAAATTCTGGAAATTTCCTTTAGGTCGATGTCGTTTTCTAAAACCAGTTTCGTCAAAGCATTCGCGCCGAAAACCACAGCATCCTGATGTTTATCTGGCAATGTCATTTTAAGCAATCCCAAACCTTTTTCAAGTTTTTCAGGCTCTATATTTCTGGCTTGCGCCAATGTTTTTATCGGCAATCGTATTTTGGCCACATCAAACGAAATGGCGTCAATTCCTGTTTTCATCAGTTGGATTTTGAGTTGTAAAATTACGATTACAATTTGCAAAAAGAAGAATTCTTTCAACACAAATAAGGCTTGGAGGAATTTTTACGGATTTTGGACAAATGAATATTTGAAATTATGAAATCTGCAATTTATGTTGGATTTTGAAAATACACGCATTAAAATCCGAATGTTAAATCTTAAAATCTGTTAACATTTCAGCAATAAAAAATATTTACTTCCGTTTGAAAAACGACTGGCTTAACATGCATTTTATGAAAATCAAACTATTTGGCATCGCATTGCTGCTTTTGGCACTTGGCTTTTGTTGTATTTCCTGCGAGAAAGACGACGACGTTGCGGGAGAACCGATGCTAATCGTTAAATTTAAGTTTGATAAAGACCAGCAACGGCTCGACAATATCGGGCAACCTTCAAAAGTCGCTTTAGGAAATGCGGCACAATCTCCCGATTTTAATTCAATCTCTGCACATTATCTCGAATTTGCGCCAACCGCCAATACGCAACTCGGAAAAGGCGCAATATTATACCACGGCACAGAAACGACAATGGGCGGAAAAAATGCCATCGACTTCAACCAGGCGAAAGTTGTGAGTGAAGGCGAAACATTTCTTCAGATTCCGTTAAGCAAACTTGCGAAAGGCAATTATGAATGGGTTCGCGTGTCATTGGCTTATCAGAATTATGGGATTTCCGTGCGCAATTCAGGAAAAGATTATTCAGGAACATTGGCTAGTTTCGTAGGCTTCAATACGTATATTTCTTCGTTTGATATTGACAATGCAATTTTCAATGTTAACGAAAACCGTTCACAAGGGTATTGGGCTTTTAAATTGGATGACAATCCGTATTCTACCGAAGGCCAGGCTCCGGAAGGCGCGACAACAGTTCCAAATCCGATTGCTGCGACGTCGCCTGTCGCTTCGGGTTCCTGTGTCGTTACAGGGAGATTTCCAAATAAGTTGAGCATTACCGGAAACGAAACTAAAAATATTGTAGTAACGCTTTCCTTGTCGGTAAATCATAGCTTTGAATGGCACGAAATCGTCGCTGATGGCAAATATGAACCTTCAAAAGGCGAGCAGGTTGTCGATATGGGGTTGCGCGGATTGATCCCAGCTTTTCAGACTTCTTACAATAACGACTGATTTTTTATTGCATCTGAAAAAATAGCATTAAAAAATTCCATTTTCAAAAACTCCAAACCAGCGTTTTCACAGCATTTAAAATGATTATAAATTATACCGAAAAGGTTGTAGTTGTATTCATTTAGCCTTATTTTTGTTTGATTTTTTAAAACTACAAACAAATATTATGGCAAAATCTGCATTATTAAAGTCATCTCTGGCAAAAAAATACTGGATGGCTCTAACAGGTTTATTTTTATGCTTGTTCCTTATTGGCCATTTGGCAGGAAATCTCCAGCTTTTGGTTCCAGACAACGCTTTGAATTTTAACAAATATGCGCTGTTCATGACGACCAATCCGGCAGTGAAAATACTGTCTTACGTCACTTATATTTCCATTCTTTTCCATTCGATCGACGGTGCGGTTTTGGTTTTTCAGAACCAGGCAGCAAGGCCGATCAAATATGCAAGGAACAATGCTGCGGCAAATAGTCCGTGGGCATCAAGGAATATGGGGATTTTAGGAACAGTAATCCTGATTTTTATCGTAACGCACATGGTGACTTTCTGGGCGCCAATGCATTTTGACAAAAAGATGCCGTTGCAAACGACAACTATCGATGTTCAGGGTCAAAAACAAGAGTTTTACCTCACTACTGATGGCGGCTACATTCCAAAAGCGCAGGTAGATCAGAACGCCATTATCATTAAAGACAGGACGGATTTTTACGACGGAAATGCCAAAGTAAAGATCAAAGAAGGTTATAAAGATTTGTACAAGATTACGATTGCATTTTTTAAAGATCCTAAATACGGATTGATCGCAACGATCTTATACGTAATTTCGATGGCGATCTTAGCGTTTCACTTGTCACACGGTTTTGGAAGTGCATTCCAGTCTTTGGGCGCGAACAATCCAAAATACAACGGACTCATTAGAGGTTTCGGAAAATGGTTTGCGATCTTGGTTCCGCTATTGTTCGCGATCATTCCATTATACATTCATTTTATTCTAAAAGCATAATTATGGCATTAGATTCTAAAATACCACAAGGTCCGATTGACGACAAGTGGACCAATTATAAAAACCACATCAATTTAGTAAACCCGGCCAACAAGCGTAATCTCGATATTATCGTGGTTGGAACCGGATTGGCTGGCGGCTCTGCTGCTGCAACTTTAGCTGAATTGGGTTATAACGTTAAAGCATTTTGTTTCCAGGATTCCCCAAGGCGCGCGCACTCGATTGCCGCTCAGGGCGGAATCAACGCGGCAAAGAACTATCAGGGCGACGGAGATTCTACTTTCCGTTTGTTTTATGATACCGTTAAAGGTGGCGACTACCGTGCGCGTGAAGCCAATGTGCACCGTCTGGCTGAAGTTTCTGCAAATATCATTGACCAATGTGTGGCGCAAGGCGTTCCGTTGGCACGTGAATATGGCGGATTGTTAGACAACCGTTCGTTTGGTGGAACGTTGGTTTCCAGAACGTTTTACGCAAAAGGACAAACCGGACAGCAATTGCTGCTTGGCGCATATTCTGCTATGAACCGTCAAATCGGGCGTGGAAAAATAAAAATGCACAACCGCCACGAAATGCTGGATTTGGTTATCGTAAACGGAAAAGCCCGCGGCATCATAGCGCGTAATTTAATTACCGGTGAAATCGAAAGACATTCTGCACACGCTGTGGTCATTGCATCTGGAGGTTATGGAAACGTATTTTTCCTTTCGACAAATGCAATGGGAAGCAACGCGACTGCCGCCTGGAAAATCCATAAAAAAGGCGCGTATTTCGCAAATCCTTGTTACACGCAAATTCACCCGACCTGTATTCCGGTTTCTGGAGACCATCAATCCAAACTAACATTGATGTCGGAATCGTTGCGTAATGACGGAAGAATCTGGGTGCCTAAAAACCTCGAAGATGCAAAAGCCATCCGCGAAGGCAAAAAGAAACCAACCGATTTGTCTGAATCAGAAAGAGATTATTATCTCGAAAGAAGATATCCTTCTTTTGGTAACCTCGTGCCGCGTGATGTGGCTTCAAGAGCGGCCAAAGAAAGATGCGATGCCGGTTACGGTGTCAATAAAACCGGAGAAGCCGTGTATCTTGATTTTGCTGCGGCAATCGAACGCTACGGAAAAGAGCAGGCGTATATCAAAGGACTTGAAAATGCCGATGCAAAAACGATCTATAAATTAGGAAAAGAAGTCGTTGAAAATAAGTACGGAAATTTATTTCAGATGTATCTGAAGATCGTCGATGAAGATCCTTATGTCACACCGATGATGATTTATCCTGCCGTGCATTACACTATGGGCGGAACCTGGGTAGATTACAATCTGATGACGACCATTCCCGGATGTTTCTCTATAGGGGAATCGAATTTCTCAGACCACGGCGCCAACAGATTGGGTGCTTCTGCGTTGATGCAGGGCTTGGCCGACGGTTATTTCGTATTGCCTTACACGATCGGGGATTATTTGGCACCGGATATTAAAGTAGGCCCGATTTCAACCGATTTGCCGGAATTCGTTGCAGCAGAAGAAAATGTCAGAACACAATTGGATAAATTCATCAACAATAACGGTTCGCATTCTGTCGATCATTTCCATAAAAAATTAGGAAAAATCATGTGGGATAAAGTCGGAATGGCGCGTAACGCACAAGGCCTAAACGAAGCGATCCATGAAATTGCCGCTTTGCGTGAAGAATTTTACCGCGATGTAAAAGTGACCGGGACTTTAGACAGCTTTAACCAGGAACTTGAAAAAGCGATGCGTGTGGCCGATTTCCTTGAACTCGGTGAATTGTTTGCCAAAGATGCCTTGCACAGAAATGAAAGCTGCGGCGGGCATTTCCGTGAAGAATACCAGACTGATGAAGGCGAAGCGTTGCGTGACGACGAGAATTTCGCTTACGTTGCTGCTTGGGAATACAAAGGAAAACCAAGCGATGCAGTTTTGCATAAGGAGCCATTGGTGTTCGATAATGTGAAACTGGTTCAAAGAAGTTACAAATAAGATTTAGCCACGGGATAATTCCTGCCTAATTAATAAAGTTATGAAACTTACCCTAAAAATATGGCGCCAGAAAAACGCCAAAGAAACCGGAAAAATTGTTGATTACCCAATCGACGGAATCGAGCCGGACATGTCTTTCCTTGAAATGCTCGACGTGTTAAACGAAGGATTGATCAACAAAGGCGACGATCCGGTGGCTTTTGACCACGATTGCCGCGAGGGAATTTGCGGCATGTGTTCGCTTTTTATCAACGGTGAAGCGCACGGCCCGGACAGAGGCGTAACGACCTGCCAATTGCACATGAGAATGTTCAAGGATGGCGATACGATCTTTATCGAACCCTTCCGCGCAAAAGCTTTTCCTGTGATCAAGGATTTGGTTACCGACAGAAGCTCATTCGACCGCATCCAGCATGCCGGAGGTTTTATTTCGGTAAACACTTCAGGAAATACGATCGATGCCAATACGATCCCGATCAACAAGCATGACGCCGACCGTTCTTTTGACGCTGCAACCTGTATTGGATGTGGCGCATGTGTAGCAAGCTGTAAAAATTCATCCGCGATGTTGTTCGTTTCTGCTAAAGTGTCGCAGTTTGCATTATTGCCGCAAGGCCGCATAGAAGCGCATGACCGTGTGTTGAATATGGTCAACCAAATGGACCACGAAGGTTTCGGAAATTGTACCAACACCGGCGCTTGCGAAGTAGAATGCCCGAAAGGAATTTCACTTGAAAATATCGCAAGAATGAACCGCGAATATTTATCGGCGAGCATTAAATAATTAAAATATTTAAAGATTGAAAAATTTGGAAGCGTCTCTGTTTGGGGCGCTTTTTTTTATACCAAACCTTTTTCAAATGCGACGCGAACGAGGCCAGCGGTGTTTTTTACTCCAAGTTTCTGGATCAGGTTGCTGCGGTGCGCTTCGACGGTTTTGACGCTGATGAAAAGGGCAGTTGCCATTTCTTCGGTGGTAAATTCCTTGATCACCAAATCGAGGATTTCCTTTTCACGGCTGGTGAGTTTCGGAATAAAATAGGAGCTGTTGCCTTTTCCGATCGATTCGTTCAACAGGATTTCGCGGATGTTTTGCGGCAGGTAATTGTCGCCTTCAAGAACGGTTTTAATTGCGGTTACAAGTTCGGTTTTATCGGTGTTTTTGAGCAGGTAGCCACTCGCACCATTTTTCATGATCTGACGGATGAACGAACTGTCTTCAAAATTCGTCAGTGCGATAATTTTAAGTTTAGGATACTTTTTAAGCAAATCTTTACAAGCCAAAATGCCGTTTCCATCAGGAAGATTGATGTCTAACAGCAAAACCTGGATGCTGTCGCTTAAACTTTCCATCGTTTCGTGAATCGTCGTAAAAGACTGCAAGATTTCAATATCCTTATTCGATTTAAGCATGGTTTTTATGCCTTCGATCACAATCGTATGGTCGTCTGTTATGGCAGTTTGTATCATTTTTGAATGGAATTTAAGTCGATGTTGATCTGAAACGAAGTGCCTTTATTGCTGCTGTCAATCTCAAGTCCGGCTTTTAAAAGCTGGATGCGCGATTCGATATTTTTAAGCCCGAGACCGTTTCTGGCATTTTTGACGTCAAATCCAACGCCATTGTCCTCAACGGTAATAAAGAGTTCGTTTTCATGGAAATTCATCTGCACAAGTGCTGTAGTGGCCCGGGAATGCTTAATAATGTTATTGATGAGCTCCTGGATGATGCGGTAAATGACGGTTTCAGATTTTTTAGGAAGCGTTGCCGGATTTCCGAAATACTGGAAATCGAGTTCGAGCGGATGCGACTGGCTGATTTTCGAACAATACTGTTGCACGGTTTCGACCAATCCGAAATCAATGATCGACGCCGGCATCAGGTTGTGCGAAATATTTCTGACCTGTGCACACGACTGATCGATCATTTCAACGGTCGTCGTTAAGTTTTCTTTGTCATCTGCACTCAGGTTCGATTCATCAATACCCAAAATCCGGAACTTAATCGCCGATAAATCACCATTGATTCCGTCATGTAATTCCTGCGCAATCCGGCGGCGCTCTTTTTCCTCGCCATCGATCAATGCTTCAAGTTTTGTGATTTCCTGCTGTTGCTGCAACGCGAGAATTTCTTTGTTTTTTAATTTTTGGCTTTGACGAAAAAACAGCCATATTCCCAATGAAAGCAGCGCTAGAGCTATTGCTGTGGCAATGGCACAGGCAATTGTCGTTTTTCTTTTAATGAGTTCTACCTCGTTTTTTTTGAGTTGCGCCCTTTGGTTAGCAATCGCTTTGTCTTTTTTTTCAGTTTCAAACTGCGTTTGCATCAAAGAAATCTGCTTGATGTGATTTTCATCAAATACCGTATCGCGCAATGTATAGCTCTGCTCAAGCAATGTAAAAGCTTTTTGTGGCTGGTGTAAAGCATTTAAAATAACCGATAGCCTCCTCTGAGAACGGTAAACGACTTCTCGGGCATTTATGTTTTTTGCAAGATTTAAGGATTCTTGTCCATAAAAAAACGCTTTTTTGTAGTCTTTTTCATTAAGGTATAATCCACTGAGCGTGTACAATAAATCGCTTTTCTGGAAAGCATCATTTAAAGCAACCGTGAGCCCGAGCGCTTTTTCATAATACGGAATCGCGATTTCGGATTTTTTGGTTAACCTGTAATATTCCCCAAGATTCCTATTCGAAAAAAATGACAATACTTTACTGCTGTCCTGTAAAGACAACGCCTCGGTTTTTTTGAAGTAAGAAAGTGCTTCCTTGAATTTGTCATTTCGCGCATAGAACAAACCGAAATCGCCGTATAACAGTCCCAACTGCTCTTTGTCGCTGCTTCGTGAATATTGGATGGCTTTTTTGAGGTAAAATTCTTCAAGCTTGTAGTTTTTGATATTGGCATACAAGCCCGTAAGATTCTGGTAACTCTGACTTACGGCGTTGCTGTCCTTTAATTTTTCAAAAACCGGAATGCCTTTCAGATAATACTTGGTCGCCGTTTCATAATCGCCTTTAAACTGGTATGAGTTGGCCGAATTCACATAAACCTGACCGATGCCTCTCTGGTTGCTGGCTTTGACTGCAAATGGTTTTGATTTTTGAAAATAGTAAATCGCAGAATCGTAATTTCCCCGGTCATTATGAACCAATCCGCTGTAAAGCAAAGCCTTGAAGGCGCCAATCCAATATTTGTCTTTGATGCTTGAATTATACGTATTGCGGTAAATTTTCAGTGCTTTTTGAGGTGCAGACACTTCGAAACCATACGCTTCATCAAGCATTTTCTTAATGGCAACGCTGTCTTTTTGTGCCGAGGCAGTTCCGTATGAGAAAATCATACAAAATAAAAAACCACAGGATTTTGAAAAAATGTTCATCGTTTTGGCTTTGAATGGGTTAAGTTAAAAAAAATCCCCTAACAAAACCTGAAAGAGGATTTAAAATCCGATAAAGCAGCTACTACTCTGCAAACGGGATTTGGGTTTGAAGGATGCTTACTTTTTTATAAATTTTTTCGTCTGGCTTTTCGTGCCCGACTCCATTCGGATGGTATACATGCCATTTGATAACTGGGAAACATCAACCGTTTGATTTTGAAGATCCAGATTCATTTTTTTTCCGAGCAAGTCATAAAACAGGACACGATCAACGTTTTCAGAAAAGTAAATGTTGTTGGTTGCAGGATTCGGATAAAAATGACATTCCACAGCTGAAAAAGATTTGGCATCCAATGAATCTGTTCCCAATAAAACATTGTCAAGCCCGCCGGTATCGGATCCATTAATGTATTCACCCCTAATTTTCAGGCTTGTGACATCCGATAAAACCGCAAGGATTTCTTCAGAAGTTGCAAGTGTGGCATCGGCAATCGTATTGATTTTCCAGGCGTTTGTAGCGTCAAGTCTTACAGCATAATGCGTCCAGTCAATTCCCGGATTTTCAGCCAGATCAAGCGCAATGGTTAAACCTGAACTGGCGATGACAATGTCGCTGTCATCAAACTGTGATGACGTGCTGCTTTGTTTCAGGTCAAAACTGAGGATTTTTCCAAAAGAAGTATTTTGGTTTCCAAGGAATTTGGCAGGAGCCAACCAAAACCAAACGCCTCCGGCCGCTGTGTCATCTGCTGATAAGTAGCCGCCCGGATTTCCGCCTTCAGCGATAAAGTTCGGGTTGGCACTTGTCGCATCTCCAACCACAAGCCAATTGTCAATACCACTGTCAAAAGTGCTGCTGATGGTTTGTGCGTAAATTACATTCAGGAGTAACAATGTCGCGGTTGTAAATATTTTTCTCATTTTTTTAAGTGGAGTAAATGTTACTTTCGAATGATTTTCTGTGAATAATTCAATCCGTTTCCACTGATTTTCAATACATACATTCCGGATTGCAGCGCATGGATGTCGATCGTTTTTTCAAAACTGAAATCCGTATCGGTATTGTAAACCGTTCTTCCGTTCATATCGATCACCTGAATGTTGGCTTTGCCGCTGAATTTACTGATGCTCACCGTAACCGATCCATTATTTGGATTTGGATAAACCCTAAACAAATCTGCATTTTCAAAATAATCAATGCCCAACAGGCAATTCGCACCGGGCGGCAATCCCTCGAAATTCTCCGATTGGTCTGTTGCGCTGTTGTGGCTGCCGGAAGTCGCATTGGCACCCATGCCGCGTTTCCTGAATACTTCTGCGATCATGCAAAAATCGGCGCCATTGGTCGTTGCATTGTCGGCCAGGAACAAAGCATCGCGAAATTCGACGAAAGTCGGTGAGCAGGGCTGCAATTTTAATCCGTCAAGCACGAGCTGCATGACTTTATTATTGCCGCCGTTGCCGCTATAAATATTGTCATTGTAGCCATATTTCCCGATATATGCCCACGTTAGATCCCAAAGTACGGCCGCCATAAATTCCCCGCGTTGGTGCGGTGCGGCAAAATTCGTGCTGTTAAAAGTCAGGTTGTTGATCGCAAAATCTGTAGAATACGGTTTTGTCCTGAGGCCTGGCCCGTCATTTTCAAGATTCAGCACAAAATTGGCAAGTGCTTTTGGCGTAGTGCCTACATCTCCGCGCTTCAGCTGCATCATCAGCGCAATCCAGTCAGACCAGCCTTCCCCGGCCTGTTCGGCATTCAGCAAACAATCGGGCGTATTTGCGCCTCCGGTGAGCCGTGTGGAAATTCCGTGGCCGTATTCATGCGATATGATGCTGTTGTCGAAAGCGCTGTCGGCATTTACGAAAGGAATATCCGAACCGACCAAAGTCATGTTGACTGGGCCATTCATCAACGCAAGTTTGAGCGCATTCCCAGCTGTTAATGAAATACTGATTGCCGGAATCGTAATAGACGCATCGCCGGTTCCGCCCATACGTAAAGGATTTTCGGGACTGCTGCTGATCATGATTACTGCAACGGCACCCAATTGTTGCATCCTCAACACCCGGTCGACATACGTACACGAGTGCATATTGTTTAACAGTACAATTTTTCCGGTAACATTGTTAACAAACGAAGAGCAACCGCTGTTTGCTCCAGAATCACCTAGGGCCGCATCGGCTGTAATTCCTGCGCCACCCGGAATTTGTACATTTCCAATTGAAAAACTGTTGTAGAAAGCAGTATAATTCCCGGCAACCGAAGCCGGACTGTTTACAGTACAAACCGGCGGAACCGCATAATTGAATAAATACATCTGCATTTTGCCGGTTTCCCCATCAACAGGCGTATAGAAATTGGCATTGTTATAAACCTGCACGCCGTCTTCTGCTGTTCGTCCACGATCCTGCGCTTGTGCAAAAACTTCATCAATTCCGCCCGAAATACCACTGTAATTCGTGTGCTGAAAATTGCCATTGGCTTCATCAAAACCATATTCAAACCAAACATCATGCATCATATTGTTGATGTAAAACAGGTTGGTCAAAGAAGCGTTTATGGAAGTAGTGGCAGCAACCCCGGTTCCGGCGTACGGGAAGTCGAAAAGCAGTGCTGATGTGCCGTCGGCAAGCGTTCCATCTGAATTGTCGCCATCCCAGTCATCGACTGCAACCACATTATTTCCACGAGTTGTTGTAAATTGCCGGCCCGGATTGTTTTCGGTTAAGGCATTGATGTCATGCCAGCCTTTTGGAGAAGCTGCTGGATGAAACGGATTCGAAACCAGAACCCTTTCATGGTCAATCGGGCTTAAATAGTTGAAAGGGATCACGCGGTACGAACTGTTCGCGACCTGAAAAGGCGTTGCGGTTTGTGACCTGAAGAAGTTTTCAGAAAAAGGGTTTGTTTGCGGAGCAGTTGTTTTGTGATGATGGACATCCAATTCAAATTGGCACGAAAGCATCAACTCATTTTTTTCAAGCATTTCGCCTGTAGCGGCATCGATGCGAATTCCCCATACATGCATTCCGTCGGGCGTATGGATCGTAAAATCCCAGGCGAGTTTTAAAGTACTTTCAAAAAACTGATAAACCAAACGCGCTTTAACCGGATTTTTTTCTGAAAAACCATTGCTGATCTTATAATTGTTTTTGGTCGGATTTGCAATGATGCCGATGTTTGCCGTTGCGCTGACTTCCAGTAAAACATAGGCTTTCGCCAAGGCATCTAAAACTGAAAGCGCCGGAATGGAAGCGTTTGCTTTGTCCGCCACATTCGCTACAAACCCATCGCCAACATGGATGACTTCTCCGTTCTTCACGGCAAAATTCGATACGGCACTAAAAATTTCGATGCCGAGATGGCGTTGCTGCACATAATAATTGCTGATTTCCGTAGCTTTTGAACTGCCGGTGCTTTTTATTGTCCAATCTTTGATGTCTTCAGGAGTCAGCCCTGATTTTTTATGGTTGGAATTGAGCCAGGACTGTATTTTAGCGGGATCGGTTTGTGCAAATCCGGTAAACGTTGCGAGCAGAAGGAAATAAAAGATGATTTTTTTCATGACAAATGTTGTGAAGTGTGATACTGCTAAATTATTCGCAATCAAAAAGATGGGTTTACAAGTATTCCTCGTTTTTTGCAACTTCGGGAAAACCCTTAGATGAAATTGCAATATCAGAATCCTTATCTTTGGGAATCAAAACAGCATTTTATGAAAATCGTCCTGATACAGGCACCGTTGGTTTGGGAAAACCCGGAAGCCAACCGCAGTTATTTCTTACAGAAAATTGCCGGAACTACAGAAGCCGAGCTGATCGTACTGCCGGAAATGTTTTCGACCGGATTTACAATGCATCCAAAAAACATTGCTGAAACGATGGATGGCGAATCCATCCGTGCGATGAAATCCTGGGCGGCGCAAAAAAATGCAGCGGTTGCGGGAAGCGTCGTGATTGAAGAAAATGGCCATTTTTACAACCGGCTGGTTTTTGTATTTCCGTCAGGCGAAATCAAAACCTATGACAAACGCCATTTGTTCAGCCTTGCCGGGGAAGAAAAAACGTATACGCCGGGATCTGAAAAATTAATTGTCGAATATCTCGGCTGGAAAATTTGCCTGCTGGTTTGCTATGATTTGCGCTTTCCGGTTTTTTCGCGGAATGTGGAAGATTATGATTTACTCGTTTACGTGGCAAACTGGCCAAAAGTACGCATCAACGCCTGGGATATTTTACTGAAGGCGCGCGCTGTTGAAAACCTCGTTTATACGGTTGGCGTCAATCGGGTTGGTTTTGATGGAAATGGGCACGAATACAGCGGGCATTCACAAGTTGTCGATTTTCTCGGGAATGAAGTGCTTCCGGCTCAGGAAAATGAAGGCGTTTTTGTTGTTGAGATCGACAAAGAAGATCAGAACGAAACCCGGAAAAAATTAGGTTTTTTAAATGATAAAGATTTATTCGTTATTGAAGGTTTACAGGCTGCTCCACATCCCAATTCGCCCGCACATCAATAGGTTTCGGGAAGTAATAAACCTCTTCAGACTGCCGTTTTTCAAGATAATTCCCCGCATCCCAGATTTTATTTTTATTGGTATCGTAAATGATCCGCAACGTAAAAAGAGCCGGTTCTACAAGGTCGAAATTGATTTTCGTCTCACCTTCCGAATAGGCTGAAGCCAATACATCGCCTTTGTCATTCGTCAGTTCGATGATTAAAGGGAACGATTTTGGTTTTTCAAGCGTGAGCCGCAAATTGCCGTAATCGGACAGGTTTTTGGTTTCAAACCGATAGGAAAGCGTGTCGTTTACGCCGCCGGTATAATCGGTCAATGCGCCCGGAAGCAACTGCAAACGGTATTTTTCAAGCGGTTCTCTCGGAAAATCGAATGTCACTTCCTGGTTCATTTCATCATATTCGGTTTTAATGGCTATGGCCACCGAATCTTTATTGATAAGATTCATTTTTGAAACATCAAACGCAGTAATCGGGAGCGATGAAGCCAGTGTGAATTTTTCCCTTAGCGGAAGGGAAGTACTGTATTTTGAGGTAAAACTCAGCGTGTCGCGTTTCTGGTTTTTAATTTTAACCGTATATTTTTCGCTGTATTTATCATTTGACACGACAAAATGCAGGGAATCTGTTTTAACACCTTCGGCAAGTTTGATGGGCTTGTGCCAGATTTGAAGCGAATCTTTTTTTGGCAATCTGGTCAGGATCACATCCATGTTTTCACCGCCTTTTTCCATTTTTACTTTAGTTCCTGAAGGATTGCCTTCGTAACCCATGACGAGGCGGCTTCCGGATACCTGAGAAGGTTTGTCGGACTTGAATTGCGGACTTTCCTTAAACATATCCAATTGGTATAAGCTGTCGGTTGGAATGGTCACGAAAGCTTTCCGAAAAGCGATTTTCTCAGTTTTAGGGTCAAACCTGTAATTTGAATTTTGGTCTTTTACCGCGACAAGCAGGTATTTTCCGGCTTTAAGGTTTTCAAGTTTGAAAGTGGTGCTGCTGTCGAGCGTATTGGTAATGTATCTCGGATTTTGCCTGTAAATGATCGAATCGGTCAGGGTTTCATCGGCATCATAGAGCATTACAGAAACAAAATTGTCAATTTTTTTATCAAAAGCATCTTTAATCGAACCGCTTAAAGTGAGCGAATCAATATAAGTTCCGGTTGAAAATACATATTTAAACTGGCGGTACGGATTACCTTCGTTATTGTCTTCGATGCTTTGGCCAAAATTGAAACTATAAGTGGTATTCGGTTTTAGCGTGTCGGCAAATTTTACGGTGATGGATCTGCTGGCTGTTGTCGGCAAAACTTCCGGTGCTTTTTTCATCGGAGGCGATACAATCAGCTGCTTGTTGATATTTTTCAATTTGACATATTCGTCAAAAGTCAGCTTAAAAGATTTCTCCTTAAAATCGGTTGAATAATTTTTAGGAAAACTGCTTTTTAAAACCGGGCCCAGTGTATCTTTGAGCCCACCTGTGATCGATCCGCGTTTGGCGCAGCCTGTCAGTATCAATGCCAGCATCAGGCAAAAGTATGTAAAATGTTTTTTCAACATGAAGCGCTTTTTTTCAATCCACAAAATAACAATTATATTTGATGCAAACGAAATGTTTTGCCGAATTATTGGCAATCACAACCGAACCCTAACCAATTGAAAAAAACAATCATTTTCCTGCTGACGGCCAGCCTGTTTTTGGGTTGTAAAAAAGACCAAAAATCTGGTGTAGCATTCTACTATTGGAAAACCACATTTAAGCTCTCAGGCCTTGAAAAACAAGTTTTACTAGACAATCACTCTGATAAGCTCTATGTTCGTTATTTTGATATAGCGCTTGAACCAAAAACCAAACACCCTTATCCCGTTGGTGCCATTCATTTTATCGAAAAACCACAACTGCAAATCATTCCGGTGGTTTACATCAAAAATGAAGTCATGCTTCAAAAAGGGCTTGACATTCAAAATCTGGTCAAAAAGACCATTGGTTTTATCGCGCAGATCAACTCAAAAAATAATATTACAATTGATGAAATACAGATTGATTGTGATTGGACGCTCGGCAGCCGAGAAAATTACCTCCAATTTGTCGATTTGTTTAAGAAAAACTGCGGTACAAAATTATCTGCAACCATCAGGCTGCACCAGGTAAAATATTTTGAAAAGACCAAAATACCCAATGTAGACCGTGGTATTTTAATGTATTACAATATGGGAAGAATTGCGCCCGATTCACTGAATTCCATATACGACCCCGACATCGCAGCACGTTATCTGGCCAGCCTCGAAAAATATCCGCTTCCGCTCGATGTCGCGCTGCCCATATATTCGTGGGCCATCCAGATCCGCGACTACAAAACCATCGGGCTCAAAAGCAAAATCGCGATTTCTGATTTGCAAAACAATCCAAATGATGTACATTTAAACAGCCGGTATTTTAAAGTGGTGCAAAGTCATTACAGCAGTGGGATTTTCTATCGCAAGGGCGATTTGCTGAAAATAGAGCAAATTAAACCGGAAGATCTTAAAAACATGGCAGATGAATTAAAGAAAAGTTTAAAAACAATACCGTCGGAAATTATTTTTTACGATCTCGACGCATGCAATACCAAACAATATGAAAAAGGTTTTTTTGAGCAGGTTGCTCGCCGTTTTTAGCGCAGCGCTTTTAGGGATTTACGGAACCATTTATGCGTGTGGCGGAGGCGACTGGGATTGGGACTGGTTTTACGCGACAAATTTTACGCCCGAAACTTTTGTAGACAAAGCCTATGAACCGCTTTTCCTGTCACAGGCACTTTTTTATGGTGATAAACCAATGCAGGACTATAAAAAGTTCAATGAAGATATGGTTTCCGATTGGTCTGGTTTTTTAAACAATTCAATGAAATCCGAAGACGTGCAGTTTTTCCTGCTCGATTCCAGTTCAGCAGATGTTACAGCGGTTTATGATTTCATCAAATCCAAAAAGAAATCGGAGCTGTCAAAAAAGTGGGCGTCAAAATTCAAGCTGAAAGACAAAAATGTCAAAGGTTTTTTTGAGTTTTTATATTTTGCAAAACAAATCGAGACGGCATCGGTGACAATAGATTCCTGGAGTTACGAACCGGTGGATTATAAATATTTTAACAACGGCGGAGTGCTTAATGAGATTGAAAATATATACAAAAATACATCAAATGAATTCCTCAAAAAACGCTGGTGGTTTCAAACCATCAAGGCGTATTTTTACAGCGGTGATAAAGAAAAAGCAATAGCGTTTTTTAAGCTGACTGAAAGCAAAGTCTCCAAAGATGTCCTGTATTACCGCGCACTTTCCTACATCGCCGGAATCCAGTACAAATCGAAAAATTATGCCGAATCGAATTACAATTACAGCATCGTTTTCGACCAATGCCCGCCCATGCGTGATGTGGCCGTGTTTTGTTTTCATCCGCAGGAGCAAAAAGACTGGCAGCAATCATTGGCCATGGCGAAAAATGCCGATGAAAAAGCAGCACTTTGGGCACTTTACGGCTATTATGGCGATGAAGAGCAAGCCATTGCAAATATTTTTGAGGTCAAACCGCAAAGCGAATACCTCGAATTTTTATTGGCGCGGCTTGTCAACCGCCAGGAAGTCAAGGCTGATCTGTCATTTTCGGATAAAACCGTTGCGCAGAATAAAGCCGCAATCAAAGACAGCATCAGCGAAAGCGCAAGAAAATTGGTCGTTAAGATTGCACAATCTGAAAAAGTGGGCAAACCTTATTTATGGAATACGGCTGCCGGTTATCTTGAAACCCTTGCAGGGAACTTTTCTACAGCTGTCACTCATTTTACCGATGCCGAAAAGCGGATGCCGCAAACCGAACTCGCAAAAAACCAATTGCGCCTGTTGCGTTTCGTGAATACGTTGAGCAGTTTTAATACGATAGATGCACAAAAGGAACAGAAAATTGCGGTCGACTTAAATTGGCTGTATCAGGAATTGCCCAAAACAGACCATGGCGCTTTTCGTTTTCAGCTGGCTTCCGACTGGAGCAAGCGGTATCTGGGCGCGCTGTACAAGGAAAATAAAAATACCGTCATGTCTGAATTGTTTGCGCGCAAGGATAATTTTTATGACAGCAATCAGCATCTTGAAACCATGAAGGTTTTTCTGCCAAAAGCAAATAAAACGCCAATCGAGCAAATTGCTGTTGCAGTCTATAATGTTTCCCTTGAAGACATTTACAGGTATGAATCGGTAGAAGCCACTTTCAAGAATAAAATTTCCGATGCCATCGTGTTGCTTCAAAAAAGCGGCAGTCAGGATACGCCGTTTCTCGGAAATCCGTTTAACGCAAGCATCAAAGACTGTCACGATTGCGACCATCAAATGCGGCAGAAACGTGCGTATTCATTTATGGATTTCCTTTTGAAAATCAAGGAAATGCAAAATAAAATATTAAAATCAGAAGATGTGTACACCAATAATATATTACTCGGAAATGCCTTTTACAATATTTCGCATTATGGAAACGGCCGTACATTTCACGAAGGAAATATTTTTGGATATGCGATGACACCATTTGATTTCAGGGAAAGTTCCAGGATTTTGGCCACCGATTGCAGTCTGGCCAAAAGCTATTACCAAAAGGCCTTTGCCGCTGCAAAAAGCGACGAACAGCGCGCACATTGCCAATATATGATCGCCAAATGCGAACGCAACGCATACTACAACGACAAATACAAAAAAGTAGAAAATTATTGGCAAATGGATGATGACAGGATCAATTTCTTAGCCTGGAACGGATTCAAATCACTAAAAGACAAATATTCAAAAACGCAATATTACCAGGAAGTGTTGCAGGAATGTGGCTACTTTAAAACTTACATTAGCCAGCAAAAAAAATAATTATGAATGCGACATCGCGATGGTGACAATGCTGATCCTCGCACCGGGAATTTTCAACAATGCCCGCCCGCAGGCTTCTAACGTTGAGCCTGTCGTGAGTACATCGTCAACAAGCAGGTAATGTTTATGGTGGTCTTTTTCTGTAAAATCTACGTCAAAAATGTCACGGTTGCCTATTTCCGAACGCTTCAGCAGGTTTTTACGGGTTTGTGTCTTTGAATAGATTTTTCGCAGCAGTAAATGTCTCTGATAATCGGTTGTAAGGCTTTCTGCCAATGCCATTCCGAAAGAATCAACCTGGTTGTAGCCGCGTTCCCGCAATTTTCTTGGATGCAGCGGAACCGGAACAACGGCATCAACATCTTTCAAAATGGGAAGTTTTTTAAGCTCGTTGGCAAACCAAAGGCCAAACAAAGTCCCGACTTCCTCATTGCCTTTGTATTTTAACCGGTGGATCATTTCCTGAACGATGCCTTTTTTGTGGTAATACACAAAAGCAGCGGCAAATTCAACAGGGATTTTTCCATAGAATTTCTTCATCGCCTCATTATCAGGCAGCTCAAAATGATTGGTGACTGGGATTTCGTGCCGGCAATTGGTGCAAATGACGTTTTCATTCGAAAGCAATAAGGAATCGCATCCGGCGCAAACCCTTGGAAAGAAGAGATTTATCAGGTGTGTAAGCATTTTAAATGGCGTATATTCCATAAAAATAAGAAAAACGTTGATTCCTTGCACATTTGTATCCATTTTTAAAACCACTTTTATATTTTTGCACCACTATGGCAAAACAAGAAGATTTATTTAAGAATGTAGTTTCGCACGCAAAGGAGTACGGATTTATTTTTCCGTCAAGCGAAGTCTACGATGGTTTGAGCGCAGTGTATGACTATGCGCAAAACGGAGTCGAATTAAAGAAAAACATCCGCGAATACTGGTGGAAAGCAATGGTTCAGATGCATGAAAACATCGTGGGCCTTGACGCTGCGATCCTGATGCATCCAACAACCTGGAAGGCTTCGGGCCACGTAGATGCGTTCAACGATCCGTTGATCGACAACAAAGATTCCAAAAAAAGATACCGCGCCGATGTATTGATCGAGGATTATGCCGAAAAGATCAACCAGAAAGCCGAAAAAGAAATAGAAAAAGCACGTGCGCGTTTTGGGGAAGCGTTTAACGAAGAAGAATTCGTGACGACCAACGCCCGTGTGATGGAATACAAGGCCAAAAACCGCGAAATCCTTGAAAGAATGGGGCGTTCGCTGGGCAATGAAGATTTGGCCGATGTCAAGGCTTTAATCGAAGAGCTCGAAATTGCCGATCCTGAAACTGGTTCGAGAAACTGGACAGATGTGAAGCAATTCAACCTGATGTTTGGTACCAAACTTGGCGCTTCCGCAGAAAATGCGATGGATTTATACCTGCGCCCGGAAACGGCACAGGGAATTTTCGTGAACTTTGCCAACGTACAAAAATCCGGCCGCATGAAGATCCCGTTTGGGATCGCACAAACCGGAAAAGCCTTCCGCAACGAGATTGTGGCGCGCCAGTTTATCTTCCGCATGCGCGAATTCGAACAAATGGAAATGCAGTTTTTCGTGCGTCCCGGAGAAGAGATGAAATGGTATGAATACTGGAAAACCACCCGTTTAAACTGGCATTTGTCACTCGGATTGGGCAGGGAAAATTACCGTTTCCACGACCATGAAAAACTCGCGCATTATGCCAATGCTGCCGCGGATATTGAATTTAATTTCCCTTTCGGATTCAAGGAACTCGAAGGCATCCATTCAAGGACCGATTTCGATTTGAAAGCCCACGAACAGTTCTCAGGCCGAAAATTGCAGTATTTTGATGCCGAACTGAACCAGAATTACACGCCTTATGTCGTAGAAACTTCTGTGGGACTGGATCGTATGTTCCTGGCTGTTTTCTCCAATTCGTTGAAAGAAGAAACACTGGAAGACGGCTCAACGCGTACCGTTTTGCAATTGCCATCGGTATTGGCGCCAACAAAAGCAGCTGTTTTGCCGCTGGTGAAAAAAGACGGCTTGCCTGAAATCGCCCGTGAGATCATCGAAGACCTCAAATGGGATTTCAATATGGCTTATGACGAAAAAGATGCCGTAGGCCGCCGTTACAGGAGGCAGGACGCGCTTGGAACGCCATTTTGCATCACGGTAGACCACCAAACGCTCGAAGATAAAACCGTAACCATCCGCCACCGCGATTCGATGAAACAGGACCGTGTAGCGATTTCCGAATTAAAAGGCATTATCGAAAGCGAAGTGTCTATGAAAAACTGGCTGTTAAAAGCGTCAAAAGCCTAACGCCATATTTTATGAATGAAAGCCCCGGAATTCCGGGGCTTTTTTTGCTTTATACGATTCCTTTTTTTAAAAGGATGTTGAATTCGGAGGTTGTTGTTTCTATAGCCTGTAGCGTCGAAAAATCAGTGTCTTTTACCGGCCAGTGGTTGTTTTTGGGATGGGTACGGTTTAACAGCTGCATGAAAATATTGCGGTGGTATCCGGCGGTTTCGGCCAATTGCTGCAGGCTACTTAGGTATTGCACCAGTTCGGATTGCTGCAGGTTCTGGCTGCCTTTATAACTGCGTTTTGGTTTTGTAGCAGCTAAAATCCGGATAATATCTTCCGGCAATCTGGAGAACACCAGGTCGTTTGTGGTTTTTGCGCCCATTTCAGGTTCGGTGCGGATTTGGTTCCAATGCAATCCATACAATTTTCCCAGCAATTCAAAGAATGCATCCGGCAATACCCTGGCCCATTCAAATGCCGCATTGGGATGTTTTGCCATCAGGCGTTGGTGAAGCCTGGTTCTGGCGGCTGCCTTCTCAAAATTAAACCCGCTGGCTTCTTCGATGGCTGCCTGAAGGTCGTTGTTGCTGAAATAGTTATGCAGCAAGGCGGCTGATTTTGCAAATTTGAGTTGTCCGACACTTAAATGCCCGTCGTTGCGTGCATTGATAAGAATATCCAGGATTTTTTGTACCGATGGGATTTCGATGGTTCGTATGGACAGTTGTGCGCCGTTCGGATGATTGTACAAAACGGTTTCCGGATGGTCAAGGGCTGAAAATAGCGCTTCGGGAACTGCCGAAAATTTTGAAATGCCCTTCAGCAATTCCAGCAGCCACGATTCTGATTTTCCATCATAGCCCAGGGCTTTCTGGAAATCCCGCATTCGGAAAGCCTGTCGGTTGTCAGATAAAATGAAGCAGGAAACTGCAGCATTTTTGATTTTTAAGTACAGATTTGGGGATCCGTAAAGAATGGTGGGATGGTGCTGGGGCATGTTATTTTTTTAGCAGTTCAAGCCATTGGTGCATCTGGAGGCGGTCGGAATCTGGAGCCACCGCGATTTTAGAAATGTCGGCAGCTTCCATTTTCTTTTTGAGACGGTTTTTCGGCTTTTTCTTCAGGCTTTCAGGATTGAGTCCTTTTTTGATCCGCTGCAGCATAAACCAGGCAGATTTCTGTGTGAGCTGTAGTTCTTCGGCCAATTCTACTGATGTAATGCCGCGTGTTCGCCTGGATACGATCCATATCGCGATGAACCATTTCTGCAATTCGATTTTGGAATTGTGGAATATCGTTCCGGTCTTGGCATTAAAATATTTGCCGGTATTCTTGCAGCGAAAGCGGTTGTTGCTGCAATGGTATACCGTTGAGATGGCGTCAAAGGGGCTGGTTACAAATCCGTCCCAGCGCAATTGTTCCAAATGGGCCAAGCAGGCTACTTCATCCGGAAAAGCGTTAATAATCGCATCTTTCGAATGAAAATCAACATTAATCATAGAAATAGGGGTATATTTTGTTAATTAATCTGTTTACAAAACTAAATGAATTGGTGTAAAAAAATACTATATATGCTTAATTTTATTTTTTTAAAGTGTGTTAAGAAAATCACAATGTACTTTAACGTTTTTTTTTGCAGTTCGTAATCAAATGATAATAATGATGATAACTGTTGGCGTTGTAGCGATTTGCGATTTGTAAAATCAATTAAATTAGCCACTGGTTAGCGTTAGCGCTGACTGCCCCAAACCTGCAATCTTAATTTCAGATGCTGTCTTGAATCCCTAGCCAAGTACAGTATATGAAGCACAATTACATTGTCATAGACGATGACTACAACAGCGTTGTGAAAACCCGGTCGGTAGCGGCTGGTTTTCAGAACCTGCATTTTGTGGCATCTGCTGCCAACTATGACGATGGACTTGACCTGATCCTGCAGCACCTTCCGGACATCGTATTCCTTGAAATTAGCCCGGGCAAATCCCACAGCCGCCTGTCATTGCACCTGATCAACGAACTGCACCGCTACCTCAAAAAAATTCCAAAGATCATTGTAACGTCTAAAGACAATGAACTGGCGCTCGAAGCGTTGCGGTATGAAGTGCTTGATTATTTTGTAAAGCCGGTTAATGCCAGGGATTTGAGGAGAACGATGCTCCGTTTTGAAAAAAACCTTGGAACAGCCGCAACGCCTGAGCCGCATTCTGAAAACCTTGCTCAAAAAATTGTTGACAGCCCAATTATTGAATTGCCGGTTGTCATTGAAGTGCCTGTGCAGGAAACTATTGCGTCAGGAGAGACTGTTGGCCCTATGGTTGCCTATGAAACAGCAGAAGCCCGAGAAGAAAATCCTCCGTTTGTTGCTTACGGCACACAACAGGAAAAGCCCCTGATCATATGCGTAAAATCTTACGGGGATTACCGTTTCATTGATGCAACCGAGATCTGCTACCTGCAGGCCGACAACAACTCGACAGACATCCACCTGAACAACGGCGAAATGATCACCGCTTTTAAAACCCTGAAGCATTTTGAAAATGTACTCACTTCGCCTTTTGTACGCATCCACAACAGTTATATCGTAAACATCGACTACGTGTCGCGCATCCATACCGGCAATGCGGTGTGTTACATTAAGAATACGACAACCAAACTGCCTTTCTCAAAATCGTATAAAGAAAACGTTGATGCGATCCTCAACAGCATCTCAAACGGCAATTATCTCGAAATCTAAGAAAACCATCTACCATAATTTGAATGCCATCCACTATCAAACGGCTGCATTCCACCAAAAGCCCCTGTAAACACTACAATAGATAGAGACATGCGGTATATTTTTACAACGTGAAAGGCAAGGAAGCGTCACAGAACTTGTAAAATATACCACAAACATATTAATGTCTCAAATTATGAAAAAAGCTATTTTAACATTCGGATTATTGTCTTTAATGATGGTTCTTACTTCATTTACACAACCGGGGGAGATTGATCCGCCGACGGCTCCAGGACAGACTGCACCGCCTGCAGAACAAATCATTCCAATCGGTGGTCAAAGTGCTCCAAGAAGCATATCTGAAATTGACCCACCAACAGCACCTGGTCAAACAGCACCGGTAGAACAAATTATTCCAATCGGTGGTCAAAGTGCCCCAAGAAGCATATCTGAAATTGATCCACCAACAGCACCTGGTCAAACAGCACCAGTAGAACAAATTATTCCAATCGGTGGACAAAGCGCTCCAAGAAGTCTTGCAATCGGTGGTCAAAGTGCTCCGAGAAGCAGTTCAAGAATTGGCGGACAAAGCGCTCCAAGAAGTCTTGCAATCGGTGGTCAAAGTGCTCCAAGAAGCAGTTCAAGAATTGGCGGTCAAAGTGCCCCAAGATCAGTAGCATAATATTCCATATAGAAATATAATAAGATAAAATCTTATTTTAAGGCTGTCATTTTATAATGATAGCCTTTTTTTTTGTTTTTTTGTTTTGGGTAAAAACACAAATCATTGAAAAAACTATCATTAATCATTTTTGTCTGCATCGCGTGTGCGTGCCTTGGTTGTTCGAAAAGCAAGAAAACTGTCTCGGCTGAAGCTGTCAGGGATAGCGTTTCGATTTACATTAACCTGTTTAAAGGCGGTAACTCTTCCCAAAACCAAAAAATCAAATACAATCAACGGGCTTATGAACTATTGCAAACTAGGAAAATTGACTCTTCAAGTCTAAGCCTTTTGAATACCATTGCCGACAATTTTGATTTATTGGGTAGACATAAACAGTTTCGAAAGCTGTCACAAGAACTTTTAGAAAGGTCTGTCGCAGAAAAAGATACAGTAAATATTTCAAAAGCGTACAAGAACCTCGGTAAGTACCATATTGACAGCAATCAAAATGACAGTTCTTTTTATTACTACCTAAAGGCCGAAAAATTCAACAGGTATATCGGGGATAGTTTAAGCTTAGGGGAAATCTATCTTGACATGGCTTTTATACAGCTCTACGAAAGTGATTTTAATGGAAGCGAAACTTCCGCATCAAAAGCGCTTCCGTATCTTAACAAATCGTCAAACAAGAAAAAAATATATGAAGCATACAATTTAATTGGCATCAATTCCAACCAACTTAAAAATTTTGATAAGGCTTTAGAATACCATACCAAAGCACTTAACTATATCGAAAATACGTCGGTTATAGATAAAAACTTTTTAATGGCGAGTTCGTTAAATAATATTGGATATGTATATCAAACTATTGGTGAGCAACAGAAAGCAATTGAAAATTTTAATATTGCCCTCAAAGACATATCCTTACAGAAAGGAAATCCCACCGTTTATGCGATGCTGATTGACAATCTTGCATATTCAAAATTTAAAATTAACGATTTTAGCCAACTTCCTGGACTTTTCTATAAATCCCTGAAACTGCGGGATAGTCTCAAACAGGACAATTCGGGGATAATCCTTAATAAAATACATCTTTCTGAACTTTTTGCGGCAAAGAAAGATACAATCATCGCTCAGAAATATGCGCGAGAAGCCCTTGATTTTTCGCGCAAGACCAGAGTATCATCAGACATACTGGCCTCGCTCCAACAGCTGTCAAGCATTGAACACAAAAATGCTATTGCTTATTCCAAGGAGTACATTAAGATTAGCGACAGCCTCCAACAGGCCGAACGTAAAGCAAAAGATAAATTCGCCAGGATTGCGTTTGAGACGGACGAGATCATTTCACAAAAAGACAAGCTTGCCGAACAAAACAGAAGTATAAGTTATTTCTTCGTCGGAACGTTATTCATTGGAATATTATTGTTTGTAATCCGATCACAAAGGGCAAAAAACCGGGAGTTGTTGTTGCGCGAAGCCCAACAAAAGGCCAATGAAGATATTTATAACCTGATGATTTCACAACAGGCAAATATTGAAGAAAGCCGCGTAAAGGAGAAAAAGAGAATAGCGCAGGAATTGCATGACGGAGTATTGGGTCGTCTTTTTGGGGCAAGGCTAAATCTTGACAGCTTAAATCGGGCTACTGATGAGCAATCTGTTGAAAGCCGGTTTAATTACCTCGCAGAATTAAAAAACATTGAACAGGATATCAGGGAAATTTCGCACGACCTTAACAGGGAAAAGTACGTTGTGATTAATAATTTTGTCGCCATCGTCAACAACTTGTTGGAGGAGCAACACAATTCGCATGACGCGCAAGTGTTTAATGTCATTGAAAATGATATAAATTGGGAAAAGGTAAACAATACAGTAAAAATAAATTTGTACCGGATACTTCAGGAATCACTCCAAAATGTTAACAAATATGCGAAAGCGCAAAATGTCAAGGTTGAAATTTCTAAAGAAAATGACAATATCGTCTTGAAAATTTCTGATGACGGAGCGGGTTTTCAGACCCAAACCAGGAAAAAAGGCATAGGCTTGCAAAACATGCAGTCAAGGGTTGATGAATGTAAAGGTAGCTTTACAATCGCTTCAAAACCGGGATCAGGGACTAAAATCGTAGTAACTGTACCAATGATCTCCGATATGACAATAGTAACATAATTTCAAATTTTCGTCAAAACGAAAAAAAAAAATAATACGTTTGCATCATTCCTAAACAACAACAACCAAATACCATGGCTATTAGTATTAATATTCTAATTGTGGATGATCATCCTTTTATTATAGAAGCATATAAAAATGCGATAAAAGGTTATAATTCCAAGGGACTTTATGACTTCACGATCATTCAGGCGAAAGACTGTAAAACAGGTTATGAGGCCATCATGGAACATGAAGGCGATCCGTTTGGGATTGCATTTTTTGACCTTAGTATGCCTGTTTACGAGGAAAAAGGAATTTTTTCAGGGGAAGACCTTGCGCTGTTGGTCAGGAAGCACATGCCTGATTGCAAAATTATATTGCTTACTATGCATACCGAGTTGTTGAAAATAAATACAATCATAAAAAATATAAATCCAAACGGCCTTGTAATAAAGAATGACCTGACCTTTGACGAACTTTTATTGGCATTCGACAAAATATTAAAATCCGAAAATTATTACAGCCAGACGGTAGTGAAATTGGTAAGCCAGATTCAATATGACAATATTGAAATCGATTCATTCGACAAACAGATTCTCTACCATTTATCAAAAGGCACAAAAACAAAAGACATACCTCAATATGTGCCACTTTCATTGAGCGCGGTTGAAAAGCGCAAACTCAACTTAAAGGAAACACTGGAAATTAAGGGCGGCAGTGATATAGATCTGATACGCGAAGCGAAAATCAAAGGATTACTTTAAATTTAAAAAAACGGCAACAATTAGTTGTCGTTTTTTTTTGAAAAATAACCATAAAAAAACTTTCAAAAGTTTTTTAGTTAAGTTCTTTTTTATATTTTTAACAAAATTTTAGCAAGGTAAATACCACTTCTAATCTTGCGCCCTCTTACCCATGCAATCCGTTCTGGATTTATATGCAGGGTTGCTTTTTATGACTGACCGATTACAGTTTTTCGCCCGCAACAATATCTATAAGCCATTTTGATGTTATTTCATTTTCCTGTCACTTCCGACAGGAACTAATCTATTGTGCTTTATGATAAAACTTTCAACGCGACTCATCTTTGCGGCATGCAGTTTAATAGTTTCGCTCGGCGTATCCGCCCAGGACATGCTTTGGGAAAAATCCTATGGCGGTAAAAATGCCGAATATTTATTTGATGCCGTGCCTACCGCAGATTACGGATTCATACTAGCCGGCAGTTCACTCTCCGGCAAAACAGGAAATAAAGTTTCCGAAGGCGCCGGGGACCTGGATTTCTGGGTATGGAAAATGAACGAAAACGGCGACATGGACTGGCAGAAAAGCTTTGGCGGCATCGGTTCAGATTTCCTGCAATCGATACGCCTTACCCGCGATGGCGGATTCATACTTGCCGGGAATTCAGATTCGGCACGAGGGCTATCCAAAAAAGAGGACAGCCACGGCGGTGAGGATTTCTGGGTCATCAAGCTCGATGCAGGTGGAGGCGAACAGTGGCAAAAAACCATCGGAGGAACAGGTCAGGAAAAACTCAAAAGTATCGCACAAACCCGCGACGGCGGTTACATATTAGGAGGATCTTCAAGTTCCGAAAAATCGGCAGACAAAAAACAAAACAGCTACGGCAATCTTGATTACTGGGTGGTTAAACTCGATAAGGAAGGCAAAATCCTTTGGGAAAAGACTTTTGGAGGCATCTACTTTGAAGAACTCCGCAGCATCGAACAAACGGCAGACCAGGGCTACATCCTCGGAGGTTATTCCAATTCGCCAGCTTCGGGGAACAAAAAGGATGATAACATAGGCACTGGGGATTATTGGGTCATCAAACTGGATAGAGACGGGGAAGAAGAATGGCAACAGGTCATCGGCGGGGATAAAGATGACGAGCTTGCAGTGGTGCACCAGACTTATGACGGAGGTTATCTCCTGGGCGGAAACTCGAATTCCGGTTCAAACTTCAGCAAAAAGAAAGGCAATGGCAAAGGCACCGATTTCTGGCTTGTAAAACTAGACAAAGAAGGCGGGATGATATGGCAGGAAACCTATGATTTCGGAACATCGGATATCCTGACTTCAATTGTAGAAAACAAAGACCACACTTTGCTGATCGGTGGTTTTGCAAAATCAGAAGCCAATGGAAAAAAGAAAGATGAAAAAGGCATTAACGATTACATCGCCCTGAAAATATCGGAAACAGGGGAACGATTGTGGGACAAAACCGTCGGCAGCGACGGCGAAGACATTTTAACGAAAGTTGTAGAAACCAGGGACGGCGGTTATTTGCTTGCCGGAACTTCAAACCCGGTGCGGAGTACAATGGGCATAGCAGGTACCAAATCGGGATCGGGCACAGGAAATGGAATCAGCGTCGGTGGCAACGGCCAGCAGTTGCAGGGCTTAAAAAATGCCACAGACAAAGCCAATGGAAAGATCGCCGAAGCAGCAGAAAGCTTCAACAAAGGCTATGACGAAACCGTAGGCGCTGCAGCAGACAAAATAAACAAAGCAACGGACCTTGGTGAAGATTCGCCTTTGAAATTTGGTGTGAATGCACCCAAAAGCCCATTGGGAAATGTTCCTTCGCTTGGCAGCGGGGGCAGCGGTTCAGGCATGGATGCAGACAAAGCAATGGATGGACTGTCTTCGGCACTGGGCGGCGGAAAAGCCAACATACCGCCCTCGCGTGATAAGAAAACGCATTATGGTAATAGTGATTTCTGGGTGGTGAAGCTGTTGGATAAAGACAAGGAAAAAGTAAAAAAGGCGACGATTGAAGCGATCCCGAATCCCGCAGGTGATTTTACGAATGTGATTGTAGGGTATGAATTTGAAACCGGAACGGCAACAGTAGTTGATTTGAGTGGACATATTTTGCAAAGTTTTACTATTACGGGCAGGACGGTTCCTGTGAATTTAAGTGCATACCCTGAAGGGATTTACATAGTGAATATCAAGACGGATGTGCAGAGTGATGGAATTAAAGTAATAAAACAAAAATAATTTTGATAATGACTTTAAGAGAAAGAAAATTCGTTTTTGGTATTCTGATACTGTTTAACACTGTGGTTTATTCTCAAAGTGACGGTATTAACATGACCAACTATAACGTCGCAAACGACATTAATTCAAGGATTAAGCTGCCTCTAAGCCCCGAGGCCGCAGCGTTCGAAAAATATGGAGAAGCGCCTGTAAATATGTATTCTGGAACACCGGACATTAGCGTGCCATTACACACAATTGAGGGACGGGAGCTTTCTTTACCGATTTCTTTAAATTATGATGCTACAGGCGTCAAGGTGACTCAAATTTCTACAAATGTAGGTTTGGGATGGAGTATCAATTTGGGAGGAAGAATCTCAAGGATTACGAATGGAAAACCAGACGATATTGGTCGAGATCCATATAGCATCAGTACTACAATTCTTAATTATATCGGAGTTTACAGCTTTCCAGGCCAGTTGTCTGAATATCTAAACGATTTCATGTTGCCAGTGGTAAACGGACGTGATGACACGGAATTGGATTTTTACAGTCTGAATGTTTTAGGAATAAGTGACTATATCGTGAAAGATTTAGAAAACGGGGAATATCATACGCTTTTAAATCCCCGTATTCACGTTACTAAAATTCAAGCAGGTGTCGTTTGGCTTGTGACAATGGATGACGGGACACAATATTATTTCGGGGAAAATGGAAAAAAAGAAACCACCCATATCTCAGGTGGAGACGATGCCGGGGTTGGACACGTTTATAGCGGTAATTCCGAAAGTTCATGGCTGCTTACGAAAGCCATTTCAAAAAATAAAATGGATCAATTTGATTTTGATTATAAATTGTATACATGGGATAATGAAATAGCCCAACCCTTGGTGTCAAGATCATATTACAAGAAATTGACCTGCCCAATGACTTGGGTTTATGATGCTGCTTTTAACTTAGGAATAACTTATACGACTTCACAACAAATGCCTCTAAGTATTAAACTCAACGGCGAATACATTGCAAAATTTACTTATAAATCCAGAGAAGATTTAAAACTTGTACCCAATTCATATCAAGGCGGTAACGCATTGAATGAAATATTGTTTTACAAATATAAAATACCAGTTCAAAATTTCGAAGCGGTTAACCCTTCAGACTTTTACAAACGCATTCTTTTCGACCACTCTTACTTTGGAACAATTCCTGCCGGACAATCACAATTTGCACACTTATATAGAAGATTAAAATTAGATAAAGTTACAATATTCGGGAGTGAGAATATGAAAGGTAAAGAATATGCATTTGATTACAAAAATCCGCAACTCGTGCCTGCTGTTAACTCAAATTCTCAGGATTTTTTAGGACTGTATAATGCTGCGTCGAATGATGATCTGGTCCAATCAGTAAATTCAGGGAATATCATTTTCAGCGGAGCAGACAGGAAAACGGATATACTTTACGCACAGAACGGGATATTAGAAAAGATACATTTCCCAACCAGAGGCTATTCCAAATTTGTGTATGAACAAAATATGGTGTCAGATAGTATCTACCATCCTGAGGGGTATTATTCCCATGAAGTAGATATATTCACAGTTCCTAATTATGAGGGGTTTTATTGTGGCGATCCGCCAGAGAAATACTTTAAATTTTGCACAACGCCGAATATGATACCAATTAATTTAAGGCCATTTGGTTGTACAGAATATAGCAACTACACCTATATGAGGATTGTGAGAACAAAATTATTAAAAATTAGTGAAGAAAACGATTATAATATAAGTGGATCTGGACTTGGGGTTTATTTAATCCAAAATATCACTGGTTGCGATAATGACATTCCGATAACATTTCCCGAATGTGAAATGGCTATGACCAACGGAGAGTTTGAAGAATATTATCCCTGCCTGAGGCCAACAGAATCTCTGTATATTGATAGCCCTACGAACTATTCGCAACCTGAAGATTTTGTAGCGGGTGGGTGTACAGGACCAATTGGCTCCGTAGCAGTAAATTTAAAGGTAGGCACATATCAGGTAACAACCTGGAGTGAAAACAACGAAAATGCTGGTCCAATTTTAAATATTTCTAAAACTGTTCATGATACCATACCTGCATACACAGAATATATTTCTAAGAAATCACATGGACTAAGGGTAAAATCCATTGAAAATTATTCTTCTGAAGGTGTTATTGCACAAAAAAAAGAATATCAGTATAATTACGAAATTGATGGATTGAACCACTCTTCAGGAATAGAGTTAGAAGAGGCACCAACGGCTATAGTCTATCAAACTAAAAATATAATCTGCAACGAAGGGAGTCCTTTTTCTCATATAGGTGTATCAAGCATAACTCCTACGATTGTTGTCAATGCGGGAAGTATCAGGACGGTTCCAAATGTAGCCTACAGTTCTGTGTTTGAGATATCAAAAGATGCCATTGGAAATAAAATTTATACACAATCAAAATTTAATGTTGGCAGATCAGGTGTCATTTACTCAGACAGTGAGATCACTTCGTTTGAACCTAATTATAGAAATGGGAAAATTTCAGAAAAAAATTATTTCAATTCCAGTGGAGAGGTTTTGGTATCTGAAAAATTCCAGTATGATGAAAAAATATTTTTCACATGTGAATCTACAGGATTTAGAAAAGATACCCATAATAAGTATGCATGGGCAGACGCCGACGGTTATCTGTACTATACCTGGGGAGCAAGTACTGTTTTAAATCTGTCAAATCCAGGACCTGAACCTTTTCCAGCAGGGCTGATTGATATCGCGAGCTGGCACGAACCACAGTTAGGAAAATATTCATATCATCGGGTAGGACAAAACATATCTGGTAAAATAGGCTGGCTGGCATCTAAGGAAAAAACTACTTTTATGTCTGGCGGATTGAGAGTAGTTGAGAAACAAGAATACGGATACGATTTAGATTTTCCTTATATGCTAAGACGTAAGCAATCTTCGTCAAGTGAAGGAATAATATCACAAGGCTATTGGTACAGTGAGCTATATCCGGAAAATCCGGAAAAAATAACTGATATTATCACCTATTCCGACAACAGTGAAATTAGCAGGCAAAAAAATCTGTATACAGATTATCCACAAGAAAACCCACAAGGAAACTTTTTAACTGAGGTCATGACTTCAAAGGGAGGTAATGCGTTAGAATCGCGTGTGAAATTCGATTACGAACCAAACTCAAAATGTTTGGTTTCTTCTTTAAAAATCACCAATAGTAGCGGTTCTTCCAATGAAGACTACGAGAGCTATGTGTACGGGTATAATAATAAAAATATTGTAGCGAAATTAACCGGTGTCCGTTACAGTCAGATCCCACCGTTAATATTAGCCGACATCACCGATAAGTCCAATCTTCTCGCCTCTGAAGCAAATGATGACAATTTAAGGAGGGCGCTAAATGAACTACGGCTGGCGTTTCCTCGTGCAATGATCACAACTTATACGTTCGACCCAATGGTTGGCATAACAAGTGAAACCGGGCCAAACGGACTAAAAAAGTTCTACGAATACGACGCATTGGGAAGGTTGGTAAAAACCAGTGATGACAACAGGAATATTTTGATACAGAACGACTATCATTTTAAAGATTGATTGCCGAATTTAGAAATTTACTATTATGAAAAAAAACATCTTGTGTTTAAGCATATTATTTCCTTTGGCAATTTTTGGGCAAAGTATGGACCAGAATTATATAATAACCAAAATATATAAAAAGGGCACGATTAATCCAATTGAAGCAGCACTCACGGATCATGTAGGTACCGAAACAATTTATTTCGATGGACTTGGTCGACCTCTGCAAAAAAGGCTTTACCAGCAGTCCAATTCCGGCGGCGACATTGTAATCCCAACAGAATACGATGACTTCGGCAGGCAAATAAAAGAATACCTCCCTTTTGCAGACCATAGCCCAACTTTGAATTATAAAGACAGTGCATTGTCTGAGCAAGCTACTTTTTATAGTACCGGAGACCCAACAGCCACAGGCAACTCTCATTTCGAAACTACAGGGAATCCATACAGCCAGAAATTCCTCGAAGTCTCTCCTTTGAACAGGATTTTAAAACAAGCAGCGCCCGGCGATGATTGGGCCATGGATAGCGGTCACGAAATAAAATTTGATTACCAGACGAACGGTAGTGATGAAGTACTTAACTATCAGGTTGTAACTTCAGGATCGGATTATGCAATCTCACTGACATGCCAGGGCCATCATAAACCAAATAAGTTGTACAAAACAATAACGAAAAATGAAAACTGGAAACTTTTAGACGAACATAACAACACCACTGAAGAGTTTAAAGATTTTGAAGGCAGGCTTGTTTTAAAACGTGCCTATAACGAAGGGGATCAATACGACACGTATTATGTTTATGATATTTATGGCAATTTGACCTTTGTGCTGCCGCCCGTATACCCGCATTCCGAAACAATCAACGATACTGCAGTTGATAAACTCGGTTACCAATACCGTTACGATTCCCGGAACCGGCTTACAGAAAAAAAACTCCCGGGAAAAGGCAGGGAGTTTTTGGTGTATGATAAACTGGACCGCCTGACAGCAACAGGGCCGGTAAAGAGTCCCTTCAAAGACAAAAACCAAGACGATGGCTGGCTGATTACAAAATACGATGTATTTAACAGGGTCGTTTATACCGGGTGGATTACCGGGGATGCCTTCGATACGCCTGCACGTCAACACTTGCAAGGCATTTACGACAACCAAACGGATGTTAGTGAAGTTAAATTGGCCCAGCCACAAACCATTGACAATGTAAGTGTTCAATATTCAAACCATATAGCCCCGGAAACTACCCAGCAAAGTGGCGAATTCAAACTCCTGACAGTTAGTTACTACGATGACTATGGCTTTCCTAATGCGCCATCTTCATTCCCAGCCGATATTATGGGGCAACATGTACAGCAAGATGTTAAAGGCATGCTTACGGGGACATGGGTTCGTGTGCCAATCTTAAAAAGCGGGACAAAAAAAGAAACGACATCTGTGCTCTATGACAGCAAATCAAGGATAATAGCCCATCTTAAGACAAACTATATCGGAGGCCATACCAATGTGTTTACTAATTATGATTTTTCAGGCCTTGTCCTGAATACTATAACAATCCACCAGCCTAAGGCAGGGGTACAGGAAATCACCGTGAATGATGCTTATCAATACAGCCTGCAGGGAAAACCAGTCAACCACATCCAGGATATTTCAGGGAGTGGAGTGCTTCCTGAATTAATCTCACACAGCGAATACGATGAATTGGGGCAATTGATTTCAAAAAACGTTGGTGGACAGGATATTTCAACGTTCCATGGCTTGCAAAAAATAGACTACACATACAACGTCCGGGGCTGGCTTACAGGCATCAACAATATTGGCGAATTATATGACAGCCCTCAGGATCTTTTTGCATTTAAAATTGCCTATAACGATAGCAGTGGCGACGGGCAAAGTGAAAACCTGTTCAATGGAAATATTTCAGAAACTTACTGGCGTTCCCAATCCGATAATATCCGGCGAAAATACAGCTACCGCTACGATGACCTGAACCGCCTATCAAGCGCGGTATATCAAAAACCAGACGCGGCAACCCCGCTTACAAATTCTTATAACGAAGTGGCAGGATACGACAAAAACGGCAACATCACTTCGATGGAAAGAAATGGAAACCTTGATGTCATGCAAAGTACACTGGAGATTGATAATCTTGCATACCAATACGATGGCAACCAGCTCATGCGCGTGAACGACACCAGCAACAGCACAATGGGCTTCAAAGATGAAACGGCCTACCAGGGAACCAATACCGATCCCGACGATGATTACGCTTACGATTACTTCGGCAATATGGTTTCTGACGCAAATAAGGGCATTTCTTCAATCGAATACAATCACCTAAACCTGCCAACGGTCATAGACTTTAGCACTAGCAATTACGAGAAAATTGAATACATTTACGACGCTTTAGGTGCAAAATTAGGCAAGTTGGTAAGTTCTTCGCCGAGCGCGGCAGTTTTAGAGACAGTATACTTAGACGGTTTTCAATACCTCAACGGTGTGCTTCAGTTTTTTCCGACTGCTGAGGGCTTTGTAAAAAATACCGTGATAGATGATATCAGAAATACCGTAGTCGGGAAAGTTGATAAATACAACTATGTTTACAATTATCTCGACCATCTTGGGAATATCAGGCTTAGTTATGGCACGGATCCTGAAACCGGGGAATTGAAAATATTGGAGGAAAACAATTATTACCCGTTTGGGTTAAAACATACGAATTACAATCCTGACATTAAAGCTTACGGGTCTGAACCATATCAAGGGCCAATTGGCGATGGCCCTCCCAAGCAAGGGAAAGTTGTGCTAAAACCATCTGATCCTTCAACTCCTGGAGTTGGAAATCCGGAGTTGTATAAGTATAAATACAATGGGAAAGAGTACCAAGACGAGTTAGGGCTTAACATGTACGATTATGGGGCAAGGAATTATGACCCTGCTTTGGGAAGATGGATGAATATAGACCCGTTAGCCGAGACAAGTAGAAGATATAGTCCATACACTTACGCGCTTAACAATCCTGTTTATTATATTGACCCTGATGGGATGTCTGCTGCTCCTGTTATTGACGAGGGTGGAAACTTGTTAGGCACTGATAGTCAAGGATGGAAAGGCGAGGCTATCGTTATGAATAAGTCAGACTTTAAACAAGGTATGGAGCATTCAGAAGCACTTGACAAAGGCACAGAACTAAGTAAATACGGGGAAGGCATCAGTATTTCTGACAAAACATGGGATAAAATTGAAAGTAAAGGAGGCGAGAGAATGGAGCCTTACGTGAAAAATGATAGTGATGAAACAATCTATTACAAACCAGAAGGCGGAGACCACAAAACTGGCGAAAATCTTAATCCTGGGAAAGCAAATGATGGAGCTTATCCAATAAAACCACATACCGATTTGTATGCTCCTGTTGATGGAGTTAATACCTCAGTGGTTGCCAAAGATAAAGTCTACAAGGCTCCCAACGCGTTTCCAAGAGTAAGTGTAAATAAAAATGGTGTTCCAGATATTCAGGGAGTTTTAGAAAGTGTAGTTCCTAAGATTGGGGAAGTATCGGCACCTGACCCTACGTGGAATAAATTGAAAAACTCTATTAAAAAATAAGATATGAAAACATTGAAACTATTGAAAATTGGTAGCTATTGTGTTTTATCATTTATGTTTATTGTTGTCTTCAGCTATGAACTATTAGGATATAATCTTTATGAATTGTTTGTTGTAGCTTTATTTTGGAGCTATATCAATATCGTCATTGCCATTGTACTATTCTTCAAGAAAAGAGACAATAATTTACTGCTTTATTTCTTAACAAACTTGATTATTGTAATTCTTTGCTGGACTGACTTTCTTAACTTTGTAACAGTTATCTCTGAATAAATCAAATAGATTATTAAAAATTGAATCAAAAATTTTGCAACAAACCACCGTGGTAATGTACCAAATTTAGTGATCACACAAAAACCAAATCCAAAACGCAGACAATCAGTAAAATAAATAATAAACGATTAAAAAGACAGATCATACATCTGTCTTTTCTATTTTAAACAACTCCTTAAATCAATCCCAACGAGCAATAACCCAACTTCATGTATCAAAGTTAGTGACGAAAAAACATGCCCATATTGCAAAGAACTTACAGCAATTAAGAACGGAGCGACTAAAAACAAAAAGCAGCAATACCATTGCAAAGCCTGCAAAAAACGATATTTAAGCAATTATACATACAATGCCTACCATCCAAACATAAATGCTGATATAATCTTATTTACAAAAGAAGGACTCGGTATAAGGAGCACAGCGAGAATACTTAAAATTGCTGCTGCAACATTGCTAAAAAGAATCAGGGCAATTGCAAAACAAATTACCCAGCTAGTTATCAAAAAAGGCAAAGAGTATGAAGTTGATGAAATGTGTACTTATGTTAAACGCAAAAACCAATTTCATCTGGTTGGTTTACGCATTGGAAAAAGAATCAAAAAAAGTAGTCAGTTTTAACGTCGGAAAGCGAACGAACAAAACCTTAAGCCGTGTCGTCGATACATTGAAACTATCGAACGCAAAAAAGATATTTACAGACGGATTGAAAAACTACAAATACCTGATCGAATCAAATGTACACGCAGTCAAACGCCACGCTACAAACCATATCGAAAGAAACAATCTGACAATACGTACACATTTAAAAAGATCCAACCGCCGCACCATCTGCTTCTCAAGAAGCTATGTAATGTTAGACGCAATTCTCAGGATTTACTTTTGGGCATAGATCATTTTTACGGCAAAACCACATTTGTAACTTAAATGTAAAACATAGCTTTACTGAAACTAAAACGATGAACCATTTATTAATAACGGTTTTCTTTTTAATCTTCTTCATCTCCCTCTTCATCCGCGAAGTCAAAAAAGACAACAAAAAGCACCAAAATAGAGACCGCCTCGGCGACGAACACATCATGCGGGAAATTGACAAATTAAAAAGCAAAGAGGCATAAAATAAATATGATAGTTCACCGTCTTGTACCCCGATAGCGTGGATTTGTAAAAACGCGCTGACCGCATCTCAAATATAACTCAGCACTGCGCTGCATTTTAAAATTATTTTTTAAATTTACTTCATTACAAGCCATTTACTAATTTAATTTTAAACGCCATGCAACAAAACCTCTCTGAGCAAATGCTCAAAGGCATTCTTGAAATGCTGTTCGAATTCGGTAAAGGAAATACCTCCTTCCGCATCCCCAGAATCAACCGCGACCACTTCACAGATGAAGTAATTGTTATAGTCAACCTTGCCGCAGAAAAGCTGCAGGCCAACATCGAAACGTCGCACCACGAATTCCTTCAGCATTACATCAGGGTCAGTACAGTAATCACAGATCCCGAATTTACGATTATTGACCACAGTTGGAATTTCGAAAATGTAATCAGATATTACGGCCTTTCAGGAGAGTATCTTATTGATTTCATTACAGGACATAATCCATTGCCAAAAGCACGCCGCAAACTGATGTTGCAAAAGGAAGATAGTGTCGTGGTTTTCCTTGATTTTGGCTGGCTCAACGATCAGATACCTGCATTTTGTACTGTATCGATGTTGAAAGGAGGCAACCTGGCTGTCAATGCCATTACACTGCATAGTGACGAACGGTTTGTCTTACCTATCCTTTCGGCAGACCAGAAACGGTACTGGGAGGCAAATCCCGAAGAAGCGCAATTGATTATGAACATTCGTGAGTATATTGAATCAGGGGATGGACGCGAAGAGGATTATGAGATAAAGGCGCTTGGCAAGAAATTCCATATCCGTATCATCAGGATAAAAAAGGGATTTTATGCCTTGTACGGTATTTATTTCTCCGACTTCTACCGCCAGGCACGATTGAAAAAAGCACAGAAACTGATTCTGGAAACCGATATGCCTATTAAAAGCATTTCACATGAGGCGGGCTTTAAACTTTACCGTACTTTTTATAGTGCGTTTGTAAAGTATTTTGGAATAACGCCTACAGGTATGCGTTTTAGGAAAGAAAATGACCTGTAAACGGTAAAGTATCTGCACTAATGCCTCCGTATTTCATATAGGCTCCGGTTTTTCATATAAAAAACTATTAAGTATAGTTTTTGGGTGTAGTATTTCATGCTTTACAGTATAGAAATTCATTATATAATGTTCTGAAATACAGAAATTTACAATAAATAAAATTTTTATTGTAATGGATGCACCAGCTACTAAGAGGGTTATCATACAGATTGTTACACTATTGTATATTCTGTTGTTTATTTACGCTGCCACAGCGAAATTGCTAGACCTCGAGAACTTCACGGTGCAGCTTGGCCAGTCACCCTTGCTCAGCGCTTTTGCATCCTGGGTCGGTTATGCGGTGATAGCCGCCGAATTCCTGATCGCGGCACTCCTTATATTTCCAAAAACGCGCCTGGCCGGTTTGTTTGCAGCATTTGGACTCATGGTCATGTTCACGGCCTACATTTACATTATTTTAAATTATAGTGAATTTGTACCTTGTTCCTGCGGTGGCATCCTTGAAAAGTTGGGCTGGAAAGAACATTTAGTTTTCAACATTATATTTGTCATCCTAGCTGCTTCAGCTGTCCTTTTACATTGCCCGGGCGCTGATGTAAAAACGGCTTTAAATTCAAAAGGCCTCGCAGCTGTCTTGATCTTGTTATCGATTTTAAGTTGCTGCCTTGTGGTCGCGTTGTTCATCAGCTCTGAGAAAATCATACACTACAGCAACACCCTCACAAGGCGTTTCCCGCACTGGCCAGCCGTCAAGAAAAATGAAACCGACCTAAAGCTGAATTCCTATTACCTGGCAGGCGTTTCAAAGGACAAAATTTACCTTGGCAATTCGACCGCACCACTTGTCATGACGGTATTGGACACGTCTCTAAAACAAAAAGAAGTATTTAGGATAGGGCTGGACAAGACCAATTATCCGTTTAAGGCGCTTAAAACGGCTGTTGAAGAGCCTTATTTCTTTATTGCCGACGGAACGGTTCCGGTAATATTCCGTGGAAACATCAACGACTGGAAAGCGAAAATGCTTTTGCAGGGCGGATTTTTCTTTTCACAGGCAGTACCAGTCGATTCGACAACTCTAATAATGCGGAACCACAAACCCAAAACAGGCGAAATGGTTATTGGCAAAGTGAGCCTTGCACGGCATGGGGCGGCTGTCCAAAATCCGTCGCTGCTCCAAAAACAGATCGACGGCATATTTGATACTGACGGCTACTTGAAGTACAGTAGCGGTTTGCACTCGTTGGTCTACCTCTATGCTTACCGAAACGGATTCACAGTTGCTGACACCACCCTGAACCTAATCAAAAGAGGAAACACCATAGATACATTCGGCCATGCAAAACTGCAAATTGTAAATGTTGCCAGCCACGCCCAGCGTAAAATGGCTGCTCCTCCGGTCATTGTAAACAGGCAGTGCGCCGTTTCAGGTAATTTGTTATTTGTAAATTCCGGCATTATGGGGCGGTATGACAGCGAAGAAATGTGGGAAAAACACGCCAGTATCATTGATCTCTACAACCTTTCCGACGGCAGTTATCTTTTTAGCTTCTACATCTACAATGTCAAAGGCGCACGGCTTAAAGAATTTGCTGTCTCGGGCAATATGCTGTATGCGCTTATCGGTGATTATGTGGTAAGCTACAAGCTTGGGAGTACAATTACAGATGCCTATCAGCAATCGGGAAAAATTCAAAATCAATAAGAGAAAATACAATCCACCGCTATTGGCCAAATAGGGCAGGGGAAGGCTGAAAACCTGTAAAAAAGAGTAAGCCATAACTTTAATTCTTTTAATTATGAAAGCAAAGCTTTTTAATTTAGTAATGCCAATGGCAGTCGTAGCACTGGGATTGGCTGGCGCATTCTCAACACAGGCGATGTCAAAATCAGGCAGCAAGTCTGGCGCAGTGCAGGGGTACAGCCATTTCTCGGTTGCAAATCCCTGTCGTGCAGAGATCATGTGTGCAAACACAGGTGTCCTCGCCTGTACTGCAAACGGATTCAATCTTTATGCAAAAGCAGATCCGAGCAGTAGCTCTGACTGTGCAATCCCACTGACCAGGAATTAATCCTGTTTTTTGGCTGTTACAAAAGATGCCGTCCCTTTAGGGACGGCATCGCTTTTTTAAATTATTCCACATTCCGGAGCCAATCCGGTGCTTTCTCTCCTTTGAGGTAATGCCCAAACCATTCCAGCATTTTTCTGTTGAGGTCATACCGGCTTTCCTTCAATTCCAAAGAATGGTCCTGCCCGGTATACACCAACAAGGTACTTGGTTTTTGCAGCCTCCGCAATGCCAAATGAAACTCGATGCTTTGCAAGGCGCTGATCTGCCCATCCTTTTCACCTGTCCATGACAATAATGGCGTTTCCAGTTTATCCGCATACACCACCGGGGAGTTTTCTAAATAACGCGCAGGGTCTTCAAACAATGTTTTCCCCATTCTGATCTGGTCGTGTTCCATCCTGAAATATTCAGTGTCCTGGTAGTTTTTGCTGACCGAAAGGTACAGGCTCAATAGGTCTGTCCAGCCTGAACCGGCGACACCGCAGGCAAAGCGGTTGGTATGGGTCAGGATGTAATAGGTTTGATAGCCTCCGAAAGAATGCCCCTGGAGCGCAATCTTTTTTGGGTCGACAGCACCCTGTGAAACAACTTCATCCACTGCCGCGAGCACACAATCCGTTGCCGACTGCCCGGTTTTTCCGGCTTCATAAACGATGTCGGGATAGAGCACGAAGTAACCGGCATTTACCAAATTGGTCACATTGAAGCCATCGCGGATATGCATCGAAGGGTTTTCATAATCGTGGATGTAGCGGAGCTGCTGCTGGTAAATGTGCACGACCATCGGATATTTAATACCGGGTTTGTAATCCGCAGGATAAAATAACACGCCACTTAATTTTTTACCGTTAACGGCATAACTGATTTGCCTGGCTGTGCCCCAATAATAATCTTTTTGCTGAGGGTTGCTTTGGACAACTGTAGTGGTCTTTATGGTACCATAATTCCCAACTGCCAATTTAGGCGCACTGTCAAAGCGCTCGCTCATATAGGCAAAAGCGTTGCCCGAAGCCGATGGCATGAAATTGTCAATGCGGCTGTGTTCCCAGACAAGCGGTTTTTCCCCTGCTTTTTCATCCGATCGGAAATAACCGTTGTAAGAAGTATAGTGGTTGTGCGCCTGCAACACCAAACCTTTTTTTAGGTCAAAAATTCCATTGCTGTAATCAATACCGTCAGTACTGAACTTTTGGGTTTCATCCAAAGGCTCGATCCTGAAACGGATCCTTTGCTCACGGCCACGGGTGAGCCTGCGGCTTGTTTTGCCATTGGGCGAAATTTCCCAGACATCGAACTTATCATACACAAGCACCGATTTGTCATTTTCCGTCCAGCCGGGATTTCCGTAAAGGTCGGGTTTATCAGGCTGGTCGTTGTCGGTATCGCAAACAGGCATACCCAAATCTTTTGTAATGTTCACATGTGTTTCCGTTGCAATGTCGTATACCCACCAGTTTGCGTCTTTCGCATAAGTGATATATTTACCGCCCGGCGATAAGGCGATATCGCGGTTCCCACCGCCAAGCTTTTCAGCCACAAGCTTTTTGCTGCCTGTTTCCAGGTCCACCAGCCACAAGTCGCGCGGCCCGAAAGCCTCAAACTGCGGCTCATACCTAAACCGGTCATAAAGCACAGCATAGTACTGGCCGGGCAAAACCGAACCGTTTGGGAATTGCTTATCGGTCAGCTGAATAAAACGCCCGGATTGCGGCTGCCAGAACGCCAGCTTATTGCCCAGTGTCCCATCACCAAAGCGCTTTACTTTCGGATAAATGCGGCGGTCGGCAGTGTTCCATATTTCTACAATGGCATCGCCAGGGTTCGCCTGTTTTTTCGGCTCGGCCATATAGAAAAACACTTTCGAATGGTCGTCGCTGATGTACAGGCGGTCGTATACCTGGGCAGCTATTGACAAATCCTTTGGAAAATCTTCACGTCCTGACGGACTGAAAACCTTGGCTGGCATTGCCCCATCATAAAACCACAACCGGTTTTCAGCAGCGGTATGCTGGCTGAAAGCAAAAGCGCTACCATCTTTAGAAAAAGTCAGGTTTGCAAAAAGGCCGTCAGGTGACGCGGCTATTGTTTTTCCCGAAATTAAATTACCAAGCCCGATCAGCATCACTTTAAATTGATCCCCATTTTTAAGTGAACATAGCAATGCGTTGCGATCGGCACTGGCGTGCCATGAGTAAACATTTGCAAGTGAATAAACAGTTTTTCCCTGCATGTCGTTCACCTCCAAAATAGCATTGCCTTCTTTCCCTTTGAGCATCATCACATATTTTCCATTTCCGGAAAAAGCATACTCTGAAACACCGGCAACGATACGCTCATTTGCACTTTTAAGATTTCGCAGTATCAAAGTGTCATTTTTCAGGCATGCAAATCCCTTTTCGGTATTGAAAGATTCATTGCGGCCTGCTGCATACGCATACGCCCGCTTTCCTTTTTTAGCCTTTAAAAACAAGGTGTCTTTGCCGGATTCATATTGCAAATGATACGAAGCCCAGTTGCCGTTTCCGGAAATGGCAGGGCTTGCAAGTGTACTCCAAAGCGCATAATCCTTTTCAGTAATCCTCTTTTTATTTTGGCCATTTGCTGCGGCAGCTGCCAATACTAAAACGTACAGCACCAGCCGCAGCGGCCTTATTTCAATAACCTGCATTTTGCGGGGCAAGGTTTCGGTTCCTCATGATTTCAGTAGCCGGAATCGGAAAAAGCCTGTCGCTGCTGTCCCAGCCCGGCTTTGTTACCGGAAGCACCGCGTCAAGTTTATCCGCTCTTTTCAAATCAAAAAAACGGTGCCCGTATTCTGTAAATAACTCCACGCGCCTTTCTGCAAGTACAGCGTTTAAGATATCGGTTTGTGTTACGGCAGTTGTCGGGGCAAGCCCGGCGGCACTTCTTATTATGTCGAGGTCTTCCTTCGCGCCGATAAGCTCTCCCTGCTCAGCCCTTGCTTCCGCGCGGATGAGGTACAGTTCGCCAATCCGCAGCACGATGGAATATTCTTTTGAACTTCCAGTGCTGCTGTTTTCTTTGTATTTATAGGCATGGTACCAGGTTTCCCCGTTATCGCCCGTAATTTCTTTTGTCCAGTGCGCTTTCCTCTGGTCGCCCTGTTCAAAAGCGGCCATCAGGCTTGGTGACAATGCCGAGACCGTTGGAGGGCCGCTGAAAAAGATGAACGTTTGCGCCTCGTAAGTGTTCCCGCCTGCCGAGTTCGCCATCAGTTGCCAGAGGGTTGACTTGCTGCTGATCACAAAAGTCCTGTCAAGGTCGGTTTCAACACCATACAATCCGGTTTGGTTCAGTACTGCCGAAGCGGCATTCGAGGCTTCCGCCCAAAGGCCTTCATACAAATATACTCTTGACAGCAGCGCCGTTGCCGCCCATTTGTTCGGGCGCGCGCGGTTCGCTCCGGTATAAGCCTCGGGCAGCAATGACACGGCCCCTTCCAGGTCAGCCATCAAAAGCCCGTAAACAATCGATTCCGGCTGCCTTGATACGCTGCGGTTCACATTGTAATCAGTTGTGGTAACGTAAGGAACATCGCCAAAGCACTGCAACAAATAAAAATGCACCAGTGCGCGCACAAAAAGCGCTTCGCCGGTCAGCCGGTCTTTATCGGCCTGGGCAAGGCTCGCTGATTTAGCGACACCTTCAATTACCGCATTGGCGGCATAAACCTGGTTGTAACTGTTGTTCCACATATCGGCCACTTCAGTGGAAGAGGCCAACAGCGCATTGTTGTAAAAGGCTAAAGAGCCGTCAAGCGGGTTGCCGTAAAAGTCCAGTTCGTCGCCGTAAAGCCCCAGCTGGTTCGAAATGCCCCAGGAATTTCCGGTAAGCAGCCCGTTGTCGCGGATTTTCGTGTAAATATCTGCCATGACAGCATCAGCGGTAGCCTGGTCTTCAAATACCGCATTGCTGGTGAGTTGTGAATTCGGGAGTTCCACTTCGGTAAAACTGTCGCAGCCTGAAAGGCAAAGCAGTAAAAAGCAGGTGGTAAAAAATATATTTTTCATGGTCGTAAGAGTTAAAATGTCAGTTGAAGGCTTGTAGTAATAGTTTTCAGCGGCGGCAGGTAGCCCGGTGATTTAAACTCTGGGTCCGCACCTTTAAACGAAGTGACCGTCAGCATGTTTTGCCCCTGCACCGACAGGCGGCAGCCAATGCCGCGCGTCCATTTCAAAGGCAAATCATAAGACAGCGAAATGTTTTTCAGCCTGATGTAAGACCCGTCGCTGATGGCTGCATCACTCGATCCGAACTGGCTATTTGCCGTAATGGCGGCATCGTTCAAATCGGTCGCATAGATTTGGTATGGGCCGGTATCTCCGGGCTGCTGCCAGTGCGAAACCACTGCTGCTGGCTGGTTCATCATATTGCCCGGGGCTGCCGTGCCGTAATACTGGTTGTAATTGAGCTGCTTTACAAACTGGAATAAAAAGTCCAGCTGCAAATTGCCGTACCGCAACTGGTTCTGCACCCCACCAAAATACTGCGGGTTCAGGTTTTTAATGGCCGTCTTGTCTTCAGGTTCCGATATCCTTCCGTCGCCGTTGGCATCTTCAAAAGTGTAAAGCCCGGTTTGCGGGTCAAGGCCTGTGTAATGGTAGGATTTTACAATATTGAGCGGCTGCCCGATCACCAGCTGGTTCGCATACGAAGAGCTTTCAAGCCCGGGGAATGACAGCAGCTTGTTTTTCGCAATGGTATAATTGATGCTGGTAATCCAGCTGAAGTTCTCGGTCTTAACATTGACTGTGCGCAGCGTCACTTCCCAGCCGCTGTTTTCAACCTCAGCATCGAGGTTGGCCTGCAATTCTGAAAACCCGGTAGTGCCGGGAAGCGGGATGCCCACCAGCTGGTTTGAGGAGCGGTTGCGATACCACGCCACAGTTGTAGAAATTCGGTCATTTAAAAACCCTGTTTCCAAAGCGGCTTCAAGCTTCTTGTTCGATTCCCATGCAAAGTCAGGATTGAAAAGCCTTGTGGGCTGCAATCCGCTTACGCCGTACGAATAGCCCGAAGTGCTGTAGGTGTCCAGATACTGGTAATCCCCAATCTGGTCGTTGCCCGAAGTCCCGTAACTCGCACGGAGTTTTCCCATACTCAAAAATGGAAGCTTTTCAGAAATCAATTTTTCGTTCGAAAATATCCACGCAGCGCCCACCGCACCAAAATTCGCAAAGCGGTTGCCAGGGCCAAAACGGCTCGATCCGTCGCGCCTGCCGGTAAGGTTTATGATGTATTTCTGCGCAAAATTAAAATTCACGCGCCCGAAGAATGCCTGGTATTTATACACCGATTCGCCCGAAGACAAAGTCGTGATCCGCGAAGCAGAACCCGGGTTGTACAAAAGTGCATTGCTGGCAAAGCCATAAAACTGCTGGGTCATCTGGCTGGCATCCTGCTGCTGGAACGTTGCCCCGGCAAGCGCCTGCAATTTCGCCTTTCCTATACTAATCTTGTAATCCAGCTGCGGTTCAATGATCCAGGACTGGCGGTTGGCTGTAGTGGCAAACAACGAAGAAGAACTGGGTGTTCGCCCGGTTGACGGTGCAAACATCGTCGATGGCAACGCGCTGGTTTCCTTATGCCGCAAATCGGTAAACCCGAATGAAGAGCGCAGCTGCAAATTCTCAAGGATGCTGTACCCAAGCTGTGCGTTGGCCAGCAAATCATACGTCTTTGCGCCAGCCTCGGTCTGCAAATAACGCAGCGGGTTGTTAAAAGTATTGTTTTGCCAGTTCAGGTTCCCGGCATCGTCATACAGCGCAGGGGCGTTTGGTGCAAGCGCGATGGCTTCCTGCATGAAATCGATCGAGGGCTGTTTGTTGTCCCTGGCGGTATATCCGGCAGTAAAGCCAAGGGTAAATTTCTTGTTTTCCGATTTGTGGTTGATCGTCGAAAGCACATTGGCTTTGGTATACCTGAAATCCCCGGGGAATACGGTCGTCTCGCGGCTGTAATTCCCGCTCACTAGAAACTGCGTGTTCTCCGAGCCGCCTGAAACCGAACCCTGCACGGTCGTAAACCCGGCGTTGCCTCCGGCTAATGTTTCCTGCCAGTCGGTGTCGCGGTCCTGCGGCCATTCCCCATTTATGTCCGTTGCCCATGACGGGTATTCTGTAATGTTTTCATTGGTAAAAGCTTCCTTACGCATCTGTAAATACTGCTGGGTGTTCATCAGCTTGCGGAAGCGCGTGACCCGCCCGAATCCACTCGACACGTTTGCGATAAACTTTGTTTTGCCAGCCTTTCCTTTTTTGGTTGTGACCAGCACCACGCCGTTTGCACCACGCGACCCGTAAATTGCCGTGGCATCGGCATCGCGCAGCACTTCGATGCTTTCAATATCACCCGGGTTTAAGCTGTTCAGTGGGCTTGTAGGCATCGGCATTTCGGGCGAAGTGACGCGCGCACCAATCAAATCCGATGCATACGGCACGCCATCGATCACATACAGCGGGTTGTTCCCGCCGCTCCGCAAACTGTTCTGGCCGCGGATTTCAATGTCGAAACCGCCTCCGGCAATCCCGGTGTTTTGGGTAATGTTGACACCAGCCATCCTGCCCTGCATCGCGGCAAGCACGTTGGTCACAGGCTGTTTTTCAAAATCCTTAGCAGTGATCTTAGAAATGCTTCCGGTGCGTTCAGAATCCTTTACAGAATAATAACCCGCATTGATTATGACTTCTTTCAGGTCGTTAACATCTTCTTCGAGTTGGATATTTAGGATTGTCCTGTTGTTTAGTGCAATCGATTGCGTTTTGAAACCGAGGTATTCGAAGATTAACGTATCTGTGCCGTTTGCGGAAATGGAGAATTTTCCGTCTTCGCCGGAAATGGCGGTGGTGTTTTTCCCTTTTACGGTAATAGTAACCCCCGTCATGGGCATGTTGTTATAGGTTACAGTTCCTGTTACTGTTTGTTGTTGCTGTTCTGTGGCGGATAAAGGCACGATGTTGGTATGTGCCAGGGCATTGGTAGTGGATATGTAAAATACCAGAAGAAAAAGGTATGATACATGCCGCCTGCCCGAAATAAATGAAATGGTTTTCATAATTTTGGATTGAGTTAATAGATTACTTTTTTTAGCTTAGGCTCTCTGCAAAAGTTTAGCGACAAGCAGAGGGCTTTTTTGTGTCCGGTAGTTTTATATCATCATAGGCTTCACGTCATTGCGAGGAGGAACGACGAAGCAATCTGTCGCAACTTACTCAGGTTAATAAAAAACTGTATCACCATTATTGATAACCTGCGTCCGGTTTAACTAACCCAAACCAATTTTACAACCGGTACGCAGATATCAACGTGGTATTTAAATCGTTTTAATTGTTGGAGCGAAACTTTAATGAAGATTGCTTTGAGGAAGAGTAGCGGAAATAAAAAAGGCGCGGAACTCAGCTTATCGTTTCAAAGGTACTTGGCATACCACCCACAAATAAGTGAGCCCACGCCCGTAAGCGTGAGCAATCTACTTATCATCCTGTGGGTTTAAACTGCCAAGTTTTTTTGAAACAGGATTCAAAGCGAAAGCTTCAAATATTTTATATGAAGTATCGCAAATTTACGCATTACATAGTAAAACTAGTGCGCATTTTTAATATTTGACAAATATATACAAATAACAATTACATAGCTATAGGTATGTGAAATAAATTAAACAATTCCTTTCATTGTCGATTATAATGTTGACTATGATAATAGAGATAATTACCTCTGAAATAGATTTTGGAGTAATGGAAAAAATTCGAAATGCTCGAATAAAAGCTGGCATTGATCAGGTTGAGTTAGCTCAAAGGGTCGGCGTTTCTGAAGGTTATATTGGTAACCTTGAGAATCCCAAAATCGACGCAAAGGTTAACATTAGGATGCTCGGAAGAATTGCTATAGCACTGGAGCAAAATTCTTACAATGATTTACTTCCCGATGAAGTTAAATCGCACGACCTAGTAATTAAAAGGATACGCCTCATAGAAACAAATAGCAGAAAACATGTTCTAAATGATGATGGCGAGGTGCCGAAAAGATTAGATGTTCTGGAAACTACACCTATAACTGAGGACGAACTTAAGCAAATGAAAGATAATAAGGATTATAAATATTGCAGAATTATAGAGGAGTAGTTAGAGCCATTGGCATATATAATATATATTAGCAGTATTAGTTATAATTCGCTATATATAAGTTGATCTTCATTCTTTGAACAACGAAATGAAAGAAATATTAAACGATTTTGTCTTGCCTTCTGGTGTGCTTTTGACATTCATTGCGGCAACAATAAATATTTACTTTACCAGAAAGAATATAAAAACGACAAAATACATTGATACCGTAACAACAGAAAGAATAAAATGGCTTTCAATTATAAGAGAAGAAATCACACAATTAATTTCCATAATATCAGAGACGTTAGTACTTCACAAAAAATTTATTCAAGATGCAGAATCACAAAATCCTAGTGAGCAATATATGGATGATGTGAACTATGAATATCAAAGACATTATTTTGATTCATTAAACGGAAACTCGCTGATATACCAAGAAAAAATTGCTTACCAAGAAATCATCAAGAGGCTATATCTTCTGAAGCTAAGATTTAATCCAAAAGAGGATTTAGAGATTTTAAATTCAATTCAATATTTTATCGGATTATATGCTCAAAAATACATTTCAGACAACGATATCGACGATGCGACAACTGAATTAAGTAATCTTTCTGAACAAACCCAATTACTGCTTAAAAAAGAGTGGGAAAAGGTAAAGCTTGAAACAAAGGGAAAATAAAACTACCGCCAATAGTTGGTAAGCGAATAGGATGGTTCAATAAGTTGACGTTTGTTTTTCACGAAGAAAGTTTTGTGTTGGCGGAGAAAACCGAGTCCGCGGCATCGCGAATTAGCTTGCCGGCGGCACGTCATGTTATGATAAATACTAAAAAGGAGGAGAAATAACATGACCGACCAATGATGTAGTTCTTGGAATGAGAGAGGAGTTAAAATAATCTTGAGTTTCTTCATCTGGTTAGTTTGACCAAAAAGAACCTGAGTATTCAAACCCTGAAAACGATAAAGTGAGTTTTGCAATATTTTCAAATCATTTAAATTTTCAAATATTTTAAACGATCTTTTTACCGAGATAACCAATATAACATTTTTTTGTTCCCGTGTCGGGAAAAAAATGCATCCTATTGGCTCTATCCCCATAATCACAATGAAAAGTAAAAAACCGACTGTTCCCATCAGGGCATTTTATTGTAAGTTCTTTAACAAATTTAATCTCTCTTGAAGTTGACTCTATACGTGCATTTCCCGTTACGGCTAATCGATCAAAATCTCCGTGTAACCAATTTGAAAAATAACTTTGATAATTCTTGAGCCTTTTAAACAAATTTTTAAATTCTATTCCTGACAGAGTTCTTAAATATACCTCGAGATCATCGCAAAAAATTAAACTTGGGAATAGTACATCTCTGTTTGTCCACAACTCGTTCCCTGAATTGATGCTTGAATACAAGGCACTATTAAGTTTGCGTACGTTGTCGGCTATAATATCGTTGTAATGTTCGCTAGACGAATGATCGAAACAGTTTGTTACTATTATATCATTAGAAATTATATCATCTGTATCCTCATCAATTAATTCTTGGATGGCAGGCAATTCTAAGACTTGCCACATTTCGCGTGATTGGAAACTAAATAAAAGTTCGCCATTTTCAAAAGCGTATCCGATACTTTTACTTTCAATAGCATTTAGTCCGACAACTACCTTATAATATGGATACTCATGCAATATTTTTTCCCTTGTAAGCATTGAAAGCATTGTCGCTCTATCGTCCTTTTTTAAATTAGTTAGCCACTTCTCAAACGGCAAATCATCGTGTAATGTGTAGTTGCGTGGACTTTCAGAAAATTTTATTCCTATTTGTGTTTTGAATTTTTTACGAAAGGAATTGCAGATTTGAAAAAGATCGTTGTATAATGATTTAGCAATATCTGCAGACTCTACATTTGATAATGACAGTTCATTTAATATAATCTCCATACTATAATAACTCTAATAGGTTGTTATCCCATTCATCAAAAAAGTCTTCAGGCCAATAATCAATCCTGCCGTCCGCGTCAATAACTGGACTTTCCAAGGTTGTAGAAATTTTATTTTTTTCTTTACCTCTGACAAAAAAGGATAAAGTGTTTATGCCTGGATTTTGATCTTGTTTAATCGCAACTCTAATTCCGTTAATTAGATGGTCACTATGTGTTTCTACAAAAATTTGAACCCCTAACTCTGCCGTCCTTACTAAAAGTTTTCCGATAATTGACTGTCCTTTAGGGTGAATATGGGACTCAGGATTTTCAATTATTAGAATATCCCCCGCTTTAGAACATAACAACGCTGTCAAAACTGGTAGTATATATGTAATTCCATAGCCAACATTCAGGGGCGTAATCTCGCCAGTTGTCTCACCATTACCTTCGAATTCGTATCTTAGTTTTATGGAATTTGCGCCAGGGATTTTCTCTGTTTTCACTTTGATGCCAGGGCTAATATCCGCCATCCAGGCTGATATTTGATAGCTTAAGGTATTTACATCCGTACCCACATACATTAATCTAGTGTTGATCTCGTCTGGCCCGAAATGCTCCAGAAAATGCGCGGTAAACTCTCCATTTTTTCCAAGTGTCTTTTTTCTGACAACTTGGCTATATGACATAGGATATTCATTTTTAACAAGTCTCTCGGCATTTAAATATTTGAAAGTATCGTAGCGAAATATTGAAAATAATTGTAACTTTTGTGGGATTGGCAAATCAGCCGCGAATGGCATTATATCAGAACCTGTGAAATTTTCTTCCTCGCGGTATATAAAAGTCCATGCTTGACTACTTTGATCTTGGAATGACAATGTAAAACTTATCTCTTCTTTAAGCGCGAATTTGTACAGAGCTTCGCTTGCAACGCCAATTTCCACTAGGTCGCCGTTTAACGTAAGACCCTCATTCGTTAAAGTGCCTTTATCAAAAGATTGTCTGAGAAGAAGTAATGCTTGAATAACAGAGGATTTTCCCATGCCATTTAATCCAGTCAAAATATTTAAATTACTACACGCAATTTCTACATTCTCAAGGGACTTAAAATTTTGTATGTTAATTTTTGATATCATAATGTAATTAATGTTGATGCAATTATACTTTCAACTTCGGCGAACCTCCTCTTGACACGAGATTTGTCACCTGTACTAGAACTTATTGATTTATTGAATTCTTCATCATTTTTTAATCTGGCAATAAAAATGTCAATCAGGGTTTCTTTATTCTGTACTAAAAAATCAATTTGCTGCGCATCTTGCTTACTCAATGAAACTGACCAAACTTCGAATAACGCCTTATTGATGGGTTTTCTTTTATCCCTTCTACTAAATCTTTTTCTAAAAGCATCACGGCCAAAAATTTTGTGGGAAGCTAATAGTCCTTTGTTAAAGTCTGATTGAATTTTATTTTGCTCTTCGTCATCTAAAGTGTTTAGATATTCCATGGTTTTATTTAGAAAGCCATCTAAATCTGAATTATAAACGTCTGTATCGAACAAATAAAACGCTAAAAATCTTGTTACAAATTCTTGGTCAAGCATCCTGTCTTCAGGTATTGAGTAATCTGTGGCCATTTTAAAAGCACGCATCTCGGCCAGCTTCTTAACAAATTTGGATGCTTTCCCTTGGTTAAGTGCATTACGAATTTCTTGCGAGGTTAGCGTTAGTCCTCCTGTGTTAATCCTCTTGAAAACATTATATTTTAAGACCTTTGGTGTGCCTGCCGCGATAACATAAGCTGTAACTTCAAATTCTTGTATCCTTCTCTGTAAATAACTTGGCAATTCCCGAAATTTTAGGTCCCGAAATTGTCCCAAAAACTCTGGGTTTTCTAAACCAAAAGCTTGTTTGTTCACATAATTATGAATTGCGCTTAATCGCTGTAAGCCGTCAACTACGAGCCATTTATCATCATTTGAACCATCAAAGTAGAATGCAGGTAGTGGGAATTTGACTAAAATTGATTCAATCAACCTACTCTGTTTTGTCTTGTTCCAAAGGTTAGCTTTTCTTTGGAAGCTTGTATTCATGTCAATTTCGTCATTTTCCAGACGCTTAATTAATAAGTCGAGGGACATAGTACGGGTCCTGATATCCACAAGATTTGGGTCAAAGGGATTCTCGATAGTTAAATTGATGGGTTCATCTTCGATTTCTATATCGTCTTCCGATTTAACTGTAAATAGAGAATCTCGTTCGATTTCGTTTTGGATTTCGGCTTGTGATACTGTTTGCGATATTTCTATCTTGTCAATGGTTTGGATGTTCCACCCAAGTTGTGTGAGTGCCCAAATTGTACGCTTTGGGTTTTCGATTAGACCAGCGCGTTTCAGGTAATTTCTTGCCCATGCCAATTGATAACCAAGTTTGGTTCTACTTCCTTCATTAGGATTATGAGGCATTTGTTTTTCTTCGTCGCTCAGTCCTAATTCTACCGCGATCTCTTCCTCCATGATGTCGATACTCGCACTTCCATCCAATTTTTTAAGTGTGTCAATCACGTATTGGTAGAGATCTTGATATTTAGGTATGCCGGATTGGCCGGGCTGTAAATCCTCAAAAAACAAATTATCAAAATTGGGCAAGAGGTTTTTATGCAATTCACTTCGATTGTCAATATAAAATTTAAATTTTTCAGGCACAAAACAACATACAATTTGTCCGATCGATGTTCGATGCTGTGAAATCTTCTTTTCATATGCTTCGGCAATTTTATGGACGTCCACAAAACAATTAAATGCTCTGCCAACATTCCGGCCCCAGTCTTCAATGTCCCACGCACAAAGTACAATATTTGGAAATTTTTCTCTCTTGTAAATCCCTATAATCAGCGCAAACTCGTTTTGCTTTTCTTGCCCGATTTCAAAACCAGCTCTATCGAGCCCAGCAGAGAATTGCGCTCGTTTTTCGTATTGACGGTTATCGCGGCCTCCAAATGTCACCTTTTTCAGGTATAGATGAATTCTATAAATGACGCTTTCAATACGAACTTCGAAAAGGAAATATCCCCCTCTTCCAGAATTTCTCAATGCTGGCTTCCAGCCCAAATCCGAAAACATCTCAAAAATTTTCGTCGCCTCGTTAAAATTTGTATATGCCTCTCCAGGTTCGACGCTTCCATCGAGGTTGGCTTCAAAATGTATCATAATTGTAGCTCTGACTTGTTTGCCTTAGACTTTCTGTTAAGATTATTGAAATATAAGCTTTTTATTTGTTTTGCCAGCACGTATGCCAAAAGAGGAGGAACAGCGTTACCGACCTGTCTCCATTGGTCTTTGAAATTTCCTGTTATGTGATAATCATCTGGAAACGATTGCAGCCTTTTAATTTCTGATATTCTAAGAAATCTGTTTTTCCAATGAAAAGGACCCATATTGTTAGAGTGACTAGCTTGTATGGTCCAAGATGGCCTGTCTGGCGATAATTTTAGAAGAAATGACCAATATCTCGACCTCCATTTGAATAATGGTTCTTTGAAGCCTCTCTCCTCGGTAAAGTAAAGGTAGTTCTCTCCGGGTGGGATTAGGCGAAGTAAATCCTTATGTTTTGATCCTGCCTGCATTGCCTTGTCTTCGACTAAGTCAAAATCAATATCGCCGATTGCATCCCCCGCCGTTACCCAGCTGTTATTGCTTTTGTTTTCAGGGGGATAATGCGTTTTCTCTGGAAATACAAAGTCATCCATTTCCTTCTTTATTCCTATGCAGATAAATCGCTGCCTTGTTTGCGGAACGCCAAAATCCGCCGCATTCAGAACATTGTAAAATATTTTATAGCCAAGTCTTTCGCTTTCTTCCATTACATATTCCAATGCTGAAGAATGTGGTTTGAAAACAAACCCATGCACATTTTCAAATAGAAAAAATTTAGGACTTAATTCTTCGACAGCTCTGAAATAATTTGAGACTGTTAAAAATCCATCTTCATCATCTAGGCCTCTGTTTTTTTCTGTTCGATAAAACCTTGATTTCGAAAATGCAGGACAAGGTGGCCCCCCAACAAGCCCATCTATAGTTGTATGTTTTGCAAGAATTTCTCGAAAATTAACGTCTTTTATATTTTCACAATTAATTTCAGCTGATGGATAGTTGAGTTTTAGTGAATCGCATGATGTCTGCCAGATATCAGATGCAAATATTGTGTCGAAACCAGCTTTCTCGAAGCCTGAATCAATTCCGCCGACGCCGGAAAATATACTGACAATTTTTGGTTTGCTCATTTATATATTTCTTATAAGATGTTCAACAATAGCCTTACCTAGGAGCGATGGTACAGCATTCCCAATTTGTTTATGTATCGACCTTCTGCTTCCTGCAAAAATATAATCTTCTGGGAACGTTTGTATCGCGGAAATTTCAGGAACTCTTAATCTTCTATTGTCCCAGTGGAAAGGTCCTACCCACGGCCCTGGCTGAGCCGCAATCGTCCATGATGGGAGATTTGGATGAAGCTTGAGTAAAAAATTCCAAAATCTTTTATTTGCTTCAAATTTTGGATCTGGATGCCCGCTTCTGGTTGTCAAAGCAAAATAGTTTTGCCCAGGAGGAACTTGCCTGAGTTCGTTTTCATATGTTTTACCTAGCACTAACTCTTCATTTTCAAAAAAATCAGGTTTGTCATATCGGCCTATCCAGTCAATTACTTTTTCGTAAGGTTTTAAATACTTATCCACTAAAATTTCTTGATCACTACCGTGTGTCCTCAAAGGTTCGCTAGTGGCAGAATTCCTAGTAGCCATGAAAAAAACGCGTTTTCTTTTTTGAGGGACGCCAAATTCAATTGCGTTAGTTTTGTATATGCTTAATTTATAACCAAGTTTATCGACGGCTTCTTCAATTTCTTTAACAGCATTTTCATTTTTAGGGTGTAAAAGACTTTCAACATTCTCTAAAATAAATCCATCTGGTCTTAATTCGCCAGCAATCCTTAAATATTGTCCTATCATATTTCGGGGATCTTCACTTCCTAATCGGTTTTTATGAGTAACCCAATAGCCTGCTTTTGAAAACGGCTGACAAGGTGGTCCACCGATCAGGATAAGCTTTTCTGGATTGTTTTTTTTTAAAATATTAGAATACATTGCGGCGGTAACGCTTTGGATGTCTTTATGGAAATGTTCAGCGTGTTTAAAGAATTTGTTTTGCTTCATTGTAGAGACACTATCCTTATCAAAATCAAGACTAGAAATTACCTTAGATCCTGCTAATTGTGCCCCAATATCCAAACCGCCTGCTCCAGAAAAGAAACTAATTGTTTGTACTTTACTGTCAATAATTGTGTCACGCTTGTCATTGACCGAATATCCCCTATGTTCGTAATCAACAGTTATAAATTTTTTTCTGCCAAATTTTGTAAATTCTTCTTCAAATAATGACAGTTGATTATCTTGAACAAACATCAAAGATTCTTTCTGTAATTTATATTTTTGTATATTTATATTGTTCATTAACAAGTAGATGTATTCTTTTTTTATTGGAGATAAGATAGTGTTTTGAATTAGTTATAACTATCAGAATTCGGTAATTGGCAAATCTACAAAAAACGTGCACGATTCAATTTAATTCTTTGCCAAAAAATTATTATTCGATAGCTAAAAATTATTGATATTATTAAGCGTTATGCAGACAAAACTATTTAAACTAGTGTAGATAAAATATCAATTATTAATCTTCAATCCAGTACATTTGTAATCGACACTTAAGTTTTATAATGAAAATGGAAAATACATTTGCTGGAAAAGGAGGCAAAAAGCCCCAGATTGAAATCAAAGTTGATCAGATTTTACTTGACAATAGAAATCCAAGGCTGATACAATATGTTGATGATGTCAATTCCATTACTCAACTAGAATTAACAAAAATATTATATGATAGCTTTGATACCGAAGCAATTGCTTTATCATTAATTCAAAATGGTTATTTTGATGAAGAGCCAGTTATTGTAGTTCCTAATAATCTTCCTAGTGGTTTTAAATTTTCAGATTTTTCATATGATGAACTGACAGAAAAATTAGCCAATTTATCAGAAGACGGTTTAACTTTTACAGTGGTAGAGGGAAATCGAAGAATTTCGTCAATAAAGATGTTATTAGACGATAGATTAAGATCAATACTGGGGATCGATAAGGTCTATCCGAAGGTTGATGATGAAGAGATTAAAAAAGACATTGCAAAAATTCCTTGTATCGTTTATGAAAACAGAAAAGAGGTTTCCAGTTATCTTGGAGTTAGGCATATAGCAGGTTTATTAAAATGGGAGGCATTTGCAAAAGCTGCCTATATTTCAAATACAATAGAAGAGAAATTACAAGAAAACAATGATGATCAAAACCAAGCTATAAATGAAGTTCAGAAAATTGTAGGAGATAGGTCTGATTCGTTAAAAAAGCAATTTGTATCATATAAAATGTACATCGAAGCACTTCACGATCTTGAAAAGTTTGATACAAAGCCGATTTTAGATAAATTTTCCTTACTTACTGTTGTTTACAATTCGCCAGCAATTCGCGAATATATAGGAATAGAATCTTATAACAAGATCGATTTTAATAGAAGAGTAATTCCCTCGAATAAAATAGCTGAATTCGAAAATGTGCTGACATGGGTTTTTGGGAATAAAAACAAAGGGAAAGACCCAGTACTTACAGACTCTAGAAAAATCACAAGCCAGCTGAGCCATGTGGTTAGTAGCAGCGAAGCAATAAAATATTTAGACAGGTATGGAGATTTAGAAGGGGCTTATGAAAGAACTAATGGTGAAAAGGAATTTTTAATCAGAAATTTGTCTAAAGCATTTCGAAATATTCAAGAATCATTATCATTCGCGTATAAGTTTAAAAACGAGAAGGACATTCTCGATAAAGTCCAAGAACTAGAAGAAGTAGTGCAAGCATTAAAATCCAACTTAAAATCATGACGGATTATATTCCTTTCAAAGATGGAAAAGAGATTGAATGGCTTGAGTTGAATCTGTTGAAAACGGGTAGACCTATGTCTAAAGCGATTATTACGAGTCTTTCGAATGATAAGGAAGAAGAAATTGTAACCTCATGGATTAGCGAGTTGATGTTGAGATCAAGTATTCTTAATGAGCCATACTACGAATTTAATGGAGGAACGATATCGCCACTGTTAAATTGGGAAAAAATCCCTGAATATTTTCTTTGTTTGTATTTCGATTATTTCGGAGCATCGGGAAATTTGAATGGAACAAAATTATTCGAAAAGATATCTGCTATAGCTTTGCAAAATTTTATTGGAGGAGAAATTTATACTTTAGGATTTCCAAGTGCTATGAATTTGAATAGCTATCTTGATGAAATTGCTGATAAATGTAATGAAAAAAGAGGAATCCAAGCGCATTCCGATTACAAAGATGATGGAGTTGATGTTATATGTTACAAAACGCTAGGTGATAAAAGAAGTTCCAACCTATATGTTCTCTTGCAATGTGCTGCAGGAATACATTGGAATAAGAAAAAATCAATTGAATTAGATCGTTGGTGCACGTATATTTTTTGGTATCGTAAAAATATTATAACATCTATATCAACCGTAGAATACATCCAGGAAGACAAGTGGCAAAAAAACACATCTGATTACGGAATGATTCTAGATAGAACACGAATAAATAATTTGTATTATAACAACATTGATTCGACCCTTCAAAAAGAGGTTTCGGAATGGTGTACAACACTGGATATTGTATAAATACATAATTGCGTAATAAATAGTAGTCTAGTGTCTAATTAATCATTAACAAGATTAAATTTTTTTGGTTAAAAATATTAGTTAGATAATAATCTTTTTAAATCCCTGCATTTCGTATAATTTCGTAACACATATACTATCATGGAGTCAGAATAGTTCCTTTCCACAGTTAAGTAGAGTTTTTTGATATATTTTTCTGCTATTTTTGGTAGTTCAGTTTCGAAAAACATCTCAAAATTCTGGTAAGAATCGGAGAATATTTCGCTACTCATTTCTTGAAATATTATATGTGCAACCAAAGAATTTCCGTACCTGTAAATGCTTCTCTCCCTGCTGTAGGCTTTAAAAGCCATATCATTCATTTTATTTGAGACATATCTATAAATTCTCGTAATTTTTATAATTTGCTGTGCAGAAATATTTCCATTAAATAAATCCGTATAAGGAGGTTTGGTGACGTCATCCCAAATTTTTCCAGATTCTTTTTTTACCATAGTAGAGTAATCCACGTTTGGCCAAAATGATGCCAATGCGAAGCCTACCTCTTCAAGTAGAAAGTTTGAGACATCAGAGGAGACTTTTTCATCTGTTCTTTTATAGTGGTAATCTATATTTTCCAACTTAAGTTCTAATTTTATTCTCGCTTGCTCCCCGTCTAACGAAACAAAATCTTTTTTTTCAACTTTATTTTGAGTGTTTGTGGAAACAGTTACACGTTGTCCAAACCCCTCTGGACTTTCCTCCAAAGAAATAAATTTAACAAAAACCTTAATTTTAGAAAGTTGCTCAGGATTCGAAGCAGCTAGTGAACCAATTGATCCTAGTGTTTGTGCACCGTTAACAACAGCAATACCATGGCAGGTAAAAGCACCTATTGTTTTGTCGCTTCCACCCATAGGTTTCTTCTTTATAGTATTGCATAAAATAGTAATTCCATTATTAAAATAGATAAAAAAGTCAGGCTCTTCCTTAATAACGTTTAATATTCCGTCATTGATGTTTGAATTTCCGAGGAAACTTCTGATGTTTTCAGTAAATAATCTTCGCCCATATTTTTCCCAAAGAATTCCAAGGTCAGTTCCACTAATAAGTCCGTAATACGATTTGAAAGGCTCCTCGATATGTCCCCAGTTAGATATAAAAATATCCTCACTTATTGGAGTACTGCCAACTCCTGTTTCAAGTGCTTTATAGGCGATGTCTATATTGAAATCTGTAAAAAACAGAATTTCTTCTGTGTCGTTTTGATCCTCTAACAAATCATTTATCGATAATTTGTTGTGGACAGACAATGCTTTTCCAGTGTATGCAAGAACGATATGAATTTTAACAGAGGCGTCGTCCAACGCTTCCAAAACGTCATCCGACTTGTTCTTTATTTTATCATTAAATCTTTCAAAGTCGCCGTCAATAAGTTTTTTTACACCTTTTGCAAACTTTTCGATATCCCCATTATCCATTGCGCCAACACCACTTTCAATAAATTTCGATTGTACAAGCCAAAGACTTTTGGATTGTCTGTCGAAATATATGGCGTCAATCCCGTTATCGTTGAATCCATCAGTAATTGAGTCAGCCGCATCGTCTAAATTTGCTCCCGCTGCAATAGTTAGGCTATACGCGGATAATGCCCTAGTATAAAAATATCTCTGCTGATCATCTGCGGTTTTTTTGTTGACGTCTTCGAGATTAATCTTGCCATCAAAGTTTTTAAGCAAATATGTTTTTATTCTATTAACTGTAATTTTACTCATATTTTATTGTCTATAGTTGCACTAATTTTTAATTATTATCTTTTGAAATACTAATAACGTTGCGGATCGTTGAATTGTCGTAAAGTATCTTGAGAACCTCAATTTGTGGGACAAATATTTGCCAATGTAATCCTAAATACCCATAATTATCAATTTTAAAAATATTTGCTAAAGTCCCAGCCAACCTTATTCCTGCCTTTAATATCTGCCTTTAAATAATCGGGCTGTTTTTGTCACCATAACTGTCGTTAATCTTACTCCCGGTATTGTATACGCCATCTAAAAAACTTCTCGAATCAACCGCCCATGCGACCACATCTGTTTTTTGCAGTGCTTTAAACTCCGCCGGGCTATATTGTTTTACATTCAGGCAATCCTGTAACGTAATATTCCGGTCTTTAATAATTCCAGAATCCCAGAATGAATGCAGGTTGGTTCCGTTGCCTTTATAATTCAGCTGGTAAGTATTACCGTCTTTATCGCTGCTATAACCCACATGCAAAGGCTGATGTAAATCTCCAATAAGGTGGAACAGGTACAGCAACCTTATTTTAATTTCATCTTTCGTAATGTTCTGCTTGTTTTTCAGTTCTTTTATGGTCTTGTCCAGCACGAACAGAATATTGTCGCTGGGCATGATCGCAATCGCGCTACCCTTCTCAAAATTTACATAATGCCATGGGCTCATGGATTTGTTTTTTGGGTCGCTTTTAATGGCATCCATCCAGTTTGCGGCTTCTTTTATGGTCTTGCCATCTAGATAACTCATTACAGTTGACTTTGTCTGGTTGTCTAAATATTGAAACGCGACTTCCGCTACAAGTGCATGGCCTTTTTAGCCCCAGGCGTATGTTTCGAAGGCTGCAAAAAAGAATATCAAAGAAAGCAGGATTTTTTTCATGATTTTACATTTCTTCAAAGTTAGGAAATCCTAAGTCTCATTTACATCATACACGATTATTGTTAGCCAGGTCAAATAAGGGTCGGTGCAACTGCAAATTTAAATTTGCAAAGCTTTCCAGAGAATTATTTTGCATGTACCTCCAGTTGCAGGGCATTCCAGTCTTCCGTTTTGTTCAGATATTCCTGAATTTCACACACATTTTCATGATTGACTTTTTGACCGTTAACAGATATGATTTTGTCTCCAAGATTATATTTGTCTTGCGATTTTTCTTTAGTTACAATGACCAACTCTGACGAAACTGCTTTTGCATAGTAAGAAATCCGTCTGCTGAAAGTGCGGTCAATAATGTTCGCATTCCGCCTGATGTACACTTTGTTATTTTTAAAATCTATAATCCAGTCATAACCTTTCATAAATTGTATTCCCAGGTTTTGAGATTTAATTGTCGACGAAACATTTATTTTTGCTTCAAATTTTTCACCGGCAAAATCTACAGGCATTTTTTCATAAAACGTTTCCGTTCCTGCAGTCATCGACGAAAGTGTATTATATGTTGACCCTTGCAGTACCATGTAGTTAGGGTTTGTAAACTGCAGTTTGTCTGAGAAGGGGATTATGACTGAGCCGCTAAAACCGGTATCCAGTTTAAATTTCAGCATTTTGCCTTCAATGTCAATAAATACAAAAATCTGATTGTTTTTACATTCAGATTTAATGGCTTTAAAACCTTGAGAAACCTGATTTTGAAGGAGCGTTGTTTCAATATTGCAAATTTCATTTTTCGAGAAATTTAGGAATAGCGGCATGTCATCTTGGAAAAATGCATCTATTCCGAGTATCCCTGCCATTTCTGAACTCTTTGAACACATAGAAGTTGGCATAGGTGAGTAAAGAAGTAATTTTTGCGCACTTTCAAATAATGGCGACTTAAATCCTGCTGTTAAGAACCTGTTTTTTTTCTTTACGCCGTTTGCAGAAACATGCGTGCCAAATGTCGCAAACTTCTTATTTGTAAAATTTTCAATAGCTGTCGAGTCGGTTAGCACGGTGCCGGTTGCCCCAGTGTCAAATAGGAATAGCTTTTTTTTACCTTGTAATTCTACTTCAAAATAAGGTTGTGGATAATTTCCAATAGAAGCGCAGGCTGCCTTTGGAATGATATTTTGGTTTTTCGCGAATTTGATCACAGTACACGAACACATTAAAAAAAGACCAATGGCAGATAAAATTCTCATAAAAAGGAGTTTAAATTACTGATTAGTAACAAAGCCGATAATTTTCAATATTTACATCCGTTACAGGAATTAATATTGAAAATTATCGGCTAAGTGGTATTCCCGATAAATATTTTATGAAAGTAAAAAATAATGGAATCCAAAATCTCATTATTCGATGAAATGCAAAAAAAATCAGTTAAGCTGCATGTGGTAAACTATTTTACAATCTTAGTCTGTGTAACCGTTGCCTTTATAACTTTGAAACAACTGCCCTTTACACCCGGATGCATATACAATAGGCGAAAAAACATCCATGCGGTTTATGTCGGTAATTGGCAAAGCGGCATTTGTCCGTCTGCAAACTATCCCTTTTCATATTCAGACCTGAAAAACATAAAATTGTCTCAAGTATATTTTTGGAAATGCATTGTTGGAAATTATATAGTTTAAAATTTCTAAAAAAAGGTGATTTACTGCTATTAGAAACAAGTCTATGGCATCATACCGTTGGTTTATACATTTCACCAAAAAACAGTAGAAAACGAACTGCAAAAATTGAAAATCGATGTGAAAATATTTGAAAATGTGTCGTTTAAACTTGCCAGGCTATTGATTGTATTCAAATTTGCGCATATCATTTTGGAAGCCTCTGACGACCTCGTTAATTTTGTTGAAGATGAAACGATGGATGCCGGCGAAGCCATCAGCCAGTTCGAAATCAGGGTGACCGATCAGGGTGTGGTTTTTGGCGGAAGGCTTGCGACTGCTGCTATGACAAGGCAATTTATTGTTGCCCAAACGGCCACGGAATACTATGTAAGTTTTCAGAATATTAGCCTTGTGGTTCCAGTCCCTGCTGCTTTGTTTATGGAAGATGTGGCACTACAGCTTGACGGCGATGCAGCACCGGATTCTAAATAGAACCTGGCGAAAGCCATCGACCGTACTGACGCGTCGGTAGCGGTCAAAAACTTCAGTTTTGTTGTGTCTCCAAACCCTACAGCTTCTGTCCTGAATATTGGATTTTCAAACAATCAGGCAGACGGGCAAACCTTAATTGAATTGTATGATGCAGCTGGTGAAAAAGTCAGGGACGTGTATAACGGATTTCTAGCCAAAGAAAAAACAAAAAATATGGAAGTCGACTTGTCGAGCTTAAAAGCCGGGAATTATTTCATCCTGATCGAAAGCAATGGGAGCGGATTGTGAAGAATTAATCAAATTCTTGAAATTGCAGAAAAGCTACAAGTGTTTTACTTGTAGCTTTTCTTATGTCTGGTAGGTACGTCAGGGAAAATATTTAGGAGCATCTTAATTCATTTGGAGGTATCAGACCATACGGCTGTTGATAACCCTGCCCGATAACACGCAAATACTTTCGATGGGCTACAAAGAAAGTGCAACTGTTTAATCTTTGAAAACACTTTCCAAAGTTCCGGCAAGCCTTATTCCGGCCTTTAAAATCTGTACCTCTATAATGGGGCTGTTTGTATCTACATATCCATCATTAACTTTATTCCCGGTATTGTAAACGCCATCTAAAAAACTCCTCGACTCAACAGCCCATGCCACTACGTCTGTTTTTTGCAGTGCTTTCAGCTCGGCCGGGCTATATTGTTTCGCATCTAGGCAATCCTGCAAAGTTATATTCCGCTCCTTGATAATTCCGGAATCCCAAAATGAATGCAGGTTGGTTCCCTTGCCTTTATAATTCAGCTGGTAATTGTTGCCGCCTTTATCACTTGCATAGCCGACATGCAACGGCTGGTGCAAATCACCAATGAGATGAAATAGATACAGGATTCTTGTCTTAATTTCATCTTTCGAAAGCTTTTGCCTGTTTTTTAACTCAGATATGGTTTTATCCAGTACGAATAAAATATTATCCCCCGAAGTTTCCACAACTGCACTGCCTTTCTCAAAATTGACATAATGCCACGGGCTCATGTATTTGTTTTTAGGATCTGTTTTAATGGCATCCATCCAGTTCGCCGCGTCTTCGATGTTCATGCCGTCTAAATAACTCATGATGGTTGCCTTTGTTTTGTCGTCTAAATAATGAAAGGCAACTTCAGCTACAAGGGAATGCCCTTTTTCACCCCATGCAAAAGATTTTGTAACCGCAAGCAGGGTAATAGTAACGAATAAATAAAATTTTGTTTTCATTGGATTGGATTTTTGGTTAGTGAAAAGCGACGTTTTGAAATTTAAGAATATTTTTATCTGTGAAGACAATAGGACTGTAAAACTCCTGAATTTCATCTTCAAAATCGTTAAATTGTTTTTCGAGGATTGCTAGGAGTTCATCTTTCAGTGCAGCATCTTCAATATTTGAATGTACAATAGAGTTTTTTACGACTTCTTTAATCTGCTCGTAAGTAAGTTTGTATCGGTGCGCCAAAAGCACATATTGTTCAGTAATGCTGGTACGCAACACGCCCTCGTCATCGGTGCAGATGACGATTGGGATTCCATTCCGGTAGTAAATTTCTACAGGATGCATGTCATCTGCCACGCCCAATATAAATTCATTACTGGTAAGGTTGATTTCTATAGCAATTTTCTTTTGTTTTAGTTTGCTAATAGTATTTATAAAATCATTGTCATAAATGATGTCGACCGCATGTCCGATCCTTTTCAGGTTATCAAGAATAAGGCTTTGACGGATGTGTTTGCCCAAATATTCCGGCTGAACCATTCCGCTAACAAGCTCTCCTGCATGTATGGCATAATTGACTGTTGGATATTTCTGTTCCAGGAACTTAAAAAACCTCATGTGCAGCCAGTAATCCCGCATTGCTGTTTCGCCATTTTCGGCCGCGACGATGTTGACACCCACAATAAGATCCGATAAAACACACGATTGGAAACACGTTATCATTTCTATAAATACATCCGTAGGCTGTTTGAAACGTGCGGTGTAATTTTGATACCTGATCTTAAAATTTTCATCTTCAATATTGCTGTCTGTATGATGGCGTTGAATGATTTCGTTGTGTGCAATGGCGACGTCGTTTAGCAGCCGTTCGTAATTGTTGAATATTTTATTGAGGATTTCGTCAAGTTCAGTTTCGTCCTTATTTTTTTGGGCTTTTAACAACGATGTGTCGAGGTCAGATTCATTCGACACGACAATACTTTTGAGGTCAATCGAAATAAAAATCGTTTCGATATAGTTTAGCTTTTGATTGATTGCACGGTTTTTAAGTTCTTTCAACCCTGTAACATAATTATCTTTGCTGGGGCTGCCGAAACTTGGAAAAGTGGAAAAGAAATGTTCGTCCGAAGAATGCGCACCCTTTACAAAATCTTTGACAGACCAGTTTCGCAATAACTTCAATTTAATTTGATCTGTGTTTGGGAGGTCACTAATTTTTTTCCACTCGGCCAGATTGGGAGTCGGAATTTTGCCAATATCTTTTGCAATCTCATAGGTGTTGGTGTTGATGTAAAAATCTTTTTGGAATACATAATCAATATACGTTTCTGCATAAATAGATCCTGAATAATGATGGTGAAGGTCTCCGCCTTTTGGCATCATGCTGAAAAACGAAAATAAAGCGCTACGGTTCGGACGGATATCATCTAAAATGGCATTGATATTATTCATAAGGTGATTTATTCTGATTAATAATTAGTTTATTTTCTTCCATTCGCCGGCAATACAACGATAAGTATTGATAGAATTTAGGCTTGAAATTGCACCTTCCGAAAATTTTTCACTCTGAAATTCACACGGTACGCATTTTCATGGTTCACCTGGCGTTGGATCGCCGCCGTTGACTCTATACCATTTCCGGATTAACATTTATACTGTTATATGCTATTTAGGGAACTTAGGAGCAGTAATTGTTTTGACTGTTAGGCTTGCAACGCTTCCAACTGCATTTTTAATTGCATCGAAAATTTGTGCATTAACATTAAGATTCAAGTGTAACAGAATGAGGGTAATGTAAAATCATGTTTTCATCACAAGTAAAGTATAAGTTCTTAAATCACAATAGCCGATAATTTCTTTATAAAGAATTACTCCTTAAAAAAAGAAATTATCGGCTAAAGTGGTATTCCCGATAAATACTTGATGAAAGTAAAAAATTAAGAAACTGAAAAATTTATTATTCGATAATGTGTTAAATAAAATAGATTATCTACCGATTTAAGGTTAAATTGCAAGTATTTTCCAACAGCAATTTAATTGGTTTCTTTAGTCAATATACTAAAAATCATTTGGTTATAACACATTTTCTTTCAGTAAAAAGCTTGTTTGCAGCTTTTTGCGTGTCCAGGTAAGATTAAGAGTACAGACACTTGCATTCACGCACTATCTAAAAACATCAAATCATTTAAATTTTTACCTTTATAAAAAATTTGACTATGGTATTTTATGCAGACGACGACGGCGACGATCTTGAGGTTTTTACAGATATCGTCTCAGGTCTTGGGCGGAAAGTAATGACATTTTCGTACGGTGATGCGCTGATCAGCCAGCTAAAAAACCCGCCCCCTGCGGCAGGGATCATTTTTCTCGACATCAACATGCCATTGCGCTCGGGGTTTGACATTCTTGAAGAGATCAGGGCTGCCGAACATTGGCGTGATCTTCCCGTAGTCATGCTGAGTACTTCCGACAATCCTGACAATGTGAAAAAGTGCATGATGCTGGGCGCTAATTTTTACATCTGCAAATCGCCAAACTTTAAAAAGCTTTCCCAATCAATCAGCCGTGCACTTACAATCAATTGGGAAGTTTTCCAGCCTTCGGAAAAGGAGTTTTTCTGCACATAAAAATACCAACTCGTCTTGAATGCAAATTTATGATGCATACTGATGCGTGAGTTTTAGATTAAATAGATATTGAGAGCGCTACCGCCTTTAAACTTTTGAAGCTACGGCGTTTCACGCGGGCATTGTTAACGTTCGCCAGAATCAGGATTTTTTTCAAACTCAAATTGGAAGTTTTCAATACAATGCTTACGCGAAGTCCAGTCTACATTGATGGCATATTGAAGTGCCATAGTGAGGTCGTCTATTTGCCTTGGTTTCACGATGCAAAACGCTGCGCCGAATTCCCAACAGGTTTGCTTATTGCGGTAATCGACAGATGTCGAAAGCACGACAATCGGCAGCTTGGCCAGCTTTTTTTACCCCTGATCTATTCAATGATTTGAAAGCCCGATCGCGCGGTATTGCATTCCGTGACAAAGATAGTCTGTCAAGGTGATTCAAAGTACATGAGGTTATGAATGTGCGTTAGATACGACTCAGCCTCTTATTACCAGCTGCGGCAATAATTCATTAGGTCAGGTTGTTTGCAAAAAACAGTGTTTTGGCTATTTCACCAGTTTGTCTAAGAGTTCCTGCAATTCAGGCATGGATGGAAAAAATGACTGATCATTCACAACGACACCGTTTGGGTCAATGAGTATAAATCTTGGAATGGCATTTACTTCGAAAATTTTCATAAACTCGCATTGCCTGTCTTTGCCTGCAATTAATTGTACGCCTCCCATATTGTTTTTTGCGACCATTGCTTTCCATTTTCCTGCATCTTCGGGTTTGTCGATTGAAATGCCGATAAACGCAATATTTTTAGTCCGGTACTTTTTCTGCAATTTTTCAAGAAATGGGATTTCCTGCTTACAGGGACCGCACCATGTTGCCCATAGGTCAATATAAACATATTTGCCCCTGAAGTCCTCTAACCTCGAAAAGCCGCCAGCAAAGTTTTCAAACTTGAAAGATGGGGATGGCAGGCCGTTAATGGTCTTCCGGTTTAACGAAACTTCAAGTGATTTGATACTTTTATCCATCCATATCCTTTTTGAATCCATTACATTCTTTATGAAAGCAGGATCATATTTGCCGTTTGATAGTAACGAGTTGACGCTTTCCAGATGCTCTTCAAAACTTTTGCGAAGAAAAACCGGATCGGTCATTTTTTCACCAAGGCTGTTTACAAAATCCTCTTCCACAAGGGCGTTGCTGGCAAGAAAATTATTTTCTTTTGATCCGTTGCCTTCAAAATGAATGGTTTCGTCAAATTTTGACGCGTCAATAGTCATTGTCAGATCATAACCGTTTTTGAGATAGAGATGGGTAGACTCGGTTCCGTCATCTAAAAAATATGCCCCTTCTTTTACAGTAAAGGAATCATTAAAAACGCCATTTTTTGCTGCTTTAACTACCCTTTGAAAAGTACTGGACGAAATTAATAGCGAATCGCTGTTCCGGTTTTTGATTGTTGCAGCAAATTTTAATTGATCTGATTGGGCGAAAACATGACTTAAGGAAAATAAGAAGACTAGAAAAAAAGTTTTCATGGCTAAGAATTAAAATGAAACTTAAAAATATAAATATTTTATCAGTTAACAAAATACGTTGTTTGTCACGCGTTTTTCTAAACTGTTATAGTCATGCTTTTCTGCTTCCGGGATTTGTACAGTTCAGCATTAGATTTAAAGCATAGTCAAATTTAGCAGTCAGGATTTTTTTTCATAAACAAATTGAAAGCTGGCAAACGACCGCTCACGCAAAGTCCAGTCAACGTTAATGGCATATTGGAGTGCCGTGGTGAGTTCGTGGATTTGTCGTGGTTTGGCAATGCAAAAGTCTGCTCCGAGTTCCCAACAGGTTTGTTTGGTGCGGAAATCAATAGACGTGGACAGCACCACAATCGGCAGCTTGGCCAGCCTTTCTTTACTCCTGATGTATTGAATGATTTGAAAGCCGGTAAACGACGACATATTAAGGTCAACAAAAACGATTGCCGGCAAATGGGGCATTTCTAGGGACGCCAGCAAGTCAGCACCGATCTCAAAAAGCACGACCCGGCCCGTAAGGGGCTGTAAGGCTATTTCAAATATATCGAGGTCGTCTTTGTCGTCGTCTACATAGTAAAGCGTGATGGGTTCTTGTAGGTTGTCCATGGGATGGGGCATTTATGTTTCAATAAGTTTAATTGTGGGCAGTGGAACCCAGATTGGGGTCGGTTGGGATTTTGATATAAAAAACAGTGCCTTTTCCTTCAGTACTCTCGACCGCGATGCTGCCGCCGATCCTTGCCATCATCTCATAGGACAAAGCAAGCGCAACGCCTGCTCCCTTTTTGCCTTTACTCTCTTGCTTGTGCGATATACGGAAAAGGTTTGCAGCCGCTTTTGCCGACATGCCCCGTCCGGTATCGGTAACCGAAACGGTCGAATAGTCGTTCGAATGGGTGACGTGTACATCAATAGATGCTCCTGCCGGGGAATAAGAAGTAGCGTTATTAAGGATGTTGCGCAACACAAAAAGTAAGACCATCTTACTGGTATTAAGCACACTTGACGGCGGCACTGCCGAATGAAACACAATATCCTTTCTCCGTTGTACGGGTACAAAAAAGGAATTGGCTTCCTGTACCATTTCGGCAAGATGGATGGGTTCTGTGCCAAATGCATACCCGGACTCTTTAGACTTGATCCATGACAGCACACCATCCATAAAGAACATGCTTTGCCGGGCTGTTAATTCAAGTTCCTTAAGGATATAGGATTTCTGGTCTTCAGGGATGTCATTTGGCGAAGTAAACAATTCTGTGGCCATGATGACGTTTGAAAAAGGCTGCCGGACGTCATGGGCAAGTACCGTAATGAGCATGTTGTTGAATTGCACCTGCGCTTCAAGTTCGGTATTGTGCTTAGAAAGGGCCTCCTGCAATTGCTGTTGTATCGAAGCACTTTTCTTCTTAGACTGGTTGAGCCTGTAATACAGGAAAGCGATTCCCAAAAGCGCAATGAGTAGTGTGCCAAGTACGATGAGGAGCTGGGTCTGGAAATCCCGGTGTTTTTCAAGCGAGTCTATTTCATTGTCTTTTTCTACATAGTTGACATAATTGAAACCCGACTTTGACATGGATTCCTGGATTTTGTTTTGCTGGAGTTGCAACAGCGAAAGGTATTTTAATGCCGACCGGCTGTCGCCCTGTGCCTTGTAAAACTGGTACAGGCGGTCGGCAAAAATCGTATAGCTTTCCGGATAACCATACAACTCTGAGTGTTGCAGCCCTTTCTCATAATAGGCAATACCTTCATGGTTGCGCTTCAGGTCAAGCATCATTTCGCCCAGCGTCATGAATGCGGTGGTCTGTACATATTCACATCCAACACTGTCGGCAAGTTTTTCAGAGCGTTCAAGGATGGCAATGCCTTCAGCCTTTCTGCCATCATTATACAAAAGGGTGCCCCGGTTGTTTTCATAAGAAATGATCATCCGGTAGTCCTTGTGTTTTTTTGCAATGCCCAGCCCTTCGTCATAATAGGCCTTATATTTTGCGAGTGGCAGTTTATGGTCGAGGGTGAGGATGTCGCTCAGAATTATCGAGCGTATCGAATCATTTTGCAGGCTGCGGCTGAGCTTTTCTGCACGGTAGATGTATTTGACAGCCTCAGCCGGATTGTTGTTGGTATACAGCAGGACGCTGAGGTTCATCAGCAACTGCGCTTCATTTTCGCGGTCTTCCAGCTGCCGGTAAAGTTGCAGAGCATCATTAAAGTACCGGGCCGACAGGTAATTGTTGACGCTCATATAATAAATCGCCTCACAATTAAGCGCATCTGCAATGCCTTTCTTATAACCTGCCTGCTCAGAAAGTGACATGGCTTTTGACGCATACACAAGGCACGAATCCTTATACCGCAGGTGGGAAAGCATGGCGAGCCGGTTGAGTGCATCAATGTATTGTTGCTTTTCTTTAATATGGGGCAACCTGTTTTTCAGTGCTGCCATTTCCATCCGCTGCGCTGCAGCAATATGGGCAATAAAAAAGAAGAATAGGGATAGGGCTAACTTTTTCACGTTCATTTTATTCGGGATAAAAGTAATAAAAAAAGTTTGTTCGGGAATTTCAGATTTTGGAGCAAGGGATTTTATAAGGCATCGTTTCGTTCTGCGAATGATCAAATGCAATTTTGTACAATCCAATGTGGTTTCACATCTCTACAAATTCTGTAATTTAAAACGCCTATCTGAAATTCCGCCCTTTGTAGAAAACTTCTTCAGTGCCGCTGCTTTTTTCATCTCCGCGCGACAGCGTGGAGAGTGCTGCCTCAGGATTCCGATTGAGTGTCATGCCACGCAATAACGAAGATAAGTTAAAGCATTTGTCAGCAAGAACATGGGTGACGCCATTAGCAATTTGCAATTTTCCTTCCACCATGAGCAAACGCGCCTGGATAATTTCCTTCCGGTGTTTTTCAAATACTTTTTCCCAAACTACAATATTGGCAAAGCCGCTTTCATCCTCAATGGTAACGAAAAGCACGCCTTTTGCAGTACCCGGCCTTTGCCTCACGGTAATCAGACCTGACACTTTAACCGCATCCCCATTTTTCATTTTGCCAAGGTTTCCTGTTGGCGTAACACCCAGGCTGCCCAATTGCTGCCGTACAAAGCTTACCGGATGTGCTTTTAGAGACAGTCCTGTAGTGGCATAATCTTCAACCACATGTGCGGCTTCTGTCAAAAAGGGCAAAGTAAGCTGCGGCTCATCAGTACTTGCTGAAGGCTGTCCTTCAAACATCCCGGTTGGGCTGTCAGACAATGCAGACACTTCCCACAAAGCCTGCCGCCTGTCAAGCCCTACTGACCGGAAAGCATCGGCATCAGCCAGTTTTTCCATCGCAGCCATGGAAACTCCTGCATCCAATAAAGAATGCACATAAGGAAATGCCTTTTGCCGTGCAGCCAGCAGCAATTGCACATCTTCCGATGCCAGTCCTTTAATATGCCTGAACCCAAGCCTGATGGAATAATAACCGCCTGATTTTTCCTCAAGCATATTGTCCCAAAAGGAATGATTAATATCCACAGGCTTTACTTTAACACCATGCCTCCGTGCATCAATGACGATTTGTGCAGGCTGGTAAAAACCCATAGGCATGCTGTTGAGCAGCGCGGCAGCGAACACATCCGGATAATGGCATTTGATATACGAAGACACATAAACCAATAAGGCAAAACTCGCCGCATGGCTTTCGGGGAATCCATATGACCCGAATCCTTCAAGCTGCCGGAATACACGTCGCGCAAATCCTTCCTCATAGCCTTTTTTGATCATGCCGTCCACGAGTTTTATTTCCCAGTCACTGACTTTTCCTTTCGCCTTAAACGTAGCCATGCTGCGACGCAATCCGTCGGCTTCGGCTGGCGTAAAACCCGCGGCCACAATAGCGATTTCCATAGCCTGCTCCTGGAACAGCGGGACGCCAAGGGTACGCCCTAATATATCTTCGAGTTCTTTTGAAGGATATGCTACCGGGTCAATTCCGTCACGCCGCCTTAAATACGGATGCACCATATCGCCCTGTATCGGTCCGGGCCGAACAATGGCCACTTCAATGACCAGGTCATAAAAGCAGCGTGGCTTCAGGCGTGGCAGCATCGACATCTGGGCACGGCTCTCAATCTGGAATACGCCCAAAGTATCGGCAGCACAGATCATATCATACACTTTTTCATCATCCTGCGGGATATTGGCCAAAGTATAGTTTTTACCGTAATGGGTCTTGCACAAATCAAATGCTTTGCGGATGCAGGTCAGCATGCCAAGAGCCAGCACATCTACCTTTAAGAATCCGAGTGCCTCAATATCATCTTTGTTCCATTCAATATTGGTACGTTCTTCCATCCGCGCATTAAGGATCGGGCAAAGGTCTGAAAGCTTATCTTGCGTAATCACAAATCCGCCCGTATGCTGCCCAAGCTGCCGCGGGAATCCAACGTATTGATTGGTAAGGTCAAGCACTTTTGCCAGGTGTGGGTCGTTCAGGTCAAAGCCTTCCGATGTCACGGTATCGTCATCGAGCTTGTCGCGGAATTCCCAAACGGAAGCCGAAAGCCGGTCAACGGCATCCGCCGACAATCCCATAGCTTTTGCCACGTCACGAATGGCTCCTTTCTGGTGTACCTGTGTGACGGTTGCAACAATGGCAGCCCGGTCGCGCCCGTATTTTTCATAAATATACTGGATGACTTCTTCGCGTCGTTCATGTTCAAAATCGACATCGATATCCGGCGGTTCGTCCCGCGCATCAGACATAAAACGCGCAAAAAGCAGTTTGATTTTTGCCGGGTTGACTGATGTGATCCCAAGGCAGAAACAAACAACGGAATTTGCCGCCGATCCGCGCCCCTGGCAAAGGATATTCCTGCTCCGCGCAAAACGGACGAAATCATGTACGGTCAGGAAATAAGCCGCATATTTTTTCCGCTCCATAAATTCCAGTTCGTAGCGAATGCTTTCGGCGATTTTTATAGGAATGTTATTGTCGAAGATTTCATTCGCGCCCTGCCACGCCAGCAGTTCCAGTTCCTGTTGGGGTGTGCGCCCTTCAGTAGTGATTTCTTCAGGATACACATATTTGAGGCTATCGAGTGAGAATTGGCAGGCATCCGCTATTTCCTGGCTCGTGGCCAGTGCTTCGGGATATTGCCGGAACAGCCTTTGCATTTCATCGGCTGGTTTCAGGTAACGTTCCGCATTCTGGTAGAGGCGGAAACCTGCCGTATGGATGGTGCATTTCTCACGGATGCAGGTCAATACATCCTGCAATTGCCTCCGTTCCGGCGCATGGTAGTGTACATCATTCGTTGCGGCCATTTTAATGCCGAGAGACATGGAAAGTTGCGCAAGCCGGTGCATGCGTTTATTGTCATTGGCCTGGTACGAACGGCTTACGCCAAGATAAAGCGACTCCCCCAAAACATCCTTGTATTCCCGAAGTGTTAATTTAAAGTCATCGTCAAAATCGAATGTTTCATTGAGTGAAAGTGGGGCGATGGCAATAAATATCAACCCTTCGGCATATTTGAAAACATCATTCTTGTAAAGATGGCATTGCCCTTTTTCAGCACGGATATTGCCTGTTGACAATAATCCCGACAACCGGGCATAGGCTGCCTGCGTAGTGGGATAAACAAGAAGAGGAGAACTGTCAAGCAATTCGAGGCGGCAGCCAATAATAAGTTTGATGCCTGCCTTTTTTGCAGCAACATGGGCGCGTACAATCCCGGCGAGTGTATTGGTGTCGGCAATGGCAATCTGCTTATAGCCAAGCAAGGCAGCCTGGGCGACGAGTTCGTCGGGATGGGAGCCGCCACGCAGGAAGCTGAAATTGCTGGTAACCTGTAATTCTGTATAACTCATGCGAAAAATCCATGTATAAACCATTCGGGCTGCCCGGCATGGTAGGGTCCCGAACGGAATACCCAATAGCGTGCACCATCTTCATCTTCCACGCAATAATAGTCCCGGAAAAGCCCGTCTGAAAGCCACCATTCGGGTTCGATGCGTTCCGGGCCGTCGGCTTTTTTTAGCGTATATAATTTTCCTTTGTAACGGAACAGCATCGGCGGGTAATCCGGCAATACTGCGGTCACTTCAATAACTTCCGGTTGATCCAGCAAATGGATCGGGCGCGGCAGGTCAGTCCGCCATGTTGTAGTTGGTTTTTCCCATAAAGGCTTGGCCTGTTTTACGGAACGCTCCGGCCAGTAATGTTCATCCGGCAAAAAACGCCTGATCGCATGATTGCCTGTTTTTGCCGAAATCCTGTCCAGCAGTTCTGCAATTTTTGTGTCGTTCTGGCTCTGCATATTCCAGATGGCTGCCTGTGCTTCCGTAACTGTTTCGGTTTTTGTCGCTTCTAACAAAAACAATTCAAAGCCGAGTGCCGGTTCAAGCGTTGCAATTTTATGCTCAAAAAGCCTGAAAAGATGCCGCGCATTCCGTGAAGGATGGCCGGTACCGATTTCAATTTGCTGGACATCGCCATCCACGCGGTAAGCTTTAAAAACACAATAACGCAAGCCCATACCTTCGGAATCAAGTCTTTGGCAAAGTATTTCAAGCAATTTTTGAAGCGCAATGGCAATCCCTGTGGCAGTCGATATCGGTTCCATACTGCAAAGTCTTTCCTGGTAGGGTTCGACAGGCTTTATCGGTATTGCCATTTCAACCTCATGCCCCAGTGCCTGCCCAATTCTCAATGGTAATGTTTCACCAAAGCGTCGTCGCAAAGCAGCCCGCGGCATGTCAATGAAACTATCGATGCGTTGCAATCCGAGTTTTTTAAGCCTTGCCTGAATTTCTGGTTCCAGCCGCAATGCTTCTGGCGGCAGTTGAAGTAAAAAATCCCGTTGTTTGCCTGTTTTTATGATAGTAGCAGGTTGCCCGAATCTTGCCGCAGACCATGCCGTTCCAATGGTGTCGGCAATGGCGGTGTGAACAGTATACCCATAAGCGGCCATTTTTGTTTTGATGTTTTCGAGATAGGCCGTTTCGCCACCCCACAAGTGCGTACAGCCGCTTGTATCTAAAATCAGTCCGTCCGGCAGATCCACAGCGGCAAAAGGCGTATAGCCGATGCTCCATTCTGCCAGCGCATACAATAGTTTTTCCGGCCTGCCGGGTTCTGATTTGACCATAAGCAAATCCGGGAAAATGGCTTTGCAGTCAGCCAGTACCATTCCGGGCCGGATGCCTTTTTGCATGGCTGTTGCAGTTGCCGAATCGATGACCATACGCCCACGTTGTGGCGAAACCAATACGAAAGGAACATCCCGGAGCTCAGGCTTTTTCCGTATTGCATATTCCGTAAGCAGGTAAGGGAACCATATGGAAGCATACCTTGTCATGATCCGGTGTGGCGTTCGTGGAAAGAAGGACTGAAAAAATTCTTTTGACCCGACTGAACAAATTGTTTGTCCATCCAGCTGATTTGCCACGAAGCAGGCCTGCCATTTTTCACTTTCAGCAATTGTACATCCCAACAGCTGTTCCCTACGCCGGGCAGATCATCATTGGGAATACTTGCCAAAGGCGTTATTTTCCATCGCGTGGCGCAGGCAACGGCATTTTCAGAATAAGGGCAAAAACGGTGTATGAAACCGGTGACTCCGCTGTGTTCTACTGCCAGTTGCAGCCGCCTCGATTCGGTAAAACCAAGTTCTTTCATTTCACCAACGACAATCGTGAGGGCTTCACATTTTAAGGCTTCCTCAATAATCCATAGTTTTTCCTTCTGTTTTAGAGTTTGGATAAAAATGACACGGTCCGGTTCAAGCCCGAAATGCTTTAAGCCTGGAGGAAAGATTTTTTTTTCATTTCCGATCCATAGGCAAAGGCCGCCTTCTTTTAAGATTTTGCCTGCTACAGCGGTAATGAACCCGCTTGTAGCCGCAGCATGTGATGGTTCATAACTGACAAATTCGTGGATAGCGCCCGTTGGGAAAACATGGCCGGGAAAGGCATTGTCAAAAGGAGCAAGACCCGCAATTGCAGGTTCACCTGATGGTTTGCCCAATCCCTGCATGGCATTTATTTTTGCCTGTAGTTCCTTTGCCAACGCTATTTTTTCTGTTGCAGCCTGCACTTTTTCGGGTATTTAATTTATAAACGCTGTGATTTACAGCAAAATTACATACATTTGTTGCTGTTATTTACAACATTAACAATGACATTATTTTCAGATAACATCAAATACCTGCGAAGCAGCCGGAAAGAAAGCCAGTCAAAGATCGCTGAAGCCCTCGATATCAAGCGAAGCCGCTATGAACCGTATGAATCAGGGAATGCAGAACCTCCGTATGAAATATTGAAAAAAATGGCACAGTATTTTAATATCAGTATTGACCTGCTGCTGTCGGTCGATATCCGCAAATACGATATCGAAGAACTGCTCACACTTGAAGACAACCGCATCCTGCTGCCGATTATGATAGATGCACATGGGGAGAATCTTATTGAAATTGTACCACATAAAGCCCGCGCAGGATACCTTACGGGATATGCCGATCCAGAATTCATTGAAAACCTGCAACGAATTTCGCTTCCGTTTTTAGGCAGTGGAAAGTACAGGGCTTTTCCGGTAGAAGGAGATTCTATGCCGCCGCACCAGGATGGCTCTTATATTGTGGGGCAGTTTACTGAAAAGCTTGAAGACATAAAAAATGGCAAAACATATATCCTGATTACAAAAAATCAGGGGATGGTTTACAAGAGGTTAAATAAAAATGACAATAATAGCTTAATGCTAATTTCAGACAATACGCTTTACGAACCATATAAAGCAAAGGCATCTGAAATTATTGAAATCTGGGAATACGTCTGCAACATCGGTTTTGATGATAAGGTTCAGCGTGAAGTCAACGATGATAGCGTAAAAGCCATGTTCTCGAAATTGATGCTGGAAATCAAAACCCGGAAAAACGGGTAACAACTTTTTGGCTATGCCTGTTCCCTGCTTTTTCTGATTTCAGCCATAAAAAAGCCAGGCGATAGTCCCTTTGTATATTTCTTGAAAGCTTGATTGAATTTTTGTGGTGTTTTAAACCCCGCATCTTCGGAGATGGCAGCAATTTTAGTATTCGCATACTGCCTGTCTTCTCTCAGCTTTTTGTGGACATATTCTATACGGAGGCTGTCAAGATAATCAGGGACGCTTTTATTTTTGTAAACATTAATGGCTTTGGAAACATATTTGGTATTGGAGTGGCATAATCTGGAAAGTTCAGGCAGCCCGGTTTGTTTATCGCGGAATCCCTTGCCGTTTTCAAAACCATCAAGTGCGTCGAGTATCTTTTCCCGCACCTCATCGCTTAAGCCATCAGACGGCTGTATCTCGACTTTCATTTTCACTGAACCACTTTTTGTTTCTTCTGCTTCGTGGAAAATATCCCTGAATCTTTTCTGGTCGATCTGTTTCTGTTTTTTGAATTTATAACTGACACTGACCAAACCAATCGCAAGTAAAATGATAATGCCTGCTTCTGCGATAATCTTATTATTACCGCTTTTGGCAATCGCAGCCTTTTCTGATTCCGACTGCTGGATTTTTTTAGTATAATCATACGCCATTTTCCCGGAAACGGATTCATAATCACTATGGTTGGCACGTGTGGCTTTTGTCAGTGCCTGTGAATAATAAGATTTACTGGCTTCATCATGAATGCTTTCATAGTAAGCAACCAGGATGTCATAGCTTTCCCAAAGGTCATTCCTGATATACGTACCATGTCGCGATATGCTGTCAATTTTTTTGAGGTAGGGCAACGCTTTTCCCATGTCATTTTTAGAGAGGTAATCTTTGCCTAAATAAAAATAGCCAACAGCTGCATTGGCTCCGTCTTCATTTTTTAGGATGCCCGGCATCGATTTTTCTAAAAGCCTGATGGAAGTGTCATAGTTACCAGTAAGATAATCGTTCACGCCCTGGCAATGCTCAAAATAGCAAATGATATCATGGTCGCCTGTTTGTAGTGCTTCGGCTATTCCAAGCGTATTCGTGGCAGTACTTCGTTCGAATTTTTCCATAGACTGGTAACATAGTGCTACCATATGCAGTGAATGCAGGTAAGGCTTTCCGCCATTTGTTTCATAGTACTGGGTACATTCCTTAAAAAGCGAGTAGGCTTCATCGGTATACTTCAGGAAATACTTCATCAGTCCAAGATTGTACTTGGCCTTAAAAATCTGGTACTTGTCTTTTGTTTTTGAAAGGTATTCGTTTGCCGTGATATAATCATTGAGCGCATCGTTATACCGGTTTTGACCATAAAAAATGATCCCTCTGGACAAATAAGCAGACCCAATGATTAAAGCGTCTTTTGTTTTAGAAGCAGTTTCTACCATGCTGTCGGCATAAATAAGCCGGAAATTCTTCGGGGAATGGTACATAAGGTGCTTAAAACCCATGGCGGTCTCAGCCAGGTTCTTTTCTGATTTTGCTTTATAAAGGTAAGACCAGACATATAAAGAATCTGCCAAGCGTCCGCTGTTGTCGTCATCCAGTTTTTCAGACAGGTAAGCATAGCTTTTTCTTTTTAGGCTGTCAGGAACCTTAAACTGATTCTGGGCTTGCAGCATATGACAAAAGAAAAAAATGAATATGGTGCCAAAGAATAGTTTGGAGACAGCGATGTCAGATATAGATTTTGCATATTTCATGTGCTGCAATCGACAATTTGGTTTAGTAAAAGTATTAAAATGTTACGAAAAACACTACAATTTAAAGCAGGTTTCTTATAGCTCCAATGTCAACGCTTAAAAGCCTTGAAATCCTGGCAGGTAGAACAGAAAATGATAGTACGGTTTATAAATCAAACCTTTTTTCAAAAGAAATCTTTTATAAACCGCAGCATACGACAGTTGTGGAGGTTATTTGGCGGTTTTAGATTTGCCCTGAATTCAAACAAACAATTTAGCCGGAAGCTAAAGCTGTTCAGACTACCCCGGGAGAAATGAACTGATCAAAAAATCAGTAAATTTTTAAATCTTAACCATGAAAAAAATTATTATATGCCTGACAATTGTTTTCACCGCCATTTCCTGTGAAACGGAAAACGAATATTCAAACCCCTCAGAAAATGCAAAAGATACAGTTGCATATTCAAAAGCAGGGGATACAGAACCCCAAAACCCATCAAACCCTTATGATATGGCTGGCCAGGTCCACAATCAAATTGCCGAACATTATATAGGAGGCCCTTCGAGTCCGCCAAGGATATTGCTTGCAGAATATGTCGACGGTCTGGCACTCCAAAATCCGGATTTTGCTATGCTGGGAAATGATTACATGCCCATTTCACTTCCTGGGATTGTATACATCCTCAACAATTCTGATAAAACAGCTGCTGAGGCGTTAGGCACATTTGAGATGAGCAACAGTTTGAAACAGGGATTGCTTGCTTTCATACAGCAGGTTGCTGCGCTTGGGCGGCAAAATAAAGATTACAGTGAGATTTACAATTATATTGTAAGCTACGAAACCGGGATTATTGCAGGCACGGCTCTGAAACCCGAGGACAAGAAAGCAATCCTGACGCTTACATCAATCACGAGGTATAGCAGTTATTTTGCGAAAAAGCAAAAGCAAAAACCCCGTGACCGGGATTGGGATGTTTCTGTGGGCTGTCTCGTTGCCTGTCTTTCGGGAACAACAGAAAGCACCCAAAGAGCGGTAACGAAGTCATTGGTTTCTGAAATTCTTATTAACGAATAAACAAGCAGGTTTATAAGCCATACAAATATTTTATCTGCCTTGACTGCCGTTGCATATCTATGCAGCGGCTTTTTTTTATAAGTAATTAAAAACTGGTAACTTGTATACTCGTATTGAATATTGAAAACAAAAAAGCCGGGACATCTGCCCCGGCTCCAACTGTGATAATTAGTTATTAAAGAATAGTAAAAGTTCCGGCATAAAAGCTTGTAGAACGAGTTTTGCCGTCTGCACTTGTGAAACTGAGCCACAAGTGCACAGCATCTCCGACCCAGTTTGCAGGGACGGCCATGTCATAGGCCAATGCGCTACGCAAAGCACTTTGCCTGTCTTCATACAGATTCTTTTCAGGATTGTATACTACAGCCAGCAACAAGTCACCCGGTTTGGCAAGGCCTTGTTCGCTGTTGTCTTCCCACACGATTGCAAGGTTTCCTCCGGCTTCGGGGGTTACTTCAGGTTCCTGCAATCCCGGAAGTTCTCCTTTTGTAATAACCACTTTAGGGAAATCGATCGTAAAATCAGGATAAGTTCCTGTAATGGCTTCCCTGATATGGTAAGATACCGCAAGGTTTCGCCTTGACTTTTCTCCTGATGACTGCCCAAAGTGGGCTTTAAGGATCATACTGATTGGCGTAAGGAATTGCGTAATCAGTTTAAATTTCGTCCGGACAATCATTTGTTGCTCGGTAGCCACGCGCTGGCTTTTTTTAGGAAGGCTTCGCATTACGTCTTTGCCTCTCCAGTTTGCACCTACTACAGTGCCGACTTTTCCTGAGAATCCTCCGAGGATTCCTTTCTGAATTGTTCCCATAATTTTAATGGTTTAAAAAAAATGAATTAAAAGATGCCTGCGCAGGCTACCGGAATTCTGTCCCGGTTTCATGGCAAACGTATAGCGCTTTTCCGGATAAAAAAAGGGGCGGCGTACCAAACGGTGCCAAATGTCATTTTTAGTACAAAGTGTCGTAAATGGTTGTTTTTGAACAGTATTGGCAAAAATGTGCCAAATGTCATAGCTGTAAAAAGGGAATTGTTTTGGTGTTGTTTTGGTTTCCTTTTGTAATGGTTTGCAAAAAAGGCATTTTTGCGAACAACAGTAAAACAACGGTAAAAGAAATCGTGTCTTTTTGGGAAGTTTTGCGGAAACTTAAAATCCGGCAAAAACAAAAACCCACAAATGCAGATGCACTTATGGGTTTTTGTTTAAAAAAAGTGTTTTTAAAAAATGAACTGGTCGATTTGTTCTTTGCTTAGTCCTTTGTAATTGCAAAATTCCTCAATGGTGACAAAATCTGTTTCTTTCTTCTTCAGCGACTCACGTACTTTGTTGAGGAGGCGCAAACTTTGTCGGTAACTGAGTCCTGTTACCAACGCAACATCTTTCGGGAAGATGCAGATTCTTTTAGCTGGTGTTTTCATTTTGTGGGTTTTGTTTGGTTGGCGTATAGTTCCTTAATCCGGGCGAGGGTTTAACGGCAAATGGCCCGGTGTCAGAATTTGATACTGCAATTTACATCAAAATTTGATTGACTAAAGATGACATTTGGTACTAAAAATGACATTTTGCACGTTTCGTACCGTTTGGAACAGCTGCCTTTTTTTTGCTTGCATATTATTTATAAAATTTGCAATAACAGATTATTAAACCTAAAATTTTATAAGCCATGAAAACAACAAACCAATTAGCAATTCCCACCGCAACCGGAACTTTTTTGAGCATACTGCCAAACCTTAATTCATCAGAAATTTTAAAAACAATGATATTAGCAGCGGTAGGGGCAGCAGTAAGTTTTTTGATGTCACTGTTGTTAAAATTGCTGTTTAAGAAACGGTCATAATCTGTTGAAGATTTTACCTTCGGAATTTAAATATACGGTTTCCCGCAATCAAATGTGCGGGAAACCGTAATTGGATTCACGGCCTTTCCCATTACTTTTACATTATGATTATGAGTTAGTTATTCATAGCCATAATAATACAAAATAACACTTTCAAAAAAGAAAAAGCGATAATGTAGGGATTATCGCTTTTTTTGTTTTTATACAATCCTGATTGGGATTTTGATCTTTAAAAATTGTGTTTTCCAGTAATTCAACGCTTCACAAATTTCCCGGTTTCACCGCTCTCGGCAGTAAGAAAGTACAGGCCCGGTGAAAATCCTGCGACCTCAAAGGAACCGGAATGCATTCCTGAAAAAACGATCCTGCCGCTACTATCTGAAATGCTGATGTTCCGGTTTAAAAGATTTTCCGGCAAAAACAAACGGTCTGCCACGGGGTTTGGATAAAGCGCCATTTTCTTGGCTGCAAACGAATCCGTGCCAAGTGGCCCATTGATCGTAAGCGGGCTGCTGATGCCCAGGATCAGCACGTTTCCGTTGCCGCGTATCGAGGCTTCCCAGCGGTAAAACTGGCCGTCGGGCAACTGGGCTGATGGCATTGTTCCGGGCGGGACATACAAATTACCGCTTACCGCTACCGGTGTTTCTGTCGTGGCCGGCGTTGGGTTGATGATTGCCTGTGCGATTGGTCCGATCGTACTGCCGTCGCTGCTGCATTTTACAATGGCAGTCATGACAATGCGGGTTTGCGGGATCGTATATTCATAACGAACCGTGTGCATCACATCAACATTTGATAAGGCAGGCGGCGTTTGCGTCCAGGCAATGTAATTAACTACCTCGGCCGCAGCGGCAACAGGCTGTGCGCTGAGGTAAGCTGCCGGGCACAACAGGAATAGGTAAAAATGCAGGTTTTTTTTCATGGGTATTTGGATTTGGTTATTGGTTACAGGCAAAAAAAAGAGCCAATACATTTCGGTTCCGTGTTGCGGGATTCAAAAAATATTGGCTCTTGGTGGTATTCGCCTGTTTCAAATATAAGAAAAAGAACAATACGAGTCGAATTTATCTGTAGGTGACTTTGATAAAAAGTCGTTAATGTAGGGAATCGTCAGTTTCGATAGCTTAGCTTTCTTCGCTCAAAGCATTCCAGCCCCGCGCTTTCAAAGGAATTTTGGTATCGGCACGCGTGATCAGGTGGATGCCCTCGCTTTCGGGTACCATGTGGCCGATGACCGTAAAATTCGGGTTGCCTTTGATCTTGTCGAAATCTTCCATTTTGATCGTAAACAGCAATTCATAATCCTCGCCGCCATTGATGGCTACTGTGGTCGAATCAATACCGAATTCCTCGCAAACATTAATGAGCTGCGGATCCAGTGGAAGCTTGTCTTCATATAAATTACAGCCCACGCCCGATTGTTTGCAGAGGTGGATGATCTCTGAAGACAATCCGTCTGAAATATCGATCATTGAAGTCGGCTTGATTTCAAGTGCATGCAATAAAGTGCGGACGTCTTTACGCGCTTCGGGCTTGAGTTGGCGTTCGATCAAATACGTATAAGCGTCAAGGTCGGGCTGCGAATTCGGGTTCACCTGAAACACCTGTTTTTCGCGTTCCAAGACCTGCAATCCCATATATGCCGCGCCGATATCGCCGGTAACTACGAGCAGGTCGTTTTCTTTCGCACCATTTCGGTAGGCGATCTCGTCGGCATCTGCCTCACCTAAAACCGTAATGCTGATGATGAGCCCTTTTTGCGAGGAGGTCGTGTCGCCACCGATAACATCTACCTTATATTCATCCGCTGCCAGCGCAATCCCGGCAAACAATTCCTCAAGCGCTTCAAGCGGAAAACGGTTGGACACTGCTACCGAAACGGTGATCTGGGTCGCTTTCGCATTCATCGCGCAAATGTCGGAGACATTCACAACAACCGCTTTATAGCCGAGGTGCTTCAACGGCATGTAAGCCAGGTCAAAGTGCACGCCTTCAATCAGCAAATCGGTCGAAACCAGTATCTTCTTATCCTTAAAATCGAGTACGGCCGCGTCGTCGCCTATGCTTTTAAGGGTCGATTCCTGGCTTACGCCAAAGTGTTTCGTCAGGTGGTCGATCAGCCCGAATTCGCCCAATTGTGCCAGCGAAGTGCGCTGCGGTGTTTTATCTTCTATCATTTTTTATTGGCAAAGTTTAAAGTGGCAAAGTTACAAAGTTTAAAGTTGGAAAGCTATATAGTCTAAAAGTCAAAAGGATGATGAATGCGAAAAAAGATTATAGACAACCTGATGGCGCGGATTTGCAATCCGTGCCCGCATATTTCAAAGATTTTAATGATTATATAGGTAAATAACTTGTATGTTTTTTGCACGGATTGCAAATCCGCGCCATCAGTAATTACTGCGCTATTAGTAATTATCCATTGTCCATTATTAATTATCCTCCTGACAGACTGTTGTCACCAGCCACCCTTAATTTTGTCCCATAACCATTAAAAATCACATCATGGACACATTAACAACACCACAGGTCATCAATTCGGAGTATTTATTAAAGCACTGGCAGGGCCACCGAAACCTGACCAGGAAAGTCATTGATGCTTTTCCTGAAAACCATTTTTTCGAATTTACCATTGGCGGGATGCGGACAGCGGCACAACTGACTGCCGAAATATTGGCTATGGGTGCACCGGCGCTAAAATCAATTGTTGACCGATCTGAAGAGCCATTCTCTGAAAACAGGTTTAATTTGGAAACGAAGGCGGAGTATCTCACAAAATGGGATGAAAGCACAGCTGCGATCAACGCCAACTGGGAAGAATTGTCTGCCCAGGATTTTCATGAAACCTTCAACCTTTTCGGGCTATACAATTTTCCGGTAATCCAGAACATCCAGTATTTCATTGACAACGAAATCCACCACCGCGGACAAATGTTTGTGTATCTGAGGGCATTGGGCATTACACCGCCATTTTTTTGGGAAAGGTAAAACTTGTGGTTCATGTACGGATTGCAAATCCGCGCCATTTTAAAAGGTAATTTTGAGACAGGCTAGTGCCGATAAAACTTGAATAATTTTAACAAAGCCTGAAATAATTTCAGGCTTTGACTTTATATCTCTTGAACAAACTGGCAATCGTCACTACCAGCAGCTCTTCCGCCCTTAGACTGTGGCAGGCGGGTTACCTGCAATTTGAAAATTCTGAAAAAAATGAAACGCTGTTTGAGCGTAAGCGAGTTCGTTTCATTTCAGAATTGAGAATTAGCAGGTCGCCGAACAGTCTCGGCTAGATTTTTTTGTTTCTTTTTTTATCAATTGAAAAAAAGAAAAAGCTTTAAAAACTATTTATTTAGAATTTTAGATTTACCCATTTCTAATAACTCCAAAACCCGAATCTTCAAAGTTTCAGGTTCAACAATTTCAGCAAAATCAGCATAAGATAAAAACCACCGCGGAAATCCGTTTTCAATATCGCGGCTTTCAAAAGTCATTTCAATGCTGTCCTCCATTTCTTCTTCAGAAACAAAACCATAGCCTTTACGGTCGTGACGCATGTACTTGGCAAGGTCTTTTGCAACTGAGATCCGAATTGTAGTCGTAGAAGCAGTATCGGGTTTCAGAAAAGTTTCCAATGCTGCATGCTGCCGCGTAAATGCATTTTCCGTGCTTCGGATCTCATGGATGCGATCGGCCCGAAACTGCCTATAATCTTTCCTGAGGTGGCAAAATCCGTACACATACCAATTGTTGTTTTCATGGAAAACGCCCACCGGCTCGATCGTTCTTTCAGAAGCTACTTCGGCTTGCATCGCCTGGTAAAACAACACGATCTGGCTTTTTTCGCCCATGCTCCTGAAAATGGCCGCCAGTGCATTCGGCACTTTATGGTCGAACAGCGGATTGGTATTCCGGATCAGCACCTTCGATTCCATATTCGAAACCAATTCCTTGTCGGCGCTTTTGAGTACCGATTTAAGCTTGAACATCGCCGAGGCATAATGCCCGCCAGTTTCAGCATCGGTAAATTGCTGCATCAGCTTTTCGGCAGCAATAAAGCTTCCGGCCTCTTCACGCGTAAACATCACCGGAGGCAGTCTGTAGCCATCAACGAGCGAATAACCGGTACCTGCTTCGCCATATACGGGAACGCCCGAAACTTCAAGTGTGCGGATGTCGCGGTAAATCGTCCGGAGGCTTACGCCAAAACGCTGCGCCAGTTCCTGTGCCCGTACTACTTTTTTGGATTGCAGCTGGATCAGGATCGCAACGATGCGGTCAAAGCGTTTTGGGGATTCGTCGTACATAAAGTCAAAAGTCAAAAGTCAAAAGTCAAAAGTCAAAAGTCAAAAGT
>NZ_FNEZ01000001.1:0-550303 GCF_900100375.1 Flavobacterium noncentrifugens | reverse complement strand
AAAAGTCAAAAGTCAAAAGTCAAAAGTCAAAAGTCAAAAAAAGGGAACTAAAGTTAAGTATTTTGATGCGATTAGTCACAATCAGAATCCGCAAACCTGGCCAATTATTAATAATTCCTTAATTAATTAAAAAAATCCGGCAACTCACATCACCGGATTCATTATCAATTAGTTTCGCTCAGTTCGGCCTTTGGCCTCGGGTGTCCATTATTAATGGCCATTGAATTTAGTCGTTCAATTTAAGTACCGCCATAAAAGCTTCCTGCGGAATCTCCACATTGCCCACCTGGCGCATTCTTTTCTTTCCTTTTTTCTGTTTTTCGAGCAGCTTGCGCTTCCGTGAAATATCCCCGCCGTAACATTTGGCGGTCACGTCTTTTCGAAGTGCCTTGATCGTTTCACGCGCGATGATCTTGGCGCCGATGGCGGCCTGGATCGGAATGTCAAACTGCTGTCTCGGGATCAGCTCGCGCAGTTTCTCGGTCATTTTCTTTCCGATATTGTACGCATTGTCGGCATGGATCAATGCAGAAAGCGCATCTACGATCGTTGCATTCAACAAAATATCTACTTTAACCAAATTTGAAGTACGCATGCCGATAGGCGAATAATCAAATGACGCATAGCCTTTAGAAACCGTTTTCAGCCTGTCGTAAAAATCAAATACGATTTCGGCCAAAGGCATGTCAAAATTGAGTTCGACCCTTTCAGTCGTCAAATAAGTCTGGTTCGTGATCACGCCGCGTTTTTCAATACACAGCGACATGACGTTGCCGACAAAATCAGATTTGGTAATAATCGTCGCCTTAATATAAGGTTCTTCCACACGGTCCATTCTCGAAGGTTCCGGCAAATCCGAAGGGTTGTTTACAATGATCGGTATTTCCGGGTCTTTTTTCGAATACGCAAAATACGACACGTTGGGAACCGTAGTGATCACGGTCATGTCAAATTCGCGCTCGAGCCTTTCCTGGATAATTTCCATGTGCAGCATGCCTAAAAACCCGCAACGGAACCCGAAGCCAAGCGCCGCAGAGCTTTCCGGTACGAATACCAACGAAGCGTCATTAAGCTGCAGTTTTTCCATCGAGTTGCGAAGCTCTTCATAATCCTCAGTATCCACAGGGTAAATTCCGGCAAATACCATCGGTTTGACGTCTTCGAAACCCGTGATCATATTGGTCGTTGGCGTTTTCGCATCCGTTAAGGTATCGCCCACTTTAACTTCTTTCGCTTCTTTGATCCCGGAGATCAGATAGCCAACATCTCCTGTAGAAATAACGCTTTTCGGAACCTGGTTTAATTTCAAAGTCCCAATCTCATCGGCATAATATTCATTGCCGGTAGCCATGAACTTGATTTTCTGGCCTTTTCGGATTTCGCCGTTTTTGACACGGAAAATGACCTCAATGCCGCGAAACGGGTTGTACACCGAATCAAAAATCAAAGCCTGCAACGGTTCGTCCTTTACACCTTTAGGTGCCGGGATTTTCTCAATGATCGCCGCCAATATGTTTTCTACCCCAAAGCCGGTTTTCCCCGAGGCGTGGATGATGTCTTCGAGTTTACAGCCCAGCAGGTCGATAATGTCGTCGCTTACTTCCTCAGGGTTCGCACTCGGCAAATCGACTTTATTCAATACCGGAATGATTTCAAGGTCGTTTTCCAAAGCTAAATACAGGTTCGAAATCGTTTGTGCCTGGATGCTTTGCGCCGCATCAACGATCAAAAGTGCGCCTTCACAGGCCGCAATCGAACGCGACACCTCATAAGAGAAATCAACGTGTCCGGGCGTGTCGATGAGGTTCAGGATGTAATCCTCGCCTTTGTATTTGTATTCCATCTGGATCGCGTGGCTCTTGATCGTAATCCCGCGTTCGCGTTCCAGATCCATATTGTCAAGCAGCTGCGCTTTCTCCTCACGGGCAGTCACGGTTTGTGTCGCGCCAAGCAAACGGTCGGCCAGCGTGCTTTTCCCGTGGTCGATATGCGCAATAATGCAAAAATTCCTGATGTGTTTCATAAGTTTGTTTTCCTGATTAACGGAAGGATCATAATCCATTGCCCATAATCAATTATCCATTAATTGGGCGTCCTTGAAGGACGGGAATTAATCTGCAAATATACTTTAAAGTCGGAAGCATCAAAGGAGAATCTGCAAAAAATAACAATCGGATTCAAAATACGCCATTTGCCGTATTGGAACGCTTTTCAACTTTTTGTAAATTAGCTAAAACTTTAAAAAACAATCAGATGAAAAAAACAGTACTGCTGCTTTTGCTGGTTTCCTCGGCAGCAATTGCACAAAAAATGAAGGTCGTTTCGGGCGATTTCAAAAACCTCAAAGGCATATCTGAATATGATGTGGCATTTGACTATACCGGGCTTACGGTAGACAAATTCAAGACCGAAGACGAATTCCTTGCCGACAAAATGAAAAAACGCGAGGAAAAAGGAAAAGACGAAGACTTCAAAACATCCTGGTTTGCCGACCGTGAAAAGCGCTACGAGCCCAAGTTTATCGAATCGTTCAACAAGCGTTTTGACGGCACTGTAAAAATCGACAAAGGGCTGAAATCGGCCAAATACAAAATGACGGTCAAAACCACCTGGATCCATCCGGGGTTTAATGTGGGCGTGGCCAGGAGCAATTCTAAAATTACGGCAGAAATCACGATCAGCGATGCGGCAAACCCTTCCAACGTGCTGCTCGTAGTAAGTTATGAAAAAGCCGAAGGTGCCGGGGCTATGGGCTACGACTTCGATTCGGGTTACCGCATTTCCGAAAGCTACGCCAAGCTCGCGAAAGAGTTTGCCTCCGATATTAAAAGCAAAGCAAAATAATATGGATACGATGAATGAAAGCCCGGTAATTCCGGGTTTTTTATGTGTAAATCCTGCGGCGCTGCAAGAGGCTAAATTGTAATATTTTTTTGACTAATTATTTTTTTATGAAAGTTTTAACAATTATGTTTGCATCCTAACCAAAACAAACGTTCTCATGAAAAAATTATGTTGCATTGCCATGGTGGTGTTGGCAGCCTTCCAGGGCCATTCGCAAAAAACACTATCGAGCGATTATTCTTATAAAGTCAGCGCGCCTTACCGCGTAGTGGACGCCGATAACAAATATTATTTTGCAAAAGGCAATGAATCCATGTCGATAAAAATGGATGAAAAAGTCACGACCATCCAGAAATTCGATAATGAAAAACCCGCTTTCATCAAACAAAAAGAATACGAAAAATATTTCCCTAAACATTTTGTGGTCGAGGCGGTAAAAGAATTCGCAGACAAATTTTTCATTTTCTATTCTTCGTGGGATGGAGATGCCAAAAAAGAGCAGCTGTTTGCCCAGGAAGTCGATTTTGCTTCCGGCGAATTTGCAGGACAGCCAAAACTGATTGTACAGGTAGATGGTAAAGTTGCCGGAACCCAGGTTCAGGACGGAATGATGAGCATCAAGACGATTGACAAATTCGAGATCATGGTTTCTTTCGACAAGAAAAACATGCTGGCAAAATACCGGAAGAAACCCGAAGTGAAAAACGACAAGAAAAGCTTCGACATCATCGGGCTTTGTGTATTCAATTCCAAACTTGAAAAAATGTCGGTTGAAGAAGCGACCATGCCTTACACAGAGCGCAGGATGGAAAACCTCGATTACCAGCTCGACAACCGTGGGAACCTTTTCATGCTCGAAAAAGTGTTCAATGACGACACGACCGACGACAAGAAAAGAAGAAAAGATACGGTGGCCAATTACCACATCGAAATGCTGAGCATTAAAAGCGGATCCAAAGAAATCAACATCTCTAAATTTGACAACCGCAGCAAGTTTATAGGCAAGGTATGGATGTTTGATACCAATAAGGATTACCTCGTTGGCGGTGGATTCTACAGCAACGGAAACAACGACGAATACAGGGATTACGATGGTGTATTTGTGTTTAAAGTGACTCCGGACGGGAAAATCATTGACCAGAAATTCCACCAGATCCCGCTCGACATCATGAATGCCAATGAGAGCAAGAAAAACATCAAGAAAAACGCCAAAAAAGAGGAAAAAGGCGAAGGGGCAAAAATGCGCCACCTGGTCATGGACGAAATGAGGGTTTTTGAAGACGGCAGCATGATGGTGATTGGGGAGCAATATGAATTGCAGTCACACACTTCGGGCGGCGGAATGAACGGCGGAATGCGTACGTATTATACCTACCATTACGGCGATATCCTGGCAACCTTGCTAACCTCTTCAGGTGATGTGGCATGGATGCGCAAGATGCCGAAAAACCAGGTTGGAAGCCAGGGACAGGGCGGCATGTCATACAAATATTTCTTTGCAAACAACAGCCATTATTTCACCTTCCTTGACAACGTCAAAAACATTGACCTCGCAAGCGACAAAGAGCCGGAAAGGCATTCAGACGGAAAAGGCGGTTACCTGACTTGTGTAAAGATCACACAGGCGGGCGACGTGAAAAAAGGCTCGATCCTCGATGCGCGTGAAGTAGATGATTTCAAGCTTTACCAGTTTTCAGTAGACCGCATCATCAAGACCAGCGAAACCACGTTCATGGTGGAGGCTTATAAGAAAAGCAAGGAAGACATTATGATCAAAGTCACGCTGAAATAATACAGCAACATTTTTAAAAGCGCCTTCATGGCGCTTTTTTTATTTAAAATAGTATATTCGTTTTAAATTTTTACGCATGAAGAAGCTGCTTATTGTTGTGTTTTTTTTATCGGCTGCGACTGGATTTTCGCAGCGTTTTGACATCCTTTCGGGCCAATTGAAAAACCTGAAGGGCATCACAGAATTCAACGTTACATTTGATTACAAGGATTTGAAAGTCCATGGTTACGATACAGAAGAAGCCTACCTGCAGGACAAAATGAAAAAACGCGAGGAAAAAGGAACAGATGAAACGTTTAAAGCCGCGTGGTATGCCGACCGCGGATCAAAATATGAGCCCAAGTTCATCGAATATTTCAACAAGAAGTTTGACAATGGCGAGATCAAAGTGGCAAAAAATCCCGAAGCCAAATACACCATGAACATTAAAACACTGTGGATTTATCCTGGCTATAGTGTTGTGGCTGCCGCCGAGCCTGCAAAGATCACGGCGATTGTAACCATCAGTGAAACTGCAAATCCGTCTAACATACTGGTCAGCATCGAATTTGACAAGTCCATCGGGATCGAACAGGGGCAATTTGATTTCGACCAGGGTTACCGCATCGCAGGCGCTTATGAAAAGCTCGCCAAAAACCTCAGCATGCAGCTTAAAAGATTTCTTTAATAAAGCACTGTCCTGAAATATAGTGTGCGATTTCAAAACTTTTATATGACAGACTAAAAATAAAAAAAAACCGATCAATTCGGGTTTTCTGCTTTTTGTTCGCTTTCCATCTTTAAAACGTGCGCCATATTTTTGATCAGGTTGTCGTGTTTCTTGACAAACGGATTGGTTTCATCCCAGACATATCCGGCCAAAACCGAGCATATTTTTTGCTTCACATCCATATTTTCAGGCTGGTGGAAAAACAGGGTCTGCAAATTCCCGGTATACCATTCTTTGACGTAAGTCGTAAAAACGCCAATGCCGCGGCGCATGTAACCTGTAAAATCTTCTTCCCAGTTTACAGCTTCGCCTTTGGATTCTTTAAGATATAGCTTGGCGGCGAGCATTCCCGATTCGGTTGCAAACGCTACGCCTGAAGAAAATACAGGATCTAAAAATTCAGAACTGTTGCCTGTTAAAGCAAAACCGTCGCCATACATGCTTTTTACTGAACGCGCATAATTTTCTAGTTTTACGGGCTCAAACAAAAAGTCGACCCCGCCAAAACGCTTCACATAATAGTCAGACAATTTGATTGCATTGTTCAATGCCTCGCGGTTGTCTTTGTTCTCAGACAAGGAATTGATGAATGAGGTTGGCCCAACGACACCAAGGCTCGTATTGCCATTCGAAAACGGAATTACCCAAAGCCAGACTTCCGTCTCTAAAATATCAAATGAGATCAAAGTGCCTTCTTCGCCTTCAGGACGGTTGACGTCTTTGACATGCGTAAATATGGAGGAATGCGGATCGAGTTTCGACGGCGTATCCAAATCCAATAATCGAGGCAAAACACGCCCGTATCCGCTGGAATCGATGATGAAATTGGCATGGATTTCCCTTGAAACTCCGGCTGCATCTTTCACAACGGTAATCGATTTCCTGCCTTCAAAACTTAAAGAAACGACTTCCGATTCAAATTCAAGGTCAATGCCTTTGCGGATGACTTCCTGAGCCATCGTATGGTCAAAATCAGCGCGCGGCACCTGCCAGGTCCAGTCCCAGCCTTTGCCATATTTGTTGCTGAAATCAAAAATGCAGATCTCCTCACCACGGATGAAACGGGCCCCGAGTTTTTTTTCAAAATGCATCACGTCCAGCGCTTCAAACAAACCGGCCTCGGCAAAATGGTCCATCACGCGCGGGATCAGGCTTTCGCCAACGACCAGGCGCGGGAATTTCGTTTTCTCAACCACCTTCACTTTCACATTGTTGTTGTGGAGGTAGCAGGCCGAAACGCATCCGGAAGGCCCGGCTCCAATCACTAACACATCAACAAACTCCTTTAACATATTTTTATAATATTATTGATTATTATCTTACATTTGCCGTTTCAAATTAACCACAATTATTTTAATAAAAAAAGCCGTTTTTGGTTTAATAAAAAAGTTTGATGAATACGATTAATGAACATCTGAGTTTGAAAGAATTTACAGCTATAATCTTTGGTAACAACAAGATAGATGTCAGCGAAAATGTTTTAAACAGGGTAGGGGAAAGCTTCGATTTTTTAAAAGAATTTTCTGGCAATAAAGTCATTTACGGGGTTAACACCGGCTTCGGGCCAATGGCGCAATACCGCATTAAAGACGAAGACCGCATCCAGTTGCAATACAACTTAATCCGCAGCCATTCTTCAGGGACCGGGAAACCGCTGAGCCCAATTGCAGTGAAAGCAGCAATACTGGCAAGGTTGAATACGCTTTCACTAGGTTATTCAGGCGTTCATCCATCGGTGATCCATTTGATGGCAGCACTGATCAACCGCGACATCACGCCTTTGATTTTTGAACACGGCGGCGTGGGTGCAAGCGGCGATTTAGTCCAATTGGCACATTTGGCTTTGGTATTGATCGGCGAAGGTGAAGTATTCTATAAAGGCGAAAGGAAATTCACCAAAGAAGTTTTTGAAACCGAAGGCTTGCAGCCGATCAATGTGGAGATCCGTGAAGGTTTGGCGTTGATGAACGGCACTTCGGTCATGACCGGAATCGGCGTAGTCAATGTGCATCTTGCCGATAAACTCCTCGACTGGTCATTAAAAGCATCGTGTGCGATCAATGAGATCGTCAAAGCATATGACGACCATTTCTCAGCTGAATTAAACGGAACCAAACTCCACAAAGGACAACTCGAAGTCGCAGCACGCATGCGCGAAAACCTATCCGACAGCACGCTGATCCGCAAACGTGAAGACCATTTGTATTCAGGCGAAAATACCGAAGACATCTTTAAGGAAAAAGTACAGGAATATTACTCGTTGCGTTGCGTACCACAGATTTTGGGACCGGTGCTTGAAACGATCGATAACGTGGCATCGGTGTTGGAAAACGAATTCAATTCGGCCAACGACAATCCGATTATCGATGTCAAAAACCAGCATGTATACCATGGCGGGAATTTCCACGGCGACTACATTTCACTTGAAATGGACAAGCTCAAAATCGTAATTACCAAATTAACGATGCTTGCCGAACGCCAGCTAAACTATTTGCTGAATTCAAAAATCAACGAAATACTGCCTCCGTTTGTAAACCTTGGAACGCTTGGTTTTAACTTCGGGATGCAGGGCGTACAATTTACCGCTACATCCACAACGGCTGAAAGCCAGATGTTGTCAAACCCGATGTACGTGCATTCGATCCCGAACAACAACGACAACCAGGATATTGTGAGCATGGGAACGAATTCGGCAGTCATCGCGTCGAAAGTCATCGAAAATGCATTTGAAGTATTGGCCATTGAATTCATCACGATCATCCAGGCGATTGAATATTTGGGACAACAGGGCCAGGTTTCGTCAGTGACTAAAAAAATCTATGACGACCTGCGGAATATTGTTCCCGTCTTCAAGGAAGACATGGTGATGTATCCGTTTGTACAAAGCGTAAAAGACTATTTGATAAATAATTAGTAATTTTATTATCCGTAAAATCAATTAAAATCAAAATCCTCATGAGAAAATTGCTTATTTTATTCGTATTGGCATTTCAGTTTGCAAATGCCCAGGAATTGGCACTCGTAAAAAAAGACGGCAAAATGGGATACATTTCCAAAACCGGGGATTTTGCGATTTCCCCCAAATTTAAAGTAGCCAAGAATTTTTCAGACGGATTGGCTGCCGCCGAAGACAACGGAAAATGGGGCTTCATCAACACCAAAGGCGAATGGGCGATCCCGGCAACCTTTGACGAAGCCAAATATTTCGACAGCGGGATTTGTGTCGTAGCCAAAGACAAAAAATGGTTTTACATCAATAAAAAAGGAGAAGAACTCAAAGCACCGGCATCGGATAAAGTGTTTGATTTTGAAGGTGGCATTGCATTCATCAAGCAAGGCGACAAAATCGGATTGATCAACCCGCAGATGAAAGTGGTTTTAGAGCCAAAATACGATGTCATTAAATCTTTCGAAGGCAATTATGCACGCGTGAAAAACAGCGACCGCTGGGGCATTATCGACAAAACCGGAAAAGTGGTTGTTGAGGTGATCTATGACGAGATCGGGAATTATTTTAAAGGAACGACCTGGGCGAAAAACGGAACGGCGTTCGGGCTTGTGGCCGCAGGGAAATTCAAAGCCATTGACGGCGTAGACAAAATCTGGGATTTCCATACGCAGGATCTGACTTATGCCAGAAAAGCAGAGAAAATCGGATTCATCGACCTTAAAGGAAACTGGGTGATTGAACCCAAATATGACAAAGCCAAAGCATTCGTGAAAAACCTGGCACCGGTGGCCGTTGGAAAAAAATGGGGCTACATTACTATGAAAGGCACGTTTGCGATTGAGCCGGGCTATAACGATGCTGAAATTTTTAGTGCCGACGGATTGGCGCCTGTAAAAGACAAGGACTGGGGATTTATCAATGAAAGCGGAAAGCTTGTGATCCCAACACAATACGGCATCTCGGCAGGCGGATTGTTCTCGATCTTCAAAGACGACGACAAAGGTTTTGTAAACGGCCTGGCCCGCGTAAAAAATGAAAAAAGATGGGGATTCTTAAAACCCGACGGAACTGTTTTGGGCAACCAATGGTATGACAACGCAGAGCCTTTTAATAAATAACAGCCCAAATTAAGAATATAAGCAATAGGATATGAAGTGTGCATTGGTAACCGGAGGTTCAAGGGGAATTGGAAGCGCAATATGCAAAAAATTGGCATCTGATTCAGAGTATTACATTCTGATCAACTACCAGTCCAATCAGGCTGCCGCCGAACAAACGCTTGAAGAAATTAAAAACCTTGGAGGAAAAGGCGAGATCATCAAATTCAATGTGGCTGATGCCGAAGACGTCAAATCGGCTTTAAGCCAATGGCAGGAAGCCAATCCCGAAGCGTTGGTCGAAGTCATCGTCAACAACGCAGGAATCACCAAGGACGGCCTGTTCATGTGGATGTCATCCGAAGACTGGACGAGCGTTGTAAACACCAGCCTCAACGGATTTTTCAACGTAACGAATTTCTTCATCCAGAAAATGCTGCGCAACAAATACGGCAGGATCGTTAATATGGTGTCGGTTTCCGGAGTAAAAGGAACGCCGGGCCAAACGAATTATTCTGCGGCAAAAGGCGCTGTGGTCGCGGCTACAAAAGCACTGGCGCAGGAAGTTGCAAAACGAAATATCACTGTAAATGCAGTGGCTCCGGGCTTCATCCGTACCGATATGACCGGAAATTTAGATGAAAAAGAATTGATAAAAATGATTCCAGTCAACCGTTTTGGCGAAGCCGAAGAAGTAGCCGAGCTTGTGAGTTTCCTTGCTTCGAGAAAAGCAAGTTACATCACCGGCGAAGTCATCAACATCAACGGCGGGATTTATTCATAACACTTAGGAGAAAGAAAATGAGCAAGAGAGTGGTGATTACCGGAATGGGGATTTATTCGTGCATTGGTACGTCTCTGGACGAAGTCAAAGATTCCCTGTACAACGGAAAATCGGGGATTCAGTTTGATGAACCGAGAAAGGAATTCGGCTTCCGTTCGGCTTTAACCGGTATGGTGCCGAAACCCGATTTGAAAGAATTATTAACGCGGAGACAGCGCATCAGCATAGGCGAAGAAACCGAATATGCGTATATGGCGACGATCGAAGCGCTCAAAAATGCCAAGATTGAAGATTCGTTTTTTGATGAAAATGAAGTCGGCATCATGTACGGAAACGACTCGGTTTCCAAAGCGATCATAGAAGCCACCGACATCATCCGCGAGAAAAAAGACACCGCCTTAATCGGTTCCGGAGCGATTTTCAAATCGATGAATTCGACCGTTACGATGAATTTATCTACCATTTTCAGGTTAAAAGGCATTAATTTAACGATCAGCGCAGCCTGCGCCAGCGGTTCACATTCGATCGGGCTGGCTTATTTCCTGATCAAGAGCGGCATGCAGGACATGATCATTTGCGGCGGCGCACAGGAAATCAACAAATACGCCATGTCAAGCTTCGACGGACTCGGTGTTTTTTCACCAAGGGAAGAAGAGCCAACAAAGGCTTCGCGCCCATTTGATTCTTCCCGTGACGGACTCGTTCCAAGCGGTGGCGGTGCGACCTTGATTTTAGAAAGCTATGAATCTGCCGTAAAACGCGGCGCGAATATCATTGCTGAGGTCATCGGTTACGGATTTTCATCGAATGGTGGCCACATTTCAACGCCAAATGTCGAAGGTCCGGCCAAAGCCATGCAAAAAGCACTCGATGAAGCCGGTGTCAAAGCATCCGATATTGATTATATCAACGCTCACGCAACATCAACGCCAGTCGGCGACAGCAACGAAGCAAAAGCCATTTTTGAAGTGTTCGGCGAAAGCAACCCGCATGTGAGTTCGACCAAATCGATGACCGGCCACGAATGCTGGATGGCAGGCGCGAGCGAGGTGATTTATTCAATTTTGATGATGCAGCATTCGTTCGTAGCTCCAAACATCAACCTCGAAAATCCTGACGAAGACTCGGCAAAATTAAATCTTGCGAGAACTACCATAAATAAAGAAATTAATATATTTTTGTCGAATTCCTTCGGATTTGGAGGAACCAACTCGGCGCTTGTCGTTAAAAAGTTTAAATCATAAGATGAATAAAGAGGAAATTATTGCGAAGATAAACGATTTCATGATTGATGAATTCGAAGTAGATGGAGAGGATATTCAGCCCGATGCAAATTTAAAAGACACTTTAGGCCTTGACAGCCTGGATTATGTAGATCTGGTGGTTTCAATCGAATCCAACTTTGGCGTAAAGCTCGTAGAAGTAGATTTCGTGGGCATTTCGTCGTTCCAGACTTTTTACGACCTGATCGAAAACAAGCTAAAAGCCAAAGGCAACTAAATGGGCCAATGGGACGGAAAATCAAAAGGTACGGTTTTAGGCTACAAGATTTTTGTCTTTTTCATTAAGAAAGCAGGAATCCGGTCGGCCTACTTCATTTTGTATTTTGTCGCTTCTTATTATTTTCTTTTCCTGACCAAAAGCAACCGCGCAATTTTTTATTATTTCCGACAACGATTGGGCTATTCGTGGCTCAAATCGAAGCGGATGGTTTTCAGGAGTTATTATACTTTCGGGCAAACGATTATCGACAAAATCTCCATTTCTGCCGGAATGCGCAGCCATTTCACATACGAATTCGACGGTGTGGAAATCCTCAAAAGGCTGCTTGCAGAGAAAAAAGGGGGTGTTTTGATCAGCGCACACATGGGAAATTTCGAGATTGCCGAGCATTTCTTCGGGGAAATCGACCTGGATTTCCAGATCAACCTGGTAACCACCGATCTCGAACATTCTGCAATCAAGAATTACCTTGAAAGCATCACAAAAAAATCAGGCATTAAATTCATTATCGTAAAAGACGACTTGTCGCATATTTTTGAAATCAATGCAGCACTGGCGCGAAATGAACTCGTGTGTTTCACCGGCGACCGCTATTTTCAAGGCGTCAAATTCCTGTCAGGCGATTTGCTTGGCGAACAGGCCAAATTCCCTGCCGGACCGTTTTTAATCGCTTCAAGGCTCAAAGTTCCCGTCGTTTTTGTTTATGTAATGAAAGAGCCGAAGCTGCATTACCATTTGTATGCACGCGAAGCCGAAGTGAAGCACCGCGATGAAAAGGCATTATTGAACGCCTACACCGAAAACGTCGAATCGATGATCGAAAGATATCCATTGCAATGGTTCAATTATTTTGATTTTTGGGACCAATTGGGCAAAAATTAAAGTATTGTCTAGTTTAGATAAATAACCGGCACGAATTCAAAAATTTAAAAATACCTGACAGCCACTGGCGAAAAACCAAATGTCTGCTAGACATTCTCCTCTTAATCTCAAATTCCCTTTAATTTCAAATGTGTAATTCGTGGCAAAAAAAGTTAAAACTGCAAATGTCTGTTTTCCAAACCATTCATTTTGTATTTTAGGAAGCTCAAAACCAGGTATGGAAAAATTTGATACGATCATTATCGGTTCCGGAGTGGGCGGACTGGCAACAGCGATTTGCCTTGCACGTGCCGGACAAAAAGTATTGGTTCTTGAACAGCATTATGTTCCCGGCGGCTGGAGCCATAGTTTTACGCTGGGCGGACAAAAATTCAGCCCCGGCGTGCATTATGTCGGACTCATCGATGAAGGACAATCTACGAATGAATTGTACCGCGGACTCGGCGTTGCTAATGACATGGTGTTTTTTCGGATGAATGAAAAAGCCTATGAACACTGCCTGATTGGCAACGAAACCATCGACATGCCGCAGGGCATCGAAAACCTCAGGAAATCACTTTCGGAACGTTTTCCAAAAGAAGCAAAAAACATAGCCGAATATTTGACATTGGTGCAAAATGTCAGCCGCGAACTGCAACTGATGCCAAAGCTCAAAGGCTGGTGGCAAAAAATTACAGTGCCTTTCCGTACAAAAAACTTCGGAAAATTTGCATTGTTCAGCGTCAAAAGAGTAGTCGATTGGCATGTCAAAGATCCGTTGCTCAAAGCGGTTTTGAACATCCAATCCGGAGATCACGGCGTGTCGCCAAACCGAGGCTGTTTTCCGGTGCATTGCTCGGTGATGAGCCATTATTTTGATGGTGGTTTTTATCCGATGGGCGGCGGTGGCGGCATCGTAAAAGCGATGACGAATGCTGTGAAAAGACATGGGAGTGAAGTACGCGTGAAGCAAAACGTTTCGAAGATTTTAATCGAAAATAAAAAAGCAGTCGGCGTGCAATTGGCCGACGGTACAAAAATCCTTTCGGATATTGTCGTTTCCAATGCCGATCCGACGATTACCTACGAGGATCTCATTGGCAAAGAACACCTGAGCAAAAGGCTTGTCAAAAAACTCGAAAAGACGAAATATTCAGTGACTTCGCTGATTTTGTTTCTGACTTTGGATGTGGATGTGACCCAATTCGGACTCGATTCAGGAAACATCTGGATGGCCAAAGATGAAGACCTCGATAAGCATTTCGAGCAACTGATGACCGAAGATTGTACGGAAGGCGATAAATTCCCGGCATTGTTTATCAGCTGCACCACGTTAAAAGATCCGGCGAGTTTCAACGGGCGTTACCATAATTTTGAGATTGTGACTTACGTTGATTACGACAACATCAAAGATTTTAAAGGCCTTGAAGATTACCATTGTCCGGAATATCTGGAATTCAAGGAAAAAATCACACAAAAATTCCTGAATAACATCGAAACGATCATTCCGAATGTCCGCAACCACATCGTGCAGGCAGAACTCGGAACACCAAAAACCAACGAGTTTTACATCAATTCCACCAAAGGAAATGTGTACGGAACCGAGAAAACCTTAAACCAGGTTGGCCCGTTCGCCTTTAAAAACAAAACTGAAATCGAAAATTTATACCTGTGCGGTGCAAGCACCTTATCGCACGGTGTTGGCGGTGCCACCCATTCGGGCGTGAACGCAGCGGCTTTAATTTTAAAATGTTCAACAGACGATTTAATTGTCGAAGACCCAAATCAGAAACTGCGCATTTACGACGCTGAAAAACCAAAAACCTGGCCCGATTGGGTGCATACGAAACGCTCGGATAAAGTCAGGACTTTCAAGGAAATAAAAGCCGATTGACTATAAGGAATCGCGAAACATGCCATTTGCGAACGCGTAATGAAACTTAATGCCTTAATGGTTTAAAATTTTCCTAGCGAAGGTTTCCGATAATCAATAAAGGTTAATTAACATCAAAAATCATTTTTTAGGTTAAATTTGCATTTTTAAAAGAGTATTTCAATGAAAAACGTTCTTGTTGTTTATTATTCCCAATCCGGGCAACTGAGGGAAATTGCAGAAAATATTGCAAAACCTTTGTTGGATGACGCACAAATCAACGTGGTTTTTCATGAAATCCAACTTCAAAAACCGTTTCCATTTCCATGGGACAAAGATTCTTTTTTCGATGCTTTTCCGGAGTCTTTTTTGCAGGAACCACGCGCATTAAAGTTGGTTCCGCAGGAAATTTTAAACAGGAAATTCGACTTGGTCTTGCTGCATTACCAGGTTTGGTATTTGTCACCTTCAATTCCGGTCAACTCTTTCCTCAAAAGCCCAGAAGCTAAAATTTTACTGAACAATACGCCGGTTGTTACGATTTCTGGTTCCAGGAATATGTGGATTATGGCGCAGGAAAAAACCAAGAAATTGCTGGTTCATAACGGCGCAAAACTCAAAGGAAATATCGCTTTGGTCGACCGCGCCGGAAATTTAATCAGCGTCGTCACCATTGTAGAATGGATGTTTTCCGGAGTAAAAAACAAATACCTCGGCATTTTTCCATTGCCGGGCGTTTCTGAAAAAGACATTCGGGATTCGTCAAAATTCGGCGAAATTATTGCATCGGAATTAAAATCGGGAAACTTCGAAAACCTCCAAGGCAAGCTGCTCGAAAAAGACGCCATAAAAATCAGTTCCTATCTTGCATTGGTAGACCGAACAGGCAACAAAATCTTTAATAAATGGTCGAATTTTATCAAATCGAAAAAAAATTCACGCAAAACATGGCTCAAAGTGTTTTATGTTTATTTGTTCCTGGCGATTTGGGTAATCTCGCCAATTGTCTATATATTGCATGTTTTTACGTATCCGTTAAAGATTAACAAGATAAAGAAAGAAACCCGGTATTATCAGGGTGTCCAGACGATTTAAAACATTATGTTCGAAGTATATATTACAAAAGCCGGAAAGTATTTGCCAAATGAACCCGTTTCAAACGATGAAATGGAAAGTTATTTGGGACTTATCAATGAAGCAGCCTCAAAAGCGAGAAGGATTATCCTGAGAAACAACCGCATTACCAACAGGTTTTATGCAGTAGACAAACAGGGAAAAAGCACCCACAACAACGCACAACTGACAAAATTGGCCATCGATGCCTTATTCGATGACAGCTTTTCAGCCAATGATATGGAACTGCTGTCCTGCGGAACATCAACACCCGACAATTTCCTGCCGTCGCATGCCGCAATGGTGCACGGATTACTGAAAAACCAATCGGTAGAACTGAATTCCTCGACCGGCGTTTGCTGCGCGGGAATGAATTCGCTCAAATTCGGATTCCTGTCGATTAAATCGGGAAATACCAAAAATGCGGTGTGTACCGGATCTGAAAAAGTATCTACGTGGATGCTTGCAGACAAATACGAACAGGAAGTCACAAACCTCAAAAACCTCGAAGAACAGCCGATCATCGCTTTCAAAAAAGATTTTTTACGCTGGATGTTGTCAGACGGCGCAGGTGCATTTTTACTCGAAAACCAGCCAAAAGGCGACGTTTCGTTAAAGATCGAATGGATGGAAGCTTTTTCATACGCACACGAACTCGAAGCCTGCATGTATGCCGGTGGCGATAAAAATGAAGACGGAACGATCAAGCCGTGGAGCGATTACCAGCCGGATCAATGGCTCAAAGAATCGGTTTTCTCAATCAAACAGGATGTAAAATTGCTCGACGAGCACATTCTTGGAAAAGGCGCGCAAAGCATGAGCGATGCGATGGCCAAGAATAACGTCACAGCTGGCGAGATTGATTATTTCCTGCCGCATGTGTCCTCGCATTATTTTGTGGAAGGATTGAAAAAACAGTTGGCTGAAAAAGGCGTTGGCATAGCCGATGAAAAATGGTTTATGAATTTAGGACGTGTTGGAAATGTCGGGTCTGCCTCGATTTACCTCGCTTTGGAAGAATTGTTCAATTCTGGAAAATTAAAAAAAGGCGAAAAAATCCTTTTGTCCGTTCCTGAAAGCGGCCGGTTTTCATTTGCGTATGCGTATTTAACCGTTTGCTAAATGGCACAAATCCAACACCAAATATCAGATAAGGAAGTCCTGGGCGAATTGCTGCCACAGAAATTTCCGTTTGTGATGATCGATAAAATGCTCGATTATAATGAAGCTTCCGTCGTTTCGGGTTTGAAAATCACCAAAGACAATATTTTTTTCAACGGGCAAAATTTCCTCGAATCCGGATTGATCGAACACATGGCACAAACCGTGGCCTTGCATACGGGTTACCAGTTTTTTCTGAAGAAAGAAGCGGCTCCGACAGGTTACATCGGATCCATCAAAGAAATCAATATCAGCCAATTGCCGAAATTGGGCGACGAAATTAAAACCACGGTCAACATTTTACAGGAATTCGCCGGAATTACATTGGTTGACATTGCAACGACTTTAAACGGGGTCGAAATCGCATCCGGACAAATGAAAACGGTACTCGCAAAATAGACGATTTTATGGACGCATTGATCGACATCAAGAATTACCTGCCGCACCGAAAGCCATTTTTAATGGTAGACATGATCCGTAAAATGGACGACACTTCAGTGGAAACTTTTTTTAAGATCGGGGCGGATAATATTTTTATCGAAAACAATCTTTTTGCCGAATCGGGATTGATCGAAAATGCCGCACAAACCTGTTCCGCAATCGTTGCCAAAGGCTATTATGTCGATGAGAATAATGTAGATAAAGAAACGGTCGATGTCATCGGATTCATCAGCGCCATTAAAAAATTACAGGTGTTCTCGCTTCCAAAATCGGGGACAACCATTACCACGAAAGCCACGCTGGTTTCAAATTTCGTTACAGACGATTACAGTTTGTGTACGATGAACTGCAAAACTTTCGACCGCGAAACCTTGCTGCTCGAAGGCGAAATCAACTTATTCATACAGGAAAAACGGGCCGGTTCAACAAAATCAGCCGTTTAAAATACAGGAATGCACCGGCCAGTTTGCCGATAAATACATGAAGGAGATGAAAAAAAATGAAGTGCCCCAGGATGAAGGCAACCTTTCCAAAAGCAACATGAAGGAATTGATGTATGCCACCGATGAAAATGGCGAATACACTACGGCTTTAAGCACCGGATGGGAACCAAAAACCATAGCCTTGTCCAATTCCATTGACGACATCAACGAACGTGTAGCCGAAGCCAAATCACAGGTAAAAAACGGAGAAGTTAGCCCGATTGTTTATTTTATGGAATTGCATAAAATGGATGTCGGCATACTCGCAAGTTATGTCGAAATGTGGAAATGGCGTGTCAAAAAACACTTCAAACCCAAAGTTTTCAAAGGATTAAGCGATACGGTTTTAAGCCGTTATGCGAAAGCGTTCAATATCAGCGTCAGCGAACTTAAAAATTTTAAAGCAGATTAATGGAAACCAATTTCACGCACCACCAATCTGCACACTGCGAAAACGGCGTCGCGTCAAATTTACTGAAGCACAACGGGCTCAACATTAGTGAACCGATGGTTTTTGGGATTGGATCGGGACTTTTTTTCGTCTATTTGCCGTTTATTAAAGTCAACCATGCGCCCGCGATCAGTTACAGGCCGCTGCCTGGGCAGATTTTCAACAAACTGGCGAAAAGGCTGGGTTTGAAGATCAAGCGCACCAAATTTGCAAGTGTGGCCAACGCCAATAAAGCGCTCGACCAGAATTTAAAAGACAATATTCCGACAGGACTGCAGGTTGGCGTTTATAATTTATCGTATTTTCCCGATGAATATCGTTTTCATTTCAACGCACACAATCTCGTTGTTTATGGAAAAACCGAAACCGATTACCTGATTAGTGATCCCGTGATGGAAACCGTAACAACTTTAACACATGATGAATTGGAGAAAGTGCGTTTCGCCAAAGGCGCTTTCGCCCCGCGCGGCCAAATGTATTATCCGGTAAATGTTCCTACAAATGTTGATTTTTCGTCTGCAATCATCAAAGCAATCAAAAATACCTGCCGCGACATGCTGGCTCCGGCACCGATCATTGGCGTACGCGGCATCCGTTTTGTAGCAAAGCAGATCCGGAAATGGCCCATCAAGCACGGAACCAAAAAAGCAAACCATTACCTCGCGCAAATGGTGCGCATGCAGGAAGAAATTGGTACTGGCGGTGGCGGTTTCCGGTTTATTTATGCCGCATTTTTACAGGAAGCTGCCGCAATTCTAAACAACGAAAAATTAAAATCCTTATCTTTGGAAATGACACAGATTGGCGATTTGTGGCGTGATTTTGCGGTCGATGCGTCGCGGATCTACAAAAACCGCAGCACGCAAGCCGATGCTTACAACACCGTAGCCGACCAGCTTTCACACATCGCCGATCTCGAAGAAGCCTTTTTCAAAAAACTAAAAGCAGCCATCAGCTAAAGATATTTTGCAATCCATCATCGAAATAAAAAACCTGACCAAAAAGTACCGGGATGCAGAAATGTATGCCCTGGACGACTTTAGCCTGGACATTATCGAAGGCGAAGTTTTTGGCGTTTTAGGTCCGAATGGCGCAGGAAAAACCACGCTGATTTCGATTTTGTGCGGATTGCTGAAACCTACTTCGGGAAGTTTTACAATTGATGGACTGAACTACCATGACAATGCATTTGATATCAAAAAAATCATCGGTGTTGTGCCGCAGGAATATGCCTTGTATCCAACATTAACCGCTCGCGAAAACCTGCAATATTTTGGCAGCATGTACGGATTGAAAGGCAGCGATTTGAAAGAAAAAGTCAGCAACAGCCTGGATTTTCTCGGTCTTTTAAAATTTGCAGATAAAAAAATAGATACCTTTTCAGGCGGAATGAAACGCCGGATCAATTTAATTGCCGGAATTCTGCACGAACCTAAAGTATTGTTTTTAGACGAACCGACTGTTGGCGTCGATGTCCATTCCAAAAACGCGATCATCGAATACCTGCAGCAACTCAATAAAAAAGGGACGACGATCATCTACACCTCGCACCATTTGTCTGAAGCGCAAGATTTTTGCACGCACATCGCCATTGTCGACCGTGGAAAAATTTATGCAAAAGGCACGCCCGGCCAATTGATTTCCGAAACGGAAAATGCCCAAAACCTCGAAGATGTCTTTATTTCACTAACCGGAACAGCACTTCGCGATGCATAAATTAATCAGTTCCATACGAAAGGAAATTTTATTGCTGAGGCGCGATTTTGGCGGCGTGATCATTTTATTCGTGATGCCGCTCATTTTATTGATTGCGGTAACTTTAATCCAAAACCGCGATTTCGCAAAAAGCGGGCATTCAAAAATCCAGATCTTGTTAGTGGATAACGATAACGGAGCGGTTTCAAAATCGGTTAATGAAAATCTTGAAAAGAGCGAAATTTTCTCTGTAGTTACAAAAATCGACGATCAGAAAATTACAGAAAAGATTGCGCGAGAAGCCGTTTTCAAAGGACAATACCAACTCGCAATCGTCATTCCGGAAAATCTGAGCAGCGATCTCCAGTCAAAAATCGACCAGAATGTCGAGAAAATCATTGGAAGTTTAGGCTTAACTGATTCACTTCCAAAAACGATAACTAAGAAAATCGTCGGGCAGAAAAACGTCAATTTATATTTCGATCCTGCAGTACAGCTGAGTTTTAAAGATGCGGTGATGAGCAACATCGATAAGATGATCTCGCAAATAGAAACCAAATCAATCTACACGGCTTTCGAAGCACAACTCGGCGAAGAAGGAAAAGGACAATTCGAACAGAAAAGTTTTATTGCATTCCGCGAAATCAATCCGACTGTAAATAATAAAGAAATCAAGCCGAATTCGGTACAGCACAACGTTCCCGCATGGACGCTTTTTGCAATGTTTTTCATCGTGATTCCGCTGTCGATTAATATCGTAAAAGAAAAAAACCAGGGTACTTTCATCAGATTGAGAACCAATCCGGTGTCGTATGCCACGGTCTTAGCCGGAAAAACCGTTACGTATTTAATCATTTGCATGATCCAGTTTTACATGATGGTCGCCTTGGCGGTTTTTGTTTTTCCCGGACTGGGACTGCCGGCATTAAATGTAGAAGGAAATTTAATCATGCTGAGTATTGTTGCCTTTTTCTCTGCATTTGCTGCGATTGGTTATGGAATTTTGGTTGGAACCATTGCCAAAACCCAAGAGCAATCGGCACCATTTGGTTCGACCTCCGTTATCGTATTGGCAGCGCTTGGCGGCGTGTGGGTTCCGGTTTTTGCGATGCCGCATTTTATGCAGGTCGTCGCACAATTTTCACCGATGAATTGGGGACTGAATGCTTTTTACGACGTATTTTTACGCCACGCAACAATTCTCGATATCTTGCCCGAAATCAGCCTGTTGTTATTATTTTTCGCCATCACCATTGGCTTAGCTTTATTATATGACCAGAAAAAAAGAAGCCTTTAACGAAGCCGCACATTTGACTGTTTCACAGGAAATCCGTGTGCGTTTTAACGAAACCGATCCGCTTGGCATCGTGTGGCACGGCTATTATATTACGTATTTTGAAGATGGACGTGAAGCTTTCGGACGCAAACACGGCATTTCATATCTTGATGTTTTCGACAGCGGATTTACGACGCCAATTGTAAAATCGATGTGCGAACACAAATTGTCGTTGCGTTATGGCGACGTGGCACGGATTGAAACCACAATTGTCGACACACCTGCAGCCAAGATGGTTTACCGTTTTACAATTTATGACGCCAATAATGAAATTGCATGCACCGGCGAAACCGTCCAGGTATTTTTAGATGCCAAAGGCGAATTGCAATTGACCAATCCGCCGTTTTATGAAGCGTGGAAACGTAAAGTCGGGCTTTTAAAATAATGAAAAAGGAAGTTTACATATCAGAGACAAATTGCATCACACCGATCGGGTTTGATGTCGTTTCGAATGTGAAAAATATTCTAGATGGAAATTCTGCCATCCAAAAACACGACAATAAAGCATTACTTGATTTTCCATTTTTCGCAGCGATTGTTGATGAAAATAAATTGGATCGGGCTTTCGCCAATGTGACTTCAGTAGCAAGTTACACCAAACTGGAGAAGATGATGATTCTGGCTTTGCAGCCCATTATCGAAAATTCTGGGGTAAAAATATCACATAGAACTGCTTTTATTTTGTCGACAACCAAAGGAAATATCACCGCTTTGGAAAATTCCGAAGCAACAACTATTGAAAGCGCACAATTGTCAAATCTTGCCAAGAAAATTGCCGATTTTTTCGGATTTAAAACCGAACCGATTGTGGTTTCAAACGCCTGTGTCTCGGGAATTTTAGCAGTTTCAGTGGCGAAAAGATTGATTCAGGCCAATGTATATGATGAAGCTTTTGTTGTTGCAGGCGATTTGGTTTCCGAATTTGTTTTGTCTGGATTCAATTCATTCCAGGCAATGAGCAACGCGCCTTGTCAACCATATTCTGAAAACCGTACAGGAGTAAATTTAGGTGAAGCGACCGCAGCGGTTTTAGTCACATCCAACCCAAAAAATGCCAAAGTCAAGATTCTTGGCGACGGCTCGATCAACGATGCAAACCACATTTCAGGGCCGTCAAGAACCGGCGAAGGTTTGGTTTTAAGCATTGAAAGTGCTTTGAATGAATCGGGAATCGATAAAAATAACATCGGATACATTTCTGCACACGGCACCGCAACGCCTTTCAACGACGAAATGGAAGCCATTGCAATCAACCGTTTGGGTTTGCAAAACGTGCCAATGAACAGCTTAAAAGGCTATTACGGCCACACGCTCGGTGCTTCGGGCTTGCTTGAAACTGTCATCGGAATCGAATCAATATTGCAGAATAAACTGTTTGCTTCGGCAGGTTACGACGAATCAGGCGTAAGCCAGGCCATTAATGTCATCGAAAAAAATAAAGATGCAGAAATCCAGTATTTCCTCAAAACAGCATCGGGTTTCGGCGGCTGCAATACCGCAGTAATATTCGAAAAAGTCAATTAATCTTGGAAAAAAAAACTTACATACAGGCATTTTGTACGATCGAAAACAATAAAATCGTTTTGAACGGCGAAACTGTTTTTGAAAGTGAAAACACCGGATTTGCCGACTTTTCAAAAAAAGCCTACCAGCATTTTGAAATCGGTTATCCGAAATTCTTTAAAATGGACAACCTCAGTAAACTTGCTTTTCTGGGTTCGGAATTGCTGCTGAAAGCTCAAAATCCAAACGATGAAAACAATACCGCCTTGCTTTTTGCCAACAAATCGTCGTCATTGGACACCGATGTAAAATACCAGAATTCGATATCCGACAAGGAAAATTATTTCCCAAGCCCGGCGGTTTTCGTCTACACGCTGGCAAACATCTGCCTTGGGGAAATTAGTATCCGCCACCAATTGAAAAGTGAAAATTCTTTCTTTATATTTGACGCGTTCAATGCTGCTTTTATGGCTGATTATGCGAATATCCTGATCGAAACCCAAAAAGCTAAAAATGTTCTATGCGGCTGGACGGAATTTTTCGGCGAAGATTACAAAGCATTTCTCTATCTCGTTGGGAATGAAGGCGCAATCGAAAACACAAAACAAAACTTAGAAATACTTTATAACAAATAAAATGGAAGCATTAAAACAAGAATTGAAAGAGAAAATTATTGCCGTTTTGAACCTTGAAGATATCGCTGTGGCAGATATTAATGATACTGACGCATTATTTGGCGACGGTTTGGGCCTTGATTCTATCGATGCTTTGGAACTGATCGTGCTTTTGGATAAAGATTACGGAATTAAATTAACTGATCCGAAAGAAGGGAAACATATTTTCCAGTCAATTGATACGATGTCGTCTTACATTGCTGCGAATCGTACGAAATAGAAAGGCAAGAGGCAAAAGGATAAGGCAAAAGTTGAAAGGGAATGAATATAGGCGTTGCAATTACGGGAATGGGAATCATTTCGGCGATCGGGAATTCGGTAGACGAGACTTTTGACGCATTGGTCAAAGGCGAAAAAGCGATCACGACCGTTTCCAATATTCCGACGGTTCACGCAGCTGTGATGAAAGTGGGCGAGATCAAGAAAACCAATGATGAATTGGCTGCTGAACTTGGACTTTCACCTGATAACAACTTTTCGAGGACTGCGATGATTGGCGCTTTGGCAGCGAAACAGGCAGTTCAGAATGCCGGGATTTCTTTGATCAACGAATACAAAACCGGACTTATTTCGGCGACCAGCGTGGGCGGAATGGACACGACCGAAAAGCATTATTATGACTATTTTGACAATCCGGAACTCGTGAAATACATCAGCGCACATGACGGCGGCGATGTCGCTCAGAAAATCGCTGAGGAAATCGGGCTTAAAGGTTTTGTAACGACGATCAGTACGGCTTGTTCTTCTGCGGCAAATGCGATTATGCTGGGCGCGAGAATGATCAAATCAGGGAAACTGGATCGTGTAATTGTTGGTGGAACAGACGCTTTGGCTAAATTTACGATCAACGGTTTCAAGACTTTGATGATTTTGTCTGATACCTACAATACGCCGTTTGACAACGACCGAAAAGGTTTGAATTTGGGTGAAGCCGCGGCTTTTTTGGTATTGGAATCGGACGAAATCGTTGCAAAAGAAAATAAAAAAGTGCTCGCGCGTGTTTCGGGATATGGCAATGCGAATGATGCTTTTCACCAGACGGCTTCGTCAGAAAACGGCGAAGGCGCATTTTTAGCGATGGAAAAAGCATTTGAAGTTTCGGGTTTGAAACCTTCAGATATCGATTATATTAACGTACACGGAACGGCAACGCCAAACAACGATTTGTCGGAAGGCCGCGCGGTCATTAGAATTTTTGGCGAAGAAAACGTGCCTGATTTCAGTTCGACCAAACCGTTCACCGGACACACATTGGCGGCAGCCGCAGCAATTGAAGCCGTTTTCAGCATATTAGCAATCCAGAACGGCATCGTTTTTCCGAACCTGAATTTTAAAACGCCGATGGCCGAATTCAATATGGTGCCGCAAACAGCAATCAAACATAAAAACATCGATCACGTGTTGTCGAATTCGTTCGGATTTGGCGGAAACTGCTCGACTTTAATATTTTCAAAAAACTGATGGGAAAAACGTATATCAACGGAATTGGCTGTGTTTCGGCACAAAAAACATTCGATACGGTTTTTCTCGAAGAAGCGGTTTTGAATGAAAGTCTGAATGTTTTGCCACTCGAATTGCCAACTTACAAAGATTATATTTCCCCGATTGCCGCACGGCGCATGTCGAAAGCGGTCAAAAACGGCATTGTCGCTTCAACCATTGCGATGAAAGAAGCACATGTCGACACTTTTGATGCGATCATTACCGGAACCGGAATGGGTTGTATCGAGGATTCGGATAAGTTCCTGAAAGCGATCATCGATAATAATGAAGAATTTTTAACGCCGACTTCTTTTATCCAATCGACGCACAATACGGTGGGCGCACAAATCGCACTCGGCATGACGTGTAAAGCGTATAATTTTACGTACGTGAATGCAGCAGTTTCGTTTGAATCGGCGGTTTTTGATGCGAAAATGCAGATTGATGCGGATGAATCCAAAACGATTTTAGTCGGCGGAATAGATGAAATGACCGATTATACACAGCGATTGTTCAAATTGGCCGGATTTATTAAAAACGATGAAGAAGGAAGTTTTCCGATTTTAAATTCAAAATCAAAAGGAACGGTTTTTAGCGAAGGCGCAACGTTTTTTGTATTGGAAAATAAAAAATCGACTTCGACTTATGTTGAAATTGTTGATATTGAAATGGTGAACAGCCTTGAAGTTTCTGAAGTGGAATCGAAAATCATATCATTTCTAAAGCAAAATAATTTAGAAGTTTCAGATGTCGATGCGGTCGTTTTAGGAATTAACGGCGATATGGAATTCGACAATTATTATAAATCAATTTCTGAAAGCGCATTTAAAAATACACCGCAGGTTTATTACAAACATTTGAGCGGCGAATACAATACGGCTTCAGCTTTCGGGTTATTTGTCGGATCAAAAATCATTAAAGCGCAGCAAATTCCGGATATTTTAAAGGCAAATGCTATAACAAAATCCGAAATCAAACACCTACTTTTATACAACCAATACCGCGGGATCGACCATAGTTTTACCTTGATTTCAAAATGCTAAAACACAGGATAACAGCGCTTTTTTTTCTAACGATCATTTTTCTGCTGGCTCTTTGGGGCCTTTTTGCAGCTATGTCCATTTGGTATTTTGCGATCGCGGGTTTGCTTTGGTTTTTGGTGGTTTTGACTGGTTCATCATACATTGGTTCGAATTACCATGTGAAAACGTATTGCAGCAATCCAGATGAAAAGGAACGTAAAATCGCGTTGACTTTTGACGACGGCCCGAATGAAAATACGCTTGAAATCTTGAAGGTTTTGGAAAAGCATCAGGTGAAAGCGGCTTTTTTCTGCATCGGGAAAAATATCGCCGCCCATCCGGAAATATTGAAGAAAATTGTTGCTGGCGGACATGTAGTTGCCAATCATTCGTACAGCCACAGCCATTTTATCGACTTTTACAGAAAAGACCGAATGATCCGCGAACTCACCGCTACCGATGCGATCATCGAAAAATTAACAGGGAAAAAAGTCCAGTTTTTCCGTCCGCCGTATGGCGTCACAAATCCGTCGATCAGGCGCGCGCTTGAAATCACGAAACACAAAACCATCGGGTGGAATATCCGTTCGCTTGACGGCATCATTTCAAACAAAAAAATCATCCTGAACCGCATTGTCAAACGGATTTCTCCGGGAGCAATCGTACTGTTGCACGATACGAAACGCGAAACAGTCGATGTTTTGGAACAATTGTTGCTAATTGCGGCCAAAAAAAAATACGAAATTGTCTCGATCGAGCAGCTTTTAAACTTAAATGCTTATGAAAATTAGAAGTTATATTTTGATGCTTTCGCTGCTATTTGTCAGCTTCACGGCATTTGCCCAGGAGCAGAAAATGTCTGACACAGAAATTACTGCATTCAAGCAATCCGTAAATACGGTTTCGAAGAAAATCAAATCTTTAAGCACCGATTTCATCCAATACAAACACATGGATTTTCTCGCAAAAGACATCGAAACATCTGGGAAAATGTTTTTTAAAGAGCCGAATTTACTGCAATGGCAATACAAAAAACCTTACAATTATTCGATCGTTTTTAAAAATGGCAAAATCCTTATCAACGACGAAGGCAAGAAAAGTGCGATGGATGTGGGCAGCAGCAAAATCTTTGCAAAACTCAACAAACTGATCGTGGGAAGTGTGAGCGGCGACATGTTTGACGACAAAGAATTTGCGATCACGTACTTTAAAACCAAGGATTTCAATGTGACCAAACTGATCCCGAAAGACGCCGCCCTGAAAAAATACATCAGGCAAATCGAACTTAGTTTTGACAAGCAGGATGCAACCGTGAACCAGGTCCGGTTGATGGAATCGGCGGAAGATTATACCAAAATCGTTTTTAAAAATAAGATCCTCAATGCAAAAATCGACGATTCGGCTTTTACCAATTAATTTTTTGCTGGTTTTTTTACTGGTTTCCTGTGGTGTGAACCCAATCAGGAAACTTGAAAAGGTGCCTGTAGCAAAAGCCACTTTTGAAGCGCCTTATTTCTCTGATCCGAAAATCGATTATGTGTATAAAACGCATATTTCGGTTTACGGAAATGATTTGTCGGGAATTTTCGTCGTGAAAAAAATCAATTCAGATTGGCATCGTGTCGTTTTTACAACTGAATTTGGGAACAAACTGCTCGACTTCGAAATTTCAGAAACCGACTTTAAGATCAACTCGATTGTCGAAGAACTCGACCGGAAAATCCTCATCAATACCTTAAAAGAAGATTTTAGGTTGTTGCTGAAGAAGAAATTTGCGATCCAAAATCAATTTGCAACCGTTTCCGATGCCATTTATGAATCGGAAGACGGAAAATATTATGATTATTTATTCGTATCAAAATCCGGACGGCAACTTCACAAAATTGAGCATACTTCAAAAAGAAAAGAAAAATTTAGCATTCATTTTCAGTCAGAAAACAATATTTTTGCGGAGCATATTTCAATCGAACACCAGAATATCAAACTCAAAATCGAACTCAATTATCTTAAAAACGAATAAATTTTCATGAAAAAAATTCTTATCGCCGCCTTTTTCATTGCTATCGGAATCAGCCAGGCACAGGCACAAGTTACGTTTAAACCCGGAATTCGCGCCGGAGCGAATTTTTCGCATTTTACAAAAGGGGATTCTTTTAATAATGGGTTTTATTATGAAGATGAGTATTATGATGAAAATCAGGGCGGAAGAGCCGAATTTGAATCAAAAACTGACTTTTACGTTGGTGTTTACGGCGCTTTAAGGCTAACCAGATATTATACTTTGCAGCCTGAAATCAATTATTCAAGGCAAGGGAGCAAGTTTAAATATATTGAGCCGGTGCCTTACTATAATGAATATGGCACGAATGAGTTTCCGGTGACGCGTTCCGGGCAAACTGATGTTTCGTATTTATCGGTCGCAGTCATGAACAAATTCACTTTTGGAGAGAAATTCAGCGTTCAGATTGGACCGACACTTGATTTTGTGGTTGATAAAACAGACAACTTCGGAAGAAATTACACTTCCTATAGAGACATTGATTCTGATGTGGATTTGGCTTTCGTTGCCGGGATCGGATTCAATTTTACCAAAAATATCGGAATTGAAGCGCGCGTGAAAAAAGGGATTATACCGGTTTTGGATTTTTCAGATTCAAGCCACACGAATGTGGTGTTCTCTGTTGGCGCAAATTATACGTTTGACATAAAATAACAAGATGCTTTTAAAGGATTTTTACAAAGTATTATCATTGGATAAAACCGATGGCCAGAAACATTTGGCCGTGATTTTAATTAATGAAAAACATGAGGTTTTTAAAGGGCATTTTCCGGGAAATCCTGTGATGCCGGGCGTTTGCATGATGCAGATCATCAAAGAACTGACCGAAGAGATCACTGCAGGCCCTTTAATGATGCAAAGCCTGTCGAACGTGAAGTTCATGGCATTGATCAATCCTGAAATGACACCTGAATTGCGGCTCGAACTCGACATTACAGAAGGCGAAGACCACATAGTGAAAGTGAAAAACACGACTTATTTTAACGAAACGGTTGCCCTGAAACTCGGTAGCGTTTATAAAAAAATCTGATTATGAAAGCGATGATCCCCATTTTATTTTTGCTGTTTTTCAGCAATCCTGAAATTTCAGAAGTGCGTAAGATTTATGTCGATGCTTCAAAATCCAAAGCTTCCGCAGATGCTTTCCTGATTAAGGTCAAAAGCATTTCGGATACCGATTCGGATAAAAGACTCGTTGCCTACAAAGGCTGCGCGATCGCGTTGCAAGGAAAATTCGCTTCGAAAATCAGGGACAAGAAAAAATTCCTGACCAAAGGCGCCTTGCTTGTCGATGCTTCGATCAAAGCCGAGCCGAATAACGTCGAATTGCGCATGATCCGCCTGAGCATACAGGAAACTTTGCCGCTGATCATTACAAGTTACCGCAAAAACATCAAAGAAGACAAAGCCTACATTTTAGCGCATTACAAAAGCTTAGAGCCTGAAATGGAAAGCTATATCAAAAATTTCATTCAGCAATCGGAAAGTTTTTCATCTGACGAAAAACAGGCTGCGAAATAATCCGTCGCATCTAAAATGGAAGACATTTCCTTTGAATCAGAAAAAGCGCTGAAAGTCTGTATCATCATTCCGACTTACAACAACGCACGCACTTTAAAGCGTGTTATCGATTCGGTTTTGGAACATTCGCCTTATGTAATTATCGTAAACGACGGCTCGACCGATGCCACTTCTGAAATTTTAAAAAATTACCAGAACCTCACGCAAATCCACCATCCGAAAAACTCCGGAAAAGGAATGGCGCTGCGCCACGGTTTTAAAAAAGCATTGGAACTGGGTTACGATTATGCGATCACGATCGATTCTGACGGACAGCATTTTGCAACCGACCTCCCGAATTTTATAGAAGAGATCGAAGCCAATGGCGAACAATTATTGATTGGAAGCCGCAACATGAAACAAGAAGGCGTTCCAGGAAAAAGCAGTTTCGGCAACAATTTCTCGAATTTCTGGTTTTGGTTTGAAACCGGAATCCGTTTGGAAGACACGCAGTCGGGTTACCGTTTGTATCCGCTTCAAAAAATCCCCAAAAAATATTTTACGAATAAATTTGAATTTGAGATCGAAGTGATTGTGCGCTCAGCATGGAAAGGCATTGCTGTCAAAAACATCCCGATCAAGATTTTATACGACCCGAAGGAACGCGTTTCGCATTTCCGACCGTTTAAAGATTTCACCCGAATCAGCATTTTAAATACGATTTTGGTGGTGATTGCACTGTTTTACATCAAGCCGCGCAACCTTTTCAGAAAACTAAAAAAAAAAGGATTTAAGAAATTCCTGCTTGAGAATATTTTAGAAAGCGATGACTCGAATGCCAAAAAAGCATTGTCGATCGCACTTGGCGTTTTTGTTGGGATCTCACCGTTTTGGGGATTTCAAACCGTGATCGTTTTATTTCTTGCCGTACTTTTCAAATTGAATAAAGCGATTGCATTTGCATTTTCGAACATCAGTTTTCCACCGCTGATCCCTTTTGTGATTTACGGTTCGCTCAAACTTGGTGGGCTTTTCGTTTGGGGAAATATGCCACTCGTTTTAGACCGCTCGATCACGTTCGACAATGTCAAAAATAATTTAGCGCAATATCTCGTCGGAAGTTTTATTTTAGCATCTTTGTCGGCCGTAATTTTCGGGTTCACAGGCTATTTGCTATTGACGCTTTTTAAACCTAAAAAATAAATGCACCAGTATTTTTACGCGATTCATCAGTTTGTCGACCGAAGGAAATCCTTATCGGTTGTGATCGCGATTGGATTGCTTCTGGTATTTGGATTTTTTGCTTCGCGGATCAAATTTGAAGAAGACATTACAAAACTGATTCCAACCGATGAAAAATCGGATGTCACCGCAAAAGTCCTGAAACAGCTCAATTTCGCTGATAAAATTACCGTGATTTTCCACCTGCAAAACGGCGGCACTTCTGAAGATTTAACGCAAATGGCAGCGGTTTTTACCGATAGCCTTGAAAAATCATGTAAGCCTTTTGTAAATTCAGTTCAGGGAAAAGTGGATGAGGAAAACATCCAGGAAACCATCGATTTTGTGTATAATAATCTGCCATTGTTTCTGGAAGTTAAAGATTACGAAAATATTCAGTCAAAACTTCAAAAAGACAGCATTGCATCGACCGTTCAGGGCAATTACAAAGCGATTGTTTCGCCGTCGGGTTTGGTGACGAAAGACTTTATTTTGCGGGATCCGCTCGGGATTTCATTTGTCGCTTTAAAGAAATTGCAGCAGCTTAATATTGGTGACGATTTTACGCTCGAAAACGGTTATGTAATGACTAAAGACAAGAAGAAATTGCTGCTGTTCATTACATCCAATTTGCCGTCGACAGAAACCGAAAAGAATACGGTTTTTGCCGCAAAGCTCGACTCAATCAAAGACAATCTAAACAAGCAATTTAAAGGAAAAACTTCAATCAGTTATTTTGGTTCGGCCCTTATTGCTGTGGCGAATGCAAATCAGATCAAAAGCGACATTATTTTATCGACAACGATAGCAATGGTTACGCTGATGCTAATCCTGATTTTATTTTACAGAAAAATATTTATTCCGCTAATCATTTTCCTGCCGTCGGTTTTCGGGGCCTTGTTTGCCGTAGCCTTTTTGTATTTTGTAAAAGAACGTATTTCGGCCATTTCTCTCGGAATCGGTTCGATTTTAATCGGAATTACGATCGATTATTCAATTCATATTTTAACGCATTACAAGCACAACAGCGACGTTAAAACGTTGTATAAAGACATTACGATGCCGCTGATCATGAGCAGTTCTACAACAGCGGTGGCATTTTTGTGCTTGCTTTTTGTTAAATCGGAAGCGTTGAAAGATCTCGGGATTTTCGCAGCCGTGATCGTTATGGCGTCGATGTTTTTCTCGCTTTTGATTGTTCCGCACCTGTACAAACCCAAAGTAGAAGATGGCGCGCACAAGAAAAATGCGATCGACAAACTCGCACATGTGTCGTTCCACAACAGCAAATTCCTCATTTGGGGCTGCGTTTTGATTACGGTTGTTTGCTTTTTTACGTACAATAAAGTCGGGTTTAACAACGATTTGTCACAGCTCAATTTTATCCCTACAGCCATCAAGGCAGCCGAAAAAGAACTCGAGGAAAGTACGAGCTTAACTTCTAAAACGATCTACGTCGCGGCGTATGGCAACAGTATGGATGAAGCGTTGGAGAACAATTCGCGTTTGTTCAGCAACCTCGGGAAAGAAAAATTTGCACAAAAGATCCTGAATTTCAGCTCCATTGGCGGCATCGTCATTCCCGAAAGCGAGCAATCGAAAAAAATCCAAAAATGGCATGCGTTCTGGGATACGGATAAAAAACAATTCCTGCAATCGCAATTAATTTCCGAAGGTGCAAAAATCGGCTTTAAGCCAACGACGTACCAAACGTTTTTCGATCATCTGGACCACGATTTCAAGCCGGTTTCTTTTGCCGAATATTCGAAAGTCAAAACGCTGCAATTGGCTGAATTCGTTTCCCAAAAGAACGGATTTTTCACGGTTTCTACTTTGGTGAAAGTGACACAGAAACAACGCGATGCCTTTGTCAAATCGGCTTCAAGCCAAAAAGATATTATCGCGATCGACCGCCAGCAGATGAATGAAACCTTTTTGGGCGAACTCAAAAATGACTTCAACAATCTGGTAAATTACTCGTTTATCGCCGTAGTTTTGATCCTGTTTTTCTTTTTCAGACGCATCGAACTCGTCATCATCAGCTGCATTCCGATTGCGCTGACGGGAGTGGTTACTGCCGGTATCATGGGGATTTTTGGCATCGAGCTTAATATTTTTAGCACCATTGTCTGCACTTTGATTTTCGGTCATGGCGTTGATTTTAGTATTTTCATGACGAGCGCACTGCAGAAAGAATATACGAATGGGAAAAATGAAATCGCGATTTACAGAACCTCAATTATTTTGGCTGTTATTACGACGATTCTCGGGATTGGCGCGATGATTTTCGCAAAGCATCCGGCACTGCGTTCGATTTCGTCTGTTTCGTTGATCGGGGTTTTTGCAGCGTTAATTATTACGTTTATTTTCTATCCGATTTTATTCAAAATGTTCATCTCTAACCGCGCCAAAAAAGGAAAAGCGCCATTCCAGATCCTGACATTGATCCACAGTATATTATCGTTTATGTATTTTGGTTTTGGCGGTTTATTTTTCTCCTTGGTCAGCGTCGTGATTTTGCCGATCCTGCCATTCAAAAAAGAAAAAAAGACGTATTGGCTGCGATATTACATGTCGAAACTGATGCGTTCGGTGTTGTACACAAATTTCTTCGTTGATAAAAAAGTGCTCAATAATTACAAGGAAACCTTCGAAAAACCGGCGATCATGATTGCAAATCATACGTCGTTTCTCGATATTCTTGCTGTTGGAATGTTAAATCCGAAAACCATTTACCTCGTGAGCGACTGGGTTTACAATTCGCCTGTTTTCGGCGGAGCGGTTCGCGCAGCAGGATTTTATCCGGTTTCTGAAGGGCTTGAAGGCGGTTTGGAACACCTGCACGAAAAAATCAATCAAGGTTATTCCTTAATTGTTTATCCTGAAGGCACAAGATCGGAAAGCAACCAGATGCAGCGGTTTAAAAAAGGCGCGTTTTTCCTCGCGGAACATTTCCAACTCGATATCATCCCAATTGTCATCCATGGAAATTCGGAAGCTTTGCCGAAAGGCGATTTCATTATTTATGATGGCTCGATTACAGTCAATATCTTGCAGAGAATTGCTTGGGATGACAAAAGGTTCGGTGACAATTATACTGAACGCACCAAGAAAATTTCAGCTTTCTTTAAATCGGAATTCAACCACATGCGCGACGAAATCGAAGATGCGGATTATTGGAAAAAAACGCTGATCAACAGTTACGACTATAAGGAAATTGAAATTGGCCAAGCGGTTAAAAAAGATTTCAAGCAGCATTCAGAAGTGTATTATCGCCTAAATAAACTAATTGATGCAAAAGCAAAAATAGTACATATTACCAATGATTACGGCCAACTCGATGTATTATTGACGCTTCAGCAACCGCAAAGAAAAATCATTTCGGTCGTTGCCGATGAAGAAAAACGCAACGTCGCCGAAACGAGTTACGTACTCAAAAAACGAAACATCCTTTATTTTGAAAGCATGCCATCGGAAACCAAATACGACGTTTTACTGATTTCGGATCAAAATATAAACCTTACTTTTGAAACGGTAAATGTATCCGATACGATCATTCTGGTTAACAACACAGCATTCAAAACGACAATTGAAAGTTTTGGTTTTGCTGTAACGAATGAAGAGCAGGGTTTGATCGTCTTAAAAAAATAATATTGAAAAAAGCATACGACGTAGTCATTATCGGAAGCGGCCTTGGCGGCCTCGTGTCGTCGATCATTTTAGCTAAAGAAGGCTACAGCGTTTGTGTGCTCGAAAAAAACAACCAGTTCGGCGGGAATTTGCAGACTTTCGTGCGCGACAAAACGATTTTCGACACCGGAATCCATTATATCGGCGGACTCAGCAAAGGCCAGAACCTGTACAAATATTTCAAATATTTGGGCATTATGGACGGTCTGAACCTCAAGAAAATGGACGAAGACGGTTTTGATATCATTTCGTTTGAAGATGACAATACCGAATTTCCGCATGCGCAGGGTTATGACAATTTCGTCAATCATTTGGCCGAATTTTTCCCTGAAGAAAAAGCCAACATCCAAAATTATTGTGAAAAAATCGTCGAAACCTGCGATTCATTTCCACTGTATAATTTACAGGCCGAAGGCAAATACGACAGCGAAATCCTGGCTATAAATGCCAAAGATTACATCGACCAGGTCACCGAAAATAAAAAATTGCGCGCGGTTTTGGCCGGATCGAATTTCCTGTATGCCGGAATTGAAGACAAATCACCTTTTTACGTGCATGCACTTTCGGTAAATTCCTACATCCAAAGCTCGTGGCGCTGCATCAACGGCGGCAGCCAAATCACCAAACAATTGATCAAACAGCTCAAAGCAAACGGCGGCGAAGTGTTTAAATATAAGGAAGTAGTCAAATTCAACACCGAAGGGAACGATGTGGCTTCAGCAGTGATGAAAGACGGTTCTGAAGTTTCGGGAAAGATTTTCATCTCGAATATCGAACCGAAAACAACCCTGGAAATGATCGGCGAGGAGAAATTCCGAAAATCGTTTTACAGCCGCATCCAGAGCCTCGAAGGCGTGATTTCTGCGTTCAGCTTGTACATCGTTTTCAAGCCCGAAACCTTTCCGTATATCAACCACAATTACTATCATTTTAAAGACAGCAACGGCGTTTGGACGGCGCATGAATATGATGAAAAATCCTGGCCGAAAGCCTACATGGCATCGATGAATGCGTCAAAGCAAGACGATTTTGCTGACGGAATGACGTTTATTACGTACATGAAATATGACGAAATGAAAGCCTGGGAAAACACATTTAATACGACTGCTGAAAAAAATGACCGGGGCGAATCATACGAAGAATTCAAAGCGCGTAAAGCCGAACGTTTCTTGCAGGAAATCGAACTCAAATTTCCCGGAATCCGTGAGAAAATCCAATCGGTGCATACATCGACACCATTGTCATATCGCGATTACATTGGCGGGCACAACGGAAACATGTATGGTTATGTGAAAGATTCTAACAATCCGATGAAAACGTTTATTTCTCCAAAAACGAAACTCAACAATTTGTATTTAACGGGCCAAAGCATCAATATGCACGGTGTTTTGGGCGTTACGATTGGTGCTGTCGTGACCTGCTCGGAAATTATAGGGAAAGATTATCTCGTGCAAAAAATCAATCAAGCCAACGATTAAAAAATAAAAACATGAAAAAGCAGCTTTCTTTTTCGGTTTTTTTTCTAGTTATACTGCTTTTTATTTCGTGCGGCACAGCGAAATCTTTGCATCATTTGCCGGATTTGGGGTTGTACAATAATTCGGTTCCAACAGTTCAGAAGCATCCAAACCAGGTTTATACTTCAGGTCCGAATTTTCTGCTCAAAAACAAGCAAAATTTATGGGAATTGTATGTCGAAGGCGATCCGCTGCAACGGGGTTTGGCTGAAGGCGCGCTGACCGATTCGCTGTTAAAAAAACAAGAGCGCGTGTTCTTTTCTAGAATCAATGACCTCGTTCCATCCAAATCAAAACAAAAATTACTAAAGAAATTCCTCGCCTGGTACAACCGCAAATTGTACCTGAATGTAACCAATGAATACCAAGCCGAAATCTATGGGATTTCGCGTTACACGTCGCATGATTTCGATAACATCGCACCGCAATATTTGCGGACATTGTATTTGCACGGCGCACACGACATTGGACACGCGATGCAGGATTTAGCACTTGTAGGCTGTTCGTCATTTGCCGCATGGGGCGAAAAATCGGAAGACGGAAGTTTGATATTAGGGAGAAATTTCGACTTTTATGCCGGAGATGATTTTGCAAAAGACAAAGTCGTAGCGTTTATCAAACCAGACAAAGGCTATCCGTTTATGATGCTGACCTGGGCCGGAATGATCGGTGCGGTTTCAGGGATGAACAATGAAGGTTTGACAGTGACGATCAACGCCGGAAAATCGAAAATTCCGCTGATTGCGAAAACGCCGATCTCAATTGTGACAAGAGAAATCCTTCAATATGCGAAGAACATTAATGAAGCGATTGCCATTGCGAAAAAGCAGAAAGTTTTTGTTTCCGAATCAATTATGGTTGGAAGCGCACATGATAAAAAAGCAGTTCTGATCGAAGTTTCCCCGAATAATTTCGGAGTTTATGAAGTGCCGAACAGCAACGATCAACTGTTGTGTTCGAATCATTTTCAAAGTGTTGAACTCAAAAACGACAAACGCAATCTATACCAGATTGAAAACAGCCATTCGAAATACCGTTATGAAAAACTGGTAGAGGATTTTAGCAAACATCCAAAAATCAATCCAGTAATTGCCGCTGAAATCCTGCGTGATCGCGAAGGTTTAAACGATGTGCCGATTGGTTATGGCAATGAAAAAGCGCTGAACCAAATGCTGGCGCATCACGGAATTATCTTTAAACCCGAGCAAAAATTGGTCTGGGTTTCGGCAAATCCGTATCAGATGGGCGAATTTGTTTGTTATGATCTGAATAAAGTTTTTGGCAGAAAAGATTCAGATTCGATCGTTTCATTGGCAAAAACACAGCTGAACATTCCGGCCGATCCGTTTTTGCAAACGCAGGCTTATAAAAACTACGAGCAATTCCGTGTTGAAGACCGGAAAATGGATTCATTTCTCAAAAATAAAACCGATTTGCCCTCAAATTTTGCCGAAAATTACCAATCTTTGAATCCCGATTATTGGGTCGTTTATTACAAAATCGGGCAGTATTTTTACGACAGAAAAGAATATGCTTTGGCAAAACCCAATTTTGAAAAAGCGCTGACCAAAGAAATTACGACGCTTCCAGCACGTAAAGAAATTGAAAAAAAGCTCAAAAAAACCAACAGCAAACTACAATGATCCCGAAAATAGAATTGGCAGATCCGGCAGCAATCAAAGCGTTTCAAGAACAAAAACTTGTTGATGCGCTTGGGTATGTGAGCAAAAATTCACCGTATTACAAAAGGCTTTTTGAAGCACAAAATATTTCGGTTTCTGATATAAAAACGTTAGAAGATTTGCAAAAGCTTCCGGTGACGACAAAAGCCGACCTGCAGCACTTTAACGATGATTTTTTATGTGTGCCCCAAAATAAAATCATTGATTACGCGACGACTTCAGGCACTTTGGGCGATCCGGTGACGTTTGGTATGACCGACGACGATTTGGAACGATTGGCTTATAATGAAGCAATTTCGTTCGATTGCGCCGGAATCAAGGAAGGCGATGTTGTGCAATTGATGACTACGATCGACAGACGGTTTATGGCCGGACTGGCTTATTTTTTAGGCTTGCGGAAGATGAAAGTTGGCGTGATTCGTGTGGGCGCCGGAATTCCGGAACTGCAATGGGATTCGATCAAAAAGTACAAACCGACATATTTAATTACGGTTCCGTCTTTTTTATTAAAATTGATCGAATATGCCGAAGCGCACAATATTGACTACAACAATTCTAGTGTCAAAGGTGCTGTTTGTATTGGGGAATCACTTCGAAAACAGGATTTTACCGATAATGCATTGGCAAAAAAAATCACCGATAAATGGAATGTTAAATTGTATTCCACGTATGCTTCGACAGAAATGAGCACTGCTTTTACCGAATGCGAACACGCAAATGGCGGACATCACCACCCGGAATTGATCATCGTTGAAACATTGGATGACCACAACCAACCGGTAAAAAATGGAGAACCCGGCGAACTGACTTTTACCACTTTGGGCATTGAAGCCATGCCGCTCGTGCGTTTTAAGACCGGAGACATTGTAAGATTGCACCACGAACCATGCGCCTGTGGCAGAAATACCTTGCGTGTTGGGCCGGTTGTTGGCCGAAAACAGCAAATGATCAAATACAAAGGGACTACTTTATATCCGCCGGCAATGACTGATGTTTTGACGGGTTTTGGCAACATTGAAAGCCATATTATCGAAATTTATACGAATGATCTGGGAACGGATGAAATTGTGATCAAACTTGCTGTGAAGCAGGAATCGGAAGCGTTTTTACATGAGATCAAGGACCATTTCCGGGCGAAACTGCGCGTGACGCCAAAAATTATTTTCACTTCGACAACCATTTTAAACCAACTTATTTTTAATCCGATGAGCCGGAAGCCGATTCATTTTTTTGACCATAGGAAGTAGTTGAAAAGTCGAATGTTTAATGACAAACGACCGCTGAACGGTTTCATTTCGTAAGATTGAGTAATTTATCGGCACTCCATTCTTTTCACGATTTTTATTCGTTCGTCGTTCGTTCGTTTGACATTCGACAGAATTCCGTAATTTTGCGCCATGATTAAAATTGGCAACATAGAATTACCCGAATTTCCGCTGCTTTTGGCGCCGATGGAAGACGTCAGCGATCCGCCATTCCGTCGTTTGTGCAAAACGCATGGCGCCGATTTGATGTTCAGCGAATTCATTTCGTCTGAAGGATTGATCCGCGATGCGATCAAAAGCCGCGCAAAGCTTGATATTTTTGATTATGAACGCCCGGTGGGAATCCAGATTTTTGGTGGTGATGAAGAAGCGATGGCCTTGTCGTCAAAAATTGTTTCTACAGTAAATCCGGATCTGATCGATATTAATTTTGGCTGTCCGGTGAAGAAAGTCGTGTGTAAAGGCGCAGGTGCCGCAGTGCTGAAAGACGTTGATTTGATGGTGCGTTTGACAAAAGCCGTAATTAAAAGTACGAATTTGCCCGTAACGGTAAAAACGCGTTTGGGCTGGGATGAAAATTCGATCAATATTGATGAAGTAGCCGAAAGGTTGCAGGATATAGGCGTTCAGGCGCTGTCGATTCACGGAAGAACGCGGGCACAATTGTACAAAGGCGAAGCCGACTGGTCGCATATTGCCCGTGTAAAAAACAATCCGAGGATTACGATGCCGATTTTTGGAAACGGCGATATAGATTCCCCAGAAAAAGCTTTAGAATATAAAAACAAATACGGTGTTGACGGAATCATGATTGGCCGCGCTGCCATTGGTTATCCATGGATTTTTAACGAAATCAAACATTACTTTAAAACCGGTGAAAAACTAGCTTTGCCAACAATGGCCGACAGGATTGAAGCTGCAGAAAACCACCTGACCTGGGCGATGGAATGGAAAGGCGAGTGGGTTGGCATTGTAGAAACGCGCCGCCATTATACAAATTATTTTAAAGGAATCGCGAATTTTAAAGAATACAGGCAAAAACTCGTAACTACAGACAATGCTGAAGGTTTATACCGCGTTTTTGAGGAAATCCGGGAAGCGTTTTCGGATTATGTGTTTATTTAGGATTGAAAGATTTGAAAATTTAAATATTAAAAGATTTTGCTCCGAAATGGGGCAATTTTTTTTGGGAATGACAGTATGTGAATTGAATTCCGACCGTAAATTTTATTAAGTTTTACCATTAAGGGATTAAGAAAATGAAGCGTTGCGTTTCTCTTAATTTTCTTAATCCCTTAATGGTTTTATTTTTTAGGCACCATTCATTGCTGCAAAGCGACCTGTCAGTATAGCCTATGGCTACAGGTTTTTAGGTAATTTTTGATGATTATGCGTTTGCGTTAGGGATAGAAGTGAAAATCCTTTTAAAGATTGACCTGTAGTGCAACGAAAGGAAAAGCTTTAAAAGATTGCAGCGGATAGCCCGGCCACAGGCAACGCCCAGATTTATTCCAGCAACTTTCTCGTAACGCGGCTTGACGCAATGACCGACGCGATAAAACCGAGTAAGATGATCGTCCCCAAAACGACAACCACATTTTGCATCGAGAAAACAACCGGATAAGCCAGGTTTTCTGTGATTTTGACGAGTTGGAATTTTTGCTGGATCAAGACGATGATAATTCCGAGGAACAAACCGAATGCACCGCCAAGTATGCTTAATAAAGTGCCTTGAAGTAAAAATATTTTCCTTAGGGCCGAAACTTCGGTGCCTAAATTATACAGTGTTTTTAAGTTGCCTTTCTTGTCTAAAATCATCATGATCAGAGCGCCAACCAAGTTAAAAAGCGCAACGATAATCACCAAAGTAAAAATTAAATACACGGCAATATTCTCGGTATTCAGCATTTTGTAAAGGCTGGCGTTGAGTTGTGCGCGGTTTTTAACGGTGATTTTTTGGTTGAAAATAACCTCGAGTTGGCTTTTAATGTTGCTTTCACTCGCTTTAGGTGCCAGTTTGATTTCAATTGCTGAAACCTGGCTGGGTTTGTATTCGAGCAAAGCCTGGGTTAAACCGAGATCGGCGAAAACGAATTTGTCGTCCAGGTCTTCGCTGATGGCATAAATGCCAACAGGTGCGAGTGTGAACTTATTGAAAGCCTGTTCGGCAGATTCGATCGTGCCTCGTCCGGGTTTTGGCACAAAGACTTCAAACGGATTGTTGAAATCAAACAAACCCATCGATAACTTTTGTGAAACACCGTTTCCGACAACAACCTGCGAGGAATTCGGATCAAGCCATTCGCCCTGGAACATAATTTTTTTGACGTCGTTGACTTTTGAAAATAAAGAATCGACACCTTTTAAATACGTAACCTGCTCTTTTCCGTTAAACACAAAAAGCACGCGCTCTTCAATGATTTTTGATGAGGCAGAAATTCCGGTAATTTTTTTGATTTTGGATTCCTGGTCGGGAGAAATGAAGAATGATTTCCCGAGTGTGCTGCTGACTTTTAGATCGGGATCGAAGTCGTTGCTGAATGACAGGCTGAAATGCTTGAGTCCGCTAAACACCGACAACACTACGAAAAGTGCCATCGCGCCAACAATAATTCCCACAGAAGCGATGCCGTTAATAATGTTGATCGCATTATTTTTACTGGCGCTTTTAAGGTAACGTCTGGCTATGTAAAACGGAAAATTCAAGGTTTAAGATTTCCTGCGGCGTTCGAGCAGGTCGCGGTTTTCGATCGGATTTTCTTTCTGGCTCAGCGCTTTGTCGATCTTTTCGATATAATCCAAAGAGTCGTCAATATAAAAAGTAAGGTTCGGCACCTTGCGCAATTGCATTTTTACGCGTTGGGCAAGATCGTGCTTGATGAGTGGTGTGTTCGATTTGATCGCGGCCAATGTTTCGGCTGCTTTTTCCTGTGGGAAAATGCTTAAATGCACGGTTGCGACGCCCAAATCGGAAGTCACGAGTACTTTTGATACGGAAATTACGAGGTTAGAAATGCCGTTTTTCCTGATTTCGCCCTGTAAAATATCCACCAGATCTTTCTGGATGACACCGCCTATTTTTTTTTGTCTGTTCGTTTCCATGGGGCAAAAATACGATTTTTTAGTTAGAAAGCAGGCGAGTGGCTAAGGTACTGAGTAAACATTATTGTCATTGCGAACGCAAATGTGGCAATATGGGCGTTGCCTGCGGCCGGGCTATCCGTTTCAATCTTTAAAGATTTCCTTCCATTGTACTACAGGAAATCTTTAAAGGATTTCCACTGCTATCCCTAACGCAAAATCTACCATAAATGAGTACTTTTGGATTTAGAATCAAGCAATGACTTACATCATGAGAAAAATAGAACACATCGGAATTGCCGTAAAAAACCTTGAAGTTTCGAATCTTGTCTTTGAAAAACTCTTCGGTGCGGCGCCCTATAAATCGGAAGAAGTGGCCTCAGAAGGCGTAAACACATCGTTTTTCAGGAATGGCCCAAACAAGATCGAACTGCTCGAAGCCACAAACCCGGAAAGTCCGATCGCAAAATTTATCGAGAAAAAAGGCGAAGGCATTCATCATGTTGCGTTTGATGTGGAAGATATTATTGCCGAGATCGCGCGATTAAAATCGGAAGGCTTTGTCATATTAAACGAAATTCCAAAGAAAGGCGCCGACAATAAATTGGTCGCATTCCTGCATCCAAAATCCACAAATGGCGTGTTGATTGAGTTGTGCCAGGAAATTTCATAAACCGGTGGATCAGATTGTTGCAGGATCTTGGATATATTTTGGTACGGCAAAATTTCAAAAATCCCCTGCAAACATTTGGAACGAACCGAAAATAGTAGTAATATTGCACCTCCTAACCGGTCCTATAGCTCAGCTGGTTAGAGCACCTGACTCATAATCAGGTGGTCCCTGGTTCGAGCCCAGGTGGGACCACTTCTTAACAATCAAGCACTTATAAAGCAATTTGTAAGTGCTTTTTTTGTGGCTGTTGCATTTGATATTCATTTTCCAATGGCTCTAACAAAGCTGCCTCGTTTTCATACCATATATGTAACTACTGCCAGACAAAAAAATCAAGCCTGTTCAAATGAAAAAGCCCCGCTGAACGCGGGGCTTTTATGAATAAACTCTATATGAAAATATTAATTCTTTTTAAGAACTAACTTTTTAATAACATGCTTGTCCTGATAGTTGATTTTCACATAATAAATCCCATCAGAAAGGCCATCGACCGTTAACGTCGTCATAGCCGAATTGGGTTTGCGCATGTTGATGACCCTGCCCAAATTGTCGGTAAGCACAATGGTATCGGCGGTGATGTTTGCTGTATCAACAGTGAATTGCCCCGCACTTGGATTTGGATACATTTTCATTTCGTTTTCAGAAAATGGACTGTTAACAGCCAGTGTAGTATCGCACTTTATCGATTTTGCGCGAATCATCTGGGCCTCCTCGCCACAAGCGGAATTGCTGTGAATATAATAGCGAATGACCCCTACATTATTGCCGGATGACCAAGTCAATGGCGTAAGTCCGCTTGCATAAAGTTCGGTTCCTGAAGCGTTTGTGATCGTGATGTAATCCGTTGCGATGGAACTTGTAAATACATAATGCAAACCAAAATTGATGTAAACGTTTGAATATTCTCCGGCACGGCTTACTTCAGAAATCACTTCATTGCCTCCGTTGCAAGCTGTTTGGATGGAATCTTCCGGGAAAAGCCCGTATGATGCGCCATTGCAGCTAAATGAAGGAATGGTATCGAAACTTCCACCATAAACCCAGCTTCCTTTTAACGAACCGCAATTCGAGCGTACCCAGTAATTGTAATTTGTTGCCGGACTGAAACCGCTCAGTACCCATACGCTATCGTTAAGACTTACGTGGGTAGGAATGGTGTTTGCAGTTGGCGCGATGCCGTTCGATACGACGTACAATTCATATCCTAAACTTGGTGCCGTATCCGGCGCGATCCAGGTAATGCGGAATGAATTAGATGTCACGTTTGAGACTACCAGGTTGGTTGGATCTCCGCATCCAGGTGTTGCATCCACACATTTAATGGAACGTATTCTTGATGTATTCTGGGTTCCACAGTTTCCATCGGTATTCAAATGGTAACGAATCACTCCTGATGTATTGCCTGAAGCCCAGTTTAAAGGCGTTGGCCCATTTGCAAAAACTATTGTTCCGGCAGCATTCGTAATCGTCAGATAATCGGTAGCAACTGAACTTGTAAACGTATATTGCTTATTTGCCAATACATTCACATTTGAATATTCACCCGCCCAGGCATCAGCAGCGATTTGCTCTGCATTTCCTGAACAAGCTGGTGTAAAAGTCGCATTAGGATACAATCCGTTGATCGCACCGTTGCAGATCAATGCAGCTACAGTCGTAAAATTCCCGCCCGAAACCCATGCGCTTTTTGAAGTCCCGCAGTTGGAGCGGATCCAGTAATAATAGGTAGTGCCGGCAGCCAGTCCTTGTAGCACACCTATGCTTGTGCTCGTGTTTGTTAACGTAGCAGTCGTATTGGCAGTAGGAGTTGTATTTGTCGTGATGATATAAAGGTCGTAGGAAGCAGGCGCAGTTGCAGGCGCAGTCCAGGTCAGTCGGCTTGAATTTGAAGTAATGTTGGAAACTGTCAAAGCAGTCGGTACACCGCAGTTTGCAACAACAGCATCGGAACATCTGATCGAGCGTGTTCTTGATGTATTCTGCGTTCCACAGTTTGCATTCGTATTTAAATGGTAACGTACAACCCCTGATGTAGTACCCGAAGCCCAGATTAAAGGGGTTACTCCGCTTGCCAAAACGGCTGTTCCGGCGGTATTGGTAATTGTCAGATAATCGGTAGCAACCGAACTTGTAAATGTATATTGCTTGTTTGCCAACACATTTACATTTGAATATTCGCCTGCCCAGGCGTCAGCAACGATTTGCTCGGCATTTCCCGAACATGCTGGCGTAAAAGTCGCATTGGGATACAATCCGTTGACTGCACCGTTACAAGTCAATGCGGCCGGAGTGGTGAAATTCCCACCCGAAATCCATGTTCCTGTCGTAGCGCCGCAATTTGAGCGTATCCAGTAATAATAGGTTGTGCCTGCTGCTACGTTTAAAGAAACTGTAGGATTTGTACTTGTTACTGTAGCAACAGTATTTGCATCAGGTGCGGTGTTTGTTGTAACGATATAAAGGTCATACCCAGAAGATGGCAATGTTGCCGCTGCGGTCCAAGACATTTTACAGGAATTGGATGTAATATTCGAAACGGCCAGGTTTGATGGCGGTGTGCAACTTACAGCATCTGCACATCTAATGTAGCGTGACCTGTTTACATTCTCGCTGCTGCAATTGGCATTGGAATGGAGGAAATAGCGGATCACGCCAACTGTGCTTCCGGAATTCCAGATTACCGGCTGTGGACCGTTGGCATAAGAAACCGTTCCTGCTGCATTGGTGATCGTGATGTAATCGGTGGTTACCGAGCTGGAGAAAGAATATTGCCTGTTGGCAACAACATTCACATTAGAATATTCGCCTGCCCAACTCTGATCTGTAATGGTTTGATAGCCGTCAGTACAATTTGGTGTAATATTATAAGGTGGAAATAATCCGTTGGTCGCGCTATTGCATCCTGCTGCCACCGAACCTGTCGTTGTAAAACTGCCGCGGTAAACCCAATCTCCGATTCCGATGGTACATTTAGAACGCAACCAATAATAATAGGTAGTTGCTGCGTTTAATCCATTTAAGAATTGTGTAGTAGTGGCATTATTGAGTTGAAACGATGGAGTCGTACGTATCGTCGGCGTCGTATTTGAAGAACTAATGTAAAGGTCGTAACCCGATTGCGGAATGGCAGCAGGCGCAGTCCAGCTTAAATTGGCTGAGCTTGAAGTGATGGTGGCAACTGAAGAGGCCGTTGGAGCAGCACACGCCGGATTGAAATCGGAATAATTGGTTTCCAGATAACGTGTCCTGCGGGTAAGAATGGGATTGTCATCACAGTTGGAATTTGAATGGATGTAATAACGCATGATCTGATTGCTCGCCGGCTGCCAGGTAATGCCCGCATAGCCGGAAGCATACACTACAGTTTTGTTTTCATTGGTAATGGTAATGTAATCCGTCGCAATCGAAGTGCTGAAAGTGTATACATGATTCGTATACGCCCATATTTCAGCAAAGTCATCTCCATAAGTGTCGTCATTAATGGTTTGCAAAAACAAAGATGGGTCTGGTTCAATGACGCGGGGAGGGTACCAACCGCCGCTGGTGCATTGCGCCTCCAAATTGGGAATGAAAAATAAAAATGCCAGAAGGCAGAGCAAAGTAATTTTTGTCTTCATAAATAGTTTTTGTTTTTTTTTCCAGTTTCGTAAATCGATATGGAAATCATGGTTGGTTAAAGATTTTAAAAGTTGTAAAAATAATATAATTGACCTCTTCTACTCAAAATTAGATTAAAAGAAAATGAAAATTTTCGCAGATGTATAAACGTTGTTGTGTAGATGAAATTCGTAAGGATATGCTACACATTCGTTTTTAGAGGCATGAAAATCAGGTAGTGATTGCAACGATGCCTGCTTTTATTTCAACAGGCTTTACAAATTTCATTGAAAACAAACGTTTTAAAATGAAATATTTTTAGGATTGCACCCGAACTTATAAATTATCCGTAAAAGGCATACAAATCGGGTGTATAGACCGCTTATTATTTGGAAGCTTTATATTTAACTTATATATTTGCCCTGTTTTGAATTGGATATAACCGCAAAAAATGAAGCCTTGATTTGTTTGTAAACAAGCGGTTTTAAACGCTGTGAAATCCGATTATAAAACTAAAGTTCTGAATTTTACGTTAATATAATCTCTGAAGTGCCATTATGTGGATTCAAATTGTATTTTTGCAAGCGATTTAAATTGATTACTTTGAAATTTAATGTAAAAAATTTTGTTAAAAAGAAATTTTATTTACTTTTACACCCTATGAAAATTGTCCCAAAGAAAGTTTTTTGCTTTTTAGCCATAACGATTACCAGTGTTGTCAGTGCCAGCGGCCCGCCACCACCAGGCCACATCCCTCCGGGTCCGGATCCCATTCCGATCGATTCTGGATTGGTGTTTCTCTTTGCGGCTGCAATTTTATACAGCTTCTACAAAATATACCAAATGAAAATAAATAAAAAAGCTTCGATATAAACCGGAGCTTTTTTTATGCAATCAAAGAAATTTTATCTCAGGTTGTGTAGGCGCGACACATATTTCCCGATTACGTCAAATTCCAGGTTGATTTTTGTGCCAACAGCAAAGCTTTTAAAGTTGGTGTGTTCATACGTATAAGGAATAATCGCCACACTGAATTCGTTTTTCTTAGAATTTACAACGGTTAAACTCACGCCGTTTACGGTAATCGAGCCTTTTTCAATCGTGATGTTGTTCAAATCGGCATCATATTCAAAAGTGTAATACCAGCTTCCATTCGCGTTTTCGATACTTTTGCAAACGCCGATCTGGTCTACATGGCCCTGAACAATATGGCCATCAAGCCGGTCGCCAAGCTTCATGCCGCGTTCAAGGTTTAAACTATCGCCTTCTTTCCAGTCGCTTAAATTGGTTTTGTCCAGTGTTTCCCTGATCGCAGTCACAATGTAACTGTCATTATTGATGCCAACAACAGTTAAACAAACACCATTATGTGACACACTTTGGTCAATTTTGAGTTCATTTGTAATTGACGAATGAAGTGTAATATGAAGATTATCGCCCTCTTTTCGCAGTTCTTCAATCGTGCCGAGGGTTTCAATGATTCCTGTAAACATTCTTGTTTTATTTTACTAAATTTGCACTTCAAAATTAGCAATAAATAACCAGTCGTAAGAATGAATAAAGCAGAAAATATCATCGTTGGGATTTCAATCGGGGATTTAAACGGCATCGGAAGCGAGGTTGTTTTGAAAACTTTTGAAGATTCGCGAATTCTCGAAATGTGTACGCCGGTTATTTTTGCCAATGTCAAAATCCTGTCTTTCGTAAAGAAAACATTCGAATCGACTTCGATGCTGCACGGAATTGATACCATTGACCAATTGGTTCTCGGAAAAATCAATGTGTTGAATGTCTGGAAAGAAGGTGTTGATATTAATTTTGGCGTCAATGATGAAAACATCGGGAAATATGCAATCAAATCATTTATTGCGGCAACCGATGCTTTGAAAGCAGGGCAAATTGATGTTCTGGTGACCGCGCCAATCAACAAATACAACATCCAGTCGGAAGAATTTAAATTTCCGGGCCATACCGATTATCTGGATAAAGAACTAGAAGGTGATGCTTTGATGTTTATGGTTCAGGACAATTTGCGCGTGGGATTGTTGACAGACCATATTCCGGTAAACGAAGTGGCAAGCCATTTGACCGAAGCGTTGATCATCCGAAAGATCGAAACCATAAAAAAATCGCTGATCCAGGATTTTAGCATCAACAAGCCGAAAATTGCCGTGCTCGGATTGAATCCACATGCTGGCGACGGCGGTGTCATCGGAAAAGAAGACGATGCGATCATCCGCCCGGCAATAAAAAAATTATTTGATAAAGGGACTTTGGTTTTCGGGCCTTATCCGGCAGACGGTTTTTTCGGCAACAGCCAATACGAAAAATTTGACGCGGTCATTGCCGCTTATCATGACCAAGGATTGATTCCGTTTAAAACGCTGTCATTTGGCAAAGGCGTCAATTATACTGCGGGTTTAAACAAGATCAGAACGTCGCCCGATCACGGAACAGCATACGAAATTGCGGGGAAAAATCTGGCCGATTTCAATTCCTTCAAAGAAGCTGTCTATCTGGCGATTGACATTTTTCATTCAAGAATCCAGTATAAGGAAATCAGCAAAGACCCGATGAAAATCAAGGAAAAACAGGAAGAAAGAAATATTCGATAAAAAAATATCGGTAACAGTTTTGTTTGTCTGATATTTTTATATCTTTGCGCTCCCATTGAGAGTTTCAAAATGGGACAAATTTTGGTGAGATGAAACAGCTAAATGAGTTTTTAATTCCGTTTGTCGGATTAAAATTAGGAAAACACCAGTTTGAATATCAAATAAGTAAGAAGTTCTTTGACTACTTTAATTACGATGACTTTGAAAGTTGCGACATTAAAGTAAATCTGGTTTTAGAGAAAAAAAGCACCATGATGGAGCTCAATTTCAAACATAAAGGTACGGTTTACGTGCCTTGCGACCTCACGGGCGAAATGTTTGATCTGCCAATCAAAGGAAAACTGAGATTGGTTGTCCAGTTTGGCGATGAATTCAACAACGACAACGACGAATTGCTGATTTTGCCGCACGGCGAGCATCAGATTGACATTTCACAGTATGTTTATGAAATGATCGTGCTTTCGATTCCGCTAAAACGCGTCCATCCGGGCATCAAAGACGGCACCTTGCAAACGCCGGCACTTGATAAACTAAAGGAACTGACAGTCAAAGAAAAGAAAAAAGAAGAAACAAAAGAAGATACAGACCCGCGCTGGGACAAATTAAAGAATCTATTAACGGATAAATAATATCATAAAATGGCACATCCTAAGAGAAAGATCTCCAAAACGAGAAGAGACAAAAGAAGAACACATTATAAAGCTACAGTTGCTCAAATCGCAACATGTCCAATCACTGGAGAAGCACATTTATACCACAGGGCTTACTGGCACGAAGGTAAAATGTACTACAGAGGACAAGTAGTTATTGACAAAGCACCAGTTGCTCTTGCCTAACATTTTACAATAAAAAAAACTGAAACTCTCACTCTGTGGGAGTTTTTTGTTGTTTATAATTTTAACGAAATAAGGAGTTCCAAAACAAATTTGGTTTGGAATTTTTTTGTAATTTCCACCTCTTTATCAAATCTTAACGATTGGTAAGAAATTAATTAAAACTTATGAATACAATTACGGCCGCAATTACCGCTGTTGGTGGGTATGTTCCTGATTTTGTGCTTTCTAATAAATTGCTTGAGACGATGGTTGATACCAATGATGAATGGATTACTTCCCGTACCGGCATCAAAGAAAGAAGAATTTTAAAAGGAGACCATCTCGGAACTTCCTTTATAGCCATAAAAGCTGCTGAAGACCTGCTCAAAAGAGGCAATATCAATCCTGCCGAAATCGATATGGTCATTGTCGCTACCACAACTCCCGATTTGCCTGTTGCCGCTACTGCCGTTTATGTTGCCACTGAAATTGGTGCCGTGAATGCTTTCGCGTATGATTTACAGGCGGCCTGTTCTGGTTTTTTATTCGGAATGTCAACCGCTGCAGCCTACATTCAATCCGGCAGATACAAAAAAGTCTTGTTGATCGGAGCCGATAAAATGTCGTCCATCATTGATTATACCGATCGTGCCACCTGTATCATCTTCGGAGATGGCGGAGGTGCAGTTTTGTTCGAACCAAATGAAGAAGGCCTTGGCGTGCAGGATGAATTTTTGAGAAGCGACGGAATCGGGCGCGAATTTCTAAAGATCGACGCAGGCGGATCTATCCTTCCGGCATCTGCGGAAACAGTAGCAAACCGTCAGCACTATGTGTTCCAGGACGGGAAAACGGTTTTTAAATATGCCGTGACCGGAATGGCCGATGTAAGCGCAAAAATCATGGAGCGCAACAACCTTTCAAATGACGATGTCGATTGGCTGGTTGCACACCAGGCAAACCGCAGGATCATTGATGCTACGGCAAACCGAATGGAACTTGACGAATCGAAAGTGCTTATCAATATCGAAAAATACGGAAATACCACTTCGGGAACTTTGCCTTTGTTGCTGAGTGACTTTGAGGATAAGTTCAAAAAGGGCGACAACCTGATCTTTGCTGCTTTTGGCGGCGGATTTACCTGGGGCGCGATTTACCTGAAATGGGCTTACAACAAACAATAAACTAAACTAAAAACAAATAATTATGGATTTAAAAGAAATTCAGAACCTAATCAAATTTGTGTCAAATTCGGGCGTTGCAGAAGTGAAGCTTGAAATGGATGATATCAAAATCACCATCCGCACAACTTTAGAAGGCAATGCACCGGACATTACGTATGTTCAGCAGGCGCCAATGCAGCAGGCGTTGCCACAGGCAGCTCCGGCGCAGCAGCAATTCGCTCCGGCAGCAAATACACCGGCAGCACCCGCAGCAGACGAGAATTCTAAATACATCACCATAAAATCACCGATTATCGGAACGTTCTACAGAAAACCATCTCCAGACAAACCAATGTTTGTTGAAGTGGGAACTTCAATCAGCAAAGGCGACGTGTTGTGTGTGATCGAAGCGATGAAATTGTTCAACGAAATCGAATCGGAAGTTTCTGGTAAAATCGTAAAGATTTTAGTTGATGATTCTTCTCCGGTAGAATTCGACCAACCTTTATTCTTAGTAGATCCGTCATAATTTTTAGATTTTAGATTTTAGATTTTGGATTTTGCTTGCAGTTTTACGCGCAAAATCCAATTGTCTAATTGCCTAATTGTCTAATTTTCTAAATTAAAAAAGATGTTCAAAAAAATATTAATTGCTAACAGGGGCGAGATCGCACTGCGCATCATCAGAACCTGCAGGGAAATGGGAATCAAGACCGTTGCGGTTTATTCTACTGCCGATGCGGAAAGCCTTCACGTGAAATTCGCTGATGAAGCAGTTTGCATCGGGCCACCGCCAAGCAACCTGTCTTATTTAAAGATGTCAAATATCATCGCTGCTGCCGAAATTACGAATGCAGATGCGATTCATCCGGGTTACGGATTTCTTTCTGAAAATGCTAAATTTTCTAAAATCTGCCAAGAGCACGGAATCAAATTTATCGGCGCTTCACCGGAAATGATCGACAGAATGGGCGATAAGGCTTCGGCCAAATCTACGATGATCGAAGCTGGCGTGCCTTGCGTTCCAGGTTCTGTCGGAATCTTAGAATCATATGAACATGCCGAAAGACTGGCTGCCGAATTCGGATATCCTGTAATGCTAAAAGCAACTGCCGGAGGCGGAGGAAAAGGAATGCGTGCCGTGTGGAAACAGGAAGATTTGCTAAAAGCCTGGGAAGGCGCACGCCAGGAATCAGCTGCAGCATTCGGAAATGATGGGATGTACCTTGAAAAATTAATCGAAGAGCCACGCCACATCGAAATTCAGGTGGTTGGGGATTCATACGGAAAAGCCTGTCACTTGTCTGAACGTGATTGTTCGGTGCAAAGACGCCACCAGAAATTAACAGAAGAAACGCCTTCGCCTTTCATGACTGATGAATTGCGCAACAAAATGGGCGAAGCTGCAGTTAAAGCTGCGGAATATATCAGATATGAAGGTGCCGGAACGGTAGAATTTTTGGTTGACAAACACCGCAATTTCTATTTTATGGAAATGAACACGCGTATTCAGGTAGAACACCCGATCACAGAGCAGGTCATCGATTACGATCTGATCCGAGAACAGATTATGGTGGCTGCCGGAATCCCGATTTCAGGAAAAAATTACTTCCCGAACCTTCATGCAATCGAATGCCGTATCAATGCCGAAGATCCATACAATGATTTCCGCCCTTCACCGGGAAAAATCACGACGCTTCATGCGCCGGGCGGACACGGAGTACGCCTCGATACGCACGTTTACGCAGGGTATACGATTCCGCCAAATTACGATTCGATGATTGCTAAATTGATCACCACCGCGCAAACACGTGAGGAAGCGATCAATAAAATGAAGCGCGCACTGGACGAATTCGTGATCGAAGGCATCAAAACCACGATTCCTTTTCACAGGCAATTGATGGACGAACCGGATTATGTCGCCGGAAATTACACTACAAAATTCATGGAAAGTTTTAAAATGAACGATCCGCAATAAATAAAGAATCCCGGTTGAAAAGCCGGGATTTTGTTTTTTCAGAATCCGCTAATTGAAATTCAGTCAGCGGATTTTTTATTTGAATCGGATTATAAAGTTTCTTTAAGCCATTTAAAGAATTCACGCTGCCAGACAATGGCGTTCTGCGGTTTCGTTACCCAGTGGTTTTCTTCAGGGAAATACAGCAATCGGCTTTTGATGCCACGCAATTGCGCCGCCTGAAAAGCTTCCTGTCCTTGCCCGATCGGAACACGAAAATCATTTCCGCCCTGAACGATCAAAATCGGCGTATTCCATTTGTCAACCATATTGATCGGATTGAATTCGTTATAGGCTTTTTGCGCCGCAACATTGGATTTATCCCAATATGGCCCGCCGTGTTCCCAGTTGTTGAAGAAAACCTCTTCCGTCGTTCCGTACATACTTTGCAGGTTGTACACACCGTCATGCGAGATAAAAGTCTTGAACCTGTTGTTGTGCATTCCGGCCAGGTAAAATACAGAATATCCGCCGAAACTCGCGCCCACACAACCTAATCTCGATTTGTCGACATATTTTTCTTTCGAAACGTCGTCAATTGCAGAAAGGTAATCTTTGATCACTTGTCCGCCCCAGTCTTTGCTGATTTCTTCATTCCATTCGACACCATGTCCGTTCATGCCGCGGCGGTTTGGTGCAACAACAATATATCCGTTGGCAGCCATCAATTGGAAATTCCAACGGAAAGAATAAAATTGTGTCAACGGCGATTGCGGCCCGCCCTGACAATATAATAGTGTAGGATATTTTTTATTCGGATCGAAATTTGGCGGAAGAATCACCCAAACGAGCATTTTCTTACCATCGCTAGTCGTTACATAACGCCTTTCGGTTTTGCTTAACGCCAATGAATCGTAGGTGTTTTTGTTGACATTCGTCAGTTGTTTCCAGATATTTTTCTTTAAATCGTAGGCAAATAATTCTGCCGCGTGGTTCATATCTGTACGCGTCACAATGATATTTGAGCCTGAAAAATCTACAATGTCAGCCACATCAAAATCGCCGTTTGTGATTTGTTTTACCGTAACAGCAATTTTTGTCAGACCCGGAAAATTGACTTCAAACAATTGTTTCGTTCCATCAACGGCTGCGATAAAACAGACTTTTTTGCCATCGGCACTCCATTTAAAATGATCCACGGAACCATCCCAACCTGAAGTCAAATTGATGTTCATGCCTTTAAAACTTACGACTAAATCGTTTTTATCGGCTTCATAACCGTCGCGCTTCATTTGCAGCCACGTTAAATCTCCGCTTGGTGAAAAGGCCGGATTCGTATCATAACCCAGATTGCCTTCGGTGCGGTTGATCGTTTTTCCGGTTGCAATATCGTATTGATAAATATCGGTATTGGTGCTGATCGCATAGTCAGTTCCTGATTTTTTCTTCGCGACATAAACGATACTTTTTCCGTCAGGTGCCCACGCATAATCTTCATCTCCGCCGAAAGGCTTTTGTGGGGAATCAAACATTTCGCCTTTTAAAAGATCGGTTCCAACCGCACCTTCTTTATTTTCCTTGAAAAAAACATGGTTGAATTTTCCGGTGTTCCAGGTATCCCAATGGCGGTAATCCAAGCCATTGTAAATCTGCACATTTGATTTTTCGAGCTCCGGATAAAAATCTTTTCCGAGGACTTTGTCAATTTTTACTTCTTCATCATAAACGAGAAATTTTCCGTCCGAAGAAACATTTTTGTCTTTGACCAATACTTTGTAATCGGCAACTTCAATAGCATTTCCGCCATTTACCGGAACGGAATAATATTTTGAATCTGATTTATTTTCTTCCACCGATGGCGTCGAAACTTTATACACCAGGTTTTTGCCGTCTTTTGAAATGCCCATTGCAGAAACGCGTGCGAGTTTCCAAAGCAATTCCGGCGTCATTAGATTTTGTGCTTCAACAGCAGTCATACTCATCATCGTAAGGGTTAAGAACAATAATTTTTTTGTCATTTTTGAATAATTTTCAGATAGAGAAAGTTTTTGAAAGGCCTAAAAGTAATCATTTTTAAAATAAAAAAGCTACCCGTGTGAGGTAGCTTTTTAGAAATGGTTTTGGTATTAAATTATTTTTTGATAAAGCGTTTTACGGCAGTTTGTCCATTTGAAGTCACTTCTAATAAATAAGTGCCTTCGCTGATGTTCGCCACCGGGATTCTTTCATTTTCAACAGTTCCTTTCTGAATTTCCTGTCCAAGCAAGTTGATGATCCTGAATGAAGCATTTGATGCATTCGAAATATTAAGCTCGCTTCCTGAAACCGGGTTTGGATACAATTTAAAATCAAGTTTTTCAACCGCAGCAGTTTCCGTTTGAACAACAGTCGCTGTTGTTTCGATTCCTCTGAAAGTAGAGACTATGGTGACAGTGTAATCTTCAACCTGTCCGTATTCAAAAGTATCGCAGGCGGTTTCTGGAATGCCGTCCCTTTTCATTATGATGCGCATTTTTGTCGGGCCAAGAACAACCGCTGAAGAAATGGTAAAAGTGGCAGTTTGTGGCGAAGCCGTTGAAGCTGCTTTCGAAAGTACTTTTTCACCGGCATCATCAAAATCGCCGTCGTTATTATAGTCAATGAATACCGCATAACCTTCATCGTATGGCGTTGATGTCCATGAAGGCGTAATTGAGATCGAATAATTAGCACCTCTGAGCACCTCAGTTGAAATTGAAGAAAAATCTTCATAAGCAACATTTCCTTTTGATTCATTCCATATTGAAGCAAATTCTACTTTTCCAATTTTTTCTTCGATGGCGCTGTTCCCCAATTCAGTGCAATATATTGATGTTGCCGTTGGTTGCTCCATAGGTATGATATTCGTAGTGACAGCTCTCACGGCTGATGCGATTGAGGAAGCTGATGCAAGTGTAGTTGTATTTACAACATTGCTTACTGCAGACAAATTCTGTGCAGCATCTTTTCCTTTAACGGTAAAAGCATAAGACGTTCCGGCTGTTAATCCGGTAACAGTATAAGTAGGCGAGGTTACTCCGGTAATGTAGGTTCCGTTTTTATACACACTGTAAGTCGCAACGCCAATATTATCTGTAGATGCAGTCCAGTCTAGTTTTACCGAAGTTTGTGTAATGGCTGTGGCAACTAAATTAGTAGGTGCAGTTGGCGCTGTCGTGTCTCCTGCCAATGTTGTCACGCTTACCGTGTTGCTTACAGCAGATAAATTCTGTGCAGCATCCTTTCCTTTCACAGTAAATGCATAAGTCGTTCCTGCGACTAAGCCAGTAACGGTGTAAGTTGGAGACGTAACTCCTGTAATGTAAGTTCCGTTTTTATAAACACTGTAAGTAGCCACGCCAACATTATCCGTAGAAGCGGTCCATGTTAATTTTGCAGAGGTTTGCGTGATAGCTGAAGCTGCTAAATTTGTTGGTGCTGTTGGTGCCGTTGTATCAACGCCTACGGCTAAAGTTGTAATGGTTGCAGTATTGCTGACAATTGATAAATTTCCTGCAGCATCTTTTGCTTTAATGGTAAAACTATATGGCGTACTTGCGGTCAGGCCAGTGACGGTAAAAGTTGTTGTCGTTGCAGATGCAATGCTGGTTCCGTTTTGGAACACGCTGTATGAAGCCACACCTATGTTATCAGTAGAAGAAGTCCAGGTCAGCACCGTTGAGGTTTGCGTGGTTCCCGAAGCCGCTAAATTTGTTGGCGTAGTTGGGATTGTTGTGTCCCCGGTTGCATTTGCAAGCGTTGTTACCGATACCGTATTGCTTGCAACAGATAAATTCCCTGCCGCATCGATTGCCTTAACCGTGAAACTGTAAGTTGTTGCAGCAGTCAATCCGGTTACGCTGAAAGCTCTTGTAGTTGATGAAGTCAGAAATACCCCGTTTTTATAAATGTAATAGGACGTTACCGCAACATTGTCTGTCGAAGCGCTCCATGATAGAATCGTGCTGATTTTGGTGGTGCTTCCTGCTGCCAAAGCAGTTGGTGCAGTTGGTGCAGTTGCATCCAAGGCCACGGCAAGTGTTGTAACAGTCAGTGTGTTGCTCGGATTTGAAACATTTCCTGCAGCATCTTTTGCTTTCACGTAAAAATTATTCGCAGTTGCAGCAGTCAATCCCGTTACGGCTAAAGTTGTGCCTGAAACCGTAGTTTTTAAAGTTCCGTTCTGATATACATCATATCCGGCTACAGCTACGTTATCAGTTGCAGCAGTCCAGGCCAGATTAGTAGAAGTCGTTGTCGTTCCCGAAGCAGTTAAATCTGTTGGAACAGTTGGGGCAACAGTTTCTACGGTACCGGTAGTGATCGTAAAATCGGCATTTGAAATGTCAAAGAAAATATGGCCGCTTCCTTTTACCATGATGCGGTTTTGCGTGCCTGGCTCATTTGGAATTACAATTGGTTGCGAACCATCATTCGGAGTGGCTGAAGCCAAAGTAATCGGGTAGGTATTTCCGCCGTCTTTTGACAATAAGATGTCAACATTTGCAGTGTTCACACCATTTGCAGTAGTTCCGGCCACATTCCAGGTTACGGTTTGTGTGGTTCCCGACTGGTAAGTTACGGCTGAATTTTGTGAGGTTACAGAAAATGGCCCCGCAACAGCATTGATGGTCAAAACCATGTCGTCGCTATTATTTGCAGATCCGCCTGCGCGGTTGTCGCGAACAGTCAGTCTGAAATTCATGACACGGGCTACAGATGGCAAAGCTTCCCATGTCCATGAAGTAGCGCCGGTTTTGATGGTTTCCAGTCTTGGAAAATATCTTGTCTTGTTGGTTGTTGGTCCAAAAGATCGGAACAATGGCCCGGTCAATGCAGTGGCCAATGGTTTGGAAGAAGTAGAATTTCCCCTGTCCAATTCTTCCCAAGTATACGTTAGTGCATCGTTGTTGGTATCTGTTCCGGTTCCGGTAAGCATGAAAGGCGTTCCTTTCGGAATGGTATAATCGGCTCCCGCACTTGCTGTTGGCGTCGCATTATTGGTTGCAACCATAGTCTGGCAAGTCGTAGATTTTACATAATAAGTCACCTGCTGGATGCTGATCGCATGAAAATAAGCGTCACTATGCGCCTGAATATCGTTCGGGCCTGTGATTCCTGCATAACCCATAATGGTAGATCCGCTTCCCGGCTCCATTTGAGAAATGCTGGCTTCCGTGCTGTAGGTAAAAGTATGGCTGGCGCCGAATTGGTGGCCCATTTCATGCGCTACATAATCAATGTCAAAAGTATCGCCTCTCGGAATTCCGTTTGCAGGAGAAGTAAATCCGCTGCCTTTTCCGATTGGAAGTACTGCCGTTGGTGTCCTGCATACACAAGCAATACAGCCTGCATTTCCGCCGCCGCCGGTCGCTCCAAATAAGTGACCGATGTCATAATTGCCGTCTCCAATCACCGATGTCATGGTATTCTGCAATTGCAGGTTCCAGCCTAAAAGCGTTCCAACATTAGAACTGATGGCGCCAACTGAAGCAATTGAATAAGGATCGGTTGCGGCGGCAGTATAGATCGTAGCATCTGTATTGGCAACAAGATTCATGTGTACGCCAAAATCCCTTTCGAAGATTGCATTCACACGGGTTATCGTATTGTTTACTGCGGCCAGGGCCAATGCTTTGGTTCCGCCAAAATAGGCGGCATATTCGCCTGTCACCGAAACGGCCAGCCTGTAATTCCTGAGTTTTCCATCATCGGCGTTTGGCCTTGCAGCTGCTCCGCCATAATCTTGCGTGCCACCGCTAGCCGTGCGGTTGCCTAAGCTGCACTCGAAATGATCCAGGTTAGAAGCTGTTTCCGATTTTTTGTAAACGGTATAAGTTGTCAAATCAGTTGTGTAAGGTTCGATAAATTCTGCCGAACGCCCAGCCCTGATCGTCATTGACTGTAATCCTAAAGGAGACAAGCTAAAATAAACCATGTCAGAAGGGTTTTCTGTGCTGCGCCCAACATAAGATTTGATTTCAGGATATCTGGCGGCTAAAGCCGGATCCATATTTGAAAATTCCTGAACAGTAAAATTTTCCTGATTTCCCTCTGCGGTTGGGAATGAAACAGTTACTCCGGCTTTTTGACTTGCGAAACGAGTAGGAGCGTTTGCAAGTTTTTGCTTCAAGAGTGTCACATCTAGTTCTAAGACGCGTGGGTTTGAAACCCTCATTTTGTCCTCGAAAACCACTGCATCCGATTTCATCGATGCATTCTTCCATAGTGTTTTTCCGTTTTGAGAAAAGGAAAAACTACATATTGCTAGTAGGGCAATAGTAAGTAACTTATTTTTCATTTGGGGAATGGTATTTAGTTAATCTTGCGACAAATATAGAATTAAATTTTAAAAATCAACGACAAAGTGCAAAAAATATCGATGAACTACATAATTTAACATTTGTATATGTGTGAATATTTACTTAAATTATTGAAATATCCCTAATAAATTGTACAAAACCTTGACTTGGAACTGATTTAAAATTGTGTATTTTTATAGAAATTTCTGGACAATGGACTTAAGTTGGTGGGAAATAAAAAATTGGTTTACCGATGTCGATTATACGATTGTTGGTAGCGGAATTGTCGGGTTGCACGCAGGATTGAGGCTTAGGGAAAATTTTCCGCAAAGTAAAATCCTGATCCTGGAAAAAGGTTTTTTACCCCAGGGAGCGAGTACTAAAAATGCGGGTTTTGCATGCTTCGGAAGCCTGTCTGAAATCATTGACGATTTAACTAAAAATTCTGAAGATGAAGTGCTTAAAATCATTGAAAAAAGGTGGCGCGGCTTACAGATTATTAGGAAAAATCTTGGAGATCAGGCGTTAGATTTCAAACCTTTTGGCGGATATGAGCTCTTTTTAACAGATCAGGAAAGCCTTTTTCAGGAAAGCCTGTCAAAATTATCATACGTCAACGACCTGCTTTTCCCGATATTTAAATCACCCGTTTTTTCGACAGAAAAAAACCGTTTCGGTTTTCAGCAAATCAACCAAAATTTGATTTTTAATCCTTTTGAAGGCCAGATCGATACCGGAAACATGATGCAGGCCTTACTCAAAAAGGCGGTTTCTGAAAATATCCTGATTTTAAACCGGCAGGAAGTCACTGATTATCAGGAAACAAGAATTGGCGTTCAGGTAGCGCTTGACGATTTTCAGTTCGCTACAGAAAAACTGCTTTTTGCGACCAACGGATTTGCTCAAAAATTAATTTCACAGCCTGTAACTCCTGCACGCGCCCAGGTTTTGATTACAGAACCTATTCCCGGCCTTGAAATTAAAGGCACTTTTCATTTGGATCGAGGCTACTACTATTTCAGGAATATCGGGGACCGCATTTTATTTGGCGGCGGTAGGAATTTAGATTTTGAAGGCGAAACAACCACAGCATTGGGACAAACATCCATCATCCAAAACCAGCTTGAAAAATTATTAAGAGAAGTGATTCTGCCCGATTATGATTTTAAAATTGAACACCGCTGGAGCGGAATCATGGGCATTGGTGCAACCAAAAATCCCATTGTAGCGCAATTGTCCGATCATGTGTATTGCGGCGTGCGCCTTGGCGGAATGGGCGTTGCCATCGGAAGTCTTGTTGGGCAGGAATTAGCAGATTTGATAAAGAAATAATACCTTTACGGCACAAAATTTCCGGCAGTTATGCTTAAAAAAATTTCCCGTTTCTTCTTCAAAGCCCTGTTGTGGTTTTTTGCATTGTCTATTTTATCAGCAATTATTTTTCGGTTTGTCCCGGTTCCGTACACGCCGTTGATGGCCACGCGCGCACTCGAAAATAAAGCTGATGGTAGCGAAATGGTGTGCAGTCACGATTGGGTGTCACTCGAAGAAATTTCTCCAAACCTTCAGAAAGCAGTCATCGCGAGTGAAGACGCCAACTTCCTCACGCACCACGGTTTCGACTTTGATGCCATCCAAAAGGCAATGAAAAACAACGAAAAAGGCAAGAAGATCAAAGGTGGAAGCACCATTTCACAGCAAACGGCAAAAAATGTTTTCCTGTGGCAAGGCCGAAGCTACCTCCGGAAAGGACTTGAAGTTTATTTCACAGTATTGATCGAAATTTTCTGGGGAAAAGAACGCATCATGGAAGTCTATCTGAACAGTATCGAAATGGGTAATGGCGTTTACGGCGCCGAAGCCGCTTCCCAATATTGGTACCACAAAAAAGCGGAATACCTGACCAAACGCGAAGCAGCGGGAATTGCGGCCATTCTTCCTAACCCAAGGAAATTTAAAGCTTCGGGCTCATCAGTTTATATCGAAAACCGCAAAAGCAGGATTGTAAAGCACATGGGCTATGTCGGGAAATTAAATTATTGATCCGATGAAAAAGAGAATCTTCGGATGCATTTGTATATTTTCTTTTACTTTTGGATTTGCCCAAAATAAACCTGCAGAAGTTGGAATTGTAGTCGATAATGACTTGTTTACTTCTGCGGTTCATGACCGGTATTACACCAGCGGCATGGAACTTTTTTACCGTTTTCTTGCGGAAAATGACAACCCGAAAATTAATAAGCTCATCAAGGATTTTAGGATCGGGCAGTATATTTACAATCCGCAAACCGTTCGCGCCGCCGATTATTATGTAAATGACAGGCCATTTGCAGGCTATCTTTTCTTCGAATCAGGCGTCAATATTTTTTACCAGAATGAATCGGTACTCAAGTTAACCGGCCAGCTCGGAATTCTCGGGCCGTCGTCGCAGGCGCAGGGCGTTCAGAAATTCATCCATAAAACATTCAGTTATCCAAAAGTGGAAGGCTGGCAATACCAGATCAAAGATGCTTACGGAATTCAGGCAGAAGCTTTTTATTCTCATAAAATCAAAGATGAAGAATTTAAGGATTTTGCCGATCTGAGCCTTCAGGCTGATGCCAAATTGGGCACGATCTGGACAGAAGTGTCTGCCGGATTGATGGCGCGGATTGGTTTCAGGAAATTGCTTCCCATTTACGATTCGAATCTGCATTATGCGTCGCTTGCTTCAGGTAAAAGCAAAGACAAAGAAGTGCGGGAGTTTTACCTCTACATTTCACCAAATATAAATTACCAGGTTTACGACGCCACGATACAAGGCGGAATCTCCGATGCCGAAAGTCCGGTGACTTTTAAAATCATTCCATGGCGGTTTAATTTTGAATCGGGAATCAAATACAGGAAAAACAACTGGAACTTGTCGTATGCATTCGTTTTCCGTGGAAAAGAGCTCTACAACAATGTCATTACCAGTTATTATTACGGATCAATCGGTGTATCGCATTTGCTGTAATCAGCTGAAAAGCGGACGGTATAATTTCCAGTGTTTGTAAATCAGGATTCCATTAAAGATGGCTACAAGCAAAGCCACGCTTACGCCCGGAATGTCTAAAAATAAATGGAAAAGCAGGATGTTTATAGAAATCGGAGCCAGCAAAATGATCACGAAAGGCACCCATTTTTTTAACAACAGCATCAGTCCGATAAAAACTTCCAAAACGCCGACGATAGGAAAAATATAACCTGTAGCGCCCAATGAATTCATAAATTCTCCTGCAGTTCCTGTTGGGGTTTCCATCGGAATAAAATGCAAAAATTTATTACTGCCAAATACAACAAGAAGAATTCCCAGCAATATTCTAACGATCATGGTAAATTTCGAATTCATAAAGGAAAGTTTTAAGGGTTATCAATAACGTAAAAATATAATTAATTTTTTAAAGTATTGTTGTTCAATTGTATAAATTTTCTGACAATGATAATTTTTGAGGATTCTGCAATTAATTTTTTTCGGATGGGTGTAACAACCGAAAAAAACATTGACTAATTTGCATAATCAAAAACCAAGATCATGAGAGCACACGAAATAGATTACAAAATTTACGGTGAAGAAATGCAGTATGTCGAGATCGAACTCGACCCGCAGGAGATTGTCGTTGCCGAGCCGGGAAGTTTTATGATGATGGACAACGGCATCCAGATGCAGACCATTTTCGGCGATGGATCCGAACAGCAAAACGGCCTTTTCGGCAAATTGCTATCGGCCGGAAAACGCGCGTTAACCGGAGAGAGTTTGTTCATGACGGCCTATCAAAACCAGAATTCCGGAAAAAGCCACGTGAGTTTTGCATCGCCTTATCCCGGAAAAATCCTTCCAATAGACCTGACGCTATTCAACGGAAAATTCATCTGCCAGAAAGATGCATTTTTATGTGCTGCCAAAGGCGTTTCAGTCGGAATTGAATTCTCCAAAAAACTCGGGCGTGGATTGTTCGGAGGCGAAGGTTTCATCATGCAGAAACTCGAAGGCGACGGCATGGCGTTCGTGCATTCAGGCGGCACACTGGCCAAAAAAGAATTGCAATCCGGGCAAATTTTAAAAGTCGATACCGGCTGCATCGTTGGTTTCACACAGGATATCGACTACGACATCGAATTTGTGGGCGGCATCAAAAACTCGATTTTCGGAGGCGAAGGCTTGTTCTTTGCCACCCTGCGTGGTCCGGGAACGGTTTATGTACAATCGTTGCCTTTCAGCAGATTGGCCGACAGGATTATTGCCTCTGCACCAAGATCGGGCGGAAGCAGCCGCGAAGAAGGCAGCTTGCTCGGCGGATTGGGGAATTTGCTCGATGGCGATAACCGGTTTTAGGAGAAGTTGCAGAGTTGAAAAGTAGGAAAGTAGCTAAGTTACTAGTTTCTTAACATGCCTTAAAAAAATAAAAATGCCCGACAAATCAATGCCGGGCTTTTTATTTAGATTCTGATACTTTGCAACTAAATATTAAAATTTATACCCAAAACAACATTTCTTCCAATATTTGGAATTCCGTCGGTTTTAAGCCTTGACAAGTGTGCGATGTACCGTTTGTCGAACAAATTGTTTCCGTTGAGGCCGACTTCAAAAACCGATTTGCTGATCTTGATTTTTCCGCCAATTCCGGCATTTACCAAAGTGTAGCCTAGAGATTTTGTTTCAAATCCGCTGACGTTTTCCTGCGCAAAAGTACTTGAGAAATTCAGCCTTGCATAACCTTGTGAAAGCCAGTTTTTGATATTGAATTCGGTTCGAATTGTATTGTTCCAATTGTTCGCAGGAATTAACGGCAAATACTCACCACTTTGCTTTTTTCCGGTAACCGTTTCAAAACTGGTTTCGAGATGCAGCCAGTCCAGCGGATGCGGATGATAATGAATTCCGGCCTCGCCGCCAAATAATTGCGCATCATCCTGAACATAATGAAACACATCATTTTCCTCTAAAACCAAACCGGTAGGCGTGGTGTAAATGTAATTGTTGATGTGGTTGTAAAATCCGTTGACGAAAAACTCGAAATGACTGTTTTTGTATTCGAGGTTCAAATCGGTTTGGAAATTTTGCTCTGTCTTGAGTTGGCTGTTGCCAATTTCATATCGGTTTGTGCCTTCGTGAACGCCGTTTGAAGTCAGTTCTGCGAGATTCGGCGCGCGGAAACCTGTCGCAAGATTCAACCGCATCGTAAAATTATGGGCGAGATTGGTTTTGTATCCTAAAGAAGCATTAAAGCTATCGAATGATTTGTCGATCGCTTCAAAATAACCTTCTTCGCCTAAAATTCCGTGTGTATCGCTGCTGACTTTTCGGTTGTCATAACGCAATCCGGCTTGGAGCGCACTTGATTTCCATTCGTAATTTGCAGTTCCGAAAATCCCAAAATCGTTTGTTGTTGCATCGGGAATCAGATATTCGGCACCTGAATTTTTATTGGTTTGGTGCATGCCCTGAATTCCGGCGATCATTTCAACTTTTCCAAATTTCGGGAAATGGTATTTCAAATCGTAATTCAGCGTTTTAAGTTTCATGTGCAAAGCCGCTTCATTACTATCTTCAAATTCGCTTCGGTCGTTTGCGATGTAACCAATATCTGCGTCAAGCGTTGAATTTCCAAAAAAGAAATTGTTGTGCAGACTTAAAATGTGGTTGTAAACGCCTTGCCTTGGAAATTGTGTATTCTTGCTTTCCGATTGGTAAGCGATGCCGTCTTCGGGAATTCCGAGGTCGAGTTTATTGAAATTGTACCGTAGCACACTCGAAAATTTCGAATTGCTGTAGCCGATTCCCGACTTTAAATCGGTTTCATTGTAACGTGTATTGGTCACGCGGTCGCCATCGGAAATTTTATAATCGGAATGGGTCGAATAATTGCCACGTGCGAGGAATTTCCAATTGTCTGTAGAACCTTTCAAGCCCAATGTCGTGCTGCTTCCCAAAGTATTCGAGAACAAACGCTGTCCGAAATCGGCTTTCAAAGTATTCGCATCGGCAAATTTTTCGGGATTAAAATACAAAACACCGCCAAGCGCATCCGATCCGTAAAGCAACGATGCCGGGCCTTTGATAACTTCAACACTTTCCACACCCGAATCGTTTAAACCCAATCCGTGCTCATCGCCAAACTGCTGGTTTTCAAGCCTGACACCTTGAGAATATACAAGTACGCGATTGGCGCTCAATCCGCGGATTACGGGTTTTCCGATTGAAGTCCCGGTGGAAATCTGCGAAACGCCGGGAATTGTGGACAAACCTTCAATTAAAGTAGAAACGCCTTGTTGCTGCAGCGATTTGACGCTTGCATGTTCGACTTTCATCACGTTTTGCGACTGCAATCTGTTGAAAGCCGTTGAAACAATGACTTCGTCCATTTGGTGTATGTTTTCTTCCAGGATAAGATCGAAAATGGTTTCTTTTTGGACATTTACCGTTTGGTTCATCGTTGTAAACCCAACATACGAAAAGATAATTTTAATATTTCCAGCCGGTAAATTGTTGAGGTTGTATTTTCCGTCGGCATCGGTAATCGTGCCTTTGTGCAGATCGGGTGCATATACTGAAACGCTTGCCAGCGGAAGATTTTTAGTATCGGTTACGGTGCCAGAAAGTTTATTTTGGGCGTGCAGCATTGCCGAAAAGCCCAAAATCAGGGCCATGATAGTTTTTTTCATCTGAAATGATTTTATTGTTGGTGGAATACAGGAAAAGTCCCGAAAGTTTCGGAACAACAGAATTCAGTTAAACAATAAAAACCGGCGGCCCGCGAAGTAAAACCGAACTGCCAGAAAAAGCAATTAAAGTTTCGGAAACCGTTAAGAAATAAGGAATCGCGCGGTGTTGCGCTACAAAGTCAAACGAAAAAATTTCAGGAGTAACAAAATTGCTGAAAGTAAAATCACATGCGAAACAATGGTCAAAATTATGGTGCTGGTGCGTGATTTGTTCGCTGCCCGTTTCATGGCTGTGGTAGCATTTCCTTTCGGCCTGCTCATGCGTAAAATGTTCTACGGAATGAAGCGATTGAAACAATATCGCAAACAATACCGCAGCAATCAGGGAAAAGTTAAATATGGAAAATTTCTTTTTCATCCGAGGCAAATGTAACGAAGACAAAAAAGAAATCCGTTTGCTTTAACAAATTTTAAGATTTGAAAGCAAACAGATTATTTTTTTTTGTCACGACTTGAGTGTTAACAAACTGGCGAAGCAATTAAACGAATCGATTTATGAAATTTGTGACTAAAATTTTAAACCAATTCATTCGCGATCAAATACTCCGCAATCTGGATTGTATTCGTTGCTGCGCCTTTTCGTAAATTATCAGAAACAATCCACATGTTTACGGTATTTGGCTGGCTTTCATCGCGGCGTATTCTTCCCACGAAAACATCGTCCTTTCCTTCGGCATACATTGGCATCGGATACGTAAACGTGTCAATGTTGTCCTGAACCGTTACGCCATCTGTTTCGTGTAAGATCTTGCGGATGTCATTCACGTCAAAATCATTCGAAAACTCTACATTTACTGATTCGCTATGTCCGCCAACCACCGGAATTCTTACTGTGGTAGAAGTCACCGCAATGGTTTTATCTCCAAGAATTTTCTGTGTTTCACGCACCATTTTCATTTCTTCTTTGGTGTAGCCGTTTTCTTCAAATACATCGATTTGCGGAATGGCATTGCGATGAATCGGATATTTATAAGCCATTTCGCCTTTTATGCCATTGTATTCATTTTCAAGTTGCTGCACTGCTTTGAGTCCGCTGCCGGTAACCGATTGATATGTCGAAACGACAATTCTTTTGATGTTGTATTTTTTGTGCAAAGGTGCCAATGCCAGGACCATTTGTATGGTGGAGCAGTTTGGGTTTGCGATGATTTTGTCCGCTGCAGTCAGTTCAGAAGCATTGATTTCAGGAACAACTAGTTTTTTAGTAGGATCCATTCTCCAGGCCGATGAATTGTCGATTACGGTTGTTCCTGCTGCTGCGAATTTCGGAGCCCATTCTAAAGAAGTTGCGCCTCCGGCAGAAAAAATGGCGATTTCAGGTTTTAAATCAACCGCAGTTTGTAAACCAACGACCTTATATGTTTTTCCTTTAAATTCAATTTCTTTTCCAACTGATTTTTCAGAGGCAACGAGAATCAACTCCGTAAACGGGAAATTCCTTTCAGCCAAAACCTGTAACATGACTTCGCCAACCATTCCGGTTGCGCCAACAACAGCAACTTTCATATATTTATTTTTTAGATTCTTAATTCATTTGGTGCTGCAAAAGTATACAGAATTTTGGTTGTTTCGGCAATTCTGTAAAAAGAAAAACCGTCCTGGTCTGGACGGTTAAAATTAGAATATATAATGTAGCGGAAATTTCTTAAGACCTGCTTTTCAATGCATCGCGGATTTCCATCAGCAATTTTTCCTCGTTTGTTGGCGCTGGCGGAGCGGCAGGAACGTCGGCTTCTTTTTTGCGGGATGCGTTGATTCCTTTGATGATCAGGAACAATACAAAAGCAACGATCAGGAAATTGATGACCGCAGCCAGGAAAACGCCGTATTTGACCGATCCGAAAACAGTTAGTTCCTCAATTTTTGACAAATGTGCTGCTTCAAGCGCCGGTTTTAATACCAATGGTGTGATGACGTCTTCAATCAGCGACGTGACGATTTTTCCAAAAGCCGCACCAATAATGACCCCGATGGCCAAATCGACTACGTTGCCTTTCATGGCAAATGCCTTAAATTCTGAGATCATTCCCATAATGAATTTGTTTTAGTTAGAATTAATTTTTTTGTGAAATCTAAATTAGTTAAAAATTTAAAACAAAGCCAAATTACTCGCGGTAAAAAACACGTTTGACCCTTTGCGAAATGCTTGTCAGGATTTCATACGGAATCGTTTTGAGCTGTTCTGCAATGTAAATTACCGTTGGGCTTTCGCCGAAAATTACCACAGAATCGCCTTCTTTACATTTGATTTCAGTCACATCAACCATCAGCATGTCCATGCAAATGCTGCCCACGATCCTTGCTTTTTTGTTGTTGATCATGACAAAACCGACGCCGTTGCCCCAATGGCGTGAAATACCGTCGGCGTAACCAATTGGGATCGTTGCGATTTTCGTTGGCCTTTCAGCAATGAATCGTCTTCCATAACCCACGCTGTCGCCAATGGGAATCATCCGAAGTTGGGAAATGATCGACTTTAAAGTGCCTACATTTTCAAGGAATTTTTGTTCGTCCGGATCGTTTGAAACGCCGTAAAGTCCGATGCCAAGCCGAACCATGTCGTATTGTGCCTGAGGAAAATTAGAAATACCCGATGTGTTTAAAATATGTCTGATCGGTTTGATCTTAAGTTCCGACATTAATTTGGATGACAATTTTTCAAACAATTCAATCTGCGAAAGCGCAAAATCCTTATGTGTCAGCTCGTCGCTGGTTGCCATGTGCGATAAAATGCTCTGCACTATGACCGATTTATTTTCTTTTAAGGTAAAGATCAGTTCATCGATGTTGTTTTGTTCAAACCCCAAACGGTGCATTCCGGTGTCGAGTTTGATATGGATCGGATAATGCTCCAGTTTTTTCTGCGCGGCAATTTTTAAAAAAGCATTGAGTCCTTTGATGCTGTAAATTTCAGGTTCCAATCCGTGTTGGATGATTGCCGAAAAACTCGTGTTCTCCGGATTCAAAACCATAATCGGAAGCGTAATGCCCGCATTTTTAAGCGCAATTCCCTCATCTGCGAAAGCGACGCCAAGGTAATCGGTTTTATGGTGTTCGAGCAATTTTGCGATTTCAAATCCGCCGTTTCCGTAACCGAACGCTTTCACCATCACCATTAATTTGGTTTCAGGTTTGAGTTTGGATTTGTAAAAATTCAAATTGTGGCTGATCGCGTTCAGGTTGATTTCAAGAACGGTTTCATGTGTTTTTTCTTCCAATAAGGCAACGATTTCCTCAAAACGAAAATGCCGCGCGCCTTTGATCAAAATGGTTTCATTTCCGAAAGACAACGTGTCGAAAGCAGCAATAAAATCGTTCGTTGTAGCAAATGTGACGCAGTTCAGGAATTTATTTTTAAACTGGGAAATGGTTTCACCAATTCCGATAATGCGGTTGATTTTATTCGCAATAATGAGCTGCGAAACATTCGAATACAATTCTTCATTCGACAAGCCGCTTTGGAAAATATCCGATAAAATGAGTGTTTTTTTCTTGTACAGTTTCTGGCTTTCGAGGAAATCAAGTGCGATCTTTAACGACTGAAAATCTGAACTGTAACTGTCGTCGATGAGCGTTGTATTGTTGATCCCATTTTTGACTTTCAGGCGCATTTCGACCGGAAAAAGCAACGACATCCTGTTTTCAATCACTTTCGGATCGTAGCCAAAATGCAATAGCACCATCATGCACTGAATCGCATTTTCTACTGAAGCGTCATCGAGAAACGGAATTTTAATTTCAAAATCGTCGCTGTTGTATTTTACTTTTAAAGCCGTTTTGTCGACGATGATTTTCTTTACAATGAAAACGTCGGCATTTTCATATTTACAGCTCCATGAAAAGGTTTTGATTTTTGGATTTAAAAAGGTTTCAACGGTTTTGCTTTTGTGTAAAATGAGCACTTCAACGTCAGAAAAAAGCTTTAATTTCTGCTTCATTTTTTCGCCGATGTTTGCAAAACCTTCATCATGTGCCGACCCGATATTCGTCAATAAACCAATGGTTGGCTTGATGATTTTTTCGAGTTTTTCCATTTCATTGACCTTAGAAATCCCGGCTTCAAAAATCCCGAGGTTGTGTTTTTCATTGATCGAAATCACCGATAATGGTACGCCAACCTGAGAATTGTAGCTTTTCGGGCTTCTGATAATGTTGTAATCCGGACCCAATAAGAAATTGAGCCATTCTTTTACAATCGTTTTTCCGTTGCTGCCTGTAATTCCGATAACCGGAAAATGGTATAAATTCCGATAATAAGCGGCAAATTGCTGCAAAGCCTCAAGCGTGTTTTCTACGATTAAAAAATTGGCCTGGCCACGTACTTCATCAGGAACATGCGTCACGACAAAATTTAAAACGCCTGCATCGATGAGTTCCTCGATATAATTGTGCGCGTCATTATTTGGGCCGGAAAGCGCAAAAAATAGGGTGTTTTGCCCATTTTGCAACGATCGGCTGTCGATTGAAATGTGGTCAATAGGCATCGCATCGGATTCTCCAAACCATTTGGCGTGAATCACCGGAATGATATTTTTTAAGGATAAAGTCAATTTAGTCCTGGTTTTTTTGGTTTTTCCTGACTTCGATTTCTTCTGCCGATTGTGTCCAAATGGCGTTGAAATAAGCGGCGCGGCTAAGCGGTTCGTATTCTTCGGTTTCGCCTAACATGACCAGATTGTCGTTGTCTGCTTTTCGGAAACTGTAATTGGCTAAATTTCCGGTACGCGTGCACACGGCATGGACTTTTGTCACATATTCAGCAGTCGCCATCAGCGCAGGCATCGGCCCGAAAGGGTTTCCTTTAAAATCCATGTCGAGTCCGGCGACAATCACGCGGATTCCCGAATTGGCCAGATCGTTACAGATTTTCACGATCTCGTCATCAAAAAACTGCGCTTCATCAATCCCGACAACATCGCAGCCCTGAGCCAGGATCGCAATATTGGCAGCAGCGGGAACAGGCGTAGAGCGGATTTCATTCGAATCGTGCGAAACCACCATTTCATCATGGTAGCGCGTATCGATCGCAGGCTTGAAAATCTCGACTTTCTGTTTGGCAAACTGCGCGCGTTTGAGCCGGCGAATCAGTTCTTCGGTCTTTCCCGAAAACATCGATCCGCAGATTACTTCGATCCAGCCAAATTGTTCTTTATGATTTACGGTATTTTCGAGAAACATTTTGTAATTTTCAGCCTTAAAAAGGATTGGTTTTTTTTACTTTGTAATGAAAACAGGCGATCTGGAGATAAACTGCTTTTGCATCGTTTCAAAAGTATAGAATTTTTATCAAACCAAGATTTCGCCGCACTTTAATTGTTGACAATTTAACGAAGCAATTCCCAAGAATACGGACTCAAAAAATTTAAAAGTTTATGAAAAAGAAGCTGGAAGCCGAATTGATCAGCATTGCGCACAGGATTTTAAAGTTGAAGAACAAATCTGATTTGATTCAGTTGCATCAGGAAGCGCAAAAATTGTATGAAAAACTTTCTGTGTTGAAATTTGTCGAAGAAAATTTTGCAGATGCAAAGCCAACGATCGGATACAAAGAGATTGAAGACAAGCTGGATGCTGTTTTTGATTCGGAAAATAGCGCTGCTGCTGAAGAAAATCCTAAATCCGAAACTGAAAAAGTTGAAGTGGTTGAAGAACAAGCATCGGAATCTGAAGTGGAAAATAATGAAGATGCGCTGACTGAAACCGAAACTCCGGAAGAAACGGCATCTGAAACAGAAAAAGAAGAAACGCTTGAAGCTACTGAAGGAACAGAAATTTTAGAAGCTGAATCTGAAGAGCAAGCCGAAGCAATTCCGGCAGCATCTGAATCTTCGGAAGAAAATGTAGCTGAAACTGAAAATTCAGAAACTTCGGAATCTCCATCTGAAGAAGCGCAAACCGAAGAAAAACCACAACCGGAACAAACGCCTGAACCTTTCGCACACCTCACACAGGAAGAAGTCGCCGAAGAAACATTGGCTGCAGCCGAACCTGTAATCGAAACGTCGAAAGAAGAACAAACCGGAGAATCTCAAAAATCCGATAATTCGTCATTCAAACCTTCATTCGAACTCGCTTTCGACCCAAAAGAAGACCCGGATACAGACAAATTCAATTCGCCTGCGCAAACGTCACTTGAAGACTTCTTACATGACAATTATGTAGATCCGGTTTTTGTAACGCCGGAAGATTTGCAGAAAGAGAAAGAAGAAAAAGAGAAAGAAAAGGCGGCGCAAAGTTACACGTCGTATCAATCTTCAGCTGAAACGCCGGCGAAATCGCTGAACGACCGCATGGCAAAAGGAATCATTATCGGGCTCAACGACCGCATCGCTTTCATGAACCATTTGTTCAACAACAGCAGCGAAGATTACAACCGTGTGCTGTCGCAATTGATGACGATTGATAACTTCCGCGAAGCTAAAAACTTTATCGATACGATGGTTAAACCCGATTATAACAATTGGGCCGGAAAAGAAGAATACGAGCAGCGCTTTATGGAAATCGTCGAGAAAAAATTCTCATAAATGGGCAAGCTTTTTATTGTTCCAACGCCAATAGGAAATCTTGAAGACATGACTTTTCGTGCGATCCGCGTATTAAAAGAAGCCGATTTAATTTTGGCCGAAGACACGCGTACAAGCGGAAAACTGCTGAAACATTTCGAGATTTCGACACACATGCACAGCCATCACATGCATAATGAGCACAAAACCGTTGAGAATATTATTTCGCGGATCAAAGCCGGGGAAACGATCGCATTAATTTCTGATGCGGGCACACCGGCGATTTCCGATCCTGGATTTTTACTGACGCGCGCTTGTGTGGAGCATAAAATTGAAGTTGAATGTTTGCCCGGCGCAACGGCTTTTGTTCCTGCATTGGTCAACAGCGGGTTGCCGAATGATAAATTTATTTTTGAAGGATTTCTACCCGAAAAAAAAGGAAGGCAAACCCGATATCTGGCTTTAGCCGAAGAAACCAGAACGATGATCTTGTATGTTTCTCCGCATAAACTCGTGAAAACTTTAGCCGAATTTGTGACGTATTTCGGCGAAGACCGTCAAATTTGCGTGTCACGAGAATTGTCGAAACTGCACGAAGAAAACGTGCGCGGAACGGCAAAAGAAGTGCTTGCGCATTTTGAAGCCAAACCTCCGAAAGGGGAAATTGTGGTTGTTGTTGGTGGGAAAATTACGCTGAAAGAAAAACCATTAAGGGATTAAGATAATTAAGTTTTGCCTCAATGAATCTTAATGCCTTAATGGCTCAATTCTAACGTAAATCAAATATCGAAATCGTAAATTACTTCACTTCCAAATCCACAAACTGAAACGCTTTTCCGCTAAACAAGCCTTTATCAGACAATTTTAAATCGGGAATCACAAGCAAAGCCATAAACGACAAAGTCATGAACGGCGCTTTTAAATTGCTTCCAAAACCTTTCGCCATCGCGTCGATTTCCTGGTATAGTTTTCCGGTTTCCCAACCGTCTTTGTCGCTGATGATTCCGGCAACGGGAAGTCCGAGGATTTTGGTTTCGGAGCCGTTTACAGCACAAATACCGCCAGTATTTTCAATAATTAAATTTACCGCTTTGCAGATTTCTTCGTCAGAAGTGCCCACAACCACAATATTATGGCAATCGTGAGCGACAGAACTCGCAATTGCACCTTTTTTCAATCCGAAATTTTTGATGAAAGCAATGGCTGGTTTAGCGTTTTGATATCGGTTGACAACTGCCATTTTCAAGATGTCATTTTCGGGATCTGAAATGATTTTTCCGTCTTGGATTTTGGGCTTAAAATGAATCTCGTTTGTAATCAATTGGCCTTCCAAAGCTTCAATGACGCGTATTTTATCAGGTAAACCTGAAATTGCAAAATCGGAAACTTCTTTTTTCGAAATGTTGAAATTGTTCGGCGTTTCAAACGGAACGTGTTTAACGAATGATTGTCCATTTTCAGCGACCAATTCGCCGTTGATGTACGTTTGGATGACTTTAAAATTGGTTAAATCTTTCACGACAATAAAATCGGCGGCATCATTTTCTTTGAGCAAACCCACATTCATTTTATAATGATTTACCGGATTGATGCAAGCCGATTGCAACACTTTAAACACATCGATTCCTTTTGCCACGGCGCGCGCGCAAAGCGAATTGATGTGGCCAAGAACCAGATCATCTGGATGTTTGTCATCCGAACAAAACATCATATTTTCATAATGCTCCGGAAGCAAATCGATTAAAGCTTCAAAGTTTTTAGCAGCGCTGCCTTCGCGGATCAGGACTTTCATGCCGAGCGATAATTTTTCCTGAGCTTCTTCAAACGAAAAGCATTCGTGATCGGTTGTAATTCCGGCTGAAATGTATTTTTTTAAATCGGCGCCACGCAAACCCGGCGCATGTCCGTCAACCGGTTTATTGAAATGTTTGGCCCATTCGATTTTCTTCAGGACTTCGGGATCACCAAATAAAACACCGGGGTAATTCATCATTTCGGCGAGGTAATAAATGTCGGGAGATTCGAGCAAATCTTTAATTCCGTTAGCATTGATCTCGGCGCCAGCGGTTTCAAAGGAAGTCGCAGGAACACAAGACGGCGCTCCGAAATGGAATTTTAATGGCACTTGCTTTCCGTTTTCGATCATGTAAAAAACGCCTTCGGCACCCAAAACATTTGCAATTTCATGCGGATCGGAAATCGTTGCGACTGTTCCGTGCAAAACGGCAATTTTTGCAAATTCGGAAGGAACGAGCATCGAACTTTCAATGTGGATGTGCGCGTCAATAAATCCGGGAAGAATATAGTTTTTAACGGAATGTTCTTTTTCTGTAATGGAAATGATCTTACCATTTTCAACCGTGATCTCGCCTGAATAAATGCGCTTTTTTGTGATGTCGACAACCTGTCCTGAAATTTGCATAAATTGAAATTTTAATGCAGCAAGAAACAAAAAATTTTATCGCAAAAATTACTAAATTTGGAAAACTTTATACACCATACAAAATCTTCATTATGCGCTGGACAATCAAATCATTACCCGATCAAGACACTGTAAAAAATCTGATGCATGTTTTAAGTATCGACAACATTACTGCTACACTTTTAGTCCAACGCGGCATCGAAACCTTCGAACAAGCCCGAAAATTTTTCCGCCCTGAATTGCAGGATTTACACGATCCGTATCTGATGAAAGATATGGACAAAGCCGTTGTCCGCATCGAAAAGGCCATTCAGAATAATGAAAATATTCTCGTGTTCGGCGATTATGACGTTGACGGAACAACTGCAGTTTCACTCGTTTCTTCGTATTTAAGAAGTTTTTATCCCAATATTGCCACTTATATTCCCGACCGTTACAATGAGGGTTATGGCGTTTCTTATTTAGGAATTGATTACGCAGACGACAACGGCTGTTCCCTGATCATTGCGCTGGATTGCGGCATCAAATCGATCGATCACGTGGCTTACGCCAATAGAAAAAACATCGATTTCATCATTTGCGACCACCACAGGCCAGGTGAATTTTTACCCGATGCGGTTGCGGTGCTCGACCCTAAAAGAAGCGATTGTTTTTATCCTTATGATGAGCTCTGCGGCTGCGGCATCGGTTTTAAACTGCTCCAGGCTTTAGGAAAAAACCGCGGCGAAACGACTGAAGATTTAATCCAATACCTCGATTTGGTTGCGACCGCAATTGCTGCAGATATTGTTCCGATGACAGGCGAAAACCGCATACTTGCAAAATTAGGGCTCGAAGTCATCAACGACAATCCGCGCCCCGGAATCAAAGCCTTAATTCACCAGATCAAAAAGAAAACACTCGATATTACCGATGTGGTTTTCATCATTGCACCCAGAATAAACGCCGCCGGACGCATCAAACACGGAAACCACGCAGTAGAATTGTTAACTGAATTCAATTTCGAACAGGCCCAACAATTCGCTTCCGAAATTGAACAATACAATTCAGACCGCAAAGACCTCGACAAGCAAATTACCAAAGAAGCGCTTCAGCAAATCATCGATAACAACGAACACGAAAATTTTACATCAGTCGTTTTTCACGAAACCTGGCATAAAGGCGTGATCGGAATTGTCGCGTCGCGATTGATCGAAACCTATTATCGCCCAACGCTCGTTTTCACAAAAAGCGGTGATAAATATGCCGCTTCGGCACGCTCTGTTAAAGGTTTTGATGTGTATAATGCGCTTGAAAGCTGTGCGGAATATTTAGAGCAATTCGGTGGGCACATGTATGCAGCCGGGCTTACATTAAAGGAAGAAAATTACCAGGCGTTCAAAAATGCATTCGAGGAAATCGTCAAAGCCACGATTCATCCCGACATGCGCATCCCGGAAATTTCAGTCGATGCCGCAATTGATTTCGATGAAATTACCCCAAAAATGACCCGGATCTTAAAGCAATTCGAACCGTTTGGCCCATTGAACATGACGCCGGTTTTCGTGACAAAAAACCTTCAGGACACAGGTTTTGCAAAAACTTTAGGCAGCGACAACGAGCATCTCAGACTTTACGTAAAACAAAATAATACGGGCGGAATTGGGGCGATTGGTTTCGGATTGGGTAATAAAATAGGCCTTACGCTAAACCAGCAATCGTTTCAGGCGGCTTACTGTATTGATGAAAACGAATGGAACGGCAACGTTTCGATGCAATTGCGGTTAAAGGATCTTAAGGAAAATTAGGGCGTGCCACCGCTTCACTGCGTTGCGCGCTGTCAGGCTTTACGCTGCAATCTTTTTAAAACCGCTGCGCTGATTTGGTTTTAGGATTTCCTCCCGAAACGTCGGAACCATCCTTCACGCAAGAAAAAATACCTGACAGCCACCAGCATAAAACCGAATGTCTACCATACATTCTTCTCTTAATCTCAAATTCCTTTTAATTTACTTCGTCAATTCGCTGCGCTCAGGTCAATTTTCACGCGAACCCAACTGAAACTTCAATCTTTAACAGGAAATTATTTAGAAAGAATATAAATAACATTATATTTGTTGCAAACGCTAAGGTGATGAAACAAATTGAACAGATCTATTTCAACGACTTCGGAATGGCTTTTTATTGGCTCGAACAAAATACAGTAATGCTAGACAAAATCCAGTTGGTCTTTAAGGAAACCGGATTTTACTTTACGATTGATGAACTGAAATCGTTTGTGAAATTAATCGAAGATAGCTGCAGGAAAAATACGTGTAAACACTGTGAAATGAAAAACCATTGCGCGAAATTCCTGCTCAAAACGCCCATTTCCCAAATTGACCTCGCTGTTTCCATGAAAGAACTCGACGGAATTAAAGACTTGGTTCAGGGCACTTTATTTAAAGTCAGCCTGCAGGAATATGTTTATGGCGTTGGGATGAATTGACTTTAAATCAGGAAGTTTTTTTTAATGCTCTTATGGTTCAAATGAAAAATAATAAACTAATTTTTATATTCTTTCAATTCAAAATTTTCCCCATCAAAAACGCCGTACGTAAAATATCCGATCCAGTCGCCCAAATTCACATATTCTGAATGTTCCCCAACAGCAATTTTCATCGGCAAATGCCTGTGGCCAAAGATAAAGTAATTGAAATGCTGGGTTTCAAGTTTGCGTTTCGCATACAAAACCAGCCATTCATTGTCTTCACCCAAAAATTTCACATCCGAATCCCCCGAAATCAGTTTGTTTTTTACAGACAAATACTGCGCAAGTTTCACCCCAAAATCAGGATGCAGCCACCTGAAAATCCATTTTGAAAATGGGTTGGTAAACACTTTTTTCATGCGTTTGTAACCTTTGTCACCCGGACCTTTTCCGTCACCGTGGCCAATTAAGAAAGTTTTGTCTCCAAAAGTAAATTCTTTATTGTCGTGATAAACGGGAATGTTGAGTTCCTTCTCAAAATAATCCGACATCCATAAATCATGGTTTCCCACAAAAAAATAAACCGGGATGCCGCTGTCGCGGATTTCGGCGAGCTTGCCCAAAACCCTTACAAAACCTTTAGGAACAACCGTTTGATATTCAAACCAGAAATCAAAAAGATCGCCCAAAAGGAAAATCGCAGCGGCATCTTTTTTGACTTCGTCGAGCCAGGCTACAAATTTTTGTTCACGCGGAAAACTGAGTTCAGGCGTTGGTGCGCCAAAATGCTGGTCGGAAGCGAAATACACTTTTTTGTTATCGGGCAATTGCATCTTTAGGATTCGGGATTATTAGTTGTCGCAAGCATACCATTCTGCGAATGACGTTTCGGTTTCCTGCAATTTCAGCGAGTGCAGTTTGATCGAGTCGGGCAGGCGGTTTTTGATTTTTTCGGCAAAATCGGTCACCATGTTTTCGCTCGTGGGCTGGTAATCGACCAAAATCACATGATGGCCGCGGTTTTTGAGTTCGTTAGCCAATTCGATATGCGGCGTGGTTTCATTAAAAACAGTCGCGTGGTCAAATAAATCGACGATTTCTTCCTTGACGATTTTCTTGAGGTCGGAGAAATCGATGACCATTCCGAATTTCACGTTGTTGCGGTCTGTGATGGGCGTTCCAATCACAGTAACCGACAATTTATAGCTGTGTCCGTGTACGTTTTTGCATTTGCCGTCATAGCCGTAAAGCGCGTGGCCGGTTTCGAAACTGAATTGTTTGGTGATTCTGATGTTGCTCATTCCAGGTTGGATTTGGCCGCAAATTTACGAATTTTATTGTTGTGAAACCGAAATGCCCTAGCCCGGATTGCAGCGGTATCCTTTTGCCGGCTTTTTAGCAGGTAAAAGATACAAGCGGAAAGCCGGAAATAGCTCCTGATAAAAAACAAACAGTTTTTGGAAAAAGTTTTTCGTATGTGAATGAAAGTAGTATATTTGCGGACACGTTTTGGGGGATTAGCTCATTTGGCTAGAGCGCTTGCCTGGCAGGCAAGAGGTGGTCGGTTCGAATCCGATATTCTCCACAAAAAAAAGCACTTCAGATCGAAGTGCTTTTTTGTTCTAGTATATTTTGAATTATGCTTTTGGTAACGGAGCGCCAACGGCAACATCACAACGGTGGCCTTCCTGTCCGTGTGGCGGATTCATTCCCGGAGCAGTTGTGGCAGTAGCGGTATTTGGATTTAAAATCGCAGGGGCACCAGTGGCAGGGGTCATTTTAGGTGACGGAACAATGACCTGCGGGGTTTGTGCGGTTTTTGCGACAGGCGAATTCAGCGGTGCGCCAACAGCAATATCACATCTATGATTGGGTTGTCCGTGTGGCGGATTCATTCCAGGAGCGGTTTTAACCGGTGGTGCAGGCATGCTTACCTGTTGTGGCTGTCCTTGTGTTGCTACCGGAACATTTTGCTGCATGGCAGGCGGTGCCTGAACTTGCATTGGCGGTGTCGCTTCTGCTACTGGTACGGCCGGAACCGGATTTCCAGAGCTTTCCTGTGGTTCCAGTTCTTTTTTACACGACAAGACCAATATAGCGGAAATAAACAATAAGCTTAAAAGGGATTTTTTCATTTCGAACATTTTTAATTAAGGTTTTCAAATATAACCTTTTGAAGTCTTTTGTCAAAGATTTATCTGATGTTGAGGTGTTAAAAAAGCGCAACATCTTGAAATATTGCGCTTTATATGAATCTGTATTGCTTTACTCAAGCTTTGCCTTGGCTTTTGCCGCTGCGCTTTTCGTTTCTGCTTTTACTTCTTTAGCTGCTTTTGTCGCTTTTGCATCGGCTTTGGCTGCATCTTTTTTGGTTGCTGTTTTCACTTCGGCAGCGGTTTCTTTGACTTCTTTTTTTGTGGCTTTGGCTGCTTTTTCAGTTTTATTTGCTACTTTTTTAGAAGTTTGTTTGACTTCTTTTTTTGCCTTTTCAACTCTCGTGTCCTGTGCATAGAAATTTGCCGAAAAAGCAAGAAGCATACACATCAACAACACAATTCTTAACGATTTTGATTTCATGATATTTTTGGTTTAAGATTAATAGTAACTAAAGTTAATGATTTAAACCGAAGTCTCAAATTAAAAATACGCCCGCAATTGAATGCTTCCAGTATGGATCGTATCGCTGGTTTCACTTTTCCGGCCCTGGTAATTCACGTTGACATCGAGATATTGCGTCAGGTTTTTCTGAACGAGCAAACGCCAAGTCATATTTTGTCCGGGCTGCAAACCTTCGAGCATTTGGAAAGCCGCAGGCGTGAGCTCGCTTCCCGTAAATTTATTCTCATACAACGAAAATTCGCCGTTCATGGATAGTTTTTTCTGGGTATTGTATGAAAAGGATGTTCCGACGCGCGTTTGTTTCAGCGTTTCCATTCCGCCCATTTTATTGTCTTTGTTCTGAAATTCATAAAAAACATCCCAGCTTGCATTCTGTGAAAACAAATACGAGATCTTCGGAGATAATTTATAACTGTCGATGAGGTAATTCCGCGTTAAGCTGAAATCGGCAGCCAAATCATCGTCAATCGTTGTTTTGGTTTTCGAAGTTTGCCCGGCCATCGCAAACAGCCATGTTTTCTGGTACAAATGCGTGTATTGCAATTGGTGGGAGCTGTTCTTGTTTTCCTGCGATCCGATCGAAAGCAGGTTTCTGGTGCGGTTGTTTAAAAAAGTATACGTCACCGAATGCTTTTGCTTGCCGCGGTTGTAAAAAAAACTGTTCCTGAAAGCCGTGTTGAGACCGAGATCTTCATCAGAAGTATGAAACGGATTCAGGTCGAAATTGTCGCCGTTGCGTTCAATTTTCCGATCGATCAAATACGAAGTCTGGTTGTAAAAATAGGACAGGATTTTCAAAAACCCGGAATTGTTCTGCCATTGGTTTGGGTTTAAAGTCACCGATTCCGAGAATTTATTCTGATGCGTTTTAATGAAAACCTGGTTCGGCAAATACACACGCACATATTTCGCCTGATCTGGAAATGGAGCGACTTCAAACTCCTGCAATTCCTGGATTCCGTTGCCGTTGTAATCGTTCCAGGTATAAACGCCTTGTCCTGGTTCGACTTCGAGATACGTAAATTCCTGTTGTGCAATCGTTCCCGAACTGGTTTCATAAGCCGTTGTCGTTTGCACCAATTGGTCAAAAAACCGGCTGTTGTATAAAATCCGCGAATTTAGTGAAGGCTCGTTTTGATGTACCGGATCGGTGAATTTCAGCGTGCGGTAATTCACATAAACCGACAGGTCGCTTCTTTCATTCTGGATCAATTTTGATTTCAGATAATACGAATGCGAATTGTTCACGCGCTGCAACAAGCCGTTTTGCAAACTGTCATTTGTGCGGTTTAAATAGCCCAATTCCATAAACACCTTCGTACTGTCGCCGCGGCCTGCAAAAGCACCGTATTCAAAAAAGCGCTGGCTCAAGGTTGAAAATAAATTTGTTTCCTTGATTTTTTCCTGATTGTCCTCGAGCCGAACCGTTCCGCCAACCCAGTTTTTCCCAAAATGGTAGCGCGCTTGTGTTTGGTTTCTAAGGAATTTGGATGTGGCCAATGTGCCGTCGCTGTGCATAAAACTGCTGTTGTTCTGAATGTTCCAAGCATCAAATTTGAAAAGCGCATTGATCAAATGTCGGTTTCCCGAAAAACTTCCGGTAAAGTCAAGTTTTTCAAACTGATACGTTAATTGTCCTTTTTTTGGCAGATTTAAATTCACACCTGAAATGAGGTAACTTTGGTTTCCCGAAACGGCGTTTAAATTCCAATCGCGGTCAAATTCAATATTAAAAAGACGTTCTATGGTACGAAAATCTTTCTGAACGAACTGGTAATTCGCAAAGGCATCAACTTCCCATTTTCCGGTCAACAAGCGTTGTTTTGCATTGATCTTTCCGGCCAAACCCTGATTGTCATTGTCGTCAAGCGAAGAAAATAAATTGAGGTCGTTGTTGCTGATGCCGAGCTCAAAATCAACATTGGTCTTTTCCGACGGATTGAATTTCCCCATAACCGTCGCAATCTGGATTTTTGTGGGCGCCACCAAACGCGTAATCGGATCGTAATTTCCCTGTTTGATGCCATTTAACGGCGCGAGATATTCATAAATCCGCCCGACGGCAGCATTGTTTGCCAGTATGTAATTCCCGAGATTGTTGCCAACGAGCGTAAATTTGACATTGTACAACACATCGGTTTCGAGGTTTGAGTATTGGAAAATTTCTACACCGTCAACTGTCGTTTTTTTATACAAAGTTTTGTTTATCGAATAAGTGTCTACGTATGCGGAAGGCGCAGTCATCAAGTTAGGATCATCGCCTGCTTCGACGAGTATTTTTGCCTGTTCTTCTGATAAACTTTGCTGCAACGGTTGGTTTTTGACATCATTTTCTGAATAAACATAAGTGCCAATGCTCCATTTTTCCTGTTCGTGCGTTGCTCCGAAATAAGTGACAAAACGCGTATAATTCCGATCGGAAAATTGGTATTCGATGTTGATTCGCATTTCAGAAGTGATTGGGAAAAGCGATGTGAAAATGATTTCCCCGGCGTTGTAATCGATAGTATAATCGTTGTTTTCGCCGCGCTTGAGTAAAATTCCATTCACATAAACACGTTCTGAACCTGAAACAACCAGAATAAAAAGCTCGCCATTTGAACCGCGCAATTTATACGGACCCTGATTTCCTTCCTGCCCAACGAAAGTGCTTTTCGCATATTGGCCGCGCACCAAAGCCGCCGAAGCAAAGACATTGGTTTTGTTGCCTTCTTTTCCGAAATTAAAACTCGTGGCCAAACCCTGGACTTTTTTATTGAAATTCAGGAACCGGGATTTTCGGTTTTCGAGGAACAGATCGCCTGCGCGGATGTTCCATTTGTCGCTGAATAATTCGATGAAAATCTGGTCGAATTCGTCCAATTTCTGCGAATATCCGCCATCCTGAAGCGGAATGTTGCTATCCTGGATAGACGCGCGAAGGCTGACTTTATCAGATATTTTTCCGGTGATCTGTAAATCGAGATTGGAGTTGACAACGGCATTCTGGTTGTTTCCAATGGTAATGCCGCGCGTAATGCTTCCCGAGGTGTCCAATCCGTCGAAAGGCTTGAAAGTTTTCGTCGGATCATTTGAAACGCGATACAAATTCGTCAGCGCACCTTCATTTGAAATCACGCGCTTATCGTCGTAAATGCTGTATCGTTTGGTTAGATATTCTGGAAATTTCAAAAAGCGAACGGTCAGCGTATCAGCTGTAAAAGGATAATTTTCCTTGAAAACCAAAGTTCCTTTTTCAAAATTCATTTTGTAAAAAGTGGAATCTACCAGATTGGCATTGGCGTCAAGCAATTTAAAAAATGCCGCATTTACACTCACAGAATCGATATGGATGGTGTCGCGCGTGGCTACTATTTTCCTGTTTTTGTAAGGCGTCACGATTTCCTGAGCGTGAACTCCGGAAAACCAGCACATTGTCAAACAAAAAAGTAATTTTTTAAACATAGCAACTATAACGCAATTGCATCAAAAGTAGTGTGTTTTGGGAATTGGACAATTAGAAAATGCGTTAATTAGGAAATGGGCAGGTGCAGTTTATTTCTTGTATCCAATTTTAGATCTTTCAGGCAGTTCTTTCTTCTCCGAAAGTTCATCGATATACTGAAAAACGAGTTCGATATTTTTGCCTTGATTTTCAAGTTTTCGTTTCACTTTCTCCAAGTCGGTCCGAATATCAGAAACATCTGAAAAATGCTGCTTGATTTTTGAGAAGATCCGCATGATCTGGATGTTCGTTTGAATGGCACTTTCGCTATTGATTACGCCGGAAAGCATGAGTACGCCGTGTTCTGTGAAAGCCATCGGAGCATAACGCAAACCGAGTTTATCAGCATTGGAGGTCGCAATTTGCGACCTCCAATTGTCAAATTCTGCTTTAGACAATTCAAACATAAAATCTTCGGGAAATCCTGAAATGTTTCCTTGCACCGCTTCTTTCACTCTTTTAGTTTCCACATTATACAATTGCGCTAAATCACGATCGAGCATTACTTTTTCATTCCTGATCATAAAAATTTTGTCAACAATTATCTCATTGACAATGGGTTTTACTTCGTTTGGTACATATCATTTTTTGTATGGTTTATAAATTATTCTGGATTATGTTTCTTTAGTCACGATTTGCATCGTTTCGCGGCTGACCTGTTTTAATAAAACAGATTTTCCGTCTTCAACCATTTTTGACGCTTTTTCATCAAAATGCCGAATGGTATAAAGTGACACATTTTCATTGTATGACACTTTGAATTTTTTAGAAAGAATGGTTTTTAATGCTGTAAAATTCCCAAATTTGTCGTCAACACAAACCGAAAAACTAATCGCCGAATTCTGGATCAAATGCACTTTCATCTTATATTGATGCAACAGCGCAAAAATCTCGCTGATATTTTCTTCCATGATAAAAGAAAAATCGATCGATGAAAGCGAAATCAAAAGCTGGTTTTTCTTCACGATAAAACACGGCAATTCCGGTTCTAAATCGGTGCCTTTTGAAACCGAAGTTCCGGGTAAAGTAGGGTTTAAAAACGATTTTACAAATAATGGAATTTCCTTTCTTTGCAATGGCTGCAAGGTTTTCGGATGGATTACAGTCGCGCCGTAAAACGCCAGTTCGATTGCTTCGCGATAAGAAATATGGTTCAGCAAGCTCGCATTTTCAAAATAGCGCGGATCGGCATTCATCACGCCGGGAACATCTTTCCAGATCGTGACACTTTCGGCATTCAAGCAATACGCAAAAATAGCCGCTGTATAATCAGAACCTTCACGGCCCAAAGTCGTCGTAAAATTATTTTCATCCGAACCTAAAAATCCCTGTGTAATATTGAGGACTTTTTTCTTGACGTTTTTCGAAATATTCTTTTGCGTCAGTTCCCAATTGACATTTGCATCGCGGTAATTGTTGTCGGTTTTGATGAAATTCCGCACATCGATCCAATTGGTTTTGATGCCCGAAAAATTCATGAAATGCGACAAAATCGTTGTTGAGATCAACTCTCCGAAACTTACGACCTGATCGTAAACGAAGTTATAATTCGGCGATTTGTTCTGGCTCAGGAAATAATCGAGATCAGCGAAAAGCTTATTCACATCCGTGAAAACGGCATTTTTGTCATCGTCAAATAGATCGAGCAAAATCTGGTTGTGGTATTTTTTGACTTCCTGGACAGACGATTTTAATGCTGCCGATTTGTCGAAATAATCTTTAATGACGATTTCCAGAGCGTTTGTCGTTTTTCCCATCGCCGAAACGACCAATAAAACATCTTCGTAACCCGTTTGCTGCAATACGCTAAAAACGTTCCTGATTCCGGCTGCGTCCTTTATTGAAGCGCCGCCAAATTTGAATATTCTCATTTTTTAAGTCTAATGTCGAACGTCGAAAGTCAAACGACCTCTCATTTCGGGTTATTGATAAATTGTTCGATTCCGTTTTCGTCCATTTGTGCAACCAGCCAGTCTTTTAGGACTTTCGCACCTGACTTTTCATAGAATTGGATCGCCGGAATATTCCAGTCGAGCACATTCCATTCAATCCGTCGCACGTTGTCTTTCTTACCTTGTTTGATGATTTCCGAATACAAGGCAAATCCGGCGCCCGAACCGCGAAAATCTTCCTTTACGATCAAATCTTCAAGATGGATTGTTTTGCCTTTCCAGGTCGAATATCGGTAATAATACAGTGCCATTCCAATAATTTTACCGTCGATTTCTGCAATGAAAGTCTGGAATAACGGGTTTTCAGAAAATCCGTCGCACTCGAGATCGGCAACTGTTACAACGACTGCATCGGGTTCTTTTTCAAAAACGGCGAGTTCTGTAATGAGCACTAAAACTTCGGGCATGTCGGCTTTTTCGCCTTTTCTTATGATCATTTTTATTTTATTTGAAGCTGTTTCCTGCTATCCGCTCTATCTTTTATTCCACTGCGTTACATAAAAGGATGCCGCTTCTATCAGGGCTAGGCATTGTTCAAAAAACAAATATACAAATCCAAAACTATCTGTGAAAAATCCTGCAATTTTCATAAAAGTAACCGATATTTGCACGACTAACTACAACGATTTCGCAATGGAAGAACGCAACAAAACGCTCGGGGAATTTATTATTGAAAAGCAAAAAGACCATCAATATTCCTCGGGAGAATTATCTAAGATCATCAACTCCATACGATTGGCTGCAAAAGTCGTCAATTATAAAGTAAACAAAGCCGGGCTTGTTGACATTGTCGGCGCGGCTGGTGAACAAAATATCCAGGGCGAAGACCAGCAAAAACTCGATGTGTATGCGAATGACGTTTTCATCCAAACGTTAATCAACCGCGAAATTGTATGCGGGATCGCGTCTGAAGAGAACGACGAATTTATCACCGTTCGCGGACTCGATGAAGGCCACAACAACAAATATGTCGTGTTGATGGATCCGCTTGATGGCTCGTCAAATATTGATGTGAATGTTTCTGTCGGGACGATTTTTTCGGTTTATAAAAGAATTACACCGATTGGTACGCCGGTAACTTTAGCAGATTTTCTGCAGCCCGGAACGGCGCAAGTTGCTGCAGGTTATGTCATTTACGGAACATCAACCATGCTCGTTTACACTACAGGCCACGGCGTAAACGGATTTACCTTAAATCCAGCCATAGGAACGTTTTATCTGTCGCATCCAAACATGCAATTTAAGGAAGACGGAAATATTTACTCGATCAACGAAGGCAATTATGTGCATTTTCCGCAGGGCGTGAAAGATTATATCAAATATTGCCAATTGGAAGAAGGCGACCGGCCGTATACTTCACGTTATATCGGAAGTTTGGTTTCTGACATCCACCGAAACATGATTAAAGGCGGCATTTATATTTATCCGACAAGTTCGAAAGCGGCAAAAGGAAAATTGAGATTGTTATACGAATGCAACCCAATGGCATTTGTCGTAGAACAGGCCGGCGGAAAAGCGTCAGATGGTTTTGGAAGAATCATGGAAATCGAGCCAACGGAATTGCACCAGCGCGTGCCTTTTTTCTGCGGAAGTAAAAATATGGTCGAGAAAGCAGAAGAATTTATGATGAAGGCAACTAGCTAAAAATAACCAAACCAAATTCCATAAAAAATCCGGATTTCAATTGCGAAATCCGGATTTTGATTTATAAATGCAACGCTGCACTATTTATTCATATGTTCCATCTCGTACATAAAAGTCTCAGAATCTACTTTCTGATCGATCAATGACATGGCTTTGTCTATAATATAATTGACGTTTCCAGGCGTAAATCCCAATGCCAATCCGATTCTTCTGAGTAAAATATCCTGCTTGTCGCCAATGTGGTGGTCTACGTGAACCATTCTGGCCAAATCATACAAACGCTCCAGCCTTTGGGAATATAAATACGGCGGATTGATTGGATATTTTGTTGGATTATCAAGGATTTCATCATATTCTTCAGGCGAAATCTCGAGTTTTTCGGCAAGTTTGTCTAAGAATGTTTTTTCTTCCGGAGCTACTTTTCCGTCGGCAAGCGCAACACGAACGATTGCAGAGAAATGTCCTTTGTTCCTGCTTTTGAATTCGCTATCAAATAAATCTGAAAATGACATAATTTTTGTTTTTATCGTGCAAATATAAAGCTAATTTCATTTTATTAAAATTCCTTTATAACAAACTTTTTGGTTTTGCAATTGGCTGTTTCCAAAATGTTAAAGGCAAAGGCTTAAAATCAAAATAAATTGTAAGTTTACAAACCCTGAATCTTAATAAAATCAATATGTCAGAATTCTGGATGTATACCGAAACAGGCCTGCGCCATGTGCTTGATATCAAAGGGTATAGCCATGTGGTTTTTCTTGTTGCGCTGTTGGTTCCGTTTGTTTTGAAAGACTGGAAACGGATTTTGTTATTGCTGTCGGTTTTCACGATCGGACATTTGCTGGCAATGCTGCTTTCAATATTTCATATTTTGACGATCAAAGCCAGCATGATTGCATTTCTGATTCCGGTGACGATTTTAATTACAGCGGTTTACAATTTGTTTACGGCCGGAAAATCTGCAAAAAACGATAATATTACGGCATTTGTGGCTTTGTTTTTCGGAGCCATTCATGGATTGCGGTTTTCAGAATATTTCAAGTCGGTTTTGGGTGGAAGCAAATTGGTGCCGCTGCTAGAATTTGAACTCGGGATTGTCGCCGCACAAATCATCACAGCCGTTGTTGTATTGCTGTTGTCATTTGTGTTTCAAAATTTCCTGAAGTTCTCGAGACGCGATTTTGCATTGGTTTTTTCAGCATTTGTGATCGGGGTTGTGCTTCCGTCGATTATCAAAAACAATATTTGGAATTGAATTTTTACATTTTAAATGGATATAAAAAAATTAAATAAATACGACAAAGCCTATCTTCGGATTGCCCGCGAATGGGGACAATTGTCGTATTGCAAACGAAAACAAGTCGGCGCCATTATCGTTCGCGACCGAATGATCATTTCCGATGGTTATAACGGAACGCCTTCGGGTTTTGAAAATTGCTGCGAAGATTCGGAAGGATTAACCAATTGGTACGTACTGCACGCTGAAGCGAATGCGATCTTAAAAGTCGCACGTTCAACCCAATCCTGTGAAGGTGCCACCTTATACATTACGCTTTCGCCTTGCCGCGAATGCAGCAAATTAATCCATCAGTCGGGCATTAAAAGAGTGGTTTACCAAAAAGGCTATCGCGACACTTCCGGAATTGATTTTCTTGAGAAAGCGGGCGTTATCGTGGATCAGATAGAAGATTTTGAATAAATGAAAATCAATAAAATTTACATTCCGATATTCTTTTTTGCCACTTTGGCAATCGGCGTTTTGCTGGGCGGTTTTTTGAATTTTCCGGTAGACAAACCGTCGTTTTCAAAGAACAATTACAAGACAAAATTAAACCGGCTGATCGATTTCATCGACAATGAATATGTGGATAATGTCAACACCGATTCGATTGTCGATCTGACAGTGAACAACATTCTGGAAAAACTCGATCCGCATTCGGTTTACATTCCGCCAACAGAGCAAACGGAAGTTGCCGAAAGCATGAAGGGCGATTTCGTGGGCATTGGGATTAATTTTTACATGTATAAAGATTCCTTGGCAGTCATTAAACCGTTGGAAAACGGCCCATCTGAAAAAGCCGGCATCAAAGCGGGCGATCGGATTTTATTTGCCGGAAAAACCAAATTGTACGGAAGAAATTTGCCATCGGACAGTTTGTTCTCGAAATTGAAAGGCATTCCGGGATCAGATATTGAGCTAACCATTTTCCGCAAAAGCGAAAATAAAAAGTTCAAAGTCAAACTCAAGCGCGACATCATTCCGATCAAAAGCGTCGATGTTGGGATTTTGCTGAATCCGGAAACGGGCTACATTAAAATCAACCGTTTTGCAGAAACAACTTACGACGAATTTCAGCAGGCGCTTACGAAATTAAGAAACGATCACATCACTTCGCTCGTTATCGATTTGCGCGACAACGGCGGCGGTTATATGGAAATGGCTTCGAAAATTGCCGACGAATTGCTGAAAAATAAAGACCTGATCGTTTTTACAAAAAACAAAAAAGGCCGTATCGATAAAACTTTTGCAACAGAAAGAGGTGATTTTGAAGAAGGAAAAGTGTCGGTTTTGATTAATGAAAACAGCGCTTCGGCAAGCGAAATCTTAGCAGGCGCGATTCAGGACAACGACCGCGGTACCATTGTTGGACGCCGTTCTTTCGGGAAAGGCCTGGTGCAGCGCGAAATGGATTTTGAAGATGGATCGGCTGTGCGGTTGACTGTTGCGAGATATTATACGCCCTCAGGCCGTTCGATCCAGAAAAGCTATTCTCACGGAAGCGAAGAATATTTCAACGAATTTTCGAAGCGTTTTGAGGACGGTGAATTGTATGATAAAGACAGCATTAAAATTGCCGATACGTTGAAATTCAAGACCAAAGGCGGGAAAATCGTCTATGGCGGCGGCGGAATCGTTCCCGATATTTTCGTCCCGCTTGAAGTCGAACACGGCCAGGAAACAACCGCTTATTTAATGCAATCGGGCGCAGTTGGGCATTTTGTGTTTGAGCAATTGGACAAATACCGCAATGATTTTAAAGGTTTGGCATTTGCCCAATTTCTGACAAAAATGGATAAAAGTGATTTGTATTTCAACAATTTCCAGAAATACATCGGAAACCTCGGATTGGATTTAAAATTGTACAAAAACAAGGCTTTGGTAAAACGTTATTTAACGGCTGAATTTGCAAAGCAACTGTTTGACGATGAGAAATATTACGAGATCATTCTAAAAGAAGATCCGATGGTGAGAGCTGTTTTGAAAGATTGAACAGAATCAAACAATGTTACAAAAAACAGCCCTGAGTTCAATGAATTCAGGGCTGTTTTTATATAATTGGACTGAAATTTATTTAATACTGTCGTGGCTTTGACTTTGATTGCCATTGTTCCATAACGTAAGAATGTCTGTGGCTACTTCAGCACCGCTTCCGGCAGCAATGGCAAGCTGGCTGCGTTTTCCGGCTAAAGTTCCGGCTACATAAATGCCTTCGGTAACTTTATGATCGGTATTTTTAAGCTGGATGCGGTTTTTTTCCGGAATTGATTTTTTGTGTGGCTCGATGTAATGTTCAAGGCCTTCAATCATTAAAGTATTGGCCCAGCCCACAGCAACAACGACGATTTTTGTCTGATATGAATCTTTATTAGTAACGACCGTGAAATTTGGATATTCCCCTTCGATTTTCATCACTTTTTCATTTGCCATTTGGGCAACGTGCGGATATAATTTTGACAATTGTTCGATGCTTTCAAACATCAATTCTGAACCGAGTTTTCCCGGTGAAATTCCGTAAGCGTTGTTGAATAAAGCTTCCTGAAGGTTGGTGTTTTTCTGGTGGGTAAAAACCCCGATTTTTTTAGCCGCTGCAAATGGTTTTTTGTAGGCAGAACCCAGTACCAATGCACACGACATTCCGGCTACGCCGCCGCCAACGATCAATACATCAAACATAAAAGGGAAATTTTAATTGTTTCTGGTTTTTTCTTCGATCATCTTAGACATCCTGAAAATAAGCAGGATGAAAACGGCACAGAATGAAGCTGCGATCCCAATTAATGCCACCATGCTGTTGCCTTCGAATAAATGATCAAAATCCAGTAAAGTAATGTTGAAGATGATTAATGCCAGTGCGATAACAACTAATATTGTGGTGAAAATTTTCATCAGAAGAATTTTGTTTGGAGTGAAATTAGTAAAAATCGGTTAGACGAACAAACCTTTAACATTAGCCGCGAATAATTTAACAGCAATTGCTAAAAGCACGACACCAAAGGTTTTCCGGATGACACCGAGCCCGTTTTTGCCTAGCATTTTTTCGATTTTCGGGGACGATTTCAATACGACATAAACCAGGATAATATTGAGGATAATGGCAATGACAATGTTAACGGTTTGAAACTGAGAACGCAGCGATAATAAAGTCGTCATCGTTCCTGCGCCGGCAATTAAAGGAAATGCAAGCGGAACAATTGATGCCGAACTCGCTTCTTCGTCTTTATAAATCCGGATTCCAAGGATCATTTCGAGTGCTAGGAAAAAAAGTACGAAAGAACCTGCAACAGCAAATGAATGCACGTCAATCCCGATTAAGTTTAAAAACTCTTCGCCGATAAAAAGAAAAACAATCATGATAATTCCGGCTGCAATGGACGCTTTTTCAGATTCGATGTGGCCTACTTTTGTGCGTAGATCTACTACGATCGGAATGGTGCCGACGATATCGATTACTGCAAAAAGCACCATGGAAACGGTGATTATTTCTTTAAAATCAAAAAACATAATTTCCTTTTTTAGAGGCTGCAAAATTATTCTATTTATCTGCCTTTAAAGCTAATATTGCGTTAATTTATTTTGTATCATTGGGTTTAAATCAAAAGCCGTTATGAAAAGAATAGTACAAGCTGCGTTTTTACTTTTGAGCATTTCTTCGTTTGCACAATTTAGTTTGGAACATACATATCAGGAAAATTTTGTAAAACGAATCAAGTTGGAGATTTCTGGAGAAAAGTATTATTTGTACGATACCGAAAGTCGTTCCGTTAAGCTGTACAATGCCGATCATACTTTTTGGAAAGCAATTCCACTACAACTCCCGACCGGTTCTTCTGCAAATGGAATATCATTAATTTCAGAAACAAAATTTGATCCCGATGCAAATCTTGAAATTGCCTATCATTATGATCTTGACGAGTCGTTAACTGGAATACAAGCGGAATCAAGAGTAATTTCCGAAAATGGAAATATACTCCTTACGCTGCCAAATGCTTATTTTTTAGAATTCAGCGAAATCGAAGGACTTTCCGATAAATTTATCGCAACAACTGTGCTTTCTTTAGAAAACGGAAATCTCGATTTTTCAAGCCAAGTTTTTACACTGCCAGGACTTGCTTTAGAAAACACCTATTTGCATGGTCAGGTGCAACGCGTAATGCTTGAGAATTCAGGTGAGAAATATGCATTGATAAATATGCACAGTGGTTTTGCAGAGGTATACAACAGTAATCATGCTTTATGGAAGTCGTTTGATCTTTCATTTCCCGATTCAGTAATATCCGGTAGAATCCTTTTTATATCAGAAAATAAGATAAATCCTGATCCGCTTCTGGAAATAGGTTACACAAGGCAATATAGGTTCAATAGTGATTCTACTTCTAAAATTGTTAATGAAAACGGTTTAGAGTTGTTTTCAATTGACAATGGCGGTGTGTTTCTAAATAGTATAAATGAACTTTCAGATAAACTTTTGGTTGTTGAAAATCAAATTCTTAATGAATTTGTTACAAAAGTTTACGCATTGCCTTCATTTGCATTAGAACATACTTATACGAATAAAAATATTTCCCGCGTTAAATTTGAAACCACAGGCGAGAAATATTACAACACCAATGAAAGTAACGGCAATGCTGAAATTTTTAATGCAGATCATACAATATGGAAAACAATTCCACTTTCACCACCATTGAATTATAACGTTAGTTATATTTCGCATATTTCTGAAAAAATGATAAATAATGACAACTTTATAGAATTGTCTTATAATTGTACTTACCAGGGCAGCGAAACACCCGACTTTTATTATACAACTCGTTTTATCAATGAAAATGGGCAGCAATTGTTAAATGCTGATGGCTGCAGGATAGCAGAAATCAGTAAAATTGATGGGCTAGAAACCAAGATCATCGGAGAAAAGTTTGTTGACTTCTTCGTCCCTCAAGGGGCAGTTTATGGTCACAGCGATTTGAACAGTGACGCTTTTACAAATAATATTGTAGCGGTTTTTCCAAATCCTGCAACGTCAGAAGTTCAGATACACAACAATGCCGTACCAATAATAGAAGCAAAACTCTATAATGTAAACGGAATTTTAGTTCAGTCTGAAAAGCATAAAAGCATAAAAAAAATCAATGTTGAAAATCTCACGACAGGCAATTATTTCCTAAAATTAACTGATTCAGCCGGGCGTTATTCTACACATAAAATGCTAATTTCTCATTAACCTTGAAACCAGTCAACCAATTTGTGGATGCGCTTCTTTGAACGCTTCAAAGTTTAAAGTATCTTTGCTGCATGTTTCAACTCGGAAAAACCATTGTCTCTGAAGACATCCTCGAAAAAGATTTTGTCTGCAATTTATCTGCCTGTCACGGTGCCTGCTGTGTTGATGGAGATGCCGGTGCGCCTTTGAGCGAAGCCGAAACCAAGATTTTGGAAGACATTTACGATAAGGTAAAACCGTTTTTGCGCCCCGAAGGAATTGCCGCGATCGAAGCGCAAGGAACCTGGGTTGTTGGAACTGACGGAACACTCGAAACACCGCTCATCGACGAAAAAGATTGCGCTTACGTCATTTTTGACGGAAAAACCGCCCTTTGCGGCATTGAACAAGCCTACAATCAGGGCGAAGTGTCGTGGAAAAAACCGGTTTCGTGTCATTTGTATCCTATCCGTATAAAAGAATTTTCAGAATTTTCGGCAGTGAATTACGACCGTTGGGATATTTGCGATCCGGCTTGTTCGTTAGGTGCTGAACTCGAAGTTCCGGTATATAAATTTGTTAAAGAAGCGTTGGTTCGAAAATTTGGTTCTGAATGGTATGCCGAGCTTGAAAAAGTGGCAGAAGACCTTAAAAAATAACAAAATTTTCTGCGTTATTTCAGATATTTTTCTCATGGTGAACTTTCCTTTATTTGCAGCACTTTAGCAAAAACCTGTTTTTTAAAATACTTATTTCCAATATTTTACGTTTGATTAAAATTTGCCAATCCGATTTTTGACTTGTTAAAAACTATGTGCAATTGTCAATAACTTTGGCTTTCATTTGCCGTTTCAAATTCTAACTTTGTAATCGGAATCAAAACAAAATATTTTGTTAAAATTTCCGAAAAACTTCCTCTTATTATGTCGCAAATTGAACCTATATTACAAGAAAACAAAAACCGTTTCGTTATTTTTCCTATCAAGCACCACGACATTTGGGATTGGTATAAAAAAATGGAGGCGAGTTTCTGGACTGCCGAAGAAATTGATTTGCATCAGGATTTAAACGACTGGAATAACAAACTGAATTCGGATGAAAAATACTTCATCAAACACATTCTTGCCTTTTTTGCTGCTTCGGACGGAATTGTGAACGAAAACCTCGCTGAGAATTTCGTAAACGAAGTGCAATATGCCGAAGCGAAATTTTTCTATGGTTTCCAGATCATGATGGAAAACATCCACAGCGAAACCTATTCGCTTTTGATTGATACGTATGTGAAAGACGAAGTGGAAAAAGACCAGTTGTTCCGCGCGCTTGAAGTGTTTCCGGCGATTAAAAAGAAAGCGGACTGGGCATTGAAATGGATCGATTCTGATTCTTTTGCCGAAAGGCTGATTGCGTTTGCTGCCGTGGAAGGCATTTTCTTTTCGGGCGCATTCTGTTCGATTTTCTGGCTCAAAAAACGCGGATTGATGCCAGGATTGACGTTTTCAAACGAACTGATTTCGCGTGACGAAGGCGTACATTGCGATTTCGCAGTGCATTTGCACAACCACCATTTGATCAATAAAGTGCCTAAAGCGAGAATTAAAGAGATTTTGATGCAGGCTTTAGAGATCGAACGCGAATTTATTACCGAGTCGCTTCCTGCAAGTTTAATTGGGATGAATGCGACTTTAATGGCGCAGTATTTAGAATTCGTAACCGATCGTTTATTGGTAGAATTGGGCTGCGAACGCGTGTACAATTCAGCGAATCCGTTTGATTTTATGGATATGATCTCGCTTCAGGGGAAAACCAATTTCTTTGAAAAACGCGTATCGGAATACCAGAAAGCCGGTGTGATGAACAGCGGGTCGACCGGTGACGCCGATTCGCAGAAAATTACTTTTGACGCGGATTTTTAAGGAAGTCGCAAAGTTTCAAAGTATCAGAGTAGCAAAGTTTGTTCTTGATAAGTGAAATTTAAAAATTTACCATTAAGGGATTAAGGCTCATTAAGGTTAATGTTTCTTAATTTCTTAATGGTTCGAAAATAGCCCGGATAGCAGTGGAAATCCTTTTTTGAGGTTTTTCACCGAAAAAAAGATTGCAACGGATAGCCGGAATAGCTTCTAAGAAACAAAAACAACAATTATACAAATAACCCGAGTTCAGGGAAGGGATTTCCTGGGTTCATTAAAAAACCACAGCTTATGTATGTAGTAAAAAGAGACGGCAAAAAAGAACCGGTGATGTTTGACAAAATTACCGAAAGGATTAAAAAACTATGTTACGGGCTAAATTACCATGTAGATCCGGTAAAAGTCGCGATGCGCGTGATCGAAGGATTGTATGACGGCGTTTCGACATCGGAACTCGACAACCTGGCGGCCGAAACCGCAGCGGCAATGACCATTACGCATCCTGATTATGCCCAATTGGCGGCAAGGATCGCAATTTCCAATTTGCATTCAAATACCAAAAAGTCTTTCTCGGAAACGATGAACGACATGTACCATTATATCAATCCAAGAACGAATACCGCTGCGCCTTTGTTGTCTGATGAAGTGCACGCAACGATCATGGAGCATTCGGAATTCCTGGATTCTCACGTCATTTATACAAGGGATTTCAACTACGATTATTTCGGATTTAAAACTTTAGAGCGTTCCTATTTGCTCAAAATTAATGGGAAAATTGTCGAACGTCCGCAGCACATGCTGATGCGTGTCGCGGTCGGAATTCACTTAAATGACCTGGAGTCGGTAATTGAAACCTACGACTTGATGTCGAAGAAATTCTTTACGCATGCAACGCCAACCTTGTTCAACTCTGGAACGCCGAAACCCCAAATGTCTTCTTGTTTCTTATTGACGATGAAAGACGACAGCATCGACGGAATTTACGATACGTTGAAACAAACCGCTAAAATCTCGCAATCTGCAGGCGGAATCGGACTTGCAATCCACAACGTTCGCGCGACTGGTTCTTACATTTCAGGAACCAACGGAACCTCAAACGGAATCGTACCGATGCTTCGTGTATACGATATGACGGCACGTTACGTAGACCAAGGCGGCGGAAAAAGAAAAGGAAGTTTTGCGATTTACATCGAACCCTGGCATGCCGATATTTTCGACTTTTTAGATCTTAGAAAAAACCACGGAAAAGAAGAAATGCGTACGCGTGACTTGTTCTTAGGCATGTGGATTCCGGATTTATTCATGAAACGTGTGCAGGAAGATTCAACCTGGACATTGATGTGTCCGAACGAATGTCCGGGACTCAGCGATTGCCACAGCGAAGAGTTTGATGCTTTATATTTAAGATACGAAGCCGAAGGAAAAGGCAGAAAAACGATCAAAGCGCGTGAAATCTGGGAGAAAATCTTAGAATCACAAGTGGAAACCGGTTTGCCATATATGTTGTACAAAGATGCAGCGAACAGAAAATCAAACCAGAAAAATTTAGGAACGATTCGTTCTTCAAATTTGTGTACCGAAATCATCGAATTTACTTCGCCTGATGAAGTTGCGGTTTGTAATTTGGCTTCGATCTCGTTGCCAATGTTCATCGAAAACGGCAAATTCGACCATCAGAAATTATACGATGTCACCAAACGCGTGACTTTGAACTTAAATAAAGTCATCGACAGGAATTACTATCCGGTCATCGAAGCTGAAAACTCAAACAAACGCCACCGTCCGGTTGGATTGGGCGTACAAGGTTTGGCCGATGCATTTATCATGCTCAGAATGCCATTTACGAGTGACGAAGCCAAACAATTGAACCAGGAAATTTTCGAAACCTTGTATTTCGCAGCGGTAACTTCTTCTATGGAATCGGCCAAAATCGAAGGGCCGTATTCGTCTTATGAAGGTTCGCCAATTTCACAAGGGGAATTCCAATTCAACCTTTGGGGATTAAAAGACGCTGATTTGTCAGGACGTTGGGATTGGGAAAGTTTGAGAAAAGAAGTATTGAAACACGGTGTGAGAAATTCACTTTTAGTAGCGCCAATGCCAACCGCTTCAACATCACAAATCCTTGGAAACAACGAAGCTTTTGAGCCTTACACATCTAATATTTACACGAGAAGAACACTTTCAGGAGAATTTATCGTTGTAAACAAACATTTATTGGAAGACTTGGTAAATCTCGGCATCTGGAACGACAATCTGAAACAGGAAATCATGCGCCACAACGGATCGGTGCAAAACATCGACGCGATTCCGGCCGATATCAAAGAATTGTACAAAACGGTTTGGGAAATGTCAATGAAAGATATTCTCGATATGTCACGCCAGCGCGGGTATTTCATTGACCAATCGCAATCGTTAAACTTGTTCATGGAAAACGCGAATTTCGCGAAATTAACTTCGATGCATTTCTACGCCTGGCAATCAGGTTTAAAAACCGGAATGTATTATTTAAGAACGAAATCAGCGGTTGATGCAATCAAATTCACATTAAACAACGATAAAAAAGAAGAGCCTGTAGCAGTAGAAGCAGAAATGGCAATGGCAGCTCCGGCTCCGGCACCACAAGTAACTTCGTCAGCTTCAGAAATCCAGCCCATCGCAGCAGACGAATTTCGCGCCATGATCGAAAGATCGAGAAGTGCAGAACCAGACGATTGCGAAATGTGCGGATCTTAATAATCAGATTTTACAATATTTATATATATTTGAACAGCCGTCTTTATTGATGGCTGTTTATTTTTTAGGAGCTATTTCCTGCTTTTCACTGCAATCTGCTGTCTGCACTGCGTTACGCCAGCAGGATTTCCGTTGCAATCAGGGCTAGGGTTACCGCTTCGGGTCATGAATTGCATCACTGAATGTTTCGTCTTTCCAACGAAATAAAATCTGCGTGAATCTGCGTTCATCATTCAAAATCCGCGTTTCATCAAATTATTTTAATTCAATCAACCGTACATTTACACACCGTAAATCAAATATCCAAAACCATGACCAAACAAAAAGGCGTTTACACCGGAATCATAGAAAAAGACGAACACGGCAATTACTTCTGCGGCGAATATTTATTGGATTATAAATACACAGAGCAGAACAAATTTAAGGTCGGCGACGAGATCAACATCAAAACCATCATTGCCAATCCAAGCGATGCGAGCGCTGGCTGGTATCCGCAAAAATCACGTAATTTCTTTCTGGCGAACGCGAAGGAAAATCCGGACGACAAATACAAATCGTAAATCACATGATGCAATGGGAACAACTGTTATCGCTTAGGAAACAAGGCGATAAAGGCAAAAGGCTTCGAAAAGAAGAACTTGATACGCGTTTGGGTTTTGAAGTCGATTATGACCGGATCATATTTTCATCGGCGTTTCGCAGTTTGCAGGACAAAACGCAGGTCATTCCGCTTTCGAAGACCGATTTTGTGCATACGCGCTTGACGCACAGCCTTGAAGTTTCAGTCGTTGGACGGTCATTAGGAAGACTTGCCGGAAAACAAATACTCGAAAAATACCCGCATTTAAAAGAAATCCACGGTTTTCACATGAATGATTTCGGGGCGATTGTCGCTGCCGCTTCCTTGGCGCACGACATTGGAAATCCGCCGTTCGGGCATTCGGGTGAAAAAGCCATCGGTGAATATTTTAAAATTGGCAACGGCCAAAAATACAAATCACAGTTAACGGAAAAACAATGGCAGGATCTGGTTGATTTTGAAGGCAATGCGAATGGATTTTCGGTGTTGACGAGTTCGCGTCCTGGAAATGAAGGCGGACTCCGGATTTCGTATGCCACATTAGGCGCTTTTATGAAATACCCGAAAGAAAGTCTGCCTAAAAAACCAACATCGAATATTGCAGATAAAAAATACGGTTTCTTCCAAAACGATAAAAAATTCTTTGAGGAAGTCGCTGCAGAGTTGGGGTTGATCCCAAATAAATCCGGAAATGACATCGGTTTTGAACGGCATCCATTGGCTTATTTGGTTGAAGCTGCGGATGATATTTGTTATACGATCATTGACTTTGAAGACGGCATTAATTTAGGTTTGGTTTCAGAAGATTATGCTTTGGAATACCTGATCAAACTCGTTAAAGACAGCATCGATACGAACAAATACAAATCGTTGCAAACCAAAGAAGACCGCATCAGTTATTTGCGTGCGCTTGCGATCGGGAGCCTGATTCAGGACGCCGTAAAAGTGTTTGCAGAAAATGAGGAATTGATTTTGCGGGGTAAATTTCCATACGCTTTAATGGACAAAAGCAAATACAAAGCGCAAATGGATGACATCATTAAATTAAGTGTCAAAAACATTTACCAGAGCCGCGAAGTGATTGAAAAGGAATTGACCGGATATCAGATTATCAACACTTTGCTCGATAAATTCATTACGGCTTACAACAATAAATTTGACGGAAACGCCACCAATTATGACAATCTGCTGATGAAAATCCTACCCGAAAGGCACCATCTTGAAAAAGAAAACCTGTATGAAAGGCTGCTGCACATCTCGCATTTTATCTCGCTTTTAACCGATGGGAACGCACTCATTTACTATCGGAACATCTTGGGTTATAAAGATTAGTGCGTTAATATTGAATGCGGCATACAATTTAATTTAAAAAATCATTATGTTTGTGCATCAAAAATCTAAAATTATGAAAAAAATTACACTATTGATCGTTTTTCTGGTGTCTTTGACGGGTTTTTCCCAGGATAAGGCCCAGAAAATCCAAGCCTATTTCAATAGCAATTATGCTAAAATGGGATTGTTAAAGCAAGATGTTTCTGACTGGGCAATTGCCGGTGAGAACTATTCTGAAACAACAAAAATTACCAGTGTTCACGTAGCGCAAAGGTATCAGGGGATCGAAATTTTTAACGCTATATCTAACGTATGGGTTAAAGATGGAAACGTCACGAATGTTGTTAACAACTTTAAAAGCAACATTGCAGGCAAAGCAAATTCTGTCACTCCAAGACTCACTGCAATTGATGCAGCTAAAAGCGCTTATGCAAAAGTAGGAATCGTTGGCTTGCCGGTTTTCTCTGTTTCTGAAACGACAAATGCAAAATCAATGATGTTGAATGACGGGCTTCAGGAAGATCTGATCACCGCGAAATTAGTATACCAAATTACAAAAGACAATAATTTAATGTTGGCTTGGGCATTGCAATTCTATGCTCCTGGTTCAAGTGAATTGTGGGATTTGAGAATTGATGCACTTAATGGGAACATTCTTGAAAAAAACGACTTGACTGTTCGTTGTAGTTTCGGTGAGCTAAGACATGGTGGTGCCCATAACCACGATCATTCAGGTGATTTTAGTTTTACGAAAAATGCTTTCAACAATACGACTTCATCAGTAGTTGAAGCTCAGGCAGGTTCATATAAAGTTATTCCTTATAACTATACAAGCCCAAGCCACAGTCCGTTTCAGTTGATTTCAAGCCCTGCCAATACAGTGGCTTCTCCAAACGGATGGCACGATACAAACTCTACAATAGGCGGAACAAGTGCTGCACTTAGATTTACTTACACAAGAGGTAACAATGTCCTTGCGCAAGAAGATGCAGACGGGAACAATGGAAATGGGATCAGGGCTGACGGTGGTGCAGATTTAAACTTTGATTTCCCTTTTCTGGGGCCATGGCAACAACCAACCGCTTATACATCAGCATCGGTAACAAACTTATTTTACATGGTCAATATCATGCACGATGTTTGGTATCAATATGGATTTAACGAAGCGAGTGGAAATTTCCAACAAAACAATTACGGTAAAGGCGGAACGGTATCTGCAACCGGTGATGCTGTTTTTGGAGATGCACAAGATGGTTATTCACAAACGACACCAACATTAAACAACGCTAACTTTTCTACGCCAAACGACGGTGGAAGACCAAGAGTACAGATGTTTTTATGGAATGCAGGAGCACCTCCGACAAATTTCATTACTGTAAATTCTCCTGCGGCAATTGCAGGTGCTTATGCAGCAACTACTAATGTTTTTGATACTACAGATCGTATTCCTGTGCCAACAGCACCAAACGGAATTACGTCTGATTTGGTTCTATACACAAATGCACCAAACCCAAATTCAAATCCTGTCAGCGCACACAATGCATGTGTAGTGCCTACAAACAGCCTTGACATAGCAGGTAAAATTGCTTTGATCAGGAGAGGAAACTGTAACTTTTCTAATAAAGTTAAAAATGCTCAGGATGCAGGCGCATTGGCAGTAATTGTTTATGATACGGTTGTAGCTAACCCACAAAGGCTTTCAATGAGTTCTGAAGGGCTTTTGGGAATTACAATTCCTGCAGTTTTTGTTACTGCTGAAATAGGACAGCAATTTGTTGACCAATTGGCTTTAGGTACTGTAAACTTAAAATTAGAAGCTCCTGCAGATTTATATTTGTATGCTGATGGTGACTTTGACAATACAATCATTTCTCACGAATATGGACATGGTATTTCTACCAAATTAATCGGGCCTATCACAAATAGTTCTTGTATGACCAATTACGAGCAAATGGGTGAGGGCTGGTCTGACTGGTTTGGATTGATGATGCAGATTAAATCTACAGACGTAGGTACAAATCCGGTAACCGTTGGTACTTATGTTTATAACGAGCCTAACGATGGTGCAGGTATCAGGGAATATCCATATTCTACAGACATGACGATTAACCCAAGAACATTGGTGAATTCAAACTCTCCAATTCCAACTGATCCTGCAGATACAGGTTACAGATACGTGGTTGGTGAAACATGGACAAGTGTATTATGGGATCTATCGTGGGCTTACATCAACAGATATGGTTTTGATGCCAACATTTACACTGGAACCGGTGGAAACAACAAAGTAATGCAACTTGTATTGGATGCTTTGAAACTTCAGGCATGTAATACTGCTTCGATCATCAGCGCGAGAGACAACTTGTTTGCTGCAGACATGGCTACAGGCGGTGTAGACCACAACTTGATCGCAGAAGTATTCAGAAGAAGAGGAATGGGGCTTAACGCCAGCTCAGGAAGCGCAAATGATTGTAACGATCAAACCGAAGATTTTACACCATTCCCTTTACTTGCAACTTCAAATTTCACAAAAGAAAATACACTCAGAGTGTATCCAAACCCTGCAACAGGAATTGTTAATGTTCGCGTAAGCCAGTACGTTGGAAAAGTGAACCTACAGGTTGTAGACATCAACGGAAGAATCGTTTTCAGCCAAAATGAAGACCACTTCAGCGTTGAAAAATCAATCAACTTAAGCAGCCTTCAAAAAGGAATTTACGTATTGAAAGTAAATACTGCAGATTTCAATTACACAGAGAAAATTATTCTTAAATAATATTTTTCAAATCATAAAAAAACCCGGAGTTTGCGCTCCGGGTTTTTTGTTTTTAATGTTATCCTAAATAATTGTATAAAGGTTTTTTTGGTACGAATTATACAAATCAACACGAAACAATTTGTGGGAATTCGTGTAATTCATGGCTAATTTTGCCGTTTATTATTCGAGTCGCTTGAAATTTAAGATACACATTTTAGGAAAATACTTTGGTTTTAAAAACTGTATTCGATTCCAATTCCAAGCATTTGTTTCAGCTGTATTTTTGGGCCAACCAAAACCTGAACGCCGTCGACATCTTCTGTAGCCTTAATATCGTCGTCATAAATCAAATGGCTGCCGATATTCGCCCTGACATATTTGTTTACGACCAAATCCAGTTGCAGCTGCCAATCCACATCGATATTCCCAAATTTATTGATGTAATCAGAATACAGGCTCAAACGGTTTTCAAGATTGATGTTCTTCAGGATCTCGGTTTTATAAGCCGTAGTCACCAAAATACCAAGTTCCGTTTTCGACCGTTCGCCTTCTTTGACCAAATTGCCGTCGCCGTCATAAATGGCTTTTTTTACACCAAACGCACCCTGATCGGCCAACCGCTGATTGAGTACCAATGTGTTTTTTAAAGTCAATGGCGAAATGTAAACATTGATCTTTTTTTCTTTATTGGCATATTCGGCCCCAACACCAAGAAAAGTATAAGCTGGCGCAAACGGTCCCGAAACCGATTCGTCAATGTTCGGATACGAATAACCACTGGTAAATTGGGTATTGAAATTAAATTTTGCGGAATGGTACCAATTCGAAAGCGTGTCCTTCCGATAGCCAAAAGTGGATACAAATTGAAATGCATCGTCGGTTTTCCTGAATTCAATGCCGTCCTGCTTGTTTACGCCATAGCGAACGATGAGTTCATTGCCCCATTTTACATTATCGCTTACATATCTTCGGATAAAACTCCCTTTGAGTAACCCTGAAACCGAGCTGATTCCACCCGCGCTCCAATTCACAAAAGCAATTTCATTCAAATCAAAACCCACAATGTTTTTCTTTTCCCAATGCGATACGGCAACCGGAGCAGTTTTGAGCGTGTCCTGAACAATGACTTTCAAAGTGTCCCGTGCAACAATCAAAGTGTCAACCGTTTGTGCAGACATACCCGCCGACATACAAAAAAAGAAAATTGAATATAAAAAAGATGTTTTCATTTCCGACTTGTTTTAAAAGTGCAAAAATGGGCAATTTCAATAAGCCTGGAAAAGGATTTCCAAACTTTTAACGTCTAAATTACTATATCGTTGTAATTCATCCACCGTTCCATGTTCTATAAATTCATCGGGAATCCCGAGTGATTTAATGTGGGTTGCATACTGGTGCAGTGCAGAAAATTCGGCGATCGCACTTCCAAATCCGCCTTTAAGAACGCCGTCTTCAACGGTAATGACTGTTTCAAAAGAAGTAAAAATGAGGTGCAGCAATTGTTCGTCAAGCGGTTTTACGAAAGCAAAATCATAATGCGCAATGGTTTCCGGATTTCCAATGTTCTGAAGCGCCAGAGCCACATGATTGCCAATCGGGCCATTCGATAAAACGGCTGCTTTTGTTCCTGATTTCAACAAAAAAGCTTTCCCGATTTCTAATTTTTCATAAGGCTGCTGCCAATGTTCTACCGTTCCGCGGCCGCGGGGATAACGGATGGCAATCGGATGTTCGAGTCCCAATTGAGCCGAATATAAAATGTTGCGGAGCGCGATTTCATCCATAGGCGAATACACGATCATATTCGGGATGCAGCGCAAATACGCCAGATCGAAAACGCCGTGGTGCGTCGCGCCATCTTCACCAACCAATCCCGCACGATCCAGGCAAAAAATCACCGGAAGATCCTGCAAAGCCACATCGTGGATCAACTGATCGTAAGCGCGTTGCAGAAATGTCGAATAAATATTGCAATACACGATCATGCCCTGGGTTGCCATTCCTGCTGCTAAAGTCACCGCGTGCTGTTCAGCAATGCCAACGTCAAAGGCACGCTGCGGAAATTCGTCCATCATAAATTTTAACGAACTTCCCGTAGGCATCGCGGGTGTAATCCCGATGATCTTTTCATTTTTTCGGGCCAGGTCGAGCAATGTCAAACCAAAAACATCCTGAAATTTCGGAGGCAAATTTTCTTCCGATTTGAATATAATGTCACCGGTTAACTTGTCGAATTTTCCAGGCGCATGGTACTTTACCTGATCGTGTTCGGCTTGTTTTAAACCTTTTCCTTTTGTCGTGATGAGATGCAGGAATTTCGGGCCTTTTTTATTTTTGAGCCGCTTTAGTTCTTTGATCACCGCAAAAATATCATGTCCGTCAATCGGCCCCGAATAATCAAAATTCAAGGATTTGATTATGTTGTTCTGTCGCGGATTTTTGCCTTCTTTAACAGCGGTCAGGTAATTTTTCAATGCGCCCACACTCGGATCGATCCCAATCGCATTGTCGTTTAAAATTACCAGCAGATTCGCATCGGTAACCCCGGCATGGTTCAAGCCTTCAAATGCCATTCCGGAAGCAATCGAAGCATCGCCCACAACCGCAATGTGGTTTTTATCAAAATCGCCGTTTAAACGCGACGCAATCGCCATTCCCAAAGCAGCAGAAATCGCAGTTGAAGAATGCCCGACACCAAAAGTATCATAGTCGCTTTCGCTTCTTTTCGGAAAACCGGAAATTCCGCCGAGTTGGCGATTGGTATGGAAAATATCTTTTCTTCCGGTCAGGATTTTATGTCCGTATGCCTGATGGCCAACATCCCAAACCAACAAATCGTTTGGCGTGTCAAATACATAATGAAGCGCAATGGTCAATTCAACAACACCCAAACTTGCGCCAAGATGGCCTTCTTTCACCGAAACTACATCGATAATGAAATCGCGTAATTCCTTCGCCAACTGCGGCAATTGGGATTCGTCAAGCTGGCGTAAATCATCGGGATTTTGAATATGTGAAAGCAAATTTTCAGGCATGTAACAAATGTACAAATTGAATGGCTATTTTTGTACGATCAAAACAATCGTGTCATGAAAAAAATTTTACTCTTTATCACTTTTTTTTATTCTGTTTTGGCCTTTTCTCAAGACGGCACAATTGATCCCACTTTTAATGTAGGCTCAGGCGCCGACGAAAATGTCTACATTACGAAACAACTCAGCGATGGCAAAATCATTGTTGGCGGGCAATTTATGGATTTTAACGGAACAGGAAAAAGAAGCCTGGTGCGTCTAAATGCAGATGGAAGCATCGATCAAACATTTACATCGCCACCGGAGTTGTTTGATTATTCACTATTGCTTGATGCTTTGGAAGATGAAGGAAAACTTTTAATAGTAGGGCAATTCGGCGTGTTTAATGGTTTTTCAAGTCCGGGAATCATCAGGCTCAATCAGGACGGAATGCCAGACACTTCATTTAACACCGGAACGGGGCCAAGCGGAAACGGTGTGATCGATGTGGAACAGATATCAAAACAAAACGACAAATACATCATTACAGGATCATTTCCAGGGTTTAATGGTATTCCATGCGGCAACATTATCAGGCTTAATGCCGATGGTTCAGTAGATACGACTTTTAGTTCCTTATATTCAAATGCAGGATATAATATTGCCATCATAGCGCATCGGGTTTTAGATAATGGGAAAATCCTGATTGTAGGAAATTTCACAACATACAATGGTGTTCCAGTTGGTGGAATCGCACGTTTAAATCCAGACGGGACGCTAGACACGACATTTAATCCTACAACCGGTTCCAATGGATCGATCAATTCAATAGCGGTACAGCCCGATGGAAAATACATCATTTCCGGAAGGTTTTCTACATTCAATAATGTTGATAAATTACTATTGGCGAGAATTAATCCCGATGGGACGCTCGACAACACATTTTCACGAAGCCCAGATTATGGACTTGTGGCGTCGTCTTTATTGTTACAGCCTGACGGGAAAATCATTGCTGCCGGCTCCTCAACGGGTCTGTCTGTAGCAAATAAATACATCATGCGCTTAAATCAGGACGGATCTATCGACACAAGTTTTGATTCTGATATTGACAACATGATCAACACCGCTTCTTTTCAAAATGACGGTAAGATCTTGGCAGGCGGTTGGTTTGAGCACGCGGGCGGTGAAGAAAAAAATCGGGTGGCACGTTTAAACAACAATGGATTTCTCGATACAAAAGCATTTTCAAGTGGCGCTGCAATTTATCCAAATCCTGTCGTAAATAACATTCATGTCGATTTTGATAATTTTGAAGATCGAAACATCATTGTAACTGACCTTAGCGGAAAACAAATTCAAAATATTTCGCATAAAGCGGGAAAAAGAATAACAGTCGATTTTTCAGATTACCAAAAAGGCATTTACTTTCTCCAAATTGAATCTAAAACAGGCACCGTGACTAAAAAAATAATTAAAAACTAAGTTTTGGAAAATATTTTCACCGACGAATATTTTATGAAAAAAGCCTTTCAGGAAGCAGAGATAGCTTTCGATAAAGGCGAAATTCCCGTTGGTGCCATCATTGTCATCCAAAATAAAGTCATTGCCCGAAGCCACAATTTAACCGAATTGCTAAACGATGTTACAGCGCATGCCGAAATGCAATCGATCACGGCCGCAGCCAATTTCCTGGGAGGGAAATACTTAAAAGACTGCACGCTTTACGTCACGCTCGAGCCTTGCCAGATGTGCGCCGGTGCTTTGTACTGGAGCCAGATCTCAAAAATTGTTTTTGGTGCCCATGATGAACAGCGCGGCTTTACGGCAATGGGAACAAAGCTTCACCCTAAAACAACCGTAGTTTCCGGAATTATGGCACAGGAATCAGCCGAATTAATGCTGCGATTCTTCGCTCGAAGAAGGAAATAAAACCAATATTCCGGGTTATAATTTTCCCGGTTTTCAAATCTTTCTACTACTTCTTTTAAACCGATTTTTCCTCCAAAAATTATTTAAAAAAATACTGTATATTTAGTACAATATAAATTACAAATCGATAGTTATGGGATTATTGCACTGTTAAATTAACACGCAATTCCGTTCTGTAACCAATTAATTCTTGATACCAATGAAAACAAAATTGTTTGTTTGCGCATGTTTTGCAATCGTGCTGTTCCAGTCCTGCAATAAAAAAACAGCGGCTGAATTTAATTCAGATTTTTCATTGTTCAAAGAATACATTTCGGGTTTTACGGGCGGAATGGTTTCTACAAAATCAGACATTCGCGTTGTGCTTGCTTTCGATAAAAAAGAATGGAAAGCCAATGAGGTTTTAGACAACGGCCTGTTTGATATTTCGCCTTCTGCAGATGGGAAAATCATTGCGCTTTCAAGCAATACTGTAGCGTTTATTCCAGAGAAAAAACTCGACCAGAATACCGAATATCAGGTCACGTTTCATTTGTCCAAACTGATCAAAACACCTGAAAAATTATCCGATTTTCGTTTCACGGTTAAAACCATCAAACAGGATTTCCAAATTTCCACTGCCGATATCCAGTCGTATGACAAGAATTTCCAATATCTGAATTGTATCCTTAAAACCGCCGACAACATGGATTTGGCTACAGCCCAAAAACTCGTTTCTGCGACCCAAAAAGACAAAAACCTTAAGATCAAATTCGACAAATCGCTGAGTTCGCCAACCGAATTCAAGTTCATTGTCGACAGCATCCAAAGATTCAGCGAAGACACAACAATCGAAATTGCTTACGACGGCGATGATGCCAATATGGAGCAAAAAGGAAAAATCAGTTTTCCAATTGCTGGAAAAGATAATTTCAAGATCGTAAACGTCGAAGTTCCCGATGCAAACAACCAGACTTTACTGATCAATTTCTCCGATCCGTTGCAGAAAAACCAGGATTTCAAAGGTTTGGTTGCCGTTGAGAAAACCGATAATCTCAAATATGCCACGCAGGGAAATGTACTCAAAGTGTTTTTTGCAGAACCATTATCAGGAAGTTTATTGCTGGAAGTTTTTGAAGGCATTCAAAGCGATGAAGGTTTTAAAATGAAGAAAAATTTCGCTACGAAAGTGTCATTCGAACAAACCAAACCCAACATCCGGTTCGTCAAAAATGGAACGATCATGCCAAGTTCGAACAATCTAAAACTCAATTTTGAAGCGGTCAATCTAAAAGCCGTTGACGTTAAAGTCTATAAAATCTACAAAAATAATATCCTACAGTTTTTACAGGACAACGAACTCAACGGTGCACAGAACCTCAAGCGCGTGTCGCAGCCGGTTGCAAAGATCAAACTGAATTTGCACAAAAATTCACTGCTGAATTACAGCAAATACAACACGTTTGCACTCGATCTTTCGAAAATCATTTCTCCCGATCCAGGGGCGATTTACCGAGTCGAATTTTCATTCAAAAAAGCCTATTCGCTTTACGAATGCGCCGTTTCTGAACCTGAAGAAAACACGTCCGATCAGGACGAAGAAGCCGAAAACGACGTCAATTACAGCAATTATTATGAAGATTATTATTATGATGATTACCAGTGGCGTGAAAGCCAGGATCCGTGTACGAATTCGTATTATTACAACACGAAGATCGGGACAAATGTTCTGGCATCTGATCTTGGCGTGATCGCAAAACGCGGTGAAAATAAATCGTATTTCTTTGCAGTAAACAATATCGTAACGACCGAGCCGGTTTCGGCGGCGACCGTGACGTTATACTGTTTCCAACAGCAAAAACTCGCCGAAGCCAAAACCAGCAACACCGGAACCGTCGCGTTCAAACTCCATAAATTTGCTTACTTTGCAATTGTAACCGATGGCAAAAATTCAACTTATGTGAAACTTGACGACGGGACTTCACTGTCGGTCAGCAATTTTGATGTGTCTGGAGAAACCCTGCAAAAAGGGCTTAAAGGCTACATTTACGGAGAACGCGGCGTGTGGCGTCCGGGCGATAATCTGTATTTATCGTTTATTTTGAATGATGCGGCGAACAAATTGCCGGCAGCACATCCAATCAAATTTCGCCTGTCTGATCCAAACGGAAAAGTCGTGTATCAAACCGTTAAAAAATCAACCGATTTAAATCATTATGCATTTGTAGTTCCAACAAATTCCGATGCACCAACAGGAAACTGGGAGGCGATGGTTAACGTTGGCGGCGCACGTTTCTACAAAAACATCAAGATCGAAACCATCAAGCCGAACCGTTTAAAAATCAAGAATAGTTTTAAAAACGCGGTATTGTCATCGCAATACCCGAACACGGCAAACCTTGAAGTGACGTGGCTTCACGGTGCGATTGCGAAAGATTTAAAAGTCGACATGCAGGCCAAATTCTCTCAGCAATCCACCACATTTAAAAATTATCCGAATTATGTTTTTGACGATTTGGTTCGGAAATTCAGCACAGAAGAAATTAATATTTTCTCTGGAAAACTCGATGCCAATGGAAAAGCATCCGTTCCGATCGACCCAAAACTCGATGAAGAAGCGCCCGGAATGCTCAAAGCGGCTTTCATCACAAAAGTCTATGAAGAAGGCGGCGATTTCAGTACCGATGTGATGGCGACGACTTATTCGCCTTATACGACTTATGTCGGAATCAAAACACCCGAAGTCAATAAATACGGCATGCTCGAAACTCGAAAAATGAATCGTTTCGACATTGTTTCCGTCGATGAAAAGGGAAAGCCAAAATCGGTCAAAAACCTCGAAGTCAAAGTCTACAAAACCGAATGGCGCTGGTGGTGGGACGGCCAAGCCGATGATTTTACAAATTACAATTCTTCAAATGCCACGGTTGCATTTAAAACATTTGTTGTAAACACCGATGCGTCAGGAAAAGCAGCGGTTCAATTTGCCGTTACTGACGAACAATGGGGTAGGTATTTAATTCGGGTATCTGATACCGAAGGCGGGCACGCAACAGCGCAAACCGTCCTGATCGATTATCCATATTGGTCTGGAAAAACACGAAATACAGATGCATCGACTGCCACAATGCTGGTGTTTTCCACAGATAAAAAGAATTATGCAGTCGGCGAAAAAGCCAAAATTTCTTTTCCGTCAAGCGAAGGCGGGCGCGCATTGATTTCTGTTGAAAACGGATCGAAAGTCGTGCAGACATTTTGGGCAAAAACTCAAAAAGGAGAAACCAAAGTCGAAATCCCGATTACTTCCGCCATGGCACCAAACATCTATTTCAATATTACCTTATTGCAGCCGCACGCGAGTTCTAAAAACGATTCGCCAATTCGTTTGTACGGAATTGTGCCCATCGAAGTCATCGATAAAAATTCGATCCTGCAACCTAAAATTTCAATGCCCGATGTGCTCAAACCAGAACAGCCATTTGCCGTGAAAGTTAATGAACAAAACGGAAAAGCCATGACCTACACGATTGCAGTTGTCGATGAAGGTTTGCTCGATTTAACCCGATTCAAAACGCCAAATGCCTGGGATAGTTTTTATTCACGTGAAGCTTTGGGCGTTAAAACCTGGGATATTTATGACGATGTCATTGGCGCTTATGGCGGAAAAGTCAGCCAGATTTTTTCTATTGGAGGCGATCAGGATCTGGGTGGCGGAAAAGCCAAAAAAGCCAACCGCTTCAAGCCTGTAGTTTTGTATTATGGCCCATTCAAACTCGAAAAAGGCGCATCCAAAACACATACTTTAAAACTGCCAAAATATGTTGGTTCGGTGCGTACAATGGTCGTTGCAGCCGATGCGAATTCGAGTGCTTACGGAAGTGTAGAAAAAGCCACTCCTGTGAAAAGCCCGCTGATGGTTCTGGCTTCATTGCCGAGAAAAATCTCTCCGTCGGAACGCGTAACCATTCCGGTAACGGTTTTTGCAATGGAAAATAACATCAAAAAGGTGTCGGTTCAGATCAAGACCAATAACGGACTGAAAGTCATTGGCGCTGCGACGCAAAACCTCACATTCACACAGCCTGACGAAAAAATGGCGTATTTCAATCTTGAAGTCGGCAGCCAGACAGGAATCGGGAAAGTGCAAATTATCGCCACTTCCGGAAGCCAGAAATCGACTTATGATGTCGAGATCGATATGACCAATCCAAATCCGGTGACATATGCTTATAAAGATGTGATTTTGGAACCTAACAGCAGCAAAACCATTTCATGGCAAACGTTCGGAGTCGCAGGAAGCAACAAAGCCAAACTCGAAGTGTCGTCTATGCCAACGATCGATTTGAACAGAAGATTGGATTACCTGATTTCTTATCCGCACGGCTGTGTCGAGCAAACGACTTCTTCGGTTTTCCCGCAGTTGTTTTTAAATGACATTGCAGATATTGATGCTTTCAGAAAAGAAAATATCCAAAAAAATGTGACTGCCGGAATTAACAGACTGGGCGGTTTCCAACTTGCAAATGGCGGATTTTCATACTGGCCTGGTAACGGTAATGCCGACGACTGGGGCACTTCTTATGCCGGGCATTTTTTGATCGAAGCCGAGAAAAAAGGCTATGTTTTGCCCATCAATTTCAAATCAAAATGGATTTCATACCAACAAAAAGAAGCCAAATCCTGGCGTTTTTACCAACAATATGGCAACGATCTGGCACAGGCGTATCGCTTGTATACATTGGCTTTAGCTGGTTTCCCGGATTTATCGTCAATGAACCGGTTGCGTGAAACCAGCGGCATTTCAAATGAAAGCAAACTGCGTTTGTCTGCCGCTTATGTTTTGGCAGGGCAAAAAGCGGCCGGGCAGGCATTGCTTGCAAAAAGCCAGATCGATGAAATTAATAGTCCGTATTCGTATTACTATTACGGTTCATCTGATCGAAACCGCGCGATGGCATTGGAAACGTTGATTCTTTCGGGGCAAAAGCAGCAGGCTTTTCAAATGGCGATCAAATTGGCGAAACAAATGTCGGGCAACGACTGGATGAGCACGCAAACGACAGCGTATTGCCTGTATGCAATGTCTAAATTTGCCTTATTCAATGGAAGTAAAGGCATTGATATCCAATATGCTAAAGATGGAAAATCTGAAAATGTAACAACTTCAAAGGCTTTCGCCGATAGAAATTTGGTGATTAAATCCGGAGCAAACGGGATTTCGATCAAAAACAACAAAAACAATACGCTTTATGTCCGAATATTGAATACTGGAATTTTACCTGTCGGGAAAGAACAGCCGATGCAAAGCAATTTGTCTGCAAATGTCGTTTTCAAAGACCGGAAAGGCAATATTCTAAATGTGACAAACATGAAACAGGGAACCGAATTTGTCGCTGAAGTCACGATCCGAAACCAGAAAAACGAAAATGTGGAAAACGTAGCATTGACCCAAATTCTACCGTCCGGATATGAAATCGTCAACACACGTTTTACCGATTATGGCGACGCGACAAACAATTCAGCCGATTATATCGACATTCGTGACGACCGTACCAATTTCTATTTTACGCTCAAGGCGAATGAAACGAAAACGTTTCGCGTACTGCTGAATGCATCCTATCTTGGAAACTATTATTTGCCGGGATTGCAATGTGAAGCGATGTATGACCACACGTTTTTAGCGCGCACAAAAGGACAATGGACCGCCGTTGTTAAATAAGCCGAAGTCGTGAAAACCAAAATAATCACGTGTTATAAACGCATTTTCGAATGGATAAAAAGCAATAAAATCAAGAGCAGCATCGCCTTATTACTGCTTTTGGTTTATTATTTTTCGCTTCCGCGGACGTTGTTTGATGAGCCTTATGCTACTGTAATTGAAAGTTCCGAAGGTGAACTGCTTGGCGCTAAAATTGCTCGCGACGGCCAATGGCGGTTTCCGGCGCAGGACAGCATTCCCGAGAAATTCCGCAAATGCATTGTGTATTTTGAAGACCAGCATTTTTACAAACATCCGGGTTTTAATCCAGTCGCAATGTTCAATGCGGCCAAGCAAAACAGTGCGGCAGGAAAAGTCGTTCGCGGCGGCAGTACACTGACACAGCAAGTCATTCGCTTGTCGCGGAAAGGAAAAAAACGCACGTATTTTGAAAAAGCGGTAGAAATGATTCTGGCAACCCGATTGGAATTGCGATGTTCCAAAGATAAAATTCTCGATTTTTATGCTGCACATGCGCCTTTCGGCGGAAATGTCGTTGGTTTGGAAATGGCTTCGTGGCGGTATTTTGGCGTGCAATCGCATCAATTGTCGTGGGCGGAAAGTGCCACTTTAGCAGTTTTACCGAATGCGCCGAGCCTGATTTATCCAGGAAAAAACCAATTGAAATTGCGGTTGAAACGCGACAGATTGCTGTTGAAACTGCATCAGGAACATGTCATTGACAAACAAACTTATGAACTTTCAATTGCCGAGCCTCTACCGCAAAAACCTTATGATCTTCCTCAGATTGCGCCACATTTGCTCCAGCGGATTGCGAAAAGCCACGAAGGCAAACGCATCAAAACAACTGTTCAGATCGCTCTGCAAAATCGTGTGAACCAAATCGCAAAATATTACTACAATCAGTACAAACAAAACGAAGTACACAACCTTTCAATTGTTGTAATTGATGTTCAAAACCGCAACATCATGGGTTATGTAGGCAATGCGCCAACCGATGAAAACCACCAGAAAGATGTTGATATTGTTGGTGCGCCGCGTAGTACGGGAAGTATTTTAAAACCGCTGTTGTATGCGGCAATGCTCGATGAAGGTGAATTATTACCGAACACTTTAGTCGCCGATGTACCGACGCAGATCTCAGGTTATACGCCACAAAATTTCAATCTGACTTTTGATGGCGCGGTTCCGGCGCACCGCGCATTGTCGCGGTCGCTGAACATTCCCGCAGTGTTGATGCTGCAAGATTTTGGCGTGAATAAATTTTATGAAGAATTGCAGAAATTTAAACTCAGAGACATTTCAAAATCCCCGGATCATTATGGCCTGTCGCTGATTTTAGGCGGCGCTGAAAGCAATTTGTGGGATTTGTGCCGGACTTATGCCGGATTGTCATCAACCGTGGATTATTTCAATGCGCATGAAGGAAAATACCGGACGAAAGAATTTGCCGAACTCAATTATCTGGAGGATTTCAAATCCGATTTTGGAAAAGAAAGTTACCAGAAAACGATTCTGGGCGCGGGTTCAATTTGGCTGACCTACAACGCGATGGAACAAGTCAACCGTCCCGAAGGCGACGAAGCTTGGAAGTTTTATGACAGTTCGCTTAAAATTGCATGGAAAACCGGAACGAGTTTCGGGAATCGCGATGCGTGGGCAATCGGAACGAATTCGCGATATGTCGTTGGCATTTGGGTAGGAAATGCATCGGGCGAGGGCAGGCCAACATTAACCGGTGTTTCGAGTGCTGCGCCAATCTTGTTTGATGTTTTTAATTTACTGCCGAGAAGCGGTTGGTTTGCGGCACCGTTAAACGATCTTGAAGAAGTCGAAGTCTGCGCTTTAAGCGGCCATCTGGCGCAGGAAAATTGCCCGAAAATCAAACAGTTTATTTCTTTGAAGGGAAAAACAACATCGATTTGTCCGTATCATAAAATCGTTCATTTGGATCAGTCCGGAAAATTCCGGGTCAACAGCAGTTGTGAAAACGTAGAAAATATGGTGACAAAAACCTGGTTTGTTTTACCGCCGGTGATGGAATGGTATTATAAAAGCCAGCATATCGAATACCAGGTTTTGCCACCGTTTCGGGATGATTGTGCCGGAACACAGACGGCAACTATGGATTTTATTTATCCGAAAGCGAATGCTAAAATTTATCTGACTAAGGATTTTAACAGCGAAGTGCAGCCTGTGATTTTGAAAGTGGCACATTCGCAACGCGAAACACAATTGTTTTGGTATGTAGATAAAGTTTATAAAGGAACAACCAAGACTTTTCATGAAATGCCGATTGATGTTGCGGCTGGGGTGCATGATGTCACGGTTGTGGATGAATTTGGGAATGAGATCCGGAGGAAAATTGAGGTTTTTAGGGAAGATGATTAGATAATTGGCGAATGAGTTCATTAGCGGATGAGCGAATTTCTTGAAGCAGATTAAGTTTTTGAACTAAATAATGCTGAACTTTTTAAAAAAATATTTTATGGAAAAGCAATTTCAATTGTTCTTGAGGCTGGCGCTTTCGGCGTCTTATTTGTCGGCGGTGAGCGATCGTTTTGGGTATTGGGGCGCGCCGGGAACAACTGGAATAGCTTGGGGAAACTGGGAGAATTTTGTGAATTACACGAATAGTGTTGTTGGTTTTCTGCCGCAGCAATGGGGCGGATTTTTAGCTATTGCGGCAACGGTTCTCGAAATTATTTTACCGGTGTTGCTGATTGTGGGTTATCGGTTAAAGTATATTTCGATGGCTTCGGGATTGTTGCTTTTGGGTTTTGCCCTGGCGATGACTTTTAGTTTTGGGATTAAAACGCCGTTGGATTATTCGGTTTTTACGGCTGCGGTAGCTTCGTTTCTTCTAAGTACGATTTCGCCTGCTTATAGTATTGATAACTATCTTGCGAAGAGAAGGAATTAGATAGTTAGTCAATTAGCGGATGAATAAATATTGCGATTCATTTGGGATTTTAATCAGCGGCTTATTTTGGAACGAAAAGCCCTAGCCCGGATAGCAGTGGAAATCCTTTTGTGTAACGCAGTGAAACAAAAGATTGAAACGCATAGCCGGAAACAGCTCCTAATAAGAAAAAAAACCGCCACCCGAGGCTCTAGCTGAACTGGCTGAAAGCAATTTCACGAAAGGCGTTTTTTTTATTTAGTCTTTTATACATTTCCTTGTTTGTCATTTGAAAATAAAAGGAATTTGAGATTAAGAGGAGAATGTCTTGTAGACATTTGGTTTTTCGCCAGTGGCTGTCAGGTATTTTTGCTTTAGCAAAAGCGTAAGTTTAATACATAAAAAAACCGCCGATCTCACGAAAGGCGGTTTTCTAATTAGTCTTTTATAGCATTTCCTTGTTTGTCGTAGAAATGATATTCCAGAAACGTGTAAGCGTCACGTGGTATGATTTTCACCCATTTTTTATGCTCTAAGAACCACTTGGAGCGTAATGATGGAAAACCTTTACTGAGGTATGCAGCCACAAACGGATGTACGTTAAGCACCGCGCCTTTGTGGATTTTGAGTATTCTTTCCAGATCGGAAGTAATCCTGTCGATGATTAGAATTGGGGCTTCAATTTCGCCGCCGCCGCTATCTGGATTTTCTTCCCTGGTTTTGATATTTACTTCCGGCCGCACGCGTTGTCTGGTGATTTGCACCAGTCCGAATTTACTTGGCGGCAGGATTTTGTGTTTGGCTTTATCGTCGCTCATTTCCTCGCGGAGGAAGTCGAAGAGCACTTTCCTGTTTTCGGGATTCGACATATCGATAAAATCGACTACGATGATTCCGCCCATATCACGAAGGCGCAATTGCCTGGCGATTTCTGCGGCGGCGATCATGTTGACTTCCATTGCGGTGTCTTCCTGGTTTGTGGCTTTGTTTGAACGGTTACCGCTGTTCACGTCGATAACGTGCAACGCTTCAGTATGTTCGATAATCAAATACGCGCCTTTGGCCATCGAAACGGTTTTTCCGAACGAAGTCTTGATCTGTCTCTCTATGTTATATTTCTCGAAGATAGGTGTGTCTTTAGATTGATAAAACTTTAATATTGATTGTTTTGTAGGCGCTATTTCCTGTAAATAGTCCTTTGTTTCGTTGTACAACTCCAGATCATCAATTTGGATACCGCTAAAGGTATCGTTAAAAACGTCGCGAAGTATCGATGATGCCCGGTTGAGCTCGCCTAATACTTTGGACGGATGATGGGCAGTTGGTAATTTTTTACACATGGCGTTCCATCTGCTGAGCAGGTTTGCCATGTCTTTTTCTAATTCGGCTGTATTTTTGCCTTCTGCTACTGTACGGACAATAACACCAAATCCTTTCGGTTTGATTGATTGTACAAGCTTTTTTAAACGGTCTTTTTCCTCTTTGGATTCTACTTTTTGTGAAACAGAAACCCTGTCGGAGAAAGGCACGAGAACGATAAAACGTCCGGCCAATGATAGTTCAGAACTAATTCTTGGGCCTTTGGTTGAAATTGGTTCTTTAACCACTTGTACTAAGATCGACTGGTTGGAATTCAGCACGTCGCTGATGACTCCGTCTTTGTTGATCTCTTTTTCAAACTGAAAGTTTTTCAGGGAGAAATCTTTTATTTTACCTGCGCTTACAAGTTTTATGAATTTCAGTTGGGAAGCTAAATTTGGCCCCAGATCGTGATAATGCAAAAAGGCATCTTTTTCGAAGCCTACATTTACAAAAGCAGCATTGAGTCCGGCAACTGGTTTCCTGATCTTGGCAATAAAAATATCGCCCACCTGGAAGTTGCTTTTTTCTTCTTCTTTATGTAATTCAATTAGTTTTCCATCTTTTAATAAGGCAAAATCTACGGCTTCAGAACTTGATCTAATGATTAATTCTTTATTCACACTGTAAATTTTTATCCAGACTTTAAGTCGAAAGTCAAAAGTCAGAAAGTCAAAAGCCAAAGCTTCAAACGATCCAAATTCAACAAAACAACCAAATGTTCGGATGGATTAAACAATAATTTAACAGGTATTGTACCCGGTGAAATTCCTGATTGCGGATGAAGCGCTGCAGATTGTATCTTAATCTCTATCCCAAAATCAGTATTTCCATTTCAATGAACTTTAAAAAAGAAAAAAGTAGTGAAGACTACTTTTTCTTTTTGTGACGGTTAGCTCTCGCACGTTTTTTACGTTTGTGGGTCGCTACCTTATGTCTCTTTCTTTTTTTACCACTTGGCATAGGTGTAGTTTTTGTGATTAATTAATAAGTTTATTTTGCTTCGTTATTCGTTTTTACTCCTTCAACAAACACTTTTGCAGGTTTGAAAGCCGGAATGTTGTGGGCAGGAATTTTAATTGTAGTGTTTTTCGAAATGTTACGACCTGTTTTTTCAGCTCTGGTTTTGATGATAAAACTTCCAAAACCTCTTAAATAAACGTTGTCGCCAGTCTCTAATGAAGTTTTTACTTCATCCATGAAAGATTCAACAGTTGCCTGAACATCTCCTTTTTCAAGACCTAATTTTTCTGAAATTTTTGCTACGATATCTGCTTTCGTCATTTTCTTTCGTATTTAATATTTATGTGTAAATTTTTGAGGTTGCAAATATATGAATTAAAAAAACAAATATTCAACCTAAATCATTAAAATTTAATCACATAAACTTTTACTTTTGTTAACCAAAATTTTATCATGAATTTAACTAAGTCGCTAATTGCGTGGTATTTGCAAAACAAACGCGATTTGCCTTGGCGGCATACAATAAATCCGTATCACATCTGGCTGTCTGAAATTATGCTCCAGCAAACGAGAGTTGCGCAGGGAATGCCGTATTATTTTGCATTTACAAGTGCTTTTCCAACGGTTTTTGACCTCGCAAATGCGTCTGAAGAACAGGTGCTGAAGTTGTGGCAAGGCCTCGGATATTATTCGCGTGCGAGAAACCTGCATCAAACGGCACAATATGTCGCTTTTGAACTTGACGGAATTTTCCCAAATAACTACAACGATCTCATCAAACTCAAAGGAATCGGCGATTATACAGCGGCTGCAATTGCGTCGTTTTCGTTCAATGAAAATGTTCCGGTAGTTGATGGAAATGTATTTCGGGTTCTGTCCAGATATTTCGACATTGAAACCGATATTGCCAATGCTTCCGCCAAAAAGGAATTTGCCGCTTTGGCGTATGAACTGATGCCAAAAGACAACCCGGCGATTTTCAACCAGGCGATGATGGAATTTGGCGCGATCCAATGTGTGCCGAAAAATCCGGATTGTTCGATTTGTGTCTTGAATTCCGGCTGCCTGGCGCTGAAATTAAACAAAGTGAACCAGCTTCCGGTAAAATCCAAAAAAGCAAAAGCCAAAAACCGATTCTTTAATTATGTGATTTTTTCGGATGCTAATGAGAATTCGATCATCCAAAAAAGGTCAGACAAAGGAATCTGGCATAATTTGTACGAATTTCCATTAATTGAATCGGAAAACGAAATTGATTTTGATGTCTTTTCGGATGAATTATTGCGTCGGAATTTTATCCAAAATCCAATCACTTCCATCTCCGAACTTAACGAAATTAGCCAAATTCACAAACTCACACACCAGCATTTGCACATTAAATTCTGGAAAGTAAACGTTACCGAAACGCTCGAAAACGCGCTCGAAATCGAAACGCTAAAAACATTTCCATTCCCGATTGTCATTTTTAATTTTATAGAAAAGCATTGGCCGTAGTTTTTCAAAAATTACTATATTTGATTTCAATAATTTATAAATAAAATGAGCGGAACCATTAATAAAGTACTGTTGATAGGCCATTTGGGCGATGAAGTGAAAATGCATTATTTTGATGGTGGGAATTGTATCGGAAGATTTCCTCTTGCAACGAACGAAACGTATATTAATAAGACTACGAACGAAAAAATTACTTCTACAGAATGGCACAATCTCGTCGTGCGAAATAAAGCGGCCGAGATTTGCGAAAAATACCTTTCGAAAGGCGATAAAATTTATGTAGAAGGCCGAATCAAGTCGCGCCAATGGCAGGCTGAAGACGGTTCGACAAAATATACGACCGAGATCCAGGTTACCGAATTCACTTTCCTGAACGTGAAAAAAGACACTGATGGAAACCGTCCGGCTGCCGGTTCGCCAAACCCTAATTTTGATGCCCAGAATCCGCCGGTCAACGACCTGCCATTCTGATTTGTTTAATTAATCCTACTGAATTTGGACCCTGAGCCCGGTTATCAATTATCCACCACTTTAGACACGAATTTGCTTTTCGGATTTATAGCCATTTTCGTGTTGCTTTCTGGTTCTGCGCTGGTTTCTGCTGCCGAAGTTGCGTTTTTTTCGCTGACGCCGAAAGATATTGATGAATGCCATAATGCGAAACCAACGGTTGCAAATACCATTGTTTCCTTACTCGAAAAGCCTAAAAAATTACTCGCGACTTTGGTCGTAGCCAACAATTTCATCAACATTGGCGTCGTGATTTTATTCTCGGTCATTGGACAGAATTTATTCGCAGCGATTGCATCTCCAGTTTTAAAATTCGTTGTAGAAGTCGTAGTTGTCACATTTTTTATCTTGCTTTTCGGAGAAGTGTTGCCGAAAATTTACGCCAGCCGGAATAATGTCCGATTTGCGTGTTTCTTTGCATATCCGTTATCAATATTAGACAAATTGCTTTCGCCCATCAGCATTCCGATGCGGTCGGTGACGGTTTTCCTGCATAAAAAACTCGGAAAGCAGAAATCGAGTTTTTCAGTCGACCAATTGTCGCAGGCTTTAGAACTGACTTCTTCCGAAGGCACTTCACAGCATGAACAAAAAATCCTCGAAGGCATTGTTTCTTTCGGAAATACGGATACGAAACAAGTCATGAGTCCGCGCATCGATGTATTCGCACTCGAGATCGAAGAAAGTTTTTCCGAAATCATGGAGAAAATCACCGATAAAGGATTTTCAAGAATTCCGGTTTACCGTGATAATATCGACCAGATTGAAGGTGTGTTGTTTGTCAAAGATTTAATTCCGCACATCAGCAAAAATGATTTTGAATGGACGACTTTGCTGCGCGAGCCGTTTTTCGTTCCCGAAAATAAAAAACTCGACGATTTATTAAAAGATTTCCAGTCGATGAAAAGCCATTTGGCCATTGTTGTCGATGAATATGGCGGCACTTCAGGTTTGGTTTCTTTGGAAGATGTCATTGAGGAAATCGTTGGCGACATCAGCGACGAATTCGACGATGAAAATATCAATTTCTCCCAAATCGACGATAAGACATTCTTATTTGAAGGAAAAATCAGCATGAAAGATTTTTATCGGATTGTAGATGCTGACGAATTGTTATTCGACGAAAGCAAAGGCGAAGCCGAAACACTTGCCGGATTCATTCTTGAAATCTTAGGCAATTTTCCCAAAAAAGGGCAGAAAATAAATTTTGACAAATACCGTTTTACGATTGAAACCGTTGATAAAAAACGCGTCCGCCAGATAAAAGTAATTATTGAATAAACATCCATGTTAAAAAAAATCATTTCGTTTTCCGTTCTCTCATTGGTGTTTGTAACGGTTTTCGGCTGCAAAAAAGAAGTACTTCCAAAACCGGCGAGCCAGCTTCGCCTCGATTATCCTGTGGCCGAATATGTGCATTTCGAAAACAATTGCCCGTTTTCATTCGATATGAATGCTGATGCAGTGATCAAAGGAAATTCCGATTGCAGTTTCGAAATCAATTATCCGAAAATGAAAGCGACGATTTACATCAGTTACAAACCGGTTCAGAACAATATCAACACATTGCTTCGCGACGCGCAAAAACTGACTTACGAACACGTGATCAAAGCCGACGACATTCTAGAACAGCCATTTCTAAACAAAGACCACAAAGTATACGGAATGTTTTACCAGGTCAACGGAAATGCCGCTACAAACGCACAATTTTACGTCACCGACAGCATCAGCCATTTTATCGATTGCTCGGTTTATTTTTACGCAAAACCCAACTTTGATTCGGTGATGCCGGCCGCGAGTTACATTAAAGATGACATGCGGACGTTGATGGAAACTTTGAAGTGGAAGAAATAAGAAAGTCTGAAAGTCAAAAGTCTGAAAGTCGAAAGAAAACGATTCTATTAAATAAAAAAAACCAGGAACGAAATTAATCCGTTTTCTGGTTTTTTTTATGCAATCCGTTAGTCCTTTCAGACTTTTGACTTTCAGACTTTCGACTGAAATTAAGCTTTCTTCTCGTCAGCGGAACAATGTTTCTTTCCTGAACAACAAGATTTTTTCTCTTTTCCTGCAGCTTCTTTTTTATCAGATTTAGACTTTTTGGCGTCAGCTACTTTTTCTTTTTCCTGGTCGAAAAGCATCGCGTGGTTTCCTGAAGAAGTCACATCGGAAACTTTATACGTTTTTCCATCAGCGGTCGCTTCAACAACTTTTACGAAATTTTCCGGAGTTTGTTTGGTTGCGTCGAAGTCGATCACCGCTTTTTTGGAATCAAAATCTACAGATGCTTTTTGAACGCCGTCCATTTCCGACAATTCTTTCTCAATCGTTTTTGCACAGCCAATTGCGCAGCTCATGCCTTCGATCTTAAAGCTTGCCGTTTCTGGTTTTACTGCAGGTGTGTTTGTTTTTTCAGTTGAAGCGACTGCACCGGCTTCGGTTTTTGGTGCGCTTGCCGTTTGCTTGCAGCTTGTAAGAAAAGCGGCCGATAAAGCAAGTGCGAATAATGATTGGGTGAATTTCATAATATGTGAGTTTAATGTTTGCGTGAGAACGATCAACAGTGTTGAAAGCGGCTACAAAAATGCAAAAATAAATCCCGTTTATTCATAAAATTATTACAATTTTGGGTGTTAAAATTTTGATGATGAGCGCCAAACAATTGAAGTGGATTTTCCTGACGATACTTTCCCTAATCTGGGGAAGTTCATTCATATTGATCAAGAAAGGTTTGGTTGGGCTCGATCCGTTTCAGTTGGGCTCTTTGCGGATGATTTTTGCCGCGTGTTTTTTGCTGGTTATCGGATTTAAAACGCTACCGACGATTCCAATCGGCAAATGGAAATTGATTATATTATCAGCGTTGCTCGGCAATTTTTTCCCGGCTTATTTGTTTGCGATTGCTGAAACCAAGATCGGAAGCTCGATCAGCGGCATGCTCAATTCTTTTACACCTTTAAACGCGCTCGTTCTTGGCGGATTGTTTTTCGGATTGCAATTCAAGCGCACGCAAATCATCGGCGTAAGCGTTGGCTTGGTTGGAAGTTTACTGCTTGTTTTTACAGGCTCAGATTCGGGCGCAAGTTCAGAATATACTTATATTTTCCTCGTTTTCATTGCCACGGTTTGTTATGGGACGAATGTAAATCTGGTCAAGAAATATTTGTCCGATTTGAGTCCGCTTGCAATTTCAACCGGAAGTTTCTCCGCAATGCTGATTCCGTCGTTAACGATTTTATATGTCACCGGATATTTCAAATTCATGCATGTTCCAGAAGTGCAAACATCGACTTTATTCATTATGATCTTAGGCGTTTTCGGAACCGGAATTGCGAATTTGCTTTTCTATAGATTGATCCAAATGTCAACGCCGGTTTTCGCAACTTCAGTCACTTATTTAATTCCGATCGTGGCCTTTTTCTGGGGATTGCTCGATAATGAAATGCTTACGCCGTTGCAGTTTCTAGGGGCTTGCATTATTTTGTGCGGCGTTTATTTGTCTGGAAAAAAATAAGAAAACCATTATTTGGGGTTTACCGATAAGAGTTTTTAAAACCATTAAGGTGGAATTTCTATCAAAGTAATTGTAAAAACTTTCTATAATTTCGAATTGTCATGGTTTTTGGGCGTGCCACCGGCTCCGCTGTGCTATGCCGCTGTCGCGCTTTCCGTTACAAGTCCTCACTGCGTTCCGGGCTTTTCACTTCAATCGCTCACGCAAACAGCGGCCCGAAACAATTATTAATTATTGAACCGAATTTCCAAAACGGTCAAAATAGAAAATCGGGATTTTGAGTTTCTCCAAATTAGGAACAGTTTCCGATGCTTTTCCGGTGATGATAATCCGCATGTTATCGATCATGAAATATTTGTTCGCCACACGCAAAATATCTTCCGGAGTTACAGCATTGATGTTTTTGATGAAATTTTCATAAAAATCTTCAGGCAAATTTTCTGTGCGGATGTTGAGCGCATAACGCGCAATCGTCTGTGGTTTTTCAATGTTCATCACAAACCTTCCGATATAGCCGGCTTTGATGTCGTTGAGTTTGTCTTCAGCGACCGTTTCAGTCCGGATGCGTTTGATTTCCTTGACAAATTCGACCACAGCGCTGTCGGTTACCGCATTTCGAACCGAAGCCGATGCGATGAATTTATCGACATATTTTCCATAACCGATGTTCGAACGCGCACCGTAAGTCCAACCGTTTGCCTCGCGCAGGTTCATGTTTAAATAACTGTTGAAATCGCCGCCAAGAATCTGGTTCGTAACAATTGACGGAAAAAAATCGGCATCTGTCATTTTAAGATTGACTGAATTCACCAGTGCAATTTCCGATTGTACAGCGTTCGGCATATCGACAAAATTGATCTGTAAATATTGCACGTTTTTCGGGTCGGAATACGATAAATCCGGAGCGGCTGCTTTTATCCAATCTGAAAAAACATCCAAAACTTTGGCTTTGACCTGTTCAAAATCAACATCGCCAACAATCACCAAATAGGCATTTTCAGGAACAAAATACGTGTTGTAATTCGCTTTGACGTCGTCGAGCGTCATATTGTTTAAAGTCGTTTCTGAAACATATTCGCCAAACGGATGGCTTTTTCCGAATGCGAGTATATTTTCAACCCTTTCAGCCGTTGCAGGAATGCTTTTCTCTTCAGATTTTAAACTTTCTATGAACTTTGTTTTTTCCTTGTCGAATTCTTCGGGTGTAAAATTTGGATGCAAAGCGGCATCGGCAAGCAATTCTAAAATTCGCGCAGCATATTTGGAAAGTGAATTTCCGCTTGCGCCATCGGAATAAAAATTCAGGCTGGCACCGAGAAAATCAATTTCTTCATTAAATGCATCTTTTGAAATTGTGGCGCTGCCTTTTCCCATCAATCGTCCACGCAAAGAAGCGACGCCTTTTTTATTGCCTTCGGAATATGGCGCAACGTCAATATTCAGGCTGAAAGAAACGCGCGGCAATTTGTGGTTTTCGACAACCAAAACTTTGAGTCCGTTTGACAATTCAAAGGTTTGCGGCTTGTTGATTTTTATTGTCGGAGCCGGTCCGGGTTTGGGCTGAGGTCTTGTTTTTGCTTGCATAGATAAGGTCAGGAATAAGCCCAATACGATTAAGATAGGCTTTTTCATTTTTAGTTGGCAGACTTGCTTTTGGCCGGAATGTAATCCAAAACCAATCGCTGGTTCGGGTTTAAATATTTTTTTGCGGCTTGGCGGATTTCGTCGCGTGTGATCGAACGGTAAATGTCGATATCGGTATTGATCAGGTTTACATCGCCGAATAATAAATAGGACGAAGCGAGATTTTCAGCAATGCCTTCTATCGTTGCGTTGCTGTTCACATGTTGGTTTTCGAATTTGTTCCTAAGTTTTTCAAAATCCTTTTCAGAAATCAGGTCGGTTTGCAGTTTGGTGATTTCTTCGTCAATTTCTTTTAAAATGTCGGTCGTCGGCGTTTGTTCCAATGGCAATCCGAAAATCACATACGAACCGTAATCTTCCTGATTGACGTTGAACGCACCGATTTGCAGCGCCATTTTCTTATCGTCGACGAGCTTTTTGTACAAACGCGAACTTCTGCCGTCGCTGAGTAAACTCGAGATCATGTCGAGTGCGCGCGCATCACGGGTTTTCATCGATGGTGTTCTGTAGGCTGCCACAATTGCAGGAATCTGGATGTTTGGGTCTTCGTAAGTGGCTGAGATCGTTTTTGTGATCGGTTCTTCGGCAAACGTTTGCTTTTGGATGGGCGCGCCTTTCGGGATCGAGCCGAAATATTGCGAGATCCATTTCTTCGCATTGGTTTTATCGAAATCACCTGCAACTACTAAAACCGCGTTGTTCGGAATGTAGAATTTTTTATTGAAAGCCCGGAATTCTTCGAGTTTCGCAGCGTCCAAATGTTCCATCGAGCCGATGACACTCCAGCGGTATGGATGTTTGGTGAACAATCGTTTTTTGACTTCCGACAGGAAATTTCCATACGGTTTGTTGTCGTAGACGTATCTTTTTTCTTCTTTGATGACGTCGTTTTGGGTGTCAACGCCGATCTGGTTGATGATGGGATGCAGCATGCGCTCGGATTCCATCCATAAAGCGAGTTCTAAATTATTTGATGGGAAAACTTCGTAATAATAAGTTCGGTCGTCGGAAGTATTGGCGTTGTTGGTGCCGCCGTTTCCGCTGACGATTTTGAACCATTCGCCACGTTTGATGTTTTCGGTGCCTTCGAACAAAAGGTGTTCAAAAAAGTGGGCAAATCCGGTGCGATCCGGACTTTCATCTTTGGATCCGACGTGATACATTACAGAAGTGATGACTACCGGCGCAGATGGATCGTTGTGCAAAATGACGTGCAAGCCATTGTCGAGGTCAAATTCTTCAAAGGCGACTTTTTGGGCAGAAACCGTTCCTCCAAGCAAAAGTGAAGTACTTACAGCCATTAATATTTGTTTCATTGGTTAGTAAAAGGTGCGGCAATTCCGGTAAGTGTGGTTTCCGGATATTGGGTTGATTCAAATGTAGGGATTTTTAGTTGAAGAGAAAAGACTGAGGCAAAGACATAAGTGAAAAACGAACGGTAAAAAGGAAATTAGGCATTATCGAAGTGAAGACACGCGTGAGCGATGGAAGCGGCATCCTTTTGCGGCCGCAGCGCAGCGAAGGCCGTAAAAGATAAAGCGGACAGCGCGACGGCGCAGTAAAATGCTAAATTAAATGTGCAATGCTGAAGCGCCGGCACGCCCAAAAAAACACAATAATTATCCGCGATTTTTGACCGCTCGCCTTTCGACGTTCAGACTTTCGACTTTTTTTTCTCCAACAAGTTGCATGAATGGGATTTAGTTGTATATTTGCAACCTTAAAAATTAACTAAACATCATTGTTATGTACGCAATCGTAGAGATAGCAGGGCAACAATTTAAAGTAAGCAAAGACTTAAAGGTTTATGTTCACCGTTTGGCTGACAAAGAAGGCGATGCAATTTCATTTGCAAAAGTTCTTTTGTTAGACGATAATGGAACAATCACTTTAGGCGCCCCGGCTGTAGAAGGTGCTTCAGTAGAAGCCAAAGTGTTACAACACTTAAAAGGAGACAAAGTAATCGTTTTCAAAAAGAAAAGAAGAAAAGGTTACAAAAAGAGAAACGGTCACAGACAGTCTCTTACTCAGATTCAGATTTCAGGATTTACTTTACCTGGAGCCGCTGCGCCTAAGAAAAAAGCGGCAGCTAAGAAAACTGAGACCACAGAAGAACCAACAGCAGAATAATTAACATTTAAAAGATAACGTCATGGCTCACAAGAAAGGTGTCGGTAGTTCCAAGAATGGTAGAGAATCAGAATCGAAACGTTTAGGTGTTAAGATTTTTGGTGGACAAGCTGCTATTGCGGGGAACATCATCGTAAGACAAAGAGGTTCTAAACACAACCCAGGTGAAAATGTTTACATCAGTAAAGATCACACCCTACACGCAAGAGTAGATGGAGTTGTTCAGTTCCAAAAGAAAAAAGACAACAAATCATACGTTTCTATTGTTGCTTTTGAAGCATAATTGAAACTTAGTTGATATTAAAAAAGCCATTCTGTGAAGAATGGCTTTTTTTTGGTTTGAACAGTTTGGATTTTTTTGAACCATTGAGGGCATTAAGTTCATTATGCCAATCCAATGTTTATTAAACAAGCCATTCTATGAAGAATGGGTTGTTTGAAATAATTTATTTTTTTTGATCCGTTTACCTGAATGAACTAAATGTTCTTAATGGTTTAAATCTTTATTAATTTTTATTTCCTGTATTTCCCGGAGCAACCACATTATAAACGGTTAATTGCTGAATGTCGCGGTCGAACAAATACAATCCGCCTTTGTCGTCGCCGATGAGGTTGATTTTATCGAGGATTGCCCTTGCCTGCGCTTCTTCTTCAATTTGCTCGGTGACATACCATTGCAGGAAGTTGTGCGTCGCATAATCGCGTTCCTGTAGTGTGATGTGAACGAGATCGTTGATCGATTCCGACACAAAAACTTCGTGGTCATGCAGTTCCTGAAACATTTCCTTGAAGTTGTTAAACGACACATTTGGTGCTTTGAGTTCAGAAATGTAAGCGTTTCCGCCACGTTCATTGATGAATTTTACGATTTTAAGCATGTGTACGCGCTCTTCGTCCGATTGTTTGTACATGAATTGCGCTACGCCTTCAAGGCCTTTGGCTTCCGCCCAGCAAGCCATGGCGAGGTATATTTGCGAAGACTCGGCTTCAATGGTCACCTGTTTATTGAGTGCTATTTCGACTGTTTTTGATATCATGGCTTTATTTTTTTCTAATTGTAATATAAAAGTACTAAAAAGTAGGCGTTTTATATTTACAATCGGCTGATTTCGGGCAAATACCAATTCAGTCTAAATAAGGGGAATTTACTTGATGACGATTTTTTTGGTTTCAGAAACATTGTTCTTGTCTGTAAATTTCACGATGTACGAACCTGAACCTAATCTTGAGGTATCCAAACTGTAATGTGTGGTTTTATTGAGTTTGATAGTATCTGTTTTTACTATCTTTCCCAACAAGTCGTAAATAGAATAGTTTACATGATCGGTTCCTTTCCAATTTAAAGTAAAAGAAATGCTATTGTTATTTGGATAACTGACAATTACAAATTGTGGATTGCCAGATTGTTCAGTATTGGAGAGAAGTGCTTGTTGGCTCGTAAATTCCCCAATGTTTATTGAATAATCCGGGATTGAAGTTTCAGAATAAAAACGAAGTCCCAACATGGCAACTTCTCGTCCGCCATGATCACTCAATGCAATGGTTTGTGAAGCCCAGTTATTGAAAAAAGGCCAAGGTGTCGCATTTAAAGGGAATTCATATTTTTGTGTCGGATCATCTGCAAATACAACGAGAAGTTTCATTTTTGAATTTTCTGGATTTGCACATTTAAAAAATACATTCGTCGTCTGCGTTCCAAGATTTTGAGGTACCGAGAATTTTGTTTTAAACAGCATAAGGTCTATTGGTGTATTGGCAGGAAGGTTTCCTGAGATTTTGAGCGAATTTCCACTGTAAAAAGCATCGTCAAAATCCCATTTTGCGTTAAGCATTCCATTTTGTGAAAAGGCCCATTGCCAAGTTGGTAAAATGTCTTGCTCATTCATATCATGCCAACTTTCCGTACTTGTTACGACGCCTGGTCCAAATTTTTGCTTGCCATGTCCGGTATTAAAATTTGTAGCAAGTTGCTCAGAAATCACTGAAGTTTCCGGAACCCAAGCTGAAAGCCCTTTAAAACCGGTTGCATCCACTATTCCCGGATTTGAATCGGAGCCGGCAAACAAATGATTTTCTGCATCGTAAAACGAATTGACATCGGTCGGGTCGTTATTAAAATTGGTAAAAACCGAACTGTTGTAAACGCAATTAGTAGCAAACAATCCCAAAGAAGTAATCGGAATCGAAGTGTTTGTTTCATGAAGTTTTGTCATAAACGTATTGCCGTTGGTCATAAAATTTCCCTGATTTCTTCCGGGCCAAATATCGGCGCCGGTAAAAACATCAAAAGAAGGTCTGCCAATGGTTGCCGCCTGTGTTCTTGAGGCGATAACCTGTGCCACATTGTTCCAGAAGAAATTGACAAATATGCTGCTGCTCACGCGTTGTTCGAATCCGTTTTCTGAATTTCCATCAAGATCGGCTTGTAAAAACGGACTGTTATTGGCGTTCAATCGGTTTTGCCATCCTACATTTCCGTTTAAGATCATGGCATCATACCACATAATTTCCTTTCCGACCGCTTCGGCCTGAGTCGTTAATTCTTTTACAAATTCCTGCATCAAAACCGCAACTACCGGAGTCGTAGCTGTTTCCTGATTGATAAACCAGCCGTCAAATTTATAGTATTGCATGATTGCGATCATCTTTGGAAGCGCGATAAAATGGCCTTCAGAATCTTTTTCGAGGAAATTTTGCAACGTTGTTGTCGATCCGCCGAACGCGGTTGGTGAAAAGAACACATCGCCATATATTTTAACGCCGTTTTTATGCGCGGCATTCGCCCAGGGCGATGACGGAATCTGAATCGTTTGTGAAGACGTGCCGCCAAACCACACGAATTTATCAATATAAGCCCAGTGCGTAAAATTGTACAAATTAAATTGGTTTTGCTCGCCGAAATAATTCCCAAAATTGTTCATTCCGTCAGGCAAATAAGCGATTTGCAGGTTGTTGTTTAAATTGGGGTTGAATTGCGTTTGAACATTTGTAAACCTTTCGGCCAACGGAATCGTTGCAATTAAATCTGTAGAAGCGGTTGAACCGGTTTCTGTCCACGATTTCAATTCATCCACAGTTAAAATGTAAGGCGCGGTGTTGACAATTTGTGCAAATGATGGAATGGAAGCAAGTAATAACGCGAAGAAGGTAATTTTTCTCAAAATGATGTAGTTTAGTAGTTGGAATCGTAAATATAAAAATAAAAAACCGCTTCAATTGAAACGGTCTTTTTAATTTATTTTGCTTTGGCTTTTTCTAAAGCTTCGTTGTATTTTTCCTTCGTGTTTTCTTTGGCTTCCTGCATTTTTGCAGAAGTATTGTCCTTAGCTTCTTCAAGTGACGCTTTGGTTTTATCAGCGCCTTCCTTAACATTTGCTTTGAGTTTTGCCCAGGCTGATTCGGCTTCATCGGCAGTTTTTTGAGCGGCTTCCTGCGCTTTTTTGTCGCCTTTGGCAATTGCTTCTTTCAAATTTTCACGCGCTTCTTTTAGATTGGCTTCCGCTTTATCGGTATTTACATCGACTCCGTTTTCAGTTGTCGTAGTTGTTACGACTGTCGTGGTGTCGCCATCAACATCGGTACTCACAGTTTCTACGGTTTCTTTTTTACAAGAAGTCAACGATAAAATTCCGGCCAGCAAAAGTGCAGTTCCTAAGTTTTGTGTTTTTGATTTCATAATGTTTAATTTTTTGGAATGATAAATATAGAAAAAATCAAATAAAAAACCCTCACATTGCTGCAAGGGTTTCATTTGTCAATCTAATTTCTATCAGATTAGTATCTGTAATATTCCGGTTTAAAGGGCCCCTGAACGTCCACGCCAATGTAAGCAGCCTGGTCGTCTCTCAAAGTTTCCAATTCAACACCCAGTTTTGCCAAGTGCAAAGAAGCTACTTTTTCATCCAAATGTTTTGGCAACATATATACTTCATTGTCATAATTCGCGCTGTTTTTCCACAATTCAATTTGCGCCAAAGTCTGGTTTGTAAACGAGTTGCTCATTACAAAACTCGGATGTCCGGTCGCGCAGCCGAGGTTTACCAATCGCCCTTCAGCCAAAATGATAATGTCTTTTCCAGCGATTGTATATTTGTCAACCTGCGGTTTGATCTCAATTTTAGAAGCACCGTGGTTTTTGTTCAGCCACGCCATATCGATTTCATTGTCAAAGTGTCCAATGTTGCAAACAACCGTTTTGTCTTTCATTTTTTCAAAATGCGAACCCAAAACAATGTCTTTGTTTCCAGTAGTCGTAATGATAATATCCGCAGTAGCGATCACCGTATCGAGTTTTTTCACTTCAAAACCATCCATCGCAGCCTGAAGCGCACAAATCGGGTCAATTTCAGTAACCGTTACGATAGAACCGGCGCCACGGAACGAAGCCGCAGTTCCTTTACCCACATCGCCATATCCGCAAACGATCACTCTTTTCCCCGCCAACATCAAATCTGTTGCACGACGAACCGCGTCCACAGCACTTTCTTTACAACCGTATTTGTTGTCAAATTTAGATTTGGTCACCGAATCATTTACGTTGATCGCAGGCATCACCAAAGTGCCATTTTTCATTCTTTCGTACAAACGGTGAACTCCGGTAGTCGTTTCTTCAGACAATCCACGGATTCCGTCCACCAATTCCGGATAACGGTCAAAAACCATATTCGTCAAATCGCCACCATCATCAAGGATCATGTTCAACGGTTTTCTGTCTTCGCCAAAGAACAAAGTCTGCTCAATACACCAGTCAAAATCAGGCTCATTCAAGCCTTTCCACGCATAAACCTGGATTCCTGCAGCAGCAATCGCAGCCGCAGCCTGATCTTGCGTAGAGAAAATATTGCAAGACGACCAAGTCACTTCAGCGCCCAAAGCGATCAAAGTTTCGATTAAAACGGCAGTCTGAATCGTCATGTGCAAACAACCAGCGATGCGTGCACCTTTCAACGGTTGCTCGTCGTTATATTCTGCGCGAAGTGCCATCAATCCTGGCATTTCAGCTTCAGCAAGTTCAATTTCTTTTCTTCCCCAAGCCGCTAAGGAAATGTCTTTTACTTTGTACGCCACAAAAGGCATTGTCGTTGTACTCATTATGATATTTTTGTTTTAACTTAAATTTTCGTGCAAATTTACGCAATTCCTTTTTATTTAAAATAGATTTGCCGAAATTTATAAGTTGTTTAAAGCGTTAACTTTTTGAAACACAAATCAATAAATATTTTTTAATTTTTAGAAGCTATTCCCGCTATCCGTTGCAATCTTTTATAAAATTTCCGCTGCGCTACAACTTTATAAAAGGATTTCCACTACTATCGGGGCTAGGAAAACCTGCAAAACCAGATGCCATTATATAAAATCATTAATTTCAGTCCGAAAACGCAGATCTACATCTGGAAAATCGACGAGCCGTATGCCCAGCTTCGAGAGGAAGTGCAACTTAACGACCGCAATGAAATCCGTTTAAACGGAATGAAATCCGAATTGCACCGGCGCGGTTTTCTAAGTGTGCGCAAAATTCTTCACGAAAACGGCTATTCCGATTTTGACCTGACTTACGATGCATTCGGGAAACCGCATCTTAAAGACGGGAAACACCTTTCGATCACGCATTCACACGAATTTTCAGCGGTTATTTTCAGCGACCAGAACATTGGCATCGATATGGAAAAGCAGCGCGATAAAATCAAAATTCTCGATTACAAATTTGCCGAATTCGAAATGACGTGGCTCGACAAAAACGCGGCTGATTATATGCGGAAACTCACCGTGGTCTGGGGCGTTAAAGAAGCAATTTTCAAAATCCGGAATGAAGTTGGCATCAGTTTCAACGACCATATTTTCGTGCAGCCTTTCGAAATGCAACACCTTCAAACCGATGTCATTCTCAACTTTAATGAAACCAGAATGACTTTTTCTGTCTATTTTGAGGAAATGGAAAACTTCACGCTCGTTTACGTCCTCGAAAAATAAAATCTTAACTTTTGGCGCAAAGCCACAAATACAATCTTCGTATATTTGCCGCAGATGAAACAAATTTACGCTGACATTCTTCAGGCCAAGAAATCCAATAAAAAACTGCTGGCGATCCTGCTCGATCCCGATAAAATCGACCGTTCCAATCTCGAAAACCTGGTAGCGAAGATCAACATGTCACCAGCCACGCACATTTTCGTCGGCGGAAGCCACGTCATCAGCACCGATATCGACGATTTGATCATGCAGTTCAGGCAAAACTGCAACTTGCCCGTCATTTTGTTTCCCGGAAACCCGTCACAGATCTCCACTTTGGCTAACGGCATTTTATTCCTGTCTTTAATCTCCGGCAGAAACCCGGATTACTTGATCGAGCATCAGGTCAAAGCCGCACCGATCTTGAAAAAGTCCAATCTTGAAGTCATTCCGACCGGTTATATCCTAATCGAAAGCGGCCACGAAACGGCTGTCGAAACAGTCAGCAATACCAAGCCTTTAAGCCGCAATGATATTGATGAAATCACAGCCACGGCAATCGCCGGAGAATTGCTCGGGCAACAATTAATTTATCTGGAAGCGGGCAGTGGCGCTAAAAATCCGGTTTCTGTAGCAATTATTAAAAGCGTGGCTGAAAACCTTGACATTCCGCTTGTCGTTGGCGGCGGAATCACAAGCAGCCGCAGCATCGACAACGCTTACAATGCTGGGGCCGATCTGGTTGTCATCGGAACGGCATTCGAAAAAGACCCCGATTTCTTCGACAAGATTTTCCAGGGAATCGAATTTAAAACAGAAGATTAATGAAAGTATCCGTCGACATCAGCCTCTATCCAATGAATCAAAATTTTGAGGAACCAATTATTGCATTCATCAAAAAGGCTAGAAATTCAGGTTTTGCCGTTTTGGAAAACCCACTAACGACGCAGGTTTATGGTGACTACGATGCTATAATGGATTTTCTTAAAAGCGCGATGAAGGAAACATTTTTAACTGAGGAAATGTGCGTTTTTACACTAAAATTAGTCAAAGGCGACCGCACATTATGATCGAATTCTTCACAGAAGCCTACAAAAACACACCATGGATCGTCATTATCCTTGAAGCAATCACTTTCGTTTTTGGTATTGCAAGTGTCTATTATGCAAAGCAGGAAAATATTTTGGTTTATCCAACAGGACTGATCGCAACAACAATTACGGTTTATTTATTATACCGCGCAGGTTATTTTGGCGACATGGTCATTAACATTTATTATTCGGTCATGAGCATTTACGGCTGGTATAAATGGTCAATCAAAAAAGAAAATACAAATGCCGTTGCGATCTCACGAACCAGCACACATGAAAAATTAACAGGTTTCGGGATGTTTCTTCTCACAATTATCGTAATTTTCGCGGTTTATAAAGCATTCGGTTACGAAATCAAAACAGAAAACTATTTAGACATTTTTACCTCAGGATTATTTTTTACGGCAATGTGGTACATGGCTTTTAAAAAAATCGAGAACTGGACGTTGTGGATCATCGGCGATTTAATTGCGGTTCCGATATACGCTTACAGAGGTTTGGGGATTTTGTCGCTTGAATATATAGTTTTTACAATTTTAGCCATTTTGGCATATATAGAATGGAGGAAAATCTTAAGCAACAGTCCGCAGACATCATAAAAATTGCGCTTTACGGCCCTGAAAGCACCGGAAAAACCACTTTGTCCCAACAGCTCGCTGCTCACTTTGAGACAGTTTGGGCGCCCGAATTTGCGCGTGATTACTTACAGGAAAAATTCAACGATGCCGGAATTATTTGTGAACCCGAAGATTTGATGCCAATTGCCGTCGGGCAAACCAAACTTGAAAATGAAGTACTGAGTGTCGCTAATAAATTCCTGTTTGCCGACACTTGTTTGATGGTCACCAAAGTCTATTCTGAAATTTACTATAATTTTTGCGATCCGATTTTAGAAAAAGCCGCACGCAAGCACAAATACGATTTGTTTTTCTTAACGGATATCGATGTGCCGTGGGAAAATGACGATTTGCGCGACCGCCCGGACGACCGCGAAGCGATTTTCGCCATTTTCAAACAAGCTTTGATTGACAGTAAAAAGCCGTTTATTATGCTTTCGGGTGACATGGAAACTCGCTTAGCCAAAGCAAAAAAAATCCTCGAAGATTTGGTTAGTTGCAAGGAAATGGGTTTTTCTTCGTATGATTTTGTCCAGACTTATGAACACGGAATCAGTCCGGAAACGATAAAAAAGCACATCAATATTTTTAAATCGGGCATCCAGAAAGCGATTCTCGACCGCCCGGCAAAAAAAGAAGATGGCATTTTAAAATTGGCAACAGAAGATTTTAAAGCTTTTGCATCCTATTTCGATACGAAAAAAAGCAGTCTGAAACTCAAAAAATTTGTTCCCGCTTCAGGTGCAGCAAGCAGAATGTTTAAATTCCTGAGTGAATTTTTGAATGAATTCGATGTGGAAAACGAAACTATTAATGCTTACGTAAACCGAAAGCACGCGGCTGCATTAACGGTATTTCTCGCCGGACTGGAGAAATTCCCGTTTTTCGAGAACATCGACAATCACCTGAAAAAGGCATTTCCTGATTTTAATTCCTGGGAAAGCGACCGCAAAAATTACCAGTTCATCAAAACGATGCTGACCGACAGCCATTTCGATTTTTGCAATAAAGCAAAAGGCATGCTGCCGTTTCATCAATATACGACGCACATCGCGACGCCAATTGAAGAACATCTGAACGAAACCGCTTTTTATGCAAGCTCCAATGCGGCCTCAAACCTACATTTTACGATTTCCGACATCCATCAGTCTGAATTTGTGAAAATCATCAATTCAGTGAAAGATAAAGTAGAAAAGCAGGCTAAAATAAAAATCAATATCAATTTTACCTATCAGGACAGGGCGACAGACACCATTGCCGTTGACGTGAAGAACACTCCTTTCCGAGACGGAAACAACCAGCTGGTTTTTCGTCCCGCAGGACACGGCGCGTTAATTTCAAATCTGAACAACCTGAATGCCGACATCGTTTTTATCAAAAACATCGACAATGTCATCCAGAACCATATCTATGAAATTGCACTTTACAAAAAAGGCCTTGCCGGAATTCTTGTCAAATTGCAGCACCAGGTTTTTGAGTATTTGCAGCAAATCGAAAACGGATTAATCAAAGACGAAAATATTAATTCCATTATTGATTTTGCCAGAAAGCAACTCAATATTTCAGTCATTGATGACTTTTCAAAATACACGCTTGAAAATAAAATCAGCTATATTGTTGAAATTTTAAACCGCCCGATCCGCGTTTGCGGCATGGTCAAAAATGAAGGCGAACCCGGCGGCGGCCCGTTTTGGGTGCGCGACCAAAAAGGAAATACCTCGCTTCAAATCGTAGAAACGTCGCAAATCGATCTTGAAAACACTCTGCAAGCACAGATTTTATCGGCATCTACGCATTTCAATCCTGTAGATTTGGTTTGTGGGATTCGGAATTTCAAAGGCGAAAAATTCAACCTGCACGAATTCGTAGACCACAACAGCGGATTCATCGTCAACAAAAATAAAAACGGCGAAGCGCTAAAAGCATACGAGCTTCCGGGATTATGGAACGGCGCGATGGCCAAATGGATCACCGTTTTCGTAGAAGTACCGCTGATTACTTTCAATCCGGTGAAAACCGTCAACGATTTATTAAAACCTGCGCACCAGCCACAATAATGGAAACGGATAAAATCCTAACAGAACTCAGTTTTAAAGCCATTCGCAGCAGCGGTGCCGGCGGACAAAACGTCAATAAAGTGTCGTCAAAAGTCGTGCTGTCTTTCGATGTCCCAAATTCCAAATCACTATCTGAAGAAGATAAGGAAATCGTCTACAACAAACTTTCTGCAAGGCTAACGTCTGAAAATATCCTGATCTTAAACTGTGACGAAGACCGAAGCCAGCTCAAAAACAAAGACATCGTCATCAAACGGTTTCTCGATATTATCACCAAATCGCTAATCATCCCAAAACCCAGAAAAGCGACAAAAGTCCCAAAATCGGTTATCAAAAAAAGATTGAAAGACAAAAAAAGCTTATCCGACATCAAGCAATCCCGCCGAAAACCCGATTTCGAATAAATTCCCGCAAAAATTATCCATTATCCATTGTCCATTATAAATTGAAAACCTACATTTGCAGCGTCTCAAAGGGGTGCTCTACCAAGGGCTGAGATTATACCCAACGAACCTGGGCAGGTAATGCTGCCAAGGAAAAATGACAACAGTGTGCACGCTGGCGTCAACGATAACCAATTTTAATTTAACAAGGATAATTGCCCCTTTTATTCGTAACATTTTTTACGAATGAATACTTTTTTCCACAATTTCACCCAAACGGCAAAGCCACAAAATTTATTTTTTGGGCGTTTCCCTGCGGGCAGTCGGCTTTTTAAGCCTCGTGTCCCTGCGGGCCGCGCTTTCCGTTACAATCTTTTTGGAGATTTCCGCTCCGCAAGCTCCGCGGCAATCCCAAAAAGGATTTCCACTGCAATCGCTAACGCGAACCCAGCCGGAACCAAACTGTTTCAAATCGGTGTTTTCTATTTATTGATGCTTTCGGCTGTTTGCGCCCAAGCACAGGAAAAACCTTCCGACACAACCAAAGTCAATGCACTCGATGCTGTTTTGGTTTCTGCAATCCGCGCCCATTCGAAAACGCCGGTCAGCTTCAGCAACCTAGGTAAAAAAGAGATCGCTTTTAGAAATCTTGGCCAGGACATTCCAATTTTAATGAATTTCATGCCGTCTGTAGTGACAACATCAGATGCCGGAAATGGCGTTGGCTATACCGGAATCCGCGTCCGCGGAAGCGATGCCACGCGTGTCAACGTCACGATTAACGGAATTCCGTACAACGATTCTGAAAGCCACGGCACATTCTGGGTCAACATGCCAGATTTTGCGTCATCGGTAGAAAGCCTGCAATTGCAGCGCGGTGTTGGAACATCTACAAATGGTGCCGGTGCTTTCGGTGCGAGTTTAAACATGCTCACCGACACATTTTCTGAAAAAGGAAACGGCGAAATTTCGAATTCTTTCGGAAGCTTCAATACGAGAAAGCATACGGTAAAATTCAGCACCGGACTCATGAACGACCATTTTGAGATCGCCGGACGTTTGTCAAACATCGCTTCCTACGGATTTATCGATCGTGCCAAATCCAACCTGAAATCGTATTTTCTGCAAGGCACTTATGTAGGGAAAAATACTTTGATCAAAGCACTGGCTTTCGGCGGAACCGAAAAAACGTATCAATCTTGGAACGGACTTGAAGACCTCGAAAAACTCGAATACGACCGCACTTACAATGTTTCCGGACAATATACAGATGATGATAAAAATGTTCATTTCTACGACAATGAAACCGACAATTACCAGCAGGATCACTATCAATTGCATTGGAACCAGCGGATTTCAGAACATTGGAACACCAATTTAGCACTACATTATACCAAAGGAAAAGGCTACTATGAAAATTTCAAGGAAGATGCCGAGTACTCAGAATACCGACTTGAAGCTATAAATGGCGAAGCCACAACAGATCTCATACGCCAGAAATGGCTTGATAATGATTTTTACGGAACGACTTTTTCTGTAAATTATAAAAGCCAGAAACTCGATTTCATTCTTGGCGGCGGCTGGAACAAATATGAAGGCGAGCATTTCGGGAAAGTCATCTGGACGCGTTTTGGCGCGACTAACGAACCAGGCGACCGTTATTATGACGACGCTGCCATTAAAGTAGACGGCAATATTTTCGCAAAAGCAAACTACCAAATAACATCAAAACTGAATTTATACGGCGACCTGCAATACCGCCGCGTGAGCTATAAAGCAAACAGCCTGGAAACCGGAACGGTAGACGACGTTTTTAATTTTTTTAATCCGAAAGCAGGTTTAAATTTCGACATCAATGACAAAAATGCGTTGTACTTTTCATACGCGAAAGCAAACCGTGAACCCAACCGCGACGATTATGAAAGCGGCAGCCCGAAACCGGAACAGCTCGACGATTTTGAGTTGGGATGGCGCTACAATTCAGAAACTGCCCGATTGAATGTCAACGGTTATTACATGAAATACAAAAACCAACTCGTGCTTACAGGCGCGTTGAATGATGTGGGCGCGCCGGTTCGCGAAAATGTGGGCGACAGTTACAGGGTTGGGGTCGAAATCGATGCGACGATAAAATTGCACCGAAAACTGTATTTCAAGCCAAATTTAACCATCAGCCAAAATAGGAATAAAGAGTTCTATTTTGAAAAAGATGGCAGCCTTCAAAATCTGGGCGATACAAAAATTGCATTTTCCCCGGCAGTTGTAGCTGCAAGCCAGTTTGTATTTCTTCCGGTGAAAGGATTGCAATTGGCGCTATTGTCGAAATTTGTCGGTGATCAATATATGGGCAATGTCGATTTTGAATCGTCAAAACTGAAATCTTATGCTGTCAGCGATTTCAATGCGTCGTATGAGATCCAGACCAAATCCATATTCAAATCAATTGTCATCAGCGCATTGGTCAATAATATTTTCAACTACAAATACGAAAGCAACGGGTATTTTTATACGTATGACGACGATTTTTCCAATCCGGGAAGTGTCAAAACGATCGGCGGGGCAGGCTATTATCCGCAGGCCGGAATCAATGTTCTTGCAGGCCTGACGCTCAAATTTTAATCAATCAACCATTTTTAACCGAAAAATCCTGGCAGCAATTGTCAGGATTTTTTATTTGGTAACATTTTTATCTTAATTGTAAACGCGGATCGTAGTTCCCAATATTTCGACGCGATAAGGTTTTAAAGTGTAATTTCCGCCGCCAACGCCGGTAAGCAGGCTGTATTCAAGGCCGTCGCAATTGCATTTTGCCGTCGTATTGTTTAATTTGACCATTCGGGAACACTCAGATGGATATTGGTTCGGGCAATTGGCTTCCCAGGCCAGGAAATTCGTATCTGAAATTTTTATCACAAAAATTCCGTTGACGCCCACATTTGCAGAGGTGATCAAAACCGGATTGATCGCTGTTTTAAGTTCTGCGTAAAGCGGCAAATCAGGATCGATAATGATAGAGAATGAATAATCGGGTAAAAAAGGATTGGTATTTCTCTTGTTTTCGTCTTTTGAACAGCACAGAAACAAAGGAAAAATCAATAAATATAAGAGGTGTTTTTTCATTTTAAAATTTAATAAAACTATAGTGCAAACAAATTTAATTTATTTAACTTTGGATTCGAGATGATTAACATTTAATTATCGACTTAATCGATATAACCACTATCTTTGGAAAAAGAAATCCCGTCGTGATGGGATTTTTTCTATTTATATAAACGAGGAAATTATGAGCGCAGTATCTTATTACACAGCAGAAGGATTAAAAAAATTACGTGACGAACTGGATTATTTGAAAAGCGTGATGCGCCCAAAAGCATCGCAGGATATAGCAGAAGCAAGAGATAAAGGCGATTTGTCTGAAAATGCAGAATACGATGCCGCAAAAGAAGCGCAAGGGTTGTTGGAGATGAAAATTGCCAAGCTCGAAGAAGTGCATTCGAATGCAAGACTGATCGATGAATCCCAGCTTGACGTTTCAAAAGCGCTGGTGCTGTCAAATGTAAAGATCAAAAACCAGTCGAACGGCATGGAAATGAAATATACTTTGGTCGCTGAAAGTGAAGCCGATTTAAAATCAGGAAAAATCTCTGTCACTTCTCCCATTGGAAGAGGATTATTAGGGAAATCTGTTGGTGAAATTGCTGAAATTACAGTGCCGAACGGCGTTTTGAAGTTTGAAGTTTTGGAAATTTCGAGAGATTAATTGTGAAAGGCAAAAGTATAAAGGCATAAGACAAAGTTTTCTGCTCGATTTACTGGCAACTTTTAATAAACCACAAAATTTTAAATTCATGAGTTCCATATTCACGAAAATCATCAACGGCGAAATTCCGGCTTATAAAATCACCGAGGATGAAAATTTTCTCGCCTTTTTAGATGTCAATCCAAACGCAAAAGGACATACGCTTTGCATTCCGAAACAGGAAATCAACAAGATTTTTGACATGGATGAAGAGTTATATGCAGGTCTGATGAAATTCTCCCGAAAAGTTGCCATTGCACTCGAAAAAACCGTTCCGTGCAAACGAATCGGAATGGCGGTCATCGGATTGGAAGTTCCGCATGCACATGTGCACCTGATTCCGTTAAACGAAATGGACGAAATGCGTTTCCAGAATAAAGTCAAACTAGAAAAAGAAGAATTTGAAGCTTTGGCAGCAGCGATTGCCGCCAATTTATAATATTAAGATTGCATCGTTTTATTTTATTTGAACCATTAAGGGCATTAAGTTCATTAAGGTATTGCACTTAATGAACTTAATGCCCTTAATGGTAAAAAAAGATCCAGCAATTTTTATTTTTTAGCCAAACTTTACTTCTTAAAGCTCACCTGAATCGTCGTTCCTTTCCCAACTTCCGAATGCAACACTTTAATTTTTCCTTTGTGGTATTCTTCCACAATCCTGCGCGTTAATGACAATCCCAAGCCCCAGCCGCGTTTTTTAGTCGTAAATCCAGGTTCAAACACGCTTTTAAACTGCGCTTTCGGAATCCCTTTTCCGGTGTCTGAAACCAAGATCTTTACAAATTTCGCGTCTTCCTCAATTTTCACCGACAATTTTCCTTTGCCTTTCATCGCATCAATTGCATTCTTCACCAAATTTTCAATTGTCCAGCTGTGCAATGCCGGATTCATCGGAATCACAATCGGATTTTTCGGCGCTTTAAAGCTAAAAACAACCTGTTTTGAAAACCGCGACTGCAAATAATCATACGATTCCTGGGTTTCTTTAATGAGATCTTTCTGTTCCAAAACCGGCTCAGAGCCAATCTTCGAAAAACGATCCGTAATCGTCTGCAGGCGCGCAATATCTTTTTCGATTTCAGTTACTGTCGTTTCATCGACATCATCGGCTTTCATGATTTCAACCCAGCCAATCAATGATGACAATGGCGTTCCAATTTGATGTGCCGTTTCCTTTGCCATTCCGGCCCAAAGCTTGTTCTGCGTCGCCATTTTTGTACTCTTGTAAAAATTATACACCAAAGCGCCAAACAGCACAATGATCAGCACCAGCGCAATCGGATAATATTTTAGTTTGTTCAAAAGCGATGAATCACCATAATACAGATACTGGAATTTTCCCGGAACATACTGAATCACGATCGGGTCATTTTCCTTTTTTAACTTCGCCAGAAAAGCTTTGGAAAGTTTCGGATCTTTCCTGATCCGCTCATCAACATTCGTCATGCCTTTGATCGAATCTTTCTCGCCGGTCATGATGATCGGGATCGTCGTGTTGTGGCTGATGATTTTTAATGGCAATTCAATATCGGTAAACTCTCCGGCATTGATCACGGTTTTCTGCGCCTCGGCCCAATATTCCATTTTCACGCGCTCTTCGTTCTTGAAGATCTGGAAAAAAGTATAGGTATTCCAAAGAATTAAAATGATTATCACAAACGAAGCGGCGATCAAAATCCAGCGCGTCGTATTCCGTCTTTCCGAAAACTGCATAAAATATTTTTTGTGGGTTAAATATAACGAAATATCGGCAGTAAGATTGTTATTGGCAACGAATTACACGAATTTTCACGAACCAATTTGTGGAAATTTGTGTAATTCGTGGGAATTTTTTAGGAGCCATTTCCCGATTTCCGCTGCAATCTTTTGTTTTAGGATTTCCCTGCCCTGCGCTGCGGGCAATCCTAAAAACAAAAGGATTTACGCTGCAATCGGGGCTAGGGGTTTTAAATGATCTATTCTTAAACTTAGTTTTTCCTAAAAATACAAATAATTGGGGCTAAGGCAGTTTTCTAAATTGGTTGATAAGTGTTCATAACAAAATCGCACTTTCAAAAGCCGATTTACTATTTTTGTCGCATGACAAATGGTATGATCAGCATCGAACCCAAAGACATTTCAACGGCCCAACTGCATGGTTATCTGCAAAGTGCCGTCGCACCGCGCCCGATTGCTTTCGCAAGCACGATTAGCGCAGATGGAAAACCGAATTTGTCTCCGTTCAGTTTTTTCAACGTGTTCAGTGCGAATCCGCCAATTTTGATCTTTTCACCTGCAAGACGCGTTCGTGACAATTCGGTAAAACATACCTTGATAAACGTTGAAGCGACCAAAGAAGTCGTGATCAATGTTGTCAATTATGACATTGTACAGCAAGCATCATTGTCAAGCACTGAATATGCCGAAGGAGTCAATGAATTCCTGAAATCAGGCTTGACGGCAATTGCATCCGATCTCGTAAAACCGTTCCGTGTCGCCGAATCGCCGGTACAATTTGAATGCAAGGTCAACGAAATTGTCAGCCTCGGGGAAAATGGCGGCGCAGGAAACTTGGTAATTTGCGAAGTGCTCAAGATCCACATCCACGAAAGTGTACTCGATAAAAACGGTTTCATCGACCAGCATAAAATCGATCTGGTGTCGAGACTCGGCGGAAACTGGTATTCGCGTTCGAATGTGGGTTTGTTCGAAGTGCCAAAACCATTGACAACACTCGGGATCGGAGTAGATGCCATTCCAGATTTCGTTAAGAAAAGCCCGGTTTTCAATGGAAACGATTTGGGCATTTTAGGCAACGTAGAATCCTTGCCTACCGAAGAAGAAATTGATATATTTGTAAAGCAGAACTTTGCAGTCAAAGGCGTTCTCAGTGCCGATGATATTCTGAAAAAACACCAGAAAGCCAAAGAATACCTCGACAAAAATGATATCAGTGCAGCCTGGAAAATGCTGCTCGCAAAAGAGATTTAAGTTAATTATAAATACAAGAAGATGGAAGTTACAGGAAAAATTAAAGTCATTAATGCTGAGCAGCAAGTAAGCGCCAGCTTTAAAAAAAGAGAGTTGGTCGTGACCACAGATGAGCAATATCCGCAGCACATCATGATTGAATTCACTCAGGATAAATGCGAATTATTGAACAATTATAATCCGGGAGAACCTGTAAAAGTGTCGATCAACTTAAGAGGCCGCGAATGGGTAAATCCACAGGGCGAAACCAAATATTTCAATAGCATTCAGGGCTGGAGAATTGAAAAACAACAGGCAGAAGCGCCAGCACAATCTGCTGCAATGCCGGCAGCTCCGGCTTTCCAGCCAGCGCCAAGCTTTACTGAGGAAGAGCACGACGATTTGCCTTTCTAAGAAACCAAAATTAAATATAAAGCCCCGAATTTGCTTCGCCTGTCACTGGCGTTCGAGTCGGGGCTTTATCAATTAAAACGCTTTTTCGTGTATTTTTTAACCAAAGAATTATACTTTCCACCGGTTTCTGAAACAGATGAAGACGGCATATTGGCCGTTGGTGGAGATCTGTTCCCGGAGCGGTTGCTCCTGGCCTATCGAAGCGGCATTTTTCCGTGGTTTGAAGACGATGACCCAATTATTTGGTGGTCGCCAAACCGACGAATGGTTTTGTATTTTGATGATCTTGTTGTTTCTAAAAGCATGCGGAATATTTTAAACCGGAATATATTTAATGTGACTTTCAACCGGAATTTTCGGGAAGTGATCTCAAATTGCAAAAAAATCAAGCGTGACGGCCAAAACGGAACCTGGATTACGAATGAAATGGTCGAGGCCTATGTAAAACTACACGAACACGGCGTTGCAAAATCCGTTGAGGTTTGGCAGTATGGCGAACTCGTAGGCGGTTTGTATGGCATTGACCTTGGACATGTTTTTTGTGGGGAAAGTATGTTCTCGAAAGTTTCAAATGCTTCAAAAGTTGCCTTTACTGCATTGGCAAATGATCTGAAAAGCAAAAATTATAAATTATTGGATTGTCAGGTTTATAATGACCACTTAGCTACGCTTGGTTGTATCGAAATTGAACGTTGTGATTTTATAAATATATTGAAAAGTGATTTAAAATAAATTTAACCCTAATATTTATATGGTTGATTGTGTATATTTGCGATAAAAATAAATCACACCATAATGAAAATAGGGGTAACTAAAGAAATAAAGAATAATGAGAGCCGTGTCGGTTTAACGCCGGCCGGAGTTTTTGAACTTATAAAAAATAATCATACTGTATATATACAAAAAACCGCTGGTGAAGGAAGCGGTTTTTTTGATTCCGATTATGAAGAAGCGGGCGCGACTTTGATCGAGAAAGCTGCTGAGGTTTTTGCGCTCAGCGACATGATCGTGAAAGTCAAAGAACCCATTGCTGAGGAATATCCATACATTAGGGAAAACCAAATTGTTTTTACCTATTTTCATTTTGCCTCAAGCGATGAACTGACTCAGGCAATGATCGAAAGCAAATCGGTTTGTATTGCTTACGAAACCGTTGAAGATGAAGACGGCACTTTGCCGCTGCTCACGCCAATGTCTGAAGTGGCAGGAAGAATGGCAATCCAGCAAGGCGCCAAATACCTTGAAAAGCCCATTAAAGGCCGTGGAATTTTATTGGGCGGCGTTCCGGGTGTTCCGCCGGGGAAAGTCCTGATTCTTGGTGCTGGCGTTGTCGGAATCCAGGCAGCGAAAATGGCTGCAGGCTTGGGCGCACATGTTACCATTCTCGATATCAATATGAAAAGGTTGCGCTATGTTAACGATGTGATGCCGCCACACGTGATTACCGAATTGTCAACCGAATACAACATCCGCAGGCATATTAAAAACCACGATCTGATTGTTGGCGGTGTATTGATTCCGGGTGCGAAAGCACCAAAATTAATCACGCGAGACATGCTCAAAGACATGCATCCGGGAACGGTTATGGTCGATGTTGCTGTAGATCAGGGCGGGTGCTTTGAGACCACGAGAGCCACAACCCACGAAGATCCCACCTATATTATTGACGATGTCGTGCATTATTGCGTGGCAAATATGCCTGGAGCAGTGCCTTATACTTCAACTTTGGCGCTTACGAATGTGACTTTGCCGTATGTTTTAAAAATTGCAAACCTCGGTTGGGAAGAAGCCTGCAACCGAAACAAAGACCTAAAAAAAGGATTGAATATCGTTAAAGGCGAAATTGTATATGCGGATATTATGAAGTAATTTGGATTTACGATTTCAGAAGTGCGATTTCAGAACGTTGATCACATAAATCGCACGGTTGAAATTGTAACTATTCACTGTTTAGATTTTTATTTTCTGCATCATCTTTTGCGTGGATGTATTTTTCGATGAGTGCATGTCCGAGGTAAATCAAAGGCGTGAGTCCGATTGCAATGATCAGTTTAACGAAATAACCTGTAAATGCAGATGTGATAAAAACTTCGGTTGACATTTTTCCCGTCAGCCAGAAAGCGATTCCGAGCACGATAAAACTATCGAAAAATTGCGAAATGACTGTTGATCCGGTGCTTCTAAGCCAAATCATTTTTTCGCCTGTCTTATTTTTGAAGAAATGAAAAATCGAAACATCGATGATTTGCGAAACCATAAAAGCCGTAATGCTTCCGATAATGATCCACATGCTTTGCCCGAAAACTGCGAAAAACTGTTCGTCAGTGACGCTTGAAATGCCTTTTGCAGACGGAATTTTTATGGCGAAATACAAGATGAAAAAACAATAAGCGATCAGGCAGGCCGTAATGATAGAAAGCTTTCTGACACCTTTTTGCCCAAAATATTCATTGATCAAATCGGTGGTTACAAAGACGATAGGCCAAGGCAAAATCCCAATGCTCATGACATACGGGCCAACCTGGATGAGCTTGCCGCCAATGAGTTCGGCGGTTACGGCGTTAGTGATGAAAATTCCGGCGAGAATGACAAATAAGGTGTCTTTTCTGGTTTTGAACATAGTGTTTCGTTGTGATTCAAAAATACAATTTTTGTCGGATGTTTTGTGATTGCTGCTGATGATTAACAACTGTTCAAGTTTTGGAAATTGCTGCCCGCGTTAACGATCGAGGCGGTATTGTTTTGTGGAGGAACGGAACAAAACATAAAGCTGAGAGCGTGGCCCGCAGGGAAACGCCAAAAAAAAATGCCTGAATTGCTTCAGACATTTTGTGATTTTTTTTAAATTTTACCACCAACCGCGAACGTTGTAATTGACGGTTTTTGGCTGGCCGTTTCCGTAAGCGACACCGATATCGCGAATGGCTTTGATGCGGTCTTTTTCGAGTCCGATCTCAGAATCGACTTTGTATTTCCATTCTCTTTTGTCGATTTCCTGAACGCGTTTCCCGATTTTAGCCGAAAGCACCTTTACTTCACCAAAACAAGACGATTGCGGATCGATGGCTGAAAGCAATTCGCCTGCCTGGTTCGCGGCATCAACCGTTTGGTTGGCATTCCATAAAGTGGTCGCTTCCATCAAACGCGTTTTGCATTCTTTGTCGATTTGTTTTTTGTACAAAGGCTCGGCTGCGGCCATCGCTTTGTTGAAACAATCGGCAGAAGCGTCAGGAACGGAAGTCAGCATGTAAATCGCTTCGTCGAGTTTGTTTTGTTGTTCCAATGCTTTGGCCTGTTTGATAATGTTCGCGCAATTGCTGTTGTAATATTCGATGATTTTCGATTTTCCGCTGGCAACGAACGACTGGATTTCAGGATTTTTAGGATTGATTAGTTTGATCGCTTCCATATAGCCTTTGTTTTCATTCGTTCCAACACCTTTTACAGTAACGGTGTGGCTTGCGAATTTGCGGCCTTCGAAACCGTCACCGATCACAAGTGTCACCTCTAAAGTCATTGCGGTCATTGGCGGTGCGGTGGCAGTAAGGTCTTTCGTCAATACGACAATGTTTGCCGTAATGATGAACCTCGAATTGTAGGCCGAAGAACCCATGCCGTTTTGGCTCAGGATCTGGTTAATTTTGTTGGTTAGCATTCCGGCAGCACCGTCCGGGATTTTTTCAGTCTGTTCCGGAACGAAAGCCGTAAGTGAGATTTTCCCGGAATCATCTGCTGATTTTTTAGCGGCAGTTTGTGCCTGCGAAAAGTTTAAACCTGCTATGAATAACAGGCTTAAAAAGATTTTGTTGAATTTTTTCATGTGTCTTTATTGATTATTTTTCACCTAAAACGATAGTAGCCTGGCCCAAACCTTTGGTCATCAATTTGTTTGTGATCGCATAAGGTGGTTTTTTAAGGAAATCCTGAAGGCCTTTTATGAAGCCGCGGGCATCGATTGATTTTCCGTTAGCGTCTGCCAATGGAATGCGGACTTGTTCGAAAAGCATCATGTTTTCAGTAGAATCGGTGGTGCTGAAACGGCCTTTTACGGTATTTGCCGCCATCCAGTCTTCAATGACTGCGCTGAGTTCTTTTCCGCCGAATTCGGTTTCGAGATCATCAGCCCACGAGTCGAATTTTTTGATGCGTACGGTGATTTCGCGTCCATTGGCAAACAAATCGTCGAAATGTTTCTGGAGTTGGGCGTTGAAATTGTCAAGATGTGCCAATACCGCTTCTTCCAGTAAAACCGGCAATTCTGCTGAGAAAGATGGCGCGCCTGTACCTTGTGCGCCGGCAACCTGTTTGTCTGTGTAAGCATCCAATCCTTGCAAGTTGAACGTTACCGATTTTTTTGGGCCGGTGGTATTTAGTGTCCAGGTCAATTGCATGATGATGTCGGCTTTAGCGACTTTTTTCAATTTGTCGATTGGATTTTCAACAACTCCGGAGCCGGTTTTTGAAGTCAGCATCGAATTTTCGGCACTTTCACTTTCAAGGGATTTCATTGCTGCGCCCATGTCTTTTAGGGGAAAGCCGCGTTCCGCCATCATCGTGTTGATTTTTCCGATGACCAAAAGAAGGTCGGCATTTTCCTGGAATGCTTTTTTGTAATCCGGGATTTTGGTTTTCGTTCCCTGGTTGTCAAAAACCATCATGTAACCGTTTGTATTGCACCAAACATCACTTGGAACCACCATGATCGTTGGTTTTTTAGCTTGTGCAAAAGTGAAAGACATGCTGAAAAATGCGATCAGGACTAAAGCATTTTTTATAATATTTTTTTTCATTTGGATAAATTTAAAAATTAGAAGCCTGAGCTTAATCCTCTTACTACGCCGGATTCTTCGAGGTATCTTCTCAAAGCATCTTTTGAAACCGATACGATCACGCCGATTTTGTACTCTTTGCCTACTTTTACGCGGTCGGCCGCGTCGATGTTTCCATCGGAAGATTCAGATACATATTTCATGTAATCGCCGCCATCCGCAAAAAAGCTCTTGAAAAAATCGGCTTTTTCATCTTCGATGTTTGGGCTAGAAGCCAATGGTTTCTGGGAAACACAACCTTGTGCGCCACCGGAAAATCCCTTGAAGATGATTCCGTGGACTGCATTTTTCTTTGCTTGCGTCACTGCGAATTTTGCGTTTTTTGAATACGACCATACTTTGATCAGATAGGTTCCGTCGGTGCCGATGCCGGCGCATTCGATTTCATAGCGGAATGCTTCGGTGGCTTTATCGGCTTTTTTTTGTTGTGCATTGATTCCGGTAGCGGCGATCAGGAACACAAATAATAGTAACAGTTTTTTGTTCATTTTGCTTGTTTTTATGTTGAATTCTATTGTTTATTTTCCTTTTTTCTGAACGATCAGCATGCCTGGGAAAAATTCTTTTCCGCTGACTTTTTTGAAGTAAGTTTTGTCGGTTTTGTTGTCCGGATTTTCATCTGCTGCGCCGTAACGGTTGTCCCAGATCGGGAAACTGTCATCTATTTTGATGCTTCCTACGACCACATATTTGGTTTTCCCATCGGCATCCTGTTGTTGTTCCATGACGTCGAATTTTGATTTGTCGGAAATGCCTTCTTTGAGTCCGATTTTAGCAGTTATTGGTTCGCCGGTAAACAATGGCGTTTTGGTTTTGAATTCGTCGTGCTCTTTCTGAAGCTTTACGATTACGGCATCAATGGCTTTATTTGTTGCTCTTTCGATAAGCTGTTCGTTTGTTTTTTGTGAGAAGCTTGATGATTGTACGTCGGCCCATGAAACATCAGATCCAATGTATTCGAGTTTGAAGATTTTAGAATCGTCGAATGCTTTTTTTCTTTCAGGTGTGATGGTTTTGTCATCTGCCCAGTAATCGTTGTAGAAAATGGCTGCGGTTTCTTCATTCCAAACCAGGCGGAACAAGTGTGCTGTGGTTTTCACGACATAGCCTTTTCCGGCGACGTTTACGGCTTCTGTAGCGTTGCTTGCCATTTCGTTTGCGCCTGAAACGCCCGCTGCCGCTCCGATATTTCCTGCAAGGGACATGAATCCGCCGGCTTTTTTGGCCACTTCTTCTTTGGAAACATATTTGAAATCATTTACAAGAATGAAAGTGTTTTTGATCAGGTCTTCACCGGCATCTGAAAGCATGTCAAGTCCGCGTTTGCTGGATTTTGCTTTTGCAATGTCAAGTACAGACGCATCGTAGCTTCCGCGTTTTTTGATCAGTTCCATGTCGAAACCACCTTTTGCAGATCGGTCAAACCATTTGGCCACAACATCTCTTGCGATGTTGTTGGCTTCCATAAAAGTGATGATGTTTGCCGATTCATCCTTAGCATCGGTGGCCGGGATCGTACGCAATCCTAAATTGTGGTTGTTGAATTTTTCCTGATCCGGGCCGTTGAGGAAAGAATTTCTAATGACATCTGCATAAGAGCGCGAATTGTCGTCGATCATCATTTTGTAGAGCGAGCTGCGGCGGTACTTTGAATCAATTTCGGGATTTTTGGACTGCGCATGGATTTGCACTGCGGCCAGAAGTGTCAGGCCTAACAAGGTAAATTTGTTCATTTTATTGTTTTGTTTGTTTTGGTTCTAAAAATTCTTTTTTGGATCTAAATAGGATAGGGGTGAACCTGAATTGCGTAGGAGGCAATAATTCTAAAAGAAAAGTTAAAAACAAAAATATAAAAATTAATTTAACATAAAAGCTTTTGCCTGCTTTTATAAGATTATAATTTTTTGAATTTTGATCGTTAAAATGAACAAATTGTTAATCAGGGGTTTCTATATCGCTGGATGCCCGCGTTAACGATGGAGGCGGTATCGTTTTGCTGAGGAACGAAGGAAAACATATAGCCGAGAGCGTGGCCCGGAGGGAAACGCCCAAATAAAAAAAAGCGCCTGAAATTCAGACGCTTTTAAATATAAATGCAAGGATTGATTATCCTAAAGCTACTCTTTTGAAACCTGTAATTTCAACTTTTGATTCTTTAACATAATCACTCACTTTTTTGCTGTCATCTTTGATAAAGTTCTGATCCAACAAAGCTTTTTCCTGGTCTAAAGTAGTGTTGTCAGAGATGAAACGTTGCATTTTACCCGGAAGGATTTTATCCCAGATTTGTTCTGGTTTGCCTTCAGCTTTTAATTCAGCTTTAGCGTCTTCCTCAGCTTGTTTTAAAACTTCTTCAGATAATTGCGCGTAAGAAATGTATGTAGGAACATTTTTCAATGTTTTCCCTAAACGTGTTGCTTCTTCATTTTCTTTTTCGATGATAGCGATACGCGCTTCCGTTTCAGATGCAACGAATGCAGGATCAAAATCTTTGTAAGATAAAGTGTCGGCTCCCATTGAAGCGACTTGCATAGAGATGTCTTTAGTCAATGCTTCAGCGTTGTCTACAACAGCAGAAACCGCTGTTAGAGCAGCAATTTTGTTGATGTGAACATAAGATCCAACGAAAGCACCTTCTAAAATTTCAAAACCACCGATTTCAATTTTTTCACCGATAACACCAGTTTGCTCAATTAATTTTTCAGCAACTGTGATTCCATTAAAGTCGGACGCAAGGAATTCTTCTTTAGTAGCGAAGTTGATCGCTTTTGCAACCAATTCTTTAGCTAAAGAGACGAAAGATTCATTTTTACCTACGAAATCTGTTTCGCAGTTTAAGGTTATGATAGCGCCTTTAGTTTTATCGGCGTTAACAAAAGCAGCAGCTGCACCTTCTGAAGATTCACGGTCAGAACGGTTATCAGCAACTTTTTGTCCTTTTTTTCTGAGGTTTTCAATGGCTTTGTCGAAATCACCATCAGCTTCAACAAGTGCTTTTTTACAGTCCATCATTCCTGCACCTGTTTGTGTTCTTAATTTATTTACGTCTGCAGCAGTTATAGTTGCCATTGTTTGATATTTTTAAGATTATAATTTGTTTAAAAGTAAAAATTCCAGTTTCGAAATTCCAAACTCCAATTTTATCAAATCGTCAAATTTTCATTTGGGATTTAGTTGGATTTTGGAATTCAAAAACTGGAATTAATGTTTGGTTTTATTCTTCAGTTTTAGTTTCAGCTTCTGCAGCAGGAGCTTCAACTTCTGCAGCCGGAGCAGCTTCTGCAACTGGCGCAGCTTCTGCAACTGGCGCAGCCACTTCAGTTTTTTCTGCAGCAGCAGTTTCCATGCCTTCAGCATCTTCAGCCGGAGCGTCAGAATTTCTGTTTGCCAAGCCGTCAATAACGGCAGCAGTTACTAAAGATAAAATTTTATCGATTGATTTAGAAGCGTCATCGTTTGATGGGATCACGTAATCCACTTCACGCGGATCAGAGTTCGTATCCACCATTGCGAAAACTGGAATGTTTAATTTTTGAGCTTCTTTTATGGCGATGTGTTCAGCTTTGATATCTACTACGAAAAGTGCAGCAGGTAATCTTGACATATCAGCGATAGAACCTAAGTTCTTCTCTAATTTTGCACGAAGACGGTCTACTTGCAAACGCTCTTTTTTAGAAAGGGTCATGAATGTACCATCTTTCTTCATTTTATCAATAGAAGCCATTTTTTTAACAGCTTTACGGATGGTTACGAAGTTAGTCAGCATCCCACCAGGCCATCTTTCAGTGATGTAAGGCATGTTTGCAGCTTTAGCTTTTTCAGCAACGATGTCTTTTGCTTGTTTTTTGGTAGCAACGAATAATATTTTGCGACCTGATGCAGCGATCTTTTTCATGGCTTCGTTAGCCTCTTCAATTTTAGCTGCAGTTTTATACAGGTTGATAATGTGAATTCCATTACGCTCCATGTATATGTAAGGAGCCATGTTTGGATCCCATTTTCTGGTCATGTGTCCGAAGTGAACACCAGCTTCCAGTAATTCTTTTACGTCTACTTTGTTTGCCATTTTAAATTTTTTAGTTTACGTTCTGTTGAATTAGCAATGTGTTTTTTCGATGTCAGATGTAACTCTTTCAAATCTTCAACCCATTTAGATGCTAAACTAATTTCCCGGAGGAAGCAACAATAACTTTTTAATAATTTGTGTAATAATTCGAGTATTAAACGATTAACGTTTAGAGAACTGGAATCTTTTACGTGCTTTTTTCTGACCGAATTTTTTACGCTCAACCATTCTTGGATCCCTAGTTAATAAACCCTCAGGTTTTAAGATCGCTCTGTTTCCTTCGCCAACTTCACACATTACACGTGCCAAAGCCATACGTACCGCTTCTGCCTGTCCTGTAGAACCACCTCCGTAAACATTTACTTTTACATCAAAGTTTGCAGCGTTGTCAGTCATCTGAAGCGGTTGCATTACTTTGTACTGTAAAGTAGCTGTTGGGAAATAAGTTGCGAATTCTTTTTTGTTTACCGTGATTTTTCCAGTTCCTTCAGAAACATAGACACGGGCTACAGCAGTTTTTCTTCTGCCGATTTTGTGAATTACTGCCATTACTTAAGATCGTTTAGGTTAACAGTTTTAGGTTTTTGAGCGCCTTGTTTGTGCTCTGAACCTACAACAACATTTAAATTTCTGAAAAGTTCTGCTCCCAATTTGTTTTTAGGCAACATCCCTTTTACAGCTTTTTCCACTAGGGTTGCAGGGTTTTTCGACTGCAATACTTTAGCGGTTAAAGTTCTTTGTCCTCCTGGGTAACCGGTGTGACGCATGTAGATCTTGTCGTCCATTTTGGTTCCTGTAAGGTTGATTTTTTCTGAGTTGATAACAATTACGTTATCTCCACAGTCGACGTGTGGTGTATAACTCGGCTTGTACTTGCCTCTCAAGATCATTGCGACCTTTGAAGCAAGACGACCTAAGTTATGACCTTCGGCATCAACAACGATCCACTCTTTTGTAACGGTGGCTTTGCTTGCTGATTGTGTCTTGTAGCTTAATGCGTCCATAATATTATTTTAATTAAACATTCCATCCCCAATAAAGGGGTTGCAAAAGTACAAATAATTATTTTAAATGCAAACACCTATAAAAGATTATTTTAAGTGCTGAAAATCATCATAAATAAACACAAAAAAAGCCACCTTATAAAGATGGCTTTGGAATTTATGAGACGTATATATTATACGATGAATAAATTGGCAATATCTACAACTTGTTGTGTATTTAGCGGTTCGTCATAAGCTTCTGTTCCGGCGCCTGGGCCAAATTGTGTCGCAGTGTTAAAACCTGCCTGAAGCGTTACATTTTCTCCGTTGTAAACGGCCTGTGTGGCTTCGGGCATTCCTGCTCCTCTTTCAATACCAGTGATCCATCCCTTTAATCCACGAATTCTTCTCACTTCAGAAGCGTGTCTTGCTTCAACAGAGTGAATTTGTAGCGCATACTCTAAAAGTTGTGGTTCAGAAATTAAATTTCCTGCTTGTCCTTTATATGCTCTAACGCCGGTGTCTTCGAAAGCCTGCGCCAAAGCAAGAAATTGCTGATAGGCTGTTGCTGCGCCAATACCATTTTCATTAAATGGATCAAAAGCACCGCCAACAGTAAAGTCAAATGTTGGTTTTGCAGGAACGTTTGCTGCTCCTGGGCCGCCTAATCCGTTAATTAAAAAAGTAACGTGCGATGCTTCGTGTTTTGCAATCTGCTTGAAAACTTTTTCTTCTCTACCGCCTCCTGGGATTACTCCCGAAGCCAAACCTTTTGCATAGAATTCGTTTTCAAGGTATTCCAAAGTCAGCGCAAATTGCAATGCCCCAACTGGTGTTGCAGGTGTTGGCCCGATATCGTTAGCAAATGCTTTAGAACTTACAGCGGCAAGTCCAAACGGAATTGCAGCCAATGCCATATTTTTACCAAATTTTCCAAACTGGCTAAAACTTTCTCTTCTTGAGCTGGTACCAGTAGTCAAAGTTTCGCTGGTAAAAGCTTCTAAAAATTTTATTATATTCATGATGATGCTTTTTTATGGTTATAATTATGGTAAAAATTGTGCTGTAAATGGGGTGCTAATGAATCCAGCAGCTACCGGAATAATCGCTGAAGGTTTTTTTGCAGCGTCAAGTCCATTTGAAGGTGCAACAATATCATCTCCTGCGAAATCTGCAGAGTCAGGGCGGATCAGGCTTCTGATTGCAGAAGCATGTCTTGCTTCAACAGATACAATTTTTCCTGCCAATAATAAATAATCAGGATTTGTGATATAACGTCCTGCGCCATTATAGGCGGCGACACCAGTATCTTCGAGCGCTTTGGAAGTTGCTAAAACCTGGTCGCGGTTGCTGAAATTCAGCGTTCCGTATTTAAATTCTAAAGTAGGAAGCAAACGTGCGCTCGGGTCAAGGCCTGCAGCGGTTAAAGCCCCGGTAATGGCAGCTTTAAAGAAATCCCTGTGGATTAATTCATGTTTGTACAAATCTGTAAGAACAGTTTGTTCTGTAGAATTGAAAGTAGACGCAAAGCCTGTTGCATTTACGACTTTGGTATAAAAGTCTGCTTCAAGTTGCTCTAAGGCATAGGCATAAGAAAGAATTCCCAAATCTCCTGCTCCCAAATCGAAAATGCCATTTCTGACTCCGGGCAATTGATCGTCTGTGATTGGACCAGTTGCGTCGTCGTCGTCGCTACATCCAACCGCCATTAATAATCCTGCGCCTACTACGCCAAGACCGCTGATTTTCAAGAAGCTTCGTCTATCCGTAAATGCCGGATTCACTTCGTGAACGTTTACTGTGTTTTTCATAATTAAAACATTTAAGGTTAATAATCATACAATTTTTTGGTTGTTACTGATAATGATTATATTTGTGTTCATTAATAACCGGTTACCAAAAATCATATTCGAATTATTTGGCCTTTTGGTTTTATTTTTATTGGTTTTGTAAAGGTTGGTTGTTAATCATTTATTTTTATTCTATAATTTCACAGTTTTTTTGTACAATTTACATTCACAAAATCAGACCTAAATGAAAGAAAAAGCGACCTTAAAGCAAATTGCAAAAGAACTGAATGTATCGGTTTCTACTGTTTCCAAAGCGCTGAACGACAGTCCGGAGATCAGTGAACCAACAAAAATAAAAGTCCAGGAATATGCCAAGCTTAAAAATTATAAGCCAAACATTATCGGGCTTAACCTTAAAAATAGGAAGACCAAAACCATTGGAGTTATCATTCCAAATATCCTAAATCCGTTTTTTGCCAAAGTGTTCAGCGGAATTGAAAAATTAGCAGAAGAAAAAGGCTACAACGTATTGACCTGTATTTCAAACGAATCACTCGAAAAAGAAATCCATACGCTCGAGATGCTCAGCAATGGAACCATTGACGGTTTTATATTGTCAATTTCCGAAGAAGCACAGAAACTCGGCGAATTCAGCCATTTCAAAGAAATCATTAACGACGGAACGCCCATTGTCATGTTTGACCGCATCACCGATGAAGTGGCTTGCGATAAAGTAGTTGTTGACGACTTTGATTCGGTTGTCAATGCAACAAACCATTTGATCAAAACCAATTGCAAGAACATCGCATTTCTTTCAGCGATTGATGATCTCAGCGTTGGAAAATTGCGTGCCCAAGGGTATGAAAAAGCATTAAAGGACAACGGAATTTCGCTGGATAAGGATTTGATCGTTCGTGCCAACAATTCTGAAGAATTTGACTTCCAATTGCAAAAACTCATCGACAACCAAAAGATCGACGGCATTTTAGCGATCGACGAACATGCATCAACCATGGGAATTAAAGCCGCACTTAAAAAAGGTTACAAAATTCCCGAAGAGCTTTCAATTATTGGGATTGCAGACGGAGTTTGGTCTAAAAGATTGACGCCGAGTTTAACAACGATCAGCCAACACGGCCCGGAAATTGGCGAGGCTGCAGCCGATTTACTGATCAAAAAACTTGAGAGCAAAGACGAAAATTACACATTTAAAACAACAGTCATCAAAACCGAATTGCGCCAGCGCGAATCCACAAAGAAGTTATAATTTCACGATCCTGAAGATAAAATTTTTCTCAGCAAGTACTTTTTGCTCTGAAATCCATTCAAAAGCCATTTCATTTTTTAATGCGATGGCTTTTATTTTTTCGATCTCGCAATCTTCCGATAAGATCATGTAAGTTGCATTTTCCGGATGTAGAAAATCAGGAAGTTGCCTGAAAAGATTCTCGAAATATTCAAAATTTTCCCCGCAAAACCAAGCGTTTTCACCAATGTTTTTTGGCGCTTTCGTATAATAAGGCGGATTGATCACAATAAAATCAAACGTGCGGTTGACCAAATTGTCAAACAAATCGGAATGCAAAATTTCGAGTGAAACCCCATTTTCGGCTGCATTTTTCTGCAAAGCGTCTAAAGCTATTTGATTGATATCTGTTGCCGTTGCCGTTGCGCCTTTTTGCGCTGCCAATATCGAAATGATGCCGCAGCCGCAACCCAGTTCGAGAAATGTTTTGCCTTTCAGCGGAAGTGTTTCCACAAATTCCAAAAGCAATTTCGTACTGATTGTAATAAATGGCGGAAAAACCGTTGGCTCGACCAAAACTGAAATATTTTTATACGAATAGCGTCTGGCTTTCGCCAAATAGACGCGGCTGGCTCTTTGCAGCAGTGGTGAAATAATGCGTTTAATAATTGCTTTCATATCATTACTCCGAATAAAATCCCTCAATTTCCGGCTGTCTGTACTTCCAGAATTTATGCAAAGCCTTGATCTCATACGGATAATGATAAAATCCAGATTTGTATCGAAGTCCGGAAATGCCCTGCAGCAATTGTTTCTTCAATCCGCGGATCCTGAAATCGGAAACCGTAGGATAATAACCGTTTAGAACCGTTTCAAAATTCCGGATCGTATCGATCATGTATGGCTTCAGCCACGGCGTGAGCGGATTTTTCCGCAAATCGAAATTTTCCCAGCTCGGCGAAATCCATTCGTCAAGCGTTTGCGGAAATGAAAATCCGGCATCTAAAATCTGCTTGTACAATTCAGAACCTTCCGTTGGAACCGGGCTAAAAAGGTAAATGATGATTTCCGCATTTGGATTGATCGTTTTGATTTCCTTGATAAAATTGATGTCCCACAAAATCTGGTCATAGACTTCTTTTTCGGTTTTTGCAGGCATTCCGAGTACGAACGACAATTCCGGGATAATGTCGGCGTTTTTCATCCGAAGCACAAAATCCTTGATCATTTGCCCGGTTTGCGTGCCACCTTTGTTAATCTGCTTTAGCACCGCATCATTTCCGGTTTCGGCACCGAGAAAAATCATTTTGCAGCCCGCTTTTCTCATTAACTTCAAATCATCATCCGAATACATATTAATGGTATCGATGCGGCCTTCGCCCCAATAACTGAGGTTATCGTTCATGATGAGTTCCGAAAATTCGAGCACGCGTTTTTTGGAAGTGAAGAAATTGTTGTCGTGAAATTCGACTGCATCGATGCCGTGTTTTTCCTTGAAATATTTGACATCTTCATAAATTCTTGCGGCCGACATGCCTTTCCATTTGGCATTGTAAATTGGGACTACCGCGCAAAATGAACACGAAAACGGGCAGCCCATACTCGAATGGTACGACAATGTTTTGTTGCCCATAAACGTTTTCGCCAAGTAATTTTTCACCGGATAAAACGAATCCAGGTATTCGTATGGGAATTTCGGCAATTTGTCCTGATCGAGCAGGGCTTCAACCGCAGTTTTGGTGATTTCGCCTTTGTCGTTTTTATAGATCAGGTTTTTGATTAGGAAAATAGATTCCTGATCGTTCGATTCGATCGCTTTGATGAGTTCGGGAAAAGTATTGTCGCCGGGGCCATTGATTACATAATCGACCACATTTGAATTTAATGCAACTTTGTATTGGTTCGAAGCAAAATAACCGCCCCAGATCGTAATTACATCCGGAAACATTTCCCTGATCTTTTTCGTAAACGGAATCGCCTGTCGCAATTGCGGGCCGGGCATTACCGTAGACCCGAAATATTTGAATTCGCCTGTTTTGAGGTAATTTTCAATCGTTTGCCACGGATTTTTTTCAAGATTTCCATCCACAAAAACATATTCGTATTTGCCATGGATCGCCGCGCCGACCTGTAGGATCGAATTTGGGATCCGGTGCTTGCCGTTGGCGCTGCGTGGGTTGAATAGGATGGTTTTATTTTTCAAAATACAAATTTAGCTTAAATAGAAACAATACCATTAGCTGTGCAATTGCGCTTCCAAGAAGTGCGCCTGTCATTCCAAAATCAAAATATAAGAACAAACCGGAAAGAATAGTATTTGCTGTCGCGCCAAAAAATAAAATGACAACTACAGTTTTTTCTTTGTGTGAACGAAATAAATTTATGACTTCTATCCCATATAGGAATGAGGGGAATATGTAAAAAAATGCTATTGTATAAAATAAAAACGAAAGATGCAATCCTAAATAAAAACAAGCGATCAACGTTATGCAACATAAAGAAATTGGAACGAGAACTAATCCAGATATTGCTAATAGATTTCTAGTTTTTTGAATAACTGATTTTTTGTTTCGATAAATATTTTTTGTAAAAGGGGCATAGATCAATGCGGAAAGTGACATAACAAATACAAGCAAACTGTTGATGATTTGATAGTCAGAAGTTGCGATTTTGTTTCCCAAATGCGCTAACAAATAGACATCAACCTTTGAAGCCAAAAAACCTAAAATGGAGAGCACGAAAAATGGAAATGAAACTGTAAAAAATGAAAAATCAGGTTTCAAATTCGCCTTATTAAAAAAGCCGTAAAATAAAAGGAAATAACTGCAACCTTTCAATATCTGGTAGCTACTGTAGAAAATCAATAAGAAATAAAGATCATGTTGATTAAACAGTAGGAAAGCTATACAAAATATTGCGAAGGCAAATAGTTCAATAACGATTGAAGCAGAAAATTTCTTTTCATAAACAATTAGTGCTTCTGTTGATTGCTGCAAATACCGGCCTGAAAGCCATAAAGAGATCCATATTCCAAATGAAACGGGAAAATAGAAGCAAGTTAAAATAGAAAAAAAAATCAATATGGGCAATCGAGCAACAAGGTTTTGTGAATAGGCGACGTTAATTTTCCCAGGTGTTTTGCTAAAAATCCGCAAAAGATATTCTTTATTTCCCCAATTGATGATTTGAGCAGCAAGAAGAGAAAATAACAACAATGGAACAAATGAACCCCAAATTATTTTTGAGCTGTTGTGAATAACTACAAAAGGAACTGTCATTCCAAAAACAGCTATTAAAACCTGCCGAAAAGCATTTCCGGTAATAAAACCAATCCTGTTTATGGTTTTAGTTTTAAGTTGAATTTGACGCAATTGCTTTTGTTTTTATGGGTAGATTAATTTTTAGGCGAAAGGTTGCTTGAAATCTAAATGTTTCAGTAATTAATATTTGCATATTTTTGAAAAAATAAATCCAATGAGGAAAAACTTCAATAACTTTTATAAATTAAATAAAATAGCGACAGTTGTTTTTATTATAATTGTAGTTTTTGCTAAATTTTTTAATTTGGAATCGCGCAGTTTTTCCTTGGATGAACTGTACTCTGTGTGTGCCGCTTTAGAACCTAATTATCATAAATTTCTTCAAAACTGGGTTTTGTATGACTCGAATCCGCCACTGTATTACTTTTTCCTGCGGTTTTGGCTGAAAATTTTCCCGGCAACTGAATTCTGGGCACGTTTTCCATCTGTAATATTTGTGCTTCTCGCCTCGTTTTTTTTCATTAACGGCATCAGGAAAAGATTTCATCATGGCGAATGGAAGTCACTTTTATTGCTCGTAGGCTGCAGTTACAGTTTTTTGTTTTTCGCACAGGAAGCCAGGGCTTATGGGTTGCTGTTGCTGTTTGCCGTTTTGCAATTGCTGTGTTTTATTGATTTATTGCAGCCTGAAGAAAAAAACTTTCGAAGAAAATTGTGGTACTTTACCGTGTTTTCCATTTTATCGTCTTATACGCATTATACCGGAATACTGGTCAGTGCGTTGTTGTTTGGTATTTTGATGGTTTGCCATTACAAGCAGATTTCGATTCTGAAAAAACTCATTGTGGCTGTTTTTATTTCTTTTGCCGCCGGATTGTTGTGGCTGCCATATTTTTGGATCATTTTAAAAATCGACAAGTCATTTCTAATCGACCAGGATTTTACGATTGTAAAAGAAATTATTTCGATGCTGTTTTTTGGCTATTCTACCATTGGCAAGTATGCATCAATTGCAGTTTTGGCCGCTTTGCCCTTGCTGGTGTATTTTTCATGGTCTCAGATTTTAAAAACCAGATCAGCTTACAGCATCATTCTTCTGCTGGCTTTGTTTTTCATATTGATTATCGCGTGGTCGCCAATCATTCCCTATTTTTATTATTACAGGCATTACATCATATTGGTTCCATTTATTTTACTGGCGATTGCAGTTTTGCTTTCTTTTGTCGATTTGTCAAAACGCGCAAAAAATATTTTAATCGTTGCGGCAATAATTATTGTAGTTTCCGAAGGCACTACACATTACAAATCGAAAAGAGAAGAATGGCGACAAGCCGTAGAATATGTAGTAAGATCAAATGGTTCACAGCATTCAAAAGTAATTGTCATTGGCGAACCGTGGGAGAAAACGCATCTGGAATACCTTCAGATTGATCCGGGATATTTGAACTTGGCCATTCGAAAAAAAACATTTTACCAATATTATTTTGACCGGTTTGATAAAAAGCACCAACTCGAACTCGTAGTATTGCGGCCCGATAACAAACAAATCCAAAATTATATCAATTCAGAATTAAGGCAGAACAATCAAATTTACTTGTTATCAAATGGTGGGGAATTTTCAGGAAATATAAAACACTTACAACTGGATAAAGGTATTTCTTCTGTCAAAAAAGAGTTTTACGTTCACGAGGTATATAAATTTTATAAATAGGCCATTATTAATGTAAGGATTTTTTGGTTTTAAATTTACCAAAAAGGTTATTTTTACAATCAAACAAAACTCTCAACCAAATTGAGTTTAATGTACAGTTATGGGAATCATCAAAAACACTTTGTATCATATATCTAACAAAAGGCTACTTCCTTTATTTAAAAACCAATTTCTTTTTCCATACTATCATATTGTAAGAGATAATAAGGTTGCGCATATTGAAAATTTATATCCCTATAAAAATACAATTCAGTTCAAAAATGATTTAGAAGTCTTATTAAAGAATTATACTCCGATAAATCCTGATGATTTGATTCAGCACAAATCCCAGAAAAATACTTTTTTGATTAGTTTTGATGACGGTTTAGAAGAAATATATAGTGTTGTTTATCCTATTTTAAAAGAAAAAGGTTTAAGTGCGATCTTTTTTATAAATCCGGTTTATGTAGATAACAACATTGGTTTATACAAACATTACATTAGCATTATAATAAGTCACTTGAAACAGCGTAATTTTGATAAAAATTTGCTTGATAAAATAAGCAAAATATTTTACATTAATTATGAGACTACCGGAGACTTTATATCAAAATTCAAAAATATTCCATACTCAGAACGCAATAAAATAAATGACATTTTTCATATATTGAATTTTGACATTGAAGCCTATTTAAAAGAACAAAAGCCCTATGTGTCAAAGGTGCAAATTCAGGAAATGATGAATGATGGCTTCTTTTTTGGCGGGCATACTATGACACATCCGCCTCTAAACAAATTAAGTGTTGAAGAACAAAAAACAGAAATAATAGGATCTATCGAATGGCTAAAACTTAATTTTGGAATATCTTATTCGTTGTTTGCCTTTCCGTTTTCGGATAAAAATATTTCGAGAAAATTATTAAATGAACTCTTCCAATATGATCAAAATATCTTACTGTTCGGGAATTCAGGTTTAAAAAAGGATATTGATAATCGAATTATCCAACGTGTTTCATTTGAGAATCCAACCAAACAAATTCAAAAGCACATTGTTACTGAAAATCTCTATAAATGCTTCAATCAGATTACAGGAAAATATCAAATTAAAAGAAAATGATTGAAGTAAAGAAAATTTACAAAAGAAATATTAAAAGTTTGCTTGATGATGCTGGTTTTTGGAATCATCCATTTTTGGCAATTAGCAAACATCGCTTATTGGCACACTCTAAAAACCCAAATTCAAGTGATGATGATATTGTGTTATTATTAGCTTATATCGATAATGAATTGTTAGGTTATATGGGTGTTTTCATTGATAAAATCATCATCGATGGTATAGAAAAAAAAATAGGCTGGCTTTCTACTTGGTGGGTTCATCCAAAAACAAAGGGAACGGGGATCGGAAGAAAAATTCTTGATACCATGTATGCTGAAAACGAAGGCCAAATTGGAATTTCTCAATTTACTCCAAGTGCTAAAAGGGTTTATGACAAATCAGGATATTTTACAACACTTAAAAATAACACTGGCGTAAAAGCGGTACTAAGAAGTAACCTTACATTTGTGATTCCTGTCCTGATTCCTAAGTCAAAAGCACTGAATTTACTATTTCAAATAACGGATTCATTTTTCAATTTTTTTATTAATTTCAAATTGGCGGTTCAAAGGCGATTCATAAAAAAGGGTCTAAAAAATATTAAAATCGAATATTTAAATAGTATTGATAGCGAAACAGAAACGTTTATAAATACATTTAATAAAAAAGATATCTCTCATAAAACAACTGCTTTTTTTGAATGGCTTAAAGCATACAACTGGGTTCAGGAAGCACCACTTATTGAACTCACTGACAAAAATAAATATGAATTTTCAATGTATGACAAAGAATTTAATATAAGCTATATTAAAATTAAAGAAAAAGGAACGTTAATTGGTTTTATAGTACTTCAAAAAAGAAATTACGTTGTTAAAGTCCTATTTTCTTATTTTGAAAATAGACATACAAAGGTTATTTCAGATGTTATAAAACTCCAGAGCATTACACAAAATACACGTGAAATTATTTGCTATGAAGAAGCTATTTGTGCAAATTTTAAGAAGTCAAGTATATTTTTGTACAAAACAAAGAAAACAAAACAGTCTATTATCTCAAAAGTATTCAATAAATCAGATTTTGATAATACAAGGATGAATTTTGGAGACGGTGATTGTTGCTTTGCTTAAAGTAGCATTGTAGCCCTTTTTCGAATAAAACGCTTTCCTAAGAGCGACACATTTTCTATAATAATTATTTAATAACACCCAATCAAAACCTTAATTGGCATTACCCAGGAAGAGATGGCAACGTTACTCGGTATAACCCGCAGCCAATGGTCTATATTTGAAATTGGCAAGCGCGATTTACCGCTATCGACAAAACAACTTTTCGCCGAAATGCTTGTTTGTATTCAAAAAACGGAACCAGCAGGCAACAAACTTACCCGGTAAAGCAAATAGCAGCCACGCAACATTTCGAACGCCAGTTGCGCGAAAACGAATTCCAGCAAATGCTTACGGCGCAAAAAATTGCTGCCGCTATGAAAAACAAGGTGTTTAGGCCGGGCTGTTACGATTTACTGATTTTCTCACCAGTCGCGAAACCGGAATAAGATCGAAACCGGAAGTTGAAATATTAAATATCAAAATGGCTAAGTCGCTCAAAACACCAATTTTGGATTTCATCGCCGAACAAGTGCACAAGCAGGAAATACTCGGACTCGAAAAATTATTACTTGAATCTAAATTGGAGCAACTCCGATTGGATGTGGATAGTGCAGGAAGTTAGATGTTGATAATCGCGTATAAGGTGGTTTTATTTCACCGAAACCATCCTCAAGTTATAAAATCCAATGCCCCGGCCAAAATCTGATAAATACAGGATTTTTTTATCGATAACCAAAGCCTTGGATTTATGGCCTGAATCGGTAGCCATTTTTTTTCCGTTGTAAAAAACCTGATTGTGTTTTATTTTGGATGAAATGTTGTGTTTCGCTTCAAATGCAATCGTTTTTCGGTTTTCCCCATTTTCATTCCAATAATAATAGGTCAGCTCATTGCCCGAAACTTTAAAATCATAAATCAAAATCGGTGGATTTTTCAACACGCAATCTGAAACTACCATTTCTTTTTTCTTTAGGATCAAAACCAATAGAAAAGGCACAACGACAACAACCGAAATGATTTTCAGGTTCACATATCGAATCATCATCCAAACCAAAATCCCAAAAAACCCCAACAAAGCAAACAACCGCAAATAAGAAACCGGAAACGGCAGGACGACCAATTGCGCGACCGGAATAAAGTTTACAAGCATCAGCAGCAAAAAAGCAGCGGTTTTTACAACAGTAGAATACGGGCTTTTTACCAACGCAAAAACGGGAAAAATCAATAAAATAAAGGTGTAAGTGCTGCCGTAAGGCGATATCAAAACCATCGCTACAATCCAATACGCCAACACAAAAAGCGAATTGTTGGCTTTCCTGCTGATGTAAAACCCAATCGCAACCAGTTTGATTTTAAATGCCAACAACAAAGCGACAAACAAAACCGGCAAATCAAAGCCAGTCGGATTCCAGGTTTTATCATAAACCAGCAATTGCTTCAGGAACATAAAAACCGATTGGTAATTGGCCACATATTCGCCTGCAATTTCGCCATTGGAAGCTTTTGGTAAAACCGAAAAAAAATAAAATTCCCAAATGTTAATTCCGGTAAAAAGCATCGAAAAGGCCATCAAAAACAAACCGCAAAAAACCAGATAAAGCAACGGTATAAACTGCTTCTTAAACACAAAAACCAAAACCAACAACGCCGGAAAAACTTTCAGTAAAATGGCAACGGCCAGCAAAATCGACATTTTAAAAAACATTTTTTTCTCATAAGCCAGCCAGCTTTCGGACAGCAAAAAGAACAATAAAAAGTAAACCTGCCCAAACAGCAATTCATTTTTTATAGGCACAAAAAACAACACCGGAATCAGAAGCACATAAAAATCCGGGATTTTATAATGCAAAACGATCTTTTTCAGGCTGAAAAGGAAAAGCAAAACACTAATGCAGTTGAATAGAATTTTGGCTGCAGCCAATGGCAATAACGAAAATGGCACAAATAAAACAGCCAGGAACGGCGTGTTTGGCGCATAACTCACAAAAATGTTGCTGTAACCCAAATCGGCGATCGCTTTGTTGAATTCGTACGGAAAATAAACAGCGGCATTAAAATGCCCATCCGCCAAAAATTTCCCTCCAAAATAATAATTCGCAAAATCACCCGCAGGAAAGGCAGCCGCTTTGAAAATATAAAACACGCAATGCAGCACAATCGGGATCCAATAAGAATATTTTTGCACAGCTTGTTTCATACTAATTGATGTGGTTGACTTCGGTTTCAGAAGCTTCGCGAACACTTGAAGAAACAGACAAACCTTTATGCGGCGCAAGGTTTTCTATCATATTTCGGTCGTATAAATTCCCCAAGAAAGGAAATTCGTGGTATGTATGCGTGGGCAATCCCAAAAGCAAGGATTGAACATTCGCAAGCGGCAAATTCCACTCTAAAGCCAGCCGTTCTGCCGATGGTTCCATAAAAGAAATATACAGCAATTCGGTCAGGGTATTTTGCTGGTTCTGGGAAAAATCGACTCCGGTTGTGAGCGCATATTTTTGGTTTTGAAGCAATTGATTGAAATTGATTAGTTTTTCTTTCAACTGCAAATACGTCAGGAATTCCGGAAAATTTCCCTGAACATTGTACAAAGGTTGAATGATCGATTCGTGGCACCACATGCATTTTGCAGGTTTTCCGGCGTTTGAATGCAATGCATCGGCATTGTTTTTCCGATTGCCATCAGCATCAAAAATACCAAACCGGATTTGTCCGTTCGGGATGATTTCTATCGTTTCATATTCATAAACAGCACCCGAAACCGAATCGACTTCTGAAGAAACAAACACCTGGTTAAGCTTTTTTTGTTCCGAAAACCGGAGGATCCGATGTTCCAGCGACACGCCGGAATGGTTGACGTAGCCTTTTTCTGGCAGCAAATTATAATTTGAAAGCACATCGTCAAGTTTTTCGGGAATGCCCACAATCCGGTAATAATGTTCCGGCGCGCCGAGCAATAAAGTCACGTAACGCCCAAGATCGATCGTTCCGTTTGCCTGATATTCGGGTGAAGATTTTATTTTTTGGTGGAGTTTGTACAGTTTCTCAAGTGCGGCATCTGTAAAACCCAATTCACTTAAATTAAGTGTGATAATTTCAGTGCCAACATTTATTCCGCCTGGTGCATTCGGTAAAATTGCGCCACAATAGGAAAGCGCCCATTCAAGCCCGATTGACGATTTCTGGATGTTGTCATCAGGATATGCTTTGTTCCATTTTAAGTTTAGCGTTTCAAAAGTATCGGCATCAGCCATCAAATCGGAAGCCGAATTGTTCGCACACGATAGCAAAAAAAACACGAAAAGAATGGAGAATTTTTTCATCGCTGGTTTGTTTCAGTGATTCGTGACACTTCAAAAATATAATATTTGTCGGACACCACAGCGTTGTTTACAAATGCTTTTAAGAATCGCACTTTCACCTCATTGGAAATCGGGATCCAGATGCCGGTTTCCGAATTTTTAACGATCGGGTCATAAGAAATATACACTGCGCGGTTGTGGTTTTTCATGAAATCACCGATCAATACTGCAATTTCTGAAGCTGAAACATTGGAAGGAAAATTTCCATCCCAATGGCAATAGCTTTGATAACTATGATCGTATAAAAACCAAATTTTCTTTTCAAAATAAGCGCTGGGAACAGTGCCATCACAAGTTAGTGCCATAATTGGAAGTTGGTCCAGTTTTTTTGATCTGACAAAATCCACTATTTCTTTTGCAGAAGCAAACGGCTGCGTGAAATCAATGTAATAAGCTATTATTCCTGAAAAGCAATGTAAAATGAGAATACTATAAAGTATGGCTTTTTTAAATTTTGTAAGATCAAAACGGATTGAAATATTCTTGAATTTCGAATGATCAGAAACATAATAATGTTCGATCCAAAAACCAATAATGACAATCAGAAACGCCATCCCATGGAAACGCGCCGCTGCTCTTTGGGTGATAAAAAAGAAAACCTGCATTCCGATTAAAGCGATGTAAACGAAGAAAAGCGCGTGCTTTTTCCGAAAAACAAACAACGGAAGAAAATAAATCATCAAACCTAAAACAACGGATAATTTCCGGCTTAAAACAACAATTAAATTTGTATTCCAAAAATGCAATGTCCTAAAATCGGGCAGCAACACAATTCCTTTAAAGAATGAAATGAGTCCTTTTGAGATTTTTTCTGAAAACGGATTTTGATTTATAGAACCAAAAAACCAGCCTGAATTCGAGCTTAAAATCTGAACAAAAAGCAGTAAAATTCCAATTGAAAAAATGATGTAGCCAACCAGATATGATTTGTCAAACAACTTTTGTTGCTGATAATTTTCCACTATCAAAGCCAGCAACAAAGCGAAGGCAATCACACTAAACATCAAATGTACATTTGCCGCCAAGGCAAGCCAAAAACACAATAAAGCAAAATTTTGTTTGCGATCCCGAAAAGCAGCACACGCCAAAAACAAAAATAAAACGCCCAACATATAATTTCGGCTAATCAGATTGTATTCGAAAATCATGAAATACCCGAAAATAAAAAGAATTTTGAACGGTAGCGAAACCGGTGCTTTCCATAAAAATACAGAAACCGAAGCAGTCGCAATCAGTACATTTAGGAGTTGCATCCAAAATGGGTTCCATGTAAACCGTGTAATTCCAAACAGCAAAACATTCCATAAAATGGGATGGCCTTCGATCCGCGTGGCCTGAACCAGTTCAGAAAAACTGCCGCTGTCACGCGCCAAAAGCCAATGGTGCGCTTCATCCAGCCACAATTCATGATGTAAAATGCCAACATAACTTATCGCAAAATAAAGTGCTGTAAGTAAAAGAATATATCTGTTTTTGGCTTTCAAGATTTATTCAAAGTCATCATCGTGCCTGCAAGGATCGATTTGGTTTTAAGCTTCAAAGCCTTTAAATTATTTCGGTCGGATTTGTAAAATTCCCGATGAAATTCGACTTCATTCACGACTTTCGAAACAGCGTAATCGTAATATTTCCGTGGATAATTGCGCTTGAAATCAATTTCGCGATCCGTTGATTGTTCCCAATCCGGCTTGACCAAAATGTCTTTTTCGATCTCATCATATAAAGAAGTGCCCTTGATCGGATATGCGATCGTAATCGTATAATGTGTCGGATTGGCTTCTTTCAGATATTGAATCGTTTCCGAAATGTCATTTTCATCTTCGCCCGGATAACCCACCATTACAAACGTTCCGGTTTCAATGCCGAGCGCATTCGTGTCCTGGATCATTTTCTTCACATGGTTCACATCCACACGGCGGTCCATTAAATCGATGACTTTCTGCGAACCGCTTTCTGCACCAATCCAGATCCGGAAACAACCGGCTTCTTTGAGCAGTTTTAAAATTTCCTCATTCAATCTCTCTGCGCGCGTGATGCATTCAAACCTGATCTGTGCGTTTTGCATTACAACTTCTTCATGAAAAGCAGTAAGCCATTTGTGGCTGATCGTAAACACATCATCGACAAACCAGATCGCGTCGGGATTGTATTTGTCCTTCAGCATTTTCATTTCCTGCGCAACCAGATGTGGCGGACGCCTGCGGTAACTTTGTCCATAAACCGCAGTGCTGCACCATTTGCAGGTATAAGGACAGCCGCGTTGCGTCGAAATCGTCATCGAGCTTTCGCCGTGGTTGTCTTTCCATGTTTGCAGGTATTTTTCGTTTGGAATGGCGTCGCGGTTCGGCAATGGCAAGTCGTCGAGTTCCCGGAATTTCGTTCGCGGAAGCGTTTTTACGAGATTTCCGTTTTCGAGGTAAGCAATTCCGTTGACGACTGAAAAAGCGGTTTGGTTTTGGATCGCCTGATACAGTTCAAATGTCGTTTCTTCGCCTTCGCCAATGATCAGAAAATCGACGCCAGTGCTGAGGTAATTGTCTAAATTGTAACTAACATCCGGACCGCCGAGAATGATTTTCGGAAAACCGAATGCAGTGGTTTTTAAAATTTTAATCAGTTTGACGACTTCAATTTTCGTCATCAGGTTCGTATAAATGGCAACGACTTCAGGCTTTTTTTCAAGGATGAATGCCAATTGTGCTTCTTTCGAATAAAAAGTGCTGTCAAAAACGTCATTCGCAATGTTTTTGCTCCACAAATAACCCGAAATGTACAGCAAACCCAATGGCGGGTAAGGTTTCATGATCTTTTGCTCTTTCGGATCATCAGATAAATAATAGCCGTGTGTGAGTAAAATGCTCATAATTTCTGAAGCGCTATAAAATAATGATCGGAAAATCTCGAAAGCGATTTGCGGTTTTGGATGCCGTTTTCCAGTTGGCTTAAAGCCGAAATCAATCTGTGCTTGTTCCTGAAAAAAGGCTCTAGATAAGACGGTGGCACAAAAAAACCAACCGGATGAAGTTTTATGAGTTTAAAAAAACCATCTGCCAGGTTTTTAACTTTCATCGGATTGTAATAATAGGTGAGCACTTTTTCGCCGTTGATATTTGCAATTGCAGGGTGTTTTTTTCTTCTGAAAGCACTTTTAAAATTGGCTTTCGCCAGAAAATAAAATTGTTCCCAAAGCGTGTTTTTCGGCATAATGACCAAAATCAAATGGCCGTTTTCTGAAAGCAATTCAGCTGCATTTTTAAAAAACAATTCCAGCCTGATTTCTGAAAGGCAGTTCAACCCGCCGAAATTTGAAAAGATCAAATCGAATTTTTCATCTGTAAAATCAGTCGGCAATTCGTTGATGTCGGCTTTTTTGAAAATAATTTTGTGCTGATTTTCCTTAGTTTTCGCAACCGCGATCATTTTTTCAGAAAGATCGGTCGCCGTGACTTTAAAATTTTGCTTCGCCAGCCAAATCGCATCTTCGCCAGTTCCACAATTGATTTCAAGAATGGTTTTCGGTTTTTGGATGTCGAGTATCTTCTGAAAATGACGCTGTACAATTCCGCGTTGCAGTTTTCCAATAACCGAATGGGTAAAGGTTTCGTCGTAAACTGCCGCTGCCGAATCGAAGGAATTAGCCATTTTGCAATCTTTTTAAATGAAAGGTATCAACGAAAGCGCTCGGAATGTAATAACCGAGTTTTACTACAGATATGATTTTTCCAAATGACAATTCAAACGGATTTTTGAGTATTTGCTTCAAGTACAAAAAACCCTGGCTTTTGCGGTATTCTTTATGCACGAAACGCTGCAGTTTCCTGTAATATTTGGTTTTAAAAGTGCCGTTGAACATCATGTCGAGATCGTCGGAATCTTTCCAGTTTGCTTTTAATTTCAGCTCAGATTTTACGGTTTCATAAAATTTCGTTCCCGGCAAAGGATACGAAATAGAAATCCCGATATTGTCGGGCATCAGTTCCTTCACCATTCCGATCGTTTTTAAAATATCGTCCTGATTTTCATTCAAATACCCGAATTGAAGAAAGAATGCCACGCGAATGTTTTGGCTTTTCAGCAACCGCGTCGCTTCATAAATTTGCTCTACTTTGGTGCCTTTGTCCATTGCATCGAGGATTTTCTGCGAAGCGCTTTCGGCACCAATCCACACTTCTTCCAGTCCGGAATCTGCGAGCAAATTGATCATGTCTTCTTTAAGAAGCAAATCTGCGCGGCTTTGTATGTAATATTTAATGTTGAGGTCGCGTTTTTTGAGTTGGTCGTTGAATTCCCCAACCCAATTTGGCTTCAGCCCAAAAATATCATCGCACATCCAAAAGCGTTCTGCGCCATACGAAGATTTTAAAAAAGCAATGTGTTTTGCGATATATTCCGGCGAATGCGAATTGTAGCGGTTGCCGTAAATAGGTTTCGCGCACCAGTTGCATTTGTAAGGGCAGCCGCGCGTTGTAGCGATATTTAAAGTGAATGGCTGGCCGCTTTCAAGCCAGATGTTTTTATATTTATTGATGTTGACCAAATCCCAGGCAGGCATCGGCAATTCGTCAAGATTTTGGAGTACGGGACGTTTCGGGTTTGATTGAAGCCGATCATTTTTCAGGTATGCAATTCCCGAAATTGCTGCCGTATTTTCATCTTCCTGAAGGGTTTCAACCAATTCCAGCAACGTCATTTCACCTTCGCCTAGAATGATGAAATCGGCACCTTTTTCCAGATATTCTGCTGCATGATCTGTAGAATCTGAACTGCAGATGATGATCTTGCAACCGGCTTTTTTTCCGATCGCAATCATTTCAAAACACGCTTCGCGCATGTTCGTCAGGCACATTTTGGTTAGGTAATTAAATCCGTCGTCGTAAATGACGAGAAATTCGGGCTGGTGCAGTTCGATCATGTCTGAAATAGCAGCCGGACTGTCGGTTAAATTCGTATCGAAAAGGCGTGCTTCATGTCCGTTTTTGCGTAGTAATGAAGCCGCATATAAAGTACCCAAAGGCGGAAATGGCGTTTTGTTTTTCCATTGCTTCGGGTCGAGTTTGTAATAATAAGAATGTGAAAAAAGGATTTTAGACATATTCCGGAGTTAATTCGATGTTGTGGTTTCGCCTGATCTCGTCGTATTTTTCATTCAGCGATCCGATGACTTTTTTCTGGAAATTCAACGGATGATGCTTTGAAATGTTTTTGGTCGATTTTAGCGCCACTTTAAAATCTTCTGTCCGCATTTGGCTGAATTTCATTTTCCAGAAAGATACGGTGATTTTTCTGAAAGAAGCGTCAATCAGGTTTCCCGGCGGCGAACCCAATAAATATTCGAGCGCTTTGACAGGCTTTGGTTTGCTGATGTTTTGTATCTGATTAAAATCGGGTTTGAATTCGCCTAAAATATTGTGAACCCATTCGTTTTTGTGGTAAAATTCTTCAAAAACCTGCTTGCCCTGAAATGGGATCAGCGTTTTAATTTCAGTCGCCGTAAACCGGTTTTTCTCTTCCAGTTCGAGTTGGCACGATGACATAAAATAATTGATGCAGAAATATTTTCGCGAATTCATCAGGAAAATTTTCTTGTAAAGCATTAAAAAAGTCCTGCAGATCCAGACTTTTTCTGGCTTCGTAATGACAAAAAAATCAATATCGCTGTTGTCGTCATAATAGCCTTTGGATAACGAACCTGAGACACCAACGGCTTCTACAAATGGGAATTTGGAAATAAACCGTGCCCTTTCCTGTGCTTTGACCAAAGCGCTGACAGCCATTTTATTTCCTTTTTTTCTTTTTTCGATCTGATCGAGATTGGCTTTGATCAGGTAAAATTCATCCGATTGGATGATGACTTTCTGTTCCAAAAGCAACTCGAGTTCTTTCATTACTTTTTCCCGGTCATTCTCCGCTGAAAAATGGCAGATCTCCTCTATTTTCAACGGATAATTGAAGACAGAAAAGTAAAGTATTGTTTTTAAAGTTTCCAATTTGCATTTGTTTTTTAATGGCCGTTTTAGAAGGTTGTGTCTTTTGGATGGCTTTTAAAAGGAATGGTTGCGGCAATGTTAAAAGAAATTTAGCTCTAATTTATTTTTTTAATATAAAATATTGATTTTGTGGCAAATACAATGTGATTTGCTGATTTAAAGCTGTTAAAAAAAGAGAATTAAATCCACATAAAAGGGATTAAAACTGTAACACAAACCCATAAATGATGTCTATTGATCCAAACTCTTATTTATGAAATTCTTCACGGCCGGCTGTATTTTTTTGTTATTGCTTGGAAGCCAATGCGGCATTGCTCAGGATAAAGCCGTTATAGAAAAAAAAGTATATACAACCAAAGCACTCGGCGATATAGAATCTCCGGTTATTGACGGATTGATCAACGAAAAAAGCTGGGACATTGTAGATTGGACCGGCGATTACATCGAAAACCAGCCCGATGAAAATACGCCGCCTTCAGAGCAAACCAAATTCAAGATCATTTACGATAAAAAATTTCTCTATTTTGCTTTCAGATGCTACGATAAAGACCCGAAAGGCATCGTAAAAAGATTGTCGCGCCGCGATGGTTTTGAAGGCGATTGGGTAGAATTCAATATTGACAGCTACAACGACAAGCGCACCGGATTTTCATTTACGGTTTCGGCTTCAGGTGTCAAAGGCGACGAATTTATTTCCGATAATGGAAACAATTGGGACAGCAGCTGGAATCCGATCTGGTACATGAAAACCAATATTGACGAGCAAGGCTGGACTGCCGAAGTCAAAATTCCGTTCAGCCAACTCAAATTCGGCAACAGTAAAGAGCAGATTTGGGGACTGCAATCTACGCGCAGGTATTTTCGTGCCGAAGAACGTTCGGTTTGGCAGCGCGTGCCACAAGATGCGCCGGGCTGGGTTAGTGAATTTGGTGAACTCCGCGGACTCATCGATCTCGAACCCCAAAAGCAACTCGAAATCCAGCCTTTCGTAGTGACGCAGCTGAAAACGTATCCAAAAGAACCTGGAAATCCATTCCGCGACGGACAGGATTTTAAAATCAACGGCGGACTCGACGCTAAAGTCGGCATTACAAACGACTTGACTTTAGACTTAACCATTAATCCTGATTTCGGGCAGGTAGAAGCCGATCCGGCAGCCATTGCACTCGATGGTTTTCAGATTTTCTTCGAAGAAAAACGCCCGTTTTTTGTCGAAAATAAAAATATTTTTGATTACCGATTTGCCGATGGACAGGATAATTTATTCTATTCGCGACGCATCGGACGCAGCCCACAGGCATATCCGGCAACGGAAAATGTCGAATTTGCTGATGTCCCGGACAATACAACGATTCTCGGCGCGGCAAAATTCAGCGGAAAAACCAAAAACGGCTGGTCGCTTGGGATTCTCGAAAGTGTGACCAACGAGGCTTTCGCCGAAATCGACAACAACGGAAGCCGCCGCAAGGAAATGGTCGAGCCAACAACGAATTATCTCGTGTCGCGTGTGCAGAAGGATTTCAACAACCGCAACAGTTATATTGGTGGGATTTTTACGGCAACAAACCGGAATCTGCATGGCAACGAACTCGATTTCCTGCACAAAGAAGCCTATTCTGCTGGCATCGATTTCAAGCACAACTGGAATGACAGGAAATATTACATGACAGGAAGCGTCGTCGCAAGCCACGTTGGTGGAAGCAAGGAAGCCATTACAAATACACAGCGCAAACTCACGCATTTGTTCCAACGCGTCGATGCCAAACATGTTTTTGTCGATGAAAACGAGACTTCTCTTACTGGAACCGGCGGGAAAATCGAAGCAGGAAAAGGCAGCGTCGGAAACTGGCGTTATTACGGTTTGCTGCTTTGGCGCTCTCCGGAACTGGAACTTAACGATGTAGGGTTTTTGAGACAGGCGGATGAAATCCGGCAATACGGCGTGGTGACTTATCAAACACTAAAACCTTTCAAAGTATTCCGGAAAATTTTTACAAGATTGGAGCAGTTGTCTTTTCATGATTTTGATGGCAATTTCAATCGGATGCAGTACACGATGACGAGCAATTGGAATTACAAGAATAACTGGAACACGAACTTTCAATTGCAGTATAAATCCAGGCGTTTCACCAATTCGATGCTGCAGGGCGGGCCAAGATACCGGTTTTCTGAAGATGTTTTCGGGTATGCGAATTTCAATTCCGATTCGCGCAAGAAATTCAGGTATTATGCCGGAATGTATGTGTCGCAGGAAAGGGAAAAATCAGGATTTTACACTGAGGTTGATGCCGGAATTACGTATCAGCCCATCAATGCATTTACATTTTCATTAAGCCCTAACTACGTCAGAAACGGAAGCAAAACGCAATATGTTACGCAAACCAGATTCGGAAATGATCCGAGGTACATTACGGCAAATCTCGACCAGCGCACGTTGAGCATGTCGGTTCGGCTGGATTATAACATCAATCCGAACCTTACGATTCAATATTACGGACAACCGTTTATTTCACGTGGACGCTACAATGCATTCAATAAAATTGTAAACCCTACAGCTAAGTCCTATAAAGACAGAATCAATGTTTTCAATCCCAACCAGATTGCTTTCAATGCGGCGGCTGATGTTTATAATGTTGATGAAAATGCGTATGGATCGGCAGATTACAACATCCAAAACCCTGATTTTTCTTTCGTGCAATACCGATCAAACCTGGTTTTAAGATGGGAATATATTCCGGGTTCGGAAATATTTTTAGTCTGGTCGCAGGGCATCGATGGCTCGGCAAATCCGCAGGCCAATTTATTCCGAGGACTCGATTCGCAGATTTTAGATCAGAAACCTGAAAATATTTTCCTGATCAAAGCCACTTACAGGTTTGTATTATAAAAAAAATCCGCAGTTGAAGCTGCGGATTTTCTTGAAAAAAATTATTTTTTTCGCGTCATCACGATTTCCATCGATTTGTATTCTTTTCCGTCAGGGGTTACGTCAAACATTTCTATTTTTCTGGTGTTGTCGTCAATGACGGTAAAAGTTTCACGGCAAGGCTTGTTTTTTCCGGTCATCGGATCGACCATTTCACCTTTTAATTCCATCGTTTTTGCCGTTCCGTCGTAAGCGCCAGACATATACATCATTCCGGTTCCCATGTTGTCGATCCAGGTCGATTCTATTTTCTTTGAAGCGTTGTTGTAAGCCACTGTTCCGTGCCCTTCGAAAGACTGGCCCATCATGGTTCCTTTGTGAACCATTTCCTGATAACGTCCGCCAAGCACCATTTTGCTGGATGCGGTCATTTTGGTTTTCATCGGTTTTGGGTCGTTGGGTTTCATCCACATGGTAAGATCTTCATCCCAGTTTCCGTTATCCATAGCAAGCATTTTGTGTGCTTCTCCGGGAGTTGCATAAGCGATCCAGGCTTTTTCCATCGCAGCAGAATCCATCGGAACAACAGCTTCTGCAGCTTCAGATTTTACTGTTGTGGTGTCGGTTGAACCGGCATTGGCATAAGCGGCTTTTTCTTCATTTTTTTTGCAGGCGACTGTCATCAGCAACAGCGCAGCCATTGAAATCATTATTTTTTTCATAATTTAATTGTTGATTTTTAGTTTGTTAGCCAAATTTATGAAAATATGCGATACCATTTATTATAAGATGAAAATCATTAAATTTGGATTATACTTTTCAAAAATGACAATTACAACTTTTTTAATGTTTGAAGGAACTGCTGAAAAAGCAATGCAGTTTTATACTGGTATTTTCAAATCTTCCCAAATTGACAATGTGGTTTATTATGATGAAAATGGGCCTGGAAAAGCCGGAACGATTATGCAGGCAAAATTTACGCTTAACGGAAAACCTTTCATGTGTATCGACAGCATTGCGAAGCACAATTTTACATTTACACCGTCGATGTCACTGTTTGTAGATTGTGATTCTGAAGCAGAACTTGACAAATTATTCGAGGCACTTTCAGAAAAAGGAAAAATTATGATGGCTTTGGGCAATTACGGTTTTAGCCAAAAATTTGGCTGGACAGAAGATCAATTCGGGGTTTCGTGGCAGCTAAATTTACCGTGACTTCTCCTTCGTCGAAATGACAAAGGTCGAAATGACAAAAAAGCGAAATGACTAAATTACTAGGCAGAAATAATAATAATTAATGCGCTTCGAGCCAGTCTTTTCCAATGCCCATATCGACTTCAAGCGGTACTTCAAGTTTGAATGCATTTTCCATTTCGAATTTGATCATCGGCTGGATTTTCTCGAGTTCGTCATTGTGCACATCAAATACAAGCTCATCATGAACCTGCAGCAACATCTTGCTTTTCCAGTTTTGTGAAGTCAGTTTTTTATGGATGTTGATCATCGCGATTTTAATAATGTCGGCTGCACTTCCCTGAATGGGCGCGTTTACTGCATTTCGTTCGGCACCGCCGCGAACCATGACGTTTTGCGAATTGATGTCTTTTAGATACCGCCTTCTTCCAGAAATCGTTTGTACGAATCCGTTTTCGCGCGCAATTTCAATTTGTTCCTGGATATAGGCTTTGAGCCTTGGATACGATTGGTAATATGCGTTGATCAGATCGGCACTTTCACTTCTCGTCAAAGATGTTTGGTTGCTGAGTCCGAAAGCCGAAACCCCGTAAATAATTCCGAAATTAACCGTTTTTGCATGGCTTCTTTGTTCGCGCGTCACTTCTTCCAAAGCCACATTAAACACTTTTGCCGCGGTAGATTTGTGAATGTCTTCTCCGTTTTTAAACGAATTGATCATGTTTTCCTCACCACTCAAAGCTGCAATAATTCTTAATTCAATTTGCGAATAATCGGCAGATAATAAAGTGTGGTTTTCATCTCTTGGGATGAATGCTTTCCTGATCTGGCGTCCGCGTTCGGTGCGAATCGGGATATTCTGCAAATTCGGGTTGTTCGAACTCAATCTTCCGGTTGCTGCAACGGCCTGCATATAATCGGTGTGGACGCGGCCGGTTTTTCCGCAAACCTGCAACGGCAATGCATCCACGTAAGTGTTTTTTAATTTCACCAATTGCCTCCAGTCGAGGATTTCCTGCACAAACGGACTCGAAAGCGCCAGATACGACAAAATTTCCTCACCGGTCGCATATTGCCCTGTTTTGGTTTTCTTTTGCTTGGCACCGCCGATCTTTAATTTGTCGAATAAGATCTCGCCGAGTTGCTTTGGCGAAGCAATGTTGAACGTTTCGCCAGCCGCTTCGTAGATTTTATGTTCAAGCGATTTGATGTCGTTTTCGAGTTCGCCCGAAAGCGATTTCAGGAAATCAACATCAAGCCGAACGCCTTCGGTTTCCATATCTGCTAAAACGGGCATCAGCGGAATTTCGATCTCGTCGAATAATTTCCGGGTGTCGGTTTTGTCTAAGATCGGGGCGAAATGCTCTTTGAGCTGGAACGTTACATCGGCATCTTCAGCAGCATATTCCTTGACTTCTTCAATCGCAATATCGCGCATCGTTTTTTGCCCTTTACCTTTTTTTCCGATGAGGTCTTCGATCGGTTTTGGAGAATATTTTAAATAAGTTTCAGACAAAACATCCATGTTGTGGCGCATGTCCGGATTGATGAGGTAATGTGCAAGCATCGTGTCGAACATTTTTCCTTTGACCGAAATGCCGTAATTGAACAACACTTTCAGGTCGTATTTTAAATTCTGCCCGATTTTTTCAATGTGTTCCGCGTCGAAAAAAGGTCGGAATTTGTCTACGATGGCTTGCGCTTCATCACGGTTTTCAGGAACCGGAATGTAAAATCCTTTACCGCTTTCCCATGAAAATGACAAACCAACAAGTTCGGCGTAAAGCGGGTCGATCGAAGTGGTTTCAGTATCAAAACTTACGGATGTTTGATTGAGTAAATTGCGCAGCAGCATTTTGATTGCAAAATCCCCTTCAATGGTTTGGTAAAAATGGTCGGTATTGGCTAAAGTTTTATAATGTCCGGATGAAATGTGTTCTGCCGTATCGCCTGAATGGTCGCCAAAAAGATCAAACTGGTCCTGGTTTTTGACAATCGTTTTAGTAGGAGCAAGGCCCTGGCTTTCGACATTGGCATAACTTTTATTTTCGGTATAAAACAAACTGTTGAACTGTTCGGCCATTCGCCTGAATTCGAGTTCCTGAAACAGCAATTCGACTTTTTCAGCGTCGGGTTTGGTGAGTTCATAATCGTCTTCATTGAACGTCACGTCGCAGTCGCAAATGATCGTAGCAAGTTTTTTAGACAGCAATCCGAGTTCTTTATTGGCTTCGATATTTTCCTTCATTTTGCCTTTGAGCAAATGGGTGTTGTCCAATAAATTTTCCATCGATCCGAATTCCTTCAACAGCTTTTTTGCGGTCACTTCGCCCACGCCGGGCAATCCCGGAATGTTATCTACCGCGTCGCCCATCATGCCTAGGAAATCGATGACCTGCTCCGGGCGCTCAATTTCGAACCGCTCCAAAACTTCGGGAACGCCCCAGATTTCGATGCCGTTGCCCATTCTTGCGGGTTTGTACATGAAAATATTCTCTGAAACCAGTTGTGCAAAATCCTTATCGGGTGTGACCATAAAAACCTGGTAATTCTGTTTTTCGGCCTGCTTTGCGATGGTTCCGATCAAATCGTCGGCTTCACAGCCTTCAAATTCGATGATTGGGATGTGCATCGCGCGTAAAATATCGTGGATGTAAGGCAGTGCGATCATGATTGCTTCGGGCGTGGCGCTTCGGTTTCCTTTGTAATCGGTAAACAATTCGGTACGAACATGACTTCCGCCCTTGTCAAAAGCAACAGCTAAATGATCGGGTTTTTCGCGTTTGATGACATCGAGCAACGAGTTCATGAAACCCATGATGGCCGACGTGTCCATGCCTTTGGAATTGATTCTTGGGTTTTTGATAAAAGCATAATATCCACGAAAAATCAAGGCGTAGGCATCGAGCAGGAAAAGGCGTTTTTGAGCTGACATAAACGGTTGGAGTTGAAAAATTATAAGCTCCAAATGTACAAAGTTTGAGGGGCAAAGCCAAACAAAAATTGTAGTCGAAAATTGCATTTTGGATTGATTTTGATTTGAAGTTTCATCCGCGTTAAGGATGGAAGCGGCATCCTTGGCGAAATGCAATGGAGCCAAGATACAGCGGACAGCCTGGCCGAAGGCAACGCCCAAATTTTATTTCTGAAAATTTCATTTCTTCATTTGAACTTCATTTTACAATCCTACATTTGGCTTAGAAATAACCTGACAAAATAATAAATGCTGTTGCTTTGACTGCATTGAATGAATGACCAATTATCTTGGAAGCAGCCAAAACAAAAGCGTTAATTACTGGAAAGCCGGCCTAACCGCCGGTTTTTTTGTTTAACTAACATTTACGAAGCGCGTTCAGAAAAATTTATTTTCTTTGTCACACTTATCGAACCTTTATGAATATTCTGATTGTTGAAGACCATCCGGAATTGGCCCAAGAAATCGTCGATTACCTTTCTAAGAACGGCTATTTGTGCAAATGGGCAAAGGATTGCGAAACTGCGCTTGAGGAGCTTTCGGTAAACAGTTTTGATGCGATGCTGCTCGACCTGGGTTTGCCTGATGGCAGCGGATTTGACGTTTTGAAAGGCATCCGGAAAAAACAATCGGATATTGCGGTGGTAATTATTACGGCGCGTGGCGAACTCGACGACCGCATTAACGGTTTGCAGCTTGGCGCCGATGATTATCTGACCAAACCTTTTGCGCTGACGGAACTTGGCGCACGTTTGCAGGCGATCATCCGCAGGATGCACGGATTTGCTGCGAATGTACTCGATATTCACGGATTTAAGCTGCAATTGCAGGATTATAAAGTGAGCTTTAATGAAAATCCGATTGCGCTGACGAAGAAAGAATTTGATATTTTTAGGTATCTGGCTCTGAACAAAAACCGTGTGATTACACGTTTGCAATTGACCGAACACATTTGGGGTGACATACTCGAAATCAATTCCGATTCGAATTTTATCGATGTACACGTGAGAAACCTTCGCAAAAAACTAGATAAATTTGCGACTTTAGAATGGTTTGAAACCGTTAGAAACGTTGGCTACAGAATCAACCTGTAAGATGAAAATCAAGCACCAGCTTTCCATATTCAACGCACTGACCAGATTGCTGATCATCGTCGTCTTGTGGTTTGTGCTTCCGATGCTGATCCAGAATGTCGTCTACAAACACATCAATAAAAGCCTGCTCGAAAAGAAGCAAAAGTTCATCCAGCATCTTGATAAGGAAGAAATCAACGATTATATTGTAGGGAACGATTCGAGCGATACGTATGCGAGTTATTCGATGCTGCACAATTCTTTTTTGCAGTTGTCGCGGCTTCCCGAAAATCAGGTGATGAAGAAAACGGCTTTTGTGAATGAGCCGCGGATCATAGAGGATGAAACCAATGAATACCGGATTTTGCAATATGCATTTGTGTATGAAGATTCGAAATACCTGCTTGAAATTGGCAGCAGCCTCAATGAAATCAAGGACCTGACGTTTATTATCAAAGCTTTCATCATCATTCTTTTTGGCGTTGTGATTATCCTGACCTTCATTGTCGATACGTTTTACATTGAATATTTGCTGAAGCCGTTTTATAAGATCATCAATACGAAAATCCGCAATGCAAACGATCCGGATTCCTTCGATTATACGCCGGTGGCTTCGCATACCGCAGATTTTGAAGAGCTCGATACCGTTTTAAATCAGATGATGAAACGCATTGGCGAAGTATTCAAAAACGAAAAGCAATTTATCGCAAACGTGTCGCATGAATTAATGACGCCGATTTCGCTGCTTAAAAACCGGTTGGAAAACCTGCTTCAGAACGAATCTTTGGATGACAACGCCGTTGATAAAATTGCAGCTTCCCTTCGCACGCTTGACATGCTGAAGAAAATCATCAACAATTTGCTGCTGATCTCAAAAATCGAGAACAATCAGTATGCAGCAAATGAAAAAGTGGCTGTTGCCGATGTGATCCGGGATTTGATAATCGATTTAGAAGACCGGTTTGAAGAAAAAAATATTACTTTATTTAATAAGGCAAGTACCGATTTTGAGTTTACGGCCAATCAAACACTCATTCACATCTTATTGTACAATCTAATTGTGAATGCGATAAAATACAACCACATCGGCGGAAGCATTGCGATTTTAGACGGGATTGAAGATCGGAATTATTTCATTGAAATTTCAGATTCGGGAATCGGGATGAATGAAAATCAACTGCTGCACATCTTCGAAAGGTTTAGCAGGATCAGTACGGATCAGGACGGACAAGGATTGGGATTGGCGATCGTACATACGATAGCAAACTTTCACAACATTATTATCTTGGTAACATCAAAAGCAGAAACCGGAACCACTTTTAAATTGCTGTTTCCATCTGAACTTAAATAAAAGTTAAAATTCAGTGCTTCACAAAATCTTCATTTAATCTTCATTTTACAGGAATACCTTTGGTCTATAATTAATCAATAAAGAATTATAACCATGAAAAAATTAATGATGTTAGTTGCGGTTTTAGGATTGGCTACAACTATGACTTACGCTCAGGAAGCGCCTGCAAAAACTGTAAAAAGCAACAAAAAACACAAAACGGAAGTGGTAAAAACGGAAACGAAAACCGAAACCAAAGCAGCGCCTGCAAAAACAGAAACCGCTAAAAAAACAACCACTAAAGTGGAAACAAAAACAAAAACAAAATAATTTATAACAAATAAAAAATCAATATCATGAAAAATTTAATGATGATCGCAGCGGTTTTAGGATTAACAACAACTATGGCGTTTGCTCAGGATGCGCCAGCAGCTAAAGTTGAAAAACATGCTAAAAAGCATAAAACTGAAATGAAAGCCGACGCTAAAGCTGCAAAAACTGAAGCTAAGGCAGACGCAAAAATGGCTAAAGCTGAAGTAAAAGCGGAAGCTGCAAAAACTAAAAAATAATTAGTATTTCCCGGTTGCAAAGAATGGTAAGAGGTTTTTTGTAATCATAGTTTAATAGTTTTGGTTAACGAAAAAGCCGGCAATGTCATTTGCCGGCTTTTAGTTTTTAGGGCAATCGTTAAAATTTACAGAATGAATGCGCCCCGCAATTGGATTCTTTGTTAATTTGTCAAAAATATCTCAAAAATGGTTCGTTGGCTTTTGCTTATCGCAGTGTTGTTGTTCATCGAGTTCTATGCTTTTCAGGCGTTTCGCACCCTAACCAAACTTCGTTGGGCGCTGCTTTCTTATCAGGTTATCAGCTTGTTGCTGCTTGTTTTCATTGTTTATTCTTTCACGCAATTCGATCGGTCGGTTGGGCAAACAAAACAGACTTTATTTACGATGGGTTTGCTGTTATTGGTATATGTTCCGAAAATTGTATTGATGCTGATCATGTTTGGCGAAGATATTTACAGGTTATTTCGTGGCGGGATCAATTATTTTATTAATGCAGATATTGATACGAGCGTTTTTCCGACGCGGAGAAAATTCGTTAGCCAGGTCGGATTTGGATTGGCAGCTATTCCGTTTTTGTCTTTGATTTACGGAATTGCCATCGGACGTTATAATTTCAAGGTTTTAAAACAAACCGTTTACTTTCCCGATCTTCCTGATGCTTTCGACGGATTTAAGATCACCCAGATTTCAGATGTGCACAGCGGAAGTTTCGACAATCCCGAAAAGATCAACTATGCGATCGATTTGATCAATGAACAGGATTCGGATATGATTTTGTTTACCGGCGATATCGTGAATACGCATGCGACTGAAATGCATCCGTGGCTCGAAACGTTCAACCGCATCAGGAAACACGATTTCGGCAAATATTCCGTTCTAGGAAACCACGATTACGGTGAATACATCGACTGGAAATCTGCGAAAGCGAAAGACGATAATTTTGCGGCAATTAAAGATCTGCACAGGCAAATTGATTTTAAACTGATGCTGAACGAACATGCATTTATCGAAAAAGGAAACGGCAGGATTGCACTTGTTGGCGTAGAAAACTGGGGCAAAAATTTTAAGCAGGCGGGCGATTTGCACAAAGCTTCGCAAAACCTCAAAAAAGAAGATTTCAAGATTTTAATGAGCCATGATCCAAGCCATTGGGAATATGAAGTCAAAAACCACCCGACGAATTACCATTTAACGCTGGCCGGACATACACACGGCATGCAGTTCGGGATTGAAATTCCGGGCTATTTCAAATGGAGCTTGGCGCAATACGTCTATAAACAGTGGGCTGGCTTATATGAAGAATTTGGAAGATATGTCTATGTGAACCGCGGTTTTGGTTATCATGCTTATCCGGGACGCGTTGGGATCATGCCTGAAATCACGGTTCTCGAACTAAAAAAAGGGCAAAAATTAGCATAATTCGTTAAAAATGTTACTTTTGTATCGTAATATCTCTAATCGCGAGGTTTAGAAAATAAATATTTTGGTTTTATGTCAAAATTTGGAGAACTTATAAATGCGCAGGTTCCGGTGTTAATTGACTTTTACACAGAGTGGAACGAATCTTCAGTATCGATGCATCCGGTCATTCGCGACGTCGCTGCCGCTTTGGGCGACAAGGCAAAAGTGATCAAAATCGATGTTGATAAGAATCAGGAACTGGCCGATGCACTTCGCATCAAAGGTTTGCCAACGCTGATGATCTATAAAGGCGGACAAATGATCTGGAGGCAATCCGGGGAACTCGATGCCAATACGATCATTGGGCTCGTGCAGGAACAAATCTAGGCCAAGACTTCACACTTAAATCCTTTTTCGGAAAGAAATTTCAACGTTTCAGGCAATGCATACCGCATGTTTGGAAATGCTTTGATGCTGTCGTGAAAAACGATGATGCTTCCCGATGCTACATTTTTCAATATGTTTTGCAGACATTCTTCCTGGGTGACATGTGAATCAAAATCGGCGCTGACAATGTCCCACATGATGATTCTGTAACCAGATTTCGTCAGGATTTTCGCCTGCGATCTTTTGATCTTTCCATAAGGCGGACGTACTAAATTTGTTTTGATTTGATGCTGCTCCATTTGCACTTCGCATAATTTTACATTTTCAATATACTTTTCCGTTTCGGTTTCCCAGCCTTTTAAATGGTTGAAAGTGTGGTTTCCGATGGCGTTTCCCGACGCAATGACTTTTTTAAAAACGCCCGGATTTTTCCTGATGTTATCGCCGATGCAGAAAAAAGTGGCTTTTGCATTATATTTTTTAAGTTCGGATAAAACGAATTCGGTGACTTCGGGAATCGGGCCGTCATCAAAAGTCAGGTAGACTTTGTTCTCGGCATTTGGAATTTCCCAAACGTATTTTGGAAACAGCCATTTGATGATTTTGTGGGTTTTGATCCAGAGTTTCATTGGCAGACAAATAAGGATTCTAAAAACTAAATTTTATTTTAAACCATTAAGGCATTAAGAAAATGAAACTTAATGCCTTAATGGGTGCAAGAAAATGAATTAAAAAAATGTGCCAATCAGTTTCCAAATTGGCACATTTGATATTTAAAATTCAAATCTTATTCATTGTCTCTTCCAAAACGCTCGAACATTTTGTTGTAGGAATTGAATGTTGATTTGTTTTTGTTGTAATATTCAATATCGCCGCGGTCTTTCATGACATGCAGCAAGCCTCTGTAACGCTCGATGTCGGTTATGATGTCAATGATGATATCGCTTTGCTCAGAAGGGCGCAATTCTTTGTAATAATCAAGATTTTGCTTGTATTTCGTCATTAACTCATCAAGCAAATGGCGCGCCTTTTCTTTTTCGCCGATTTCATAATAACCTCCGGCAAACGGATCGAGCAGTGAATAATAGCCGAAATATTTCAGCGGCATTTTGTCCATCGCCAGATCGATGATCTTTTTAGCTTTGTCTTTTTTGCCTTCATTGATCAGTTGCTCCATCAATCGTGCAAGGTTTGTACGGTAAGAAATGCTGTTTTTGCGCGTTTCAGGATCGTGGTAGATTTTCGGGCTGTTGCTATTGCCCCAATCCCATTTCATGACGATGTTGTACATTTTTTCAGAATCGATCTGTCCCATGTCGAGCGGGCTGCCGTCTTTTGGAATTGCAGTCTTAACCGGGATAAGTTTGTAAACCATGCCTTCAAGCTGAAGGTAATCTTTCATCCAGATGTAATCGTCATCGCCAAAACTTCCGCCGGTAAAATACATCGGGCGTTTCCAGTTGTTGTTTTTCACGATGTCCAGCATCATGAGGCGGTTTTTATAGATTGCCTGTCCTTTGATGTCGACGTCGATGTACGGAACGATCGAATCATAATATTGCGGGCTGACCACTTTATTTTTGATAATGGTTTCTTTGTCGATAGTAATTCGGATTTTATTCGTCGGATAAAAATGGATTTTCTGGCCGTTGCCCATTTCGATCAGCGTTTGCGGATTGTCGCTTCCGATGAATTCCAATAGGTTTTTGATGTCCCAACGGTTTTCGGTTTTCGGGCTGTGAACCGCATAATCGAGTTTGTCACCTACATATTGGTCGTGTGTAAAAGTAATCGGAACGCCGTCGGCTTCATACGATTTGGCTTTCATCTGATCAATATACCAATCGGTCATCAACAAACTTGTACAAACGATTTTCACATCGGTTCTGTAATGTTCGATTTCCTGCGCATACCAAAGCGGGAACGTATCGTTGTCTCCGATCGTAAATAATATCGCATTGGGCTCACATGAATTCAGGTAAGCCTTTGCCATTGCGATTGATGTATATCTGTTCGAACGGTCATGGTCGTCCCAATTTTGAGAAGCCATTAAAACCGGTGCTGCGAGCAAAGCGGCTGCAATGACAATCGGGCCGGCCAATTTTGGTTGCAGGTAATTTTTAAATTTATCGTAGATCGCGTACACTCCAAATCCGATCCAGATCGCGAAAACGTAGAATGATCCTACCAAGGCATAATCGCGTTCTCTTGGCTCAAACGGACGCTCATTCAGGTAAATTTTTAATGCCAGTCCTGTAAATAAAAACAACGCCAAAAGCACATAAAAACTTTTAAGGTCTTTGTTTGCGTGGTAAAGCAATCCGATGATCCCGAGAATGAATGGCAGGAAAAAATACATATTTCGTCCTTTGTTGTGCAAGACATCGTAAGGAAGATTTTCCTGCGAACCCAAATGCATTTCATCGATAAAATTGATGCCGCTAAGCCAGTTTCCGTCGAGGTTGTCATATTTTCCCTGAATGTCGTTTTGCCTTCCGGTGAAATTCCACATTAAATACCTCCAGTACATATAGCCAAATTGGTATTCGACCATAAAGCCTAAATTGTCAAAAGTGGTAGGCTTTTCAATATTTAGATAATCGCCATAACTTTTCAGGAACGTCACATAACCGGCGTTGTCAATGTCGTGTGAAGCGTATGCTTTCCTGAATTCAGCAATAATATCAACGAGTTCTTTTTCTTCAGAATATTCGGGTTTAATCTTAAATTTCAGCGGATGCGTAAAATTCATGTAATTTTCAGCATGATCGGTGCTCCACATTCTTGGCAGAAATGCTTTTTGGGAATCGCTGCTGTTTTGTTCGGCGTTTTTATAATTGTTGGTAATTACATATTTGTTGGTTTTGTAATCACGCTCGTAATTCGGCGCTTTATCAGAATAAGGATTTTCTTCATCCACGCCAACGAACATATCCGAAAATTGCGGGCCGTAAAACAAGGGATTCACACCGTATTGTTCTCGGTTGTAATAGGCTAAAACCTCTGCGGCATCTGATGGTTTGTTTTCATTGATGACCGTATTGGCATTGGCGCGAATGGGCAGCATCATCCAGGTAGAAAATCCAATTAATATAAATAAGGTGCATAAAATGATCGTGTTATAGAAAACTTTTCCTTTTTGATGGGTGTATTTGATCCCAAAATAAAACAATGCGATTAACACCAAAGCAACGAAAATCGTTCCGGAATTGAATGGCATTCCGAGGTTGTTGACCATGAAGATCTCAGTTTTTCCGAAGAATCCCATAGTCCATGGAAGCAGCCATTTGTAAATAACAAGGAAAACCGATACAGATGCTACATTCGCAATAATGAAATTCTTAATCGTAACGGTTTGGTAATTTTTAAAATAATACAACAATCCGATTGCCGGGATCGTAAGCAACGCCATAAAGTGAACTCCGAAAGAAAGCCCGACGACCAGTGAAATAATTAAAAGCCATTTGTTGCCGCGTGGTGTATTCATGTCTTGTTCCCAACGCAATCCGAGCCAGAATAACAGCGCAATGAGTAAAGTCGCCATCGCATATACTTCGGCCTCGACGGCATTGAACCAGAAACTATCAGAAAAAGTGTAAGCCAAAGCGCCTACAAATGAACCTCCTAAAATGACGATTGAATTGCTGGTGTTGAGTTCTGAAACCCGTGCAATTATTTTTTTCAGGATTATCGTAGAAGACCAGAATAGGAACAAAATAGTAAAGGCGCTTGAAAACACCGACATCATGTTGACCATCAAAGCTACATGTGTTTTATCCGTCGCAAACATAGCGAAGAACGCCCCGATCATCTGGAATAATGGCGCTCCAGGCGGATGGCCTACTTCAAGCTTGGCTGCAGTTGCGATGTATTCGCCGCAATCCCAGAAACTCATTGTTGGTTCTACGGTTAAAGTATAAGTTAGTAAGGCGATCGCGAAGGCAAACCAGCCTGTAATTGTATTCCATTTACTGAAATTAAATGTCGTCATACGAGTGTCATAATATTTTGCGATACAAAGAAACTATTTTTTGCCCAAAGAAACGGATATTAACAAAAATTTCTAAAACTTAAGATCCCAGTATTCCTTTCCTAATAGCAGATTTTAAAGACTTTAAAAATTTTAAAAATGTTACACCAAAAATTTTTTTATAAAAAAGCAGGAAATGTTTGTGAAAAATAAAATTTGTATTAAATTTGCCCTCGCTTAACAGCAATGGAATTGGCCCATGGTGTAATGGTAACACTACTGTTTTTGGTGCAGTCGTTCAAGGTTCGAGTCCTTGTGGGCCAACAAAAAACTCCTCAGGAAACTGAGGAGTTTTTTTATTTGGATGGATTCTAGAATTATATTTTGAAAGTGATTACAGGCCTTACTGCGTGATTTACAAGATCTTCGCTGATGCTTCCGTTGAAAAAATGGGCAAAACCAGTTCTTCCGTGCGTGCACAATCCGATCAGATCGGCATTGACGCTGTTTGAAAAATTGAGTACGCCTTTTTCAACGTTCACATCATTATAAATATGAAGCGAGTGGTTTGGATAATCGAATTCGCGGATAAAATCGCTCATGATTTTCTCGGCAAGGTGTGTTGGTTTAAAAGTATTCGGTGTATTGATCATGACCAGATGCAATTGCGCGTTGAAAGCGCGGGCAAATTCGGTCAGTTGTTTAAAAGGTTTTTTGATCTCGTTTGAAAAATCAGAAGCAAATACGAAATTCGACGCTTTAAACACTTCAGTTTCGTTTTTAATCACAAGTACGGGAACATCTGAAAAGCGAACGACTTTTTCAGTATTCGAACCAATGAACATTTCCTGGAAACCACTTGCGCCATGCGAACCCATAACGATAAAGTCGATGTCGTTTTTCTTACTCACCGCCAGAATGCCTTCAAAAGCTTTTTCAAACTGAACGATTTCTGAAACGGGAATGCCTTCGAGGTAATCAACGTCCATCAAATCTTCAAGATTGCTGATGGCTTTGTTTTTAAAGAACATGATTTCAGGAATGTCGCTTCCGGCTCCAAGTGCGTCACTTCCCTGATGGGGCAATTCCAGCATGTGCAGTAAAATAATTTCGCTGTTGTTTTCCTTTGCGATCTGTGCAGCGACTTTAAGGGCGTATTCTGCGTGTGGGGAAAAATCGGTTGGGACTAAAATTCTTTTCATGGTGTAAATGTTTGTAAGAAATTGTGTAAAAAACTTCAATATTGTTGATACAATAAAGATAAGAAATAATTTTACATTTGCCTGATTTTTTGATTTATAAAAAAATCATTATATTTGCACCGTTATTTATTAAAAACTGAATAATGAGGGGACAGGCGTCCCCTCTTTTTATAAGCATATGACATTTAGAGAAAAAGTTCAGGACTTACTTGATGCGGGATTGGCAGAAAAACCAAATGTTTTTTTGATCGATCTCACGATTACCGACGGTTTCAAAATTATTGTAACTTTAGATGGCGATCTGGGCGTGACTTTGCAAGACTGCATTGACATCAGCAGGGCGATCGAGCACAATTTAGACCGTGAAGAACAGGATTTTTCACTTGAAGTCGCATCAGGCGGATTGGCGCCGTTGCAAAACATCCGCCAGTACCGTAAAAACATCGGTCGGAATTTAAAAGTAAAAACCGCAAACGACACCATTGAAGCCGAGCTGACAGCCGTAACCGATGAATTCATCACGCTGTCGTGGGAAGCAAGAGAACCAAAAAAAGTTGGTAAAGGAAAAGAAACCGTTCAGAAGACACAGGAAATCCCTTTTTCAGAAATCAAAGAAGCAATTGTTACAATAACATTTTAATTTAAAGAGTTGGCATGGAAAATTTAGCATTAATCGATTCATTTTCAGAATTCAAAGACGACAAGTTAATTGATCGTGTAACGCTTATGGCGATATTGGAAGATGTGTTCAGAAATGCACTGAAGAAAAAATTTGGGTCGGATGACAATTTTGACATCATCATCAACCCCGATAAAGGCGATATGGAAATCTGGAGAAGACGCGTGATCGTTGCCGATGACGATCTGGATCTGGAAAATGAGGAAATTACGTTGACCGAAGCCAGAAAAATCGAACCCGATTTTGAAATTGGCGAAGAAGTTTCTGAAGAAGTAAAATTAATCGATCTTGGAAGAAGAGCGATTTTGGCTTTGCGCCAGAATTTGATCTCGAAAATCCACGAACATGACAATACGAATCTTTACAAGCAATTTAAGGATCTGATCGGCGATATTTATACGGCAGAAGTACACCACGTGCGTCCAAGAGTGGTTATTTTAGTCGATGATGAAGGAAACGAGATTGTGCTTCCGAAAGAAAAACAAATTCCATCGGATTTTTTCCGCAAAGGTGACAACGTTCGCGGCATCATCGAAAGCGTGGAATTGAAAGGAAACAAACCGCAAATCATCATGTCTCGTACCTCTGAGAAATTCCTCGAAAAATTATTCGAACAGGAAATTCCGGAAGTTTTTGACGGTTTGATCATGGTCAAAAACGTAGTAAGGATTCCAGGTGAAAAAGCGAAAGTGGCCGTAGATTCTTACGATGACAGAATCGATCCTGTTGGTGCCTGCGTCGGAATGAAAGGATCGCGTATCCATGGAATCGTTCGTGAACTCGGAAACGAAAACATCGACGTGATCAATTACACCAGCAACATCCAGTTGTATATTACGAGAGCATTGAGCCCTGCAAAAGTATCTTCCATCAAAATTAATGAAGAAACTAAAAGAGCAGAAGTTTTCCTGAAACTGGAAGAAGTTTCGAAAGCGATCGGACGCGGCGGGCACAACATCAAACTCGCTGGTTTATTAACGGGTTACGAATTGGATGTCATTCGTGAAGGAAACATTGCTGAAGAAGAAGATGACGTTGAATTGACAGAGTTTTCAGATGAGATCGAAGCCTGGGTAATTGAAGAATTCGCTAAAATCGGACTCGATACCGCAAGAAGCATCCTGAAACAAGATGTCGATGACCTCGTAAGAAGAACTGATCTTGAAGAAGAAACGATCCTCGATGTCATGAAAATATTAAAAGAAGAATTTAATAGCTAAAAGTCTTAACTACAACTACATACACAACACAACAAAAAAAGGTAATAATAAAAAGATTTTATGTCTGAAGAGAGAGTAATAAGAATAAACAAGGTTTTAAGGGAATTAAATATTTCTTTGGAAAGGGCTGTCGATTATCTTAAAGATAAGGGAATTGCTATTGATGCAAATCCGAACGCCAAGATTTCCGATGCGGAATTTAATATCCTGCAAAATCAATTTGCGGGCGATAAGGGCAATAAAGAGGCTTCGAAAGAAGTCAGCGAAGAGAAGAGAAAAGAAAAAGAAGCTTTGCGTATCGAAAGGGAAAAAGAGATCGAGGACAAACGCAAACAGGACGAAGAACGCCAACGCCAGCAACAGGAAGTAATCAAAGCGAAAGCGGTGGTTACAGGCCCGAAACAGGTGGGTACGATTGATTTGAATCCACAAAAACCGGCTGCTGCGCCAACACCAAAACCAGCGGAAGCTCCGGCTGCACCAGTTGCAAAAGCGGAACCAGCGACTGCACCAGTAGCTGCTGAAGCGCCAAAAACCGAAGCTCCGGTTGCAGAAAAAACAGAAGCGCCAACCCGAGGCGTAGCCGAATCGAGCGCAGCTAAAGCGGTTGAAGCAGCACCTCAGGTAAAAGCGCCTGAAGTAAAAGCGCCAGATGCATCGGCTCCTGTTGAAGAAGCGATCACGACACAATATCAAAAATTATCCGGTGCCACCTTAACCGGACAAACGATTGATTTGTCGCAATTCAACAAACCGAAAAAGAAAAAAGAAGAGCCGAAAATTACACCTAACAAACCGGGAACAAATCCTGCTGCGGGTGCAAATAATAATGCGAATAAAAACAAACGGAAAAGAATTCCTTCGAAACCGGGCGAAACCACAAGGCCGCCGGGCGTTCCGGGAGCGCACAATCCGAATAAAATCACGCCAAATGCCGGTGGAAATGCTGCAAACAGAAGCGCGCGTCCTGGTTTCGTAAAAGGAAACAGGCCGATCGTTGCTAAAGTAGAGCCAACGGAAGAAGAAGTGAAAAACCAAATCCGTGAAACCCTTGAAAAACTTCAGGGTAAAGGCGGAAAATCAAAAGCTGCGAAATACAGAAGAGATAAAAGGGATACGCACCGCCAGAAATCTGATGACGAGCAAAGATCATTGGAAGAAGGCAGTAAAACCATCAAAGTAACCGAGTTTGTTACCGTTGGTGAAATTGCGATCATGATGGATGTGCCGATTACGAAAGTCATCGGAACCTGTATGTCGCTTGGAATCATGGTTACCATGAACCAGCGTTTGGATGCAGAAACCTTAACGATTGTTGCCGATGAGTTTGGATATGATGTAGAATTCATCACCACCGATCTTGAAGACAACATCCAGGTTGAAGAAGATAAAGCAGAAGATTTAGTAACAAGAGCGCCGATCGTAACCGTAATGGGCCACGTCGATCACGGTAAAACATCGCTTTTGGATTACATCCGTAAGGAAAATGTAATCGCCGGAGAATCAGGTGGAATCACGCAGCACATTGGTGCTTACGGGGTAACATTGGATAACGGTCAAAAAATCGCATTCCTCGATACGCCAGGTCACGAAGCGTTTACCGCGATGCGTGCACGTGGTGCGCAGGTTACCGATATCGCAATTATCGTGGTAGCTGCCGATGATGACATCATGCCACAAACAAAAGAGGCGATCAGCCACGCACAAGCTGCGAATGTGCCGATCATTTTTGCAATCAATAAAGTCGATAAGCCGAATGCGAACCCTGAGAAAATCAAGGAACGTTTGGCCGGAATGAATTTATTGGTCGAAGACTGGGGTGGAAAAATCCAGTCGCACGATATTTCTGCCAAAGTAGGAACAGGTGTTAAGGAATTGCTTGAAAAAGTATTGCTTGAAGCAGAAATTCTTGAATTAAAAGCCAATCCAAACAAAGCGGCTTCAGGAACGGTTGTCGAAGCATTTTTAGATAAAGGTAAAGGATACGTTTCTACGATTTTAGTCCAAAACGGAACATTAAAAATAGGGGATTATATGCTTGCCGGAAAACACCATGGCAAGATCAAAGCAATGCACGATGAGCGTGGTAACGTAGTCCTTGAGGCTGGTCCGTCAACGCCGGTGTCTGTTTTGGGTCTTGATGGCGCAGCGACAGCGGGTGACAAATTTAACGTGTTTGAAGACGAAAGAGAAGCTAAAGCCATTGCTGCCAAACGTACCCAATTGATGCGCGAGCAATCAGTTCGTACCCAACGTCACATTACACTTGCCGAAATTGGTCGTCGTATCGCACTCGGACAGTTTAAAGAACTCAACATCATCCTTAAAGGTGACGTGGATGGTTCTGTAGAAGCGTTGTCTGATTCGTTCTCGAAATTATCGACCGAAGAAATCCAGATCAATATCATCCACAAAGGAGTTGGAGCAATTACAGAAACCGATGTCATGTTGGCATCAGCATCTGACGCGATCATCATCGGATTTAATGTTCGTCCTGCTGGAAACGCCAGGCAATTGGCAGACAAAGAAGAAATTGACATCAGAAACTACTCGATCATCTATGATGCGATCGATGATTTGAAAGATGCGATGGAAGGCATGTTGTCGCCAGAAATGAAAGAAGAAGTAACTGGAACTGCCGAAATCAGGGAATTGTTCAAAATATCGAAAATCGGAACCATCGCAGGTTGTATGGTTACAGACGGAAAAATCTTCAGGAATTCAAGAATCCGTATCATCCGCGAAGGCGTTGTCGTTCACACAGGCGAATTGACTGCATTGAAACGTTTCAAAGACGATGTGAAAGAAGTTTCCAAAGGGTATGATTGCGGTATCCAGATCAAAGGCTACAACGACATTGAAGAAAGAGATGTCATTGAAGCATTCCAGGAAGTTGCTGTGAAGAAAAAACTGAAATAGCAGCTGAGTGCAAAGAACTAAGTATCTGATTTTTTCAGCATAGTATATAAAAAAAGCGTCCATTTACTGGGCGCTTTTTTGTTTGTGAATGTATGATTTTTTAATTTTGCTGTGCAATTGTGCAATTGTGCAATTGTGCAACTTCCTACTTGTTTGGCTTAATCAACAGCGCATTCGGATACTTTTTTTTCAATTCCGAAAGGTTGCGTTCTGCTTCGATTCTCGACTTGAAATTTCCAACCCAGACCTTGTATGTTGGCGTACTGAAAACAATCGTCCCATCAAGGCTTTTATAGTCCCTTCTAAAATCGGTTAGCGTCTTTTTTGAAGTTTCGCTATCCCCATTGAAAATCTGTATTTTATAGCGGTCGTTTATTGTAATTGACGAGTTGATTTTTCTTTTTTCGGCAAGCAACTGTTCAAATTTTTGGTCTTGCGTAACGGTTGTAGTGCCGCCCTGTGCATGAGCGTTTGCTGTTATAATACAGTACAGAATTGTTCCAAATAACAGGCTTTTCGATTCGATAATTTTCATAAGGCGGTGATTTTTATACAAATGTAGTATTTAATAAAATATACGAAATCAAAAATATTATTTAGAATTAATATAAATTGATATTTAAGACTATTTTAAGGTTTTAAGAATAGTTCATAAGTCGTATTTTTGTGCAAGTTTTAAAAACAGTGTGCCTTTTTCTGTTGCAATTTGATCAGGAAAACCATGCAAATTTTAGTCGATAATCATTTATAATATGAAAAAAGTGGGTAACCATAATTCGATTTCAAGGATTTTACTTTTGAGTCTGGCTGTAATGCTGACTTTCTCCTTCACTTCAAATGCGCAAACCGCTGCTCCTGCAGCAACACCAGCTGCTCCGGCGGCAGCAACCGCAGCTCCAGCTGCAGGGGCGGGTGATCCTGTAAAAGGAAAAGAGCTTTTCAATACCAATTGTGCTGCCTGTCATAAACTTGATGCCAAATCAACAGGGCCGGCTTTGCGTGGTGTAAAAGAAAAGCATGAAATGGCATGGATCTACAAATGGGTTCACAACAGTTCTGAAGTGATCAAATCAGGAGATGCGACTGCGGTAAAATTATTCGCAGAAAACAACAAGTCGGTAATGACTGCGTTCCCGCAATTGTCGGAAGGTGATATTGATAACATTATCGCTTACACTTCTACGCCTAAAGCGGAACCTGCTGTTGGTGCTGCGCCTCCGGGAACAGTTACTGCTGCTTCTGAGGGAAGTGAAATTTCGAACAATGTCGTTCTTGGTGCGTTGGCAGTTGTCATGTTATTATTGGTGGTGATGTTGTTCATGGTAAACAGCGTGTTGACCAAAGTAGCAAAAGCCAACGGAATCGAAGTTGCGCCAAAAGAAAAAAGAACGCCGATCTGGAAAGCATTTGCCCAAAATCAATTTTTGGTGTTGGTAACGTCAATTTTCTTGTTGCTTGCCAGCGGATATTTCGTTTACGGTTACCTGATGCAAATTGGTGTAGACCAAAACTACGAACCGATCCAGCCTATTCATTACTCACACAGAATCCACGCGGGAAGCAACGGAATCAACTGTAAATATTGCCACTCTGCGGCGCGTGTTTCTAAAAATGCAGGGATTCCTTCTTTAAATGTTTGTATGAACTGCCACAAAAATATTTCTGAAGTTTCTGATACGACTGCAACGCCAGACCATTCAAAAGCATTCTACGACGGGGAAATCGCAAAATTATACACCGCTGTTGGCTGGGATAAAGCCACTCAGAAGTACACTGGAAAAACACAGCCTGTAAAATGGGTGCGCATCCACAACCTGCCAGATTTCGTTTACTTCAACCACTCGCAACACGTTTCTGTTGCCGGTGTAGAATGCCAGACTTGCCACGGTCCGGTTCAGGAATTCGAAGTGATGAAACAATTCTTTCCATTAACTATGGGCTGGTGTATTGACTGTCACAGAAAAACCGACGTGAAAATGGAAGGCAATGAATACTACGCAAAAATCCACGCAGAACTCTCTAAAAAATACGGTGTAGACAAATTGACTGCAGCGCAAATGGGAGGCTTGGAATGCGGTAAATGCCACTACTAATTTGTTTGATTGCCGATTTGGCTGAATAGCCGAATCAACGATTAACCGAATGCGATTAACAAAAAATAATTAAGAAGCTTAATATTTATATACGATGTCATCAAACAAAAAATACTGGAAAAGTGTTGAAGAACTAAACGAAAATAGTTCTATTGTTGAGGCGCTTAGAAATAACGAATTTGTTGAAGAAATCCCGACAGATGAATTTTTAGGAAATAAAGATTCCCTTTCAAACTCTTCAACTACAAGACGTGATTTTTTAAAGTACGTTGGATTTAGTACGGCTGCGGCGACGCTTGCTGCCTGCGAAGGTCCTGTGCACAAGTCGATACCTTATGTCGTCCAGCCGGAGCAAATCATTCCTGGAGTTGCTGATTTCTATGCCACTTCTGTTTTTGACGGATTCGATTTTGCTAATATTTTAGTAAAAACCCGCGAAGGCCGACCGATTAAAATAGAAAACAACACGATTGCTGGTGCTAAGTTTGCTGCCAATGCAAGGGTTCATGCGTCTGTTTTGTCAATGTACGACAGCATGCGTTTGAAAGAACCGAAAATTGCCGGAAAACCTGCAAGCTGGTCAGATGTTGATGCTAAAATCAAAGCCGGAATCGCCGACGCAAAAGCGTCAGGAAAGCAAATCGTACTTTTAACAAACACACTTGCGAGTCCATCTACTGAAAAACTAATCGCCGAATTCATCGCTAAAAACCCGGGTTCAAAACACGTCGTTTACGATGCAGTTTCATCCTCTGAAGCTTTGGATGCTTTCGAAGCAGTTTACGGAGAACGCGCATTGGTAGATTATGATTTCGGAAAAGCTTCTTTAATTGTTTCTGTTGGTGCAGATTTCTTGGGAGATTGGCAGGGCGGAAGCTACGATACAGGTTATGCTCAGGGCAGAATTCCAAGAAACGGAAAAATGTCACGCCACTTCCAGTTCGAATCCAATATGACTTTATCCGGTGCTGCTGCTGATAAACGTGTTGCAATGACCGTTTTCAATCAGAAACAGGCATTGGTAAAAATATACGGTATCATTACAGGTGCCGCAGTTTCCTCAAACCTTGACAAAGCATTTGATGCTGATGTTACAAAAGCGGCGCAGCAATTGAAAGCGGCCGGTTCTAAAGGGGTTTTGGTTTCAGGGATTCAAGATAAAAATGCACAATTGCTGGTTTTGGCCATCAATCAGGCTTTACAAAGCGAGGCTTTCTCGACTGCAGGGACAAGACAAATCAGAAAAGGGTCTAACCAGCAGGTTGCCCAACTGATCGCTGATGTTCAGGCAGGAAAAGTAGGCACTTTGATCATGAGCGGTGTGAATCCGGTGTATACTTTACCAAATGGCGAAGCATTCAAATCGGCATTGAAAAATGTAAAAACTTCAGTAGCGTTCTCTTTGAAAGAAGACGAAACCGCTTCGGTGGTAACGGTTGCTGCTGCTGTGCCTCATTACTTAGAGTCTTGGAATGACTTAAGTCTGACCAAAGGTGCATACGCATTGACGCAACCTACGATCCGTCCATTATTCAACACCAAACAATTTCAGGAAGGTTTGATGTCTTGGAATGGTGATGCCGGAACTTATTATGATTATTTAAAAGCCAATTCAGCGTCATACACTGGCGGCTTGTCTTGGAATAAAGTATTGCACGATGGTTTATATGCAGGTGCTTCGGCTCCAGCTGCGGGCGGAAGTGCAGATTATTCAGCCGCTGCAAATGCTTTGGCAGGATCAAAATCAACAGGTTTGGAATTGGTATTGTATACCAAAGTCGGTCTTGGCGATGGCCAGCAGGCAAACAACCCATGGTTGCAGGAATTCCCGGATCCGATTACACGTGTGTCTTGGGACAATTATGTAACCGTTTCAAAATTTGATGCCGACAAATTAGGCATGACCAATGAAATCGTTGCCAATGGCGGATTGAACGGAAGCTACGCAAACCTTGTGGTTGATGGCGTAAAACTAGACAATGTTCCGGTAATCGTTCAGCCTGGACAAGCGAAAGGAACCGTTGGTTTGTCTTTCGGATATGGACGCAAAGCAGCGCTTAAAGAAGAAATGAAAGTAGGTGTGAACGCTTACGCATTGTATAAAGGTTTTAATGATGTACAGACCGTTTCGATTACGAAAGCTGGCGGAGAACATGAGTTTGCTTGTGTTCAGGGTCAGAAAACGTTAATGGGCCGTGGCGATATCATCAAAGAAACGACTTTGGAGATTTTCAATACCAAAGACGCTAAAGTGTGGAACCCTCAGCCAATGGTTTCTTTAGACCACGCAGAGGTAGAAGCGACTAAAGTGGATTTGTGGGAATCTTTCGACCGTTCGGTAGGACACCATTTCAACTTGTCAATCGACCTGAATGCTTGTACCGGTTGTGGTGCTTGTGTGATCGCTTGCCACGCTGAAAACAACGTTCCTGTCGTAGGTAAATCTGAAGTCAGAAGAAGCCGTGATATGCACTGGTTGCGTATTGACCGTTACTATTCTTCTGAAGAAACTTTTGCAAAAGACAACGAGAAAAAAGAAAACTTCAACGGTTTGTTTGGAGATAAAGGTTCGCTTGGCGGATTTGGACAAATGGAGCACGCTTCAGACAATCCACAGGTTGCCTTTCAGCCGGTAATGTGCCAGCACTGTAACCACGCACCTTGTGAAACGGTTTGTCCTGTTGCGGCAACTTCGCACGGACGCCAGGGGCAAAACCAAATGGCTTACAACCGTTGCGTCGGAACCAGATACTGTGCCAACAACTGTCCGTATAAAGTACGCCGTTTCAACTGGTTCTTGTACAACAAAAACAGCGAATTCGATTACCACATGAATGATGATTTAGGCCGTATGGTCTTGAATCCAGACGTAAACGTTCGTTCCCGTGGGGTAATGGAAAAATGTTCGATGTGTATCCAAATGACACAGTTGACTATTTTGACTGCGAAACGCGAAGGCAGGGTGATCAAAGACGGTGAATTCCAGACGGCTTGTTCGGCTGCTTGTTCATCGGGCGCTATGATTTTTGGAGATGTGAACGACAAAGAAAGCAAAGTCGCTGAATTGCTCGAAGACGACAGAATGTACCACTTGTTGGAGCATGTCGGAACAAAACCAAACGTTATCTATCACGTAAAAGTCAGAAATACCTAGTATAAAAATAAAATTAATAAACAAGATAAAGGATTATGTCGTCTCACTACGAAGCACCCATTAGAAAACCTTTAGTTATTGGTGATAAAACTTATCACGATGTAACAGTAGATGTCGCTGCGCCTGTTGAAGGCAGAGCCAACAAACAATGGTGGACTGTATTTTCAATCGCATTAATCGCATTCCTTTGGGGATTAGGTTGCATTATTTACACCGTATCTACAGGTATCGGAACTTGGGGATTAAATAAAACGGTAGGCTGGGCCTGGGATATTACCAACTTCGTTTGGTGGGTAGGTATCGGTCACGCCGGAACATTGATTTCAGCCGTATTGTTATTGTTCCGTCAACGATGGAGAATGGCGATCAATAGATCTGCGGAAGCGATGACGATTTTCTCAGTGATCCAGGCAGGTTTGTTCCCGATCATCCACATGGGTCGTCCATGGTTGGCGTATTGGGTTTTGCCAATCCCGAACCAATTCGGTTCGCTTTGGGTCAACTTCAACTCACCGCTTCTTTGGGACGTATTCGCGATCTCGACGTATCTTTCAGTTTCATTGGTATTTTGGTGGACTGGTTTGCTTCCTGATTTCGCAATGTTGAGAGACAGAGCGGTAACGCCTTTTACAAAAAGAGTGTATTCAATTTTAAGCTTCGGATGGAGCGGACGTGCCAAAGACTGGCAGCGTTTCGAAGAAGTTTCCCTGGTACTTGCCGGATTGGCAACGCCACTTGTACTTTCTGTACACACGATTGTATCCTTTGACTTTGCTACCTCGGTAATCCCGGGATGGCATACGACCATCTTCCCGCCTTATTTCGTTGCAGGTGCGGTATTCTCAGGATTCGCAATGGTAAACACACTTTTGATCATTATGAGAAAAGTGTCAAATCTGGAAGCTTACATTACCATCCAACATATCGAATTGATGAATATTGTAATCATGATTACAGGTTCGATCGTTGGGGTTGCTTATATTACAGAGTTGTTCGTGGCCTGGTATTCAGGAGTAGAGTATGAGCAGTATGCGTTCTTAAACAGGGCAACCGGACCGTACTGGTGGGCATACTGGTCGATGATGACTTGCAACGTATTCTCTCCGCAATTCATGTGGTTCAAAAAATTAAGAACGAGCATCATGTTCTCTTTCATTATTTCGATTGTGGTAAACATCGGGATGTGGTTTGAGCGTTTCGTGATCATCGTGACCTCATTGCACCGTGATTACCTGCCGTCTTCATGGACGATGTTTTCGCCAACTTTCGTTGATATCGGAATCTTTATCGGAACAATCGGTTTCTTCTTTGTATTATTCCTGTTGTATGCACGTACATTCCCTGTGATTGCTCAGGCAGAGGTAAAAACAATCCTGAAATCATCCGGAGACAACTATAAAAAATTAAGAGAAGAAAATAAACATTCACATCATGAGCACTAATAAAGTAATACACGCCATTTATAATGACGATGATGTCTTGATGGATGCCGTTAGAAAAACGCGTATTGCGCACCATCATATTGAAGAAGTATTCACGCCTTTCCCGGTTCACGGATTGGACAAAGCGATGGGTATTGCTCCAACGAGATTAGCGATTTGTGCGTTCATCTATGGCTGTCTCGGATTGACAGTTGCCACTACGATGATGGATTATATCATGATTCAAGACTGGCCGCAGGATATCGGCGGAAAGCCAAGTTTCAGCTACATCCAGAATATGCCGGCTTTCGTACCGGTCATGTTTGAAATGACGGTATTTTTTGCTGCCCACTTAATGGTCGTTACTTTTTACATGAGAAGTAAATTGTGGCCGTTCAAACAAGCAGAAAATCCGGATGTGAGAACCACTGACGATCATTTCCTGATGGAAGTGGCCGTAAGCGGAAATGAAGAAGACATGGTGTCGTTTTTCCAAAACACCGGAGCAGTGGAAGTTAAAGTAATTGAAAAGCATTAACACAGATATGAAAAGGGTATATAAAATAGCACTTTTAGCAGCCATTACGGTGTTGGGTTCTTCGTGTCACAACGACAAGAAGCCGAACTACCAGTACATGCCAAATATGTATGAAGCGGTGAGTTATGAAACTTATTCTGAATCAAATGCTTTCAAAAACGGTAAAGAAGGACAACTTCCTGCACCTGGATCTATAAACAGAGGTTTCGAAGTTTATGATTATCCAAATACGACAGCAGGTTATGATGCCGCTAAAGCCAATTCCAAATCACCAATCGGAACTTTATCCGATGCAGATATGGAAAAAGCAAAAGGGCTTTTCGAAATTTACTGTGCGATTTGCCACGGAACTGCCGGTGACGGAAAAGGAAAACTCGTAAAACAAGAAAAATTCCTTGGCGTTCCAAGTTATAAAGACAGGGTAATTACTGAAGGAAGTGTTTTTCACGTGGAGACTTACGGATTAAACGCCATGGGTTCTCACGCGAATCAATTGAGTTCGCACGAACGTTGGTTGGTTGCGGCTTATGTCATTAAACTCAAAGGAGAATAACAATTGTAGAACAAACTGATCGTAATTAGCTATGTACACATTTTCAAGTAAATTAAAAACATTCTCCTTTATCCTGATGATCGTCGGTATCCTTGGGATCGGATATGGTTTTTTAACTGCACCAAAAGATATTCAGGAAGTTGAAAAAATCCTTGCAGCCAGCGCACACGGGGAACACCATGCAGCTGCGGCAGAAGGACATGAAGCAGCGCCTGCGCACGAAGCCGAAGCGGCACCAGCTAAAGCTACGCACGAAGCGACACCAGCTGCAGTTGCTGTAAACGCAAAAGAAAAAGACCTGGATACCATGCATGTTGATACGCTTTCAGTTGCGGTTGCACCAGCTGCAGAAAGCCACGAAGCGCCGGCAGTTGCTCACAAAGCGCACAAAGCGGAAGTTCATGATGAGCACGCAGAACATCAGGCACACTTGGAGCATGTATTGCACCAGTTGCAAAACAAACCATGGGCTGCTTTATACGTAGCTTGTATTTTCTTCATGTTTATTTCACTTGGCGTATTGGCTTTTTATGCCATCCAACAGGTGGCTCAGGCAGGTTGGTCACCAGTATTGTTCCGCGTGATGCAAGGAATTACAGCTTATTTGCCTGTGGGTTCGGTAATCTTTTTTATCTTCTTAATTCTTTGCGGACTTCACTTTAACCATTTGTTCATTTGGTTGGATCCGAAAGTCGTTGCTGAAGACGAATTGATCAGAAATAAATCAGGCTATTTGAATTTCCCATTCTGGATCATCCGTGCTGCGGTTTTCCTTATCGGATGGAACTTATACCGTTATTATTCAAGAAAAAACTGTTTGGCACAAGACGAAGCAAATGACGATCTGTATTACAAAAAGAACTTCAAATTATCAGCGGTATTTTTAGTATTCTTTATCGTAACCGAGTCAATTATGTCATGGGACTGGATCATGTCAATCGACCCACACTGGTTCAGTACGTTGTTCGGATGGTACGTATTCATGAGCTTCTTCGTAAGCGCAGTGACTACAATCTGTCTGGTAACTTTATATTTGAAATCAAAAGGATATTTAGAGCACGTCAATACAAGCCACATTCACGATTTAGCGAAATTCATGTTCGGTTTCAGCGTCTTCTGGACATACTTATGGTTCTCGCAATTCATGTTGATCTGGTATGCAAACATTCCTGAAGAAGTAACCTATTTCATTACTCGAATCGAACACTACAACCTTCCGTTCTTCGGAGCTGTTGTCATGAACTTCGTGTTCCCGATCTTAATCCTTGTCAATACCGATTTCAAAAGAATCACCTGGGTATTGGTAATGGCCGGAACGGTAATTTTATTCGGACACTATATTGATTTCTTCAACATGATCATGCCGTCATCTGTAGGCGACCAATGGTTCATCGGAATTTCTGAAATCAGTTCTGTATTGTTTTTCCTTGGATTGTTTATCTTAGTCGTATTCACAGCATTGACCAAAGTGCCGTTGTTGCCAAAAAGAAATCCTTTCATCGAAGAAAGTAAACATTTTCATTATTAATATTTAAAGTAAAAACAGATGACAAGTTTGTTGGTAATTATAGTTTTAGTTTTATTATCCGTTGCATTGTGGCAATTGACGAAGATTTTTGATCTGACTCAGGTGGGCGCCAATGCGGATAATTCACAAGTGGCTAATGATAATGATAATTATGTTCAGGGATATTTGATGTTTGGCTTTTTGACCTTCATTTATGTATTCACCATCTTCGGTTTGTTTAAATGGAGCCATTTGATTCTTGGAACACCGGCTTCGGCTCACGGTGCGCAAGTGGACAATTTGATGAATATTACCTGGGTGCTGATCTTCACCGTTCAGGCCATTACACAGGTTTTGTTGCACTATTTTGCATTCAAATACAGAGGTAAAAAAGACCAGAAAGCATTGTATTTTGCAGATAATGATAAATTGGAGTTTGTATGGAGCGTAATCCCTGCAGTTGTTTTGGCCGGTTTGATCCTTTACGGATTGTATGCCTGGACTAACATCATGTTTGTCAATGAAAAAGAAGAAGATGTGATGGTGGTCGAATTGTACGCACAACAATTCAAATGGACTGCAAGATATTCTGGTGAAGACGATGTTTTAGGAAAAGCCAATGTAAGATACATTGAAGGTGTTAACACTTTAGGTGTTGATTTAGCCGATCCGAACGCTCAGGATGATAAAGTAGTTTCTGAACTGCACTTACCGAAAGGAAGAAAAATCCTTTTCAAAATGCGTTCTCAAGATGTATTGCACTCTGCTTACATGCCGCACTTTCGCGCCCAGATGAACTGTGTCCCGGGAATGGTGACCCAATTTGCTTTCGAACCGATTTATACCACTGCCGAAATGCGCGAAATGGATTTCATGCAGGAAAAAGTGGCGAAAATAAACGAGCTTCGTGCTAAAAAAAGTGCCGAATTGGTTGCAAAAGGTGAAACCGCATTAGACCCTTACACCTTTGATTATTTATTGCTTTGTAACAAGATCTGTGGTGCTTCGCATTACAACATGCAAATGAAAATTGTAGTTGATACTCCGGAAGATTTCAAAAAATGGCTGGCTGAAAAACCAACATTGATCGAAGAAGTCAAAACGGCAAATGCAGCTCCGGCTCCGGCTGAAGGCGCGCCAGCTTCTAAAGATACTGCTGCAAAACCGATGGATACGGCAAAAACTGCAAAAGTTTCAGCTCCGGCGGCAGCAAAACCTGCACCAACAAAAGCAGTAGCGGTAAAATAAAAATTAAGAAAATTTAAAGTAAACAATATGTCAGCAGTAGCTCACGATCACGGACACGATCACGACCATTCACACGATCACGACCACGAACACCATCATAAAGATACTTTTATAACTAAATATATATTCAGTATCGATCACAAGATGATTGCCAAGCAATACTTGATCACAGGTATTATCATGGGCGTTATCGGTGTCGGAATGTCGATGCTTTTCAGAATGCAGTTGGCATGGCCTGAAGAATCTTTTAAGATTTTTAATTTCTTATTGGGAGATAAATTTGCACCAAACGGTGTGATGACCAATGATATTTACCTCGCTTTGGTAACGATTCACGGAACCATCATGGTTTTCTTCGTACTGACAGCAGGTTTGAGCGGAACGTTCAGTAATTTATTGATTCCGCTTCAGATTGGAGCGCGCGATATGGCTTCAGGATTCATGAATATGATTTCATATTGGTTGTTTTTTCTTTCAAGTGTAATCATGGTTTCTTCATTATTCGTTGAAGCTGGCCCGGCATCTGCAGGCTGGACGATTTATCCGCCATTGAGCGCCTTGCCGCAAGCCATTGGAGGTTCAGGAACTGGTATGACCTTGTGGTTGGTTTCTATGGCGATTTTCATTGCATCTTCTTTAATGGGATCTTTGAATTACGTTGTAACGGTCATCAACTTGAGAACAAAAGGAATGTCTATGACGAGATTGCCACTTACCATCTGGGCATTTTTCGTGACAGCCATTATCGGTATCGTTTCGTTCCCGGTTTTGTTATCAGCAGCTTTGTTGCTGATCATGGACAGAAGTTTCGGAACGTCATTCTTCCTTTCTGATATTTACATCGCCGGAGAAGTATTGCATTACCAAGGTGGTTCACCGGTATTGTTCGAACACTTGTTCTGGTTCTTAGGACACCCAGAGGTTTACATTGTATTGTTGCCTGCTTTGGGAATCACATCTGAAGTAATCGCAACAAACTCCCGCAAGCCAATCTTCGGATACCGTGCGATGATCATGTCGATCCTGGCGATTGCATTCCTATCTACGATTGTTTGGGGCCACCACATGTTCCTTTCGGGAATGAATCCATTCCTTGGATCGGTATTTACATTCACGACTTTATTGATTGCGATCCCATCGGCAGTAAAAGCGTTCAACTACATCACAACTTTATGGAAAGGAAACCTGCAGTTAAATCCTGCGATGTTATTTTCTATCGGATTGGTATCAACATTCATCACAGGTGGTTTAACAGGGATTATTCTTGGAGACAGTACACTTGATATTAACGTTCACGATACGTATTTTGTAGTGGCACACTTTCACCTCGTAATGGGTATTTCTGCCCTTTACGGAATGTTTGCCGGAATCTACCACTGGTTCCCGAAAATGTTCGGAAGAATGTTAAACAAAAACTTAGGATACGTACACTTCTGGGTAACGGCAGTTTGTGCTTATGGTGTTTTCTTCCCGATGCACTTTATCGGATTGGCCGGTTTGCCAAGACGTTACTACACAAACACCAACTTCCCATTATTCGACGATTTGCAGAATGTAAACGTACTGATTACGACTTTCGCCTTAATTGGTGGTGCGTTCCAATTGGTATTCCTTTATAACTTCTTCAGCAGTATTTTCTACGGAAAACGCACCGTTCAAAATCCATGGAAATCCAATACTTTGGAATGGACTGCACCAATCGAACACATCCACGGAAACTGGCCTGGAGAAATCCCGGAAGTACACAGATGGCCGTACGATTACAGCAAACCGGGACATGACGAAGATTTCGTTCCTCAGCACATCCCGATGAAAGAAGGTGAAGAACAATTGCACCACTAAATTTCAAATATATAAAGCCTTCCACTTCGGAGGGCTTTTTTATTGGATGATAAATGCATACTTTTATAAAGTCATCCTTAAAAATATTCAATCATTGAAACCATAAAAGAATATACCAATGGCGAAGTCACCATCGTATGGAAACCGCAATTGTGCATTCACGCAGCTAACTGTGCCCGAGGATTGCCCAAAGTATTCCAGCCCAAAGATAAACCGTGGATCAAGCCTGAAGCCGCATCCACACAAAACATCATCGATCAGGTTTTTAAATGCCCATCAGGCGCACTTACAACTTATATAAATGCTCAAAAACAATAAAATGGAAAACGAACTCATCCTTAACGAAGACAAAAAGAGATTTGAACTGCACGTCGATGGCCACATTGCTTTTGTCGAATATATTTTAAATAATGAAAATATTATGTTCCTTACGCATACGGAAGTGCCTAAATCACTCGAAGGCAAAGGCGTTGGAAAGAACATTGTAGAAAAAACGCTCCATTACATCAAAGACCACAATTATACTTTAGCACCCTTGTGCCCGTTCGTCGCCGCTTATCTCAAACGCCATCCCGAATGGAAATCACTCCTTGCAAAAGGTTATAACATCGGCTAATGGAAATCAACATCAAAGATTGTAAACTCGAAATCAACGAAGCCGAAAATCAATTCGAATTCGACATCAACGGAAAAACTGCACTAATCGAATATGCCATTGAAGGAATGAAAATTTACCTGACACATACAGAAGTGCCTTCCGAATTTGAAGGCCACGGCATCGCTTCAGAACTCGTTCGTCAAACATTACAACACATCAAAACGCAAAATTTAACCGTCATGCCATTGTGTTCTTTCGTCGCGCATTATATCGACAACCACGCCGAATGGCATTCGCTTTTATCCGAAGGCTACCAAATGTAATTCACACCCAAACCATCAATTTGGCTATCTTTGCCCCATGAATGAAAATTTAGATCCAACGAACAACCACTACAATTCAGAAGAACTCGACCTCGAGAAAAAACTCAGGCCGCTGTCTTTTGATGATTTCGCCGGCCAGGACCAAATTCTCGAAAACCTCAAAGTGTTCGTAGAAGCAGCCAATATGCGTAATGAAGCACTCGATCATGCGCTTTTTCACGGGCCGCCGGGATTAGGAAAAACAACGCTTGCAAACATTCTGGCGAACGAGCTCGGTGTTGGGATCAAAATCACCTCCGGGCCGGTATTGGACAAACCCGGAGATCTTGCCGGATTGCTCACAAACCTCGAAGAACGCGACGTGCTTTTCATTGATGAAATTCACCGTTTAAGCCCGATCGTGGAAGAATATTTATACTCGGCGATGGAAGATTTCAAGATCGACATTATGATCGAATCAGGGCCAAATGCAAGAACCGTCCAGATCAATTTAAACCCGTTTACATTAGTCGGTGCCACAACACGTTCAGGATTATTAACCGCCCCTATGCGCGCGCGTTTCGGAATTTCATCGAGATTGCAATATTACAATACTGAACTGCTAACAACCATCGTCCAACGAAGTTCCGCAATCATCAAAATGCCCATTACGATGGAAGCCGCAATCGAAATTGCCGGAAGAAGCCGTGGCACACCGCGTATCGCAAATGCCTTATTGCGCCGCGTTCGCGATTTCGCCCAAATCAAAGGCAACGGAAAAATCGACATCGAAATCGCCAAATATTCGCTCAAAGCATTAAACGTTGATGCGCACGGACTCGACGAAATGGACAACAAAATCCTCACCGTCATCATCGACAAATTCAAAGGCGGCCCAGTCGGCTTATCTACATTGGCCACAGCTGTATCCGAAAGCAGCGAAACCATCGAAGAAGTTTATGAACCATTTTTAATCCAGGAAGGCTTTATCATGAGAACACCTCGTGGCCGTGAAGTGACTGAAAAAGCATACAAACATTTAGGCAAAATCAAAACCAACATCCAGGGCGGACTTTTTTAAACAAGCAATTATGCCACAAAAAACGGACTACAATTATCCAAAACAACTTTCGATAGTTCGTTTTTTGTTAAACGCAGAAAGCATCCGCAAAAATCCGATCCCATTCCATAGAAAATATTTTGACGCATTTGGAGATACGTTTTCACTGAAGATAGGCAAAACAAAACACGTCATTCTTTCGAGGGACAATGAAGTTGCACAACACTTGCTTCAAAAACATCAAAAAAATTACCAGAAGTCGGAACTGCAAACCAAGTTCATCTCTAAATATTTGGGCCACGGCTTGCTGACCGTCAATGGTGATTTTTGGCTCAGGCAACGCCGACTGATCCAGCCTGCTTTCCACAAACAGCAAATGAACCAGCTCGTTCAGAATATGCAGCAAACGATTGTTGCCGAATTAAAAAACCTTCCGGAAGACCAAACGATTGCTTTATTTCCGGTCATGAACCGACTGGCATTCAATGTAGTCGCAAAATCGTTATTTCACCTTTCGGCTACCGAAGAAAAAATGAACCGGCTAAAACAAGTCATCAGCGAAGTCCAGGAATTCCTGATCAAGGAAATCCGCGTGCCTTATAAAGCACTGTGGTTTAAATGGAGCGGACAAGTCAAAAAACATCAAAAAATGGCATTGGAAAGCGACGCGATCATCCTGGAAATCGTCGAGCAGCGCATCCAATCGAATACCAAACAAAATGACCTGCTCGACATGTTGCTCGAAACCCGGTATGAAGATACCGGTGAATCTATGTCCATGCAGCAACTCATCGACGAGATCAAAATCCTATTCATTGCAGGGCATGAAACCACAGCAAATGCGCTAACTTTTACGTTGCACCTTTTAGGAAACCATCCCGAAGTGCAACAAAAAATCCATACAGAATTGGTCGCAACCGAATCTGAAACGAATGATCCAATCGAACAGCTCCAGAAAATGCCTTACACAAATGCCGTCATCAATGAATCCATGAGGCTGTATCCACCGGCCTGGATCACCGATAGGGAAAATATCGCCGACGATGAACTGCTGGGCCACAACATCAAAAAAGGAACCTTGATTGGCGTGTCCTTTTATGAATTGCACCGAAACCCGAAATACTGGGAAAATCCAAATGCCTTTATCCCCGAACGCTTTTTAGGCGATCAAAAAAAACAGTCGCTTCAATATTTTTACCCGTTTGGAGCAGGGCCAAGAATGTGCATCGGAGCCGGTTTCGCGATGTATGAAATGAGTCTGGCGCTTTCGCATCTTGTAAAAAAATACACGATCAGCACCCAAAATCCAGACATTCAGGTCAACCCGCTGATTACTTTAAAACCTGTTGGCGCTGAAGTTGTCTTTTCCAAACGATAATTCCCAAGGCAAAAAGCATTGTTTTTATTTTGGGCGTTGCCGTTGGCCGGGCTGTCCGCTGTATCTTTTGCGGCTCTGCTGCGCGCCGCCGCAAAAGGATGCCGCTTCCATCCCTAACGCTGACAAGTGCATCGAAATGAGAACCAAATTGTATCTTTGCGGCAGCATGATCGAGAACAAGCAGAAATACACACAATTCATCAAATCCGAAGCCCAACGCCTCGGCTTTCTGTCCTGCGGCATTTCCAAAGCCGGATTTCTCGAAGCTGACGCGCCGCGACTCGAAGCCTGGCTCAAAAAGAACAGCCACGGGCAAATGGCCTACATGGAAAACCATTTCGACAAACGCCTTGACCCAACATTATTAGTCGAAGATTCTAAAAGCGTCATTTCATTACTGCTGAATTATTATCCTTCGGAAACACAAAATCCCGATTCATACAAAATCTCAAAATATGCTTACGGACAGGATTATCATTTCGTAATCAAGGAAAAACTAAAAGAATTATTATTCTCGATCCAAAATGAAATCGGGGAAGTTTCCGGACGTGCTTTTGTCGATTCAGCGCCGGTTTTAGACAAAGCCTGGGCTGCAAAAAGCGGGCTCGGCTGGATCGGGAAAAACAGCAATTTACTTACGAAATCCACCGGTTCCTTTTACTTTATTGCAGAACTTATCGTTGATCTTGAACTAGAATATGACTACGCCGTAACCGATCATTGTGGCAGCTGTACAGCCTGTATCGATGCCTGTCCAACGGAAGCCATCGTTGCGCCTTATGTCGTTGACGGAAGCAAATGCATATCCTATTTTACAATCGAACTCAAGGAAAATATCCCAACAGAAATGAAAGGAAAGTTTGATGAGTGGGCTTTCGGCTGCGATATTTGCCAGGATGTTTGCCCATGGAACCGTTTTTCAAAACCGCACAGCGAACCGTTGTTTAATCCGAATCCCGAACTGCTGTCCATGTCTAAAAAAGACTGGGAAGAAATCACGGCAGAAACGTTTCAGGCCGTGTTCAAAAATTCAGCTGTCAAGCGCACGAAGCTCAGCGGACTGCAACGAAATATTGATTTCCTGAAACCTTAAGCCGGAACTTCAACAGTTTTTAAAGTCGATTCGCGTTCGATAATGTGTGTTGGCAATTCCACAATCTGGTGCGTTACCGGAAGATGCTCTTTGATCTGTGCGATTTCATCAATCAAAATAGAAGCGGCACGATGCCCGATTTCATAACCCGGCTGGTCGATTGTTGTCAGTTTCGGGGAAATTACGGTCGACATAAACCAGTTGCTAAACCCGAAAACTGCAATTTGGTCTGGAATTTTGATATTGATCTCATTCAAATATTTAATGATTCCAATCGCGACCAGATCGGTGATCGCAAAAACGGCATCCACATCTTTGTGGTCTTCAACGAGTTTTTTCGCACACACATAACCGTCTTCAAAATCACTATTGTGGTCACACATGTACACCAGGCTCGGATCATAAGCAATTCCGCGGTCTTCAAGCGCTTTTTTATATCCGAGAAAACGGTCGATCGAATTCTGTGGAACATACGATCCACGAAAGTGCGCAATCTTTTTATAGCCTTTTTCGATCAGGTAAGTCACCGCATCGTAAGCCGCTTTCCGGTCGTTGATCACGACTTTCGAGCAATCGACCATTTTGGCGATCTTGTCAAATAAAACAACCGGCGTATTGTTTTTGATCGCTGCATTGATGTGCGAAAAATCATCGGTTTCATTCGATAATGAAATCAAAATGCCGTCGACCCTTTTCTGCAAAAGCAGTGCAATCTGTTTTTTCTCCAACTCGTATTTTTCATTCGACTGCAAAATGATCACGAGATAACCACGATTTTCGGCTTCTTCGAGAATCCCGTTCAACACACTCGAAAAAAAATGGTGTACCGTTGCAGGAATGATCACGCCAATGGTTTTGGTTTCATTCGTCCGTAGGTTTACCGCGTTGGCGTTCGGACGATAATTCATTGTATCGGCCATTTCCAAAACCCTGGAACGCGTGGTTTTACTGATATCTGAATAGCCTTTGAGCGCTTTTGAAACTGTCGTAACCGAAATGCCTAATGCGGCGGCAATGTCTATGAGTTTGGTGTCGTTCATGAAATAAATGTAATAAAATTTAGATGGTTTTAAGAAATTTTATTTTTCCGAAAACGTTTTCGGTGGTTTCGAAAACGTTTTCGGTGCGAAATTCTCGTCTAGACGTTAAGATCTTGTTAAGTTTACAATAATAATCACTCATTATTAATAACAAACAAAAATATTATGAAACAACTTCACTTTTACGGCAGGAATTTATTGCTGCTGCTTTTTTTGGTTTTCATGCCTGTATTGATGTTCGCGCAGGACAAAGGATCCATTTCGGGGAAAATTTTTGACGATGCCGGAAATACGGTTCCGGGTGCAAACGTTTCCATTAAAGAATCCGCCAAAAATACCAGTACGGATGCCAATGGTGTGTACACTTTTTCAAACCTTGATGCCGGAAGTTACACAATTGTATCTTCAAGTGTAGGTTTTAAAACCATTCAGCAAAAAATTGAATTAGCTTCAGGCCAGAATCTCACTCAGGACCTGATGCTCACAGTAGAATCTGAAGCATTAAATGAAATTGTCGTAACCGGTTCGTCTGCGCCAAGAAGTAAACTCGAATCGAGTGTTGCGATCACTACAATGAGCGCCAAATCGATTGAAGACCGCGCCCCAATAAGTTCTGCAGCTTTATTGCAGTCGATTCCGGGTTTTGTGGTGGAAGCTTCGGGCGGGGAAATCGGGAACAACCTTTTTGCACGTGGAATCCCATCTGCGGGCGCTTACGAATATGTACAAATTCAGGAAGACGGTTTGCCGGTTTTTGAAGATGGCGCTTTGCAGTTTGCCAATGTCGATAATTTTTACAGGATTGACGAAACAATCGGGAAAATGGAAGCTGTTCGCGGTGGATCGGCATCGATTTTCGCATCGAATGCTCCTGGCGGAATCATCAATTTTATTTCCAAAACAGGACAAAATGACTTTCAGGGACGTGTAAAATTCACCACGAGTGATTACGGTTTGTTTCGTACAGATGTCAATTTAAGCGGTGCATTGGTTCCTGATAAATTATTTTTCAACGTTGGTGGATTTTACCGTGTAGATGATGGCGTAAGAGATACCGGATTTACGGCCAATAAAGGCGGTCAGATAAAAATGAACTTAACGTATAAATTTGACGACGGCGATTATTTACGGGTTTTCTACAAAAAATTAGACGACAGGAATACGTTTTATCTGCCAATTCCACTCAAAAGCAACAACGGAAAAATCGAAGGCATCGATGGTTTCGATCCGAATTACGGAACATTGACTTCTTCAATTTACAGAAACCTGAACGTACCACAATTTGGTGGCGGGTTTTTCAAAACCGATATCGAAGACGGCGTACATCCGGTAGTGGATGCGATTGGGGCAGAATTTAAAAAGAAAGTTTCTGAAAAAGTAACGGTTAAAAATGCTTTCAGAAGTACGAATATTGACCTCAATTACAATGCAATTTTTCCAAATGGCGGGCCATGGACGCAAGATGCTTACGCTACAGATGTTCAGGGATTGGGCGGAGCGTCAGATTTGGGTTATTCTTATGTTGACAATGGACAAACGGTTGATCCAAACGCTTTGATCATGCGTGCCGATCTTTGGTACATCCATAAAAAAATGCAGAATTTCGCCAACAACCTGTCTTTTAATTTTGATTTAAACCGTGTGAAATTAACCGCCGGTTATTACTATTCAAACTGGAAATCAAACCAATACTGGAACTGGAATTCTTTCCTTGTAAATGTAAGCGACAACCCAAGATTGCTCAATGTTCACGACAATGTAACCGGGCAAGAACACACTTACAACGGTGTTGAAAGAATTACCTGGCTTGAAAGAGACGCGCAAACCAAAGGTGTTCTGAACGATTTTTACCTTGACGCAGAAATCAAAGCAACCGATAAATTAACAGTAAATGCCGGATTGAGATACGATGTAAACCGTTACAGCGGCTACCGCGACCACGCCAATTTTAACTCGCAAAACCTCGGTATATTGCCAAACAATACGGCTGATGACGCGGTAACAACCATCGTTGGGGCGCCTTATACTTTCTGGAAATACAATGCCGAAGAATTGTCGTCAACACTTGCAGTCAATTATAAATTTACAGATCACACCGCTGCATACGCCAGATACAGCAATGGTTTCAGGTCGCCAATTGAAGAATCATTTTACGACAATGCCAAAGATTTGAGCAAATTGAAAAATGTATATGTCAGACAATTGGAATTGGGTTATAAATATGCAAATTCCATGTTTTTAGTCAATGCCAATTTCTTTCACATGGATCTTGAAAATGTTCCTTTTTCAGATATTCTTTCTGACGGAACTTCTGAAGGCGCTTTCGCGGATATCAAAAACATCGGAGTTGAACTCGAAGGAAATGTAAATCTTGGAAAAGCAAGAATGAACGTCAACATGACCTATCAGGATCCAAAATATGATAATTATGTTTCAACTGACGGATCGTTTGATTACAACGGAAACCAGGCACGCCGCATCCCGAAATTCTTCTGCCAGTTGCGTCCGGAAGTCGATATATACAAAGGATTGGCAGCTTACGTACAGTTTTCGTACTTCGATAAAAAATTCACGAATCAGGACAACAAACAGGTTTTGCCTGCTTTCAAGGAAGTTGGGGCCGGTTTGACCTACAAAATCAACAACCTGCGTTTTGCAGTTGACGGATCAAACCTTTTCAACGAAATTGGTCTAACAGAAGGCGATCCGAGATCAACAGGATCATCATCAAGCGATGTATTTATGGCAAGGCCAATTTTAGGCCGCGCCATCCGTGCTTCAGTAGCCATTAGTTTCTAAAGTTATTTTTTGTTGAGTTAGTTGAATATTTTATGCAATTTTGAAAAGGCTGTCATCTTCGCTCTGGCAGCCTTATTTTTAAAACCCAATTGAATTTATTACATTTAAGATTGCCGTTCGCTAGCAACACACCCAAAATCCATGAAAAACCTCGGAATCAAGATTTCCCTTTACCTGAATTATTTCGTCTTCGCGATTTTGCTGAACAGCGTCGGGATCGTAATCCTGAAAGCCCAGAAAAATTTTGGTGTCGATGAAGTCCAGGCCAGCATACTCGAAGCGTTTAAAGACATGCCGATTGCGATCGTATCTTTTTTCATTGCGTCGTTTTTGCCCAGGATCGGATACAAAAAAGCAATGCTTACCGGATTGGCTCTGGTTTCAGTCGCGTGCATTGCGATGTATTTCGGAAATTCGTTCGATACAGCGAAAATCCTCTTTGCAACCGTCGGCGTTTCGTTTGCACTGATTAAGGTTTCGGTCTATTCAATGATCGGAAACGTGACCGAAAACCAGAAAGAGCACAACGCTTTAATGAGCAGCATCGAAGGCGTGTTCATGATCGGGATTGCACTGGCGTATTTCCTGTTTCCTGCTTTCAACAACGACAACGACCCGAATTCGTGGCTGAATGTTTATTGGCTTTTAGCCGCATTGTCGCTTTTGTCATTTGCATTTTTACTGTTTACCAAATTCGAAAAGCCCGAAGAAATTCCCGGAGCAAACGTCGTCGATGATTTTCTTCAGATGTTTAAATTGCTCGCAAAATTGCTGATTGTCATTTTCGTCATCAGTGCATTTTTATTTGTGATGATCGAACAGGGAATCATGTCCTGGCTGCCTACATTCAACACAAAAGTATTGCACCTGCCCGAAAACATCAGCATCATGATGGCCAGCATACTCGCGATTTCATTGGCGGCAGGGCGAATTTTGGCCGGAATCGTAACCAAAAAAATCAACTGGATCTGGGTGCTCACATTTTGCATCGTGAGTGCGATGTTAATCGTAATTTTTATTTTGCCAAAAACAGTCGGCTTGGAGGTAAAAGAAATTCATTCTTTGCGCGATATTCCGCTTATTGGGTTTGCGTTTCCGCTCGTAGGCTTGTTCATTGCGCCGATTTATCCGTTGCTGAATTCGGTCGTATTAAGTGCGCTTCCCAAAAAGCTCCACAGCCCAATGACCGGATTGATCGTTGTCTTTTCAGCGCTCGGCGGCACTTTAGGCTCAAGAACAATCGGCTGGCTTTTTAAAAACCAAGGCCCGGAAAATGCGTTTTATTTTACATTAATTCCGATGTCGCTGCTGCTGATCGCCTTTTTTATATTGAAAAAATTAACTGCGAAAAATGAAATTTAACCTGCATATCCACAACACGCTCCAAAAGCTGCTCGCACAGGAAGATACTGACGGCGACCGTAAAATCACTATCGACGACAAAGGTCCAAAACGGTTTTTGCTAGAAGATCCCGAAGGAAATGTGGCTGTCATCAAAGGAACGTACCAGCTTTCAAACTTATTACAGGAATTGGCTTTGGCCAGAAAAAGCAACTTGGAAACTACTGAAATTGACCTTTCTAATATAACCGAATTACCGGTTTCCCGAATTTCAAGAAAAATCAAAGATTATTATTGGGACGGATTGACGCGTACGATTGACGAAGCCGGAATCAAAAAAATCATAGAAGACGACAAAATCGACAATCCGGTGGCATATTTATATGTGCCCGCAACCGACGATCTGGCTTACGATTATTTCAAAAAACTCGAAGCAACCACGCCAAAATTAAAAGTAATTCAGCTTCCGGTAGAAATCACATCTGAATTTGCATTATCGATCAATAAAAAACCCGGAATTCTGGCATTGGCTTTAAAAGAAGAAAATGGCACAATCAAAGGCGTTCCTTTTGTGGTTCCTGGCGGAAGATTCAACGAAATGTATGGCTGGGACAGTTATTTCATTGCACTCGGATTGATTACCGACGGAAAAATATCCGAAGCCAAAGACATTGCCGAAAACTTCAAATACCAGATCGACCATTACGGAAAAATCTTAAATGCAAACCGCAGTTATTATTTAACCAGAACACAGCCGCCACTTTACACGTCGCTGATTATGGACATTGCCGAGAAAGATGCCGATAAAAACTGGATTTCACGCCATCTCAAAACGGCGATCAAAGAATATGAAACAGTTTGGATGCAACTCGGGAAACGCCTCACAGATTCAGGTTTAAACCGATACAAAGCCGAAGGAATCGGATTGCCGTTTGAGGTTGAGCCCGGACATTTTGATGACATTCTCGAACAATATGCTTTGAAATATAATATTCCATTACGCGAATTTGAAACCAAATATTTAGAGCGCGAAATCACCGATCCCGAACTTGATGCCTATTTTATTCACGACCGCAGCATGCGCGAAAGCGGCCATGATACAACAAACCGTCTCGTGGATATTTGTGCCGATTTGAATACGATTGCCGTCAATAGTTTGCTTTATAAATATGAAACAGACATTGCTTTTTTGATCGGAAAATATTTCGATAACGCATTTCAATTGGATGAAAATCACATTCACTCTGCGGCATATTGGGAAAAGAAATCACAATTCCGAAAGGAAAAGATCAACGAACTGAACTGGAATGCATCCGAATCGATTTATTTCGATTACAATTTCGTCAAAAAAGAAGCGCATCATTTTGAAGCAGCAACAACTTTTTATCCGCTTTGGGCGAAATTGTGCACGACCGAACAGGCCGAGAAACTTGTTTCCGAAACGCTCCCAAAATTTAAAATGAAAGGCGGAATCGCAGGAAGTTCTAAAAATGCGATCCAAAATATCGATGAAAATGCGCCGGTACGACAATGGGATTATCCATTTGGCTGGTCGCCACACCAGATTTTGCTGTGGAAAGGCTTGCTGAATTATGGTTTTGACGATGTGGCACAGGAAATGATCTACCGCTGGCTGTGGCTGATCACGAAAAGCGCGGTCGAATACAACGGAACGATTCCCGAAAAATTTGACCTCGAAACCAATTCGCACAAGATTTTCGCAGAATACGGAAACGTAGGAACCGAATTCGATTACATTACAGACGAAGGTTTTGGCTGGATGAATGCATCGTATCAATTTGGCCTGAGCATTCTCAATAAAAATTTCATTGCTTATCTCAACGAACTCAGAGATCCCGATGAATTATTTGATTAATTTAAGAAAAACCGCTTCGAAAGTTGCGGTTTTTCTTTTTTACAGCTATCGGATGGCGATTTCTTTCAAAGATTAACCGTTAAAAATTTCCTAATTACACCCAGACTTTTACCTTTGTAAGTCGGAATAAAAAAAGCTCCAATGGACAACAGAAACAGTAAAAGAAGAGAAGCGCTATTATACCATGCCAAACCAAAACCGGGAAAAATCCAGGTGGTGCCAACAAAAAAATATGCCACTCAAAGGGATTTGTCACTGGCGTATTCTCCGGGAGTTGCAGAGCCTTGCCTCGAAATCGCAAAAGACGTCAACAACGTTTATAAATATACGGCCAAAGGAAATTTAGTAGCTGTAATTACCAACGGAACAGCGGTTTTAGGACTTGGTGACATTGGCCCGGAAGCTTCAAAACCAGTCATGGAAGGCAAAGGTTTGTTGTTTAAAATCTTTGCAGATATTGACGTTTTCGACATTGAAATTGGAACCAAAGATGTCGAAGCATTCATCCAGACCGTAAAAAATATTGCACCCACTTTCGGCGGAATCAACCTTGAAGACATCAAAGCGCCCGAATCTTTTGAGATCGAAAGGCGTTTGGTCGAAGAACTGAATATTCCGGTCATGCACGACGACCAGCACGGAACGGCGATCATTTCGTCAGCAGCGTTGCTGAACGCGCTCGAATTGGCAGACAAAAAGATTGATGAAGTTAAAATTGTGGTTTCAGGTGCCGGATCTGCGGCTTTGGCCTGTGCCAATTTGTATATTTTATTGGGCGTAAAAGCCGCAAATATTATCATGTTCGACAAAGACGGCGTACTTTCAAACGACCGTTCTGATTTGTCGGAGCTGCAAAAACGATATTCAAAAGACGTGAGCCGAAACCTGAATTTAGGAGAAGCGCTGGTCAATGCCGATGTTTTCCTCGGACTTTCTGCTGGAAATATCATGACATCTGAAATGCTTTTAGGCATGGCACACGATCCGATTGTTTTTGCAATGGCGAATCCAATCCCGGAAATTGATTACGACCTTGCAATTGCAACGAGAAAAGATATTATCATGGCCACCGGGCGTTCCGATCATCCAAACCAGGTGAACAACGTTCTCGGTTTTCCGTACATTTTCCGCGGTGCGCTTGACGTGCGTGCGACGAAAATCAACGAGGAAATGAAGATGGCGGCGGTAAAAGCGCTTGCAGCTTTAGCCAAGGAATCGGTGCCGGAACAGGTCAATATCGCTTACGGAGAAACGAAACTGATTTTTGGGCGTGAATACATCATTCCGAAACCATTCGATCCACGCTTGATCACCATGGTTGCGCCTGCAGTCGCAAAAGCAGCAATGGAATCTGGAGTCGCGTTGCATCCAATCCATGATTGGGAAAAATATGAAGAAGACCTGCTCGAAAGATTAGGATCAGACAATAAAATGGTGCGTTTGCTTACAAACCGTGCCAAAACCGAACCGAAACGCGTAGTTTTTGCTGAAGCAGACCATTTGGATGTACTAAAAGCCGCGCAAATCGTCATGGAAGAAGGCATTGGTTTGCCCATTTTACTCGGAAATCGCGAAGTCATTCTTGAGCTTAAAGAAGAATTAGGCTTTGATGTTGACGTGCCGATTTACGATCCGAAAACAAAAGAAGAAGACGAAAGAAGGCTGCGTTATGCAGAGATTTTCTGGAAATCAAGACAACGACGCGGCATTTCACTATTGGATTCCCAAAAATGGATGCGCGAACGCAATTATTTTGCCGCGATGATGGTCAATGAAGGCGAAGCAGATGCTTTGGTGACAGGCTATTCGAGAAGTTATCCGTCGGTGGTCAAGCCGATGATGCAGCTAATCGGAAAAGCGCCAGGCATTTCGATTATCGCGACTACGAATATGATGATGACGAACCGTGGCCCGATGTTTTTATCGGATACCGCGATCAATCCAAGCCCAACTGCCGATGATCTTGCGAAAATTGCGCTGATGACGGCGAAAACGGTTCGCATGTTTGGGATGGAACCGGTGATTGCGATGGTTTCGTTTTCGAATTTTGGATCTTCGGCTGATCCGAATGCTACGAAAGTGCGGGAATCTGTGGCTTATCTGCACAAATATTACCCGGATTTAATAGTCGATGGTGAAATCCAGGCTGATTTTGCATTAAATGCCGACATGCTGAAAGCAAAATTCCCGTTTTCAAAACTCGCAGGAAAGAAAGTCAACACGCTGATTTTTCCAAACCTCGAATCGGCAAACATTACTTATAAATTGCTCAAAGAGCTGTACAGCGCAGATTCTATTGGCCCAATTATGCTTGGAATGGAAAAACCCGTACACATATTCCAGCTAGGGGCAAGCGTTGAAGAAATGGTGAACATGGCAGCTGTAGCAGTCGTTGACGCCCAGGAAAAGCACAAACGCCTTAAAAATCTAGACATTAATTTCTAACCAAATCCGTAAGAATCATCCCAATTAAAGTTTTTTGCTATATTTGGGATTACTTTAACAAAGCAATGATAGCACATTTACAGGGCAAACTAATCGAAAAAACACCTACAGAAGTGGTCATTGACTGCGGTGGCGTAGGGTATCATGTTAACATTTCATTGCATACTTATTCGTTGCTTCCACAAAGTGAAAACATCCGGCTTTTTACGTATTTGCAAATCAAAGAAGATGCGCATACATTGTTTGGTTTTGTCGAAAAATCGGAACGTGAAATATTCAAGATGTTGCTATCTGTTTCCGGAATTGGCGCCGGAATAGCGCGTACGATGCTGTCTTCATTAGACCCAAAACAAATCATACAGGCGCTCGCAGTTGGCGACCTTGCGACCATACAATCCATTAAAGGAATCGGAACCAAAACCGCACAGCGCGCCATCCTCGATTTAAAGGATAAAGTGTTAAAAGTGTACGATCTCGACGAAGTTTCAATGTCACAAAGCAATACAAATAAAGATGAAGCGTTATCTGCTTTGGAAGTGCTGGGCTTTAACAAAAAATTAGCAGAAAAGGCAGTTGAAAAAATTGCCAGGGAAACGCCCGATGCGACTGTAGAATCAATTATCAAACAGGCTTTAAAAAATTTATAATAGTTGGAAACATTTTACTCAAAAAAAATCGGTTCTATCTTGAAAATCAGTGTGCAATCACTGTTTTTGCTATTTAGCATCGGCCTTCAGGCACAAGTAAATGAAACAGATGAGGAAGTGCCTGATTCTGTAAAAACAGGATACGCAGTTGGCTCGCTGCAAATGAACAATCCGCCAAGCATCCTTGAAGCTTATACATATGATCCGGTGACCGACCGTTATGTGTATACGAATTCCGTGGACGGATTCAATATCAATTACCCGATTATCCTGACACCAAAAGAATACGACCAACTCGTTCAGCGTGAGGCCATGCGCAATTACTTCAAAAAGAAATCGGATGCGATCGACGGCAAAAAAACCGGAGCCGAAGAAGCCAAAAAAGATTTATTGCCGCGTTATTATGTGAATTCAGGGTTTTTTGAATCGATTTTCGGAAGCAATACCATTGATGTAAAACCAACGGGTTCGGTCGAAATTGACCTCGGAATGCGCTATACGAAGCAGGACAATCCGGCATTTTCGCCACGAAACCGCACCAGCACGACATTCGATTTTGACCAAAGAATCAGCATGAGCCTTCAGGGAAAAGTAGGAACAAGACTGTCGGTCAATGCAAATTACGACACCGAATCGACGTTTGCTTTTCAGAATTTAATTAAATTAGAATATACGCCAACCGAAGACGACATCATCCAGAAAATTGAAGTCGGAAACGTGAGCCTGCCCTTAAACAGTTCCTTGATCCGCGGGGCGCAAAGCCTTTTCGGGGTCAAAGCGCAATTGCAGTTTGGAAAAACAACGGTAACGGGAATTTTCTCCGAACAAAAATCACAAACCAAAACCGTAACGGCTGAAGGAGGTGCGACCATTCAGGATTTCGACATGTTTGCACTTGATTACGATGCCGACCGCCACTTTTTCCTGTCGCAATATTTCCGTGACAAATACGATACCTCGCTGGCGCGTTATCCGTTCATCAACAGCAGGGTTCAGATCACGAGGATGGAAGTCTGGATCACCAACCGCCAGAACCGCATTAGTACGACCAACAACAATTTGCGTAATATCATTGCCTTGCAGGATTTAGGTGAAGCACAGTTATCAGATGTGCCAATCAATAAAACCGTTATCCTGACCCCGGCGGCAATCGCGAACAACTTCTTTTTGACGACGCCAACAGACGCGCCGGTTGACAATAAAAACAACAAATACGACCCGGCGAGGATCACAACAGGAACCGGTTATTTGAAGCCGCAGATCCGTGAAATTTCTACTGCAAACGTTTCTTCGGGCGGATTTGATCCGATTACAGCAGCCCAGGAAGGACAGGATTATTCCAAATTGGAAAATGCCAGAAAATTAAATACGAATGAATATACGTTTAACCCGCAGTTGGGTTACATTTCGTTGCAGCAAAAACTGGCCAATGATGAAATTTTAGCCGTCGCGTACCAATATACGATCGGTGACCAGGTGTATCAGGTAGGTGAATTTGGAAATGACGGTGTAGATGCGACCCAGGCAGGGGCAACAAATCCTGAAACCGGCCAGCCCGAAAGCATCACAACCCAAACACTTGTTTTAAAATTGCTGAAAAGCAACCTGACCAATGTTGATGCACCAATCTGGAACATTATGATGAAGAATATCTACCAGATTCCGGGTGCTTATCAGTTGGAACAGGAAGATTTCAGGTTTAATATTTTGTATTCAGATCCGTCTCCGCTGAATTACATCAGTCCGGTTCCGGGAACGCAATTTCCCGATCAGGTTCCAGGAAATAATGTTGGATTGGAAAACAGGGTATCGGAAACACCGTTGCTAAAAGTGTTCAATGTCGATAAACTTAACTACAACAATGACCCGCAAACCGGCGGTGATGGTTTCTTTGATTTCCTTCCGGGACTGACTGTCGATACGCAAAACGGACGCTTGATCTTTACGAATGTAGAGCCTTTCGGAAAAGTGATTTTCGAAAAATTAAGGCTGAGCCCGCTGGAAGATTATTCAGGTACGGATGCCTTGTACAATGCAAACCAGCGGAAATATGTTTTCCAGAGTTTGTACCGAAAAACGCAGGCGCAGGCTTTGCAGGATAGTGAGAAAAACAAATACCAGTTAAGGGGTAAATTCAAATCTTCAGGCGGCGACGGAATTCCGATTGGCGCTTTCAACGTTCCAAAAGGTTCAGTAGTGGTAACGGCAGGCGGACGCGTTTTGGTGGAAGGTGTTGATTACAGCGTGAATTATCAGGCTGGCCGTGTACAGATTTTGGATCCGGCATTGCAGGCTTCAAACACACCAATTGAAGTTTCTGTTGAAAACAACTCGACTTTCGGGCAGCAAACCAGGAGATTTATGGGGATTAACATCGAACATAAATTCTCTGAAAATTTCCTTATTGGAGCTACGTTCTTAAAAATGACCGAAAGGCCGTTTACACAGAAATCGAGCTACGGGCAGGAATCGGTAAACAACTCGATTTATGGTTTCAATACCAATTTTTCTACAGAAGTGCCTTTCTTAACCCGAATGGTCAACAAACTTCCAAATATTGATACCGATGTGCCTTCCAATTTCTCTTTCAGGGGAGAAGTGGCGTTCCTAAAGCCAGATACCCCAAAAACAGACCAGTTTGACGGCGAGTCTACCTTATATGTAGATGATTTTGAAGGATCGCAAACGACCATCGATTTAACGACGCCAACAGCCTGGACCATTTCTTCGACTCCATTAAAAAACGCGGCTGGTCCAAGTGCTTATCCTGATTTTGGCGGAAATGCAGGCGATTTATCTTATGGATACAAAAGGGCAAAAATGAGTTGGTACAGTATTGATCCGATATTTTATGCCCAAAGGCCATCCGGAATTTCGGTCGATGATCTGTCGTTAAACAAAACCAGAAGGATTTACAGCGAAGAGCTTTATCCGAACACAACCATTGCAGCAGGACAGCTTCAGGTGGTGAATACTTTGGATTTAACGTATTATCCAACAGAAAGAGGGCCATACAATTTCAATCCGGCAGCTGCTGCAACGGGAATTTTGCCTAATCCTGCGGATAATTTCGGTGGAATCATGAGGGCGCTGAATTCGACAAACTTTGAACAATCCAATGTAGAGTACATTCAGTTCTGGATGCTTGATCCATACATTGGAAGAGGTGTGACTACAGACGACATGAACAATCCGGGTAAAATCTATTTCAACTTGGGTTCGATTTCTGAAGACATCCTGAAAGACGGAAAGAAAATGTTTGAAAACGGCTTGCCGCAAACAAGCGACAACCAGGCGCAATTTACACCAACCATCTGGGGGAAAATCCCTTGGTCGCAATCCTTGGTTTACGCATTTGATACCAGCGAAGGCAACAGGCAGATCCAGGATGTTGGTCTCGACGGATTGTCAGATGCAGAAGAAGCGGCGAAATATCCAGCTTTTGCAGGGCTTCCAGATCCGGCAGGCGACAATTACCAGTATTTCATTAATGCAGAAACGACAGGCGGTGTTTTGGCACGTTATAAAAATTACAACGGATTGCAGGGAAATTCACCTGTAAATGTGACCGATAACAACAGGGGAAACACAACTTTGCCTGATGTGGAAGACATCAACCGTGACAATACGATGGATGAGCTCAACGCGTATTATGAATACCATATTGAAGTGGCTCCGGGCATGGATGTGGGCGTAACGCCTTATGTTACGAGTGTGTTGCCGACTATCGGTTCGACTCCGGGTGCGTCTGACGGGGAAACGACTCCGGCAAGATGGATCCAGTTTAAAATTCCGATTTCACAGTTTGAAGATAAAGTAGGTGCGATTTCAGATTTTACATCGATCCGTTTTATGAGGATGTTCATGACCGGTTTTAGCAAAGAAATCACCGTGCGCTTCGGTGCATTGGATCTTGTAAGGGGCGAATGGAGAAGGTATACGAATACTTTAGATCCGAATGAAACTACGGCCGACAACAATCTTGATACGACAGATTTTGATGTACAGACCGTAAATATTGAAGAGAACAGTGAAAGGGTTCCGGTAAAATACGTTTCGCCTCCTGGCGTGGTGCGTGAGCAATTGTACAACAACAATACAGTGATTCCGCAAAATGAGCAGGCGCTTGCGCTCAGGATTGCGGGAACCGGACTCGAAGAAGGGCCGTTAGGCGGAGATTCAAGAGCGGTTTTCAAGAATGTGAGCGTCGACATGCGCCAGTTCAAAAAATTAAAAATGTTCATCCATGCCGAAGCGCTTCCAGAAGAAACGGTAAGCGGTACCGGTTTGAGAAACAACGAAATGGCAGCTTTCATCCGTTTTGGAAATGACTTTACAGAGAACTTTTACCAGATCGAAATTCCGCTTGAAGTTACTCCGGAAGGCGCATCCATCCCGGAAATCGTTTGGCCTGAAGCCAATAATATCGATGTGCCGTTGGCCTTGCTGACACAACTTAAAATCTTATCACAAAAGCACGATTTCGCACCACAGGAAATATTTTTCATGGGCGAAAATGAACTTGACAATTCAAGGCCGAATAAACTCAGGATCGGAATCAGGGGTAATCCTAATTTCGGGCTTGTGCGTACGCTGATGATCGGTATGAAAAACAATACGGTCAACGGCATTTATCCTGACGGAGTTGTTCCGCCGCCGCGTGCCGTAAAAGGGGAAGTCTGGTTCAATGAGCTTCGAATTGCAGACATGGACAACAAAGGCGGTATGGCTGCAGTGGTGAATATCGACGGTAATATTGCCGATTTCGCGACGATTTCTGCAACCGGAAAAATGAGTACGGTCGGTTTTGGAACACTTGAGCAAGGCCCGAATGAAAGAAGCAGGGAAGATTTGCAGCAGTACAACATCGTTACAAACCTGAACCTTGGCAAACTGGCTCCTAAGAAATGGGGTGTTACGCTTCCGTTTAATTATGCGATCGGGGAAGAGACGATTACGCCGGAATATGATCCGTTCAACCAGGATATCAAACTCGATCAGTTGCTTGATGTTACTGAAGATGCCGCTGAAAGAAAAAACATCAAAGACCGGGCGATCGATTATACAAAACGCCAAAGCATCAACTTTATCGGAGTAAGAAAAGAAAGGGCGCCAGATCAGAAACAACACATTTATGATCCGGAAAATCTTACGTTCTCACATTCATACAATGAAGTGAACCGCCATAATTTTGAAATTGAAAGTTTTCGCGACCAACAGGTCAACACAACTGTAGATTATGCGTTTACCTTTCAGCCAAAACCGTTGGAACCGTTGAAGAAATACAAATTCATGAAGAAAAGCGACTACTGGAAGCTGCTGAGTGATTTCAATTTCAATTACCTGCCGTCGAATATTTCATTCAGTACGAATATTATCAGGCAGTACAACAAACAAACCTTCCGTCAGGTTGATGTTGAAGGTGTGCCGTTAGATGCTTTGTACAGGAGAAATTTCCTTTTCAACTACCAATACGGATTCAATTACAATCTGACCAAGGCGCTTAAGATCAATTACACGGCGACTTCGAGCAACATCATCCGGAATTATCTGAATGAAAATAATGAGCCCGACAATACGATCGGAATCTGGGACGATTACTTTAACATCGGTGACCCGAACCAGCACACGCAGCAATTTGTATTGAATTACGATTTGCCGATCAATAAAATTCCGGTATTTAGTTTCATCAAATCGACTTATTCTTACACCGGGGATTACAGCTGGCAAAGGGCTTCGATGGCGCTTTCGCAAATCCCGATTGATGGCGTAGTATATGATTTAGGGAATACGATCCAGAATGCGGCTTCGCATAAACTGAATACGACCCTAAACATGGATGCGTTTTATAAATACGTCGGGTTAACCAAAAAAACCAAAAAAGCGCCTGCAAAACCTGTTGTGGCACCTAAGCCTGGTGAGAAAATCACGAATACGGCTGTTGAGCCAACAAACAACGGGAATATATTTGTAAACGGTTTGCTTGGCATATTAACCAGTGTGAAAAACATCCAGGTAAATTATACACAGAACGACGGAACCGTACTTCCAGGTTTCACTCAAGGCCTTGGTTTCTTTGGAAGTTCTAAACCAACATTAGGGTTTATTTTTGGATCCCAGGATGATGTGCGTTACGAAGCGGCACGCAGAGGCTGGCTGACGACCTATCAGGATTTCAACCAGAATTATACTGAAATCACGAGCAAAACACTGAATATGACGGCAAGCGTCGATTTGTTTCCTGATTTTAAAATCGATTTAAATGCCGATCGTACGTATGTCGATAATTATTCAGAGCAGTATGATGTGGATCCTGAAACGGGCCAATACAATTCAAGGTCGCCCTACAGTTTTGGTAACTTCTCGATCACAACGGTGATGCTAAAAACAGCATTTAAAACCAGCGATGAAATCAATTCTTCTGCTTTTGAGGATTTAAAAAACAACAGGATAATTATCGCAAACCGCCTTGCTGATTCGTTCTATGGTGCCGGAAACGTACCAAGATATGGTGATGCCGCAAACCCGATTCCAACCGATCCGCTCGATCCAAGATATGCGAACCGTGATATTTACATTGCAAATCAGGGCTACCCGATTGGTTTTGGAAAAAACAACCAGGCGGTGTTGCTGCCTTCTTTCCTTGCAGCTTATACCGGTGCTGTGAGTGGAAAAGCAGGAGACGATGCTTCGGGGATTTCGCTTAAAGCGTTCCGCGACATCCCGATTCCAAACTGGACGATAAAATACAACGGGTTGATGCGTTATAAATTCTTTAAAGACAAATTCAAGCGTTTTTCATTGCAAAACAGTTATAAAGCGTCGTATACGATCAATGCCTTCCGTTCGAATTTTGAATACGACAAAGGACAAGGCGGTTATGTGAATGATGCAATTTCGGGTGAACGCAAGCTTAATGTGGATGCTGGCGGTAATTTATACAACAAAACAATCATCTCGAATATTAACTTGGTAGAACAGTTTAATCCGTTGATGCGTGTGGATTTTGAGTTGAAAAACTCGATCAAATTCCTTGCTGAAATGAAAAAAGACCGCGCCATGTCGATGAGTTTTGACAACAACTTGCTGACAGAAGTAAAAGGTGTAGAGTATGTACTAGGACTTGGATACCGTATCAAGGACGTCATCATTTCGTCAAAAATGGCAGACAATCCGTCTGGTGTTATCAAAAGCGACATCAACCTCAAAGCCGATGTGTCTTACAGAAACAGCGAAACTATCGTTCGTTACCTTGATTACAACAACAACCAGCTGTCTGGCGGACAAAATTTATGGTCGGCGAAATTAACGGCAGATTATTCGTTCAGTAAAAACCTGACGGCGATTTTCTATTACGATCATTCGTTCTCGAAAGCGGTGATTTCTACATCATTCCCAATCACGAACATTCGTGCCGGATTTACGCTGAGGTATAACTTTGGAAATTAAAACAAAAAACATTTTAAAATCATCCTGCGAAACTTTACTTTTGCCGGGTCTGATTCAAAAAACAACAACCTAAAAAACAACAACAAATGAACATTCCTGCAAATTTAAAATATACGAAAGACCACGAATGGGTACTGCTCGAAGGCGATGTAGCGACTATTGGTATTACCGATTTTGCTCAGAAAGAACTGGGTGACATTGTATATGTAGAAGTAGAATCCTTAGACCAAACCCTTGAAAAAGACGCCGTTTTCGGAACAGTTGAAGCCGTAAAAACAGTTTCAGATTTGTTTCTTCCACTGGCTGGCGAAATTATCGAATTCAACGATGCGCTCGAAAGCGATCCTGAAACGGTAAATTCTGACCCTTATGGAAAAGGATGGATGGTTAAAGTGAAAGTAAGCGACACCGCCGATTTCGAAACATTACTTTCAAGTGAAGATTATAAAAAACTCATTGGCGCGTAAGAAAATTTACGGGCTGCTTGCCATTATCTGGACATTATTTATTTTAGTAATGTGCCTGGTCAGTTTCACGGAACTGCCAAGTGTTGGCGTTTCAAGCGCCGATAAATATGTTCATGCAAGTTTTCATTTTGTATTTACGATTCTTTGGTTTTTGACATTGGATAAAAGCGGCTATTCAAGGAAGATACTGACCAGGGTTTTTTTAAGTTCAGTCGTTTTCGGAATCGCAATTGAAATCATGCAAGGGCTTTTTACCAAAACCAGGCAGGCCGATATTTACGATGTTTTTGCAAATATCGCCGGTGCATTAATGGCGGTTTTGCTGTTGTATTACAGCGCCCATGTCGTTAAAATGAAAGCTGACAATTAAAAGTGTACAAATATGTCCCACTTCGGTGGGATTTTTTTATTTTTATCGCATGGATATCAAACAATATTTAGATTCGACTTATCTGAAAACTGCAGAACAGGCCGGAATCAGCGAAAGCGAAAATGCAGCTGTGGCCGAAAAGTTTATCAAAGAAGCCATCGACGAACATTTTAAGTTGATCATGATCAGGCCCGAATTTGTTTCAGTAGCCAAAGAAATGATCGGGTCGGCAAAATCCAAACTGACCATCGGTACCGTAATTGATTTTCCTGAAGGCAGTTCGTCAATTCATAAAAAACTCGAAGAAGCACAAAAGGCAATTGCCGACGGTGCCGACGATCTTGATTTTGTATGCAATTATAAAGCGTTCATCAACGGAGATATTTCTACAGTCAAAGAAGAAATATTACTCGGGACAAAGCTTGGGCTCGAACACCATAAAATCGTCAAATGGATCATCGAGGTTGCGGCTTTAAATGCTTTGCAGATCGTTCAGCTTTCCACGCTGATCAAAAATATGGTGATGTCAAATTTTAAAGAAGAAGCGTATGTCAATGTTTTCGTAAAATCTTCAACCGGATTTTATAAAACAAAAAACAATCTTCCAAATGGTGCCACACCTGAAACGGTTGTCCTGATGCTCGAAAACGCATCGCCATTATCGATCAAAGCCGCTGGCGGCGTGCGCACGTATGAAGAAGCCGCTGAAATGATCCGGTTGGGCGTCAGGCGAATCGGCACTTCATCCGCGAAAGCGATTGCCAGCGGAGCTGTTGCTTCTGGCGGATATTAATTCACTCGTTAAAAATATATGAAAAAGCACTTTTTATTTTTGTTCTTGATTGCTGTGTCATTTGCGGCCAAAGCACAGGTTTTCAACAATGCGCTGGAGAAATTCCCGGTATTCCCGGATTGTGAAAGCCAGAACGGCGATGCGCTTGCAGATTGTTTCTACAACCATGTGCAGGATTTGGTTTTCAATACTTTTAAAGTGCCAGAAAAGCTGCAGCAAAATGGTTTTAAAGGCAATGTCTCTGTTTTATTCGAGGTCGATGATAAAGGGAATTTTAAAACTTTGTATGCAGATGCTTCCGAGCAGGAATTGATTGCAGAAGCGAAAAGGGTTTTTGCTCAGTTTCCTAAAATAGCGCCGCCCACTTACAACGGCACGCCTACTTATTCGAAATACACGATTAAAATTGCAATCCCGTTAAAAAGTGCCGCCGATCTTGTTGCGGAAAAAGCACAGGAAGCCGAAACTTTAAAAGCCGCACAAGCAAAAAATTATGCGAAAGAAGACAAGAAAAAATTAATTAAAGACAGGAGCAAAGAACTCGCGGAATATGATAGCATTGTCTATCACAAATTCAACGAGCCAAAATTCGACAGCCACCTGAACATTCCGTTTTCACACAGTTTGTACGCGCAGTTTGATGATGCGATGAACCAGGTTGGAGCCAACAACCACACGGCTTCGAAACCTTATACTTACGCTGAAGTTTCGAAATATTACGATTTGCGCAAAGCGAATGAAAATCTGATGAAAGCTAAAACCAGCTGGTTCGGACGCAAATTATGGAACGAAAACCTTGTACAGATCCAGGGCGAAGGCTATTGGTTTACTATGAACCCAATCCTTGATCTACAAGTTGGAAAAGCCAGTGGCGAAAAATCACAAAACACGTACATCAATACTCGCGGATTGCAAATTCAAGGTGGATTGGGCGAACAGATCAATTTCACGACCACGATCTACGAAAGCCAGGGCCGTTTTGCCGATTACTACAACCGCTATTCAGAATCGATTGCGCCAGCAGGAGGAAATCCTGCGGTAATTCCGGGAATTGGAATTGCAAAAAGGTTCAAAACCGATGCTTTTGACATGCCGATGGCTGAAGCCAACATTACATACACGCCAAACAAAACCTTTGATTTGCAGTTGGGTTACGGAAGGAATTTCATTGGCGACGGTTACCGTTCGCTGCTTACGACCGATGGCGTGAGTCCGTATCCATATTTTAAGATCAATACCAATTTTTGGAAGATTAAATATACCAACACATATATGTTCCTGAAAGATGTGCGCGACGATGTCACTGATGAACGAGGTGTTTATGCGACAAAATACATGGCAAACCACTACTTGAGCTGGAACGCAACAAAAAGGCTGAACATCGGGCTTTTTGAATCGGTGGTTTGGGCAAATTTAAACAACCGCGGTTTCGATTTCAGTTTTGTGAACCCGATTATTTTTTACAGATCAGTCGAGTTTGCATCGTCTTCAAAAGCAGGAAACGCGCTTCTGGGGCTGACTGGAAAATATAAAGTCACCAACCAGTTCAATGCTTATGGGCAACTTTTAATTGACGAATTTTCATCAGATGATATTTTTGGAGGCGAAAAAAGCTGGAAAAATAAATTGGGCTATCAGGTTGGATTGAAATATTTCAATGCGTTCAATATTGATCATTTATTGCTTCAGGCAGAATACAACCGCGTGCGCCCTTATGTGTATTCGCACAGCGATCCGTTGACGAATTACGGACATACGAACCAAAGCCTCGGGCACCAATGGGGCGGAAATTTCAGTGAAGTCATTGCGATTGCACGTTACCACCAAGGCCGTTATTTTGCCGATGCCAAAGTGACTTTCGGAACGCGCGGCCTTGATTTCAATACCGCAACCGATTCGCTGAATTACGGCGGGAATATTTACCGCGATTATGACGAACAGCGTGCTCGCGAAAAAGGCGTGAAAATCGGCCAGGGAAATAAAACGACAATTTTCATTGCCGATATTCAGGCGGGCTATCTTGTAAATCCTTCGACAAACTTAAAAGTTTTTGCCGGGCTGATCTACAGGAATTTTGATCCAACGCAGAATACTTTGACGACTTTTAAGGAAAGTACGACGTGGTTTTCTTTCGGGGTAAGATCGGATATTTTTAACTGGTATTTTGATTATTAGAATTTAAACTAATCTAAATATGTACTAACGATGAAGAACCAGTTTACAAAAGTAATGGCAGACAAGACTAATGAGGAATTGATCGAAATCGTCACCGTCGATAAAAATAAGTACCAAGCCGAAGCACTGGAAGCAGCTATTGCAGAAATTTCTTTCCGGAATATCGACACCGTAAAAATGGAAGCGGTTGCTAAAAAATTCACCAAAGCTAAAGCAGAGTCAGACAGTTTAGAGGCGGTTTGGGCCAGTAGCGCAACGAGATTTGCGAATTGTGTGATTGATTCCGTGATATTCTTTTTCGTATTTTTCTTTTTCGTTAATATGATCACGTTTTTTCGCTTTAGCGGCTTAGGCAACGGAATTGTTTCCTGGACGCTTTTGTTTGGCTGGCCGTTTTTTTATTATGGCTTTATGGAATACCATTTCCAGAAAACATTTGCAAAAATGATGACCCGGACAACTGTTTTGATGACCGATGGAACAAAACCCTCTAAGAAAGATATTTTCATTCGAACCATTTGCAGGTTGATTCCTTTTGATAATTTTTCGTATTTGTTTGCAAAGAGCGGATTTCACGATAAATTTTCGAATACAATTGTAGTCAAAGACGCACGATAAAATTTGCTGTAACCTTTTTTAAAATCGCCTGCTTTTTTGTGACTGCTTTTTTGTGATTTACTGACTTTACCAGTATCTTTGCGCGAGTTTTAGAACCGCTAATGAAAACCGCATTGAACGCAACGGCAAACCCATTTTCCATCAAATCCGTTTTTACCGATTTTAAAGAAATCACCAAGGCCGGATTGGCGGTAAGCGTTTTGTTTTCGTCGATTGCGGGTTATTTGCTCGGTTTTGATGAAGCGCACCCTTTCTCATGGACGGTTTTATTGATGCTGACTGTTGGCGGCTATTGCATGGTTGGCGCATCAAATGCCTACAATCAGGTGATTGAAAAAGACCTTGACAAATTGATGGACCGCACGAAAAACAGGCCTGTGCCTTCGGGCAGAATGTCACCCAATATGGCGCTGTTCGTGGCGAGTTTGCTCACGATCATCGGATTAATCCTTTTATATCTGATCAATCCGAAAACAGCCATGTTTGGCGCGATTTCCATTTTTCTTTACACGAGTGTGTATACGCCGCTGAAAACGCTGACGCCTTTGTCGGTTTTTGTGGGCGCTTTTCCGGGTGCGATTCCGTTTATGCTGGGCTGGGTTGCTGCGACAGGCGATTTTGGCATTGAGGCCGGAACATTGTTTTTAATTCAGTTTTTTTGGCAGTTTCCACACTTTTGGGCGATTGGCTGGTTTTTATACGACGATTATGAAAAGGCCGGGTTTTTTATGCTGCCTTCGGGAAAAAAAGACAAATCGACCGCGTTGCAGGTGATTTTATATACCATTTGGCTGATTATCGCTTCTTTGCTGCCTGTTTTGGGTTATACGGGAAAACTGCACATTTCGATAGTTTCTGCCGGAATCGTATTTTTGCTCGGGCTTTGGATGTTGGTATATGCGGTTAAATTATACAAATTGAGAACGCCAAAAGCCGCACGTACGTTGATGTTGGTTAGTGTTTCATATATCAGCCTCTTACAGATCGTTTACATTATAGATAAATTTTTAAGATAAAAAAACATGAGTATGACAATGACTTTGGAAGAACATAAAGCCAGAAGCGCGAGATCGGCAAAACTGATTCTGCTGTTTGCGATGGTGAGCATGACGATGATGTTTGCCGGACTCACGAGCGCCTTTGTCGTGAGCAAATCAAGAGCCGACTGGTTGAAGGATTTTCAGATGCCGAGCGCATTTTTTGCAAGCACTTTGGTAATTATCTGCTGCAGCATTACGTTTCATCTGGCAAAAAAATCGATACAAAAAGACAACAGAAGCGCGACTACTTCATTTCTTTTGGCTACTTTAGCGTTGGGAATTTTATTTGTGGTTTTACAATTTGTTGGTTTTGGCCAGATCGTCGAAAGTGGCTATTATTTCACCGGCAGCGAAAGCACGATTACGACCACTTTCCTTTACGTGGTAACGGTTACGCACCTGGCGCACCTTACCGGAGGATTGATTTCGCTTTTAATTATAATTTATAATCATTTTAAACAAAAATACAATTCATCTCAAACCCTTGGAATAGAGCTAGGTGCCATGTATTGGCATTTTCTCGATGTATTGTGGGTGTATTTGTTTTTATTTTTATATTTCTTTAAATAAGAAAAAAACGTAAATTTGGGAACTTTTTAACGAATAACTTTTATGGGAGCGACAGTTACAACTGCAAACACTGGAGAAAAAACCTGGGGCGGCGGAAACGAGCCATTAGGGGCGAGTTATGGAAAACTGATGATGTGGTTTTTCATCGTATCGGATGCACTGACCTTTTCAGGATTCCTTGCGGCTTACGGATTTTCTAGATTCAAATTTATTGAAACCTGGCCGTTGCCGGATGAAGTATTTACCCACTTTCCATTTATGCACGGTGTTGAAGCGCCAATGTATTATGTGGCATTAATGACTTTCATCCTGATTTTCTCTTCTGTAACTATGGTTTTGGCGGTTGATGCCGGACACCATTTGAACAAAGCAAAAGTCGCTTTCTACATGTTCTTAACGATTATTGGAGGTTTGATCTTCGTAGGCTCACAAGCCTGGGAATGGAAAAACTTTATCAAAGGGGAATATGGCGCAGTAGAAACCAAAGGCGGAAGCTTGCTACAATTCGTTGATGCGACGACTGGAAAAAGAGTAAAATTGGAAGATTTTGCTGCCAAACTTCCGGAAGAAAGAACACAATTGACACGCAGCCAAGGAAAATGGTTCATGGAAGAAAGTTCGCTTCCAACCTATTCAGTTGCTGAAGTGCAGGAAGGTTTTAAAACGCATCCAAATGTTCGTGTTCGTATAGAGACTATTTATAAAGATGATGCTGCTGCGAAAAAAGATACTAAAGTAGACCACACTTTAAGCCACCACAAACATAAAACGGTTTTAACAAGGGAAGAATCTGCGTTGAGATTGGAAAATGCACATTTGGTTGTAGAAGGTGCAAACCTGACAAGAAACGAATACGGAAGCAAATTGTTTGCTGATTTCTTCTTCTTTATTACCGGTTTCCACGGTTTCCACGTATTTTCAGGAGTCATCATCAACATCATCATTTTCTTCAACGTAATCTTAGGAACGTACGAGAAAAGAAAAAGCTACGAAATGGTAGAGAAAGTTGGTTTGTACTGGCACTTTGTCGATCTGGTTTGGGTATTTGTATTTACATTCTTCTACTTGGTTTAATTTTCAAAAATTATTATTATGTCACACGATAAGCACGAACACGTATCAAATCTTGGAAGAATCTGGAAGGTTTTCGCAATCCTTTCAGTCATTACGACCTTTGAAGTAGCGATGGGTATTGTGAAGCCGGACGTTCTTCACATGAACAATTTCCTGAGCATGAATTTGCTGAACTGGCTTTTCATTATTCTTACTTTGGTTAAAGCATATTACATCGTTTGGGCGTTCATGCACATGGAAGGCGAAAAAGCAAGCCTGCGCTGGACGGTTGTTGCTCCGATTATTTTCCTGGTTTTGTATTTACTCTTCATCCTTTTGGTGGAAGCAGATTATATTTATGAGGTTTTTAAAAATGCCACGATAAAATGGAATTTTTAACAGCATATTAATTCACAAAAAAAGACGGTATTACACCGTCTTTTTTTATTTTTGTACCGCAATAATGCTTTCCTTCCAATGAAAAAAAATATCGTTCTTTTTGTGCTTTTCATTCTTCCAATTGGCGCGTATCTTTTTTTTGCAACCGGAGTCAACGGATTCACGCATTTGCCTATTGTTACCAAGAAAGTACCTGATTTCGGGGATTGGCATTCACTTAAAAACGAGAAAGTTTCCCTTGACGATAAAATTACAATTTTAGGCTTTGGCGGATTCGACCTGATGAAAAACCGCGGCAACCTTTTCAACCTTAACGAGAAAATTTACCAGCAATACCATACGTTTAACGATTTGCAATTTGTCATGATTTGTCCTGTTGGAAAAGAACAGGACGCGCAGAAAATTGTAGATGCCCTCGGAGCTACGACCGATATGAGCCAATGGCATTTCATCTTTGCCAAGCCCGAGGAAATTTCAAATTATTATTCCAAACTCAAACTCAGGGAAAACCTCAATAAAGACCTCGGAACCGAAAACGTCGTGATTATCGATAAGGAAAGGAACCTTCGCGGAAGAAATGGCAAAGAGGATTACAAAGATGCTTACAGTACGTTTCATCCTGCAGATCTGAGCAACCAAATGCTCGACGATTTCAAGATCGTATTATACGAATACCGCGCGGCACTCAAAAAGAACCACAACGCAACCAAACAGGAATTTAAAGACTAAAACATGCTTAAAAATAAATCATACATCGGAATTTCACTGGTCATTTTGATTTTCGGAATTTATGCCGTTCCGAAGATCATCGAACGCGTGAAAGGAAACGACATCGTCAAAGGCGATCGATTGGACAACATTTCAAACAATGGAAAATCCGACGCAAAATTGCTAACGATAAAGCCCGCTCCGAAATTCCAGCTGACCGACCAGAACAACAAAACGATCACAAACGCTGATTATGCCGGAAAGGTTTATGTATTGGAATTTTTCTTCACAACCTGCCCATCCATCTGCCCGAAGATGAACATGAACATGATCGACATCCAGAATAAATTCTTTGGAAACCCGAATTTTGGTCAGGTATCGATTACCATCAATCCGGAAAATGACACGCCAGCCGTTTTAAAATCCCACGCCGATTTATTGGGCGTAAAATCTTCAAACTGGCATTTTCTGACTGGCGACAAAGCCTACATTTATGATATTGCCAACAAAGGCTTCAACCAATATGCAGGCGAAAATGCTAAAGTAAACGGCGGATTTGAGCATTCAGGTTTATTTGCTTTAGTGGATAAAAAGGGAAACATCCGTTGCAGAAGAGATACATCAGGAAACCCGATTTTATATTACGACGGCATCGAAAAAGAAGGCGTAAAGGCCATTCAGCAGGACATCGCAATTTTACTCGAAGAATAATGGAACAGCAATCTGCAGAACATAAATACAATAAATGGATCGTTGCCATTTCGATCATTATTCCGGTTGCGGTTGCGGTTTTATTCAGCGTCAAGCTTAAGGATTTCGGAATCGAGGTAACGCCATTAAATTTTTTGCCTCCGATTTACGCCACGATCAACGGAATTACGGCTGTTGTTTTAATTGCCGGCGTAATCTCAATCAAAAACGGAAACCAAAAACGCCATCAACAATTGATGACAACCGCTATTGCATTGTCGCTTTCTTTTCTCGTCATGTACATTGCATATCACATGACCGCAGTTTCGGCTGTTTTCGGAGATGCGAACCATGACGGATTATTGGATTTGAACGAAAAAGCAACCGTAGGCTGGACGCGCGGATTGTACCTTTTCATTTTACTGACACACATCGTGCTTTCGATAATTATTGTTCCTTTGGTATTGGTTACTTACGTCCGGGCATTGGCACAGCGGTTTGACAGGCACAGGAAAATTGCAAGGATTACGTTTCCGATCTGGTTGTATGTCGCTGTTACGGGAGTTGTGGTTTATTTAATGATTGCTCCTTATTATGTTTAAGTCGAAAGTCGAAAGTCAAAAGTCGAAAGTCAGAATGCTGCTTGTTAAATTTATTGCGGTAAGTTTTGTGATTTTGGCTCCCTGTTTATTTTCTCCAAAAGCAAATGCTCAATGTGCGATGTGCCGCGCGGCGCTCGAAACCGAAGGCAATAAATCCAAAGGCGAAGCGGTTAATGACGGCATCGTTTATCTGATGCTGATTCCGTATGTTTTAGTCGGCGGCATCGGTTATGCGGTGTATCGGATGAACAAAAAGAAAAAATAAAAACTTCATTATATTACCTGGTAAATTTAAATTTAAGCCGGTTTTTAAACCAGATTTTTAATTGATTTAACTATTTCAAACCGTCAACAGTAATACTCACCGCGCCGTTCATTTTTACAAACGCAATGATCGCTTTATTCGTTAATTGTATTTTCTGAAACTGAATGTCGTCAATCAATCCGTTCACGAAAACGCCCGGCATCGGAGAATAATTTTTCAGATATTGCATCACATTTTGCTTGCCTTCATCCAAATTCGGCTTGATCGAATACCTACAGCTTTCCTGTATTTTCCGCAACACATATCCCGAAGCCAGCCAGTTTGCCGTGCGCATCAGTTTGCTTTTGGTGTCAATCGCATAATCGAGTTTGTCAAAAAATATTTCCTTCGTCTGGTCATTGTACTGCGGAAATCCGGCCAGGTAAATCGTTCCGTTAATACTTCCAAGCAAGTCCAAAGCGATGATCATTTTGCCGTCTTTATGCCAGATGTTTACATTTTGGACTTTGACTTTTTTGCTATCCGATCCAAATTCCTGTCCGGCGAAATTCTTCGTCATGATCTTTGAAGCGTCTTGATATGTTGAAACCGCAACAATATTCGCAGTAATATCCTGAGGCATTTTTGCAACAGGTTTCAACACGATTTTATTGCGGTCGAATTTGGTTGCAGGCTTTTGCCCGATAAGCGTTTCAATCGTACATTTTAAACCCATTTCAAACGAAATCGTTTCTTTCTGGAGTTTGGATTCGGTCGTGTACAATTCAACAGGAACAATGCGAAGCCAACTCTCATAAGCTTCATTCATCTGGAAAGGCTGGCAGATTTTTTCAAGCGCATCAAGCACATTTGGCTTAAAATCCATCGATTTTGCAATGGCATCGTCTATGCTTTTTTCAATTTTCGATTTGAATAAACGAATTGTCGGATTGATCACATACGTAATTGGAACGGCTTTCCCCATGATGTTGATCGACGGACTTTCATTCCAGTCGAATGATTTGAGTTCGGTGTTGGTATTCAGTTTCCAATTGGTTAAACCCACATCGCTAATCAATGTAATCACGCCGTTTAAATTGAATTCACGCGTATCATACAGTGCGATTCCGAGTTTACTCGTGCCAATTCTATATTTCACATACGCTTTCAACGGAAGCACTGTCTTTATTTTTCCTTTTTCATTCTGTAAAGTAATCGGCGCAAGCTTCCAGATCCTGACTTCATAATCGTCATCGGCAATATTGTTGTCTTCGTAAATCAGTCCGGTCAGCAATTTATTTGTCTGGTTTTCGATGTCTTTGAGTTTGATCGAAATCGGCAAATCAATAAATGAAGTGGTATTTTCATACACTAAAGGCGAAGCGTCATCGGGCTCAGGCTTCAAAGCAGCGATTTTTTGGGTAGAACCACAGCCCGATATTATTGTTAATCCGAATAAAACAAACAACAGGTAGATTTTTTTTTGCATTGCGATTTTTATTGATGGGTAAAATTAATCAAACGACCTATATAATTTCTTTTTTGTGTAACATTTTCCCAAACATGAAGTCTTATGAAGTTATTGTAAGAAATTTTTATTAACATTTTGTTATAATATTTTACTTACAAAATCGTTTAATATTGTGCCAAAACCAACAAACCATGATCGAAATTAAAGACCTTCACAAGTCATACAAAACCGGAAGTTCAGAGCTTCATGTTTTAAAAGGAATTAATTTCAGTGTAAAAGAAGGCGAACTTGTTGCGATCATGGGTTCTTCGGGTTCTGGAAAATCGACTTTGCTCAATATTCTCGGGATTCTCGATGAAGCCGATTCTGGAAGTTATATTTTGGATAATGTTCCGATCAAAAACCTCAATGAAACGGTGGCTTCCAAATACCGAAACCAATTTCTGGGTTTCATTTTCCAGTCTTTCAACTTAATCAATTACAAAAGTGCACTCGACAATGTGGCGCTTCCGTTGTATTATCAAGGCGTAAAGCGCAATGAGCGCAATGAGATCGCGATGTCTTATTTGAAGAAAGTCGGCCTCGAATCGCATTCGCACCATTTGCCAAACGAACTTTCAGGCGGGCAAAAACAAAGGGTTGCGATCGCCCGCGCAATGGCTTCACATCCCAAAGTATTATTGGCCGATGAGCCAACCGGCGCTTTGGACACCAAAACCTCTTATGAAGTCATGGAACTTATCCAGGGCATCAACGACGAAGGAAAAACCATCCTGATCGTAACCCACGAACCTGATATTGCTGCGATGTGCAAAAGAAATGTGGTCCTGAAAGACGGACTCATTATCGATGATAAAATGGTAGAACAAGTAAGGATTTCGGCTTATGTTTAATATCGAGCGCTGGCAGGAAATTTTCGAGGCGATCGCCAAAAACAAGTTGCGGACTTTCCTGACCGGGATTTCTGTCGCATCGGGAATTTTCATTTTAGTGATCTTACTCGGCGTTGGAAAAGGGCTTCAAAACGGGATCGAAAAACAATTTGAACGCGATGCTGCCGGAATTATTGAAGTTTGGAGCGGCGTTACCGGTAAAGAATACAAAGGACTAAATCCGGGAAGGCAGATCCAGTTTCACAACAGCGATTACAATATGTCGGTTCAGAAATTCGGCCCGAAACTCGATAAAAAAGCCTCAACTTATAACTTCTGGAACGGCGCTGTCGCTTATGGCAAAGAAACCGGAAATTACCAATACCGTGGCGCATATCCCGATTACCAGTTCATTGAAAATGCGACGATTACACAAGGGCGTTTCATCAATAACAATGATGTGGCGCATTTTGAGAAAGTAGGCGTCATCGGCGAAAAAATCAGAATGGATTTGTTCAAGGATAAAAATCCGTTAGGCGAAGAAATTACGATTCAGGGTATTCCGTTCAAAGTTGTTGGCGTATTCAGTGATCCGGCTGGAGAACGCGAAGAAACCCGGATTTACCTTCCGATCAGCACGACCCAGAAAGTTTTTGGCGGCGGCGATAAGATCAGCAATTTATTTTATACACTAAAAAAAGTAGACAATTACGACGAAGCATTGGCACAATCTGAAAAATTTACCGAAGATTTAAAACAATTGCTTAGAGGCAAAAATACCATCGCGCCCGATGATGAAAGCGCTCTAGGCGTACACAATTCGGTTGTCGAAGCGAAGCAATTTTATGATTTAAATTTGTACATCAGGCTCTTTTTCTGGTGGGTCGGAATTTGTACCATCATCGCCGGAGTCGTTGGCGTAAGCAACATTATGCTGATCATCGTAAAAGAACGAACCAAGGAAATCGGGATCCGGAAAGCGCTTGGTGCATCGCCGGTTTCCATCATCGCAATGATTCTACACGAATCGATTTTCATTACAACGATTGCCGGGTTTGTCGGGTTGCTGATGAGTTTGCTGTTGCTCGAAATCGCCGGGCCGATGATCAAAAGCGAGTATTTTTTAAATCCGCAGGTTGATTTTGGTGTAGCAATAACGACGCTGATCTTGCTCGTGTTCGCCGGGGCGTTGGCAGGATTTTTCCCAGCATACCGAGCCGCAAAAATAAAACCGATTGTAGCACTAAGAGACGAATAATTATGTTTGACAGGGATAAATGGAATGAAATTATCGAAGCGTTGACGGCAAATGTTTTCCGTACGGTGCTCACGGCTTTTGGTGTCTTCTGGGGTATTTTTATTCTGGTGATCTTGCTTGCAGCCGGAACCGGACTTGAAAACGGCGTCAAAAAAGGATTTGCCGGAATTGCCACAAACACGATGTTCATGTGGACGCAATCCACATCAAAAGCATATAAAGGCCTGCCTCAAAACCGCCAGTTTCACTTTAAGAACAACGATGTCGATGCCTTAAAAAGTAAATTTCCCGACCTGCTTTATGTTTCCCCAAGAAACCAGCTGGGCGGATTTGAAGGTTCGAACAATGTCATCCGCGGCACAAAAACAGGCGCTTACAATATTTATGGTGATTATCCCGAGCTGACTTCACAGGAAGCGATGGACATTACCAAAGGTCGTTTTATCAATTACGGCGATATTAATGGAAAGCGTAAAGTAGCTGTAATCGGGCAAGGTGTGATTGATGAAATGTATCTGAAAGGTGAAGAAGTCATAGGAAGTTACATCAAAGTCAACGGCGTTAATTTTATGATCGTCGGTGTCTATAAATCCAAAGGGAATAATAACGGAAATGCAGAATCGGCACAGAAAAATATTTTCATTCCGTTTTCGACTTTCCAGCAGGCTTTTAATTTTAACGATGTCGTAGGATGGATGGCTATCACAGCTAAAGACGGCGCTTCGATCACCGATTTGAAGCAAGGCATTTTCGATTTCTTAAAAGCACGGCATTCGATAAGTCCCGATGATGAACGCGCGATCGGGAATTTTGATTTGTATGCCGAATTCAGCAAAGTCATGGGCTTGTTCCTGATCTTGAAATTCATCGCTTATTTCGTCGGAACTTTGGTGTTGCTTTCGGGCGTCATCGGAATTTCGAACATTATGCTAATTGTCGTTAAAGAAAGAACCAAGGAAATCGGAATCCGGCGCGCCATTGGCGCTACACCCGCAGCGATCCGTACACAAATTTTAACCGAAGCCATATTTTTAACGATCATTGCCGGAATGGCCGGAATCGCAGTAGCCACAGGTTTGCTCGCCGGAGTCAACGCGATGCTCGATTCGATGCCATCGGAAGACATGATGTTTGCGAATCCGAGCGTCAATCTTGGCGTCGTATTCATTGCGTTAATGATCCTGGTTGGTTCAGGCTTGCTCGCAGGCTTCATTCCGGCACAAATCGCGATCAGCATCAAACCCGTCGACGCACTCAGAACAGAATAAAAAATCATCAATCATAACAAAACCCAACAATGAAAAAAGGAATCACCATAACCGTTTTAATTTTGATCGCAGCCGTCTTTTTTGGCGCGCTGTATTATCTGTACGCCAAAAACCAGCAATCGCCCGTTGTCTTTGAAACCGAAAAACCCGAAACCAAAACGATTGTAAAAACGACCATTGCCACAGGAAATATCGTTCCCGATGAAGAGGTTTTGATCAAGCCTAACATTTCGGGAATTATTGAAGCCGTGTACATCAAAGCCGGTGAAAGCATTAAAGCCGGCGATCCGATTGCGAAAATCCGCGTCGTGGCGAATGTGTCGAGCGTCAGCAGTTCCCAAAATCAGGTGACAGCGGCCAAGATCGCATTGGACAACCAGGAAAAATTATACAAAAGACAAAAAACGCTGTTTGATAAAGGTGTGATTTCTGCGAATGAATACGACGCAGCCGAAGTCGCTTACAGCCAGGCGAAACAAACTTATAACGCTTCAAAACAAGGTTTGGATATTGTGAAAACAGGGACATCTGCACAATTGGGAACGTATGCAAATACACTCATCAAATCGACCGTGACCGGAATGGTGCTCGATGTTCCGGTAAAAGTTGGGAATCAGGTGATTGAAAGCAACAATTTCAACGAAGGAACAACAATTGCCACTTTAGCAGATGTTGGAAAAATGATTTTCGTAGGCAAAGTCGATGAATCGGAAGTTGGAAAGATCAAGGAAAAACTGCCAATCGAAATTACGGTTGGAGCGATCGAAAACAAAAAATTCGAAGCCGTACTTCAATACATTGCCCCAAAAGGAAAAACGGAGAATGGTGCGATCCAGTTCGAAATTAAAGGCGCACTAACAAACCGCGATACGACTTTTATCCGCGCCGGCCTTAGCGCCAATGCTTCGATTATTCTTGACAAAGCCGAAAATGTGCTCGCCATCAAAGAAGGTTTGGTGCAATTTGACGAAAAAACTCAAAAGCCATTTGTAGAAGTCGAAACATCGGCACAAAAATTTGAAAAGCGCGACGTGGTTTTGGGTGTAAGTGACGGTATTTACGTTCAGATCAAAAGCGGCATCAAAGCATCTGACAAGATCAAAGTGTGGAACCAGGGCTCGAAAAAAGACGATGAAAAGCCACAATAAATCGCTGCAAAAGAATTCCAGTTTTTAGAAAAATTTTAAATTTGTGCAGTACCTTTGCTGCGCTTTCATTCAGAGTAGATATGAAAAAAATCAATTATATCGGTTTTATTTTATTGTTGCTGTCGGGGCTTACTTTTCAGGCGCAGGCAAAAAAATGGACCATTCAAGAATGCGTCAACTATGCGCTTGAACATAACATTTCGATCAAGCAAACCGACCTCGATACCAAAGTAGCCAACATTGATAAAAATGCCGCTTTTGGAAGCTTTCTTCCTGCCGTGAATGTGACAGGAAGCCATTCGTGGAATATTGGTTTAAACCAGAACATTACCACCGGGCTTCTGGAAAATGAAACGACCCAGTTTACATCGGCGCAACTCAATGCCAACGTCGATATTTTCAAAGGGCTTCAAAACCAAAACCGTTACAGGCGTGCGAACCTTGCGATTATTTCGGCACAATACCAATTAACGAAAATGCGGGATGATGTTTCGCTGAATGTCGCGAATGCTTTTTTGCAGATTTTGTTCAATAAAGAAAATATTAAGGTTCAGAAAGAACAATTGGCAAACAACGAAAGACAGTTTCAGCGCACGCAGGAATTGGTCAATGCAGGTTCTGTTCCAAGGGGCGATTTGTTGGATATTAAAGCGACTGTTGCCGACAACAAACAGAAAGTGATCTTGGCCGAAAATGCGTTCCTGATCTCTAAATTGAGCCTTGCACAATTGCTGCAGCTTGAGGATTTTCAGAATTTTGATGTTGCCGATGAAGATTATGAAGCCAAACAAAGCGAAGTCATGTTCCAGACTCCGGATGCGATTTATAAAAAAGCACTCGAAGAAAGGGTAGAAGTGAAGCTGGCAAAAGCCAATCTTGAGGTTGCCGAGAAAGATGTGACAATTGCGAAAGGCGCTTATTTGCCAAATTTGATCGGGTTTTACAGTTTCAGTTCGCGTGTCGGTTATGCCGACAGAGTTACCGGACGCATTGCCGATGTGAACAATCCGTATTCGCCAATTGGTGTTGTGGATGGAACTGGACAAGTTGTTTCTGTGCCGAATTATACCAATGTTCTTGGAAGTCCGCTGCCGTTTTTTACACAGTTTAATGACAACAAAGGACATAATTTTGGATTGCAATTGAATGTTCCTATTTTGAATGGCTTTTCTGTCAAGAACAATGTTGAGCGCTCGAAAGTCGCATTGGAACGTTCAAAAATCGCATTGGCGCAAAGCCAGCTTGATCTGGAACGAAATGTTTACCAGGCTTTTACAGATGCAAACGGGGCATTTAATTCATACGAATCAGCAGTCGTAGCTTTGGAAGCACGTGAAAGCGCGTTCAACTATGCGAAGGAAAGATATGCGGTGGGAATGATGAATGCCTTCGATTTCAACCAGGCGCAGAGTTTGTTTTCCAATGCACAATCGGAAGTTTTAAGAACCAAATACGATTATATTTTCAGGACCAAAATCGTCGAATTCTATTTTGGAATTCCGATCACGAAAAAACCATAAACCATGTCTAAAAAGTCTACTTATCTGCTTATTGGCGCTGCCGTTGTCTTAGTTGTTATCTTGCTTGTTCTTTCTAAAACGGGCGTCATCGGCAATAAAGACAAAGGCAAAGAAGTCGAAGTGGCACAGGTAGACCAGATGACCATCATTGAAACGGTTTCTGCAACAGGAAAAATCCAGCCGGAAATTGAAGTGAAAATTTCTTCGGAAGTGTCAGGCGAAATCATCTCATTGCCTGTAAAAGAAGGTCAAGTGGTAAAGAAAGGCGACTTGCTCGTGAAGATCAACCCCGATTTGTATACTTCAGGTTACAACCGAACGCTGGCCGGGCTTTCTGGAACCAAAGCCGGATTGAGCCAGGCAGACGCATCGTTTAAAGAAGCCAAAGCCAATTTTGACCGAAACAAAACATTGTTTGAAAAAGGCATTATTTCAAGATCGGAATGGGATAAGGCTATTTCAGTTTTTGAAAGCGCACAGGCATCTAAACAATCGGCATATTACAATGTGCAAAGCGCTTCTGCAACTGTAAATGAAGCCAAAGACAATCTTGGAAGAACCACAATTTATGCGCCTGCAGACGGAACGATTTCGATGCTGAATGTTGAATTGGGCGAACGTGTTTTAGGAACGCAGCAAATGACCGGAACAGAAATCCTTCGGGTTGCGAACCTTAACAATATGGAAGTTGAAGTCGACGTAAATGAAAATGACATTGTCAAAATAAATGTGGGCGATTCGGCAAATGTTGAGGTTGATGCGTATCTGAAAAAGAAATTTAAAGGAATCGTTACCAGCATTTCAAACTCTGCAAGTACGGCGTTGACTGCTGATCAGGTGACAAATTTTAAAGTAAAAGTCCGGATTTTAAAAGAATCTTACCAGGATCTGACAGCAGGGAAACCGGCTAGTTATTCTCCGTTCAGGCCGGGCATGACCGCGACCGTTGACATCATGACCAAACGCAAGGAAAATGTTGTAGGTGTTCCTATTAGTGCCGTTGTAGTAAAATCGGATACGGCGGCAGTGAAAGATATTAAAGTCGATGATCCAAACTCAGAAGAAAATAAGGTAAAGCCCAAAAGCGACAAAAAATTCGAATGTGTTTTTGTGAAAGTGGGTGACAAATCAAAAATCCGCATCATCAAAACAGGCATTCAGGACGATACGAATATTGAAGTGACCGAAGGCTTGAAAAAAGGCGATGTTGTGATAGTAGGGCCGTATACAACGGTGACAAAAGACCTGAATTCAGGCGATAAGGTAACGGTTGCCGATAAAAATAAACCAGCAAAAAAATGATGGCTTACATTCTCAACATAGAAACGGCGACGAAAAACTGTTCGGTTTCTGTTGCAAAAGACGGAGAAACGATCGTTTGCAGGGAAATGGCTGAGCAAGGGTATTCGCATGCCGAAAAGCTGCACGTTTTTATTGAGGAAGTGCTTCGCGAAGCCGATTTAAAATTTAGAGATTTGGCTGCAATCGCAGTCAGTCAGGGTCCGGGTTCTTATACCGGCTTGCGCATTGGGGTTTCTGCGGCTAAAGGTTTGGCTTTTGCATTGGGCATTCCATTGATTGCAGTCGATACTTTAGCCGTTCTTGCAGCTCAGGCAAAAGTTTCGGATGGTATCATTATTCCAATGATCGATGCCCGGCGAATGGAAGTTTACAGCGCTATATTTGATGTAAATCTTCACAAAATCCGTGAGGTGCAGGCAGAAATCGTTACTGAAAATTCATTTTCAGAACTCAATTCCAAAATATACTTTGTTGGTGATTGCCTTGAAAAATGCAAAACGGTCCTGCTAAAAGAGAATTTCTTTTTTTTGGATGAAATCATTTATCCGTCTGCAAATGAAATGTCGGAACTAAGCGATGTTAGTTACAAAAAAAACGACATGGTTGATGTCGCTTATTTTGAGCCTTATTACCTGAAAGATTTTATGATTGCTACAAAAAGCAATTAATTTGTGGTTAAGAAATCTACGATTTTTATCAGATCGCTTTCATTGTCAAAATCAATTTTGTTTTCTTTCAGATAGCTTTCGAGAGGCTGCTTTTTATCTGGGAACAATTTAACCAATGCTTTTCTTCCATCTGGAAATTCGGTCGTATTTCCGTTGGGCGTTTTTAGAAAATAAGTATCGCCGATTTTGGTATATTTTGCAGGCATGTCCCTTTCCAAAGTTGTTTTTGCAATTTTTTCCCCGGTCAAATTGATGTTTTCTTTTTTGTATAAGACCAAGTTTGGCTTGGTGTATAATTCCATCAAATAGCCATTAACCAAGCTGTTGCTTTTGTCAGTGTACACAACGAGCCTGTATTTTTTGTTGCTGCCTTTAAACGTAATGCTTCCGAAATCCTCAATTCGGTCAAGAATTAAAGTGTCGCCCTTTGGAGCGATAAACTCGAATTCATCTTTATAAACATTATACCTGACATTGGCCGGCGTCTTAATGTTGTCAACAGTTGCTGGAGCGAACATATTTTGGACATAAGGCGAGCCCAAAGGCTTTTTTTGTTGTCTGGTCCCGTTCCAGAATGTGGCGCCAACCATTTTTCCGTCTTGCGCAACGAGGTTAAGGCTAAAAAATAAAAAGCTCAGGCTGATAAAAAATGACTGTTTCATACTATATGCTTGTTTGGTGCAATAATACAATATTTCAATTTATGTTTTAGAAAATTCTTTTACAAAAGGTTGTATTGATATTCCAGCAGCATCAAAAGCAGTTTTGGCATTTTCAAGAATGTCAGAACTCACTTCACCGAAATCCGAAGTTGCCGACCATGCCCGGATCGCAAATTTAATAGAAGAATCGGTTAGTTCGGCAAGGACAACATCAGGTTTTGGATGCTGGAGTACTTTGGGATGGTTGTCAAGAATCGATGTGAGAATCGTTTTGGCATCCTTAATATTCGTGTCGTATGACACCGAAAAAACCAAATCAGTTCTGCGGTTGTGTTGTTGCGAAAAATTGACGATCACACCATTGGATAAAATCCCATTCGGGATAAAAATCGCCTGATTGTTTGAAGTCAGCAATTGCGTCACAAAAATCTGAATGTCAACGACCGTTCCCGAAACATTCTGCGCCTGTATCGTATCACCAAGTTTAAACGGCTTGAACATGATGATCAGCATGCCACCTGCAAAATTTGACAGCGAACCTTGTAATGACAATCCGACAGCCAATCCTGCAGCACCCAAAATCGCAACGAACGACGAGGATTCAATGCCCAATTTAGAAATCACAGCGATGAACAGAATGATGCGCAATCCCCAAAACATAATATCCGAAAGGAATTCGATCAGCGTTGGCTCTACATTCCTGCGTACCATGATTTTCCGTGCAAATGAATTGATAAACCGAATCACCCAAATCCCGATAAAAAGAATTAAAATCGCCGAAATGAGTTTGGGAGAATAATCAATAAGCACTTTAATGGTTGAAGTAGCATATTGGTCTAAATAGTTGATTTCTGTAAGGAGCTTCATTGTAAATAATAAAAAACCTTCCCAAGTTGAGAAGGCTGAATTTGATATGCAAAAATAAGGTATTTTTAAAAATTAATCGGCATCTTCCTCAATTCTATTGGTAATTTGATCGATTTTATCTTCAGCATCTGTAGAACCGTCATTTGTAAAAGCGCTCACTTTTTCTTTGGCTTCTTCGGCGAGATTTTCAGTTGTGTCTGAAACATTTTCTACGGTTTCTTTTGCAGATTCCTTCACTTCTTCAAATTTCTCTTCCGCTTTATCCGAAAGTTCGGCGGCTTTTTCTTTCGCATCATCAACAAAATTATCGGCCTGACTTGAAACTTCTGCTGCTGTTTCTTTTACAGCGTCTGCGGCATCTGCAGCTTTGTCTTCTGTACTATCAGTGAAACTGCTGATTTTTTTCTTCGCGTCATCTACAAAATCTTCTGCTTTGTCAACGTAAGGCGCAGCTGCATCTTTTGCCTGTTCGTATTTTTCTTCCGCAAAGCCACTTGCTTTTTCGGCATATTCAGCTGCTTTGTCTTTCGCATCTTCAAAAGCATCTTTTGCCTTGTCAGCCAATGGCGCTGCGGCATCTTTTGCCTGTTCGTATTTGTCTTCTACAAAATCGCTTGCTTTTTCAGCATAGTCCGAAGCTTTGTCTTTTGCCGATTCATAAGCGTTTTCAGCCTTGTCGCCCCAGGTTTCGGTTTTGTCCTGCGCTTGATTTACGGCTGCGTTTGTGGTTGTTTCGGTATTCTGTTTAGATGATCCGAATAAATTTCTGAAAAAAGATCCCAGTCCCATAATTTCTAAGTATTGGTTATCTATCAAACTTACAAAAAAAATGCAAAGGATTTATTATTAAGGTTTTAAATCTGTGATTTCTGAAAGTGCTTTCTTCGGCAAATCGCAGGTTTTGTTCCGGCAGACATAAAAAAGGTTTTCATTTTTAGAAAAACGATTGTTCAGAAAAGGCAGATTTGTTTCTTGTTCCGAACCTGCAACAATAACATTTGGCAAATATTCCTGATTGATGTTCTTTAGGTTTTGGATGGCTTCGCTTCCGCAGATGGCCAACTCCCGGCTTTGATCGGAATCCTTCAAAAACAAGTACAGCCAGTTTGAAAATGCCGACGGATAATCGATTTGCGGAACAATATGCTGCAGCATTTTCGTGACGGTTTCTTCATAAAACGGATTCTCAAAAAAGATTGAAAGTTTGTGCAGGTTGTTCGCCATCACCGAATTTGAAGCCGGAATTACATTGTCTTCGGTTTCATAATGTGGCGCAATGAGTTGCTGGTCAAGCTTCGATGTAAACGAAAAAAAAGCGCTTTGTTCCTCATAAAAATGATCGAAGCAATAATCCGTAAGTTGTTTTGCATGCAGCAACCATTTTTCATCAAAAGTCACTTCATATAATGCGATAAAAGCTTCGCACAGCAACGCATAATCTTCGAGATAACCGTTGATCGTACTTTTCCCGTTTTTGTAATTGTGCCACAAATGCCCGTCGGTATGCCATTGTTTTTTAATCAAAAAATCGGCATTTTTGAGTGCGGTTTTTAAATATTTCTCGTTTTGAAATGCTTTGTAAGCGTCAACACATCCTGTCAGCATGATCGCGTTCCACGAAGTCAGTACTTTGTCGTCGAGGCGCGGCTTGCTTCGTTTTTCGCGTGCTGAATACAACAGTTGTTCCCAGTTTTTCTTTTTGTTTTGAAGTTCAGAGATGCTGAGGTTGTTGGCTTGTGCCAATGTTTCGATGTTTTGGTTTTGGATCAGGACATAATTCTTATGTTCCCAATGACCGAAATCATTGATGTTGAAAACCTGCACAAACAAATCAAAATCATCTTTGATCAATTCCTGCAATTCCCGTTTTGTCCAGACATAAAAAGCGCCTTCTTCAAGATGTTTTCCGGCATTTAAACTGTCGGCGTCGAGCGCACAATAAAACGCACCTTCATCAGTAGTCAATTCTTTTGAAATAAATGTCAGCGTCTTTTCTACAATTTCCTGATACAACGGATTTTTCGTCCTTTTGAAAGCATCAGAATACAACGAAACCAATTGACCGTTGTCATATAACATTTTCTCGAAGTGCGGCACATGCCATTTCATGTCGACGGAATAACGGGAAAATCCGCCATCAATCGTATCAAACAAACCGCCGTACGCCATTTTTGTTAACGTCAGATCGACGAAATCCAATAATTCTGAATCGTGGTTTTCGTAGCCATAACGCTGCAGGAATTTATAATTGTTTGGCATCATGAATTTTGGCGCGCGCGCCATGCCGCCAAATTCGGGATCAAAACTTTTTTTCCATTTTTCAATAAGTGGTTTCAACAAATCCTGGCGGAGTTCGTTTTCTGATTTTTGTGGCTGCATGACAGAGATGCTCTGGATTCCGGCGTGGAGTTTTTCTGCATAATCGATCATCTTTTCTGGATTGTTCGTGTACAATTGCTGCAATTGCTCCAAGGTTTCGATCCATTCTTCTTTCCGGAAATAAGTACCGCCCCAAACCGGGCGGCCGTCGGGAAGTGTTACAACATTTAACGGCCAGCCGCCGCGCCCAGTCATGATCTGGATCGCTTTCATATAAGTGGCATCAATGTCCGGGCGTTCTTCGCGGTCGATTTTGATGGAGATGAAATGCGCGTTCATGGTTTGTGCAGCTTCGTCGTTTTCAAAAGTCTCGTGTTCCATGACGTGGCACCAATGGCAGGCAGAATATCCGATGGAAACGATCATGAGTTTGTTGCTGGCTGCGGCTTGCGCCAATGTTTTATCATTCCAGGCTTTCCAGTACACGGGATTCTGGGCGTGTTGCAAAAGGTACGGACTCGTTTCGGATGAAAGTTGGTTCATGAGGTGTGGTTTTAGCCCCGATAGAGCCGGTATCCTTTTTTTGCCGGAGGAACGAAGGCAGAAAAAGATAAAGGCGATAGCGGGAAATGGCTTCAAAAAATAAAAAAGCGCTCCGAAATGGAACGCTTAAATTTACGGATTTTATTGTTGAAAGTTTAGGCGTTTAACGCTTCGACTTTGATATTTTCGTCGTTGAGCATGTCTTTTAGCATATTTTCGATGCCGCTTTTCAAGGTGAAAGTCGATGACGGACAGCCGTTACAAGCGCCTTGCAAAATGACTTTGACACGTTTTTCTTTAGGATCATACGAATCGAAAAGGATGTTCCCGCCGTCGGCAGCGACCGCAGGTTTTACATATTCTTCGAGGATGTTGATGATTTGCTGCGATGTCGTATCGAGGTTGTCGAAATTTTTGATTTGCTGTTTTTCGACTTTTGGGCTGGCGGCGATTAGGGTTTCGTCTAAGATCGGGCCGCCATTTTCGATGTAGGATTTAATGAAAGAGCGCAGTTCGATGGTGATGTCATTCCACTCGTAGGCATCGTATTTGCTGACCGAAATGTAATTTTCATCGATGTAAATTTCTTTGACATACGGGAAATTGAACAATTCTTTGGCAAGCGGAGACGCTTTAGTTTCGTCAATATTTTTGAATTCGACGGCGGTTTTCGTGACCATTTTATTGACTACGAATTTTAGCGTGGCCGGATTTGGCGTGGTTTCTCCGTAAACCGTTACGGGTTGTTTTTTAGCGCGGGTTTCGTCAAGCGTTACGATGATCCCGCCGTTATTGACGAAGGTCTCGATTTGTTCAGAAACAGCGTCTTGTACATCATCCCATTCAACGATGCCGTAACGTTCGATTGCGATGAAATTTCCCGAAATATACACCGTTTTTACGAATGGCAGGTAGAAAAGCTGCTGGGCTAAAGGCGAACTTTTTGCTTCGTCGATGTTTTTGAATTCAAAACTTTCATTCTGCGTAATAAAATCAGGGAATTCAAATTTTAAGATGGTGGGATTTTGGGTTTCCCTTATCGTGATTTTTGTCATGGGTCAGTTTATTTTTGCAAATTTAACAAAGATATTTTGAGCGTTTAATTATATTTGGACAATTAAACAAAAATTAACAGCGTTAGGTTTTTTTGAAACAAAAATCCAACTGCCGAAATTTCTGGCTTTAAGGCTTTAAACATTGGTTATTAATGAATAATTGCTAATGTTTTAGCTGCCGAAACAAGGCAAATGCTTTTAGCCCAATTTTGTTTTTAAACCTACAATTAACAATCGGCTGCGCGCAGCAGATTAAAAAAAGAGTTCAATGAATTTTAAAAAGAGGTACTTATTATTAGTTCTATTTTTTACCCAACTAACCTTCGCCCAGGAAGGGATCGCCGTTTACTCCGATTATTTATCCGATAACTATTATTTGCTCCATCCGTCTATGGCAGGAGCGGCAAATTGTGCAAAAATCAGGCTGACTGCGCGCCAGCAGTGGTTTGGACAGGACGACGCACCTGGTATGCAGACCCTGAGTTTTAACGGAAGGATTGGAGAGCAGTCAGGTGGGGGAATTATTGCATACAACGATAAGAATGGTTATCATTCGCAAAAAGGGGTGAAGCTTTCTTATGCACACCATATTATGTTTTCAAGGGACGAGATCGATTTGAACCAATTGTCTTTTGGTATGAGCGTAGGCGTTGTGCAGAGTTCTCTTGATGAAACGGAGTTCAGGGAATTTGATCCATTGATCGGAGGTATTGTTCAGAAATATTCTTATTTTAATGTGGATGTTGGTATGTCGTATAATTACCTCGATTTCTATGCACACTTTACAGTGAAAAATGCGGTTGAAACGAGGAGAAAAATCTATACGGAATATGAAGATGACAACATCAGAAAATTCATTTTTAATACAGGATATGTTTTTGGCGATGAAGAAAACCTGCTTTGGGAACCATCTGCCATGTTTCAGTACGCGGAAAGCACTAAAGAAGCTGCGGTTGATGTTAATTTAAAAGTTTACAAAACACTTGAATTTGGATCGTTATGGGGCGGATTGTCTTACAGACGAAGCCTTGATGGAGCGGATTATCTTGATGGGCAAACCGTACAATCGCAGAAACTGCAATACATTACGCCAATTCTTGGAATTACATACAACAACTTTATGGTTTCTTATACGTATACCCATTTGGTTGGTGATATTAAATTTGACAACGGTGGTTTCCACCAGATCACGCTGGGCTGGAATGTCTTTTGTAAAAAAGAAAGATACCACTGTAAATGTCCTGCTATCAATTAAAAAGTTAAACTGTCCCGATCTTCTTCGGGACTATTTTTTTATATTATGCTGATTAAGAAAGTAAATGGCAAAAGCCCAGTAATTCCGGAAGATTGTTATGTTGCAGAAAATGCGACGATTGTAGGGGATGTCACTTTTGGAGATTCTTGCAGTGTTTGGTTTAATGCAGTGATCCGCGGTGATGTGAACAGTATTACAATTGGAAATAAAGTTAACATCCAGGATGGCGCGATCATTCACTGTACGTATCAAAAGCATGCCACCGTAATCGGGAACAATGTGTCAATTGGGCACAATGCCATCGTTCACGGCTGTACTTTAAAAGACAATGTGCTTATTGGTATGGGTGCAATCGTCATGGACAATTGCGTGGTGGAAAGCCATTCGATCGTTGCTGCAGGCGCTGTAGTGACACAAAATACTATTGTAGAATCAGGGACTATATATGCAGGCGTTCCGGCAAGGAAAGTCAAAGATCTTAATGCTTCAGACTTTGCAGGCGAAATAGAACGCATTTCTAATAATTACGTCATGTACTCCGGCTGGTTTAAAGACGAAAATTAAAAATCTTTTTGTAGCGTTTGGTATTGGTTTCCTAAAATGGCTGAAAGTACTTTAGGATTGGCATTCGTGTAGAAGATGTTTTCTCCAACGCCATGGGAATGAAAACCTGATTTCTCCTGTAAAACTTTTTGTGTCTGCCTTGCTACGGCTTCTCCTGAGTCGATAATTTTTATGTGAGGCGGAAGGATTTTTTTGATTTGCGGAATCAAATAAGGGTAGTGGCTGCAGCCTAAAACCAGGTAATCAATGTTGGCTGCGACCATAGGTTCGAGATAAGAATGTAAAAGTTTTGTCATCTCGGGAGAATGGATTTCGCCGTTTTCGATCAGTTCTACCAGTCCATGGCCAATTTGTTCGATGATTGTAGTTTCCTGGTAAATTTCTACCGCTTTGTTGAAAAGTTCGCTGCTGAGTGTTCCTTTTGTTGCTAATATTCCGATTCTTTGCGTATTCGAATTGTGTGCAGCTGGTTTTATTGCTGGCTCGATCCCGATAAACGGAACATCATATTTAGCCCTTAATTCTTTAATCGCATTGGTGGTTGCGGTATTGCAGGCGACGACAATGATCTTTGCATTTTTTTCGAGAAGGAATTCAGTATTCTTGCAGCTTAGCGCAATGATAGCTTCTTTTGATTTTTGGCCGTAAGGGGCGTTTTTGCTGTCGGCAAGGTAAATGGTATCTTCTGAAGGCATTAATTGGTGGATGGCTGTCCAGATGGATGTGCCGCCAATTCCGGAATCAAAAAGGCCGATAGGATGGTTGTTATTCATGAAAACAAAGCTAAAAAAAAAACTGCTCAATCAATATTTGATGAGCAGTTTTAATATTTTATAAGGATGTTTTTATTAGAATCCCAAATCTTTTTTCACATCAGCAGTGATGTTCGGACCATCTGCAAGAAGCAAACCTTCTGAATTGAAAACATATTGAAACCCTTTTGCTTTTCCAACTTTCTGGATAGAAGCTTTTACTTTGTCCATGATTGGTTTTACAATGTCAGATTCTTTCGTTTGCAATTCTTTTTGAGCGTTGTCCCTGTAATCAACAATTCTCTTTTGCATGTCCTGCACTTCTTTTGATCTGGTTTCGTTTGCAGCATCGCCTACAGTTGCAGCTTCTTGTTCGTATTTTTTTAATTTGCCCTGGTATTCGTCAACCATTGTTTTGTACTCTGTATCGTAAGTCGCGCTTAACTTTTCAAGTTGTTTTTGAGCATCAAGCATAGCCGGCATTTTTGCCATGATTTCACTTACATCTACGTGTGCGGTTTTTGCTTGAGCATTAATAGCCTGACTTCCTCCTACGAGCATCATCGCAGCTATTACTAAAGTTTTGAATTGTTTCATCGTTTTAAAAATATTAATTAATTATTGTTTTTTAATCTTGTGGTTTGGTTTCTTTTTTCTTGTCTTCTTTTTCTTTTTTTGCTGCTTCTCTGTCGGCTAAGATTTTTTGTCTTTTCTCTTCGGCTGCTTTTTTACGATCGGCGATGATTTTTGCCCTTTCTTCAGCGGTTTTTGTCCTTTTATCTACAGTTGTAGTAGTTGTCGCTGTGCTGTCGGATGTTGCAGCTGCTGTTTCGGTTGCAGGAACGGTGGTCTTTTTGTTGCTTGTTGTAGTACTTGTACTGTCTGTCGCTTTTGAGGCAACTTCTTTTACAGGAACTGTTGTGCCGTTTTTCTTCGCTTCGCGTGCAGCAAGCATTTCTGCCCTTTTTGCCTCCTGAGCTGCCTTTCTATCGGCTACGAGTTTTTCCCTGGCTGCTTTTCTGTCGTCAATCTTTTTTTGTCTTTCCTGAAGTGCCGGGCTTTCATCAACCATATCCTCTTTGGCTTCTTTAGCATCTTCTTCCTTCAGTTGTTTTTTAGACAGTTGCTGTCTTTTTGATGAACGTGTAATCGCACGGATGACCTGGTCGCTGATGTCATAACGTTTTGCGGAAAAAAGCATTGTCAGGTCAGAAGTTTTATCAAAAATAAAATCATATTTCTTTGCTTCGGCAATATCCTGAACTGCGTTGAAAACCTGATCTTGTATCGGCTGGGTGAGCACTGTTTTTTGTGTGGAAAGATCGCCGGTAGGTCCGAATCTCTTTTGTTGGTAATCCAGCAAAGCCGTTTCCTGAAAAACAATTTCTTCTTCGCGTTCTGCAATCAATTCTTTGGTAAGCAAGACCCTTTCGGTTTTTAATGCGTCTTTAAGTTTGGTGACTTCATTTTTTTTAAGTTCGACTTCTTGCTTCCATTTTTGGGCTTTTTGCTCGAGCTGGTTTTTGGCTTCGGTATAATCAGGAACATTCTGAAGAATGTATTCCATGTCAATGTAGCCTATTTTAACACCGCGTGCAGACTGGCCTTTAGCTGTAAAACATACAGCAGTAACGATAAGCAGTAATAAAAAATGTTTTCTCATAACTTAAAATTTCATTAGAAAATACCGTTCCAAATATAGTTAATTTTAGAATTGCTGACCAATTATAAAGTGTACTTCTTGGCCATGTGCCTTGCTTTCACCTGTTAGTGGATCAAATCCATAACCGAAATCAATACCGAGCAATCCAAAAGCAGGCATGAAAATTCTTAGCCCAACTCCAGCTGAACGTTTTAGTACAAACGGATTGTATTGCCTAAAATTGTCATAAGCTGCCCCGCCTTCTAGAAATGTCAATACATAGATCGACGCTGCTGCTTTCAGGGTAATCGGGTAACGCAATTCTAAAGAGAATTTGTTGTAAATGGTTCCGCCTTCATCCGAGGATAACGAATTGTTCGGATAACCCCTAAGCTGAACTTGCTCGCGTCCGTCCTGCGCATAGTTAGCCAAACCGTCTCCACCTACGTAAAATCTTTCAAACGGAACGAGTCCTCTTGACTTGTTATAATCCCCTAAATATCCAAATTCGCCTAAAGAACGCAAGACTAATTTACCATAAATTTTCGTAAACCAATCTGCTTTGAATTTAATTTTATAGTACTCTAGCCAATTAAACTTCTTCTGGTCGATTTTTGACTGGTCCGGAGCTGCTTCCTGATACGTGTCCACTTTATTGCCGTTGGCATCGATGTATTGGCCCGGCCCAATATTTGCGCCATTTCTGCCTGTTGTCGCAGCGCTGGTTTCATTTTTTAGTTTATAGGCTTCCTGATTTTGCAGATCGTTATAATCGATTTTGTTGAACAACGAATACGGAGGAGAGAATTTTCCGCTAAGGCTGAATTCTGATCCGTAAGTAGGGAAGATTGGATTTACTCCTTTATTGTTTCTGCTGATTCCGATCGTATATGCAAGGTTTCTCGAAGAACCATCGCCAAAAGTAAACAGTCCCACGTTGTAATTGTTAAGGTCATAATACTGGAAGCTTACCGCTTGTGACAATACAAAGAAATCATCCGGCTCCTGAAGCCTTTTCGCAAGTCCGATAGACAACGAGAAAATATCAAAACTTCTACTTTTGTCTACACCGCTTGAAGTGTTCGCAAACTGTTTGCTATACGCCAATGACGTATTAAACTGGATTGGTTTTTTTCCGCCAAACCATGGTTCAGAAAAGGAAACGCTATAAGTCTGGAAATACGTACTTCCCTGCAAACGAAGCGACACTTTTTGGCCGTCTCCCATTGGTAATGGATGATAAGCTTCTTTTTTGAAGATATTGGACAGGGAAAAGTTATTAAATGACAAGCCAAGCGTTCCGATGAATCCGCCGCCGCCGTAACCGCCCTGAAGTTCGATCTGGCTCGATCCTTTTTCAACCAGTTTATATTCGATGTCGACCGTTCCTGCACCTGCATCAACGTTTTTAAATCCTGGCTCGATGGCTTCCGGATCAAAAAAACCAAGTTGCCCGATTTCACGAATCGTTCTTACTAAAGTTTCCTTGCTGTATTTGTCACCCGGTTTGGTCCTTAATTCCCGGTAGATTACCTTATCGTTTGTTTTGTCGTTTCCAACCACTGTAATTTTATTGAAATAAGCAATCGGTCCTTCTACGATGCGCACTTCAAAATCAATGGTGTCATTTGCCGTGCGGGTTTCGACTGCATTAATGTTTGAAAACAAATAACCGTTGTTTTGGTACAGGTTTGTAATGTCTTCGCCGTCGGGCTTCGATTTGTCGGCGATCCTTTTTTCAAGCAATACGCCGTTGTAAACGTCGCCTTTTTTAATGCCTAGCATTCGGCTTAAGCCTTGATCCGTATAAACGGTATTTCCAAGGAATTTAATGTCCCCGAAATAATATTTATGGCCTTCTTCAATATTGATTTTGATCGCAAGGTCTTTTTTATTTTTGCTGAATTCAACCGTGTCAGAAACAATGCGCGCATCGCGGTATCCTTTTTCCTTGTATTTGTTTACGATCGAAGTAAGGTCTTCCTTGTACTTTTCCTTAATGTATTTGGATGCTTTGAAAACACGGAAGAAATTTCTTTGTTTGGTGTTTTTCATCGCAGTGCGAAGTTTCGAATCTGAAAACTTTTCATTACCCGAAAAAACGATATCCTTAACCTTGATCTTGTTGCCTTTGTCAACGGTAACCAACATTTTTACTTCGTTTCCGCTTGTGGTATCGGCAATCGTGGTGATGTTGACTTTTGTATTGTAAAAACCGTCTTTTTTGTATTTGTTCTCAATGTAATTTTTTGTCGTCGTAATTAAATTCTCATTAACGATTTTGCCTTTGGTCAAACCATTGTCCTTAATTAAAGCTTCGGTTTTTCCTTTTTTAATTCCGACGAATTTGACTTCGCTTAATTTAGGCAACTCATTGATGTTCAGTTCTAGGTAAATGCTGTCGCCTTCAATTCTGTTTACATAGAAATCGATGTCGCTGAAAAGCCCAAGTTTTCCGAGTTTTTTGATCGCATTGGAAACTTCTTCACCGGGAACGGTCACTTCCTGGCCTTTTTCAAGACCGGCAAAGGTAATCACGGTTTGTTCGTTGTAGGAGATTTTGCCGGTAACGGCTACGTCAGCGAGAATGTATTTGGTGCCTTGGTCAAATGGGATTCTTTCATCCTGGGCTTTCATTTGAAAAATGCTTCCGAAAATCAATAAGGTAAGGACGAGTTTAATACTTTTATGCAACACTAAGATATTATTTAATTTGTTCACTGGTTTTTCCAAATCTACGCTCTCTTTTTTGATAACTAACGATAGCCTCATACAAATGTTCTTCTTTAAAGTCAGGCCACAAAACATCTGTAAAATACAATTCCGCATAGGCAATCTGCCACAACAAAAAATTACTGATCCTATGCTCTCCGCTGGTTCTTATTAATAAATCTACGTCAGGTAAATTTTGCGTGTAAAGATGCTGATTAATAATTGATTCGTCAATAGCGTCAATTGAAATTATATTATTTTTAACTTTATCAGAAATATTCTTTACCGCGCTGATGATTTCCTCGCGTGAACCGTAGCTTAACGCCAATGTGAGCGTCATTCTGGAATTATTTTTTGTCTTGTCAATCACGTCAAGAAGTTCCTTTTGAGCCGATTTTGGGAGCAGGTTTATGTTCCCGATCGAGTTCAATCGGATGTTATTATTTTCAAGCGTTTTGAGTTCATTTTTCAATGACTTGATGAGCAATTTCATCAAAGTGTCAACTTCAATTTTCGGGCGGTTCCAGTTTTCAGTGGAAAAAGCGTAAAGCGTCAGGTTTTCAATGCCCAGTTTGGCACAGGTTTCCACAGTTACCCTGACCGATTTGGTTCCGTTTTCATGCCCGAAAGCCCTCAGAAATCCCTGTTGTTTGGCCCAACGGCCGTTCCCGTCCATGATAATGGCCAGGTGTTTTGGTAAGTTGTCCTTATTTATAGCTGTAATCAGACTCATTTTTTAATCGGTACAAAAGCACGGTTTGTTTCCAAACGTATAAGTTAATGTCAATCCGGTAAAAACATACCAGTCGTTGCTGTTGGTGTTCCCGAAACCTTGACCTTCGAGATTTTTATTTTTTGGCCCGCTGCCGTCAAGATCATCGGCAAATGCGTATTTCACACTCGATTCAAGCCCTAAGATCATATGATCAAAAATCCTTGCTTTCACGCCTAAAGTCATCGGGATCGCAATCGTTCCGTGTGCTGCATTCGATTTTGTGCGTCCAGATGCAAAAAACAAACCGTCATATTGTACGTAACTCAACCCGCTGTAAATATAAGGTGTGAATTTAGGTTTGGTGTCGTGAAGGTCGAAATTAAAAAAATCAAATTCCAAACCAGCAGAAACTTCTTTAATATTATTCTCAAAATCATAGCGGCGTTGTTTCCGCGACGGCATATCTGAATCTTTATCTCTTGAGGTGATTTTTGACTGCGTGTATGAAAATCTCCAGGAATGGCGCGGACTTCTATTCCATTTGTACAAAATACCGTAGGCAAATTCGTTCGGGGCAATGTAATTCGTCGGTCCAATGTCACCTATGTAATTGCTTCCGCCTAAATAAATCCCGATTTCATGGATTTGTGCATTCACGGATGCGGTGCCAAAGATTAAAAAAAATATGATAAAAAATCTATTCATTGTTTTGAAAATAGCGTGCAAATATAATAATTATGCGTACCAATCGGTCATCAAATTGGTATTTATAACAATTATATCCGAGATTAATAATTTCTGTTCCCTTAAAAAAGGATAGTTAGGAAACGGTGATTATTGCGGCTGTAGTATAAATCGATTCTGAAATAGGGCTAATTTCTCTTGTCTTCGCCCCAAAGCAGTTTTTTGCGAAGTGTTTTGAGAAAAGTCTCACCGGTAATTTCAAGCATGTTGATCTTGAAAGGTGTTTTTTTGATCGTTAAAACGGATTCATTTCTGATCGATGCGATCCGTGAGTCCAGCGATACCAGATATTGCTCTTCACGTCCCGAAACTTTCAATCGGATCTCAGTTTTATCAGGAATCACCAACGGACGCGCCGTTAAATTATGCGGTGCAATCGGCGTAATGACTAAACTTTTGACATCGGGTGTTAAAATCGGGCCGCCGCAACTCATCGAATATCCGGTCGAGCCTGTTGGCGTGGCAATAATCAATCCGTCTGCCCAATACGAATTCAGGAATTCGCCATTTAGATAAGTATCGATCGTAATCATCGAAGTCGTGTCTTTGCGGCTGACTGTAATTTCATTCATCGCAAAATTGATCTCGGGCAAATCCTGGTTTTTCGGGGTACAGCTTAAGCTAAGCAGTGTTCGCGGCGAAATCGTATATTTTTTATCCAATACAAATTGCAGGAATTCTTCAATATTGTCTTTTTGTACCGATGCCAGAAATCCCAATCTTCCGGCATTGATTCCCAAAATAGGGATTCCCGAATCGCGCACTAAAGTTGCCGCGCGCAAAATCGTTCCGTCGCCGCCAATGCTCAGCATCAAATCAAAATCGGAAGTTAATTCTGTATGTGAAGTAAAAGTTTTGTATTCTTTTTTGATCAGTTGCTTCTCGTAGAGTATTTTGAGAAATTCGGCTTCAATCACCATTTCGACATGATTCTGGTTGAAAAAAACAAAAATATCACGGATGATCGGTTCCGTGCTGTTTTGATAATATTGTCCGTAAATGGCTACTTTCATAATTTAGTAGAAAGTCAAAAGTCGGAAAGTTGAAAGAAATTGTCGCATGGAACTTTTGACTTTCGACTTTCCTACTTTAACTAGATGTTTAAATATTTGTCCAAATAATCCGAACGTTCTTTCAACGCATTGATGTAATTGTCTTCCTGATGTTCAGAAATGATCTCGTAATTGTATCTTCTAAAAGTCTGGATGATCTCATTCATCGCGCCAAGGCTGATTTTTACCGTAATTTCTACAGTTTGTGCATCGGCATCCGAAACAAACAAGCCCAAAAGCTTGCCGTTGTTGCTTTCAACGATTTGCGTAATCTGGCTCATCGAATAATCCAGAACGCCTTTTTTAATGACGATGATGCCGCCTTGCTCCTTTAAAAATGGGGTTTCATGGAAGAATTTAATGATGTCTTCAATTTCGTAATAACCAACATAGCCATTGTTTTCATCCAAAACCGGAACCAAATTCGTATGATTTTTCGCAAAAACTTCTAAAACATCAAGCCAGATCATTGAATTCCGCGCATAAAAACCTTCGAGTGTGAAACGGTAATCCGAAATCGATTTGTCGCCGTCAAAAGTCTCAATGTCTTCTGCGGCAATGCTGCCCAGGTAAATGCCTTCTTCCAAAACCGGAAAGTGCGTAAAATTCAATTCATGAAAAAAATCCTGGACCGACGCAATATTTTCACTGCTGCTCAGGGCTTTATAATCATTGGTAATATAATCTCTAATTTCTGTCATAATCAATCTGCAATTGCATGCAAAATAATCAAAAATATGCAATCACAGCTATTATAAGTTCGTATTTTTGTGGTCAAAGGTTTGATTTGTTACCAAAAATTCGATTATGACAAAACTCAGCGTAAATATCAATAAGTTAGCGACGCTTCGCAACGCACGCGGCGGAAACGTGCCCGACATTCTAAAAGCTGCAAAAGACATCCAGCAATTCGGCGCGCACGGCATTACCATTCATCCAAGGCCAGACGAACGACACATCCGTTATCAGGACGCGCGCGATCTGAAATCAGTCGTTTATACCGAATACAACATTGAAGGAAATCCCGAAAAAAGCTTCATCGATCTCGTTCTCGAAGTCAAGCCCACGCAAGTGACTTTAGTTCCCGACGCCATCGACGCGATCACGTCAAATGCAGGTTGGGACACGAAAAAACACCAGTCGTTTTTAAAAGAAGTGATTGCCGAATTTCAGCGCAACAATATAAGAACATCGATTTTTGTAGATCCTGTCATCGAAATGATCGAAGGGGCAAAGGACACCGGAACAGATCGCATCGAGTTGTACACCGAATCTTTTGCACATCAATATAGCTTAGGCAACGAAAACGGCATTTTGCCTTACACTGAATCTGCAAAACGCGCTGTAGAACTTGGGCTCGGAATCAATGCCGGGCACGATTTAAGCCTCGACAACATCCAGTTTTTCAAACAAAATATTCCCGGATTGCTCGAAGTTTCGATCGGTCACGCGCTCATTGCCGAAGCCATTTACCTCGGCCTCGACAATGTCGTCAACATGTATATTCATAAATTAAAATAGATTTTGGGCGTGTCCCTGCGGGCCGCGCTTTCCGTTGCAATCTTTTGCTTCGTAAACTCCGCAAAAGGATTTTCACTACAATCGCTCACGCAAACCACAATAATCCGGAAATTTTCATCGTAAATCAAAAAGCGTAAATCAAAATGTTACATTCAAAAATAGAAGGAGAAGGCAAACCATTCCTTATCTTACACGGTTATCTCGGCATGTCAGACAACTGGAAAACCCTCGGAACACAATTCGCCGCCCAGGGTTTTCAGGTGCACATGCTCGATCTCCGCAACCACGGAAAAAGTTTCCACTCGGAAGAATTTACTTATGAAGCCATGGTCCAGGATATTTTAGAATATTGTTCAGAAAACAATCTCGAAAGTATCGACATGCTCGGGCATTCCATGGGCGGAAAAGTCGCCATGCTTTTCGCAACGGCCTATCCTGAAAAAGTAGAGAAATTAATCGTCGCCGACATCGGTCCGAAATATTACGCGCCACACCACCAGGACATCATGGCGGCCCTAAATGCTGTTGATTTTTCACAAAAACCCAGCAGGAACGAAGTCGATGCCATCATGGAACAATTTGTCCCCGATTTTGGCACGCGCCAGTTTTTAATGAAAAGTTTGTACTGGGTAGAACCCGGCCAGCTCGGTTTTCGGTTCAACCTTGATGTATTCAACAGGAAAATCGAAAACATTGGCAACGCACTTCCCGAAACCGCTGTTTTTGAAAAACCAACGTTGTTTCTGCGAGGCGGGAATTCAAATTATTTAAAAGACAGCGACATGGATCTGATCAAAAAACATTTTCCCGCTGCAGAAATGAAAACGATACCAAACGCAGGACATTGGCTGCATGCCGAAAATCCTGTAGCTTTTTATACGGAAACAATCGCTTTCCTAAAGGAACAATAATTTAATGGTTTTTTATTAACTTTGAGTGAATCCAAAAACAACAACATCATGAATCTTATCATCAGAATTTTAGTCACTGCGCTTCTGGTTCTCGCCATTGCGCATTTTATGCCGGGCGTTACCGTTGCAAGTTTTACGACTTCGGTTATTGTTGCGATTGTCCTCGGATTGCTCAATATTTTCATTAAACCGATTCTGGTCTTGTTCACCTTGCCGGTAACGATTGTCACTTTCGGTTTGTTCCTGCTTGTTATCAACGCACTGATTATTTTATTGTGTACGGAAATCGTCGGCGGATTTGAAGTTGCAAGTTTCTGGACTGCACTGATTTTCAGCCTGATCCTGTCGGTTTTACAGTCGATTACGTTCTCGCTTACAGGCGGCGGCGATTAATTGGCCGAAAGGCAAATCACAAAAGTTATAAGTTTGTTAATCGCTGTGATACAAAGCAGTAAAAACTTGGTTGGGTTGTAAAAAAGTTATAATTTTGCAACCCAATTTTAGTATGTAAAAAATATGAATATTACAAGAAATAATGTAGACGCTTTGAATGCAGTCATTACTGTAGAAGTTTCTAAAGCAGATTATGCGCCACAGGTTTCAAAAGCATTAAATCATTATCTTAAAAATGCTACGATTCCGGGCTTCAGAAAAGGTGCTGTTCCTATGAGCCTTATTCAGAAACAATACGGTAAAACCGTGCTTTTGGAAGAAGTAAACAAAGTGCTTCAGGAAAATTTGAATAAATATTTACAGCAGGAAAAACTGGACATCCTTGGAAATCCGCTGCCAAAAATCGCTGAAGATTTCAACTGGGATTCTGAAGATTATAAATTCGAATTTGAACTGGGCTTAACGCCGACTTTCGATGTGGATTTATCAACGATAAAAGGACTGACACATTACAAGATTTTTGCCGATGACAATATGCTTGACGAACAAGTAACAAGGATCAGGAAGCAATACGGAAAAATGATCGCTAAAGATACAGTTGAAGCTGGTGATGACATCCGCGGAACATTTATCAACGAAGCAAAAAACATCGACAGCCCGGCGCAAATTACTTTGGATATTTTCAAAGACAAAGCAACTGCCGACAAATTCATCGGTAAAAAAGCCGGAGATGTTGTAACGTTAAATACAAAAGGTTTGTTCGAAGATGACCATCAATTGATGGATTATTTAAAAGTTGGTCACGATGATGTTCACGGTTTGGATGTTGATGTAGATTTCAAAATCGAAGAAGTTACGACAAGTGAACCAGCCGAATTGAACCAGGAATTTTTCGACAAATTGTTCGGAGAAGGAAATGTGTCTTCAGTTGAAGAAATCAAAGCGAAAGTAAAAGAAGACGCTGAAAAACAATTCGCAACCCAGGCAGACCAGAAATTCTTAAACGACGTTACGGAATCTTTGTTGACCAATACAAAATTCGACCTTCCGTCAGAATTCCTTAAAAAATGGATCCAGTCTGCAGGACAAGAGCCATTGACTCCGGAACAAGCGGAAGCTGAATTCGCAAAATCTGAAAACGGTTTGCGTTACCAGCTCATCGAAGGAAAAGTCATGCAGCAAAACAAACTGCAAATCACTTTTGAAGATTTAAAAGCATTCACTGCTGATATGATCAGAAAACAAATGGCACAATTTGGGCAAACCAACCCAACCGACGCTGATGTTGACGGAATCGTAGCACGCGTACTTTCAAACCAGGAAGAAGTAAAAAGATTGTCTGATCAGGTGATGAGCGAAAAAATGCTGAACCTGTTCAAAGAAAAAGTGTCGGCAACGACCAAAGAGGTTACCTATCAGGACTTTATCAAAGAAAGTTACGGAGAATAATTTCGTCAAATAATGATTATCTTTGAGCGTCAGAATTCAGTTCTGGCGCTCTCCTTATTTAACAACCACTATTTTTATTACCATGAACTACGGAAAAGAATTTAAAAAATTTGCCACAAAACATCAGGGTGTAAATGCAATGTACTACGACAAAATCGTAGGCGCGATGACGCCAACAGGAATGACTCCATATATCATCGAAGAACGACAGCTCAACGTGTCACAACTTGACGTGTTCTCCCGTTTGATGATGGATCGCATCATTTTCCTGGGAACCGGAATCGATGACCAGATTGCTAACATCGTACAGGCACAGCTACTGTTTTTAGAAAGTGCCGACGCTGCAAAAGACATCCAGATTTACATCAATTCACCAGGCGGAAGCGTTTATGCTGGTCTTGGGATTTATGACACCATGCAATACATCAAACCAGACGTAGCAACGATTTGTACCGGAATGGCTGCTTCAATGGGGGCTGTTTTATTGTGTGCAGGTGCTGCCGGAAAACGTTCGGCGTTGCCACATTCAAGAGTCATGATTCACCAGCCATCAGGCGGCGCACAAGGTGTTGCAACGGATATGGAAATCAACTTGCGCGAAATGCTGAAATTAAAAGAAGAATTATACAAGATCATTTCAGATCACTCCGGACAATCTTATGACCGCGTCCATAAAGACAGCGAGCGCGATTACTGGATGAAAGCTGACGAAGCAAAAGAATACGGAATGATTGATGAAGTGTTGAGAAGAAGCTAAATGGAATTTGAGATTTGCGGTTTAAGATTTACATGGGAATCTAATGTAAATCTTAAATCTTAAATCCCAATTCTGAAATTAAATAAATATGGCTAAAGAAGTCTTAGATTGTTCGTTTTGCGGACGTAAAAAGCCCGAAACCAATCTGTTAATCGCCGGAATCAATGCACACATTTGTGATCGATGCATCGAGCAGGCACACGGAATCGTCCTTGAAGAATTGAAAACAAACGGCAATTCCAAACTCGCAACAGATCTCGTTTTGAAAAAACCGAAGGAAATTCGCGCGTTTCTTGACCAGTACGTTATTGGCCAGGATCAAACCAAAAAAGTGATGTCGGTTGCGGTTTACAACCACTACAAACGTTTGATGCAACAGCAGTTGAACGATGAGGTGGAAATCGAAAAAAGCAACATCATTATGGTGGGGCAAACGGGAACCGGAAAAACTTTAGTCGCAAAAACCATCGCGAAAATGCTCGACGTGCCATTGGCAATTGTTGATGCCACGGTTTTGACAGAAGCAGGTTATGTGGGAGAAGATGTTGAAAGCATCTTAACGCGTTTGCTTCAAGCTGCCGATTATGACGTAGCCAAAGCCGAGCGTGGCATTGTTTTCATTGACGAAATTGACAAAATCGCCCGCAAGAGCGACAATCCGTCGATTACACGCGATGTTTCGGGTGAAGGCGTGCAGCAGGCTTTATTAAAACTGCTTGAAGGAACCGTTGTAAATGTGCCACCAAAAGGAGGAAGAAAACATCCGGATCAGAAATTCGTTGAGGTCAATACGCAAAACATTTTGTTTATTGCCGGAGGCGCATTCGACGGCATCGAAAAGATCATTTCGAAACGTTTGAACCGTCAGGCTGTAGGTTACAGCACTTCTAAAAATGCCGACAACATCGATAAAGACAATTTGCTTCAGTATATTATTCCGAAAGACATCAAAGATTTTGGACTGATCCCAGAAATTATTGGTCGTTTACCGGTTTTAACGCACATGGATCCGCTAGATCGTGAAACACTCAGAGCGATTTTAACGCAGCCAAAAAATGCCCTGATCAAACAATACCAGAAGCTGTTTTTAATGGATGACGTAGTGTTTACCATTACAGACGAAGCTTTGGATTTTATTGTAGACAAAGCGTTGGAATACAAACTCGGCGCACGCGGACTGCGTTCGTTATGCGAAGCAATCTTAACCGATGCGATGTATGACTTGCCAAGTTCTGATGAAAAAATCCTGATGATCGACAGGGATTATGCACACCATACGTTGACTAAAAATTTATTGAAACGACTGGAAATCGCTTCATAACAAATAAGTTTTTTGAACCATTAAGGTCATTAAGTTAAGCCGATAATTCCTTAATGTTCTCAATGTCCTTAATGGTTTAAAATTTTACTGTGATCGGCCTTAATTTTTCTTAATCCCTTATGGGTTTAAAAATTTAAATGGTAATCATTAAAACTCAAAAGTCCCGCAACAATAAGCTGCGGGACTTTTTTTGTGGCATTATTTCTCCTTCATTATTTCATCATTCCTCCGCCTTGGTTTACTTTTTCAGTGTTGATGTTAGTGTTTTCTTTTTCAAGCTTCAGGTTCCCGAAGTTGTATGTCAAGGAAATACGAAAGGTGCGCGTATCTTGTTTTTGATAAAAGTTTGTCGTCAGGTTTTTTCCTGCAATCAAAGCATTCACTTCATTTGCATTAAACACATCAAAACAATGCAATCCGATCTTTAAATTCTTATTCATAAAGTCGCGGTTGAACGAAATGTCAAACTGCTGGATTGGTTTTTGGATCTGGTAAATTTCCCAGGTTCCTTTTGGCAGAATAAAATACGACATCGTATTGGTCACATTCCACGGCAGGATGATCTGCGACTGAAAGCTGAAATTCGTAATCGCTTTACTCGGTAAATCAACCGCAAGCCCTTTGTAATCTGATTTCACATAATTCACGTTCACAAAAATATAATTCATCTTGTCCATCGAATTCATGCGTTTCTGGAATTCTTCCTTGCTCTTAAAGAAATAATCCAACGGAATCGGAAACGACGCAAATGCGCTAAAGACATTGGTTCGGTCAAACTGCTGTGAAGTCGAATTGCTAACAAACTTTCCGTCTTCGGCATTAAAAACAAAGCGCGTGTGGTCTTTCATAACCGAATAATTCACGCCGAGACTTACATATTGAAAAGCTGAAATTTTGAATTCGTAATTGTCGAAATACGTCGGTTTCAAAAACGGATTTCCCTGCGACGTGTTGTAAGTATCAAACGCGCTGTTGTTGTTAGGATCGAGAATGTAATAATCGGGTTGGGAAATTTTCTTCGAATAGGATGTACTCAAATTGATGTCTTTTGTCGCTTCATATAATATGCTCGCGTTCGGAAAAAAATTTGTGTTTTTGTATTCAATCTTGTCAGTTGCCGTGCTCGAAGTCCTGTCGACATTAAAATCCTCAAATCGCAATCCGGCCGTAAAATTGAACTTTTTGTATTTCTTGCGCGCTTCGGCATAAAACGCCAAATTGGTTTCGGTATAATCAAAGTCGATAAGTGACGGATTATCGCTGTCGACCACATATTTTCCAAGATCGCTGACTTTTATTGTATTGAATTTTCCACCGGTATTGATCGAAAAATCATTCTTAAACGGAATTCCAAAATCATATTTCAGATAGTAATTCTTCAGATTAAAATCGACATCGCCGTTGTTAAAAGTATTTTGAGTTGGAATTGGCAGGTTCAAATCGGTTGAAGTTGACGCCGTAATCGGATTCCGTCCAAACAAATTCACATAACCGATAATATCCAAAGTCCGTCCCAAAGTATCGAGCTTGGTTTTGTACTGCAAGCTAATTTCGTTTTGGCTGTTTTTCGTTTTCGAAATTCCGTTGTTCCTGAAATTGATCGTATCGGCAACAGCAGATGAATTAAAAATGCTGCGGTCGTTGCCAATATTTAGATTGTAATTGAACAACAAGTTCGATTTTTCAGATAGCTTGTAATTTGTGCCAACGCGAAAATAAAAGTTGCGCTGCGTATTAAAGCCGAAGTTTTCCTGGCGCAAATGCCGCACCGGACTGAAAAAAGTAAACGCCTGGTCGTTGATGCCTTTTTGATCCCAATCGATATAATTGTAGCCCACCATGGTTTGCCAGCTCAGGTTTTTTTCTTTTCCGTTCAGTAAGATCTGCGGACTCGGTTTCTGGTATTTGTTGAAATTGTAATTGATGTTAAAACTTGCATTGACCCCTTTTAAGCGTTTCGAACTCGTAACAATATTAATCACAGAACCGCTCGAATTGGCATCAAATGAAGCACCCGGATTGTAAATGAGTTCGACTTTTTCGATCGCATTCGCCGGAAGGCTTGACAAATAATTCTGTAAGTCGTTTCCACTCAATGTGCTCGGCGCGCCGTCTATGTAAATCGCAACGCCTTTCCCGTTTAAGGTCAAAGTTCCTGTTGGCGAAGTAATCACGCCCGGAAGTTTTTTTACCGCATCGAGGCTGCTTCCGCTGTTCAGCATTGCGTTTTCTTTTACCGAAATGGTTGTTTTATCCGAATCGACTTTCATGAATTCTTTTTTGTTCCCAAAAACAGTGACTTCATTTAAAGCATTGTTTTTTTCTTTTAAAACAATGGGTTCCAATGTGATTTCCGATGCCGGATCCGTAATTTCAAATGTTGTTTTTACCTCTTCATAACCCAAAACCGAAACGGTCAGTTGGTATTTCCCGATTTCAGGCAATTTCGAGATTGTGAAAGCACAGCCATTTGAATGAAAAGTGTTGATTTTTGTAAGTTGGTCGTTTTCGATTTTCTCCAAAAGAATCGTTCTTTCAGTTAAATCTTTATCGCACGGAAGATTGGCGATCGATGCATTTAATTTTAAAACCGGAGGATTTTCCTGCGCAAACAGGCCAAAAGACACGATTAGGACAAGTGTCAGGAGTAATGATTTCATGTGATTGATTTTGATTGATGATTGTGCATAAGACAACATCTTTCAAAATTTGTTACAGTAAAAAAAGGAAATAATTTAGAAAAATTAAGAAACAGAAATCTGCAGACTTTTCAATTGTTCCAAGTAATCGCGCTGATTGGAAAGCCTTGGAATTTTATGCTGTCCGCCCAATTTATTGCGCTCTTTAAGCCAATCATAAAACAAATTCTGGCGCGCCACATTGATCTTGAGTTGGTTCAATGTCATGTTGTTGTATCGTTTGGCTTCGTAATCGGAATTTAAGGATTGCAGCGTTTCATCAAGTACTTTCTGGAATAATTTGACGTCTTCGGGGTTTTTCTTGAATTCGATCATCCATTCATGTGCGCCTTTTTCCTTGCCTTTCATGAAAATCGGGGCAACCGTATAATCAACGACTTCGGTGTGCGTAATCTGGCAGGTTTTGGCAATCGCCATATCGGTATTTTCAACCATCAGTTCCTCTCCAAAAACATTAATATGGTGTTTTGTTCTTCCCGTCACGCGAATTCGGTACGGATTTAAAGACGTAAATCGAACGGTGTCGCCTATTAAATAACGCCACAAACCGCTGTTGGTTGTAATGACAATCGCATAATTTTTATGCAATTCAACATCCGAAAGGCGAATAACTTTCTGGTTTTCTGTACCAAAAGTATCCATTGGAATGAATTCGTAAAAAATGCCGTAATCCAGCATGAGCAGCAAATCATTCGAATCGTTTAAATCCTGGATCGCAAAAAATCCTTCCGAAGCATTATAAATTTCGTAGTATTGAAAATCCCTTTTCGGGACAATTTTCTGATATTGTTCCCGATACGGCTCGAAACTGACGCCGCCGTGAAAATAAACTTCTAAATTCGGCCAGATTTCAAGCAAATTGGTCTTTCCTGTTTTCTCTAGGACTTTGTTCAGCAAAACCATCATCCACGACGGAACGCCGGCAAAACTCGTCACATTTTCATTGATCGTTTCATTGATGATCGCTTCGAGTTTCTTTTCCCATTCGCTCATCAATGAGATTTTGTTGCTTGGCGTACTGCTGAATTCGGCCCAAATCGGCATGTTTTCAATCAATATCGCCGACAAATCCCCGAAATACGTATTGTTGTCTTCGTAAATCTGCGAGCTTCCGCCAAGTCGCAAACTTTTTCCCAGGAACAATTCAGAATCTTCATTGTTATTCAGATACAAACACAACAAATCTTTCGAACCTTTGTAATGGCAATCTTCAAGCGCCTGCGGACTTACAGGTATGAATTTACTTTTCGCGTTCGTCGTTCCGCTCGATTTTGCAAACCATTTTACGGGCGTGTGCCAAAGAATGTTTTGTTCGCCTTTTCGCGTGCGTTCAATCAGCGGTTCCAAATCTTCATACGAAGAAACCGGCACGCGTTCGGCAAAAGCAGCATAGGATTTTATGGAGGTGAATTCGTATTTGTAACCCACGAAAGTCAGTTCCGACGAACGAATTAAGTTCATCAGCAATTCTTCCTGAACCTCATGCGGATATTTCAAAAACAGCTCGATCTGATGGATGCGCTGCTTTAAAAACCACGAAGCGATAGAATTGATTATCGGAAAAGGCATGTGGGTTTATGATTTAGAATTGCGTTTTTTGATTGGCAGTCTGCGTTTCAAATAGTAACTTTACGAACTAATCAAAAGTAGCAAAAAATAGCACATCCCGAAACATCGGGACTAAAAATTCATCCTGAAATCTCATGTTATACGAAGGCACGCTCTCAAAAATGGAAACCGAATTTGGCTATCCGATACAATATTATCTCGTTTTTGAAAGCAGTTTTCTCAACGTCAATCAATTACTGGGTAAGGAAGTCGAGATCAGTTTCAGGGGTTACCAATGTTTGAATTGTTCGAAAAAGAAAAAAATTTACCGACAGGGATTTTGCTACGATTGTTTCTATTCGAGCCCGGCTGTTGGCGACTGGATCATGCGTCCCGAATTAAGCACGGCGCACCTTGGCATTGCCGATCGGGACCTCGATTATGAAACGCGCGTGCAGTTAACGCCACATGTCGTTTATTTGGCGTTGTCGAGCGATGTCAAAGTAGGCGTGACCCGAAAAACGCAGGTTCCAACGCGTTGGATCGATCAAGGCGCTTGCCAGGCGGTTTCAGTGGTTGAAGTGCCGAACCGGTATTTGGCCGGAATTACAGAAGTCGCATTAAAAGACCATTTTGTAGACAAAACGAATTGGCGCAAAATGTTGCAGAATGAAGTGCTCGATTTGGATTTATTGACAGAAAAAACCCGCATTTTCGAATTCCTGCCCGAAGAAGTACAGCCGTATTTCAATGCAGAATTGGATGAACATCTGATCCTGAATTATCCTGTAATCGAACATCCAAAAAAGGTCACCGGCCTGAATCTTGATAAAACGCCGAATTTTAAAGGAAAACTCATCGGGATCAAAGGGCAATATTTAATTTTTCACGACGGAACGGTTTTCAACGTCCGGAGTTTTGAAGGTTATGTCGTTGCAATCAACGTATAAAAAAATCCGGTAACGTTTGTCGCTACCGGATTTTTCTTGAAATCTCATTTCTATTTATTTTTTCTTGCCAAAGATTCCGTTCAGCAGATCTTTCGCTTTGGTTTTCACTTCCTCATTTTGCTTGGCTTTTGTGGTGTCTTTCGACTTTCCGTTCAGAAGATTTCCCAAAGCATTCGTTCCCTGATTCACGAGTTTATCTTTTTGCGTTTTCACCAATTGTGCCGTCAGGTTTGTAATGGCTTGTTTCATATCGGTGGATACCTTCGGGTTTTTAAAATTCCCTGTCAATACAGCATTTACCGGAATGTTTTCGAGTTTTGCGCTTTCTGCCGGACTCAGTTTTGCAATCAGTTTGTTCGCATCGGTTCCCAGATATTTCGCCGGAACATCGAATTTGATGTTGTAATTCATCGTTTGGTCAAAACCGTGCTGTCCGCCAATATTGACTTTAATGTCCTGGTATTTGATGTCGAATGGTTTGACATTGACTTTTCCGTCTTTAAATGTCAGAGCCGCTTTTAAATCGTTCAGGTTTAATTTCGACAGATCAATGAATTTCACGCTTTCGTCCAGTTTGTTCAGCAACGGCGATGTTTTTTCATTGACTGTAGTCGATAACAATTGGCCAATCAAATCTCCGGAAATCGAATTCAGATCCGGTGTCATTTCAACCGCGTCGAGTTTTCCCGAAAGATTGATTGTCGAATTTAATTTTCCATTGATCACACCAGCGATTGGTGCAATTTTTTTCATCATTTCCAATTGCGTAAACGTTTGAGCGATATCAACCGCATTCATTCCAAGTTTCATGTCAAAAACAGGAACTTTTTCTTTGGTTGAAACCGAACCGTTTACGCCGATTGTTCCGCCAAAGATTGAAGTTTTGATGTTTTCCAAACTTGCTTTTTGATCTTTGATCATCACTTTTCCGGATACATTTTTCAAAACCAGATTGTCATACAAAACGGTATTCGCTTTTGCATTCAGCGTACAATCTAAAAACGCCGGGATTTTGACTGCATCTTTCGATTTGGTTTTACTGTCTTTCGGTGTATCGGCCGACATGAAATCGGAAACGGCAAATTGGTTCGATTCTAAATTGAAATTCCCTTTCAAAACCTGGTCTTTAAACATAAATCCGTAGAAATTTTCCAAAACACCACTGGCTTTTAAATCGGTTTTTCCGGTTTTGGCACTCAGTTCCTGGAGATTTATTTTGGTATTTGTAAACTGTACCGCAGCTTTATTGACATTGATCGCTTTGTTGTCGGCATCGACATATTTAAATCCGGTTAATGTCATATTTCCCGAATTCTGCATGTTTTGGTATTGATTGGTTTCTACCGATTTCATGTCGAATTTCGTCTGAATATCGGCATTCAAAATTCCCGAAAGTGGCTTGTCGAGTTTTATCGGATAGGCTTTTGAAAGGTTTCCAAGATTGATCGTGCCTTTTAAAGCGGCATCAACCAAAGGGTTTACAGCTACGTTCCTGATATTCGCCTTAGCATTAAAAATGTCCTGATCGATGCGGAAAGATAATTTGTCCAGATTTATGTAAGTGTCATTTAAAATTCCGGTTTCATTGATAATTTTGGTGTCGATCACAATATTCTGAACTGATTTCGGCAAGTCCGGATATTGAAAAGACGCATTGTTTGAAGCGATCGCAAGGTTGAATTTTGGAACTGTCGTATCAGAATACAAGCCTTTTGCAAAACCGCTGATTGTAAAATCGCCGGTCGTTTTTACTTTTTCCAGGCTTCCGGCATAAGCCGACGGAACCAATCCGAGGAAATTCTGGAAACTCGACGTTGGCGTTTTAAATTTCAAGTCATATTCCTGGCCTTTTTCAACAAGTTGGATAAAACCGTCGAATTCCAACGGCAATTTGTTAATGAGCGCTTTATTTTGCTTGAATTCGTATTTGCTTTTGTTAAGATCGATCCCGAGAACGGCGTCTAAAGTCAGCGCAACATGGTTCATGTAATTGATCTTATCCATATCGAGCGATACTTTTGCGGTAGAATTGGTCGTCAGATCCAATTTGGAAGCGGCAAAATCGCCTTTTCCGGTGTGGTTCAAACTGTCAATGACCATTTTGATTTTCGAGCGTTCGTCGAAATATTTAAAACGGAAATTCTCGACTTTATATTCATTTATTTTTAAGGATAACGGATCGCTTTTGCCATCGTCTTTTGCATCTTTGTTCTTTAACGCAATGTCAAAATTCCCAATTCCGTCTTTGTTGAATAAAATATTGATGACACCGTTTTTAGAAGAAAACGATTCGATTTTCATCGGTTCATCCTTGCCTTTAAACAATTCTTTGATCGACATTTGAAGGTTGACTTCGCCCAACGAAACCAAGGTATCGCCTGCAAACGGCGCTTTGTTGATGATCAGTAATTTATCGACGGAAACATTTGCCTGCGGGAAGCTTTTGAACAAACTCAGGTCGGCATTGGCAAATGAAACATTCGCATCGACTTCTTTGTTGATGGCCTCAGCAATTTTAGCCTTGATCGCATCCTGGAAGAAAAACGGGATCGCAAACAATGCGGCGATTAATAAAAGGATAACGATTCCGGTAATTTTTAAAATTTTCTTGATCATGATTGCATGGAGTTTAGCTGCGCCAAATTTAACGACAAAGTGCGATAAATATTGAAATTTACCGCACTTTTATCATAATTTTAGGATGTTTATTTTTGAATCAGAAATAATTAATTGATGCTGATTTCGAATGGCATACAAGCCTGAATTCCGGATTTGTTGCTTGCTTTTTTCAATTGTTCCCAAAGTTTGTAATTGGTTTCGCCGATTTCTTCACGGATCATATTTTCTTTGGATTTTAAAAACGGAACGCCAAGGTTTCCAAGCAAATCACGCAGGTCTTTTTCATATTCCGGATAATTCTGGGTGCGGTAATTTTTGGATTTTACCAATCCTGCGGCATATTTCACGGCTTTGTCCATTCCGCCGATCTCATCTACAAGTCCGATTTTGATCGCTTGCGAACCCGCCCAAACACGGCCTTGCCCGATTGAATCTACCCTTGCAAAATCCATTTTTCGGCCTTGTGCCACGCGGCTTACGAATGTCGTGTAGATTCTTTCAACACCTTCCTGGGTTACGTTTCTGAACTTTTCATCCAATGGCGAAAACGGACTGTAATCGGCTGCATTTTCATGCGTGCTGACTTTCTCGGTATGGATTCCGATTTTAGTAGACAATTCAGAAAAATTCGGCAAAATCCCGAAAACGCCGATTGAGCCTGTGATTGTATTGTTCTCTGCAAAAATCCTGTTCGCATTACAAGCAATATAATATCCGCCAGAAGCGGCAAGATTTCCCATAGAAACGACAACCGGTTTTATTTTTTTAGTGATTTCGATCTCGCGCCAGATCAGGTCTGATGTTAGTGCATCGCCGCCCGGAGAATCGATTCTCAACACAATTGCTTTTACATTTTCATCGCGTCGCGCTTCCTGTAAAGAGCGTCGCATCGAACCTTCACCAATCGTGCTGATGTCGCCTTCGCCACGCCCGATTTCTCCTTGTGCGTATATGATCGCGATCCTGTCTTTAGAACTGAAATCTGAAGAAGTCGTTGCTGCATTTTCGGCATAATCGAGGATTTTGATCGTGTTGTATGCTTCATCTTTTCCGACTTTTAGCATTTTTCTAATGTCTTCGTGATATACATCTTCATAAGCGATCTTGTCGACTAAATTTTCGGCTTTTGCCAATTCCGGCGTGCGCGCAGTCAGGCCGTTTGCAATTTCATTGAGTTTTTCAACCGGAATGTTGCGGCTTTTTGAAATATCGGCCGCGACCGAAGCCCAAACCGAATTGAGTAAAGACGTGACTTGTTCACGATTGGCGTCGCTCATTTTATTTTCTAAAAACGGCTCAACGGCACTTTTGTATTTTCCATGTCGGATGACTTCCATTTTAATTCCTGTTTTGTCCTGTAAATCTTTAAAGAACATTAATTCAGAAGATAAACCTTTAAATTCCATGTCGCCAATTGGGTTCAGGTACACGAGACTGGCAACCGAATTCAGGTAATATTCTTTTTGCGTATACGAATTAGCGTAAGCATAAACGAATTTGTGCGATGTTTTAAAATCTTCAAGCGCATCGCGAAGCGCTTTGCTTTGTGCCATTCCGAGGGAAGAATTGTCATTCAGGATTGAAATTCCTTTGATGTTGTTGTCGGTTTTTGCAGCTTTAATTGCTTTGATTACATCTGATAAACCATCGTGGCGCGTTTCAAAATAGTCAAAATCCTTGTAGTTGAATTTTCCGGCATAATCATTCGTGACTTGCGACAAATCGAGTTCGATAACCGAATTGCTTTTCACCGAAACCGTATCGGAACCGCTGCCCGCAATCGCAGCGATCAAAACAATCCCGAAAAAGAACAGCATGCAAAAAATAAACAAGCCTATAATTGTAGATAAAATGTTTCCTAAAAATCTCATGGTATTTTTTTGTAATAAGTTTCGAAAAGACTGTGATTGTTACATTTGGCACGCCAAAATAAATTTATTAACAGTCGGCGCAAATATACTCCTATTCTAAAATTCTTTTAGTTAATTTGTGGTTAATATGAGTCGGCAACATCAGGTCATTTTAGCGATTGGTAGCAACCAGGGCGACCGTCTGGAGAATATCCAGGCGGCGGTCGAATGTATTCATAATGAAGTAGGTACGGTTGTGAAAATCTCCAAATTGTATGAAACGCCCTCGTGGGGTTTTGAAAGCGATTCGTTTTACAATTGTGCTTTGATGATCCATACCGACCAATCGGCGCATGAAATTCTGGAGAAATCGCTTGAAGCGGAGAAAAAACTCGGCAGGATCCGTTATGAAGCCGATGGTTATCAACAACGCATTATCGACATTGATGTCATTGCATTTGATGAAGACATTATCGAAACCGAAAATTTAACAGTGCCGCATCCGCTGATGCAGGAACGCATGTTTGTGCTGTTACCAATGCGCGATTTAAACCTCGACTGGCGCCATCCGATCTTACAGAAATATTTGCCCGAATTGCTTAAAGCATCTGAAGATAAAAGCAACTGCAAAGTCGTTCAGGAACTCGATTTTCCGTTGCAGAAAGTCGGCATCGAAAAAGTAAATCACATTGCCATCGAAGGAAATATCGGAGCAGGGAAGACGACATTGGCCAATAAGATTGCCGAAGATTTTAATGCGAAAACCGTTTTGGAACGCTTTGCCGACAATCCGTTTTTGCCAATGTTTTATGAAGACCAGAACCGTTATGCATTTCCGCTGGAGATGTCATTCCTGGCCGATCGCTACCAGCAAATCTCCGATGATTTGGCGCAATTTGATCTTTTTAAGGATTTTATCATTGCCGATTACCATATTTTCAAATCGCTGATTTTTGCAAAAGTGACGCTGACCGATGACGAATACCGTTTGTACAGAAAGCTGTTCGAAATTATTTACAAGGAAATGCCGAAGCCCGATTTGTACATTTATTTGTACCAGAATACCGACAGGCTTTTGGAAAATATCCGCCGCCGCGGAAGAAGCTACGAGCAGGAAATTCCGGCAGAATATCTCGATAAGATCAACAAAGGGTATCTCGATTACATCAAATCCCAAACCGATTTAAACGTATTGATCATCGATGTTTCGGAGAAAGATTTTGTCAAAAACCAATCGGATTATGCGTTTATCCTTGAAGAAATCCGGAAAAAATTAAACTGACGCCGTTTCGCTCATTTGCTTGAATAAATCCCAGACTACAATTCCGGCGCTGACAGAAATGTTTAAGGAATGTTTGGTTCCAAGCTGCGGAATTTCGATACATCCATCACAAACGGCAATCGCTTTTTGAGCTACTCCAAACACTTCATTACCGAAAACTAGTGCGTATTTTTTATCTGTTTCAACTTTAAACCGGTCGAGCATGATCGCATTTTCTACTTGTTCGATCGCGAAAACGGTTACATTTTCCTGTTTTAATTTTTCGATGACCGAAACGACATCAGCATGATGTTCCCAGTCGACCGTTTCAGTAGCGCCGAGCGCTGTTTTGTGAATTTCCTTATTTGGCGGTGTTGCTGTAATGCCGCACAAATATATTTTCTCAATCAGGAAAGCATCGGCAGTTCTGAAAACTGATCCAATGTTGTGCAAGCTCCGGATGTCATCCAAAACCAAAATCACTGGCGTCTTTTCTGAAGTCTTAAAATCTTCAACCGATTTGCGGTCGAGTTCACTATTTTCTAATTTTCGCATATTTTCTACATAAAAAAAGCTCCCTGAAACAGGAAGCTTTTAAAGATTTATAACAAGGAGATTATCCTTTTGGAGTCGCTTCGTCACCCAAAACAGTTCCTTTAATTGTAAGCACTTTTGAAGCTTGTCCTTCTGCATTAGAAGTCAAAGTTACCGTTTTTGTGAAAGCACCAACCCTGTCAGTAGCATATTTTACACCGATAACCGCTTTTGCACCCGGAGCGATAGGCTCTTTTGGATACGTAGGAACCGTACAACCGCATGATCCTGTAGCGTTAGTGATGATCAACGGTTTTGTACCGTTGTTAGTGAAAACGAATTCACGTTTTCCGTCTGCATTGTGGGGAATTGTTCCGTAATCGATCGTTTCGTTTTCGAAAACCATTCCGGCACCTTCTACTTTAGGAGCATCTGATTTTACAGTTACTTCTTTCTTAGTTGTTTCTTTTTTAGTTGTTTTTTTAGCCTGCGCGTTTGAAGCAGTTACACCAAAAACAGTTAACACAGCGATCAAAAATATTTTTTTCATTGTAATTTCTATTAAAATTATTGGACAAATCTATATAAAAAATTTATATGGATTTGCAAATGTTTCTTAAAATTAAATTAATTTTTGTAGACTGATTTATTCCCTTTAAAATTTTTAAATTCGCTCACACATTTTTAAAACGCAGAAATTTTGGCAGCCAAGGAAAAAGAAGTGAAAGAAACTCCGTTAATGAAGCAATACAACGAGATCAAGCGAAAGTATCCCGATGCCTGTTTGTTGTTTCGCGTGGGCGATTTTTATGAGACTTTCGGAGAAGATGCGGTTCGTGCTTCGAAAATTCTCGGAATCGTTTTAACTAAGCGTGGCGCGGGTTCCGAAACAGAAACGACTTTGGCCGGATTTCCGCATCATTCCTTAAATACCTATTTGCCAAAACTCGTCAAAGCCGGATTGCGCGTGGCGATTTGCGACCAGCTCGAAGATCCAAAAATGACCAAGACGATTGTGAAGCGCGGTGTGACCGAGCTCGTGACTCCAGGCGTTTCGATGAACGATGAGGTTTTACAATCGAAATCGAATAACTTCCTGGCTTCCATTTACTTTGGTAAGAAAATTATAGGAATTTCCTTTCTTGATGTTTCGACTGGCGAATTTTTAACGACTCAGGGGAACGAGGAATATATTGACAAGCTGTTGCAGAATTTTAATCCGAGCGAAGTTTTGATTCCGAAAACCAACAAAAGCGATTTTAAAGACACTTTCGGAGAAGATTACCACAACTTTTATCTCGAAGACTGGGTTTACAAAGAAGATTTTGCGCTTGAAAAACTGACGAATCATTTCCAGACAATTTCGTTAAAAGGTTTCGGGATCGAAGACATGTCGGAAGGCATTATTGCTTCGGGTGCGATTTTGTACTATTTGTCGGAAACACAACACAACAAACTGCAACATATTACCGCGATCCAGCGTATTGCTGAAGATGCTTATGTCTGGATGGATCGATTTACGATACGAAACCTGGAATTATACCACAGTTACAATCCGAATGCAGTGACTTTATTGGATGTGATCGATCGAACGCTTTCGCCAATGGGCGGCCGTTTGCTCAAGCGCTGGTTGGCTTTGCCACTTAAAGATGCAGCGAAAATCAGGAGCCGGCACGAAGTTGTGGATTATCTGAAAACTAATCCCGAGGTTTTAAAAAGCATCCAAAACCAGATCAAACAAATTTCAGATTTGGAACGATTGATCTCGAAAATCGCCGCAGGAAAAGTGAGTCCGCGCGAAGTGGTTTATTTAAAGGATTCGTTGGACGCGATCATTCCGGTAAAAACATTGGCGCTCGAAAGTGCAAATGAAGCGGTGAAAACCATCGGCGACAGCCTGCACAGTTGCGAATTGCTGCGCGAAAAGATCAAAACGACTTTGAATCCAGAAGCGCCGGTTGCGATTTCAAAAGGCCATGCGATTGCGAAAGGTGTGAATGCCGAATTGGATGATTTGCGTGCGATTTCGACTTCGGGGAAAGAATATCTCGAAGGCATTGAAGCGCGTGAATCGGCTGCGACCGGAATTTCCTCTCTAAAAATTTCGTTCAACAATGTTTTTGGATATTATATAGAGGTAAGAAATTCCCATAAAGACAAAGTGCCGACCCAGTGGATCAGGAAGCAGACTTTGGTCAATGCCGAACGTTACATTACCGAAGAACTCAAAGAATACGAAACCAAAATCCTCGGTGCAGAAGAAAAAATATACAAATTGGAAGTCGAATTGTTCGAACAATTGGTATCGTGGATTTCGACTTATATCAAGCCGGTGCAGCTCAACGCGAACTTAATTGCACAACTCGATTGTTTGACGTCGTTCACGCAATTGGCGATCGAAAACAAGTATGTTTGCCCGGAACTTGACGATACTTTCGAACTCGAAATTAAAAATGGCCGCCATCCGGTGATTGAAAAACAACTGCCTGTTGGAACTCCGTATATTGCAAATGATGTGTATTTAGACCGCGAAACCCAACAAATCATTATGATTACCGGCCCGAATATGTCGGGTAAATCGGCGATTTTGAGGCAAACGGCGTTAATTGTACTGCTGGCGCAGATGGGAAGTTTTGTTCCGGCGGACAGCGTGCGGATGGGCGTAGTCGATAAGATTTTTACCAGAGTAGGCGCGTCGGATAATATTTCGATGGGCGAATCAACTTTTATGGTTGAGATGAATGAAACGGCATCGATCCTGAACAATATTTCGGAAAGAAGTTTGGTTTTATTAGATGAAATCGGACGCGGAACGAGCACGTATGACGGCATTTCGATTGCGTGGGCGATTGCGGAGTATTTGCACCAGCATCCATCAGGGCCGAAAACGTTGTTCGCAACGCATTACCATGAACTCAATGAAATGACCGATATTTTGCCGCGCATCAAAAACTTCAATGTTTCTGTAAAGGAATTGAAAGACAATGTGCTTTTCATCCGAAAACTCGTTGAAGGTGGAAGCGCACACAGTTTCGGAATTCATGTTGCAAAAATGGCCGGAATGCCACAAACGGTGATTTTAAAAGCGCAAAAATTGCTGAAAAAACTAGAAAAAGACCATTCAGGAGAAGCATTAAACGGAATCAAATCAGCTAAAGAAGACATGCAGATGAGTTTTTTCAACCTCGACGATCCACTTCTGGAAGAAATCAAAGAAGAAATCCTGAACTTAGACATCAATACTTTGACGCCGGTTGAGGCTTTGATGAAGTTGAATGAGATCAAAAGAATGCTTACAAAAAAGTAATTTATTTTTAACAGTTACGGAATCAGAAGATTATCTTTTGTGAAATATTTTTTTGTTGAAAATGCTTGCATTTTTGAATTAATGTATTAAATTTGCCTCCGCATTACAGGATAACTGTAGCGCAGTTCTTTAAAATTATGCGAAAATAGCTCAGTTGGTAGAGCGCGACCTTGCCAAGGTCGAGGTCGCGGGTTCGAGCCCCGTTTTTCGCTCCATGAAGTCCAGTATGCTCGGATGGTGAAATTGGTAGACACGCTGGACTTAAAATCCAGTGAACAGCAATGTTCGTGCGGGTTCAAGTCCCGCTCTGAGTACAAGTTTAAACCGCAATCTCTTAAACAGAGTTTGCGGTTTTTTTTTGGAGTCAATTCAAATCCTTTAAACAAATCTTGAATTTAAGTATCATTTATCTTTTTATTTAGAATCATTCTTGTTAATTTTGCGATGCCCGATTTTCGTGCAGGAATAATAACCAATAAAATGATCATGCTTAAAAACATCAAATCTTTTTTTATAGCTTTACTACTATTGCTGTCGTTCGCAGCCTCGGCACAGAAAAATGTTTTTCTCGATCGAAATTACTGGAAGTCCAAACCAGATCGCCCAACGATAGAAAGCGAAATCAAAAAAGGAAACGATCCGGCACAATTGAATAGCAACGCTTTCGATGCTACTGTTTATGCGATTTTAGAGCAGGCGCCTGATGAAAGCATCAAATTTTTATTGGCACAAAAGGGCAATGAAGTTAATAAAGTCACACATGACGGACGCACTTATATTTTTTGGGCTGCCTATAAAGGCAATGTCGGGCTCATGCAGTATTTGTTGGATAAAGGTGCAAAGACAGATTTGCTAGACGACAAAGGCTACACGGTTCTGAATTTCGCTGCCTCATCGGGACAAACGAATACCAAAGTTTATGATTTTTGCCTGGCTCACGGTGCGAATCTTAAAAAGGACGTTGATCATGATGGTGCAAATGCCTTGCTGTTGGCTGCTCTTTATGATACTGATTTCTCATTGATCAATTATTTTGTTTCGAAAGGGCTTGACCTTAAAAGTGTCGACTCCAATGGAAACACGGCGTTTAACTACGCTGCAAAAACAGGAAATCTCATCACCTTGAAAACATTGGTTGAAAAAGGCGTAAAATTCAATGACAACGCGATGATTTTTGCAAGCCAGGGAACAAGAAGTACTTCAAATACGCTCGAAACATATCAATATCTTGAAAGCCTCAGAATTAAACCGACGGCCATTGGAAAAAATGGTGAAACCACGCTTCATGCGATTGTCAGAAAAGAAAAGCAACTCGAGATCATCAACTATTTTTTAGGTAAAGGTGTTGATTTGAATCGTGCAGACAACGACGGAAATACGATTTTCATGAATGCGGCTTCAGCTAATAATGATCCGCAGGTCATCGAACTGTTGGCGTCAAAAACCAAAGACCTCAATCAGAAAAATAAAAAAGGCGTTTCAGCATTGGCATTTGCCGTTAAAAACAATACACCGCAAATTGTAGATCTGCTGCTCAAAAAAGGAGCTGATGTCAAAATTACTGATGCAAACGGAGACAATCTCGCGTATTACCTGATACAATCATACAATTCCCAAAAGAAAGAAGCGTTTGAAGCCAAATTAAAAATGCTGCAGGAAAAAGGACTGAATGTGGTCGTGCCGCAAAAAAACGGAAACACATTATACCATTTGGCAGTCGCCCAAAACGATTTATCTTTGCTAAAGGACATTTCGCGTTTTAAAGGCGACATCAATGCAAAAAATAAAGATGGTTTGACGGCGCTGCACAAAGCGGCGCTGACCGCAAAAGACGATTCAATCTTGAAATTCCTGATCGAATCTGGGGCAAAAAAAGAAGCCGTTACCGATATGAAAGAAACAGCCTACGACCTCGCGTCAGAAAACGAATACCTTGAAAAAAACAAAATATCTATTGATTTCTTAAAATAAACATGAAAAAGATTTATCATTTATTCCTGATTCTTGTGCTGGCACTTTTTTCATCGTCAAATGTCAATGCGCAATCCGGTGGAAGCACGAAATACAAATGCATGGTTCAGATGACCAATTATATGGGCGAAGGTGCTTATATTGTCGTGTCGCTGATCGATCCCAAAGGCGCTTATGAAAAAACGCTTTACGTTATGGGTTCGGATAAAAAATGGTACCGCGATTTAAAGGAATGGCATAAATTCTATGCGAAGAAAGCGACGAATTTAAGTGCGATTTCCGGGGCGTCTGTTTCTGGTGGTGACCGAAGTGTTGTGTTTCTGGATATTGAAAATTCAAAAATAAATTCGGGTTACAGCCTGCGTTTTGAAAGCGCAGTTGAAGACCAGGCTTACCATGTTAAAGACCTAGAATTTCAACTGACAACAGAAAATGTTGCAGGAAAAAATGACGGAACCGGATTTATCAGGTATGTGCGCCTGACTCCGAATTAATAGCAAAAATATGACGATTTCAATCTGGAGATACAGCCATTTAGCCCTGGCCGTATCTTCTTTTCTTTTTATAATATTGGTTTCCGTTACCGGAATTGTGTTGGCGTTTGAGCCCATTTCAGAAAAAATCCAGCCCTACAAAACCGACTGTTTTGATGCCGTTACTGTCGCTCAAATGTTGGTTGCAATCAAAAAAACCAATGCTGAAATTATTGACGTCACTGTCGATGCGAATTCGTTTGTAATCGTAAAATCCATTGACAATAATGGAAAAAATTTCACCGCTTACGCCGATCCGAAAAGTGGAAAAACTTTAGGAGAAGTGCCAAAAAAGAACCGCTTTTTTCAATGGGTTACCACGCTTCACCGATCGCTTTTCCTGCATGAAACAGGACGGTTTATTATCGGGCTAACTGCTTTTTTGCTGTTGCTGATTGCCGCTTCAGGAACGATTTTAGTGATTCAGCGGCAAAACGGCATCCGGCATTTTTTTCAGAAAATCGTCAAGGAGAATTTCGCGCAGTATTACCATGTTGTTTTGGGCAGGCTGATGCTGGTTCCGATTTTAATCATTGCAATCACGGGAACATACTTGTCTTTGGACCAATTTAAAATGCTTCCGAAACAGAACATCAGCCATAACATCGATTTTGACCATATTAAATCGGAACCCAAAATCAATCTCGCCGATTTTAAGGTTTTTAAAAACATTCTGCTTTCAGAAGTGACGTATATCGAATTTCCCTTTTCGGATGATCCCGAAGATTATTTTACGTTAAAACTTAAAGACCGCGAACTCGTCGTGAATCAATTTACGGGCGACATCCTGAGCGAAATCCGCTACAGCGCAACTACAGATTTCATCAGTTTGAGCCTTGACCTGCACACCGGACGCGCGAATATCATTTGGGCTTTGGTTCTTGCGACTGCTGCCGGAAATATCTTGTTTTTTGTTTTTTCAGGCTTTGCGATTATGCTGAAACGCCGTTCGAACCGGATCAAAAATAAATTCAAAGTTGCGGAAAGTGACTATGTCATTTTGGTTGGTTCTGAAAACGGCAGCACTTTTGGCTTCGCAAATGCAGTCCACAAACAACTGATCGCAAACGGTAAAAAATCGTTTTTATCACAATTGAACCAATACGATATTTATCCGAAAGCGGCGCATTTGATTGTGATCACATCAACTTACGGTTTGGGAAATCCGCCGAGCAACGCAACAAAATTCCTGTCTTTATTGGAGAAGAAACCGCAATTGCAACCTGTGAATTTTTCGGTTGTTGGTTTTGGATCGCATGCGTATCCTGATTTCTGCAAGTTCGCATTTGAAGTGAATAATGCGCTGTCGCTGCAATCCTGGGCCGTTCCGTTTGTAGAAATCCACACGATAAACGACAAATCGCCGGATGATTTTATGAAATGGTTTTCAATCTGGTCGCAGCAGGCAAATATTCCATTTGATGCTTCGGCTGATTTTCTACATGTAAAGCCGAAACCAACGCAAAAAATTGCTGTCATTAAAAAAACAACGATCGCGCATGAAGACGGCGCTTTTTTGATGCGTTTGCAATTCGATAAAAAAGTAAAATTTGCTTCGGGTGATTTGCTTGCAATTTATCCTGCGAACGATTATCGGGAACGTTTGTATTCGATTGGAAAAATTGATGATGGCGTCCAGTTGAGTGTTCGTTTGCATCCGAATGGATTGGGTTCGGGATTTTTATACGGACTTGAAAAAGGCGCGGTTTTTAATGCTGCAATTTCCAGAAATCCGGATTTTTATTTTCCTAAAAAAGCACCGAAAGTCATTATGATTTCAAACGGAACCGGAATTGCGCCTTTTCTCGGGATGATCGGCGAAAATGTTAAGAAGATTTCATGTCATTTGTATTGTGGTTTCCGCGATCCATCTTCATTTGAACTTTATTCCGAAAGTCTTCAGAAAAATATTGATGAAGGAAAACTCAATACACTCAATCTGGCTTATTCGCGTGAAGGCAAAAAGCAATATGTGAAAGATCTGCTTCATCAGGATTCGGGATTTATATCAGAAACCTTGAAAAATGGTGGCGTGATCATGATTTGCGGCTCATTAGCGATGCAGCAAAACGTGATTGAGTTGCTGGAAAATATTTGTAAAAGCCATCAAAAAACGGTTTCCTATTATCAATCGAGAAAACAAATTTTGGCAGATTGTTATTAATCACTGCATTGGTAAATTGTAGATAAGTTTTTGGATTTGGATTAAAATCGGTACACTTTAGCACATCAATTTTGTTAGCTTTGCACAGTTCGGAAACTAAAAAATCAGTTCCGGATTTCAGATTCTATGGGTTCATTTGTCATCAGCAAACGATTTAACGGCGATTATAAATTTATTTTTGCTTCGCGAAAAGGCAAGACGATTTTTACGAGCATCGGCTGCAAGCAAAAAGACGACTGCGAACAAATGATTGCAGGGATTAAAAACAGCATCGATTTATTTGCGTTTACCAAAATAAGGAACGCCGGCGGGAAATACTTTTTCAGGCTTTCCAAGGGCGGATTGGTATTGGCCAACAGCCGAAAATATACTACAGAATTGCGGCTTCAAAAAGGAATTGACGAGATTGTAAAGTACGTCTCATCTGCGGAAACGCTCGATTTTTCAGAAAATGATTTTATTTTCCAAGATGAGGAAAGCATTTTCTCTCCTGAAGTTGAGGATGACATTTAATATTAATTGCTTGATAATAAGTTAATTGCTTGATTTTTTTATTAAAGGTGTGTAAATTATATAACAATAAATGTTTTTAATATAAACGCATCATTCGATAAATCACCAAATTTGTTTAGAATTTAGACTCGTCTAATCAATGGAAGTAAAATACTCGGAAAAATTTTATCTTCTGTGTCATGTATAAGTGGAATCTTTAAAGGCTTTCCACTTTTTTATTTGTAACAGTTTATTAATAAGCCGCATTTTTATTTTTAGATGAAATTCAATATTATATATCAGGCAAATCAAATTACGATGGCCATTCTGAAAGAACAGCTTGAGCGATTTGAGATCCAGTACCGGTTTTCGGAAAATGGCGAAGTAGATTTGCTCGGAGAAGTTCCGGAACAGCGTTATAAAGAACTCGAAAGCTGCCTTGAGAAATACAGCATTGAAATTTTGCACGATCAGAAAAGCCAACTGGTACAACGGATCAAGAATATTTTGCAGGAAGTCGCTTATGGTGAAAGCCAGCAAATTTTTACGCTGTCGGGTTATCTGGCAAAGCAATTGGGATTGAGTTATGGGTACATTTCATATATATTTACGGCGCAGACTTATACTTCGATTGAGAATTACATGATCATGCTGAAGGTGGAAAGGGCGAAAAACCTGCTTCTGGAAGGTGCACAATCCATAAAGGAAATCAGCTATATGCTGAATTACAGCAGCGTCGGGCATTTTTCGAGGCAATTTAAAAAAACAACAGGCCTGACAATTTCGATGTTTAAAAAAATTGTCGACAACAGGCGCAACAGGGTAGCAACTAATAATTAATTCAAAGATATGAATACGAATAGTGACCAAATGAATATTTTCCTTGCAGACGATGACGAAGACGATCGCAGCTTGTTTAAATTGGCATTTGATGAGACCAAACTGAATTCCAACCTGTCTTTGTTTAAAAGTGGTAATGAACTGATGGATTTCCTGAACCAGGACAATTTAAAATTGCCTCATATTTTATTCCTCGATTTGAATATGCCGGGAAAAACCGGGGCGCAGTGTCTTGCTGAAATTAAAGCCAACCCTAAATTCCGCAACATGTCGATTGCGATTTATTCGACTTCAAATTCTGAAAAAGATATTGAAGATACGCTCAGCGGCGGGGCAAACATTTACATTCACAAGCCCAATGATTTTCAAAAACTTAAACAAATTATCAAGCATGTTTTGAAGATCAATTGGCAATACCATACCTCAGGACTAAACAGAGAATCTTTTTTCTTAAGTATTTAAAAACCTAACGAGACTCAAAAAGAAAAAGCAACGATAATTTATCGCTGCTTTTTTATTTTAATGAAATTTTGAAATTACAAATTGCTTCTGTCGCTGTTGTAATTGTCGCTGTCACTGCTTCTATCGTTGCTGCCGGTATCAAGATCATCTGAGTCTTCTTCCTGATCTGAATCATAATCAGTATCGTCGTCGTCGTTTCTGTCGCTTGCCGAAAGATCGTCGCTGTTCCAGTCGCGGTTGTTGTTGTCTCTGGATTCGTCGGTATTTCTATCGCTCATTCCTTGTTCTGCGCTGCTGTCTGCATTGTCATAATTGGTACGGTCGGTTTCCCGAGGGTTCAAATTTTGGTTCAAAGTACTGTTTGAATCGTCCTGATTGTCATTAAATTGTTGGTTATCACGATTTTCCTGACCGTAATTTCCGTTATTGTCTGTTGCCATTTTAGTTGTGTATTTAATTAGTAATTATTGAATTGTTTATTATTTTTCGTCTTCTTCTGCAGCATCAAAATTGATGGTGTTGTAAGCCGCTTCGGTTAAAGTGACATCGGCTTCTTTTTCTTCGGCTAATGTTGTAGCGAGCAATTCCATTGCTTCGTTTTCGCCTAAAGTTTTTGCGAAAGCACATAAAGTTCCGTAAGTCGCGATTTCGTAGTGCTCGATTTTTTGGGAAGCTGCGATGATTCCGGCATCTCTAACCGGCCCTGATTCTGTTTCTTCCATAATGCCTTCGCCTTCTTTGATGAGTCCGTCCATGGCATCGCATTTTTTTGCCTGTGCTTTTTCACCAACGATTTGAAATACTTGTTCCAGTCTTAATACTTGTTCTTTTGTTACCGATAAATGATCGTTTATTGCGGTAATCAGATTTTCTGATGTTGCATTTTTCGCCATTTTAGGCAATGCTTTCGTTAAAGCTTTTTCTGCCCAGTAAATGTCTTTAAGGCTGTCTACAAATAATTCCCTTAAACCTTCTGCTGCTGAGGATTTAGCTTTTACAACCCCTTTTGAGGAAGTTGTTTTGGCTGTAGCCGATTTTGGACTAGCTGCCGTTTTTGTGGCAGTAGTGCTTTTTGTGGCTGTAGTTTTTGCAGTCGCCTTTGTAGCTGGAGCTGATTTTTTTGTAGTGGATGCGGTCGCGGTTTTCATAATTGTATGTTTTTTATTATTTGAATTAAAACTTGTCATACAAATTTCAAGAACAATCAATCCAATTAATTATATGATTATTTCAAACTCTTGCACTATTATAATAAGCCTGATTTTTAACGGTTTACTGATAATTGTGCATCAGAATATGCAAATGATGAAAAGATTCAAGCTGTCCATTTTCTAATTTTAATTAAAATTTAAACAACCAGTTATTATGAAAAAATCATTCTTACTATTAGGCACAATGCTTGTTTTTGGAATCGCTTCGGCACAAACCGACACGACTTCGACTTCAACAACGAACAAAAAAGCGCACACGGAGAAAAAGCACACCGCTAAGAAAAAATCGGATATGAAAACCGATAAAACCACAACGAATAGTTCCTCTACTGACGGAACAAATTCAATGAACAGCACAAGCACTACAACAAAAAGTGCAAGCAAATCAAGCAGCAGCGCAACGCCTGCATCAACTACAAAATAATCAAAGCATAAAACCAATGCTGATGCTAAATGGTTTTTAAAAAGGTTCAGTATTTATACCGGACCTTTTTCAATTTAAAACAACACAGTCATGAAAAATGAATATCAAAAACACGCTTTGGTCACAGGCGCAACCAGCGGAATCGGTTATGAACTGGCAAAACTGCTCGCTAAAGACAATTACAGCCTTGTACTTGTAGCAAGAAACAGGGAAAATCTTGAAGAAACAGCCCGCGAATTGCAGGAATTGTCCCAAAACATCCATACGCATATTATCGACATCGATTTATTCGAGCCTGGAGCGGCACAAAGGGTGTACAACAAAACGCAGGAACTCGGAGTGCGTATCGATGTATTGGTCAACAATGCCGGACAGGGCGAATGGGGTTTGTTTTCAAATACAGATTTAGAGCGCGAAATTGCGATTGTGCAGCTCAATGTTGTAGCATCGATGACGCTTACCAAATTGTATCTGAAAGAAATGCTCGAAAGGAACAGTGGCAAAATCCTGCAACTGGCATCGTCGGTCTCTAAAACTCCTGCACCTTATTTGTCTGTTTATGCGGCAACCAAAGCATTCGTACTTTCATTGGTCGAAGCTTTGCAAAAAGAAATTGAAAATTCAGATGTTACGATTACGGCATTACAGCCCGGAGCAACGGATACTGATTTCTTCCACAAAGCAAAAGCCGAAAATACGGTTACTTATAAAGAAGCCTCAATGTATACGCCCGAAGAAGTGGCAAAGGCCGGTTTTGAAGGTTTGATGAAAGGCGAAGCGACTGTAGTTCCGGGATTTATGAATAAAACCCAAGGCATCTTAAACAGCTTGATGTCTGATGATGCTGTAGCTGATAGTATGGAAAAACAAATGCAACCGAGTAAAAAAACCGAAGGAAAATCGGAAAGCAAACACGAGCCGTCGCAGCGTGAAAGGCAAAAAATAAACAGCACCATCGGAAGTGTACATGGCGATTATGAACGTGTGATATAAAAAAAATTAGTTTAAATGAAAAATCCCCGCATCTTAAAAGTTGCGGGGATTTTAGTTAGTTGGTTGTGGTGTAGTCAGATGATCAAAATCTGTGAAATGTTATTTTGCAGGAGTGGTTCCCGTTGCCGGCGGTGTTGCAGTTCCGGTTGGCGTTCCTGTAGTTGTTGTCGTTGTGTCTGTAGTTGCAGGCATTTCTTCTGTAGGAACTGGTGGAACAGTATCCATTGAAGTTTCACTGCTTACTTCAGTAGTTTCGGTTTCAGTTGCAGCGTCTTTGTTTTTGCATGAAGTAATGCTTAACGTCAAAAGCGCAGCAAAAAATAATGGTTTGAAAATATTTTTCATAATAAAGTTCTTAAAATTAATAATCCTCAAATTTAAGGTTTAGGCCAACGAAACGGTTTACAGGATTTGATGGGATCATTGCACAATCTCTTCAAAAATAAAAAAAGCCTTCCAGACGGAAAGCTTTTAAAATAAAAAAGCCACGTTTTACGTGGCTTTAAAAATTTTAGAATAAATTCTAATTATTTTTTTACTTCTTCTTTAGCAGTTGCAGCAGCATCAGTTGCAGTTTTTGCAGCGTCAGTAGCAGTTGCAGCAGCGTCAGTAGCAGTTGCAGCAGCAGTGTCAGCTACAACAGCAGCTTCTTCAGCAGCAGGAGCAGCAACTTCTTCAGTTACAGGAGCTTCTTCAGCAGGAGCTTCAGCTTGTTTACAAGATACTACAGTTAATGCAGCGATAAATGCTAAACTTAAAAATACTTTTTTCATCTTACTTAATTATAAAAGGTTAATTATTAATTCGAGGCAAAGATATAAATTTTTTAATACGCAAAATTAAAATTTAATTTTTTTTTCAAAAAACCATATCTGTTGCAACTGTGCGCCACTTAACAAGTACTGTGCCAAAAACCGAAAACTATAAAAATAAGTTAATATTTCTTAATTTTTAATCTAAAACCCTATGAAATAAGGCTTTATTTCTTTTTTGGATGTACCAATTTGAGTTCATCTATAAGATTTTTTGCTCCTGCATACTTGTCCATGATAAATAAAACGTAGCGAATGTCGACCATGATGTTTCTGCAAATCGCCGGATCGTAATAAATATCGCTCATCGTTCCTTCCCAAACGCGGTCAAAATTGAGCCCGATCAGGTTTCCTCTTGCATCAATTGCCGGACTTCCGGAATTTCCACCAGTTGTATGATTTGTCCCGATAAAACAAACCGGCATTTTCCCTTTTTCACCATATTGTCCATAATCCTTCTTATTATATAGGTCAATCAGTTTTGCAGGTACGTCAAATTCATAATCCCCCGGAATGTATTTTTCCATTACGCCGTCTAAATACGTAATCGGAGTGTAAATTGTAGCGTCTTTCGGTTCGTAGCCTTTTACTTTTCCGTAAGTCACGCGCAAGGTGCTGTTGGCATCCGGAAACAATCTCGAATCTTTATTGAGTTTCAGTTGTGCTTTCATATACGTGCGTTGCAAAGCAGTAATTTTTAAATTGATCTCGTCATATTTGGGAGAAACATTTTTAAAATAACTGTCGGCGATTTGTTTTACCATTTGAAAAGCCTTGTCATTGTTCAGGTTTGCCAAAACGGTTTTAGAATCTCCGGCCAGCAATTCTTTCACGCCATCATAACTCGTTAGTTTCGACTGGTAAATTTCAGCGCTTAAAGTTTTCGGATTGATGTTGTTCAGACTCGCCGGTAAAAACTGCTTCGGAGATTTATTCGCATACAAATCAATCAGCTGCTCAAAGATCTTTTCGTCCACAGTTTTGTTGAAATCTTTGTAGAAATCCCCAAGTCCTTTGACAAGATTGTTTCTTCGGTCGTTGAAAGCCTGTTCGCCTTTGGTGTTCAAAATCTGCTCGAGCTGGTACATTTTATAAGTCAGACTCAATAATTCCGTATTTCTTAAAATCACTTCTGAAAAATAATCGCGGGCCAAAGCATAAGGTGCAATTTCGGTGTAATTTTTTTCAAAATCGGATAATAAGCTTCCGTATTCTGCCTGTTTCCCAGCTTTGATAACTTTTTCCTGAAATGCCGCTTCCTGTTTTTTTTTCACAGCGACTGCATTTGATTTTTTCAAACCCTGCGTTTCTCCGATCCATTTTTTCCAATAATTCGCAACTCCGGCGTATTTCGATGCATATTGGATTTTGATCGCTTTGTCTTTCCGCATAAAACCGTCTTCGACTTTCAAAGCGGCATCGCGGATTTCTATTTTCGCCGGATTCAGTTCATTTACGATCTGCTGAACGGCAACTGCTGGCAAATATTCGGTCGTTCTTCCCGGATAACCAAAAACCAAAGTAAAATCGTCTTCCTTGATTCCGTCTAATGAAACCGGTAAAAAGTGCTTTGGCGTATAAGGAACGTTGTCTTTCGAATACGCCGCCGGACGGTTGTTTTTATCGGCGTAAATTCTGAACAATGAGAAATCGCCCGTATGTCTCGGCCAAACCCAGTTGTCGGTATCCGATCCGAATTTCCCAATTGATGACGGCGGAGCGCCAACCAAACGCACGTCTTTAAAAGTTTCCGTTACAAACAACATGTATTGGTTGCCTTCGTAAAAAGTTCGGATTTTATTTTCCTGCCAACTTTCCTTCGGCAACGAATTGCTCAAAGCCGAAATATTTTCCTGGATTTTCTTTTGCTTGTCGGCTTCAGTCAAGGTTTCCGTGTCTTCCAAAACTTTAGAAGTCACGTCTTCGATTTTTACGATAAACGTCACAACCAGATCTTCATTAGGCAATTCGTCTTCCGTTTTCATCGCCCAAAATCCGTCGGTCAAATAATCGTGTTCTACCGATGAATGTTCCTGGATTTGACCAAAACCACAATGGTGGTTCGTGAGCAAAAGCCCTTTTGGCGAAATCACTTCCGAGGTGCAGCCGCCGTTAAATTGCGGAACTGCATCTTTCAAACTCGATTTGTTGACATCATAAATATCGGCTACAGACATTTTCATTCCGAGGCTTTTCATTTCCTTTTCGTTCATTCCATTTAGAAGCGACGGAATCCACATGCCGCCTTGCTGCGCCTGTGTTTGGAGTACAAATAATAAAAGAAACAGTCTTAAAAATTTCATATGGTTTCAGTTAGGTTTATTAATTTATTTTAGAGTTTTATTTTCATTGTAAGCCGGTTATGGAAAATAAATCCACCCGACAAATATACTTTTTGTGCCGCCGCATTGTGGTCTTCAACTTCGAGATACAGCAGTTTTAGAGATAATTTCTGCGCCTGCTCTTTTGCAAATTCGATGGTTTGTTTGCCTATGCCTTTGCCCCGCGAATCTTCATTTAAATACAATTCGTCTACAAAAGCGATTTTGCCGCCGTATTCAAAATTGAAAACGAAAGTCAGGATTACATAGCCGACAGTTTTGTTTTCAGATGCAATTAGCCAGGCCGCGCCCAAATGCTCGTTGTCGATAAATTCAGAAAACAACGCTTTCGATTTTTCTATGTCAATCGGATAACCGTCAATCGCGTAAAATTCCTGCATCATCAACACAAGAACGTCAACATCTTGATGTGTAATTTTTTTATACGTCGCCATATTGTGGAATTTGTTTCAAAATGATTTCAGTCGCATTTTTATTCATCTGCACAAAAGTGCTGCAAATGTGTCCTTTTTCTTCGCGTTCGTCTTCATTTTGGATCAAATTATCGAAAGCTTCGTCGAGTTGGGATTGGTTCGAAATTGAAATACAGCCTTCTATGTTGACCAATGCTGTCGCTTCTGCAAAATGCGAATAATTTGGGCCAATGACAATTGGAACGCCAAAAGTTGCAGGTTCTAAAATGTTGTGAACACCAGGGTTTCCAAAGCCGCCGCCAACATACGCAATATCGGCATAGCTGTAAATTTTCGCCAGAATCCCGATCGTGTCGATAATGAAAACATCAAACTCCGAAAGGTCTTTGCCTTCTTTTTCAGAAAACAAAACCGTTTTTTTATAAATGGAGTTTTTCAATTGCTGAATTTGTTCTCCTTTTATATTGTGCGGCGCAATGATAAATTTTAGATCGTGATTGGTAGAATTGATATAATTCACAAGGAGGTTTTCATCTTTCGGCCATGAACTTCCAACAACTACCGCCAGCTTCTCCTTTTTAAATTCCGAAATGAAACCTAGCGCATTGTCTTTCTCCAGAATCGCTGCCACACGGTCAAATCGCGTATCGCCTGAAATCGTCACATTGGCTTTACCGAGCTTTAAAAGCAATTCTTTCGACTTGGAATTCTGTACAAAAAAATGGTTGAATGCATCCAAGGCTTTTCTGTAAAATCCGCCGTACCACTTAAAGAACATTTGGTTTTCACGGAAAATTCCGGAAATTAAATACGTTTTAATGTTTGCTTTTTTAAGTGCATTCAGGTAATTCGGCCAATATTCATATTTGATAAAAAACACCAAATCGGGATGAACCAGTTCGATGAATTTTGCTGCATTGCTTTTAGAATCCAAAGGCAAATAAACCGTCACATCTGCGACAGCATTATTTTTCCTGACTTCAAATCCCGAAGGCGAAAAAAAAGTCAAAACAATTTTATGGTTTGGAAAACGTTCTTTAATCTTTTCGATCACCGGCAAGCCCTGTTCATATTCGCCCAAAGAAGCGGCATGAAACCAGATCGTTTTGTCTGAAGGCTTGATTTTAGCCGAAATCTCACTAAAAACATTACGCCTTCCATCCACAAAAAGTTTCATTTTCGGACTGAAAACAGCAATGATTTTTAAGGCAAAACCGGCAAATGCAACCAGCAGGTTGTAAAGAAAAAACATAGACTTTGAATTGTTGCGCTAAAATACGCCTCTTTGCAGAATTTTCATTGCCGTAAGTCATTTAATTAGTAGTTTTGCTTGTTTTTAAAACGTTTTTACAATGAAAAAAATCCAGATGGTTGACCTGAAAGGGCAATACGAAGACATCAAAGAAACCGTAAACGCCTCGATTCAGGAGGTTTTGGATACGAATACGTATATCAATGGACCCGAAGTTCATAAATTTCAGAAAAACCTCGAAACATATCTGGGTGCCAAACACGTGATTCCGTGTGCAAACGGAACCGACGCGCTTCAAATTGCCATGATGGGACTCGATTTAAAACCCGGCGACGAAGTCATCACAGCCGATTTTACATTTGCTGCAACCGTTGAAGTGATTGCTTTATTGCAACTCACGCCGGTTTTGGTTGATGTCGAAATTGACACGTTCAACATCTCTATAGATGCCATCAAAAAAGTAATTACGCCAAAGACAAAAGCAATCGTTCCGGTGCATTTGTTCGGACAAGCTGCGAATATGGACGCGATCATGGCTTTGGCCAAAGAAAATAATTTATACGTAATCGAAGACAACGCGCAGGCAATTGGCGCAGATTACAAATCAGCCGACGGTTCAAAAACGAAAGTGGGCGTCATCGGGCATGTTGCTTCAACGTCTTTTTTTCCATCTAAAAATTTAGGTTGCTATGGCGATGGCGGCGCGATTTTCACAAACGACGACGAACTCGCACACAAACTTCGCGGCATTGTAAACCATGGCATGTATGTGCGTTACCACCATGATGTGGTTGGCGTAAACTCGAGATTAGACAGCATTCAGGCAGCGGTTTTAAATGCAAAACTGCCAAAACTCGACCACTATAATGACGCACGCCAAAATGCAGCCCAGAAATATTCTGCAGCGTTGGCAAACCATAAAAATATCGTCACGCCGTTTATTTCAGGCGACAAAGACAGCCATGTTTTTCACCAATATACATTAAGGATTGTCGATGCAAACCGCGACGGATTGATGCAGCATTTGCTTGACAAAGGCATTCCGTGCGCGATTTATTACCCAATTCCGCTGCATGCGCAAAAGGCATACATCGATTCAAGATACAGGGAAGAAGATTTCCCAATCACGAACCAATTGGTCAAAGAAGTGCTTTCTTTGCCCATGCATACGGAACTCGATGACGAGCAAATTAAATTCATCACCGATTCGATTTTAGAATTTTTAAATTAGGAGCTTTTTCCTGCTGTCCGCTATATCTTTTACGGCATTGGAGTATTTACCTAAAGCCCACAGGACTTTCTCCTTTTAATTTCAAATGCCGCAAAAGGATGCCGCTTCCATCAGGGCTAGGGCAGTTGTTTCCAAAAGAAAATCATCAAATACAAATAAAGTTTAATGAAAATTTTAGTCACAGGAGGTTTAGGTTTTATCGGTTCCCATACCGTTGTCGAGCTTCAAAATGAAGGCTTCGACGTTGTAATTGTAGATAATTTATCAAATTCTTCAGACGAAGTCTTGAAAGGAATTGTTGCCATCACCGGAAAAATGCCAATCTTCGAAAACTTCGACCTGCGTGAAAAATCTGCAGTCATTGATTTTTTTAAAAGGCATGCTGATATTTCCGGTGTGATTCATTTTGCCGCTTCAAAAGCCGTTGGCGAAAGCGTCGAAAATCCGTTGCTGTATTACGAAAACAATATCAATACTTTGGTTTACATGCTTCAGCAATTGCAGGCTAAAGACGAAGCCAACTTTATTTTCAGCTCTTCTTGCACCGTTTATGGCCAGGCTGAAAAAATGCCGATCACAGAAAATGCTTCGGTTCAACCGGCAGCTTCGCCTTATGGAAATACCAAGCAAATCGGGGAAGAGATCATTACGGAAACTTGTAAAGTAAGCGGAATCAATGCAATCTTATTGCGTTATTTCAATCCGATCGGCGCGCATCCAACAGCTGAAATCGGGGAATTGCCAATCGGCGTTCCGCAAAATCTCGTGCCTTTTATTACGCAAACGGGAGCTGGATTGCGCCAGGAATTGTCAGTTTACGGCGACGATTATCCAACACTGGACGGAACCTGCGTACGCGATTACATTCACGTAGTCGATCTTGCAAAAGCACATGTCGTAGCGATGCAAAGATTATTAAACAAGCAAAATTCCGAAAAAGTGGAAACCTTTAACGTTGGAACTGGAACAGGAAGTACGGTTCTCGAAGTCATTCAAACATTCGAAAAAGTCAGCGGCAAAAAATTACCTTATAAAATCGTCGGAAGGCGCGAAGGCGATATTACGTCTGCTTATGCAAATACTGACAAAGCGAACAATGTTCTTGGCTGGAAAGCGCAATCGACTTTGGAAGATGCTTTGGAAAGCGCTTGGAAATGGGAGAAAAAGATCAGGTCAATTGATAATTGATAATGGACGATTGATAATGCGTGGTTTGCGCATAAATGTATTGCGTTCAATATAACATAAAAAAGTCCCAGACATAGTTCGGGACTTTTTTTATACACAATCAAGGCAATTATCAATTATCCATTAATTGGTGTTGCCGACGCCGTTTCAGCGGAGCCATCAATTTTCTTAACCAATCCTTGAAGTACATTTCCGGGGCCAACTTCAGTAAACAAAGTCGCGCCGTCCTTAATCATTTGCTGTACCGATTGCGTCCATCTTACCGGAGCGGTCAATTGAATGATTAAATTCTTTTTGATTTCTTCGGGATCTGAAACTGCGCTTGCCGTCACATTTTGATATACCGGGCAAATCGGTTGTGAAAATGTTGTACTTTCAATGGCTGCGGCCAATTCTTCACGCGCCGGTTCCATCATTGGCGAATGGAATGCACCGCCTACAGGTAAGATCAACGCTCTTTTTGCGCCCGCTTCTTTCATCGCTACACAAGCTTTTTCCACTGCTGATGTTTCTCCTGAAATTACCAGTTGTCCCGGGCAGTTATAATTCGCAGGAACTACAACGCCGTCGATCGTAGCGCAAACATCTTCAACGATTTTATCGTCAAGCCCTAAAACTGCTGCCATTGTTGAAGGTGTAATTTCGCAGGCTTTCTGCATCGCAATCGCACGTTGTGAAACCAGTTTTAACCCATCTTCGAATGATAAAGCGCCGTTGGCAACCAGAGCAGAAAATTCGCCTAAGGAATGTCCGGCCACCATTTCAGGCCTGAACGTTTCATTCATCGTTTTTGCGAGGATTACCGAATGTAAAAATACTGCCGGTTGCGTGACTTTGGTTTCTTTTAACTGTTCGGCCGTACCTTCAAACATAATGTCGGTAATACGGAAACCCAATATTTCGTTGGCTCTTTCAAAAAGTTCTTTTGCAAGGTCCGATTGCTCGTACAATTCTTTACCCATTCCGGTAAATTGGGCGCCCTGTCCCGGAAAAATATATGCTTTCATAGTCTGTTCTTTTGTTTGTGGAAGCAAAAGTAAAACTTTTTAAGACATCCGCAGCGAAAACTTACAATACGAAATAGGCATTTTGCAATGGTTCGATATGATGTGTTTTGGATTTTGCATCCGGCATTTCATGTTCATATTCGTCACGGAATTCATTCACCATCTGCAATAAATTTTTTTCGATATTGTTGCAAATCGCAGTCATCGGCGTATCAGTCGGTCGGCTTTCAAACGGATCCTGTAAATGGATCGCCATTTTTTCAATCAGGAAGAACGCGGCTCCTAAAGTCACAACCACCGGAATCTGCAGCCAGCCCAAATGCTGTGCAACGCCAAACGGCAATAAAATAATAAACAAACACAAGGTAAATCGGATGTACATACTGTAAGTCGTCGGGAAAATCGTGTTTTTAATGCGCTCGCATTTTCCCATCGAATCGCAAAGGCGCGTCAACGTATTGTCGATTTCAACCTGCTGGAAGGTATTGAATTTTTCGTTTTGTGTCGCTTTTGTCAATTCTTTTGCATGCAGCATAAGGATGGCATTTGGCACATGTTTGTGGCGTTGTATGAATTGCAGTTCTTCGTCATTCAATAAATGCTTCGTTGCTTTAACCGGATCTTTTCCGCGCAGCGATTGCGCCAGGCTGTAACACCAGGCCGCTTGCCTTTTGGCATAACTTTCTTTAAAATGATTCGCCTCATCGGAGAAATCCGGATCTTTGTAAAATGCGATGACCTGACGGAGCAGCGTTCGGGAATCATTGACGACACCGCCCCAAATGATTCGCGCTTCCCACCAACGGTCGTATGCCTGGTTTGATTTAAAGGCGAGCAATAACGAAATTACGGTTCCTACAATTGTGGGCACGGCAATTGGGATTTCAAGTGCGATCGATCCGTAAAAATAATGGACAACCGAAAATGCGGTCGCATATAAAAAGACAAGCAACAATTCAACCCTGATTTTTCCCAGGACATATTTCATGGGGATTTTTTTCTTCAACAGCATATATTTTATTTTTTAGGATGATAATTAATAAACCGGCTCGCAAACTGAAAGTACAGGCAATCCGAAATTTTCATTTAGTGAGGATTTGTGCTTTTTGGAAAGGCTGATTTTCTGTGGTTTTCGGGTTTCAATCAGCAAATCGATGCCGTTTTTGTAGATCGTATCGTAAAGTACCGGCGTCATTTCTTCATGGTTCTGGTCGTCAAAAAATTTGGCCTGGCTGATGATCCGAAAAGAAAAATGCCCGCCGATCATTTTCGGCAAGTCTTTCGCCTGCACATTCGAGTCGCTGTTTTCGATGTACAACGCTTTCGAAAACTGGTGCTCGTCAAATTCTGCAGCAAGCTGAAGAATCGGAACATTAGAATTTTTAAGCAGTTTCAGGCAATAGCGGTTGATTTCAAGTTGCGATTTCCTGAAAGTATCCGGAAGAATGATCAGTCCGATGTTGTGCGCTTCGATAAAATTCCGCAGCAGCGGGCCTGAAACAGAAAATTGCTGGTGCACCTGAAGTTTGAAATTTGGATGAAATGAAACCATATCGTGGCATTGTTCCAGAATTTCTTCCTGAAGTCCGGTCAGGCCGTTTTGCATGTCGCGAAGCCAGAACGCTGCCGAAGCCGTGTCAGGCGTGTCTTTCAGCAACATCAAAACAATGGTTTTGGAATTTTCTTCAGATTGTGACAGCGCAGTTTTGAGCGCGTAAACCGTGTCTTTTTGCAGTGTGGTTGGGATAAGTATGTTGTTCATAATAAGTGTTTTTGATTACACTTACAAAACAACGGCGGCTAAATTAAAACCAACTTAAAGCCACATTAGAATTTCCTAAGAACCCACATTAGAAATTTTAATCTTTGCGGAATACAATTGTTACAATCGTTCCTTCATCGGGTTGCGACTGGATTTTGAGTTCGCCGTTGTGCATCCGGATAATCTTCATCGCTAATGGCAATCCGAGTCCGTAACCGTTGTAACGCGAGGCTTCTTTTCCGCGGAAAAACGGCTCGTAAAGGTGTGGAATGTCTTCGGCAGGAATGCCAATGCCAATATCGGTAATCGTAACGGTCAGGTATTTCTGATTCGCACCGATGGTTACAAAAACCGGCTCATTGTTGCTGTATTTGACGCCGTTTGAAATGATATTCGACAACGCCAGTTCGATCAGCGGTTTGTTGCACGGAATCAACAATAGCGAATCGTCTTCGGGCAAATCATCAAGGCGCAGGCTCACGCGGTTGCCGGGCTGCAATTTGTCGAGTTCGGCTTTGACATCCATCAGCAATTCGTCCAATCGCGCGATATCTTTGACCTGTTTTTGTCCGTCGTAACCCGTTTGTGTGAGTTTTAAAAGGCTTTCCGTCAGATTGCCCAAACGTGTCGCCTGGTTGTAAATGTTGGTCAGCGCTTCCTGATATTCTTCAGGTTGGCGTGTTTTTAAAAGCATGATTTCCGATTCGGCAATAATCGTCGTAATTGGTGTTTTCAATTCGTGGGAAGCGTTGTTGATGAAGTTGGCCTGAATTTCGAAAGATGTTTCCAAACGGTCAAGCATGTCGTTGAATGTTGAAGTCAGATCAGACATTTCATCATCATTTTCAGGCTGAGGCAATCTGTTGTGCAAATTGGAAGCACTGATGCGCTTGACTTCTTTCGTAATCCGAGACATAGGAAGCACGACCCGACGCGCCAGAAATCGTCCGAGAAAATAGGCCAGAATGATAAAAGCGAGTCCGCCAATAAATAAAATCCGGACAATATATAAGGTGCTAAGGTTTCCGCGCCGGTCTTTCGCTGTAATGATGACCATGTATTTTTGTCCCGATTCGTCAAAAACCTGTCCGTAATAATAACGGTGGCTTTCTTCGATCCAGCCCGATTTTTTTTGCATGACTTCGGTGTAGAATTCCGTTGGCAACTGCAAATCGGTATTGTATTCAAACGTATTTCCGCCATTAACTTTCAGGACAAAATCATTTTCGTCTATCAATTCTTCTAAGCCTTCGGTCTTCAGTTTTCGGTAATATTCGGCTTTCTGGGGATCGTTCTGGTAATGGATCGAAGCAACGATTTTTGCGCGGTCCTGCAATCTTTTAATAAAATAATAGCGGTTGTTCTGACGGAAAAGCACCAGAACAGCCAAACACAGCAGCAATGTGCTGAGCACAGACAAAGTCACATAAGTAATTGTAATTCTCTTCCGGATCTGCATGTTAAGGTTTTAGGATATAGCCCAAACCTTTGATGGTGTGGATGAGTTTGGTGTCGTACGGCTTGTCGATTTTTTTGCGAAGGTAATTGATGTACACATCGACAACATTGGTGCTCATGTCGAAATTGATATCCCAAACGTTGTCCAGGATTTGCTCACGCGAAACAATCATTTCGTTGTTTCGGGCCAGAAAATGCAACAATCTAAATTCCTTTGCAGTAAGCTGGATCAAATCATCGCCGCGCCTGACCGATTTAGCTTTGATATCAATTTCAAGATCGTCAATAGAAATGATGTCAGGTTGTTTGTGCTCTTGCCCGGAACGGCGCAACAACGCCATCATGCGCGCTTCAAGCTCTGAAAATTTAAACGGTTTGGCAAGATAATCATCGGCACCAGCCTGCAATCCGGTCACAACATTTTCGGTACTTGCGAGCGCGGTGAGCATTAAAATAGGTGTGAAATTCCCATTCAATCGAAGCCTTCTGCAAATTTCCAGTCCGTTGATGTCTGGCAGCATTAAATCGAGAATCACTGCATCGAAATGGTGGTTTTCGAGCATCATCAATGCCGTCGTGCCGTCCATTGCGGCACTTACATCGTGGTTGTTCTCTGAAAATCCGCGTTTGATCACGGAAAGCAGGTTCGGTTCGTCTTCGACAATAAGTAATTTCATCCGGCTTTTTTAGTCGTTTTATACAAAAATAAAGATTGAATTCTAAATTTTTTGCCAAAAATGAACTTTTACCAGCCGATTTAAAGGATGTGGATTTTTTATTGCCCATTTCTATTGATATCAGAAAACCCGGGAATATTTAATGCGAAGTTTCTAAGTGGCGTAGTTTTTAAGCATGTAAATCCACAACAAACGCGAAAATCTGATGTTGAAAAAAGTCAGTGCGATCAACACGCCGGCAATGACCGGAAAAATCCGCAGGTCGAAAGTTTCAGAAAAAAACGGGCGTACAATAAAGTAAGTACCGATTCCCTGAATGACATTTAAGCCATAATTAACATACATGGCACCAAAGAAATAACCCGGTTCTTTTGAGAATTTGGTATTACAATGGCTGCAATAGTCGTTCATTTTTGGAAATCCGAAAGAAAATAGCGATTTGTCTTTAAAGACTTTTCCTTTATGACAATTCGGACATTCGTTTTTTAATAGGTGTACAATTGAAAGGGCCATTTTAAATTGTTTAAATGTTAATCAAAGTTACATAACTGAAGGTGATCGCTTATTTTTATATCTTCGCCAATAGTAGCACAATCAGGACATGATGAAAAAATATCCCATTTATGAAGTCGGCAGTTTTAAATGCAATGCGGAAAGCGGCGAATTTTATGTCAACACTTTTCAAAGTCATTTGCAAACACATAGTTTTGTGGAAGAACCGCACCGGCACAGTTCTTATTTGCTAGTGTTTTTTACGAAAGGCTCGGGCACGCATGAAATTGATTTTGATATGTATGAAATCCAGCCAGGAAGCTTATTCGTGCTGCAGCCTGGGCAAATCCACAACTGGAATCTGTCTGATGATATTGACGGATTTGTAGTGATTTATGCACAGGAAGTCTACGATTTGTATTTCGGACAGAAAAATGTTAAAGATTATCCGTTTTATATGTCCAATTCGAGCAAGCCCGAATGGCAACTGAATACCGACGAACAAAGGCAAATCTTACCGTATTTCGAAGCGATGATCATTGAAAATTCAATCAAAAATAAATTCAGCATAGACAAAATGCTGAATCTATTGGATTGCATCCACATTGAAATGGCAAGGAAATATGCCGTTTCTGAAATGCATGCGGCGCATTCGTATAATACAAAGATTAAGCAATTTGAAACGGAAATCGAAAGATATTTCAAACATGAAAAACTACCGTCGTTTTACGCGTCAAAACTCAGTATTACCTTAAAGCACCTGAACCGCATTAGCAATGAAATTCTCGGAAAAACGGCAACCAAAGTCGTTATAAACCGCGTGATTCTCGAAGCCAAACGCATGCTGACCGATAAAAATTTATCTGTTAATGAAGTGGCCGATGCGCTTGGTTACGACGATTATTCTTATTTTGCAAGGGTATTTAAAAAGCAAACCGGCTTGTCGCCAACGGCTTTCCGAATGTCCAAAAAATAACATTTCAATTCAAAATGACCGAAAAAGAAAAAATGCTTGCCGGCGAATCTTATTTTGCCAACGATAAAGAACTTACCGCTGATCGGCTTAAAGCCAAAAAACTGCTGCATAAATTAAACGTAACCGAATATGTGATGAACGGAAATTCACGCAATATTTTGCACCAATTGTTACCCAATTCTCACAAACACATGTACATCGAACCGCCGTTTCATTGCGATTACGGCTACAATATCGAAGCGGGCGAAAATGTTTATTTTAATGTGAATTGCGTCGTGCTCGATACGATGAAAATCAAAATTGGGTCGAATGTTTTTTTTGGGCCAGGCGCGCAGATTTATGCCGCGACACATCCGCTAAATGCCATTGAAAGGCGATCGACAGAATTTTCAAAACCCGTAACCATCGGCGATGATTGCTGGATTGGAGGAAATGCTGTTATTTGTCCGGGCGTCACTATTGGAAACCGTTGTACAATTGGAGCAGGTGCAGTCGTTACCAAAGACATTCCGGATGATTCATTAGCGGTTGGAAATCCGGCGAAAGTCATCCGGAATTTGCAAGAGTAGAATCCAGAGCCAAGACCAAAAACCATTAAGGAATTAACGTTCATTAAGTTTGATTTCCTTAATCTCTTAATGGTTTAAAAAATAAAAACTTAATATTTTAAAGTTACTAATGCAGCCGCAGCTTTAGCACGATTAACAACTTCTTCAATTGGCGTTTCCAAAGTGTCGTTTGTCAAAGCAACGCCCATTCTTCGATTAGATCGCGACGTTGGTTTTCCGAAAATCCGGAAATCGGTTTTTGGCAAAGCCGCAATATTTTCAATGCCAGAATAAGTTGGATTTTGTGAATTTTCAGTTGCTAAAATGACTGCGCTAGCCCCGGTTTTTTCGAGTCTGATCTCAAAAATCGGAAAGCTTAAAATCGCACGCAAATGCAATTCAAATTCGTTGAAGTTTTGTGTTCCCGCCAATGTCACCATTCCGGTATCATGCGGACGCGGAGACAATTCTGAAAAATACACGCCGTCGTCCGCAAGGAAAAATTCCACGCCAAACAGTCCTGCGCCGCCCAAAGCTTCGGTGACTTTTTCGGCCATGTCCTGCGCTTCAAACAAATCTTTATCAGAAATGATTGCGGGCTGCCAGCTTTCCTGGTAATCGCCGCGTTCCTGCCGGTGTCCGATTGGCGCACAGAATAATGTTGGATTGTTGTTTTGTGTGACGGTCAATAATGTGATTTCCGAGTTGAATTTGACGAATGCTTCTACGATGACTTCCACGACATCACCACGCGAACCTTCCACGGCGTAATTCCATGCTTTTTCAATGTCTGATTCAGATTTAATTGTGGATTGTCCTTTTCCCGATGACGACATTAATGGTTTTACGACACACGGAATGCCGACTTCTGAAACTGCTTTTTGCAATGCTGATGAAGTTGTAGCATAACGGTAATTCGCCGTTTTTAGTCCGAGTTCTTTAGCGGCCAGATCTCTAACCGCTTTGCGGTTCATGGTAAAATTAGCCGCTTTCGCAGATGGAACGACCGTGATGCCGCTTTTTTCGTAATCGTAAAAACGCTCGGTGCGGATCGCTTCGATTTCAGGAACGATAAAATCGGGTTTGTGTTTGGCCACGATTTTGTCGAGCGCGTCGCCGTCGAGCATGTTGATGACTTCAAAACCGTGTGCAACCTGCATCGCCGGGGCGTTTTCATAACTGTCGACTGCGATAACGGTTTGGCCAATGCGCTGGGCCGCGATGGCGAATTCTTTTCCGAGTTCGCCGGATCCGAGGAGTAATATTTTTGACATTGTTATTTTTTTTGAACCATTAAGGAATTAAGAAAAATTAAGATTGGACTTAATGAACCTTAACTCCTTAATGGTTGAAATTGTATTGGCGTGAGCGTTAAATTTGAAATTAAAGGAGGACAGTCAGTGGCTGTCAGGTATTTTTTAGTTTTTTACGTTTTGCGTTAAGGATAGCAGTGGAAATCTTTTTTGCTTTTCGGATGTTTCTTTTTTAGAAAAAGCTGATGGCAAAAAGATTGAAACGGATAGCCTGGCCCGCAGGGAGACGCCCAAATAAAAATAAAAAAAGCCCCAAATATTTCCGGGGCGTATGTTTTAAGCTAGTGCTTCTTTTATTCTTTTGATGGCTTCGGTCAGCAGGTCTTCGCTGGTCGCGTAGGACATTCTGATGCAGTCCGGGTTTCCGAATGCGTCGCCGGTAACTGTGGCAACGTTGGCTTCCGCAAGTAAATACATCGAGAAATCATCTGCATTTTTGATTTCGGTTCCTCTTAAGGTTTTTCCGAAATAAGAGGAAACGTCCGGGAAAACGTAAAATGCCCCTTCGGGAACATTAAGCTTGATTCCGGGAATTTCTTTCATTAATCCGACAACGAGATCACGTCTTTTGTGAAACGCTTCGACCATGTGGTTTAAGACTTTCGGATCGGCATCAACAGCAGTAATCGTGGCGCGTTGTGCAATTGAATTGGCGCCGCTCGTCACTTGGCCCTGCATTTTCGTACAGGCTTTTGCGATAAATTCCGGTGCGCCGATGTATCCGATTCTCCAGCCGGTCATGGCAAATGCTTTGGCTACGCCATTTACTGTAACGGTTTTTTCGAACATGCCAGGAATCGATGCAATGCTGCAGAATGTTCCGGAGAAATTGATGTGTTCGTAAATCTCGTCGGCAACGACAATAATATTTGGATGGTTTTCAAGGACTTTCGCCAATGCAGTCAACTCTTCGCGGCTGTAAACAGAACCGCTTGGATTACAGGGCGAGCTGTACCAGATCATTTTTGTTTTTGGTGTGATCGCTTTTTCGAGTTGCTCAGGCGTAATTTTGAAATCGCTTTCTACCGATGTTGGCACTTCAACCGGAACACCGCCTGAAAGTTTGATGATTTCGAAATAACTCACCCAATATGGCGCTGGCAATATGACTTCATCGCCGTCGTTCAGCATCACTTGTGCGATGTTGTATAACGATTGTTTGGCACCTGTAGACACGACGATGTTTGCAGGTTTGTAGTCTAAATTATTGTCTCTTTTGAATTTTCTTACAATGGCTTCTTTCAGTTCCATGTAACCGTCGACCGGCGTATACGTGCTATAATTTTCATCGATCGCTTTTTTTGCGGCTTCTTTGATGAAATCAGGCGTGTTGAAATCGGGTTCGCCAAGGCTTAAACTGATGATGTCTTTTCCCTGTGCTTTGAGTTCGCGTGCGAGGGCGGCCATAGCCAATGTTTGTGACGTAGACAGGTTGTTGATTCTGTCCGAAAGAAGGTGGTTCATGTATAAAAGTAGTTGTGTTAGATTCTTTTAAGCGGTCAGCGCCGGATTCATGCCAAGGTCGCGCAAATGTTTGAAATGGGCAATGACTGCGCCGCGCATGGTTTTGAATTCATGGTACGGCAGGTTGCATTCTTTTGCGGTTTCTTTGACGATTTCGGCAATTTTTGAATAATGCACGTGGCTGATATTTGGAAAAATATGGTGTTCGATCTGGTGGTTTAATCCGCCGGTGAACCAGTTGACGATCGCGTTTTTAGGCGCAAAATTGGCTGTGGTGTACAATTGGTGGATCGCCCAGGTATTTTCGATTTCGCCTTCCGCATTCGGGATTGGATTTGTCGTTTCATCAACCACGTGTGCCAATTGGAATACGATACTTAAAATCAAACCGGCGGTGTAATGCATGACGAAAAATCCGAGCAATACTTTCCACCAGGTAATTCCGATAACGATCGGCAAAACGATCCAGATTGAAACGTAAATCACTTTAGTAATGATCAAAGTCGTCCATAAAATTTTCGGGCTTTTGGCTTCACCGTAAGATAATTTTCTTTTGAGGTAACTTCTCATTTGTTTGAAATCGGTCGTCAAGGCCCAGTTAAACGTCAGCAATCCGTAAAGGAAAACCGAGTAATAATGCTGGAATTTGTGAAAACGGTGCCATTCGGCTTCCTGTGTAAAACGGATGATTCTTCCCGCATCAAGGTCTTCGTCGTGGCCATGAATATTTGTGTAAGTGTGGTGCAAAACATTGTGCTGCACCTGCCAGTTGTACACGTTTCCGGCAAGGACATAAATCGTTCCGCCCATGATTTTATTGATCCATGATTTGTTCGAATACGAACCGTGGTTTCCGTCGTGCATGACGTTCATTCCAATTCCGGCCATTCCGATTCCGATCACAACTGATAAAAGCAACATGACCCAAAATGGCATTTGCAAGGTCAATATCAAAAAATATGGCGTCAGGAAAACGGTGAATAAAATCACGGCTTTAAGGTGCAATTTCCAGTTTCCGGTGCGTTGGATGTTGTTGTCTTTAAAATAATTGTTCACGCGCGAATTCAGCGTCCTGAAAAATTTTAGGCTGTCCTGCTTCGAAAAAGTGGGAATTGTGGTATTCATATACATTCTAAATTAAGTGCTCAAAGATAGCATTATTGAGAGTTCAAACGCAAAAAAACGCGAAAAATTTCATCCAGAAAATGATTACTTTTGTCAAAAATTTGAGAATGGAAGAAATCCTTAAGCAATTCCCTAATCTGTCTGATGTTCAGAAACAACAGTTTGCAAAATTAGAAAGTTTATACCAAGACTGGAATGCGAAAATTAATGTGATCTCGCGAAAAGATATCGATGAATTGTATACCAAACACGTGCTGCATTCGCTGGCCATTGCCAAAGTGCAAAAGTTCGAGCCCGGAACTTATATTTTAGACGTTGGAACCGGGGGCGGTTTTCCCGGAATTCCGTTGGCGATCTTATTTCCGGAAACGCGGTTTTACTTAATTGATGTCATTCTGAAAAAAATCAATGTTGTTAAAGCTATTGCTGAAGCATTGGAACTCAAAAACGTCAAAGCAGAACAATTGCGCGCCGAAAACGTTAAAGGCGATTTCGATTTTATCGTCAGCCGTGCCGTAACAAACATGCCCGATTTTGTGAGTTGGATCAAAGGAAAGATCAAAAAACAAAACAAACACGAACTCAAAAACGGAATTTTATATCTAAAAGGCGGCGATTTATCAGAAGAATTAAAAGATTTTCCAAAAGCAACCGAATACCACATTTCTGAATTTTTCCCAGATGAATTTTTCGAAACTAAAAAAGTCGTGCATTTGCCGTTGAAGTTTGTGGCCAAGTAGTTTTAGAGTCGCAAAATCTCACAGTTACAAAGTTTCAGAGTTTACCTCTTTATCCATAAAAAAAGTCGCAAAGTTTCACGTTTTTAGGAAACTCTGCGACTCTGTAACTTTGCAACCCTGCACTAATTTTTAATAATCTTCTTGGCAAATGTCCCGCTGTCGGTCTTGATCTGGGCGAAATAAGTTCCTTTCTGCAACTGGCTTAAATCTAAAGTGTTTTCAATCGGATTTGATTCGATAATGATCCTTCCGTTTACGTCTACAATTTTCAAATTGCGGATAATTTCATTATTTTTCATTTGAATCGTAACAAAATCGGTTGCCGGATTTGGCGCAATACTAAAGCCGGAAACTTCGAAATCTGAAGTGTTCAATTGCGCTTCAAAAGATTCCAATGAGTCCGTCGTATAATCAATCTGCATCAAAGGCACATTAATGTTAGTATGTGTGCTTCTAAAAACAGGAACGCTCATTGGCGAACCATTTTTGTAATAACTGTAAGTCGTTTGCGTCACGGTGCCAACATTTGAAAAGAAAAGATAATCTAGTGAAATGGTCTGCGTTGTTTTTAAACGCGTAATGTGCGTAGCCGCAGGTGTTGAACCTACATTTACAGTTAATATTCCGTAAGCGTCGACTGCTGTAGTGGAATTTCCTGTAAACGAACCAGAATATCCGCCTGTGGCATTGTAAGTTCCCGATATTCCGTCGCTATTTGTAAAGCCGTAATTTAAAGGAAAATTGCCTAAAGTCGCGTTGTCTGTGTCGTAAATTAATTCGATCTGGGAAGTATTGGCGCCGGTAATCGAAACGGTTGTTCCCGAAGTCCTGGAAAAAATCTTATTAGAAAAATCGTCGCTGCCCAGTGTTGCCGTTGTCACAGTTACGGCTGTCGTATTTAAATATGTGACAAGTTCTTCGGCCGTAGGTGCGACGGTATGCACTTCAGAAGTGCCAACAGCCGTCAATTGGCTGAAATTCCAATTCATATTTGCGCCCGAAGTTTCCTGCACAAGCGGTACTGCCGATTGTACGACATTATAGGTGACCCGGTCCTGTGGCTGGTAGAAATTGTTGATTGGCGCTTGTGCAATTGCGCCTATCGTACAAAATATAAATAAGTTAAAAAGTAAAGTTTTTTTCATGTCAAGTATTTTAAATTCAGTCAAATGTAATAAAAAAGCCCGCAAATTTTATACGGGCTTTTGATGTAAATATTTTTTTATTCTCCCAAAAAAGGATAACGATAATCTTCCGGAGTCACAAAAGTTTCTTTAATAGTTCTTGCCGAAGCCCAACGCAGCAAGTTCATCGCCGATCCTGCCTTGTCATTCGTTCCCGATGCCCTTGCGCCGCCAAAAGGCTGCATGCCAACAACGGCTCCAGTTGGTTTGTCATTGATGTAAAAGTTTCCGGCCGCATTTTTCAACGCTTCTGTCGCTTCTGCAATCGCATAACGATCCTGGCTAAACACCGCGCCAGTCAATGCGTAAGGCGAAGTTTCATCAACCAGTTTTAACGTTTCTGCCCATTTTGCATCTTCATAAACGAAAATTGTCATCACCGGTCCGAACAATTCGGTTTCCATAGTTTTGTATTTCGGATTGGTCGTTACGATCACCGTCGGCTCAATAAAATAACCCACTGATTTGTCGTAATTTCCACCTACGATAATTTCTGCATCTGCATCATTTTTAGCCTGGTCGATATAACTGGCCAATTTGTCAAACGAACCTTCATGAATGACTGCTGTAATGAAATTCCCAAAATCTTCTGGAGAACCCATTTTCATCGATTTCACGTCAGTGATCAATTGCTCTTTGACCGCCGGCCACAAACTCTGCGGAATGTAAGCCCTCGAAGCCGCCGAACATTTCTGTCCCTGGAATTCAAAAGCGCCACGCGCAATTCCGGTGGCAACTTGTTTTACGTTCGCACTCGGATGCGCCACGATAAAATCCTTCCCGCCGGTTTCTCCAACGATCCTCGGATACGTTTTATATTTTAAAATGTTGTTTCCAATGGTTTTCCAGATGTCCTGAAACACATGTGTCGATCCCGTAAAATGGATGCCCGCAAAATCAGCATGCTCAAAAATCGTGTTGCTGATCATCGCCGCATCGCCAAAAACCACGTTGATCACGCCATCGGGAACACCAGCTTCCTTAAAAACATCAATAATCACTTTCGCCGAAAATACCTGGCTGTCGCTCGGTTTCCAAACCACAACATTTCCCATCATTGCCGCGCTCGCAGGCAAATTGGCCGCAATTGCTGTAAAGTTAAATGGCGTAATCGCATATACAAAACCTTCGAGCGGACGGTATTCTACTCGGTTCCACATATCCGAAGTCGATTTAGGCTGGTCGCCGTAAATCTGCGTCATGAATTCAACATTGAAACGCAAAAAGTCAATCAGCTCACAAGCCGCATCAATTTCTGCCTGAAAAATATTTTTCGATTGCCCAATCATGGTTGCCGCATTGATTCTTGCCCGGTAAGGTCCGGCAATCAACTCCGCAGCTTTCAGGAAAATCGCAGCGCGCTGTTCCCAAGGTAAATTCGCCCATGCATCTTTCGAAGCTAACGCATTTTCAATCGCTTGATCTATGTGTTTTTTCTCGGCCAAATGATAGGTTCCAACGACATGTTTGTGGTCGTGAGGTGCCGTAATGTTTTTCGTGTTTCCGGTTTTAATTTCGTCGCTGCCAATGTACAACGGAACTTCGATTTTCGAATCCCACATCGCTTTGTAAGCAGCCAAAACGCTGTCTTTTTCGGGGCTTCCGGGTTTATAAGATTTTACGGGTTCATTGACCGCTTTTGGCACGTGAAAAAATCCTTTAAGCATCGTATGTTGATTTTAAATGTTTGACAATTATATAATTAAGCGTTCCGAAAATCGGCATTGATTTAACGGTATGCAAAAATACAAATGTTGTTTTGAATATATGATAATGAAACGATAAAAAAGATTCAGGTGCCGTTTGTATTTTTGTGTCAATAAAAAAAAGGCTTGAATGACTCAAGCCTCTTTTAAATAAAATTCTATCTATTTCTTATTGTGGTTTTACGACTGTATTCATTTGAAGCGTCACGGCAGTCTGGGCGAGCATTTGGCCGTTTATGGAAGCGGCTGTTTTGAGATTGATTCCAGATCCGCCAAGGATAATGCCTTCAAAATGACTGGTGGTTCCCAGTGTTACTGCATCGGCAACTTGCCAGTAAATGTTTTTTGCCTGTACGCCACCAATCAAAGTGACATTTACAGCAGAACTTACATCTAATGTGCCATCGACCTGAAAGATGAAAATATCATTTGGGCTTCCTGAAATGCTAATGTCGGTTGGAATAAGCAATGCGCTCGTCCATTTATACAATCCCGGAGTGAGTGTTCGTCCGCCAATATCACCAGCGCCAAGGTTCAGGAAATCTGGATTGATCCTTCCCGCGACATTCGTGTATGCTGTTTGCATGTCGCCTATTGCAGCGGTCAATCTCGTGGCATTGGTTATTTTACAGGCTGGTCCTGCCGCATCGACTGTATAGATATTTCCGGTAACTTCAACACATTCCAGCAACACTGCTGCACCTGTTATTGGACTAGATCCAATATCTCCGGTGACATCCGACTGGAACACGTTTGTTATTCCGGTTTTGGATAGGATTACAAAATCACCTGCAAGGCCTAAATTAACTTCGGACGAATTTTTTGAATTGAATTTTTTTGTTTGTGCCTGATTTTCATTGGCAGATGGAACAACAGTACTTTGATCGTTGCTGCAACTTGAAAGGAAAGCCATCAGTAACAACGGGGCGGTTGCAATACTTTTTCTAAATTTCATAAGGTGTAGGTTTAGGTCGTGAAAGAATTTTCACTAAGTAAAGGTGCTTTTAATTAAACAGGCAATCCGATTCTAGGTCACAATTGTGATGCAATTAACGCGCTGTTAAATAACGGTTTAGATGCAATAAATTTAGGTTTTTTGCAATAAAATTTCGAAAACAAGTCATTTGATTCAGGATAAACTTGTAAATCTATCGCTTAATTATATAAAGATCTCCTTGTAACTTTATGAAAATATATTTTTAATGAAAATCCCACTCTTGGCTTTTAACGACAAAGGAATTTACTGCCATCAGGCAGATGTTTATCTAGATCCGTGGCGGCCGGTCACAAACGCGATCATCACGCACGGCCACGCCGACCATTCGCGTTGGGGCCATAAAAATTACATCACGCACCATACAAACGTACCAATCATTAAACACCGGTTGGGCGACATCAACGTCACCGGAAAAGACTGGAACGAAACTTTTACAATCAATGGTGTCAAATTTTCACTGCATCCGGCTGGGCATATCATTGGAAGCGCACAAATCCGTGTCGAATACAAAGGTGAAGTCTGGGTGTTTACCGGCGATTATAAAACCGAAGACGATGGGATTTCCGTTCCATACGAACCTGTAAAATGCCACACTTTCATCACGGAAAATACTTTCGGATTGCCGGCTTTCAACTGGATTCCGCAAACCGAAGTCATGACCGACATCAACAATTGGTGGGCAGAAAACAAGGCAGAAGGAAAAACGTCGATTTTATTTGGCTACACTTTAGGTAAAGCGCAACGGCTTTTGAAATATTTGGACACGAGCAATGGCAAAATATTCACCCATGGCGCCGTAGAAAATATGACAAATGTTTTGCGTCCGATGGTCGATTTTCCACCAACAACTTTAATCACACGCGATACGAAAAAAGAAGAATTTCCCGGAAATATTGTACTCGCGCCTCCAAGCGCACACGGCAGCATCTGGATTAGAAAGATGACGCCATTTGTAACCGGATCGGCGAGTGGCTGGATGGCTTTTCGCGGTGCCAGAAGACGACGCGCTATTGACAAAGGTTTTGTTTTGAGCGATCATTGCGACTGGTACGGATTACTTGACAGTATCAAAGCTACGGGTGCAGAAAAGATCATCTGCACACACGGTTATTCCGATGTTTTTTCAAAATATCTGCGCGAAATCGGTTATGATGCGCGTACAGAACATACTCAGTACGAAGGCGATGAAGGCGAAACCGCAGAAACCGACAAAGCCGAACTCGAACAAGGAAATGAAGACGCCGCATGAAAAATTTCGCCGAACTCATCAAAGCCCTCGACAGCTCCAACAAAACGTCAGTAAAAGTAAACGCACTGACCGACTATTTCCGTCGCGCTTCGCCTGAAGATAAAGTCTGGACAATCGCGATCTTGTCACACCGCCGGCCACCACGCCCGGTCAATACGACTTTGTTGCGGCTTTGGGCCAATGAACTGGCAAATATTCCGCTTTGGCTGTTCGAGGAAAGCTATCATATCGTGGGCGATCTCGCAGAAACCATCGCGCTCATTATTCCAACCACAAAAGAACATTCTGACAAAAGCCTGACCGAATTCCTGCAGGAAATGATCGCACTCAAAAAGAAATCTGATGATGAAAAACGCGAATATCTGAGAACCAACTGGCTCGCGCTGAATTATTACGAACGCTTCGTTTTTACCAAATTAATTACCGGAAGTTTCCGCATCGGCGTAAGTCAGAAACTGATGACGCGCGCACTTTCAAAAGCCGAAGGTGTCGATGAAGATTTGCTGGCTTACAAGTTAATGGGCGACTGGAATCCCGATAAAATCTCCTTTCAGGAATTGATCCTGGACGAAAAAAGCAGCGATTATTTGTCAAAACCATTTCCGTTTTATTTGGCTTACCCGATAGAGGGCGAAGTTTCAGCCCTTGGAAATCCCGAAGACTGGAGCATCGAACACAAATGGGACGGAATCCGTTCGCAAACGATCATCCGTGACGACAAAATATACGTTTGGAGCCGCGGCGAGGAATTGGTAACGGATAAGTATCCGGAATTTCATGCGTTCGTCGGGATTATTCCAAACGGAACAGTAATCGACGGAGAAATTCTTCCATTTCCGGAAGGTCAAATCGGAACTTTTAACGATCTGCAAACCAGGATCGGGCGCAAAACCGTTTCGGCTGCATTGCTCGCTAAAACCCCGGTCATCATTAAAGCGTATGATTTATTGGAATGGGAAGGAAATGACATCCGAAATTTGCCGTATGACCAGCGCCGCGATTTGCTCGAAAAATTATACGAAACCGTTAAAAATTCGAATCTCTCGTTACAGATTTCAGAGCGTGTAAATTTAAAATCCTGGGAAGATGTGACGACTGAAAGAATGCGTGCGCGCGAAATGAAATCAGAAGGTTTGATGCTGAAACGCCGCGATTCTGCCTATCAGGTTGGACGCAAAAAAGGCGATTGGTGGAAATGGAAAATTGAACCACTGGTCATTGATGCTGTTTTGACATATGCGATGCGAGGTTCGGGCCGGCGTGCGAATTTATTTACTGATTACACTTTTGCACTCTGGCAGGACAATGAAAATGGGGAACGCGAATTGGTCACTTTCGCAAAAGCGTATTCTGGTTTAACCGATGCCGAGTTTCGCAAAGTTGACGATTGGATCAAGAAACACACTCTCGAACGTTTCGGGCCGGTTCGAAGTGTCACACCACAGCTGGTTTTCGAAATTGGATTTGAAGGAATTGCGTTTTCCAAGCGTCACAAGAGTGGCGTCGCAACACGATTTCCGCGGATTTTAAGATGGCGGCATGATAAGAAAATCGAAGAAGCCAATTCTATCGAAGACATCAAAAATATGATTTCTTCAAATACAGAAAATTAACCATTAAGAATATAGAGTTATTAAGCTTAACTTTTCTTAATCTCTTAATGGTTAAAAAATAGTCTTATAAGGTAAAGAAAATTAAACCATTAAGTGCATTAAGGCCATTAAGTCGCGCAACCTTAATGTACTTAATGGTTCAAAAAAATAAACTTTTTAATGAACAGAACCCAACTTTTCAACATCGCAGATAACTGGTTTAAAAACCAGGGCTGGAAATCCTTTCCGTTTCAAAAAGAGACCTGGACGGCGTTTCTGCAGGGAAAAAACGGGCTGTTGAATGCGCCAACGGGCAGCGGAAAAACCTATGCACTCTGGATTCCGATCGTACTCGATTACATCAAAAACAATCCGGATTATGAAACCAAACATAAGCCCGGACTCAAAGCGATCTGGATTACGCCGTTGCGCGCACTGTCGGTAGAAATTAAACAAGCTGCCGAACGCGTCGTCAATGATCTGGGTGCCCAAATGACTGTTGGCATCCGCAGCGGCGATACATCAAATGCGGAACGTGCGAAGCAAAGCCGTAAAATGCCCGATTTGCTGATCACAACGCCAGAAAGTTTGCAACTGTTATTGGCCTCAAAAGGCTACGATAAAACCTTTGAAGATTGCCGTGCGATTGTCATTGACGAATGGCATGAATTGCTGGGTACGAAACGCGGTGTGCAAATGGAACTGGCATTGTCGCGGTTAAAGACGATTGCTCCGAACATGCGGATTTGGGGCATTTCTGCAACGATCGGAAATTTGCAACAAGCCAAAGAAGTATTACTCGGAATGGGTTCGGAAGCCTATGAAAATTCAATTTTGATCCATGCGAATATCGACAAAAAAATAAAAGTGCTTTCGATCATTCCTGAAAAAATGGAAGCGTATCCCTGGCGCGGGCACATGGGTTTGCACCTGATTGACGAAGCAGCGGCAATCGTCAGAAAAAGCAAAACGACTTTGATCTTTACGAATGTCAGATCTGCTTGTGAAATCTGGTTTCAGCGGTTGCTTGAAAAATATCCGGAATTTGCAGGAGAAATGGCAATGCACCATGGAAGCATCAATCGGGAAACGCGGCTTTGGGTGGAAGAAGCGATCCGGAATGAAGAATTAAAAGTTGTGGTTTGTACGTCAAGTTTGGACTTAGGTGTTGATTTTGCACCAGTCGAAAGCATCATACAAGTTGGCGGCCCAAAAGGCGTTGCGAGATTTATGCAAAGAGCGGGCAGGAGTGGGCATCAACCCGGAAAAGAAAGCGTCATTCATTTTTTAGCAACGCATGCTATGGAACTCATCGAAGCATCGGCATTGAAAAAAGCAGTGGCGGAAACAGTAGTTGAAGACCGGATTCCGTATTTAAATTCGTGGGATGTTTTGGTGCAATATCTCAATACGCTGGCGGTTTCCGATGGGTTTTTTCCGGATGAGATTTTCAATGAAGTCAAAGGAACTTTTTGCTATCAGGCGATGACCGAAGACAACTGGAACTGGATACTGAATTTTATCACCAAAGGCAGCCAGAGTTTGCAGGCTTATGATGAATATAAAAAAGTTGATATTGAACCCAACGGTTTGTTTAAGATCAACAGTCGATTGATCGCAATGCACCACAGAATGCAAATTGGGACGATTGTGGGCGATGCGACTTTACAGGTCAAATTCCTTAGCGGCGGTTATCTCGGAAGCATCGAAGAATGGTTTATTTCGAAAATGAAACCCGGTGATGCGTTTACTTTTGGCGGAAAAAAACTCGAATTGTACCAGGTAAAAAACATGCAGGTTCTGGTTAAAAAAGCCGATCCGTCAAAAAAATCAAGATTGGTCAGCTGGATGGGCGGGCGTATGTCGTTTTCGGCACAAATGAGCGAAATGCTGCGACAGGAAATGTATACGGCAAATACCGAAAATTTAACGCCCGAACTCAAAGCGCTTGCGCCGATGTTTAAAAGACAACGAAAAGAATCGATTGTGCCAGGTTCGCACCAGTTTTTAATAGAAACATTTAAAACACGAGAAGGTTTTCATGCGATTTTTTATCCGTTTGAAGGAAGATTTGTACATGAAGCTTTGGCGAGTTTATTGGCTTTTAGGATTAGTTTGCTGACACCGATTTCGTTTTCACTGGCTTATAATGATTACGGATTTGAATTGCTGTCTGATCAGGAAATTGACATGCAAAGCGTCATTGACAACAATTTATTTTCAACTGAATATGTCCATTCGGATTTGCAAAGAAGCTTGAACGCAACAGAAATGGCACGACGAAAATTCCGCGACATTGCCGTGATTGCCGGATTGGTTTTCACCGGATTTCCCGGAAAAATGATCAAAACCAAACACCTGCAAAGCGGCTCACAATTGATTTTTGAAGTCTTTCGGGATTACGAACCCGATAATTTATTATTCCAGCAAGCCTATCGCGAAACTTTTGAACATCAATTGGAAGAAGGCCGTTTGATCCAATCGTTGGAACGGATCAAAAACCAGGAAATCGTCTGGAAGCAGGCTCAAAAACCAACGCCATTCAGTTTTCCGATTATCACTGATCGACTGCGCGAAAAACTCAGCAGCGAAACTTTGGCCGAAAGGATCAAAAAAATGACCGCCTCTTATATGAAAAACGAAAAATGACCGTCACGATCTCCATACAAAACCACACTTTTATTTTGCATCCGACAGGTGCTGTGTTCTGGACAAACAAAAGCATTTTACTGATCTCGGATGTCCATCTCGGTAAAGTCATGCATTTCAGAAAGCACGGTGTCGCAGTTCCGGAAAGTGCAGTGTCTAAAAATTTCGATCAGATGAATGCTGCTTTGGATTATTTTGATCCCGAAACGGTTATTTTTCTCGGTGATTTATTCCACAGTAAAAAAAATACCGAATGGCAATTGTTTGAAAAATGGGTTTCTGAAACAACATCTAAAATTATTCTCGTTGCTGGAAATCACGATGTTATCGATAAGAAGCATTACCAGAAATTGGAAATCGAAATTTACAGTGAAATTGCAACAAATGGGTTTTTACTCACGCATCATCCCGAAGAACGCGACCATTTTTTTAATTTTTCTGGACACATTCACCCAGCTGTAAAAATGCGCGGCATAGGACGGCAATCTTTAAAACTACCCTGTTTCTTTAAAAAGCCAAAACAAATGATCCTGCCTGCATTTGGGGAATTTACCGGAACATATTTTTTAATCCCTACCGAACACGATTGTGTCTATGCAATTGCAAATGATGAAGTGATTGTGGTTTGTTAATTGAGTGCGAAAGGTGCGCTGAGCCTGAATGTTGGCACAATGACCTTAAAGCTTTTCGTTGAGGTAAAATTCACCATATTAAAAAATCCGCGCATCGATCCGAATGGGGAAGCAAGCAAACAACCTGAGCTGTAAGTGTGTGCTTCACCTGGTTTCAATACCGGTTTTTTTCCAATTACACCTTCGCCATCAACGGTTTCTTTGTCGTTTAACGAGTCGAAAATTTCCCAGTGGCGCGTCGTTAATTGTACCGAATCCTTACTGTGGTTTTCAATCGTGATCTCGTAACTAAAGGCAAAATGGATCTTGTGGTTCTTGAAGTAAGTGCCTTCAAAAGCCGTCAGGACCGAAATTTTTATGCCTCTTGTGATCTGTGAAACCATGGTGATTTTTTAAAATCTGAAGTCAAATTTACAAAAATTAGACTTTGGAACGTGTTTTTAATATTAAATTTTATGATTATCAAGAAGTTTGCGACAATGGTTTTTTTGATAAGAAAATTTTAAGTACAATTTCAGATGTGCGATTTACGCGTAAGCATTTGTAAATCAAAAATTGTAAATCCTTAATTAATGATGTCGACCGAACTGGCTACGCCTTTCCCGATCACGCGATCGTAACGCTGGTTGTTCTCGCGGTAATAGACAATTGCAAAGTAGTTGTTCTCAGTCTGGTAGAAATTTCCGTCGACCGCATTTGCCTCGTCAATCTTGCCGTTTTTATCAGCAATCGTATATTGGTAATTCGTAAATCCCTGCTTGATCATAATGGCTTTTTCGTAGACTGCCCTGTCTTTGTTGTAATCCATTTTGAACTCCGGCGTCAATGCGTAATTGTTGAACATTCCGGTCACATAAATATCGCCTTTCCCATAATATGCCGGAGCGGAAAGTGTAAAATAGACCCAGGCATAATCGGCTTCGACGTTGTTGTTTTCAGCATTGATGTTCTTTACGATGAAATTTCCATCGATGTCAGGATAGAAGGTATATTGCTGTCCGGCGCGCGCGTTGTTGGTGTATAAAAGCGAACTGTACAATCCGCCTGTAGATTGTACTTTTCCAATGTTGTTATTCGCTGCGCGGATGTCTTTATTTTCAAAATACATATATTCGTTTCCGCCCCAGAACTGCGTTTCTGCATCGTATTTATAGATCAGGTCGTTGCCAATGGTGTACATCGCTGGAACATTTGTAATTCCGGTGCTGATTTGTCCGTTTTTCAACAGCAGAACTTTCACGTTTTTGAGCGGACTTTGGAATAATATATTAGCCGACTTGATAGAAAAATCAAGGTTTTGCTTGAAGTTGATCTCGCTCACATTCCGGGTTCTTTTAACCTGCATCGGAACACTTACCGCATCTTCATAAATGATCATTTTCTTTGTAAAAACGACGTCTTTGTCTTCATTGAGGATTTTAATCACATAATTTCCACTGACCAATAATGAGGTGTTCCGGTTTGGAATGGCCAATGCATAATGCGAATAAATCTGAAGCGTATTAAAGGAATTCGTATAAGTCTGAATGCGTTGGTCATCAAATCCCTGAAGGTATTCACTTTTAACGAGTTGCGATGGTTTCCAATCGTAATCACAGTGTTGGATCACATAATAATAATTCGCTTCATTGCCAAACAAGTCATCAAATTCGAGTTGGAACGAATCTCCAAACTTAATCAGCGGAACAATATTCTGGCCGTTTTGCGTCAAAGTCACCGTCCTGATGTTATACGGCGGCGCGATTTCTTTTTCTACCTGGGCAAATGAAAAGGCGATCGCAAAAAACGATAAAATAGCGGTAAAATAATGTTTAAGCATAATTGTTAAATTTCGAATGGTAAATATAACAAATAATGTTCACGGTTATTGTTTCACGCTTTGCAGAAATGTTAAAGTTGCTTGTAGCAAACCGGGATGATTTCACCTTTGGCAAGGCAGTATTTTTCAACAAGTTCAGGGTTAATTTTTTTGGTGTAATCTTCTTCGATAACTCTAAATCCGATGCTTCGGAGTTTGTTAAAATAATCTCGACCGTATACACGAACGTGGTCGTATTGCCCGAAAATGGCAGCACGTTCTTTGGGATCGGTAATCGAATTGTCTTCGAATGTCGTTGCCCGGCTTAAATCCTGCGGAATCTGGAAAATGCCCATTCCGCCCGGTTTGAGTACGCGATACAATTCCTCCATCGCTTTCGTGTCGTCGGGAATGTGCTCTAAAACATGGTTGCACAGAATGATGTCGTATGAGTTGTCGGCGAATGGCAAATTGCAAATGTCTGCTTTGACATCTGCTAAAGGCGAAAATAAATCGGTCGTTGTATAATCGAGGTTTTTCTGGTTTCGGAACAATTTGTAAAACGCCTGTTCCGGGGCAAAGTGCAGCACTTTTTTAGGTGCGGAAAAAAAATCTGTTTCATTTTTTAAATACAACCAGAGCAAACGGTGCCTTTCGAGTGAAAGCGTACTTGGAGACAGTACATTGTTGCGCTGTGTTCCATATCCGTAAGGCAAAAAACTTCGAAAACTTTTTCCGTCAATCGGATCGGTAAACGTATTTCCTTTGAGTGCCAATGCCAGAATCGGGCGTGCTACATAACTCAACCGAATAAGCAATGGGCGCGGAATTGTATTTAAAATAAACTTGAATAATTTTTTCATCAGATGACCAATGGCACTTTCCTGAATTCGTTTTCTTCGTCGCTTTCGATGCCTAGAGCTTTATAGATGTAGGCGTAAGTCGAAAGCAATTCCGGTTTTCCATCAACTAAAGCGACGTCGTGCTCAAAGTGCGCACTCGGTTTTTTATCGGCAGTGACAATTGTCCAGCCGTCTTTTAAATGTTTGATGTTTTTGGTTCCGAGGTTGATCATCGGTTCGATCGCAACGACCATTCCTTCGATGAACAATTTCCCGCGTCCGCGTTTTCCATAGTTGGGCATTTCGGGATCTTCATGCATTTTTTTTCCGAGGCCGTGTCCAACGAGTTCGCGAACCACACCGTAACCTTCGGCTTCGGTGAATTTCTGGATCGCATTTCCAACGTCTTCCACGCGGTTTCCAGCTTTGAATTCACGGATGCCTACGTATAATGATTCTTTGGTGATTTTAAGCAGTTTTTGTGTTTCCGGAGCGATGTCGCCAATGGCAAAAGTATAAGCGTGGTCGCCGTAATATTCGTTTTTCAAAACACCACAGTCTACCGAAACAATATCACCTTCTTCAATGGGGCGTGTTGTTGGTAAACCGTGAACGACCTGCTCGTTTACGCTGGTTAAAAGTGTCGACGGACAGCCATACAAACCAAGAAAACCAGGAACGGCATTGTGGTCGCGGATGAATTGTTCCGCTAATTTGTCTAATTGTAAAGTCGTGACTCCAGCCTTGATTTCGCCTGCGATCATTCCTAATGTTTTGGAAACCAAAAGGGCGCTTTCGCGCATCAATTCAATTTCTTCCCTTGTTTTTGAGACAATCATATATCAAATTTATAGTCGGCAAAAGTACGATTTTTAAATAATTTATCGCCAATAAAAAAGCAACCCGTTAAGGCTGCTTTATTTTTATGTGAATGAAAGATTACAACAGCGAATGTCTCGTCATGGCTTTTGGTTGCTCAATTCCCATCAAAGCGAGAATGGTAGGAGCGATGTCGCCCAAAACACCGTCGTGGATTTGCTTCCGTTCTTTATCCACCAGAATGATCGGCACCGGATTCGTTGTGTGCGCGGTATTCGGGCTTCCGTCAGGATTGATCATGGTTTCGCAGTTTCCGTGATCGGCGATTACAATCGTCGTATAATTGTTGGCTAAAGCCGCACTAATCACTTTTTCTACACATTTGTCAACGGCTTCGCAGGCTTTTATTGCCGCTTCAAAAACGCCGGTATGCCCAACCATGTCGCCATTGGCAAAATTCAGGCAGACAAAATCGACTTCACCTTTTTCGAGTTCCGGAACCAAAGCATCGGCAAGTTCGAATGCACTCATTTCTGGCTGCAAATCGTAAGTCGCCACTTTTGGGGAATTTCTTAAAATCCTGGTTTCGCCTGAAAACGGCAATTCCCGCCCGCCGGAAAAGAAAAACGTCACATGCGGATATTTCTCGGTTTCCGCAATCCGAATTTGCTTTTTCATGTTTTTTTCGAGTACTTCACCCAATGTTTCCGTGATGTTGTCTTTGTCGTAAATGACGTGAATGCCTTTAAACGTGTCATCATAATTGGTCATCGTCACATAGTACAATTGCATTTTGTGCATGTTTTGCTCGTGGTGGTCGTTTTGTGAAAGCGCATCGGTCAATTGGCGGCCGCGGTCGGTGCGGAAATTGAAGAAAATCACGACATCGCCTTCTTTGATTTTTGCAACTGGCTGGTCGTTGTCATCAACCATCACGATGGGATCTATAAATTCGTCGGTAATGTTTTTGTTGTAATCATCGTGGATGCTGTTCACGGCATCTTTCGAATGCACGCCTTCGCCATTCACCAGTAAATCATATGCTTTTTTGACGCGTTCCCAGCGTTTGTCGCGGTCCATCGCATAATATCTTCCAATGACAGAAGCCAGTTTTGCTTTTTTGCCATTCAGATGGTTCAATAAATCGCCTATGAAAAAAGTCCCTGATTTTGGATCGACATCGCGACCGTCGGTAAATGCGTGAATGAATACTTTTTCAAGCCCGAAATCTTCTGAAGCATCGATCAATCCTTTCAAATGGTCAATATGCGAATGCACGCCACCATTAGAAACCAAGCCTAAAAAATGAATGTCTTTATTGTTCTCTTTGGCATATTGGAAAGCATCGACGAGTTCCTTTTCCTGATTGATCGTTTTATCCTGGACGGCGAGGTTAATTTTGACCAGATCCTGGTAAATGATGCGGCCTGCACCAAGATTCATGTGGCCCACTTCTGAATTTCCCATCTGGCCTTCGGGCAAGCCAACATTGAGTCCGTCGGTTCTTAATTGTGCATTCGGGTATTGCCTGTACAAACCGTTAATGAATGGCACATTGGCATTGTCTATGGCTGAAACTTTCGGGTCTGGCGATTTTCCCCATCCGTCAAGGATCATTAAAATTACTTTTTTGTTCATCGGAAAAATATTTTTAACAAATATAAGGCATTTGAAAAAAGCGTGTGCAAATGTTAAGTTTAAAATAACAGCAATTTAAAACCAGTTTTTTGCCGCATTGTAGTCGATGAAATAGCGGATGCTGACCGAGAAAATATTGTTCAGGTTGTCTGAAAATAAATTGGTGAAGTTTTTTCCGAAATTTTTATTGACAGCATACAGATTGTATTCATCGGTAATCGCATTGTTTCGATAAAGAAATGAAATCTGGCTTCCGGGCGCAAACCACCACGAATACGAAAGATCGACATTCCAGGAATTGAAATTGGAGTTTTTGTCCTGATTGTAGTTTGAATGCACCAATGTACCATCATTTTGAAGTGTTTGAAACTCCAGGTTTTCGGCATACGACCAATAATAACGTGCGGCAAGGTTTACAGTCATTTTATTGTTGATCGCATATTTTGTTTCAAGTGTGTTCAAATAGGTGTCGCGGTTGCGTTTTGCGAAAATAATGTCGTCGCCGTCAAAATCAACCCAACCTTTGTTGTGGTTGTTGTGGATGTAATTAAAGTTGTAAATCAGCATCAGGCGGTTGTTGACGCGATACCTTGGAATAAAGAGGAAGTCATAAGTGTAGCGGTCTTTTTCGCTTGTTGCAGTGATTGAAGGCTCAAAATCGAAAGCGAATTTTCGGTTGAAATTGGATGAAAAATAAATCCACGCCCTGTAATTTTCGGGCATTTCAACAAAGCGTTCGTCCACACGCGCTTCATAAAAATCGTAAGTTTTAAGCGGGATGATATTCAATCCGTAACCCCAATAATCATTTTTCCGGGTGGTCGAATTTACGAAAATATTGAATTTGGCCTGTTGGATACGCCCGGTCGTATTCTGGAATTCGGTATACGCATCGGTGTAAAGCTTAAAGGAATTGAAGTTTTTATTCGGATTCAGGATGCGGTAGTTGGCAGCAAACGAGAGCGCGTGGTAGTTCGTAAAAAAATTAATGCCCAGGTCGTTGTCGTCGAAATCTTTTGACACATAAGTCGCACCTCCGCTAAAGCGGTAATTTCCGCTGGTTTCGGCCAGGCTCAGTCCGGTATAATATCCTTTTTTATCAGCAATTCCGGTCATTTCATTGATGTAGCTGTATTTAAAATTTCCTGCTGCATTGTAGGTATTTTGCTTCGTATTCAGATCGAAAATCATTGCTGAAACATTCGCATCGCGGTAATCGCCATTGCGCGTTACATTGGTATTGATCAATGAAACCGATGAATTTTTATTAAAACGCTGATCAAAAACCACCACATTATAATTGGCAAGCGGCTCGACTTCCGTTTTACGGATATTTCCTGTAACGGTGTCGCGCAGATAACCGAAAGTTTTTTCAGTAATGGCATTTAAAACCCCAATCCCGAGTCCTTTTTTTGTTCGGCCTGAAATTTTTAAAGCGTTGATCAGGTTTGTGGTTGTTGGAATGCTTTCTAAAACTTCATTGTCGCGAATTTTTCCTGAAGTTGACGGGCTTCCGCCAATTCTTCTCGTGTAAAGCAAATCGCCTTTGTTGAATAAATCGGTTCCTTCAGTGAAAAACGGGCGGTTTTCGTTGAATTGCTGTTCGAATGGCCCTAAATTGAGTTCGACATTGTCAAAGCGTGTTTGCCCGAAATCAGGAACCAGGATCGCATCAAGCGTGAAAGAATCGTTGATTCCGTATTTGATGTCCATGCCAACTTTAAACTTGCTATCTGCAACGGAAGTGTTTGCAGTATAATCGTAACTTTTTTCATAATATAGAGAAGAATATGGAATGAAAAACAATCTTGTAGGCGGAGAAATGTTGTGTATGCCTTCCAGCAATCCCGACTGTGCGCTTTCATTGTCAATCTTCGTATCAATGTGGTTCCAGGTATATTGCTGCCTGTCACGGCGCAATTCGCGGTAAAAATTAATGCCCCAGGTTTGGATGTCGGCTTTTGGAAAACGCAGTGCCGCATACGGAATTTTCATTTCAATGACCCAGCCTTCATCGGTAATGCGGGCATGGCTGTCCCAAATTGCATCCCAAGTCAGGTCTTCGCCATTTTGTTCTGTGAAAACAGCATCCATCTGAACGCCTGATGCACTCACAAAAAAGCGAAAATCCTGCTGGCCGTCATTGAATCCATTGATGAAAATACCAAAATTATCAGCAGTTCCAAATATATCGCGCTGGGTGATTTCTTTCAGGATTTTTTGAGGCTCATTGTCATATAAAATCGCAGCAATATAAACTGCAGTATTGTCGTAAACCACCTGAACATTGGTCTTTTTTTCAGGGCTGATGGGTTTTCCGTTATCGGGATCAAACATGACGAAATCGGTAGCAATCGGAGCAGTTTTCCAAATTTCTTCATCGAGCCTGCCGTCAACTGTAATATTTTCAGTCACAGAAACAGCCTGTAAAGACTTTTTTTGTGCTATCGAAAATGTGCAGGTTAGCAGGAAAAGCGCAATGAGAATGCAGGATTTCGGAGTCATACAGGCTTTGGTTCGTCAAACAAAAATAACTATATTCCTGATATTCACAATTCTTTTGCAATAAAACTTTATTTTCTGCGTTTTAGTTCCCCAACGTTCTTACCAAATTGTATTTTTATACACCAGATGCTCTTTGACGATGAAATATGCTTTTAAACGATAATTTTTTATTAAAAAATTTGGCCAGTACATTTTATTGAATATATTTGCAACCCCAATCTATTCGTATAACATAAACATTAACAATGATTTACAGACTATTCCCCATGGTGGCATTATTATTTATGTCATTTTCTACGAACCATACCACAACAGTAAACCACAAACTTTTAGCAACGACTGCAGGTAGTGCTTTTGAAATGAATGCCGCTTCAATTTACGGCAACCTGCATTCCAGTACGATTTCAGAAATGCCAAAACTCGAAAGCTTTACAAAGGCTTTAGAAGGTTTTTTCGCATTGAAAGAAAAAGGTTTAATTCAAAAAGACATGCTTACGTTAATCGATTTCAGCCTTTCTTCAAATACCAAAAGGCTGTGGGTGATTGACTTGACAACCAATACAGTTTTATTTAATTCCCTTGTCGCGCACGGAAGAAATACCGGCGAAGAATTTGCAAGCCATTTTTCAAACAAGGCAGAATCTTTTGAAAGCAGCCTCGGATTTTACGCTACAGGCGAAATCTACAACGGCAAACACGGGCAATCCCTAAAACTTGACGGACTCGAAAAAGGCATCAACGACAATGCACGCAACCGCGGTGTCGTGATGCACGGCGCCGATTATGTGTCGGAATCGTTCGTTCGTGATCACAAAAGGTTGGGAAGAAGCCAAGGTTGTCCTGCACTTCCAGTAGAATTGACAAACGAAATTATCAATACGATCCAAGGCAAATCCTGCATCTTTATCTACCATCCGTCAGGAAGCTATAAGTTGGCTACGAAATTAATTTCCTAGTTTTTTATACAGATCCCGATCGAGATTGTAGATGTCAGCCCTGAAATCCAGTTCGCCTTTATCAGTCATAGAAGCTGTCCAATACAATTGGTGCAGCTTTATTTTTTGCTTTAAATTGATGCTGGTGGTTTTTTTGGATTCTAAAAGTTCGTGGATTTTTTCCAAAGACCAGTTTTTTCCATCATCAAGCATGTAAACAGCCATAGGCAACGGATCTTCCACGCGCACACAACCCGAACTCAGTGAACGGTAATTTTTTCCGAAATAATCGCGGTGGTTCGTATCATGCAGATAAACCGTATAATGATTCGGGAAATTGAATTTGACATTTCCCAGCGAGTTTAAATTTCCCGGCGCCTGGACATAACGATAGCCTTTTGCTTTTTCAGGATTCCATTTCTCCGGGCTCACGATATTGCCTTTGTAATCGTAGATCGTGATGTTGTGCGAAGCAAAATAGCTGCGGTTGCTTGTCGCAGATGGTGTCAGGTCTTCTTTTAAAATCGTTGGCGGAACGGTCCAGGTTGGGTTAAAAACGATATTGCTGAAAGTCGAGGAAAGCACCGGAGTCCTGCGTTTGTCTTTCCCAACAACCACGCGTTTTCTTTTAATCGTGTCGCCATCTTTGATGATCCTTAACTCAAACGCCGGAATATTCACGATGATGTAGTGGGCGCCCATATTTTTTGGAAACCATTTCCAGCGCTCGAGATTTGCTATAATTTGTTCTTTTCTAATGTCTTTCGAAATGTTCAAAGCCGTAACCGTACTCAAACCAATGACGCCGTCGGGAACCAAACCATGCCGGAACTGGAATTTTTTGACTGCTTTCCAGCTCGCACGATCGTATATATTGGTCAAACTGTCTACAGGATCCAAATCTTTCCAATACAATAATCTGCGCTTGATTTGAATGATGGAATTGTTCGTGTCATTCCGGATCATTTTCTCCGTAAATTCAATCGGTTTCAAAGTGTCTTTCGGAAATTGATTGATGATTTTCAGTGCTTTTTTCAAACGCACATACACGATGTAATGCGGCTTGGCACTTTCAATTGCTTTTGTGAGAGAATCGCCTTTTATTGCATTAGATAACAACTGATTGATGTCCATTTGATTGATCTTCAAATCCCAGTCCCGGTACAATTCTGATGGGTTTAATTTTCCTTTAGTCAAATGCCACAAATATTTCTGCAGCGAAAGCGTCAGTAAAATATCATAATCAACCATTTGCCTATCCGATAAAACATTGGTTTTGGTTTCGAGTTTTTCAAGTGTCGGTACTTTATAGTCTTTTGGAATCAGGCCTTCATTTTCAGAATCTTCCAAAGCTTCAATGATCGTTTTCCTGATTTTTGGCGAATTCCAAACCGTTCCAAATCCGTGCGAACGGTAAAAAGCCAGCAATCGTTCTTTCTTTTTATCGACTAAAATCATCGAATCGATGGCAATGCTTTTGGGTTCGCGCTTGAATTCGGTTTTGCTTTTTTCGGGTACAGATTTTTTCGGCTGTTCTTTTTTACAACCTAAAAAAATAAATAACAAGAACAAAAGGTAATATTTAGGCATGCTTTAAATTTTGACGCAAGGTAGCATTTTACTTATCCAACGATTTATACGATTCCAAAATTTTGATCTAAAATTTTATACATTTTATAATGTGTCCCCACATCCGGAATTTCAAAAGCATCGCCAACGATCATATATCCCAAATTGGAATAAAATTTCACCGCCACTTCACGCGCATTAAACCAGATCAAATTGCCGTATTGCTCATTCACAACATGTTCAACATGCAGCACAAGCTGTTCGCCAAAACCTCGCTTCCTGAAATTTTCCAAAACAGCCATCCCGCGGATCTGAAACTGGTTGTCATTCGCGAAAGCGGCATTATGTTGTTTAAATAGCGAAATTACGCCAGCCAAAATTTCATTGACAAACAACCCGAAATGTCTGGTCGAAAGAAATTCGTCGCCGTCAAAATGGCAACTTTCAACAGGTTTTCCAGGACGAAGCACCGGATGCCGCACTTTAAACGTCTCCAAAGCACTGATTTCACTAATTTGTATCATGTTTTTTAAATTAATTTATCCGATAACTTTTTAATAATAAATTCATTACCCGCCCAAACCCAAAAGATTCCGATTTTTTTGCAAAAAAAACTTGCAACAAACGAAACTTATTATTTATATTTGCACCGTTGTAATGCGGAAGTAGCTCAGTTGGTAGAGCTCCAGCCTTCCAAGCTGGTTGTCGCGAGTTCGAGCCTCGTCTTCCGCTCTTCATAAAAACCTCAAATGAAAGTTTGGGGTTTTTTGTTTTTAAACCATTAAGGATACAAGTCTTAATGTCACTCAATGGTTCAAATTTTATTGGCGTTTCCTTCGGCCGCGCTATCGGCTGCACGCGGTGCTTGCCTCTATCGCTAACGCGGACACCTTCATCCAAAAATATTACTTCAGTCCCGACAAGTCACTTCCGGTTTCCAATTCTTTCGGCTCCTGATTGTGCAAAAACAACCGCGCTTGTAAATCTCCTTTTAAAGTAATTTTCTCACCATTAACCTCAAGCCAGCTGCCTTCGCGCAAGCCCAAAACCGGGATATTGTTAAACTGGTGGAATTCCTTAATCCGTGTTTCACGCGTTTCGCCCATGTGTTTTGATTGCAGGTCGGCATCCAGATAATGCGGATTCAAATTAAACGGCATCAATCCCAAAGTCTGGAAACTCGGCGGATAAACAATTGGCATGTCATTCGTAGTCTGCATTGATAAACCTGTAATGTTGCTTCCGGCGCTGGTTCCCAAATATGGAATTCCGCTTTTTACGGCATTTGCTAAAATATCCATGACTTTATTTTTATACAATTGGGATACGAGTAAAAAGGTATTTCCGCCGCCCGTAAAAATGGCTTCGGCGTTTTCGATGGCTTCTTTTGGGGAATCAAATTCATGCAAACCGCGAACTTTCTTATTAATATTGGCGAAAGCCGACTTCACGCGACCGGTATAATCATCATGCGAAATGCCGCCCGGACGTGCATACGGAATGAACAAAATGGTGTTGCAATCTTTAAAAAAAGCTTCGAGTTCCGGCAATAAATAGTCTAAATATCCTCCGCCGTGAAGCGTAGATGTGCTGGCAATGATCAGGTTTTTCATTGTAAATAATTTGAGTTTAAAGGTAAAAAATCAGAACAATCGACACTAATTTTCTTACGTTTTAATTAACACAATTTTACGAAGCCGTTAGCAATTTATTTGGACGACAGCCCAATACTTTTACAAAATACTATTTCTCATGCCGTTATGAATAAATTCCTGTTTACTTTTATGGTGTTTTCAATCCTGCCCAACCAAATCCAGGCGCAGGAAGTGGCGCGAAAAACACTAAGGGGAAAAGTTAATGCGTATGCCAACAGCCTTTCCGGAATTTACGTCATCAATACCTCTACAGAAAAAGCAGCGATCACTGAAGAGAATGGCTATTTTGCGATTCCGGCAAAAGAAGGCGATACATTAATGCTGTCGTCAATCAATTTCAAAGGGCTGAAATATGCCATTACAAAAGAAACCTTAGTCCAGGATTTGTTCTTTGTAAAAATGCTGCCTTTGATGCATCAACTAGACGAAGTACAGGTTTTTCAATATAAAAATATCAATGCAGTCGCACTCGGCATCATTCCGAAAGGGCAAAAAACGTATACTCCGGCAGAAAGAAGATTTAAAGCTGCAACCGGACTCGATACTCAAATTGGCTTGAATACTTCTTTAACGATCGATCCTTTGTTTAACCTACTTTCCGGCAGGACCGCAATGCTTAGAAAAGCGATCGAAGTAGAACGCAAAGAATTTATGATGGACAAGATCGACAATACATTCGATCACGATTATTTTGTACAAAAACTCAAAATCCCTGAAGAATATGTACGTGGATTTTATTACTACATCGTCGAAAATAAGAGGTTTGCCAATGCGATGAATTCGAAAAATAAAGCCATGGCTACTTTTGTGATGGGCGAACTCGCAGTGGCTTATATTGAGATGAATAATCTTGGCGTTTGTAAAGAATAAAGCTTTCTTTGCCAATTAAATAATCTTCAGCCGGTGAAATTAAAAATTACATTCCTTATTGCGTTTCTTTTCTGTGTGCAATTGTCGATTGGACAAAAGGCCGTCGACCGCGTTTTTTATGGCCGGATTTTTACAGATACGATTGCTGCGGAAAATGTCAATGTTCTCAATTCAAGAACCGGGCTCACGACAGCTTCAGATTCCAAAGGATTGTTTCACATTCCGGCAAAAACTGGCGATGCCTTGGTACTGTCTGCGGTAAACCTCGAAACGCGCCGTAAGATCATTAAGGACGAAGATTTGAATTCAAACCTGATCATTCTCAAAATGGCTTCGAAAGTCACGGAACTGAATGAAATCAATGTCAATGAAAATTCGCAGATAAACGCCGTAAATCTCGGGATCATGCCAGCCGGCCAAAAAAAATACACGCCTGCAGAAAGTAAACTTTATACGGCACAATCGGGAATTCTCGATCCGCTGCTGAATAAAATTTCGGGACGAACAACGATGCTGAAAAAAGAAGTCCAGGTAGAAAGAAATGAAAAACTCCTGCTAAAGCTCGACGGACTTTACGAAGATCAATTCTACATCGAAACGCTCAAAATCCCACAAATCTATATTAAAGGATTCCAGTATTACATCATTGAAGATCCCGATTTTGTTCGGGCATTGGAAGCAAAAAATAAAACGCTGATGCTTTTTTATATTAAGAAATTAGCCCTAAATTACAGTGAAATTATATCCAATGAAAACTAAAATAAAATTACTCGCCCTGATTTGCTTCATTTGTCAAATGTCATTCGCGCAGGAAGCACGCAAAACTTGGAACGCAAGAGTCATGAAAGATTCCCTGAATGTCGAAAATATCATGGTTTTTAATACGAGTTCGAGAACTTCGGCAATTACAGATAATGATGGTTATTTTAAAATTCTGGCTCGTGCCAATGATACGCTCGTGCTTTCTGGCTGGACGTTAAAATCCAGGAAAATCGTTCTGAAAGAAACCGACAACCCAGATAATTTCAAGGTAAAAATGGAACCGATCGCTTACGAACTTACCGAAGTCGTTGTGAAAAAAGGAGAGAAAAAGAAAAAAGTCAAAAATTCACAGGCCATTGTAGATCAGCAATACGCCGATGATGAAAAATCATCCCCGAATAATATAGCAATGCCTAATTATGATGCAATCCCAAATGGCGTAAATTTCGTCAGATTGTATAAAGACATTGCGAAATTAGTCAGGAGAAACCGCCCAGAAGAAGTTGAAAAACTCCAGTTCTCTGAATCAGTTCTTAAAAAATTCGATTATAATTTCTTCCACAAAACACTCAATCTGAAAGATGAAGAAATTAAGCTTTTCGTGATGTATTGCGAAACCGATCCGAAAGTAAAGGATTTTACGGTAAAGGAAACCAAATTTGGATTGATGGATTTCATGATTTCCAAAAATGAAGAATTTAAGAAAATGGTCGCGCTGGGAAAATAAACTGAAGCGTAAAATATTACGTAAATGACCATGTTAATTATTTACGAATTAACGCTTTTAAAAACTGTACAACTTTGTAACTTTACAAACTTGTAATTAAACTACTGAATTATGTTTGGAATTGGCGGCGGAGAATTAATGTTCATCATGTTTATCGCTTTAATGCTTTTTGGATCGGATAAAATCCCTGACATTGCCCGCACTTTAGGCAAAGGCATGGCGCAGTTGAAAAATGCAACGAACGACATCAAATCTGAAATCCAGAAAGGTGCCGAAGCCAATGGTTTCGATTCAAAGACACTTACCGATATTACCGGAAGCATCAACGCCCAGATCAATCAGGCAAAAGAAAATCTTTTAGGCGACACACCAGCGCAGCTTCATACTTTTAAGGAATCGATTGTAAATGATACGACTGCCGGAATCGCCCAGACAAAAGAAGAAATCGACGACATTACCGGACCAATCAAACGCCAGATGTAATGGTTGATTATTTACTGCATTTAGACCGCGAATTATTTGTGTATCTGAACGGATTTGGAAACGAAGGCTGGGATAATTTCTGGGCTTTCATCACCAAACAAATCAACTGGCTTCCAATGTTTTTATTGTTTGCTTATTTGGTTTTCAAGCATTTGGGCTGGCGTCATGCAGTTTTGATATTGATTTGTATGGCTTTTTTAATTGCCTTTACAGATCAGACTACGAATCTTTTCAAGAATGGATTTCAGCGTTTGCGTCCGGGAAATGAACCCGAACTGGCCAAACTGATCAGAGCCGTTCAAACCCGGAAATCCTTTAGTTTTATTTCAGGTCATGCTTCCAATTCGATGGCTTCGGCTATGTTTTTATACCTGGTTTTGAAACCGTATGTAAAATATATGGGCTTCATTTTTATCTGGCCGCTTGTATTTGCTTACAGCAGGATTTACCTGGGCTTGCATTATCCCGGAGACATTTTATGTGGTTACATCTGGGGAATTCTGACTTCGCTTTTATTCTGGCAGATTTATAAATTCGCCCGCAATAAATATTTTTCGCAAGGTGAACAATTAGACAATCCGACTAACGGTTAAGCCATCGCGTATTGGTAGTAAAACAGTTTCTACACGCGGGTCTTCTTTCAACAATTGATTGTATTCCAGTAATTCTTTCGTGCTTTTGTCTTTGGGATTTAAAGGCTCAAGGACTTTTCCACTCCACAAAACGTTGTCAGATAAAATAATCCCGCCTTTTTCCATCATCGGAACGATCATGTTAAAATAGGCAATGTAATTTTCTTTATCCGCATCGACAAATACAAGGTCGAATTTGGTATTCAGGTTCGGAATAATTTCCAATGCGTCGCCCAAATACTGCATAATCTGGTTTCCCCATGGCGATTTGTCGAAATATTTTCGTTGGAAATCAAAAAGTTCTTCATTGATGTCAATCGTATGAACGGTGCCGTTTTCCTGCAAGCCTTCGCATAAACACAAGGTCGCATAACCGGTATAAGTCCCGATTTCAAGTATCGATTTTGGGCGGATCAATTTTGAAAGCATGCTCAAAACGCGCCCCTGGAAATGCCCGCTCAGCATTCGCGGAAGCAAAATCTTCTGGTACGTTTCTTTGTTCAGCGCCGATAGCAATTCGGGTTCGTTCTCAGAATGTTGCGTCACATAATCGTCCAATTCGTCTGAAATAAAGTGCATCGTTTAAATTTTTGCCAAAGTTATAAATTATCGATTCAACAAATTGATAAATAAGACTACTTTTGCAAAATGCAAATCGAGAAGAAAGACATACGTGCCTTAACCAAAGACCAGTTGCGTGATTTTTTTGTGTCGAATGGCGATAAGGCTTTTCGCGGAAATCAGGTGTACGAATGGCTCTGGAGCAAAAATGCTCATAGTTTTGAAGACATGACAAACGTCGCAAAACCGACACGCCAGATGCTGGAAGATAATTTTGTGATCAACCACATTAAGGTCGACCAAATGCAGCGCAGCGAAGACGGAACGGTGAAAAATGCCGTGCGTTTGCATGACGGTCTAGTGGTCGAATCGGTATTGATTCCAACATTAACCCGAACAACGGCGTGCGTTTCAAGCCAGGTAGGCTGCAGTTTGGATTGTAATTTTTGCGCCACCGCACGACTCAAAAGAATGCGAAATTTAAATCCGGATGAAATTTACGATCAGGTGGTTGCCATCCATAACGAAAGCAAACTGTACCACAACCGACCGCTTTCGAATATTGTTTTTATGGGAATGGGCGAGCCGCTGATGAATTACAACAATGTGATCAAGGCAATAGAAAAAATCACTTCAGATGAAGGTTTGGGCATGTCGCCGAAAAGGATTACGGTTTCGACTTCAGGTGTTCCGAAAATGATCAAAAAATTGGCTGATGACGAAGTAAAATTCAAACTCGCCGTGTCATTGCATTCGGCAATTGATGAAATCCGTTCACGCATTATGCCGTTTTCCGCGAATTTTCCACTAGCCGATTTGCGCGAATCGCTCGAATATTGGTACAGAAAAACCAAAAGCAAAATCACTTACGAATATGTGGTCTGGAAAGATATTAATGACAATAAAGCGTCTATTGATGCCTTGGTCAAATTCTGCAAATATGTGCCGTGTAAAGTCAATTTAATCGAATACAACCCGATTGATGACGGCGAATTCCAGCAAGCTTCCGATGAATCGATCAACGAATATGTAAAAGCACTCGAAAGAAACGACATCATTGTAAAAGTGCGCCGCAGCCGCGGAAAAGACATTGATGCTGCCTGCGGGCAACTTGCAAACAAAGAAGCGTAAAAAAACCGCCCGATGAAGGCGGTTTTTTGTTCAATAACCTTTTATAAATGAACTTGATGAATGGTTCCGTTGATCGTGATGGTCGCGTTGTCATCGCAGGTTCCGCTTCCATAATCTAAAATTGCAACGTTGCCATTTCTTGTAAAATCGATCGCTCCGCTAACGATATGAATGCAATTCCATTTTGCAATTACGGCAGAAGTAATCGTTGCCGTTTGCACATTTCCGGATGGCAAGGTCGTTGTCCAGCTTCCGGTAACAGAAAAAACATTATCGATTAAAATATTTGGCGTGTTGTAACCTTCGGTAAATTCCCGAACGCGTTGTCCGGTTCTCAAGTAAACACCGCCGTTAGGAGTCGTTACAGTCATATTCAAATCGATTGTAGCCTGCGGATGCCCATTTGCTAAAATCGTTTTCACAACTGTTCTGTTTCCTTCTACATGGCGGTCGTTGTGGTAAAAATTGTCGAAAGCATACGAAATGGTTCTTGTGGCTGCATTAAAATCATTGTTGAAGGTCAGAATAATTTTTCCGCGGATTAGATTTCCATTGAATAAAGCGCAGTTTGCGGTTCCGAAATCCAATGTCCTGACTATAGCATTTCCGGTTTGTTGTGTTGTAGTTGTTACGCAGTCGGATAAAAAGCTTTCGGTCGTTTCTGTAGTTTTTCCCGATTGGCTTTCATCAGATTCCGATTGAACGATTTGAAGCACATCATCAGAAATATTGTCAATTTTTGCCGCTGAAGCGATTTCTTCCGAAGTCGTTGACGAATCGTTATTGTTGTCGTCATCTTTGTTGCAGCCAACGGCCAACGTCAGCAGCAAGCTTAAATATAAAATCTTGGTTTTCATAAGGTTGGTTTTAAATTGGTGTTAAGACCGTTGACATTTTAAATAGTTTAATTGAAGCATAACAATTTTCACTTTGCCGTTTTAAACGTAAAGAGTATCTTTGAAAACCAATGAATGTTACTTCACAAATAAAACAGCCGATTCTTCAGGAAATGGAGCTTTTTGAGAAAAAGTTCTACCAGTCGATGACTTCGCAAGTGGCGCTGTTAAACCGGATTACGTATTATATTGTGAACCGGAAGGGAAAACAAATGCGTCCGATGTTTGTTTTTCTGACCGCCAAAATGGTGTCGAAAGGAGAAGTAAATGAACGCACCTATCGCGGCGCTTCGGTTATCGAATTGATTCATACGGCCACTTTAGTCCACGATGACGTAGTCGATGACAGCAACCAGCGACGCGGATTTTTCTCAATTAATGCACTTTGGAAAAACAAAATTGCCGTTTTAGTCGGTGATTATTTGTTGTCTAAAGGTTTGCTGCTTTCGATTGACAATGGTGATTTCGATTTATTGAAAATCATTTCAGTTGCCGTGCGCGAAATGAGTGAAGGTGAATTGCTCCAGATTGAAAAAGCCCGAAGATTGGATATCACCGAAGACATTTATTATGAAATCATCCGAAAGAAAACGGCGACTTTAATCGCAGCTTGTTGTGCGCTTGGCGCGAAATCAGTTATTGAAGATGAAATCCAGGTTGAGAACATGCGGAAATTTGGTGAACTCATCGGAATGGCATTTCAAATTAAAGACGATTTGTTCGATTATACCGAAGAAGCGATCGGAAAACCAACCGGAATCGACATCAAAGAACAAAAAATGACGCTTCCGCTGATTTATGTGCTGAATAATTGTTCGTCCAAGGAAAAATCTTGGCTGATCAATTCGATCAAAAACCACAATAAGGATAAAAAGCGGGTCAAAGAAGTCATTTCTTTTGTCAAAAACAACAATGGTTTGGCTTACGCCGAAGAAAAAATGATCGAATTCCAACAGGAAGCGCTTCAATTGTTGCAAAATTATCCTGAATCTGAATTCAAATCAGCGTTGATTTTGATGGTGAATTACGTCATCGAACGAAAAAAATAAAAAAAGATAAATTTTTTTCGTCCGCGAAAGCCTGCATTTACTAAGGTTTTAATCGTTTAATCACAAAATTTTTATTTTTTTTAATTCTTCGTACAACTATTTCACAACGTTTCCCGTCTATGCTAATAGAAACTCTTTAATAACGATTTTGAAAGTCATCAATTTACATCAGGAAGAACACGAAACCATTCGCCTTGCAGTCGAAAACAACCGACAGGCACAGCAAATGATTTACACGAGATTTTCCCCAAAGATGTTAAGCGTGTGCCGCCAATATATTAAAGATTTGCACGATGCCGAAGATTTGATGATTACCGCTTTCATGAAAGTGTTTACCAATCTGAAGCATTTTGAGTACAAAGGCAGTTTTGAAGGCTGGATCCGCCGGATTATGATTAACGAATGTTTGTCATATATCAGGGCGAAAAAGAAGGTCAGTTTCCTCGAAGATGAATATTACCAGGAAGATTCTTTTAACAATATTGAAAGCAATTTTAGTGTCGATGACATTCAGTTCCTGATCGACGCGCTGCCAGAAGGTTATAAAATGATTTTCAACCTATATGCGATCGAAGGTTATAAACATCAGGAAATCGCAAATATGCTCGGAATCAGTGAAAGCACATCGAAATCGCAACTGCACCACGCCAGGAAAATGTTGCAGGAGCAGATCAATAAATTAAAAAATTACAGTAATGGGACGGAATAAAATGGAGAAGGATTTTAGCGAAAAGCTGAATCGGAGGGAAATCAGCCCTAGTGAGAATGCTTGGGACAGATTGAATGCGATGCTAACTGTTGCAGAAGAAAAAGAAAACAAACCAAAGCGAAATTTCGGATGGTTGTATATCGCCGCCGCTATTGCAGGTTTTTTATTGATTGGAACCATTTATTTGAGTTCGACCCAGGAATTGATCGACTCCAGAAGAGATGATGTAGTTTTTGAAAATGGAAAAAAGCCATCTGAAAATCAATCAAATCTGACAAATCAAAATCAGCAAATTTTAAATCCAACAGATTCATCAGCAATTGCGGATGCGTCAAATCCAATTGTAAAAGATGCAAATAGCGATCATCCAAAACCAATCAAACAAATCCAAAACATCAGAAAAACAAGTGAAAGCCAACTGGCCGAAAATACCATCAATCATCCCGAAGCTTCGGGACAAAACAATCAAAATCAACCAATCATCAATCAAAGAACGAACAGCGCATCAAACGTTGTTTTAGCCAACAACCGGACAGCTGACGAGCTTCTGGCGGTGGCGCAAAAATCAAATCCGGAAAATTCCAAAACATCCGTAAAGGTAAATGCCAAAAACTTATTGTCACAAGTAGACGGCGAACTCGACCAAACCTTCCGTGAAAAAGTCATCAATTCGGTCGGAAAAAATTACAGAAATGCAAAAGTGGCGCTTGCCAACAGAAACAACCTCGAAGAAGAAAATCATTAATCACCATCTTAAAATCACTAAATCATGAGAAATTTCACCATTTACTTAACAACTTTCCTATGCCTTTTTTTAACGAAAATATTTGCTCAGGATATTAAAGGCGAGGTAATTACGCAAACATTTGAAGCGCGTGCCAAAGCGATTGCGGAAAAAATAGAAACCATTACCAAAGAAGAAAAAGCAGCACTCAAAGCCGAAGTCGAAGTCGTAAACCAGCAACTCGAAAATGCTGAGATCTCTGCTAAAGATGCCGATGATAAAAAATTGCAACTCGCCGAAACACGCGCAAAAAACATTGAAAACCGCACCGCACAAGCTGAACAGGAACTTAAAGATTTGGTGCAGCAAAAGGTAGACGGCAAAATCACCGAAAACGATTCGACTAAAAAGTTTCTGATCAGCTGGAAGTATAATAAAAAGAAAAACGAAAAAGAGTTTGGCGAATCCAGGACGACATCGCAATTTGTTTTTGCGCTCGGAGGAAACAATTTAGTGACCAATAAAGCGCTTGCCCATTCCGATTTCAGGTATTTTGGGTCACATTTTTACGAATGGGGCGTTACCAACAACACGAGAATCCTCAAAGAAAACAACCTGCTGCACATCAAATACGGATTGTCGTTGCAATACAACAATTTGCGCCCGACAGACAACCGTTTGTTCGAAGAAAACGGCAAGCAAACCGATTTGGTTGAAGCCGTAATCCATCTTAAAGATTCGCGTTTCAGAAATGTAAACCTTGTAGTTCCAATTCACCTCGAATTTGATTTTTCAGGCAGCGAAATGAAAGACGAGAAGCGCATTTTCAAAACGCACGAAAGTTTCCGCGTCGGACTTGGCGGTTACGCGGGTTTCAACGTCAAATCCAAGCAAATCCTCGAGTTCGAAGATGCCGACGGAAACGATGTCACCCAAAAAACGAAGGGCAGCTACAACGTCAACGATTTCATCTACGGAGCCAGTGCTTATGTGGGTTACAAAGAAATCAGCTTGTATGTAAAATACGACATCAACCCGCTTTTTAAAGACAATGCCACAGACCAAAACAACATTTCATACGGCGTTCGTTTCGATTTCAATTAGATTTTGTTAGAGTTAGTTTTATACTTGAAGCGCTTCGAAAGAGGCGCTTTTTTTGATTATCAGGAGCTGTTTCCGGCTATCCGCTGTATCTTTTGTTCTGCTGCGCGCCACAAAAGGATGCCGCTGCTATCCGGGCTAGGGCTGTTGATTTTCATCAAGAAATAAACTTAAAAACTTTGTATCTTTGACTCTTTGTAACTTTCCAATTCTCCACAACAATTGATCTCAAAATCCACGATAGACACCGTTTTTGAAACTGCCCGCGTTGAGGAAGTCATTGGCGATTTCGTGCAATTGAAACGTGCCGGAAGCAATTTCAAAGGACTGAGTCCGTTTTCTGATGAGCGTTCGCCGTCATTTATGGTTTCTCCGGTCAAGCAGATCTGGAAAGATTTTAGCTCCGGAAAAGGCGGAAACGCAGTCGCTTTCCTGATGGAACACGAACATTTCACCTATCCTGAAGCCATTCGCTACCTCGCGAAAAAGTACAATATCGAAATTGAGGAAACCGAACAAACGGCTGAGGAAAAAGCCAATACAGATGTTCGCGAAAGCATGTATCTCGTTTCTGAATTTGCACAGAAATATTTCCACGACACGCTTTTAAATTCTGAAGAAGGCAAAGCCATCGGGCTTTCGTATTTCAAGGAACGCGGATTTACGAATGAAACCATCAAGAAATTCGGGCTTGGTTATTCGCCTGAAATCTGGGATGCATTTTCAAAAGAAGCGCTCGGGAAGGGTTATAAACTTGAATTTCTTGAAAGCACCGGACTCACGATCAATAAAGAAAGACTGATCGACCGTTTTCGCGGACGCGTCATGTTCCCAATCCACAGCATGTCGGGCCGCGTATTGGGTTTTGGTGGTAGAATTCTCGGAAATGATAAAAAAGCAGCCAAATATCTCAATTCGCCTGAAAGCGACATTTACCATAAAAGTAAAGTGCTTTATGGGATTTTCATGGCGAAACAAGCGATTGCAAAACAAAATAATTGTTATTTAGTTGAAGGTTATACCGATGTGATCCAATTCAACCAATCGGGAATTGAGAATGTAGTGGCATCTTCGGGAACGGCTTTAACGCCAGACCAAATTCGCCTCATAAACCGATTGACAAAAAACATTACCGTGCTTTTTGATGGAGATGCTGCAGGTTTGCGTGCTTCTATCCGGGGAATCGATTTGATCCTTGAAGAAGGAATGAACGTCAAAGTCTGCACGTTTCCAGATGGCGAAGATCCGGATAGTTTTGCAAAAAAAAATTCCTATGAAGCTTTGTTGCAATATCTTGAAACGAACGCCAAAGATTTCATCCAGTTCAAAGCTTCGTTATTAATGGACGAATCGAAGAATGATCCGGTGAAAAAAGCCGATCTGATTCGCGATATGGTTACGAGCATTTCAAAAATCAAAGACAGGATCCAACGGGAAATTTACATTCAGGAAACTTCGAGGATCATGGATATTTCCGAGCAGGTTTTGCTGAATACTTTGGCGCAGCTTGTCCAGAAAGACATTACCGAAACGGGCAAGAAAATCAAAGAAGAGCAAAAAGCATTCGAAGTTGTTAAAAATGAAAATCCGGTTGCTACCGAAAAAATCGATGTTTTATACGAACTTGAACGAAAAATCATCGAAATTTTATTGCTTTACGGCAACAAAACCGAAGAATTTGAAGATGTGCTTTTGAAAACCAACGAGCAAGGCGAAATTGAGCAGGTTGCCGAAATGAAAGAATACAAAGTCTACCAACGGATTTATTTAAGCCTGCAGGAAGACGAAGTGGAATTGGCAAATCCTTTATTCAGGGATATTTACAACGATCTGATTGCCTTTTTTCATCAGAACGAAAACTTCAGCCTTGAAAATTACCTCAAAGAATTGAAACCCGAATTTTCGCACGAAGTCACCGATATTTTAATGCTCGAAGAGCAGCAATCACTGCACAATTGGGAAGGCCAGCAAATTATAGTGAAACTGAAAGACCAAACTATTGGACAATATGTTTCTGAAACGATTTTAACCATGCGTTGGTTTTTGGTCGACCGTATTATAGAAGAATTAAAATCGGAAATCTCATCAGAACCAGAAGCAGACAACACAGAGCCATTATCAATGGCCATGGATTACTACAAACTGATCAATGCTTTTTCTAAGAAACTGGGTCGTGTTATGTCTCGATACAGCAATTAAACGATCTCCAGCGTTTTTGCTTTATTCACCAAATCAACCAAATTGGTTACATTCAGTTTCGTGAGTAATCTTAATTTATACGTACTGATCGTTTTTTCATTCAATCCTAAAATAGCAGAAATTTCATTGTTTTTCTTGCCGTTGCTAAGGTAACGCAACACTTCAATTTCGCGGTTTGAAAGTTTTCTGTAAAGCCTTTCGCTTTTGTTTTGCTTGGCAATCAGCGCGAGGTTTTTCTTGATCGTATCATTCAGGATGATGTTTCCGGAGTGTACTTTTTGTATCGCGATTCCAAGTCCTTCGAGTTTTGAAGTTTTATGCACATATCCGGCAACACCGGCTTTAATAGCGTTTGGCGCATAAATTTGTTCCGCAAAACTACTAAAAACTATAATCTTGGTTTTTGTGTAATTTTTGATGATCGCTTTGAGTTCGTAGATACTCGAAAGCCCGTCAAGATCCAGGTCTAAAACCAATACGTCAATTTCCTTGTTGTAGAGAACATCTTTTACCATTGAAAAGTTTCCAACGTTGGCTACTATGCTGATATCGGAATGATCCTTAAAATAAGATTTCACCCCAAAGTGCACAACAGGATAATTATCTGCCAAACAAACTTTAATCATTTCCGTTATTTTTTAAATTATAAATTACAAATCAAATCTAAATTTAGTTAAAAAAAATATAATATCAACCAAAATTTAGACAAACTACACTTTCTGACGATTAACGATGCAAACCGGGATCGGATTCATTTTATGTTGGTTGATTTTATTGAGGCGCTGGTAAATTTCAAAAGCTGTTTTTTCGCGTCCTGAAAAGGATTCCACCGTTTTTCCCGCCTCACTTTCGGTCATTGCCCATTCCAATTCGTCGTAACTCGCGCCAATCTGGTCTTCGTCGCTGCGGTCGTCACCGAACAATCCATCGGTAGGTTTTGCAACCAAAATCGATTCAGGAACTTTTAAAAATCTTCCAAGAGCATAAACTTCCGATTTCATTAAGTCGGCAATCGGACTCAAATCAACGCCGCCATCGCCATATTTGGTGAAAAATCCTACACCAAAATCCTCCACTTTATTTCCGGTTCCGGCAACCAATAATCCATAAATTCCTGCAAAATAATACAAAGTACTCATCCGCAAACGCGCCCTGGTATTGGCCAGCGATAAATTTACTTTGGATTCTTCGGCATCAGCCGGGACTTGTTCCTGAAATTTTTCGAAAACCGGAGTCAGGTCGGTGCGCGCAGCCGAAACGTTTGGAAAGCGCTTTTTCAATTGGCCAATATGCTCATTCGCACGGCTTACATGGCTTGGTGCCTGATGGATCGGCATTTCAACACATAAAACCTTCAATCCGGTTTGTGCGCAAAGTGTCGAAGTGACGGCCGAATCAATGCCGCCGGAAATCCCGACAACAAAACCGTTTGCTTTCGCATTTAGCGCATATTCCTTCAGCCAGTTTACAATTTGATCATTAACATTTGAAGCGTCGATTGGATTGTTTTTTTGCATAGTATTTTGAAATTTTAAAAGGCTGCAATGTATATTTGCAAAATTAAAGATATTCCAAAGGATTTCACGGGTATATTTCCCCTAATTTATGGGTAATTTAAGAAAGTTGTAGCTGTCAGAAATAATTTACAACTTTGCCAATGCTAATTTAGCCAAACCAATGAAAAAAACATTTGTAATTTTAACGCTAATTGTTGTGTTATTCGCCTGTGATAAAAAAAGCAAGGTCGAGAAGGCGGTCGAAGAAATTCCGGTCGAAATGAAAGTCGGGCGATTCGATAAAGCGTTCTTTGAAACCAAACCGCAGGATTTACAGAAATTAAAGGAAGAATATCCGCTTTTTTTTCCGAAAGGGAACGATGATAGTGTTTGGATCGAAAAGATGCAAAATCCCCAATGGCGCGAATTGTATACCGAAGTAGAGAAGAAGTTTGCCGATTTTGCTCCCGAAAAAGAAAAGATCGAAGAACTGTACAAACACATCAAATATTATTTTCCGACAACTAAAATTCCGAAAATTATTACGGTAATTTCTGAAATGGATTATCAGAATAAAGTCATTGATGCCGATAGTTTACTGGTTATTTCACTCGAATTGTACCTCGGAAAGACGCACAAGTTCTACCAATTCCCTGAATACATCAAGCAAAATTTTGAACCTGCCCAGATTATGCCCGACATTGTTTCTGCTTTTGCAATAAAAAAAATCCCGCCTCCGGCAGACAATACTTTGCTTTCGCAGATGATCTACCACGGCAAGGAATTGTACCTCAAAGACATTTTGCTGCCTGAATATTCGGATGCCGATAAAATGGGTTATATGCCCGAGCAGATTAAATGGAGCGAGGAAAATGAAAGTTACATGTGGCGTTTTTTTATCGAAAACAAATTGTTGTATGACGGCGATCAGAAACTGATTCCGCGTTTCATCAATCCAGCGCCGTTCTCTAAATTCTATCTTGAAATTGACAATGAAACGCCTGGGCGCACCGGAGTCTGGCTTGGCTGGCAAATCGTAAGGGCTTTCATGCAAAATAATGACATTTCCGTACAGCAAATGCTAAAAATGGATGCCAGAGAAATATTTGAAAAATCTAAATACAAACCCAAGAAAAATGGCGAATAATATTACTTCAGAAATAAAATTCACGGTCGAACTCGATGAAAACCGCGTTCCCGAAAAACTAATGTGGTCGGCTCAGGATGGCGGCATCGAAGCCGAAGAAGCAAAAGCGATGATGCTTTCCATCTGGGACAGCAAAGTGCAGGAAACACTGCGTATTGATTTGTGGACGAAAGACATGCCGGTCGATGAAATGAAATTGTTCTTTCACCAGACCTTAGTGGCCATGTCTGACACTTTCAGGCGTGCTACCGATGACGAAAAAATGGCCGATACCATGAAGGATTTCTGTGATTATTTTGCAGATAAACTGGAATTGACCAAACAGTAATTTTATTGATCCTTTTTTAATGGATTTTGAAGGAAAGATTCAATACACACCAAATCGTGTTAATAAGGTCTTGTTTTTCACATCGTTACATTTTATTGATAAAAAAAATGCAGCAAGTATGTTTACTTGCTGCATTTGTAATTTGAATGCTTTTGAAAAAATCTAATCAGTAGACATGTCAAAAAAGTCTTTATTTACGATTAAGGATTGTCTTAATTTATGAAGACTGTAGAGCTTATTGTCTTTAACTGTAAATTTATGTAATGTTGGAAGATTTGTGACATAAGTATCTATTGTCATCCTTACTTTAATATGGCGTCTTCTCTTCTCCCTGACAGAAACTCTTGAAATTTCGGCGTCACAATTGTCGTATGCAATCCCATAATCACCAATCACAGCCCCATCTATACCTGCTGTAATATAAGTTCTGGTTCCTTTCCAATGTCCATTCTTTTTCTTATACCCTTTTGTTTTTGCTTTAATTCGCCCTTTCCATATTGAAGTTCCTGCCTCAGCATCTGTTCCATACTCACGTCTAACCTTACTAATTCTTTTCAAACGTTCTCCGTTCACAACCTCATATGCAACCTCTGTTAGCTTATCTTTACAGCCACCACTGATGACTGCTGATTTTGGTGTTGTTACCACTACGTTTGGGTTAAATGTTGGAATGGTTCCACTGTTAATTTGTTGTAATGCAACTACATCCATGTTGGAAATTGCAATATATCCGCCTGCGTCGTCTGTAAATTTATAAATTACATAATTTTTAGGTTCGGTTCCAATGATTACTTCAGCCCCTTCGTTTAAAAGTGTTCTTTCGGTTTCGTCATCTATGAAATGATTGTCAGGATCTGTGCTAGCATTCCATGTTCCGTCTCCCTGTGCATAAAGCCAAGCATCTTCAAGGGTAATAAGTTTTAGTCGGAGTGAACAAAAATTGTACTGTGTCTCAAAACGCAATAACGGATTGTCTTCATCAAAACCTGCTGCCGCGGCCAATGCATCGTATTGGTCATCTGTTGAACCTGTCGGTACTGATGCATCAAAAGCATCTGCTTCTGATTCAACATGTGTGTCCAGTTGTGCAATAGTGTTGTTGTAATCATTCCAGTTAGCGAATACTAAGATGTTTTTTGCACAGGTAGTTGGAATGCCGTCGTTAATGTAAATAGCGGTTACGGGATATTGGCTTACCGGAGGAAGCGGTTTTCCTGCAGTTGTTACAGCTGCAGATTTGTTTTCTTCAATAACGTCAGTACTGTCACAGGCATAAAAAACTATTGCACCTGCAAATAATGTGAAAATTAATGCTTTTTTCATGTTTCGTTTTAATTTATTAAAATAGAGAAAAATTAAAAGCGTAACGCAGGCCTGCTATATGCTCTTTTGAGAAAGCAAATGAATAGTTAAATAAATTAAGAAGCTAAGAAAGTTTTTTTTTTAATTTAAAAAAAATGCCATATCATTAAGGCCATTTTTGGCTTGCAGGCTATTTTGTGTAAATTGCTTAAGTGTTATTAAACTGATGCCTTAAATCAGAACCTTAGGCGAATATTTAATAAAAATATTTGTCAGAGATTATTTTGAAAATAACTTTTAACCGTTATTCCTGAAGATTTCCTCGTTGACTTCTTCAATGTAACTCAGAACATCTTCTTTTCCAGTCATTTCGGTCGCTGAGGTGACGAAAAAATTTGGCATTTCAGCCCAGTTGTTAGCCAGCATTTGCTTGCGGTAAGCGGCAATGTGCATGTCGATTTTTACCCTGCTGATCTTATCGGCCTTGGTGAAAATAATGCAAAACGGGATTTCGCTTTCGCCCATGTATTCCATAAATTCCAAATCGATATTTTGCGCCTCGTGGCGAATGTCGATCAGCACGAAAGCACAAACGAGTTGTTCTCTTTTTTCAAAATAATCGGTGATGAATTGCTGGAAAACCGATTTTGTCTTCTTAGAAACTTTTGCATAACCATAACCCGGCAAATCGACCAAAAACCAATTATTATTGATCTTGAAATGGTTGATCAACTGTGTTTTTCCTGGCCTTCCCGAAGTTTTAGCGAGATTTTTATGATTTGTCAGCATATTGATCAATGACGATTTTCCAACATTCGAACGGCCAATGAATGCATATTCCAGAAGCATTTCTTTCGGGCATTTGTCGACTTCAGAGTTGCTGATGATAAATTCGGCGGTGGTAATTTTCATGATCAATAATTTTGTGCAAAGGTAATCAAAAATAAAGTTGAATGCCGAAGGTCAAATGACTAACGAAATTCAACTTTAAACTTATTTTTTGAGGATCGATTATCTAAGATCGTTTGTTATTTGACTTTTAGCTTCGCTCAGTTCGACAAAAGCCTCGAGTGATGTTCGACTTCTACTATAAATGCTTTTCTTTCAGCCAGCCATGCATCAGCATGTTGAATTCATCCGGATGCTCCATCATCGCAGCGTGCCCGCATTTGTCAATCCAGTACAATGATGAATTTGGCAAAAGCTGGTGGAATTCCTCTGCAACTTCTGGCGGCGTTACTTTGTCGTTTTTTCCCCAGATAATACACGTTGGCACATGCATTTTAGGCAAATCTTTGGCCATATTGTGACGGATCGCGCTTTTGGCAATCGTCAGGGTTTTGATCAGTTTGATTCGGTCGTTCGCCATCGCATAAACTTCCTCAACAATTTCAGGGGTTGCGACTTTCGGATCATAAAAAACATCTTCTGCTTTTTTCTGGATGTAATCGCGGTCTCCGCGTCGTGGATAGCTGTCGCCCATGGCGCTTTCATAAAGGCCAGAACTTCCGGTAATGACCAGGCCGAGCATTTTTTCAGGATACATTTTCGTATGGTACAAAGCGATGTGTCCGCCAAGCGAATTCCCAAGCAAAATCACGCGCTCAAATCCTTTATAAGTGATGAAATCCTTGACGTATTTAGAGAAAGCCTTCACGTTTGTTTTTAAGATATTCTGTGTGTAGATCGGCAATTCCGGAATGACAACTTTGTAGCCGTTCTGCGGAAAGTAATCCGCAACACCGTCAAAATTGCTAAGTCCGCCCATCAATCCGTGTAGAATGATGATTGGCGTGCCTTCTCCGGCTTCGAAATATTTATATTTTCCTTCTTTTTTTAATTCGTGTTCCATTGGTTTTATTGATTTCCCGAGTTAGCAGGAGTTGACAAAGATATAATTTTATGAGCAAATGCTACACGGTTTAATGTTATTTGAACTGTAAATAAAACATTGGAGATTTCAAATAAACCAATTTTTCAGCGATTTTCCAAATACTACAGAATATGATAAAAATGCATACAAATGATAAATTTTTAAGCAATCACAATCTGTTTTTTTTAAATAATCCTTATTTCTTAACAATTTGTTAAATAAGTCTTTGCGTGCCAAATGAATGCTGTTGCGGATTTGAATCTGAAGTGGTAAAACTTATCAACAAAGTGGTAGAAAGTGGTATTATGTGGTAAAATATTTTATATTTTTGCTGATATTCTATTAAAATCAAACAGTGAATTCCATCGTAGGAACATATGAGTGTAAAGTGGACGCCAAAGGAAGGCTGTTTTTGCCAGCGCCTTTAAAAAAGCAATTGTCGGCTTCGCTTCAGGACGGATTTGTTCTGAAACGCTCTGTTTTTCAACCTTGCCTGGAATTGTATCCAATGGACGAATGGAATGTCATGATGCATAAAATCAACAAATTGAACCGTTTCGTGAAAAAAAACAACGATTTCATCCGCAGGTTTACAGCCGGGGTGAAAGTAGTTGAGATCGACAACCTCGGAAGGTTGTTAATTCCGAAAGATTTAACCGTGTTCGGATCAATTTCTAAAGACGTGGTCTTGTCATCGGCAGTCAATATTGTGGAAATCTGGGACAAAGATTTGTATGAAAAATCGCTCGACAATTCGGAAATAGATTTTGCTGATCTGGCAGAAGACGTAATGGGAAATGTAAATGACGACGACAATGGAATATCATAATCCGGTTTTGCTCAAAGAAACGGTCGATGGTTTGGATATCAAACCTGATGGCGTTTATGTGGATGTGACTTTCGGCGGCGGCGGGCATTCCAAAGAAATCATGAACCGGCTCGGGCCAAACGGAAAATTGTTTGGTTTCGACCAGGACGAAGATGCTCAGGCAAATGTTTTAGACGATGAACGTTTTACATTGATCCCTGAAAATTTCAGGTTCATTAAACGATTTTTGCGTTTTCACGGAATCCGGCAAGTAGACGGAATTCTCGCTGATTTAGGCGTTTCGTCACATCAGTTCGATGTCGCTGAACGCGGTTTTTCAACGCGTTTTGATGCACAACTCGATATGAGAATGAACCAGAAAAGTGAAGTCAGCGCCTATAGTGTGGTCAATAATTATGACGAAGCAAATTTGAAACGTGTGTTTTACGATTATGGCGAACTCAAAAATGCTCCGGCGATCGCAAGAGTCATTATTGAAGCGCGTGAAGGCCATCCGATAAAAAATACCGAACAGTTAAAAACAGTTTTGAGCAGGTTTCTTCCTGCACATAAAAGCAACAAGATCTTAGCCCAAATGTATCAGGCGATCCGGATCGAAGTGAACCAGGAAATGCATGTTTTAAAAGAATTTCTCGAACAATCCCTTGAAATTCTAAAGCCAGGCGGAAGATTAAGCGTCATTTCATACCATTCTTTAGAAGATCGATTGGTGAAAAGATATATTAAAAACGGCATGTTTGAAGGCGAACCCGAACGCGATTTCTTCGGAAATTTCTCTGTTCCATTCAAAACCATCGGAAAACTCATTGTTCCGGATGCCGCCGAAATCAAAATCAACAACCGCGCCCGCAGCGCCAAACTCAGAATCGCAGAAAAAATATAGAAGCTTAAATAAGTAGCAGAAAAAAGGAAAATGAAAAACGGAGTCTACAGCATATTAAAAGCAAGATATCTCATCAACGAAGATGCGAATGCAGCCAAAAACTGGCGCTTCATTGTCTTTTTGATCCTGCTCGCGATCCTGATGATTGCCAATACGCAACGCTACGAACAAAAAGTTTTCAGAATCATTGCACTTACAAGTGAGGTCAAAGAATTGCGGTCTGAATTCGTAGACAGAAGATCGGAACTCATGAAACTCAAAATGGAATCGACCGTTTCAGAAGAAATGGAACCAAAACAAATTTTCCCATCATCGGTTCCACCTACAAAAATCAAAGTCAAAAAAGAACCTGAACAAGGATTTTTCAAAAAATTATGGCAGTAGAAGACAAACATATTTCTTACAGAATGTATCTCGTTGCATTTGCAATGTTTGTCATGGCTGTGGCTATAACCGTCAAACTCACAAACATTCAGTGGGTTGAAGGCGATTATTACCGCAAGCTCGCCAAGGAAAGAACGGTTAAAAATTTCGTAATTCCGGCCAATAAAGGAAATATTTATTCTTCTGACGGAAGTTTGCTCGCGACTTCAATTCCAAATTACACGATCCGATTTGATGCGGTTGCGCCAAAAGGTGAAGCTTTCGAGAAAAATGTAAAGGCTTTGGCCGATTCTTTGTCGTTATTATTAGGAAAGCCCGCAAGCAACTTCCAGTCTGATCTTAGAAAAGCCAGAGCAAATAAGAGCCGTTATTTCCTCGTTGCTCGTGATTTGAGCTACACCGAATATATGAAAATCAAGAGTTTTCCACTATTCAACCTCGGCGCATACAAAGGCGGAATCATCACTGAACAAAAGACCATCCGAGAATATCCAATCGGGAAAATTGCCTGGAGAACGATCGGTTACGAACGCGAAAGTGAAAATGCCGGACATTACGGTAAAGGAATCGAATGGGCGTATCGCAAATATCTGAACGGAAAAGACGGAAAAATACTAAAGCAAAAAATCGCAAAAGGCCAATGGAAACCCATTCGCGACGTCAATGAAATTGATCCGCAGGATGGTTATGATGTGAATTCAACGATCGATGTCTACATTCAGGATATTGCGCACCACGCGTTGCTGAAACAATTAAAATTATACGATGCCGATCACGGTTGCGTTGTCGTCATGGAAACCAAAACCGGCTACATCAAAGCGATCGCAAACCTCGGGCGTGACAAGAAAACCGACAGTACGTATTATGAAACCGAAAATTACGCAATCCGCGAATCACACGAACCTGGTTCGACTTATAAACTCGCCGATTTGATGGCGTTGCTCGACGACAAAAAAATCGACACCAGTGAAGTCTACGACAGCCACGGCGGAACGGTCATTTATTCTGGCAAAAAGGTAAACGATTCCCACGATGGCGGCTACGGAAAAATTTCGCTTGCCAGAGGTTTCGAAGTGTCGTCAAATACTGTCATGGTTCAGGCAGTGTACAACAATTATAAAAATGACCCGAAGCAATTCGTTGCTCATTTGAATGATTGGGGATTGAACAAACCGCTCGGATTGCCGTTCGAAGGCGAAGGAAAACCTTATGTGCCGCAGCCTGGCGACAAATACTGGAGTGCGATTTCACTTCCGTGGATGGCATTTGGATATGGCGTTTCAATCACGCCTTTGCAGACTTTGACGTTTTACAACGCTGTCGCGAACAATGGCGTAATGGTCAAACCGCAATTTGTTTCGGAGATCAAAGAATGGAACAAAACGATTAAAAAGTTTGATCCGATTGTAACAAATACGAAAATCTGCTCGGATGAAGCGCTCAAAAAAGTGCGTGCTGTTCTGGCGAATGTGGTCAAAAAAGGAACCGGGGCGAAGTTGTATTCGAAAGATTTCCCAATGGCCGGAAAAACCGGAACTGCCCAAGCGAATTACAACAAGAAAGACGGAACGGCGAAGCATTACATTTCGTCATTCGTAGGTTATTTTCCTGCAAACGACCCGAAATATTCATGCATCGTGGTCGTTCACGAACCAAATACGTCAAAAAATAATTACTACGGCGCCGATGTGGCCGGGCCGGTTTTCAAACGCATCGCGCAGAAAATTTTTACCGATGCGCCTTCGATGAACGAAATCAAAAACCTGAACAAGAAAGATCCGAAAGTCGAAAAAGACTATTCCGATTATTACGCTGCAGCCCAGGAAAAAGATTCTGTGATCCCGAATTTAAAAGGGATGGCCGGAATGGATGCTGTGGCTTTACTCGGAAATCTCGGAATGAAAGTGAAAGTCATCGGCATTGGAAAAGTCAAAAAACAATCGATCCAGCCGGGACAAAATGTCGATAAAAACGCAACCATTATATTAGAATTATCGTGATCAGCCTAAAAGAAATATTGTACAAAGTGGGCATCGAAGCCGTTCATGGCTCGACCGAAATTTCCATTGAAAAAATGGAATTCGATTCGAGAAAAATCACCGCGAACGATGTTTTCATTGCCATCCGCGGAAGCGTTTCAAACGGCCATGAATTTATCGAAAAAGCGATCAACCTTGGTGCGACTGCGGTTGTATGCGATACTTTTCCTGAGAAAATGATCGACGGAATTACATACGTTCAGGTAAAAGACACAAACAAAGCGATGGCTTTTATGGCGGCGAATTACTTCGGAAATCCGTCACAAAATCTAAAGCTCGTTGGCATTACCGGAACAAACGGCAAAACAACGATCGCGTCTTTATTATACCAATTGTTCAAAAAAGCGGGTTTTAAAGTCGGATTGCTTTCGACCGTGAAAATTTTAGTTGACGATACAGAATATCCGGCGACACACACGACTCCGGATTCGATCACGATCAATCATTTTTTGAGGGAAATGAACGAAGTGGGCGTGGAATATTGCTTTATGGAAGTTTCTTCGCACGGCATCCACCAAAAAAGAACCGAAGCCCTGCATTTTGCCGGCGGCGTGTTTACGAATTTATCGCATGACCATTTGGATTACCATCCGACTTTTGCCGAATACCGCGATGTGAAAAAATCATTTTTTGACAATTTGCCGAAATCGGCTTTTGCCCTGGTCAATGTCGATGACAAAAATGGTTCGGTCATGGTGCAGAATTCATCGGCACGAAAACTGACTTACGCTTTAAAAACATATGCCGATTATAAAGCGCAAATCCTTGAAAACCAATTGTCAGGTTTGCTATTGAAAATCAATGACAATGAAGTCTGGGTGCGATTGATCGGAACTTTCAATGCGTATAATTTGCTGGCGATTTACGGAACTGCAGTTGAATTGGGCTTGGATCATTTCGAAGTTTTAAGATTGTTATCCGAACTCGAAAGCGTTTCAGGAAGATTTCAATTCATTATTTCAGACAACCAGATTACCGCCATTGTCGATTATGCACACACGCCCGATGCTTTGGATAACGTCCTTAAAACGATCAACGACATCCGCACCAAAAACGAACAATTGATTACGGTTGTAGGCTGCGGCGGCGATCGTGACACAACAAAACGCCCGATTATGGCGCACATCGCGACAACATTAAGCGATAAAGTAATCCTAACATCAGACAATCCGCGCAGCGAAGATCCAAACGACATTATCGCTGAAATGGAAAAAGGCGTAGAACCGCAGAATTATAAAAAAACAATTTCGATTGTCGACAGGAAGCAAGCGATTAAAACTGCCTGCCAGCTCGCCAATCAAAACGATATCATCCTGATTGCAGGAAAAGGGCACGAAACGTACCAGGAAATTAAAGGCATCCGCCAGCATTTCGATGACATGGAAACCGTAACGCAACTATTGAAAGAACTCAATAAATAGAAAATTATGCTGTATTATTTATTCGAATATTTAGACAAAACACTCAACATTCCGGGTACAGGCGTGTTTCAGTACATTACGTTCCGCTCAGGTTTGGCGATTATGCTGTCGCTGATTTTGTCTACGGTTTTCGGAAAAAAGATCATCAATTTTTTAAGAAGGCAGCAGGTTGGCGAAACAGTTCGCGAACTCGGATTGGCCGGGCAGAATGAAAAAGCGGGAACGCCAACCATGGGCGGACTGATCATTATTTTCGCCACATTGATCCCGGTTTTTTTATTGACAAAACTCAACAACATTTACATCATTTTGCTGATCGTAACGACTTTATGGATGGGGACGATCGGGTTTATCGACGATTACATTAAGATTTTCAAAAAAGACAAACAAGGATTAAAAGGGATTTTTAAAGTAATCGGGCAAGTCGGATTGGGACTGATCGTAGGATCGGTTTTGTATTTGCATCCGGGTGTCACGATCAGAAAAGACATGCCAAAATTGATTTCGTTAAGACAAACGGAAAATGTTTTTTCACAAACCCCATTGGACGAAAAATCGACAGCAACAACGATTCCATTCCTGAAAAATAATGAATTTGATTATGCTTCTGTACTCAAATGGATCGGAGACGATTATGAAAACTGGGCTTGGGTAATTTTCATTCCGATCGTGATTTTCATCATTACGGCAGTTTCAAACGGAGCGAATCTCACCGACGGAATCGACGGACTCGCTGCGGGAACATCTGCCATTTCAGTCATCGCGCTTGGGATTTTTACATTCGTTTCCGGAAATATCATTTTCTCGAGTTACCTCAATATCATGTACATCCCGAATTCGGGTGAAATGACGGTTTTTATCGCGGCTTTTGTCGGCGCACTGATCGGATTTTTATGGTATAATTCCTATCCGGCTGCTGTTTTCATGGGCGATACCGGAAGTTTAACGATTGGCGGAATCATCGCGGTTTTAGCAATTGCTGTCCGCAAAGAAATGCTGATCCCATTGTTATGCGGCATCTTTTTGGTCGAAAACATGTCTGTTGTATTGCAAGTGAGTTATTTCAAATTCACCAAAAAGCGCTACGGCGAAGGCCGACGAATTTTTCTGATGTCGCCGTTGCACCACCATTTTCAGAAAAAAGGCTATCACGAAAGTAAGATCGTCACCCGTTTCTGGATCGTTGGGATTTTGCTCGCCATTTTATCGATCGTAACCCTAAAGTTAAGATAATGCAGCGGCTTGTCATTCTTGGCGGAGGCGAAAGCGGCGTCGGCACAGCGATTCTCGGAAAGAAAAAAGGATATGATGTTTTTGTATCCGATTTCGGGAAGATCAAAGACAATTATAAAGAAGTTCTTACCATTAACGGAATCAAATGGGAAGAGGAAACCCATACGGAAAAGAAAATTCTCAACGCCGATGTCGTGATGAAAAGCCCGGGAATTCCAGAGAAATCACCCATCGTCAAAAAATTGGTCGAAGCCAAAATCCCGGTCATTTCCGAAATTGAATTTGCCGCGCCATTTACAGATGCGACTACCATCGGAATCACCGGAAGCAACGGCAAAACGACGACAACGATGCTCACGTATCATTTGCTAAAATCGGCAGGATTGAACGTCGGTCTCGGCGGAAACATCGGAAAAAGCTTCGCCTGGCAGGTTGCCGAAGACAAATATGATGTGTATGTTTTGGAATTAAGCAGTTTTCAACTCGATGGCATCATCAATTACAAGCCGCACATTGCGATTTTATTGAACATCAGCCCTGATCATTTAGACCGATACGAATACAAATACGAAAAATACATCAACTCCAAGTTCAGGATCACGATGAACCAGACCAAGGAAGATTATTTCATTTATGATGCAGACGACGAAGCGATTGCAGCCTGGATGAAAAACAACAAAATAAAAGCCCGAACCATTCCATTTTCATTGACAAAAACATTTGAAAACGGAGCATTCATAAAACAAAACAAAATGGAAATTAACATCAACGAAGAAGAATTCATCATGGAAACCGAAAGCATCGCGCTCGAAGGCAAACACAACCTGAAAAATGCCATGGCCGCCACATCGGTAGCCAAATTGATGCAGATCAGGAAAGCCACGATCCGCGAAAGCCTGTCGAATTTCCAGGGTGTCGAGCACCGTTTGGAGAAAGTCCTCAAAATCCAGAACGTGCAGTACATCAATGACTCGAAAGCAACGAATGTTAATGCGACATTTTTTGCCCTCGACAGTATGAATACGCCAACGGTCTGGATCGTTGGCGGTGTCGATAAAGGAAATGATTACAGCGAACTCATGGCTTTGGTACGCGAAAAAGTCAAGGCGATTGTGTGCCTTGGAGTCGACAACAAAAAAATCATCGATGCTTTCGGGAACGTCGTAGATGTGATGATCGAAGTCGACAATATGAATGATGCGGTAAAAATGTCACAGCGTTTGGCAGAAAAAGGCGATACAGTTTTGCTGTCACCGGCCTGCGCGAGTTTTGATTTGTTCGAAAATTATGAAGACAGGGGAAGACAATTTAAGCAGGCAGTACAGAATTTATAATTTTTTCAGGAGCCGGGAACCTGCTATCCGCTGCAATCTTTTTTAAGATACCTCGAGGAAGCGAGAGGAATCTTAAATTAAAAAAAAAGGATTTGCGCTTCTATCAGGGCTAGGGATTTATCATACAACAAGCAATAAAGTAAAATGAAACAGCTGTTAAACAATCTAAAAGGAGACAAGGTAATCTGGACATTCGTGGCCTTATTAGCACTGTTTTCGTTTATGCCTGTTTTCAGCGCGAGCAGCAACCTGGCCTATATGGGCCACGGAACAGGAAACACGCTCGGTTATTTGTTAAAGCACTTAGCGCACATCTGCATCGGTTTTGCAATTATTTACTGGGTGCATAAAGTGCCGTATCATTATTTCCGTGCGATCTCAAAAGTAGCGCTTCCGGTCGTCTGGATTTTATTGGCATACACACTAATAAAAGGAACCGTCATCGCCGGAGCCAACGCCAGCCGCTGGATTCAGGTGCCGTTCATCGGAATTACATTCCAGACTTCCACCTTGGCATTTATCGTTTTGATGATCTTTGTCGCACGTTATTTATCGAAAAAGAGAGAAACGCCGGTCACTTTCCAAAATTCATTGTGGGAATTGTGGGCGCCGGTTTTTATTACGTTGATGTTTATTCTTCCAGCCAACTTTTCGACTGCAGCGCTCATGTTTGCTATGGTCGTGATGTTGACATTCATCGGGAAATATCCATTGAAATACATTGGTTTCATCATCGGAATGGGCGTGGCCGCATTGATGCTTTTCATCTTAATGAGCAAAGCGTTTCCCGATGCGAAATTTTTCAACCGCGTTCACACTTGGGAAAGCCGACTCGAAAACTTTACAACTGACAAGCCGGACGAAGACGATTACCAGATCGAAAAAGCAAAAATCGCAATCGCTTCAGGCGGAATTCAGGGGCTCGGGCCAGGAAAAAGCGTCCAGAAAAATTTCCTTCCACAGTCGTCATCCGATTTTATCTACGCGATCATTGTGGAGGAATATGGCTTAATTGGCGGAATTACGGTACTTGCTTTATACATGCTGCTGTTCTTCCGATTCATCGTTGCTGCACACAAAGCAAATTCATTATTTGGGAAACTTGTCGTCGTGGGCGTTGGGTTTCCAATTGTGTTCCAGGCATTGATCAACATGGCCGTTGCTGTCGAATTGCTTCCGGTAACCGGACAAACGCTGCCACTGATTTCAAGCGGAGGAAGTTCGATCTGGATGACTTGTATCGCACTCGGAATCATCATTGGCGTCACCAAAAAAGAAGAAGAAGTCGCTGCCGAAAAAGAAGAAAAAGAACAACGGGAAGAAACATTACGCCGAATGATCGATGCCCAAATCAAACGCGAAGAAGAAGCCGAAGCCGCGCTACTCGCCGGAGAAACGCCCGAAAGTTATTCAATAGAAGATAAGACAAACCCGATGAACGCCGTTCTCGGAAAAACATAAAAACTCAGTTAATTAGTTACTTGCAACTTATTAAAAAAAATGAAAAAACTTAAATTCATACTAAGCGGCGGCGGAACCGGTGGACACATCTACCCGGCGATCGCTATTGCAAATGAATTGAAGTTGCGTTTCCCCGATGCCGAATTCCTATTTGTAGGCGCAAAAGACAAAATGGAAATGCAAAAAGTGCCACAAGCCGGATACAAAATCATAGGGTTGTGGATCGCAGGTTTGCAACGAAGATTGACGTTCGACAATACACTTTTCCCGGTAAAACTGCTTACGAGTTTATTGAAAGCCCGGACGATCATCAGTGATTTTAAACCCGACGTTGTCATCGGAACTGGCGGATTTGCAAGCGGTCCGTTGTTGCAGGTCGCATCGATTGCCGGAATTCCGACAGTTATCCAGGAACAAAATTCGTATCCCGGAATTACAAACAAAGTATTGAGCAGAAAAGCCGACAAAATTTGCGTCGCCTACGAAAATTTAGAACGTTTTTTTCCAAAATATAAAATGGTGCTGACCGGAAATCCGGTGCGCCAGGATCTAATCGATATTGAAAGCAAGCGCAAAGAAGCGCTCGAATATTTCAATCTCGATCCAGACAAAAAAACACTTTTGGTACTCGGCGGAAGCCTAGGCGCAAGAAGAATTAACCAATTAATCGCAAAAGAACTCGTTGATTTCAGTGCGCAAAACGTTCAGGTTATCTGGCAATGCGGCAAATTGTATTTTGATGAATATGAACATTTTGATAACAAAGAAAATGTACAAGTCAAATCGTTTATTGATCGCATGGATCTGGTTTACGCTGCCGCAGATATTGTGATTTCACGCGCCGGAGCATCGTCGGTTTCGGAATTGTGCATTGTCGGGAAACCGGTCATTTTCATTCCGTCGCCCAATGTAGCCGAAGACCATCAAACGAAAAACGCGCAATCGATCACCGAAAAAAACGGCGCAATTTTGATTCGCGAAGTAGAATTGGACACCCAATTTACCAAAATTTTCAACAACCTTTTATCAGATGAAAATCTGCAAAAAAGCTTATCGGAAAATATAAAAAAATTAGCAAAAGTCAATGCGACAAAAGACATCGTAGAAGAAATCATAAAATTGATAAAATAAGGAACGCAGGTTCTCAGCAATATGAATTTAAACCAAATACATAACGTCTATTTCATCGGCATCGGAGGCATCGGAATGAGCGCACTCGCCAGGTATTTCAAGAATATCGGCAAGAACGTTTCGGGCTACGATAAAACGCCAACGATGTTAACGGATGAACTCATCGCTGACGGCATCAACATTCATTTTGAAGACAGCATCGCGTTGATTCCGAAAGATTATTATGTAGAAAATACATTGGTGATTTACACGCCTGCGGTTCCTGCGACGCATTGCGAGTGGCATTATTTCCTCGAGCGCAATTACCACATCAAGAAAAGGGCGGAAGTACTTGGAATTATCACGCGCGATACATTTTGTTTCGCTGTTGCCGGAACGCACGGAAAAACAACAACGTCAAGCATTCTCGGTCATATTTTGTACGAATGTGGTGTTGATGTTACGGCTTTCATTGGCGGAATCGTCGAAAATTACAATTCAAATTTAATCGGAAGCGGCAAAACCGTAACCGTTGTTGAAGCAGACGAATTTGACCGTTCATTTCTGCATTTACACCCCGATATCGCCTGCGTGACGTCAATGGACGCCGATCATTTGGATATTTACGGAGATTCAGCAGCCATCGAAAAATCATTCGAGGAATTTGCTTTAAAAGTCGAAGATCCGAATAAACTATTCATTGCAAAAGGATTGCCGTTAAACGGAATTACAGTCGCGGTTAATGAAGACGCACAATTTAAAGCATTCAACATCAGAATCGAAAATTCACAATACGTTTTTGATGTGCAAACGCCAACAGAAACGATTAAAGATTTGCGTTTCGGATTGCCCGGAACCCACAATTTAACAAATGCATTAATGGCTTTAGCGATGGCCAAAACTTTTGGTTCCCCAACTGAAGACATCGCTAAAGCTTTAATGTCATTTAAAGGAATCAAACGCCGTTTTTCGTATCAGATAAAGACCGATGAATTGGTTTATATCGATGATTATGCGCATCATCCGACGGAAATAAATGCGGTTTTTCAGGCGGTTTCAGAATTGTATCCGAATCAAAAAGTATTGGCGATTTTCCAGCCGCATTTGTTCAGCAGAACAAAGGATTTTGCCGATGATTTTGCGAAGAGTTTGTCGCAGTTTAGTGAAGTGATCTTAATGGATATTTATCCGGCCCGCGAACTTCCAATGGAAGGCATTACGTCGCAATGGCTGATGGATAAAATGACAAACCCAAACAAAAAACTGGTTTCAAAACAAGATTTAATAACTAAAATAAAGGCCAGCGATGCAAAAATAATTGTTACGATCGGAGCCGGAGATATCGGCGAAATGGTGAAGTCGATTAAGGAATCGCTTTTGTAAAAAGACACATTTTCAGCGGGTTAAAATCGGCGAAAAAAAGTTATCAAGAATTGCAAATTGCGAAGTGAAAATTAAAAACGAAATATTAACAAGAAGATGAAAATTTTTAACTGGACAAATATCAGATTAATCCTAATGTTCGCGTTAGTAGTATTCCTGTATTCGTTCACTTCGCAAAGAAATGAACACAGAAAACTGACAAAATCGGTCGTCGTTTTTACTGATGACACAAGCCCTTTTATCCGACAAGAATCGGTTAATAAATTGTTAATAGAAAATAAAACCGATGCAAAAACCATTGAAAAAGTTGGGGTAGATTTGAACAAGTTGGAAAAAACCATCAACAATAACCCGATGATTGAGAAATCTGAGGTTTCTGTGAGTATTGATGGTGTCTTAAAAGCTGTAATAAAACAAAAAACGCCCATCGCGCGTATTTTCGACGGAAACGGTTCTTTTTATATTGACTATCAAGGAGATGAAATGCCGCTTTCGGACGAATTTACAGCAAGGGTTCCGCTTGTTTCGGGAGAAATTAACAATAAAAACAAAGCAGATCTGGACAAGCTTTTGCGGTTTGTTTACGACGATGAGTTTTTGAGAAAAGACATCATTGGCATCCAGATTTTGCCGGGTGGCAGCTTAAAAATGCTGAGCAGGGATTTTAATTACGATATCGAATTCGGCAAAACGATCAATATCGAACGGAAATTCAGCAATTACAAAGCGTTTTTTCAAAAGGCCGTTACAGACAGTTCATTGTACAAGTATAAAAATATCAATCTGAAGTTTACGCAACAGGTCGTGTGCACTAAATAAAAGGTTATGGAAAAAGAAAATATTGCAGTAGGATTAGACATTGGGACAACCAAAATTGTCGCGATGATAGGCAAGAAAAATGAGTACGGAAAACTGGAAATTTTAGGGGTTGGAAAATCCAAAAGCCTTGGTGTGGCTCGTGGCGTCGTGAACAACATTACGCAAACGATCCATTCGATCCAGCAAGCGATTCTTGAAGCCGAAAACAATTCGGGTTACAAAATTAAAGATGTGGTTGTCGGGATTGCCGGACAGCACATCCGCAGCATCCAGCACAGCGATTACATCAGCCGTGGGAACGCAGAAGAAGTAATCGGCGGAAAAGACATCGACATGCTGATCAACCAAGTGCACAAACTGGCGATGCTTCCGGGCGAAGAAATCATCCACGTATTGCCGCAGGAATTCAAGATAGACGGGCAATCGGATATTAAAGAACCGATCGGAATGTACGGCGGACGTTTGGAAAGCAGTTTCCACGTGGTTGTCGGACAAGCATCATCGATCAGAAATGTTGGAAGATGCATCCAAAGTTCAGGCATCGAATTGTCGGGCTTGACCTTAGAGCCATTGGCTTCAGCTGACGCGGTGTTGAGCCAGGAAGAAAAAGAAGCCGGAGTTGCACTGATCGATATTGGTGGCGGAACGACCGATTTGGCGATTTTCAAAGATGGCATCATTCGCCATACGGCTGTAATTCCTTTCGGTGGAAATGTCATTACAGACGATATTAAAGAAGGCTGTTCGATCATTGAAAAACAGGCTGAATTATTAAAAGTAAAATTCGGATCGGCATGGCCGGGAGAAAATAAAGACAACGAAATCGTTTCAATTCCGGGCTTACGCGGAAGAGAGCCAAAAGAAATCTCGCTCAAAAACCTTTCAAAAATTATCCACGCACGTGTTGTGGAAATCATCGAGCAGGTTTTTTCAGAGATTAAAGCATACGGACACGAAGACCCGCGCAAGAAATTGATCGCAGGAATTGTTTTGACCGGCGGCGGCGCCAACCTGAAACACATCAAGCAATTGGTGGAATACATTACCGGAATGGACACGAGGATTGGATATCCGAACGAGCATTTGGCCGGAAATTCTGATGAGGAAATCTCCAGCCCATTGTACGCAACAGCGGTCGGTTTGGTAATGAACAGCATCCAAAATAAAACACAGAGCGCCGTAAAATTCGAAACAACGGTCGTTCCTGAAAAAGTGACTTTCCAACGCGAAAGAATTGTTGAAAGAGTAGAAATTGTTGAAGAAACACCAGCTCCGGTAGTAGAATTGGAAACGGCATCACACGCGGCAACGCAAACGCAATCTCACGTGCGTTCTGTGGATACGATTCCGAAACCAGAATCGACCGAAGCCAAGATCAGAAGGTCGTTCTTCGACAAGTATGTAGATAAGATTAAAGATTTTTTAGATAACGCAGAGTAGGCCAACGCCACAACAAAATAAGCAACAAAAACCAAATATTATGACAAGCAACTCAGATTTTGGAAGTATTTCATTTGATTTACCAAAAAACCAATCAAATGTAATCAAAGTAATCGGTGTCGGCGGCGGCGGAAGCAACGCAATCAACCACATGTTTAAGCAGGGAATAAAAGGAGTGGATTTCATCGTTTGTAATACCGATTCCCAAGCCCTGCAAAATAGTTCCGTGCCAAATAAAATTCAATTGGGAATGCATTTGACTGAAGGACTCGGCGCAGGCGCAAACCCAGAAGTTGGGCAACAATCTGCGATCGAAAGCATTGCAGAGATTGAAAAAATGCTCGATACCAATACTAAAATGGTTTTCATCACTGCCGGAATGGGCGGCGGAACCGGAACTGGTGCGGCTCCAGTAATCGCACAACTTGCTAAAGAACGCGACATTTTAACTGTCGGAATCGTAACAATTCCGTTCCAGTTTGAAGGAAAAGTGCGTCAGGAACAAGCGTTGCAAGGGGTTGACCGTTTGAGAAAACAAGTCGATTCATTGATCGTGATTAACAACAACAAATTGCGTGAAGTTTACGGAAATCTGGGTTTTAAAGCCGGTTTCTCTAAAGCTGACGAAGTGTTGGCTACGGCTTCACGCGGAATTGCCGAAGTGATCACACACCACTACACGCAGAATATCGATTTAAAAGATGCGAAAACCGTTTTGTCAAACAGCGGAACAGCGATCATGGGATCTTCAACGGCCATCGGTGAGAACCGTGCAAAAGAAGCGATCGTATCTGCACTCGATTCGCCATTATTGAATGACAACAAAATTACAGGTGCCAAAAACGTATTGTTGCTTATCGTTTCAGGTACAAATGAAATCACGATTGACGAAATCGGGGAAATCAACGACCACATCCAATCGGAAGCTGGACACAACGCAAACATCATTATGGGTGTTGGTGAAGATGAAACCCTTGGAGATGCGATCGCTGTTACCATTATTGCTACAGGATTTGATGTAGAACAACAAAACGAAATCGTAAAACACGAACCGAAAAAAATCATCCATTCTTTGGATGGTGATCAGAAATTCGTTCACGACCTGACAAAAAAAAATCTTGAAGTATTCAATTTAAACCTTGAATCTTCTATAAATAAAGAAGAGAAAATTGTTTTTGAACTGATTGAAGACGAGGCGCCAAAAGCCATCGTTGAAGAACCGGTCGCCGTTGCAGAGCCATTTTTTGCACAGCCGCAAATCAACGAAAACGAATTGATCGTGATCTCTGAGTTCATTAAAAGTTTAGACGTGACTTTCGAAATTGTATCTCCGGAAAGGGAAATACATTTTGAGGTGAACGAGCCAACTTTCTTCGACGTCAAAGAAATCAAGCCAGCAGTTCCAACATTCGTAGCAAAAGAAGAAGAGCAAGTCGCTTTTTCATTCGATTTGCCACTTGCGAAACCTGAAACGCAAGTTGTTGATGAAAACAAAATTCTTTTCGAATTGTCAAACGAAACGAAAAACATCACGGTAAACCAGCCGGTACAAGTTGTTCCAATGACCGAATTAAACGAAAACGGCATCATCAAATATTCACTCGAAGAATACATGGAAGTTGAAAACGACTTGCTAAGTTCTAAACCGGCGGCGACTGCAACACCAGTTGAAACCGTTCCGGAAGAGTTGAAAATCACAATGAAAGTACAGCCGCAATCAAATTTCTCACCAGCTTTTGAAGAAGTTTCCCCAATGGAAATGTCAATCGAGGAAACATTGAAATTCCGCGCTGACGAAAGAAGAAGAAAATTAAAAGAGTTCAATTACAAATTCCACAACAATCCATCAAGAATGGACGAATTTGAAAAAGAGCCTGCTTACAAAAGACTCGGAATAGACATTTCAGGTAAACCAGCCGATAACAATAAATCGCGTACCTCATTGGGAATGGACAGTAACGACGACATTCAGTTGCGTTCGAACAACTCCTTTCTGCATGACAACGTAGATTAGCTAACTCAAAATTTGTTGCAATAACCCGGAAATCTTCTTGAATTCCGGGTTATTTTTTTGGTATTATCTTGTTGAAAAATCAATTACTTTTCAAATAATTTTTAATTTAAAAACCTCTGGTTTTAATAAAAATCTTATATTGTTCCGAATTTTTTAACAAGTAAATCCATAATAAAAAATGAAACAAACAAACAAAATTATTTTATTGGCTGCAGCTTTGGCCATCACCACTGCATCACAAGCACAATTGGGCGGCATGCTCAAGAGAGCGGCTAAAAACGCAGCAGTAAACACAACTAGCAATGCAGCATCAGGCAATTCGTCCGGATCAGGTTCAGGTTCGGGCGCATCAATTTCAGCTGAAAAACCGGTAGCATTAAACTGGAACATGTATCCACAAACGCCATCCGTAACCTTATTATCACTTTTAAGCGGAACAGAAGTATCTGACAACGGAAATTTAAGAATGAACTTCTACAGGGCTACTTTCGTTCCAAACAAAACCCCTTCAGGCGAAACGGTCGATATGATCAGAAACGACAATGTCGCCTACACCAAAATTTACTTCAACGATCAGTTCGTGAAAGACGGCAAATACGACGATGCCAATTTCTTCATGGAAGGAAAGCAACTAAGCTATGAAGACAAGCGTAACAGCTCTGATATCCAACTCGACAAAGAAGGAAAATACCGTATCGATTTTTATGCTGGCGGAAAAATGATCCACAAATTTGAATTCGAAGTGGCCAAAAAAACCAACGACGATCCATACGCAACCAGCAATGTTTTATGGTATTCAAAAGGCCCGTGGGAAAAATTCGCTTATGTAACGCCGCAAACGACAGGCAATTTCATCTTCGGATTTTACATGATGCACACCGAAATCAAGCCAAATCCAAATGACGCTCGTGACACTTCTAAAAAAGTGATGTGGTATCCTGAATTGTACAAAGATGCCAAACTTATTTCGGTAGCCAACAAGCAATCGTCAACAGTTGAAAGAGGAGAATGGAAAGATTTTTCGACTTCAATAAAATTAATCGGAGCCAAGGATTATCTAAAAATTGCCGATTTAGCCGATGGAAACTATTCCATGAAAGTCAAAGTTGACGGTGAAGCCACTCCAAGAATATACCCGTTTGCCATGAAAGGCGGCCAAATCGTTTACAGCGACAAACAAGACCGGACTAAAAATGCAGATCCATTGACGCTCATCGAAGGCTGGAACAACTATTTCTGGCTGGAGCGCAAATAATATCCAAAAAATCAAATCCCAATAACCCGGAAATCTTCTTGAATTTTCGGGTTTTTTTATGTCATTGCGAGTGCAGCGCGGCAATCTGCTCGCATACAGTAATCTCCAGGGCTATTGGAATTGCAGTAATTTTGTATTAAATTCGCAGCAGCAATTTGGACGCCTTAATCCGGCTGTCCGCTTCAAGCTTTTCAGCAAAAACGCTTTTTTCTAAAAAGCCGCAAAGCGCTTCCTCCGGTCGCGTTCGCAGCTTTAGAAAAAATGGCGTTTTCGCCAAAAAAGGCTTTCCGATACCATCCGGGGCGGGGCATTATCGGTAATTAATGAGCAATTGTTAATTATTCATTATTCATTATTAATTAGAAAAAGATGAGTTTACAAACACAAATCATGGACGAACTCAAAACCGCCATGAGAGCCAAAGATACCGTAGCACTCGAATCCCTGCGTTCTATTAAATCAGAATTGCTGCTTGCACAAACTGCTTCGGGTTCAAAAGAAGAAATTTCCGAAGATGAAGAGGTCAAATTGCTGCAACGACTTGTAAAAACACGTAAAGAAAGCGCGCGCATCTTTACCGAGCAAAACCGACCTGATCTTGCCGAACCCGAATTGGCGCAGATTGCCGTAATCGAAAAATTCCTTCCCGCGCAACTCAGTGATGCCGAAGTAGAGGCCATTATTGCCAAAATCATCACAGAAACCGGCGCATCCGGAATCGCTTCGATGGGGAAAGTGATGGGATTGGCCAGCGCACAACTCGGCGGTACGGCAGAAGGAAAAACCATTTCCACAATTGTAAAGAAATTATTAGCATAAAATTTACGGTATGCGATTCAGGATTTACGCTCAAAAATCGTAAATTATAAATCTTAAATAAATTGGCTGCGTAGTTCAATGGATAGAATGCCAGATTCCGGTTCTGGTGATGGAGGTTCGAGTCCTCTCGCGGTCACTAACAAAAAGCCTTCAAATTACTGAAGGCTTTTTTATTTTCAATTCAAAGACCGATATTCATTCGGCGACATGCCCACTTTCAACTTAAACAACCGTGTAAAATGCTGCGGATATTTAAATCCCAAATCATACGCGACCTGGCTGATCGATTTGTCAGCATCAAAAATCCGCTCTTTCGCAACATCAATAACTTTAGACTGAATACATTCCTGAGCCGATTTCCCGGTTTCTTTTTTGATCAGATCCCCAAAATAATTCGGCGACAAATGCAATTCATCCGCACAATAAGCCACAGACGGCAACCCAATGCTTTGAAGTTTGTCCGAAGCAAAATAATCATGCAGCAATTGCTCGAATTTCTCTAAAATCCCTTTATTGCTGTTGTCCCGCGTAATAAACTGCCGGTCATAAAAACGAATGCAGTAATTTAAAAACAACTCGATATTCGAAGCGATTAGCGTCTTGCTGTGCTTGTCAATCGACTGCTGCAGTTCATACTGGATCTTCGCGAAGCAATCCAAAACAATCTGCTGCTCTTTATCCGAAAGGTGCAAAGCCTCGTTCACATCATACGAAAAGAAAGAATAATCCTGAATGTGCTTTCCAAGCGGCGTTCCTTTGATCAGTTCGGGATGAAATAAGATCGCCCAGCCTTTGGGTTCGAATGTTTTGACGTTCGGCAATACGCCCATGATTTGTCCCGGCGCAACAAATACTAATGTGCCGTCCTGGTAATCATAAAGGTTTCGGCCATACTTCAATTCGCCGCAATTCAACTCTTTCAGATATACGGCATACAATCCGAAATTGAAGGTTTGCGCGGGCATCGGCTTGGATTTTGACAAATCCAAAACCGTGATCAACGGATGCAAAGTTTCCACACCGCGCATTTTATTGTATTGCGCCACGCTGTCAATTCTCACGATATCTTCCATAACCTGTTGTTTTATAATGCAAATTTAGGCATTCCAACACACTAACAACCATCTGAAAATGCCAATCAGTAATATTGGTAAGAGAAGCAGTAATCCGTATAACATGGGCCTCGGTTTTTGAACGGAAATTTGCATTAGAAATATATTTGGAGAAAACCAGATACAAAAATTTAAACATTCAGATCATGAAAAAGAAACTATTAGGCAACAGCGGATTGGAAGTATCAACCTTGGGTTTGGGTTGTATGGGATTGAGTTTCGGATATGGACCGGCAACGGATAAAGCAGAGGCGATCAAATTATTACACGCAGCTTTCGATGCAGGCGTTACTTTTTTTGATTCAGCCGAAGCTTACGGGCCGTTCGCCAATGAAGAATTGCTGGGCGAAGCATTGGCGCCATTTCGTAATGAAGTTGTCATTGCGACCAAATTCGGATTTAAAGAAGGCAAACCTGATCTGGGAATGGACAGCCGCCCCGAAAATATCAGGGCAGTTGCCGAAGCGTCATTAAAAAGATTGAAAACAGATCATATCGATTTGTTTTACCAACACCGCGTTGATCCAAACGTGCCGATCGAAGATGTTGCCGGAACGGTAAAAGACCTGATTCAGGAAGGCAAAGTAAAACATTTCGGATTGTCGGAAGCCAGTGTGCAAACCATCCGAAAAGCACACGCCATCCAGCCGGTTGCAGCATTGCAGAGCGAATATTCCTTGTGGTGGCGCGAACCTGAAAATGAAATCCTGCCAACATTGGAAGAACTCGGAATCGGATTTGTACCTTTCAGTCCGCTTGGAAAAGGTTTTTTAACCGGCGCAATCAACGAAAACACACAATTTGACAGCACCGATTTCCGGAATATCGTTCCGCGTTTTTCAGAAGAAAACAGGAAAGCCAATCAAGCATTGGTCGATTTGCTGAAAAATATCGCGGCAGAAAAGGAAGCCACTCCGGCACAAATTGCTTTGGGCTGGCTGCTGGCACAAAAACCGTGGATCGTCCCGATTCCGGGAACTACAAAATTACACCGCTTGCAGGAAAATATCGGCGCAGCATCAATTGAATTGACACCGAACGATTTACAGCAAATTGAAGATGCAGCATCGAAAATTACAGTCCAAGGGGCGAGATATCCGGAACATCTTCAAAAACGGGTAGGAAAATAAGATGAAAAAAGTATTGATTATCGGCGCAAGCGGAAGCCTTGCAAAATATGTCATTGAAGATTTAAAAGCACAATCTGGCGTACAGCTCACTTTATTGGCAAGAAACAAAAACAGGATTTCAGCCCATACAAACGGCTGTAATATTGTTGAAGCAGATGTTTTAGACTACACGAAACTTAAAGCCGCAATCGAAGGGCAGGACATTGTTTATGTAAACCTCGCCGGAAATTTAGAAGCGATGTCGGAAAATATCGTAAAAGCTATGAAAGAATCGGCGGTTAGCAGAATCATTGCAATTGCTTCAATCGGAATTTATGAAACGCAGTTAAAATCTGTATTAATTCCGTACAGAAAACTAGCAGATATCATTGAAAAATCGGGTCTCAATTATACCATTTTACGGCCGGATTGGTTTACAAATGTCAATGAAATCGATTATGCGCTCACACCAAAAGGCAAACCTGAAACAGGATCGGCAATTTCACGAAAAAGCATCGCGGCTTTCATCGGAACAATAATAAACAATCCGGAATTGCATAAAAATGAAAATCTCGGCATCAGCAAACCAAACCAAAAGACAATAAAAATGGACAATTATTTAGAAAAAGGATCGCCTGCACCCAAAGAAAATTTTACAGGAAATGTCAGCGTGAATCTCAACATTGGAAAAGAAGACAATTACAATACGATCATCGCAACGGTAACTTTTGAACCCAAAGCGCGAACCAATTGGCACAGCCATACAACTGGACAAATTTTGTTTATTGTAGAAGGAACAGGTTATTATCAGGAAAAAGACAAACAAATCCAGTTGATCCAGAGAGGTGATGTGATAAAAATCCCAAAGAATGTATTGCACTGGCACGGCGCGTCACATACCAATTTGATGCGGCATATTGCAATTGTACCCGAGTTGGATAAAGACAAAACCGAATGGCTGCAACCTGTAACCGATGAAGATTACAACAATTTAAACAAATAACGCACCATGGAAACCAAACAAGTAAAAGCTTACGGAACAACATCGGCAATGCAGCCATTACAGGAAATGAACATCAACCGAAGGGCAGTTCAGCCGCACGATGTAGAAATGGAAATCCTGTATTGCGGCATCTGCCATTCTGATTTGCACCAGATTAAAAATGATTTTGGAGGAACGATGTTCCCAATTGTTCCAGGATACGAAATTTTAGGAAAAGTAATAGCTATCGGAAACCATGCAAGCAAGTTCAAAGTTGGCGATCTTGTTGGCGTAGGCTGTATTGTTGACAGTTGCGGGCATTGCGAATATTGCAACGATGGCAAAAGCAGCAAAAGCAGCAGGTGTTTCGCGCGTCGTCATGACTTCTAATTTTGGCGCTGTTGGCTACAGTCATAAAAATCCAAACGAATTGATCACAGAAGAAAGCTGGACAGATCCGAATGAAAAGAACCTGAATGCTTACTTAAAATCCAAAGTATTGGCCGAAATGGCAGCCTGGGAATTTATTAAAACCAATGGCGGAAATCTGGAGCTTTCAGTTATCAATCCTGCCGGAATTTTCGGGCCTTTGCTTGGCACGGATTTGTCCAGCGGACATGAATTGCTGCATAAATTACTCGATGGCTCGATGAAATCGGTGCCGAAAATCCCAATGGGAATTGTAGATGTACGCGATGTCGCCGATTTGCATATTCTTGCCATGACCAATCCAAAAGCTGCCGGACAACGTTTTCTTGCTTTGGCTGGCGGAACTTATACGTTGCCAGAAATCGCACTTTTACTCAAAGAAAAAATGGGAAGTAAAGCAAAAAAAGTATCCACAAAAGTACTTCCCGATTGGATTGTACGCATTGCGGCGCTTTTTAATCCACAGGCAAAACAGGCGGTTTCACAACTGGGAAAGAATAAAAATGCGAGCAATAAAAAAGCACGGACATTACTTGGATGGAAACCGCGAAGCAATGAACAAGCCATTCTTTCTGCCGCCGAAAGCATTTTAAAATTCTATCCGTTAAATACTTAAATTTGAGTTGCAAAAACTTTCAAGATGCGAATAACAGCAATCAAATCCTGCTACATTGGGCCGCAAATATCGCCTGAACAATTTATTCCGGAGCATTTTTTCCTGTATTTAGAAAAGGGAACAATTGAAGGCTATGACGGACATCAACATTACATCTTGAATTCTGGCGAATGTTGCCTGATTCGGAAAAACCACCTAGCGCGATACCACAAGCAATTGTCAAACCACGGCTCTTTTGTAAAAGTGGTACTAATATTTGATGAGAAATTTCTGAAGCTTTTCAAGAAAAATATATTGGATTGTTGCAGATGCCAAAACCGCAGGAAGCTTTTGTCTTGCTTCCGAAAGATAAAAAAATACGGGAATTTATCCAGTCATTGGTGCCGTTTTACTTAGGCGAAGGCAAAATTGATGAAGCAGTTTCTGATGTGAAAAGAGTTGAATTGCTTAAAATTTTATTAGACGCCAATCCGCCGCTGGCTGCTGTTTTATTTGATTTTGGGAAACCCGAAAAAATAGATTTGCAGTCATTCATGAATCGGAATTTTAAATTTAATGTCAGCCTGAAACGTTTTGCTTTTTTAACCGGAAGAAGCCTGTCTGCGTTCAAACGCGATTTTGTCGGGATATTCAACGATACGCCAAACCGCTGGCTTGTAAAAAAACGCCTTGAAGAAGCACATTTTAGAATTAGTAAAAAACATCAGAAAGCAACCGACATTTACCTTGATCTGGGTTTTGAAGACCTTTCGCATTTCTCATTTGCCTTTCGGAAAAAGTTCGGATTTAATCCGACCGATTTGGGTAAAAATACTACTACTGTCTGACCTCATAAAATCTGGAATTGCAGATTAAAATCAATCAAACTTTCCTACCTTGTATAAAAAAGCAACATGCAATTCGGAAAAGTAACAGATCCGGGCGCTATAGATTTTACGCTTCCGCCCGACGCTCCGCAAACCAAAAAAATTCTTCAAATATATAAAAACGCTGCACCGCTTGAAGCTTCGGTAGGTTGTGCCAAATGGAACCGGACGGAACTCAAAGGTTTTTATCCGAGAGGAACGAAAGACGAATTGGCCTATTATTCGACGCAATTCAATTCGATCGAACTCAACGCCACTTTTTACGGCATGCCTGGCTGGCAGCAAATTTTAACCTGGCGCGATAAAACGCCGCAAGATTTTAAGTTTTTTCCGAAACTTACCAATACGATCAGCCATTTTAAAAGGCTCATCAATGTTACAGAACCGGTTGAGAATTTCTGCAACGCGATCAGCAATTTTGAAGATAAACTCGGAATGGCTTTTTTGCAGTTGCACGATAATTTTGCGCCGAAAGATTATGAACGCTTAAAAATTGTCCTGGAGGAATTCCCGAAAGGCATTCCGCTTGGCGTAGAAGTGCGCAATGCCGAATGGTTCAGCAATGAAAAAGTATCGCAGGACTATTGCGATTTGCTAGAAAAACACCAAATGGCAAATATCATTGTGGACACTGCCGGACGCCGCGATATGCTGCACATGCGGTTGACCAGCCCGGTGGCATTTGTGAGGTATGTTGGCGCCAATCATCCTTCAGATATTCAAAGGCTGGACGATTGGGTTGCACGGATTGAAAAATGGCGTAGTGAAGGTTTGCAAAAGTTGTATTTCTTTGTACATCAGAACACCGAACTCGAATCGCCTTTGCTTGCCGAGCATTTCATTAAAAACCTGAATGCATATTTAAATTTATCACTTCCGATTCCCACAAAGCAGCCTGCGCAAAAATCAATGTTTGACGATTTGAACTTAGGCTTGTAGACTTGCGGTTTTCTTTAAATCGATGATCGTTTGGGTTGGATTTTCAGATTTGAAGACGAAATTCCCGGCTACAAGCACATCAGCTCCGGCTTCTACAAGTTGTGCGGCATTTTTAGAGGTGACGCCGCCGTCGATTTCGATTAGTGTTGACGCGCCGTTTCTGGTGATGATTTCCTTGAGCTGTTTGATTTTGGCATACGTGTGTTCGATGAACGATTGTCCGCCGAATCCGGGATTGACGCTCATCATGCAGACAATGTCAATGTTTTTGATAACATCTTCCAACAACATCACGTTTGTATGGGGATTAATTGCCACTCCGGCAAGCATGCCTTCGGCTTTAATTGCCTGAAGCGTTCTATGCAGGTGCGTACAGGCTTCGTAATGCACGGTTAAATGATTGGCACCCAAATCTGCGAAAGTTTTGATGTAACGGTCAGGGTCGATGATCATTAAATGGACATCGATGGGTTTTTTGGTGTGTTTGGTGATCGCTTCAAGCACCGGCATCCCGAACGAAATGTTGGGAACGAATACGCCGTCCATGATGTCGATGTGAAACCAGTCGGCTTCGCTGTTGTTGATCATTTCGATGTCGCGCTGCAGGTTGGCGAAATCGGCGGCGAGTATGGATGGGGCGATTAGGGTGTTTTTCATTGTTTTATTCTTCGAAGTTCAGTGTTCGTTAATCAATATTCAACATTAAATCGGGTTGATGTACAAATATAAGCATTCCATTATTTTTTGAATGTTCAACATGGGCTATATTGAGATTTTTTCACCATTAAGGAATTAAGAAAAGTTAAGGCTTAATGAACCTTAATTTCTTAATGGTAATTTTTTAAATTGTTTTTTGATTTGAGGTTGTTCGCGTTAGATTTGACACGAACGAGTCGAACTAACGAAGTAAAATTAAAAGAAATTTGATATTAAGAGGAGAATGTCTTTTTAATATTCGGTTTTACCAATGGCTGTAAGGTATTTTTCGCGTTAAGGATAGCAGCGGAAATCCTTTTGAGGAACGAAAAAGATTGCAGCGGATAGCCTGACCCGAAGGATTTGAAATTAAAAGGAGGAAGCCCATCGGGCTTCAGGTATAAAAAAACAAAACTCCGGTAATCAGCCGGAGTTTCAATCATCAATCAAAAAACGAACAGTTAATCAGACTGTTGTTGCGGTAAATTAAGAGATTTAAAATGAATTTTAAAAATTTTAACCGATTTATATTCTTATCCTAAGTAAGTTTTAAGGATTTTACTTCTTGAAGTGTGTTTCAATCTTCGGATTGCTTTTTCCTTGATCTGGCGTACGCGTTCTCTTGTCAGGTCGAATGTTTCGCCGATTTCTTCAAGTGTCATCGGATGCTGATCGCCGAGTCCGAAATACAAACGAACAACATCTGCTTCTCTTGGCGTTAAGGTTTCTAAAGAACGTTCGATCTCTGTACGCAAAGATTCGTGGATCAGTTCACGGTCAGGATTTGGAGATTCTCCCGAACGCAATACATCGTAAAGGTTGGAATCTTCTCCTTCAACTAAAGGCGCGTCCATTGACAGGTGACGTCCAGAGTTTTTCATGGACTCTTTTACATCGTTCACAGTCATGTCCAATTCCTTTGCAATTTCTTCTGCAGAAGGCGGACGCTCGTTGGATTGCTCTAATAAAGCATACATTTTGTTGATCTTGTTGATCGAACCAATTTTATTCAAAGGAAGACGAACGATACGCGATTGTTCTGCCAAAGCCTGTAAAATCGACTGTCGGATCCACCAAACAGCATATGAAATGAATTTGAAACCACGTGTTTCATCAAAACGTTGTGCAGCTTTGATCAAACCTAAATTTCCTTCATTAATTAAATCGGGAAGTGTTAATCCTTGGTTTTGGTATTGTTTTGCTACTGAAACCACGAAACGTAAATTGGCTTTTGTCAATTTTTCGAGTGCTTTCTGGTCTCCGGCTTTGATTTTTTGTGCTAATTCTACCTCTTCGTCAGCGGTAATAAGGTCAACTTTTCCAATTTCTTGCAGATATTTGTCTAATGAAGCAGTTTCCCTGTTGGTTACCTGCTTGGTAATTTTAAGTTGTCTCATATTGTTTTTGTCTCCTTTTTTTTAAAGTGTACAAGGCTTTTACGTAAAGTGTTGGCGAAAAGTTACAAAATAGTAAAAAATTTTTTTAAACAGCAAATCCGGCTCAAAAAACGAACCGGATTTGCTCAACTAACCCAATTTGATATTACAATTTATAACTCAATCCTGCTTGTAGTGAAACCATCAGCGGACTAAAACCATCGGCAGATTTAACCTGATATTTTAAGAAAGGCATGGCTTCGAGCCTGAGGCTGTCGTTGAGTTTGTAATGGAGTATAAGGCCTACATTTAGGCTGAAGCCCACTTTTTTCATGTTCTTAGCTTCCCCGATTTCAATCGAACTTTGGCTTGACGATGCAGCAAATACTTTGTTCTGTGTTAGGAAATAGGTGCTGAAGCCAGCAAAACCGTCCATTCCGATTTTATTTTCATCCTGAATGACATAGTAGGCTTCAAGCGGAAACTCGAGATAATTTACTTTTTGTATGAGGTCAATTTTTTCAGATTCTGAAAAGTAATTTTTGAAAGTGTCTTCGTTAATGTTAAAATCCTGGATTGAAGTGTTTGATAAAGCCCATGCTGAACCAGTGTCGTTTTGAATGGTAGTCGTAAACTTGGTGTCTGTTTTTACAATCCCGAACCGAAGGCCTAATTTTTCATTATACATGCCTCTCACATACATGCCATAATTTAAATTGATGCTGCCTTTTTTGTCGAAATTAATTCCGTTTTTAAGAAGTGGTGACGATTTAGACAAGGTGTTGTAATATTCAGGCCCGACATAAACCGATATGAAAACTTGGTCGTTGTTTTCTTCTTGTTGTGGTTTTGCCTCCGGGCGTTCTTTTAAAATTCGCTTTTTCTTTTTTGAAACGGTATCTGTAGTTTCGACACACGCAGAATCAAGGGCAGTTTGCTGAAGTATTTCTGAAACTGTTTCTTCAATTTGCTTTGGAATTTCTGAGGTTAATTCTTTGTCATTCTGAGTGTTATTTGGCGCGATTTTTTCTTTCGATTTTGCCGATTGCACACGATTTTTTTTACTGTTTGCCAATTTTTGATGTTTGCCATTTTTAATGTTTTTCCCTGAATGGGATTTGAATTTTCCTGATTTTAAAAAAAGCTTTGAAGAACCGGTTTTTTTGTTTTTCTGAATTTTGCTTTTGGATGCTTTCGAAAATGCCGGTAAAGCTTTTTTATTGTTTTCTTTTTCGGTTTTTTTAGAATTTGGCCAAACAATTTTTTTAGAAAGTATTATGTTTTTAGTCTTTTTTACGTAGATTTTATAACGCGTTACAATTTCATATTCATCGACTTCTTCAGTCGAGTTTACAAGTTTTTTAGATGTAGTACTTTGAGACTTTCGAAGGATTTTGTTTTTAAAAACGGTATCAGTTTCAGGATTCTGAACGGTATTTTCAGTCGAAATGAGGTGGCTTTCATTTTGAAATGCAGGTGATACTTCTGGCTTTTGATTCCCTTTCAAGAGCCAAATGGAGCACACTAAAATGAAAAACGCTGTAGCGCCTGACATCAAAAAAAATGCAATTCTTCGTTTTCTTTTTTTATCCAAATCGCGATCAATTGACTGCCAGATCGCATCTTTTGGTGCCGTTTCAAGTTCGTTTAGCCGGTCTTTAAAAGCCTGCCCGATGTCTTTTTTATTTTCCATGTCCTGAATTGTAATTTGGGAATGAATTTTTAGATCTTATTTTTTCTTTCAGCAATGCTTTTGCCCTGTGAAGATTGGATTTTGAGGTGTTTTCGGAAATCGACAGCATCGCGGCAATTTCCTGATGCGAATAATCATCAAGCTCGTACAGGCAGAAAACCAATCGGTATTGATTTGGCAATTGCTGGATCATGTTTAAGATGATTTCAAGTGGCAGGTGCATTTCGGTTTCTGAAACTGTCGTATCGTCAAAATGATCGTCTTTAATCGGAAGCAACTGAAACGACTTTTTGTAACTGCTGACCGCTTTGTTGATCGTAATGCGCTTCATCCAGCCTTCAAATGATCCAATATTGCTGAATTTGTGGATATTTGTAAAGATTTCAATAAAAGCATTATGCAAATTATCTTCGGCTTCAGCCTCATTCGCGCAATACTTCAGGCAAAGCGAAAAGAGCGGTTTTTTATACAACTGGTATAATTCTTCCTGCGCCTTTCGGTTTTGCCTGATGCATCCTTTTATAAGCTGATTTAGATCCAAAAGAGATTGTTTAACAGATTAGAAATAGCGGACAGCCCGTGTATTTACAATATTAGATACCGGAATTTTTGATGTAGAAACCGTTTCTCCAGTTGTAAAATTAATCGTTTTTGCCTGTGTTGCATCGGTTTGGGTAGCCGTCCAATATAACGTATCGGCAAAATTCCCAAGTCCGGCCAAATGAACATTCGTGTATACCAATTGAAGTTCGCCTAAAGTCGGCAAGAACCAATCGTCATAATGTGCTGCATCTTCGAGAACTGCTTTTTGTGCTGCAACGGTTCCGTTGTTTAAAACATTGCAAACCGAAGGATTAAAATAATAATTGGTAAGGTTGTCATGAAAATTTACGATTGCCGCACTGTTGTAAAGCCCGTTTCCAATATCGGTACTTTCGGATCCTAAGATATCGGAATTTTGGCAACCCCATTCAAAAAATCCGGTATCTGTTGCAGAAACTTCCATGTAACGCCATCCGAGGCTGTAAAAACCTTTGTCATAAAAAACGATTCCGTCTGCCGGGCCAACATCTCCAATATGATAAGTCAGTGCTGTTTCACAAAATTGCCGCATGATATAATTTTTTGTACCATGCTGAATTATGATTTCGCTGCCGGTGTAAATCACTGCGCGATCGATATTCCAATCTGTTGCGACTTCGGAAATGCCTTCGAGATTGATATTGATGTGGAATTCATCATTTACAAAAAGAAAATTCCAGGTGCCGTTATATGTTTCGTTTTTAAAAGTAAACTTCAACGTGCCGTCACCATTGGTTTCAAAAACACCACCAGTATATTTGTTGTCGGCGTTTGTATCGTATGGAATTTTCCAGACACATTTTTGCAGGCTATCGCCATGACCGCCAAATAGTCCTGTATAATAAGTGACGATATCTTCGCGTGAACAACTTTCAATAGCCAGTTTTAATTCGGCGTTGTTGTTGACAGAAAAAGTGGTGTTGTCAGCCAATTGCGTTACGATCGGATAACTGATGCTAAGCGAATTTTCTTCTGGAAGCTGGCCAAGAAAAGTGCTGAAATCAAGATCGCTGTTTACGATTTTCAATCCTACGACACGCAACTGCGAATCATAAATCTGCAGTGAAACAGGATATACAAAATCAATGCAGACAATTTCTTCTAAAGCATTGTCGCTTTCGGTTGTCACCTGGTTGATCAGATGGAATAGTGCATCCTGCTTGTCGATGATTTCCCCGGTTTGTACTTCCTGGTTATTCGGTGATAATTTATCATCAAAATCAGAATTGCATCCGGTGGCCGTGAAAATAAGCATTGCAAACATCAAAAAACGGAAGGAATTTAAGGTTGCCATTTTAATTTTTTTTTATGTGTTATATTCAATAGTCATAAAAAAAATAAAAGGTTGCCTCAGGCAGCTGAATTTTTTACAATTATTTTACTTCAAAAGTTTTTGTTGCAAAATATGCTTCCCCGCCATTTGTAATTCCTTCTATTGTAATCTCAAAAGTTCCTGTTACATCGGAAGTATAACAGCTTAGAGTTTCTTCCTGATGTTCTGTTTTTAAATCCGGAATCCAGAGCAGCTGCTGCCGGTAATCAGGAATGCGGATTGATTTATTATCGCCTGAGTAATCGGGATTGTAGTAAATTTTTTGACGCAGCGGCCGTAAAAGAGTTGTTTTGGAAATGTATCCGGCATTTATTTTGGGTTCATAATCGTTGTTTTTTGTAACGAAACTAATGACGCCGCTAAATGTTTTTGGTCCATAAATGTAACCGTTATTGATGATGCCCACTTTTTTGATGTCATTGGCCGGAAAATCAAACAACTCATTTAGGTCTTGTACCGGCAAACCGTCGATCAAGATTAATGGTGGGCCGTAAACATCAATTTCAGAGGTATAGTTCCTTAAAAATACCGTATAGCCTTTCCTATTTTTTGAATAATCCACTTCTTTAAGGATTTCGGTAATGGTTTCACGCACCGTTGGAAATCGCGTGTAGTCATCCAAAATATATTCTTTTTCGAACGAATTGTAAAATGTAGGCGTTACTATCTGTGCCTGAAGGCTGTCTTTTTTACGATTGTAATAAGCATTTTCAATTTGTGCTGCGATGGATCTTTGTTCGATAGATTCTTTGTCGGATGCTGAAATATTCAATCCGGCAGGAAAATTCAATTGCGACAAATCAGGATGCTGAAGTTCGTCCAAAACGACAGTAAAATCACTTCTGTTGTCTTCAAAAACCTGTATGACTGCTTCCGGATTTAACGGCTGATGATCGAGCATGAAAGTAAATTTTCCGGCAGCATCGGTTTTAACCAATTTGAATTCAAATGATTTTTCGCGTATGGTCAGCGCGACCGTTTTATTTTTGACATCTAAATTTTTGGAAGTGATATGGCCGGTGACCAATTCCCCACGAAGTTCGGGAAGCGGCCTGCCAGACTTTATGGTTGCCGTGTTATTGGCTGAAATGGCATTGTGAAATTCTGATGCGATGGTTTGTTTTTTTTGTAAAATGCCGTCGATTTTTCTAATGCTGGCCATGAAATGTCCTTCAGGAGCTGTAATGTTTATAATTGCCTTTTCCCGAGCGGCATACGTTTTTTTATCGGTTTTGATTTGAATCGCATTTTTTTCCACAGCAACCTGTGCGGTACTAGCGGGTTTTTCCGATGCGGGATTCAGCGGGTTTTTTATCACTGCAAATGGATTGATTACCGTAATGTCCATCTGATAAAAATTTGTTGCAGATTCGTTAAGCATCCATTGGGTATAAGCGATTAACTTGTAATTGCCGCTTTCAAATGTTGCCGGGATAAATATCGATCCATCCGCAGTGCCGTCCTGCAGGTAGAATTTTTGCCTGACGACGGTTTTTTTATTGCTGCCGATCAGTTCTACATAAGCAATATTGCTGATCTTGCTGTTTATATATTCTACAGGATTGATGCAAAATAATTTGCAGTACAAAGTTTCTCCGGAAATGAACGAAGTGGCATTTGCCGCAATAAAAATCCGTTCAGCGGTATCGCTACTGTTTAAAATCTGTGTTTGTTGTGCCTGTACACCAAGATTTAAAACGATTGAGAAAAGCAGGAAAATGTATTTTTTCATTCCCAAAATGGCGGTATTACGTTAGACGAAAAAAGCGTGCAATCGCCGCAAGGTGGCGGGACGAAAGTATAACTCGGCATCGATCCTGAGTAATAAACCAGCCAGTTGTAGCGAATATTGGTGATAAGCGTGGCACCTCTGCATTCAGGATCGATAGGTTCGAAACAATATAAAAACTTGACATTGTCGCATTGCACATAATAAGGCGGCAATTCCTCGCCTGGAAATAAATCGGCATAATTAAAGAAAATCCGTTTTGAAGCCACTGAGGCCACTTCAAAAAAGCCAATGACCTTTTCATCAGGATTGTTTGTGGATTTTATATTTCCATAAAAAAAGCCAGGTTGGTTTTGCGATAATACGCTGCCCGCACCAGAAAGTTCCTTAAGCGTTTTGTAAAATTCATATGACGCAAGGTTTTGAACATATTGGCGAACTAAAATACTGTAGCGGTGCGAAATGATATAATCCTCAGAACTGATGAACCTGATCATGAAATCGGTTCTGTCTTCAGATAAATCTGTAGTTGTGGTCTGCAGAATGTCATTAGAAGATTTTGTGCTGTAGCATATCTGAGTATCCGGATTTCTGGGCACCAACGCAATGCCTTCATGTTCGCCGGGAGCAGTAGGTGGAAGTAAAACAGCATTCAAGTTCGCCCATTTCGGAGCAATGATTTTATACGTTTCATCGTATTCGTAACGGTAATATTTGGAAGAATTTGTAGGGTCAAAAGTTTTTACATTGATCTGAACGCCTCTTTGCCCATCTTTTGTAGCGACTTTTACAGAAACATCCTGAATTTGGTTTGCCGTGGTTAATGTTTCTGAAGAAGAATTATAAGATTTTCCGTCGCTGGTCGTGATGTTCAGTCGGTATACTTTTCCCGGAATCGCCTGAAAAGCTTCTCTCGAAAGATACACACCGTTATTTTCATCGAATTCATAGCTGTGATTTTCCTCATCGGTAACATACACATTTGCGCCGGTTTCGATTTGTGGCGCACTGTCTTCAAAACGAAAGGTACGCGTGAGTTTTACCTGTTGCTGTTTCATTTCATTTGTGATTGTTGCCTCGACAACGAGCATGTCGTCAAAAGTATTGGTTTGTAAAGCATAAGGTTCGGTGCAGCCCGAAAAAACCTGGCTCAGGAAAATCAAAAAGACGGTGTTTTTTAAAATTGCGCTTTTCATTTTTTCTAAAATTTAAAATTGTAAGTGATTGTGGGCACCGGAACTGAGAAAATAGACGTTTTGTAAGCTTTGATCTTTCCGTCATTGGTTACAAAATAAACAGAATACGGATTATTCCTGCCCAAAACGTTATAAACGGAAATGTTCCAGAAACTGTGCGCCAGCTTTTTAATCTTATGGCTGCCTTCGATGTTCAGCCCAATGTCCATGCGGTAGTAATCGGGAATGCGAAATTTATTCCGGTCGCTGTACAACGTATATTCGGCATTGCCATACACATATTTCCCAATCGGGTAGGTGATCGGTCGTCCGGTTTGATACACAAAATTTGTTGAAACGCTGTACCGTTTGGTGATTTTGTAATTCAATACGGCACTTACATCATGAGGCTTGTCAAAATTGGCTGCAAAATACTTTCCGTTATTAACGAGTTCTTCACTAAACTTACTGTCCAGTTTGATAAAAGTACGAGAATAAGTATAACCCAGCCAGCCGTTGAGCCTTCCGATTTGTTTTTTGAGCAGAAACTCCACGCCATAAGCTTTTCCTTCGCCCTGAAGCAATTCCGTTTCTACGTTTTGATTCAGCTGCAACTCGGCACCAACTTTATAATCCAAGATGTTTTTAGACTTTTTGTAATATCCTTCAATGCTCAGTTCATACTTATCGTCGCTTAGGTTTTTGTACAATCCAACTGAAAACTGCTGTGCGCTTTGCGGTTTTACATTAAGGTCGGATAATTTCCAATTGTCTGTTGGTGCCTGTGTGGTGTTGCTCGAAAGCAAATGAATGTATTGGTATGTTTTGTCATATCCGGCTTTGACCGAAAAATCTTCGGCAAGGAAATAGCGCGCGGCTACCCTTGGTTCAAAACCGCCATATGATTTGATGACTTCATTGTTTTTGAATACTTTGATTCCGGTAACCGATCCGTCGTTGATGGGCTGTGCGTTTGCATAAATGCGTTGTTGGGCAGCGCCCAATGCTGCATAATAGGAATAACGCAGGCCAATATCAACAAGCAACTTTTCATTCACTTTAAAACTGTCAGCAATATAAACCGCCGATTCCAGCGCTTTTTCTTTCTCTATGGTCACCGGAACCAACAGCGATTCAGGATTTTGCGGCCTCAGGTCACCCGGATGGATGCCATATCCTTTTGCCGAAAGCCCGTAGGTGATTTTATGCTTTTTATCGAATTGGTAATTCATCTTGATGGCCGCCTGGGTTTCGTTGATTTTATAACCAAAATCAAATGAATTCAGTCCGGTAGTCTGGTAATCGATGCCGAATTTATATTCGGTGTTGGTAAGGATTAGCGCGCCTTTGTTTTTTTCGTTAAAAACGTGTTCCCATTTCACTGAAAGCAGCCTGTTGCTGTATTTATATATCGAATCAGAACTGATGCTGAACGCGTCATGGCTGTAATAAGCTGTTGCTTCAATCGAATTGTTATCGTTGATTTTATGGGCATATTTGATAATGCCGTCATAAAATTCTGCATTGCTGTTTTTGAGCGATTCGTCGTCAAGCTGTTTCAAGATCCAGCCCGAATAAGTGGCGCGCCCGCCAAAAAGCAAACTCGATTTTCCCTTTACGATTGGTGTGCTCAGGCTGATGTTTGAAGTTACCGGCCCGATTCCGCCTTCGCCCATAAATTTATCAAAGTCGCCATTTTTTGTCGTAATGTCGAAAACAGACGACAACCTGCCGCCAAATTCCGCCGGAATGCTTCCTTTGTAAATGTCAACTTTTTTTGTGGTGTATGGATTCAGTGCTGAGAAAAATCCGAAAAAATGCGCAGGATTGTACAACAAGGCATTGTCAAGCAGAAACAGGTTCTGGTCTTCCTTGCCGCCGCGGACGTTGAAACCTGCAGAACCTTCGCCGGCAGTTTTTATCCCAGGTAATGAGGTCGCAACCCTAAGGATGTCACGTTCGCCAAAAATCAACGGGATGTTTTTTATGCCTTCCGCATCTATGGTCGTTACGCCGGTGACTGCTGTCCTGATTGCCTGATTTTTCCGGCTTTTGATGTTGACTTGTTCAAGTTGGTGGATTCTTTCCTCGACATCAAAATCGAGATTGCCGTTGCTGTAAACGACAATTTTACGGGTGATTTTTTTATGGTTCACCGATTCGGTTTCGATCGTATTCATTCCCGTGGGCAGCTGCAGGCTATAAAAACCTTCTTTGTCGGTTGTTGTGCTGCTGTTGCTTCCGCGCGCCCTGACGTTCAGGTTTGGAACGCTTTCGCCTGTTTTGCTGTCTTTGATGTAACCAGATAAAGTATAGGTTTTTTGAGGTGTTTTTTTGCTTTCTTTTCCGATGAATGCTACCGGATTGCTGTTCTTTACAGATTTTCCGATGGAATCGAATTGCTGTTGGAAGACTGGTTTTTCGACCGGTTCACCCGAATCTTTTTGTACATCCGAACCAAAAAATCCCTCGGGCAAACGGTCATAAATAATGCTGTTGTTGGTCAGGATCACTTTGTCGCCATCGATTAAATAATTGATCGTAGTGTTGTTGAAAACGCTTTCAAGCACGTCTTTCAATACCGCATTTTTAAAATCGCCTGAGATTTTAGATGCATCTTTCTGCAGCCATTCGGGATCAAAATAAAACCGGCAGCCACAGGCTTTTTCGATGGTTTGTATTGCGGTAACGCGGTCGCTATCTGAAAAAGCAACCGTTATGGTTTTGTCGTTTTGCTGGGCAAATGCCGATCCGAAAACCAGCAAAAACAAGAATAATAATTTCTTCATTGTTTGTAGTCTTTTGCAAGCAGGCTTCCTGTGTAAATCAGCAAATTCCGCATAAATTGTGTTGGATCTTTTCTTTTGTCTTCACGGTTAATCTGATAAAAATTGTCTATTTCTTTCAGGTAATCGGGAAAGACCCTGGTGAAATCGCTTTGTGAGTTGATCAGGCGGTATTCATTTTTGTAGCACACAACAAATGAATTTTGCGTTTGATAATTGGTGAATTTGCCACGATCGTTAATGGATTCTAAATGTTCTTTATGGTGTTTTATGTAAAATTGCAGCTCTGGAGTACCGGTTACAACCTCATAGAAGCCGGAGATAAACGCAGGCAACTTTGGTGTTCCATAACTTAAATTCACAAACTTTTTTGCGTCGATTTCAAATCCGGCTGTTTTTTCGGGGATCAGTTCTATGCCGGTATTGTTTGATTCTCCATATACTTTAACGATCAATATATCTTTCGAAAGATCGTATTTTAATTTGCTTTCGCGGTAAACCTGCCCATCGTAAACCGCAATGCCTGGTAAATAGGAATCTTTTAAATAGTAGCGGTTTGTTTTATTGTCTGAACGGTCATTATTGATGTGGATCGTGCCGTTATTGATCCCAAGATTCTGATAACCTATTGTACTGTCAAATGCATTGTAAAGATTTTGCAAAGCTTGTTCCTGGCTGTAACAATGGTAAAAATTGCAGGCTGTCAGCAGCAGCATACAACTAAAAAAATTTAAGTTTTTTGATTTCATTGGAGGTCGCTTTGCAGGTTAGTCTTCAAAATGCAGGTTCGTTAAATTTTCTAAAGATAGAGAAATTCTTACATATAAAAAGGCAATCTTTTTTTGTGGGCACCACTTTAACACATCAAAAAGCAATAAAAAAACCCCGGCATTGCTGTCGGGGTTTGGTTATTTTTGAAAAAAAATTAGTCTTGCGGCTTGTCTTTATTTTCGTCATTTTCAGCACGAGGCGCTCTGTCGTCACGTCTTTCAGGACGCGGGCCTCTATCATCGCGACGGTCGTCTCTTCTAGGACCACGGTCATCACGTCTTTCAGGACGCGGGCCACGATCTTCCCTTGGAGCATTTTCGTCTCTCGGAGGCCTTGGCATCAACGCTTTTCTCGATACTTTTTCTTTTCTGGTTTTTGGATCGATCCCGAGGTATTTCACCTGGAATTCGTCACCCATATTAACTACGTCAGAAACATTTTCCGTACGTGCCCAATCCAGTTCAGATACATGAAGCAATACTTCTGCACCCGGCGCTTGTAAATATTCTACAACGGCACCAAAGTCAAGCATTTTGATCACTTTCACATCGTACGTTTCGCCCACTACAGGTTTAAAAATCAATGAGTCGATTTTCGCCAATACTGCTGCGATTCCGTCCGGATCTGTTCCAAGGATTTCTACAACACCTTCTTCGTTCACTTCGTTGATCACGATCGTAGTTCCGGTCGCTTTTTGCAATTCCTGGATCACTTTTCCTCCAGGCCCGATAAGTGCACCAATGAAAGCACCAGGAATGGTTCTCATGATGATTTTCGGAGCGTGCGCTTTTACATCCGTTCTTGGTGTAGCCAATGTTTCAACGAGTTTTCCAAGGATGTGCAAACGGCCATCACGAGCCTGGGCTAAAGCCTGCTCCATGATTTCGTATTTCAATCCGTCGATCTTGATGTCCATTTGACAAGCCGTAATTCCTTCAGAAGTTCCGGTTACTTTAAAGTCCATGTCACCCAAGTGATCTTCATCACCCAAGATATCAGACAATACTGCGAAACGATCACCATCGGTAATCAATCCCATTGCAATTCCTGAAACCGGGCGGATCATTTGAACACCAGCGTCCATCAAAGCCAAAGTTCCGGCGCAAACTGTCGCCATCGAAGATGAACCATTTGATTCCAATACTTCAGAAACCACACGAATTGTGTACGGATTTTCAGCAGGAATCATGTTTTTCAATGCACGTTGTGCCAAGTTTCCGTGACCAACTTCTCTACGTGAAGTTCCTCTTAACGGACGTGCTTCCCCTGTAGAAAACGGTGGGAAATTATAGTGTAAGTAGAATTTTTCTTCTCCTTGTTCAGATGGTGAGTCGATTTGGTTTGCTTCTCTTGAAGTTCCTAAAGTCGCTGTAGCCAGTGCCTGTGTTTCTCCACGCGTAAACAATGCAGAACCGTGAACTGATGGCAAATAATCAACTTCACACCAGATTGGTCTGATCTCAGTTGTTTTTCTTCCGTCCAAACGTGTTCCTAGGTCTAAGGTTACGTTGCGAACGGCTTCTTTATTGACATCTTTAAAATATTTCGAAACAAGATCGCCGTTTTCGAGCAATTCTTCATCGGTAAACAAAGCTTTCACTTCTTCTTTTACAGCGTCAAATGAAGCAGAACGTTCGTGTTTCGCAGAACCTTTGCTCGCAATCGCGTAAATTTTATCGTATGCCGCAGCTCTCACTTTCGCATGAATAGTTTCGTCTGTTCTTTCCTGATCGTAAGTACGCACTTCTTTTTTGCCAAAAGCAGCTTGCAAACGTTCTTGTGCCGCAATTTGGTTTTTGATGTGTCCGTGTGCGAATTTGATCGCTTCAACCATTTCAGCTTCTGAAATTTCTTTCATTTCGCCTTCCACCATCGCGATAGAATCGGTTGAAGCACCAATCATCATGTCGATATCCGACAATTCCAATTGGGCGCGTGATGGATTGATGATGAATTTTCCGTCAATTCTTCCAACGCGAGCTTCTGAAATCAACGTTTCAAACGGAATGTCAGACAAAGCCAAAGCTGCCGAAGCTGCCAAGCCTGCCAATGCATCCGGCATCACATCTTCATCGTGCGACATTAGTTGGATCATTACTTGCACTTCAGCGTGGTAATCGCTTGGGAAAAGCGGACGCAAAACGCGGTCTACCAATCTCATCGTTAATACTTCGTTGTCGCTCGGGCGTGCTTCTCTTTTGAAGAAACCTCCTGGGAAACGGCCTGCTGCTGCAAATTTCTCGCGGTAATCTACCGTTAACGGTAAAAAATCGATCCCCGGACTTGCTTTTCTTGCGGAAACAACGGTGCCTAAAATCACCGTTTTTCCAATTCTTACTACCACAGAACCGTCGGCTTGTTTCGCCAAACGTCCTGTCTCGATTGTGATGTTTCTGCCATCACCTAAATCGATGCTTTCTACAAATAATTGTGGAATCATAAAATTTAATTCTCTTAGTTAAACAATGGGTCTTAGTTGTGTTGTTGTTGCGTAGTTATTGCCTAAAACCCAATGAAAAACCAAACTTTTTTCCTGTAAGCCGATCCTGATTCTCAGAATCCTAAATAATCTTAAATGCTATAAAAAAAAAGAGGCGCGTTCGCACCTCTTTAAATATTGAATTATTTTCTGATATTCAATTCTTTGATAATCTCACGGTATCTGTTGATCTCTTTTTTCTTGAGGTAGTCAAGTAGCGATCTTCTTTTACCTACTAACAAAACGAGTGAACGCTCTGTGTTGTAATCGTGGCGATTTTTTTTCAAGTGCTCTGTAAGGTGCGAAATTCTGTGTGTGAATAATGCGATTTGCCCTTCAGCAGAACCTGTGTTGGCTGCAGCACCTCCGTGTTTTGCAAAAATTTGTTCCTTTACTTCTTTAGTTAAGTACATGCTAATATTATTTAAATGATTATTATGTATGAATGGGAGTTTTTCCAATTCGTGTGCAAAGGTAAATTTATTTTTTGGAAATGCAAGTTTTTTGGAAACCGTTAACCGATGTTTTTGAAAAATTTCATTGTGGATGAAAATGCCCTAGCCGCGATTGCAGCCGGTATCCTTTTTTGACTGAGGAACGAAGGCGAAAAAGATAAAGGCGGAAAGCGGGAATCAGCTCCTAAAACAATTTTGCAATTTCTGCATTCACAAACTCCAAAAAACGCTCGTCATTTTCAGTAAATGGATCTTTTACATTTGAGTCAATGTCAATTTGACCAATATTTTCACCATTCACAAACATGGGAACCACAATTTCCGATTTTACCGTGATCGAACACGCGATGTAATTGTCCTGGGCCGAAACATCGGGCACGACAAAATTTTTATTCGACACCGCAACCTGGCCACAAATGCCTTTCCCGAATGGAATCACAGTGTGATCTGTAGGTTCGCCTGCATAAGGCCCGAGCAATAATTCTTCTTTGTCGCCGTTTCTGAAATAGAACCCGACCCAGTCGTAATAGTCGATGTTGTCGCGCAGCAAATGGCAGATCTGCAACAGTTTTTCATCGCGCAAAATATTTTTGTGGTGCAAAATGTCCTGCACTTTGATCTCTAATTCCTGGAATGTCATGGCTTATTTTTTATACAAAAGTATTTAATAACCGAACCTAAAATTACATAAATTTGTTAAAAATGCCCTTTTGAAAAATTACTTCACAAAATACAAACCGTTTCTTTTATTCCTTGGAAAGTTCCTGCTGGCATATTTGCTGCTGACTTTTGTGTACCAGTTTTACCTGAGCCGGTTTGACAGCGCGGCCTATGAAGTCGATACGATCACAAAAATGGTATCGTATCAAACCCAGGAATTGCTTCATTTTTTTAATGCCAATGCTTCTATCATTCCGCATCCAGAAGAAGCCAGTTTTAAAATTATTTATAATGGTAAGTATCTTGCGCGCATTATCGAAGGCTGTAATGCGGTAAGCGTTATTATTCTATTTGTTGCATTTGTTGTGGCTTTTACGGGAAAATTGCGGCATACAATCCTGTTTGCGCTCTTTGGAAGCATGCTGATTTACATGCTTAATGTCTGGCGGATCGCGCTGTTGTCCTATTTGCTTTATTATTATCCGGCGCAGCAGCGTTTGCTTCACGATGTGTTTTTTCCGCTGTGCATTTACGGCGTCGTATTTATTTTATGGATCATTTGGGTTAATAAATTCTCTTTATATGCCAGAAAGACTGTTTAAACATAAAGTTAAAATCCTGTTTGCGTCAATGTTCATTTGTGCGCTGGTATTCGTGCGCGCGTTTGAAAATGTGCTTTTCTACGATCCGTTCCTGCATTATTTTAAAATGGATTTTGTGAAATGGCCGTTGCCGGAGATCGATCATCTCAAGCTTCTTGCTGGGCTGTTTTACCGGTATACGCTGAACACTTTTTTTTCACTCGGCATTATCTACATTGCATTTAAGGATTTGGAGCTGACGAAATTCTCGGCCATATTGTATGCGTTGTTCTTCGGAATCCTGATCGCATTATTTTTTGCAGTGCTGATTTTTTCAGGGGAAGAAAATAAAATGATGCTGTTTTATATCCGACGTTTTTTGATCCAGCCGATTTTCCTGCTCTTGTTTCTGCCTGCATTTTACTATCAGAAAACCGTTTCCAAAAAATAACATTTCATAAGGATTCCCGCTTTGCTTTTTTGAATAAATTTGCCGCATGAAGTTTACAAAAGGCACAAGTTTGTTTCTGGCTTTTCTGATATTGGTTTCCAATGTCGGTCTTGCGTTCAATGTGCATTATTGTGGCGGAAACATCGCAGGGATTTCATCGGTTTACCCTGTGGATGCTTCGGATGTTGTAAAGGAAATGCCTTCGGAAAAATCCTGTTGCGCGCCAAAAGCCACAACTTCCAAAAGCTGTTGCAAGGACAAAATCGTCAAAATCGATAAAAAATCGGAAGTTACCGTTAAAGTTTTTTCCTTCCAGATTGATGCGCCTTTTGTATTTGAAAACTGGAAACCAATCGTTTTTACATCCGTGCCAACGGTTCAAAACAGCCCAATCCCGACTTATTATTGCGATGCGAATGCGCCGCCCTTATACAAGCTGTACAGCCAATATACCTTTTACGCCTGATTTTAATATTTGACAAAGTGCACCGACTTTCAAAATATTAAAATCAAATTTATGTACAAATACCTCACAGTGCTTTTGCTGTTGTTTCTGGGTTTTGATGCTGTAGCGCAAGATACGCTGAAAGCTGTCAAAGTCGAATCTACACGCAAAAGCCTCAAAAAATCCTACACCGTTACGGCAAATACAACGACGATGACGAGCCACGAATTGCTCAAAGCCGCGTGTTGCAACCTTGCCGAAAGCTTCGAAACCAATCCGTCAATCGATGTCAATTTTTCGGATGCATTAACAGGAACGAAACAAATCAAAATGCTTGGATTGACGAGTCCGTATTTAATGATCACCGAAGAGAATATCCCGTCGGTACGTGGTGCTTCACAGGCTTACGGACTCACGTTTACACCCGGAACCTGGGTCGAAAGCATCCAAATCACGAAAGGCGCAGGATCGGTTGTAAACGGTTACGAAAGCATTTCGGGTCAGATCAATACCGAACTGATCAAACCAGCGAATGACATTCCGTTTTTCTTAAATGTTTATGGAGATAGCGGGTCGCGCTTTGAAGCGAATGTCCATACAAATGTCAAAGTTTCGGATAAATGGGCGACGAGTTTTTTTCTGCACAACAATTTACGGCTGTCAAAAAACGACATGAACAATGATGGTTTCCTCGACAATCCGCTGGCGCGCCAAACCAATGTCATGAACCGCTGGCAATATACCGATGCCAAAAAAGGCTGGGTCAGTTTTATCAATTTCAGGTATATGGATGATGAAAAGCAAACCGGGCAGGTCGATTTTGATAAAAACCGCGACCACGGCACCACGAATTCCTGGGGTTCTGAAATCAATACGCAGCGTTTGGATGTATCGGCAAAACTCGGTTATGTTTTTCCCGATATGCCGTTTCAAAGCATCGGTTTCCAAAATGCGTTCAACAGCCACAAACAGGATTCGTATTTTGGCTTGAACGAATATGACATTCATCAGCAAAGCTATTATTCGAACCTGATCTTCAATTCGATCATCAACAACACCATGCACAAATTCGCGACCGGATTGAATTTTACATATGACCGTTACAACGAATTGGTTGGCGTTCCGAATATTAATGGCAATTTTGACCGCATTGACAATTCGGTTGGCGCTTTTTTCGAATATACGTATGACAATTCGGACAACTTTAGTCTGATCGCAGGCGGAAGAATTGACAACCACAACCGCCTCGGCACTTTTGTTACACCAAGATTGCACATCCGATACAATCCGTGGGAAAAAGGCGTGATTCGCGCTTCTGCAGGACGCGGAAAACGTTTGGCGAATATTTTTGCCGAAAACCAGCAACTTTTTGCGAGTTCAAGGGCATTTGATATTTTAAGTTCCGGCGGGAAAATTTACGGGCTCGATCCTGAAATCGCATGGAATTACGGCCTCAGTTTTTCACAGGGTTTTAAAATTTTCGGGAAAAGTGCCGATGCCGGTTTTGATTTTTATAGAACCGATTTCAATAATCAGGTGGTTGTCGATTTGTATGCGCCGCCGCAACAGGCTTTGTTTTACAATCTGAACGGAAAATCGTTTGCCAACAGTTTGCAGGCCGAATTCAATTATGAGCCAATGACGCATTTAAACCTGCGGACTGCTTATAAATATTACGACATCCAAACTGATTATTTAAGCGGAACTTCCGAAAGGCCGTTGCAGGCAAAGCACCGTTTTTTTGCAAATCTCGAATTCAAAACACATATTTTGGATCTTGGCCAGCAATGGAAATTTGATGTGACTTACAATTGGATGGGACAACAAAAACTTCCGAATATGGCATCAAATCCGGTTTCAGAACGATTCCCGGAATATTCGCCGTCATTTTCTTTGTTTAATGCGCAAATTACCCGAACCTTTTCATCTATTTTTGAAATGTACATCGGCGGGGAAAACATCGGGAATTATACACAGGAAAAAGCGATTTTGGGAAGTTCCAATCCGTTTGGACCCAATTTCGATTCCTCGATTGTCTATGCGCCGGTTTTCGGACAGATGTATTATGCAGGATTGCGGTTTAAAATCAAATAGTTCAAATAATAATTAATAGTTAATAATGAAAAATATTATCATCATTCTTGTTGCCATCATTGGAATGTCGGCGCAAGCACAGGAAAAGAAAAATAAGAATGCCAAATATACGGTTGAAGTAAACGGCAATTGCGAGCAATGCAAAAAGCGGATCGAGAAAGCGGCTTATAGCGTTGACGGCGTTAAATCGGCAAATTGGGATGTTGAAACCCACAAACTGAACCTGATCGTGAACGAAGAAAAAACATCATTGGCCGCTGTAAAAAAAGCAGTTGCGAATGTAGGACATGATACCGAAGAAGCCAAAGCATCGGATGAAACGTATGCCAAACTGCACAGCTGCTGCCAATACGATAGAAAATGAAACATACTTATAATGTAACCGGAATGACCTGCAATGGTTGCCGGGTTGGGGTAGAGGACAAGCTTGGCCGGATTCCCGGAGTCGTCAAGGCAACGGTAGATCTCGAAAAAGCAGAAGCTGAAATTGAGATGAAAACGCATATTTCGACAGGCGCTTTTCAGAATGCTTTGGGAGAAAAGTATAAAATTTACGAAAAAAACGATTTGCTGCTGATGCCGATGGAAACTGAAGAAAAATCAGAAATGCAACAATTGTTTCCGTTGTTTTTGATCATCGGATACATTACTGTCGGTGCGGTTTTATTAAACAGGGCGGCATTCAATTCGGTTGGGTTTATGCTCGATTTTATGGGACTGTTTTACATCGTTTTCAGCTTTTTCAAAATGCTTGATCTTAAAGGTTTCCCAGATTCATTTCGGATGTACGATCCACTGGCGAAAAAAGTCCCGGTTTATGCGGTCGTTTATCCGTTTATAGAAACAGTGCTGGGGCTGATGTTTTTGCTGCGTTATGAAGTGGATGTTGCTTTATACGCGACATTAATAGTTCTCGGAATTACGACAATTGGCGTTATAAAAGTATTGTCGAGCCATAAAGCCATTCAATGCGCATGCCTTGGAACGGCTTTGAAACTTCCAATGACCCAAGCGACTTTAATCGAAAATGGCATCATGATCATCATGGCAATATTAATGCTGACGGGATTTTGATATCTGTAAAATAACCTTAAAAATAAGGCAATAAATTGCGGTTAAAGTAATTTATTCTTACTTTCACGCACTAATTATTAGCCTAAAAAACACCGCATGAGTGACTTTGACTGGAAGAACCTGATCGATCCGCTTTTCTACATCCATTTTGATATTGATGGCGTGAAAGTGGGGATTTATATCGTTTTATTTATTGTATTTGCCGAAACCGGATTGTTTGCCGGATTCTTTTTGCCAGGCGACAGTTTGTTGTTCCTTGCCGGAATTTACAACCGGGAACTCATCGAAAATATATTTTTTATAGGTTCTGATTTTTTAAATGTATTGCTATTATCGAGTTTTATAGCGCTTGCAGGAATTGTGGGGAATATGGTGGGTTACTGGTTCGGATCAAAAAGCGGTTACTATTTATACAACAAACAGGACAGTTTCTGGTTTAAGAAAAAATACCTGATCCAGTCTAAAGATTTCTTTGAAAAACACGGTGGGCGCGCGATTATCTTTGCCCGTTTTCTTCCGATTATTCGGACATTTGCGCCAATCGTTGCGGGAATTGTTGCGATGGACAAAAAGAAATTCATGTTTTACAATATTATAAGTTCGTTCCTATGGTCGTTCAGCTTGATTTTTGCGGGGCATTACCTTTACGGATTTTTGCTGAACAACTATCAAATCGATTTAAAAGAACACATCGAATTGATCATCATCGGATTGGTCGTTTTGACACTTTCTCCGGTAATCTTAAAATTTGCCAAAAAGCTTCCGGCTGAAATATTGCCCGATCACCACGAATCAGAAAAAAAAGAAGACCAGAAATAAATAAAAATCCGAAGTTTGCGCTTCGGATTTTTTATTTACGGAATATTTAAAGTCCTGATTTCAGAGATCATTTCACCATCGGCAGACATGCCTTCAATAATGATTTTGACCGACTTCTGATAGAAATTAGGAATCGAAAAGTTGAAATTTCCATTTTCATCTGTAGTTACAAAAGGCTTCCAGTCGATTGTTCCAAATTTCTGAAATCCTTCATCACGCATGTTGTCGTATTTTGGGTTTTCGTACGGAAGAAAACGTTGGAAACCATTCTTTACAATTAATACCGGTGATTTATTTGAAATGTTGTTGTTGTAGATTCCATAGCTTTTCTTTGTGTAAATTTTTATGATTCCGCTGGTTCCATACATAGAAATGTCGTTTCCATTTCGGTTCAAATAAATTTCATCAACCAAGCTTAAGCTGTAATCCTGCAAAAAGTCAAGATTTTGGATGTACATGTCATCCAGAAAAACCGCTGCCTGATTTGTTTTTGGTCGGGTATTGTAAATTTCTGTTGTCGTAATTCTTCTTTTGTTTTGCGATAGGGTCGTAGTGGTCGCAAAACCGGTTGCGGCATTCATTCTATTGGTGGTAATGGACACTGACCCGTCAACCTGACTGACAATAAATCCGTTACGTGCGATGAATTGTAATACACCCGAATAGGAATTGGCGTCTTTTTCAGAAATTTTAAAACCCCTTGCCATAATGTTTCCAAGCCGGTTTTGATTTACCAATTTGTTCTTTTTTGCAATAACGTTGATGCTGTCAAGCATAATCGCATTGTCGAATTTCGGCAAAGGCATAGTTTTCTTTTCAATCACTAAATTTTCGCTGCATTGTTTTTCAGGAATAAATGATTTTATGAATTTTCTATTGTTGTTTTGCAATTGGTAAACAATTTTATGGTCGAGCTCTTTCCCGTTTTTGTCCTTTGCAACAAAGTAGATTTTGGTAGAATCGATGGCGAGCAAATGTTCAAACTGAAATTCCCGCTTGTCATTCAACGATGTAAATTCATTTAAGCCCAATCCCAGCGAATTCATATTGATCTTGAAGATTTTTCCTTTTGAATCGTCAGTGTTTACAATTCCTTTTACACCAAGCCCGGCATCAGATTCAAATTTGGCCTGTGGCGCATTTCCGATTATGGCATCCCATTGGTATTTGGATTTTTGGCTCAGCAGGAAATTATCAAGCTCGTAATGTTTTTTTCGGGTAAAATCTATCAGGTAATAAAAGGAATTTGAAATTGGCTTGTCCAGATAATTGTCAAATACCAATCCTGCCTGAATGGTTTTAAGATTGTTTTCTGAATCTGTTTCAGCAGGCACGACAGAAATGCTAAAGTTTCCAAATGGAATTTTTGAAACCCCTGAAATTTTAATCGAATCACTTCTGACTGATGCAATTGCCAAAGGGGCATCGTTTGCCGGAGAAAGCGGTTTGAAAATGAGCCGTTCTGCAATTTTATGGTATTTTTCATCCAACAGATAAACGGTATTGATGCCGCTGTTAAGTTCAGAACTCGGAATTATAAGTTTGTGTTCGGTTTCATTTTCTTTAAACGAAAATCCTGCAAATGTTGTCGCTTCATTTTGCTGTAAAACCAAAGTATAATTCTTGTTTTTGATTTGTGGGATTGTTTTTGCATTCGTCCGGATTTTTACAACCGTTTTGTCTGGAAAAATATAATTGTCGATAGAAAAGGTAATGCCTGATGCTGATGGTAAAGGAAGCGTTTTTAGGATTTTAATTCCGTTTGCAAATATCATGGCGGTGTAGCTTTCGGAATTTGCAGAATAAATTTCGAACTTTCCATAACCAAACTGATCTGTTGAAAACGTAGTGATCAGATTTCCCTTGGCATCTGTGATTTCAGCATTTTTGACAGCTATCCCATTACCCAGGCAATCCGTAATTTTCACGCCGACAGTATTCGATGCGCCGTCAAGTAAAATTCCGCCTTCGGGAAAGAAACCGACAGCTATCGATTGAGACGAAACTTTATTTGTGCTGTAATTTTTGTCGTCAATATTCAAGATTGAAATTTCGTATGCCGACGATTCGTCTTCAGAAAAATTATTCATGAAGTTGGTATAAACCTGCAGATAGTATTTGCCTGAAGGAATCGATTTGTTCAGCTTAATGCGGCCTTCAAAAAGATTGCCTTCTGCGTAGTAAAGCTGGGTCGCTACTTTTTCCCCATTGGAATCGATCAAAGAAATAAAGACGTTCGAAGTATTTAAAGTAGGCTTGAACTTTTTTTCTATGATATAACCTTTAAACCAAATCTGCTCATTGGTCAGATAAGCTGTTTTGTTTAAATGAAGATGAATGTTTTCACGGTCAAGCTTGAAATAATCAGCAATAGCGCCGGCTAATTTTAACTGATTTTCAGGTGGTGGATTTTGAGGGAAGCAAAGCGTGCAATGGAAAGCAAAAATTAAAAAAAATAGCGATCGAGCGGTTTTCATATAGGCTTATATTAAGCTGCTAATATATAAATTTTTGTTAAAAAAAATGCCCGAATAATAATATTCGGGCATTTAAAAATTTATATAAATGATTATTACATCATTCCTGGCATGCCGCCACCCATTGGGTTTCCGGCGCTTTCTTCTTTAATGTCGATCAAGGCGCATTCGGTTGTCAGGATCATTCCCGAAACAGAAGCGGCATTTTCAAGTGCCACACGCGTTACTTTTTTCGGGTCGATGATTCCGGCTGCAAGCATGTCAACATATTCATCGGTTTTGGCATTGTAACCAAAATCTCCAGAACCCTCAGATACTTTTGCCACTACGACAGAACCTTCCAGTCCCGCATTTTCAACAATTGTTCTCAAAGGCGCTTCCACAGCACGGGAAACAATCTGGATTCCGGTCGCTTCGTCAGCGTTGTCTGCTTTTACATCTTTTAAAGCTGCTTTTGCTCTGAGTAAGGCCACGCCACCACCGGCAACGATTCCTTCTTCAACAGCAGCACGGGTGGCATGCAAAGCATCATCCACACGGTCTTTTTTCTCTTTCATTTCTACTTCAGAAGCTGCGCCTACATAAAGTACGGCTACACCGCCAGCCAGTTTGGCCAAGCGTTCCTGTAATTTTTCTTTATCGTAGTCAGATGTCGTCGTTTCCATTTGTCCTTTGATCTGGCCAACGCGGTTTTTAATCAAATCCGCATCACCAGCACCGCTAACAATCGTGGTGTTGTCTTTGTCGATAGAAACGCGTTTTGCAGTTCCAAGCATCTCTAAAGTTGCCGCTTCAAGTGTGTAACCTCTTTCTTCAGAGATTACGGTTCCGCCAGTTAAGATTGCGATATCTTCAAGCATCGCTTTTCTTCTGTCACCAAAACCTGGCGCTTTTACAGCAGCGATTTTTAGTGCACCGCGCAATTTGTTTACGACCAATGTCGATAATGCTTCACCATCCACATCTTCAGCGATGATCAATAATGGTTTCCCGGATTGTGCGACTGGCTCTAAAACCGGAAGCAATTCTTTTAGGGAAGATACTTTTTTGTCGTATAATAAAATGTAAGGGTTTTCAAGTTCCGCTTCCATTTTTTCAGGGTTTGTCACAAAATACGGAGACAAATAACCACGGTCGAATTGCATGCCTTCTACAACATCCACGTAAGTGTCAGTTCCTTTGGCTTCTTCAACGGTAATTACGCCTTCTTTACCCACTTTTCCGAAAGCTTTAGCAATCAAATCGCCAATCACTTCATCGTTGTTCGCTGAGATAGAAGCAATTTGTTTGATTTTTTCAGAATCGCTTCCGACTACTTTCGCCTGTTTTGCCAAATCGGCTACAATCGCTTCAACCGCTTTGTCAATTCCGCGTTTCAAATCCATCGGATTCGCTCCAGCAGCTACATTTTTCAAGCCTTCTTTTACGATGGCTTGTGCTAAAACGGTTGCAGTTGTAGTTCCGTCTCCGGCCAGATCATTGGTTTTAGAAGCGACTTCTTTCACCATTTGGGCACCCATATTTTCCAACGGGTCTTTGAGTTCAATTTCTTTTGCAACGGTAACACCATCTTTGGTCACGTTCGGTCCTCCGAAAGCTTTCCCGATAATTACGTTGCGGCCTTTTGGGCCAAGGGTTACTTTTACTGCATTTGCCAATGCATCTACGCCGCGTTTCAAACCGTCGCGTGCTTCAATGTCGAATTTTATATCTTTTGCCATTTTTTGTTGAATTTTTTAATTTTTATTTGATTAGATGACTGCAAGAATATCGTCTTCTCGCATGATCAGGTAATCTTTTCCTTCCAGCTTCAGTTCGGTTCCAGCATACTTTCCGTATAAAACGCTGTCACCCACTTTTACGGTCATGTCGTGGTCTTTGTTTCCGTTTCCTACGGCTACGACAGTTCCTTTTTGTGGTTTCTCTTTCGCAGTGTCAGGAATAAAAATGCCTGAGGCAGTCTGGGTTTCAGCAGCAACAGGCTCAATGAGAACGCGGTCTGAAAGCGGTTTAATGTTTAAAGCCATAATGATATTGTTTTTATATTGTGATTAATTTTAACGTGCTCCGGGTTTTTCAGAAATTATGCCAGTTCAGCCAATGCTGACAAATTTGCAGGATAAAAAAATGCCAGCAGAAGCCGGCATTTTTAATGTATTTTAATAAAATTATTTCGCTGGTTGCGGAGCAGGAGTTGCAGCCGGTTCTGTTGTTGCAGCCGCAGGTTTTTCTGTTGTGGGTGCAGCAGGAGTAGCCGTTTTTGGTGCTGGTGCTGCTTCTTTATTTACATTGTCAATGATTTTCGAATCGTTGTCGCTTAACGTTCCTGTGAAGCTCAAGCTTGACAAAAGGATCAGGACAATCAGGATCGTTCCCAAAGCCCAGGTGCTTTTGTCTAGGAAATCTGTTGTTTTCTGAACGCCTCCAAGCATTTGTGATCCGCCGATAGAAGAAGACAAGCCGCCTCCTTTAGGATTCTGAACCATAATTACTACGATTAAAAGAAAACAAACAATAGTTATTAAAACTAAAAAAATTGAAAATGTGGTCATTGTTACTTATTATTTTGTTGTAAATTCTTGATATCTAAAATTCGGTCTGCAAAGAAACTACTTTTTTCCGGATATTTCAAAATTAATATTTGATATGCCTGAATTGCTTTCTGATATTTCTTTTGTTCGAGGTAAACCCGCGCTAAAGTCTCGGTCATCAGGTAAGAATTGTCGGCTTTGCTGGGTTCAAAGATGATGCTTTGCGGCAGCGGTGCGTCGTGTTTTACCGGCGGGATTTTCGGGCTGGCTTCAATGAAACGATCAATTAGCTGGTTTTTTTTTTGTTTCTCTGAATCTTCTTCAGAGGAATTGGTGGTTTGTGCTGCAGTTTCGGTTTCTCGGTCAATCGGCTTCACTTTCGACAATTGCAGCCATTCCTGGAAAGAGTGTTTTTCGCTACGTGTAAAAGGCAGCGGTTTTCCAATTTCGAGGTTTTGCGCTTCTTCAGTTGCCTGCGGTTCGTATGCAATTGTATCTTCTGAAAAAACTTCTTCGATTGCAGGCTCGGGAATCTCGGCAACAACGACTATTTCAGTATCTGGAGTTGCTTCTTTTATGGATGTCAGAATCGATTGCTCGAGCGTATTTGGTTTTGGCTCAGGCTTTTGTTGCGGAATTACGATTTCGCTGTCTTTAACGATAATATTCAGGATCTCGGCCAATTTCTGGTCATACAATTCTTTTTGGACGGCAATGAAATTATCCGAAGAAATAAAATCAAACAACACGCTCCTGTCAACCGTATGCGCTGCAGTAACTTTTAAAACGTGGTTGTATTTAAAACTATTCTGGTTGTAAAGTCCTTTTAAATACAAGGCCCGGGCACTTTGAAAATAAGGAAATTCCTGTACGATTTTCTCCAATACCGCAGTATGCTTGTCGTTGACAGCATCGGGTTTGTTCATCAAATAGGTAAATTCAGTTACGTTCAAAATATATTTATAAAGTATTGTACTGGCAAATCAACTCAAAAAATTACCATTTTGCAAGCGATTCATTGAAAATGTCCTGTGTGATGCGTTCAAAAATCACATCAAGTGCAGTTGACAATTGTGCGCCAACAGGCAATTGGTCGCCGTCATAATCATAGAAAAAAGTAAATGGCTTCTCGAAGTTATCGGCTTCTTTATTTTTATTGGTAAACCTGACGTTGATCCTGATCGTTAACCTGTTCTGCAAAGCGCGCTGATCTGCAGTTGCAGTCATTGGCGACGTCCGGTAATCTACAATTTCTCCTTCGTAAACCAAATCCCCGCCGGTGCTTACAAGGTTTAGATTCGTTTGGTTCTGGATCAGATCCTGCAATTCCAAAGTAAAGGTCCGGTCGATCCCAGGTTCAACCAAAGCAGCATTGTTCAGGAAATAATTGACTTGGAATGTTTTGGCGTCGATTTTTCCGGTTCCGGTAAAATTATACACCGAACAGCTGTTGAATGTCAGCAAAACCAGTATCGAAATTGTGTAAGCTATTTTTTTCATCAGAGACAAAAGTATCGTTTTTATTGGAAAGAAGGTAAATTTACAAGTCAAACTGCTTGATCTTTCTATACAAAGTCCGTTCAGAAATCCCGAGTTCGTCTGCGGCAGCCTTCCTTTTTCCTTTATTTTTTTCCAATGATTTTTTGATCATTTCAATTTCTTTCTGTTCGAGCCGCAAAGTTTCTTCTTCCTCGATCGTTTCGGCAAATGCATAATTGTCTTCTTCCTTTTTAGCTGGAAGCGTTGTGATTGCAGCATTGTGTACCGGAATTACCGACATTTCATCTTGTTCCTCAAAGTCGATCTCGCTGTCTTCGGGATGCGAGCCGTAAATTTTCTGGATCAGGTTCGGATTGGTTTCCTGCACTTTCGAGGCACCGTTTTTCATCAGCTCCAGCGTTAATTTCTTGAGATCATTCAAATCGCTTTTCATGTCAAAAAGCACTTTGTATAAAATTTCCCTTTCGGTCGAAAAATCGCTGTCGTTCTTTTTTCCGATGACCGATGGCAGATTGCTGCCTTCCACAGGAAGATACGTTTGCAATGTCGCAGCTGAAATGTCGCGGCTGGTTTCCAAAACCGATAATTGCTCGGCTACATTTCGCAACTGGCGTATATTTCCGCTCCAGCGAAATTTCTGTAATAATGAAATTGCATGGTCATCGAGTTTCAATGGCGGCATTTTATATTTGTGCGCGAAATCGGCAGCAAACTTTCTGAACAATAAATGAATGTCGTCTTTTCGTTCGCGCAACGGCGGCAGCATAATGTCAACGGTACTCAATCTATAATACAGATCTTCACGGAATTTTCCTTTTTCAATCGCATCGAACAAATTCACATTGGTCGCAGCCACAATCCGGACATCGGTTTTTTGAACCTGACTCGAACCCACTTTAATAAATTCGCCATTTTCCAAAACGCGCAGCAAACGAACCTGCGTTGTTAAAGGCAATTCGCCCACTTCGTCCAGGAAAATTGTTCCGCCGCTGGCAACTTCAAAATAACCTTCGCGCGTGTTAGTTGCGCCGGTAAAAGCGCCTTTTTCATGCCCGAACAATTCGCTGTCAATCGTTCCCTCGGGAATCGCACCGCAGTTTACAGCAATGTATTTTCCGTGTTTTCGATGCGATAACGAGTGAATGATTTTAGGAATACTTTCTTTTCCAACACCGCTTTCGCCGATGACGAGCACCGAAATATCCGTTGGCGCAACCTGAATCGCTTTTTCTATCGCACGGTTCAGTTTCGGGTCGTTCCCAATGATTTCAAATCGCTGTTTTATGGCTTGTACGCTTTCCATTTGGTCAATGTATAGTTAATAATTAATAATTAATAATTGCGTTGTCGGCAATCCTAATTATTAATTATTCATTGTTAATTATTAATTCATATCGCTGTATCCAACGGCTTCCCCAATCAAAGTGCCACTGGTGCAACTCGTAATTTTCACATTCACAAATTCGCCTACTTTATAATTTTCCCTCGGAAAAACCACCACCATGCTTTGCGAATTCCTTCCTGACAAATCATTTTCAGACTTTTTAGAAGCTTTTTCAATCAATACTTCAACGGTTTTCCCAATGTAAGCATTCGTTCTTTCGCCGCTGTGTTTTCTTTGCAGATCAACAATTTCTTGCAAGCGGCGCAGTTTTGTAGTTTCCGGAACGTCATCTTCCATTTTGCGTCCGGCCAATGTTCCCGGACGTTCAGAATACGCATACATATAACCAAAGTTGTATTTTACGTGTTCCATCAAACTCAACGTATCGTTGTGGTCTACTTCCGTTTCCGTTGGAAAACCTGCAATCATATCCTGTGTAATTTCGACTTCGGGAATAATACTCCGGATATTGTCGATCAATGTTTTGTATTCTGCACGCGTGTGCAAGCGGTTCATCGCTTTCAAAATGCGGTCACTTCCGGATTGCACAGGTAAATGGATGTGTTTGCAGATGTTCGGATATTTCGCAATGACGTGCAATACGCTTTCATGCATGTCCTGCGGATTAGAAGTAGAAAAACGAATGCGCATTTTTGGATACGCCACGGCCACCATTTCCAATAAATGATCAAAACCAACCGCAGTCACTTTCGCCATTTCCGAAGCATTGATGAAATCTTTCTTCAATCCGCCGCCGTACCACAAATAACTGTCGACATTTTGTCCCAAAAGCGTAATTTCCTTAAATCCGTTTTCCCACAGGTTTTTAATTTCGTCCATGATGCTTTGCGGTTCACGGCTGCGTTCGCGCCCGCGTGTAAAAGGAACCACGCAAAAGGTGCACATGTTGTCGCAACCGCGCGTAATCGACACAAAAGCGGTAATGCCATTGCTCATCAATCGCACCGGCGCAATGTCTCCGTAGGTTTCTTCTTTCGATAAAATCACATTGATCGCGTCGTTTCCGGCTTCGACTTCGCGCAATAAATTCGGAAGATCTTTATAAGCATCTGGGCCAACCACAAGATCGACGATTTTTTCCTGTTCAAGGAACTGGCTTTTCAAACGTTCGGCCATGCAGCCTAGCACGCCAACTTTCATTTTCGGGTTTACCGTGCGTTTTACCGCGTTGTATTTTTCGAGTCTTTTGCGAACGGTTTGTTCGGCTTTGTCGCGAATGGAACACGTATTGACCAAAACCAGATCGGCCTCTTCTAAAATATTTGTGGTATTATAACCGCCTTCGGCAAGGATCGAAGCCACGACTTCACTGTCCGAAAAATTCATCGCACAGCCGTAGCTTTCTATAAAAAGTTTCTTTTTGTTTTCGGGTTTTTGATCGAGAACCAGGCTTTCTCCCTGTTTACTTTCTTCAATAATCTTTTCCATAGGGTGCTTTCGCAGATAAAATTCAGAACGCAAAGATAAGTTTATTTAGATAAATCTGACAAGATGGCAGTCGATGTTTAACAAAGTTTTTATCAGGAGCTAATTCCCGCTTTTCGCTCCAATCTTTTCACTCCGTTGCACTGCGCAAAAAGGATTTCTGCTACAATCGGGGCTAGGGCATTTTCATCCAAAAGTAATATTTGATGATAATGAGATTTTTTTTAAACCATTAAGAAATTAAGTTCATTAAGATTTACGAAAGCTTCATGAACTTAATTCCTAATGGTTCATTAAAATATTGGCATATATAAATAGGTATAAAATCAATGTTTTCAAACCCAAAATTCCATCCGATAAAAATAAAAAAAAACAATATTTAAAAAAATCACATACTTTTGCGCCAAACAAAAAGGGTTATGGCAAAGAATTTAGTGATCGTCGAGTCGCCTGCAAAGGCAAAAACTATAGAGAAATTCCTCGGAAGTGATTATCAGGTCGAGTCCAGTTATGGGCATATCGCCGATCTTCCGTCGAAGGAAATTGGGGTCGATGTCGAAAACGGCTTCAAGCCCAAATATGAAGTTTCACCCGACAAAAAAGCATTGGTCAGCAAACTCAAAACCCTTGCAAAAAATGCCGATATGGTTTGGCTCGCAAGTGATGAGGACCGCGAAGGAGAAGCCATTTCGTGGCACTTGGCGGAAGAATTAAAATTGGATAAAGCCAAAACCAAAAGGATCGTTTTTCATGAAATTACCAAAAGCGCAATTTTAAAAGCGATCGACAATCCAAGGGAAATCAATTACAATTTAGTCAATGCGCAACAGGCGAGGCGTGTTTTAGACCGTTTGGTGGGTTACGAATTGTCGCCGGTGTTGTGGAGAAAAATCAAAGGCGGATTGTCAGCCGGACGCGTGCAATCTGTTTCGGTGCGTTTGATTGTCGAAAGAGAACGCGAAATCCAGAATTTTAATGCCGTTGCTTCTTATTCGGTTGTTGCCGAATTTGCGAACGAAGCCGGTAAAACCTTCAAAGCCAAACTTCCAAAGAATTTCAGTACGAAAAAAGAAGCCGAAGATTTTCTTCAGAAAAATATCGGTTCTATATATAAGGTATCGGACCTTGAAACAAAACCGACCAAAAAATCACCTGCGGCACCGTTTACTACTTCGACTTTGCAACAGGAAGCCGCGCGTAAATTGTATCTTCCCGTTGGAATTACGATGCAATTGGCCCAGCGTTTATACGAAGCCGGACTCATTACTTACATGAGAACCGACAGCGTGAATTTGTCTGGCGAAGCAATGAATGCGGCCCAGGCAGAAATCATCCATTCTTACGGAAAGGAATTTTCGAAACCCAGAACATTTACAACCAAAAGCAAAGGCGCACAGGAAGCGCACGAAGCGATCCGTCCGACGGATATGTCAAGGCATACAGTGAATATCGACCGCGATCAGGCGCGTTTGTACGACCTGATCTGGAAAAGAACTTTGGCTTCGCAAATGAGCGACGCTGAATTGGAACGTACGAACGTGAAAATCCAGGCCAATAACCACAATGAATTGTTTACTGCAACTGGAGAAGTATTGCTTTTTGAAGGTTTCTTAAAAGTATATCTTGAAGGCCACGACGACGAGGAAGAAGAACAGGAAGGCATGCTTCCGGCGATGAAAGTCAGCGAGAAATTGCAAAACCATTACATTACGGCGACGGAAAGATATTCGCGTCCGTCGGCAAGATATACCGAAGCGGCATTGGTTAAGAAGCTCGAAGAACTTGGAATTGGGCGTCCGTCAACTTATGCACCGACGATTTCTACGATCATCAACAGGAATTATGTTGAGAAAGGAAACTTGGAAGGGCAGGAGCGCAATTATACGCAGCTGACTTTAAAATCGGGGAAACTTGACGAAAAAATATTGAAAGAAAATACAGGATCGGATAAAGGAAAATTGGTGCCAACAGATATCGGAACCATCGTAACCGATTTCCTTGTAAAGAATTTTGAAAATATATTAGACTACAATTTTACCGCAAAAGTGGAGCAGGATTTTGACGAAATTGCCGAAGGAAATGTGAACTGGGCGCACATGATGCAGGAATTTTACAGCCATTTTCATCCGAACGTAAAAGAAGTTGAAGCCAACGCCGAGCGCGAAAGCGGGGAACGGATTTTAGGAAAAGACCCTAAAACCGGAAGGCAAGTCAGCGTTCGTTTAGGTAAATTCGGCCCGATGGCACAAATTGGTGAGCCGGACGATGAAGATAAGATCTTTGCAAGTTTGCGTCCGGAACAAAATATTGGAAATATTACTTTGGAAGAAGCATTGAATTTATTTTTGCTTCCGAAAAATTTGGGAACGTATCAAGGCGAAGAAGTTGAGGTTAGCATTGGAAGATTTGGCCCGTACATTCGTTTTGGAACGGCGTTTATTTCGCTTCCGAAAGGTGAAGAACCTTTGGACGTAACTTTAGTAAGAGCACAGGAGCTGATCGACGAAAAAGCAAAAGCCGACGCGCCGATCGCCCATTATAAAAATGAACCCGTTCAGAAAGGCGTAGGCCGTTTTGGGCCGTTTATCAAATGGAACGCTGTATTTATCAACGTCAGCAAAAAATACAATTTTGATAGCTTATCGCAATCCGATATTGAAGAATTGATCGAAGACAAACTCCAAAAAAACATAGACAAAGTGCTGCACAATTGGGAAGATGAAGGCATTTTGGTGGAGAAAGCGCGTTGGGGAAGATCGGTGATTACTAAAGGAAAGATCAAGATCGAACTCAGCAAAGATGTTGACGCGGCCAAATTAACGTTGGAAGAAGTTAAAGAAATGATCGCGAAGAAAACGCCGGCAAAGAAAGTAGCTGCTAAAAAGCCAGCCGCTAAAACTACAGCGAAAAAGAAACCAGCAACCGTAAAAAAGAAATAAGAAATGGAATTTGATTTTCTGGCACCGGTAGAATCAGAGATTATTGATTTTGTAAAAGATTTGTCTTCACAGCATTTGGGAAGCAAAGTCGTTTTTCATTCTGATAAGAATTTTCCTGATATGAATCAGGTCAAGATCGCGATAATCGGCGTTCTGGAAAACCGCGGTTCCGGAAACGATGCTGAGGTTAATCTGACGGAAATCAGAAAAGCATTTTATTCATTATATCCGGGAAACTGGCATGTTTCGATTGCTGACCTTGGTGATATATTGTCTGGAAGTTCACTTGAAGACACTTATTTTGCAACACACAAAGTCATTGCAAAATTGTTGAAATCAGGCATTATCCCGATTGTTATTGGCGGATCACAGGATCTGACTTATGCTTTATACCGCGCTTTTGATACGTTGGAGCAAATGGTAAACCTTGTCGCTATTGACAGCCGTTTTGATTTCGGTAAAGATGATTCAGGGATTTCGGCGACGTCTTATCTGACAAAAATCATTGTTGACGAGCCAAACAATTTGTTTAATTATTCAAACATTGGTTATCAGACCTACTATAATTCGCAGGAAGAGATCGATTTAATCGAAAAATTGTTCTTTGACGCCTATCGTTTGGGGGATGTATCCAACAATATATCGATTTCTGAGCCTGTTTTGCGCGACGCTGATATCGTTTGCGTTGATTTAACGTCGGTAAAGTCATCCGACTCAGGAAATTTTGTTACTTTTACACCTAACGGTTTTAACGGAAAAGAGATTTGTTCTTTATCGCGATATGCCGGAATTAGTGATAAAGTATCGCTTTTTGGTATTTTCAATCACAATTCCACAAAACAGGAGAGTCAGTTAATTGCGCAGATTATGTGGTATTTTATAGAAGGGTTTCATTACCGTTCAAATGAGTATCCATACGGGAGCAAAGAAAACTATCTGAAGTACATTATCCCCATGGAAGACGAGGAGTTGATTTTCTATAAAAGCAACAAAACGGATCGTTGGTGGATTGAGATTCCGTTTATTTCAGCATCGAGTAATAAACTCAAAAAAAGTACGTTATTACCATGTTCTTATGACGAGTATTTGGCTGCCTGCAATCATGAAATGCCAGAAAGATGGTGGAAAGCGCAACGAAAGAATGTTATCTAAAAATCGAAAAAATCCAATTTTGAATCAGTTTTAGAAATGAAGCTTAAAATTAAAAAATTTAGAATGATTAATAGTATTTTTCTTTCAAATACCAATGATTTAAGTATTTTATCGACAAATTATGCACTTTATCGATAAAATATTTTTTTTTACGATATTTTAAGTTTATTTTTGATCTGTGAAATAAATTTTACAATAATATAATTGCTTTTTTGAAAAATAATAAATAGGTTTACGCCCTTTAAATATGAATACATACATAACCCAAATTTATATGAAGAAATTCATTGCATTTACAGTAATTTCGGCGCTGTTGGTTGGCTGTGGCGGGTCTAGCGACAAAGGTGAACTCGTTGGAGTAAAAGGAAAGAAGTGGCATCCGGAGAAGCCTTACGGGATGACATTGGTGCCAGGTGGTTCGTTTATTATGGGTAAATCTGATGATGATTTGGCCAATGTGCAGGACGCGCCTACTAAAACAGTTACAGTACGTTCTTTTTATATGGACGAAACTGAAATTACAAACAGTGAATACCTTCAGTTTGTAGGATGGGTTAAAGATTCTACCATGAGGGTTCGTTTGGCAATACTTGCGGACGAAGTTGGCGGCGGCGGAACGGCTGGCGGTGACGGAAAAGGCAAGAAAAATGCAGGCAGTATTGCTGATTTTGCATTTAATGATGCCGATCCTGCAAAAATGACTCCATACGACAAATACATGTATGAGAACTACTATAGTGTGGGTACAGACGACGATGCTTATGCAGGTAGAAAAATCAACAAAAAAGTAAAATTGATTACGGATACAGCCAAATATCCTGATGAATATTATACAGAGGTTATGGATAGTATGTACATTCCTGTAGCAGAATCATATAATGGTTTGAGAACTGTTGATGTAACGAAATTGAAATTCCGTTATTCCTGGATGGACATTCAGGCTGCGGCCAAAGCTAAAAAAGGAAAGAGAAAAGACTTTATCAAAACAGAGCAGGTTCAGGTTTATCCGGATACTACGGTTTGGATCAAGGATTTTGCTTACTCATACAACGAGCCGATGCATAATGATTATTTGTGGCACCAGGCTTACGGAAATTACCCTGTAGTTGGTGTGAACTGGAAACAGGCGAAAGCATTTTGTGCATGGAGAACCTTGTATAAAAACTCTTACATTAAAAAGAAAAAAGGAAGGGATTTGATCAACTCTTTCAGGTTGCCTACAGAGGCTGAGTGGGAATATTCTGCGCGTGGCGGATTGGAATCAGGAGCTTATCCTTGGGGTGGTCCTTATACGAAGAATGACAGGGGATGTTTCCTTGCGAACTTCAAGCCTAACAGAGGTGATTATGCTGCCGACCAGTCTTTATATACTGTAGAAGCAAAATCATTTGAGCCAAATGGATACAACTTGTATAATATGGCAGGTAACGTTGCAGAATGGACGGATTCGTCTTATGATCCTGCTTCTTACGAATTCGTTTCTACAATGAATCCAAACGTCCCGGATCAAAAGAATATGCGTAAAGTAGTTCGTGGCGGTTCATGGAAAGATGTTGCTTATTTCTTGCAAGTAAGTACACGTGATTTCGAATACGCAGACACTGCAAGAAGTTACATCGGTTTTAGAACTGTACAGGATTATATGGGTACTATCACCACAGGTAATGCACCAAAAAGATAAAAATTAACCAATTTTATATTTGAATTTAACTTAACTAACTAAAAAAATTATTTTATTATGGCATTTTTAAGCAAAAAAGTAATGAATTTCGCTTACGGTATGGGAGCGGCAGTAGTAATCATCGGTGCGCTTTTCAAAATTCAGCACTATCCTGGAGCAGGTCCATTATTGATTATCGGTCTTGTAACTGAGGCGTTAATCTTTGGTTTGTCTGCATTCGACCCAGTTGATAATGAATTGGACTGGTCATTGGTTTACCCGGAATTAGCAGGAGGAGATGCTAAAAAGAAAGAAGCTAAAAAAGAAGATCCAAAAGATGCACAAGGTTTATTGTCACAAAAACTAGACAACCTTTTGAAAGAAGCTAAAATTGACGGAGAATTGATGGCGAGTTTAGGAAACAGCATCAAGAACTTCGAAGGTGCAGCAAAAAACATAGCTCCTACAGTAGATTCTATTGCTTCAACAAGAAAATATGCTGAAGAAATGACTACAGCAGCGGCTCAAATGGAATCATTGAACGGACTTTACAAAATCCAATTGGAAAGCGCTTCAAGAAACGCACAAATCAACAATGAAGTTGCTGAAAACAATTTAAAATTAAAAGATCAAATGCAATCTTTAACTTCGAACTTGTCTTCATTGAACAATGTTTACGGAGGTATGCTTTCTGCAATGGGTAACAACAGAGGATAATTTTCTGACTATTTTTAATAATATAACTTAACTAACTAATTAGAAAAAATGGCAGGAGGAAAATTAACCCCTAGACAGAAGATGATCAACCTGATGTACCTGGTTTTCATCGCGATGTTGGCTCTTAATATGTCAAAAGAAGTATTGTCTGCTTTTGGCTTGATGAATGAAAAATTTGAATCAGCGAATAAAGCGTCTATCGATAACAACAAACAATTGTTGGCTTCGATTGATCAAAAAGGGGCTGAGAATGCAGGTTTGTTTGGAGAAGCAAAAGCAGCTTCAGACAAAATTGCTGCGATCTCAAAAACTTTTTACGATTTCGTAGACAATTTGAAAAAGGATGCAACTAATGGTGTAGAACTTGATCCTAAAACAGGAAAGCTTCCTTACGAAGCAATGGATAAAGGACCGCACATTGACGAAACTTGGTTTGCAGGAGACAATTATTCTGCTAAAGGGACATCAATCGTTAATGCAATGAACAAATATGTAGCTGATATGAAAGCTGCAGCAGGGAACAATCCAAAACTGGTTCCTGTAATTAAAGAAATTGAAGCTAAATTCAATACTGCTGACATCAAAGACCGTGAAGGTGTGACCAAAAGGTATTTGAACTATCACTTCGAGCATTTTCCAGCAATTGCATCACTTGCAAAATTAACAGCTTGGCAAAATGACATCCAAAAAGCAGAAGGTGATGCTTACAATAATTTGTTAGGAAAAGCGGCTGTAGATGCATCTTCGATGAAAAATTATACTGCTTTGGTAGTATTGGATAAAAATGCGTACTTCCAAGGAGAAACGGTTACAGGTAAAGTAGTTTTAGGTCGTTATGACGAAAACACCAAACCAACATCTTTCCAGGGTCCAGGTAAAATTGTAAACGGACAGGCTGTAATCTCTATGACTGCAGGTGCTGTTGGTGAACAATCAATCAATGGTAACTTTACCTTTATGGAAGACAACAAACCGGTTCCTTTGAAATTTGAAGGAAAGTATGTAGTTGTTCCAAGACCAAATTCAGCTACGATTTCTGCAGATAAAATGAATGTGGTTTACCGTGGTGTTGTGAATCCAATCACGATCTCATTTGCAGGAGTTTCTGACAACAACGTAAATGCTTCTGCTCCTGGAATGAGCAAAGCTGGTAAGCCAGGAAAATACAATGTGAGCCCAGGTCAAGGTAGTGAATTGGTAATTAACGTAAATGCCAAACTTCCTGATGGAAAATCAGTTGCTGATAAAAAAGTATTCAGGATCAAAAGTATCCCGGCTCCGGCTGGTGCTATCGGAGGTGAAGTGGGCAGCGTAAAAGGTGCTAAATCACGTCTTGAAGTATCTCAGGTTTCTGCAAAAATGCTTGATTTTGATTTCGAAGTAAAATTGAACGTAACAGGATTCAGCTTTAAAGTTCCTGGACAAGCTACGGTAATCGTGAGCGGAGACAGAGTGAATGCACAATGTAAAGCAGCACTTGCAAGAGCAGGTAGAGGTGATCAGATCATTATCTCTGATATCAAGACTAAATTGGAAGGTTCTTCAATTTTATTGTCAAGAACAGCTTCTGTTATTTACGAAATACAATAATAATTTAAGTTAGACCGTTAACCTACTTAAACAACTTAGAATTATACAAAGATGAAGTATAGAAATTTTTTAATCGTTATCGCATTTGCCATCGGAAGTTCTGCTTCTTTCGCGCAATCCAATTTGCTCAACGCAAAAACGCCGGAAGAAATCGGAAAGAAAACGGCAGCCCAGCTTATTTCTGACAATGACAAACCATTACCTTATGGTTACGTTCATGACAGGGATGTACTGATGGGGAAAACCACTTGGGAGATTGTCGATTTGGATGAAAGAATCAACTTTCCTTTGTATTATCCTATTGATACGGCAAATATCGGAAGGGATAGAAGGTCTTTGTTTGATGTGTTGCTTAAAGGAATCAAAACAGGTAGGATCACAGAAGTATATTCGGATAGTTATTTCAACACGAAAAAAACTTTTAAAGACATGACTTCATCTTTTACTTACGTAGATACTACGGATGCAGGTAAAGAAGAAATCAATGCCAACTATGATGCTTATTTTCCTAAAGCAAGACCAGCTTCAGTAAAGAAGAATAAAAAAGGAGTAGTAATATCATCGACTCCCGCTTCTACACCAGTTGGAAAAACTTTAGATCCACAATACATCAATAAAAAAGAGTTGACTGCCCAGGATATCTCAGATTATAAAATCAAAGGATACTGGTATTTTGACAAACGTCAGAGTGAATTGAAGTACAGGCTTTTGGGAATTTGCCCTATTGCGCCTGAAGCAAGGGAAATCGGTGCTGAAAATCCGGATTACATTGAATTGTTCTGGGTCTATTTCCCATCAATTAGGGAAATCCTGCATGAGAACAATGCGTTTAACGACAGAAATTCAGCCATGCCAACGTCATTCGACCACTTGTTGAATGCACGAAGATTTAATGGTACAATTTATAAAGAAGAGAATGTTTACGGAGATAGAGAAATCGCCGATTACATGAAAGAAAATTCTCAAATGCAGCTTTTGGAATCAGAAAGGGTTAAAGATAAAATCCGTGATTTCGAACAAGATATGTGGAATTACTAAATTTCTTTTTTAAACATATTATAAACTCCCGTCTTTGGCGGGAGTTTTTTATTTTTACACCATGATTGACTATATTATTGTTGGGTCTGGACTTGCAGGTATCGCTTTCGCAGAAACTGCACTAAATAGCGGCAAGACGATTTTGGTTTTCGATAACCATTCTCAAAACTCTTCAACCATTGCTGGCGGTTTATACAATCCTGTGATTTTAAAACGGTTTAGCAAACTCCAGCAAGCGCAAGAGCAATTGCTCGTATTGCAGGAATTCTATGATGAAGTCGAATCGAAATTGGATTTAAAACTGAATTTCAGATTGCCGGTTCTAAGAAAATTTTTCTCTGTTGAAGAACAAAATAATTGGTTCACCGCTTCAGACAAACCTGGATTGTCTCCTTTTCTTTCTACAAAGTTGATCCATACAAAATATTCCGGGATTGATTCTCCTTTCGGATATGGGGAAGTTTTGCAAACCGGTTATGTTGAAACAGCCCAGTTGCTTCAATCCTATCAAAAGTATTTAAAAGACAAAAATCAGCTTGTCGAAGAAGTATTCGACTACGATTTGTTAGAATCCAACCCTGATTTTGTCCGATATAAAAATATTCATGCAAAACACATTGTATTTGCCGAAGGTTTTGGATTGCACGCAAACCCATTTTTCAAACATCTTCCGCTTGACGGAACAAAAGGCGAATTGTTTATTATCAAAGCGCCAAATTTGAATTTGGATGTGATCTTGAATACCAATGTGTTTATACTTCCGCTCGGAAATGACCTCTTCAAAGTTGGCGCAACTTACAATTGGGAAGATAAAACCAACCAAACCACCGAAGCTGGAAAAGCCGAACTCATCGAAAAAATCTCCGAAATCCTCAACTGTAATTTTGAAATCATCGAGCATCTTGCAGGCGTTCGGCCAACGGTTAAAGACCGACGTCCATTATTAGGTACACATGCCGTTTATTCAAACATCCATATTTTCAACGGACTCGGAACACGTGGCGTCATGCTCGGCCCATTTATGGCAAAAGTATTATTCGACCATATTGAATTTGGAACACCAATCGACCGCGAAAACGACATCAAAAGATTTGATAAAAAGAAGTAATTATTTTGGCACGTTTCCTTCGTATGAAACAAACATATTGATGTAAATGTTTCTCGAAAGCCGCAACACAAATGGCATCAGAACAATCAGACTGGCGAAAATAACCAGAAATGAACCTTTCATTCCCAAATCAAAAATCGCAAAGGAAACAATAAATGCAGCAATTCCGATCGCGACATTCAATCCGTAACTGACATACATCGCACCGTAAAAAAACGATGGCTCGATCATGTATTTCAATCCGCAATGGCTGCAATGGTCGTGCATTTTTAAGACTTTCGACAAATGCAGCGGATTTTGGTCAATATACATACTCTCATTCTGGCATTTAGGACAAGTTCCTGTTAAAATGCTATATAGTTTGGATCCTTTTTTTAACATTTGCAAAAAAATTAAAACTGACGAATTTCAGTCCGGTTCAAATTTACAAATACAATCACAGATACTCTTATAATAAATGCTTAATATCCATAATTTATCGGTTTCGTTTGGCGGAACTTTTTTGTTCGAAGAAGTAACTTTCCGTCTTGGAGCTGGCGACCGTGTTGGCCTTGTCGGAAAAAACGGTGCCGGAAAATCAACAATGCTCAAGATTCTTGCAAAAGATTTCGCTCCGGATTCGGGAAGCATTGCTGCTGAAAAAGAAATTCGCATTGGATTTTTACGTCAGGATATCGATTTTGAACAAGGCCGAACCGTTCTTGAAGAAGCGTATCAGGCTTTTACCGACATCAAAGAAGTCGAAAAGAAACTCGAAGAAATCAACCACCAATTGGTCACGAGAACCGATTATGAAAGCGAAGAATACAGCAAAATTATAGAAGACCTTTCAGATTATACACACCGTTTTGAATTGCTCGGCGGCTACAATTACGTTGGAGATACCGAAAAAATCCTTCTCGGACTTGGTTTCAAACGCGACGTATTTAACAACCAAACCGAAACTTTCTCCGGAGGTTGGCGTATGCGTATCGAACTCGCCAAATTGCTTTTACAAGCCAATGACGTACTGTTGCTTGATGAGCCAACGAATCACCTCGATATTGAATCGATCATCTGGCTCGAGAACTTTTTGAGAAATTATCCAGGCGTAGTCGTAATCGTTTCACACGATAAGATGTTTCTGGACAATGTCACAAACCGAACAATCGAAATTTCACTCGGAAAAGCTTACGACTTTAATAAACCATATTCCCAATATTTAGAGTTGCGCCACGAAATCCGCGAAAAGCAATTGGCTACACAAAAAAACCAGCAAAAGAAAATTGAGGAAACTGAAAAGCTCATTGAAAAATTTCGCGCCAAAGCTTCAAAAGCTTCGATGGCACAATCGCTAATCAAAAAACTGGACAAAGTAGAACGCATTGAAGTGGATGAAGACGACAATTCGGTCATGAATATTTCGTTTCCGGTTTCAAAAGTTCCGGGCCGCGTTGTGGTCGAAGCCGATCACGTCACCAAAAGCTACGGCGATAAAACGATCTTAAAAGACATTTCACTATTGGTCGAACGCGGAAGCAAGATTGCTTTCGTCGGACAAAATGGCCAGGGAAAATCAACATTCATCAAAGCCATTGTCAACGAATTCGAATATCAGGGAACTATCAAACTCGGACACAACGTCCAAATCGGATATTTTGCCCAAAACCAGGCCGAATATCTCGACGGGGAAATCACGCTGCTTCGTACGATGGAAGATGCCGCAACAGATACCAATCGATCAAAAGTACGCGATATGTTGGGTTCATTCCTTTTCAGAGGCGATGATGTCGAAAAAAAGGTAAAGGTCCTTTCTGGTGGCGAAAGAAACCGTCTGGCACTTTGTAAATTGCTTTTACAGCCGATCAACGTACTTGTTATGGATGAGCCGACGAATCACTTAGACATTAAATCCAAAAACGTACTCAAAGCCGCGCTCCAGAAATACGAAGGAACGTTATTGCTTGTTTCCCATGACAGGGATTTCCTTCAAGGCATGTCGAATCTCGTTTACGAATTCAAAGACCAGAAAATCAAGGAATACCTCGGCGATATTAACTATTTCTTAGAGCAGCGCAACCTTGAAAACATGCGTGAAGTCGAAAAGAAAGACGCGATCAAAAAAGAAACGCCAAAGGAGAATGCAAGCAAATTGTCCTACGAAGACCAAAAGAAAGGCAAGGCGCTCCAGAATAAACTCAGCAAAGTCGAAAGCCAGATCAAACAATTGGAACGCGACATCCAGAACGACGATAAAATGCTCGCTTCAAACTACAACAAACACATCGAAGACGCGAATTTCTTTAAAGCCTACAACAAGAAAAAAGCCGAATTAGACCAATTCCTGCTCGAATGGGAACTCGTTCAGGAGGAAATTGACAATGCTGTTAGTTGAACGGTCAATGTCAAAAGTCTAACGATTAGGAGCCGGGAACCTGCTATTCGCTGCAATCTTTTTTCGGCGGAAAATCTCAAAAAGGATTTACGCTGCTATCAGGGCTAGGGTTTACATGTGTCAATTTACATTTGGTCAAGAAATCAGCCCAATTCGTTTCGAATGGGCAATCGCTTCATTACTATCAGTAAAATAACAAGTCGCAACATTCATGTCTTCCATGTTTTTTAAAGCAGCGACCGCTTTTTCTTTTTTATGATGCCCGGTCTGCCTGATGTAAACCGATTTCACATTCACCGGGAAAATCTTGCAAATGTTTTCATACAAAAACGGATCGTGCTGCGAATCGTCCCCAAGCAAAGTATATTTTAAGTTCGGGTAAAATTCCAGAATGTGCTTTATCTTTTCAAACTTGTGGTTGTGATCGCCGCGGCCGGTAATGAACAAATCGAGCAGGCTGGTTTTGATGTCTTTCAACAACAAAACCGCTCTGGGCAAATCATGGAGTTTAGTAAAATCAACAATAAACCGATACAAATTCCATTCGCTGCTCGATACATAGAAAAAAGCATTTTGCTCTTCTTTATTGTTTCGTCCTGCCGTACTTAAAGCTTGGTAATGTGGAACCACGCCCTCAAAAACTTTCCTGGAATTCACATTTCGAAACAACAAAATGAATATTTTCTTAAACGGGTTCCGCGTATGCGATACTAAAAACGTATCATCAATATCCGAAATAAACCCCAAATTTCCTTCGTGCGGCCGAATGAAACTGCCTTTTTCTGTAATTTCCTCGCCATCGTGAAAAATACTCACATAATAATCCATCCAGCCATAACCGGTTTCTTTGTCCAATGGAAGGCAAAATTTAAAATAACCGTCATCTAAAGTTTTAGTGTGGATTTTCCCGCCATTTAAATCCAGATATACATCGGCATTTTTCTGGGTTTTGATCCGAAACATCCGAATCACCGAACGCGCATTTTTAAACCGGGTTTTCTGAAAATCATATTCTTCTTTTGTCGTCGGGCGAAAAACATGGCCCATCACGATCAATTCTCCTTCATTGGCATAACCGCGGTATAATTTTAAAATTGGCTTCATGAAATTTTTATGCTTTTAATAGGATTTTGTCAGATGTAATTTACCTAAATTTAACCAATAAAAGAAGCTAAAAAGTGAAAAAGACGGTAATTATGGTTGTGAATCCCATTTCGGGAGATGTCGATAAAGTGGCTTATACCGAAGCCGCGCAGGCTTTCGCCGAAAAAGAAAACCTCGAATTTATTCTGTATGAAACCATTGGAAACGGCGATATTCCAAAAATAAAAGCATTATACGAACAACACAAACCCGAAAGGATCCTGGTTGCCGGCGGTGACGGAACCATTAAAGAAGTTGCCGAAGCGCTAGAACACTACGATGTTATTATCGGGATTTTACCGGCCGGATCTGCAAACGGTTTGTCAGTCGATTTAAACTTGCCCGATGCTCTCGAGGAAAATCTCAAAATCGCTTTTCACAACAATTACATGGAAATGGACATGATTTGCATCAACGGCAAAAAAAGCCTGCATTTAAGCGATCTCGGACTCAACGCACAATTGGTCAAAAACTATGAAAACAGCTCGACGCGCGGCATGATCGGCTATGCTTTACAGGCGATTACAACGTTGTCCGAACAGGAAGAACCATTTACAGCAACAATTGTTGCGAACAATAAAACGACCGAATGCGTCGCGCGCATGATCGTCATCGCGAATTCACAGAAATACGGAACCGGAGTAACGATCAATCCAACAGGCGTAATGAATGACGGAAAATTCGAAATCGTAATCCTTAAAAACCTTGACTTATTGGTTTTTGGAAAAATAATCACAGGGAATATGCCGGCCGATACGGATGATGTAGAAATTATCTCGACTGACAAAGCCAAAATTTCGCTAGAAAACGCCGTAAGTTTCCAGATTGACGGCGAATACATCGGACAGGAAAAGGAACTTGATATTTATATTTTACCCGGACAAATGAAAGTTGCGATTCCTTAATTTTTAAATGGACTGCGCTCGTTCCAGATCGTTTGAGGTTCGAAATATTTGAAAAAGCGCGCCATAAAAAAGTTCAAAACCGGATTGCTGTGTTTGATAAATCCAAACATTTCTACAGGTTTGGCGCCAACAGAACTCTTGATTTCCAAAGCCGTTCGTGCAAAAATAATCCGCGAATAGCCTTTATTGACAGAATAAGCGATCATGTCATAAAGCATGTTCAGGTACAGCATTTTCTCGCGTTGGCAAGTTTCATCATAACCCAAAAAATACGTATCGATGTCGCAGCCGTTTTTAATCAGCGTGTTAAATCCGATTAATTTGCCTTCATCAAAATAACCGTAAAATAAAAATTTGTCGCCGAGCAGTTTTTTGAATTCGACGAAATGATTTTCCGGTAGATAGAATGTGTTGAAAGCTGCATTTTGCGAAACCGTCAAATACAACTGATTGATCACAAGATTATAATGTTTGATTTCTTCCAACGACAATTTTCGTTTCGCAATTCCATCGGCTTTTTTTCGGGCACGTTTGTATTGGTCGCGGTATTTTTTCTGTAGGTCTTCGATGTAATTATCGAATGAAAACCAGCTTTTCCGGATATCAAAAACCATATTCGGCTGGGTCGAAAATTTATAAAAAGCATCAAATTCGGCAGTATTGCATTTTGAAATCTGTTCCGATGTAAAATCTTTCCAAACCATCAAATGCACTTTTGAGCATTTTGTATGGACGGTTTTTTTAATTTCTGCGGCAGCGTTGTGCAGCAAATGCAAACCTTCGGATTCCGAAATAGCATCAGAAAAAGCAAAAGCATTTTGCCCGGTAAGCATATTGTTTCCAATGAACAGCACATTCGAACTGAAATTCTTAAAAACCAAATTCCGGATTTTAGTTTTGAAACATTGGTCGCGATCGCCAAAAGATTCGACTGTTTTCAAATTTATGAATTGTGAAAGCGCAACTCCAGAAAGTTTTTCATCGGCAAATAAACCGATAAAAAAGGACTTCATATTTTCTGGAGCTGATTTTTCAAGCAATTCGAGATAAGCGCGTTGCAGAAAAACGGTATCGGAAATCGAATCCCATTCGGACGGAAGCTGTGAGGCAGAATCATAGATCTGATAAGAAAGTGAAGTGTTCAAACGATTTCGAAAGTTGAAAATAGCATTCAAATATACGGCAACTTCGCATTTTAGTTTCATTTGCCAAACAAAAAAACCGCTTCGGTGAAAAAGCGGTTCCTTGTAATTTATGTCAGATTATTTCCAGGCACAGATAATTCCGCCCATGATCATGCAGGTAACGACCCAATATCCGCCAACGGTCAGGACATATTTCCAGCTTCTTCTTTCATAAAGCGAAGAAACGCCTACAACTGGAAGCGCGAAAAACAATCCAGAAATGAATCCGTGCAGCATGCCGTGCTTGAATGTGCGGTACGCATTTCCGTATTCTTGCATAAATGCGAAATAAGATGGCTTTGCCAATGCAGGATCACCGCCGATCATTCCGAGTGCCCCAAATTGGTGGATCGTTAAGAATTGCAAGACCATTGCAATTAAAAATCCGTAAACGAATGTCATTCCGAAAATGACAAACATGTTAGTGCCTTTCATTTTTTCTTCGGTCATTCCTGATTCGCGCATCCAGATGGAACCGAATACTTTGGGATTGTACCAAATTGCTCCGATAACTAATGACGAAATTGCCGCTACGAATAGCGCTAAAAAATTTGGTTGCATAATTTTAAGTTTTTGTTGGTTTGAAGGTCAAATGTAACGTTTTTAGAAAATTAACATAAAAGAATGATGAGATATTCAATTTGTTGGGACAAATAAAAGAACCTCAAAATATTTTAATTGTAGGATTTAATTTACTTAAAACTCGAAAAAGATGCATTTAATCGATTTTATTTGCACATTATCGATAAAAGTATGTATGTTTACACCGTAGAATTAAAACCAAAGTAATTATGAAAAATATAGCTACCCTTTTTATGTTTATGATTGCCACATCTTCGCTAATGGCTGGAGTGAGTGCTTCTGAAAAGCAAGCGCTTGTAAAGCTTTACAAATCGACTAACGGTTCGCAATGGACCAACAAATGGGATTTGAAAAAACCAGTATCAACCTGGTATGGCATCAGAATACAAAACGATAAAGTTGTTGCTATTGATCTGTCAAACAATAATTTGACTGGTGAATTGCCGAAAGAAATCGGTAACCTGACGAATCTGCAGCAATTGAGTTTGTTCAAAAATTCAATCTCAGGAAATATTCCGGCCACCATCGGAAATATGTCTTCATTAAAATCTTTGAACCTTGCGTTTAATAAATTCTCAGGAAAAATCCCTGCAACAATCGGAAAAGCAACCGCTTTAGAATCTGTCGAAATGTACATGAACGCCTTGAGCGGAGACATTCCATCTGAGTTGGGAACCTTGAAAAACCTAAGAACTTTGTCATTGTTCAATAACGAACTGACGGGAAGCATTCCGTCAACAGTTTACACTTTGACTTCATTAAAAGTGTTGTTGTTGAGTAGCAACAAATTGTCAGGAAATTTAAGCCGCGAAGTGGCAAACCTGACTTCACTTGAAAACTTAAGCCTGTTTGAAAACAACATGAACGGGCAAGTGCCGTTTGATCTTGAAAAATTGAACCACCTGAAAGAAATGAATATTTCTTACAACCAATTCAGCGGTTTGGTTTCAAGAAACCTTGCACAATTGGACACTTTAAACATGACAATGATCAATGATAAAGGAGTGGCTGTAGTGCTGCCGGTTAAAGACAAAAACTCTGCTTTAGCCAACGAAGAATAATTTTTTCATAATAAATTAAATACGTTTGAAACCTTGCTTTTCCCCGAGAGCAAGGTTTTTTATTGGCTTAAAGCCGATAGGATTTCGTTCTTCAATAATCCGCTACCACCGCCAAAATGTTCGATCACAAGAATTTTTGGATTGGCTTTTTTGAAAAATGCCGTAAGCGAATCTTCAGTTTCTTTGTCGAGACCGCAACCAAAAAGGACAATTGAGAAATCGTATTTTGAAAACAATTCGATCGCTTCTTGTTCGTCCTGAGCACCAATGCCAAACCAGTTTTCATCTGAATTGATCAGGCGAACAACCGTCTGAAGGATTTCGGGATGTTTCCCGATGTATAAAATCTTTGTCATAAATATTTAAAATAATAAAACCCCAAAGAAAAATTTCCCTGAGGTTTTAGTTTTGAATTTGATCCTGATTATTGTTTGATAAATTGCAGTTCGATCGCCAAACGCACTTCGTCACTAACTAAAACGCCGCCGGTTTCAAGCGCAGAGTTCCAGTTTAATCCCCAGTCTTTTCTGTTGATTTTTCCGCTTAAAGCGAATCCTGCTTTGGTATTTCCCCACGGATCTTTCATTTGTCCGCTGTATTCTGCTGCAAGTTTAACCGATTTGGTTTGTCCGTGCAAAGTTAAATCACCGGTTAGTTCGAAATCGCCTTCATCTTCTTTTGTAAATGAAGTGGCTTCAAAACTGATTTTTGGAAACTGCGCAGCATCGAAAAAATCGGCGCTTAATAAATGCGCGTCACGATCTGCATTTCCGGTTGAAACCGAATCGATATCACCGCTGAAGTGAATTTTTGCGCCTGCAAAATCATCGCCTTCGGTTTCAATTGAAGCGTCAAATTTTTGAAATTTCCCTGAAACATTAGTAAACATCATGTGTTTTACTTTAAATCCGATTTCTGAATGTGTTGGGTCGATAACCCATTTTGTTGTTGACATGGTCTAATTATTTTATTATTAATTATTTATTTTAAGCGTATTATTTTCTTTTTATCTGAATTACATTGCCATCGGGACTTCCATCAGCAAAATTTCTGCATCTACTGAATTTGCTGTAATTTCGATTAAATTTGTGTCCCAAATCCCGAGGCCGTCGCGCTCATTCAGGGCAATGTTTCCGATCGTAAAATCACCTTTAATTACGAAAGCATAAATCCCGTTTCCTGCTTTTTTCAATTGGTATTCCGATTTAAATCCGTTGTCAAACGTTCCGAGATGAAACCATGCATCCTGATGGATCCAAACTCCGTCATCATCTGCATTAGGCGATAAAATCTGCTGCAATTTGTTGTGACGGTCTTCCGTATTTAACGTTATTTGATCATAACGCGGCATCACATTTTTTTTATTCGGATACACCCAAATCTGTAAAAACTTCGTCAGCCTATCAGAATTTTTGTTGTATTCGCTGTGGAAAATCCCGGTTCCCGCGCTCATTGCCTGAATGTCACCTTTTTTAATGACGGTCGTATTTCCCATGCTGTCTTTGTGCTCGAGATCGCCTTCAAGCGGAATCGAAATGATTTCCATATTATCGTGCGGATGCGTTCCAAAGCCCATTCCGGCATCCACACGGTCGTCATTTAAAACACGCAACACGCCAAAATGCATTCTGTCAGGATTGTGGTAATTCGCAAAGCTGAAAGTATGATGCGAATCGAGCCATCCGTGATTGGCATGGCCGCGGGTATTTGATTTGTGTAAAACCGTATTTTCCATGATTTTGGAATCTAAATTCGGTAAGTGATTGTAGCCAATTGCTTCAGGAGCGACAATTTCATCAATGTCATTTTTCATCACATCGCCTAAAGCGGCAGAAGTGACAAACATTCCGGTTCCCATTAGTCCTTTTTTTATAAATTCTTTTCTGTCCATGGTTTTCTTGTGTTGTAAATTGATAGTGCAAATTTCGGTAGTATAAAATCGCCGTGCATTGAACTGGAACAAGAAAATTAAATCTTCAATGGTGAGCGCAGCAATTATTTACCATGCAAAATTGCGGCAGAAAAAACCGTTGGGCATTGAACTGGAACAAGAAAATTTAAGCGTAAGATAAAATCAAGAAACTATTGATGCGCCAGTTTTTTTCGGATTTTGGATAAGAACTCAGCAGAAATTCCGAGGTAAGAAGCAATGTAATGCTGTGCGACGCGTTGCGGAATCGTTGGATAATGCTCTAAAAATTCCTGGTATTTTTCGGTTGCGGTTTTTGCAATGGTATTAAAAAGCCGGTTTTGTGTGACCGATAAATTGCGCTGCATCAAAATCCGGAAGGCGCGTTCAAATCGCGGTGCTTTTAAAAATAAAGTTTCTTTGGTTTCGGGAGAAAAAATCAGCAATTCACATTCTTCGAGCGTTTCGATAAAAACCTGGCTCGGTTTGTCTTCATAAATGCTGAACGAGATGTCGCTGATCCATGCGTTTTCAATCGCAAATTGCAGAATGACTTCAAAACCATTCGCATCAATATAATATTTTCGCAAACAGCCTTTAATGACAAAAGCTTCAAAATTGCACATTTCGCCTTCGTGCAGCAGGATTGTTTTTTTTGGAACGCTTTTGAATTCAAGCAAAGAATCAAAGATCTCGAATTCTTCGTCGGTAAAAGTAACATAGCGCGAAATGCCGGAGTTGATCTGTTCGTACAAAATGAAAATTTTATTGAATAAAGGTATAGAAAAATCTTAATCCAGGTTAATAAATCGGATGCGAACTAATGCGTATCTTTGCAATGACATAAATTACTCCACCATGTTGTTCGAAAAATATCCAGATAATCCGTTCCAGGTTCAGATTTCTTTTCACAAACTGATAGAAAATCTGGAAGAAATCGCACTTTCAAATGTAGATTACAGGGCAAATTACGCGAAAGCGCTGCTCAAAGAAGTTGAAGCCGTTCCTGAATTCAGAACCGGAATTACCGATCTGACGATGATCGAAACCCATAAAGAACTCATCCGTTACCTGATGTCCGATTTGTTTCCGACCGCTTTAACGAAGAATGAAATCAAAGCCGTTACGATTCCGTTTCACAACATTACGTTCAATTATTCCGAGCGTTTGCAGCACATTTTAGACAATGCCGGAACGAAGTTCGACATGACGATCCGCGATTTTGACCACGATCAATTCTACATCATGAGTTGCTGTATGATCTTAAATGGATATTATGGATACAAACTCGATTTCAGCAAACCGTTTTTCTACGATATTCCCGATGAAGCTCACGTTATGCGGTATTACCGGATTTTATACAACGCCGATTTTATTGAAATTTTCCCAACCGAAAAATCATTGCAATTGACTTCTGAAGATGTCGAATTATTGATCGATAATTTCCACGATGTGGCTCTCTGGAAATCCAAATTTCCCGAACACAGCTGGATCATGCGCGGTTTCGGGATCATGACTTTGTATGACGCAACGACCGAAAGCGCGGTGTCAAACCTCAAAACCAAATTGCTGACCAAACCCGACGGGGATTTTTCGATGATCGAAAGTTTTGAAAGCATTTTCAGGTCGATTTTTCATATTTCCGATTTGAGGATAGGATTTACGGCACTCAATATGACCGAAAATAAATTTGTCATTTCGTCATTCGATAAAAAAATACACAGTTTTATTCTAGGAAATGCATCCGAATGCGATTGCTCGGATTTGACGTGCAATGAATATTTTAAGGAACTAATTGATCAGAAAAAATATTTCACGGTTTCCGATGTAAAAAAATTCGCATTGGAAAGCGGCGAAGCGGAGTTTGCAGCACATTTGCTCGAACAAAACATCCGAAGCGCCATTTTTGCACCGGTCATCAAAAACGAAAAACTACTCGGAATCGTAGAAGTGGTTTCGTCCAGGAATAAAGAATTAAACAGCATCAATGCCAATAAAATGGACATTGTGATGCCCTATTTAACCGATACGATCGACCGTTATTATTCGGAAGTGCAAAACAAAGTCGACGCTTTGATCCAGAATGAATACACGACAATCCATTCAAGTGTATACTGGAAATTCCGCGAAGAAGCGTTGGCGCACATTGGCGACACAAAAGATACGGTGCTGCATGAAATTGTATTTTCTGAAGTGTTTCCGTTGTACGGTCAAATCGATATTAAAGGTTCGTCTGATATGCGAAATACGACGACAAAACAAGACATCATCATTCAGGTGAATTTGCTTTCAGCCATTTTCGAGGCGATTCTGAATGAAAAAAAATTACCATTATTTGAACAGAAGGTTTTCGAGTTGAACGATTTTGCTGCCAATATTGATACACAACTCAATGCCGATACGGAACAATTGGTTTTGGATTATATTAAAGCCGAGGTCAATCCGATACTCAAACAGTACAAATCTGAAAATGAAAAGACTAATGAATTGATAGCTTCATATTTTTCTAAACTCGATCCTACTTCGGGCATGATTTACGATTCGCGAAGAAGATTTGATACGACGCTTTCGATCATCAATAAAAAAATGGCCGCGATCCTTGATAAAAAACAGGCAGAAGCACAGTCGTTTTATCCGCATTATTATGAGCGTTTTAAAACCGATGGTGTCGAACACAATTTATACATCGGTAATTCGATCACAAACCAACCGGAATTCGACAAACTGTATTTGTTCAATTTAAGATTGTGGCAGCTTCAGGTGATGTGCGACATGGAAAACCAATACCATGCGCTTAAAGATACCTTGCCTTACCAAATGGAAGTCACTTCGTTGCTTTTGGTATTCAACAACCCAATCACGATCCGTTTCCGTATGGATGAAAAACGTTTCGACGTGGATGGTTCGTACAATGCCAGATATGAAGTTGTCAAAAAGCGGATCGACAAAGCACACATCAAAGGCACAGACGAAAGAATTACGCAAAAAGACACCATCACAATTGTGTATTCGCAACATGCGGAAGAACTCGAATACCGCCGTTACATCAGGTTTTTGCAGCACAAAGGTTTGCTTGGTCCAAACATTGAAAGTTTTGAGATCGAAGACCTGCAAGGTGTTTCGGGCTTAAAAGGATTGCGTGTTTCGGTGCTTTTCAGTAAACCCGAAGATGCAAAAGTCTACACGTATCAGGAATTGCTGGACGAAATCAGGAATTAAGCCCTGATCGAGTAAAAAGCATACGCAAAAGCGCCAACCGAAATAATGATTTCACACATGAAAATGTTGTATGTAATGCGCAGCAGCGTGTATTTCCGGTGCAAAACCAATCCGAGATAATACAGATCCTTCACCATCGAACCGTACAGATAGTCTTTGTCTTTCATCATTTCATTCATCGCCCACTGGTATTCTTCGACGGGCATTTTATAGAAATTTCCGAAAAATAATAAGTTAACTTTCTGGTCGACAATTTGTTTTCTGGTAAATGAACCTCCGGTTACTTTTGGCTTGGTCGAAAGGATCGCAAAAATGATCGAAACCACACTGAATAAGATCAGGATAAATGTTGGAATGATCAGATGCGCATTCCGCGGACTGTCGAGTTTCGGGATTAAAGTGGACAATGAAATCGAAATGATGATTGCATTCACCGAAAGTAAAATATTCGCTTTACTGTCGGCGATCTGGCTTAATTTGGTGTGGTTGTTCAGCGTCACGCGAAACATGGTTTCAATGCCGCGTTCGGGTTTTTCATCTTTTTCGGACTTGTCGTTTTTTTTCTTTTTGGATGCCGCTTTTTCTTCAGCCGCAGTAAAAAAATGAATCTGTTCCTGTACTAAAGCGATATTTACATCTTTTTGCTTTTGCCATTTTTTCTTTGCGTGATCGGTGAAATACCGGTGGCAGCGCGTGAGCATGTCGCGGTTTTCAATGTTCCATTCAAGGTCGGTGAGTTTGCGGTTTAGTGTCACTTCCCATTCATCGCGCAGCAATTCGCTGATCGCCATGTAATTTTTATCCGAAAAATGGCTGCAATCGGCATCACGAATGATCGACTCGAGGACATTTTGCGGTTCGCGGTTAAATTCGGTTGCCCTGATCAGGTTTTCTGCCAATGGCAAAATCGCCGGATCAACATCGCTATCTTTCAGGAATTCGTTCAGGTAAACGATGCTTTTTACTTCATGCCTTTGCGCGCCATCCACATAACCCGTGTCATGAAACCAGGCGGCAAGAAGCAGCGCAGTTTCTTCAGTTTTGGTCAGTTTTTCGGATTCGATGAGCTTTTCGGTTGCATTAACCACACGTGAAGTATGGTTGAAATTATGATAAGTATATGAAGGAGAAAGTCTATCTTTGAATAGAGCAAAAACGAAATCCTCGGCTTTTTGAATGATATTCATGGTCGAATTTATATTACATAGGCAATTTATGAATTTATTTTCTGATATGACTTCCAAAAGAAACATTACTCCTGTAAAATTTCTTTTCCTCATTTTTATATTTTATTCGTGTGCAACCAAGCATGCGCAGTTTGGCAATAAAAAGCCTCAGGTGATCAAAGACAACTTTTACGATCGCGACAAAATGTCACATTCATTTTTCCTGATTGGCGATGCCGGAAACTCTGATAAAGAACCTTCGCAAAAGCTTTTAAACGTGTTTGAAGACCGTTTGGAAAAAGCAGATTCTGCCAGCACGCTGATTTTTCTCGGAGACAACATTTATCCGCACGGACTTCCAAAAAAAGACGGTCCGGAAAGAAAATTGGCTGAGGAAAAATTAACCAACCAACTCAAATTAGCCAAAAATTTCAAAGGAAAAACACTTTTCATTCCCGGAAACCACGATTGGTATAGCGGTGTTGAAGGTTTAAGGGAACAGGAAAAATTTGTCAACGATTACCTTGGAAAAAAGAAATCTTTCCTTCCGAAAAAAGGCTGTGGCATCGATCATATTGACATTAATAAAGATGTAGCGCTAATTATCATCGATAGCGAATGGTATCTCGAGCGTTGGGACAACCATCCTAAAATTAATGAAGATTGCGACATCAAAACCCGCGAGCAGTTTTTTGACGAACTCGAATCCGAAATTAACAAAAACCAAAAGAAAACCACTATCATTGCGATGCACCATCCACTGATGTCAAACGGCACGCATGGCGGGCAATTTTCTTGGGAAAAGCAATTGTTTCCGTTAGAATCGAAAATTCCGCTTCCTGTCATCGGAACGCTGATCAACGTACTTCGAAAAACGTCTGGGATCAGTCCGCAGGATTTGCAGAATAAAAAATACAATGCTTTTTTGAAACGCGTCAAAACATTGATCCAGGACAAAAATAATGTAGTCGTCGTTTCTGGCCACGACCACAATTTGCAATACATCGATCATGAAGATGTCAAACAAATCATAAGCGGATCAGGTTCTAAAACCGAAGCTGCTAGAGCCATTCACGACAATGATTTCTCGGCTGGAAAAAATGGTTACGTGGTGCTTGATGTTTTAAAAAGCGGTGCATCCAAAGTTTCCTTTTTTGGACTAGGCGAAGACGGAAAAGAAAAATTATTATTCAAAGCACAGCCTTTAAACGCACGCCCAAAACCGAACCCGCGGGAATTTCCGGGCAATTTTGCAGCGACAAAAGACACGTCTATTTACACAACAAAAATGACAACCAAAGGCGGTGCATACCGTTTTCTCTGGGGAAATCATTTCAGGAAATATTACAGCATGCCAATTAAAGCCAAAGCTGTAAGCCTCGATACGCTCTATGGCGGCTTGAAGCCAACCATTTCGGGCGGCGGACATCAATCCAGATCTTTGCGCCTTGAAGATAAAAACGGACGTGAGTTTGTGATGCGTTCTTTGCACAAAAGCGCAACAAGATTTTTACAGTCGGTGGCTTTTAAAAATCAGTCGGTTGAAAAAGATTTCCGTGATACATATACTGAAAGTTTCATCCTCGATTTTTACACGACCTCGCATCCCTACACGCCGTTTGTTGTAGGCCGATTGGCTGATAATCTCGGCATCAGCCATACGAATCCGGTGTTGTTTTACATTCCGAAACAAAAAACGCTCGGATTGTTTAACGAAGAATATGGCAACGAATTGTACATGGTTGAAGAACGTCCGACCGATGCGTTTAAGGATTATCCTAGTTTTGGTAACGCTCCGAAAATCGTTGGTACCGATGATGTCCTTAAAAATATCAACGCCGATGAAAAATACCAGATAGATGAAAAATCATACATCCGCGCGAGAATGTTTGATGTATTGATTGGCGATTGGGACAGGCACGACGACCAATGGCGCTGGGGCGAATACAAAGAAAATGGCAAGGTGATATACCGACCAATTCCGCGCGACCGCGACCAGGCTTTTACAAAATACGACGGGAAACTGTTATCCATTTTAATGAACATTCCGGCACTTCGCCACATGCGAAAATTTAACGAAGATCTAAAAAACGTCAAATGGTTCAACCGCGAAGCCTACAATTTGGATCTGGCTTTCGTGACGCGTGCCAATGAAAAAGACTGGATTGACCAGGCCGATTTTATCATGAAAAACTTGTCGGATGCTGAAATCGACAAAGCATTTGAAAACCTTCCGAAAGAAGTTAAAGACGGCACAATTGATAAGATCAAAGCGCAACTCAAAATCAGGAAAACACATCTTGAAAAATATGCGCATCAATATTACAAAGTGCTGCAAAAAACCGTGCTTGTCGTCGGAACCGAAAAAAACGACCGTTTCATCATCACAAGATCTGGTAGAAATACCAAAGTAGAAGTCTTTCGTGTCAAAAAAGAAGGCGCCGAAAAAATTAGCGAACACGATTACGAATGCCCTGAAACTACAGAATTGTGGATTTACGGACTTGGCGGCGAAGATACTTTTGAAGTTTCTGGCAAAGGAACGCGCAAGATAAAGGTGCGGCTCCTTGGTGGTCAGGACAAAGATACGTATCAGGTTGCAAATGGTGGAAAAGTTAAAATTTACGATTTCAAATCCAAAGAAAATATTTTCGATACCAGTTGGCTCGCCCGCAAAAGGCTGTCCGATATTTATGAAATCAACACTTATGATTATGAAAAACCGAAATACAATGTGTTTGCCGGTTATCCACTGATTGGTTACAATCCCGATGACGGAGTGAAAATGGGCGCCGTCGTGAATTACACTGTCAATGGCTTCAACCGTTTTCCGTATTCGCAACGCCACAGCATCAAAGGCATGTATTATTTTGCAACGAACGGATTTGAATTGTCTTACAAAGGGATTTTTCCGCACGTTTTAGGAAAGTGGAATCTGGTGTTGGACGCACTTTATACGAGTCCGAATTTCAGCATCAATTATTTCGGATATGGAAATGAAACCGAGAACAACCAGAAAGATTTAGGCCGCGATTACAACCGCGTAAAAATGCGTACCATCCGCGTGACGCCAGCGCTGCAATGGATTGGCGAACAAGGCGGATCGTTCACTGTAAAACCGTCGTTCGAAAGAATTATGGTTGATAAAACGCCAAACCGATTCCTGGCATTGCCCGGAAACATCAATCCAGATGTTTTTGACTACAAGAATTTTGCAGATCTGAATGCTGGTTACAGTTTTGAGAATTACGATAATGTTTCAAATCCCACGCTTGGCTTGAGTTTTACGCTTTTGGGTGGCTACAAAGTGAATATCGACGATACGAAAAGAAGGTTTCCGTATGCCGAAAGTTCGCTTGGGTTCAATTACAAATTATCGCCTAACGGAAATGTCGTTTTCGCCACGTTACTAAAAGGGAAAATGCTTTTTGATGATGAATACGAATTTTACCAGGCAGCGACTTTGGGCGGTGATCTGGATCTGCGCGGTTTCAGGAACCAGAGGTTTTTGGGCAAGCAATCGTTTTATCAAAGTTCAGATCTTCGATTGAATCTCGGAAAACTACAAAACGGATTTGCGCCTTTGAGCTACGGGGTTTTCGGCGGATTTGATTACGGGCGTGTGTGGCTTCAAAACGACACTTCAAACAAATGGCACCAGTCTGTTGGCGGCGGTTTCTGGATCAACGGCGTGAATTTATTAACTGCGCAGGCGTCGTATTTCTATTCCACCGATGGCGGAAGAATTACTGCCGGTTTAGGATTTGCCTTTTAATTTGGTTAAATCCAATTGGTATAAATAGCCGCCGGTTTTCTTTTTGCGCTCGTCGGTAATGTACAATTTATTGTTTCCGATGAAGCAAATGCCTTCTTTTTGGGTAAAGCTTTCAAGGTCGATTTGCTGTGATTTTCCACTGAAGAAATCGTTTCCGGTAAAATCGGTGAAAATCCAGACGTAAGTCGAAGTCTGGATTACTACTTTTTTTCCATCAGGGCTGATGTCGGCACTGGTTACTGCACAATGGCTGAATGTGTCACAGGTGTCGAAAGTCGAAATTAGCTTTGCAGCATGGTTTCCTTCCTGATTGGGAACCTGGTAGAGTGTGGTTCTTCCGTTGAATTTTGAGCTTCGGTTTTTGGTAAAGATGTAAAAATTGTTTTGGTAATAAAAGAAGGATTCGGCATCAAAAATATGCTTCGATTTTTTGGGAGGAAATTCGGTTTGTTCCGGATAATAAAAAGTGATTTTTTTGGAAACGGCTGCGGTTTTGTTCTTTAAATCCAATGCATCGACTTTATAAATCGCTAAATCCTGGCGGTCGTTGTCGTTGTTTCCAAAATCGCCAATGTACAGATTTCCTTCGTCATCTGAAGTTAGGTCTTCCCAATCGTTATTTTTTGCATTCGTAATTGACAGCGTATTTTTTACAGCGCCGGTTTTATCGAGTGCGTATAATTCGGGAACATTTCCGCTGTCTTCAAGCGTCCAGATCCAATCTGATTTGGATGTCACTTCTACCGCTGAAGATTCGTCGAGGTGTTTTGGCAACTTAAATACTTCTTCAATTACCTGAGATTTATTGGCGCAGGCCAAAGCTAAGATGAGCAAGCCAAACGGCAAATGGGAAATCCGGATCATAAGATGCAATTTTTGAATCAGATATAAATATAAGCAACATTCAACAAGTCTTAAAACAGCCTGTGGAATTTTCACAAACTATTGGCAGTTTACTAACATATCGTCGGATTTTTAAAAGGTAAATTTGAGTAAACACAACTTAAAAATCTAAAATTATGATGCATCAAATTAGCAACTTACCTTCAAATATGGTCGGTTTCCGATCGTCGGGCGAAGTAACGAAAGACGATTTTGACATTGTTCACACAGAAGTAGAAAAACTCGTTGATGAAACAGGAAAACTGAATTATTTGTTATTCCTGGACAATTCCCCGGCGGATTTTACAGCCGGTGCGTGGCTTCAGGACGCACTTCTAGGAATCAAAAATATAACTGAATGGAACAGGGCTGGAATAATTTCCGATTCTGAAACGGTCATCACATTCACAAATGCGTTCAGTAAAATCATTCCCGGGGAATTCCGCGGATTTCACAAAGATGAATACCAGCAGGCAGTAGACTGGGTTTCTGAAAAAACAATTTAAGAACTTAAAAAACACAATCATGGGAGATTATAAAAACCTTACCGACGAAAAAGCAATTGAAAAATTAAAGACACTTGCCGAAGACATTAAAATTTGCATGTTTTGCACCGAACTGACAGAACTCCCAATCGCAACGCGGCCAATGGGCGTCCAGGAAGTAGACGATAAAGGAAACATTTGGTTCATCAGCTCTAAAAACAGCAACAAAAATTTTGAGATCAAAGAAGACGATCGTGTGCAGCTGATTTTTTCTAAAATCTCCTCAGCCGAATATTTATCGGTTTATGGAAACGCGACGATTTATACCGACCAGTCTAAAATTGATGCCCTTTGGACGCCCATTGCCAAAGCGTGGTTTGAAGAAGGAAAAGACGATCCGGATGTAAGTGTGATCAAAGTCGTGCCTTCAGATGTTTATTATTGGGATACCAAAGACGGGAAAATCATTACGTTGCTTAAAATTGCTGCTGCAGCTCTTACAGGAAGCAAAGGTGATGGCGGCGTTCAGGGTAATATTAACGTGTAATTGATTTTCATACGAATAGAAAAGCTTCGGGTTTCCGGGGCTTTTTTTATACCGAAATTTTATGATTTAAATTCCGCTTCAAAGCTTGTAATTCCTAATTAATTGTGGTAAATTTAAAGAACCAGAATTATTAATACCAAATGCTATGAAAAGAATATTAAGAAAATCGCTCCGCCAGCAAAAGCGCAGCCTTGAAACTTTTGCACAAACGATGGCTTCCATCAATGAAATGAAGCTGAAACCAAACCCGTATTTAACCAATCTTCTGGCGACAAACCAAAGATTATTAAACAGCAACAACGTGAACAACTTACTACTTTTTTAATTTTTTTGCCAATAATCCAGATGCAAAAGGGAAAGCCGTAATCTTTAAAAGGTTACGGCTTTTTCATATAGAGAGGTGTTGTTTCTGTTAGCTCGCAGCATCAAAATAAATGGAGGAAAGGCTGATCTCAGTCAGTCGGCTGTATGTGTTTTTTTCTTCTTTTACGGCAGTCGCCAAAAATTCTGAAGCAAGTTCTTCTTTCAGTTTTTGTGCTGCAATTTGAAGCATCGTATAGGTTTTAATTTCATATTCCATGATTTTCTGACAGCAGTTGATGATCGCCGTATCTCGTTCATAACCAGGTTCTGTTGCAGCAACCGGAAATTGCTCGATGATATCAGTAATGTCCTGGCAGTTTTTTCCAACGGCCCTTTCACCAATCGCATCAAATACATGTATCAACCGGACGATCTGGTTTTCGGTCACGGCCAGATGCGCCTCGATTGCGCTTGTCAATTCGTAAGAAGTGGCGCGCTTGGAAAAATCCGGAAGCAATCCGGCCAGTTGTTTTTCGCACCAATACAATTCATGCAGGTTTTCTTCAAACGTTTCGCGCGAAACCTGCACTTTTTGCTTTACTGGTTTTGCCTTTTTTACAACTACGGAAGTTTCAGGTTTTTTCATTGCATGTGTGTTTGGAATGTTACAAATTTTGCATTTTCAAATGAATTTCATTTTACAGGATATTTAAAAATGATTGCATTATTCCCATAGTATGAGTGTTTTACAAAAAAAAACCGCCAGCAATAACTGGCGGTTTTTTTTTTGAATTAGTCTTTTGTTGAATCTTATTGTTTAACGATTTTAATTGTTTGTACCGCACTTGTAGTGGTTACTTTTGCGAGATAATTTCCTGCCGGAAGCATCGAGACATTGAGTTGCCCTGAAGTATTTTTAACCGTTTTAGACAAAACTTCCTGTCCGAGGATGTTGAAAACCGTGATGCTTTCGATGGCTTCAGTATTCGAAACATTCAAAATGTCTTTCACAGGATTCGGAAACAATTTCAAAGCACTACGGCTAAAATTTTGTGTAGCCAATGCCGGGCTGATATTCAGCGTATAATCTTCCACCTGCCCAAAGCCTGAACCTGGTGCACAAGCCGAAATTGAAGGATCGCCATATGTTTTTACAACCCGCAAGGCCGTTGTCCCGATATAAGCATCAGTTGGAACCGAAATCGTTGAAGTCGCCTGTTGCCCGTCAACGCCGTCAGAAAAAGTGATCGTTCCGATTTCAGTAGCCTCTAAATTGCTGAATTCGCCATCGTGGTTCCAATCTGCGTAAGCGGTAAAAACGTCGGTATATTCGCCTCCGGTAAACCCTTCGCAAGTGATGTCATACGTTTGTCCGGCAGTAACATTTGCTGTCATCGCTGTGAAATTCTCATAAGTATCCGTCGATTCTACAGCTGTTACATTGTTGAGGTCGGCAATTTTGACCAAAGTAATGGCTTCCACATTCATTTCCTCAGGCGTACAATATTGGTCACTTACAATAACGTTAAATGTACAAGTGCTTACGACAACATTGTTTTCATCTACAAGATTATGCACAACTTCTGTGGTTCCAACCGGGAATGCTGATCCGGATTCCGGGCCTGAAACCAATACAAGACTGGTAGATGGATTTGAGCTACAAATCACATTCATTGTATAATTTACAACTTTTGGTCCGTTTAAGCTTACAGTGGTAATGTCAGAAGGGCATTGGATAAAGCAACTGCTGAACAGCAAATCATCAAGATTGATAATCCAGCCGGAGGCAAAAAAGAAAAAACCGTTTTCCCAGCCACCGATGAAATTTCCATCAGGAGAAATCGCGATTGGCGTTCCCAGCATTCCATCGTAAGTAGTGACTTCAACACCATGTGCCGCTAAAATTGTACTGATGAAAATCGGCTGCGACCCTAATGAAGGATTGTAAATAATTCCTTCGCGCACCGGACTTCCGGTCGCCCAGCTTTGTGCATAACCTACTGCAATTCCGTTGTCAGAAACGCTTGTAAAAGTAGCATTTTCATAGCCGGCAGGAATTTCAAATTCGGTAAAAGTTCCGGTGGTGCTGTCATAAATAAAAGGTTTGTTGTTACGGTCGCCAACTGCCAGTCCTGCATTATTAACCGAACTCACCTGGTTAAAATCGTTATCACCCGGCAAACCAGAAGGAATGTTCGTAAATACTGAACCGGTGGTTATCAATGACGCTACTCTGATTGTGCCTTCAGGCAACGGATCATACCAACCACCGGCAACACCATTGTTATTTACCGTATATCCTGCGCCATATTCACTGTTTGGCGCCCGAAGCACTTCAAGATTTCCTGTCGAAATGTTGAATAGAAACGCCTGGAAATCACAACAATCCGCTGAAATCTGTCCGGTGACATAATTGCTGTTTTCAGAAATCTGTCCCAATGAAAATCCCGCATCAACGGTTGATCCTTCCGGAAAACCTATTGGAGTCCAGATTCCGCCTTTTCGATAGGCTGGCTGTGAGTACATTTCACCATCACGATCTAACGGAATGGTGCCAATCAAATCCCCGGCATTGTTGATTCCTGAAATTCCCGAAACACCTTCTTCGATCGGTTCAGTCGTATCGGTTGTAAAATCGTAGATGCCTCCGGATTGTGCCGCTTTTCCCGAATCATTGATATCGAGTACTGCTTTTCCAAAGCCGTCGAGCAAACGAAATTGGACCTGGGCATTCGAAATATTGAAACACAAAAATGCTACAGCAAATATTCCCTGAGGCAACCATTTAAAATAATTTTTTTTCATAATGTGTTGTTGTTTAATTAATCTGATGCAATGTAACTGTAAGTTAACGATAATAAAAGGATTTGCCTTTGCTATTTCGTGAATTTCGAAAGCTTATGAAGGCTCCAAACGTCTTGAATACAGTTAGTTGAGATTTTTATTGAAAATAATTCTTAAAGGCCTATATGTTGTAATTTTTGCACTTTTTGTTGTGCTAAAAACAGTTTTTTAGCCGCTTTTTTCTGCATCAAAAAGATTGCGATCAGCAAAATAATTGAAAGCACAGCTAATAAAACTATCCCTGAAATATATTTTTCTTTTGCACTTTTGAGTTTCAAATATTGGTTTTGTGCCGATTCATTCAGAGAATCACTGACCGATTTCCGTTCCGATTCATTAATCTTTAAAATTGTTTCGAGATGTTTCTGTTGAAATTCCCGGTATTTTCCCCATTCGTTTACCGCAAGATAATTCTCTGAAAGCCCCTTGAAAATCCCACGGTTTAAAACCAGATCGCCTACATTTTTCGAGGTCTCGGCCGCTTTTGAAAGCACCTCGATCGCATCGCTGTATCGGCCTTCAAGCGTATATACTTCCGCAAGGCCTTTTTGCGCAAACGCAAGCAAGCTATTGGCATTCACTTTTTTCGCGTATACAATCGATTCTGCAAAGCTTTTTTTAGCTGCTTCGTTGTCATGAAGCCGTATGTAGCAGTTGCCCAAATTGTATGATACAATACTCAAATTGGCATTCACCATTGGCGATTTTGATTCGCGGTATTCTGCAATTCCCTGCTTGAAATAACCAATCGCAATGTCGCAATTGAGCTGTTCTTTGTAAACAAATCCACGGATAATGTAGTTGTTGCCCAGTAAAGTGCGAATGGAATCTTTGTCAGGATACGATTGCGCTACAGCATTCGATTCATCCAAATATTGAATCGCTTTATCGTAAATTTTAAGCTGCTGGTATAAAATACCGATTTTTGTCAGGATTTTGATCTGGATGATGGCATTGTCGCTTTTTGCTGCAAGGTTTTTCGCTTTGATAACATATTCTAATGATTTTTGATAATCGCGCTTCGACGAATAAGCATCGGTAACCAACATCAATCCGTTGATTTTTGTGCGAAGATCCGGAGCAGATCGGGCTACAGACTGACCGGTTTTTATCGCTTCGTCCGGATGCTCATAAATTTGAAGCGTACCGTTTTTTAAAATGCTGTCAAACGACTGATGCTGTGCAATTGAACTACAGCTGCAAAATGCAACGATCCATAAAACAATAATATGGAAAAATCTAACCCGCATTTTGCATGTCTTTTTTAGATTTGGATTCTTCTTTCAGGAAGTCGATGAAAGTCGTTGGCGCGATTCCGGTGATCGATTTGAAAATAGTCGCAAAACTGCTGTGCGACGAAAATCCGCTTTCCGTCGCGAGGTAACTGATTTTATAATTCAGATAAGCCGCATCCGATTTCATTTTGTCGATGATATAAGCAATCCGCAGCTTATTGATATAGGTGTTGAAATTGTCATTTCTGTGCCGGTTGATGATTTCCGACAGGTATTTTGTATTCGTATCCATTTGTGCCGAAAGCATCGCCAGCGACATTTCCTTATTGGTGAATTTTGTGGAAGCTTCGAATTTTTTAAGCTTTAAAAGCAATTGCTGTTCGGTTTCGACAGGAATGATAAGGTTTTTTGGAGTTGTGATTTTTACAGGTTCTTCCACTTTTTTGCTGTTTTCTAGATAGGCAGCAATTTCTTCATAACGTGTTTTCTTAGATTTGTTTTTAAAGAATAATAAAGTTCCGATAGTCAGAATCGCCAGGAAAATCCCGGCCGCAACGTATAAAAACTGTACGTATTTTTGCTCTTCTGCAACTGTATTATTTTCCTGCTCTTTAGAAATTAAATTGAAAGCGGTGTTTGTGGCTTCATTTTCAAGCATTTCCCCGGTATCGCTAAAGTCAATGAATTTCTGGTTGTAAAGGCTGTAATTCTGTCGGTCGTTCAGGGCCAGATAATTCAGGGCCAGTTGTTTGTTTATTTCCATCAGAAAAAATGTATGCTGTAAATTTTCTGCAGGCTTTAGCGCAGTAAAAAGACAATCGATTGCTTTATGATGCTGTTTTTGCTGAAAATCCATTTTTGAAATTTCACACAAAACCTGGGTTTCCAGAATGAGATTTTTCGGGTTTTTTCTTGAAAAGCCAAGCGCATGATTTAAATATTCAGCTGCTTTCGGATAATTCGCCATAGCCGAATATGCTTTTCCGATTCCTGCAATGGCTTTGTATCCGAATGATTTTCCGTCAGTATTTTTAATCTGGTTAAATTCCGATTGGGATTTTTGGAATATTTCCAATGCTTGCTTCGGATTTTGTGCGGCAATCTGCGCAAGCGCTTTCTCGTAAAAGATCTTTCCATTTGCGAAATGCTGCAAATCACCCGAAGTTTTTGATGCCAGTTCTTCGGCTTCAGCCAGATAGATATCAGCCTGACGGCCAAGTTTCAATTGTCGCAAAATTCCCGAAATCAAAAGATCCGATTTTAGCTGAAGTTCACTGTTGCCTGAAGATTTTGCCTGAAAGCCAAATGACAGTGCGTCTTTGTAATTTCCCATCGACAAGTAACTTTCGGCGATCAGGAAATTGGCAGCCGCTTTTTCATTGCTTTTCTGGGCATTAATCAGCAAATGTTCCCCAATTTTTATTGCCTGCTGCGGATTGTTTGAGGCAAGTTCGCCCGCTTTCTGCAAAAGCCCAACGGTTTCCGCGTTTTGCTGTGCATGGGCAAAAATACCGATGCAAAGAAAAAACAGTATGAAACGAAAGCTATGCATAATAATGAGGTCAGGTCCTTTACAAATGTAGATTTTTATTGCTTAAACGCGCTCATAATCGCCTTTCCAGTTCACAATGGCTTTTTTTGTTTTTTCTCCTGAGAGATTTTCGGTAAAAACGCGTTCCGCTAAAGCAACAAATTCTTCATCGGGTGCGAAACGCAAGGCAAAGATCTGGCTGTCGCGAAAGGCCGGATAGGTTTCTTCCAGGCGTTTTCCGGTCAGGGTAAAAAAGCGGTAGTGCACCTCAAGCCTCACAATCCTGTCCTGCAAGGTTAATGCGTAATGCTGGCGCAACATCAGCGAAAGCGCTATGAAGAAAATAAAAATGATGCTGATGAAAATCCAGATCAATGTTTCGGCTTGTGTAAAACTGAAGTAAATACTTGCTCCTAAAAGCAAAGCCGCAACAGGATAAAACACGAAATGGTGCGGTGTGTAAAACCGGATATAATTGTTATAATTTTGCTTTTCCATAATTTTTTCTGACTAAAGATATGAAAATAGGTAGTTGAAGCCAGAATTCTTTCCATAAAAAAACAGCCTCAAATGAAGCTGTTTCTGGCAATCAATAAAACTAACTTAATTTATTTTACAACAACCGTGTTGGCAAAGTTGCGGCCGTTGTAGGTAATGTCAAACGTGTAATTGTCTGATGGGATTTGGCTTAAGTCAAATTTTTTGAAGAAATTTACTTTTCCTTCAAATGTGCCTTCGTACCATTCTGTTCCATTTGCATCATAAATTGTTACATGAACCGGAGTTTCAGCAAAATTTAAAATGCTCAAAGTCACCATTCCGTTTTGGTGTACCAATGTGGGTTTATACACTTCAACAACCGGTTTTTCAGAAACCACCGCGTTGCTTTTGTCAATTGTAATTTCGTAACGCACGGTTCTCACCGCAGAATCGGCCTCAAGGAAATACGTTCCGTTTGGCAAAGCGTCTAGATTGTACATTTTATCGCTGTTGCTTTTCCCTTCGATTTTTTCTGAATACACCACAGCATGCTCCGAATCATAAATGAATAGATCGGTTTTTTCTGTCGTATTTAGGGCGAATCGCACGGTTTTACCTGTTTCTTTTTTCACCATAAGCGAAAAATCTGCTGTATTTGCATACATTCCTGCAGTAGTCAAAACTACCGCCAACACCAAACTGAATTTTTTTACAAGCTTTTTCATAATTGTAGTTTTTAAAGATGAATAATTTAATACTGCTAAATTAAGCCACTCGTATCGATCGTATTACGCTGGGGTTTTCCGATATGTATGCTATTTTAACATCCGAAAACGCTGTAGGTTAAAATAACGCTGTTTTCAAATCCGAAGTGGTAATTTTAACCTCGGAAAACCGTAGAAATCATGAAAACTGCCACGCCTTCGCTTGAAATGATCGCGCCTTCTTTTGGGAGTTCGTTTTACTTTTCCCGATATGAGGAAAATACGAACAACAAAGCGCACCTTTGGCATTACCATCCAGAAATCGAATTGGTGTATGTGAACGGAGGTTCGGGCAAGCGACAAATTGGAAGCCACATTTCTTATTATACCGACGGCGACCTTATATTAATAGGTAGCGATTTGCCTCATTGCGGGTTTACAAATGAATACACCGGAAACACGAATGAGACTGTGATCCAGATGAAAGCTGATTTCTTGGGCGAGACTTTTTTTCAGATGCCCGAAACGAAGAACATCCGGAATCTTTTTGAGCGCGCTCAGGGCGGAATTGCATTTTCCGGAAGGACAAAAAAGGAGGTCGGCGACAAAATTCAACTGATGGAAAGCCTTCCCAAGTTCGAACGTTTGCTGAAAATGCTTGAAATTTTAAATGAACTCGAACAATCCGAAGAATTCTCGGTTTTAAATGCCGGAGGTTTTTCAATGGAAACGCGTGTCGAAGACAACAGCCGCATCAATGGCGTTTTTAATTTTGTGAAAGACCATTTTCAGGAACCGATTGCGCTTGAAACCGCTGCAAATCTTGTGAGTATGACCGTTCCGTCGTTTTGCAGATATTTCAAAAAGATCACGAATAAAACCTTTACGAAATTCGTCAATGAATACAGATTGGTGCACGCATCAAAATTACTGGCTGAAAAACCTATGAGCATTACCGATATTTGTTATGAAAGCGGTTTCAATAACTTCAGTCATTTTAATAAATCATTTAAGGAATTTACCGGAAAAAGCGCATCGGAATATCGCAATGCACACCGAAATTTCCTGAGTTGACCAATATAATTTGGAAGAAAAGCTCCATTTAAATCTGCTTCTAAAAGTTAATTTACTTTGTCATGAATGTCTTCAATCACTTTTTTAGAAGTCAGTTTCAAAAAGATTACAATAGCAGTAATAATTGCGGAAATTAAATTTGAAATGATGATTGGCCAGTCGTTACGCAGGAATCCATAAACTACCCAAACCACCAGCCCAATAAACAGCACAATATTGCTCCATGCAGAAACGGCGTTTGTTTCTTTCGTTTTAATGATTTTATAAGCTTGCGGAATGTTGGAAATTGTTGTCATCAACGCTGCTCCCAGTCCAATAATTGTAATAGAATCCATTGCTTCAGTTATAGTCAACGATAAAAATAGTGATTGTTTCGGATGAAGATTTATCCAATTTGCAAAATCCGATATACAATTGACAGATTGAAATGGGAATAATGCATTTACAATCCCTGAACAGTCAGCCCAATAACGAATAATTAAATTTTTTTCTAAAAAACACTTGCATTTGCAGAAATCTGTCGTATATTTGCACCCGAACAGCGCGGGATAGAGCAGTAGGCAGCTCGTCGGGCTCATAACCCGAAGGTCACAGGTTCGAGTCCTGTTCCCGCTACTAAGTTGAAAGCCATTCAGAGATGAGTGGCTTTTTTGTTATATACAAAATTGATTATTATGGAACACAAAGCAGGATTTGTAAACATCATCGGAAACCCAAACGTAGGAAAATCCACTTTAATGAATGCTTTCGTTGGCGAACGCTTGTCGATCATTACTTCTAAAGCACAAACCACGCGCCACAGGATTCTTGGGATTGTAAACGGCGATGATTTTCAGTTGATTTTATCAGACACGCCGGGAATTATCAAACCCGCTTATGAAATGCAGGAATCGATGATGAACTTTGTGAAATCGGCATTTGAAGATGCCGATATCCTGATTTATATGGTTGAAATTGGCGAGCAGGCTTTAAAGGACGAAGCGTTTTTCAATAAGATCATCCATGCTAAAATCCCGGTTTTGCTGTTGCTGAATAAGATTGACAACTCGAATCAGGAGCAATTGGAAGAACAAGTGGCATTTTGGACGGAGAAAGTCCCGAATGCTGAGATTTTCCCGATTTCTGCTTTGAAGAATTTCAATGTTCCCGAAGTTTTTGCGCGGATTTTGACATTGCTTCCTGTTTCGCCAGCTTTTTATCCGAAAGACCAATTAACCGATAAACCCGAAAGATTCTTTGTAAATGAAACCATCCGCGAGAAAATCTTATTGCATTACAGCAAAGAAATTCCGTATGCGGTAGAAATCGAAACGGAAGAGTTTTTCGAAGACGAGAATATCATAAGAATTCGCGCATTGATTATGGTGGAGCGCGACACGCAAAAAGGAATTATCATCGGCCACAAAGGCGAAGCGCTGAAAAGAGTAGGTGTAGAGTCAAGAGCCGATCTCGAGAAATTCTTCGGAAAGCAAATTCACTTGGAAACGTATGTAAAAGTCAATAAGAACTGGCGAAGCAATGCGAATCAGTTGCGCCGTTTTGGTTACAACAATTAATAAAAAAACCATCAGCGAAATCTGATGGTTTTTTGTTTTAAGGCTGACATAAATTTTTTAAGCGGCAATCGCGTCGACAAAATCATACAATTTTTTGATTTGCCCGGCGCCTTTTCTTTTGTAGTTTTCTGAGATCAGGAACAGGGCAAACCAAACGGAAACCATTCCGAACATTAGGAACAATTCGGTGTTGAAATTCCATCCTGATGCATATTTGTAATAAGCAATCACCAAAGAAACGATGAAAATCCCAACACTGATAAATTTTGCAGCGAGGAAAACGAGCCACAAAACCGGGCTTTCTGCAAATTGTCCTTTGATGAAAGTATGATTTTCTGCTTCAGATTTTTCGATTTTTAAGTGCAAGACCGGCGACCAGTATTGCTGTTTGTTTTCGCCAACTTCCACCCAAATATGGTTTCCATTGCTGCGGATGTCGTAATCCTGCTGGTCGTAGGACATGATGCGCTCGCAGGCCGCTTTGATTTCTTCGGATGATTTTGGGGAAGCTTTTTCAAAGCGCGATTCGAATTTTTTGCGGGTTTCCATGGACTGATTTTTTAGCGTTGGTATTTCTTATTGAACGCGCATCGCTGTTTTTATATTTCTTAAAAAAGGTTAAACTAATTTTAACGAAATGCCAATTGTTGTTTGCTGATTGTAACATATTTAGAAAAGGCGCGTCAAAAGTTAAGAACTATTGGGTTGTAATTTAGTTTAGAGTTTGAAGAAGAAAGCCGGATGTGATGTCCGGTTTTTTTATTTTTATGGATGACAATCTTCGGGTTGAGATTGCTGCTTAGCCCTGATGGCAGAGGAAATCCTTTTTGTAGCGCAGCGGAAAAAAGATTGCAGCGTACAGCAGGAAAATGCTTCTAAAATTCTAACCAACCAATAAACTCAGGTACTCAGCGACTTTGTACTCAGTTCCTTTGTTTCTCTTTAACTTTAAACTACCTTTGCCGCTTATTTAAAAAGCATTATGAATAACATTGTTGCGATAGTAGGAAGACCGAATGTAGGGAAATCAACCCTATTTAACAGGCTGATACAAAGAAGAGAAGCGATTGTGGATTCGGTTTCTGGGGTAACCCGCGACCGGAATTACGGCAAAAGCGAATGGAACGGAAAAGAGTTTTCTGTGATTGATACCGGCGGTTATGTGCGCGGAAGCGACGACGTTTTTGAAGGCGAAATCCGCAAACAGGTCGAATTGGCAATCGATGAAGCCGATGTGATTATTTTTGTCGTTGACGTGGAAGAAGGCATTACGCCGATGGACGACGCGGTGGCAAAACTGCTTAGAAAAGTGACCAAACCCGTGCTTTTGGCAGTCAATAAAGTAGACAATGCGATGCGCGAGAAAGACGCGGTTGAATTTTATAATTTAGGCTTGGGCGAATATTATACGTTCGCGAGCATTTCAGGAAGCGGAACCGGGGATTTACTCGATGCGCTGATTGATGCCTTTCCGGTAAAGCCAGAACCGACACAGGAAGAAATTGAGTTGCCGCGTTTTGCAGTTGTCGGTCGCCCGAATGCTGGAAAATCAAGCTTTATCAATGCTTTGATTGGTAAAGACCGGTATATTGTGACCGATATTGCGGGAACGACACGTGATGCGATCGATACGAAATTTGACCGTTTCGGGTTCGAATTCAATTTGGTGGATACAGCCGGAATCCGACGCAAGGCTAAAGTAAAAGAAGACCTGGAATTTTATTCGGTGATGCGTTCTGTAAGAGCGATCGAACATGCCGATGTTTGTATATTGATCATCGACGCGACCCGCGGATTTGAAGGACAGGACCAAAGTATTTTTTGGCTGGCTGAGAAAAATAGAAAAGGGGTTGTGATTTTGGTCAACAAATGGGATTTGGTTGAAAAAGATACGATGTCGACCCGCGATTATGAAGCAAAAATCCGTGAAGAATTAATGCCGTTTACCGATGTGCCGATTTTATTCGTATCGGCATTGACAAAACAGCGTTTGCTGAAAGCTTTGGAAGCGACCGTTCAGGTTTTTGAAAGCCGCAAGCAACGCATCCCGACGTCAAAATTCAATGATTATATGTTGAAAGTGATTGAGGGTTATCCGCCGCCAGCGTTAAAAGGAAAATATGTAAAGATCAAATATTGCATGCAGTTGCCTACATTAACGCCGCAGTTCGTGTTTTTTGCAAATCTGCCGCAATATGTAAAAGAGCCTTACAAGCGTTTCCTTGAGAATAAGATCCGTGAAAACTGGGATTTTTCGGGCGTTCCGATTGATATTTACATCCGTGAAAAATAATTAAAAATACTGAGAGACCGAGGCTGCAAGGCGAACGGTACGGAGCAAAGCGAAGTAAAATAATTTTAAACCCGGAATTAACGTTCCGGGTTTTTTATTATACAATTTAGTTGAAAAATGTTAACCATTAAGTCATTAAGAACATTTAGCTTAATGAACTCAATTGTCATGGTTCAAATAAATGTTACAATAAATAAATGCGCTATTTTATTTCTATTTTACGAAATCGATATATTGCTTTTTTACTTATGTTTGCGACGTTGATTAAATAAAAATGCCATGAAGAAATTATACTTTATTTTACTGTTTCCGATGTTTGCTTTCGCGCAGATCACGATTAAAGTCACTTCAATTCCATCTAATACGCCAGACAATCCAACAATTTTTCTTGCCGGATCTATCAATACCTGGAATCCTGCCGATGCCAATTATATTTTACAGCCCGATGGTTTCGGAAACCGAACGATCGTCATTCCCGAAGGAACCGGAACGGTCAACTACAAATTCACCCGCGGAAGCTGGGCCACAGTCGAAGGCAATGCCAACGGCGGTTTTCTGCCCGACAGGAGTTTTACCTTTACAGGCGTTCCCCAAACGATCAACTTAACGATCCAATCCTGGGAAGATACCGGCGGAACAACCAGCACGGCTGCAGCCAATGTCCAGATCATGAACGGCTCTTTTTTCATTCCGCAATTAAACAGAAACCGCAGGGTTTGGCTGTATTTGCCGCCAGATTATGCCACTTCGCAGAAACGTTATCCGGTGCTGTACATGCAGGACGGCCAGAATTTATTCGATGCTGCAACTTCATTTTCAGGGGAATGGCAGGTTGATGAAACATTAAACACGCTTTTTGCAGACGGCGATTATGGTGCGATCGTCGTCGGAATTGACAACGGTGGCGGAGAAAGGCTCAACGAATATTCGCCCTGGAACGATCCGCAATATGGCGGCGGACAAGGAGACGAATACATGACTTTCATGGCCGAAACTTTAAAACCGTACATCGACGTAAATTACAGGACAAGGCCTGAAGCCAATATGAATGCGCTGATCGGGAGTTCAATGGGCGCGCTGATTTCGACTTATGGTGTTTGCGAATACCCCGAATCGTTCAATAAAGCGGGTTCGATGAGCCCGGCGTACTGGTTTTCATTATCCGATTTAAACAATTACATAAATACCGAAGTTTCTGGTTTGCAAAACCACCGCATGTATTTCATCGCCGGGCAAAATGAATCTTCAGATATGGTTCCAGATTTGAATACCGTCAGAAATAATCTTCAGGCGAAAGGCTTGTCAGCGTTAAATATTCTTACGAGAATTGATCCTGTTGGGACACACAGTGAAAGTTCGTGGAAAACGCAGTTCGGTGCTTTATATCAATGGCTTTTTGCCAATGAAGCGCTTTCTGTTGATCAAAATTCAGTTGCAAACCTAAAAATATTTCAAACCATTTCTGGAAAAATTGTAGTCGAAGGTTTGCAAAATCCAATGACATTCGAATTGTTCAATATGGCTGGGGCCAAAGTAGATCGGCTGATTTTATCCAATGGCGCTTTTCAGCTTGACGGAAAATTAGCTGCCGGAATGTATGTTTTAAAGCAAACTGAAAATTCGGTGAAGCCCATAAAAATCTTCAAAAAATAAAAAGCACTTCGGTTTGTTAAAAAAAATGTAAGAAAACTTTTTGTTTTAACGCGAAATCAGTTAATTCGCTGTTATTATTCTAATCCAATATAACAGCGATTTTTTATGCCTAAATTTTATCAGTTGCTCATTTTGTTGTGTGTATGTTTTGGTGCCAATGCACAGAACACCGTGAAAATCAAAGGAAAAGTACTCGATAAAACGACGCAGCTTCCGCTCGAATCGGCAACGGTATATTTGTCGTCTGTCATCGATTCAACGGTTATCGACTATACGATCACCGATAAAAACGGCGGTTTTCTGATCAACACCAAAAAAATAGTCAGACCCGTTTTCCTCAAGATCTCCTACATCGGATACAAAAATTTTATCGAAGAGCAAAAAAACATCACTGAAGACAAGGATTTTGGGATTTTGCGCATGGCTGAAAACGGAAATACGCTCCATGAAGTGGTTGTAAAAAGCGAAGCGCCGCCCATCCGGATTAAAAATGACACTTTAGAATTTAATGCGTCGTCGTTTAAAGTGCGCCCCGATTCGAATGTAGAAACGTTACTGAAACAACTTCCAGGTGTCGACATCGATCCGGACGGGAAAATCACCGTTAACGGAAAAGAAGTCAAGCAAGTGCTCGTCAACGGAAAACCCTTTTTTGATGCTGACGGTAAAATTGCGCTGCAAAACCTGCCTTCAGACATTATCAACAAAGTCCAGATCACCGATTTAAAAACGAAACAGGAGGAAATTGCCGGAAAGAAAGCAGCTTCAAACGATGCAAGCATTAACTTAACAATAGACGACGATAAGAATAAAGGCGTTTTTGGGAAATTTACAGGCGGGATCGGCTCGGACAAACGCTACGAAAGCAACCTGATGTTCAATTATTTTAAAGACAAACGAAAAATCAGCATTCTTGGATCGTCGAACAATATCAATGCGGTCGGCTTTTCGATGAATGAGATTTTTGACAGCATGGGCGGTGGTCGAAATTCAAATATCTATACGTCAGATGACGGCAGTTTCGGGATCAACGGCATGCGCTTTGGTGGCGGAAAAGGCATTACGCATTCCAATTTACTCGGACTGAATTACTCTGACGAATTCTTCAAAGGTTTTGACTTCAGCGGAAGTTATTTTTACACCGGCGCCGACAGCAAAAACAACAACCGCACGAAAGAAGTGAATTTGCTTCCCGACGGAAATTTCACTACAGAATCGTTTGCACGAACTAAAGAAGATAACTTCGCACACAATTTCAACAGCAATATCGAATACAAAATCGATTCGACAGCAACACTTTATTTTTCTCCGAAAATGGTTAAAGCCAATTCGAAGTTTGCAAATAACCAAAGCCAGTTTTCGTATGATGCCAACAATCAGAAACTCAACGAAAGCACGTCAAATACATTTAACGAACAAGACACCAATACGTTTTCGAATTCGGTTTATTTCAATAAAAACCTGAAGAAGAAAGGCCGCCGCATCGCAGCAGATTTTGACAATTCCAACAGCAGGAGCGAGGTAAACAATACCAATAAATCGAATACTGTTTTTTACAATGATACCGATGAAGACGGCTTTCCCGATTCGATAAAAGAAGACAACAGAAACCAGAAAAGGCTTGAGCGCAACCTGAACGACCGATATTTCCTGAGTGTCGAATACCAGGAACCAATCATGGATTCGCTGAATTTTCACATTGGCGCCGAATACATCAACGATAAAACGTCGAACGACAAACGAACATTCGATGCGGTTTCGGGAACAGAGAATTATTCGGTTGTGAATGATTCGCTTACCAATTACCTGACATCGCATGTCAAAAGGATGAACCCAAAAGCAGGATTTAATCTTGAAAAAAGCAAGTTCAACCTGTATGTCGATTTGGGAACATCGGTCATTAGTTTTGAGAATGAATCGTTGTATCTCGGCCAAACCGTAAGCCAGAAAAAGCATTACCTGCTGCCATTTGCGAATGCGAATTTCAATTACAGATTTTCCAAAACCCAGAATATTTGGGTGGGCTATTGGTATGAGATTGGTTTTCCGACAGCACAGCAAAATTTGCCTGTAGTCGATTATTCGAATCCGCTAAATACAATTACCGGAAATCCCGATATCGACCTGAATACGACACACGGCATGAACGTGAATTTCAACAATTATGACTATGCGACCAAATCGGGTTATAATTTTTGGGCAGGTGGGAATTTGTACGCAAACCAGGTAGTTGAATCAACCGTTTATGACGCAAGCCGCAAAGGAAACACAACCTACGCAAATGTCTCTGGAACATATTACAGTTGGTTTGGAGGAAACTGGAGCAAAAGCATCAAAAAAGAAGCGCATACTTTCAGGTTCGGATTTGGAATAAATGGCAATTACAACCGCTCTAAAGGTTTTACCGATGGCCAATTGTATGATGCAAAAACACTCCGGGTTTCGCCAAGGGCAAATTTCACCTATGAATATGGCGAATTGCTGACTGTAAACCCGACGTATAATTTTGCTTATACCGATACGAAATATTCAAATTACACGATCAGTGGCGCGACAAATGTCCTGCATAAACTGAACCTGCAGTTAACAAGTTACTGGCCGAAGCATGTCGTGTTTGGAAATGATTTCGGATATACGTACAATTCCAATATCGCTGACGGATTCAAAAAAGATTTTTACCTGTGGAATTCAAGCCTCGGTTATAATTTTTTCGGAGATAAATTGCTCGCAAAAGTTAAAGTGTATGATGTGCTGAACCAGAATCAAAGTGCAATTAGAACGATTTCGGCTACTTCAATCCGCGACGAGCAAAATGACGTTTTGCAAAGATATGTGATGTTTTCACTAACTTACAAGCTCGAAAAATTTGCCGGAAAAAAGAAAGGTGAAAGCAATTTCTGGTGGATGAATTAACTTAAATCCAAATAAAATGCCGTCAATAAATAAAAAAGTAGCCTGGATTACCGGCGCTTCAAGCGGAATAGGCGAAGGGCTTGCTTATGCACTGGCGGCGAAAAACTGCAAACTGATTTTGTCTGGGCGAAATGTTGCGGCTCTCGAACACGTGAAAGCAAATTGTAAAACTTCAGACGTTTTTATATTGCCATTTGATTTGTCCGATTTTTATGAAGCGCATGCAAATGTTCAAAAAGCGATCTCTTTTTTTGGAAGGGTTGATATTTTAGTCAATAACGGCGGTATCAGCCAAAGATCTTTGCTCGCGGAAACCAGTTTTGAGGTTGACAAAAAGCTGATGGAAGTCGATTATCTGGGAACAGTCGCGCTCACAAAAGCATTGCTTCCGCATTTCATCAAAAACCAAAACGGGCAGTTTGTAACGATCACGAGTTTAATGGGAAAATTCGGTTCGCCGTATCGTTCGGGTTATTGCGGTGCCAAACATGCGCTGCACGGATTTTTCGATGTGCTTCGGATGGAACACGAAAAAGACCATATCAAAGTCACTTTAATCTGTCCGGGATTTATCCAGACAAATATTGCGAAAAATGCCCTGACTGCAACGGGTTTAAAGCAATTATCCGATGATGAAGCGACCAAAAACGGCATGGCGGTTTCTATTTTTGCACAAAAATTTATCAGAGCAGTTGAAACCGAAAAGTTCGAAGCTTACATCGGTGGAAAGGAAATTTTGGGCGTTTACCTGAAGCGTTTTTTTCCAAAGTTTTTGCATCGGTTTGTATTGAAAAGCAAAGTCAGGTAATTTTCAGGCTTTTGAAAAATCAGCAACGTCTGAATGTTAAACCATAATTCTTGTTATCCAAAACCGTTTCAAAGGCTTATCTTAGCAAACCAATTTCAAATTCACAAGAATGAATAAGCAACTTTTAAGCGCCATTTTGCTCACATTTTCAATCGCTGGATTTTCTCAGCAAAGTTCCAAAGCATTTTCTGCAAAAGGCAAAGAAGTAAAGATCTATACGACTGCCGAAAATACAAAACTCAGGTTGTCTGAAACCGGGACTGCAGTTTTCACGGCTTCCAAGCAACCACTGGAAACAGAACCTTCGATTTTTGTAAATCCGAAAAAGCAATTCCAGACATTTATGGGAATTGGCGGCGCGATTACCGATGCGAGTGCCGAGGTCTATGCGAAACTTCCGAAAGACCAGCAGAAAGAATTGATAGATGCCTATTACAGCCAGCAAAAAGGAATTGGTTATTCATTGATCCGCACAACCATCCACAGCTCCGATTTCAGCAGTTCGAGTTACACTTACGTGGCTGAAAACGACAAAGAACTGAAGACTTTCAATATCGACCACGACCGGAAATTCCGCATTCCACTGATCAAAGAAGCCTTAAAAACGGCCGACAAGCAAACGCAATTGTATGCAAGTCCGTGGAGCCCGCCGGCTTTTATGAAAGATTCCAAAAGCATGCTTAAAGGCGGAAAACTTGCCCCAGATTCTTACCAGAGCTGGGCCAATTATTATGTGAAATTTATTCAGGCGTATGAAAAAGAAGGTCTTCCAATTTGGGGCGTTACGGTTCAGAACGAGCCAATGGCAACACAATCCTGGGAATCCTGTATTTTTACTGCTGAAGAAGAAAGGGATTTTCTGAAGAAATATCTGGGGCCAACTTTAGAAAAAAACGGACTCGGAGCAAAAAAAATCGTCATCTGGGACCACAACCGCGATTTGATGGTGTATCGCGCAAACGTGATCTATGCCGATCCCGAAGCTTCAAAATATGCCTGGGGAATGGGTTTTCACTGGTATGAAACGTGGAATGGCGGAAAGCCGATGTTTGACAACGTAAAATTGGTAAACGAATCTTTTCCCGATAAAAAATTAATGTTTACCGAAGGTTGTATTGAAGCGTTTGATGCGGCAAAATATCAGCTGTGGGCCAATGCCGAGCGTTACGGAAACAACATGATCAATGATTTCAATAACGGCACCGTTGCCTGGACCGACTGGAATATCCTTCTCGATGAAAAAGGCGGCCCAAACCATGTCAAGAATTTTTGTTTTGCTCCGATCCACGGCGATTTAACCACCGGAAAACTGATTTTTACGCCTTCGTATTATTACATCGGACACTTTTCAAAATACATCCGCCCGGAAGCAAAAAGAATCGCAACATCTGCCAGCAGAAGCCAGTTGCAAAGCACTTCTTTTTTAAATAAAGACGGGAAAATGGTTACGGTTGTGATGAACCAAAGCGACGGCGAACTCAAATACAATCTGATCGTTGATGATGCTGAAACGGTTCTTACGATTCCTGCTCACGCGATGCAAACTTTGGTTTATTAACCTAATTTGATTACTTACAATATTTCCGGATCAGTTCCTGCGAAGGATTTAGGCCCATTTGCAAGGACTTTTTAAGATCGGCGCAAAAGTCGCCTTTGATTTTGTAATTGATGAAATAAATCGCCCTGTTGTAATACAACTCCGGATCGCCGGGTGCAATAGAAATGGCAAGATTAAAGTCGTCCAGGGCATCTTTTTTGCCCAGGACGGCTTTTGACAATGCGCGGTTCAAAGCGGCTTCATAAAATTCAGGATTGATGTTGAGCGCTCCACTAAAATCAGAGATTGCTTCTTCATGCAAACGTTGTCTTTGCCTTGCAATTCCCCGGTTTTCATAAGCATTAAAATGTTTCGGATTGATTTTGATACATTCCGAATAATCTGCAATAGCGCCAATAAAATCATCAAGTTTTGATTTCATGAAAGCGCGGTTAAAATAGGCTTTTGCCGAATGGGCGTTTAGCATAATGCAAACCGTATAATCATCCGCAGCACCTTTAAAATCATTGATTTTGTCCTTAAGCATGCCACGACTGTAATAATAATCAAATTCTTCGGGCTGTATTTTAATGGCCAGGTCATAATCTACAAGTGCATTTTTATAATCCCCGACGTTGTAAGACATGAACCCACGCGAATAATAATTTTCTGCAGTAGGTTCTCCCGCAATTATAACTGTCATTTCCTTGATTTTCTCTTTAGTTTCAGCAATGTCCTCAGGTTTTGATTGTGCGATAGAAACCAAAGAAAATAATAAAATCAAACCCACAATATATTGTTTCATAAGCTGTATTTATGAAGAAAGCCCGCAATCAAGCAGGCTTCTAATTATTAATTAGCTACGCTCCGTTTGGCTTGCAGCCTCGGGTATAAAAATTAATTGATCTTACCAGCTTCCGCCAGCCCCGCCGCCGCTAAATCCGCCGCCACCAAAACCACCGCCGAATCCGCCGCCGCCGCCGAAACCTCCACCACCGGAACTTCCTCCGCCGCCAAATCCGCCGCGTCCTAAACTGCTCAGGATAATCATTTCGCCAAGCCCGATTCCTCCACCGCCATTATTGCCGGAGTTTCCGCCGCCTCTACGTTTGGAAATGATGATCAGGATGATGATGAAAATAATGATGAAAAATGGGATCGGGCTGCCGCTTTTTTCTTTCTTGCGTTCGCCTTTGTATTTGCCTTTGAGGACGTCGAAAATCGCATCGGCACCTTTGTCAAGCCCGTTGTAATAACTTCCGGCCTTGAATTCGGGAATGATGATGTTTCGTGTGAGTTCGCCAGTAATTCCAGCGGTCATTCGGTCCTCGACACCATAACCAGGGGAAATCCAGATTTTTCTTTCGGCTTTAGCCAATACGATAAACACGCCATTGTCATTTTGTGCGCTTCCGCCAACGCCCCATTCTTGTCCCCATTTTGGTGTTAAAAGTCCGATGTCTTCGCCTTTCAGCGATTCAATCGTAACAACGACAATTTGGGTTGAGGTCGAATCGGAATAACGGATCAGTTTTTCCTCCAGCGCCGATTTTTCAGATGCCGAAAGCATGTTTGCATAATCGTAAACGCTCGTCTGGAAATCCGGTTTTTTCGGGATCGTAAATTGTGCAAAGCTTATTTGTGTTATGAATAACAGCAAGATTAGCTTTGCGAAAAATAATTTATTGGTTTGTAAAAGCATCAGCTTCGTGATATTTCATTAGATAATTCGTCTGAATCGCCTTCCTCCCAAGGGAAATATTTCTGCAATTGGTCGCCGGCACTTTTGATTCCGTCAATTAAACCCTGCTTGAAATTCCCCTGTTTGAATTGTGCTGCCATCGCTTCTTTGGTACAATTCCAAAAATCATCAGAAACGACATCGTTGATGCCTTTGTCGCCACAAATGACAAAATTTTTGTCTTTCACAGCAAGGTAAATCAATACGCCGTTCTGCAATTTGGTATTGTCCATTTTGAGCAAATGAAAAACTTCCAGCGCGCGGTCAAACGCATCGCCGGAAGTTGTTTTTTCAATGTGTACACGGATTTCGCCTGAAGTTTCCATTTCAGCTACGCGGATCGCTTCCACGATTTCCTGCTCTTCGGCAGTCGTTAAGAAATCTTCGACTTGAGACATATTTAGAATTTTACTTCTACAGGTTTGTCAGCACCTTCAACCGATTTGAAGAATGGTTTTTCAGGATAGCTGCCTAAGAACCATTTTTGCGGAACCGCCAAAACATAACCGTTGTAAGCCTGAACCGATTCGTTGAATCTCGTTCTTGCTGTTAAAATCTGGTTTTCGGTGCTTGCCAATTCATCCTGCAATTTCAGGAAATTCTGGTTTGCTTTCAGTTCAGGATATCTTTCCACGGAAACCAATAATCTTGATAAGCTGGAAGAAACTCCAGATTGTGCTTGTTGGAATTGAGCGAGTTGTTCCGGAGTGATGTTTGATGGATCAACCGTTACAGAAGTCGCTTTTGCACGCGCTTCGATCACAGCAGTTAAAGTTGATTTTTCGAAATCGGCTGCACCTTTTACGGTGTTGACCAAATTTCCGATCAGGTCATTTCTTCTTTGGTAAGAAGCATCAACATTTCCCCATTCTTTTCCTACTGCCTGGCTGAAACCCAAAGCTTTGTTCTGGATGCCCATCGCCCAAAAAATAACGATTACGACGATAGCTCCAATAATAATCCAAGGCAAAAATTTTCTCATGATGTTTAGTTTTAATTGATTTGTTAGATTTATTTTTAACGGCGCGCTTGTAGCACAAATCCTGCCAAATTTTACAATTCGTTTTTGATGCTCATCAACTGCGCTTTAATGGTTTCGAGTTTGCTGATAATTTCAAATTTATCGAGTGTTTTTTTCTGACCTTCTTTCAGATGTGTTTTCGCACCTTCGAGTGTAAAGCCGCGCTCTTTGACCAGATGGTAGATCAGTTTGAGGTTTTTGACATCTTCGGGCGTAAACATCCGGTTGCCTTTCGCATTTTTCTTAGGTTTTAAAATGTCAAATTCCTTGTCCCAAAAACGGATCAGCGAAGCATTTACGTCAAAAGCTTTGGCTACTTCGCCAATGCTGTAATATCTTTTGTCAGGTGATAATTCTATATGCATCAGTCAAGTGATTGGTTTTCCTGGTTGGCTAATCTGGCAATCGCTACATATTCTGCAGCCGAAATATTGCCGTAATAAAAATTTAGCGGGTTTACGACCTCGCCGTTTTTGTGTACTTCATAATGGCAGTGCGGCGCTTCCGAACGTCCGGTGCTGCCTACATATCCAATGACATCGCCGCGTTTTACCCGTTGCCCGGCGCGCACATTGTATTTGCTCAAATGCCCGTAAAGCGTTTCATATCCAAAGCCGTGGCGAATGACAATATGGTTTCCATAACCCGAAGCCGTATTGTCGGCGCGATCTACAACGCCGTCGCCTGTAGCGTAAATCGGTGTTCCCGATTTGGCCGAAAAATCCATTCCGGCATGAAACTTCCGCACTTTCGTAAACGGATCAGTTCGGTATCCAAAACCCGAAGCCATTGCTTTCAGATTTTCATTCCGCACCGGCTGAATGGCCGGAATTGCCGCCAGCAAATTATTTTTCTCTTTGGCTAATTTAAGGATTTCATCGAGAGATTTGCTCTGAATCACCAATTCTTTTGAAATGATGTCCACGCGCTTTGAAGTATTGATCACAAGTTCCGAATTGTCAAAACCTTCAAGCTCTTTATACCGGTTTACCCCGCCAAATCCGGCTTTTCTTTGTTCGTCGGGAATCGCAGACGTATTAAAATACACGCGGTACAAATTGTTGTCCCGGTCTTCCACATTTTCCAAAACTTCGTCAATCTGGTCCATTTTCTTATTCAGGATCGCATACCGGATCTTAAAATTCTCAATCTCACGCGCCTGCAAACGGTCTTTCGGCGTTTCAAAAAAAGGTGTGTTCAGCAAGACCACAAAACTCAGTACGCCAAAAAGCGCCGCCGCCAGTAAAAACAGCGCAGCATAGCCAAATTTGGTCGCTTTCTTCGTTTTGATTTTACGATACGCCAGATTTTCGGCATCGTAGTAATATTTTACCTTCTTCATATTTTAAAAAATCCTATTTTTGCACGTGAAAAAACAGGTTTTTGGGCATTTAAAACGTTAGTCGAACAAATTTACTAAATAGTTTCACTTGTTTACCCGATTTTTCAGAATAAACCCATTAAAATAATTTGGGGCCAGTTGCCGGCTATCCGTTGCAAGTTCTAGCCTGAAAAGCTTTTTTTACATCCGCCGCCAGGAGCTTCCGTTGGTCGCTCTGCCAGCGCAGCAAAAAACAGCTTTTCAAGCTTCGAAGCTTTCCACTGCTATCCGCGGCCAAACCTACACAGTATAAGATTTACGATTTTCAAATCGTCAAACATCCAAGAAAACCATGAAATCACAGGAAATCCGCAAGCAGTTTCTCGAATTTTTCCAAAGCAAAGGCCATTTAATCGTGCCATCAGCGCCCATCGTTTTAAAAGATGATCCCACGCTGATGTTCAACAACTCCGGAATGGCGCAATTCAAAGAATATTTTCTAGGCAACGGCACGCCAAAAAGCAAACGCATCGCCGATACCCAAAAATGCCTGCGCGTTTCAGGAAAACACAACGATCTTGAAGAAGTTGGAATCGATACCTATCATCACACGATGTTCGAAATGCTCGGAAACTGGAGTTTTGGCGATTACTTCAAAAAAGAAGCAATTCACTGGGCATGGGAATTATTGACCGAAGTCTACAAAATTGATAAAGACATTTTATATGTGACCGTTTTCGAAGGCAGCGAAGAAGAAAACGTGCCTTTTGATCAGGAAGCATTCGATATTTGGAAAACTTTAATCTCCGAAGACCGCATTTTGCTCGGAAATAAAAAAGACAACTTTTGGGAAATGGGAGATCAGGGTCCGTGTGGTCCGTGTTCGGAAATCCACGTTGACATTCGTTCGGGTGAAGAAAAAGCAAAAGTTTCAGGGCGCGATTTGGTGAATAACGACCATCCGCATGTGGTTGAAATCTGGAACAATGTCTTCATGGAATTCAACCGCAAAGCCGACGGTTCACTCGAAAAATTGCCTGCGCGTCACGTCGATACCGGAATGGGCTTTGAGCGTTTATGCATGGTTCTGCAAGGCGTTCAATCCAATTACGATACAGACGTTTTCTCTCCGCTGATCGAAAAAATAGAAAAGATCACTAGAGCTAAATATACGATCAAAGCAAAAGACGACGAAGAAGAAAAAATAAACATCGCAATCCGCGTGATTGCCGATCACGTTCGTGCCGTTGCATTTGCAATCGCCGACGGACAATTGCCATCAAATACCGGCGCGGGTTATGTGATTCGTAGGATTTTACGCCGCGCGATCCGTTACGGATTCACGTTTTTGAATACAAAAGAACCCTTTATTTACCAATTGGCCGAAGTGTTGGCCGATCAAATGGGCGGCTCATTTCCGGAAATCCGTTTGCAGCAACATTTGGTGCAAAACGTAATCCGTGAAGAAGAAGCTTCATTTTTACGCACTTTAGATCAAGGTTTGCAATTGCTTGAAAATGTGATTTCCGATACGAAAGAAAAAACCGTTTCAGGTCAAAAAGCATTCGAATTGTATGATACTTTCGGGTTTCCAATCGACTTGACGGCTTTGATTTTACGCGAAAGAAACTACGAACTTGATGAAGACGGTTTTGACAAAGCGATGTTCGAACAAAAAACACGTTCACGTGCCGCATCAGAAGTTTCTACTGATGACTGGACGATCCTGGTTCCGGGAAATACTGAGACATTTGTCGGCTACGATTTGTTGGTCAACGAAGTCAAAATCACACGTTACAGAAGCATCGATTCGAAAAAAGACGGAAGATTGTATCAAATCGTATTCGATCATACGCCATTTTATCCGGAAGGTGGTGGGCAAGTGGGCGATAAAGGAACGCTATTAAACGAAAATGAAACGATCGAAATCATCGATACGAAAAAAGAAAACAACCTGATTATGCATTTGACAAAACAGCTTCCTACAGTTGTAAACGCTGCATTTATCGCTAAGGTTGATAAAAGATTAAGACAAGATTCGGCGAGCAACCACTCGGCGACGCACTTGATGCATTTGGCTTTGCGAAGCATTCTGGGAACACATGTCGAACAAAAAGGATCGCTCGTAAATCCGAATTATTTGCGTTTTGACTTTTCGCATTTTGCAAAAGTGACTGACGAGCAATTGAAGCAGGTGGAAGATTTCGTAAACGCCAGAATCCAGGAGCAATTGCCATTAGAAGAACGCAGAAATATTCCGTTTCAGCAAGCTGTTGATGAAGGTGCGATGGCATTGTTTGGCGAAAAATACGGCGATTCAGTCAGGGCAATTAAATTTGGAAACAGTGTAGAACTTTGTGGCGGAATTCATGTGAAGAACACAGCGGACATCTGGCATTTCAAGATCATCAGCGAAGGTGCGGTTGCCGCAGGAATCAGAAGGATCGAAGCCATCACATCGGATGCGGTCAAACAATATTACAACAACCAGGAAAAAGCGTTGGCCGAAATTAAATTGGTGTTGAAAAACCCGCAGGATTCGATCAAAGCCGTGGTTTCGTTGCAGGATGAAAATGCGAAACTCAAAAAACAGCTTGAGGTTTTACTGAAAGACAAAGCAAGGAATTTAAAAGGCGAACTCGCTTCACAGCTCGAAGAAATCAACGGCGTGCAATTTTTGGCAACGCAAGTCGACTTGAATGCGGAAGGTGCAAAAGACCTGGCTTACGAACTTGGAAACTTGGGTAAAAACCTGTTTTTGGTATTGGCTACAGCCGAAAATGATAAGCCGATGCTCACGGTATACATTTCAAAAGAACTGGCTGCAGCCAAAAACCTCAATGCCAGCCAAATCGTTCGCGAGCTCGGAAAGCACATCCAGGGCGGCGGCGGCGGGCAACCGTTTTTTGCAACTGCCGGAGGAAAAGATATTTTGGGAATTCCGCAAGCACTGGAAGCTGCAGCAGGTTTTATAAATAAATAAATTAAAGCCGTATTTCATTGTGAAAGACCAAAACTAGGAACCCTATTTGTAGTTTCTTTCGAATGCAATGCATTGAATTGCCCAACAAAGCAACGGAAAAAATGATAATGGCGCCGCCACCAAATACCAGTATTTCTAAGAATAAGCGCTAATAAATTTGACGAATAAAGTGTAAGTTTGTGAAAACAACTTACCGATGCAGTTTAGAACCCAGATACCCATTTTTAAAAGTGATTTTTCAATAAATTACAACTCAAAAACCGTGTCGCTGGGTTCTTGCTTTGCAGTCAACATGGCTGAAAAATTCGATTATTTTAAGTTTCAGAATGCCGTCAATCCGTTTGGGATTTTATTTCATCCGATGGCCATCGAAAAAGTCATAGGCTTTGTAGCCAATGGGAAAAAGTTTATAGCAAGCGATATTTTCTTTCACAACGAACGCTGGCATTGCTTTGAGGCACATTCCGATTTGAGCGATCCTGATCCGAATCTATTGCTGCAAAATCTTAATAATAAAGTTTCTGAAACGCATCAACAGCTTTCAAGTGCTTCACACGCAATCATTACTTTAGGAACAGCATGGGTTTACCGCAATATCGATTCTGATGCAATCGTTGCGAATTGCCATAAAATCCCGCAAAGACAATTTAAAAAGGAATTGCTTTCGGTTCAAGCGATTCAAAAAAGCATTCAGAATACAGTTGCATTTTTAAAACAAATGAATCCGGCACTTCAAATTATTTTCACCATTTCGCCCGTTCGCCACATCAAGGATGGTTTTATTGAAAATCAATGGAGCAAGTCGAATTTGATTTCGGCTTTACAGGAAATTGCACATCAATCCCAAAGCTTCGGGACAAAAAACCTACATTATTTTCCGTCGTATGAAATCATGATGGATGAGCTTCGCGATTATCGTTTTTATGCCGAAGACATGATCCATCCAAACCAAACGGCGATCGGTTACATCTGGAAGCGTTTTTCTGAAACCTGGATTTCTGAAGCCTCTACTTCGATGATGATCCAGATCGATAGCATCCAGAAATCCCTACAACATAGGCCATTCAACCCAAATTCTGAAAGCCATCAGTCATTTTTATCCAAATTAAACCAGCAGATTTCCGAACTTCAAGCCCAATTCCCACACATCCGATTTTAAAAAATACGTAATTCATCGTATTGTAACCGTTTGCCAATTGCCGCAGATTTGCATTGTAATAATTAAAACAATCAAATCATGAAAACAATTACAAACTTTGCAAAATTCGGGATTTTATCAATCGCGCTTTTTCTGGCCTCATGCAGCGGCAATGACGATTCTACTCCTGTGGCAGAAACTTCAAACGTACCGGCAACAGGCTCTTACATTACGGCTAAAGTCGACGGCAACAGCTTCAGTTCGATTATTTTCGGCGTCACATCGGCAACCGCTTCAAGAATCGGAACCGGCGTTGGAACTTTAATTACCGTTTTAGGCGCGAATCAAAGTGCCGATTCTGTCACGATCAGCTTGCTCGGAATCACAGCAGCGGGAACCTATGAAATCAGCCCGAACACCGAATCGGTAATGGCCTTCACGCCAGTAAGCGGCGGACTTTCTTACAGCACCGGCGAATGTGCAGGAACCGTCGGAAGCGTGACCATTACTTATATTGACAACACCAAGGTTGAAGGCACATTTTCATTCAAAGGGAAAGATACGAATACCTGCGAAACCAGTGCGATGAAAACCGTTACTGAAGGTTCGTTCAGAGGTGTTTTCATGCAGTAATTAATTTGTATCACCCAAAATTTTAAACAAGATGAAATCAAAAATATTTTCACTCGCTATTTTAATGATGGCGCTCGGATTTGTTTCCTGCAGCAGCGATGATGATAGCCAAACGGTTGAACAAGTTACGCCAATAGCAGCCGCAGGGTTCAAATGGAAAGAAAACGGCGGTGCAGAGATCACAGCCGATGAAGCCTATTTCGAAACGGCTTACAAAACGATCAAAGCATCAAAAGGAACGCCCGGAACAACAGGTTATCAATTTGTTGAAATCAACCTTTCAGGAACTGCTCCTGCAACTTATACTGTCGGCTCAGGCAATGCGGTGAGCACTTTAGCGGGATATGTAGCCAGCGCCGGCAGTGTGGTGGTCTCATCGAATGCTTCGGGTAAAATGTCGGGAACAGTAACATCTACGGGTAGTGGTAGTGGAGTTACAAGTTTTGATGCGACTTTTACCGATATCGAAGTGCGGTAACAGATCACTTTTTGAGGAAAATACGGCATTTGCCGTATTTTTTTTTGTTTGTAAAACCATCAAATTTGCAACATGGGATTTCTAACATCAACAGTTATGATTGTACTGCTTATCGCAATGATAGTGTCGCTTGTGAGCGTGATCGTATTTTTGAACGTCAGGTTTTATAGGGAGAAAAAGGTTTTTAAAACGCGGATTGAAGTGTTGCAGCAGATCATTTTCGAGATTTCGGAAAAGCAAAACGGGCAACGCATACAACTCAGACTGTCAGACGAGATCGACCACAAGCTCAAATCGGCGAAAGCCACATTAAGCGATGATATTTTCGGACTAAACTATGAATTGTTCGAAATCCTATCAAAAAATAACCGCCGTAAAAAATAGACTTTGTTAAAATTTATTACATTTATCTGAAATTACGCCATATTATTTCTGATGCCTTTCATTTTATGAAAAAAAAATTACTTTTCTTTTTATTACTGATGGTTCCGATTGTTATATCGGCTCAGGATCAAAAACATACCGATAGCCTTAAAACTGTTGCGAAAAACGGAAAGCAGCGCGAGCGGTTTAAGGCACTGATTTTCCTGTCGGATCTCTATAGCGACAACAACCTGAACGAATCGATGCGCTATTCAAAGCAGGCACTGTCATTTGCTAAAAAAGTAAAAAACGACACTTTCGCAGGCTTGGCTTACAACTCGATCGCGAATGTGCATCAGTACAAAAGCGAACTCGATTCGTCGTTGTTTTATTACAGAAAAGCGTTGGCTGCGAACCAGAAAATTAAAGATTCTGCCCACATCGCCGACAGTTACAACAACATCGGCATCACATACGACCAGAAAGCGCAATTCCCCGAAGCGCTTAGCAATTACTTCAAAGCGCTGGCATTTTACGATAAAAAATCTGCCCCAGACCGACAGGCAATGACGTATACAAACATCGGAATCGTATACAAAGCCCAGAAAGAATATGGGAAAGCGCTGAAATATTACCGCAAAGCGTATGAGAATTACCTTAAGACGACCGATGAATTTGGTAAAACTGTTTCAGCTGGAAATTTGGGTTCGATCTTTCTGAATTTTGGAAAATATGACGAAGCGATCAAATATTCAGAAATCGCAAAAGCCGGTTATAAAAATAACCATTTCGACAGATATGTTGGTTATCCGGTTTCAACGATTGCATCGGTGTATGACAGTTTGCACCAATTTGACCTGGCGAATAAAAACTACACCGAAGCGATTCGTTTACACGAATTTTACGAAAACGGCTTCGAAGTCGCAGAAACTTCAAATGCCTTTGCAGCGTCATTAATCAAGCAAAAAAAGTTTGCCGAAAGTATTTTATTTTCTGAAAAGGCGATTGCATTTGCCAAAAAATCTGATGCACATTTGCTGATCGTCCAGGCATATAAAAATCTGGCTAAAGCCAATGGAAATCTCGGGAATTTTAGCGAAGCTTATCGGTATTCGAATTTATACAGTGCCGGAAAAGACAGCATTTTCATCAATGAAAAAACGAAAGCGGTCTTCGAAATGGAAACCAAATACGAAACCGAAAAAAAAGAAAAATTACTGCTTCAAAAAGAAGCCGAAGCCAGGCAGAAAAATATTTTACTGCTGACGGTTTCAATCCTGACGGCTTTCATCATCATCATCGCATTCCTGATTTTCCGCCAGCAAAAACTAAAAAACAAGCAGCAGGCGCAGGAACACGAACTTAAAACGGCGATTGCACAAATCGAAACGCAGAATAAATTGCAGGAACAGCGGCTTAGCATTTCACGTGATTTGCATGACAACATTGGCGCGCAGCTGACTTTTATTATTTCATCCGTAGACAACATCAAATATGCGTTTGACTTTCAGAATTCAAAGCTTGACAACAAACTTCAAAGCATCAGCAATTTTACGAAATCGACAATTCTCGAACTGCGCGATACGATCTGGGCGATGAACAACAACGAAATCTCGTTTGACGATTTGCGTGCCCGGATTTTAAATTTCATCGAAAAAGCGAAAGAAGCCAAGGAAAATGTCGCATTTCATTTTACAATTGATGTCCGTTTGGATGCGGTAAAATTGTCGTCGATCGCCGGAATGAACATTTACCGTACGATTCAGGAAGCCGTGAACAATGCGATCAAATATTCCGAAGCTTCCGAAGTTGCAATAGATGGAAAACTCATTGATGACGAGATCAAAATCACGATTCACGATAACGGAATCGGCTTTGATAAATCAACTATCGAAAAAGGAAACGGTCTTTTAAATATGGAAAAGCGCATCGAAGACATTGGAGGGATTTTCAATATTGCTTCCGAAAGTACAAAAGGCACAACCATTACGGCCTTATTAAAAATCAATGAAAATACAATCCAATGATAAAGCTCGCCATAGTCGACGACAATTCATTCCTGATCAAATCTGCTCAGGAAAAGCTGTCCTTTTTTGATGATTTTACGATAAAATTTACCGCGATTCACGGATTAGAACTAATTGAAAAATTGGAAATCAACCACAATGTCGACCTGATTTTAATGGATATCGAAATGCCGAAAATGAACGGTATCGAAGCCACGGCGATCGTCAAGCAAAAATATCCGCAGATCAAGATCATCATGCTGACGGTTTTCGATAATGACGAAAACATCTTCAAATCGATCAAAGCTGGCGCAGATGGTTATCTGTTAAAGGAAGTCAACCCGAAAGATCTGCAGCAAGGCATACTCGATACTTTAAACGGCGGCGCAACCATGACGCCCTCAATTGCGTTAAAAACATTGAAATTATTCAGGAATCCGGTCGAATTTGACTCGGTGAAAAACGATGATATTAAATTGACCACACGAGAAATCGAAGTTTTGGAACAGCTAAGCAAAGGCCTGAAATACAATTTCATTGCAGATAATTTGTTCCTTTCAGTTGGAACTGTTCGCAAACACATCGAGAATATTTACGCAAAACTCCAGGTGCACAACAAGCTCGAAGCGATCGAAAAAGCCAGAAATAACAACCTTATTTGACCTTTCGGCTTTCAAAGCGAATTTCTTTTTCCTAACTTTATAAAAAAAAGAAATGCTCAGGAAAATCATATATCTGGTCGCGGCGGTTCTGGTCGCGGTGCTTTTATTTCGCTATTGCGAATTCAAAAAAGAAGATGCTTCATCGATCGATTACAATACCAATTTAATTCAGCAGCAAATCGTAAACGTTGCGAAATTGGTCGTTACCGAAGGCCATTTTTCTCAGGTATTGACCTACAAAGACCAGGATAAATACCTGATGAACATGATCTCGTTCGACAAAAAAGCGCTGATCGTCGTCAATGCCAATGTTACTGTTGCGTATGATTTGCGCCAGGTTAAATACGATATCGACGAAAAAAACAAAACAATCACGATTTTAAACATCCCGAAAGAAGAGATTAATATTAGTCCGGACATTCAGTTTTACGATGTCACGCAAAGCAAACTCAATCCGTTTACAGGCGACGATTACAACAAGATCAACAAATCGGTTCGCGCCAATCTGGCAAAGAAAATGGAGAAATCGGCGCTTAAAGCCAATGCGCAAAACCGCCTGATCAGCGAATTGTCAAAAATCCTGATCCTTACCAATACGATGGGATGGAAATTGCAATACAACGGAAAAACCATTGAGCGTGAAAATGACCTAAAAACGAATCTGGCTTTGTAAAATATTTATTTTCAATGATTTAATTCTGGATTTTCATCCCATCAAAATACGACATTAGTCGTATTTTTTTATGACTTCCACTCCGATAGCTTTGCCTTATAACTTTAAAAACTTTTTAAGATGGAAGCTAAAAAACTATTTTCAACCTTCAAATTATGTGTTTTGTTTGTGTTTGCCGCTGTGGCGAATATGAATGCAAACAACGTTCAGATCACCGATACTTCGGTTTCGGGATCAAACATCACCTTTAAGATCAGCTGGGACAACAGCTGGAACGCAAATGTGGCTCCGGCCAATTGGGATGCGGTCTGGATTTTCATCAAATACCAGGATTGCAACACGCGTTTGTGGGCTCACGCCGGACTCAGCACTTTAGCGGCAGACCATTCGGCAGTTTCGCCATTGCAGGCCGATCCGGTTTCTGACGGAAGAGGCGTTTTCGTACGCAGAAGCAGCATCGGCGGCGGATCGATCACAAACGCTACCATCACTTTAAAAATGACGATCCCTGCCGGAAGCTACAATTATAAAGTCTTCGGGATTGAAATGGTAAACGTACCGCAAGCCACATTTGACATTGGTGACGGCGCCAGCGGAAACACGTTCAACAGCATTTCAATCAATGCATCTTCACAATCCGGCGGACTGACTTCTGCGGCAATCGGCGGCGGATCGGCAGCGGTTCCTTCGACTTTTCCAATGGGCTACAACTCTTTTTATGCGATGAAATATGAGATTTCCCAATTGCAGTACGTAGAGTTTTTGAACAGCTTAACGTATGACCAGCAAAGGGCGCACACGGCAAACGATCCAATTGGTGCAGTTGGAACTTATGCGATGTTTACGGGATTTAATTACAGGAACGGAATCCGCATCGGAACACCGGGAAACAACGGAGCCATTCCTGCAATCTACGTTTGCGATGCCACTCCGGGAGTAGAAAACAACAGCGATGACGGACAAAGCGTGGCCTGTTCAGGCTTGAGCTGGAATGATTTATCGGCATACTTGGATTGGGCTGCGTTGCGTCCGATGACCGAACTCGAATTTGAAAAAGTGTGCCGTGGGACTTTACCGCGCGTTGCCGGGGAATATCCTTGGGGAACAACCGATATTACTGTTGTTTACAATACGCTGCCGCAAATCCTTAACGATTACGAGCCAAATGAAAATTTCAGCCCGGCGGCAAACGGTGCTTGTGCGACAGGCGTAGGAAGCTTAAGCGGAATTTACGGCCCGTTAAAAGTGGGCGTTTTCGCATCAGGAACTTCAGGGCGCGCATCGGCAGGTGCATCATATTACGGTGCCATGGAAATGGGCGGAAATCTTAACGAACGTGTCATTACGACTTCAAACAACATCGGGACAGGATTCAACGGAACTTTAGGAGATGGAACGATTTCTCCTGTCGGATTGGCAAATCAGGCAACCTGGCCTTCGCCAACAACGGCAATTGGAGTCGCTTTCAGAGGTGGAAATTACATTGAAGGCGCAACAACGGTACGTACTTCACACAGAAACACAGCGGTAGATGCCGACAGATATCCTGCTTATGGCGGACGTGGTGTGAGATAATCATTTGATTCATGGGTTGTGACAAGAAGTTTTGTCATGAAAATCATAAATAATTTAAAATCAAATGAGATGAAAACAACTAAAAAATATACGGTTGTATGGATGGTTTTGCTATTCGCACAACTGTCGGCTTTCGCCCAATACCACGGCGGATTGTCTGACGGTGCAGCGCTCAGTACGATTTCCAATGCAACCTGCAGCCAGCAGCCGCCATCCTTTTTTGCCTATTTTGGCGGCGAAGGCGATACGGCCACTGTAGCTGAATTGATCAGCACGAGCTGCAGCACGCCGCCTTCACAAATCGCTTACATGGGCGGTCAGGCCGATGGCGCGGCAGTAGCAGAACTCGGCAGTACGGTTTGTGGCATTCCGCCATCATTTTTCGCTTATATGGGCGGTGAATCGGATGGTGCGGCAGTTTCAGATCTGATTCCGTCAATCTGCGGATTTCCGCCATCATTTATAGCCTATTTCGGAGGCGCCGGAAGCGGAGCAGCAATGGATGTCATTGCGAGTTGCCCGATTACGCCACCTGTTGCGAATTTTACGGCTTCGACAACAACAATCTGCGTTGGAAATACCGTAACTTTTACAGATACTTCGGCTAGTGCGCCATCAGTATGGAACTGGAGTTTCCCAGGTGGAACACCGGCAACATCAACGGAGCAAAATCCAACGGTACAATACAATTCCGCCGGAGTGTACAGCGTCACGTTGGTTGCAACCAATTTCAACGGAAGCAATACCAAAACAATCAGCGATCTTATCGCCGTCACCGCAGTTCCGACCGTTTTAACCACGACGCCGGGCAGCAGATGCGATACCGGAATCGTAGCGTTATCGGCGACAGCCAGCGCCGGAACTTTAAAATGGTACAACGTTGCAACAGGCGGAAGCGCTTTGGGAACAGGCGTTAATTTCAATACACCATCAATTGCAGCAACGACAACTTATTATGTAGAAGCAGCGGTTGGAACGTGTGCATCGGTGAGAACTGCAGTCATTGCAACTGTAAATGCCACGCCATCGGTTGCGGCGACAACGCCAAATTCACGTTGTGATTCGGGATCGGTCAATCTTTCAGCAACTGCCAGCGCCGGAACATTGAGCTGGTTTGCAGCATCAACAGGAGGAACGGCTTTGGGAACCGGAACGACATTCGCAACACCGATAATCAATGCCACGACAACATTCTATGTCCAAGCGGCAAACGGAACGTGTATTTCTCCAAGAACGGCAGTCATTGCAACAGTAAATGCAACGCCAACAGTAACCGCAACAACGCCAGGATCAAGATGTGATTCGGGAACAGTTGTGCTCTCAGCAACGGCAAACACAGGAACGCTAAATTGGTACAATGTGCCCGCAGGCGGATCGGTTTTAGCAACCGGAAATTCATTTACAACACCGTCAATTTCAGCAACGACTACTTATTATGTGGAAGCAACGACTGGAAGTTGTGCATCGGCAAGAACGGCTGTGATCGCTACGGCAAATGTGACTCCGGCAGTCAATTCGACGACTCCGGCAGCACGATGCGATTCGGGCAGCGTCACATTGGCCGCGACCGCAACAGCAGGAACTTTAAGATGGTATAATGTGGCATCTGGCGGATTGGTTTTAGCCAGCGGAAACAGTTTTGCGACGCCATCGGTTTCAGCAACTACGACTTACTATGTTGAGGCAGTGAACGGAAGCTGTCTATCTGCAAGGACAGCAGTCATTGCGACCGTAAATGCCACGCCAACAGTCACATCAACGATGCCGGGCAACCGCTGCGGAAATGGAATCGTGACCTTACAGGCAACAGCAAGCGCCGGAACTTTAAACTGGTATTCATCTGCAACCGGCGGCACTTTATTGGCAACCGGAACCAGCTTTTCGCCAAATGTTTCTGCAACGACAACGTATTATGTAGGAGCTTCAAATGCAAGCTGCAATTCAGCAAGAACGGCAGTCATTGCAACGGTAAATGCACAACCGGAAATCACGGCGACAACGCCAGGCTCGAGATGCGATTCGGGAATTGTAAACCTTTCTGCAGTCGCGAGTTCCGGAACGGTAAATTGGTATAATGTGGCAACTGGAGGCGCAATTCTGACCACCGGAAGTTCATTCGCGCCAAGCATTACGGCAACAACTATATTTTATGTGGAAGCGGTAAATGCAAGCTGTTCATCCGGAAGGATTGCAGTTTTGGCAACAGTAAATGTTTCTCCGATAATTGTTGCGACAACAGCGGGAGCACGATGCAATCCGGGCGCGATTAACCTGAGCGCTTCGTCAAATTCGGGAACCATCAGCTGGTACAATTCGGCTACAGGAGGAACGGCATTGGCCACCGGAAATTCGTTTTCTCCAAACATAACGGCAACTACCATTTATTATGTAGAAGCGGCAAACGGAAGCTGTGTTTCGCCAAGAATTGCAGTAGCAGCCACTATCAATGCAGTTGCTGCGCCAACGGGAACACAAAACCAGACTTTCTGCGGCCAGGAAACGGTTGGGTTGATTGTTGTAAATGGCGAAAATGTCGTTTGGTATGATGCGCCGGTAAACGGAAATGTGGTGCCAAATAATACGCCAATTGTTAGCGGAACAACTTATTACGCTTCGCAGACTGTTGATTGTGAGAGCCAGTCACGACTCGCTGTCACCATGACTTCAGGAAATTGTCTTGATGTAAAAGGATTTGATAAAGACGCATTGAAAGTCTATCCGAATCCGGTAAGCGACATCCTGAATATTTCTTATACACAGCCGATTGAAAATATTGAGGTTGTGAATATGCTTGGGCAAATGGTGTATTCAAAAACAGTGCATGCCACAGATTCTAAGATTGATATGTCGCGTTATTCCGCTGGAACATATCTGGTCAGGATTTCAATTGACAATGCCATAAAAACATACAAAGTCATCAAAAAATAATTTGATTGTTTTTAGTAGTTTTTTTAACCGCCTTCGGGCGGTTTTTTTATTTCCGAAAAATAATATGCCTATATTTGAGCATGAAGATTACTGACAGGAAAACCGATATTGTATCCATTTCAGCCAAGCTTTTCAAGGAAAAAGGCTACAGCGCCGTAACGATGCGCGACATTGCGCAGGCACTTGAAATCAAAGCGGCGAGTTTGTATAATCACATCAAATCGAAACAGGAAATTTTGGGTTTGATCGTGGTCGGAATCGCTGAAGAATATACTTTTACGATTCGTACGATCGAAATTTCAGAAGCAACTTCGATTCAAAAAATTGAAAATGTCATTCAGTTGCACATCGATATTACGGTTAAAAATCCCGATGCTTTGGCTTCGCTGAACAACGACTGGATGCATTTGCCGAAAGCAGAATTATCTTATTTTTTACAGATGCGTGAAGAATATGAAGACATTTTCCGGCGTATCGTTAAAAAAGGAATTGTCGATGGTGAAATCAAAAACTTAAATTCGGAAGTCATTATTTTTTCAATTCTTTCGACAATCCGAACCTTATATTTATGGTACGGAAAAAAGAAAGAATTTTCTGCCGCTACCTTAAAATCAAATCTCAGTAAGGTTTTACTCGAAGGAATTGTCTAGTTTTTAATCCGAATTGTCTTGTGAAATTTTGATGCAATCGGTTAATTTACAGGCTGATTGTAACTTTTCAAACGTTATCGTAAAGCGTAAAGAAATATTACTTAAATTTGCATAGTAAACTAACGATTGTTAGTTGAATTTTTAATCGATTTCAAAATTAGAAATGGCAAAATTTCATCCCATAAAAGTGCTTGACGTGTACAAAGAAACCAAAGACTGTTCGGTGGTTTCGTTTGATATTCCGGCAGCAATGAAAGCCGAATTCAAATATTTGCACGGCCAGCACCTTACGTTGCGCGCGTTAATTGACGGAAAAGAAGTGCGCCGTTCTTATTCCTTATGCTCAAGTCCGGTTGAAGACAAATGGCAGGTGGCAATTAAAAAAATTAATGGCGGGCAATATTCGGCTTTTGCCAATGAAACGCTGAAAAAAGGGGATGTGGTTGAACTGATGCCGCCAATTGGAGTTTTTACTTCTAAAATCGAACCCGAAAATGCTAAAAATTATATTGTTTTTGCAGCCGGAAGCGGCATTACGCCAATTTTATCGATCATCAAAACACATCTGGCACTCGAGCCAAAAAGCAAATTCCAGCTTTTTTACCTGAACCGCAGCGTCAAATCAATTATCTTTAAAGAAGAAATCGAACAGCTCAAAAATAAATATTTCGGTCGTCTCGAGATTTTTCATTTCCTGACGAAAGAGCACCGCAACATTGAACTGCTGAACGGCCGTTTTACGAAAGAAAAATTACAGGTTTTAACCGAAAAAATCATAGACATTCCGTCGGTTGACGACTGTTTCATTTGCGGGCCGGAGGAAATGATTTTCCTGATCCGCGACGAATTGGCCGCAGCCGGATTGTCAAAAGACAAGATCCATTTTGAATTGTTCAACACCGGAAATTCTGAAGCCGACAAACAGCGCGTCAGTAAAATCCTCGAAAAGAAAGTTGAAGGCACCGATGTCACGATTATCGATGGCGGAAAAGAATTTCATTTCATCATGGACGACGATTACGACAACATTCTCGATGGCGCACTTGCAGCCGGAGCCGATTTGCCGTTTGCCTGCAAAGGCGGCGTTTGCAGCACATGCCGTTGCAAAGTCATCGAAGGAACAGTCGAAATGAAAGTCAATTATGCGCTCGACGAAAACGAAGTGGCGAAAAATTACATATTAAGCTGTCAGGCAGTACCGACTTCTGAAAAAGTGGTGGTCGATTTTGGAGCGTAAATTTTAATTGATAATTAACGATTAATAATATCGCTGTTTGCGAAAAATTGGTGTCAAAAAATAAACCATTAAGAAATTAAGTTTCATTAAGCGTAACGCAACTTAATTTTTCTTAATTCCTTGATGGTTCAAAAAACAATAACTAAATTTTAAAGTTATGAGTGAAATCGAAATGAAAGAACTGGAAGCGATTTTCGACCAAAAGATCGCCAATGACGAAAAGATCGAACCCAAAGACTGGATGCCGGAGAAATACCGCAAAACGCACATCCGCCAGATTTCCCAACACGCACATTCTGAAATTGTCGGCATGCTGCCAGAAGGAAACTGGATCACGCGCGCACCTTCACTCAGAAGAAAAGTGGCGCTTCTGGCAAAAGTCCAGGACGAAGCCGGACATGGTTTGTATTTATACAGCGCCTGCGAAACTTTGGGCGTAACCCGCGAAGAATTATACGAACAACTGCATTCGGGCGAAGCCAAATACTCGAGCATTTTCAATTATCCAACCGTAACCTGGGCCGATATGGGCGCGATTGGCTGGCTTGTTGACGGAGCAGCGATAATTAATCAGGTTCCGCTCACGGCGACTTCGTTCGGTCCGTATGCGCGTGCGATGGTGCGCGTGTGCAAAGAAGAAAGTTTCCACCAAAGACAAGGGTTTGAAATCATGATGACATTGGCAAGCGGAACACAAGAACAAAAAGACATGGCCCAGGATGCCTTAAACCGCTGGTGGTGGCCATCTTTAATGATGCTTGGGCCAACAGACGCCGAATCGGTGCACACCGAACAATCGATGAAATGGAAACTCAAACGCAAAACTAATGACGAATTGCGCCAGCAGTTTATCGACCAAACGGTTCCGCAAGCAGAATTAATCGGCTTGACCATTCCTGATCCGAATTTAAAATGGAACGAAGAAACCAAACGCTACGATTTCGGCGCATTAGATTGGGACGAATTCTGGCAAGTCGTAAAAGGCCACGGCCCATGTAACAAAGCCCGAATGGATGCGCGAAAAAATGCCTGGAGCAAAGGCGAATGGGTTCGAGATGCCGCAATGGCCTACGCAGAAAAACAAGAATTAAAATTAGAAACAGCATAACAGTCGAAAGTCAGAAAGTCCAAAGGCGAAAGATTTGCGGACTTTAGACTTTAGACTCTCCAACTTTAAGACTATGAAGAATTGGCCACTTTGGGAAGTATTTGTAAGAAGTAAAAACGGACTCGAACACCGCCATTGCGGAAGTTTGCACGCCAGCGATGCAACAATGGCGCTCGAAAATGCCCGCGATGTTTACACCAGAAGAATGGAAGGCGTCAGCATTTGGGTCGTTCCGTCAAAGGAAATCACAGCTTCAAATCCTGATGACAGCGCCGAATTATTCGATCCCGCAAAAGACAAAGCCTACCGCCATCCGACTTTTTACGAATTGCCGGAAGAATTAAAACACATGTAATTTAAATTTTACCATCAAGAAATGAAGTGGCATTAAGTGCAACCAAAACTTAATTTTCTTAATGTCTTAATGGTTCAAAAATATTCAAATGCAAAATAATTTAGTTCAATATATTTACGGAATTGCCGACAACGCCCTGATTTTAGGACAGCGCCTCGGCGAATTGTGCGGCCACGGCCCAAATCTCGAAACCGATATCGCGATGACAAATATCGCTTTGGATTTGCTCGGGCAAACGCGCAGTTATTACCAATATGCCGCAAAACTTACAGGAAATGAAGCGACCGAAGACACAATTGCATTTCTGCGAAGCGAACGCGAATACAAAAATGTGTTGATCGTCGAACAACCGAATACCGATTTTGCGTATTCCATCGGACGCCAATTTTTATTCGATGTCTATCATTTATTGATGCTCGAGCAATTGCAAAACAGCAGCGACGAAACGCTTCAGGCAATTGCAAAAAAAAGCATCAAGGAAGTGTCATACCACAAGCGTTTTTCATTAGATTGGATCAAACGTCTCGGCGACGGAACCGAAGAAAGCCACACAAAAATGCAAAACGCGATTAACGATCTATGGACGTTTACCGACGAATTGTTCTACCAAACCGATGCCGATAAAGCGATGGTTTCAGAACAAATCGGTGTCGATGTCACCCAATTAAAAGACACATACTATTCAATAATTTCAGATATTTTAACCGAATCAACATTGCAAGTTCCGGATCTCAAATATTTTCAAAAAGGAGGAAAACAAGGCATTCACAGCGAGCACATGGGTTATATATTAGCCGATTTGCAGTATATGCAACGTACGTTTCCAAATATGAACTGGTAGCATTAGGAGCTATTTCCCGCTTTTCACAGTATCTTTTATTCCATTCCATTGCATAAAAGGATACCTGCTTCAATCGGGGCTAGTGCCAGGAATAAATAATAATGAATCTGCGTAGATCCGCGCAAATCGGCATCCAAAAAATGACAGTACAACAAATACATATTGACCCAAAACTCGCCGCGATCCTCGAATCGGTCTCCGATCCCGAAATTCCGGTGCTGTCGATCATGGAAATGGGTGTCGTGCGCACAGCCGAAATCAAAAACAACATCGCTGAAATCACAATTACGCCCACGTACAGCGGCTGTCCCGCAATGGACGTTATCGGTGACGACATCAAAAAAGCGTTCGCAGCAAAAGGTATCGAAGCCAAAATTGACCTCGTTTTAGCGCCAGCCTGGACCACAGATTGGATCACACCCAAAGGCCGCAAAGCACTCGAAGATTACGGAATCGCCGCGCCATTAGAGCCCGAAGCTGATATTGAGGCTTTACTCGGAAATAAAAAATTAGTAAAATGCCCGCAATGCGGCTCACAAAATACCAAAATGATCAGCCAGTTCGGATCAACAGCCTGTAAAGCATTTTTTCAATGCCAGGATTGCCAGGAACCTTTTGATTATTTCAAATGCCTTAAGTAATTAATAATTAACAGTTAATAATTAATAATGAGTTCCATTGTCTTAAAAACAGAAAATAACATTGCCTATATCACGCTGAACCGCCCGGAAGTATTCAACAGTTTTAACCGTGAAATGGCGCTTTTAATGCAGCAAACTTTAGACGATTGTGCAAACGATACAAACGTTCGCGCGATTGTCATCACAGGAGCCGGAAAAGCATTTTGCGCCGGACAGGATTTAAAAGAAGTCACGACACCGGAATTAAATCCGGGTTTCAGGAAAATATTAGAAGAACATTACAATCCGATCATTTCCAGAATCCGAACCATTGAAAAACCGATTTTAGCTGCCGTAAATGGCGTTGCTGCAGGAGCCGGAGCTAATATCGCACTCGCTTGTGATATTGTTATCGCTGCCGAAAATGCTGCGTTTATTCAGGCATTCAGCAAAATAGGATTGGTGCCCGACAGTGCCGGAACTTTCTTTTTGCCACGATTGATCGGTTTCCAAAAAGCATCGGCGTTGATGATGCTCGGCGATAAAGTTTCAGCAACTGAAGCATTAAACCTCGGAATGATTTATAAATTTTATCCGATTGCAATTTTCGAAGAAGAAATCCAGAAAATCGCTGCGACATTAGCAAACATGCCAACAAAAGCCATTGGATTAACCAAAAAATTACTCAATGAATCGCTGTCAAATAATCTGCAACAGCAACTCGCTTTAGAATCTGATTTGCAAATTGAAGCGAGTTCGTCAAACGATTACCAAGAAGGCGTAAATGCATTTATGGAAAAAAGAATGCCGGAATTTAAAGGGAATTAATTAGTAGAAGCAAACAGAAAAATCCGCGTGAATCTGCGTTTATTCGTGTGAATCCGTGTTCAAATAAGAAATATGAAAGTAGCAGTAATCGGATCAGGAACAATGGGAAGTGGCATTGCACAAGTGACGGCGACTGCGGGTTGTTATGTGAAAATTTACGACACAAGTTCGGAAGCGTTATCTAAAAGTAAATCGGCATTGGAAAAGACGCTCGCAATGTTGCTTGAAAGAGGCAAAATCGATGATTCGGAAAAAAACAGAATGTCAAATTCAATTGCTTATGTTAATGACTTAAATGAGTTATCCGATGCTGATCTGGTTATTGAAGCGATCGTAGAAAACCTCGAAATCAAACGCAAATTATTCTCAGAGCTCGAAAATATCGTTTCAGAACATACGATTTTAGCGTCAAATACTTCCTCATTATCCATCGCGTCAATTGCCGCCTCATGCGAAAAATCAGACCGCGTTATCGGGATCCATTTTTTCAATCCTGCACCGTTGATGCAATTGGTCGAAGTCATTCCGGCGATCCAAACGAGTGAGGAAGTTTTAAATAAAACCATCCAGATCATTTCCGATTGGAAGAAAGTCGTGGCTGTAGCCAAAGACACGCCGGGATTTATCGTCAATCGTCTCGCACGTCCGTTTTATGGCGAAGCACTCCGTTTGTATGAAGAAGGAAAAGCCGATTTTGCAACGATCGATTGGGCAATGAAAACTTTTGGTGGATTTCGGATGGGACCATTTGAACTGATGGATTTTATCGGACATGACGTCAATTATATCGTAACGGAAACCGTATTCACCGCCTTCTATTTCGATCCCAGATACAAACCGTCTTTCACTCAGAAACGTTTGCTAGAAGCAGGCTTTTTAGGCAAAAAATCGGGTCGCGGATTTTACAATTATTCGGAAGCAATGCCCTTGCCGACTGAGAACGACAATTTGGGTAAATACATTTCCGGACGCATTTTAGTCATGCTGATCAACGAAGCCGCCGATGCTTTGTTTTTAAATATCGCTTCGGCAAAAGACATAGACAACGCGATGACCAAAGGCGTTAATTACCCAAAAGGATTGCTGGCGTGGGCAGACGAAATTGGAATTGATTGGTGTGTTTCGGTACTCGATGGCTTGTACAACGAATACCATGAAGACCGATACAGATGCAGTCCGCTACTTAGAAAAATAAACGCCGAAAACAAAACTTTTTTCTAATGGAAGGCACAGCAATCCCATATAAAATGTTGTCGCTTGATCCGTTTAGCCAATGGCTCGGTATCGAAATCCTGGAATGCGAAATCGGTAAATGCAAACTCGGAATGACCGTTCGCCCGGAAATGTTAAACAGCATGCAAAAAGCGCATGGTGGCATTACGTATTCATTAGCCGATACCGCATTTGGATTTGCGGTGAATACCAACGGAAGATTTGCAGTTTCAATCGAAACCTCGATCAACCATATTGAAGCTTTGGAAGCAGGAGATTACATTACCGCCGAAGCCACATTGGAAAGCCTCAAAAACAAAATCGGATTTTACATAGTCGAAATCAAAAAAGAAAATACCCTCGTTGCTTTATTTAAGGGTGTTGCTTATCGAACAGGTAAAGAATGGGAAGACAATTAACAATTGATAATTGACAATTGATAATGAGGGCAGCATTGTCCATTATCAATTGTCCATTATCCATTAACAAAAAAGATGGAAGCATACATTATAGATGGCGTTCGAACGCCAATAGGAAATTACCAGGGAAGTTTGGCAAGTGTTCGTCCGGACGATCTGGGTGCATTGGTCATTAAAACCATCTCGGATAAACATCCTGAAATTCCAGCCGACGCTTATGACGATGTCATTATGGGCTGCGCGAATCAGGCTGGGGAAGACAACCGCAATGTGGCGAGAATGTCGCTGTTATTGGCAGGTTTGCCACAAACGGTGCCAGGAGAAACAGTCAATCGTTTGTGCAGCTCGGGATTGTCGGCAATTATTCATGCCAACAGAGCGATCAAAGCCGGTGATGGCGATGTGTTTATCGCAGGCGGAATTGAAAATATGACACGCGGGCCATTAGTCGTTTCAAAACCTTCTGCTGCTTACGGAACCGATTCTAAAATGTATGATTCAAGTTTCGGATGGCGTTTTGTTAATCCGAAAATGAAGGAAATGTACGGTGTGGATGCGATGGGCGAAACCGCAGAAAACCTGGTTGAACAATATGATATTTCCCGCGAAGATCAAGATCAGTTTGCAATGAACAGCCAGTTGAAAGCTGCAAAAGCACAACAATCCGGGCGTCTGGAAAAGGAAATTGTTGCAGTTGAAATTCCACAAAGAAAAGGCGATCCGATCGTTTTTTCAAAAGACGAATTCGTAAAACCAAATACGTCAATGGAAGGTTTGAGCAAATTGCGAGGCGCTTTTAAAAACGGCGGAAGCGTAACTGCAGGAAATTCTTCGGGATTGAATGATGGCGCAGCTGCAACCATTATCGCATCGGAAATAGCAATCAAAAAATACAATTTAAAACCGCTGGCAAGAATCGTAAGTTCGGCAGTGGTTGGCGTCGAGCCTCGAGTCATGGGAATTGGCCCGGTTGAAGCGACCAGAAAAGCATTGGCGAAAGCCGGATTGACATTAGACCAAATCGACATCATCGAACTCAACGAAGCGTTTGCCGCACAAAGCATTGCAGTGATTCGTACACTCGGTTTAAAAGACGACGATCCGCGAATCAATCCGAATGGCGGCGCGATTGCCATAGGACATCCGCTTGGCGTAACCGGAGCAAGAATCGCCTATTCCGCAGCATTGGAATTGCAACTGACAGGAAAACGCTATGCATTAGTAACAATGTGTATCGGTGTCGGTCAAGGCTACGCGATGATTATTGAACGTGCATAAAGCAAAAACAGAATGATAACCAATAAGGCTTAATGAACTTAATGTTCTCAATGGTTTAAACAAAAATATAAATGTTCAAATTATGAGCAAACTAGGAAATTACATCAACGGACACTGGACAGAAGGAACCGGAGAAGGCACGCCCTTATTCGATTCTGTCACCGGCGACATCATTGCAAATGTTTCTACCGAAGGCTTAAACTTCGAAGAAATCCTGCATTACGGAAGAACCAAAGGCGGCGAAAAACTTCGCAAAATGACCTTTCAGGAACGTGGCAATATGATCAAAAAACTGGCTTTGTATTTAACAAAACGCAAAGAACAGTTTTACGAACTAAGTTACAGAAGTGGCGCGACAAGAGTCGATTCATGGATCGATATCGAAGGCGGATTCGGGAATTTGTTTGCCAATGCATCGCTGCGGAAATTGTTTCCAAACCAACCTTACGACGTCGAAGGCGATCCGATCGATTTGTCACGCGGCGGCCGATTTATGGCGCACCATATTTTAGTTCCAAAACCCGGAGTTGCCGTTCATATCAACGCGTTTAATTTCCCGATTTGGGGAATGCTTGAAAAATGTGCAGTCAACTGGATGGCCGGAATGCCCGCAATCGTTAAACCAGCAACATCAACTTCGTACTTAACTGAAGCTGTTGTAAAGGAAATTATTACTTCCGGAATTTTGCCCGAAGGCGCACTGCAATTGATTTGTGGTTCTGCCAATAAAATTCTGGATTTTGTAGAATCCCAGGATGTTGTGACTTTTACAGGTTCGGCATCAACAGGAAGAATGCTCAAATCACATTCGAGAATCATCTCTGAGTCGGTACCGTTCAATATGGAAGCCGATTCTTTAAATTGTTCTGTTCTGGGCGAAGACGCCGTTCCCGGAACACCCGAATTTGATTTATTCGTCAATGCCGTACGTTCTGAAATGACCGTGAAATGTGGACAAAAATGTACCGCGATCCGCCGCATCATCGTTCCCGAAAATTTAATTGAAGATGTTCAAATCGCACTCGGAAAAGCCTTAGGCAAAGTCACGATAGGCGATCCGAGATTAAAAGAAGTGCGTATGGGTTCGCTTGTTTCGAGTGATCAAGTCGAAGAAGTCAAAATGCGCACGCGCGAAATCGCAAAAACCGCAGCCATCGTTTACGGCGATTACGATAAAATTACAACGGTCGGTGCCGATGCCACTAAAGGCGCTTTCATAAGCCCGATGTTGCTGCGCGAAGACCAGCCATTCAAAAATACGATTGTCCACGAAACCGAAGCTTTCGGGCCGGTTGCTACGATTATGCCTTATAAAAATTTAGATGAAGCAGTTGAATTGGCCAAATTGGGAAAAGGCTCACTCGTTTCTTCCATCGTGACAAATTCTGATAAAATCGCCAAAGATTATGTTGTAAACGCAGCCTCGCACCACGGCAGAATATTGGTTTTAAACCGTGAAAATGCCAAACAAAGCACCGGCCACGGCTCGCCATTGCCACAACTCGTTCACGGCGGCCCAGGTAGAGCAGGCGGTGGAGAGGAAATGGGCGGCATCCGCGGCATTCGTCATTACATGCAGCGTTGCGCGATCCAGGGTTCGCCAACAACTTTGACTGAAATCACCGGAATTTACCAAGCCAATTCAAAATACAAAGAAGCGCCTGAACATCCGTTTAAATACCATTGGGGCGATATCGAACCGGGCATGTCATTAAAAACGCACAAACGCACCGTTACCGATACTGATATCATCAATTTTGCGAATTTAACGTGGGATCATTTTTACGCGCATACGGATATTACATCGCTTAAAGGCAGCATTTTCGAAAAAAGAACGGCACACGGTTATTTCATCTTAGCCGCTGCCGCGGGATTGTTCGTGTATCCGAATAAAGGCCCGGTTGCCGCAAATTACGGACTCGAAGAATGCCGTTTTTTAAAGCCGATTTACCACAACGATACGATCTATGTGCGTTTGACCTGCAAACAAAAAGTAGAACGCGACAGTCGGGGTGAAGAATTGCCAAGTGGAATCGTAAAATGGTTTGTTGAGGTTTTTGACAACAATGACGAACTTGCAGCCGTTGCCACAATTTTAACGATGGTTCAGAAAAAATCACCATTTGTCCAAATCAGCAACAGCAATATTGATGATTATCTGACAAAATTAACAGTTAATCACAAAGCCAATTGGGGAACCATGACGCCGCAGCACATGCTTGAGCACTTCGAAAAAACATTGCGTTATTCTTCAGGAGAATTCCAGGATTTTGAAATTGCCACGCCCGAAGAAAACTTCGAAAAATGGCGCGAAACGATTTTCAACCACCGCGCGATGCCAATCAATCACAAACATCCGCTGATGAAACAAGACGGACTGGAAGATTTGGCTCATCCGGATTTGGAATCTGCGAAGCAAAAATTAAAAGAAGCATTCCATCAATACGAGCAATTTTTTAAGGAAAATCCAGAAGTGCGTACTAAAAATGTCGTTTTCGGCATGATGGACAAATTCGAATGGGATTTGCTGCATACGAAACATTTAAATCATCATTTCAACCAGTTTGGAATTTTATAAATAACGATTTTCAGGAGCTTTTTCCTGCTTTTGGCTTTATCTCTCCGCTGCGCTACGAGGATACCGCCGCAATCAGGGCTAGGCGATAGAATCAATAGGAAAGAATCAATGATGCCTTAATGAACCTTCATTTCTTAATGGTAAAAAAAATATAAAAATGGTTACAGACGCATACATTTGAACGAATTTGATATTAAGAGGAGAAAGTTTGGCAGACTTTTGGTTTTTTCCAATGGCTGTCAGGTGCTTTTTAAAATAAAATTAAAGATATGAACGACGCATACGTAAAACAGAATACACAAAACAACATCGCCACAATCGAGTTTTTTCACCCAGAGCAAAATTCTCTGCCCGGAAATATTCTCTCATTATTGGCACAAACGATCACCGAAGCCGGAAATTCGCCGGAAGTCAAAGTCATCATACTAAAAAGTGGTTGCGACCGAACATTCTGCGCAGGCGCCAGTTTCAAGGAACTCATCAACATCAACGATGCAGAAACCGGAAAGGTATTTTTCTCAGGCTTTGCCAATGTGATCAACGCGATGCGAAAATGCCCAAAATTCATCATCGGAAGAATCCAGGGAAAAACAGTTGGCGGCGGCGTTGGGATTGCAGCAGCCACCGATTATTGCATGGCAACAAAATTTGCAGCAATCAAATTAAGCGAACTGAATGTTGGTATCGGACCATTCGTAGTTTCACCGGCAATCGAAAGAAAAATCGGCGTTTCAGCCATGTCGCAAATCGCGATCGATGCCAATAATTTCTATGACGCGGAATGGGCGAGAAGCAAAGGCTTGTTTGCCAATGTCTATGAAAGCATTGAAGAAATGGATGCTGCTGTCGAAGCATTTGCTTTGCATTTGTGTACTTATAATCCGGAAGCCATGCTCGAAATGAAAAAAATTTTCTGGAAAGGCACAAACGACTGGGACAGTTTATTAGCCGAACGCGCAGCCATCAGCGGCCGTTTGGTATTATCGGATTTTACGAAAAAGACGTTAGAGAAATTTAAATAAAATGACGAATGATCAACGACGAATTACGAACGAAAACCCATAGGTAATGTTCGGATTCGGCAAAATCGTTTGACATTTGACATTCAACAATTATGGTATACGAATTCAAAGGATTTATTCCAGTCATTCACGAAAGCAGCTTCATTCATCCGCAGGCTGCCGTGACCGGAAATGTGATCATCGGAAAGGATGTTTATGTTGGCCCAGGCGCAGCAATTCGGGGCGATTGGGGTGGCATTGTAATAGAAGACGGTTGTAACGTTCAGGAAAATTGTACGATCCATATGTTTCCCGGCAAAGACATTACGTTGAAAGCCGGAGCGCACATCGGTCACGGAGCGATTATCCACGGCGCAAACATCGGTGCAAATTCTTTAATCGGGATGAATGCCGTGATTATGGACGACGCTGTGGTTGGCGACGAATGTATCGTGGGCGCTTTGTCTTTCGTTAAAGCAGGAATGCAAATCCCAAACCGCAAAATGGTCGTTGGAAATCCAGCCGTAGTCATCAAAGACATTAGCGATGACATGATCGAATGGAAAACCAAAGGAACCGCATTGTATCAAAAACTGCCAAGAGAATTGTATGAAACTTTAAAAGCAGTCGAACCATTGCGTGAAATCCCGGAAAACCGGCCTACGCAGGAAGCGTTTTATAAAACATTGGAGGAATTTAGGAAAAAATAGGTCGAATATCAAACGTCGAACGTCGAATGACGATGCCGACAAACTGACTTCAACCAATAAAATATTAATACAACAAAAGTCTTAACTAACGATAAATCGTTTGACATTAGACGTTCGACATTCGACATGAAAGTAGAATTTAAAATGCCCAAAATGGGCGAAAGCATTTCCGAAGCAACGATCATCAACTGGCTTAAAAATGTCGGTGATGTGGTCGATGCCGAAGAAACGATTTTAGAAGTGGCGACCGATAAAGTTGATAGTGAAGTGCCATCACCGGTTTCTGGCGTCATTACTGAAATTCGTTTTGGAAAAAATGATGTGGTGAAAGTTGGCGAAGTTCTGGCGATGATTGAAACTGATGAGAGTTCATCCGGAAAGAAAATCACAATCGGGAAAACGCAACATGTAAATCAGAAGACTCAAAAAGGGGAAAGTCTGAATAACGATCTGATTTTGAATGTTGAAGTAAAGTCGCATCAACCTGAAAACAAACAACAATTAAAATCAAATCCCGATGCATTCCTTTCTCCGCTAATCATTAGCATTGCACAAAAGGAAAATTTATCACTCGAAGAAGTGCAATCCATTCCCGGTTCAGGCGCTGAAGGCCGAATCCAGAAAAGCGATGTTTTTGATTATTTAAAAAATCGAAAATATCCAATCAAAAGTGTTTCCCAAAACAATCCGGAACTGCCAAAATCGACTTATCCAAAGCCGGTAATTCAATTTTCCGAAGGCAAAGACCGCATCGTTGAAATGGACCGCATGCGCAAAATGATCGCCGATCATATGGTGTATTCGAAACAGACTTCGCCGCACGTGACTTCGTTTATTGAAGTCGATGTAACGAATCTGGTCGATTGGCGGAATAAAAATAAAGACGCTTTTGCCGAAAAGCACAATGAAAAACTCACATTCACCCCGATTTTCGTCGATGCCGTTGCAAAGGCAATTGTCGATTTTCCGATGATCAATGTGTCTGTGGATGAAAAAAACATCATCGTTCACAAGGACATCAATATCGGAATGGCGACGGCGCTTCCAAGCGGGAATTTAATCGTTCCTGTCGTGAAAAATGCCGATCAAAAAAGTTTGGTCGAATTGGCCGCAGCCGTAAACCATCTGGCAGAAAGTTCACGCAATAACAAATTAAAACCAGACGAAGTCCAGGGCAGTACGTTTACGATTTCAAATGTCGGGACGTTTGGAAGTTTAATGGGAACGCCAATTATCAACCAGCCTGAAGTAGCGATTTTAGCACTCGGGATCATTAAAAAACGCGCTGAAGTCATCACCACTTCAACAGGTGACGAAATCGCGATTCGCAGCATGATGTATTTGTCATTGTCATTTGACCATCGCGTTGTTGACGGCTTTCTCGGCGGATCGTTCCTTCGAAAAGTGGGCGATTATTTAGAACAATTTGATATTAATACCGCAATTTAATTGCACCAAATATAAAAGTTATGTCTTACACCATTAAAGAAACCAAAGCAGCGACTTCAAGAGCAAGGGAATACGATATCAATTCGATCCCTATGGGCATTGCATTTACCGATCACATGTTCATTTGCGATTACGATAACGGCCAATGGAACAATCCGAGAATTGAACCAATGGGTTTGATACCGACGCATCCGGCAGCGATGGCGTTGCATTATGGACAGGCGATTTTTGAAGGCCTGAAAGCGACTTTAGGGAAAGACGATACGCCGTTGTTGTTCCGTCCCGAAGAAAATGCCAAACGCCTGAATTTTAGCGCAGATCGAATGGGAATGCCTGAATTTCCTGAAGATTTGTTTGTGGAAGGTTTGAAAAAACTCGTTGCAATCGAGCACAACTGGATTCCGAAAAACGAAGGCAGCGCGTTGTATTTGCGTCCGTTTATGTATGCCGATGAAGCGTTTATCGGAATGCGTGCCGCAACAAAATACAAGTTTATTATTATGGCATCGCCGGCCGGCCCGTTTTTTAGCCGTCCGATTAAATTGTATGCAGAAACCAAATATGTTCGTGCTGTAAATGGCGGAACAGGAGAAGCGAAAGCTGCCGGAAATTATGCGGCTGCGATCCGCCCGACGGAATTTGCAAAAGCAAAAGGCTACGATCAGGTGCTGTGGTTAGACGCGCAGAATTTTGAATACATTCAGGAAGTGGGCACGATGAATATTTTTTTTAAGATCGCAGGAAAGTTTGTGACGCCAAACCTGAACGGATCGGTTTTAGCCGGAATTACAAGAATGAGCGTAATCGATTTGTTGCGCGATAAAGGTTTTGAAGTCGAAGAACGTCCGATTACGATTACCGAAGTCAAAGAAGCTTCTACGAATGGAATGCTTGAAGAATCTTTTGGCGTGGGAACTGCGGTCGGAATTGCGATGGTCGAAGAAATCGGGAATATGGATTTTACAATTAAATTGCCAAAGGAAAATCCGGTTTCGAAAGATGTTCAGGACACTTTGAATAAGATCAAAACACAGCAACTCGAAGATAAATTTAGCTGGATCGTTCCGGTAGAATTGAATTCAGACGTAGAAGCTTAATTCAGCTGTTTTAGCTGAAATGCTAATTATTAGAGTAAGCCGCAGCCCGGATTGAGCCGGTATCCTTTGCGAAGTATGAGCAAAGATAAAGGCGAAAGCCGGAAATGTCTGCCAAAAAAATAAACCATTAAGACATTAAGTTACATGAAGCTAAACTTAATTTTTCTTAATTCCTTAATGGTTCAAAAAACAAAACATGGAATTGTTACAAAACACATTGAGTAAAATCATTTTAGAAAAAGCATTCTCAACGATGGCGACCGCAAAAGCGATGGCCGAATTGTATGAGGAAAACTTTAAAGTTGTGTCGAAATATGTGCATGCGACTTCACGCGGGCATGAAGCGATACAAATTGCCGTGGCGATGCAGTTGTTGCCGCAGGATTATGCATTTCCGTATTATCGTGACGATGCGATGCTGCTGGGAATTGGGATGCAGCCGTATGATTTGATGCTGCAATTGATGGCGAAAAAAGACGATCCGTTTTCTGGCGGACGAACGTATTATTGCCATCCGAGTTTGCGCGATGCGGATAAGCCTAAAATTCCGCATCAAAGTTCAGCGACTGGCATGCAGGCGATTCCGGCAACGGGCGCGGCGATGGGATTTTGGTATAAGGAAAATGTTGGGATCCAGGATGATTTGAGCGATTTGCCGGTTGTGGTTTGTTCGCTTGGCGACGCATCGGTAACTGAAGGCGAAGTAGCTGAAGCTTTTCAGATGGCGGCTTTAAAGCAATTGCCGATCTTGTATTTGGTTCAGGACAATGGCTGGGATATTTCGGCGAATGCCAAAGAAACGCGCGCGCAAAATGCGTTTGAGTATGCCAAAGGTTTTCACGGCATTGAAGCGATTTCGATTGATGGTGCTGATTTTACGGAAAGTTATTTGACGATCCAAAAAGTTTTAAAAACAATCCGGACTGAAAGACGGCCGTTTTTAGTGCATGCGAAAGTGCCGTTGCTGAACCATCATACTTCAGGAGTTCGAATGGAATGGTACCGCGATGACTTGGATGAAGCACGTTCGCGTGACCCGTATCCGGTTTTGAAACAACAGCTTTTAGATGCCGGATTTACATCTGCTGAAATAGAAAAAATAAATGGTGCTGCGGTTTCGAAAGTGCAGGAAGATTATGATAAAGCGATTCAGGCGGAAGATCCAAAGCCCGAAGATTTATTTACGCATGATTTTGCTCCAACGCCGATTACGGAAGAAAAAGGCGAACGAAATCCTGAGCGCGAAGATAAAGTTGTGATGGTAGATTGCGCGTTGTTTGCCGTTGAAGAACTGATGAAAAAACATCCGGAAGCATTGTTATACGGACAAGATGTTGGCGGACGTTTGGGAGGTGTATTTCGTGAAGCAGCAACATTGGCACAGAAATTCGGCGACGACCGTGTTTTTAATACGCCCATTCAGGAAGCATTTATCGTAGGATCGACAGTTGGCATGTCGGCTGTTGGCTTAAAGCCGATTGTTGAGGTGCAGTTTGCCGATTACATTTGGCCGGGCCTGAACCAGCTGTTTACAGAAGTGAGCCGTTCGTGTTATTTGTCGAATGGAAAATGGCCGGTGAGCATGATTTTGCGCGTTCCGATTGGCGCTTATGGCAGCGGCGGGCCGTATCATTCTTCGTCTGTGGAAAGTATACTGACGAACATTCGCGGGATCAAAATTGCATATCCAAGCAATGGCGCCGATTTAAAAGGTTTGTTGAAAGCGGCTTATTACGATCCGAATCCAGTGGTATTTTTAGAACATAAAGGTTTGTATTGGTCGAAAGTCAAAGGAACAGAAGCTGCAAGAGTGAATGAACCTAGTGAAGATTATGTGTTGCCGTTTGGCAAAGCCAATGTGGTGCAGGAAATCTGGGAACAGGAAAATGAAGAAACCATTTCGGTGATTACTTACGGAATGGGTGTGCACTGGGCTTTGAATGCGTCGGCAGATATGCAATCAAAAGTTGAGATCATTGATTTAAGGACTTTATTTCCATTGGATGAAGAAACGATTTTAAGATCGGTAAGAAAAAATAAAAAATGCCTGGTCGTGACCGAAGAGCCAACGAACAATTCTTTCGCAAGAAGTTTAGCAGGAATGATCCAGGAAAAATGCTTTAAATATCTTGATGCGCCGGTGATGGTCATCGGATCTGAAAATATGCCGGCGATTCCGTTGAATGCGACACTGGAACAAACGATGATTCCGTCGATGGGAAAAGTAAAAATGAAAATGGAAGAATTGTTGAATTATTAAATTTCGATTTTGAAAAAAATATATTTGTTGTTGAGTTTTATGTTGATGGTAAGTTGCGCTTCCGAAGAAAACCTGCCAACGGCAACGGTTAAACTTGCTGTGGTGGTTACGTCTAATGTGTTTGATGTTAAAAGTGACGGCGCTGTAGTAAATGCAAATGTTTCTGAAGAAAGCACTGCTCCTGTTACAAATCGTGGCGTTTGCTGGAGTACAGCAACAGAACCGACGGTTGGATCAAATGCAAAATCAGACGGCGAAAATGGTGGCGGCAGTTTTTCTGAGACCATCACCGGGTTGGTTCCAAACACGAATTATTATGTTCGGGCATTCGCAGAAAATAAAGCAGGGGTCAGTTATGGAAATCAGATTGCATTCAAAACCCATTTGGTGACACCGCCAGTTACTGACATTGATGGGAACGTGTATGAAACCATTCAGATCGGTTCTCAACTTTGGATGAAGGAAAATTTGAAAACAACTCGATATTGTAATGGAGATGAAATTCCGAATGTTACCGGAAATAATTGGTTTTCATTGACAAGCGGCGCATGGAGATATTATGACAACCGGTCTGAAAACAATGCAGTTTACGGAAAATTATACAATTGGTATGCAGCAACCGATGCCCGAAATGTATGTCCGTGCGACTGGCATTTGCCTACCAGGGAAGAATGGCTGGCATTGATAAATCATGTTGGATATAATGGCGGCAAGCTTAAAAGCGTAACCGGATGGAACGGTCCGAATACTGGCGCTACCAATGAAACCGGATTTACTGGACTTCCGGGAGGTTTCAGGGGATCTAGTAACCTTCTTTTTTATTTTGGAACCGAAGGTGGCTGGTGGAAAAACCATGTAAATGATGAAGCATTTGTTCTTACAAGTTTTTCGGATGGTTTGGGAAATGTTGTACTTGGGAAAACAACCGGAGCGTCTATAAGATGCATAAAGAACTAAAAAAGAGGAATTGTTGACTACAAATTTTTCTTTTCAAATAGCTTCATCATCTCAGCTGATTTTTCGAGTTGGTTGACTGATGCCAATGACTTTGCATATCGAAAATAATACATCGCTTCCAGATCGGTATTCATTGCAAACAATTCATTATACCATTTGGCAGCTGCGGCCAGGTTTCCGTTAAAAAAATATTCGTTTGCCACGCTTTTGAGCAACTTTTCAGATTTGTATCCTTTTTCTAAAACCCTTTCATAAGTAGCGATCAGGTCGATATTTACAGATGTTGGCCTTTTCTCAACAATTTCATCAATAGCTGCAGGGCTTGCAATGGCCACTTTAGCGCTTGTTCGGCTGGATTTTTGTTTTGCGTATTTCGGGGTGATAATCCTGCTGTTGTTCGGGCCTAAGTCAATAGTGCTTATCAGGCTCAAATCTGAAACGGTATACGTCGTGACTTGTGCACCGAATGACATATTGATCCGCTCTTCAACATAATAGTAAGCAACATCAGATCGATTGGCATTTACAGTTTCATTCACAGCAATTCCCTGGTATTCTTTCTGGGCAAAAGCATTTAGGAAGAAGAGATTCGTTGCGGCAATAAATAAGTATAGATTTTTCATAAGCTCAGTAGGATTTAAACTTATGACAAAGATATTGAGCCTGCTGTTTGTAGGTACTTTTTGTCTGTATACTGTTTTATAAAAACGTTTAAATACAAAAAAAGCCGCAAATGGGTTGCGGCTTTTTCAATAATTATTTCTTTTGTGGCGGATACTGTTCTAAAATCTTGGTGACAAATTCCTTAATTCTGGCATCTTTATCACCTGAATTCTGGGTCAATACGCCCTGGCCTTCACCTTGCCAGATCATTTCCTTTTTCTTGGCATCGATCAGATCGATGTACAAAGTGCCTTCAGTTGTGGTATAAACGTTTGTATTTCCACCCCAGATGTACGGATTCCAGCCGTAACCCCAGCCATAACCCCAACCGGCATTGAACTGGTTTACATTGACTTGTTCACGTGCTTTAGTGAAAATGTTAATGAGTAAATCCGGCGTTTCGCTTTTTGTAAATCCTTTTGCAGTCATGGCTTCGTCGATCGAACGCAAGATTCTCTTTTTGTCTAAGTCGGAGATTTCGACTTTGTCTATGCCGTTTTTGTAAAAAGCATACGTTTTGAACGGAGTGAAATCGACATTTTTATCGAAATCGGAAGCCACCCTGACCGACGAACACGCGCCGAGTACGAAGAGCAGCAATACAGGTAAAATTCTGATGGTTTTCATAGCTAATTTAATTTGAACATTATAATTCGTTATTCTTTTTCTCTTTGAAATTTTTGACAACTGCGATAACATTCAAAACAATGGAAGCACCTAAAAGAATGGATTTCAACAGCACATTATCAAGGAACAGGGCAACAGGAATTAATCCGGTGCCCATGATCATTAAAGTGATGCTGTTTGCTTTTTTCATTTTACAGATTGTCTAAAATGGTGTCGTCGACTAAATTTGGGATGGTCACTTTCAATAATGGCTGTGTTTCCATAGCGCGTTTGATGGCGAAAATCGCTTCATCGTTCCTGGCCCAACTTCTCCTCGAAATTCCGTTGTTCACATCCCAGAAAAGCATCGATTGCAGGCGTCTTGAAGCGTCGGCAGAGCCATCAAGAACCATACCAAATCCGCCGTTTATGACCTCGCCCCAACCCACGCCGCCGCCGTTGTGAATGCTGACCCAGGTTGCTCCGCGAAAGCTGTCGCCAATGACATTTTGGATCGCCATATCGGCAGTAAAACGCGAGCCGTCATAGATATTTGAGGTTTCGCGGTACGGTGAATCGGTTCCGGAAACGTCGTGGTGGTCGCGGCCTAAAACCACAAATCCGATGTCGTTTTTTGCAATCGCCTGGTTGAATGCTTCTGCGATTTTGATTCTTCCTTCGGCATCGGCATATAAAATCCTGGCTTGCGAGCCAACTACTAATTTGTTTTGCTGCGCGCCTTTGATCCATTGAATGTTGTCCTGCATTTGCTGCTGGATTTCTGCCGGAGCCGATTTTGCCATTTCTTCCAAAACTTCGCAGGCGATCGCATCGGTTTTAGCCAGATCTTCAGGTTTTCCCGAAGTACAAACCCATCGGAAAGGCCCAAATCCATAATCAAAACACATCGGCCCTAAAATGTCCTGAACATAACTCGGATATTTAAAATCGATGCCGTTTGGCGCGAATACATCTGCGCCGGCACGCGAAGCTTCCAATAAAAAGGCATTTCCATAATCAAAGAAATACGTTCCTTTTGCCGTATGTTTGTTGACTGCTGCTGCATGTTTTCTCAAGGTTTCCTGCACTTTTTCTTTAAATAATTCCGGGTTTTCAGCCATCATATTTTTCGCTTCTTCAAAGTCAACGTCAGCCGGATAATAACCGCCAGCCCAAGGATTGTGCAATGAAGTCTGGTCGGAACCCAAGTCGACATAAATATTTTGGGCGTCGAATTTTTCCCAAACGTCAACGATATTTCCCTGGTAAGCGATGGATACCGTTTCTTTGTTGGCTTTTGCCAATGTCACTCTTTTGACCAATACATTCAGATCGGTGACGACTTCGTCAACCCAGCCCTGCGAATGGCGCGTTTGCACAGCTTTCGGATTCACTTCGGCGCAAACGGTAATGCAGCCTGCAATGTTTCCGGCTTTGGGTTGTGCGCCGCTCATGCCGCCGAGTCCTGAAGTTACGAATAATTTGCCGTTGAGGTTTTCTTTGTTTTTTGCGATTTTTCGTCCGGCGTTTAAAACCGTAATCGTAGTGCCGTGTACGATGCCTTGCGGCCCGATATACATGTAACTTCCGGCGGTCATTTGGCCGTACTGGGTGACGCCCAGTGCATTAAATTTTTCCCAATCGTCTGTTTTGGAATAGTTTGGAATCATCATGCCGTTTGTCACGACAACACGCGGCGCATCTTTATGCGATGGATACAAACCCATTGGATGGCCGGAATAAATGGTTAAAGTTTGCTCTTCGGTCATTTCTGACAGATATTTCATCGTCAGTAAATATTGTGCCCAGTTTTGGAACACGGCGCCGTTGCCGCCATAAGTAATCAGTTCGTGCGGATGTTGCGCAACGGCATAATCGAGGTTGTTTTGGATCATCAGCATGATCGCTTTTGCCTGTTCTGATTTTCCTGGATATTCAGAAATCGGGCGGGCTTTCATTTCATATTCGGGGCGAAGCCGATACATGTAAATGCGGCCGTAAGTGTTTAATTCGGCATAGAATTCTTTTGCGAGTTCGACATGGTCTTTTGGGTCGAAATACCGAAGCGCATTGCGAAGCGCTAATTTTTTCTCGTCGGGCGAAAGGATTTCTTTGCGCTTTGGTGCATGGTTGATTTCAATTTCGTAAGGTTTCGGTTGCGGTAAAATTTCCGGAATTCCTTGCTGGATTTGTTCTTTAAATGTCATATTTTGATAGTATGATACGGTTTGTTTGCGTTAGTGATCGAGCAATTGTTTGAGCTCTTTTTTGAGCAGCGCAGCGGAGCAAAAAAAGCGAGTGCGAGAGCGCGGCCGCTTTTCGCGGAACGCCCAAATCATTCATTTTTGATTGTTCCGGTTTTTTTATCGAAGCCGTAAGGGCAATGCCTGCAACCACTTTTACAGCAATAGCCGCGTTTGAGGTGGAATTTTTCGGTGAAGCATTTGTAGCCTTCGGGCGTATAATAAAAATCTTCGCCTTCAATGGGTTTATTTTCGTTATTTTGCTCGTTCATAAGCTACAAAAATATAAACTTTAGCGCGAATGTTCCTGATTGTTTCCAAATATTTGATTCCGAAAGGTTACCGCGGCATGACCGTTTTTCCGTTTGTGATTTTGCGCGAACGCAAAGATGCGGGTTTGCCAACATTGATGAACCATGAGCGAATCCACATCAGGCAGCAGCTGGAACTTTTGATAGTGCCGTTTTTTATCTGGTATTTTTTAGAATACCTGGTCCGGCTGGTACAATATAAAGACCGGTTTTTAGCCTACCGGAATATTTGCTTTGAGCGGGAGGCTTATGCGAATGAAAGCGATTTTGAATATTTTAAACATCGGAAAACCTTTGCTTTTTTAAAATTTGTATGACTTTTTAATAACTTGTGTGGCATTTATGCAGTTGCTGTGCTAATTTTTTTTAGTTTTAGCAGCTAAATTTGTTAGTAATGCCTGTTTCATCTAAAATATACTGTTTGTTTTTCTTTTTGCTGGCGACAAAAGGGTTTGCGCAGTTGTATGTGAGCCCGAACAGCTACGTTTGCGTGAATGACAGATATATGTTTGTGACAAAAGCCGTCAACATAGCCAGCAATGCAAATATTTACCTTCGAAACGGCGGGCAGTTTTTGCAAGGTTCAACCGGAAGCTCTTTAAATACCGGAACCGGAAATTTATCTGTTTTTCAGGAAGGAACGGTGAATAATTACGCTTACAATTACTGGTGTTCACCGGTTGGAAAGGCGACAGCTGCAGTCACCGGAAACGAGGATTTTGGCATTACGCTGCTTGGACGCCCAACTTCGATTACAGCGACGACTCCGGCGCTGAATGTGAACACAGATGACGGCATCGCATCCCCATTGACGATTTCTTCAACGTGGATTTATAAATTTATTTCTTCTACCAATTATTCCCAATGGCTATACACCGGAAATGCATCTACCATAAAGGCGGGTGAAGGTTTTACGATGAAAGGCACAGGCGGGACAGATACATCTTTTTATGACAATTCGGCGGCAAACAATCCCGGAAGCGGACAGCGTTATGATTTTCGTGGAAAGCCGAATGATGGCGATATTTCGATCGCTGTCGCCAATGGAAAGTTGACGCTGACCGGAAATCCGTATCCTTCGGCGATTAATTTGCAAAATTTCCTGACAGTAGCACAAAATCCTTCGGCGGCAAATTGCACCGGAATCGCATATTTCTGGGAGCAGGACAAAACTGTCAATTCACACAATTTACTCGCGTATCGCGGCGGTTATGGTGCCTATTCTGCAGCATTGGATTTTTACCAGAAACCGGCATTTTTTGCTTCTGATGCGCTTGGAAACCCCATCGTCGGAAGTTACGGAAACGGAAACGATTACCCGAGGAAATATGCTCCGATAGGACAGGGATTCATGATCGAAGGCACGTCTAGCGGAACAGCCGTGGTCATGCAAAACAATTTCAGGGTATTTCAGAAAGAAGGCGCAACATCACATTTTGAAAAAAATACGGTTGAAAGCAATCCGTCGGCTGGAAGTGCGCTGCCTTACATCAGGCTCAATGCAAAACTCAACGGCGAAGGCGTGCGGCAAATTGCCCTTGCTTTTCATCCTGATGCAACGGATGGCATAGACCACGGGATGGATGCTTCAACAGATGCGAGCCCGATCGATATGTTGTTCCCAATTGGCGACAAGGATTATATGATTGAAGCAGTTCAGTTTGACATCAATAAGAAGATTTCTTTGGGATTCAACAATGCGTATCAAGCGGTTTTTCAGGTAATTGCTTCTGAAGTGGTGAATCTGGATCCGGAACTGCCTGTTTATCTGCATGACAAAAATGACAATTCTTATCACGACATCAAAAACGTGCCTTACGAATTTAATTTGCCCGCCGGAAAAAATACGGAGCGTTTTGAAATCACTTTTAAAAATGAAAATGTATTAGGCATTAAAAATGAAAATATTTTTGGTTTTGATGCTGTGGCAGATCATGTGAACCAACAGCTTTTGGTTTTAAATCCTAATGAAAAAACCATAGAGTCTGTCCGGTTTTATGATATTTCCGGAAAATTGATTTTTGCTAAAATGAATCCTGCGACCCAGAAAAAGCTTCAGTTTTCTACTTCGGAAATTGCTGAAGGCATTTACATTGCAAAAATTACCGCTTCAGACAATTCGGTATTCAGTAAGAAAGTGACCGTTGCCCAGAGTAAATAGGTTTACGTATTAAAATTCACGCATTTTCGGCAAATTGATTTAAGTTTGCAAGAAAAATATCGGTGGAAACGGCCAATCAAATTATTTCTTACGGATTTCAGGATGTAGCTTTGTTTATCAAACGCGAAGACCTGATCCATCCGTTCATTTCCGGAAATAAATACCGAAAACTCAAATACAACCTGCTCCGGGCAAAATCTGAAAAAAAGAAAAAACTGCTGACTTTTGGCGGTGCGTTTTCAAATCATATTGCTGCGGTTGCTTTCGCCGGAAAAGAACAAGGTCTTGAAACCATTGGCATCATCCGTGGGGAAGAACTTGCTGAAAAAGCATCTCAAAACCCGACTTTGCAATTTGCAAAAGATTGCGGTATGCAGCTCGAATTTGTTTCTCGTGCCGACTACAGGCTTAAAAGCGAAACCGGTTTTTTAGATAAACTCAGCGCCCAGTTCGGCGATTTTTACCTGATTCCCGAAGGCGGCACCAATGCTTTTGCCATCCGCGGCTGCGAAGAAATCCTGACTCAAAAAGATGCCGAATTTGATTTCATTTGCTGCGCCGTTGGAACCGGAGGAACAATTTCCGGATTGATAAGCAGCGCCAAACCCCATCAGAAAGTTTTAGGATTTCCAGCCTTAAAAGCCGACTTTTTACAAGAAGAAATTTGTAAATTTGCCCCGGACGGAAACTGGGAACTCGTAAAAGGCTATGAATTTGGAGGTTATGGAAAAATATCCGAAGAATTAATTCTTTTTATCAACGATTTTAAAGCCCGGACAAATGTTCCGCTTGACCCGGTTTATACTGGAAAGATGGCTTTTGGCGTTATAGACCTGATTCAAAAAGGCTATTTTTCCAAAGGTTCGCAGATTTTGATGATCCATACGGGCGGACTTCAGGGAATTCCTGGAATGAACAGCGTTTTAAAAAATAAAAACTTACCATTAATTGACATTTATGATTAAGAAACTCTTGCTTTTCGTATTCACAATTGTAATGATTGGCTGCAGCTCCTCAAAACCGGTTGCGAGAACTTCAAAGCCCTATAAGAAAAATACGTCTACTGCCAGCAATCAACGAAAACAACCGTCGAGACAGGTTGTCACCCGAAAACCGTCAGGCCAGGGCAGCACCGATATTAAAACGATTGAAAAAAACTACGAAGCCGCAAAAGAATCAGGGAAATCCAACGGCAAAGAAACGGTATATTCTAAAGAAGAAATCCTAGAAGCAACCACACGTGTAAAAGTAACGACTGCAATGGTTTTGGATTACATCGACCTTTACAAAGGAATCGCACAGAGCAATATGGCGCAGTATAAAATTCCGGCGAGCATCATTATCGGGCAGGGAATTTTAGAATCGGGTGCAGGAACGGGACCGTTGAGCATTTTGGCAAACAATCATTTCGGGATCAAATGCCATAAAGAATGGACAGGGCCAAGTGTCAGATACGATGATGATGAAGCGCAGGAATGTTTCAGGCAATACGATCAGCCAAGCGAATCTTATAAAGACCATGCGTTATTTTTAACGTCGAGATCGCGTTATGCTTCTTTGTTTGATCTCGATGGTGGCGATTACAAAGCATGGGCAAAAGGACTCAAAGCAGCGGGTTACGCGACTGATCCAAAATATCCGGAAAAACTCATCGGGATTATTGATCGTTATCAATTGTACCAATACGACGACCAGATGCTCGGAATTGAAAGGGCGCTGACTCCAAAAAAACAGGATCCGGTTTACACGGCATCTACTACAAGTTACAGCTCCGATGATTATCAGGTTATTAAAGGCGATACCTTGTATTCAATCTCTAAAAAATTCAACATTTCGGTTGATGACCTTCGCAGCAAAAACAACATTCAGGACAACGCGATTTCAATCGGACAAAATCTAAAAGTAAAATAATCTTATGCTATACCAAAGAAGCAGCCAGCTTTTTGCTGATGCTGAAAAAGTCATTCCCGGCGGCGTCAATTCACCCGTACGGGCTTTTAAAGGTGTGGGTGGAACACCCATTTTTGTAAAAAGTGCCAAAGGTGCCTACCTGATCGATGAAGATGGAAACCGATTGATCGATTACATAAATTCCTGGGGGCCAATGATTTTAGGACATGCTTATGAGCCGGTCGTTAACGCAATTACTGAAAAAGCGAAGTTGGGAACTTCTTTCGGAATGCCAACGCAGCTCGAAACACAAATCGCAGAACTAGCGGTTTCGATGGTTCCGAATATCGATAAAATCAGGTTTGTAAATTCAGGTACAGAAGCTTGTATGAGCGCGGTTCGTCTCGCGCGCGGATATACAAAAAGGGACAAAATCATCAAATTTGCAGGTTGTTACCACGGCCATTCGGATTCGTTTTTGATCCAGGCCGGAAGCGGCGCACTTACATTTGGAACGCCAAACAGTCCCGGCGTTACTGAAGGTACTGCAAAAGACACTTTGCTCGCAACATTCAACGACCTTCAAAATGTAGCGGATATCGTGCATTTCAATAAAGAAACAATTGCTGCGATCATCATTGAGCCTGTCGCAGGAAATATGGGCTGCATTCCGCCCGCAGCAGGTTTTTTACAAGGCTTGCGCCAATTGTGTACCAAGAACGGAATTCTATTAATCTTTGATGAAGTCATGACCGGTTTTCGTCTTGCAAAAGGCGGTGCGCAGGAATTGTACAACATTAAAGCCGATATTGTGACTTTCGGAAAAGTAATCGGTGGCGGATTGCCTGTCGGCGCTTTCGCCGCACGCGCTGAAATCATGGATTATCTGGCTCCGATCGGGCCGGTGTACCAGGCTGGGACATTGTCTGGAAATCCTTTGGCGATGGCCGCAGGCTTAGCAATGCTGCAGGCACTTGATGCTGATGCTGCAATTTTTGAAAGACTGGATCAGAAAACAGCTTATCTGGAAAAAGGCATCCGTGAAGCATTGTCAAAAAATCAAGTCGGTTTTACGGTCAACAGGGTAGGCTCGATGATATCGGTGCATTTCGATAAAAATCCCGTAACCGATCTGAAAACAGCAGCTAACGGAGACAATGAAAGTTTTAAGAAATTCTTTCACGGTTTGTTGCAGCAAGGCGTTTACATTGCGCCATCTGCTTATGAAACCTGGTTTATCACCGATGCGCTGACCTATGAAGATCTTGATTTTACAATTCGCGCTATCGATGAAGTAGCAAAAATATTATAAAAAAAATGCTTACCATTGTGGTAAGCATTTTTTATTTTAACAAATCAGCGATTTATTTTTCGCTTTTTTCCATTGCATTTTTCATTTTGCCTTTTCGCTCTGAATTCATTTTATCCCATTTGGCATATTGTTCAGGAGTCAGGATTTTTTTCATTTTGTCGAGCATGTCCTTTTTCTCGTCAAGCATTTGGCTTTCTTTTTTAAACTGCTCATCAGCGGTTGGTTTTACACCATTTACTTTATTTGCAACACGCTCTTTATGTGTGGCATCCCTTTTCTCAGTCTGCTCAGAAATCAAAACAGACATTTCTTTTTGTTGTTTTTCATTCAAGCCCAACTCAACGGTCATTCTTTTAAGTTTTAGCTCATTGCGCTGCTCTGGTGTCATTTTTTCTGTTTGCTCGCGCTTTTGTAAAGGAGCTGTTTTTTCCTGCGCAAAAGAGGCCATTCCAACCATCAGTAATGCAGCCATAAATAAATTTTTCATACTTCTATTTTTAAGTTAATGCCGTTAAGACAAGATAAATTTTAAAAAGTTTAAAGCTAAGCAAATTTTGTGTTCAAATTAACATCAGGAATAATTTTTTTGTGTTTTAATTCAGATCCGTATAATAAAAAAGGCTGCCTTTTTCAGACAACCTTCATTTTTTTAAGTACAGCAAATTTTATCCGGCATATTCAACAGTTTTCCTGTCACCGTCAACCGTTACTTTTACAAGTCCGTGTTTCGAAAGGCCTTTCATCGCAGCGTCCCATTTTTTTCCGCTTAAAGCAGATGAGACTTTGAGCATGCCCAGATCCATAGCATTGTTATTGTCAGATTGCAATAAGGCCACGATCAATTTTTCATCTTCGGTCAGTTCGATTGCCGTTTGTTTTTTCTCGGGGCGCATTTGCGGGAAAAACAACACTTCCTGAATCGATGCATTGTTCGTTAAAAACATGATCAAACGATCCATTCCGATGCCAAGCCCTGATGTAGGTGGCATTCCGTATTCTAGTGAACGAAGGAAATCTTCGTCTATAAATTGCGTCGCTTCGTCATCGCCTTTTTCAGATAAGGTCAGTTGGTGTTCGAAACGTTCCCGCTGGTCAATCGGGTCGTTCAATTCTGAATATGCATTGGCGACTTCTTTTCCGCAGATCATTAATTCAAAACGTTCTGTCAGTTCGGGATTGTTGCGGTGTTGTTTGCAAAGCGGACTCATTTCTTTCGGATAATCCGTAATGAAAGTCGGCTGGATAAAATTCCCTTCGCATTTCGCCCCGAAAATTTCATCGATCAGTTTTCCTTTCCCCATCGTTCCGTTTACATCGATACCCATTCCGCGTGCGGCTTCAAACAATTCTTCTTCAGTTTTCCCTGAAATGTCAAAACCCGTGTATTGTTTGATTGCATCGGTCATCGTCACGCGTGCATACGGCGCTTTAAAATCGACGTGGTGTTCGCCAAAAGTCACTTCGGTCGTACCGTTTACTGCAAGCGCGCAATGTTCGAGCAGGTTTTCGGTGAATTTCATCATCCAGTTGTAGTCTTTGTAGGCTACATATATTTCCATCGCGGTAAATTCTGGGTTGTGCGTGCGATCCATTCCTTCGTTTCTGAAGTTTTTGGAAAACTCATACACACCGTCAAAACCACCAACAATCAGTCTTTTCAAATACAATTCATTTGCAATTCTCATGTATAGCGGAATGTCAAGCGAATTGTGGTGCGTCACAAACGGACGCGCTGCCGCTCCGCCGGGAATTGGCTGTAAAACCGGAGTTTCGACTTCAAGATAACCTTTGTCGTTGAAAAATCCGCGCATCGCATTGAACAGTTTCGTCCTTTTAATAAACGTTTCTTTTACGTGGTCGTTTACCGTGAGGTCGACATAACGCCTGCGGTATCTTTGCTCAGGATCTGAAAACGCATCATGAATCTTTCCGTCAGCATCTGTTTTTACAACAGGAAGTGGCTTTAAAGCTTTCGCCAATACATTCAATTCATAGACGTGAATCGAAATTTCACCTACTTTTGTTTTGAAAACTTTGCCTCGGATTCCGATAAAATCGCCAATGTCAAGCAGTTTTTTGAATACCACTTTATACATCGTTTTGGCTTCATCCGTAGAAATATCATCGCGCGTGATGTAAAGCTGGATGCGGCCTTCCGAATCTTTCAGTTCGGCAAAAGACGCATTTCCCATGTCGCGGTTCGACATCATTCTTCCGGCCAGAACCACTTCCTTACCGTCAAACTTCTCGAAATTTTCCAAAATGTCTTTTGAATGCGCCGTAGTCACAAATTCGTTCGCCGGATAAGGTTCGATGCCAAGGTCGCGCAATTTGGTGAGCGCTTCCCTGCGGAGGATTTCCTGTTCTGATAATGCCATTGTAATGTATGATTTTAAGAGCGCAAAGATAGTATTTATGTTTGAAAGTGCAAGGCGGCGGCAATACGCAAAAAAGCCCCGCATTTTCATACGGAGCCTTTCCAAACGCAACAATCAATGAAAAATTTTTATTTGAGATCCTGGTTTTTTTTGCGATTGAAAACCCAGAAAATAATCGGGAATACGAGCAGGGTCAAAACGGTTGCCGTAATCAGTCCGCCGATAATGACAATGGCAAGCGGTTTTTGGGATTCCGATCCGATACCGTTTGAAAGCGCGGCAGGCAACAATCCGATCGATGCCATTAGTGCCGTCATGACAACCGGCCGCGTCCTGATTTTTACAGCTTCGGTAATCGACTCGTTCAGCGACAATTTTTCTTTTAGGTTTTTATGGAATTCGGTAATCAAGATCACGCCGTTCTGGATGCAGATTCCGAGCAAGGCAATGAATCCGACACCGGCAGAAATCCCGAAGTTCATTCCGGTTATATGCAGCGCTATGATGCCGCCGATGATGGCAAACGGAACATTCGCCAACACCAGCAACGAATCTTTGATGTTTCCAAACAACACAAAAAGCAGCACAAATATCCCAATTAAACTAATTGGAACAACTTGCCCGAGCCTTCCTGTTGCCCGAACCTGATTTTCAAATTCGCCTGTCCAGCCCACTTTGTAACCGTTTGGCAATTGCATGTTTTTAGTGACTTTTTGCTGTGCTTCGTCAATCGTACTCCCCAAATCGCGTCCGCGCACCGAGAATTTTACGCCAATAAATCGCTTCGTATCGTCACGATAAATAAATGCCGGGCCGGTAATTTTCTTGATTGCGGCAATTTCTTTAATCGGGATTTTTGTTCCAGAAAGCGTGGGCACTTTAAGGTTCGACATGTCGTTTTCATCTTTCCGGTAATCTTTAGCATAACGCACACGGACATCGAATTTTTTCTCGCCTTCGTATTTTTGTGTGGCTGTTTTTCCTCCGAAAGCCATTTCGAGTACGGCTTGAGCGTCGGCTAAAGTAACGCCATAAGCAGCCATTTTTTCGCGGCCTAAAATCACACTGACTTCCGGCTGGCCGATATTCCGGATGATGCCAACATCTTCCATTCCTTTAATGTCTTTAATTTGGGCGATCATTTTTGAGGCGAGTTCGTCGAGTTTGCCCAAATCGTCCCCATAAATTTTTACCGCATTCGCTGCTTTGATTCCGGCGGTAGCTTCGGCAACATTATCAATAATCGGTTGTGAATAATTGTAGGTAATGCCCTGGTAGTTTTTGAGTTTTGCATCCATTTCAGCAATGATGGCATCGACGGTTTTTCCATGCAATTCACTTTGCGGTTTCAAATCGACCTGAAACTGTACGAAATTGAATCCGTTAGGATCAGTTCCGTCATTTGACCGTCCTTCCTGCGACAAGACTTTGACGACTTCGGGGAAAGTCATCAGGTCTTTGCGCAGTTTGTTCGCCACGGTGACACTTTCGGGCTGGGAATAACTCATCGGCAATTCGGCTGTGATCCAGAGCGCGCCTTCATTGAGCTGTGGCAGGAATTCGGTTCCGAGAAATTTCCCTGAAGCAAAAGTCAATACGACAAAAACCATTGAGATGATCAGCGTTTTTTGCTTGTTCCTAAACGTGAAAGCAAATCCTTTTTCAACGGTCTTATCCCAGAAATTCACAAACGGATTGTGCTTTTCGCGGACGTTTTTATTCAGCAGCAAATGCGCCATAACGGGAACAAGGGTCAGCGTGAAAATCAATGCGCCAAGCAGCGCAAAGCCAAGTGTGTAGGCGAGTGGCGAGAACATTTTGCCTTCGACTTTCTGGAACGCAAAAATCGGTAGTAAAGCGGTAATGATAATTAATTTGGAAAAAAATATCGCTTTTCCCATTTCGGCACCGGTTTTTTTAATGACGCTTCCAATGGCGAGTTTGTTGTAGGCTTCCATGCCTTTTTTCTTCGCCAGATGGTCTAATGTTACGAAAATCCCTTCGACCATAACAACCGCACCGTCAATGATAATTCCGAAATCTACTGCGCCAAGCGACAATAAATTGGCAGTCATGCCTTTCATTTTCAGACAGAAAAAAGCAAATAGCAACGACAGCGGAATGATGATCGCAACGGTCAAAGTCGTACGCCAATCGGCCATGAATAAAAATACGATCACGGTTACCAGAATAATTCCTTCGAGCAGGTTGTGCATGACGGTTTCGGTCGTAAAATTCATCAGGTTGTCACGATCGTAAAAAGTCACCATTTTGACATCCGAAGGCAAAACCGTACTGTTGAGTTCTTTGATTTTTTCTTTGACTTTTGCCAACACTTCCTGCGGATTTTCGCCTTTTCGCATGATGACAATGCCTTCGACTACATCGTCGTTATTGTTGAGTCCGGTTTGACCGACACGCGGATAAGCACTTTCTGAAACATCGGCGAGATTTTTGACCAAAACCGGATTTCCGCCTGCATCTTTAACGATAATATTTTCAATATCCTGCTGCGATCCGAGCAATCCGACACCGCGAACGACATAAGCCTGGCCGTTTTTTTCGATGACGTCGCCGCCAACATTCAGGTTGCTTTTATTCACCGCATCGAAAACTTCGAGCGGCGTGATGTCATATTTGGAGAGCCGGTTTGGATCGGCGCTGATCTCATATGTTTTTTCCTGTCCGCCAAACGCAGCAATATCTGCAACTCCGGGAACGGCACGCAATTGCCGGTCGATGACCCAGTTTTGAAGTGTCAATAAATCCCGGGTGTCGCGGTCTTTGCTTTGCAGCGTATACCGGAAAATTTCCCCTGTCGGGCCGTAAGGCGGCTGCACTTCAGGGTCGATATCGTCGGGAAGCGAAACCGTTTGGAGTTGGTTGTTGACTTGCTGGCGCGCGAAAAAATCATCAACATCGTCATCGAAAATAATCTTGATGACCGACAATCCAAACATCGTTACGCTGCGCACGCTCGTTTTTTTCTGTACCGAATTCATCGCAACCTCAATTGGCGTCGTTACAAAACGCTCGATTTCTTCGGCACTTCGGCCGTTCCATTGCGTGACGATCACGATTTGCGTGTTGGTCACATCGGGAAACGCTTCAATCGGCATATTTTTAAACGAAATGAATCCGCAAACCGCAATGACAAACACCCAAAAAAAGGTGAATGCTTTGTTTTTCAGCGAAAAAGAAATAATATTCCTAATAAACTTGTTCATAATTTAATCGTTTAGCGCATCATAAACCAACAACTGGTTTTGTGTCATTACTTTTTCATTTTCGGTCAGGCCGAACGAAATGTAGGCCATATTTCCAACCTGGCGGAACACTTCAACCTGCCGCGTTTCAATGTTGTTTCGGTCTTTGTAGATCATGACATAATTTTTTGATTTGTCGAAAATGATCGCCGATGCCGGGATTGCCAGCATCTTTTTATCATTTTCAGTATAAGACAATCTGATGTTCGCGCGCATTTCAGGTTTGAGGATAAATCCCGGATTGCCGAGCTTGATCAGCACTTTCATCGCCTTAGTTTCAGGATCGATAATGTTGAAGATCTTATCGACTTTTCCATTAAAAACTTTGTCAGGATAACTCAATGTGGTCACCGATGCGCTTTCGCCTTGCTTTACACGGTTGATGTCGCTTTCATTGACGTTTGCGACTACTGTAACTTCATCGATTTCGGCGATGTCAAAAATATTATCGCTGCGGTCGTTTCGCAAAAGCATGTCCTGGTTGATCTTTTTTTCGACAATAAAACCGTTTAGGGGCGAACGCACTTCGTAAATCGCACCGGTTTTGATGTTGTAAATTTTGTATGTTTCCTGAATGCGCTGCAATTGCGATTTGGCTTTGTCGCATTGGCTTTTCGCTTCGAGTACGTCGCGCTCAGAATTCAATTTGCCTTCAAACAATTCCTGTGCAACTTTCAGGTTGTTCTTCGAAACGATGGCGTCGTTTTGCGCGTCTTCAAGCTGTTTTTCGAAATCGGCTACTTCAGTGCTTCTGATCGTTGCGAGCAATTGCCCTTTTTTGACGTAATCGCCGAGTTCGACAAAAACCTTTGAAACGTTTCCGCCAACAACCGGATAGACTTCGATCGTTTTATTGTTGTCGGCTGTAATTTTTCCGTAGAAAGTGTCTTCGGTTTTGAGCGGCTGGAATGTTGCGGTTTCGGTTTTTGTCGTTTCAAGCATTTTGTCGCTCAGTACGAAAGTTGCCTTGATTTCAGGTTTAATGTCGGGTTTGCACGAGCATAAAAGCGCGGTTGTGGCAAGGATTGCGATGTATTTCATCTTAGAAAAGATTGGTGTTTGTAATGTGGTTTAAAGTTTCTCCGGACAAAATCAACTGCTTGTAGATTTCATTGATCTGGAGGTTGCTTTGATTATAGCTTTCCATAAAATCGGTAAATTCGAATAGTGAAATGTTGCGTTTCTGGAAGTTGAACAACACGCCTTTGTAAACCGTTTCGAGATTCTGGCAGGCTGATTCTTTGAGGTTTTCAGATTCCGACTGCTGGATTTTCCAAATGTTGTAAGCGCTTTCGATATTGCTTTTCAGCAAGTTGGATTGAAATTCGGCTTTGGCTTTGGTTTCGCCCAATTGCGCTTCGGCGATTTTGATGTTCCCTTTGTTTTTATTCCATAACGGCAGCGGAATTCCGAGTGTAACATTGACCTGATCGTGAAAAGCACCGCTGTTTTGATCGTAAGCCATTCCCGCGGTAATGTCTGGAACCGACAGCGCTTTCTGCCATTTTACGGCAATTTGCTGCGCTTCGATATTTTTCTGGGCAATCAGGAATTCGGGGTTTTTTTCTTTGGCCAAAGCCAATAATTCGTCCTTTTTAAACTTTTCGGTTTTGAAGTTTTGAACGATTTCTTTTTCGTTGATTGATGGCGTAATGATGCCGTCGATTCCGGTAAGGAAATTCAGGTTTTGCCTTTCCGAAGTGTTGTTCCGGATGATCTCAATGCGGTCGTTTTTGAGGTTCAGCACCAAAGATTGCAGCCGTACCACGTCGCCCAACGGAATATTTCCTTTATCGGCCTGGACTTCATAAGATTTTAAAAGTGCTTCAATCTGGCTGATCTGCAATTCGATTGCGGCGATTTTCTTGTTATCGAAGTAAACGGAATAAAAACTTCGGTGCAGTTGGCCTTTCAGGTTGAAAAGCAATTCCTCAAACTGCAATCCGGCGATTTCGGCATTGGTTTTTGCAAACCGGATCTCGTTTTTCTTCTTTCCGCCAAGGTAAATCAGCTGTTCAACTGCAAAGAATTTTTGGCCATTCGTGCCAATGTCAAAATAGCGACGGGCTTCAGGATTATAAGCATTGACGTCAGCAGTAACGACAGGTTGTTCCCAGATTTTTGCCTGGATAATTCCGGCTTGCGCGGCAGAAATATTGTATTGTTGGGCAAGCAGTTGCAAGTTGTTTTTCTGCAGTGCGTCGTCGCAGTCTTTGAGTGTGAAGTTTTGCTGTGCGACGGCAATTCCGAAACAGAAGAACGCAACGATTAGACATTTGATTTTCATCTTTGGACTTTTTAGTCTGCAAAGATTCGGGCGGCCAACTTAAATTTGGCTTTAAGCCGACCTTAAAAAAAACTTAATTCGTTAAATGGAAAATGTGATGCAGAATTGATGAAGTCCGTTTGCATCTGAATAATCGATTTTGGCCTGATGGTAATCGAGGATTCGTTTCGCGATTCGCAAACCAAGCCCGGAACCGTGAATTTGCGTTGCATTTGTGCCGCGAACAAAAGGCTGGAAGAGTTTGCTTTGTTCGTCTTTGATAATTTTTTCACCGTCGTTTGTGATCGTAACAACCATTTGACGGTTTTCATTTTCTTCAATGGTGACGTTGGCTTTTTTGTTGTCAGAATACAGATAAGCATTGCGGAAAAGGTTGGCAAACACGATTTCGAGCAATGATTTGATGCCGTTGATTTCAAGGTCAGAATCGGGATTTCCAAGGATTTCGAAATTCATCTGAAAATCGGGCTGTGTCATTTTTACTTTGTCAAAAGCCTCAAAAACAATTTCGTCGATGCGCTCTTTTTTGAGTTGACTTTCGGCCTCAGACCTATTTATTTTGGCGAGTAACAACAACGAATTGATCAAATCGGTGACTTGATTTAGGTCGTTTTCCATACTTTTTAAATAAGCAATGGTCGATGGTGCGTGGTTTTCCTGTTTGATCAGGTTGTCGAGTTGCAACGTCAGGCGCGTGATGGGCGTTCGCAGTTCGTGCGAGGCATTTGACGTAAATTCCTTTTGCGCGTTAAACGAATTTTCGATCCGGATCAGCATTTGGTTGAACGCTTTGGTCAATAGATTAATCTCGTCGTCTTTTGCAGTTTCGGAAAGTTGTGTATTGAGACGGTTTGCCGAGATTTTGGTGATCCGTTTTTCAAAATCATCGAGCGGTTCCAACTGTTTTCGGATAAAAAAATAGGTCGAAAACCAAACCAGCGCCGTTCCTAAAAAAAAGCTGATAATCAGGATTTCCAATAAAAAATGCAATTGTGTTTTTCCGTATTTATCTTCGGCGGCGATCAAAACGTAATAATCGGCTGTGCCTTCAAAATCATAGAAAATCCCGAAAACGTCTTTTTCTTTATCGGTACGGAAAATTGTTTTTTCAGATTTTAATTTTTTGAGATCGGATAAATTCCACTTGATCGAAGCGTCGTCGATGCTGCTGTAAATGAGTTTGTAATTGTGGTCGAAAACCAATGTTTTTTCGTTGTACAATTTGTTGATCGTATTCTGATCGATAAGTTTTAAAATGTTTCGGTCGATTTCCTTGACTTCGAACAGCAATTTGGTTGTCGTTCGCGCTTTTTCTTCAAGCCTGTGTTGAAATTCTTCCTTTCGGAACGTCGAAAATGAAATGTAAATCAGCAAAGCCGAAATACCGTAAAGCAACGAAAATGCAATGCTAATGTTGATCGCTATTTTTCTTTTTAAAGTCATTCTGATTTTAAATAATAGCCGAATCCAGGGCGTGTGCGAATGAGTTTATGCTCAAAATTGCGGTCGATTTTCTTGCGCAGGAAATTGATGTAGACTTCGATCGTATTTAGGTTGGTGTCGAAATGCACGTCCCAAAGCTGTTCAGAAATGGACTGTTTGGAAAGCACGCGGCCTTTGGCTTTCGCCAATAACAACAAGAGTTGGTATTCTTTCTGGGTCAGTTCGATGGCAGTTTCGCTACGTTTTACCGAAAGCGCAGACGTGTTGATCTCAAGGTCATCGATGGTGATGATTTCATCGGAATTTTGCGGAACGGAACTTCTCCGCAACAGCGATAAAATCCGGATGTGCAATTCTTCAAGGTGAAACGGCTTCACGAGATAATCATCGGCGCCAAGCTTAAAAGCGTCCATTTTGTCGGTCAGGTCGCCATAAGCGGTAAGCATTAAAATGGGCGTGGTTTTATCGTCTTCGCGGATTTTTTTGCACACATCGAGGCCATTTAATTTCGGAACATTGATGTCGAGCAGAAAAATCTGATAGGAATTGTTTTTCAATTGCCGGAAAAATATTTCGCCGTCAAAAACACAATTGCAGTCGAAACCCTGCGATTTCAGGAATTCGCTGACTTCTTTGGAAAGGACCGGATCGTCTTCGAGCAACAGGATTTTTGTCATACCATTTAAGCAAGTTGCAAAAGTATGAAAAACAGTTTAGCTGAAATGCCAATAAAAAGTTATGTTGATTGTTGCTTCTGGTAATCTTCTGGGAGTTTTTTGCTGCCGCCGAAAGTCGTTTTGAGTAAATTCCGGATTTGCAGCTGCGTTTTGTTTTTAAAAGCGGCTTTCCACTGGTCAAGATCGTAAATGTTGATTTCTTTGGCGTTGACATTTGTGGCAAGCGCGATCCTGTCGATCGAATAGCGGTAAGGCTTGAGTTCGTGTGAGGTTTTTCGGTTTGGAACGACGATTAAAATTGTTTTCCATTGAAGTAAATCTTTCGGAAGTTTATCCAAATCAAATCCGATTGCCTGCAAAAGCAATAGGATCTTCTGGTCATTGAGTTCGCCGATCTTTAAATTGATCGTTTCGAGTTGCGTGTTCAGGGCATTTTCATTGGCAATGGCATTCATAAACAGTAGCAGCATTTTTAAATAAAATTACATTTATAAACGAGTAAATTGCCAAAAAAGTAGTTAGAACGATTCTAAATTTTGATTCTGTTTTGTGAATCCATATATAATGTATTAAAAATCGTTTGAGGGGAAAATTATCGTTTAATCATTATATTTGGGAAAAATAATCAAATTACCTAAAATGAAAGCAAGATCATATGTTGTCGCCGTACTGATTTCCTTATTTATGGCAAGCTGCCAGATGACCGAAAATATTGATGTGAAAGAAGACGGGAGCGGGAAAATCTCGTTCGACGTGAACGCTTCGGAACTTATGGCGATGGCCGGAGATAAAATGATGGAAGGCGGAAAAGCAAAAGAGATCGATTCGACCTTTACATTCAAGCAATTGTTAGCTGAGAAAAAAGACAGCATTGCAAAATTGCCGGTTGCGGAACAGGAACGCTTGAAGAAAATGGAAAACATGTCGGTCAATATGAAAATGAGCGCGAAAAACAAGGAATTTAAAATGTCGGTTTTTACTGATTTTAAGAAAGCCAGCGAGCTACAGGACATGATGCAGGCCATGAAATCGGTAAAAGATCTGGAAAAATCGCCGGCTCAGGACGCTTCAAATCCGTTTGGCGGTATGATGAAAGGCGCAGACAATACCGAATTGAAATATTCATTCGACGGAACGACTTTTAAACGCACAATTAAAATCAAAGACAGGCAGTTGTTTGAACAAACGAAAGATACGACCGGAATGATGAAGATGATGTTTGGGTCGTCACATTATACGATGAAATATCATTTTCCGAGAAAAGTCAAATCGGTATCCAACCCGAATGCGTTGTTTAGCGACGACCGCAAAACGGTGACTGTCCCGTATTCCCTGATCGATTATCTCGAACAACCTGAGAAAATGAGTTTGGAAGTCGTTTTAGATAAGAAATAATTAAGATTTTACGGAAATAAACATTCGTATCTTTGCAGGGCAAAAAAAGAATATGAGCATCTGGAGGGTTGTTTTATCGGTTTTGTTTCCGCCGCTCGCCGTGATTGATAAAGGCTGCGGATCGATAATCATCGTTTCAATATTGACGCTGCTGGGCTGGGTTCCAGGTGTAATTGCAGCATTGATTATCCTGAACAATCCAAAAAGATAATTCGTATCTGATTTAAGTTTGCGTTGCACAAAATGAACAAAAAAATCACACTTCAGGATTTGGGGTCGAAAGGCTATCAGGAAACTTGGGATTATCAGGAAACCTTATTCAAAGATGTTGTCGATTTAAAAATCCGCAACAGAAGGGAAGAAGTCGATCATGAAACGCCCAATTACCTGCTTTTTGTTGAGCATCCGCACGTTTATACTTTAGGAAAAAGCGGCGATTTAAGCAATTTGCTTTTAAGTGAAAAACAGCTCGAGGCGAAAGGCGCAACCTTTTATAAAATCAACCGCGGCGGCGATATTACGTATCATGGTCCGGGACAAATCGTTGGTTATCCGATATTGGATCTTGAAAATTTCTTTACAGACATTCATAAATATTTGCGTTTTCTGGAAGAAGCGATCATTTTAACTTTAGCCGAATATGGATTGCAGACCTCTCGCAGTTCCGGAGAAACTGGTGTTTGGCTGGATGTTGGTACACCATTCGCAAGAAAAATCTGTGCGATGGGCGTTCGCGCTTCGCGTTGGGTAACGATGCACGGATTTGCATTGAACGTAAATGTAGATTTGGGTTATTTTGACAACATTATTCCGTGTGGGATTCGCGGCAAAGCCGTTACTTCTTTAAATGTGGAACTTGGCGTGGAAACGGTTGATGCGGATGAAGTGAAGCAAAAAATCCAAAAGCACTTCCTGCAATTGTTTGAGGCGGAGTTTATCTAAAAAATTTCCGGTTCGAGATCGAGCTCCAGTTGTTCTTCAGGCAACAGCCTGAAAGTCATCCGGTGGTATTTTGTCGTGCCAAATTTTCTGATTGCGTCGCGGTGTTCTTTTGTTGGATAGCCTTTGTTTTGTTTCCAGTTGTACATCGGAAATTCTTCATGAATGCGGTTCATGTATTCATCCCGGTATGTTTTTGCCAAAACCGATGCCGCTGCGATGCTCATGTATTTGCTGTCGCCTTTAATGATGCACGAATGAGGAATGTTTTCTATTGGTTTAAAACGGTTTCCGTCTACTATAATATATAAAGGTGTAGGCGAAAGTTTGTGAATGCATTGCTGCATGGCTTTTATAGAAGCATTCAGGATGTTGATTTCGTCAATGACCAAAGGGTCAAGATGCGTAACCGAGTAACACAATGCCGATTGTTCGATTAGCGGCCTAAGGAAATCGCGGCTTTTCTCAGAAAGGATTTTAGAGTCGTTCAGCAATTCATTTTCAAAACCATCGGGAAGAATCACAGCCGCAGCAGTGACCGGGCCGGCGAGGCAACCGCGCCCGGCTTCATCTGTTCCCGCTTCGAAAGCGTGTTCTGAAAATCGTAGGCTTAACATTGGATTATTTTCGCAAAAGTATGGAATTCAACGCGTCATTTTGAATTTTATTTTATCATTTGTATTGATTGTTAAACTAACTGCAACGTATTGTAAAATATTTTAACAGCCCTAAAAAATTATATTAAGAAGTTATATTTGTTTATTTAAGAAATAATTAAGAAGTTTGCGAAATAACTAACTCAAATAAATTTAATATGAGATCTAAGTTCAAGTGGATTTTAACGCTATTATTGGCGTTCTCAATGCAGGTTTCTTTTGCACAGGAGAAAACTGTTACAGGTACGGTTACAGAGGATGGCTTGCCAATGCCTACTGTAAACGTAATTAACAAAAGCACAAAAGCAAGCACGCAAACAGATTTTGATGGAAAATATTCGATCAAAGCAAAAGCTGGTGACGTATTGGTGTTCTCTTTTGTGGGTTACACAGATACCAATGTAACCGTTGGTGCGTCAAATGTTGTTAACCCAGTGTTAAAAACAGATGCGCAGCAATTGGGCGAGGTTGTAGTAACCAGCCAGGGTATCAAAAAAGAAAAGAAAGCATTGGGATATGCGGTAACAACAATTAAGGCCGAAGAATTTGCTTCAAAACCTTCTACAGATGTTGTAAGAGCATTAACCGGTAAAGCGCCAGGTGTTAACATTCAGCAAACGAGTGGTTTGTCTGGATCTGGTACCAATATTATTATCCGTGGATATTCTTCTATTACAGGAAGCAACCAGCCATTGTTTGTTGTCGATGGTGTTCCGTTTAATTCGGATACCAATAGCGACGGAAACTTTGTGGAAGGTGCTACAAACGCATCAAGCCGTTTTCTTGACCTTGATCCGAATAACATCGAATCGATCAGTATCCTAAAAGGATTGAGTGCTACAACTCTATACGGTTCTGCCGGTAGTAAAGGGGTTGTATTGGTAACTACAAAATCTGGAAACACAAAAGATGTGAACAAGAAAATGGAGGTTTCTGTTTCACAGTCGTTATATATGACAGAAATTTCTGGATTGCCTGATTATCAAAATAGTTACGGTATAGGTAATGAATTGGAATACAGAACGACATTCGGAAACTGGGGGCCAAGTTTCAATACCAGAGGAGAAGGCGGGATTGGAATGGATGGTACCGTGATTCACCCTTACTCTTATTTAGGAAATTCAGTTTTTCCAGAATATGTTGGTCAACGTGTCGAATGGAAACCTCAGAATAACGTGAAGCCATTCTTTAGAACAGGTTATGTAAATACTACTTCTGTTTCATTAAGTGGTAGAGGTGAAAGTACGAGTTATAATGTGAATGTTGGTAATACTTCTGATTCCGGATTTATTGAAAACAACAACTATAAAAGATTGAACTTAAGTAGTGGTGGATCTACTAAATTGGGTAACGGGATTACACTTAGCACCTCTTTAAACTATATTAAGACAGACAAAACAGCACCGCCAACAGGCTATGGATATGGTTCAGGTGCAATCACGCCATCCATTTTTGCTACAATTTTATACACGCCAAGAAGTTTTGACTTGTTTGGTTTGCCATACGAAAATCCAAAAACACATGAGTCGGTTAATTACAGGCCGGACATTACCAATCCAAGATGGTTGTTGAAAAATGCAAGTGATGATGAGCATGTAAGACGCTTCTTCGGTAACTTTTCAGCGCTTTATGATGTCAATTCATGGTCTAATGTATCTTACAGATTGGCAATGGACAATTATACCCAGGCTAAGAGGTATTATATCAACAAAGGTGGTTATCAAACACCACGTGGTTATATGCGTACGACTAATAATGAGAATACAGTATTTGACCACACGTTCAGTTATAACTTTAACAAGGAATTGGATAAAGCGGCTTCATGGAATTTAGATGGAACAATCGGAGTCAATTCGCGTCTCGAGGCATATGATTATACGGCTTTGGAAAGTTTCAACCAATTTGTATATGGTTTCCAGGAGCACCAGAATTTCCAAAACCATTTAGGCTATTCGGAAAAACAGAGTTTTAACAAAGTTGGTGTTTATGGTAGTGCCACTTTAGGATATAAAAAATACGTTTATTTAAACTTACAGGCAAGAAAAGATTATTTCTCTTCCTTACTTAAAGAAAACCGTTCTTTGTTTTATCCTTCTGCATCGGTTTCGTTTATTCCTACCGATGCTTTTACTATTCTTAAGAATAACAAGTACGTGAATTATGCAAAATTAAGAATTGGTTATGGTTCTTCGGCAGGATTTCCTTCACCTTATCAAACAAACATTGGATTGTATGAGCAAACAAGTGCATTTACGCCAACAGTTGGAGGAACTGTAAATGTATTAAGACCAGACAGTCAATTGGGTAATCCAAATTTGAAGCCTGAACTTTATAAAGAGATTGAATTCGGTTTAGAAGCGAAGTTTTTTGATAACCGCTTGGGTATTGATTTCTCTGCATACAACAAAAAATCCAAAGACCTTATCATTGATGCAGATCTGGCTCCTGAAAATGGATATGTCGTTCAGGCACAGAATGTTTCTGAAATCAGCAATAAAGGGATTGAGTTAGGGGTAAGCCTAGGAATCATCGTTCCTAAAGAAGATGGTTTTGGATGGAATCTTTCCGGAACTTTCACTAAAAACAAAAACATTGTTGGAACGTTAGGTTTGGGTGTAGATAAAATTGCGATAGCAGGCTTTACCAACAGAGGCAACTTTGCAATTCCTGGCAGGCCTTATGGCGTGATCATGGGGAGTTCTATCCTTCGTGATGCGAACGGGAATTTCATCGTTGGATCTGACGGAAATTATGTAGTGAATAGTGAGCTTACAGAAATTGGTGATCCAAATGCCGATTGGAAGAGTACGGTCATCAATGAGATTTCATATAAGAACATTACTTTTGGTTTCCAGTTTGAATACCAAAAAGGAGGTGATATTTACTCAAACACTGCAAATGCATTATTGTCAAGAGGAGTAACTGAAGATACTAATTTCGACAGAAATGCGACTTTTGTTTTACCTGGTGTAAGTGCTAACGGAAACGTCAATACAGTTCAGATCAGTTCAACACAGTATGGTTTTAACAACTCAGGCTTCTTCATTGACGAGCAGTCTGTTTACGATGCTACGAATTTAAGACTGAGAGAAATATCATTATCCTATTCGCTTCCAAAAAGAATGCTTGAAAAAACACCATTTGGAAAAATATCTATTGCGGTAACCGGACAAAATATGTGGTACAAAGCGTTCAATTTCCCTAAGCACTTGAATTTTGATCCTGAAGTCATGAGCTTAGGTGTGGGTAACGGACAAGGATTTGATTACTTAACCGGACCATCAGCAAAACGTTACGGATTCAATATTAATTTAACTTTCTAATTAAAAATGAAAAATAAAATATTCAGCTTGTTTCTTCTGGCCTTGGTCTTTACCATAGGCGGATGCGAAACTTTTGACTTGGATCAGTTAGACAATCCAAGTAAATTGCCTAAAGAGCAATTAGAACCCGTCAGTGCTTTTAACTATGTTCAGTTGACTTTGCCTGATTTTGTGGATTCAAATAATGGATTTACACAGCGTGCGATCAGACAAATGGCAATGACTGGTGGAAATACTTACGAAAATGCTTTTACACCTATTGATTTCGATAACAACTGGACTACAGCTTACCTGATCCTGAATACTATCAAGTCGATGGAGCCGAAAGCGATCGAAAATGACCAGAAATTTATTCTCGGTGCCTCTAAAATTATTCGTAGCTATATTTTGATGACCATGGTAGATACCTATGGCGATATTCCTTATTCAGAGGCATTGCAGGGAAATGCAAACCTGCGTCCAAGATATGACAATAGTGAGGCTGTTTATGCCGGGATTTATGACGAACTCAATCAAGCGATCGAATATCTGACAGCTTCCGACGAGGCATTGAACTTACAGCCTAGAGATTTGTATTATGGTAATAGTGAAGGCAAAGGGGATAAATCAAAATGGATTACACTTGCTAAAACTTTGAAATTTAAGATGCTTTACAATGCTAGTAAAATTGGGCATTTTGGCGGAGTTGACGTAAATTCTCAATTGACTCTTTTGTTACAGGAAGATGATCTTATTAAAACGGCTGAGCAGGATTTTGCTTTCAAGTACGGTACAGAAAGAGACGCTCCAAACTCAAGACACCCATTGTATAATGACCAATATGAATTTGGTACTGGTGCTTACATTGCAAATTATTTCTTTTGGGCCGTTTCGGTAGAGAAAAATAAAGGTCCTGAATATGATCCTAGAGAGGAATTTTATTTCTTTAAACAGGCGAGACTTAACGCTGGAAATACAACTTCTCAAAGTTTGCCTTGTAAAACGATTGCTAGACCGGCACATTATAGTGATCCTGCTTATGCGTCATTTTATAATACTCTTATACCGCCAGCATATTGTACGTCCGACGGAGCTACTGGAGATGCTTCTTACTTGGGACGCGACCATGGTGACCGATCAGGATTGCCTCAAGATGATGAAATTAGATCATTGGTTGGTGTTTATCCTGCAGGTGGAGCAATCGGCCCCGAAGCAGTAGTGAGTAATTTGGCAAATGCAGGACTTAAAGGAGCTTTAGGTCAAGGAATTATGCCAATGGTGCTTTCTTCTTATGTCAGTTTTATGAAAGCAGAGCTTGCATTGACTTTAGGTCTTGGTGGTGATCCTGCGGCTTTACTAGAAGACGGTATTAGAAAGTCTATTTCTAAAACAACGACATTTTTGCCAGCTCAGGCAGGTGCTCCGTCGCAAGCTGTTACAACGGCTAAAACAACTGCTTATGTAGCTTTTGTTCTTAGTGTTTACAATGATCCATTGGCTTCGGCTGCGAAAAAATTGGAACTTATTATAAAGGAATATTATATTGCGACTTGGGGTAATGGTATTGAACCGTATAATAATTACAGAAGAACCGGATATCCTAGCAATTTGCAGCCAACGCTTGAAGAGAACCCTGGGCCATTCTTTAGTACTGCACTCTATCCGTATGTGAGTGTGAATAATAACCCAAATGCTCCTTCGAATATTAGGACTAAGAAGGTTTTTTGGGATGTATCAGGAATTACACTACACTAATTTTAAAATATAATTTATGAAAAAAATATTTCTATTACCGCTAATAATTCTTTTCGTAGCTTTTTCATCGTGCGATCAGGATGAAAGCCTAGATCCAAGGCCGGTTGTTGTCGCTGGACAGTTCTTACGACTGGATATAACTAAAAAAAGAATGAATTTTGACGATATAAACAATACTTCTTTCGAGGGGGTATTAAGTGATCCTTCTGGTAATGTCGCCAAATACAATTTATACGTCAGAAAAACAAACATCTATGGGCAGGCAGGGGAATTTGTTTTGTTTAAAACATTTACCTCGTTTCCTGCAGACTTGAAAGTAACCCCGGCTGGGCTTGCAACTGCATTAGATGTGCCATTGACATCATTGGTATTCGGGGATAAATTTAGATTTTATGGAGAAACTTTCGATGCCAACAACGTTAGGGTTGATTATTATTCATTATCACCTACCGTTCAAACAGCGATCTATCTAAGACAAGCTTACCGGTTCGTGACAGATTTAACAAATAACGATGGCATGAGGCCGTTAGACCTAATAGAGTATGACAACTATACTGCGCAATAAAAAATACATTTATGAAAACACTTTTTAAATCCATACTATTTATCGCCGTTTGGGCTAGCTTCATTTCTTGTGAGGAAGGAGAAGTTTTTACTGGTGAGCCAGATGCATCAAAGGTAGAGTTTGTAACACTTCAAGGTCAGATTGCAACTACTGAAACAGCTGTCGTTGCGTCCCAAAGATTTCCTGTAACAATTACGATCCCGCAATCATTTCCTGTAGATGTAAGCGTAGAAGCCACATCCTTTCTTCCAAATATCAACAGAAGAGCAAGAAAGACTTTCTTGATTAAGGCAGGTCAAACCGTTTTAAATGATTTTATGGTCACTCCGGGTGCTGAAGGCGCTCAGACATTTTTACCTTTCAATTCAAATATTCAGGTTTATTTGTCGGCAATTACATCGTCTGGAGATGCTGAAATTCCTGGTTTTGCCGGAAAACAATATGCATTGACTTCTAATGTTTTGAATCTTGATTTTGGTGAAACGCCGTTGGGGGGAATTAATCCAATCAGATCTGTAATACGCTTTGATTGGGAGAATCCAAATGTTGGTAGCTCATCTTACAATAATTTGAATATACGCTTAAAGCGTGCGGATGGAACTGTTGTCACTGTGTCTGCCAATTCAAATGCTGCTAATTTTATATATGGTACAACTACGCAGACAGCAAGATACGAAACACTTAATTTTTTAAATGGAGCTGAAGATGGTGTTTATATCGTTGAAGTTTGGGCTGCGCGTCTGATTTCGGATCCAGTCAATTTGCCATACAGGTTTGCCATTCGTTTTCCTGATCAAACCTCTAAAGTGATATCAGGAGTTATTCCGAATTTATCGCTTGGTACTGTCGCTACAGCATTTCCGTTATTGCAGATTACTAAATCTACACCTGCAGGATCAACTGCTTCGACGTATCAATTTGCTTCTCTATAGTTAAAATTAATCAGATTAAAATATTTATATTTTTAATCTGATTAATTTTTTTATATTTGTTTTTATATATAATTAATTAAACTTTTAAGTTATGAAAAAAATTTTACTTTTTTCTTGTATGTTCTTTGCTCTTGTCGTGCAAGCTCAAGACAACAAATGGACAGAGTATCCAACAGGGCAGTCTGCTGCCAGTACAGGTATCAATAGTATGTCTATAGTTGATGCCAATGTCACATGGTTGAGTATGGCTTGTGGTACAACAGGTTGTACAACGATCAGACGTTACTCGAAAACTTCTAACGGAGGTCTTACATGGTCAACCGGAGTTATTGATCTTGGAGCATCTTCTACAAGCCTTCAGGTTTCTAATATTCATGGTGTTTCTGCTGATGTTGCTTATATATCTGCCTCTCCTAGAGCTGGAGAATCAGCTATTGGTGGTGTTTGGAAAACTATTAACGGAGGTTCTACATGGGAAAGACAAGCAACTGCAAGCTTCAATGATGGAGCTTCATTTGCAAACGTTGTATACTTCTGGAATGAAAATGAAGGTGTAGCAATGGGTGACCCAGTTGGTGGCTATTTTGAAATATACACTACTACAAACGGAGGTACAAACTGGACACGCGTTCCTTCTTCTGCTTCACTTGTACCGGTAAGTGATTTGGATTATGGACTTACAGATCAATTTACTGTAACAGGTAATACAATCTGGGCAGGAACAACTGCGGGTCGTGTTTTAAAATCTACAAACAAAGGGGTTACTTGGTCGGTTTCACAAGCGCCTATCCCTGATTTTGGTGGAGGTTTGGCTGGTTCTGAGTCTGGATGTATGGCTTACACAGATCAAAATAATGGAATTTTGACTACGAGCGATTGGCAAGTGTTTCAAACTACAGATGGTGGGGCGACTTGGGGTCCTTCACTTGTATGGACAGGGCAATTAAGAAACTTTGACGTTGCTGCAATTCCAGGTGTGCCTAATACATATGTTGCGACTGGTCAGGATCTTGATTCTGGTGTTACAAGAGGAAGTTCTTATTCTACTGACGGAGGACAAACTTGGGTAGACATCAACGATAATCCGGATGAAAATTATGTACAAGGGTCTAAGATCAAATTCCTAAGTTCAACTGTTGGTTTTGCAGGTGGTTTTAGTACTTCTGCTGCTGTTGGAGGTATTTACAAATGGAATGGTGTTGAATTGTTGTCTGCTAAGACTTTTTCTGGTGACAAAACAATCGTTGCTTCTCCAAACCCTACAACTGGAAACTTAGACCTTACAGGAAAAAACATCAGCAATGTTGTTGTTTTTGATGTATTAGGAAAACAAGTTATGAATTCAAACTATACTTCATTGAGTAAAGTTTCTTTGAACCTTACTGGTTTCAACAGCGGAATCTACATGGTTAAAGTAACAAATACGGCTGGAGCTGTATCGACTTTAAAAATTGTAAAAAAATAATTTCGATATACTGTTCATATCAAAGCCATCCGGCAACGGATGGCTTTTTTTATTTTACGGCATTTAATATATCATAACTTTTAGCCCGATTGAATGCTATTTTGCAAACAATTGGCTATTTTTGCGCTTTACAACGTATATATGAGAATTGTATTTTCAGCGGTATTTTTAGTATTCACTTTTCTGACATTTGCCCAAAAACCTGTCGCCGAAAAGCCTAAAGAAAGAAAAAGCCTGATCAAATCTGCAGAGCAAAAAGCAAAAGAAAAAGCGCAGAAAGCTCCGATAACATCGTACAAAATATATACGCTTGAACGCGATACCACCTTCGTTGATACTTCACTGACCATCAAAAAAGAATACGATTACAACTACCTCAGGAAAGATAATTTTGGATTGCTGCCTTTTTTTAACGAAGGCCAAACCTACAATACACTTCAATATTCCCTGAACCAGTTTTCCCCATTCCCGGAATTCGGATACAAAGCCAAACATTTCGATTATCTCGAAGCCAACGAAATCAAATATTACTCGGCCGCCACGCCGCTCACCGAGCTGTATTTTAAAACCGTCATGCAGCAAGGCCAAAGCCTCGATGCTTTCATCACGATGAATACCTCTGAAAGATTCAATTTTTCAATCGCTTACAAAGGGCTTAGGTCACTTGGAAAATACATCAACCAGCTTTCAAGTTCCGGTAATTTCAGGTTCACCGCCAGCTACAATTCCAAAACACAAAGGTATATTGCCAATGCCCATTTTGCCGGCCAGGATATCCTTAACGGAGAAAATGGCGGAATCACCACAATTGCCGATTTCGAAAGCAAAGATGAAAATTTCACAGAAAGGCAACGCCTCGAAATTTATCTCAAAGATGCCGAAACCTTTCTCAAAGGGAACCGATACTTTATCGACCACCAATTCAGGGTCAATCCCGATAAAAAAGAAAACAATCTTTACATCGCGCACCAGTTTACTTACGAAAACAAATATTTCGAATACTATCAGCCAACAGTACTTTCAACCGTTGGGACAAAACAGTTCAACCGTTTTGGGCCGTCTTACGTATCCAGCCTGATCAACGACCAGGTGAAATACAACCGCATGTACAACAAGATCGGAGCCATCTATGAGAATACAACACTCGGTAAATTCCAGTTTTTCACCGAAGACTTCAGGTACAATTATTACTACAACAAAGTATACATTTACGCAGACCGCATCATTCCAAGCCAGCTAAACGATGTCATCCATACCGTTGGCGGACAATACGAATACCAGAAAAACAACTGGAAAGCCAAACTGCTCTACAGCAATTCCATCACAGATCAGGATTTAACCAATATCGATGGGAAAGTAACTTACAATTACAACGATAAAAACAAGATCACTTTTGGCTACCAGAAAATGAACAAGCTGCCAAACCAGATCTACAACCTGCACCAAAGCAGCTACATCAATTATGTCTGGGCCAACAATTTCAAGAACGAAAAGATCAACAACATTACTGTAAATGCCGAAACCCAATGGGCAAATGCCGAATTACAGGTTTCGTCCTACAACGACTTTTTGTATTTCAGCGACGACAGCACCAACGATTCCATCCAGCTCGTTTCCCCAAAACAATACGGAAAATCCATAAAATACCTGTCGCTAAAAGTCAATAAGGAAATCAAATTCTGGAAACTCGGACTCGACAATACGCTCTTATATCAAAAAACCGATCAAAGCGAAAATATCCTCAATGTCCCGGATTTTGTAACACGAAACACGCTGTATTTTTCAGATTACTTTTTCAAAAAAGCGCTTTACCTGCAAACCGGCGTCACATTCAATTACTTTACAAAGTATTATGCGAACGATTACAATCCGGTAACGGCCGAGTTTTTTATACAGCAAAAGAAACAAATCGGCGATTTTGCCAACTTCGATTTCTTCGTCAATGCACGGATCCGCCAAACGCGCATTTTTGTAAAAGCCGAACATTTCAACGCAGCCTGGGCGCCAACAAACAATTTCTACTCCGCGCCAAACTATCCATACCGCGATTTCTTAATTCGTTTCGGCCTGGTGTGGAATTTCTTCCAGTAGTTTTTTTGGGCGGGAAATCCGCGCTGTCCGCTGTATCTTTTTTTCGTGCCTCAAAAAAGGATGCCGCTGCCATCACGCCCGCAATCTGTTCAAAATATCAACATTCTCATTCATAACAAATTCTTATATTTGCAGGCTGAAATTCAGCAATCCAAAAGTTATAATTCACTCCTCATGAAATATTCAGAAAATATCTTAGGAACAATCGGCAACACGCCACTTGTCCGCCTCAATAAAGTCACCGCCGAAGTCGATGCGCTCGTACTGGCAAAAGTCGAAACCTTCAATCCCGGAAATTCGGTCAAAGACCGTATGGCTGTAAAAATGGTCGAAGATGCCGAAGCCGATGGCCGTCTCAAACCAGGCGGAACGATCATCGAAGGCACTTCGGGAAATACCGGAATGGGATTGGCACTCGCAGCCATCGTAAAAGGCTACAAGCTCATCTGCGTGATCACCGACAAGCAATCAAAGGAAAAAATGGATATCCTTCGTGCCGTTGGCGCAAAAGTAGTCGTTTGCCCAACCGATGTAGAACCAACCGATCCTAGATCGTATTATTCTGTTTCCAAAAGGCTAGGCGAAGACACGCCAAATTCCTGGTATGTAAACCAATACGACAATCCGTCAAATGCCATCGCGCACTACGAACAAACCGGACCGGAAATCTGGGAGCAAACCGAAGGAAAAATTACGCATTTCGTTGCTGGTGTTGGAACAGGCGGAACGATTTCCGGTGTTGCAAAATACCTGAAAGAAAAAAATCCAAACATCAAGATCTGGGGTATCGATACCTACGGATCGGTGTTCAAAAAATACCATGAAACCGGGATATTTGACGAAAACGAAATTTATTCTTACATCACTGAAGGAATCGGCGAAGACATTCTTCCAAAAAATGTCGATTTTTCGCTTATTGACGGTTTTACAAAAGTAACCGATAAAGATGCTGCTGTTTATACACGCAAGATCGCACTCGAAGAAGGGATTTTCGTCGGCAACTCTGCAGGTTCTGCAATCAAAGGTTTGCTGCAACTCAAAGAGCATTTCAAGCCCGAAGATGTGGTGGTTGTTTTATTCCACGATTCGGGAAGCCGTTACGTTGGTAAAATGTTCAACGACGACTGGATGCGCGAACGCGGTTTCCTCGACGAAGAAATCACCAAAGCCGAAGACGTGATCAAAGACCATATCGACAAGCCGTTGGTCATTGTAAGGACTGAAGAACTCGTTTCCCACGCCATCGAAAGAATGCGCAAATACAAAATCTCGCAAATCCCGGTGATCGACATCACAGGTTTCGTAGGTTCGGTAGACGAATCCGATTTGTTCCAAAGCTACGTCAACGATAAAGACGTTGCCGATAAACCCATCAGGGAAGTCATGGGCAAACCTTATCCAATCGTAAAATACGGCACCAAGATCGAAGAGGTTTCTAAGCTCTTCACTAAGGACAACCAGGCTGTTTTGATCGATTTAGGAAATGGAAAACACCATATCATTACGAAATACGACATCATCGGATCGATAAAGTAATTATCCATTGTCAATTATCCATTAAAAAATGACCTTCACCGCCATAGATTTCGAAACCGCAACCGGACATCCGGAAAGTGCTTGTGCAGTGGGAATCGTTACTGTTGAAAACGGAATTATCACAGAAGAATATTACACCTTAATCCAGCCGCCAAATAATGAATATTGGTACCGAAATGTCATGTGCCACGGCATCAAGCCAATTGAAACCTTAGGAGAAAAGACATTTGACAGCCATTTCCCGGAGATCCAGAAGCGTTTATTTGGACGGAAAATCGTCGCACACAACGAATCGTTCGACCGCAATGTGCTCATGAAGACGATGAAATACTACGGTTTGTACTATGACGAACTCGAAATCGCCGACCGCTGGGAATGCACCTGCCGGATTTACCGCGCCAAAGGATATAAGCCTGCAAACCTTAAATATTGCAGCGACCGCAACAACATCCAGCTCAACCATCACGAAGCGCTGTCTGATGCGCGCGCCTGCGCCAAGCTTTATCTGTTGCAATAATTTAATCGCTTGCCGGGAAGTTTGTCAAAATCATAGCGTCATGTTGTAGCAAAAATTTTAAAAAATAATTTTTGCTAAAAAAAGTGTAGCGAAAATTTTAAAATGAAAAAAATGCTACACTTTTATCAAAAATTTCAAACCTGACCCTTTGCAACAGCATTTAAATTAAAATATATTGATCGTGATGTAATTCAAACTTTCCTGCTGGAAACTTTCCTTCGCATTTAATTTATTTGTTGATTTTGAGTGAAGTACTGAAAATTTTCCTATTTTAGTATTCCAATTATACGCCATTCAAAATCAATATCATGAAAGAAGATTTCCTGCATTATGTGTGGAGATTCCGCAAGTTTGACCATTTAGATTTGCAGACTTCCAGCAACGAATCGGTTTCGGTGATTCATCCCGGAGAATACCTTCAGCTCGCCGGCCCGGATTTCTTTAATGCCCAACTTGTCATTGGTACACAAAAATGGGCAGGCAACATCGAAATCCACATCAAGTCTTCAGATTGGTATTTGCACCAGCATGAAAAAGATCCTGCGTATGAAAACGTCATCCTGCATGTCGTTTGGGAGCATGATGCTGAAATTTTCAGAAGTGACAATACTACTATTCCGGTTCTGGAAATCAAAAGATACATCAGTAAAGAAACGCTGTCAAATTATAAATCCCTGATGTCTCCAAAATCCTGGATTTACTGTGAAAGGCAACTAACATCCATTGATTTTTTTACTTTGGGGAACTGGCTGGAACGTTTGTTTTTTGAAAGGCTCGAGAACAAGTCGCATACCATTATTTCGCTGCTTCAGCAAAAAGAAAATGATTGGGAAGCGGTGTTGTTTTGCCTGATGGCAAAGAATTTCGGATTGAATACCAATGGAGAAGCATTCCTGAAAATAGCACTCAGAATTCCGTTTTCGATTATCCGAAAGGAAAATTTTGAATCGCTAAACATGGAAGCGCTTCTTTTCGGGCAATCCGGATTGCTGGACGTTGAGAAAGAAGACCAGTATTTTAAGCAGCTACGAAAGCAATTTGATTATTTATCGTATAAATACCAACTTGAGAAAGCTGCTGTTGAACCGTTGCAGTTTTTTAAACACCGACCAGATAATTTCCCAACGATCAGATTGTCGCAACTCGCCAGCTTGTATTCCGGAAAGCAAAATCTTTTCTCAGAGATAATCAATGGCGATGCAGCAGGCAAGTTGTATGAAATCCTGAAAGTTCCTGCTTCATCTTATTGGCAAACGCATTACCAGTTTGACCGTGAAAGCCCTAAAAAAGCAAAATCGGTTTCTGTGGCTTTCGCCGATTTGATCATTATCAATACGATTCTTCCCATCCGGTTTGCTTTTGCAAAATCACTCGGCAAAGAAATTTCTGAAGACAGCATGGATTTGCTCAAACAAATTCCTGCCGAGAAAAATGCAGTCATTGAGAAATTCAGCAAGTTCGGGATCAAAGCTAACAATGCTTTTGAATCTCAGGCATTGCTGCAACTTAAATCAGCTTATTGCAACCATGGCAAATGCCTCGATTGTGCGATCGGAAACCTGCTTTTGAAAAGTTAATTGCTTAAATTTGCCACTAAAAACAACAATATGTCATTTGTCATCCGGCTAAAATATTTCTTTGAAAAATACGGATTCCACGTTTCGTCGCGGCTTGCAGACAAACTTGGCATGCGGGCAAATAATGTGCGCTTGTTTTTTATCTACATTTCATTTGTCACCGCCGGGCTTTGGTTTGGCGTTTACCTGACGCTGGCTTTCTGGATCAAGCTCAAGGATCTGATCCGTGCCAAGCGAAGTTCGGTTTTCGATCTTTAAAAGCTACCATTTTTATACACGTCATTTTAATATTTACACGCCAAAAATCATGAAATTCTCATCCTTAAAACCGTACTTTTCATTTTCGAAAACGCAGCGCATCGGACTGCTTATATTGTTTACATTGTTTATCGTCCTAGAGGCCATTTATTTTTTGATGAATGCCAATCAGCCGGAAAAAATAGAAACTGATGAAAAACAATGGATTTCACTTCAATCGAAAGTCGATTCCCTAAATCATCACAAGACGGGATTCGTTCCGAAAATTTATCCTTTCAATCCAAATTTCATTACCGATTTTAAAGGCTACAAGCTTGGAATGTCTGTAGATGAAATTGACCGTTTGTTGCAATTCAGGAAAAGCAACCGGTTTGTCAATTCGACCAAAGAATTCCAGGATGTCACCAAAGTTTCAGATTCGTTGCTTGCTGAAATGGCACCTTATTTTAAATTTCCGGATTGGGTAAAAAATAAAAAATCCGGTCATGAAAATAACAAGTTTCGAAGCGATTTCAAAAAGGAAAAATTGCAGGTAATCGACATCAATCTCGCCACTCCAGAAGATTTGAAGCGAATTTACGGAATTGGCGATGGTTTATCGGAACGGATTTTAAAAGAAAAAGACAAGTTTGGCGGCTTTGTAAGCATGGAACAGATGAATGATATCTGGGGATTGTCGCCTGAAGTAATCGAAAAATTAACTACATCGTTTTCGGTAAAATCTGTCCCGGATGTCAAAAAAATCCACATCAATGATGCGCCATTAAAGGAATTGATGCAATTTCCATACTTCAGGTACTCAGTAGCGAAGGCTATAGTTACCTATAGAAGTATGAACGGTAAAATCTTGAATGTTGAGGATTTAACAAAAATTTCCGGCTTTCCTGTTGATAAGGTAAAAATAATTGCCTTATATTTGGAATTCTAAAAAAATACGGGTCAAAATTACCAACATATATGAGTTCAATACATTTTACGGAAGAGCATAATTCCTTCAGAAGTAGTTTTAAAGATTTTTTGCAAAAGGAAGTGGTGCCGCACATTGAGAAATGGGAAAAAACGGGTACAATCGACCGCTTTATATGGAAAAAATTTGGCGATATGGGTTTTTTTGGATTGAATTATCCCGAAGCTTACGGCGGCATGAACCTGGATTTATTTTATACCGTAATTTTTTTAGAAGAGCTCCAGAAAATTAAGTCTTCTGGTTTTGCGGCGGCGATGTGGGCCCATGCTTATCTGGCAATGACCCATTTGAATGCCGAGGGCGACGAAAGAATCAAACAGGATTATCTGGCGCCAAGTATTGCAGGAGATAAAATCGGCGCCCTGTGTATTACAGAACCATTTGGTGGAAGTGATGTTGCAGGGATGCGCACAACGGCGATAAAACAAGGTGATACGTATATCATTAATGGCTCAAAAACATTTATTACAAATGGTGTTTATGCCGATTATTATGTAATTGCAGCCAAGACAAACACGGAGTCCGGCAATAAAGGGATCAGTATTTTTTTAGTTGATGCAGATTTAAAAGGAATTTCAGCTACCAAATTAGATAAATTAGGATGGCGGGCTTCAGATACTGCTGAAATTGCATTTGACAATGTCGAAATTCCCGCAGAAAATTTAATGGGAGAAGAAGGAAAAGGTTTTCCATATATTATGCAGCATTTTGCTTTGGAACGACTCATTATGGCAATCAACGCACACGCCAGGGGCGAATATGCAATAGAATATACGATCGGTTATATGTCAGAGCGTGAGGCGTTTGGTAAAAAAATTGATAAGTTCCAGGCTTTGCGACATACAATTGTTGAACATGCAACAGAAGTGGAGCATTGCAAGGTTTTTAATTATGCCGCTATAGCAAGGTTGAACCAAAAAGAATATGTGGTTAAAGAAGCTACGATGGCAAAATTGAAATCAACCAAAGTTGCCGATGATACGATTTACAGTTGCTTGCAAATGTTAGGCGGTTATGGCTATATGGAAGAATATCCTTTGGCGCGGTTGTCAAGAGACAGTCGTTTGGGGCCAATTGGCGGCGGAACTTCTGAAATCATGAAAGAGATCCTGTCGAAAATGATCATCGATAAGCAAAATTACCAACCGGCAGTAAAATAATAAAATTTCCGAAGCTGAATTTGTGGATCAGTGAACGTCGAAATTAAGAATTGGGCGTTCGGGAATTCTGCTTCAAACATACCATGATTTCATTGTTATTTGAAAGCTCCTATTTTGGGGCTTTTTTTGTTATTTCTTGTTTTTGAGTATTTCGGTTTTAAAATACTATTTTTACGTACAAATGAGGTTTTATGAAGATTAAAGAGTTGTTTAAAATGGTCCTGATTGTTGTTTGTCTTGCCGGTTGTTCAAAAGACGACGATGCGTCAAGCCAAAAATCAGAGATGGATTACTACACCGTAACAAACACGATTGGAACGATACCCGGATATATCGACATTGTTAAAAATACTGTCAAAGACAACAAGCTTGTTTTGCAAACCATGACAAACAATAATGGCGAGGAAAGCATAACGGTTCAATACATTTACAATGGTGGCAAACTTTCATTGGTTAAGACGACATATATTTCAGACGAGAATTTTTATTACGATTCAGCAGGCAGGCTCATAGGCATTTCGTCTATAAACAATTATGGAGAAAATGATTATTACAGATTCGTTCATGTTTCGGACCGCCTGGTTTTTGCTGAGATTTTGGATGGGCCTTACAGTGATGCCGATGTACATATTTACAACCGTGCCATTTTAGAATTTGATGCTGATGACAACGTTTCCAAGGCCGGGTTCGACAATGATCTGGATGGCCAGATGGATTACCCGGCCTATTATTCGTATGACAATCGGGGGAATGTGGTGTCGGTTCAGTTTAACAATGGCGAAACGATGCCGTATGAATATTCAGATGTTTGGAATAATGTCAATATTTTAAATGCGAACACTTATGGTAAAAGGGGTTGGAGGCTTAAGGATGCCTTTAATTTTGCAGGCGGTTTGTTTTCCAACTGCCCCAACCTTTTCGCTTATGATTTAACCAAAGATTCTTATGAAGTGCTGCCTGGTGGTTTCTATAAAAAGAAAACCCATGTACGTGATGCTGCACAACAATGGATTGTGACTACTGAGTTCTTTTTTAAATAATGCCTCTGAATTGCGTGAAGGATGGCAGTGGAAATCCTTTTGCGGAGTTTACGGAGCAAAAGATTGCAGCGTACAGCCTGACGGCGGCACTGAATTGTTTGTGATTTGAAAAATTTTCCGCCGCCTGCACGCCCAAAAAATAATTATCCATTATCCATTGTCAATTGTCAATTAATGTATTACATTTGCAGCCTTAACGAGAGGAGGTGTCTATATTATGTTAATTATACCAATTAAAGACGGAGAAAATATCGATAGAGCATTAAAGCGCTATAAAAGAAAGTTTGATAAAACCGGAACTGTTCGTCAGTTGCGTGCACGTCAGGCGTTCATTAAACCTTCTGTTACAAACAGGATGAAAATCCAGAAAGCGGCTTACATCCAGAACATGAGAGACAATTTAGAGAATTAATACTTAATTTTCTAGTTATTATAAAACCGTTAGCGGTCAAAGTTTAATACCTTTGATGCTGACGGTTTTTTTTTATGGATAATAGCAAAAAGGCATATCGCGACTATTTAGAGCTCGAGAAAAAATATTCTCCGCATACGGTTTTGGCTTATTTAAAAGACATTGGTTTTTTTGAGGATTTCCTGAAAGCGGAATTTGATCAGGAAAGTTTGTTTGACGTCAATTACAGCCAGATTCGGAATTGGATCGTTTATTTGGCTGATGCTGATGTGTCGAACAATTCGATCAACCGGAAAATGTCGTCGCTAAAATCGTTTTACAAGTTCTTATTGAAAACGAAGCAGATCGCTGCGAGTCCGCTATTAAAACACAAATCTTTAAAGACACCGAAGAAGATACAGATCCCGTTTTCGGAAAAGGAAGTTGACAATGTGTTGAATTATATTCAATATCCCGAAGGTTTTGAAGGCATTCGCGACAAACTGATTATTGATTTGTTTTATACAACAGGCATCCGGCGTACCGAACTGATTCATCTGCAAATGGCCAACATCAATTATTCGAATCATACTTTGAAAGTACTTGGCAAGCGCAATAAAGAGCGGATTTTGCCGGTTTTGCCAATTGTTTCCCAACAACTCGATTTGTATTTGCAGGAACGCGCTCGTTTGCAACAAATTAAGGATCCGGCGTTTTTACTGCTAACCTTAAAAGGCGTTAAATTGAACGATTCGTTTGTGTATCGATTAATAAATAACTACTTTAGTAATGTCTCCGAAAAGGTAAAAAAGAGTCCGCACATATTGAGACATACGTTTGCGACGCATCTTTTAAACAACGGGGCGGATATCAATTCAGTAAAGGAATTATTGGGGCATTCGAGTTTGGCATCTACCCAGATTTATACGCACAGCAGTTTATCTGAACTCAAAAAAGTATATGGGAATGCGCATCCGAGAAACCGTGAGTAGTTCTTTTAAATGTATAACCATAAAATAATAGATTATGAAGGTAGAAGTTCATGCGGTTAACTTTAATGTTGACGGAAAACTGGTCGATTTCATCCAGCAAAGAATGGATAAATTGGAGAAATATTACGATAAAATTGTTTCGGCTGACGTTTTTTTGAAAGTTGAGAATATCAGCGAGAAGGAAAATAAGATTGCAGAGATTAAAATTCATGTTCCCGGAGATGATTTTTTAGTCAAGAAACAATGTAAAAGTTTTGAAGAAGCCATAGAGTCATGCGCAGAATCTGCCGAAAGATTGCTGGTAAAAAGGAAAGAAAAAATACGCACCCATATTTAATCACAATTTTTTTTAAAAATGTTTTGGATTAAGTAACAAAAAGATATACATTTGCAGTCCGTTAGAAATAGCGGGCTTTTTTTATTGTCAATGCCAGCGTAGCTCAGTTGGCTAGAGCAGCTGATTTGTAATCAGCAGGTCGTGGGTTCGAGTCCCTCCGCCGGCTCTAAAAGGCATTTGGTACAAATAAAAAAGTCGGGGAGATACTCAAGCGGCCAACGAGGGCAGACTGTAAATCTGCTGTGTGAACTTCGCAGGTTCGAATCCTGCTCTCCCCACGAAATTTTTGATTGAGACAGCGTCGAAAGCTTTTCTTTCGTAAGCTGATGAAAGCAAAAATTTGGTGAAGGTTCACCTTCACGGATCACCGAGCGATAGCGAGGTAATCCTGTGGGAGCTTAATCAAATCGATGTTTTCTGCGAAATCAAAATTGAGTAAGGTTCTATCCTTAACGACTAGAAGTAATTATTAATTATTTTACGCTCAGTTCGGCTCTTAGCCTCGAGGGTTAATATCAATTATTAATTAAAAGGCCGGCGTAGCTCAGGGGTAGAGTGCTTCCTTGGTAAGGAAGAGGTCACGGGTTCAATTCCCGTCGTTGGCTCAATAAATTAGAATTTTGAACACTAATATATAACTAAGATTAAAAATTAAGTAAAATGGCAAAAGAGAATTTTAATCGTTCCAAACCGCACTTAAACATCGGTACAATTGGACACGTGGATCACGGAAAAACTACTTTGACTGCTGCTATTACTAAAGTAATGGCTGAAGCTGGTTTCTCTAAAACTGCTGCTAAATCTTTCGACCAGATCGATAATGCACCTGAAGAAAAAGAAAGAGGTATTACCATTAATACATCACACGTTGAATATGAAACTGCTAACCGTCACTACGCACACGTTGACTGTCCAGGTCACGCGGATTACGTAAAAAACATGGTTACGGGTGCTGCTCAAATGGACGGTGCTATCTTGGTAGTAGCTGCTACAGACGGACCAATGCCACAAACACGTGAGCACATCCTTTTAGGTCGCCAGGTTGGTATCCCTAGAATGGTTGTTTTTATGAACAAAGTGGATATGGTTGATGATGCTGAGCTTTTAGAGCTGGTTGAAATGGAAATCAGAGACTTATTGTCTTTCTACGAATATGATGGAGATAACGGTCCGGTTATCCAAGGTTCTGCTTTGGGTGGATTGAACGCTGATCCAACATGGGTTCCTAAAATTCTTGAATTGATGGAAGCTGTTGATTCTTGGATCGAAGAGCCAGTCCGTGATACAGCAAAACCATTCCTGATGCCTGTTGAAGACGTATTTACAATTACTGGTCGTGGAACTGTTGCTACAGGTCGTATCGAAACGGGTATTGCAAACACTGGAGATGCAGTTGAAATCATCGGTATGGGTGCTGAAAAATTGACTTCTACTATTACAGGAGTTGAGATGTTCCGTAAAATCCTTGACAGAGGAGAAGCTGGAGATAACGTAGGTTTGTTGTTGAGAGGTATTGATAAAGCTGATATCAAACGTGGTATGGTTATCATCAAGCCAGGATCTGTGAAACCACACGCTAATTTCAAAGCGGAAGTTTACGTATTGAAAAAAGAAGAAGGTGGCCGTCACACACCATTCCACAATAACTACCGTCCACAGTTTTACGTTCGTACAACTGACGTAACAGGAGTTATTACTTTACCAGAAGGTGTAGAGATGGTAATGCCTGGAGATAACTTAACAATCAATGTTTCTTTGTTAAGCCCAATCGCAATGACAGTAGGTTTGCGTTTCGCTATCCGTGAAGGTGGTAGAACAGTAGGTGCTGGACAGGTAACTGAAATCGTAGAATAATTATTATTCAGATATTTATAAAACCAGCAGCACTTTAATGTGTTGCTGGTTTTTAATAAACGGGCGTAGTTCAAGGGTAGAATAGCGGTCTCCAAAACCGTTGATGGGGGTTCGAATCCCTCCGCCCGTGCAATAAAAAAACAAATTATAATGAAAGTTGTAAATTATATATCGGAAGCGTTTGAGGAATTAAGGTCAAACACAACCTGGCCAGAATGGGCAGAGGTGCAACGTCTTACAATTGTAGTTGCTGTTTTTTCTGTTTTATTCGCCTTGGCAACTTGGGGAGTAGACGAACTTTGTGCGAAAACACTAGCTGGATTTTTTAACTGGATTAAAACAGTATAATGATCATGGCAGATAATAATGTGAAAAAATGGTATGTTGTCAGGGCAGTAAGCGGACAGGAAAATAAAGTCAAAGCTTACATCGAAACTGAGATCAACAGATTGGGAATGGCAGATTATATTTCTCAGGTTTTGGTACCCACAGAAAAAGTGGTATCGGTTCGTGAAGGAAAAAAGATCACCAAAGACAAAGTCTATTTTCCTGGTTATGTCATGATCGAAGCGACCCTTGTCGGAGAAATTCCACATATTATCAAATCGATTACAGGTGTGATCGGGTTTTTGGGTGAAGTGAAAAACGGAGATCCGGTGCCTTTGAGAATGTCTGAAGTAAACCGCATGTTAGGAAAAGTAGATGAGTTGGCTGTAAAAACCGATACACATGCTATTCCATTCAACATCGGAGAAACCATTAAGGTTATTGATGGTCCTTTCAACGGGTTCAACGGAACAGTTGAGAAAATAAATGATGAAAAGCGTAAACTCGAAGTCATGGTGAAAATTTTCGGAAGAAAAACACCTTTGGAACTGAGCTTTATGCAAGTTGAAAAAGTATAATTTGTTACACTATTATATATAACCGCAAGCGTCTGCTTCCACAGACAATTGCACATTTTAAAACACAATGGCTAAAGAGATTAGTAAAGTAGTAAAACTACAAGTTAAGGGAGGTGCCGCGAATCCATCGCCACCGGTAGGACCTGCTCTTGGAGCTGCTGGTGTAAACATCATGGAATTCTGTAAGCAATTTAACGCCAGAACCCAAGATAAAGCCGGCAAAGTATGTCCAGTGCAGATTACGGTGTACAAAGACAAATCTTTTGATTTTGTCGTAAAAACACCACCTGCTGCAGTCCAGTTGATGGAAGCTGCAAAGCTAAAAGGCGGTTCTGGGGAACCAAACCGTAAAAAAGTTGCCAGCGTAACCTGGGAACAAATCAAAGCGATCGCAGAAGACAAGATGGCTGATTTAAATGCATTCACGCAAGAGTCTGCAATGAGTATGATCGCTGGTACAGCAAGATCTATGGGTATAACTGTATCGGGAGAATCTCCTCTAAAAAAAGCTTAAGACATGGCAAAATTGACAAAAAAGCAAAAAGAGGCTGCTTCAAAAATTGAAAAGAACAAATTTTATAACTTAAAAGATGCTTCTGCATTGCTTAAAGTTATTGCTTCTGCAAAATTTGATGAGTCTGTAGATATCGCTGTAAAATTGGGTGTAGATCCAAGAAAAGCGAATCAAATGGTACGTGGTGTAGTAACTTTACCGCACGGAACAGGGAAAGACGTTCGCGTTCTTGCTCTTGTAACTCCGGATAAAGAAGCGGAAGCTAAAGCTGCTGGTGCAGACTACGTAGGTTTAGACGACTATCTTCAAAAGATCAAAGACGGTTGGACAGATGTTGATGTGATCATCACGATGCCAGCTGTAATGGGTAAATTGGGACCACTAGGACGTATCCTTGGACCAAGAGGTTTAATGCCTAACCCTAAAACCGGTACTGTTACTATGGATGTAGCGAAAGCTGTAACCGAAGTAAAAGCAGGTAAAATTGATTTCAAAGTTGACAAAACAGGAATTGTTCACGCAGGTATCGGAAGGGTTTCTTTCGGAGCGGATCAAATCGTTGACAACGCACACGAAATTATTCAAACATTAATCAAAATGAAACCAACTGCTGCTAAAGGCCAGTACATCAAAAGCATTCACTTGTCTAGCACAATGAGTCCTGCGATTGCACTTGATCCTAAAGGAGTATAATTGGCAGTAAAAACTTTATAGTATGACTAGAGAAGAAAAATCAATCGCAATTGAAGATTTAACTGCACAGTTGGCCGGAAGCAACATCGTTTATGTAGCTGATATTTCGGGATTGAACGCAGAAACAACTTCAAACTTAAGAAGGGCTTGCTTTAAAGCCGGGATCAAATTGGAAGTGGTTAAAAATACCATGCTTTCAAAAGCAATGGAAGCTGCTCCTGCTGATTACGGTGATTTGGCTACAATCTTAAAAGGAAACTCTTCGATCCTTCTTTCAGACACGGCAAACGCGCCTGCGAAGATTATCAAAGAATTCAGAAAAAAATCGGATAAACCACTTTTGAAAGGTGCTTTTATCAATTCTGAAATCTACATCGGAGACAACTTATTAGATTCATTGGCATCGCTTAAATCTAAAGAAGAGGTTATCGGAGAAATCATCGGATTGCTTCAATCACCAGCTCAAAGAGTTGTTTCAGCTCTTTTAAACCAATTCAAAGACGAAGAGGTGGCTTAATCCTTACGGATTGAGTTTTTGAAAAACGCGCACAATAAATAAATTATATTTTTTACAAATCATTTTAAAACGATAGAAAAAATGGCAGATTTGAAACAATTCGCAGAACAATTGGTTAACCTTACTGTAAAAGAGGTTAATGATTTAGCAACAATATTGAAAGATGAGTACGGTATCGAACCAGCTGCTGCGGCAGTTGTAGTTTCTGGTGGTGGTGGCGAAGCTGCTGCTGAAGAAGCTCAAACTGAATTCACAGTTGTACTTAAAGAAGCTGGTGCTTCTAAATTAGCGGTAGTTAAAGCTGTAAAAGAACTTACAGGTTTAGGTCTTAAAGAAGCTAAAGATTTAGTTGACGGTGCTCCTGCAAACGTTAAAGAAGGCATCTCTAAAGATGAAGCTGAAGGCTTGAAAAAAGCTTTAGAAGAAGCTGGAGCTGTGGTTGAAGTTAAATAATCCAACTCGGTTTTGAAGACTAGGTTTAGGTCTTGGATGCACATCCAAAGACCTAAACCATTTTTCGTATAATAAAATTTTATTCTAAATTTTATCACAATACGCTTCGCAAACCAAATAGTTTTTAATCAATACGAAGAAGAAAACGGGCGAGCTTGGTTCGTTTTTAAGAGGTGTTGATCAAAAAAAGAAAAGCTGTGTTTTACACAAAAACTACTTTTTTTTTAATCAAAATTTTGTCCATTGATGATTACAAATCAGACCGAAAGATTGAATTTTGCCTCTACGAAAAATATTCCTGACTATCCGGATTTTCTGGACGTTCAGGTTAAATCATTTAAGGATTTTTTCCAACTGGAAACCAAATCTGACGAAAGAGGCAACGAAGGTTTATACAATACCTTCATGGAAAATTTTCCAATCACAGATACAAGAAATAACTTTGTATTGGAATTCCTGGATTACTTTGTAGATCCGCCACGTTATACCATTCAAGAATGTATAGAGAGAGGACTGACTTACAGTGTGCCGTTAAAAGCGCGACTAAAACTGTATTGTACAGATCCGGAGCATGAGGATTTTGAAACGATTGTACAGGATGTATATCTTGGAACAATTCCATATATGACGCCAAGCGGTACCTTTGTAATCAACGGTGCGGAACGTGTGGTTGTGTCTCAATTGCACAGATCGCCGGGTGTTTTCTTCGGACAATCATTCCATGCGAATGGAACTAAATTATATTCTGCCCGTGTCATCCCGTTCAAAGGATCATGGATCGAATTTGCGACCGATATCAACAGCGTAATGTACGCTTACATTGATCGTAAGAAAAAATTACCGGTTACCACTTTATTCCGAGCCATCGGATTCGAAAGAGACAAGGATATCCTTGAGATCTTCGACCTTGCTGAGGAAATCAAAGTGTCTAAAACCGGACTTAAAAAATACATCGGACGCAAACTTGCTGCGCGTGTTTTGAACACCTGGCACGAGGATTTCGTGGATGAAGATACTGGCGAGGTAGTTTCTATCGAGCGTAACGAGATCATCCTCGACCGTGATACGATTATCGACAAAGACAACGTAGAAGAGATCATCGATTCTAACGTAAAATCAATCCTGTTGCACAAAGAAAGTAGCAACCAGGCCGATTATTCGATCATCCACAATACGCTTCAAAAAGATCCAACCAACTCTGAAAAAGAAGCGGTGGAGCACATTTACAGACAGCTAAGAAATGCTGAACCGCCTGATGAAGAAACGGCGCGTGGCATTATCGATAAATTGTTCTTCTCTGACCAACGTTACAACTTAGGTGAAGTAGGCCGTTACAGAATGAACAAAAAATTGGGTCTCGATATCCCAATGGAAAAGCAAGTCTTGACCAAAGAAGATATCATCACGATCGTGAAATACTTAATCGAATTGATCAACTCTAAAGCAGAGATTGATGATATCGATCACTTGTCAAACCGTCGTGTAAGAACCGTGGGCGAGCAATTGTCACAACAATTCGGTGTAGGTCTTGCCCGTATGGCCAGAACGATCCGCGAGAGAATGAACGTTAGGGATAACGAGGTGTTTACACCAATCGATTTGATCAATGCCAAAACATTGTCATCGGTGATCAACTCTTTCTTCGGAACGAACCAGTTGTCTCAGTTTATGGATCAAACGAATCCACTAGCCGAGATTACACACAAAAGAAGACTTTCTGCCCTTGGACCTGGTGGACTTTCGAGAGAGAGAGCCGGATTTGAGGTACGTGACGTTCACTATACGCACTACGGACGTTTGTGTCCGATTGAAACGCCTGAAGGACCAAACATTGGTTTGATTTCTTCGCTTGGTGTTTACGCTAAAGTAAACGGAATGGGATTCATCGAAACGCCTTACCGCAAAGTTACCAACGGTAAAGTCGATTTGGTTTCTACCGCAGTTTATTTATCTGCAGAGGAAGAAGAAGGTAAAATGATCGCTCAGGCAAACATTGAAATGGATGCTGACGGACAAATCCTTGCCGATACGGTAATTGCCCGTGAAGAAGGCGATTTCCCGGTTGTGAAACCAACAGAAATCCACTACACCGACGTTGCGCCAAACCAGATCGCTTCTATTTCTGCATCGTTGATTCCGTTTTTGGAACATGATGATGCGAACAGGGCATTGATGGGATCAAACATGATGCGTCAGGCCGTACCGTTATTGCGTCCTGAAGCGCCGATCGTAGGAACTGGTCTTGAAAGACAGGTTGCTTCTGATTCGCGTGTTTTGATCAATGCAGAAGGCTACGGAACGGTGGAATATGTTGATGCAAACATCATTACCATCAAATACGACCGTTCTGAAGAAGAAAGAATGGTTTCATTTGAATCGGATGAGAAAACATACAACCTGATTAAATTCAGAAAAACCAACCAGAGTACGTCAATCAACCTGAAACCGATCGTAAGAAGAGGCGACAGGGTGATTCCTGGACAAGTCCTTTCAGAAGGATATGCTACCCAAAACGGAGAGTTGGCACTTGGAAGAAACCTTAAAGTAGCATTTATGCCATGGAAAGGATACAACTTCGAGGATGCGATCGTAATCTCTGAAAAAGTAGTGCGTGATGATATCTTTACGTCTATCCACGTGGATGATTATTCATTGGAAGTGCGTGATACGAAATTGGGTAACGAAGAGTTGACCAATGACATCCCGAACGTTTCTGAAGAAGCGACCAAAGACCTTGACGAAAATGGGATGATCAGAATTGGAGCCGAAGTAAAACCTGGCGACATCCTGATCGGAAAAATTACACCAAAAGGAGAATCAGATCCGACTCCGGAAGAGAAATTGCTTCGCGCAATCTTCGGGGATAAAGCTGGTGATGTAAAAGATGCTTCGTTAAAAGCATCACCCTCTTTACACGGTGTGGTTTTAGATAAAAAATTATTTGCGAGAGCAGTAAAAGATAAGCGTAAACGTACCAAAGACAAAGATGATTTGGGTGCGCTTGAAATGGAATTCGAAACGAAATTTATCGAACTGAAAGATAAATTAGTAGAGAAATTGTTCCTGATCGTAAACGGAAAAACATCTCAGGGTGTGATGAACGATCTGGGCGAGGAAGTTTTGCCAAAAGGCAAGAAATACACGCAGAAAATGCTTTACGCGGTCGAAGATTTCGCGCATTTAAGCAAAGGACAATGGGTTGCAGACGACGCTACCAATAAAATGGTAAACGATCTGATCCACAACTACAAAATCAAGCTGAACGATTTACAAGGTGCGTTACGCCGTGAGAAATTTACGATTACCGTTGGTGACGAATTGCCAGCCGGAATCTTAAAACTTGCCAAAGTATACATCGCGAAAAAACGTAAACTGAAAGTTGGGGATAAAATGGCAGGACGCCACGGTAACAAAGGTATTGTTGCCAGAATCGTTCGTCATGAAGACATGCCTTTCCTTGAAGATGGAACACCGGTTGATATCGTGTTAAACCCACTGGGTGTACCTTCACGTATGAACATCGGGCAAATCTATGAAACCGTTTTGGGCTGGGCCGGACAGAATTTAGGACGCAAATTCGCGACCCCTATTTTCGACGGCGCAACATTAGACCAGATCAACGAACTGACCGACGAAGCCGGAGTACCGCGTTTCGGACATACACACCTTTATGATGGTGGTACAGGAGAGCGTTTCCACCAGGCAGCAACAGTTGGAGTAATCTACATGTTGAAACTTGGACACATGGTTGACGACAAGATGCACGCCCGTTCTATCGGACCGTACTCACTCATTACGCAGCAACCACTTGGTGGTAAAGCGCAATTCGGTGGACAGCGTTTCGGTGAAATGGAGGTTTGGGCACTTGAAGCTTACGGTGCATCAAGCACACTTCGTGAGATCCTGACTGTAAAATCGGATGACGTCATTGGAAGAGCCAAAACTTATGAAGCGATCGTAAAAGGAGAAAGCATGCCTGAACCAGGTTTGCCGGAATCTTTCAACGTATTGATGCATGAATTGAAAGGTCTCGGACTCGACATTCGTTTAGAGGAGTAATAAATATCCGGGAAGGTTTCGGTTTTCCCGGTTTTAAAAGTTTTTTCAGGAGCTATTCCCGCTATCCGCTGCAATCTTTTATAAATTTCCCTCCGCTAACGCTACGGGATAATTCAGAAAAGGATTTACGCTACTATCGGGGCTAGGGCAGCTGAGTAAACGAAAACAGTTTTCAATTATCAAAAAATAAGTTGTATGACTATGATGAATAATAGAAATAATAACAATAATAATAAGGACAAAAATCCTGTAAAAAGATTTGACAAAATCTCTATCGGCCTGGCTTCACCAGAATCGATTTTGGCGGAGTCAAGAGGTGAGGTTTTAAAACCGGAAACCATCAATTACAGAACCCACAAACCAGAGCGCGACGGATTGTTTTGTGAGCGCATCTTCGGACCTGTAAAGGATTTCGAATGTGCTTGTGGGAAATATAAAAGAATTCGCTACAAAGGGATCATTTGTGATCGTTGTGGTGTAGAAGTAACTGAGAAAAAAGTACGTCGCGACCGTGTGGGTCACATCAATTTGGTGGTGCCAATCGCACACATCTGGTATTTCCGTTCGCTTCCAAACAAAATCGGATACATCCTGGGGCTTCCGTCTAAAAAATTAGACATGATCATTTACTACGAAAGATACGTAGTGATCCAGGCCGGTATTGCTAAAAATGCAGAAGGAGAATCAGTTCAAAGACTTGATTTCCTAACGGAAGAAGAATACTTAAATATCCTAGATACCTTGCCGCAAGACAACCAGTATCTTGATGATTTCGATCCGAATAAATTCGTTGCCAAAATGGGAGCTGAATGTATCATGGATTTGCTGGCGCGCATCGACTTAAACGAATTGTCTTATCAGTTGCGTCACTCGGCAAATAACGAAACATCTAAACAAAGAAAGACCGAAGCATTAAAAAGACTGCAGGTTGTAGAATCATTCCGTGATTCAAACAAAAACCGCGAGAACCGTCCGGAATGGATGATCATGAAAGTGGTTCCTGTAATCCCACCAGAATTGCGTCCGCTCGTGCCGCTTGATGGAGGTCGTTTCGCGACTTCGGATTTGAATGATTTGTACCGTCGTGTCATCATCCGCAACAACCGTCTCAAAAGATTGATGGAGATCAAAGCTCCGGAAGTGATCTTGAGAAACGAAAAACGGATGTTGCAGGAATCGGTAGATTCATTGTTCGATAATACGAGAAAAGCATCTGCTGTTAAAACAGAATCAAACCGTCCATTGAAATCACTTTCTGATTCATTGAAAGGTAAACAAGGTCGTTTCCGTCAAAACTTACTTGGAAAACGTGTCGATTATTCCGCGCGTTCGGTAATTGTCGTTGGGCCTGAATTGAAACTGTTCGAATGCGGATTGCCAAAAGATATGGCTGCTGAGCTTTACAAACCGTTTGTGATCCGTAAACTGATTGAACGCGGCATTGTAAAAACAGTAAAATCTGCCAAAAAGATCATCGACAAGAAAGAACCTGTAGTTTGGGACATTCTTGAAAACGTGATCAAAGGACACCCGGTATTGCTGAACCGTGCGCCTACGTTGCACAGACTTGGAATCCAGGCGTTCCAGCCAAAACTGATCGAAGGAAAAGCGATTCAATTGCACCCATTGGTTTGTACGGCTTTCAACGCGGATTTTGATGGGGATCAAATGGCAGTTCACTTGCCATTAGGCCCAGAAGCAATCCTTGAAGCACAATTGTTAATGTTGGCTTCTCACAATATTTTAAACCCTGCGAATGGTGCGCCAATTACGGTTCCATCACAGGATATGGTCTTGGGTCTGTATTACATGACCAAAGAACGTTTGTCCACTCCGGAACATAAAATTCTTGGTGAAGGCCTGACTTTCTATTCTGCTGAAGAGTGTAACATCGCTCTAAATGAAGGAAGAGTGGAATTGAATGCGCGTGTGAAAATCCGTGCAAGAGATTTCAACGAAGACGGGGAATTGGTATTCAAAATCATCCAGACAACCGCAGGCCGTGTATTGTTTAACGAAGTAGTACCGGAAGCAGCAGGATATATCAATGACGTATTGACGAAGAAAAACCTTAGGGATATTATCGGTCACATTTTAAGTGTAACCAATGTACCTACGACGGCAGCTTTCTTGGACAATATGAAAGACATGGGATACAAATTTGCATTTAGAGGAGGTTTGTCTTTCTCTTTAGGTGATATCCGTATTCCGGAGCAAAAAGGACAATTGATCGCAGACGCCAGAGAACAGGTTGAAGGCATTTCTGCGAACTACAATATGGGTCTGATCACCAACAACGAACGTTACAACCAGGTGATTGACATTTGGACTTCTGCGAATGCACAGCTTACCGAATTGGCAATGAAAAACATTAGAGAAGACCAGCAAGGTTTCAACTCGGTGTATATGATGCTTGATTCCGGAGCGCGTGGATCGAAAGAGCAAATCCGTCAGTTAACTGGGATGCGTGGATTGATGGCGAAACCTAAAAAATCTACCGCTGGTGGTGGTGAAATTATTGAAAACCCGATTCTTTCCAACTTTAAGGAAGGATTGTCGATCTTAGAATATTTCATTTCTACTCACGGTGCGCGTAAAGGACTTGCGGATACGGCTTTGAAAACAGCCGATGCGGGTTACTTAACAAGAAGGCTGCATGACGTTTCTCAGGACGTGATCGTAAACATTGAAGATTGTGGTACGCTAAGAGGAATCGAAGTATCTGCATTGAAGAAAAACGAGGAAATCGTGGAAACTTTGGGTGAAAGAATCTTGGGGCGTGTTGCGTTGCAGGATGTCATCAATCCATTGACAAACGAAGTGTTGATCCAGTCAGGACAGCAGATCACGGAAGCGATCATGAGAAATATCGAAGCATCTCCACTTGAAAAAGTAGAAGTGCGTTCGCCATTGACTTGTGAGGCTTTAAAAGGAATCTGTGCGAAATGTTACGGTAGAAACTTAGCTACCGGGAAAATGACGCAAAGAGGAGAAGCTGTCGGTGTAATTGCTGCACAGTCGATCGGTGAGCCTGGTACACAGTTGACATTGCGTACCTTCCACGTTGGTGGGGTTGCAGGAGGTTTATCTGAAGAATCAAGTATCGTAACAAGATTCAGCGGACGTTTGGAAATTGAAGATCTGAAAACTGTTAAAGGCGAAGACCTTGAAGGAAATAATACTGATATTGTTGTTTCACGTTCAACAGAACTGAAATTGGTTGATGTAAAAACCGGAATCGTATTAAATACACACAATATTCCTTACGGATCAAGCATCTTTGTAAAAGACGGTGACGTCGTAGAAAAAGGGACTACAATCTGTAAATGGGATCCATATAATGGAGTAATTGTTTCTGAATTTACCGGAAAGATCGAATACGAAGATTTGGAGCAAGGACAATCGTTCCAGGTTGAAATCGATGAGCAAACCGGATTCCAGGAAAAAGTAATCTCTGAGGCAAGAAACAAAAAACTGATCCCAACCTTATTGGTTTACGGTAAAGACGGCGAATTAATCCGTTCTTATAACTTACCGGTTGGTGCCCACCTTATGGTAGAAAACGGTGAGAAGATTAAAGCTGGTAAAGTACTGGTTAAGATCCCAAGGCGTTCTTCTAAAGCAGGCGATATCACCGGAGGTCTTCCAAGAATTACCGAGTTGTTAGAAGCTCGTAATCCTTCGAACCCGGCGGTTGTTTCTGAAATCGACGGAGTCGTTACTTTTGGAAAAATCAAACGTGGGAACCGTGAGATCATCATCGAATCTAAATTTGGTGAAATCAAGAAATATTTGGTGAAATTGTCAAGCCAGATCCTGGTTCAGGAAAATGACTTCGTAAGAGCTGGTGTGCCGTTGTCTGATGGTGCAATCACTCCGGATGACATTTTGAGAATTCAAGGGCCGGCTGCTGTTCAACAGTACTTGGTAAATGAAATTCAGGAAGTATACCGTTTGCAGGGTGTAAAAATTAATGACAAACACTTCGAGGTAGTGATCCGTCAGATGATGCGTAAAGTGCGCGTTGAAGATCCGGGAGATACTTTATTCCTTGAAGAGCAACTGATCCACACTAAAGACTTTATCGTTGAAAATGATAAATTGTACGGAATGAAAGTGGTTGAAGACGCAGGTGATTCTGAAAACATCAAACCTGGGCAGATCATTTCTCCACGTGAATTGCGTGATGAAAACTCTTTGTTGAAACGTACTGATAAAAACTTAGTGGTTGCCCGCGACGTGATTACAGCAACAGCAACCCCGGTATTGCAGGGAATTACAAGAGCATCGCTTCAAACGAAATCATTTATCTCTGCGGCATCGTTCCAGGAAACTACAAAAGTACTGAACGAAGCAGCTGTGGCTGGTAAAGTAGATCATTTGGAAGGCCTGAAAGAAAATGTAATCGTTGGTCACAGAATCCCAGCCGGAACCGGTATGAGAGAATACGACAACACGATTGTAGGTTCTAAAGAGGATTACAATGAAATGATGGCGAATAAAGAAGAATATATTTACTAAGATGAGCGATCAAAAACAACAACCGGGACAGATCAATATTGAACTGGATGAGGCGATTGCAGAAGGAATTTATTCCAACCTCGCAATTATCAACCATTCCGCTTCAGAATTTGTATTGGATTTTGTATGCATCATGCCTGGTACGCCAAAAGCGAAAGTAAAATCAAGGATCGTACTGACGCCGCAGCATGCCAAAAGGCTGGTAAAAGCATTGGCAGAGAATGTTCACCGTTTCGAAATTGCCCACGGCGAAATTAAAGACACCGAGCAACCTCCCATACCGCTGAACTTCGGTCCTGCGGGACAAGCCTAAAACAAAAAACCTCCTGAGCGATCAGGAGGTTTTTTTATGCCTTATAATCGCAAAATGAGAATTGTGCTATTCTGAATCTCATAATTTAATGCCTGATAAATAGCAATTAAGGAATTATATTAACGATTTTTTTGGAATTTATTAACACGAAAACGTTATAGTAAGGTTTCTTAAAAATAGTGATGAACGGTTTGTGTATAAAACACTTACTTTAGTCGGCAATTCATAAATTTAATTTCTAAAACAGATTACATGAAAAAACATTTACTAATCATTTGCTTTCTTTTATTGATGCCAATGTTTGCGATCTCTCAGAATTTCACAAGCTGGACGGGCAGCGGTAACTGGGGTACAGCGTCGAATTGGTCAGGAGCACTCGACTACGGCCAATTGCAATTTACAGGCAACGGAAGTACTTCTGTTACTGCCAACATCGGCTTGAGCCAATGGCGACTCTATTTTAACAATGGCGTGTCGTACAACATCAGCGGTTCGGGAGCGCTGAGTCTATTTGATTTTAGTGGGCAATCAAGTTGGCTGCTTTCTGATGCGACAGCAAATCAAGACCTTAATTTTCCTGTCAATTTCGCCGATTCAGGAGCACGTCCTGCCTGGATTACGACACGTGGTGCAGGTTCATTATCATTCGGAAGTGCTGTTGCCGTTACCGGAAGTAGCATTACAGCTCTAAAAATTGCCGGAACTAACACAAACGGTGCGATTAACATAAACGGAGCTTTTACGAGTTCGCGTCCGTTAGATATCGGAAAAGACAATACAAATGCGAATCAAACGAATACGCGTGTCTTTCTAAATGCCGATAACAGCAGCACTTTTACCGGGCCGACAACATTATATGCAGGAACACTTTCTGTGTCTTCAAACAATGCTTTAGGAACGGGATCATTAACAATCGGAAACGGAACAGTTACAAACACCCTTGCGATTACAGGTACAACTGCAAGAACTCAAAATCTTACCGTAAGCGACGGTTCAACTGCAGGTGTGGTTAACGTAGCGACTGGAAATACCTTTACATTGTCGGGCTTGTTGCAGCAAACAGGAACAAATCAGGCTACTAAGATTGGAAAAGCAGGAGCAGGAGTTTTGACTTTGAGTGGAAACAATACTTACGCAGGGCAAATTCAAATTGGAAATGGCAGCGTAATCGCAAATAGCAACGCGGCTCTTGGATCCAATACTTCTACCTCTAATAGAGGCATCGATCTTGGATTGAATGTAGGTGATGTATCTCAGGCCAACAACGTTTCCCTTTTGGCGAATAACGGTGTTACTGTGGGCCAATCAGTTTACGTCTCTGCAAATACCAGCAGCGCCACCAGAACAATTGGTTTGAATGGGTCGGGTGCAGCAACATTTAACAACTTCATCTATATGGATGGTACCGTTTCGCTTAACGGCGGTAGCGGTACGCTGACAATAAGTGGTGTTTTGGAAAACACTGGCGGTATCAATGTAAATGGCGGTACTGTGGTTTTATCAGGCGATAATACCTACACAGGAGCAACAACTGTAACGTCTGGAACTTTACGTTTGGGTGCTGCAAACAGGATTGATGGCGCTTCTCCGATAGTTTTGGCTGGCGGAACGTTCAGTTCTGGCGCCTCAATAGGTTTTACAGATACCCTTGGAACCTTAAATCTGACAGCTTCAACAGCTTCAACTATTGCACTGGGTACAGGCAGCCATGCATTGACTTTTGCCAATAGCAGTGCATTATCATGGGGCGCGGGCGCAACACTCACAATCACAGGTTGGGCTGGAACAGCTGGTTTATCAAACACGACTGGAGGAAGGATTTTTGTTGGCACAGGTGGCTTGAGTACGGCGCAACTGGCAGCGATTGCATTTTCAGGTTATTCAGGAACTCCAGTGATTTTGCCTTCTGGCGAATTGGTTCCTGCGGGTCCAACTTTTGCGGTTACTGCGGGGTCATTAAGCCATGGTTCTACATGCATCAATACAGCAGCAGCAACAATCACTTATACCATTTCAAACACTGGTGCAGCTGCAGCAGGTGTAACCGTACTTTCTGATAATTCAGAATTTGTGGTGAGCAATGCACCAACAGCAATCAGCGCAGGCGGAACAGCAACTTACCAAGTGACTTTTACGCCAACTGCTTCAGGAAGCAAAAATGCAACCATTACAATTTCGACTTCAACTTCCGGCAGCAATACGCCGGTAACAAGTTTACTTACGGGAACTGGTTTGACAATCATAACACCGGCATTTGCCCAAGTACCACCAATTTGTTCAGGGGCTGCCTTATCGGCTTTGCCAACAACATCAACAAATGGTGTAACAGGAACCTGGTCGCCAGCATTGAACAATGCCACTACGACTCAATATACGTTTACGCCAACGGCCGGACAATGTACCAGCGCGACGCTTACGACGATGACCATCACGGT
>NZ_FNEZ01000011.1:2771-15543 GCF_900100375.1 Flavobacterium noncentrifugens | reverse complement strand
GTTGGGCGCAATTTGACGTTACCGCAGCCGATAAATTCAGCGACAAAAACTACTTTTTTTTAAGCGGGCAAAAGAGGAAGAATGACGATTTTTGCTGCCAAGCTTCGCGAAGGGATTCGCTGAAAAACGCGTTTTTCAAAGCTAATCGCTTTAGAAGCTTGGAGAAGTTAGCGTAAAAATATCTATGAATCAAGAGACACTGCTGCGGTTTTACTGTACATTTTGTTAAATTCATTACGCTAACTTCGGCCGCTTAAAAAAAAGTAGTTTTTGGGCTGGCGGATTTAAAAACGATCGCTTATAAGACATAAGCGACATATTTAAATCCGTATTTATCTGGCTGCGTCCACGGTCAAACTGGTCGATTTTCATTAATCACATCTATTTATGATTAATTTTAAAGTCATATCGTTTTTCCAAATATGATTAATAGAAAATCTCGCCCAACACGGCATATACGCAATTGCGGGATTTGAGTTAAAAGAAACATTATTTTCATTAACTTCGTTTTTCGGTAGCAGAAAATTCTCAGGTATTAAGACCGCAACTGCGCATATGCCGGGAACGTTGTGCGCTATTTTAAAGCAATCGAAAATATGAAACGAAAAATCATACTAATAATCTCAATCGCATTGTCTTTCGCTTGTAAAGCGCAAAATCGAGATAAAATAATTCCATACTTAATTGGTATCGAAGCGGAAAACGAAATTTATCAATTTATGAAAGGTGCAAAAAATGACAGCGTCGCGTTTTATATGGAGAGCTTGCCAAATGAGCAATATAAAATCCACTTTATCAGAGAAGGAATTCAAACTCCCAACGCAGTCTCGAACCGAATGTTATTTATAAATGACCGATTTTATCCATTGATTTTAGAATCTGATTATACGTTTTATGTAAAAATGGAGAACCAAATTCCGACTATCAGGAAATTTGAAAACGAGGATGAAAAGAAACTTTTATACATCAAAATTCCTACTATTAACGAACGAATGAAAGACAAAAATTTAATAGTAAAAGATAAAAGAATACCATTATACGAGTTAACTGTCAACTGGATAATTGATAACAATGGAAATCTAGTAAGTTCAAATAAGCGAAATTAAAAAACAGCGCACAACCGCCGTTTCAAGCGATTGCTGGATTTTCTTGGGTTGAACTTCTTTATTTCACGTAGAAAGTTTAACTTCGGCAGAGAGAACTCAGCTCGCTCCAACGCAACCGCGTGAAGCGGCAGGGCGTTATGCCACATTGCAGAAAAACTTGCGAAATCAAAAACAACTACTTATCTTTGGCGTTAGTATTTAAAATTCGAGATTGTGATTAAAAGTTTTGGAGGCAAGGAAACTGAGAAAATATGGAATGGAATCCAATCTAAAAAATTTCCGACCGAGATTCAAAATACTGCTAGAAGAAAGTTGAGAATGATCAATAACTCTCAAAATATAAATGATTTAAGAGTTCCGCCCGCGAATCATTTAGAAAAACTCAGCGGTAATTATGCAGGATTTCACAGCATCAGGATTAATGATCAGTGGCGGTTAGTTTTTAGATGGGAAAATGACAATGCTTTTGAGGTTGAAATCGTAGATTATCATTAAAAATCAAATTATGGAAACGCTAAAAAATATACATCCTGGGGAAATTTTAAAAGAAGAATTTCTCGTTCCGCTTGGAATAACTGCCTATCGCCTATCAAAAGAAACTTTTATTCCACAAACGAGAGTTGGGGAAATTTTAAAAGGAAACAGACGGATAACAGCTGATACAGCTTTGAGATTGTCAAAATATTTGGGAACATCTGCGAAATTCTGGCTTGGGTTGCAAGATGATTATGACTTGGAAGAAGAGAAAAATTTAAAGAATGATGAGTTTGAAAATATTCATCCGTTAAATAGCAACGCGGCATAACCGCCGTTTCAAGCGATTGCTGGTTTTGTGGTTCCAGAACTTGTAGATTCACGTAGAAAGTTTAACTTCGGCAGAGAGAACTCAGTTCGCTTAATCGCAACCGCGTGAAGCGGCAGGGCGTTATAGGCAACCGACCGCGCAATAAATGATAAACAATAACAAATTATGAATTCTAAAAACAAAAAAATACTGGGAATTATTTTTATCATTCTTTTTACTTGCTTTTGTTTATATAAGTTTTCAAAATTCTTCGCCGCCGGGAGTTATCCATTTGCGGAATATTACGATTTAAATTATTCTGAAGCTAAAGTTTTGCGAGCTATTGAAATTGTCAAACAAAAAAATCCTGATTTAAATGTGGGAAATGGTTTCGTTGACGATGACAATTCTGATTATTGGCATCACCTATGGTTCAATTTGGAGGAAAATACTGTAATGACTTGGACTAGACCTTTTGGGAAAAACAAAACTACATTTGCTCTTGTCTCGGTTTTTAACGGAAACGGAAATTGGCAAGACGTAAATAATGATTTGGGCTTTTTTGAAAATAGAAGAATAAAGAAAGAGTTTGAAAAATTGATTTTACAAAAAGTTGAGATTGAACTTAAAAATCAATAGTGGCTGCCTATAACAGCGGCTAAGCGAGATTGCTGGTTTTCGGCAACCGGAAATTTTGTTTTCACGAAGAAAGTTTTATCTTGGCAGAGAATACTCAGTCCGCTTGAATCGCAACCTCGCTTAGCCGCAAAACGTTAGCGGTAATTCGATAGCGACACAAAACGTAAAAACTTACATAAAATATTTGAATGAAATTGTTTGATAGAAAAGCAGAAAAAAAAATTTGGTTAGCAATAGCCGCGTCGATTCCTATCATAATTTACACACAATGGAATCAAAACAGAAAATTTGGCATTACCGAAATTATCATTACTTTAATAACGTTATTAATCGCAATCGGAATACTTTATTTTTTAAAATGGTATTCAAACAAAAAATAATAAAAATGGACTTATTCTACGGCTTTTTTAATACCTTACTTGGAATTCTTGCGACATTAATTGGGTTTAAAATTTATAGACCTTTTAAAAGTAAAGATGGAAATACCGAAAAGGAAGAATTATGGTATCGTAAATTTGGAACGTTTTACAAAATTGGAGGAATATTTATGCTCGTTTTGGGAGTTATAAAACTATTAAACAATCTTCCTTTTTAGAGAACTACCGCTAACAGCGGCTAAGCGAGATTGCTGGTTTTCGGTAACCGGAAATTTTGTTTTCACGAAGAAAGTTTTATCTTGGCAGAGAGAACTCGGTCCGCTTTCATCGGCACCTCGGTTAAGCGGCGACACGTTATGTGACATATTCATTGACGATCAGATATAAAAAACGCATTCATATGAAATTATATATTACATTTTTTTTAATACTAATTAGTATTAAAACTTTTGCTCAAGAGAAAAATGCTAATAAAATTATAAGTGATATTTTTTTTGGTTTCGACTTGTCAAACAAACCGCCGAAAATTGAACAAGAATATAGAATGTTGTATGATTCTGGAGCCGAAATTGAAAAAGAAAAAAATGTAATAAAATTTAATACTCATCCATATTTTGATAATTTACCTTATAATCATTCAATATTTTCAAATGGCTATTTTAATGTTTTATATGCTTTCAATGATAAAGATTTGTTTGAAAAATATGGCTTGTATGTTTTAAAAATATCAATGCAGTACAAAAATCAAGTCGAATCTAAAAATCTGTTTGATCTTTTGGTTTCTAAATTTGATGACTATGGCAGTAAAACGTTTGTCAATAGAACGGTAAATGAATATAATATCGAAATAGAAAACGAAACGATTTTTCAAAAAGAAAGGTATAGTCAAATCCCAAGATTAGAATTTCAATATCTTACATTTGAAGAAGATGAACACGATCCAAATAATAAAAATGTCTATTATCAAATCACAATATTATACACAAATAGTTGGGACTTAAAAAAGCTAAAAAGTTATGATGGGAAGTTTTATTAATTATACGTCACATAACAGCCGCTTCACGCAATTGCGAGGTTTTCGGTCACCGGAAATTTTTATTTCACGAACAATGTTTTATCTTGGCAGAGAAAACTCAACTCGCTTTCATTCGCAACTGCGCGAAGCGGCCAAACGTTATGTGAGATTGAAGAAAAATCGTCATTTAAATCAAACTTTTCATGAAAACATCACTTTTATTTTTTAGCGTATTTACTTTTCTTTTTGCTAATAAAAGAAACGGTATTTTTATTGAAAACTTCAGCATTGGCAAACATGACTTTTCACTTTATAAAGAAGAGAAATTCCTTCATGACGATAATTTGAACGCCGAGTTCTTTGTCGTCTATGCAAAAAATAAAAAGCAAAGCTTGTGTAGCTCGTTTTTAAAAACAATTAGAAACGATACTGTATTTAAAAAAGGCAATTACACTCTCGAGAGAAACAGGTTAATTTTTAAAGAATTCAATTTTTACAAACATGAAAACGAGTCGGACTCGATAATAAAAATATTTCATCCTGATAAAAAAGGAAATTTGAAATTAGTCGAGGTATTGAATTATAAAAATGGAATCGTCAATCAAAGAAAATATCAGTAATAATTCAACCTCACATAACCGCCGCTTCAAGAAATTGCCGAATTTCGGTAGCCGGACGTTTTTATTTCACGAAGAAAGTTTATCTTGGCAGAGAAAACTCAGTCCGCTTTCATCGGCAACTTCGTGAAGCGGCCTAACGTTGTGCGACATTTAAAGAGAAATCCTAAACAATGGCAATATTTCCTCAAAATAATTATTCAATCGAAATAACTGGTGATAACAAGTCAAGTCTTTCGAAATTAAAAAGTCAAACTTTACCAAAAGACCAATTCGTTACTAATTGGGATAATCAAATATTCATCGGTGAAATTCAGGAGGATGAATTTGAAATTCATTTATCTAAAAAAATTATTGGAGAGATATGCATTTTAAAAGGAAAATTTGATGATCAAAGAGTTACATTGTCAGTCCAAACTGGCAAAATTTTTAAAATCCTTTTATTGATAATAACCTTATTCAGTTTTTCTGGAATAATTGTCTCAATCATTCAAAATAAGTTAGAGGCAATATTTCCGCTCGTTATGATTATATTAGTAATGAGATTTATTTTTCTAGAATTAGGATTTAGATTTTTTTCAAAAAGCGCAATAAACAAATTAACAGAAATAATCGGAATACAAAAATAAACGTCGCACAACCGCCGGTAAGCGAACTACGCTGGTTTTTGGTAAATTGAACGTTTGTTTTTCACGAAGAAAGTTCTATCTTGGCAGAGAAAACTCAGTCCGCTGGCATCGCGAATTCGCTGGTGGTCTACAGCGGCTAAGCGAGATTGCTGGTTTTCGGTAACCGGAAATTTTGTTTTCACGAAGAAAGTTTTATCTTGGCAGAGAAAACTCAGTCCGCTTGAATCGCAACCTCGCTTAAGCCGCGAAACGTTGGCAGTAATTCTTAAAAACCGAATAACTATAATACTATGGCAAAACCAAGAGTTTTTATCAGTTCAACATTTTTCGACTTGAGGCAAGTTCGAGCAGATCTAGAAAGATTTATTAAGGATCTAGGATATGATTGTGTTAGAAACGAAACAGGTGGTATTCCCTATGGAAAAGACCAGAAATTGGAAGAATACTGCTATAAAGAAATTAGCGAAATAGATATTCTTGTTGGTATTGTTGGCGGTCGATTCGGCACAGAAGCAGAAAGAGGAGATTATTCAATAACTCAAATCGAAATAAAGACTGCAATTGAACAAAGCAAACAAGTCTACATTTTTATTGAAAAAAATGTACTTGCAGAATATGAAACCTATTTAATCAATAAGGACAATGATGCGGTGAAATATCGTTTTGTTGAAGACAAAAGAATTTATCAATTTATTGAAGAGATTTATCTTCTTCCTAAAAACAACATTGTTCAACCCTTTGAAACAGCGCTCGAAATAACATATTTTTTGAGAGAACAATGGGCCGGACTCTTTCGAGATCTTTTGTACCAAGAAACTAGAAAAGCTCAGTATGAAAACATTTCTTTAAAAGTCAATGAGCTTACCGAAGTTGCCGCAACCTTACAAATTTATCTAGAAAATGTTTTGACAAATGTTGGAAAAGAAAAAAATGAAACTGAGAATTTGATAACTAGTCAGAAGAAAAGACTTGAAAGTGCAATATTAACGCAGAGAGTAAAAGAACTTCCTTATATAGATCATCTTATAAGTTCTCACGAAATAAAGATCAATACTATTATTGATCTTCTTCATTCTACAAATACATATTTGGATTTTATGAGCGGAGTAGAACAAAACATTATTGATCCACCAATAGGATGTATTCGTGATATCGATGCTTTTGAGGAAGTTAATAAAGCAAGGAAAATATTGAGCCTGTTAGAATACGAGTTAAATGATGAAGTTGAAAAAGAATTAGATAATTCGCCTTTTAGCAAAAAAATCATTTCGAAGAAGCGAACTCGAAAATAGAACTACTGCCAACCGCCGCTAACCAAAATTGCCGAGTTTCCGGTAGCCAGAAATTGTGATTTCACGAAGATACATTGTTTTGGCAGAGAGAACTCAGTCCGCTTTAATCGGCAACTTCGGTTAGCGGCCAAACGTTGTGCGAAAATGCCAAAAACATGTCGTGTACTTGGAAATTGATTCCATTTTTGTACATTTATTGAAAATTAAATTCTCATGAAAGATTATAAAGAAATAATTACTATTGAAGCTGGAAAACGCGGCGGAAAACCTACTATTAGAGGTATGAGAATTAGCGTAAGTGATATTCTAAATTGGTTAGCTTCTGGAATGACAATTCCTGAAATTTTATCTGACTTTGATGAATTAACACAAGACGATATTTTTGCTGCGCTTAGTTATGCCGCAGATAGAGAAAATAAAATCTATCAAATTGCTGTATGAGATTACTCTTTGATCAGAATATTTCCCACAGAATACTAAAAATCCTATCCGACGAATTTGCAGATTCTACTTCTGCAAAGAAAGAAAATCTCATCGATAGTTCAGATAAATCAATTTGGGAATTCGCGAAAAAAGCGAATTACATAATTGTAACTCAAGATTCAGATTTTAATGATTTGAACTCGCTTTATGGATTTCCTCCAAAGATAATTTGGATTAGAACTGGAAATATTCGAACAGAAGCCTTAGCTAATATTTTAAAAGTTCATTTTAAAGAAATTCAAGATTTCGAAAAGAACCCAAACTATGGGTGCTTTGAAATTTTGACATTAAAATAGAGCATCTTCGCACAACAGCGGCTAAGCGAATCGGCTAGTTTTTGGTAAATTGAAACAGTTTTTTCCATAACTTCGTTTCCGTTCAGCAGAGAATACTCTGCTCCTATTTTCGCCGAATTCGCTTAGACGCGAAACGTTATAAGCCATTTTAAACCGTAAAACCAAGAAAATGAAAAATCTATTAGTTATATTTATTGTTGTAATTGCTTTTACTCAAAGTTGTTTTTCACAAGAAAAGTATGATTGGAATACAATTCAAAAAGTTGAATTGTATTCGTTTGAAAAAAATAATAAATGCGGAGAAATCAACTCAAAAAATTTAAACTTTAAGACACTTGTCAAAGGTGAAACAACTAATATAATTAAGTATCTTAAGGAATTTAAAACAAACAATTTGGATATTTTACTAGAGCAAACGTGTTACGCTTTAAGAATTTATTTTCCAAAATATCATACAGACTTCATTTATTTTCCTTCCCAAGGTGTATTGTTTAGAATGAAAAATGGGAACAAATATTTCTGGATTGAAAAAAGAGAAGAGTTTAATAAGTTGATAGATGACTTGACAAGGAAAAACGGCTTATAACAACGGCTTCAAGCAATTGCGAAGTTTTTGTCACCGGAAATCTTTATTTCACGAAGAATGTTTATATTCGGCAGACAGAACTCAGTTCGTTTTCATTCGCAACTGCGTGAAGCCGCAAAACGTTATAAGCCATTTCTGAAAACCGACATAAATTGACGACAAAATATAATCAATATACAATTCAAATTACAAGCAACTCCGCGTATGAGTCGGATTCAAAATATAATATTAATGATTACCGAAATGTGTATTTCGAAGAATCAGAATACATTTTGCCATCAATTTTTGGAATTAAAATTTTTGAAAATGATAATTTAGTTAATAGCGCGATTTTAGGTGTCGGCGGTGGCGCAACAACAATTCATCAAGGTTCTTTAGTAGTTTCGAAAAATCGATTACAAATTTGCTGTGGTAATTTTGTATTTTGTCTTTCAATTCCTGAATTAAAGATAATTTGGAAAACTCAAGCGGACGAAATAACATGTTTTGGAATTTACAAAATTGATGAGGAGTTTATTATTCATGGAGAAATGCAAATTTCGAAAATTGATAAAAATGGAAATATCGTTTGGAAATTTGGAGGTCGAGATATATTTGTAACAATTGATGGAAAAGATAATTTTTCGATAACGAATAACATTATCTGTGTGAGAGATTTTCAAAATTATATTTATAAAGTTGACTTAGATGGAAATGAAATTTAATAGAAACGGCTTATAACAGCCGGTAAGCGAATTACGCTAGTTTTAGGTAAATTGAACGTTTGTTTTTCACGAAGAAAGTTTTATCTTGGCAGAGAAAACTCTGTCCGCTGGCATCGCGAATTCGCTTACCGGCGACACGTTGGGCGATATTTTTGGCGAAACAAAACTAAATCACAATTATGAAATTATTCAAAATATTCATTGTTCTTACTATTCTGTATGGTCAAAGTGCTTTGGCACAAAAAGGAAAGATAAGTTATATCAAAAAAGACACGTTTACCAAAATTATTTCGATAAATGAAATTGGAAATCATGGTGACGATTTTATGACGATAAATGTTTTTAATGGAGAATTAGATAAAGTGCAATGGGGAAGCGCGATAAATATTACGTCATATCGTTATCTTGGAGTTGACAGCCAGAATAATTTACATATTCAACGAAATGAACATAACTACACTTTAAAAGATGAAGATGTTTGTGAGTTGATATTTAAACTTGATTCAACCAAACCTACGGAAATTACTTTAATTGCTCAAAGAAGTCAAAAAAATCCGTTGCTAATAAAAATTCAAGTCGAAGCAACAAATAATTTTATAAAAGCAAAATATTTAGGAGAACTAACTGTATACAATGAATAAAACATCGCCCAACAGCGGCTAAGCGAGATTGCTGGTTTTCGGTAACCGGAAATTTTGTTTTCACGAAGAAAGTTTTATCTTGGCAGAGAAAACTCAGTCCGCTTGAACCGCAACTTCTCAAATGCGAGAAACGTTAACTGCAATTTTACCGAACCAAAATCGTTCATAACAAAAATAGAAAACCCAGGCATGAAAAAAATTCATTTATTATTTGCGCTATTTCTTCTCTGCTCAAATACGTATTCGCAAACAGATTTAAATATTCCTAGAAAATTTCCAACCGAAAATGGAACGTTTACTTTTCCGCTTGGCTCAAAGATCTTAATTGAAATCAAAGAAACAAGCAAAGGGAAATATGACTATCGAGTTTTAAGTGTTGAACCTATAAAAGAATATTATTCACTAGAGAAAGAGGAAAATTTATTTTCTGATGATCCCAAACAAAATACTATTGAATTGTTTATGGGAGCTTATTATAATGAAGGAAAAGATGATAAAGATTGGAAAACTGTTTTAGTTTTAAGAAATAATACCAAAGAGGCTTTAAATTACAAGGCGGATATTAAATATTACTATTCTGATAAGTTTGAAAATACGAGTATTGCTGGCACTTTCCCGAAAGTAAAATCGACTGAGATTTGGGCAAATAAAATTGATTATATCACACTTTACGGATTTGAAAATTTAAAAACAAATTAAAAAACTGCAGTTAACCGCCGCTAACCGCAATTGCTGATCTTAGGAAGCCAGAACTTTCATTTCCACGAAGAAACATTATCTTAGCAGAGAGAACTCGGTTCGCTTTCATCAGCAACTTCGGTTAGCGGCCAAGCGTTGGCTGCAATAGCAAAACAAAATTCGCGTTCCAATAAAATAATGTGTACTTTTGAAATATGAAAACATTGACAGTAAATATACCAGACAGTTTAGATATGGACAATAAAGAAGTTCTTTTACTTGTTGCGTCTAAATTATATGAGCAGGGAAAGCTTTCACTTGGTCAAGCTGCCGATGTTGCTGGACTTACAAAAAGGACTTTTGCTGAATTATTAAATAGATACAATGTTTCCATATTTAATTTTCCAGCAACCGATTTAAGCCGTGATGTTGCCAACGCCTAAAACCATAATTTCAGATACAAGTTGTTTTATAATCCTTTCTAATATTGGAGAATTTGACATACTTCAAAAACTTTTCGGAGAAATTATTACTACATCAATAATTGCAGAAGAATTTGGTGAGACTTTACCTGATTGGGTAAAAATCCAGAATGTTTCTGATAAGTTGAAAATGCAAATTTTAGAATTGCAAATTGACAGAGGCGAATCAAGTGCTATTGCTTTGGCATTAGAAATTCCTGAAAGTATACTTATTCTAGATGATTATAAAGCTAGGAAAGTTGCAGAAAATTTAGGATTGAATTTTACTGGAACAATTGGAATAATTATTAAGGCAAAATTGGAAAATATAATTCCATCAATTAAACCAATTCTTGATAAGATAAAACAAACAAATTTTAGAATTTCAGCTGAAATAGAATTGCAAGCATACAAAGAGGCAAAAGAAATCTAAAGCTACTGCAGCCAACAGCGGCTAAGCGAGATTGCTGGTTTTAGGTGACGGGAAATTTTGTTTTCACGAAGAAAGTTTTATCTTGGCAGAGAAAACTCAATCCGCTTGAATCGCAACCTCGCTTAAGCCGCGAAACGTTATATGCCATACCAAAACAAGACGCAAAAAAAACAACATTATGATAGACTATCAATTTACAGTAGCACCGGAATATATTGGTATTGTGCCAAAAATAACTGACTTTATAAAAAAACATTCTACAAAACCAACAGTAAACATAATTGAAACGAAAGATGGAACTGTTTTTATTTTAGAAATAGATGAGCAATATCAGTTTAATATTTTTGATCAAGACCTAAAAGTGTCTTTTCCATACATTTTTAGTTAATAGCAAAATGAGTCACTATGAAAAATAGTTCACATAAAATTGTAATCGCAATTGCCATCATTTTATTGGACTTACTAGTTTATTTATTTTTGGGAATTATGTTAATGGCTTATGATGATTTTTATGATCCATCGAAAGGAAGTTATGGAAGTTGGGAAAGCATGACAAGCTTTGATAAAACTATACAAATTCTTTTATACATTTGGAATTTTATAAATATCTTGACGCTCATTTTCGTAGGTTACAAATTTTACAAAAAAAGGTACGGCATATAACAGCCGGTAAGCGAATTAAGCTGGTTTTCGGTAACGGAAAATTGCTTTTTCACGAATTAAGTTTATCTTCGGCAGAGAAAACTCAGTCCGCTGGCGTCGCGAAGTCGCTTACCGGCGACACTTTAGCAGAAAGCTCAAAAAAATCCGTGAAAAAATTAACATCGACAATATTAGATATTTTGTAGATTTGACATAAAATATATTATTATGGATTTGCAAACCAGAAAAATTGAATTTGTCCAAGAGTTTCTAAAACTTCAAAGTGAGGAAATGATTTCTCAGTTTGAAAATTTGATGAAAAAGAAATCATCAAAAACAGAATCTGTTTTGAAACCAATGTCTTTAAAAGAGCTAAATTCAAGAATTGATAAATCTGAGCAGGATTTTAAAACTGGAAAGTTCAAAACAAGCGCTCAATTATTAGAAAAATATAGATAATGAGTTTTGAGATTATCTGGTCAGATCAAGCTGAAAACGAATTAGACAAAATATTTGAATATTATTCAGAAAAAGTAAGTCAAAAACTTGCGGTTAGCATTCTTAAGGAAATTGTTGACGAACCAAATAAATTGATTAAAAATCCTGAAATTAGTCAAATAGAAGATTCATTGCTTGATAGAGAAGAAGATTACAGATATTTGGTTTGTAACAACTACAAACTGATTTATTCAATCGATGCAAAAGCAAAACAAATTAAAATTGCAGATGTATTCGATACAAGACAAAATCCAAATAAGATTAGAAGAACTAAGTAGCGAGCCTTCTGCTAACAGCGGCTAAGCGAGATTGCTAGTTTTCGGTAATTGGAAATTTTGTTTTCACGAAGAAAGTTTTATCTTGGCAGAGAAAACTCAGTCCGCTTGAATCGCAACCTCGCTTAAGCCGCGAAACATTGTGCGTCAGTTGTGAGCAAAAAATCTCAACCGGAAATTTCGAAACTCGAAAAAATAAACTTGTAAAGTTTTGCACAGAAATCAAAAACTTGAAAGTGGAAACTTAAAAAGTTTGCGTAATTTTTAGATGTTTTGAAAACAGATTTTTGAAAAGTTTTGCGCAAAAATTCAGAAACGTAAAAATAGAAAACTTGAAAAGCGAAAACTTGAAAAGTTTGCGCAGTAATCTAGAAATCTCAAAAAAGGATTATGAAAAATTTTGCGTAGAAATTTAGATACTTGAATTTCTTGCGCAAAAAAAACACATAAATGTAAAAAGTTTAAACTTTGAATTTTGCACAATAAATCATAAAAGCAAAAAAATAAGAAAATGTAAAAGTTTTGCGCAGAAAAAAATGAATTTAATACGAACTTTTTTCTTTCAATTCAACCGAACGCACAACAGCGGCTAAGCGAGATTGCTGGTTTTCAGTAA
>NZ_FNEZ01000011.1:0-2036 GCF_900100375.1 Flavobacterium noncentrifugens | reverse complement strand
TTTGCGCAGAAAAAAATGAATTTAATACGAACTTTTTTCTTTCAATTCAACCGAACGCACAACAGCGGCTAAGCGAGATTGCTGGTTTTCAGTAACCACAAATTTTGTTTTCACGAAGAAAGTTTTATCTTGGCAGAGAAAACTCAGTTCGCTTGAATCGCAACCTCGCTTAAGCCGCGAAACGTTATGCGAAATTGACCCCAAGTTTGCGGATAATTATTGTAAACAATTACATGAGGTTAAATGGAAAAAATGATAGTTTTTTTGCTTAAGCCTTTTGCAAAAAGAATTTGCTGAAAACTGGTTTTCAAAGCGAAGTCGCTAAAAAAGGCTTGGCTAAGTTAGAAGAAAAAAATGACAAAGTCAAATTTGTTTATTATAACTTACTTAACCTCTTTAATTTGCGCATAGAATTTTTAACAACTTCTTTTATCCGTCAGCAGGATAAAGAAAAATAATCAAAAATTAATTATCACGTAAACTTGTTGGGCCAACTTTAAAATTTTGTAGTTTTATATCCATAAACACAACAAAATCGCATAACACGGTATAAGCGCAATATTGCCTGCCGCAGGCGCAACACAGGCAAGACTGCGCTTATACCAGGAACGTTATCTTCCAGCTCGCCAAGCGAGAAACTTCTGAAAATGAACCAGTTATAGTTTTCATACTTTTCTCCTATTTTGCTTCTATAATTGTCGAAAAGTTTGTCGAATTTTTGTCAAAATATTGCTTTTAAACTTATCGCTTTATGGATTTTCTTTGGCAAATATTGATGTAAAATTATTTTCTATTTTTTATTATCCTTGAAAATTATTGATCGAAAAATATAGTCGTTTAGTTTGTCGAAAATCAAATCGGAGTTTCTTTTTGAGAAATATTGTCAATTGGATTGTCGAAATTCTATCTTTTTTAAAATCTTGTCAAGTTTGATTTATCAAATCAAAAATTTAAAAGATGATACAGATCATTGAAAATATTTTAGGACGGTTTTTGTCAATTTCTAAACGAAAAAATCAACTTAAGAGCCGAGAAGATAACAGCGGCTAAGCGAGATTGCTGGTTTTCGGTGACCGGAAATTTTGTTTTCACGAAGAAAGTTTTATCTTGGCAGAGAATACTCAGTTCGCTTAAATCGCAACCTCGCTTAAGCCGCGAAACGTTGGCCGAAATCGCAGAAAAACACCGGAAATATGAAAATCATGAGAAAAATAGCATTTCTAATTTTAAGTATTTTTACGATCTCTAGTTCGATTGCGCAAATTAATTCTTCAACGAAAAGTAAAAATCAAACTGAATTAAATTTGACTTTATCAGACGATAGAGAAATTTTAAATGATGGAATAATCTATCGGATAGAGAAAGATAACCAAACTTTGTCAGCACATAAAAACGGAAAGCAAATGTGGAAAACTAATATTATAAAAGTTTGTGGAAAACCGGACGTTGGAAATGCTCAAATTAGGTATATCAAATTAAACAAAGAAAAAATTAATGTGATTTTTGGAAAACATAGTTTTGTAGAAGTTGATATTAAAACTGGAAAAACAAAATTTCTTGGTGCTGACTAATAACGCGACTTCGGCCAACAGCCGTTTCACGAAATTGCCGAGTTTTCGGTATCGGGAAGTTTTGTTTTCACGAAGAAAGTTCTATCTTGGCAGAGAGAACTCGGCCCGCTTTCATCGGCAACTCCGTGAAGCGGCGACACGTTATGTGACATATTCATTGACGATCAGATATAAAAAACGCATTCATATGAAATTATATATTACATTTTTTTTAATACTAATTAGTATTAAAACTTTTGCTCAAGAGAAAAATGCTAATAAAATTATAAGTGATATTTTTTTTGGTTTCGACTTGTCAAACAAACCGCCGAAAATTGAACAAGAATATAGAATGTTGTATGATTCTGGAGCCGAAATTGAAAAAGAAAAAAATGTAATAAAATTTAATACTCATCCATATTTTGATAATTTACCTTATAATCATTCAATATTTTCAAATGGCTATTTTAATGTTTTATATGCTTT
>NZ_FNEZ01000013.1 GCF_900100375.1 Flavobacterium noncentrifugens | reverse complement strand
CGAAGGGCGAACACGTGGTTCCAATAAAAACAAAAAGCCTGTCTTTTCAGACAGGCTTCTCTAAAGAAAGGCGACGACATACTCTCCCACAAATTGCAGTACCATCTGCGCAGGCGGGCTTAACTTCTCTGTTCGGGATGGGAAGAGGTGAGCCCCGCCGCAATAACCACCTTAAGTCGTTAGTTGCTTTGGGCAACTTGTTTGCAGTTTTGCTTTTAAAAAAGCCAAATACAAACTAATATTATCAACACACTGGGATAAAGAAATTTTTTAATAAAGAAAGAAAGTTTATTCCTGCCCTTTCGGGCAGGAAAATTGTACATAAGCTTACGGGTTATTAGTACTACTCGACTATGACATTACTGCCTTTACATCTATAGCCTATCAACGTGGTCATCTCCCACGACCCTTAAAAGAAATCTCATCTTGTGGTGGGTTTCGCGCTTATATGCTTTCAGCGCTTATCCCTTCCCAACGTAGCTACTCTGCGATGCTCCTGGCGGAACAACAGATACACCAGCGGTTAGTCCAATTCGGTCCTCTCGTACTAGAATCAGATCCACTCAAATTTCTTGCGCCCACAGTAGATAGAGACCGAACTGTCTCACGACGTTCTGAACCCAGCTCGCGTGCCACTTTAATGGGCGAACAGCCCAACCCTTGGGACCTTCTCCAGCCCCAGGATGTGACGAGCCGACATCGAGGTGCCAAACCCCCCCGTCGATATGAGCTCTTGGGGGAGATCAGCCTGTTATCCCCGGCGTACCTTTTATCCTTTGAGCGATGGCCCTTCCATGCGGAACCACCGGATCACTATGCTCTACTTTCGTACCTGATCGACCTGTATGTCTCTCAGTCAAGCTCCCTTATGCCATTGCACTCTACGCACGGTTACCAAGCGTACTGAGGGAACCTTTAGAAGCCTCCGTTACTCTTTTGGAGGCGACCACCCCAGTCAAACTACCCACCAAGCAATGTCCCCCGCAAAACGGGGTTAGGCTTCAGATAAGCAAAGGGTGGTATTTCAACAATGACTAACCAACGCCTGGCGACGCTGGATCGAAGTCTCCCACCTATCCTACACATCACTTATCCAAAGTCAATACTAAGCTATAGTAAAGGTGCACAGGGTCTTTTCGTCCCACTGCGGGTAAGCGGCATCTTCACCGCTACTACAATTTCACCGAGCTCATGGCTGAGACAGTGTCCAGATCGTTACACCATTCGTGCAGGTCGGAACTTACCCGACAAGGAATTTCGCTACCTTAGGACCGTTATAGTTACGGCCGCCGTTTACTGGGGCTTCAATTCAATGCTTCTCCGAAGATAACATCTCCTCTTAACCTTCCAGCACCGGGCAGGTGTCAGGCCCTATACTTCATCTTACGATTTTGCAGAGCCCTGTGTTTTTGATAAACAGTCGCCTGGACCTCTTCACTGCGGCCAGCATTGCTGCTGGCGACCTTTCTCCCGAAGTTACAGGTCTATTTTGCCTAATTCCTTAGCCATGAATCTCTCGAGCACCTTAGGATTCTCTCCTCGACTACCTGTGTCGGTTTACGGTACGGGTACTAATAACCTGAAGTTTAGAGGTTTTTCTTGGAAGCCCTTAGGTACACTATCTCTTTGTCCGAAGACTCCGAGTACTATCGCATTTCCCCAAGCTCTCCGGATTTGCCTAGAGAGCCTATAGGTAGGTGCTTCAACGAACTATTCCGTCAGTTCGCGGTACTTTCATCACTCCGTCACCCCATCACAGTTATCAGTAGTACGGGAATATTAACCCGTTGGCCATCGACTGTCCCTTTCGGGTTCGCCTTAGGACCCGACTAACCCTCAGCTGATTAGCATAGCTGAGGAAACCTTAGTCTTTCGGTGTGCGGGTTTCTCGCCCGCATTATCGTTACTTATGCCTACATTTTCTTTTCTAACCAGTCCAGCATACCTTACGATACACCTTCAACCCTGTTAGAATGCTCCCCTACCACTTGTAATAAATTACAAATCCATAGCTTCGGTAATATACTTATGCCCGATTATTATCCATGCCCGACCGCTCGACTAGTGAGCTGTTACGCACTCTTTAAATGAATGGCTGCTTCCAAGCCAACATCCTAGCTGTCTGTGCAGTCGGACCTCGTTCTTTCAACTTAGTATATATTTGGGGACCTTAGCTGATGGTCTGGGTTCTTTCCCTCTCGGACTTGGACCTTAGCACCCAAGCCCTCACTGTTATGAAACATTATATAGCATTCGGAGTTTGTCAGGAATTGGTAGGCGGTGAAGCCCCCGCATCCAATCAGTAGCTCTACCTCTATATAACTTTACGCATAACGCTGCACCTAAATGCATTTCGGGGAGTACGAGCTATTTCCGAGTTTGATTGGCCTTTCACCCCTACCCACAGGTCATCCGAAGACTTTTCAACGTCAACCGGTTCGGACCTCCACTGTGTGTTACCACAGCTTCATCCTGCCCATGGGTAGATCACACGGTTTCGCGTCTAACACTACTGACTAAAGCGCCCTATTCAGACTCGCTTTCGCTACGGATCCGTGGCTTAACCACTTATCCTTGCCAGCAACGTTAACTCGTAGGCTCATTATGCAAAAGGCACGCCGTCACCCCACGAAAGGGCTCCGACCGCTTGTAGGCGTATGGTTTCAGGATCTGTTTCACTCCGTTATTCACGGTTCTTTTCACCTTTCCCTCACGGTACTGGTTCACTATCGGTCTCTCAGGAGTATTTAGCCTTAGCGGATGGTCCCGCCAAATTCAGACAGGGTTTCACGTGCCCCGCCCTACTCAGGATACCACTATCTATTATACTCGTTACCCATACGGGGCTATCACCCTCTATGGCGTTACTTTCCAGCAACTTCCGGTTCCTTGTACATAAAATGTCGTGGTCCTACAACCCCAGCCGTGCCGTAACACTTCTGGTTTGGGCTAATCCGCGTTCGCTCGCCACTACTTACGGAATCACTTTTGTTTTCTTCTCCTCCGCCTACTTAGATGTTTCAGTTCAGCGGGTTTGCTCCCTATCGGGTAATACATCTTCAATGTATTGGGTTGCCCCATTCGGATATCGCCGGATCACCTCGTGTGTGCCAATCCCCGGCGCTTTTCGCAGCTTATCACGTCCTTCATCGCCTCTGAGAGCCAAGGCATCCCCCATACGCCCTTATTTTGCTTATTGTACTTTCATTCTTTGCTATAAATAACAAAGAATTGTGTTCTTTCTACTTTTTAAATATTTTCTTATCCCAATATGTCAATGAACTTTTTTCCTTTCGGAATCGTGGAGAATAACGGAGTCGAACCGTTGACCTCCTGCGTGCAAGGCAGGCGCTCTAGCCAGCTGAGCTAATCCCCCAATGAATTTCTGATGTGGCTTGCGCCCTGTTCGGCCCATGGCCTCGAGTCAGAATCCGTAATTGATGAATTCTCAACCTCCAGAATTTCCTTTTTTAGTAAATAGTTGTCTCGGACAGACTCGAACTGTCGACCCCTACATTATCAGTGTAGTACTCTAACCAGCTGAGCTACGAGACACTCTTTTTCCTAAAATCACACAACCAATGGCCATGCGTGTAATATTTGAATTAACAGCGAGAGTAAAATGAGACCTTTTCCGATCTACTATTAGTAACTTTGCGTCTTTCTCTAGAAAGGAGGTGTTCCAGCCGCACCTTCCGGTACGGCTACCTTGTTACGACTTAGCCCTAGTTACCAGTTTTACCCTAGGCAGCTCCTTGCGGTCACCGACTTCAGGCACCCCCAGCTTCCATGGCTTGACGGGCGGTGTGTACAAGGCCCGGGAACGTATTCACCGGATCATGGCTGATATCCGATTACTAGCGATTCCAGCTTCACGGAGTCGAGTTGCAGACTCCGATCCGAACTGAGAACGGTTTTGTAGATTCGCTCCTGGTCACCCAGTGGCTGCTCTCTGTACCGTCCATTGTAGCACGTGTGTAGCCCAAGGCGTAAGGGCCGTGATGATTTGACGTCATCCCCACCTTCCTCACAGTTTGCACTGGCAGTCTTGTTAGAGTTCCCGACTTGACTCGCTGGCAACTAACAACAGGGGTTGCGCTCGTTATAGGACTTAACCTGACACCTCACGGCACGAGCTGACGACAACCATGCAGCACCTTGTAAATTGTCTTGCGAAAGATCTGTTTCCAAACCGGTCAATCTACATTTAAGCCTTGGTAAGGTTCCTCGCGTATCATCGAATTAAACCACATGCTCCACCGCTTGTGCGGGCCCCCGTCAATTCCTTTGAGTTTCATTCTTGCGAACGTACTCCCCAGGTGGGATACTTATCACTTTCGCTTAGCCACTGAGTCTTGCAACCCAACAGCTAGTATCCATCGTTTACGGCGTGGACTACCAGGGTATCTAATCCTGTTCGCTACCCACGCTTTCGTCCATCAGCGTCAATATATTGATAGTAACCTGCCTTCGCAATTGGTATTCCATGTAATCTCTAAGCATTTCACCGCTACACTACATATTCTAGTTACTTCCCAATAATTCAAGACCAGCAGTATCAATGGCAATTTCCCGGTTGAGCCGGGAGATTTCACCACTGACTTACTGGCCCGCCTACGGACCCTTTAAACCCAATGATTCCGGATAACGCTTGGACCCTCCGTATTACCGCGGCTGCTGGCACGGAGTTAGCCGGTCCTTATTCTTACGATACCGTCAAGCTGCTTCACGAAGCAGTGTTTCTTCTCGTATAAAAGCAGTTTACACACCATAGATGCTTCATCCTGCACGCGGCATGGCTGGTTCAGGCTTGCGCCCATTGACCAATATTCCTCACTGCTGCCTCCCGTAGGAGTCTGGTCCGTGTCTCAGTACCAGTGTGGGGGATCTCCCTCTCAGGACCCCTACCCATCGTCGCCATGGTAAGCCGTTACCTTACCATCTAGCTAATGGGACGCATGCTCATCTTTCACCGATAAATCTTTAATAATTAAATGATGCCACTCAATTATACTATAAGGTATTAATCCAAATTTCTCTGGGCTATCCCTTTGTGAAAGGTAGATTGCATACGCGTTACGCACCCGTGCGCCGGTCTCT
>NZ_FNEZ01000014.1 GCF_900100375.1 Flavobacterium noncentrifugens | reverse complement strand
CCGGGAGTGACCCAATACAAATTCATCGTAACGAAAATGCCAGAAGGCAGTGCTACGACAATCGACAGGTCTACGAACTACTTTACCTTTAACATGATCCCTGGTTATGTTCCAGGAGGAAGATATTCTGTAAGGGTATCGACGTATACCAAGAACGACTGGTCGGTATCTAGTGATGCCTGTACGGTGTTTGCGCCGGGTGGCACACCAAACAAAGCCGAAGTGGAATCGCCTGTTTCAACAACAGCATTCACGGCGGTGGCTTCACCAAACCCATTTGCTTTAGATTTCGCGATCAGGGTAAACACGGCAGGCGAAGACCAGGTTCAGTTCAGGGTTTATGACATGCTTGGAAAAGTAGTAGAGTCAAGATCGGTAGGAGTATCGGAACTTGAAGGACAGCACATCGGTTCGAACTATCCATCGGGCGTTTACAACGTGGTTGTGACCCAGGGTGAAAATGTGAAAACACTTCGTGTAATCAAGAGATAATTAAACATGCAGAGGCGATGCTTTTGCTGTGAGAATAAAAGAAGCCCTTCCACAGAAGGGCTTCTTTGTTTTATAGCGTATTTTGTTGTTGGCGTGGTGCTTCAGTTATCAAATAAAACCAGTATGAAATAAATTGCGTATAAGAAAGACAGCCTACTGTTAATAAAATCATAACATTAAAACATTATTTATCTATATGAAAATGATAACTTTGGAACGTCAAATTAAATATTAAAAAATGAAAAAACTTTTACATTATCGAATTCTTAAACTTGCCGTGCTGCTATGCATGTGTATGTTTTGGAGTAATTCGCAGGCACAACAGTACAGTTATGCTACGATGAGTTCTACTTACTCGCAGAGCTTTGACGATCTCGGATTGGCGGCAACCACGACTGTAACAGGTGGGATTTTAAACAATAAATCAGCCAATTTAAATGGATGGTATTTTGTAGAAAGCGGAACAAGCGCTAACACGACTTATTCAGCAGGTACAGGTTCAGGGACAGGTGGCGATACCTACAGTTTGGGTACGGCTTCTGGTACAGACCGTACATTGGGAAGTTTGAGATCGGGATCAGTTGCTCCAACTTATGGTTTTTATTTTAAGAATACAACAGGATCAACGGTTACTTCTATCGATATTGCCTACACAGGCGAGACTTGGAGAATAGGCACGGCAAACAGGATCGATCAATTGGATTTCCAGTACAGTACTACTGCAACTTCATTGACTACCGGAACATGGGTCGATTACAATGCTTTGGATTATGCAAATCCGGGACAAGCTTTAGGAAGCGGCTCGATTCAGCACACTTCTGCTATTTCGGCTACGATTTCTGGCTTGTCTATTGCTAATAATGCAAGCTTTTTTATCAGATGGGTCGATGCGGATGCAACAAGCTCTGACGATGCAATGGGAATCAATAACTTCACAATGAAGGCGAGCCCTTCAGGGCCGTTGGTTACCACTTCAGCGGCAACTGTTATCACCGCTACGGGCGCTACTTTAAATGCAAGCATCAATGCCAATGGCACCACAGCGGCAACTTCTTTTGATTATGGCTTGGATAACACATACGGAACAAATGTTGCCGGATCACCTTCAAGCATAAGCGGAACTTCTGCAACAGCAGTATCTGCCACAATTTCAGGGTTGTCAGTAAATACACAATATTCATTTAGGGCCAATGCAAAAGTGGGAACCAACGCAGCGGTAAATGGAACAGAGATTACTTTTTACACTTTGGCAAACAAGCCATCCGCTCCGGTTGTAAGCAATCCTGCGATTCATGCTTTAACAGTAGCTTTAGGCGCATCGGATGGAAATCCGGCAGCGACACTTTTTGCGATCCAGGAAACAACAAGTGGAAATTATGTACAAACCGGCGGTACATTAGCCGCAGGCGTGGTATGGAGAACTGCAGCAGCATGGTCGCCATCGATCACTGTTAGCGGATTGACAGACAACCAAACTTATACTTTTCACGTAAAAGCGAAAAATGGTTCCGGCACTGAGACCCTTTTTAGTGATTCAACATCAGGAACAACGCTTCAAAACGTTTCTCCAACTGTAACCTTAAGCGCTGCTTTACCTGCTTTCGGAGACCACTGTATCAACACGTCTTCAACAGGTAGCTTCGCTATAAATGGCGTAAACCTCACCAGTGCCTTAACTGTGGATGCTTTGACGGGTTATGCTTTTTCATTGACTGAGACAGGAACTTATACTTCAACGTTATCTGTTCCAAATTCGGGGACTTTATCTGGACAGGTAATTTGGGTTAAATTTACACCTACCACTGTTCAGGTATATAACGGGCCGATTTCAATTTCAGGTGGCGGATTGGCGGCTGCATTCAATGTTACGGCTTCAGGTTCCGGAGTCAATACGGCTAGCGGTGTAGTTACAGGCGGAAGCGCTTCGGTAACAGCTGTTAGTGCGACTTTGTCTGCAACAACTACAGCCGGATGTTCTGCAATTTCTGCTTATGGTATCGAATACAGTACTTCTACAGGTTTTGCTGATGGATCAGGAACGAAACAAGCGGGAAGCAATTTATCTGCCAATGCTTTTTCGGTAGGACTTTCAGGATTAACGCCAAATACACCTTATTTTTATAAAGCATATGTAACCGATGGAACGGGTACAGTTTACGGCACGCAACAAACGTTTACCACATCAAACCTTGGTACGCCAGCTACAACTGCTGCAACAGTTGTTGGAGTAAATCAATTTACTGCAAATTGGAATGCACTTCCGGGAGCAGCAAGCTACAGATTAGATGTAAGTACATCGTCAACATTTGGAACTTCTACCAGCGGAAGTTTTAATGAAAATTTCAACACTTATGTGTCAGCCGCTTCCCTAAACGGATTAACGCTAGAAGGAACAGCAAATTATACGACAACTGGCAGCAGCGGTTTGGCTCCAAACTCCGTGCAATTTAATTCTACAGGTGACCGTATAACGACGCAGACTTTTGCCGGAAATGCAACTTCTCTCGCATTCTATCTAAAAGGCAACGGAACCAGTGGCGGAACTTTCCTTGTGGAAGGATTTGATGGTACTTCATGGGCCACTATTGAAAACATTAGTATGAGTGCACTTAACAATTCTGATCGCGACGTCTTATACAATGCAACGTCTACTCCAGCGTTGCCGGCAAATTTCTCACAATTCAGGTTTACTTATACCAGAACAGCAGGAAACGTTGCTTTTGATGATCTTAACGTTAGTTATGGTACTTTTACACCTTCGTATGTAACCGGATATAATAATTTAACGGTTAATGGAACTTCACAAGTAGTATCTGGTCTTGCAGAAAATACTACTTATTATTACAGAGTAAGAGCCGTAAGCGGAGCGAATACTTCTTCGAATTCGAATGCGACTTCTGTATTGACAGCAACAGCCCCAACAACATTTGGCGGAATTACCCAACAAGCTCCGGTTTGTGACAATACTGCTGCAACTTTTGTAGTTACCGGATTATTGGCTTCAAGTACGTCAACTTTAAGTTATACCACTATTACTGGTGGTGCCGTTCAAACGATTACAAATCTTGTTGCAGATGTATCAGGAACAGCAACGTTCACATTAAATTTAACTGTTGCAGCAAATGCCGGACATAATTTAACGGTTACAGCAATCCAGAGAAATGGCTTTGCTCCATTAGTGATAAACTCAAACAATGCGGTTGCCTTTGCTGTAAATGCGCCGGTAACACCAGCATTTACGCAAGTGTCACCAATCTGTTCAGGGGCTGCCTTATCGGCTTTGCCAACAACATCAACAAATGGTGTAACAGGAACCTGGTCACCAGCATTGAACAATACCA
>NZ_FNEZ01000015.1 GCF_900100375.1 Flavobacterium noncentrifugens | reverse complement strand
ATCGCAACCTCGCTTAAGCCGCGAAACGTTAGGCAACATATCTGAAAAAATCGTCATAAAATGAAAACCTTAAGTTTGTATTTTTTATTCTTTTCATTAACTGCAATTTGCCAAACCGTCGAAATGCAGCGGAATGAGAATATAATCGATGAAAAATATGTATCGGATTCAAAAATTCAAACTCAATTCATAATTCTCAATTTAAATACTCAAAAAGATTTCAGTGTTTTTGCAGAGAGTACAAGCGATTCGATTTTCTCAATATTTGTATCAAATAATTTAAAGGATTCGATTTCACTTTCAAAACAGGATTGGCATTTATATATAATTCAAGAAGCAAAAAATAAGGAAGGCGATTGGAAACCAATTGAGTATTGGAAAAATTCGTGGTGTGGTAACAGTTATTTGTCACAGACGCTAAAATCGAATGAAATAATAAAGACTGAGTCGAAAGCGTATAAGGGAATTTTCAAAACCGAAATTCGCTTTAAACTTTTACTAAATTCAAAAAATTATTATTCAAATGCAATTAAAGGCGAAATTGATCCAAATCAATTTGATTTTAATGATTCCATTAAAGATAAATCTGGATATGATAATTATTCGAAAAGAGCTGGAAACAAAACAGCCGAAAAAATGATTTTTTTGGAATCATCTGGAATGAGGGAATATACAGAAAAAAATAAAAAATATGTAGCGTGGCTTACTAAAAAGGCCAAAAAGAGAAATAAAGCCAAATGATACGTTGCCTAACAGCGGCTAAGTGAGATTGCTGGTTTTCGGTAACCGGAAATTTTGTTTTCACGGAGAAAGTTTTATCTTGGCAGAGAAAACTCAGTCCGCTTGAATCGCAACCTCGCTTAAGCCGCGAAACGTTACCTGCAAGCGCATCCGAGATCGCGCATAAAAAAATCGTATATGAACAAATTTATTTTATTAATTACATCAGTAATCTTATTTTCCTGCAAAGGTAATAGCGAAAAAGAATTTGAAAATTTTTCTCTTTCAATTTCTAATCAGAATTTTAATTATAACTTAGAAAGTGGCGTCTTTCAAATTCCAGCAATAAATTTCGTAGATACAATAAAGCTAAATAAAGTTGAGAAAAACAAAATCTCGAAATCTTTTTATAAATATCAAATCGATACATTAAATGGAGAAAAACTTATTTTACCAAAAAAACCAATAATAATGCCCGATTTTAGAGATCTAATCATTGTGAAAATTAAAAATATTGAGAAGTCCAAATTAATTATATCAAATCAAATTGAAACGAAATCTGATTTAAACAATATAGAAAATGGAATCTGTAAATTCAATGAAGATTTAATTGAAATTTTAAGCAAGAATCCCGATTTTAAAGATTGCATGAATATTCTAAAAAGCAATTATAAAAATATTCCTCCATCAATGTAAGCGCCAGCAGGTAACACACGCTAACCGCAATTGCCGATTTTTCGATCACGGAATATCTATTTTCACGAAGAAAGTTTTATCTTGGCGGAGAAATCTCCGCTCGCTTTCATCGGCAACTGTCGGTTAGCGTGGGAACGTTATATGCCATTTAAAACCGCCAAAAACTACAAAGAATGATTGGATATGAACAAATTTTGCTTTCTTCAATTGGAGGTTCAGCTATGACATTATTTATTAATGAACTGATAAAAAGCTACAATAAAACTCAAAAATTAAAAAGGTCATCGGAAATTTTCGTTCAATTTATTGACGATATAATTATCAAATATTTGAAGAAAAATATTTTAGGCTATGACGACCTTTTAAATGTAAAAAGCGATGAAGAATATTTTAAAAGTAGAAATGTTACATTAAGTCCAATGCTCAACAAAAATATTTTTGATTTTTTTGAAAAAGAAGACTTAATAAAAATTTCTAGTGAATTTAAACAAAAAACTATTGTTGACATTTATCACGCATTTTATGAAATTGACTTTTTGCAAGAGCACTCACATTGGAGAATTATCGAAAAATTTCGCCTTAAAATGAAAAATCATTACGAAAAACATAAGAAAGATAATGAAAGTTTTTTAGAACATATTGAATGGTGTCAAAACTTTCAAGGAGCCAAATCTGATTTAGTTTCAGAACTTAAAATGCAAAAGAAACATTGCGAAGTCTTAATCAAAGATTTTGAAATTATAAAAAAAGAAATTTTGCAAAACGACATTATGATTGATTAAACATAAACGGCATATAACCGCCTGTAACCGCAATCGCGGAGTTTTCGGTAGCCGGAAGATGCATTTTCACGAAGAAATTCTATCTTAGCAGAGAAAACTCAGTTCGCTTTGATCCGCGACTGACGGTTACAGGCCAAACGTTAGCTGCCATTTCTTAAAACGACGTAAAACATGAACTCAAGTCAATCAGAACATTTACAAAAATTAGTTGCCGAAATCAATTCTGTGAAAAAAGATAAGGCTGAAAAGCTTGTCCAATTGATTAAACATATCACCACTATTTCTTTCGGAATGCTTACTGTTTTAGTAGCATTTAAACCTGAAAACTCAAATTGCTTCCAAGAAATTTTATTTTCAGTTATACTATCGGCAATCGGCGCGAGTATCATTTCAGGTATAATTTATATGTATTCTATCGTTGACGAATTAAATGAATATTTAAAAATTCATCTTAGGCATTTCGATATTAGGTTAAGTGGCGATTACGACAGTTATTTACGAGGTGAAATTCCAAAGAAATGGTATTTTAATTTTTCAAAAGTATTTTTTTATCTAAGTTCTTTAATTGTAGTAATATTATTAGTTACTTACGGAATAATCTCATAGAAACGGCAGCTAACCGCCGCTAAGCGAATTTGCTGGTTTTTGGTTTCCGGAAATTGTTTCTACACGAAGAAAGTTTATCTTGGCAGAGAATACTCAGCTCGTTGGCATCGCAAACTCGCTTAGCGGCAAAACGTTGTGCGTCATGCCGAAAAAACTCTGTATCCAAAATAAACTAAAATACATAATGAAGAAAATATTCTTTTTATTATTAATTTCTAATAGCATTTTTTCGCAGAGTTCAGAAGTAGAAAGACTTTCAATTTTCGCCGAAAGAGCATTTTCTGTAAAAGATTATAATAGAGCAAAAACCATCTATAACAAAATTGTTGAACTTGATTCTACAAACGTTAGCGCAATCTATAATTTAGCAATATCAGAATGGAATTTAGGTGAGAAAGAGTTGGCTTGTGAACATCTTTATAAATGCTATTCATTAAATGATTATGGTGCCGCAAAATTTTTACAAGAATATTGCAAAGATATTCCGGAGTTTTTGGTTGTCCCAATGCAAGAAGTTGATGAAAAACCAAAATTCATCGTTAATGGAGAAGCTTTTCCTTTATTTGTTGACGATGCCATTAATAAAAAATATCTCGATTTGGTTATAAAACAAATTAGAGATTCTGAATTCGTCTATAAAATGATTAGAGGAAAAGGTAAAATGTTTATTAATTTCCATATTAACAAGAAAGGAATATTTGACGGAAATATATTAAGGTTTTCAGGCGCAAAACAAGAAGAGATAAAAGTAATAGAATTCGAAATGATTAAAATTTTTAACAAAATAAAATTTACTCCAGCTTTGAAAAACGGAAAAGTTGTAGAAACATCAAATAAATATTTATTACCTATCGATTTTGGAACCTAATTATAATGCACGAACGCACAACAGCGGCTAAGCGAGATTGCTGGTTTTCGGTAACCGGAAATTTTGTTTTCACGAAGAAAGTTTTATCTTGGCAGAGAAAACTCAGTCCGCTTGAATCGCAACCTCGCTTAAGCCGCGAAACGT
>NZ_FNEZ01000016.1 GCF_900100375.1 Flavobacterium noncentrifugens | reverse complement strand
TAACCGGAAATTTTGTTTTCACGGAGAAAGTTTTATCTTGGCAGAGAAAACTCAGTCCGCTTGAATCGCAACCTCGCTTAAGCCGCGAAACGTTACCTGCAAGCGCATCCGAGATCGCGCATAAAAAAATCGTATATGAACAAATTTATTTTATTAATTACATCAGTAATCTTATTTTCCTGCAAAGGTAATAGCGAAAAAGAATTTGAAAATTTTTCTCTTTCAATTTCTAATCAGAATTTTAATTATAACTTAGAAAGTGGCGTCTTTCAAATTCCAGCAATAAATTTCGTAGATACAATAAAGCTAAATAAAGTTGAGAAAAACAAAATCTCGAAATCTTTTTATAAATATCAAATCGATACATTAAATGGAGAAAAACTTATTTTACCAAAAAAACCAATAATAATGCCCGATTTTAGAGATCTAATCATTGTGAAAATTAAAAATATTGAGAAGTCCAAATTAATTATATCAAATCAAATTGAAACGAAATCTGATTTAAACAATATAGAAAATGGAATCTGTAAATTCAATGAAGATTTAATTGAAATTTTAAGCAAGAATCCCGATTTTAAAGATTGCATGAATATTCTAAAAAGCAATTATAAAAATATTCCTCCATCAATGTAAGCGCCAGCAGGTAACACACGCTAACCGCAATTGCCGATTTTTCGATCACGGAATATCTATTTTCACGAAGAAAGTTTTATCTTGGCGGAGAAATCTCCGCTCGCTTTCATCGGCAACTGTCGGTTAGCGTGGGAACGTTATATGCCATTTAAAACCGCCAAAAACTACAAAGAATGATTGGATATGAACAAATTTTGCTTTCTTCAATTGGAGGTTCAGCTATGACATTATTTATTAATGAACTGATAAAAAGCTACAATAAAACTCAAAAATTAAAAAGGTCATCGGAAATTTTCGTTCAATTTATTGACGATATAATTATCAAATATTTGAAGAAAAATATTTTAGGCTATGACGACCTTTTAAATGTAAAAAGCGATGAAGAATATTTTAAAAGTAGAAATGTTACATTAAGTCCAATGCTCAACAAAAATATTTTTGATTTTTTTGAAAAAGAAGACTTAATAAAAATTTCTAGTGAATTTAAACAAAAAACTATTGTTGACATTTATCACGCATTTTATGAAATTGACTTTTTGCAAGAGCACTCACATTGGAGAATTATCGAAAAATTTCGCCTTAAAATGAAAAATCATTACGAAAAACATAAGAAAGATAATGAAAGTTTTTTAGAACATATTGAATGGTGTCAAAACTTTCAAGGAGCCAAATCTGATTTAGTTTCAGAACTTAAAATGCAAAAGAAACATTGCGAAGTCTTAATCAAAGATTTTGAAATTATAAAAAAAGAAATTTTGCAAAACGACATTATGATTGATTAAACATAAACGGCATATAACCGCCTGTAACCGCAATCGCGGAGTTTTCGGTAGCCGGAAGATGCATTTTCACGAAGAAATTCTATCTTAGCAGAGAAAACTCAGTTCGCTTTGATCCGCGACTGACGGTTACAGGCCAAACGTTAGCTGCCATTTCTTAAAACGACGTAAAACATGAACTCAAGTCAATCAGAACATTTACAAAAATTAGTTGCCGAAATCAATTCTGTGAAAAAAGATAAGGCTGAAAAGCTTGTCCAATTGATTAAACATATCACCACTATTTCTTTCGGAATGCTTACTGTTTTAGTAGCATTTAAACCTGAAAACTCAAATTGCTTCCAAGAAATTTTATTTTCAGTTATACTATCGGCAATCGGCGCGAGTATCATTTCAGGTATAATTTATATGTATTCTATCGTTGACGAATTAAATGAATATTTAAAAATTCATCTTAGGCATTTCGATATTAGGTTAAGTGGCGATTACGACAGTTATTTACGAGGTGAAATTCCAAAGAAATGGTATTTTAATTTTTCAAAAGTATTTTTTTATCTAAGTTCTTTAATTGTAGTAATATTATTAGTTACTTACGGAATAATCTCATAGAAACGGCAGCTAACCGCCGCTAAGCGAATTTGCTGGTTTTTGGTTTCCGGAAATTGTTTCTACACGAAGAAAGTTTATCTTGGCAGAGAATACTCAGCTCGTTGGCATCGCAAACTCGCTTAGCGGCAAAACGTTGTGCGTCATGCCGAAAAAACTCTGTATCCAAAATAAACTAAAATACATAATGAAGAAAATATTCTTTTTATTATTAATTTCTAATAGCATTTTTTCGCAGAGTTCAGAAGTAGAAAGACTTTCAATTTTCGCCGAAAGAGCATTTTCTGTAAAAGATTATAATAGAGCAAAAACCATCTATAACAAAATTGTTGAACTTGATTCTACAAACGTTAGCGCAATCTATAATTTAGCAATATCAGAATGGAATTTAGGTGAGAAAGAGTTGGCTTGTGAACATCTTTATAAATGCTATTCATTAAATGATTATGGTGCCGCAAAATTTTTACAAGAATATTGCAAAGATATTCCGGAGTTTTTGGTTGTCCCAATGCAAGAAGTTGATGAAAAACCAAAATTCATCGTTAATGGAGAAGCTTTTCCTTTATTTGTTGACGATGCCATTAATAAAAAATATCTCGATTTGGTTATAAAACAAATTAGAGATTCTGAATTCGTCTATAAAATGATTAGAGGAAAAGGTAAAATGTTTATTAATTTCCATATTAACAAGAAAGGAATATTTGACGGAAATATATTAAGGTTTTCAGGCGCAAAACAAGAAGAGATAAAAGTAATAGAATTCGAAATGATTAAAATTTTTAACAAAATAAAATTTACTCCAGCTTTGAAAAACGGAAAAGTTGTAGAAACATCAAATAAATATTTATTACCTATCGATTTTGGAACCTAATTATAATGCACGAACGCACAACAGCGGCTAAGCGAGATTGCTGGTTTTCGGTAACCGGAAATTTTGTTTTCACGAAGAAAGTTTTATCTTGGCAGAGAAAACTCAGTTCGCTTGAATCGCGACCTCGCTTAAGCCGCGAAACGTTAGTGGCCATTTGTAACCGCCGTAGAA
>NZ_FNEZ01000019.1 GCF_900100375.1 Flavobacterium noncentrifugens | reverse complement strand
TTTGCGCAGAAAAAAATGAATTTAATACGAACTTTTTTCTTTCAATTCAACCGAACGCACAACAGCGGCTAAGCGAGATTGCTGGTTTTCAGTAAGCAGAAATTTTGTTTTCACGAAGAAAGTTTTATCTTGGCTGAGAAAACTCAGTTCGCTTGAATCGCAACCTCGCATAAGCCGCGAAACGTTGTGTGCCATTGCAGAAAAAATCGCGATATATTTGGAAATTTGATTTAAAGTAATAACTTTGTAGTCACTAAAACTTATTGCTATGGATATTTCTGTTATTCCAATTGGAAACTCAAAAGGAATTCGCTTATCGAAAACTTTATTAGAAAAATATAACATTACAGATAAAGTTGAACTCATTCTTGAAAAGGGTTATATCATTTTGAAACCTAAATCTGAACCTAGAAATGGTTGGGAAAAAGCATTTAAGAAAATGCACGAAAACGGAGATGACAAATTATTGATTAACGATTCGTTTGAAGACGAAAATCTTGAAGAATGGATTTAAAACAATACCAAATCGTTTTAGTAAATCTTGATCCGACAATCGGAAGTGAAATGCAAAAAACGCGGCCATGCGTTGTCGTTTCTCCAAATGAAATGAATGAATATTTGAATACAATAGTTGTTGCTCCAATGACAAGCAGTTCAAAAAATTATCCAACAAGAGTTGAAATAAATCACGATAAGAAAAAAGGTTGGATTGTTTTAGATCAGATTAGAACGGTTGACAGACAACGAATAATCAAAGTTTTAGGAAATTTGACTGAAAAAGAATATAAAAAAGTAAAAGAAGTTCTGCGAGAAACTTTTGTAGATTAGAGCAACGGACACACAACAGCGGCTAAGCGAGATTGCTGGTTTTCGGTAACTGGAAATTTTGTTTTCACGAAGAATGTTTTATCCTGGCAGAGAAAACTCAGTCCGCTTGAATCGCAACCTCGCTTAAGCCGCGAAACGTTAGGCAACATATCTGAAAAAATCGTCATAAAATGAAAACC
>NZ_FNEZ01000017.1 GCF_900100375.1 Flavobacterium noncentrifugens | reverse complement strand
GTCACCGGAAATTTTTATTTCACGAACAATGTTTTATCTTGGCAGAGAAAACTCAACTCGCTTTCATTCGCAACTGCGCGAAGCGGCCAAACGTTGGGCGACATTACAAAAGAACTTATGATCAGACAACTTCTTTTTTTAGAACTACTTAAGGAATTACCTGTAAATAAATTGAAATTTATATTCCTCTTAAATTGTTTGGTATTCGTTTCCTGTCATACTTATGAAAAAATTTATTTGAATGATCGAAAGGAACTTGATGAAAAAGATAAATATGACAGCAATGGTTGCAGTAATTGTCTATTTATCGTTTTTGAAAATTCAATGAATGGCAGTAAAGTGAAAATTAAAGATATAAAAACGCCTGAAGATGATGATTTAGAATACGGAGATACGATGACTGAGTCTATTTTTTTTGATAAGATTATAGAAAAAAATAAGATAACCTCAATGGCTGAATTAGTGGAAACTAGAAATAATAAAATTATACTGCTAAAAATAAACCATGATAGTGTTGTCATTCCAAGGTTTACTTATCCGGTCTATCGTTTTATAATTGTAAAGAAAATCGGAATAGGTAAAAAAAAATATTCTTTAACATTCACAAATTCGTTCGATAGTAGTAAAGTGAACAAAGGAAAAATTGGATTGGAAGTAACGTCGCCCAACCGCCGCTAAAACGAGATTGCTGATTTTCGGTTTCCGGAAGTTTCGTTTTCACGAAGAAATTCTATCTTAGCAGAAAGAACTAAGTTCGCTTGCATCAGCAACCAGTCGTTTAGCGGCCAAGCGTTAGGCGTCATTGTGGGCGAAATCGTAAATCATCAACATTATAAACATTCGAATGGGAATATTAGACAAATTATTCGGGAAGAAATCAGAAATAAACTTAAATGAAACTGTAACAGAAATTCCTGAAAGTTGGAGTGTATTAAAAGGGAATAATAATGGTAATTTGATGCTGATTAGAAAAAATGATGGTCTCAATCAAATTGCAGGAAATATAAACTATTCAACAAGTTGTGGAATTGCGTTCAAACTTTTAAGGCCCGATGAAAAGGGATTACCAAATGCCGAAAGTGAGCCGGAGTTAAATGACTTGGAAGATGATATTTTCGAAATATTTGAAAATGATTTAAATTCAATTGTTTCGACGGTTATTACAACTTCAGGATTTAGAGAATACGTGTTATATTCAAAAAATGTAGATGAATTTAATTCGAGATTGGAAAAATTGCAAGCAAAATACCAAAAATACGAATTAACGAGTTACAACAGAAAAGACGAAGGTTGGGAAACTTTTAAATCATTCAAATAAAACAACAACGCCTAACAGCGCAACGAAGCACACGCTGGTTTTCGGTAAGTTGAACGTTCAGTTTCACGAAGAAAGTTTATCTTAGCAGAGAGAACTCAGTTCGCTCTTACGCGCATGCGTCGTTGCGCGAAACGTTATGAGATAGTTTTTAACATCGCGTTACATTCAACATTCGGAATTAAAATGTACTTTTGAAAAAGTAATTCTTTTGAATATTAAAGCTGAATTAAATATACAAAGCAAAAAATTAGAATTGATTCAATGGCTGTCAACTGTTGAAGATTTGTCTGTGCTAAATAAAATTATCGATTTGAAAAAGCAAGAGAACAAAGATTGGTGGAATTCTATATCTGAAACTGAAAAGCAATCCGTTGAAAAAGGATTGCAAGACGCAGAAGATGGAAAACTAAATTCACATTCAAAAGCAAGACAACTTTATGACAAATGGCTATAAAATCTTTTGGACAGATTTTGCTTTACGTGAGTTAGAAAAGACAATTGAATATCTTGAAAAAAATTGGACAGAAAGAGAATTAAGGAATCTTGCTTCGGAGATTGAAAAAACGCTAACTCTACTTTCCCATAATCCAAATCTATTTCAGTCATCTGACATCAAAAAGGAAATCCGCAGAGTTGTAGTTTCAAAGCATAACACTTTGTATTATAGAGTAAAAAATAATACGATTGAAATTATTTCATTCTTTTCAAATCGCCAAAGCCCGAAGAAAAGAAAACTTTTGTAGCATCAAACCATCTCATAACCGCCTTTAACCGCAATTGCTGATTTTCGGTTTACAGAACGTCCATTTTCACGAAGAAAGTTTTATCTTGGCAGAGAATACTCAGTCCGCTTGCATCAGCAACTGCGGTTACAGGCCAAGCGTTGTGCGACATTTAAAGAGAAATCCTAAACAATGGCAATATTTCCTCAAAATAATTATTCAATCGAAATAACTGGTGATAACAAGTCAAGTCT
>NZ_FNEZ01000018.1 GCF_900100375.1 Flavobacterium noncentrifugens | reverse complement strand
CAGACCTTAACCATCGCTATCACACCTCCAAAGGTTGCCAACTTCCCGACGCCTTTGACTATTTGTAGCGGTGACATTATCAACATTGGAAACACTTCACCTAACGGGGTTGTCGGAACGTGGTCATCTGCATTTAGCAATACGGTTGGCGCGACTTACACATTTTTACCAAATACCGGGCAATGTGCAACCGGACAGACCTTGACCATCGCTATCACACCTCCAAAGGTTGCCAACTTCCCAACACCTTTGAATATTTGCAGTGGTGATGCAATCACAATTGGAAATACTTCACCAAACGGCGTTGTGGGAACCTGGTCATCGGCATTTAGCAATACCGTTGGCGCGACTTACACATTTACTCCAAATGCCGGGCAATGCGCGGTTGGGCAGACTTTGACGATTGCCATTGCGCCACCAAAAATTGCCAATTTTTCAACACCTTTGAATATTTGTAGCGGCGATGCAATCACGATTGGAAACACTTCACCTAACGGGGTTGTCGGAACCTGGTCGTCTGCATTTAGCAATACTGTTGGGGCGACTTACACATTTATACCAAATTCTGGGCAATGTGCGACCGGACAGACCTTAACCATCGCTATCACGCCTCCAAAGGTTGCCAACTTCCCAACACCTTTGAACATTTGTAGCGGCGATGTAATCACAATTGGAAACACTTCACCAAATGGCGTTGTCGGAACGTGGTCATCTGCATTCAGCAATACAATTGGTGCGACTTATACTTTTATTCCGAATGCCGGGCAATGTGCTGTTGGACAGACTATGACGATTGCGATTGCGCCTCCAAAGGTTGCAAATTTTCCTACACCTTTGAACATTTGTAGCGGCGATGCAATCACAATTGGAAACACTTCACCAAATGGCGTTGTCGGAACGTGGTCATCAACATTTAGCAATACAGTTGGTGCAATTTATACTTTTACACCTAATGCCGGACAATGTGCGACAGGGCAAACTTTGACCATTTCTATTAATGCTCAAAAAGTTGCTGATTTTCCAACACCTTTGAACATTTGTAGCGGCGATGCAGTCACAATTGGAAACACTTCACCAAACGGTGTAGTTGGAACCTGGTCATCTGCATTTAGCAATACCGTTGGGGCGACGTATACTTTTACACCCAATGCCGGGCAATGTGCTGTTGGACAAACTTTGACGATTGCCATTAATGCTCCAAAAGTTGCTAATTTCCCTAC